>NZ_CP073027.1:2485000-3690000 GCF_018924625.1 Chryseobacterium sp. PCH239
GTCCGAAGAAAAGTCTATTTCTAAACCTGTCATTTCCCATTTAAGCCTTGGTAAGGTTCCTCGCGTATCATCGAATTAAACCACATAATCCACCGCTTGTGCGGGCCCCCGTCAATTCCTTTGAGTTTCAAACTTGCGTTCGTACTCCCCAGGTGGCTAACTTATCACTTTCGCTTAGTCTCTGAAACTTACATTCCAAAAACGAGTTAGCATCGTTTACGGCGTGGACTACCAGGGTATCTAATCCTGTTCGCTCCCCACGCTTTCGTCCATCAGCGTCAGTTGTTGCTTAGTAACCTGCCTTCGCAATTGGTGTTCTAAGTAATATCTATGCATTTCACCGCTACACTACTTATTCCAGCTACTTCAACAACACTCAAGACCTGCAGTATCAATGGCAGTTTCACAGTTAAGCTGTGAGATTTCACCACTGACTTACAGATCCGCCTACGGACCCTTTAAACCCAATAAATCCGGATAACGCTTGCACCCTCCGTATTACCGCGGCTGCTGGCACGGAGTTAGCCGGTGCTTATTCGTATAGTACCTTCAGCTACCCTCACGAGGGTAGGTTTATCCCTATACAAAAGAAGTTTACAACCCATAGGGCCGTCGTCCTTCACGCGGGATGGCTGGATCAGGCTCTCACCCATTGTCCAATATTCCTCACTGCTGCCTCCCGTAGGAGTCTGGTCCGTGTCTCAGTACCAGTGTGGGGGATCACCCTCTCAGGCCCCCTAAAGATCGTAGACTTGGTGAGCCGTTACCTCACCAACTATCTAATCTTGCGCGTGCCCATCTCTATCCACCGGAGTTTTCAATACCGAATGATGCCATTCAGTATATTATGGGGTATTAATCTTCCTTTCGAAAGGCTATCCCCCAGATAAAGGCAGGTTGCACACGTGTTCCGCACCCGTACGCCGCTCTCAAGATCCCGAAAGATCTCTACCGCTCGGCTTGCATGTGTTAGGCCTCCCGCTAGCGTTCATCCTGAGCCAGGATCAAACTCTCCATTGTATGTTTGTCTGACTCACTCAAAGTTTTTAACGCTTTAGTTTTTCCTTACTTGGTTGTTATATTGTATGTCAATGATCTTTATATCTTTCGCTTTTCAACGAAGCAATCTCTCTGTCAGTGTCGCTCCGTATTTGCGAGTGCAAAAGTAAAACTTTATTTTTTAATGACCAAATGTTTTTGAAGAAAATTTTAAAGTTTTTTAAGTAACCTTAATCCTTCTCAAAACTTCAATCTCTATACTCCTGCGCTCCCTCTAATTGGGACTGCAAAGATACAAACTCTTTTTAAACTGGCAACTTTTTTTTACAAAAAGTTTTAAAGTTTTTTTCGTCCGTCTCTTTTTGGAAGTAATATCGTTTCTGCCCATCTAAAGGCTCTTCTGCGCTACTGAATGTCTTTCGTTTTTCAGTGGGGCAAAGATAGTAACTTCATACAAAGCAAAACAAGTTTATTTAACATAAATTTTACATTAGGGTGATATTTGTCCCTAAAGGACTGGGTAGCAGGGTGAAAAATTTTAAACATTTGTTTGGAAGATCGGGGTGAGAGCGTGGGAGTGTGGGAGAGTTTGAGCGTTTGAGGGGGAGAGAGGAGGATTCGGGGTGCGGGATGCGGGGTTGGGGTGGCTATGATCAAATAAAGTATATATTATATAATAGAGAGACTAGACTAGAGAGCTGACTTTCCTCGACGAAGACTGAAGAGTATATTTAATATATAAATATAGAGTAATAAGATTTAACTCCTGTACCCGTAATTAATTATAATGCTTCGACTCAGCTCAGCATGACATGGCTAATACTAACTGCTAAAAGACCTTAGATATTATCCTGCCAACTTACAAGCGTTCTTGTAAAGAATTTGGATTCCTGCGGAATGATACAATGGGAATAGGGATTTATACTCAATAATATGTTTCCATAGAATTCTGCAATATGAAAATTCAAACCAATATTCCTTTTATACCTGGAAACCCGAAACCCGAAACTCGCAACACAATAACCCGAACCTCATCATTCATCATTAACGACCCCTACCCTAGCCCTGATAGCAATGGTTACCCCGCAGCTTGGGTTGGAGGGTGGTGGGTTTTAGGTGTGGGGGCCCTTCGGCTTCGCTCAGGGTGACAGCGTTGGAGTGCACGGGCGCGAGGAGTAGGAATGGATAGCAGGAAATAGCTCCTAATAAAGTTCGAGGGTTGGAGTGTTGGAGTGTTGGAGAGTGAAAAAGTTTAAATGTACTGGTGAAGAGGGAATAAAAAATAGATATAAAATCGTGATGATTTGAAAGGCGTGTTAAAAGAAACGCTTGATTAATAACTTATAGGTATAATATCCTAACAGACATCCGATCGTATCTGCTACGATATCCAAAGTTTCCATCGATCTTCCCAATCCCATTTCTTCCTGCAGGATTTCTGTAAGGAAAGCATAGAGAAGGATGATCTGGATAAAGTATGAGAATTTTATTTTGGGAAAAGCAGCAATGAAAGAGAAACCCAGTGCTGCGAATATGCTTACATGCAAAACCTTGTCGATACCGCTGAACATGAACCAATATTCATGGTTTTCTTCTCCCGGCTTGAGAAGCATATAAGTAAGAAATGCCCAATAAATGGGCAGTATCTTACTAAATATTTTTGAAATCTTATCCAATGATCGCTTTGTAATCATCTGCAGAAAGTAACTCTGACTGATCTGCTCCATCAGCAATTTCCAATTTGATGATCCATCCGTCTCCATAAGGATCTGTATTTAACAGTTCAGGCTGATCTTCTAATTCTGAATTAAACTCAATAACCTTTCCTGAGATAGGTAAGAACAGGTCTGAAACAGTTTTTACTGCTTCTACACTTCCGAAAACGTCTCCTCCATTAAGATCATCATCTACAGTATCTACATCAACGTAAACGATGTCTCCAAGTTCTCCCTGTGCGAAGTCTGTAATACCGATTGTAGCAACGTTACCTTCGATCTTGATCCATTCGTGATCTTTCGTGTACTTTAATTCTGATGGTGTGTTCATTTTTAAATTTTTATTTTGTACAAATGTATTCAAAAATATAGTAGCTTCAAATATTGGATATAAAAAAGTCCTTCAAATGAAGGACTTTTATGTTTGTATTATTTTTAGAATCCACCTCCGGATTCACCGAATGTAAATGTGGCTGAAATACCTGCTCTGATCGTAGACAGCGGGAATGCTGTGGAGATCTTGTATTTTGAGGTCATCTGTTCGTAGAATACTCTCAGATTCAGATTCTCGGAAACATTGTAATCTGCGGAAAGTTTAATGTTCATGAGTCTCTGTCCTCCTGTAACCTGGGCATCATTTAACAGAATATTCATAATAGATGTTTTACTGTCTCTTAATGAAATATCTCCTCTGATGTTAAGGTCACTTCCTTTTCCTCTTGTTCCTCGACCTCTGATATTAGCTGTTCCCAATCTGAAGTTTCGTACAATATAACCAAGTCTTACTACATATTCTGTATTGGCATCTTCGGTAAGCGTCTGATTGACTAATCCCAGTACCATCATTCTGGTTCTGTTGTACTGTATTCCGAACTGCATATTGTTTCTCATGGTAACATCTACTCCGATAAGTGGTGAGAAAGATTCTACATATCCCACCTGTGCGAATGTATATGGGTTAATTTTATCACCACCATTTTTGTCTATATTACCTGCGTTATCTACAACCTGATAGTATCCATTCGGGTTGCCATGATAATCTACATTGCTTTGAATACCTGTCGCTGTATAAGTGGCGGTATAGGCATGTAAGATATCAAACTTCGAGAACTGCCCGCTGATCATCGGGATATTCTTTAACCCGGAATAGGTAATTCTCCAGTTTGGCAATGGGAATCCTGCTTTTTTAGGATTACCCATAGGTGTCACAGATTTTCCTTCCATCGCTGCTCTAAATGCAGGGATCAATACATAAGCATTTCCAATGCTATAGTGTTGGGCAAATCCGTTATTATCCAATACTGCTCCGGGACCTCCCAGCTGTTGAGAAAGCGCTCTTGCATTTTCTCTGATTGCCTGGTAAACGGCCTGTCCATCTTTAAATGACGTACTGAGAAGCGTTGTTGTATTGGAATACGTTGTCATTTCGCTGGCGAATGTAAAATCTGGATCAGGAACTCCACCATTGGTATAGTTAAATCCTGTATGTGAGAAGTTACTATTGAAGGTATGTAGCACGTTAAGATCAACTCTCAGGTCATTCATCGGCATCACTTGTAGGTCTGCTCTCAATTCTTTGGTCGACATTCTTACATACGGATCGGTCATATAATTGGATTCACTCACCCATCCGTTTTCCATTACCGTTCTTCTAATATCTGCCTGTGATCCTAAAAGGAATCCAAGTGTCGGACCTCCTAATGTCTGTCCGTATCCATACCAGTTTGGAGCTGATATCAATCCCGGAAGTACTGTTCCATTCGTTTCGTTATAACTTACGTTTAACTGTTTAAAGGAAGTTAAGAAGAATGCAGCGCTTTGAAGTGGAGTAAGCTTATTCTTAAATTTATATTTCTTATATCGGTATCTGTTTTTCTCCCATTGTTTCGAATATACATTATTCAAAGAGTCCATCTCCTGTCTGCGTTTCTGAAGTTTGGCATTAATATTTTTGAAATAATTAAACTGGCCAAAGAACTTCGGAAGATCCGCAGAAGCTGTTGCCTGAATCACATTGGTATTTTGCCCAACGGATCCTAAACTTGTTGTTTTATTATCGTTGTTAGGATCAACAAATCCAGTCAATGAAGTAGATCTTGCCGCCCAGTTATAAGTAAATCCATATCCTACTTCCGCATCAATGAAATCCAGATAAGGCAAATATTGGAATGGTAGCTTATAGTTTAACTGTGCTCTGTGATTATACAATACCGGTCTTCCGGCTCTGAATACATTTCCAAAAATCGATTTGCTGTCCATTGAATTTACATCCAGATTATCATTCAACGTTCTGGTTGCAGAATTGATCTCCAGTTTCAATGATTTTGTGAAATTGAATCCTAATCCATACTGCCATCCAAAGAAGAAGTTTCTGTTTCTGATAGCATCAAAATTATTATTCATGTCTCCGTTCAGGATTGCTTCCACATTTCTGAACTCAAGCTCGTTGTAGTTTCTGTCGATTTCAGTTCTGAAAGAGATTCTTGTAGGAATAGGGTTAATATTGAATTCTTTTACCCATCTCAGATACTTTGTCGATTTCGCCGTATCACTGATCATTTTGTTGAAAGGCTTAAGTACCCAAGGTTTAAAGGTGTAGTTATAATCAATATACCCTCTCAGATACTGTCTGTAATTTCTCTTGGTATAGATATCTCTGAAATAATCATCGTTATAAACAGCAGTTACTGATACGTTTTCAATATCATAAAACTTAGGCTTTTTATTTGGATTTACTCTTTCTTTATGCATGTTAACGACTCCTATACTTCTCTGTTGAGTATAGGTTCTCGCTACTTTTTTCAACTGATCTTTATTTGGTGCCTTATTAAATTCTACATCGGTATCCAGAGGATTGTACTTTGGATCTTCAATAGTCTGCGAGTAAGAATAGTTTAAAGGAATTTTCACCCCAGTTTTTTCCGGAAGGAATTTATCTACATTGATCGCCGTATTGATGCTGAATGCGGATTGAGTAGACTGTGTTCTTTCTGCAGGTTTTGAATCGATATTTCCGAAACCAACTGAGGTATAAGAGGCATTGGCATTCACTGTTGCCAGGTCTCCCATATTGAAGTTTAAGCTGGCATTTCCTGCATATCCACCATCATTCTCAATTTCAGAAAGACGGATTTCGTTAACCCATAAAACTCTTGTTATGGTAGAGTTTGTTCTTGGATCTGCATTTCTTACCCCAATCATAATGGTGGTAATATTTCCTAAACTTGGTCTACCTTTGATATAAATATTTTTATAAGGTTCCTGATATCCTGTGTCAACGGTTCTATTTGTAATAGCAACACCAGATTTATCTCTTCTGATCTTTGCATCTACAAAGTTCTGAACATCAAAATCAACTTCGTTTTCCATTGGCCAGATCTCCATAGGAGCTGTTGCTGTTGTAGGAGTCATTCTTAAAGATGATTCATACTCGTAATAGTTATCAGTAGCATCGCTTCCGAAACGAATAAAGAATTTGGTATTCTCATCCAATCCAATCACTCTGTTCAATGGATCGTGAGCATGTACAAACAGCTTCAGCTTTTTGTATCTTCTCATATCCAATGTTGTATTTTTGAATACTCCTCTTGCCTCAGTTTTAAGGTCTTTCACTTTCATGTAAAGTGATGCTTCATTCTGTCTCTGCGCTCCTGCATTTCCACTCAATACCTGTCTGTCAATTCCCGGAGGCAATACATATGGAGGTTGGTTCAATGCATTTTCTTCAATATTTACACTTCCTATTTCAAAGTTTGGATCTGTCACAGTTCCGGTTCCTTCGTCGGAATTAGGAACATTTACACTGGCAATTTTACTGGTATATTTTCTCCAGTCTGATCTTACAAGATCCATTGTCCCGAATCTCAAAGTAGAGGTCTGATCAAATCCAGCAAGCATTAATCTTGCAAATCTTACATTATTTAGTACTGCATCTTCGTGTGTTCCTTCTGCCGGATCATAATTCGCTACAGGAATTCTGAACAGGTACCATTTAACATCTGAACTCTGTCCATTCTGGAATGTTGCTTTTACTGTTTTTACATCTACAATATTATTCGTTCCAAGTGACAAACTTGGCTGGTCAAGCTTTATAACATATTGGTTATAATTTTCAGTCTGATCCAGGTTGTAATCTTTGTTGATATCTTCAGCATCCGGAGTTTGCGAAGCTACATTCAGAGAGTTTGCTTCTGAGTTTCCTTCAGGGTTTCTGAAATATTTATATCGTTCCACTACTGAAGCTGCCTGACTTCCTGTAAATTTATCAGAAAGATAGAATACGAAGTCATCCACTGCAGGGTCAGCAATATTGGTTACGGGGTTTACAAAAGTATTTCCGAATCTCATCGCTTCCTGATCAGAAGTAAGACCATCATATCCGGCATCCTGTGTTTTTCTTTCATCTCCTTCTGTAGAGAATGCATATAAAATTGGTGGCTGTTTTGGTTGTGTTCCCCAGTTTGAATTCGTTGTAGAAGAAGGATTACCTGGAGTTGGAAGTCCGTTTTCATACTGCATTTTTCCATCTTTCAATACATCTTCTGAAACGTTTCCTAAGTGAAGTAAAAGTTTTGGATCAGTACCCAGCGTTTTACCATCTGCATAAGGGTCCATCATCCAGAATTCAACGTATTCAATGTTTGAAGTAACAAAGTTGGGAACACTGATCGATCTCATGATCCCCGCCCATCTGCTTTGTGGCTGTTCTGTTAACGGGTTTACGTTGTATGGTCCTTTTTCTTTAGGAAAATATGAAATATCGAAAGTATTCGTGAAGGTTTGTTCTCCTGCTACGAAATCTCTGTTATTATAAATCTCCGAATATTGTACTCTTCTGGAAGCGTGATTGGATACAGACTGTGGTGTAATTCCTGCCGGAGCTTTTCCTCCCACTCCCCAGAATCTAGGGTCAATATTATACCATGTTAATAATCCTCTTCCATATCCGCTTGTTAGATCATCATTGGCCGGTACAGTGTTAAATGGTGGCAATGTATTTTTTTCCGGTTTTGAAGCAAGGCTCCATGCTGCCGGTTCTTTTAATGATATTTTAGAAGTTGTTTGTTCAAAATCGTCAATGTAAGACTGATTGTTGGTTCCTTTATTCAAGCCAGGTAACAAGTAGGCCGCTTCCATCTTGAAGTTTAAGTTGGATGGAGCTTCGGTTTTCACCATCGGAAGTTTGTTGGTAAGTCTTGTAAGATAAGGAGCCTGATTGTTATACATCAGGTTGATCCCTGCCATGGTATTGTTTACCGCTTCCTGGCCAAAGTTCACTTTCTGAGTCAATGGAGATTCAGAGTAATTGATTACTGTTCCTCCCAAGATAAAGTTTTCACTGAATCTTCTTTCTAAGTTTAATCCTAAGAATCTTTTCCTTTGGGTATTAAATGTCAACTGGTTTTCCAGTGAAATATTGATCGCCTGTCCGGACTGTTTTACATTTTCATTGATGATGGTAACCGTACCAAGCATATAATCTACGGTATAATCAACTCCTTCTGTAAGCTGTACCCCATTTGCAGCCACTTTTACTGATCCCTGAGGAACGTTTACAGCACCCAGAGAAATACCTTGTCCCTGAACACCTTTGTAGCGTCCTTCCATGGTATACCTCTGCGCAAGGTTACTGGAGATCGCCTGTTGTTTTTGCTTGGTATAAAGATCCTGAAAAACATATTGAGGATCACTTGTACCTAATTTTGATTCCAGATATTTACCGAAAGGCTGCACTTTGGTAAAGATGACTCTTCCTGTTTCCGGTCTGATGGTAATTCCATTCACAAAGTCGAAAATACCATCTCCCTTACTTCCGTCTTTATTGTTTTGAATATCACCGTTCATATTGAGACGGTCCCAGTTAAATAACTTCAATAGGTTCTGATCTTTTACAGGAGTGTCCGGAAGATAATTTACCTTACCTCCAGTTTTTGGATCTCGGTAATAGACGTTAAGGATAAATCCATCCGGAGATACCTGTCCTGCATCTATAGAATAGATATTCTTCATCATCAGATCCCACATCGGAGACTGCGTATTCACCTTATTGTTTACTCTCAATACTTTGGTAATCAGTACTGGGCTTTCTTCAGAAAATTCCCCTACTTTGTATACTTTATTGCTTCCGTTAACGGTGTATGAGTAAGAAACGGCTAAAAGCTGCTGGTCATTAAGCTTCTGATTTAATGAAATATATCCCAACTGTGGCTGGAAGGTAAATTCATTACTGTTCAGCTTTCTGGCTTTTGTATTGTAAATGAATTGTTCTCCGTTATCGTAAGGAGCGGGATCTCCAGGAAGCACCTGCCCCTGGAAAATAGTTCCATAGTTCTTACCTGCTTCTCTGGTTCCTGCTACCGATGAAACAGCATCATAAAGACCGTTCAGCGAGTTATCCGGCAGCGTAACTCCTCCGGGGCCTTCTCCAAGGTCTCTGATCCCGATAATACTTTTCTGATATGCCAGATTACTGTTCCCCTGATCCAATACCCAGACTTCCATTCTGGTAATGTTGATGGTTGAGTTGATCTGCGGATAATTAAGTAAGGCATCATCATACTTATTCAGGAAATAATGTCCTATAAAGAAGTGTTGGTTTTCTTCGTAGTCAATGGCGTTGACTTTAAAATTGTTCATCACACCACCACCCTGTACTACAATATTACGGGCTTCACCCTGCTGCTGGGAAAGAACTACGGTTCCAAATGTTTTTCCTAACTGGAATTCTGTTTTCACCCCGAACAGTGATTGTGAACCACGGATAAGGCTGGTTGAAAGCGGCATGTTTACATTACCAAATTCAACTCTTTTGATGATTTTATCTTCTCCTCCTTCATTAGGTTTATCTACATTTCCAAGCCCTTTGCTCTGAAGATCTTTCCAGCTTCCTTTTGCCTGCCATACAAGATTCATTCTGTTTTCAAAAGCAAAACCACTCTGGGTATCATAATTGGCCTTTAACTGAAGGTTTTCCCCTACTTTTCCCAATAATCCCAACTGAATTCTCTGATCAATATCAAAGGTAAAACTGGTCCTGTTCTGAGGCAGGATCATTGGGTTATCTATTTTCTGGTAAAGTCCTGCAAAATCCAGGGATGCATACCCTGAAGGGATGATTTCAATTTTATTACCACCGAAAATGGTTTCGAAAAGCTTGTTATTGATCATTACAGAAGGAATAAGTCCTTTTCTCCTTGCATCTGATTTATCTTTTCTGAAAAGAAGATTGTACTTATCTGATTTTTCCTTATAGTAAGCTCTGGTCTGACTGGCAAGCATATATTCTTTATATTCTTCCGGAGACATGGCTGTAGGAGGACCTGTAATGGTATTTCCGATTTTTGGATATACATAGTACATCCCTGTTTTTATGTCGTAATAGGCTTCATACCTCGTAGGGTCGGCCACTTCATATTGTTTTCTTATGATCGCTGTATCTTTCTGTGCCTGCCCAAAAGCACTCACAGACATACACAGGAACGACAGGAACAAAAATATGTTAAGATGCTTAATATTCGCCACCAAATGTTAAATGTTTTTTAAGATTTGTTTAACCAATTCTTCTACCGAGATGGTTGGATTTTGTTTGATAATTTTATCCGCAATCTTCTCGCTTGTTCGTTTAGGAATGCCTAAAACTTCTAATGCAGATAACGATTCTTCCTTAATTTTATTATCCACCATCACAGAAATATTCGCGTTTGGATCGCTGTATTTCTGTACTTTATCTTTAAGATCCACAATAATTCTTTCGGCAGTTTTTGCACCAATTCCTTTTGCTTTTTGGATCAATGCACTGTTTCCGGAAAGTATAGCAGAAGCAATCTCATCAAGACTTAATGTTGACAACAGAATAAGGGCTGAAACAGCTCCTACTCCATTAACGCTTATTAACAGATTGAACATTTCTTTTTCTGAACGTGTGTTAAATCCAAAGAGAAGATGAGCATCTTCACGAATGATCTGCTGAATAAATAAAAAGGTCTGCTGATTCAAAACCAGCGTCTGTGAGGTCATCAAACTGATTCCCACATAGTAACCAACTCCCTGAACATTGATGACAGCGTAGGTAGGCGTAAGTTCTTGAACAGTGCCTTGTAAAGAAAATATCATTATTAATTTTTAAAACTCCCAAATATAGCAATTTAAACTAATTAATGTTTTCATTTGATGTACGAATGATTTTTAACTTAAATTTCAAATAAGAATTCAAGGAATTAACAGAAAAACAAAAGACTCCAAAATATGGAGTCTTTTTACTATCTGAACACGGTTTACAGTGTCATTTTTTAAATAAGAGAGAGGGATTACTGTTTCCAGTTATACCGCTCATTCTATATTACGATTTCTTTTCTCTCCTTTGAGCATCAAGAACAGCAATGGTAGCAAGGTTTACGATCTCATCAACGCTCGAACGCATCTGAAGTACGTGTACCGGCTGCTTTAATCCCATTAAGATAGGTCCGATAACCTGTGCTACTTTCATTCCTCTCAGGATTTTGTAAGAAAGGTTTGCACTTTCCAGATTCGGGAAGATGAATGTATTGGCCGGAGTAGTTCCTAATTTTGAGAATGGATAATCGCTCAAGTGATCTGCATTCATTGCAAAGTCTGGCTGAATTTCACCATCCACAACCATTTTCGGATATTTTTCATGAAGGATTCCTACTGCTTTCGCTACTTTCTTGGATGTTTCAGAAATCGCAGCAAAGTTTTCAAATCCAAGCATTGCAATTCTTGGTTCAATGGCAAAAGATTTTACTGTAAATTCTGCCATTTTAGCAATATTCACAAGATCTTCTGCTGTAGGGTTTTGGTTGATAGAAGTATCTGCAAAGAAAATAGGTTTCTTTTCAGACAGGATCATCATCATTGCCGCTACTTTATCTACTCCTTTATCTTTTTCAATAACTTCTAAAACAGGACGTAAAACGGAAGTATAGTTTTTAGAGAATCCTACAATAAGTCCATCCGTATCACCATGCTTCAGCATCAAAGGCCCGAAATAGTCTCTCTGGCGTACATATCTTTTCGCTTTGTACTCGTTCATTCCTTTTCTCTGACGAAGTTTCCAAAGAGTTTCTCTGTATTTTTTTCTGTTTTCTTTCTGATCGTCATCACTTGGATCAATGATAGGAACATCCAGAGTAATTCCGTAACGCTCCATTTGCTCCTTGATGTATTTTTTATCTCCTAAAAGGCTTGGGTAAGCAATTCCTTCTTCATAAAGAATCTGGGCAGCTTTCAATACATTGTATTCTTCTGCATTTCCAAGGGTAATTCTTTTCGGATTGGATTTTGCACGGCTCTGCATCATTCTTACCAATCTTTCATCTCTGCCCATTCTGTCTAAAAGCTGGTGCTCGTATTCATCAAAATCCGTAATGGTTTTTCTGGCAACACCACTTTCAATAGCTGCTTTTGCCACAGCGCTTGATACTTTTGTGATCAGTCTGTTATCAAATGGTTTCGGAATGAAATATTCTCTTCCAAACTGAAGATTCTGAACATTGTATGCTAAAATTACAGCTTCCGGCACCGGTTCTTTTGCAAGATCAGCAATAGCGTGTACAGCAGCCAGTTTCATGGCTTCATTAATTCCTGTAGCCTGTACATCCAATGCTCCACGGAAGATATAAGGGAATCCCAATACGTTGTTTACCTGGTTAGGATAATCACTTCTTCCCGTTGCCATGATCACATCTTTACGGGTTTCCAGTGCAAGGTCATAAGCAATTTCCGGATCCGGGTTGGCAAGAGCAAATACAATAGGATTTTCATTCATGCTCTGCAACATCTCAGGAGTCATTACGTTTCCTTTTGACAATCCAACAAAAACATCAGATCCTTTTACAGCATCTTCTAATGTTTCGATATCTGTCTGAGCGATGAAATCCAGTTTTTCAGGAGTAAGGTTTTCTCTTTTATGATTGATTACTCCTTTACTGTCACACATCAGGACGTTTTCTTTTTTCAATCCTAATGAAATATAAAGTTTGGTACATGCAATAGCTGCAGCTCCAGCTCCGTTCACCACCATTTTTACTTTATCAATATCTTTATTGGCAATCTGCAGAGAGTTGATCAATGCAGCCGCCGAGATAATGGCTGTTCCATGCTGGTCATCGTGCATCAAAGGAATATTCAATTCCTCTTTCAGTCTTTGTTCTATATAAAAAGCTTCAGGTGCCTTAATATCTTCAAGATTGATACCTCCAAAAGTAGGAGCAATCCCTTTTACAATTTCAATAAATTTATCCGGATCTTTCTCATCGATCTCAATATCAAAAACGTTGATATCTGCAAAGATCTTGAATAAAAGCCCTTTCCCTTCCATTACCGGTTTTGAAGCCTCAGCACCGATATCTCCCAGTCCAAGTACGGCAGTACCGTTAGAAATTACTGCTACCAGGTTTCCTTTTCCTGTATAATCATATACAGTTTCCGGCTTATCATGAATTTCCATACAAGGAACCGCTACTCCCGGAGAGTAAGCCAATGATAAATCTCTTTGAGAAGAGTGTGGCTTTGATGGGATCACTTCAATTTTTCCTTTGGGTTCTGCTTTATGATAATCTAGCGCTGCCTGGCTAAAGTTCTTTTCGTCACGATTGTTGTTACTTGACATAAAATTTTGTTTTTTGTTAAAGTATATATTTAATGTGGTAATCTACTAAGCTTTCAATTGGTTTCTGCACAACATGTCCCACATTTAAATTAAGTTCTGTAGCTACAGAACGTAATGTATTTTCATAATAATAAGCGATGGAACCGATAAAATTGATCTCGGCATCATGCGCTTCCTCATAAGGAAGAACCTGATATTCGAAGAAACTTTTCATTTCCTCAAAAACCATGTCTTTGAAATAAGGATGATCTTTTCTTTCGATTACAAATTTGGTAAAATTCGCCAGATAGGCGTTTGGCCTCGGAGTATGATACATATTTTTCAATGCATCTTCCACGGTAAGCTGATAATCTGCTTCAAATTCTTTATGAAGATCTGCAGGCAGTTTTTTCATAAAATATCTGCGCACCAATTGCTTTCCGATAGCACTTCCACTTCCTTCATCCCCAATCAGGAATCCTAGTGAAGGCAGTTCTATCTTTACATTTTCACCGTCAAAAAAACAGGAATTTGATCCTGTGCCAAGAATGCACACAATAGCAGGTTTCCCACTGTATGCCGCATAGGCCGCAGCCATCAGGTCTTCCTTCACAATAATCTCTGCTTTTCCAAAAACCTTTTTCAGCTCTTCCTCTATGGTCTCGCAGTTTTTCTTCACACCGCATCCGGAACCATAAAAAAAGACTTTGGTAATTGAATTTTTAACCGATATCAGATTGCTATTCTTCTGTATTTCAGGAGCGATAAGTTCTCTGTTGATAAAATTCGGATTGAAACCGATTGTTTCTGTTTTCAGAAAAACTTTCTTAAAGTCATCAAGTATTACCCAATCCGATTTAGTAGAACCACTATCTACAATAGCAACCATATTTTAGATTTTAATTTAAGGGTGCTAAATTATGAATTTATCTTCAATTAGCGTTTAAAAACAACCTGGAAGCTGTCTAAAATCATTAATGCTTGATTTGTGTTTTTTTTTCGTTGAATTGTATAAGCCAATCTTCTATTTCATCTTCCAGATAGGAAGTCTGTAATACCATTGCATTGATAAAATCATCAGGTACCGGTTCTCCGCTGGAGTTTTCAAGATTCCACAATTCGTCTGACATATTTTCATATTCTGAATACACTCTTTTGAAGCGGGAATTTTCTTTCTCAAGAGCCTCAATATTTTTCTGTTGAAGCTGGAATTTTCTGTATTTGTTTTGACGTTTCATACAAATATTATTAAAAAATGGGTCATAAAATGTTTGGAGTATATACGCTTAACCGCGCACTACAAGATAGAAAAAACCATCAACACAAGGAGTTGAAAATGAATTTATTATCAGGTCTTAATTACATCATTCTGAATATTAAAATTAGAAATAATTTTTATTAAAAAAAATATTTTAACAACTTTTTTCAGTGTTTAACATATAGTTATAAATTTGCATATTCATATTGTAAAGCCATGGGATTATTGAGATTTCAAAACCATTAGTATCAGAGGGAATTCGCTGAGGTGTTTATCTGCTGAGATATAAACCCGCCCGGTATGCTATCCAATATGTACAAACATTTTTAGTTTTATAATCATTAAATGAAAGAAATACTCTTACGCCAGAAACAGGTTTTGTTCTTCATCATTGCAGGAGGACTGAGTGCCATTGTAGAAATAGGAAGCTTTAAGATTTTCAGCACCTATCTTCCGCACTTCTTTGTAAAGGAAACCAACTTTTATGGAGTACATTATCCTTTAAGTAACATTTTTTCCACAAGCTGCGGTATTATTACCAATTACTTTCTGAGCATCTGGTTTGTATTTGAAAGAGGAAAACATTCAAAGAGAAAAGAGTTTGCTTATTTTATGGTGGTCTCCTTTTTTTCAACATTACTCAGCTTAGGCTTTTTCCAAATATTCTATAGTTTCATATTTAAAGATAATATCAATTTATTTTTTTATACCTTGAGCCCGGAAATGATCAGCAAAATTGCAGCAATATTGCTGGTTTCCATTCTGAATTATTCGATAAAGAAGAAAGTAATTTTTAACGGTTAAGCTGTGACAAAAATTTTAAATTATCTCTGGAGATTCTGGTTGCTTCTGTTGGCATTTTTTCTGACAGTCAGCATTGGAATCCCCGTTTACATTTTATCCTTTAATAAAAAGCATTATAAATACGGTTACAAACTTGTCAGACTCTGGTGTTTTGGCATGTTTTACGGAATGGGCTTCAGGTATGATTTAATTAAACTTTCAGAACAGGAAAAAGACAAGAATACACCTTACGTCTTTATCTCCAATCATACATCCATTATGGATATTATGCTTGTATGCATGCTCTTCCCTGATCATCCGATTTGCTTTGTAGGAAAAAAAGAACTGGTAAAAATTCCGATTTTCGGAACCATATATAAAAGGATATGTGTAATGGTAGACAGAGCCAGTGCAAAAAGTCGTGCAGATGTATACCGCAGGTGTGCTGAGAAAATGGAAGAAGGCAACAGTATCGCGATTTTTCCTGAAGGCGGTGTGCCAGATGATACTTCGATTATCCTGGATGATTTTAAGGACGGTGCATTTATGCTGTCTTCAAAACATCATTCTCCTATAGCTGTTTATACCTTTGTGGGACTCAAGGAAATGTTCCCTTTTGAAAACTCAAAAGGCTTTCCCGGAAGAGTAAAGGTATATTTTAACGGAATCATTGAGCCTACAGATTCGCCAAAAGACTTAAAGGCAGAGGCTTATGAGAAAATAAAAAAAACCTTAATCAGGTATTCCGTTGAAAGGAAATAGTTATATTTGTTTGTGAAATCTATAATAAATATGTCAAATTATTCTAAACAAACCAATTGGGCCCAATTCATTCCGTTGGTTACTGTATTCTTCTTTTGGGGATTTGTAGCAGCCAGTAATGATATTCTGATCCCTGTTTTCCAAAAAGCCTTCAATCTATCCCAAACTGAAAGTATGCTTGTACAGATATGCTTTTATGTAGCGTATACTGTAGGTTCTTTAATTTATATGCTTGTATCAAAGAGCCTTAAACAGGATTTGATCAATAAAATCGGATATAAGAATGGTCTTATTGTGGGGCTTCTGATTTCCGCATTGGGAACCTTATTGTTCTACCCGGCTGCCAATATGCATTCTTTCCCTTTAATGATCTCAGGGTTATTTATTGTAGGTTTAGGATTCTCTCTTCAGCAGATTGTTGCTAATCCGCTTGCTATTGAAGTAGGTCCTACGGAAACGGGATCTCAGAGGCTAACAATGGCAGGAGGGATTAATAACTTAGGAACTACTATTGGACCTCTTATCGTTGCATTTGCTATTTTTGGTTCTGCAAGCGCAGCCAATACTGAAGCGAGTATAGAAAGTGTAAAAACACCTTATCTGATATTAGGAGCAGCTTTTGCTCTGGTAGCTTTAATGCTTAAATTCTCTTCCCTTCCTGCAGTAACTCCAACAAACACTGAGGACACCGATGATACAACTCCGGGAGAACATAGAAAGTCAGCATTCCAGTATCCTCAGCTGGTGATGGGAATGATCGCTATTTTTGTCTATGTAGGCGTAGAAGTTTCCACAGCCAGTAACCTTCCGGCGTATATGGAAAAAAGCTTGGGATTTGAAACGAAAGAGGTAGCCCCTTACATCTCTTTATACTGGGCATCATTAATGATTGGCCGTTGGACAGGTGCTGTAGAAGCATTTGACGTCAATGCTGGATTCAAAAAGATCTTAAGATTCTTAGCTCCTTATCTTGCATTCGGTGTATTTTTATTGGTAAACGCTATTGCCGATCATGATCTTTCTCCGTTCTATGTATATGGGTTTATCATTATCGCAATGATTATCTGTGATATTTTAAGCAAAGGAAACCCGGCAAGAATGCTTCTGATCTTCTCTCTGGCAGGGATCACAGCTCTACTTATAGGGATGTTCACTACAGGAATGGTATCTGTATATGCATTTACCAGTGTAGGTCTTTTCTGCTCTACTTTATGGCCTTGTATTTTCGCATTGGCTATCAACGGACTTGGAAAGCATACCAATCAGGGTTCAGGATACCTTATTATGATGATTATGGGTGGAGGTATTGTAAGCTTTATACAGGGTTATATTGCAGATATTACCAATATTCATTTCAGTTATATCGTAGGGGTGATTTGTTTTGCTTATCTTGCATTCTATGCGATCCGTGTAAGTGGGATTCTGAAAGCCCAGGGCATTGATCTTGATAAAATATCCAAAGGCAGTGGTCATTAATATAATAACAAATATATATAAGAAAAAGAGATTTTGGGCAGGTGTATTACTTGCCCAATTTCTTTTGTTTTATGGATTCTCAAAATCCAAAGTGATGATTTCTTTTTTTGAAAGTTTTTTTGAACTTCAGAAAGAGTTTCATCAGATGCTGTTCAGCTGGGTTCCGTTTTCTGTTGGAGATTTGATTTATATTCTATTGGGAATATTTCTTTTATACTATTTGATTACTTCATTCAGTAAACAGCGAAGAAATGATTCACTGATAAGGATTCTTCTTATTATAAATGTTTTTTATTTTATTTATCAAATCTTCTGGGGAATGCTGTATTTCCAGACTCCAATTATTAAAAAACTTTCCAGTCAGGAGGAGCCCAATATGAATAAGGCAAAAAAATTAGCCCTTATCTATCTTGAAAAATGTAAGCAAACCAGACAGTATGTTCATGAGGATAAAAATGGTGTTTTTATCATCACCAACCTTACGGATATACAAAAGGAAATCCTGTACCAACACACCAAACTGCCTTCTTATATTTCAGATAAAAAAGCTCCTCAACTTCTGGATATCAAGCCCAGTTTATTCAAAAAAGTAATGAACTTTACAGGAATTCTGGGATACTATAATCCTTTTACTGCTGAAGCTCAGTTTAACAGTGAATTACCTCATACATTCATTCCCTTTACAACAGCTCACGAAAGTTCGCATCAACTGGGTTTTGCCAGAGAGCAGGAAGCTAATTTCGTAGGGTATTTAATAGGCATTCATTCCGATAATCAGGAGTTGAGATACAGTACTGAATTTTTCACTTTAAAAAGTCTTTTAAGGTTCATTGTGGAGGAAGACCCACACTTTGTAAAGAATATTCTTCATCAGTACTCTCCAGCTATGAAAAGAGACCGTGCTTATGAAAAAAGTTTTGTTTTTCAGCATCAGGGATGGTTGGATGACTTCTTTGGATTTACCAATAACCTGTTTCTGAAAAGTAATCAACAAGAAGGCTCAGTTACCTATTCTTACTTTATTGATCTGCTCTTAAATTATGAATCATAAATAAAAAAAGAATCGTATCAGGCGATACGATTCTAAAAACACAAATGATGAAAAAAAATTTATTACCTTGACTTGTTCCCTCATTCAAGGCGATGTAAAAGTACGACATATTTTATAAATACAAAAACATTTCCCTCCTTTTTTAAAACTTTATGAAAACTTTATGATTTTTTAAGTTTTTTTGAGTTCATTTCTGTTTGTTACAAATTACATAGAATAGCGAAATTTAATAAACAAAACAAGGGCAAAACCCACTACAAGCTATAAAATAATAACAAAATAAAACATTTGTTTAAATAAAAAATATTATTTCTCAGCTTTATTTTCTATGCTTTAAAGTTGGAGTTATCCTCAGTATTTTATATGATATTTCTAAAAATCTGAACTTCAAAATCACAGGATATTCTGATATAAAAATCCATTCATTTTTATATCTATTCCGTTTATTGTCTCAAAATAGGAATTTCCACATAACTGTCATTATACCATTTGATCTCCAAAGGCTCTTTAGCATCAGCCATTGTTTCGAGGCTAACATCTTTTCCGGTTCCATAATTCATCTGTTCGAAGGGAGATGTATTGACCCCCAAAACAATAATCAGCTTACTGCCCTTTTCTATTTTTTTACTGACGAAATAGGTATTATTAACAGGAATCTCAGATATTTTGCCCGGAACAAGCAACTGTCTTTTCTCCTTATTTTTTGCATAACTTGCCCGCCCTAAGTAGCTAGAAAGCTGAATATATTCCCCTTTAGAAGTTAGCTCATAGAGGATTATTTTAACATCAATATCTTTTTTATTGATGGTAACTTTCAGATTTCCGGTGAAACTGCCATTGATCTCCACAGGATCCTGCAATGCATCACTTTCAAAAACAAGTTTATCTTTTAAAACAGCGGGATCAATTGCCATATCCATTATTTTATACCTGTCGAAATTTTGCAACGTATCTTTCCTATTTGTGAAACTGATCGTCTGTAAGGTATTATCTAAAGCCGGTTTTACTTCCTGCAGTTTTGATCTGCTGAGAAACAGTTTTAATTTTTTATTACTTATTTCATCAATATTTCCAGCGCTTTTCCATTGATTGGTTCCCATCACCTGGTAATTTACTTTTCCTTTTAAGAAACCGGGCTTTTTCTTTCCTTTCAAAATATAATCAAACCATTCATAGGATAAGGTATTGTGATCAATATTGGCAGCCGGATCTATGGTATATCCTCTCAGGTTATTTTTAATAGAACCCTGCGCTCCGTAATGATCGTAAGGACCAATAACTAAATAATGATCAGCATTTTTGTTATACTTATAATGTTCATTGTAGTAATAAAAGGCACCCCTCTGGTCATCATCATAATATCCGGTAAATGTCAAAACCGGAATATTGACTTTTGCAAAGTCTCTTTTATAAGGTATTTTAGAAGTCCAGAATGTATCAAACGATGGATGCTGCACCCACTTCTGAAAAAAAACATTCTTATTTCCATTAAGACTATCCAGATCTTTAAATGCCGTACCATTTGTATACATCTTGTTAACAAGGCTCTGCCATTTTAATGTATCAGAATCATCATAATCTACATAACGGCTTCTGGAAACATACTCCAGCCATCTGATCATATAAGTATTAAAGACATTATTTTCCATCGGAAAATCTATTCCAAAACCTACGGATGCTGACGGAACAATTGTTTTCAGGGCTGGATGCATGTTTTTAACAGCAGCCCATTGACTGAATCCGTTATAGCTTCCTCCGGCCATTCCTACTTTTCCGTCACTCCATGATTGTTTAATAATCCAGTCTATGACTTCATTAACATCTTCCGTTTCAAATTCAAATGGTGCAAGATTGTCTTTACTTAAGTACACTCCCCTGCTGGTAGCATATACAATAACGTAGCCTTTCATGGCATTTAACTTTTCAGCGTAATCAATTTTTCTTCCTCTGTAAATACCGAAATTCAATATGGTAGGAACCTTGGCCTCAGATCCTTTATACCTGATCATCTGTAAAGAAATCTCATTCCCTTTATTGCTTTTAATGACAATACTATCTTTAATTTCAAACTGCTGCTGTTCTGCTTTTTTGATGAAAGGAAGCACAACAGGATTTGTTTCTTTTACGACAAGGTACGAAGTATACAGCCTGCACAGTTTTACGGCATCAGCCAGAGAAATGCTGTCATTCTTTATGCTTTTTTTCAGGACATTTACTACTTTGTCTTTTAGATCCTTTTCTGTAGACCTGAAGAAACTGCTAACATACATTTTCGTTTTCTCTGGCAGGGCATTAATTTTTTGTTCAAAAACTTTTCTGTATTTTTCATTATAAGGAGTTGGCCCCGGGGCTGATTTTGACAATGCATACAGTTCAAATGAAAGTCCGATAATTTCTCTGTAGTCAAGATTGGCATAATCCGGATTATTTTTAATTTCATTTAAATAATAAATCCCTTTCTGATAATCTCCATCAAGGATATGCAGCCGGAATATGTTGTCGTTAAATATAGCTTTGTCTTTGTCCTTATAATCTCTTAAAACTTCTTTATTAAGTTTTTTGATCTCGTTATAAAAAAGACTTCCCTCTATATTTGGATTAGATTTAAAATAATACTGCTGAGAATGAAAACTCATTGAAAACAATACCAGACTCAACAACACTATCTTTGTTAAAAAAAGCTCTTTAGCCATGCGACTTCCCATACTGTGCACTTTAGATTATTATATATTTTAGTAGGCAAAACAAATACTTTTATACGATTTAAAGAAAACAGGTCTACCAAAATTGATCAATATCGTACACATTTTTCTGTAGACTACTTAATTTATTCTCTGTTTCTGTAATAGTTTTATATAATAGGAAGGCAGTGTTCCTGTAATTTTTCTAAATGCATTGGAAAACGATTCCGAATTATTATAACCTATACTATCAGCTATAGCTGCAATGGTATATTTTCGTATTTTCTCGTTATGATTGAGCTCTTCTACAATATAATTAATTCTCAATTCATTCAGATATTGTGAAAAGTTCTTTGCCTTAAGCTCATTCACTGACTTTGACAGATAATCTCTGTTTGAATTAAAATCTTTAGCCAAACTGTCTACCGTTATATTCTTACGTAAAAAATCTTTATTTAGTTCAAATGCCTCCAGTTTCACTTTTATATCCTGCAGCTGTTTGTCCGGGAGAATATTTTTAGCCTTTTGCTCTTTTGTTTTCTCTGCGAGCTGATCAATCTTTACAGCAGAAACTTCCATTAATCTTGATTTTTCTAAAAGGTGGTCCGCCTGTTTTTTATAGTGTTTTGCATTTCGTCTGTTCCGGATAAGTAAAAAGAATAAAGCACCTAATACTAAAACACCACCACACAAAACAAAATAAAGGGTAGAGTTTTTATTGTTCAATTCATCAATAAGTCTTTCTTTTTCTTCCAGCAAAGCCGGTGTGTCATATTTTTTATAAATCTCTTTGGACAAATACTGATTACTACTAGTAAGAAAGCTATCCGTCGCCACAAGTTTATTAATGAATTTCAGCTGATTTTCCTTATCTCCTTTTTTCTTGTAATAATCAATTAAAAACTCATATCCGTTTCTCATAAACGGATCAAACTTTTTAGACACTGAAAAGATAGAATCTGATTTTGTGAAATAACGCACCGCTTCAGTTTCCTTGTGAAGATCACCATTGATTTTACCTAGAAAATAATAAGTAATCCCAAGGTTCCAGTCATCATTGTTTTTTTTGAATTTTTGCTCAGCCAACAAATGATTATTATAAGATTCCTTATAGTTTTTCAAGTAATAATTAGCTATTCCTAAGGAAGAGATCAGATAAGGATAATGGGTATAGTCATTAAATTTTTTACATTCTTCAATTCCCAAATGGATGTAAGGCAAGGCATTATTATATTGCTTGTTTTTGTTATAGCTGTTTGCTACAGAAAAAATAGATCCGATATAGCTTTTTACATCTCTCTTATCAGTATGCATTTTTTCCTTCTCATACTGGTAATATTCCAGAAACAGAGGAAGAGCTTCTTGATCTTCACCCGTTGCCGATTTTAAAATACCAACCAGTTTTTTCACATAAAAAAACTGATCCGGGTTCTTTTTACCAGCTAATTTTTTTGCCTGAACATATTGATCTAAGGCCTCCCCGTATCTGGATTCATAATTGAACAGGATACCTTTAATAATATGAGCCTTCGCAGGGTAATCCCTGGTATTCACATACTGGGTAATCCTGATGAGCGTATCCGCGTAAGGATGTCCGTTTTCCGATTTTAAACCTTTACTGTGAGCCAGTTTGTAATAGCCGTCATAGATCAGATCATTATTTTTCTGCTTTTTACCTTTACTTAAAATAACATTGGCATAGAATTCTGCTTTATTATTATCGATACGAAAGGTCCTATCATAAGCCTTCTGTAATTGGTCAGCATTTTTATTTTGTAATGAATCCGGTATATGAAATCCACTGATGCTTTGAGAAAAGCAGAAATTCTCAGCAAACATCAACAGAAACATAAAAAAAGCCTTGCGCATATATTCTTTTAAAGGCACAATATTACACTTTTTTAGTTTTTAATACATTTTCATGACAGAAAACATAAAGTATTAAAAATCAAAATATTAATTTAATACTTTATTAAAAACCCGCTAATAAACATCCCAAAATTTATCAATTCCGACATCCCTTTCTTGCATTCCCAGCGTTATGAATGCATCTTTGCCCCAGGTAAAAACACGAAATACTTTGTTTTAAAAAGATCCTTTACTTCCCACAGGCAACATTTAATGTACACTTAACCATGAAAACTTTAGAATACCTGCCTGTGGGAAATGGATCTTACCTTCGTAAAATGTTACCGTTTAAAATACTAAAAACATCAATTACACAAAGAAATAATACAAAAGCCATATTACAAAATCTGCTTTCCATTTCCGGATTCAAGAAAATAAAATACTGAAGATCAAATAAAATCTACCAACATCCGTTTATATCTCACTAATAAAGGAGATTTTTTTTTGTATATTTAAAACATCTGTGTATTTTAGATAAAAATATTAATATGATTTTTGACAAACTAATTAACCATCTAAAACTCGATAAACAGGAATTTATTTTCCAGTTCAATTCCCATCCCAATTATCCATCTGCACTGGCATTTAGTGATACACTCAACTTTATGGGAGTAAAAAATGACGCTTACGAACTTGACAAAGAATATTGGGATGAACTTCCGGAAGAATTTATTGCGATTGTTGAGAATTCATTTTCCCTGGTAAAAAAGGCAGGAAGCAATTATTCTGTATATTCAGAAAAGCAAAAACCTTCGGTAAAGAAGAACTTTATAATAAATCAACAGATTTTGTACTGTTGTTTGAGAAAACAGAAAATGCAGAAAGTAAACTGGCTTTCAATTTCAAACCGGTTCTTTATATTATTTTTGCAACTGTTCTTGCCTATTCTTTTATTAGCCAAACCATTTACGAAGCTCTATTTAATGTACTTTCCTTAGCAGGAGTTTATATTTCCCTGGAAATTTTCAATCAGAAATTCGGGAATACCTCTACTGTCATTGGAAGTATATGTGGAGGCGGAGGTGCTGCAGCAAGTCAGACAGCCAACTCGTGTGATAAGATCATCAAACAGGATAAAACCAGTATTCTGGGCTTAAAATTTGCAGATTTTTCTCTGATTTATTTTGCAGGACTTGCCGTACTAGGTCTGTTCTTACCGGCAACAGCGTATATCGTAAAAGGTTTCACATTCGTTTCTGTAATTGCCATCGGATATTCTTTATACATCCAGGCATTTGTAGAAAAAACATTTTGTAGAGTATGTCTTTTGATTATTTCAATTCTGGTTGGACAAATTGTAATCAGCAGTTTATTTTTTGAGAATCTGTCTTTCAGTGTGGGAGCTCTTTTATTGACTGTTATTCTTTGGGCTCTTGTATTTTCTGCAGTTATCTATTTCAACACTCTTCTTGAACAAAAAGAAGCTCTTCAAAAATCGAATGCAAAAAATCTCAGATTCAAGAGAAACTATGAACTTTTCAAAAACCAGATGGAGCAAAATCCAAAAATAGAATTCCAGGATACTGAAACTTTTGCAGTTGGAAAAAAAGATGCCAAGCTTCGTATTTCTATCGTTTCCAACCCATATTGTGGTTTCTGTAAAGATGCGCATAAGCTTGTGGAAGGACTTTTGGAAAAATATCCGGAGAATATTTCACTACAGATGAGATTCAATTACAGCCCAGACAGAGCTCCAGAAAAATACACTCAGCTTATTTCAGATTTAACTCATATCTATCATAATAAGCCCGAAAAAGAATTTCTACATGCTGTAGAAGAATGGTTTGAAACTAAGGATGAAAGCAAAATCAATGTGCTCTCCGGAGGAAAGGTAACTTCAGAAAATCTCAATCCATTAGTAGAGATGTCCATAGAAAACAGTAACGCAGGATTAAGCTTCACTCCTATCTTTATCATCAATGGATATCAGTTTCCAGACAAGTATGATCGTGAAGATATTTTATTCTTTATTGATGAATTAATAGAGGATGATGAGATCTAGTAAATAAATCTCATTCATTTAAAAATTTCACTATCTTAGGAAAAACAAAATAACCATCTGAAAAGATGTAAAAGAGTAGAAAAACGGTGATCAATGGGACTTTTCCAGTTTACCATTTCATTGAATTATAATTGAATTAAAGCAAAAATGTCGTCATTTATTGACGGCATTTTATAATGAGTAGTAGTTTTGAAAAAAAAGTTTCCTTTTTATAAGCAACCAGATACCAAAGATTGTGGCCCTACATGCCTGAGAATCGTCAGTAAGTATTATGGTAAAAGTATATCTCTGCAGCAGATTCGTAACCTTTCCGAAACAACACGGGAAGGAAGCAGCCTTCTTGGGCTGAGCGATGCCGCGGAAAATCTTGGATTCCGGTCAATGGGTGTCCAGATCGATTTCAATACCCTAACAGAAGAAGTTCCTTTTCCATGTGTAGCACACTGGAATAAAAACCATTTTGTTGTTGTATATAAAATCGACAAAAATAACAAAGTATATATTTCGGATCCCAGCTATGGATTGATTACTTATACCAGAGAAGAATTCATCAAGTCCTGGATTGGAGAAAATGCCAACGAAAATACAGAAGAAGGAATTGTACTGATTCTTGAAACTACTCCTGCATTCTTTCAGACAGAGTTTGATGCTGAAGAGAGTAAGGCAAGCTTTACATTCTTGTCCAAATATCTTTTTAAGTATAAAACACTTGTTATACAATTGGCTATTGGACTTTTAGGTGGAAGTTTACTTTCCCTTATATTCCCGTTTCTTACCCAAAGTATTGTAGACGTCGGGATCCAGAATCAGGATATTAATTTTATCTATGTAGTTCTACTTGCCCAAATTATGCTATTCCTGGGAAGAATGGGAATTGAGACAATCCGAAGCTGGATTCTTCTTCACCTCTCGGCAAGGATCAATATTTCGATCATTTCCGATTTCTTTATCAAATTAATGAAACTTCCGATAAGTTTCTTTGATACCAGAATGACAGGAGATATCATGCAGAGAATTAATGACCATCACAGAATTGAGCAGCTTCTTACAAGCTCTTCGCTGAATACATTATTCTCATTGGTCAACCTTATTATTTTTAGTATTGTATTATTATTTTACGATTACAGACTTTTCATCGTTTATCTTGTAGGGGCCGTATTATATATTGGCTGGATCAGTTTTTTCCTCAAAAAGAGAAAAGAGCTTGATTATAAAAGATTCTCTCAGGTATCTCAGGAACAAAGTAAAGTAATTGAGCTTATCAACGGTATGCAGGAAATCAAAATGCATAATGCAGAGAAGCAAAAAAGATGGGACTGGGAATTTCTTCAGGTAAAACTGTTTAAGATCCGAATAAAATCTCTTTCATTAGAACAATGGCAGTCTGTTGGAGGAAACTTTATCAATCAGATGAAAGATATACTGGTGAGTTTCCTTTCTGCTAAACTTGTTTTAAGTGGAAATCTTACTTTGGGGATGATGCTTTCTGTTCAGTACATTATTGGACAGTTAAACAGCCCGCTTCTTCAGCTTATCGACTTTATTAAACAAACTCAGGATGCTAAAATTTCCCTTGAAAGATTAGGAGAAATCCATGATAAAGATGATGAAGAAGATAAAAATGAGCAGTACGTCACAGATGTTCCGAAGCAAGATATCGAAATAAAAGATATGTCATTCAGGTATATTGGTTCTGACGTTCCGGTTTTTGAAAACTTAAACCTTACGATTCCTTATCAACAGACCACAGCTATTGTGGGAGCCAGCGGAAGTGGAAAAACTACTTTATTGAAACTGTTGATGAAATTTTATGATCCGGACCAGGGTGAAATCAGAATCGGAAATACCAATATGAAAAATATTTCCCCAAGATACTGGAGAGATCATTGTGGAGTTGTAATGCAGGAAGGATATGTATTCAATGATACTATCGCCAATAATATTGCTGTAGGTGAAGATCATATAGATAAACAAAAACTTAGACGTGCCGTAGAGATAGCCAATATTAAAGATTTTATTGAAAGCCTTCCATTAAGTTATAATACAAAGATCGGAAATGAAGGAGTTGGTGTCAGTGGTGGTCAGAAGCAGAGACTTTTCATTGCAAGAGCTGTTTACAAATCTCCAGAATATATTTTATTTGATGAAGCTACCTCTGCATTAGATGCCAATAATGAGAAAGTGATTATGGAAAATCTTGAACAGTTCTTTAAGGGCAAAACAGCAGTGGTGATTGCCCACAGACTTTCAACGGTAAGACATGCTGATAAAATCATTGTACTGGATCAAGGAAAAGTAGTTGAAGAAGGAAGCCATGCCGATCTGGTAGATTTAAGGGGAGAATATTACAGACTTGTAAGAAATCAGCTTGAATTAGGCAGCTAATGGTATCTAGTAGAATTCGAAAAGCTTATTAGAGAATTATATTAAGAATGAAAAATTTAAAATACCCTCCGGATGCAAATACTTCAGCACCGAAATAGGTATGATGCAAACTACTCATTTATTTAAATTATATTCCCCTGAAATATTGGGGGAAATTTCACCTCAAAACAATGAAAGAAGACGTTTTAGACAATATTGAACTCCGTTCCGAGAGTGTACAGGATATTCTTACCCAGCCACCACATTGGATGATCCGCTGGGGAAATACAGTGATATTTATTATCCTCCTGTTAATTCTCTTAATGAGCTACATTATAAAATACCCGGAATTTGTACCGGCTCCTATTATTGTAACTTCCCAGAATCCTCCTGAGAAAATAGAAGCACGAACCAGTTCCAAAATTGAGAAAATATTCATAAAAGATCATCAGGAAGTTAAAAAGAATGATGTTCTTATGGTGATGCAGTCTGCAGCTAACTACAAAGACATTTTAGAGCTTAAAAAACTGGTAGACTCTATCACACCTGATAAATTATATACCTTCCCTATCGCCCAGGCTTCAAGATTTAAGCTGGGTGAATTGCAGGGAGAATATAACAGTTTCGCAAAAGCATTTCAGGATGAAGCTCTTTTTACAAGACTACAGCCTTATGCACCAGAAAACCTGGCCGCCAATCAGAGCATTTCAGAATACAAAATAAGAATTGCTACCTTGAAACAGCAGAAGAACCTGGAATCTATAAAATATGATCTGACAAAGAAAAACTTCAACAGATCTCAGGAGCTATTCAACCAAGGGGTTATTTCAGCCATGGAACTTGAAAATGAAAAAATCAAATATCTTCAGGCTCAGCAAAACCTTGAGAATATTAAAATCTCCATATCCCAAATGGATGAAGGAATTTCCAATCTGAATAAGACCAAAAGCGGAACTGCAATTAATACAGAAAAAGACAGAATTACATACTCTTCACAAACTCTACAGCTTCTTGAACAGCTGAGAAAATCTTTAAAACAGTGGGAACTGAATTATCTTGTGATTTCATCCACTGATGGGGTTGCCAGTTTCCAACAGTTCTTTGGAGAGAATCAGTTTGTAAAGGTAGGAGAACCCATCCTTTCTATTCTTCCTAAAAATAAAGAGCAGTTAGTGGGCAGAATGTCAGTCCCTACCACAAATTCAGGAAAAATAACTCCTGGTGAGAAAGTACTTATTAAACTGGACAATTACCGATTCCAGGAATACGGTATCATAGAAGGAAAGGTACAGAATATATCACTTATTCCTGATGACAAAGGAAATTATTATGTAGATGTAATTTTACCGAAAGGATTAAAAACCAGCTACAACAAAACACTTACATTCGATAAAGAGCTTAGAGGCAGTGCAGAAATTGTAACACAGGATCTGCGACTGATTGAGAGATTCTTCTATCAAATCAGAAAGTTACTTGGATATCAGGTTTAATGAACCTTTTACTAAAAATTAACCCCGTTTTTCAAATTGTAAAACGGGGTTTTATTATGTATTTTTAAATTTCCCAGTCGACTGATAATGTTTTGCAGAAGCTCAATCAATCTCATTCATTTAAACAGCCTATTCTAGCCACAATCTATCTAAGCAAAGGGGTTTTTATCGCAAAAAACATGATCGTTCAAAAAAGACAAGAAAATAACGAATACAAGGAATATCATAGTGTTACTTGATTATGAAAATTAGCCGAACATTACAATGAAGCTGAAAAAGTATAATTATTCCCTTAATATTCCATCAAAAGAATGAAATCGTGAAAAAATAAAATTCATGTGAAAGAATTATAAGATAAAAGAGTAATTCTTTTAAAAGTAAAAACCGCAATCATAATTCAATGATTGCGGTTTATTGTAGCGAAGACGGGAATTGAACCCGTGACCTCAGGGTTATGAATCCTGCGCTCTAACCAACTGAGCTACCTCGCCGTTTTGGTGGTGCAAATATAGAAAATATTTCTTTACCTCCAAAATTATTTTACCTTAAAATATTCTAAAACATCGCCAACATGATCTGGTTTGCTGATTATCTTATTGTTAGCGTCCAAAATAAAATACGTCGGAGTTGCATGAATATTATATAAATCTGTATAACTACTGTTCCATCCTCTCAATTCTGAATCATTCACCCAAGGAAATGCAGCAATTTTTTTGGTATATGAATTCTTATCCACATCTAAAGACAGTCCTACAATCTGAATATTTTTCGATTTCAGATCATTATATTTTTCCAAAAGTTTTGGAAGTTCACTTTCACAGTGTGAACATGTGGATGACCAGAATACCACCACCTTTTTATCGGCCTTTATATCGTGTAAAGATTTTGCAGTGGTATTAACAGGTGACTGGAACTTATAATTAGGGAAAATAGCCCCCATTTCAATGTTTGCATTCGATTTCAATGTAGAAGCAAGCCTGTCAGTAATGGTACATTTAAGATTTTTAGCTAGAGACAGATATTTGCTCTTGTATTCATCCATCTGATAGACATCAAAAATATCAATCAATTCTGACAATACAGTCTGCCCTCTTGGAGTTTCTACTTTTAAACGATCCAGCAATTTATCAACAGATGCTGTAACATTGGCATTTCCTCCCGAATTCAGATAAGCTACTAATACAGGTCTCAATAAGGATGAGCTTTCAAGCATATCATTTGATTTGTCAAGAAAGTTGATTATTTCTTCCTGATCTACTTTCTTCGTTGAATCGGGTGAATTGGAAAGAAACTTGCTGTAATTCGTATTATAATAAGCAACAAACGGATGTTGTGCAGCATCAATAGAACCTGAAGCACCGGAAAGTCTGTCAATTTCTGTTTTCAGAGCTTTTCCAAAATCTGTATTGTCTTTGTAATATTCTTTGATTTGTGCTAAAGCCGGTAAAATAAGCTCTTTCTTTTGGGAGCCTTCCTGTTGTTTGCTCATCAGATTATTGGCATCATCCAGATAAATAACATCTTTTACTTTGCTATTCTGAATATCCAATTTAAAATTGACATTCTTATTTTCAGAAATAAAGCTTACTGTATTATTAGAGCCAGGAAAATAGACTTTCATCATCCCCATATAATGCCCCGGATATTTAAAAGTCCATGTACTATTCTTACTCTTTTCTTTAGTAACAATAATATCTTTTGATCCGTTAAGTGTATATAGAATAGCATCCTGGTCTTTAAAATCTGCCGGAGTCTGAATTGTAACAGTAAATTGAGCCTGTAAAGCAAATGCAGCCAAAACCGCTGATAGCGTATAAATCTTTTTCATAAAGTAAAAATAAAAAAACTCCCTGACTAATCAGAGAGTTTAATATTATTTTAATAAAATTTTATGCTTTTTCGCTTTTGTACTTTTTTGTAAAGTAAACAATAAATCCTATTGCTACGATACCCAGTACATATACATACATATCAATTGGTGAGGCAGGTGATCCGGTACCATTTCCTCCATTTCCTCCTCCTCCTGGGATTGGTGGAGCGGCATTTGCTAAAGATACAGCAAATAGGAAAAATGCCAGGACTAGTTTATTAATAGTTCTCATGTGGTTTATTTTAAGATTTTAGTGTTAACAGTTTCTCCCTTATCAGAAACGATTTTTACAACATATGAATTTTTAACTGAGCCATCAAGCTCGATTACAAAATCTCTGGATGTTTCAACCGCTTTTTTAGAGATTACCAGTTTACCGCTCATATCATAAACTTGAATGTCTGCTTTTTTCCATTTTGGATCAAATCTAACAATGTAATTTGTAATAGATGGATCATAAACAACAAGTGTTCTGGAAACACTAGGAGTTGTTTTATTAGTAGCTAAAGTATTATTACTTGGCTCACCATAATACAAGTTAGCTTCTTCATTTGTTACAGCTACAACATCTCCCTGCTTAGCCTGTACTAAATTCCCATTTTCCGCTTTATAGTAGAAACCAATTCCTGAAGATAACTGGTGTGCACCAGCAGGAATAAGTTCTGCATTTTCTCTGATCTCGAACTTATAAGATTTAACCTGATCAAGCTTGTAGTTAACTAACTTAACATTTTTACCTTGGAAGTTACCCTCATTAGCTTCGTTAATATATAACCAATAGTTCGTATAATTATTATCATATCCGCCATTCAATGCTTCTTCGTAAGTACCGATAATTCTGGTACCTGCTGAAGCCTGAACTGTCGTGGCAGTAGAAACCTGGTGTCCTGTTGTAAATGATGGAGAAACCACGTAGTACGTTCTGGAAATCTCATTACCATTAGCATCAAGACCAATTACCCCAAGCTGCTTCACTGTACTGTTTGTACCCTTACCAGCCATTTTAGCTGCATTTACACCATTTGGAGTACCTGCTGTTCTTGCGGTTGATTTGAATCTTCTCAGTGTATTAAAGTCTAAAGTCTGAGCTGTATTATCTCTTAACTTTATTTTAAACGACTGCATTGGTTTGATAACCATTTTATCCAGGTTCACATCCCCAACTGCCGGAGCAACCCCGTCACCTGTAGCCACATAAGTAACCACCTGAGCACCTGTAGCATAAGTAGAGCCTCCAGGAAGTGTCACAACAGTACCAGGGTTGTATTCAATACCCCAGATATTTTTTACTGCATTTCCGTCTGATCCGGTAACACTTTCAGTATATCCAATATTAGATAAATCTAAATTGGTAAGGAAGGGGTTACCAAACTGATACCAGTTCTGACCAAATGTTCCAGCCCATGCGCTTGTAGTAAACTCAAAACTGTCATCTAAATAAGTGTTGTACTTTTCGTTGTAAGAATTCACAGCGTTACCACCAACCCCGAATACGACATTAGAAGGTCCCAAATTAGATTTCCCAGCATTCTGCAATGTTACAGTTCCAGCTAAGGGAGCATATGGTTTCCCGTTAATATTGAAAACAGTTGCTGCACCTGCAGGAGCACTTGGATTCCAGTCGTTATTGGTAACTTTCAGCATATAGTATCCTGAACCATCAGCAGTAGTAGATGCTAAATTTGTAAAATGTGCAGAAACTGCATTAGCGTTATCCCACTTTAGAATAGGGTTGCTGCCAGTTCCTGTTCTTTGGGTATTGAAAGTTTTCCCAAGTTCTGCAGATAATGAATTGAAAGCTTTACCCGAAAAAGGTAACGCAACTTGTTGAAAATAATTACCGGAACCATGACTTGTAGTTCGGTATTCTTTGGTTACAATACCTGTAATGTTGGACTGGGATAGTCCGTCGATGTACAACTGTCCATACGTGGAAGTAGCAAAAGAAGCAGGGGTATTAAGTCTTAAGATGATATTTCCGCCGTCAGTCTTATCAGAACCGGCAGCATCAATTGTCTTAAAAGCATCTGTACCAGATCCTACAACCATGATATTTCCATGCACGTCCAAAAGGCCATTACCCTTTGTTTGTACACCTCCACCGCTATAAACTAGGGTGCCTTCGCTCACATACATATTAGCATTAGTGTCAACATGACATAGTATCTGCGCCTGAACAGAATAACTAATTGCTAAAAGACCTATAGCAAATAAACTTTTTCTCATTGTATAAATTATTTGTGTGTTAATACAATCTTCACCCGCAAAGGTATTATTATTTTTCTTAAAAAAAAAATATTTTATCTATTAATCAAAACATTATCTTCATTTAAGATGATATCTTTCTCCTCTCCTATTGAAAACATATAGTCTTCTAGAACTTTTTCGGTGGTCCCTCTAAGCCCTCTTGCACCTAATCCTTTTTCAATAGTTTCCTCTACGATTTTTTCAATGGCTCCGTCTGTGATAACCAAATTTGTGCCATCCATTTTGAAAAGTTCCACAAATTGATTCACAATAGAGTTTTTAGGTTCCTTCATGATTCTTACCAACGTCTCTTTTGTGAGTTTATCAAGGTAAGTGATGATTGGAAATCTTCCTAAAAGTTCCGGAATTAATCCGAAAGTACGAAGGTCAATTGCATTAATATTTGTTAATATATATTCGTTTTCGTCTGTTTTATTGATTTTTTCAGAGCTGAAACCAATTGCCTGCTTGTTCATTCTTCTTTCGATGATCTCTTTGATCCCGTCAAAAGCTCCACCTGCAATAAATAAGATGTTTTGGGTATTTACCTGGATATATTTCTGATCTGGATGCTTTCTTCCTCCTTGTGGCGGAACATTCACAATACTACCTTCCAACAGTTTTAATAATCCCTGCTGCACGCCTTCTCCTGAAACGTCTCTTGTAATACTTGGATTGTCTGATTTTCTGGCAATCTTATCAATCTCATCAATGAAAACAATTCCTTTTTCAGCTTTTTCCACATCATAATCTGCTACCATCAAAAGTCTTGAAAGGATACTTTCAACATCTTCTCCTACATATCCGGCTTCTGTTAAAATAGTAGCATCCACGATACAGAAAGGAACATTCAGTTCTCTTGCAATAGTTTTTGCCAGAAGCGTTTTACCCGTTCCTGTCTCTCCTATCATGATAATGTTTGACTTTTCAAGCTCTACTTCTCTGTTTTCGTCCTGAGCGTGAAGCAATCTTTTATAATGGTTATACACAGCAATGGAAAGTTGCTTTTTTGCCTGATCTTGTCCGATCACATACTGGTCAAGAAATTCTTTGATCTCTTTTGGCTTTTTAAGCTCTTCCATACTATTAGCAGGTGAATATCCTGTTTTTGATGCGCCATCTTTTACGATAGCATGTGCCTGCTCTATACAATTTTCACAAATAAAACCATTCTGCCCAGAAATCAGCATCTGTACTTCATTTCTTTTTCTGCCACAGAAAGAACATTGGTTGGAATTCATATGATATAATATATGTATATGTTAAAGAAAATCGTAAAAAATTACTTTTTTACGATTTTCTGGTTGTTAAGAATTAATAATTGAGTGTTGAATCTCTGTATATTCTTCGTTCGTTAATTTTAATCTTTCATTTCGGAAATTCATGTCTTCCATCTTATTTAAAGGAATCAGATGGATGTGTGCATGAGGAACTTCAAGTCCTACCACTGCTACTCCTACTCTTACACATGGAACTGCAGTTTTGATCTTCTTGGCTACCTCTTGGGCAAATCCCCAAAGGTTTTTGTATTCTTCACTTTCAAGATCAAAAATCAGATCCACTTCTTTTTTAGGTACTACTAAAGTGTGTCCCTTCACTAAAGGCATTGCGTCTAAGAATGCAATAAAGTTTTCATTTTCTGCAATCTTATAAGAGGGAATTTCGCCATTAATGATTTTTGTGAATATAGTGCTCATTTTATCAGAAGTTTAGGTTAGATATTTAGAAGTTCAGAAATAGAAAGGAGTATCAGACTATAAAGAGATGTCTAATACTTCGAAAGACAGTTTGTTTCCGTTAGGTAAAGTAATTTCAGCAATTTCGCCAATAGCTTTTCCTAACAATCCTTTTGCGATAGGTGTGTTCACAGAAATCTTTCCTGTCTTCAGGTCGCTTTCGTTATCCGGTACCAATGTAAATACCTGCTCTTGCTTGGTAGCATTGTTTTTAAGTTTCACTGTTGTTAAGATTGAAACTTTTGAAGTATCTAATTGGCTTTCGTCTATAATTTTAGAAGTAGAGATAACATCTTTCAGCTTGGAAATTCTCATTTCAAGCATCCCCTGAGCTTCTTTAGCTGCATCGTATTCTGCATTTTCTGATAAATCTCCTTTATCTCTTGCTTCTGCGATCTGCTGAGTAATTTTGGGTCTCTCCACAGTTTCCAACTGTTCCAGCTCAGCTTTCATTTTCTCTAGGCCCTCCTTAGTAACATAGCTTGCCATAATTTTCAAAATTTAGTTTTAGTATAAAAAAATAATCCGACATTTGCCGGACAATGTTTTCGTGTTGTAATCGTTTAATTTTTACAAATATATAAAAATTTAAATTGAAATGAAAAAAACTTTTTCAATCTTATCCATTTTCATTTTATTGATTTCCAGTAATTTAACTATAAACTCATGTGGAAGCAGAGAAGATACCGTGAACTGTTTCCCCAATGTTCCTATTAATGTATCTCTTAATTTAAACCTGCCTGCTTATTATGCTTTAAACAATATCAACGGTTGGATTTATGTCAACGAGCAACAGTCAGGGACAAGAGGATTGATTATTGTCCGGACAGCAAACGGATTTAAAGTCTATGACAGGAATGCCCCACATCTATGCCCCGATAGCAATACAACCCTTGAGGTAAAAGATAATATTGCCATTATATGTCCACAGGATAATACAAGATGGATCTTAAGTACAGGACAGCCGGAGTCTGGAGCCCAAACGTCTCTTCCTCCCAAAACTTATCCTTACAATTACGACGCTGCAAGTAAAACTCTAAATGTTTATTATTAGAAAATAGAAACCGCAGAGATTTTCTGCGGTTTATTTTATTTTATTTTTCTTTTTCTAACACATCCAATCTCTTCTTTATTGATTTAATTGATCTAACAAGATAAATTCCTCCAATTAATATAGCGATGTATAAAATAAAAGTTAAAGTTTGAATAATTATAACACCAGTACCTGGTGATGAAATTGTAGTTTCCATGTTAAAGATTTTAATTTGGTAAATCTATGAAAGTTGCTGAAATTATTTGACCTGCAATTAATCCAATTCCTGAATTTATTTCATTTGTTTCCACACGTTTTCTATCTTCGAATTCGTAGATAATATCTCAGTATATAAATTAGCAATACACTGACAAGACTTATAATGGAAACATAAAGAGATACTGTTAATAATTTATCATTTATATCTTCGGAAAAAGGATTCATATATCTAATGATCAGATGAATTATGAATGCTATGATAAAAACAATGCGTAATAAAAATATATACTTATTCATAATCTTATAATTTTAAAAGGAAAATGTTGAACCAATAATATTTCCATTATTAGGATTGATAATAATAGTAATTTTTATTGGGGTATCAATTGTAACATTTAAACCTTGAATACTTACACCTTTTTTCACAATTATATTTATGTTAATTTTAGCATAAACATTCCCATTACTAACATAAGGAAATGGACCATCCCATTTATTGTTAGGATCTTCATATACAAAGCTCCATAATGATGTTATTCCATACTGATTCATAACTATATCATGAATATTAAATGAGCTTGTACCTAAATTATAACTTCGTACTTTAATACTAACACCAGAATCATTAAACTTCATAAATCTTAGTTTTACTCTCGAATTTGTTATTGGATATGGATCACCTGTTTCAGCATTATTATCATTTATTCCAAGTTCAAAGAGTAAATTGCCCATTGTAAATCCATTATTCTGTGTATTAAAAAATTCTTGCCAAGAGTTATAATGTTCAGTATTATTGCTGTTTAATGAATTGTCAAAATGTATCTTAGGTGTCCCATCAGAGTTTAAAAACCAATTCTGAAACTGTTTATAAGCTGCATTAGGAGATATATTGGGATCAGCATAATTCTTAAAATAATTAATGCTCCAATGTAAAAACTGTGAATTATTTTGATTTATATTATTATAAAAATACGAAAGCAGCTGTCCTCCAAAATATTGGTTATTCTGGATATATGCATATTCATCAGGACTAAGTTCAGGAAATCCTGCCTCACCGAGCATATAATTAAAACTGTCCTGAATTGTCATTTCATTGGTAGTGCCACCACCTGTGCTACTACCTCCACCGTCATATGTTCCCATATTGGGAAATCCCTTGGGAGGCTGCCCTCCTCCTGAACATACTTCTGTAATTTCTACAATATAATAAGGTTTCTGACTTGCTGTACATTGGGCTATTTGGCTTGGACTGTGATGTTCGCCATTACATTCTACCTCAATAAGTCTGATGCTAAACGAGCAATCACCAGCTTTATTCATAGAATTCTTTGATGCAGTTACCTTATCAGGAAGTGGTGCTCCGTTAGAGAGTTCTTTCACTCCCATTGGTTTACCATCCATTGCTGTAAATTCCACAGTTCCCGTAAAGTTATCAATATGATAGTTCTTAGTTCTGTCTTCAGGAGTGTATTTTGCAGTAAACCCAATGCTTTTGTTTTCATTATCAATACTATACACCAAAACATCTGATGATCTGTCCAAATGTCTGATTACGGTACTGTAAGAAGTGACATTATTCTGAACTATAATGGTTACTGTACTTTCATCAGATAAAGCAGAAAAGAAATCTGCATTTTTATTGTAAACCTGTGAGGGATTACTTTTAGCTTCTGTAAGATAGTTTTTGAAAGCTAAAGCTTCTTTAAGCTTGACTGTTTTTCTGTAATCAGATTGGGAAATATGGGAGTCAAAATTATCAGAAAGTTCTGTCCTACATCCAAACAGAAAGAATGCTAATGCCATGAGCATTAATAATTTAGTTTTTTTCATCATGTGTTGATTTAAAATTTAATATTTCAAATATAAAATTTATCCCAGTACCTTACTGCTCTATTTTCGGGAATCTCCTCCCTTTTTTCGGGAGAAAGAATTTTTGTGAATTGGAAAGAGAGTTTTTGTTACTTTTGTTATAAATAAATTTATTACACATTGCTATGAATATTCAGATAGGAAGTAAAATAAGAAGATTGAGAGAAAATAAAGGCTTTTCGCAGGAAGAAATGGCTGAAAGATTACAAATTTCCCGTTCAGCATATAGTAGAATAGAAAATGGCGAAACAAATTCGTGGGTCAATCATATTGAGAAATTAAGTAATGAATTAGAAATAAAACCTGAAGAGCTTTTCATTGGTGCAGATAGCTTAATACAAAATAATCAAGATAATGATTCTGTTATACAAAATAATACAAATAATGATACTCATATAACCATCAACCAACTCTCGGAAAAAGTAATTGAATTATATGAAGAACGCATCAGAGAGCTAAAAGAACAGCTAGAATTCTGGAAAGCAAAAAACAGCTAAAAACCTAATGAAGATCGTTATACAAAGAGTCTCCGAAGCCAGTGTAAAAGTGGACGGAAAAATTGTTGGAGAAATCGGGAAAGGGCTTATGCTGCTGGTAGGTATAGATGAAAATGATGAAAAGCCAGATGCGGACTGGCTTGTACAAAAGGTTTTAAACCTGAGAATCTTTGGAGATGAAGATGACAAACTTAATCTTTCCGTGAAAGATATTTCAGGAGAAATTCTTTGTATCAGTCAGTTTACATTGATTGCAGATTATAAAAAAGGCAACAGACCTTCTTTCATAAAGGCTGCAAAACCGGATAAAGCGGTGCCACTTTTTGATTATTTTAAGGAAGAAATCACCAAATCCGGATTAAAAACAGAAAGCGGAGTTTTCGGAGCAGATATGAAGGTTTCCCTGATCAATGACGGACCCGTTACTATTGTTATGGATTCTATCACCAAAAGCTAAGCAGAAAAAGACAAATGTGTAAAATACACCCGATACGCTTCAATTTATGAAGCGTATTTTTTTGATGAGTAAGTATCAAATATGTGCTCTTAAATCTCATAGGTTTTGAAAACCTTTGAGGTTATCACTCAAAACAAAAAAAATCCCTTATATAAAAGAAAAGAGTAAAAATTTAAAAAATAAAATCACAAAAAAGTGATTTGTTTTCATTTTATTATTATTTTTGATATAAATCAAAACTGATTTACAACCATTTAACAAAATTATATGAAAACAAAAATCAACCTTTTCGCATTATTTGCGTTCTGCTCTACTCTGTCTTTCGGACAGGACAGTCAGCCCAAAATGGCTAATGATCAAAATTCAATTATTTACGTCTGCTTTTCAAAAGGCATCAATTCAGAAAAAACGGCTTTCAGCAGAAACGCTGATCTGGAAAGATTCTCAAGAGAAAACCACATTTCATTTAAGTATGATCTGGACTTTACAGACAGCAAACTTGATGAAATGGCCAGAAGCAGCAAAGCCATCGGTAATTCCGGAGAGTCTGTGGAAAAGCTGAAAAGAATCTATAAGGCTGATATTCCTCTTCAAAATAAAGAAGTTTCAGAAAAAATTATCCGTACTCTTGAGAGATTTCCAGAAATAGAATATGTATCTGTAATGAGTGCCGAGCCTATTGAACCTCCTTTGGTAAATGCTTTTGTAGCGACTCCTGATCTGGAAAGCCTGCAGACCTATCTGAATGACAATCCTGGAATCAACGCCAAATACGCATGGTCAAGAGGAATCACAGGGCAGAATATCCGTGTGCGCGATGTAGAATATGGTTTCTATAAAACTCACGAGATGCTGTCTAACCAAAATTCAATTCAACTTGAACCCGGCTACTCTCCTAATGCAGGATTGGCCAATAATAACTATCGTGACCATGGAACTGCTGTAGTAAGTATTTTAGGTTCTATAAAAGACAATATAGGACTTACCGGAGCTGCTTATAGTGCTTCTGAAATAAAAGGTTATATGGAATGGACTACTGTGGGATACAACCGAGCTTCTGCTGTAAGCAGATCTATCAATGCATCTCAGGCCGGAGATATTATATTATACGAAATGCAGACTGGTGGAAAAGACGGTCAGTATTGCCCTGCGGAATATGATAAAGTAATCTGGGATCTTACAAAAGCTGCTACTGATTCAGGAATTATTATCATTGCAGCAGCGGGTAATGGAAATCAGAATCTGGATGACCCGTTTTATGCCACCTATCTTGCGAGAGGAAACAGCGGTGCTATCATTGTAGGAGCAGGATCTCCTAATACTACCCATTCGAAATTAAGCTTCAGCACTTTTGGTAGCAGAGTGGATGTTCAGGGTTGGGGAAGCAGTGTGATGGCTGCAGGTTATGGATCTTATGCGAAATACGACAATGACAACAACAGAACTTATAATTATTTCAGTGGTACAAGTTCTGCAACACCGGTGGTTTCTTCTGCTGCTATTTTAATCCAGTCTTTCTATCGCCAGACTACAGGTCAATATTTAACACCTTCGGCGATGAAAAACCTTTTAATTTCAACAGGAATTCCTCAGGGAGGAACAGTGACGGGCCAAAAGATCGGACCTCTTCCTAATGTTAAAAATGCTATCCTTCAACTGGAAAGTAATTTTACAGCACCTGTTAAGACTTTACCATCATTAGAGGTTAAAATTTATCCTAATCCATCCAGCAGTTCCATTGCTATTCAAAGCAGTGAAAATAAAAAACTGGATGTAGAGATTATTAACCTTCAGGGACGTACAGTGATTAAAAATTCCGTTCTACCAAATGAAAAGATTGATATTTCGCAACTTCCTACGGGACAGTATATCATCAATATTAACGAAGGCCAGAGGAGAGTTGTTGAGAAATTAACCAAATTCTAGAATACAAGATTTTTTATACATTTATTTCACATCAAACCCTCTTTCAGAAAAATGAAAGAGGGTTTTTATTATCAATTTTTATTGATTTTATTTTGCCGGAACGCTGCTGAAATTAAGCGCTACTTTGATGTTCATATCTGAAGAAGTCTGATTCTTCAATTCATAAACGGTTCTTACCGTTAACCCTGAACTTTTTACAATTTCGTCCAGGAATCCTGTATCATTAAGATCAAGATTTAAGCTGGAAGAATTGGTTGAGATATTGGAACGTGAAGCTACTAATCTTTCTCCTGTTCCGTTAGAAGAAACGTATATTTTTACCGTTTTGAATGCACTCAGATTTCCTCCGGAAGGAGATGCCACAGAGATTTTCGCATCTGAAATTCTTACATCTTTAATTTTTGCATTATTATTTCCTCCGAACCAGGTCTGTACATTGGTAGCCGTTGCAGTGGAAGAAACTTCTTTATCCGCAGGAACTCCTGTAGACACTAAAACATTCGTTGTGTAGGGAAATGTATTCTGAACCAGCGACTGTACAGTTCCGCAACTTACAAGTACAGCTGAAGCGGCCATTGCTGTTAGAACTATATTTTTCATAATTTTAAATTTTAAACTTCAAAGTTTAGTTTGCAGAAATTGTACCAAATTGGTTGGGTCTTATTCTACAGTCACCGTAAAACTTCCTTTGGTATTTCCCGAAGCCATGTTACTTTTTCCGATAATTAACCATACTTCACCTTGTCCGGGAGTATCATAAGTAATTTCTCTTCCAAAAGGTCCGTCGTAGTTCCCGTTTGGAAGTCTGATCTGATTGAAACGGATATTAAAATCTTTCTCTTTTGTTGAAATTTTCGCTTTGATATTGGGACGATCATAACGGGTCAGTTTTAAAATCAAATCCTGATCATCCTTTGTAAATTCTTCTCCAATTGTAAAAGGCAACTGGTTGGCATCTGCCGTTCTTATGATCTGGCCGTCTTTTTCATCTCTCATTACGCCTTTGCGCAATACTTCCTTAGTGACCGGAGCGTTGTTAATAATTGAATCTTTTTTCCTTGATGCTACAGAATCTTTTTTTACCACAGAATCAGGCATTTCTGTTACCACTGTAGAGTCCTTATCCGCGACATTTGTCACAGCAGGTTCTTTTTTACAGGCAACAATTATCAAAGGAATTAACAATAAGCTTTTTTTCATAATAATTAATTTTAAGAATGGATCAGCATATATTATGCTAAGCTCATTGAAATGCTAAAATTGTTCCAATCCGTTGAATGTTTTATTTTCCGTTTGTAATTCTTTTTCATCATTTGTTCCTGCCCATTTAAATGTAAAGTACATAAAGTTGAGCAATACTCCCATCAATAGAGTAACACCCCATGTTTTGGTATATTCCATAGGATAGATGAATCTCACCACAATATCCGAGAACAGGCCAAAGGGATTGTTGAGAACATCCCAGCTGTTCCATCTCAGAAAACGGCCAAGATAGACTCCAAAGCTGCTCATAAAAAGAAAAAGGACAACTAAGCCGCTGATGATATTTCTATTCATATAATCAGAAAGCCTCTTTTCAATATCATGAAGACTTATAAAGCCACAGATCAGTCCTGTCCAGGCATAGGAAAGAATCACAATGAGGTCATACCAGATCGGTATCTCATTTCTTGCTCTGAGGTGAAAAAGATCTGTAAGAATGTAGGGAGAATTGGGAAAGAACAATATCCACACTATTACTATAAGGATCAATGAAGTTTTGCTTTTGATATTAAAGGCAAGAATAAAAGAACTTAGTAATAAAGGAATCCACGCAAGAAAAAGATTCCAGTTGAGAAACAAAAACACTTTTGTATCGCTGATATAATATCTGAAAGCTGAAAGGCTAAAACAGAATATGGTCATCACTATCAACAATAGATTAATTTTAAATCTAGAGGATTCCACTAAGTTTTTCATGATATTTTATTTGATGATATGATAATATATGATCTTTGAAAGGAATGTTTTGGATGTTTCATTTTTCACTTTATCCTGCAAGGTCTTTTTAAGTTTCTGATCATTTTTTTCATCCGCATATTTAAGAAGTGCTTTTTCACTAAAATTGATGGAGGTTACATGATAATTGACCGCAAAATCCTTCCGTTTCATATTCTGGGAAGTAATAAAACCACCCCAGTTGAAGTAACTGCACGCGAGAACAGTTCCATAAAAAAACCAAATCATTGTATTGATAAGGAAAATGTTTCTTTTCTGTTTTTGGATTTTAATATAAGTAAGGACCAGGCCAACTAACGATAACAACAGAAAAGCAAAAACTCCCAACCTTTTATAGGTGAATGCATAATTAACAATATACTCATAGTTTTTAAGGGCTGCGGAAACCACAAGAATAGCATTGAGGAATATCCAGATTTTGGCTAAGATTTTCAACAAACCTGCTTTTGGATCAAAATTAAATCCGGCTTTAAAATAAAACATGATCACCAAAATAGCCATGACAATAGACATGATTACTGCATTTACTCTTTCATGGGTTTCTTCTGAAAGCTGAACCGGTGTTTTTATGGCTTCATAAAACTGTTCATAATTGTAAGTAATAATAAAGAACACCAATAAAACATTCAACAAGACAAAAGAGATTACTCCACTCATTCGTTCTGCAGCAAGGTCAAGAAAAGAATAAGTAGCCTTTGGAACCCGGGAATCTTTGCGGAAATCATTATCCAGAACATGATTATTTTTGTAAATGAGTTTTTCCACCGCATAATTCCAATAATTAAAAGCAATAAAAAATCCTAAAACCGAAAGACAGAATACCTGCCAAATATTAAGATCCAACTCATAATCTGTGAAAAGGGCTGCAAAATGATTACTTCCTGCGGAATAAATTCCAAAGAAAACAGAAACAAGTACCAGCGGAATCAAAATGAAAGCCAATGTTTTTTGCCATAATCCGGGAACATTCTTTTTAGGAAGCCATTCATCAAAGCTGAAAAAACGGCAGAATGAAGTACAGCAGTTTATCATAAAAACCGGAATTAAGAATAAAATTTTCAATCTTCTGTTCTTCGATTTATAGCCAAGCAAAAGCAGTGAGCTTGCCACCGCAATAAAAGAGGTAAAATCTCCGAACCAGGCAAATGCAATACTGGACAGGATACTTGTTCCAAAAAGTGCATACAATATTCTTGTTTTATTTTTTTTCGGTGTTCTAAACAGTGTTAATACGGCATAGACAATTCCAAGAATTCCAAGATTCAGCCCAACATCCTGATCATAAAAAACGATGACAAAAAGAAGGGCTGTAAGAAATATATAATGATGTGTTTTCATGAGGTTTATTATTTAATATTTAAAAATTTAAAGGATTGAAAGATTTAAATTTTGAGAACCGCTTCCAACCAGGGAAACTGTGTCATTATATAGAGGTATAAGGTTGTAATCGGAATATTGACAAGCAGGAGAAGGACCGAATTACCAGAAGCTTTCTGTTCTGAAACATCAGTAAGATAAATAATCAACTCGTGCAGAAGGATAAACATATTAATCACGGCAGTTACCAATACATAATAAAAGCCAAGCTCAAGAAGAAATTCTGCTCTAATCAACCAAAATGCAAACAGCAGAAGGGTTCCCAGCAGAAAAGAAACAATGAATGATCTTTTCCCTAGCGGACTGAATTTTATTTTTCCCATCATCTTTAGTTTTTAATGAAAAACTGCCGTTTCTTTTTGTTGAATAAAGTCTTTTACATGTTCAAAATTCTGCCATAGCAATTCTTCAAAGTCCCAATGATGGAAGGTTCTCATATTTTGTCCCTTTTTATAAGCTTTGATATAAATTTTCACATATTCAGGAAGGATAAGTGTTCCTAATACGATAGCTGCCAGAAGATGTGCATTGAGCTTACCGTTTCCCAGAAGCAGGTACTGCATGGCAATTTCATCTTCAAAGTTGGTTCCACAGCCCGTAATCAGGTGGTGAACATCATGGTTTTCCATCTTTGGAATCATTGAGAAGCCGTGTTTCCTGTAAAATTCTCCCAGTTTTCGGCCTAAGGAATCTTCCTGAAATTCCAGCAATTGTTTTTCATTGAACTGCCATTGTCTTTTTTTCTTTTTGAAATATTTTCTGTATAACTTTTGAGTTTTATCGTACACAAAAAGCAGAAACTGAACACGTATTTTTTTCATACCGTATTATTTAAAAATTAGATATTGATGAATATTAATTATTGAAAAAACTAAGACCTATCATGGCGTACAGAAATGCGATGGGAATATTAGCAGTCAAAATAAGTATGGCTATCATACATTCTATAAATCTTGATGTATTTAAAACACCATATATCAAAAGTCCCAATATGCATAATAAATTGACTGGCACTCCGAAAACTATCAGCAGATACCCTGCTAAGGCAAACCCGTCATTTTTTGTAATAAGAGCTCCTAAAAGACAAAGAGTTCCAATTGAAAAAAATACTCCGAATACTGTCTTGCCCAGATCTATTATTTCTGAATCTTTCATTATAATTTAAGATTAATCACAAACCAAATTTTAGCTTCCTGCAAAAGGACTTCCGAAAATCCCTACTGCTAATTCAATCCATACCAATGCTATAGTCAGCACAATGAAAATACATATCATCACTTTCTGACTTTGTTTTTTAATTCTGTTTCTGATCAGATTGATGAGAAAAGCGGTTGTAAAAAGCAAAGCTCCTGCAATAAGAAAATCTGCTCCTGACCAGTTCACTTCCTTAGAAAATAGATTTCCAACCAAGGGAATACTGAGTAAAGCTAATGGAAGGGCATAAATTGTGAGTGTTTTTTGTTTTTGTGTCATCATTTTATTTAATTTTACAATATAAAGTACTTTGTAATTCAAAGTTAATTTTTAAAAAAATATAGGACTATCGCCCCAATAATTTTTCCAGTGCATTCAAATGTTCCGTAAAAGCTTGCCTTCCACTTTGTGTAACACGATAAGAGGTTTTAGGCTTCTTACCTACAAATTCTTTTTTCACTTCTATATAACCAGCTTTCTCCAGTGCATTGCTGTGGCTTGCCAGATTCCCATCGGTTATTTCGAGCAGGTTTTTCATTTCGGAAAAATCAACCCAGTCGTTGACCATAAGAACGGACATAATGCCCAGTCTTACACGGCTTTCGAATTCTTTATTGAGCTGATTTATTTTGATCATTTTACTTTTTCTTATTTATTCTGAAATAGCCAAAATCTGACTATCCTTCATTTTCTTTACTTCTCTATTAATAATGTCTGGAGCAATTTTATAATTAAAAAAATAATATTAGCTTCCAGATGTACACCGCTCCAATACTAACAATAAGAGATAAAAACAGTATTAACGAAGGCCAATAGCCCATAATATTGCTTTTCCTTTCTGAATAAAATTCAGTTGTATCTACTAGATTGAGTTTTTTATTTACATGTAAAGCACTTAACTCTTTCTCTGTCTGAAAAGTTTTTACATCATTTGTTTTTAAATCAATGAAAAAATACTGGTTGTCAAATGTTTTTCCAAAAACCTGATTACCCAATTCTTCTATTTTAGCCACTTGTGAAACCAAAGTCAGCCCATTTCCAGTATTAATACTTGCCTGCTCAGGCAAATCAATAAATAATAGCTGATAGTTATTTTTTAAAGGAACATACCAGGCATCGCCTATTCCAATATCTACTTTTTTATTATCGGAAACTAGGGATAAACCAATAATCCCTACAATATATAACGTATAAAATGCCACAAAAGGTGCTATAAATGCCAATATTACTCTATTCCTTCTTCTTTCTTTTCCGCCTATAAAATAAGTAAGTAAACAACTTACAACAGCACAGATAAAACTGAAAACTGAGATAGCAAAAAGGTGTATTAATATGACAAAACCAATTCCCATTATTTATACTTCTTATGCATGATCAATCCATAGACAATATGCAGAACACCGAAACCAATGGCCCAGAACAGCAATCCCCATCCTAAAAAGAACAAAGAAATAAGTCCTAAAATAATTTCAAGATATCCTAAATACCTTACATCTGTTAATGTATATCGTTCTGCAGCTACCAAAGCTAATCCATAAAAAATAAGAGTAGCCGGAGCAATGAAAACAAAAAGATGATGATAAAGCAGAGCGAGACAAAAGACACCGCCTGCTACCAAAGGTACTGCAAAGGTAATCAAAAGTCGCTTTGTCGTGGCATCCCAGATCTTCAAACCTTTTTTTTTGCTTTTGTGCGCAGTAAAAATATAACCACTAAGAACAGCTACAACCAAAATAGCAATCCCAATCAGAACAAGTTCTTTAACCAAGGCAGGTCCCAGAATATTTCTATCCCCATCAAGATAATTGATCCCTTCTCTCTGAAAAACAAAATACACATATACGACACCAATAATAGCCGTTAAACCCGCAACAACTCCGGATAAACCACTTAGCGAAATAAATCTGGAGGACCGTTCCATCATAGAACGGATATGGGATAAGTCTTCGTGATAGTTTTTTGAATCCATAAAAAGAACTTTGAATTACAAAGTTATAATTTATTTTGAATTTTCCTACTCTTTATTTTAAATTTTAACATATTTTTTACTAAAAACCTCATCATTGCTAACAGAAGTAAAAAAAGAGAACCCTACTAAAGCAGGATTCTCAATCATATATTAAAATCTGTACGTGTTATAATGGATTCTGAACAATCAATGGGTTAGCATTGATTTCAGTTCTTGGAATCAGGAATTCCCAACGCAAGTCTGTATTAGCTACTGTCATTACATTATTAGTCACTACTGAAGAATGATTAGCTCCTGTTCTGTCCAAACCTAAATTCAATCTCTTAAGATCTAAGAATCTGAAACCTTCACCCCAGAATTCAAGTCTTCTACTGTCAAGAATTTCTGTGATATAAGCAGCACCTGTTGTGGTAGCCCCAGGATATGATGGGTTTCTGTTTTTAGCAAATACGTTGAAAACGGCTTTAGAACCAGCTTCGTCTCCAGATCTTGCCAAAGCTTCTGCTTCAATAAGATACATTTCTGCAGATCTCATATAAGGAACATCTACCCTACTATCTGCTTGGCTTGCAGCAAGAAACTTCTGTCCTGTATACGGGAATTTAGCATATGTTGAAGGTAAAGCAAGTGCTGTATGTGCACCCGTTGGATCAAAATTCTTAGTTCTGATATCTGTAGATGGGAATGATAAAAACAATTTACTATTAATTGCTTTAGGGGCCTGACGAATATTGGTGGAGTTAAAGTTTCTTGACATATATGCTCCAAAATTCGAAAATGTGTCTCCCTGATCTGCTATAATAGTAGCACCCCACATCCATTCAGAAACACCTGCTAAATTATTAAATCCTGCGGTATAGGTTGCATTATCCATCAGAGCAAATCCTACACGTGCTGATTGAGCTGCTGTTACAGCAGCAGCATAATTCCCCTGCGTTAATGCAATTCTGGCTTTTAATCCTAAAACTACTTTGTCATTAAAATGCGATTTTGTAGCTCTGGTTATTCCTGTAAGCCTTGTTGATGCTTCATTAAGGTCTTTATTGATCTGAGTATATACTTCTTCTACTGTGTTTCTTGCCAAAGGAATTTCATTCGCTACCAATCTGATTGGAACTCCAAGCTGAGTATTGTTTGTACCTGGCACATATCTTTTACCATAAATTTGAACTAACATATAGTAACAGAAAGCTCTGAATGCATAAGCCTCACCAATAGCTGCTTTAATGGTAGTAGCATCAGCAGCAGTAGGTGCTGGAACTGAAGGGCCATTTGCAATAACCAGATTTGCATTTCTGATTAATGCATAATAAAACTGATAAGGATAAAAATCATTAGCGGCATTATCATTTACCTGATCCTGCCATCTCACCGTTGAAATATACCAACCGTTTCCTGTAGAAGGAAATACAAGATCATCTGCTAAAGCATCCATCATGATCATAATTCCACCCTGACCATTTTGTCCCTGATTATCATTTTGTCTGAAATACATATCTCTATGCATCCCGTTTACAATAGCCATAAGGTTGGCAGCACTTGAATAAGCTGCTTCCTCAGAGGCCGCAGTCGTAGGATCCGTTTCAAGATAATCACTCTCACATGAAACCGTTCCCGCAAAGACTGAAAGAACAACAGCCCATTTTATATATTGTTTTGCTATATTTTTCATTACTTTAATTATTTAAAAAGATACATTAAATCCTATTGTCACCACTCTCGCCGGAGTATACCTGTTTGATGCCGTACCGTTGAATGCCTGAGCTGGCTCCAACCCTTTTCTTGCTGTTTTACTCCATAAATTTTCACCTGAAACAAGGATTCTTAATCCTGAAACCCCCAGCTGAGATAAAGTTTCCGGAGTAAAGCTATAACTTAAAGTAGCTTGCCTAAATGTAAGAAAATCTGAGCTTACCAGCCATCTTGATGAAGCAGCATTAGAACTTGTATATGTTGAAGAGTTCAATGCCGGAATATCTGTGATTTGTCCAGGCGTTGTCCATCTATCCAGAATATCTGTACTTAAAGCTCCTCCCTGTGAGTAACTAGACATCAAAGCAGCATAGTTGGAGTCATATGTTTTTCCACCTAACTGATAGGTAAACATTGCTGATAGTGACCATTGTTTATAGGTAATTGTAGTTCCGAAACTTCCAAACAAGTCAGGAATTGCTGTGCCAGAATAGTCATATTTTGCTTTATTGAAGTTGGTAGTAACTTTTTGACCATTTACCGTTCTGATATCTGCAGCTGTTGTATTAGCATAAGCATCAGCTACCAGGAATAAAGGTGAACCATCCGCAGGATCTACCCCATACCATTGTCTCAACCAATAATCATACACTGAGTGTCCTACAGAAATTTTCTTAGTTCCATTGATAATTTCCGTTATCCCATTGGAAAGTTCTGTAATCTGATTTTTAAGCGTAGAGGCATTGGCATTAATATTCCAGGTAAAATTTTGATTTTTAATAACATCAGCATTAATACTGAATTCAAATCCGCGGTTATACATAGTTCCTACATTTCGACTAATTGTATTATCTGGAACACCTGAAGAAACCGGAACCGGAACCGGGAAAATCAGATCTTCAGTCACTCTGTTATAATATTCTACAGACCCTGTAATTCTATTATTTAAAAAGCCAAAATCAATTCCTACATCGGTTTGTTTATTAGCTTCCCAGGTAATGGTAGGATCTGCCAAAAAACCAAATAAGATTCCAGGCTCCTGAGCATTATTATATCCTAAAGTATATGTACTTTTATACATGTAATAACTGTCTGTTCTGTCATTCCCAACTTCACCATATGACGCTCTCAATTTCAATTCACTGATAAGATTAGAATTACTTAAAAATTCTTCTCCTTTCAGTCGCCATCCTGCACCGAGAGACCAGAATGAATCCCATCTTACATCTTTGGCAAACCTTGATGAACCATCCCAGCGGATAGAACCTGAAAGTAAGTATTTTGATTTGTAATCATAATTCAATCTTGAAAATACTCCTTCTTTTCTATAGTTGTCTGAACGTGAAGTAAGTGATGATGGAGTCACAAAGTTAACCAACTCATCATTATCATCTACGATCTGACCTTTTTTATACCCATAAAGATATTCATACATGAATTTATAATTTTCATGTCCTAAAAGGAATTCAAAATTATGATCTCCAAATTTTCTTTTATAGTTTAAGAGCTGGTTCCAGGTAAAGGTTTGCTCTGTAAAGCTAAATTTTTCCGCTGAACCTCCCGGAGCTGCATCTCCAATAATTTTATTTCCATAAGTACTTCTTCTGTTATTTCTGATATCATACCCTACATTGGTAGACAAAGTAAGATAAGGATCTACTTTGATTTCAGCATAGGCTCTGGAAATAATATAATAGTTTTTAGAAAGGTCTTTATTTAAAAGTGTTTCCTGAATTACGTTTCTTCCAGCCGCCGCATCAGCCCCCCTAGCACTTCCAGCATCATACATGATATTCCCGGCACTATCGTAAAGTGTAGCAAATGTAGTAGGATCATGAGCATACGGACTGTAAATAGGTCCCATTGTTCTTGTCCATCTGTATGGGTTGATATAAGCAGAATTATTATCTACACCTTCTACCGAGTTATTTCCGTTAGAAGATACTCCACTGATACTACTCCCTAATTTCAACCAGCTTTTAACCTGAGAATCTACTTTTAATCTTGCAGTAAATCTTTCAAAATCTGATTTGATAAGATATCCGGTTTCATTGGTATATCCTACTGAGGAAAAATAGGTTGTTGTATTACTTCCTCCACTGTAATTTAATTCATAATTCTGTCTGAAACCTGTATTCATCAATGGTTTTTGCCAATCCAGGTCTGTATATTTTAACTGAGCATTTGAGTTCAAAAGTCCATTGACAACCAATTGATTATCCGGCACATTAAAAACATTGGTCTTAAGAACACCTGAAATCAATTGTGTAGTAGCGTAAGCATTGGCATCCGCCACACTAGTACCTGGTACAGAAGTCATTCTACCGTTTCTTATTGCCTCCCAAACAAGAGGATAATATTGATAAACATTTACTCTGTCATATTCCGGGATTGATCTTCCTACCGCTCCGGTACTCATGCTAAAGTTAAATGCATCTTTTCCTTTTCTACCGGATTTTGTAGTGATCAAAACAACACCATTAGCAGCAGCAGAACCATACAAAGAAGTAGAAGCAGCATCTTTCAGGATATTGAATGATGCAATATCATTGGGATTAATTGCCGCAAGAGATCCGGTATACACTGTACCATCAACTACATATAACGGAGCAGTTGTAATTCCATAAGAGCCTATTCCACGGATCTGGATACTTGGTGAACTTCCCGGCTGTCCTGTTCCGGTACTTACTTTTACACCAGCACTGGCTCCATCCAAAGCCTGCCCGATACTTGTTATCGGTCGATCGGCAAATTGTTTTGCTTTAATTTCTGTATTGGAGCCAACCATTGTTTCTCTTTTCTGGCTTCCGTAAGCAACCACTACAATTTCATCAATTTTGGTATCCTGCGGTATGGTGTCGCGCTTAGCCTTTTGGGCTTCTACCATGTGTCCTCCTACGAAGAATAGCACAGCAGTACTTAATATTAACTTCACTTTCATATTTAACATATTTTAACAGTATGAATGCAAATATATGTAACAAAAATTAATAAAAAGGCAATAAAAAAGATAATTAAATAAATTAATCTCAAATGATTTATATTTTTAATCAATTAATCAATATTAATTAAAAATATAAGTTAAAATTGAGTTAATTTAGTTTTAAAAACATTAAACAATTATTTAAAATTAGTTAAAACAATGAAAATATTATACTAAAATTGTCATTTTATTGACACAGAAAAACAATTAGATAAAATAATATATGAATAACACAATATAAAAATACAAAGAAAAATGCTAGATTTCTATTAAAAACATTAGAATCTAAGATTAAGATAAAACATAAAAAATCCGGAAAAACAAATGTTTCCCGGATCATATTTAGACAAAATACCTTTTTTTAAAACAATTAAAAAATTACTTCACTCTTAATCTTTCTTTAATAGACTCAATATTTTTCTTTGCAGAATCTTCAAGAATAAGACTGGCACTCATATGAATCCTTGCCGGCATCAGCTCATTGAAGTGGTCAGTTCCTTCCCATGAAACTTTTTTGATTAATGCTAGAGCATCGCTGCTTCTTGATGCTAGAGTATGTAAAAACTTCTCCAGCTTTTCATCCATTTCTTCAATAGTATCTGAAACAGAATGGTAAATATTATGTTGCTCAGCCCATTCTGCAGATCTGAAATCTGCATCAATGGCCATAGCGGAGAATTGTGACTTACCTATTTTTCTTTCAACATAAGGCCCAATTACAAAAGGTCCGATTCCAAGATTGATTTCAGTAAGTGCCAGCGCTGAATCTTTAGTAGCAAAACAATAATCTGCTCCGCAGGCAATTCCTACTCCTCCACCGGTAGTTTTCCCCTGTACTCTTACCACTACAATTTTTCCGCAGTTTCTCATTGCATTTAAAACTTTAGCAAAACCTCCGAAAAATTTTGTGGAAGCCTCCAGTTCCTCAATGGCTAAGAGCTCGTCAAAACTTGCTCCTGCACAAAACGCTTTCTCACCTGCACTTTTTACTAAAATAGCCTTCACTTCTTCTTTTGCTCCTTCTTCAAGGATGGTTTCTGCCAGCTTTTCTAAAATTGCCCCCGGAAGAGAGTTGCTTTTGAGTGTTCCGAAAGTAATTTCGGCAATATTATTTTTAATTTCTGATGCTACAAATTCGCTCATTTTTATTTTTATTGGATTCTTACAAAAATACGAAATACAGCTCGTTTAGAGAAACTTAAAGTATAAATTTTCTTTTTAAACCTGCATATTTCACAACATCTATTACGTAGAAATACGGAGTTTTTAATTTGGTATTTTCTACTCTAGCACCACCCTACTATTAATCGTTCCTTTGAACTGAGAATACATAATAATCAAAAGGCGGATTCTGAAAAGCCTGCAAGAGAGTAAGAAATTTAAAAAACTAAAAACATTTTATCATGGACGAGTACATTGGAATTGTAAAATTATTTGCAGGAAATTTTGCACCTAGAGGCTGGATGTTTTGTGACGGAAGTCTGATAAGCATTTCAAGAAATTCTGCCTTATTCTCTATTTTAGGAACAACGTATGGTGGAGACGGTATTACTACTTTCGCTTTACCTAACTTAAAAGGGCGTATGGCTCTAGGAGCAGGAAATGTAAATGCCAACCAATTTTATCCTTTGGGAGTAGTGTCCGGAACTACACAAAATACACTTTTAGCATCCAACCTTCCAAGTGTGGGTGCAGGATTTCAGCTTAAGGTAGCTAATAAAAATGCTAATTCATCTACCCCTACAGCCACGTCAACAATTGCGATCTCAGGGACACAAGTGGGAAGAGACTTCAATGCGGTACCTAGTTTCGTGAATGATGCCAACCCTGATACGATTATTAATAATCAAAGTATTGCCTTCATAGGACAAAATCTGCCTGTGAACAATATGCCACCTTATCTAGGTTTAAATTACATCATCTGTGTTGAAGGTATTTATCCTCCAAGGGATTAATAGCTATACAATAACCTAACATTTAAAACAAAAATCATGAAAAGCACTACTTTTTTAGCAATCTGTAGTCTGCTCATTTCAATTTTCTCATTCGGGCAGACCAGTACGGAACAATTTGAGACAGAATCGAACGGGAGTACAAGCTTCACCGATAATGGAGTCATTTTCAATATCATTTCACATGTAAGTGTTTTTGATATTCAGGGGAATTTCCCGGGAACTGGCTGGAGTGGAACAGCTAATGATAACAGATACATTGATAATTCTAACAATACTCAATCTCCGCCATCATTCAGTATAAAAACCACTTCCAATTTGTTTAAAGTAAACAGATTCTGGATGTATCTTTCTGCATTGAACCTGGATCTTAATGTAGCAGGAACGCTTACTGTAACCGGAAAACTAAGCGGTGTAACAAAATTTACGCAAACAAAAACTACCGGATTTGCAACCAGCTTAGGCAGCACAAATGGATACACCTTAATTGATCTTACCAACTTAAATGGTCAGAATTATTCAAACATTGTGATTGATGAGTTACAAATCACCGCGAACGGAGCTTTCCGATATGTAGGTTTGGATGCTTTCACCTGGGTGAAAGACAGTAATCTGGTATTGGGTACTTCGGAAACTAAAAGCATTAAAAAAGACCTGACTGTTTATCCTAATCCAACCAACGGACCTATTTCTATTACTACAGAAAAAGCCAGTGAAGCTAAAATCTATAGTCTGGATGGTAAAATGCTGAAAACTATACAAACTCAAAAAGGAAATAATGAAATCAATATTTCAGAGCTTCCAAAAGGAGTTTATATTATTAAAACAGCAACAGAATCTACGAAAGTTATTAAAAACTAATCGTAAGAAATTTTACAAGTTCCATATTCCCATAAAGATTCTAATTCATGAATGACAAATCCCTTTCGACGAAGGGATTTTGTCATTTTATCGAGTCCATTTGTGGAGATGCTCTATCCTTCCGTTTCTATGAAGTAAAGCCTGGAATCTCAATTTTAATAAGATTTTACGTCCCTCGATAGTTCTTGTGAAAACCATCTCAGATTTCCCTATCATTTTATCCCATAGTTTTTTAAAAAGTTCTGCATTTTTTTTATTTTTTGCAAAAATTTCAGGTATGGGATAATACATATCTTTTTCCAAAAACAATAAACCTCTTTTTTGTTTCAATAGATATCTTGGGTTATCTATTTGTGATACCAATTCCTGTAAAGTTTGTATAAACTGGGCATTTTCATATTGACTTCCTCCATCCAGATAACAAAATGCATTTTTATTTCTGTCTGAAGAACTTACAATTCTAAGTTTTTCAATAGAGGTACGGATTACTTTCTCATGAATCAAGCCATATAGGATTATTTCAGCAAGGGAACTAAGCTGTCTTCCAACATTTTTACATCTTAAATACTGTTTTGTAGACCTATACAGTTTCCCGCCATAAACAACTATACCTGCAATACCAAATAGAGAAACCAATAATGAAAAACTTTTTATAGATTTAATTTCATCAATATTTCTGAGAAGCCCCATCAGAAGATCCTGACAAAATAGCAATAGGGAAGAAACCATTATTTTTGCAAAATTCCCACTCATTTTACCCAGATAATCCATCCGCATTTTCCCCATACCTGTCATATTCACTGAAGGGACCTCAATTTCTTCCACCAAAACACTTCCTTTATCAAGAGCATTTTTCCATCGCTGAGCAAGAGCAGTTCTATCTTTTGCCCATGCAAAGAATATCTGATTGATTTCTGGTAATTCTTCTTTACGTTCTATCGTTTTAATATTAAGTCGTTCAATATTATTTTCAATGGTAACCTCATCTTTGTAGGAAATCCCAACAAAAGTTTTAAATCTTTTTTTTATATTACTGAAATCCTGTCCTCCATCAATATCACAGGAATCAAAACATACCAGGTGCCAGATATTTCCTGTTTTGTTTACATTATCTTTATCCGTTCTGATAACTCTTCCTCTCATTTGATTAGAGAGCACGAAAGAACTTACAAAACTGGCCAGCACAAGACTATTCATTTTGGGAGCATCCCAACCTTCTCCTAACAAAGACTTTGTACCAATTAAGACCTGAATTCCTCCACATTGAAAGATCTCAGTTACTATATGAACTACATCATGCTTTATCTGATCTGTAAGATTAATTATCAAATAACTCTGATCATATAAAAGAGCAGAAAAAGATACTCCAGATATACTCTTTTTTACACAAAGCTGATCAAACATATCCTTTGCACTCGAAGGGATGAGCACCAAACTACCTGTAAGAATTCCTATTTTTTTATTCTGTGAATTTTCTCTTCTAAGTTTTTCAAATATTGGAATCGCTCCAATCTTATCAAGATTTAATATATTCTCGGTGCTATTGTTCAGATATTCTTTTTTAATAAAATCCGTGAGGATTACCATTCTGAGATCTTCTTTAAGAACTGAAAATTCAAAATCTGCAATTTCTTTTATCCCTTGAAGCTTACCAATACTTGAATTAAGAATCTGATTTACATTTTTACTATTATAAAAACTAATTGTTCTTTGTTCAAGAAACCCCAATCTTCTGAGTCTGTTTCCTAGATCTGTCCGGTGATCTTCATATTTTTTAAAATTAATATCATCCAATAACAGATAAAAATCAAGAAGTTCTTCCATCCAGAAGAAATCAAATTCAGGAACATAATTTTGCTCATCTCCAATGATATTAAAATGGATATCTGAAATCTCTTTTCCTCTGAAATGAAGATAAACAAGTCCAGAGGTATATGATGATATATTTTCATAAATCCATTCCAAATGTAAAGCAGGATTCAGGTACACAGGATGCTGTTCAAGAGCTTCAAATAATGTATCATCATTTTGAACTTCTTGGAAAAATGTAGCTGCCTGATGATGATAGTATTCAATTTTTTTCTCCTCTTCTTTTGAAGGTGAAGTAAAATAAACCAAATCCTGATGAGGGCAAAGATCTCCTTCAATCATCAATTCAGGAACAGAAATTTCTACATCTATAGGGCCATTCAGTTGAATATATTTTTGCCATTCGGAACCAGAAACATCAAAAGGAGGAGTCGCAGTAAGAGCAACAACTGTAGGACTAATCTTATTTTTCAATTCCATTAGACTTCTCCACCAGGCATTTTTCAAATGATGCGCTTCATCCAAAATAAGAGTGCCCACTTTTAATTTCTCTAGCCTTTTAACAATTTCAGCAACTGAGATTTTTGAAGTTTTTTTTATCAGATCTTCGTCTTGTTCATCCACACCAGAGGCAGAATGAATACCCTGATAAGTGGTAACAGTTAAAATTCCTGGTTTTTTAATATCAGAAGATATCCATTCAGGAATAGTTTCTGTATCCAGAAAAAGCTCACAAAATCTCTGAATCCATTGGTTTTTGATCGCCAGCGTGGGAGCAACAATCAATGTTGGCTCACCGAGTCTCAGCATTATTTCCAATCCAAGAATAGTTTTCCCAGAACCAGGAGGAGCCGAAATATGAAGATGATTATCATGCAGATAGTCATCCATATTGTCTAAAATTTTCTTCTGATAAGTTCGCCAGTCGTATTTAAAAGTTGTGTTTTTAGGGAAAACATTCATAATCACAATTTAATAAAACTAAACATACAATCATAGAAAATCATCTGATCTCATGTTTTATTTCTGCAAAGCTAAAATGTACTTGTCTATATAAAGCTGTTTTTCTTTCAATTTGTACTGCTGGATATATCTTGGATGTTCCAACACCGTCATTGTATCAAACAATTTTGCTTCTTTATTTAATTTTGAAATAAAATCGGCATTCTTCTTACCAAGAACAAAAACTTCTGAAGTATCGAGATTAAGGCTGATATGATTATTCAGAGATTCTATCATAAAGTCTTTTACCGCTTCGAAAAGTTTTTTATCATCATAGTAATTGGCATTAAGCCATCCGTTTTTTGTTTTCCTTACGATAGCCAATGGAAATGGAGAGTTGATATAAATATCTTTGTAAAAAAGATCAGCTCCACCATAGCTCTCCATCATGTCATACATAAATACGGAAGAAATTTCATGGGTATGGGCAGATTCCATTTTGATTCCGCAGACACTTTCCAATCTTTTGGTATCGGTAAACGGGACTCCTGTTACTCCAGCTCCATGACGGCTTGGATTGATTCCAATGATAAATTTTCTTCGAGATGAATCATTATAATATTTATGATAAAACTTCTGCATTACCATCAATGTTTCAGGATTTTCCAGATACGGATTCAGAACATCAAAACCTTCAGGTAGATTCCCGATATAGTTCAGATTTTCATTGAATGTAATAACATGGTCTGCAAAAGTTGTATTCATATTTAGTTTTTAGAAAAAATAAAATTTTCAGGCTGATCATCATCAATATCCTCATCTTCATCTTCTTCACTTAAAGCCAGTTCAATATCAATAAATTGAATATATAAACCACATATCTCTCCATTGCCATCATAAGCAAAATAAACAGGGTAGCTGCCGTCACCAAAGCCGCTGGCAAACATCGGAATCTGATAGTCGGTACCTGGAACCGTCCAGTTTATCCAGTCTCCTGCTTCTCTTTGATTGTTGGGATAATCTTTATAGCTTTGTGAGAAAAGCTCTGCAAAATAATCATCATAAACATTGTCGACATTTATTTCATCAACAAATTGATCTACAAAAGGAAGCACTTCTTTATCCGCAATACAACCTAAACCAGCATCCACCTCAAAACCAAAAAAATCATCATCGGTTACGCCTTCCAATTCTTCAATCCCGACCAATGCTTCTCTATAAATAACAGGTTTTTCTTTGGTAAATTCAACTTTTATAACAGCATATCTATCTCCCCAATCTTCAGATTTTACTACAGCAATAGCTACAGGAAAATTCCCTTTCGGAGCCTGAATAAAATAAGGCGATTGATTGCCATTCAGGGATACCAGCGGATCTCTTACCACCACTTTTCCGGAAGGAAGAGAAACATTTCCAATTTTCATGGTCTCCATTTTCAGCCCCATAATTTCATCAGAAATAAAATAGGTTTCCAGATCTGTAGGACAAACCAGAATATTTTTTACTTCTTCCCATTTTTGCATCCAGTTTTCGTTCATTGCTCTCGATTTTATGATTGAATTTTAAAATTAGTACTTTTTTACCAGGGAAAGAAGAGGCTGAAACTAAGAATATGTTAAAACTTAATCATTCACTTAAATAAATTATCGATCAAAAAGAAACTGAATTATCATATTTCATGATCCCCTTCCTAAGTTCTAATTCATATTATTTTTTTTATTAAATTCGTTTTCAATGAAATAGCGATTTCACCTAACTAAAACTTTTAACCTATGATCGGAATTATCATTGAGCTTATCATTTCATGGCTTCTCCTTAAGTTTATAGCAAAAAAGGATCTTTCTGTTTTAGGATTTAAGCCTAATTCAACAAGGCTGGCTCATTGGAGCATTGGTCTTCTTTTGGCTGCTGCTATTTGCAGCCTTTATCATATCATGACAACTGCATTCATCAATAATGGCTGGATTCTGAATAAGCAACTTACATTATCCGCTGCATTAATGGGTATATGGTGGGTTCTGAAGTCTGTATTGTTTGAAGAATTACTTTTCAGAGGAGCTTTGCTTTATCTTGCTATAGAAAAATGGGGTACGACAAAAGCCTGCCTTTTATCTGCTGCGTGCTTCGGAATCTACCATTGGTTTTCTTATAATGCATTTGGAAATCCTTTTCAGATGGGAATTATTTTTGGAATGACTGCTATCTTTGGGTGGATGCTGGCTGTATCTTTTGCTAAAACTCAATCTCTATATCTTCCTATAGGTCTCCATCTGGGCTGGAATTTGTTTAATATTATTGTATTTTCAAATGGTCCGTTAGGCAAACAGCTTTTCATGAAAGCCAATATTAACCATTTGGAAGGAATCCCTTCATTGCTTGTTTTTTTGTTTCAGATATTCGCGTTACCCATTTTAATGTACGGATATTTTAAGTTTAAGAAAAAAATATAAAAAAACTGCCAATCACGAGGAGTAGCAGCTTTGTGTATTGTTTTAAGTTAAAAAAGTCTAAGAATCCGCACAGATATAACATGCTCTGGCAATATCAGGCCATCTTCCAGGAAGACAACAGCTTCCGGGAGGACAAGGATTAAGGGTGCAAGACCAGTTTGGCCCGGCTCCTTTAAGAGATCTCAACTCATGTCTTGAAAGTTTTTTTAAGTTTTTCATAGTGGTTTGTTTTGATGTTCTCTCCTACTCTATATGCTTTTCGGATTTCGCCTATTAAAGTTAGTAATTTTTCAAACAAAAAACCATAACTAACTGAAATAATGAATATTTCAATTTATACAAGACTAATATTCTAAAGGCTTATAATTTCTAAAAACCTTATAGAGATCCTTATCATTTCCTTTGAATACTTTTTCTTCAATAACCTTAAACTTGCCTGTAGAATCTTTTTCTTCCACCACTATTTTATCAGAAACATCCACTCTGGCAAATTCTTGAAGAGAGTCTTTTCTGATTGTAAGAAAGGATGTGATAGTAGAGCCAGTTAAAATCAGTGAATTAATACAATTTAATTTAGGATTATAAGTTAAGTTTGGATAAGATTCAGAATTTTTGATGTGGATGAAATCTTTATTCTCAGGATCATAAACAAATAATGTCATCACTATATTTCCTCCTCTTCCTGCGATTCCACTTTGATAAGTCACATCATTAAAGCCATCATTATTAAAATCACCAATTTGAACATCTAAACCCGTTACTCCATCTTTGATAAATTTAAAAGTATTTTTTAATTCCCAGGTATGAAACATAGATCCTTTACTTTCCACCCAAATATCTTTTAGATCATAAACATTCAAGGTAACAAATACATCACCATTCTTAATATGTCTAAATTTTTCAAACTCTACTTTAGTTTTACCTTTTCTTCCCACATTCAGACTGTCAACAAATTTTTCTTCAGAATAATAGCCGTCTTTATCTTGTTTTAGATTTCCTGAACAGGAAAAAAGAAATAAAATTGAGAAAGCGCAAAAGACAATGTTAAAAGAAGTTTTTAATGATTTCATGATTAAAAATTTTCAAATTTTATTACTTATGTTAAGGTTTCAAACCTTGGCAGGAGTTATTAAAAAGTCCCTTTCAGTTTAAACCGGAAGGGACTCTAAATTTATATTTTATTTTGAATTAAATCAATCCAAATTGTTGGAAGTGGTGTGTAAAATGCTTTTTGTGCATCAGTTCCCACATTTCTTTATTCAGCTTTCCGAAAACGTAATTCATGTGCTCTGCCTGCGGGTTTTCCTTATAGTAGATCACAAACTTCTTCAGGTTATCCATGAATGACAGTTTTGCTGCTTCCAGATTTTTATGTTTGGGTTCCGGAAGTGAACCGTCCTGCGGAAGGAATGGAGCTGTAAATTCTTTTGGCATTGCTCTGTGGTTGTAAAGAGAATCCTGCCATTTTTCAAGATTTTCTTCTGGAGTAAAGCATTTTTCTGCTTCAGGCTCTCCAAAGCTTACCAATACCGTCTGTTCAAGATGTTCTAACATCTGCTGAGGAGACATTTTTCCCCAAAGTGCAGGTGTACTTTCTGTTAATCCATTCAGTATTTTCTGAACATTTTTCAAATTCAGATCAATGAAAGGAGATTGTTTTGCTACCAGTGTTAAAATTGTTGCCACGCAAACTACCTCATCTCTTTGGTTTACAACTTCAACCAGCCATTTTACAACACCTGAAGGAATATTTCTTCCTTTTACTCCTCTGTTGATTTTCTCTTTTGCTGTCAGATAAACAGTGATCGTATCTCCGGCATATACAGGCTTGAAGAAACTACATTCTTCTAATCCGTAATTGGCAATAACAGGCCCTTTTTTACCTGAAACGAATAATCCCGCTGCTGCTGAAAGAATGAAATATCCGTGAGCAACAGTCTTATCGAAAATAGTACCTGTTAAACTTGTAGCATCTGTATGGGCATAGAAATGATCCCATGAAACATTGGAGAAATTAACGATATCTGCGTCAGTAACCGTTCTTCCTGCTGTTTCCAAAGAATCTCCTACTTCCACTTCCTCAAAATATTTCTGGAAAGGATGTTTATCTGAGAATTTTTTCTCTGCTCCCTGCTGGTAGATCTTAGTAATAGCTTTCAACACATCCGGTGATCCCTGAATAGCTGTTTTCTGTAAGAAGAAATGAAGACCGCTAAGTCCGCCCATTTCCTCACCGCCACCAGCTCTACCAGGACCTCCGTGCATTAATGTCGGAAGTGGAGAACCATGACCTGTGCTTTCTTTGGCGTTATCTCTGTTCAATACAAAGATTCTTCCGTGCTGGGAAGCCATTTTCCATGAAGTCTCTGCGATAAAGTTCTCATCGTGAGAAACAATAGATCCTACCAGACTTCCTTTTCCTCTTTTTGCCAGTGCAGCTGCTTCTTCAGCATCTTTATACGGCATCAATGTAGATACTGGTCCGAAAGCTTCTACATCATGAGAGATATTTTTTTCAAAAGGCCTGTCGTTCAGGAATAATTTCGGGCTCATAAATGCACCATTTTCATAGTTAGCATCTATCAGTTCGTGTTTACCGTCATAGACAAGTTCTGTTTCTGATTTTAATAGGTTTACTTTTCTCAGAACTTCTTCGTACTGCTGTCTTCCCACCAAAGATCCCATTTTGGTTTCTCTGCTTAATGGGTTTCCGATTTTTGTTTGATCTAAAGCTTTAGATAAAGCATTCTGAACATCACCGATTAAATGCTCGGGAACGATGATTCTTCTGATCGCAGTACACTTCTGCCCTGCTTTTGTCGTCATTTCGTTACGAACTTCTTTGATGAACAGATCGAATTCAGGAGTTCCCGGTTTTGCTTCCAATCCAAGAATTGAACAGTTTAATGAATCTGCTTCCATGTTGAAACGAACCGCATTTCCTGCAATAGATGGCAGTGATTTTAATTTTCTTCCTGTATTGGCTGAACCTGTGAACAATACAGAATCTCCATCCTGTACATAATCTAAGATATTTCCTGGTTCTCCGCACACTAACTGAACAGCTCCTTCAGGTAATACTCCACTTTCAATCATATCCTGGAATACAGCATTGGTAAGGTAAGACCCGAAAGGAGATGGTTTTACAATAGAAGGCACACCCGCTAACAATGAAGTGGACAATTTTTCCAACATACCCCAAACCGGAAAGTTATAAGCATTGATCTGTACCGAGACTCCTTCACTAGGCGTTAAGATATGTGTTCCCAGGAAAGTTCCGTTAGCAGAAATCTTCTGGGTATCACCATCTACCCAAAATGAAGTATTCGGAAGCATTCTTTTTGCCAATCCGGAATAGGTAAAGAAAGTTCCGAAACCTCCTTCAATATCCACCCACGAATCTATGTGGGTAGCTCCCGTCTTGTATGATAAGTCGTAGTATTTTTTCTTTCTTTCCAGTAAGTAAAGTGCTACTTTTTTCAACATTTCTCCGCGGTCGTAGAAAGTCATTGAAGAAAGGTTTTTGTACCCTACGGTTCTTCCGTAGTCAAGAGCCTGTTCAAAATTAAGCCCTTCTGTATCGGAAACAGCTACCTGTTCTCCTGTAACGGCGTTGTACAAAGGAACTCCGTTTCCGGTACCTTCTACCCATTGTCCGTAGATATAGTTTTTTAACTTTTCCATAAAATATTTAATTTATCAATGTAGAAGTGTAACAGTTTTACCAATAATTGTTTGCTGTGGATTTATTGTTACATTTTTACAGTGGTATATTGTTACATTTATTTTTATTTCGGTTCCTGATAAGGAAACAATTTCACTAATCCTTCATACAAACTTCTGTGAAGAATGGTTGCATGATTGTCTGTTTCCATCATTTTATATTCTAATGTCCAGTTTTTCTTTCCGGCTTTTTTCAAAACATCATAGAAAACTTCTGCATCTTTTATCATTACCGGATGTTCACCTTTTCCTACAGAAACGTAGACAAACTTTTTAGTGTCCGGGGATTTTGAAAGCAGTTGTGGAGCCTGTTTTAACAGGCTTTCATCATCCCACCACAAACTTGGACTGATAATAAAATAGTTATTGAACATTTCCGGCTTTTTTAAAAGGATTTCCGTTGCCAATAGTCCTCCCAAAGACTGACCGAAAAGGTATTTATCTGTAGTTTTAAACTGACTTTCCACATAAGGCTTTAGTTCTTTTTCAACGAATGCAATAAACTTATCTGAATGTCCTGTTGTAGGATAGTCTTTTTGTAAGTCTTTCAAATCCGTATGAAAGGTAAAATCTCTTTTTCTGTCTACATTAGCAACTCCCACCACAATGGTTTCCGGCATGGAATACATCTGATTAAAGAATTGTACTAATCCTGTAACGTGAATAAAATCTTCGTTCATACTTCCATCTAATAAATAAATTACCGGGTATGATTTTGTTTTATCATATCCCTGTGGAAGATATATATTCAGCGTTCTGTCTTCATTTAAGGTTTTGGACTTAATGGTCCTCACTTCTCCTATTGTAAGCGGTTTTGTAGAAACAGTCTGTGCTGATAACGTACACCCCACCGCAAACATTATGCTGCATGCAAGCGCAATTTTTTTAATCATATTTAATTGTAATGGTTATTATTTTATATCATCCCAAATACTGTAATCCACAATTTTAGTTGGGATCTGCTGAACATATTCTGTAAACGGTTCGCAAGGTAGAATAGCTTCTTTTCCTTCTCTTGCCAGCTCCTGATATAATTTTGTTCCTTCTGTTTTCCAGTGAATCATTTCATCAGAAACATCACGGATCACTTTTGCAGGACTTCCTACCACCAGTTTTCTTGGTTCACATCTGAAATTGGCTGGTACAAAAGCTAATGCTCCGACAATACTTTCGTCGCCGATATAGGCTTTGTCCATTACCACAGAATTCATTCCAATCAGACAGTTTTTTCCAATGTGCCCGGAATGAATAATCGCGCCATGTCCGATGTGTGCAGATTCTTCCAGGATCGTTTCTATATTCGGGAAAACGTGAAGGGTACAGTTTTCCTGTACATTAGCTCCGTCTTTAATGATAATTTTTCCCCAGTCACCGCGAATGACCGCATTGGGACCAATATATACTTCCTCACCTATTTCTACATTCCCGATAATGACTGCCTGCGGATGAATATAAGCAGAAGGTTTTATAATGGGACGAATCCCGTGGTATGAGTAGATGTTCATATTTTTTAATTTGAAAATCTGAGAATGGAATAATTTGAAAATTAATAATGGTTTTAAACGTTTTCAACTTCTCAAATTAACTCACTTTCAAATTCATTATACTTTTTCGATGACCATTGCATATCCTTGACCTACACCGATACAAAGGGTACACAATGCATATTTTTTATCCTGCTTCTGAAGTTCCATTGCTGCAGAACCTACGATTCTTGCTCCGGAAACTCCCAGTGGATGACCGATTGCAATTGCACCTCCGTTCGGGTTTATTCTTGCATCGTCATCTTTCAACCCAAAGCTTCTTGTTACAGCCAATGCCTGTGCTGCAAATGCTTCGTTTAGTTCAATAATGTCTATATCTTCAAGAGAAAGATTTAATCTCTTTAATAATTTCTGAGTAGCTTCTACCGGTCCGATTCCCATAATTCTTGGTTCAACACCTGCCACGGAAGATCCCAGAATTTTTGCTTTGGGTTTCAACCCATATTTTTTAACAGCTTCTTCACTTGCTAAAATCAAAGCAGCGGCTCCGTCATTCATTCCTGAGGCGTTTCCGGCAGTTACCGTTCCTTCTTTTCTGAAAGCGGGACGAAGTTTGGCCAACCCTTCCATCGATGAAGTTGGTTTAATGAATTCATCTTTTTCGAAAACGATGGGATCACCTTTTCTCTGAGGAATTTCAACTTTTACAATTTCTTCTGCCAGCCTTCCGCTTTCCTGAGCCTTAGTTGCTTTCTGCTGAGACCAAAGGGCAAATTTATCCTGATCTTCTCTGTTGATCTGGTGAATATCCGCTAAGTTTTCAGCTGTTTCTCCCATTCCATCAACGCCGTATAATTCTTTCATTTTAGGATTGATGAAACGCCAACCGAAAGTAGTATCAAACATCTGGCTGTCTCTTCCGAAAGCTGCGCTTGGTTTTGACATCACGTAAGGTGAGCGGGTCATATGCTCTACTCCTCCTGCAATATAAATTTCTCCTTCTCCTGCAGCAATGGAACGGAATGCATTGGCTACCGCAGACATCCCTGAAGCACACAATCTGTTAACAGTCTCTCCTCCAATTTTATAAGGAAGACCAGCTAATAAAAGTCCCATTCTGGCAACATTTCTGTTATCCTCACCCGCCTGATTGGCACATCCGAAAATAACGTCTTCAATTTCCTCAACTGGAACTTCAGGGTTTCTTGCTACCACTTCTTTGATCACAATAGCAGCCAGGTCATCTGCTCTTACTTCTGATAATCCTCCCTGCAGTTTTGAAATGGGAGTTCTGACATAGTCTATGATGTATACGTTGTTCATTTTTATTTGATTTAGGCTTTAAGCTATATGCAGTAGGCTCTGTCAGCTTCAAAAAAGCTTACTGCCTATTGCTTCAAGCTTACTGCTTATTATAATTCTGTTACTTTTTTCCCGATTTTGTAAACTGTTCCTACAAATTTTGCAATCAGCTCTTTATTTTGATTGGTAATCTGAATGTCATAAACAGCTGTTTTTCTTGTATCATTGACCAAAACACTTTCTGCTCTGAAAACATCACCTTCCTTTCCTGCTTTGGTAAAATTGATGATACAGTTCAATGCTACAGCTGCATCTCCGGTATTATTAGAGGAAAATGCCAGCGCAGAGTCTGCAAACGCAAAGGTAACTCCGCCATGAACTGTTTTAAGCCCGTTCAGCATGTCCTTCTTAATTGGCATTTCTATTAAACAGTAATTTTCTTTTACTTCAATCATCTTAATATTCATCCACTGGGAAAAATAATCCTGATTGAACATATAATCTGCTACTTGTCTTGGATTCATTTCTGTTAATTATATGTTTATTATTTCTTCATACAGCTCATCTGATAATCTGTCGTAAACACTCATGGTTTTCCCAAGAATAATCTGCCCGTATGAAAGGTTTTCTGAGTCTGATGAATTTTCAGAGGGATAGGATTCGTTTAAATCAATTCCATTTTCGTTGGCCAGTCTTTTGATCAGCTCTTTATATTTTTCATTAAATTTTCCTAAAAGCTCAAGTCTTTCATGCTCATCACCGGAGGAAGCTTCCTGAGTTAAATACTGTTTCTCAATTAAAAGTCTGGTCTCCAGTTCAGCCCTGAATTCATCTATATTCATTATTTTTTTAATGTAGCAATTTAGCAATGTATCAGTTTAGCAATGTTTATAAAATGATTGTTCCATTGCTAAACTGATACATTGGTATATTTTATAATTTACGAAGTAAAGGGCTTTGCCTGTATCTTTCTTCCTGATATTCTTCGTAAAGGCTCTGAAGGGTTTCGGAGATTTTTGCATACCCGATTTCTTTCCCCCAGCTTAATAATCCTTTCGGATAGTTAACGCCTTTCTGCATGGCCAGCTCGATATCTTCGTCATTGGCTACTCCTAATCTTTTCGCTTCAACAGCCTCATTGATCAACATGGAAATGATTCTTAAAAAGATCTGCTGGTATAAAGCATCGTCTTTCTGAGGAATAGGTTTTTCTGCTCCTTCGCTGTAATCGTAGAAACCTTTTCCTGTTTTTCTGCCGTGAAGTTTGGCTTCAGACATTCTTTGCTGTAATAAAGACGGCTTGTATTTCGGATCGTAGAAATAATCTTTGTACACAGTAGTTGTTACCGCAAAATTCACATCCACTCCGATAAGATCCATCAGTTCGAAAGGTCCCATTTTGAAATTCCCCAGCGTTTTCATGGCTTCATCAACCTGTTCAGGTGTGGCGATGTTTTCTTCAACAATCCTAAGGGCTTCCCCATAGTAAGGTCTGGCAATTCTGTTGACGATAAACCCGGGAATATCTTTGGCAATAACAGGAGTTTTCCCCCATTCTTTCATGAGGTTGTAAATTTTTTCTGCTAATGTTTTTTCTGTTAATAAGGATGGAATAACTTCCACTAAAGGCATCAATGGAGCCGGATTAAAAAAGTGAATTCCGATGAAACGCTCCGGTTTTTTGAGTTCTGCACCCAGAGAGGTGATAGAAATAGATGAGGTATTGGAACTGAGAACACAACTTTCAGAAACATAGTTTTCAAGTTCTGTAAAGACTTTGGTTTTGATCTCTTTGTTTTCGATAATGGCTTCTATAATCAGCTCACAATCTTTGAAATCTTTCAATTCGGTAGCAATGGAAATATTAGCTAAAATTTCAGTCATTTTCTCTGCCGAAATTTTTTGTTTATCAACCAATTTGGTCAAGGTTTTTTCCAAACCTACCGTTGCCGTTTCTACTTGTTTTGCGTTGGCATCATAAACCCATACTTTGCATCCGTTCGTTGCGGCTACTTGTGCTATGCCGATTCCCATGGTTCCGGCACCGATAATTCCTACATATTTCATAATGTAACAGTGTATCAATGTAACAATGTAACAATCATTGTCATGCTGAGCTTGTCGAAGCATCTCATTGATAAACTGCTACATTGGTACATTGTTATATTAGTTCTTATTTTCCTTTATAATTAGGTTTTCTTTTCTGTAAAAAGGCATTTACTCCTTCAATGAAGTCTTCTGTTTCTGCAGCTTCCTGCTGAAGATCACCTTCCAGTTCAAGCTGTTCTTTCAATGTGTTGTTATAAGAATTGGCAAATGCTTTTTTCGTAAGCTTGATGGCTGCTGTCGGCATGTTTGCCATTCTTTCAAGAATTTCCATAGATTTTGGAATGAATTCTTCTTCAGTGAACACTTCTGCTACAAGGCCATGCGCTTTAGATTCTTCTGCAGATAATTTTTTACCTGTAAATGCTAAATAATTGGCCAATTGTCTACCTAGAAGTTTCGGTAAGAAGTAAGTTCCTCCTGTATCAGGAATCAAACCGATATTTGAAAATGCCTGAGCAAAATATGCTTTCTCATTCGCTAAAACGAAGTCAGAGATTAACGCCAACATTGCTCCAGCTCCTACTGCAGGACCGTTTACTAAAGCAATAACCGGTTTTTTGCAACGGGTAACTTCCATTACTAATGGATTGTAATAGTCTACCACAATTTTTCTGATGATGTCATGATCATGGTGTTCTTTGCCTACTACAAAAGCTTCATCCAGATTCTGACCTGAGCAGAATGCTCTTCCTCTTCCGGAAATGGCAACACATCTTACCGTTTCGTCTTCGCTGCACTCTTTAACAAAGTCTCTAAGATCTGATAAAGCCGGTTTTGTAAGGGCGTTCATCGTTTCCGGTTGATTAAGATATGCGATTTTCAGCTTTCCGTCAAAATGCGTTTCAATATCAAGTTGTGTATACATAGTTTTTATTAATTTATTATTTAACAACGCACTAATTTAACAATATAAATCAATGTAACGGTCTAATAATTTAACATTCTAACAATTCCTTCGTTATGCTTTGCATAGCCGTAAAATTTGTTGTATATGGGTTGATTATTCATCAATGACATTTAAAATAATCAAATGGCTCCAGGCAGTCTAAGCATTGATAAGAGGCCTTACACAAAGTAGACCCAAATCTGCTGATCTGTTTGGTATGCTCGGAACCACAGCGCGGACATTTTTTCGGTTTTCCGATGTGGTGTTCGTCTGCTCCTTTTTCGGGAGGAGTGATTCCGTAAACACGGAGCTTTTCTCTCGCTTCATCAGTAATCCAGTCTGTTGTCCAGATCGGAAACATCTTGGTGACTACTTTGGCATCCCATCCGTTTTCTTTCATGATCTTAATAATGTCTTCCTCAATGGTAAACATAGCTGGACAAGCAGAATAAGTTGGCGTAATCGTTACTTCACAAGAGTTCTCGCTGGTAATTTTCGCTTCTCTTACAATACCCAATTCCACAATATTGATTACCGGAATTTCCGGATCGGGAACCATTTCTAATATTTCTAAAGGATTTTTCAATCTCTTATTATTTTTTTTCTAAACAACATTAAAAGAACAATCACAATAATATCAATAACAATTAATACTTTTTCTCGTTCTATATCCTTACATAAATTTCTTCCTGTTATCTGTGAAACACAATCTCCAGGAATACTGGTTTCGTACTTTAAACTAACCTGCGTATTGATTATTCCAAAGTAAGATATTGGGATTAAAATAATCAATACTATTATCAGCATTTTAAAATATTTCTTTTTCAAAACTGCAATCTCCTACCACGTACAGCCAGGATACGCTCTCTGCATATACTGAAGCTCACAAAGAATATATCCGAAATACTCTGTATGGTATCCTGTTCTTGATTTTGGCTGCATGAAAGCATTTTCAGGATATTCTAACCCAAAATCTGCAAAATCTTTCTTGGTAATTGCAAGAAATTCTTCGTAAAGAACGTCTGTATCCGGAGCAATATTCAAGGCAACAAGATCGTCTTCACCTTCTGTTTTAGCAAAAAGACCTTTCGTATATTCCCAGATATTTTCTATAGCTTTTACCAGACGGGACTTACTTTCTTCCGTTCCCTGAGCAAAGATTTTCATCCAGGATGCAGCGTGTGTATAGTGATATCTTACTTCCTTCAATGATTTTTGAGCAATGGCAGCCAATTCTTCATTAGCAGAGTTTGATAATGCTTCATACATCAGTTTCTGATAGACAGACAATACGTATACTTTAAGAATAGTCTGTGCATAATCTTCATTAGGAAGTTCTACCCAGTGTGCATTCACATATTCATGCTCATATCTTAAAAATGCGATATCATCTTCACTTTTTCCGTTGTCAATCACTCTTGAAGCGTAAACGTAAAAGTTATTCGCCTGACCTAGTTCATCCAACGCAATATTTGTCAATGCAATATCTTCCTCTAAGTAAGGACCTTCACCGCACCATTCAGACAGACGCTGTCCCATAATGAAACTGTCGTCTGCAAGTTTTAATAAATAATTATATAATGGGTTCATTGTTTAGTAGATTTCAGATTTCAGATGCTAGATTTCAGATTGACAAAAAAGTCTAGTATCTGAGATCTCACATCTTAAAGTCTTTATTAATTACATATTTTTTACGTCGTTTGGAATCTCGTAGAAAGTTGGATGACGGTATAGTTTATCATCAGCCGGATCAAAGAATGCTTCTTTATCTACTCCTTCCGAAGTCACAATATATTTACTTGGAACAACCCAAACAGAGGTTCCTTCTTTTCTTCTTGTATAAACGTCTCTTGCGTTCTGCAAAGCCATTTCTGCTGTTGGTGCCTGTACAATTCCAACGTGTTTGTGAGATAATCCCGGTTTAGTCTGAATAAACACTTCCCACATATCTAAATTTGCCATAGTCAAATTAATTTAACAATGTATCAATGTACCAGCTTAACAATGAAATGCTTCGACAAGCTCAGCATGACAATGATTGTTACATTTCTACATTGGTATATTGTTACATTATTATATTACTTCTTTTTGTTGTTTTTCTGCAAAAGCCGCCGCAGCTTCTTTTACCCAAGCATTCTCTCTTTGAGCTTTTCTCTTCGTTTCGATACGCTTTTTGTTGCAAGGACCGTTTCCTTTTAAGATTTCCATGAATTCATCCCAGGGAAGTTCTCCGAAATCGTAATGCTGTCTTTCCTCATTCCATTTCAGATCTTTATCCGGAATGGTTAATCCTAAGAATTCAGCCTGAGAAACGGTAACATCAATAAATCTCTGACGAAGACTGTCATTACTTTCTCTTTTTACTCTGTAGTTCATAGAGATTTTAGAGTTGGGTGAGCTGTCATCATTAGGTCCGAACATCATCAGAGCCGGCCACCAGAAACGGTTTAGTGAAGCCTGAGCCATTTCTTTCTGTTGTTTTGTTCCACGGCACAATGCCATAAGAATTTCATACCCTTGTCTTTGGTGGAATGATTCTTCCTTACAGATTTTCACCATCGCTCTTGAATAAGGACCGTAAGAGTTCCCCATCAACATTACCTGGTTCATAATAGCAGCACCATCTACTAACCAACCGATGGCACCGATATCAGCCCAGCTTAGGGTAGGATAGTTGAAAATACTTGAATATTTAGCTTTTCCTTCCAGCATATCATCATAAGTAGCATCTCTGTCTGCTCGGATGCTTCCGTCTCCTAACGTTTCGGTAGCAGAATAAAGATATAAGCCGTGGCCTGCCTCATCCTGAACTTTGGCTAAAAGAGCCATTTTTCTTCTCAATGAAGGCGCTCTGGAGATCCAGTTGGCTTCCGGCAACATTCCTACAATTTCAGAATGCGCGTGCTGTGAAATCTGACGAACCAGTAGCTTTCTGTAATCATCTGGCATTACATCTTTTGGTTCTACTTTATTTTCTTCGTGAACGTATTGAACAAATTTTTCTAAGTCCATAATTTTTTCAATTTAACAATGTATTAGTCTAGCAATGTACCAATGATTGTTATATTGATACATTGTTATATTGTTACATTAATTTTTAAACATCATAATTAAGCATCACCACATTCGTTGTAGGGTGACATTGGCAGGTAAGAACATAGCCTCTGGCTACTTCTTCTTCGGTAAGCGCATAGTTTTTCTCCATGAAAACTTCTCCTTCCAGAACTTGTGCTTTACACGTACAACAAACACCTCCTTTACATGCAAAAGGTACAGGAAGATTGTCTTTCAATGCTTTATCTAAGATACTCTCTTTTTTAGAATTAAGGTGGAACGAATATTCATCATCATCAATGATAACCGTTACCATACTTTCAATATTGGCAATGGCCTTGAATTCATCGCTCATTTCCTCCGTATTTTCTTCATCCGGAGCGGTGAAATATTCAAATAAAACCTGAATAGCAGGTACTTTTTTATCTTTTTTCAGATAGTCTGCAATCCCCTTAATCATTTCTGAAGGTCCGCAAATAAAATAAGTAGCTTCTTTTACATCAATATCTGTATATCTTTCAAACAGCTGCTCTAATTTTTCTGACGAAATTCTGCCTTCAAAAACAGGGTCCTCGTGTTTCTCACGGCTTACCAGATAAATCACTTTAAGTCTTCCGTTGAAGTGCTCTACAAGTTTATCTATCTCTGCCTTTCTTAAAACATGATTCATGCTTCTGTTACTGTAAAACAGATAAGCGTTACTGTTAGGTTCCTGATAAAGGCTTTCTTTAATATTGGATAATACAGGCGTAATTCCGCTTCCTGCAGCCAGGCCAACGTAAGTTTTTACATTGCTTGGGTGATATGAAGTATTGAAACCACCCATCGGAGGCATTACTTCCAGCACTTCATCCATGTGAAGGTGTTCATTGAAATACCCTGACACCTTTCCGCCTTCCAGCAATTTCACCAATACTTCCAGCGTGTTGCCTTTTTCACTTGGAGCATTACAGATAGAGTAAGAACGTCTTTCTTCATTTCCGTTGATCATCATTCGGAAATTCAGATATTGTCCCTGCTTGAACCTGAACTTATCTTTCAGTTCTTCAGGAATTTCTACCGCCACATTCACTGCTTCGGAAGTATCTTTCTGAACTTTAACTGTTTTAAGTTTATAAAATGAATTCATTATTTTTTAAGTATTCTATTAATTTTTCCACCTTCGCACTTTGGCAGGCTGTCCTGAGCATGAACTTTTACTTTCGTAGTGATTCCTACTCTCTTTTTATTTCGTTTTCTATATTTTTCCCAAAGTTGCCGACAAAATTAAAATAATCATCGGTATTTGATTCTATTTTTTGAGATTTTACCAATTCATCATCGATTTCAACATCAATATCCAAAGCAATACACATATGTTCTTTCTCTACAGGCGTAAGAAAGTAGTTTGGAACCACTCCTTTTACATAAGAAAAAGCATCTTCAATCTGACTTGGATAAACATTGACTCCTCTTACGATCAGCATATCATCTGCTCTCCCGACAATGGGTTTCATTTTTACCATGGTTCTTTTGGCATTTTCATCGTAGTAAAGGCTTGTGATATCATTTGTCCAGTAACGTAAAAGCGGCATTGCTTTTTTGGTTAAAGTGGTAATCACCAATACTCCTTCTTCTCCGAAAGGAACCGGCTGTTTGGTCACCGGATCTAAAATTTCCGGATAAAAATGATCTTCCCAGATATAAGCGCCTCCCTTCTCTTCAAAATCCTCCATGGAAACTCCGGGACCGATAATTTCACTTAATCCATAGATATTGGTTGCATGAACGCCTAATTTTCTTCAATATGGCCTCTGATAATTTCCGTCCATGGCTCTGAGCCTAACACAGCATATTTGAGACTGATCTCTTCTGCAGTAATTCCTCTTCTGGCAAATTCATCCGCAATCGTTAAAGCGTATGACGGTGAACAACAGATCACTTCAGGTTTGAAATCTATAATCAGGTCTACCTGTCTTGCCGTCATCCCTCCGGAAATAGGAAGAACACTCATCCCCAACATCTCGGCTCCGTAATGAAGGCCTAAACCTCCTGTAAAAATTCCGTAGCCATAAGCATTGTGCAATTGCATTCCCGGTCTTGCTCCAGCAGCATGTAAAGATCTTGCCACCACTTCACTGAAAATATCTACATCTTCTTTGGTATACCCTACCACAGTCGGTTTTCCTGTTGTTCCGCTTGAGCAGTGTATACGCTGAAGCTCATTTTTAGGAACGGCAAATAGTCCGAACGGATAGTTATCTCTTAAATCCTGTTTGTAAGTAATAGGAAGTTTAGCGATATCCTCAATCGACCTTATATCCTGTGGAGATATTTGCAATTCATCAAATTTTTTTTTATAAAATTCCGACTTCTCTCCCAAATAGCTGATCAGGCTGATCAACCGGCCGGATTGAAGCTGTCTCAACTGACCCAGCTCCAGATATTCAACTGAAAAATCCATAAAACTAACTAACATTTGTTAGGTGTAAATTTAAAAAGATTTCGGAAGCTGGCAAAATTTTTATGACTTTTGTCATATTTTGAATGATTCTAAATAAGAAAGACGGTTAAAATTATGTTCAATGGTCATTCTGAGCGGAACGAAGTGTAGCGAAGAATCTTTAATCTGATCATTTGGTACGAAATTCATCCTTCGTCAGAAATCGAAGATTCGACGGAGTCAATGACAAACGGAGTGCTTATTTTTTCTGGTTTCCAAGCAGGCCGAAAAGAATTTTCTCTCTGATTTCTTCGGTAATTTCATCCGTAGAATCGCTGCTTCTTTTGAACCAGAAATAGGAATTATTTAAAGTATGAAGGATAAATCTGGTGGTAAATGATGGTGATTTCAGTTCCCAGTTTTCTGCTTTGTAGATCTCAGAAATCAGTTCTTCTACTTCCTGCTGGTAGTTTTTCCTTAATTCTACAAATTCGGGAAGCCTTTCTTCAAGATGTTTCCATTCATTGGAATAGATATGGGTAACATCACGATTTTTAAGAACAACAGATAAGTGTTTATCCAATAAGAGATTCAGTTTTTCTCTGGGAGCGATATTGGTATTTTTTACTTCCTGAAGTTCATCGAAAAACTCCTGGGCAATACCGAAACAAATCCATTCCAGAATTTCTTCCTTTGAACGGATATGTGCATACAGTGATGCTGCTTTGATATTAAGTTTCGTAGCCAGGTCTCTTACTGAGCTCCCCATATACCCTTTCTCTTTGAAAAGTTCTACGGCTACTTCCAATATTTTTCTCTGTTTTTCTTTTAGTTCCATCTGGTAAAATGCAAAAGTAATTATTCTGAATTAAACTGTTCATTTTTTGAGCATAAAAAGAAAAAAGACCCATCGCCTAGATTCTCAATCTTTAGTTATTTTCTGTTACTATGACTTTTTGTTCATGGATTTCCAAGAAATAATTACGAAATCGGAAATTCTGTCAAGTTAAATTTCCGTTAAAAATACAATATCCGGAAAATTTGTCCTATTTTTTTGTAAATTTAATAATTGAATAGTTTTTGCGATACAGTCATCAAATAAATGATTAAATAATTGATGGCATTAAGAAACTAAGCCTCAGAATTTGGTTTCTTGATGTTTTTAAAAACTAAACTTTAAACAAACCATTACCAAAAATATATAAAAATATGAACTTAAACCAATATACCGTAAAATCACAGGAAGCCATCCAGGCAGCACAACAGGTTGCTATGGAACTGGGCAATCAAAGTATCGAACCTCAACATCTTCTTGAAGGAATCTTCCAGGTAGATGAAAATATATCACCTTTCTTATTAAAAAAATCTGAAGCAGATGCTAATTTAGTAAGAGAGCGCAACCGTGAAAATTTAGAAAAACTTCCAAAAGTACAAGGAGGAAACATTTATCTATCACAATCTGCCAACAAAGTATTGCTGGATGCACCCAACATCGCTAAGAAAATGGGTGATGAATATGTAACGATTGAACATTTATGGTTATCCCTTTTGGAAACCACTTCTGAAGTATCAAAAATGCTGAAAGATATGGGTGTGACCAAAAATCTTTTGGAAGGTGCTATCAAAGAATTAAGAAAAGGAAGCAAAGCAACTTCTGCCAGTTCAGAGGAAACTTATCAATCCTTAAATAAGTATGCTAAAAACTTCAACGAGTTGGCAGCAGAAGGCAAACTGGATCCGGTGATCGGGCGTGATGAAGAGATCAGAAGGGTTTTACAAATCCTTTCCAGAAGAACCAAAAACAACCCCATCCTTATTGGAGAACCGGGTGTGGGTAAAACAGCGATCGCGGAAGGAATTGCCCATAGAATTATCAGTGGTGACGTTCCTGAAAACCTGATGGATAAAACTTTATTCTCGTTGGATATGGGAGCTTTGATCGCCGGAGCAAAATATAAAGGTGAATTTGAAGAGCGTTTAAAATCCGTTGTGAATGAGGTAATTAAGTCTGATGGTCAGATTATTCTTTTCATTGATGAGATCCACACTTTGGTAGGAGCCGGAGGTGGTGAGGGAGCAATGGATGCTGCCAATATCTTAAAGCCTGCTTTGGCAAGAGGAGAATTAAGAGCGATTGGTGCCACTACATTGAATGAATACCAAAAGTATTTTGAAAAAGATAAAGCGTTGGAAAGACGTTTCCAGAAAGTAATGGTGGAAGAACCGGATACTGAATCTGCAATTTCCATCCTTCGTGGGATTAAAGATAAATATGAAGCGCACCACAAAGTAAGAATCAAAGACGAGGCAATTATTGCCGCTGTGGAAATGTCTCAAAGATATATTTCAGACCGTTTTTTACCGGATAAAGCCATTGACCTTATTGACGAAGCTTCTGCAAAGCTGAGAATGGAAATCAATTCCAAACCGGAAGAACTGGACGTTCTGGACAGAAAACTCATGCAGATGGAAATTGAGCTTGCTGCTATTTCAAGAGAAGGCAACCAGACCAAGATTGATCACCTTAAGGAAGATATTGCAAAAATATCCGAACAGAGAAATGAGATCAATGCCAAATGGCTGAAAGAAAAACAGAAAAGTGAAGATCTTACCCAGATCAAAAAAGATATAGAATCTCTGAAACACGAAGCGGAAAGAGCTTCCAGAGCCGGAGATTATGCAAAAGTAGCGGAGATCCAATACGGAAAGCTTCGTGAAAAAGAGGAAGAACTTACCAAGGTTGAACTCGAAATGCAGAATCATCAGAATGAGCTGATCAAAGAAGAAGTTACTGCAGAAAACATCTCTGAAGTGATTGCGAAATGGACAGGTATTCCTGTCACCAAATTGCTACAATCAGAAAGAGATAAGTTATTGAATCTTGAAACTGAGCTACACCACAGAGTTGTAGGACAGGATGAAGCTATTCAGGCAGTTGCTGATGCGATCAGAAGAAACAGAGCCGGTTTAAGTGATGATAAAAAGCCAATTGGATCTTTCTTATTCCTGGGAACAACCGGAGTCGGTAAAACCGAGCTGGCAAAAGCACTGGCAGAGTTCTTATTCGATGATGAAAACAATATGACCAGAATTGATATGAGTGAGTATCAGGAACGTCACAGTGTGTCGAGATTGGTAGGAGCGCCTCCAGGATACGTAGGTTATGATGAAGGTGGACAATTGACTGAGGCAGTAAGAAGGAGACCTTATTCCGTAGTGCTTTTAGACGAGATTGAAAAAGCACACCCTGATGTTTTCAACACATTGCTTCAGGTTTTGGATGATGGACGTCTGACGGATAATAAGGGGCGGGTAGTGAATTTTAAAAATTCTATCATCATCATGACTTCTAATTTAGGTTCACACCTGATTCAGGAGAATTTTGAAAACCTTACAGAGGAAAATCAGGATGAAATTGTGGATAAAACAAAAGATGAAGTTTTTGATCTTTTAAAACAGACCCTGCGTCCGGAATTCCTGAACAGAATTGATGAAATTGTACTTTTCCAGCCTCTAAGAAAAAAAGAAATCGGAAAAATTGTTCAGTATCAGCTGAGAGGGTTTAATGAAATGTTGTCTAAACGAAACATCATTATGACTTTCACTCAGGATGCGGTAGATTATCTGATGGATAAAGGTTATGATCCTGCTTTCGGAGCAAGACCATTGAAAAGAGTAATCCAACAGGAAGTTCTAAACAAATTATCTAAAGAAATTCTTGCCGGAAATGTGAATGATGGAGACAGAATTACGCTTGATTATTTTGTAGAAACAGGATTAGTTTTCCGACCTACCGAACAATAAAATAGTTTTTTTCATATACATTATTTTTGTGAATAAGTGCTGCAGAATACTCTGCAGCACTTATTTTTTACACTTTTTATCCTAATTAAGTGAAATAAACTTATCTTTACTATACTAATAACTAAAACAGAATCAGTATGAAAAAGCTAAAAAGAAATGATTTGAAGAAAATTGATGGCGGTCTTATCACTCCTATCATTATGTGTGATGAAAATATGAATTGTCCGGTCAATTTATGTTGTACATCAGGATACATTTGCAGAGACTGGAGAAAGTATCCATGCATTTAAAGAATAGGCGGAGAAAGGTATTTTCTCCGTTTTTTTTGTAACATCCATACAGATTTCAATCGCATGAAAGCTGTATTCTTTACATACAATCCGTAAAAACACGGTAAAAATAACAGTGTAATTCCCAATTAGCAAATACATTTTCTATAATATTTTTTACGAGATTTGCATATTAATTGAGTTTTACCGTAAACCACTAAGCTATGAATACAGAATCAAACAACCCATTACAGCCTGGTACTATGTCAAACAGTCTTATCCAGACTCTGATCGACAATTATCGTCAAAATCATTTAAGTGCTATTAATAACACTTTAGGAATACAAGATGCTCATTCTATTTGGTTTGACCTTCCCAAATTAAAAAATTTTATTGCAAAAATTGAAGAAGAAGCTGCAAAAGTGGATCCTGCTACCTCTGAGGGAGATTTGGGAATAAGATTTTATTACGCTTCTTATCCAAAACAGGAAAACTGGTCTATTATGGACTCCCACCCTGTTCCTGAAGAATATGCAGAAAAACACACACTGGTAATGATCCCAACATTGAAAAAAGCGGACGAAGCAGGAGAACTCATTGATTATGATTTCAATCCTTTCCAAAGCTCTGAAGGGAAATCAATGGCATTAAATGCCCGTTCTGTCAAAGCTATAGGAGGAGGAGAAGATGATGATGATGATAAAGGTCTGGGAGAAAATAGCGGAACACTTATTCCACCATCACCTCCGTTGGGTATATCTTATTAATTATCATTCATATCTTTAAACACAGTATGACTGAGATTCAAAAATTTTTTTCTTCATTTATGTATTGGGGAGAAGCATTTGCTGCCATCACCTCCCTTGTTTATTACAATCGTGTAAAAAAACTGCATTGGAAATATCTGGCCATTTATCTGATTGTTATTTTTTTATGTGAATCAGCTGTAAAATGGGGAGAAAAGCCGCTTAAAATAGACAGAATAAATTTTCATAACTATTTTGTGATTCCATTGCAGTTTATATTCTTTTATTGGCTGTATGCAAAAGAATCTCTGAAGAGAACAAAACTATTCTATATCTTAACAGGAACATATCTTTTAACATATATCCTCAGAGCACTTTTTTTTCCGGAAAAGAAAGTAATCTTTTCTTTCAATTACAATATAGGATGTCTGCTCTTAATGGCTCTTGTCATTATGGAGTATTATAAACAGGTTAATTCATCTGAGATTCTTAATTTCAGTAAAAACAAAATGTTTTATATCAATCTGGGGGTAACGCTTTTTTACATCGCTAACCTACCATTTATGACATTTAACTCTCTTCTTTGGAAATATATTGATATCTGGGATATTTATTTTATATATTTCCAGGTTTCAGGTGCTGTTATGTATATTTTATTTGCAAGTTCATTCATATGGGGAAAACAGAACTCTTAATAACTCTTATTTCATTCAACATCTTTTTTTTGATGTTTGTAATAGCCGTATTTATCTATATCCGGAATTACAGACAACGGAAAAAAGAGTACTTAAATGAAATTGAAAGAAAAAATGAACTTCATCAGAGAGAACTTCTGTCTACCCAACTGGAAATACAACAAGCCACCATGCAGCAGATTGGTCGGGAACTGCATGACAATATCGGCCAGAAACTTACCCTCGTAAGTCTGTATGTACAACAGATGCTTTATGAAAACAAAGTTTCTGAAGCAAGTGAAAGAATTGATCAGGTTTCACAGATTATTAATCAATCTCTGCAGGATCTTAGAAGCTTGTCAAAAACATTGACAGATGATAATATCAACCAGAAGGAAATTGTAACTTTGATACAGGAAGAAGTGGATAACACCAATTCCTTCAAAAAATGTCATGTAAGTTTTGAACACAATTTCAAACAACTGGATCTGGGCTTTGTTCATAAAAATGTTTTACTAAGGATTACTCAGGAATTTATTCAAAACAGTATAAAACATTCCCATTGTAAAAATATTTTTATAAACCTGAATACTTCAGAAGATACTCTTTGGGAGCTTGACATTCGTGATGATGGAATCGGGTTTGACACCTCACAGATCAAGTCCAACGGAATAGGACTCACGAATATGAAAAACAGAGCTGAAATCATAGGAGCAAGTTTCTGTATGGAAAGCCAGGAAAATGCAGGAACACAAATCAATATTATTTTAAAAAAACAGTCATGAAAAAATCTATTGTCATTGTTGACGACCATATACTTATTGCAAAAGCTCTGGAAGGAATTATTGGTAACTTCAGTGAATTTGAAGTAATCTATGTAAGTGAAAACGGGAAAGATCTTATCCAGAAATTCGAAGAGGGCAATACCATTCCTGATATTATTCTTTTGGATATCAGCATGCCTATTATGGACGGTTTTGAAACCGCAGCCTGGCTTAGCAAAAATCATCCTGATATTAAAATCATGGCTCTCAGTATGCAGGGAGATGACAATAGTGTGATTAAGATGATTAGGAGCGGTGCCAAAGGTTATCTGCTAAAAAACACCCATCCAAGAGATCTTGAAACTGCACTTACCCGTCTCAATAGTGATGGCTTTTTTTATCCGGACTGGGCTTCAAAGATCATATTCTCCAATCTTAACAAGGAGACAGAATCTGAGATCGCAATAAGAATTTCGGACAGAGAAAAAGAATTCCTGAAATATACAGTCACTGAACTCAGTTATAAAGAAATTGCAGATAGAATGTGCTGCAGCCCAAGAACAGTAGAAAGTTATCGTGATCAGCTATGTGAAAAGCTGGATCTTAAAACCCGTGTAGGGCTTGCCGTTTTTGCCATTAAAAATGGTTTCGCAAATTAGACTCTACCATAAAAAAATTCTTTCAAAAGCAAATTTAAACGAAAAGTATTCTTATAAAATAATTAAAACTAAGATCATATTAGTACACTATTTCAAATTAATTAAAATTCAATACATTTTAAAAAACATTAAATTAAAACCAACAACACTCAACAATATTTAACGAAATCACAAATAAAAAAGAAAATCATTTGCATATTAATTTTAAATAATATAATTTCACATTCTCAACCTAAATGATTTTGATATGAAAAAACTATTATTTGGAGCTTTTATGCTCACTGTAATGGCTGCATGTAACAATGACAGCATTACCAATCAAAATGAAAACAAAACCGACGAAGCTGCAACTCTTGCAGGTTTAGCTCAAAGAGGCTGTGCTTCTGAGGAGATCAGACAAGAAGCATTGAAAAAAAGCCCTGAACTTCAACAAAGATTTGCAGCATTAGAAAGCAATACAGAAAAATTCGCCAATGATGTGAAATTCGGAAAAGTTCTTGCTGATGGTACTGTAGAAATCCCTGTTGTCGTGAATGTTATCTACAAAACTACAGCTGAAAACGTTTCTGATGCAAGAATTGCAGAGCAAATTGCAGTATTGAACGCAGACTATGCGGGTACGAACAGTGATATTAATAAAATTCCAACCGAATTCCAACCCGTAAGTTCTGGTGATACAAAAGTAAAATTCAGACTGGTAAACACCGTTAGAAAATCCACTTCAAAAACAAGCTGGGCAACTAATGATGATATGAAAAAAGCCTCTAAAGGAGGAATTGATGCTACTAACCCTACCAATTATTTAAACTTATGGGTTGTGGGCAAAATGACCAGCCAGGGACGCACTATTCTCGGATATGCCACTTTCCCTGAATCTGCAGGTTTATGGAATGATGGTGTTGTAATAGCCGCTCCATATTTTGGAAAAACCGGAGCTTCTTCTCCTTTCAACCTGGGAAGAACTGCAACACATGAAGTAGGTCACTATCTGAACTTAAGACATATCTGGGGTGATGCCAATTGTGGAAACGACCAGGTAAGTGATACACCTACACAAACTACTGCTAATTATGGAAAACCTTCTTACCCGCTATACAATACCTGTAGCGGTGTACAAAGATCTGTAATGTTTATGAACTACATGGATTATGTGGATGACGCAGCTATGTTTATGTTCTCTGCAGGACAAAAAACAAGAATGCAATCTGTAGTAGCTTCTTCTGGAGCAAGATCCGGCTTAAGAGTGTATTAAAAATAAAATCTTTTTGCATATTTAAAATCTGTCTCAAGTTTGAGACAGATTTTTTTTCTATCCGTCCTCAAATGAAAAATACTAAAATCAATGGTTTCTTGTTTTTAAAACCTGTATCAGTCGGATTTATTATAAAAAACATTCTACAAAAAACATAAAAACGATAAAATTATTTACCATTAAAATACACTTGAATGTGAAATATAAAATAAATAATAGATTTTAACTAAAATTCAACACATTAATAATTCAATTGATTTTAATTCAAATAAATCAATCAAATATTATTTATTTGTTAAATATTTATGAAAATAATTTGCATATTAATTTCAAATGATATAATTTCACGCCCTCAACCAAATTATATTATAACGATATGAAAAAATTCTTATTTGGAGCCCTGATTCTGGGTCTTATGTCGGCATGCAACAACGACAGCTTAACCAACCAAAATGAGACTTCTCCGGATCAGGAAAACATTGTTCCGAGTGCTCTTAAAAGAGGTTGTCCATCAGAAGAAATCAGACAGGCAATGCTTCTGAAAAACCCTGCATTAAAACAAAAAATGGCTGATATTGAATTCAGTACTGAAAAATTTGCAGAAAATCTTAAAGTGGGAAAAGTTCTTGCAGACGGAACTGTTGAGATCCCTGTTGTTTTTAACGTAATTTACAACACTTCTGCTCAAAATGTTTCCGATGCAAGAATTGCAGAACAAATTGCAGTCCTTAATGCCGATTATGGTGCTACTAATTCTGATATCACGAAAATCCCTTCTGCATTCCAACCTTCAGCAGCAGGTGATGTAAAAATCCGTTTCAAATTAGTAGCTACCAACCGTAAGCAGAGCACGAAGACAGGCTGGAGATCTGATCTCGAACAAATGAAAAAAGCCAGCACTGGAGGTATTGATGCTACTGATGTAAATAAAAACATGAATATTTGGGTTGTTAATTCAATTCTTGACGAAAACAACCAACCTGGAACTCTAGGCTACGCTTATTATCCTGAAAATGCCGGGCAATGGTATGATGGTCTTGTAATTGGATATCAGTATATCGGAAAAACAGGTGCATCTGCTCCATTCAATTTAGGAAGAACAGTAACGCATGAAGTAGGACATTATCTGAATCTTCCTCACCTTTGGGGATCATCCGATGCGGGTTGTCAGACAGATTACTCTAATGACACTCCTACCTCTCCTGGTCCTAACTATGGAAATCCGACCTATCCTCTAAACAGAGTTTGCGGAGGGGTAAGCCGTTCTCAGATGTTCATGAACTATATGGATTATGTGGATGACAAATCTATGTATATGTTCTCTGCGAATCAAAAAACAAGAATGCAGGCTGTAGTATCCGCATCAGGGCCAAGAGCTGGATTAAGATAACCAACAACCTCGATTAGAAAATTATAAAAATATTAAAATAGTCTATCTCAATTTTTGGGATAGATTTTTTTATATTTTTATGCGATTTAAATTTCAACACCACTAAGATGAAAAAAATAGCATTAGCATCAGGAATACTATTGCATTTATACTTTATTAAAGCTCAGGATACGATCAAAATTAAAACACTGCTGGATACCATCCCATCCAGAAATCTCAAAGAAGATCTGGCAATTATCAATTCAGGATATTCTATTCAGGAGAAAACTCCTTTTTTTCAAAAAGAATGGGTAAAAAAATCTGTAGCTCCAGCTATTCTTTTTACTGCTGCTGCTGCAACATGGGGAGAAAAAGAAAATATACGTGAAGTAAGAAACCGCTATCTTCCCAACTTCAAAGTGAAATATGATGATTATCTGCAATATGCTCCTGCGGTAGCTGTTTACGGGTTGAAACTAGCAGGTATAAAGGGGCGTAACAATATAGGAAGAGCAACTTTATCTTATGGTACAAGTTTAGCCATCATGGCCATTTTAGTTAATTCCATTAAATACACAACAAAAGTAGAACGTCCGGATGGATCCAAAAACAACTCTTTTCCATCAGGACATGCGGCAATGGCTTTTACCAATGCCAGTTTTCTGCATAAAGAATATGGTTTGGTAAATCCAGCCTACAGTATTGCGGGCTATGGTTCTGCAACTCTTACGGGACTTGGACGAAATTTAAATAACAGACACTGGGTTCCGGATATTCTGGCTGGTGCGGGTATCGGAATTATATCAACAGAACTGGGATATTTCTTTATTGATAAAATTTATAAGAACAAAGGAGATAATTTAAGCATCTTATCAAGAATACAGGGAAATGATTACCCGTCTTTTCTTGCACTGAAAATGGGAACTGCTTTAGGAACCACCAATTTCCTGAAGGAATCTGAACTGGATGATAAAAAACAAATTGGTTTTGAGGGAGGACTGGAAGGTGCTTACTTCTTTTCAAAAAAATGGGGTGTGGGTGCCGATGTATCCTTCAGCAGCTTCCCTATTAAATCCCAAAGAATAACATTTGATGACGAACAGGATTTTGGCAATCATGAAATCAAAACACAATCTATGGGATTTCTTTCTGCAGGCATCGGACCTTATTTTTCTCATGAACTATCAAAAAAATGGCAGCTTACTTTAAAGGTAACCGGAGGATATGCTGCAACAGCAAGTGGAAAAGTATTTTTAAAAGGAAACGATATTGATGCTCCCAACAACGAACTTCAGATCGCCAGATACAAACCCAGACCGGCTTTCCGCTGGAATACAGGGGCTTCCATGACCTACAAGTTCAATCCGGGATTAGGCCTTACTTTCTATACAGATTATAATAAGATCAACTCCACAATTCAATATTCCTTCAGCGATGAGATCAAGGAAAGTGAAGAACTGGATCAGGAACTGAACAACCTGATTGCTAAAGAAAAAATCAGTTATATTACATTAGGCTTAAGATTAACTGCCTATTTCTAAAAACAAAAAAAGCCTTCGTATTCTGAAGGCTTTTTTTTATAACTTTTTACGATTATCATCCGGAGTATAATCCATAAAGATATCTCCATCCAGCTGTACAGATTTTACTTTCTTTTTAATAGGAATCACCAGATCAGTCAGTTTCTGATCTTTTTCCCAAACTGAAGGAGAAAAATGAATTTTCTCCGTAGTTCCATCATCATAAGACAATATAGCATCAAACGGAATGGCAAAACCTCCTACATTTGCAACGTTTATGGTAAGCATGTCATTCATCTGGGATGCCCCTGTTACTTTTAAGTCAATATAATTATTGGTATAAAACCAATTCTGGAAGAACCAGTTCAGATTTTTTCCTGATCCTGTATTCATAGAATTAAAATAATCCCATGGAACAGGATGTTTTCCCTTCCAGTTGTCCATATAATGGTGCAATGCTTTTTTGAAGAGTTCATCTCCCAAATAATCTTTCAAAGCCAGATAAGACAATGATGATTTTACATAAGAGTTGTTTCCGTATCCGGCGCCACTTACCTGCGTACTCATCGTGATCACTGGTTGATCCTGCTCAGCAGAAGGATCATTGATCCATTTTTTAACACGGAAGTTTTTATAAAATTCTTTAGCTGCAGCCTCACCTTTTTCATCAATTCCTATAAGATATTCCAGCGTGGTTGCCCAGCCTTCATCCATAAATGCATATCTTGTTTCATTGATTCCCATATAGAAAGGGAAATAAGTATGGGCAATTTCATGATCTGCCGTCAACCTGGCATCATTAAGATCATCAGGAATACTGGTATCATTAATCATCATAGGATATTCCATATCTGCATATCCCTGAATAGCCGTCATTACATTGTAAGGATATTCTACACCCGGCCAGTTTTTTGAAAACCAATCCAGATTATAGCGCATCCAGTCTACATAATGTTCAAAATCTTTCGCTCCGTTTTTATATCCTGCCTGAACGCTGGCTCTTTTTGTTTTTAACTCAACACTGGCAGCATCCCACACATAATGGTTACTCATCGCAAAACAGAAATCTGTAATATGATTTGCTTTAAATTTCCAGATATTCCACTTGTTCTGCTTGGTTACTTTTCCTGACTTCATTTCCTGCTCTGTGGCAATATGCATCAGCTTATCACTTTTCAGGGAAGCTTTATACCTTTTTAAATATTCCGGCTGAAGAACAGCTTCCGGGTTCAGAAAATCTCCGGTTGCCCAAACTACATAATTTTTTGGTGCAGTGATGGCAAAACTGTAATCATTGAAATCATTGTAAAATTCCTGTCTGTCTGAGTGCTGAAGCATATCCCATCCATTGTAATCATCATACACGGAAATTCTTGGAAAAGAGTATGCCACATAGAATGTTTCAGGATCAATCTGCCCTTCTCTTCCACTCTGAACTGACAATGGATATTCCCACTCTATTTTAACCTCAGCTTTTGATTTAGATTTTAAAGCAGATTTTAATTTTACTTTTTCAACAGTACTCCAGTCATCACTGTTGATCTCATATTTTATGTTGTTTACAGCAAAGGATTTAATTTTCAGTCCGGATGAAAGAAAATCTTTGGATACAAATCCTGATCTTGGCGACTGTGGTTTGTGAAGGTTATTCACAAATCGTATAGCCAGTTCATTCAGATTATCCGGGCTGTTGTTGGTATAAACAATAGTTTCTTTTCCGGAAACTATTTTTGTAGCAGCATCTACTTTCACCTCTACATTATACACTCCTTTATTCTGCCAGTAGTTTTTTCCTGGCGCTCCGGAGATATCACGTGTTCCACTCTCGTACGCTTTTCTGATATTCCTCGGCATATACAATTCCTGAGCTGACAATTGCAGTAAACAAACTGCAATCAGCATTCCGGAAAAAATTTTCTTCATAGCAATCTTTTTAAAGATAAGCATCAAAAATAGCGAAAATGTACCATCAGACGATTATTCTTTCGCGATAATATTTCACTGTAATAAACTTTTACATTAAAATATTCTACAATCGATCCTGTTCAGCGGTCTTCTTAATTGTTTTTGCATTTTTAACCGATTGATTTCCAAAGTTGAATTTCAATGAAAATGTTACTCCCTGAGTATCGGTATAATCAAGAAAATAATTATCCTGATTTGCATATTTTGTACTGACTTTCTGCTCTGTAGATCTGAAAATATCGCTAAAAATAAGGCTGGCTTCCAGTTTTTTACTAAAGAATTTTCTATTCATTACAAAATAGGCTGACCATAAAGAAGATATTCTGAAAGTTCCCTGTATACCTGGAGAATAGTAACGGTGTCCCATTTCCATTTTCCAGTCGCTGCTTTTATCCAGCGTAAAGCTTGTTGAGATATTGGATACCCAGTTCCAGACTTTATTTTTATACAACATTCCATCAATTCCTTTGAAATAATTTTCATTATGCTCAAGATTTTCAGAAAGGATAATATTCCACCAGGATTTCACCTGGAAATTTTTGTACAAGCTTACTCCAAAAGCTTCTCCTTTCTCAATATTGGTAAAATAATAAATCAAACTGTTGGTACTTGGTTCCTGATAGGAGATTTCCATGGAAGGATATATTTCTTTTCTGTAATACAAATCCAGATTCCAGTCTTTCCAGGAATAAGTAAGATTGAGATTATGAGTAATTGTAGCTTTTAATTTTGGATCTCCCTGATAATAGGAAAAAAGATTATAATAAGATTTTGCAGGATTCAACCATGAATACGAAGGTCTGCTGATTCTTTTCCCATAGGAGAACCCAAATTCCTGTTTGTTTTCTGTGGTATATTGTGCATAAAAAGTGGGAAAGAATTTCCAATAGTTACTTTTATTCAATTCATGAGGTTCTGAAACCACCCCTTCAAGATTGGTCATTTCCGCACGAAGTCCACCTTTGAAGCTCCATTTCCCGACATTGTAGGCTAACGAAGAATATAGGGCAAAATTGTGTTCTTTATAATCAAAAACACTGCTTTTTTCCGGCCTGTATTGTAATGCTCCGTTCTCATTATCTGAGAAATCAAGCTGACTGCTTGTCTTTACAAAACTATATTTTGTACCGGATTCAAGTTCAAGCCTATCATCTTTCCACTGATAATCGAATTGGGTAGAATACAGCTGAACATCCGCTTTATTCTGAGTGAGGAAATTATCTTCTTTCGGTGGCTGTCCTGCAAAGTTTAAGTATGTAATTACATTTTGGTATTTATCCACATTATTTCCGGTAAAATAATTGATCCATGAAAGACTGCTTTTCTTATTCAGCTTGCGATCTATCTGAAAACTTACCGAGTTATTGATGGAACGGGAACGGTGATCATTGATTGTTGTATAATAAGATTCCACTATATCCTGCTGGTTATAGATCAATGTAGGAACATTATAAGTTCCGAAGGACTTTGGAGAAAAATACCCTGAGTAGTTGAGGCTTAGATTGGTTAAACTGTCCAGTTCATATTCCGCATTAAAATTCAGGGTATTCTGGTTATTGTTTTTATCCTTCCTGTTCATCGTACTTACCCATCGGGTTTGGCTTTCCGGATAGTTTACATAATCTGTTCCTTCCCGGTAGTACGTTCCCAGCCCTTTATAATAGCTTCCCATTAAGGAAAGTTTATCTTTTTTATAATATTGAGAGAGACCAAATACACCTTTCGAATATTGTGTCTGCACATATTTGGATGAAAGAATACCACGGTAGCCTTCAATTTTATTCTTTTTCAGAACGATATTCAGTACTGCGCTTCCTGAAGCTTCATATTTGGCAGGCGGATTGGTAATCACTTCTACAGATTTCACTTCATCTCCCTGTGTATTTTCCAGAAGATTTTTAAGCTCATCCCCTGTCAGCATTACTTTTTTATCATTAATCGTCACCAGAATTCCGGTACTTCCCTTTACACTCAATACACTGTTGTTAATGGTAACACTGGGTGTATTTTTTAGAATTTCCCAGGCATTGAGTGAGGAAATATTACTGTTTTCCACATTAAATTCAAGACGGTCTACCTTTCTTTTCACCAAAGGTTTACGTTTCGTCATGACTACTCCTTCTATTTCCTGAGATTCTTTTTTAAGAACAATGTTCAGAGGTTCAAACTCTTTTAAATCCACTTTTTTCTCAAATAAAGAATATCCCTGATTTTTAATGACCAGCTTTATATATTCCTCTGCAATATCCTCCAGTACAAATTTCCCATTGTCATCCGTTTCTAATTCTTTAATTAATTTATCCTGAGTATTATACACTTTCACTTTTACAGATGAGAGCTTTTCGTTTTCAGTATTCACCACTGTTCCTCCAGCTTTTTGTTTCTGGGCAAGAATCAAAATGGGAAAACACAAAAGAAAAAGAATTTTATACATGGTTATTTTTTTATCCTTTCCAACAAAAACTGCTGTTCTGTTCTATGGGAACAAAATTCCATATTGACTGGAAAAAATACGGTTAACAGAAGGTTAATGATGGGTTAATGTCTTTTCTGGTTTCAAAACATCCAGATTCAGACAGAAGGATAAATCTTTATTTTGGAAGATTCAAAACTATGGTTAATGGAAGGTTAATAATAAAATAATCATTTCCTGAAAATGACTAAAGTTTTATCTTTGTTTTAATGATAGCCAAGAGTAAAATTCTCATCCCGGTTTTTGCCGCTCTATTCCTGCTTTTACTGGGAATTCAGGTTTATTTTATGTATAAAACCTATCAGGTAAAAGAGAGGGACATCTACAGATCTGTGAATGATGGGCTTACCAATTACACAGATAATCTTGAGGACATTCAGGAGGGTAAAGAAAGAAATGATGATTCTCTTCAGGAAATCATTATACAGTATCATAATAAGGAGATCAACAAAAAAGATTTTCTCCGCTATTTCATAGAAAACAGAAAATCTGCCAGAGAAAGGCTGATTCATTATATCGACAGCCGCTACCAAAAAGACGGTTACGAAATCTCTGCAAGAATACGGTATCTTTCCATTGTTCATCTACCGGACAGCTCAAAAGTGATTACCGAACCTATTGTCATTTTTGAAACGCAGGATAAACTAAAAAATCCACGCATTGCCAGTAACGGAAGCTGGGAAACCTCAACCACCAAAAGAGATGATACGGAAACAGGGCAAGTTGAAAAAAAGAATACTTTTCTTGTAAAAACCCAGACCGATTTTGAAATCAGAAATATAAAAAGCATTGTTTTCAAAGAGCTTACCTTATTGATTATTTGTTGCATTATTCTTCTTTCAGGAGTTCTTCTGCTTTATATTTTCACGATAAGAAATCTTATTCAGCAGCAGAAGCAGGTGGAAGTTCTCCACAACATTGTGGATAACATTTCACATGAGTTTAAAACGCCTATCGCTACTTTAAAAATAGCTTCGAAAGCATTAAAAAAAGAATGGAATCCTGAAACGCTTCCTCTTATTGACAGACAGATTTCACGTCTTGAAAGCCTGATGTTTCAGCTTCATAAAGATGAAATTCCTGATGATATGACCGCCATACAACCTGAAGACTGGAACTTTTTTATTCAGGATCTTTCCGTTACCTATCCAACTACAGATTTTAAGCTTGAAAATACAGTTTCACAAGAGCTTCCTTTTGATAAAAACTTAATGGAAACAGTCATTAAAAACCTTTGTGAAAACAGTGTAAAATATGGAGCATCGGTTATTACAATACATGTGCGAAACGGTTCTCAACAATTAGAATTTGAAGTTTCCGACAACGGTCAGGGCATGGAAACAAAAGAGCTGAATAATATTTTCGAAAAATTTTACAGAATACAGAATAACAATATTCACAATAGCAAAGGTCTTGGGCTGGGACTCTATTTCGTAAAAAAGATCATTACAAACTATGGTGGAAAAATAGAAGTTTCCAGCCATCTTCATACAGGCAGTACTTTTAAAATATTAATTCCTTATGAAAACTAAAATCCTTCTGGCAGAAGATGATCCGGATTTCGGAATGATTCTTAAGCAGTATCTTGAATTGGAAGATTTTGAAGTCAGCTGGTTTCAGAATCCGGAAGATATCGTACCATTGGTTCAGGCTGATTTTCCCTTTCAGATAGGAATTCTGGATGTGATGATGCCCAATATCGATGGCTTCTCACTGGCGAAAATGATCATTAAGGAAAGAAGTAATTTCCCTTTATTATTTTTAACGGCTAAAAATCAAAAAATAGACCGATTGACCGGATTGAAAATAGGTGCCGACGATTATATTTCCAAGCCTTGCGACCCTGAAGAACTTGTTTTACGAATTAAAAATATTCTGAAAAGAACACTTCCCGCCGTGATAGAAAGTCAGATAAAAATCGGAGAGTTTTCACTGGACACCACCAAACTTCTGTTGTCACATCCTAACGGAAATAATCGGCTGACTATACGGGAACAGGAACTTTTATTATATCTTCTGAAGCATAACCGGACGATCATCACCAGAGATAATATCCTGGATAATCTCTGGGAAACCAATGATTATTTTACCGGAAGAAGCCTGGATGTGTTTATCAGCAGACTTCGTAAATATTTCATCCATGATCCCCAAATAAAAATCCAATCCCTGAGAGGAATTGGATTTGAAATTGATTTTCCAACCAATTGATTTTTATAGAGAAAGATTCACAATCACCGGAAAATGGTCTGAAGGATACAAAAGATTTTCTCTTCTGTCATTGATGTGTCGGTGAAATCTTATTTTAAAGCCTTGTGTAAAAATATAATCTATTCTGTCTTTTGGAACTTCATTCACATTGAAGCCTGTGAAAGTTCCTACCGGGCCGTAATGCTTCGTCTCTGAATGATAGAAAGTATCTTTCATATTCTGGGAAAGGATTTTAATCGGTTCTGAATCATCTGTAAGGTTAAAATCTCCGCTCAGCGTTACCGGAAGATTTTTTGGATTCAGTTCTTTGATCTTTTTCAGAATCAATTCGGAAGATTTTACTCTTGCCACATTTCCTACATGATCAAAATGAAGATTCATGGCCAGGAATTCTTTCTTCGATTTTTTATCTTTAAATATGGCGTAAGTACAGATCCTGTTCAGTGCCGCATCCCAGCCTTTTGACGGTTTTTCCGGAGTTTCAGATAACCAGAACGTCCCGGATTTTACAATTTCTAGTTTGTTTGTGTCATAAAAGATAGCGGAAAATTCTCCTTTTTCTTTGCCGTCATCTCTTCCTACTCCGATATAATCATAGTTTTTTAATCCTGATTTAATATCTTTCATCTGTTCCGGAAGCGCTTCCTGTACTCCGAAATAATCAGGATGATAATACGTCAGTAAATCGGCAACATCCTGCTTTCTTTTTGGCCAGGCATTGTCTTTATCCGACTCTACATTCAGTCTGATATTAAAACTCATTACGGTAAGGTCCTGTGAAAATCCCAATGCAAAAAACATCAGAAACACCATTGAAAATCTGAAATTCATATGTTATTTTATCATTAAGAGACAAAAATAAAACTTCTCTGTGACAGAAAAGCCTTATTGATGTGATTATATTGTTAAATTATCTTTTTCTTCTTCTATAGATATAAAATACTCCTGAAATTCAGACTCCAAAATGGAAATGTTACTTTCTAGCTTTACAACACCAATGGTTTTGTAGTGAGCAGCCAGTTTTATGCCTTTATTTTTGAGGAAAACTTCAAGCTTTTTTAAATTTATATCTTTCTTTAAAACTGCGAGATAAGTGATCATAAGTATATCTGTATTAAACCGTTTCCAATATCTCTGTATTTTATACCTTCAATAGGTCTTGCTTTGTTTTCAATCAGTTCCCAGATCTCTTTTGCTGATTTGTTAGGAAACTGTTCCATATACAAAGCGGCAAGTCCGGAAACATGTGGTGCAGCCATACTTGTACCGCTCATGCTGTAGTACAAATTACTTTTATTTTTTGCATTTTTAGGATACGAACTGATAATATCGACTCCGGGAGCACAGACATTGATACTTCCTCCTGTAGACGGGTTGAGGCCTGCATTTGAAAATCTTGCAATCTTCATCTGAGCGTCAATAGCTCCTACGGCCATAATTGATTTTGAATTGGCCGGCATTGAAACAGGTTGTGGAATCTGCGGTCTGTTGCTGTCATTTCCAGCCGCTGCGATAATAAGGCAGTTATTTTCCAGTGCTCTTTCTCCAATGGTTTCAAAAAGAACAGACGGCTGATCATCAAACTTCACCGGAGAAGCTAGTGAAAGAGACAATATTCTGAAATTCTTCGAAATGGCCCAGTCTATCGCATCAATGACACTGCTGGTAGTTCCTCTTCCATTATCTGCGAGCACTTTTGCTATTTTCAGGTTGCAATCCTTAGCTATTCCGTAACGTCTTCCGTTATCACTTCTTGTATTTCCTGCAGCCACTCCTGCACAGTGTGTGCCATGTCCGTTGGGATCTCTGTTCCAGTCCTCACCATCTATAAAAGATTTCCCTTCAATTTCTTCAGCGGAAAAATCGGGATGGGACGTTTCAAGGCCGGTATCAAGAATACAGATATCAATTCCTTTTCCTGTATAATTTGCATTTTCCAGTCCGATTGCTTTTAATCCCCATTCCATTTCAATGAATGATTTTTGAGGCAAAGGTTTATTTGTGATATATTTTTCAAGTTCTGAAATTTTTTCTGCAAGCCCAGCCGACTGCTTTTTAAGCTCATTAATCAATTGCAATTCATCTGCAGGAAAAAACTCTCTTTCTTTTTCGTAGTATACAATAGAATTGGATTCATCTTTCACAGCACTTTTCAATTGATCTTCATCCATATTTTCCACCACCAAAACCCCAAGATTTTTGTAAAGTACGCCATTGTCCTTATTAATGATTTCAAAAGAACGGTTTTCTTTAGACAGCAATTCTGAAGAGGTGATACTCACTTCCAGCTCTTTTTCAATTTTTTTAAGTGCATTTTTCTGCTGGTTCTGCAGCAGAACAATATATCTTCCAGTTTCCATAATAATCTTTTTTAAATTAATTTCAGAAATATCTTTTCGAGAATAAGAAAAATATCCTCCGGAATAATGGTCAGTCTAAGTTTCTTATTAATCCCGGATATCGCTGTATTCTGTTCAGCCAGTGAAGTCCAGAAACGTTCAATTTTAGGAACGGAATTCATATCTTTCAGCTTTTCATCGTCCAGAATTCCATTCTGATATAATGAGACAATGATTCCTGAAATAAGTTCTTCCGCATCCTCAAGTTTTTTGTTTTCCCTGGCATATATTTCCATCAGAATATCATAAATACTTTCCATCCCGTTAAATGAGAATCCTGCGAGCATTTCTCTTCTTCCCGTTATTATTTTTTCCATTTTAATAGGATTAAAGCCTCTTTTAACGGTAGAAATCATATTCATTACCTTCAGCACTTCAGATTCATGACTGGTGTTTCCTTTGGTACGGAAATACTCCAGAACCTCGTTGAGAAACGCATCGAACCGGGCATCAAAGTCAAATGATTTTGACAGGTATAAAGCCTGAACTTCATTGAACTGTTCCAGCAGTTCTTTGATTTTCTGTACCGTAAAGTGAATAAGTTCCTGCATTACTCAAAAGTTATCTGTTCTATTTCGTTGCCGTCTTTATCTTTGTAAGACACAATCCTGATTCCTTCTTCCTCCATTTCCACATGAAGATTGATGAATAGTTTATCTTTATCTTCTGCTGCGCTTGTATTGGGATCAATATAAATGCTGTTCAACTTTGCATTCACCAGCGTATATTTATTCAGCAGAACTTTTGAAAAAATTTCTTTCAGTTCATCAGTTTCTTCTTCTGTTCCTTCCTGAGGTCTAAATATTCCGGAATTAAGAAGCTGCATTTTATTTCTGAGATCCAGTTTGAGCACTTCATTGGCTGGGAGCTGCCCGAATTTCTGATCATTTTTTTCCAGTTTACTGAACAGGGTTTTAAACTCTTCAGTTTGAATCTGTCTTTTATTTATTTCAGGAATATTAAATTTCTTCTCCTTATTCACCAGACGGATTCTTTCATTTATTTCTGTTACAAACTGATCTTCATTCAGTTTAAAATTATATTTGGAATCCGAATCGATATCAGTGATTTTAATCGGAATATCCATCTTTACACTAGGCAGAGCATAGCGCGGAACCTTAAAATACTTAAGATATTCATGGCGGGCATATTCTTTGGCAATAAGAACCGCATTTTCGTCTGCTTTTTTACGAGCCTGAATTATCTCGTTGTTGAGATAATCCAGGTAATCTGATAGTTTTATCATCTTTCGTAAAATCTTTTATTGTGAAAGAAGTCCAAGCACTTTTTCAAGCCCTGCAGGCATTTCGTCATTGGTGGCACGCACTTTTACCCCAAGAGAATATTCTTTTTCCACTTTGATTCCTGTACTGGAAGTTCTCTTATAGGATACGTCCACTTTGAATTTCACAGGTCCCCATCCACCGGATACTCCGGCATTGATCCCGAATTCATCACTTACGTCTTTTGTGTATGTAGAATTAAGTTTAACATTAAAGTCTACTTCACAGGTCTCAATTCTGAAGCTCGGAACATTCAGCAATGCAATAAAAGGCACTGAAATTTCCACGTCGTTCGGAATCGTTTTTGGGTTACTAGCACTTACCGGCTCATCTTCTTTAAAATCGGGATTCGGAATATTTTTTTTGTACTTGAATTCTGCCATTCTCAGTTTTTTAGGGCTGGCAGCATTGGCTGGATCTGTAAGCTCGAACCCGACTTCGTTGATGAAATTAACGGTGGCAATTGAGGCATTGGACTGCGCTTTTACACAAGCATCCAAAGGTCCGCCAATAATAGTCGCAAAGTCGATGCTTCCCAATTCTGCTGCAAAATCTGCATTGGCAGCATCTGAAGTTCTGAAGATCTCCTCATCGGCAGCCATTCTACCGGCAATCAGTTTCATGATCTCAGAAGAGGCACCGGAAAAAGATTTTTCCCACTTTTCATCATAATTCTTTTTGAACTCGTCTACGATGGCTAATAATTCTTTATTCGTCAATGAACTCAGTTCTGAGGTTTCAATTCCTGACACTTTTTCATAGACTGCCGGAGTCAGTACTTTTTCTACTCCCGATAAAAGGTCGATTAACTCATTTTTTGTTTTTTTGGCGTGGCTTGCTTCAAGCACCGATTTTAATGTTTCCATGTTTTTTGTTTTGATTAATATTGTGGGACAAAATTATATCACTGACTACCAAAACATTGTAGGGAAACCCCTCTACTTATCCCGGAAAAACACCCTAAAAATAAAAAGCCTGAACTTACTGTTGTAAGTTCAGGCTTTTATACTGCACAATTTTATCTTATATGAACTATGCAGGTCTTCTACTATTATTTTCCAGATTGACATCCGGAACAACAGAATTCGGATCCAGTTTCACCTCATCAATTTCCTTGCTGGATTCTACCTTGAATGTCCATTCAGTATTTCTTTTCCAAACTTCAACAGGAATTTTTACCATCTGTGTTGTTCCGTCTTTGAATTTGATTTGTACGGTTGTAGGCATTGGCAGCTGTCCAATATTTTCAACCGTAATCTGAACGCCGTTTTTAAAGTTTCCGTTTACATATTGTACGTTCTTAACCGCCTGATCAATTTTCCATTTATTAAAGAACCATCCTCTCCAGAACCAGTTCAGTTCTTCTCCGGAAACGTTTTCCATCGTATGGAAGAAATCCCATGGCGTCGGATGTTTGAATGCCCAACGGTCAATATAGGTTCTGAATGCTTTGTCAAACTTTTCAGGTCCCAGAATTGCTTCTCTTAAAACTTCCAATCCTGTTCCCGGCTTATAGTAAGCCAATGCTCCGATACTTCTTTCTTTCATATTATCCGGACCTACCATTACAGGCTCCAGGCTGTCGGTTAGCAGATACGTTCCTGATCTTGCTAGATTCGGTTTACGGTAATATTCTCCTTTATTGAAAGCTTCCGTTGAAAGCCCGTTAATGAATGTATTGAACCCTTCATCCATCCATGCAAAAAGTCTTTCATTAGATCCAACGATCATAGGAAACCAGTTGTGTCCGAACTCATGGTCTGTAACCCCCCAAAGATCTTCTCCTTTGGAATCCATATGACAGAAAACAATTCCCGGATATTCCATTCCACCTTCGTTTCCTGCTACATTGGTGGCAGCCGGATAGGTATATTCATACCACTTTTTTGAATAATGCTCTATGGCCGCTTTAGTATACTCTGTAGATCTTCCCCACGCTTTATCACCGGCACTTTCTACTGGATAAGCAGAAATAGCTAAAGATTTCTTTCCACTGGGTAAATTGATTTTTGCAGCATCTAAAATAAATCCGGCAGATGATGCCCATGCAAAATCTCTTGTCTGATTAATTTTAAATTTCCAGGTCTTTGTTCCTGAAGTTTTATTTTTACCGATTTCAGACTCAGGGCGGATCATTACCGTTTTATCACTGTTTCTTGCCTCATTCCATCTGTTGATTTCTTCTTTGCTGTACACTTCTTTCTCATTCAGAAGTTCTCCGGATGCTACGACATAATGATTAGCCGGAACGGTAATATTGGCTGTGATATTTCCATATTCTAAATAAAACTCCGAAGCACCAAGGTAAGGAAGCGTATTCCATCCCATGACATCATCATATACGCACATTCTCGGATACCACTGTGCGATGGTAAATATTTTACCGTTTTTAGTATCCTGAACTCCCATTCTGTCTGAACCATACTCAGGAGAAATAAAAGAATATTCTATTTCTATCTTTGCCACACCTCCATTGGCTTTCAGCTCTTTGGGAAGATCAATCTGCATCCTTGTATCGGTAATGGTGTATTTTACATCTTTCTTACCATCCAGTTTAACTGATTTAATGGTATATCCACCGTTAAATTCTTCACCATGAGCTCCGTTTCTGCTCCCGGATAGCGGCACTACACCATTTCCTCTGGAATCTTTTGCAAACAGATTCTGATCCAGCTGCAGCCAGAGAAAACCTAATTTATCAGGACTGTTGTTGGTATAAGTAATCTGCGCTGTACCGGTAATTTCTTTTTTATCTTCATTCAGGCTGACGTTCAAATGATAATCTGCTGAATTCTGCCAGTAAGCATGTCCCGGCTGTCCGCTTGCAGAACGGGTAGCTGTACCTGTCTGCGGATAAAAGAACGGCTTAAATGCTTCTACATAATCATATTTCGGAGTCTGCTGTGCATATGCAGATCCTGAAAAGAGGACAACTGCAAGCGTCGAAACAAGGGTTGGAAGTTTAAATTTCATTTGAAAAAGTATTATTTAGTGTATAGGTAAAAAAAAATCCCGGATTTGTTACATATCCGGGAACTTTTTTAATATAAGTTTAATTTAGTTTGACTTTTTTGCTTTAATCATGGCTTCCAAAGCATCCCACATTTCACGAGGAATCGCCTCAAGCATATTAAATTCTCCAGCTCCCTGAAGCCATTCTCCACCATCAATGGTTACCACTTCCCCATTCATATACGCTGAATAATCGGAAACCAGATAAGCCGCAAGGTTTGCAAGCTCCTGATGTTCCCCCACTCTTCTCAACGGAACTTTTTTCTTCATATCAAATTTCTCCTGCAGATCTCCCGGAAGAAGTCTGTCCCAAGCTCCTTTGGTTGGGAAAGGTCCTGGTGCAATGGCATTGAAACGGATTCCATATTTTGCCCATTCTACAGCCAGTGATCTGGTCATCGCCAGAACTCCTGCTTTTGCACAGGCTGATGGCACTACATAGGCAGAACCTGTCCATGCATAAGTGGTTACGATATTCAGTACTGTTCCCGGAGTTTTAGAATCGATCCAGTGTTTTCCTACTGAAAGGGTACAGTTTTTTGTTCCTTTTAAAACAATATCAAGGATAGAGTCAAACGCAGAGTGAGTCAGTTTTTCTGTGGGAGAGATAAAGTTTCCCGCAGCATTATTCAATAAAATATCAATCTTTCCGAATTCTTTCAGAGTTGCTTCTTTCATGGCTTCCACCTCATCCCAGTTTCTTACATCACAAGCTACACAAAGCACTTTCCCTCCTGTTTCCTCTTCCAGTTCCTTGGCTGTTCCCTGTAATTTTTCCAGGTTTCTGGAAGTAATCACTACTTTGGCACCCAGTTCAAGAAAGTATTTGGTCATTGCTTTTCCAAGGCCGCTTCCGCCTCCTGTTACAATCGCTACTTTATCTTTTAGTGCACCTTCGCGCAGCATAGGTTGTGTATATAGACTCATAAAATATTTTTTCTTAAAAATACTAAATATTGAAATGCAATCCTTTAAAATGGGTTGATAAATAATGCTACAAATAATTGTTCCTTATATTATTCTTAAATATAGATCAACTATTTAAAAAGAAAATAGCCTGATAATAATTACCCGGCTATTTTTTCATTTGTTAAAACAATATATTAAGAAGCTACCACTCCTTTGAAAGAAAGTGTCTTAGGAGTTTTGCTGTCACTAGTAGTAACGTTTACAGTCTTCATAAATGGTCCTACCGCTGCTGCGTTATAGCTGGCTTCTACAAATCCTTTTTTCCCTGGCTGGATAGGTGTTTTTGTATAATCTGCAGTGGTACATCCGCAAGAAGGAGCTACATTCTGGATAATGATTGGTTTTGAACTTGTATTCGTAAATTCAAATCTGATCAATTTCGGTTTTCCCTGAGGAATATTTCCTACATCGATAGATTCTGATTTCCATTTAATAGCATCTGCTACCATTTTCACAATGGATGGAGCGTCTGCAGTAAGTACATTAGCATAAAAAGGAGAGAATGCCAACACTGCCAAAAGAGCTGTAATTTTTAGTTTTTTCATGAGTATAAATTTTAATATTTGAAACTGATTATTTTCTTTCGATATAGCAAATGTAAAGCAGACTGTGATTACAACTTGTTAACCGCTATCTAACATTTGTTAACGAGTTGTTAATAATAAAAGATAAATAGCTATTTTTGGATAATATTGTTTCAGGAAATGAAAATAAAAAGACTCAATATTATTATAACGCTGGGATTCATTGCTATTATCGGAATTTTAATAGCACAGCTGATGTGGACCCGGCAGGCTTATAATCTTGAAGATAAAAAGTTCGATCAGAAAGTCAATATTGCTTTAATGGAGGTCGCAGAAAAACTTTCCGGAGGAAAGACATCCTATACTGAAAATCCCGTACAGAATATTGCCAACGATTATTATGTGGTTAATATCAACAATGAATTTCACCCCGTAGTTCTTGAATATTATCTGAAAACAGAGTTTACCCGCTTCCAGATCAACACAGATTATGTGTATGCATTATACAATTGCCACAGCGATAAAATGATCTATGGAAAATACATGACCTCTCATCAGGAAAGTCCCGGCAGCAAGGTGATCAATTTTCCGAAGCATAAAAATCTGATCTATTACTTTTCCATACGCTTCCCGGACAAAACTACTTACCTGATCAGTTCATTACGGTTCTGGTATCTGCTTACATTTGCTCTTATTATCATACTTCTGGTATATGTGTATTCTATCTATACCATTATTCAGCAGAAAAAGTTCTCGGAACTGCAGCGTGATTTTATCAATAATATGACTCATGAGTTTAAGACTCCTTTATCCTCTATACTTTTAGCTTCGGAAGCGCTTAATAAACAGGAAATGGTACAGGAAAACTCTAAACTACAGACGTATACTTCCATTATTATCAATCAAAGCCACAAGCTCAATAGCCACATTGAGAAAATATTGAATATTGCGAAGAACGATGCAGCCGGACTATCATTAAAACCTCAAAAAATCCTGTTACAACCTTTTATTCAAGAGATTGCAGATAATATACAGCACAAAAATAAAGATCTCAGCATCGAAATCGATATTGAAAACAGTACTTCGGTAATGGCAGATGAATTTCACTTTACCAACATCATTTATAACCTGTTGGATAACTCCATTAAGTATTGTGAAATAAAACCTGTCATTAAAATTTCAGCTCACAAAGATTCAAAAGGATTATATTTAAAGTTTAAAGACAACGGAATGGGAATTCCCGCTAAAAATATTCCTCATATTTTTGAAAAATTTTATCGGGTACATACCAAAAGAAGTGAAGAAGTGAATGGTTTTGGTCTTGGATTATTTTATGTAAAAAAAGTCGTTCAGCAGCATCACTGGAAAATTTCTGTAGAAAATAATGAGGACAAAGGAATTACTACAACACTCTTCTTCCCGTTTTCAAATTAATCATGTATAAGTATGGAGAAATCTAAAATTTTATATGCCGAAGATGACAAAACAATAGCTTTTCTGGTGGAAGACAGTTTGGAAAGTTATTATGATATCAGCTGTTATTCTGATGGAGAATCTGCGTTGGAAGCATTTAACAGCCAGGATTTTGATATCTGCCTTCTGGATATTATGATGCCTGGCATGAACGGATTTGAGGTGGCACAGCGAATCCGCAGTAAAAATGCTGAGGTTCCGATTATTTTTATCTCTGCAAAAGCTTTAAAAGAAGATAGAATTAAAGGGCTTAAAATTGGAGCTGATGATTATCTGGTAAAACCGTTCAGTATTGAAGAACTGATGTTGAAAATTGAAGTTTTTCTGAAACGCACTAAGAAATCGGATACTTCCCCTCTACAATATAAAGTGGGCAAATATGATTTTGATCCAAAAAATTACACCCTGAAAGGTGCGGAAAACAATATTACCCTTACCCAAAGAGAGTCTGATCTTCTTTTATATTTTATCCGCCATAAAAATCTGGTGGTTAAAAGGCAGGAAATTCTAAAGGCCATCTGGGGTGATGATGATTATTTTATGGGACGAAGCCTCGATGTTTTTATTTCCCGGCTGAGGAAGGTACTGGTTGCAGAACAGAACATTTTGATAGAAAACCTTCACGGAATAGGTTTCCGATTTTCTGAAAAAGAATAAATAGCCCTTAACTACTTTAAAAACACAACAGAAAATGATGATTTTAATTAATTTTAAACTTTGAAAAATTGTCATTAATGAAAAATCGCAAGTCTATTGTTTTTCTTTCTCTAGCATTTTTAAGTGCAACCTTTCATGCCCAAAAATTTGAAAAATTAATACAATATGTCAATCCTCTGATCGGAACTGAAAAGATGGGACATACGTATCCGGGAGCCACCGTTCCTTTTGGTGCCGTACAGCTAAGCCCTGAAACAGACACCATTTCCTATGAACTCAACGGAAAGTATAATGGCGAGGTGTATAAATACTGTGCCGGCTACCGATATGAAGATAAAACCATTGTAGGTTTCAGTTCTACCCATTTCAGCGGAACAGGACATTCTGATCTGGGAGATTTTCTGGTGATGCCTACCATAGGAAAACTTCAGTTGAATCCGGGAACAGCTTCCCATCCGGAAAGTGGCTACAGAAGCAGATTTTCACACCAGAACGAAACAGCAGAAGCCGGATATTATAAAGTAAAACTGGATGATCACAATATCCTTGCAGAACTGACTGCCACACCAAGAGTAGGAATTCATCGCTATACTTTCCCGAAATCTGACCAGGCTCATATTATTCTTGATCTGATGGCTGGTATTTATAATTATGACGGGAAAAATGTATGGACATACGTTCGGGTAGAAAACGGAAATACCATCACAGGTTATCGGCAGACCAATGGCTGGGCAAGGACCAGAACCGTTTATTTCGCCATGAAGTTTTCAAAACCTTTTAAAGCTTACGGTCAGCAAAACTATGATGAAAAGCAGGTTTACAAAGGATTCTGGAGAAAATTCGACCAAAATCAGAATTTCCCGGAGATTGCAGGAAAGAACCTGAAAATGTATTTTGATTTTGATACCAATGAAAATGAAGCGATTGAAGTAAAACTGGCCATTTCTCCTGTAAGCCAGATCAATGCTTTGGAAAACCTCGAAAAAGAAGCCGGAAATATAACCTTCGATCAGGCTAAAACTCAAGCCCAGGACAATTGGAATAAGGAATTAAATAAAATTGTCATCAAAGGTTCTGATACGGAAAAAAACAACTTCTATACAGCAATGTATCATACCTTCATTAATCCTACCACTTATATGGACGTCAATGGAGAATATAAAGGGCTGGATCAGAATGTTCATAAAGCAGATGGCTTTACCAATTATACAACCTTCTCTCTGTGGGATACCTACCGCACACTACATCCATTCTTTAATATCATCCAGCCTAAACGGAATGGTGACATGGTAAAATCTATGATGGCTCATTATAGTCAGTTTTCAATGAAAATGCTGCCCATCTGGTCACATTATGCAAACGACAACTGGTGTATGAGCGGATACCACAGTGTAAGTGTAGTAGCTGATGCCATTATTAAAGGAAATTATAAAGGTGATCCTGAAGAAGCATTGAAAGCTTGCATAGAAACTGCTAATAAAAGAAATTATGAAGGCATCGGACAATACATTGATCTTGGATATATTCCTGCTGAAAAGAACGGAACTTCAGTTTCCAATACATTAGAATATGCCTATGACGACTGGGCGATTGCTCAACTGGCAAAGTATTTAAACAAAACAGAAATTTATAATCAGTTTATCAAACGATCTGAAAACTGGAAAAATAATTTTGACAAAACCATCGGGTTTATGCGTCCACGTCTGGCAGATGGAAGCTTTAAGAAAGATTTTGATGTGCTAAGTACTCATGGGCAAGGTTTTATTGAAGGTAACTCGTGGAACTACAGTTTCTTTGTCCCGCAAAATCCTGATGAACTGATTACGATGATGGGTGGAAAGAAGAAATTTGCATCAAAACTTGATGAGTTGTTCTCCATGCATTTACCTGATGAATTCTTTGCAGACACTGAAGATATTACAAGGGAAGGAATTATCGGTGGATATGTTCACGGAAACGAACCTGCTCACCATGTTGCCTATTTTTATAACTGGGCCGGACAGCCATGGAAAGCACAGGCACAAATCCGCCGTATTCTGGAAATGCAATACAAAGCAACACCAGACGGGCTGGGCGGAAATGATGATGCCGGGCAAATGAGTGCATGGTATATTTTAAGTTCATTAGGTTTTTATCCTGTAGCTCCTGGATCAGAGAACTATTCTATCGGAAGCCCGGCGATTGATCACGCTGTACTGAATCTGGAAAATGGAAAAACCTTTGAAATTGAAGCAATCAACCAAAGTCCAGAAAATGTGTATGTTCAGAAAGTTCTTTTGAATGGAAAAGAGATTAAAAACTTTACATTAAAACATTCTGAGATTATGAATGGAGGGAAACTTACTTTTTACATGGGGAATAAAGCGAAAAAGTAAGATATTCTCGAAGATTGAGCGGATGAGCGGGTTTAAAAATCTGCGTAATCTCCTACATCTATGAGAATTAAGAATAGGTTTTGGCTGAAGCCAATGTGGGAGATCTAAAATAAAAAGAGCGGGCTAAAGCCCGCTCCTATTGATTATTATTTTTCAGCACATTTTTCTTTATACAATTTGGCTCCTTCTGTTTGTTCCAGATCGTTTAATTTTTTCAATGCAGTACATGCAATATCTGATTTATTCTGGGCTAGAGAAATAGAAACTATATTATATAGTGCATCGGTATTAGTATTGTCATTGTCATAAGCTTCATTAAAGAAGTAAATTGCATTATCAAACTTTTGTTTGTTGAGGGCATCCATTCCTTTATTGAAATTATCTGTAGAAGCAAACTTATTTTTAGTAAAAACAGGAAATTCTTTAGCATCATTTGAAAAACCATAAAATCTGATACCCATTGTGCTTAATCCACTTCTATTTCCATTCTTAATGCTCATTTCATAAGGAATAATAATTTTTTCAAAACTCTCAAAGCCTGTTAAATCCCAAAGGTGATAATTTTTCTCAATAGTTGTTTTGAAAAAAGCAATCCCTTTTTGATTAGCTTTAGTCTCGTCTTTATATTCAGTTTCTACTTCAACCTTTTGTTTTTTAGGGAAAATTAAAATATTACCTTTTGAACTAAAATTGTAAAAAAAATCTTTTTGTGAATAATTCTCTAATATTTCAGAAATAATATTTCTTTTTAATGAGGGTGTAAAATTTTTAGAAGCAATTATAATAGAATCATTCTTTTTCTCTTTCACAAAATTATTAAGTACAATTGAACTCTTTATAAACCACGTCTTTTTTATTTTATCTGGAGAATCTATCCCGACAATTCTTTGTATCACAACTAAGGAATCTGCAGTTAATTTTTCAATTTGATACCCCGCAAGATCTGATGTTTTCATTAATTCCTTTTCTAATTTGAAGTCCATACAACTCCCTTTATCTAAAATCAACGCATCTGTAAATAAACAAAGGTTATTTCCTTTTATTTTCCATACTAAAACTTGTGATGGCCTTTGAGATAAGTCTCTGCTGCCATCCAGCATACTAAATTTTACCCTCGTCCATGAAGAATTTGCAAGTAATTGAGTATTTATTTGTGAGGTAAGCTGTAAAGAAACTGAGAGAAATAAGATTAAAAAGAACTTATACATTGATTATTATTTTTTCGCACAAAACTAATTAAATAAAACTTCATGAAAAGTATGCCTCCAATATTTTTCCTTTTCTTTTCCCAATTAATATAAGTTTTGGCTAAAAGCCAATGGAAGTTTTCAAAATAAAAAGAGCGGGCTAAAGCCCGCTCCTATTGAATTATAATAATCTCAGATTAATCTCTAGGTTCAAAAAGTAATCTCTCTCCAAATTTCTCTTCTGCAATTGTACCATTGTTATACACCAAATGACCATTGACAAAAGTATGGATAACCTTAGAGTGAAAATTCATCCCTTCCAGTGGGCTCCAGCCACACTTGTAGAGTAGATTGTCTTTGGAAACCGTCCAATCCTGATTTAAATCTACTAAAACAAGATCCGCTTTATACCCTTCCCTTACAAAACCTCTTTTTTCAACTTTGAAAAGGATTGCCGGATTATGAGCCATCTTTTCAACAATTTTCTCAAGAGATATTTTACCGTTTTTATAGTTTTCAAGCATTACAATCAATGAATGCTGTACCAAAGGTGCACCAGACGGACATTTTGTATATACATTATTCTTCTCTTCTGCCGTATGCGGAGCGTGATCTGTAGCAATCACATCAATTCTGTCATCCAGCAAAGCTTCCCAAAGGGCATCTTTATCTTTCTGGGTTTTTACAGCAGGGTTCCATTTGATAAGACCACCTCTTGTTTCGTAATCCTCATTGGTAAATGTAAGATGATGAACACATACCTCAGCAGTGATTTTTTTGTCTTTTAGAGGAATATCATTTCGGAAAAGTTCCATTTCCTTTGCTGTTGAAAGGTGGAAAACGTGAAGTCTCGCCCCTGTTTTTTTCGCAAGCTCTATCGCCTTGGATGAAGATTTATAACATGCTTCTTCACTTCTGATCAGGTGGTGGAATTTTACAGGAATATCATCTCCATATTCATCCATATATTTCTGAGTATTGGCTCTGATGGTAGCTTCATCTTCACAGTGCACAGCAATCAGCATTTTGGTATTACTGAAAATGTTTTCCAGCGTTTCAGGATTATCAACCAGCATATTTCCTGTAGATGATCCTAAAAATAACTTGATTCCCGGAACATTCCTAGGGTTTGTTTTCAAAACTTCCTCCAGATTATCATTCGTTCCTCCCATCATAAAACCATAGTTGGCATATGCTTTTTGGGAAGCAATCTCATATTTGTCTGCTAATAATTCCTGGGTTACTGCATTGGGAACAGTATTTGGCTGATCGATAAAACTCGTTATTCCTCCAGCTATGGCAGACCTTGATTCGCTTTCAATGTCTCCTTTATGAGTAAGTCCCGGCTCACGGAAATGCACCTGATCATCTATTACTCCGGGAAGAAGATACTTTCCTGAGCCATCAATAATCTGATCTGCATCTTCAGAAATGCCGGCAGCTATTTTAGAAATCAAATCATTTTCTATCAGGATATCACTTTCAAAGACTTTTCCTTCGTTAACGATATTTACGTTTTTTATAAGAACTTTCATTTCAATTTATTTCGCTGTAAAATTAAGATTTTAAGTTTTAATTCACCCCAAAATCGCAAAACGAATGCTTAAAGTTTTACATTTGCAAAAAAAATTCGGCTTTGTACAAGAAACTATTAGGACAGACCATCATCTACGGAGTAGGAGCAATAGCGCCAAGAATCATTCTATTTATCCTTAATCCACTTTTGATTTATAAGATTCCCAATGAAGGTTTTGCGATTTTCACTCAACTTTATGCGTGGATTTCATTTGTTAATATTATCCTATCTTTTGGTTTTGAAACAGCGTATTTCAGATTTTCAGCCGAAGAAGATAACGAGAAAAAAACCTTCAATACTTCATTCTGGTTTTTATTTTCCACATCCACTCTTTTTCTTGCATTATGTTATTTGTTCAATCAACCTATTGCAGATTATGCGGGATACCACAATAACCCTGAATACATCAGATGGTTTGCTATGATTGCCTTTTTTGACAATTTATTGGTGATCCCTTTTGCATGGCTTCGTTTCCACAATAAACCAATCAAATATTCTGCAGTAAGAGTTGTTCAGGCTATATTTCAGGCTGTTTTTACAGCCGCATTATTCTTCTGGATTCCGGAAAACATATCAAGAAGTATGGGGCTGGATCAAAATGTAGATTATCCGTTCTTCAGTAATCTGGCTGGAAGTGCCTTAGGCTTTTTATTATTACTTCCCATTATATTAAAGGTAAGATTTCAGTTTGTCACTTCATTGTTCGGGCGTATGATCAAATACTCCTTCCCACTGATGCTGGCAGGCCTTGCTTTTATGGTAAATGAAAATTTTGATAAATCCATACAGAGAAATCATATTTCAGACGAAGAAGCAGGCGCTTATGGAGGATGCTATAAACTTGCTGTACTGATGACATTATTTGTTACCGCATACAGAATGGGTATTGAGCCATTCTTTTTTAAACAGATGGATAAAGGTGATGCTAAAAAGACTTATGCCAACGTAGCAGAATACTTTGCCTTTTTTGCATGTGCCGTTGCTTTAGGGATCATTGCCAATATATCCTGGCTGAAAGCCGTTTTTATTCCTAATAAATCCTATTGGATCGCGATAGATATCATTCCGATTATCGTCATTGCCAACCTTTGCTTCGGAATCTATTATAACTTTTCAACCTGGTATAAAGTAACGGACAGAACCAGTATGGGAACTGTTATTTCATGGCTTGGGGCAGGGATCAATATAGGACTTAATCTTCTTGCTTTAAATTACTATCACAGCATGATGGGTTCCGCATGGGCTACTTTTGGAGCTTATATAATTATGATGATTGTTTCTTACCTTTTAGGTCAAAAATATTATCCTATTCCTTACAGAATGAAGAAAATGTCTTTCTTTATGATACTGCTTGGGGTTTTTAGTTTCATCATTGTAAAATATCTCAACTATAATATTCTAGCGAGTAATCTCCTCTTTTTCATCTTTACCGGAATTTTGATTTATTCTGAGAAAAACCTGATTTTATCGAGAATCAGAAAGAATTAAACTTTGGTCTTTATTTTGCTTGTACACCAACCTATTGTTAATTTAAACAATTATTTAAAAAGATATAAATCATACTTCGTTAAAGGTTTTAATTATTATCTTTAACCTAAATATTAAAAACAACTAATAAAACATCTTTTATACATATAATTTATGAAAATTATTGTCCCTATGGCTGGACGTGGTTCCAGATTACGTCCACATACACTGACAGTTCCAAAACCTCTTATACCTATTGCTGGAAAACCTATTGTACAGAGATTGGTAGAAGATATTGCTAAAGTTGCAGGAGAAAATATTGAAGAGGTAGCTTTTATCATCGGAGATTTTGGTCCTGAGATCGAAAGATCCCTTATTCAGATTGCTGAAAAGCTGGGAGCAAAGGGAAGTATTTATTATCAGAACGATCCTCTTGGTACAGCTCATGCGATCAAGTGTGCTGAGCAGTCTATGCAGGGAGATATCGTTATTGCTTTTGCAGATACTCTTTTCCGTGCAGACTTCCAACTGGATAAAAATTCTGATGGTGTAATCTGGGTGAAAAGTGTTGAAGACCCATCTGCTTTCGGAGTAGTAAAATTGGATAACTACGGCTTTATTACCGACTTTGTAGAAAAACCTAAGACTTACGTTTCTGATCTTGCTATCATTGGTATTTATTATTTCAACAGCGCTGAAAAGCTAATGGAAGAAATCAATTATATCATGGATAATGATATTAAAAATGGTGGTGAATATCAATTGACAACTGCTCTTGAAAACCTTAGAGCTAAAGGCGCTAAGTTTACCCTTGGAAAAGTGAATGACTGGATGGATTGTGGTAACAAAAATGCTACCGTAGAAACCAACAGCAAAATTCTTGAATATGAAAGAGAGGAAATGACTCATTTTCCTGCTTCTGCTGTGATTGAAAACTCCCTGATCATTCAACCATGCTTTATTGGAGAAAATGTAAAAATATCCAATTCAAAAGTAGGACCTGGTGTTTCATTAGGAAACAATACCATCATTGTCAATTCAAATATTGAAAATTCCCTGATCCAGGAAAATACAAGAATCAACCATGGAAATCTATCCAATTCTATGATCGGTAATTCTGCACAATATTTCGGGGTTTCCAGAGAAATTTCTTTAGGTGACTATTCTGTTTTAGATTTTCTATCTAAATAAGAATAAAAATATTTAACTTAAACAACACATCATCAAGCCACACAAAACATTTTGTGTGGTTTGGCGTTAATATTGCAACGTATTTTTAATTAAAGATAAATACATGAAAAATTGGATCCCTTTTCTTTTATTCCTTCTTACCTTATCATCCTGTAAGACCCGTAATGCTGCTCAAAGCGATACTGATCATACACGGGACAGCATCAATACTACAAAAGATAATGGAGATCCAAAAGACGTAAATGAACCGGTAAGCGACAAATTTACTTTCTATGAACATGTATTAATTCCACCAAAATTCGAGCAGATCAAAATAGACAGTAAAATAAAGGTAGAAACAGGAAGCTATGTCCCTACCCTGGATGCAACCATCTATATTGAAAATGATAAAAAGGTATGGATGAATCTCAGAGCCTTGTTCATTAATGCAGCCAGAGGTATTGCAACTCCGGAAGGGATAAAAGGACAGGACAAGATCAATAAAACCTTTATAGATTCTGATTTTGATTATCTTAATAATCTGCTGAATGTTAACTTCATTGATTATAAATCTCTGGAAAAGATCTTAATGGGAAGAACTTTTGTAAAAATAAATGACAAACAGTTTACGCTGACCCAAAATGCACAAGGATTCAAAATGGTTTCTAACGTCAATCAGAAAATTGTGACGGATGAAAAAAACAGAGAATATAAAATAGCCCTTCAGTACGATACCAATTATGATTTATTGAATGTCAATTTAAAAGATATTCTGTCTTCGGACGAGCTCGATATTTCTTACAGCGACTGGAATGAATACGAAGGCGTCCGTCTTCCGAAAAATGTTAAAATAATTATAAAAGGCTCAAAATCTAGTCAGATTTTAATGGAAAATACGAAATTTGACTTTTCGAGGATGGAAACACCTTATTCTGTACCATCCAGTTATAAGAAAATTGAGATTAAATGATTAAAAAATTTAGCTTTTTAATAGGTGTTTTGATGTTCGGACTGCACCAGGGACAGCAGACCAAAGAACAGCTGCAAAAGCAGAATGCCGAACTTAAAAAACAAATTGCACAAATAAATACCGATTTAGCCAAAACCAGAAGTGAATCTAAACTTTCCGTAGCCTACCTTTCCAATGTCAACCAAAAATTGGTTTTAAGAGAAAAGGTTTATAACAACACGCAGAAAGAAAAAAGGTTTATTGAAGATGACATCTATTTACGTCAGCTGGAAATTAACCGTCAGAATAAAGAACTGGCTGTTTTAAGAAAAAACTATGCTGAAGTTTTGGTGAATGCTTATAAAAACAAAGGTGTACAGAACAAAGTAACGTTTATACTTTCTGCTAAAAATTTAGGAGAGGCCATACGAAGAGTTCAATATCTGAAACAATACTCAGACTATCAGGATAAAAAAGCAGCTGAAATTACAGATGCCGCTAATCTCATCAAAAAAACCATCGCTCAGAAACAAAACTCTGTAAAAGCGAAGGAAAATCTATTGATAAACCAACAAAAAGACCTGGCAACAATCAATGCTGAAAGAGCTCAAAAAGAACAATTAGTAGCCGAATTCAAGAAAAATGAATCCAAATTAACAGCTGAACTGAAGCAAAAACAAGTTCAGTCTAAAGCATTGGAAGGACAGATCAGAGCTATTATTGCAGAAGAGATCAGAATTGCCAAAGCGGAAGAAGAAGCCAGGAAAAAAGCGGAAGCCGAAAAAATACGTTTAGCAAAACTAGCTGCTGAAAGAGAAAAAGCAAGAATCGAAGCCGAAGCTAAAGCAAGAGCTGAAGCCCTTGAAAGAGAAAGAAGACTGGCAGAAGCAGAAGCTAAGAGAGCCGCAGAACTTGCAGCAAAAAGAGCTGAAGAAGAGAGGAAACGTAATGAAGAAGCAGCAAAGGCAGAAGCCAATGCAAGAGATGAAGCCAGAAGAGTAGCTGCTAAAAAGGCCTCTGATGAAGCCAATGCAAGAGCTAAAGAAGCTGCTGATAAATTGACCGCAGCAAGAGCAGCAGAAGCAGCTCTTACGAAAAGAAAAGAAGAAGAGAAAAAAGCAGCTGAGACTAAAGCTATGACAAGCTACGGAGTTTCCACCGCTACTGGGAACAGTTTTGCAGATAGCAGAGGAAGACTTGGTTATCCTGCAGACAGAGCCGGACAAATTACCCACCGTTTCGGAAGACAGCCACACCCGGTTTTCAAAAATATTACTGAAGAAAATAACGGGATTAAAATTTCCGTTCCCTCAGGTACACGTGCAAAATCAGTGTTCCCGGGATCGGTATCTTCGGTTCTTGCCAATAATGACGGAACAAAGACTGTAATCATTAAACACGGCAGTTATTTTACCATTTATTCCAACTTAGGAAATGTAAGTGTTTCCAAAGGACAGCAGGTTTCCTCAGGAACTCCGGTAGGTACAATAGCTCAGGATTTTGATGGTGCTTATACCCTTGATTTCCAAGTATGGAACGGAAGTACACCAGTTGATCCATTAGGTTGGATTTCATATTAAAAAAAGTGTAACTTTGCAAAAATTTTAAGAGATGAATACACTAACAATAATTGCCTTATCTTGGCAGCACATCCTTATCGTAGCAATACTTTTGGTATTACTTTTTGGAGGAAAGAAAATCCCGGAATTAATGAGAGGAGTAGGTTCTGGGATCAAGGAATTTAAAGATGCAGTGAAAGAAGAAGACAAGCCAGGTGCTGAAAATAAATCTTCTTCAAACAACAACAATAATAATTCTTCAAGCAACTAAAATTCCTTAGAATTAATGAAATTTACTGAGACTGCATGGAAAGTCTTCAATCAAGCTATTGAAGACTATCACGTGTCTGATGACGTTAACACTCTAATTAATAACCCGTTCGAAAAAGATAGTTTGGAACGGATTTTGTATGCAAAGAACTGGATTGATACCGTTCAATGGCATTTGGAAGATATAATTAGAGATGAAAATATTGATCCGGCAGAAGCTCTTCAACTGAAGAGAACAATAGACGCCTCCAATCAGAAAAGAACTGATCTGGTAGAATATATTGACGGCTGGTTTCTTAATAAGTTTGAAAATATAACTCCTAAACCTGAAGCAAAAATAAATACGGAAACTCCCGCTTGGGCAGTAGACAGACTATCAATTCTTGCATTAAAGGTTTATCATATGTCGTTAGAAGCTAATAGAGAATCCGCTTCTGAGGAACACAGAAATAACTGCCAGGCTAAACTGGACGTTCTGCTTACTCAGAAAGAAGACCTATCAACTTCTATAGATCAGTTGCTTACTGATATTGAAAACGGTGACGTTAAGATGAAAGTGTACAAACAAATGAAAATGTACAACGATGAAAGTCTTAACCCAATCCTTTATCAAAAAGGGCAACAAAAATGAAACGACTATTTTTCTTTGGAGTACTTATCATATTAACATCTTCCTGCGCAACGGAAAAGCTTAATCTTTCTCCGTTGTCAAATAATTTTTATAGTGATGCTAAAGGGTCTGATTCAGACAGAAGCTCAAAGAAGAATTTTAATATCAATATCAAACAGAATGTCAATGCTTCTGAAATTTCAAACATGATCTCTACTTTTCCCAAGTTTAAAAACAACGGATTAAATGATGAGATTACCAGCTTGAAATATAGTCTTCAGAATTATTTATACGCTATTGATGCCAGCAATTCTGCAGGAAAGAGCAGGGCCCTTAAAAGCTTCGAAAAGTCATACAAAAAAATTCAAAAGCTAAGGCAAAATCTTGACAGAGACGACGATGAAGTGCTTAACAGATATCTGGTTCGTTTAAAAACCAACATTTCTGTTATTGAAGATACTTTGCCAGGAAGTTAAAAACTAATTGAACTATCAATGATTAAAATTCAGGCGGAAGCCAATGTTCCCACAGAGCACGGCACTTTCCGAATGATAGCTTTCTCCGAAAACGAAAACGACTGGATGCCTCATATGGCCATTGTTGCTGAAAATACAGATTTTTCAAAACCGGTCAATGTTCGTTTCCACTCAGAATGTATTACCGGAGAAGTTTTCCATTCAAAAAAATGTGAATGCGGCCAACAATTGGATGCTGCAATGAAATATATCCATGAAAACGGTGGAATTATCGTTTACCTTCGTCAGGAAGGAAGAAACATCGGGATCATCAACAAGCTTAAGGCTTACTCACTACAGGAAAAAGGATTGGACACCGTACAGGCCAATCTGGAGTTGGGACTTCCTGCAGATGACAGAAACTTTGGTGTAGCCATTGAAATTCTGAATCTATTGGATGTAAAAGATATCAATCTTCTGACCAATAATCCTGAAAAGGTAAAGTATGTGGTAGACAGCAATATTCACCTTAATTCAAGAGTACCGCTACAGATTCCTGCCAATGAAATAAGCAAAGGATACCTGCAGACAAAAAAAGATTTCTTTGGACATCTTCTGGATGACAATGATAATTAGATAAAATAATAAAAGCCTCGGAAATTTCTGAGGCTTTTTATTAACCTTTTCCGGCTCATACAAGCCCAAAATTACCTTCTGAATATCTGGCGGAAAGATTATATTAAGTAAAAAAAAAACTTATATTAAAAGCTTAATTAGTCAATATCTTCCTTACCTATAATAATAAATCAAAAGCCCCGGAAGATATTCTTCCGGGACTTTTTTAATTATAAAAAACTGAAAAGATATTTCTAAATTATTTAGTCTTAATTTTAGACTCGTCGATATTATAATATTTGATTACACTCTTATAATCATTATAATCTACAGCAGTACCTTTAGCCATTTTTGCACCACCAGTTCCTGTTCCGTTTGCAGGAAGAATAAGAACTCTGAATTTTTTATTCTGATAGTATGATGGATTAGCTGTTAAGCTAAACGTATTGCTAGAATTAATATTTATAGTAGCAGCATACTTACTGAATTCATAAATATAATCTACAGCGTCATTATTGGCATTCCCTACATAATAAGTATATGGTAAAAGTTTCCATACAGGAGAATCTCCATCCATTCCAATCTGCATATAGATAAGTACCATATCGGATTGTATTAATGGCTTATTAAAATCATCACTCCATCTGTAAAGATTATCGTTAACTCTTGTAAAAGTAGGAGATATATCAAATGATTGGTTTATGGTATCATAATCTGTTCCTTGTACTACAGTATCATCACTATTATCACAGCTATACGCAGTAAAACCTACAGCTCCTAGGAATAAGAAAAGAAGTATTTTTTTCATTTTTAGTAAAGTTTAGTTATTATTTATATTGCGTATTCAAATCATATACCAAAAATCTCAAAAACTTTGTTTTCCTCACTTTTTTAATTGTATTTTTGTTCTTATTCAAAAAAGTTATGAAGAAATTATTGTATACTTCACTCTTTATTGCCGCATTGATAAGCCCTAAAGTGAAAGCTCAGTATCAGCCAAAAAATGCTTCCAAGGAAGATGTAAAAAAAGCACAGCAATGGGTTGATAAAACATATAAAAATCTTTCTCAGGATGAAAAACTAGGACAGCTTTTTATTGTGGCATTGTATACCAACAGAGGGGAAGAGTATATCAGCCAGGTAAGAAATATTGTTACGAATGATAAAATAGGCGGTCTGATCTTAATGCAGGATGATGCCGCAAGAGAAATCAATCTCGTCAATGAATTTCAGCAAAAGTCTAAAGTTCCTTTGATGATTGGTATGGATGCTGAATGGGGAATCTACCAGAGAATTGCTACCGCTCACAAATTTCCATGGGCCATGACATTAGGCGCTATTCAGGATAAAAATCTGGTGTATCAGATGGCGGCTAAAATTGCAGAAGATTGCCACAGAATGGGTATCAACTGGGATTTTGCACCTGTGGTAGATGTCAATACCAATCCTAATAATCCGATTATAGGGAACAGAAGCTTTGGCTCCGAAGTGAATAATGTAATCAGCTCTGCCCTATCCTATTCCAACGGTCTTCAGGATCATAATATCTTAGCTGCAATTAAACACTTCCCAGGACATGGAGATACCAGCACAGACTCCCACCTTGATCTGCCTGTAGTTTCTCACACTACTGAAAGGCTTGACGCCGTGGAATTGGCACCTTTCAAAGCATTGATGAATAAAGGAATCGGCGGCGTAATGGTGGCTCATTTATATGTTCCAAGCTTAGAATCAGGAAAAGGAATTCCTGCTTCTGTTTCTAAAAATATTATTACGGGATTATTGAAAGAAAAGCTGGGCTATAAAGGTTTAATCATTACTGATGCCTTAAACATGGCCGCTGTAGCTAATAAATACCAACCGGGCGAACTGGATGCTATGGCCTTTAAAGCAGGAAATGACATTATGCTTTTCTCACAAGGTGTTTCTGAAGGTAAAAAACTGATCCAGAAAGCTATTGATAAAGGAGAAATTTCACAATCCAGAGTAGAGGAAAGTGTGAAAAAAATCCTTTTAACCAAATATTTCCTCGGTCTTACACAATATACTCCTAAAAACCCTGAAAATATCAATAAGGATTTAAATAATGATTCTCATATCCAATTGGTACAAAATCTTTACTCCAATGCATTGACTTTACTAAAGGATGAAAAGAAATTACTGCCTCTCACGGGAAAACAGACTTATTATGTTCCTCTTGAAGAAGCTCCTTATCAGACTTTTGCCAATAGATTGGGTAACAATGTTATCATTAAAAAAGCAGGAGAAATTAATACAATTCCAGCTGGTTCTACAGTTATCGTAGGTTTCCATAAGGATAATTCAACAGCTTATAAGCCATATAAAATCTCAGCAGAATCTAAAAAAGTACTTTCTGATCTTACCAAAAATCAAAATGTTATATTGAATGTTTTCGGAAGTGCTTATGCATTAAAAGATATTGACATCTCAAAAGTTTCAACCGTTCTTGTTTCTTATGAAAACAATGATGATTCTATGAATGCAACTGCGGATGCTCTTAATGGAAAAACAAAAATATGGGGAAAACTTCCCGTACTGGTTAATGATCAGTTGAAGCCAGGAATGGGTATAGATCTTAATGTGACAACCTCAACAAAAACCAAATAATACAAAATTAAAACAACAATAATCTAATGAAAATAGGCATACTTTGCTATCCCACCTATGGAGGAAGCGGAATTGTAGCAACAGAATTAGGAATGTCTTTGGCCAACAAAGGCTATGAAGTACATTTCATCAGTTCTGCACTTCCTGCAAGATTAGATATCACCAACCCGAATATTTTCTTTCACAGGGTAAATGTTCAGACGTATCCCCTTTTCCAGTATCAGCCTTATGATATTGCGTTAAGCTCTATGATTTATAGGGTTGTCAATCTTTACAAACTGGATCTTCTTCATGCACATTATGCCATTCCTTATGCATATGCTGCTTTTACGGCAAAACAAATGCTCAAGGAAGACAATAATGATATTCCGTTGGTCACTACATTACACGGTACAGATATTACCCTTGTAGGGCAGCACCCAAGTTATAAACACGCAGTAGAATTTTCGATCAATCAGTCTGATGCGATTACTTCAGTTTCTGAAAGTCTGAAAAAAGATACCCTTCAGTTTTTCAATATCAAAAAAGAGATTCAGGTGATTACCAATTTTATTGATAATTCCGAATTTGATGACTGCTCTGAGTGCCAGAGAACCCAGTTTGCCAATCCGGATGAAAAAATCCTGATCCACGTGTCCAACCTTCGTCCTGTAAAACGTGTAGACGAAGTGTTGCAGATCTTTAAGAATGTGGAAAGAAAAGTGAAATCCAAGCTGATTATCATTGGTGAAGGCCCCGATATGGAAAAAGTAAATCAGTTTCTGGAAGAAAATCCCGATCTTATTTCCAAAATCCGCCTTTTAGGAAAGGTGAACGATCTATATAAAATCTTACAGCTTTCAGATGTATTTCTCCTGCCTTCCGAGCAGGAAAGTTTCGGTCTTGCAGCTTTGGAAGCTATGGCTGCGTATACTCCGGTTATCAGTTCCAATGCAGGAGGAATTCCTGAGGTGAATATTCAGGGGGAAACCGGATATCTGGCAGAAATCGGAAATGTAGAAGCTATGAGCAACTATACCATCAAATTGTTGAGCAATGATGAACTTTTAGCCAAAATGAAGCAAAATGCGAAAGATCAGGCAATAAAATTCGATTTGAAAAACATTCTTCCTATCTATGAGAAAATGTATAGAACAACCATAGAAAATTTTAATAAGGAGCTGACGAAAGTATAATATTTCTATTATATTTACGTCACACTTATGACGGAAAAATTACTTCAATATCTTTGGAACTATAAGGTTTTCAAAAATTTTAACTTCAAGGATATTGAAGGAAATTCCGTTGAGATCATCCATTTCGGAAAATGGAATAAAAATGCTGGCCCTGATTTTCTTGATGCTAAAATCAAAATTAACGGCTTACTTCTCGCAGGAAATATAGAACTGCATGTACGCTCTTCAGACTGGATTTTCCACAATCATTCCCAGGATCCCAATTACCGGAATATTATTCTTCATGTGGTATTCCAGCACGACATAGAAATTCGTGAACTTACAGAAAAGCAAGTTCCAACATTGGAATTGCATAGTTACATTGATGAAAATATCATCTCGAAATATGAAAAACTGGTTGATGGAGAGGAATTTATTGCCTGTGAAAAGATTTTTGATCCGAAAAAATTACCCGTCAATTTTCATGAAGAAAATATCCTGAAAAAACTGGATGAGAAATCTTCAGAGCTTGAACAGAGCTTACATCAATATAAAAATAATTTTGAAGCCGTTTTATTTCACAGTTTTGCCTACTCATTCGGTTTAAAAGTAAATGCTTCTATTTTCCGGCAGATTGCGGAAAGTATAGATTACAGTATTATCAATAAAATACGTCAGAATCCTCTGCAGCTTGAAGCCCTGTTATTTGGAATTTCGGGATGGCTTGAGAAACCACAGGACGGACAAATGAAAATATGGAAAAGAGAATTCGATTTTATTAAGGCAAAATTTTCAATTTCTGATTTAAAATTTCATCCCAAGTTTTTAAGACTGAGACCACCGAATTTTCCAACAATCCGGTTGTCACAATTGGCTGACCTGTACAGGCAGCAGAATTTATTTTCAAAAATCATGGAAGCAAGAAGCGCAGAACAGCTGTACACTATTTTCAGCTCCGTAAAAGCTTCTGAATATTGGGATTTTCATTTTAATTTCGGAAGTATTTCTAAAGTACAGCCTAAAACATTGAGTAAAGATTTTGTAGATCTTCTCATTGTAAACACAGTAATTCCTTTACAATATGCTTATTACAGATGTCATCAGGAAGATATTGCAGACGAAATCATTGAGCTTTATAAGACAATTGATAGCGAGAAAAATACCGTCATTAATGGCTGGAAAAAACTTGGATTACAGGTCACCAACGCTCTGGAAAGTCAAAGTCTTATTTATCATCATAAAACCTTTTGTGAACCCAAAAACTGTTTATCCTGCGCTATCGGATTCAAACTTTTAAAAGAATAACAGGATCTGAACCGGATATATCATTAAAAAACTTTGTAAAAAAAATTCCTTAACTTTGAGTATTAGATTAACTCTTAAATAACAATCTGGAAATGCTGAGTAATATCCGTCATAAAATGGAAAGAGAATGGTTTGGTGTACTGACAAGAACAGGTGCCAAGCTGGGAATTCCTGTTTCTAAATTGAGAATTTTCTTCATCTACTCTACTTTTGCAACCGCTGGATTTTTCTTTCTGATCTATTTAGGATTAGCATTTACCCTCTGGATTAAAGATATTTTCATCACCAGAAGACCTAGTGTCTTTGATTTATAAATTATGGAATTTTTACCGATTACTTCTTCAGAAGATCCTAGAGTTCAGGAAATCTATACTTCTTACTCGACGACTTTTCCTGTAGACGAACAAAGAGATAAAGATCAGTTTGATAGCTTATTCTCAAATCCTTATGTAGAATTGATGTCTGTTATCCACGAATCGGAAGCTATCGGCTACCTCATCCTGTGGAAGCTGAGTTCTTTTGTTTTTGTAGAGCATTTTGAAGTGTTTGAAGCATTCAGAAGTAAAAAATTAGGTTCTCATATCATGAATCATTTATCGGACAATTATCCGCAGATTATCCTCGAAATTGAGCCTGCAGAGTTGAGTGAAGATGCTTCAAGACGTTATTCTTTTTATCAGAGAAATAATTTCAGCCTGATTGATACCAATCATGTACAGCCTAGCTATGGCGAAGGAAAAAAATCCTTGAATTTATGGCTGCTTGCTAACTACACTCCTGAAAATGTGGAGGAAGCTAAAAAAGAAATTCATAAAATTATTTATGCTTAAAATATAAAACGCCGGAAAGCTATTCCGGCGTTTTTCTTTTACTGAAATTTATGTTAATTTACTTCATACTCCAGTTTGATGGTAATACTGGCTTCTTTTTCTTTGGATGAAGTATTGAAAGTTCCACCGTAAGAGTAATCTTCATTGGAATTGGGTGCCGTAATCTGAATTACACCCATGGTTGCCTTTTTCAGATTTCCCAGACTGCTTCCCGAGTTTTCCGCAATTTTTTCAGCACGTTCTTTTGCGTCTTTTGTAGCACTGGCAATCATCTCCTGTTTCACTGTAGCCAGTTTGGTGTAGAAATAAGCTGGTGAAGAAGAAGTGAATTCAATTCCTCGGTTGATAATTTCGGTAATATTTCTGGACAGGTTTTCTATTTTTCCCACTTCTTTACTTTCAATAGAAACCTTTTGGGTAAGATTATATCCGGAGAATTCTCCCTGAACATAGTTTCCGTTTGAATCATTATAACTTCTGAACTGTTTCTGAATATCTACCGAAGAAAATACGATCTCCTTCTGTTGTATTCCTTTTGAAAGCAGATAGTCATTGATTACTTTTCGATCCATTGCCAGCTCATCATAGGCTGATTTCAGGTCCACATTATTTTTGGAAAAACTTCCGGACCAGGTGATCAGATCCGATGTAAACTGCTTGGTTCCTAATCCTGTTACGGAAATGGTGTTTTCAGATTTATTTCTGTTTTTAATAGCATTTCCTAAAAACCCGAGACCAATGACAAATCCTAGTGCTGCAATAGCTACTGCAAAAATGTTTTTATTCATAAAATTTGAGAATTTGGATTGTTATTTCATACTGTATCAATTTCTATTCCAATATTTTAAGAATTTATTAACATTCAAATTACTTTTGATTTTGCTGCAACCTCTCTATAAAAAGTGGAGCCGTCTCTTCCAACCTCAGCATAACGCCGGAAAGATTTCTTGCTTTTACATAGGTTCGTACCTGAGGTTTTGCTAAAAATGAAAATTGAATAAATTCAGAGATTCTGTCACCAGGAATTCCTGCTTTGATAAAATATTCATCCTCTATTCTGTCCCGAACCCAGGCAATATGTTCCTGAAGATCGTCATATCTGTATTGTCTCTTCTGCCTTCGGGCTTTCCCGCTGATCAGATCATACACTCCCTGAACATTAAGGTTTCCTAAAAGTATCGGTAAAAGAACACTTTTCACTTCTGCCGGCTTCTCCCTCATTTTCCCTACCGGCTGCGGAAGGCCAACGGCATCTCTTACCTGCTCTCCTTTATCTACTTTGGCTACTATCCGGGAATCTGTTTCCAGATCTCCGGTGAGCTTTTTCACAATTTTAACTTCACCCACATCTCTCGGAATCTGACGAAGTGTAATAAACAGAGGTAAGTTATTACCATTGGTCAGAACTCTTCTGGAGACTCTGTTGAAATCTTCTTTTACAAATCTTAACTCATCGTTAGGATTGGCTTCAATAGAAAATATACCATCAGAATCGGAATATACTTTCTTATCAGTAGACATATTAATCACGATCACTTTACTCAAATTTTCGCCATTGTCATCCACTATTCGCCCCGTTACTTTCTGTTGAGACCAAACAAAAGTACTGCAAAGAAGCAGCAGGAAAAGAAAAGTATTTCTTTGCTTTGATATTTCAATATTTTCAGTGATATAAGCCAACTTTTAATGTATATATTGTTCTTGAGTTCCTTCTAATTTATGGGTTTTACTATATTCTGCGAAGGCAACTTTAAGTTCATATTCAACGACATTTATACTAAAATCTTTTCGATATCTTTTTGCCAATAAACGCGTTTTATCAGCATACAGAAGAAATGCATCAATCTGTTCATCATCCATTCCATATTTTTTCAGGAAATTCAGGTTCACTTCATTTCTTACTCTCCTCAGGAAATCCTGAGTTTCATTGTAATTCGCTTTGGTAACCTTCGGCTGCGCTAATTTCTTTACAGCATTAAATACACCAAACAAATTGACTTGTCCTGCATTGAAATCATGACCGGTAAAAGTCTTCGAAACAGTATTATTGGGTAAGGGCTGATTCAGTGGACTTCTCATATAATCATCCATATCTGATTTTAAGGCCTGAAGTTTTCTGGATTCATTATAGTGCTGATTATCTTTTGCCAGATTTCCGGTAGGCTTGTACTTAATTTTAACCTCGGGAATTTGAATTTCTATTTTCTTCAGAATAATATTGAACGGAGTATTGATCTCTTCTTTGGTCATTTTTTTATCAACACGATAATATCCTTCTTTTACAAATCTGATCTCATCATTTTCTTTGGCTTCAATTTCAAAATTCCCGGACATATCACTTAATGAGCTTTTATTCCCGGAGATATTCACAACGAGTACAGGTACTAAATCCAGTTCATCTCCTGTTATTACCTTTCCTGATATTTTTTGTTGTCCCCACAATTTCGGGGTGATACAAAAAAGCACAAACAATAGAAATCTTTTGATATATCTTATTTCCATATTATCTTTGAGTTTGTGGAGCACGATAGGATGAAATTCTTGTCAGAACAAAACGCTGAAACCTGTTCAGATCTGCATCGCTACAGAACCCATATTTCAGGATCTTTTTCCTTTCAAAACCGCCTGCAAAAACATAATAAATAAAATGTTCTATCAGAGGTTTCTCAATTTTAAGATTGGTAAAATAATCATCACCAAGGCTTGCTCTGATATATTTCATTAAGTCTACATCATCCCATTTATTTTTAACTTTTCCTATAGAAAACCCTTCCCCTTTCGGCTGCACAAATTCTCCAGGTCTCGCCGCCAATATTCTTGGATCTGATTTCTGAGAAATATAACGATCCATTTCTTTGAGCAGTTTTTCAACCTTTTGAGGTTTATTATAAAGTTTCGAATCAATTTTAAGGTTTCCGGTAAGCCCTTGTTTTATTTCCACTTCAGGAATCTGGATGGTTTGGCGTACAAGCCTTATATTCATAGGAGACTCTGTATTTTCCTGAGAAACTATTTTTGTAAGACGTTCATAACCCGCTTTTATAAAACGTAATTCATCTCCCTGTCTTCCGGAAATCATAAAATGACCATCCCGGTTTGAAACCACTATTTCGTCTGTTCTGATATTGACAACATTCACATCCTGCATTTCAGTACCGCTTTCGGAAATAATTTTACCAAATATATAACTTTGGGCATGGGTATGGATAAAAAGAATAAAGGATAAGAAAAAGAATAGTTTAAGTTTCACGGGCTATTTTTTATAAAGCAAAGCTAAAATTATTTTTAATTTATCCCATAAGTTTAACCACAGTTAACGCGTTTTAATATTTCTTTTTAATTTTTGCCATCTAAACTGTTAAATCAGCTGATTAAATTGTTAAAATTTCTTTTAAATTTTAGCTAACTTGCAGTCTCAATTCTCTTTCAACAATGCAAAATTCTTACACAGTCATCAATGCTTCTGCCGGATCCGGGAAAACCTATGCTCTGGTACAAAGGCTTCTGATGATCTGTCTCCGCTATCCTAATCAGCAGCAGTCGATCAGGAATATTCTCGCACTGACTTTCACCAACAAAGCGGCCAATGAGATGAAGGAAAGAATTTTATCGTGGCTGGGAAATTTCTCAGCGAAAGATTATGCTGAAAATACAGATCTGAAAAATATCCAGAAAGCATTTGAAGAACAGGGTTTGAAAATTACCATTGATGAGCTTCATCACCGTTCTAAAAAATTACTGGACTACGTTCTCCACAATTATTCCACACTGAATATCGGAACTATTGACCGTTTTAACTCAAGATTGGTAAGAAGTTTTTCTTATGAACTGGGATTGGCGAAAAATTTTAATCTTGAAATTGAAGCTGAGCCGTTTCTGATAGAAGCCGTTGATAAAATGCTGGATCAGATTGGTGAGAATGAAAACATCTCCAATTCTTTCATGGATTATGTAGATTACAGTCTCGAAAATAATGAAAGGATTAACCTTAATAAAAACCTTTATGATTCTGCGAAGGAATTTGTAAAGGATATTCACTATGAGCATCTGAAAAGCAATAAAAGTTTTGACGATGCCAATTATGAAAATATAAAGAATACACTTCGTAAAGAGATTGTTCTCAACAAAAAACAGTCTGCAGAACTCGCTGCCGGTTCTATTGAATTATTCAAATCAAGAAATATTGATATTGAAGATTTTGCTCAGGGTAAAAACGGAATTGGGGGCTTCTTTACTAAGGTTATAGATTTTTATCAGCAGAAAAGAGCCGGATTTCCTTTTCCTACTACGCAGGAGGAATCTGTTATCAATAATTACAGAAAAGGAGCGTCTTCAAAATCGAAACATAAAGAAGCCGAAATTTTCGAAATCCTGGATCAGCTTCTCGACAACAGAATGAAACTGATTCTTCTGTATATTGAGACTCAAAAGAAAGAGAAAGTTTTATCTGCTCTTCTTCCTTTAAAGGTCAATAAGGATATTCAGGATGAGCTACAAAAAATTGAGGAAGAAAATGATCTTGTTCTGCTTTCTAAATTTAATATTCTGATCAATGAAAATCTTAAAAATGAACCTTCGGCTTTTATTTATGAAAAAGTAGGTTCACAGTTTCAGCATTATTTCTTTGATGAGTTTCAGGATACATCAGAACTGCAGTGGCAGAATTTTGTACCACTGAGAGATCATAGTGTTTCTACAGAATACACTTCATTTACATTGGTGGGTGATCCCAAACAGAGTATTTACCGATTCCGTGGCGGAGAAAGTAAACTGATGCTGGACATTATCAACAAAAAGGAGTTTTCACCTAAGGAAGCAGATCTTCTGGTATTAAAAGATAACTGGAGAAGTGCCAGAAACATTGTACAATTCAACAATGAGTTGTACCGTTTTCATTCTGAAGGACTACTTGAAGAGCATAAAAATATTTTTGGGGAAGATGCTGAGCAAAATCCAAAATCCAAAATGGATGGACGCGTAAAGGTAAATCTGATTGAAAATCTTACGAATGAAGAATTCTACACAGATACTTCGGAAAGAATGCAGAAAGATATTCAGGAATGTCTGGATAATGGTTTTAAGTTTTCTGATATTACGATTCTTTGCCGTGGAAATTTTGATATTTTCAGTTATTCTCAAAAGCTGGGAAGCTTAAAAGTTAAGTATAAAGGAGAAGAAACCAATATTAAAACGATTTCTGATAAAGGGCTTACGCTGGAACTTTCCAATACCTTAAAAGCGGTTATTGAATTTCTTCGCTGGGAGCTCAATCCAAAGAATAAACATTGTCTGATTATGATGATGTACCACCTGAATACATTGGGCAAGATTAATATGCCGGATTTCACTTTAGGAATGAAAGAAATTCTGGATATCGAAGGCCATGAAGAAATTCTGCAGTTTATTCAGCAAAAATATTTGCTACAGCTTAAACAGGATAATTTCCCAAGATTCAATCTTTATAATTTCATCGAATATTACATCAATGAATTTTCTGTTGAAAATAAAGAAACAGACTTTTTACTGAATTTCCTGGAAATGCTTTTCAACTTTACACAGAATGCAGGTGCAAGTACCAAAGAGTTTCTGAAATATTGGGACGAAGAGGCTTCTTCATACACTATTCAGGCTTCAGAAAATATTGATGCTGTCCAGATCATGACGATCCACAAGTCTAAAGGGCTGGAATTTCCCATTGTTTTTATCCCTATGATGAACAAAAACCGGGACAGTGAATTTACCAACTGGTTTGATACCAATGAGAATGAAGCATTAAAATCAGTCAACATTAATCAGTTCAGCAAAAACCTGGAAGCTTATGATGACGAAATTCTGTTCTTCAATACTAAAAATTCTTATAAAAATCTGATTGACAGATTATGTCTCCAGTATGTTGCCACAACAAGACCTGTTGAACAATTGTTTTTTTATCTTCAAAAAGCCAATAAGACTTCTAACAATCTGGAGCTTTTGGAATTCCTTCAAACAAAAAATCCTGAAGAGGCTGATGAGTTTGACGTGTATGCCGTAAATCCTGAGATGCTGAAAAAATATTCGAAAGATAAAAGTTCCTCTTTTAAGACTCAGAATATTGAGAATCTGAAAAACGTCAATGAAAAAAGTACGTCTATCAAGATTGCAACACCTTCAAAAAACTATCAGGTACGAAATGAAAAGGTAAGAATCGGGCTTTTTGTGCATGAACTTTTATCGAAAATCAATACGGAAAATGATATTGCAAAGGTATTGGATGGTTATGCTTTAGAAGGGCAGATTACGCTGGAGGAGAAAAATGAAATACAGGTTACACTGCAGGAAATTGTCAGAACTTATGCAGAATTCTTTGATGAAAAATGGGAAGTAATCAATGAAAAAGATATCATGATTTCTGAAAGAGGAGAAAGCCATATATTCAGGCCAGACCGCATTCTAAAAGGCGAAGAAGGATATATCATTGTTGATTTCAAAACCGGTGAACAAAAAGCAAAGGATGAAGCACAGGTAGAAGGGTATAAAAATATTCTTGAGCGTCTGGGTAAAAAAGTGCTTAAAACACAGATTATCTATCTATAATTTAAACATTCCCAAAAGGTTAATATTATAATTCTTGTAAAAAACCCTTCAAAATAGAAAAGGTTTTATTATTTTTATTCAGTACGAATAAAATATAACCTTTGATTATATTTTGATTAGAACTAACCAGCCATGAGAATATATTTAACTTCCTTTGTAATAAGTCTGATTATGATGTTGTTTTCTACAATGGTCATTTATCATATTGTGGATTACTCAGATTCATCTGCTACAGAAGATAACCGTCATTATATGTCTACTGAAAACATTGCCAATTCATTGTTTCTGAGCTTTGTATTGGGAGCAGTCGTTTTTATTTCTGCAGTGAGAATACAAAGACCTGCGTATAAGAAATAACGATATAATCCTACAATAAAAAACCGCTATTCCTGAGGATAACGGTTTTATATTTTGAAGAATTTTCAATTTTAAGCAGTTGTATCAGGAGTAAATACTCTTTGAGACAATTCCTGATCAAAAAGGTATAATGCAGATGGATTATCACATACCATTTTGATTTTTGTTACATATTGAGAAGCACTTGCTTCTTCTTCTACCTGTTCGTTGATAAACCACTGCAGGAATGATGTTGTTGCAAAATCTCCCTCTTCATTTGCATTTTTTACAATATTGAAAATACTTTTAGTTACGATTTTCTCATGTGCTAATGCTTTTTCAAAAATATCTGTTGCATTTTCGAACTCGTGGGGTGGTTTTGGAATTTCCCCGATGATAATTTCGCCTCCTACATCATTCAAATAATCAAACATTTTATCTGCATGCATCAATTCTTCTTTGCTCTGTACTCTGAAATAGTTGGCAATTCCATCCAGGTCTTTTCCAGAAAACCATGCAGACATTGAAAGATAATATTGAGCAGCGTATTGTTCGTGGGCAATTTGTTCGTTAATTAATTTTGCAATTTTTTCGCTAACCATAAGTATTAAATTTATAGTCAAAAATAGGGAATAAAAGCCCGAAATCAAAAGTTTTAAAGAAAATTAATACAAAAAGGATGGAACAATATCCATCCTTAACACATTAAAAAACTAAAATTACAAGCTGTTATTTTACTTCAGCAGTTCCTGTATTCATCGGCTTTTTCATCATTCTTCTTTCTTTCATTGCCATTTTCATTTTTTCTGCTTTAGCTTTTCTGTCAGCCTGCCATTTATCATATTGATCAGGAGTAAGGATGTTTTTCATATCAGTATCCATTTGTGCCCTTTTGGCCTGCATTTCCTGCATCTTAGCTTGTCTGTCTACTCTATTTTTGTCAAATTCCGCCTTCATTTCAGCTTTTCTTTTATCCTGAAGAGCCTTTATCTGTGCTACCTGAGATGGATTAAGATTAAGGTCTTTCTGCATCTGGTCTAGACGTTCCTGTTGTTTCTGTTCCATTTTCTGCTTCATTTCAACGGCTCTTGCCTGTCTGTCTTGTGGAGTTGTAGTTTGTTGTGCCATTGCAAAACCTCCTATTCCGATAAATGCTATTGCTAAAACTAATTTTTTCATCTTTTTAAAATTTAATTAATTGTTATTTTGTTATTATATCTTTTTGATTATGAACTAAAACATAAGTTAAATTGATAAATTTATAAATAATGTTAAATTTTAATAAAAATAAATTAACAAAACATCAAAAAAAGGACAGATTATAAAAACCTGCCCTTCACACCACTTAAATATAATATATGAAAATTAATTCCTTACTAAACTGCCTCTAAAACCGCCACCGCCATTACCACGGTTCTCTTGTCTTGGTGCAGAATTTTCAGATTTTTGTCTGAAACCTCCATTATTTCCTCTGAATCCGCCATTATCTTCTCTTTTAGGAGCTTCTCTTCTTACTTCACTGTTCCCTCTGAAACCGCCTCCATTATTATTTCTGAAGCCTCCGTTATCGGCATTTCCTCTGTTTCCTCCATTATCAGAATTCCCTCTGAAACCGCCTTCGCTGTTGTTTCTGAAACCACCATTATTCTCATTTCTGAAACCAGAATTATTGTTATTTCCGTTATTTCCACGGAACCCTCCTGAGTTTCCATTGTTTCTTGTGTTTCTGAAACCATTATCTGGTCTGCTGTCTCTTCTGATAATATCAAAAGTAGGATTCTCCATTCTGCGGAATCTTGATCGGTCTACCCTGTAAATATTGATATTAATATTTCTATATCTTGGCATTACAGTATATCTCGGTACATAATAAGTTCTTCTGTAATTCTGGAAATAAACTATCGGGCTGGTTCCTCTGTAATAGTTATTCTGGAAAACCACAAATACTCTTGGTCCTAAAATTCTTTCCAGAGCATAAAATCTGTCATAGTACCATCTGTCCGGATTATATCTGTAGAAATTATTCCATGCTGTAAAGCTTGCATACAGGTTATTCAATCTCATAATCTGATCTACCTGCCATCTGCTTAATCTGTTCTGTACGAAAAAGCCGTTCCAGTCGATATTAATAATACTTCCTCTGTAGTCGTTATAATAGCTTTGGTAATAATTGCTTGGATAATAGTCCTGTGGATAATTGTAATAATAATCGTCAGGGAAATAATTTCTATCATCTTGATCACTGTAATAACCTCCATCATTCTGATAATAACCATCATCATCCCAACCATTATTTGGATACTGCTGAGCTGACGTCAAAACGCCTAACCCAAAAGCTAATCCCAAAAATATTTTTTTCATCTCTATAGTCGTTAATTGGTTAATATATAGCAGAATATCTTAATTCTATCTTTTTGATACAAATAAAAAAAAGAAGTTAAATCATAAGATTAAACTTCTTTCAAAATATTTACAACTACCTGATAATCAATTGTTAAATTTACACTCTCCCACTATCTTTTACCCAGTGAGCAATTTTTTGATTGAAAGATCTTTTCTCTTTCAGATCTTCAAGTTTGATATGCATTCTGTAGCGCCAATAATGGGGGAAAACGGCAGGATTGTTGATTCTTTCGTTATCCATTTTCTTATTGGTAAGTTCTGCATCTGTGGCCAGAAACTCCTGAATCGGGAAAATAGCCAGCATAGCCTCATTATATAAATGCTGCTTCATGATGATCTCTGCAAGATGAGGATTGAGATATTCAGGAGCTTTTCCATACTGGATCAGCTGTTGATTGTAGTATTTCTGTGTCAATACAGGATCTTCTTTCCACCATTGTCTCAATGTTGAACTGTCGTGAGAAGAGGCTGTTACTACATTCATGTAATTCGCATTCTTAGGATTATAGAATGGAATATTTTCAGAAGGCATTCTTTGTACTTTAAGTGCTATAATAGCCAATTCATCCATCACAATGGGTACGCAGGCAGGAACCATTCCCAGGTCTTCACCGCAGATCAGCATTTTAGTAGCATTCAGGATAACCGGAAGTTTCTCCATGGCCTTTTCAAACCATAAGTGATCCTGTCTTCTGAAAAAGTAATCATGGTAGAGGTCATAAATACTCTTTTGTTCTGCTTCAGGAAGGTATTGATAAGATTCTGTATTGTAAACATTGAATCTCGGATGGTAAACTGTTTTCCCATTTCTTTCTTCTGTTAAAAACAAAACGTTGGCACAAAGGGAAACTAATTTTTCTTCAAGAGAACCATGTGGTTTTTTCTTAAAGAAGTTAACGAGTTTTCTTTGAGTATCGAACTCTTCTTTGAAAGTATAAGTACCATCTTCATTACGGTTCATAAACTCAAGAGCTTTTCCGCTTTCTTCCCCAAAATAATCCCATAAGATCTTATTGTTGATAAAAGGCTTACAATACCTGTTAAAATTGAACGGAATCTGCCAGGCTTTAAATTCATCCGCTACAATAGGAACAGCCGGATAAAAGTACCCTAAAATTCCCTGTACAGCAGAAACCGGCATTCTCCATATTCTGAAGAATCCTAAAATATGATCAATTCTCATGGCATCAAAGTACTGTTCCAGAGCTTTGAACCTGTTTTTCCACCATTTGTAATCGTCTGCTTTCATCGCTTCCCAGTTGTATGTTGGGAACTCCCAGTTTTGTCCTAATTCAGTAAACTGGTCAGGAGGTGCACCAGCCTGGAAATCCATACCGAATAATTCCGGTTCTGTCCAGGCTTCTACAGAATATCTGTAAATACCAATAGGAAGATCTCCCTTCAACGAAACTCCCAGGTTATGGGTATAATCAACAGCATCCTTCAGCTGTACATGCAATTGATATTGCACCCAGGCATGAAGCATTGAAGTATCATAATCTTTATTTTTCGTTGTAAAAAACTGTGAGATCTTTCCGGCAATGTATTTTTTGTGGGTCTTCCACTCATTGAAATTAGGTGTTTTATACTTGTCTCTCAAAACACAGAATGCAGAATAAGGAACAAGCCAGTATTCATTATCCTTGATGAATTTTTTGAAATTTCTGTCCTTAAAAATTTTGTCTTTTTCCTTGTGGAAAACAGCAGTAAGATATTTCCACTTGCCTTCTATCATCTTTTCATAATCGATCAGATCCAAAGAGTTTAATTTCTCTTTTTCAGACACATACTCATCAACTAATTCTTTCGGTAAAGAATAATCAAGATTTTCTAAAGAGATATACTGTGGATGCAAAGCATATACGGATACAGCTGCATAAGGATAAGAGTCCGTCCAGGAATAATTAGCAGTTGTATCATTGATCGGGAGAATCTGAATAATTCCAAGATTGGTTTCTTTCGTCCAATCTGCCAGTTTTTTAAGATCTGTAAATTCTCCTACTCCAAATCCGTCTTCGCTTCTCAAAGAAAATACAGGAATTGCTACACCGGCATCATGATACATCTGATATCCTTTAAACCTGAAATAATGGTTGGAAACAACCTGTAAAACGTCGGATAATTGGTTAGCTACCGTGAATCTGTTTTCTCCGGTTTCTACATCTATAACCCTATTTTCTTTAGTATCGTAAACACAATATTTAAATTGGATAAATTCATTCTCCGGAATTTCAACGGAGGCTTCCCACATTCCAAAATCTGTCTGATTAAGATGAATAACTTTCTCATAACTCCAGTTTCCTAAAGATGCCGTACTTCCGAAAAGAACAATTCTCCAATCCGGATTATAAATAGGAGCTTCTATTCTAAAGAGATGGGTATGTCTTTTTAAAACAGTAACTTTTTCAGGAATAAAGTCGTGTAGTTTATTATAAAGAATTTTATTATTTAAATAATTCTCAGGAAAGTTTTTGTTATTCCATTCATCAAAAATGATAAACTCTTTATAATTATGTGGAAAACTCAAATGATGCCCCACAAATTCTTCCCTTAATACATTTCCTTTTTCATTCACTACGCGGTAATGATAGGAAATGAATTTTGAAAAATAGTCTACTTCACATTTCCATAAACCATTCTCCGCGTAAAACATAGTATGGACATGTAAGGTATTCTCCTCTTCACCAAATACCAGCTGCAGGTTTTCTCCAGCATTTACAATATATCCTACATTAAAGTATAGTTTCATCTATATTTTTTTATAAAAGTACATTTTAATATCGAAAAATAAAACTTATTGGATATCAAATAATCATTAAAAAACCTTCTCAAAATAATTTGAAAAGGTCTTTATATGCTGACTAATAGCATCCTATTATCTTGTAACTAAAATCTTTTTATTGAATATAACTTTTCCTGATTCATCGACAATATTTACAATATAAGCTCCTGTCACAAATCCTTTAAGATATACTTTTTCATCTAATGAACCCTCTTTCACAGATAGGTTCTGAGTCATTACATTTTTACCTGCCATATCAAAAATATTCAGTTTAATAGAACCTTTTACATTATTATTAATATGCACATTGATATAGTGCTCATCAACCCTTGTTGGATAAATATCTAGATTTGTAGCCAAACTATTAACTGCTGCAGATTTATCATTAGCAAAATATTTGCTTGCTAAATCATAAATATGAAGTCCCTGTTCTCCCTGAAGCTGTTTAGCCTGCAAAGTTGCCAGATCGACCTCATATAAAGCACCTCCTTTTGCACTTGCTACGACTACTTTACCCTGAGCATTTACTGCAGAACCGTTTACCGAATAGTTATCAGGAATACCTGTAATTTTACCTATAAATTTAGCTATTAAATCCTTTGTCACAACTTTAAAAACATTCCCTGAAGCAGCAAATACATAGAAATTATTATCTGCATCTGCAATCATATCACCTCCAAAACCGGTTTCCATTGCAGTAAATGAGTTTCTGCCATTTGAGGCATCATCTTTTATGATTCCAAGATCATTTACAGTGTATTGTCCGGCTTCTTTTCTGATTTCTAAAAACTGTGTTCCTGCATTATTTACAGCATAAATGTTTCCGTTATATCCGGTTGCCATTCTGGTAATATGAGAATTAATATCACATGAGGATACTCTTGCTATATTATTTTCCACTAAAGTAATTTCCTTTGTCTTTGGATTTAAAATATAAATATTAGAAGAAAACATCGGCATGTATACCAGATTATTATTCGAAGAATCATACGCAAGAGCAGCTAATGTCACAGCTTGAGAATGACTGTAAGAATTTCTGTCTTCCGCGACAATACCTTTTTTTGCTTGGGAAAATACTTTTGATGAAGATTCGGCAGTAAAAAACTTCTCTCCTGAAGTTCCATTAGTTCCATCAATGGCACGAAAATCATTGAATGTAATACTTTGCGTATCTTTTCCTGTAATCGCAAAGAAATCCTGCTGTGCTTGAGCATTCACACCGAATAACAGTAAAAACAGAGGGAATAAATGTTTTTTCATATTATATAATTTAATATTCGTAATCGTTTTTATCTTACTAAGTTACATAATTTTTGAATTAGAAAACTAAAAATCCCTGGTATTTGAATAAAATTTAAATAGTGACCCTAGAGAAATTCCAAATGATGAATAATTTGGAATTCGAAATACGAGGTTTTCAAATTCGAGCTAGAATGATAGGTTTTAAATCTGGGTTTCTTCTCATTACCTATTACTCATTACTTCTGTTTCTGTTTGGATTTTGTGTTAGTTAGTTTGGGGAGTATGTTGAGTGGGTTTGGTGTTGATGTAGGTATATAACAAAAAAACCTTTATCGTAAAGATAAAGGTTTTTTAAAAATAAAATAAAAACTGGCGGCGGCCTACTCTCCCGCGTTAGCAGTACCATCGGCGCTGGTGGGCTTAACTTCTGTGTTCGGAATGGGAACAGGTGAGCCCCACCGCTAAAACCACCCTAAAGAAGGTATATAAGATATCAGAGGATAGATTTCAGATTTCAGACTTCAAGGTCTGGTATCTGATGTCTTATATCTGACATCTGTTTTAAGCGATAAAAACTTTCACAAAGACAAAACCTTCACTGCGCATAAAGCACCTGGTTTATATTAGTAACCATAGACTATAAATCTACGGGTAATTAGTACTACTTGGCTATGACATTACTGTCTTTACACCTATAGCCTATCAACGTCGTCATCTACAACGACCCTTAAAAGATGTCTCATCTTGAGGCGAGTTTCGCACTTATATGCTTTCAGTGCTTATCTCTTCCAAACGTAGCTACTCAGCGGTGCACCTGGCGGTACAACTGATACACCAGAGGTTTGTTCAATTCGGTCCTCTCGTACTAGAATCAAGCCCTCTCAAACATCTAACGCCCGCAATAGATAGAGACCGAACTGTCTCACGACGTTCTGAACCCAGCTCGCGTGCCACTTTAATGGGCGAACAGCCCAACCCTTGGGACCTTCTCCAGCCCCAGGATGTGACGAGCCGACATCGAGGTGCCGAACCTCCCCGTCGATGTGAGCTCTTGGGGGAGACTAGCCTGTTATCCCCGGAGTACCTTTTATCCTATGAGCGATGGCCCTTCCATACGGAACCACCGGATCACTATGTCCTGCTTTCGCACCTGATCGACTTGTAGGTCTCACAGTCAAGCACCCTTATGCCATTACACTCTACGCACGGTTACCAAGCGTGCTGAGGGTACCTTTGAAAGCCTCCGTTACTCTTTTGGAGGCGACCACCCCAGTCAAACTACCCACCACGCAATGTCCTTCTGAAAGAAGTTAGGCTCCAAGTAAGTAAAGGGTGGTATTTCAACGTCGGCTCCACAAACACTAGCGTGCCTGCTTCAAAGCCTCCCACCTATCCTACACATTACTTACTCAAAGTCAATACGAAGTTATAGTAAAGGTTCACAGGGTCTTTTCGTCCCATTGCGGGTAATCGGCATCTTCACCGATACTACAATTTCACCGAGCTCGTGGCTGAGACAGTGCCCAGATCGTTACACCATTCGTGCAGGTCGGAACTTACCCGACAAGGAATTTCGCTACCTTAGGACCGTTATAGTTACGGCCGCCGTTTACTGGGGCTTCAGTTAATGCCTTCGCTTACGCTAAGCACCTTCCTTAACCTTCCAGCACCGGGCAGGTGTCAGACCCTATACAGCATCTTTCGATTTAGCAGAGTCCTGTGTTTTTGATAAACAGTCGCCTGGGCCTCTTCACTGCGGCCAACATTGCTGTTGGCGTCTCTTCTTCCGAAGTTACGAGACTATTTTGCCTAGTTCCTTAGCCACGACTCACTCGAGCACCTTAGGATTCTCTCCTCGACCACCTGTGTCGGTTTTGGTACGGGTTGCTTCACTTCGGCTTTTCTTGGATCAGATTACACTACAGCAGCTTCGCCCGAAGGCTAGGCCTTGACTATTCCGTCAGTCTCCAGCAGCTACATCCAACCGTCCCCTTTTATTGTGAGCAAGTATGGGAATATTAACCCATTGTCCATCCACTACCCCTTTCGGGTTCGCGTTAGGTCCCGACTAACCCTCAGCTGATTAGCATGGCTGAGGAAGCCTTGGTCTTTCGGTGAGCAGGTTTCTCGCCTGCTTTATCGTTACTTATGCCTACATTTTCTTTTCTATCCGCTCCACAATACCTCACAGTACTGCTTCGGCGCAAATAGAATGCTCTCCTACCAGATATATCTAAAATATAAATCCATAGCTTCGGTAATATGTTTATGCCCGATTATTATCCATGCCGGACCGCTCGACTAGTGAGCTGTTACGCACTCTTTAAATGAATGGCTGCTTCCAAGCCAACATCCTAGCTGTCAATGCAGTCCAACCGCGTTGCTTCAACTTAACATATATTTGGGGACCTTAGCTGTTGGTCTGGGTTCTTTCCCTCTCGGACATGGACCTTAGCACCCATGCCCTCACTGCCGTAGAACATTTATTAGCATTCGGAGTTTGTCAGGAATTGGTAGGCGATGAAACCCCCGCATCCAATCAGTAGCTCTACCTCTAATAAACTTATATACGACGCTGCACCTAAATGCATTTCGGAGAGTACGAGCTATCTCCCAGTTTGATTGGCCTTTCACCCCTACCCACAGGTCATCCGAAGACTTTTCAACGTCAACCGGTTCGGTCCTCCACTCTGTGTTACCAGAGCTTCAACCTGCCCATGGGTAGATCACAAGGTTTCGCGTCTAATCCTACTAACTATGCGCCCTATTCAGACTCGCTTTCGCTCCGGCTCCGGTACTTAATACCTTAACCTCGCTAGTAAAATTAACTCGTAGGCTCATTATGCAAAAGGCACGCCGTCACAGCATTACGCTGCTCCGACCGCTTGTAGGCGTACGGTTTCAGGTTCTATTTCACCCTTCTATTCGAAGTGCTTTTCACCTTTCCTTCACAGTACTTGTTCACTATCGGTCTTTCAGGAGTATTTAGCCTTGGAGGATGGTCCCCCCATATTCAGACAGGATTTCACGTGTCCCGCCCTACTCATTTATCATCTCTATATGCCTTTCGAGTACAGGATTATCACCTTCTATGATTGTTCTTTCCAGAACATTCCTCTAAACATAAAAAGACTTTTGGGCTAATCCGCTTTCGCTCGCCACTACTTACGGAATCTCTTCGATTTCTTTTCCTCCGGGTACTTAGATGTTTCAGTTCTCCGGGTTTGCTCCTCTTACGAGGTGACATATCTTCAATATGCCGGGTTGCCCCATTCGGATATCTGCGGATCAATTCGTGTGTGCCAATCCCCGCAGCTTTTCGCAGCTTACCACGTCCTTCGTCGCCTCTGAAAGCCTAGGCATCCGCCATACGCCCTTAACGATTTCTTTCCTATTGGTTACTCAAGCGCTTTATGCGCTCGGTTTTCTCTTTGTGATGTCTTTACCGTTAATGTCAATGATCTTAATTTCTTTCTTTCAAACTGATGAACAAATGTTGTTTTTGGCTCCATTCGTAACTTTTAAATCAGTCCTCCAAAACTGTGGAGAATAAGGGAGTCGAACCCTTGACCTCCTGCGTGCAAGGCAGGCGCTCTAGCCAGCTGAGCTAATTCCCCTCTAGTAGACTTTAGATATCAGATTCCAGATCTCAGACCTAAATGTCTGATGTCTAATAGCTGATCTCTTCCTGTCTTTCAATTAGTAGTCTCGGGCAGGCTCGAACTGCCGACCTCTACATTATCAGTGTAGCGCTCTAACCAGCTGAGCTACGAGACTGTCTTTTAGACGTAAAAGATGATAGACTGATAGATAATAGACTAATTTCTTCGTCTTTCTCTCTCTGCTTTTATCTTCTTTGCCTCTCTCAATCCCTTTACTAATTTCTAGTGGGTTTTGTATTTTTATATATCAACCAAACAAAAAACTAAAGCTATGCTTTAAGTAAGTATTTTGTATCTTACGATACTGATTTTGTTTAACGTCCTAAGACGCTCTAAAATGAGATGTTCCAGCCGCACCTTCCGGTACGGCTACCTTGTTACGACTTAGCCCTAGTTACCTGTTTTACCCTAGGCAGCTCCTGTTACGGTCACCGACTTCAGGTACCCCAGACTTCCATGGCTTGACGGGCGGTGTGTACAAGGCCCGGGAACGTATTCACCGCGCCATGGCTGATGCGCGATTACTAGCGATTCCAGCTTCATAGAGTCGAGTTGCAGACTCCAATCCGAACTGAGACCGGCTTTCGAGATTTGCATCACTTCGCAGTGTAGCTGCCCTCTGTACCGGCCATTGTATTACGTGTGTGGCCCAAGGCGTAAGGGCCGTGATGATTTGACGTCATCCCCACCTTCCTCTCTACTTGCGTAGGCAGTCTCACTAGAGTCCCCAACTTAATGATGGCAACTAGTGACAGGGGTTGCGCTCGTTGCAGGACTTAACCTAACACCTCACGGCACGAGCTGACGACAACCATGCAGCACCTTGAAAAATGTCCGAAGAAAAGTCTATTTCTAAACCTGTCATTTCCCATTTAAGCCTTGGTAAGGTTCCTCGCGTATCATCGAATTAAACCACATAATCCACCGCTTGTGCGGGCCCCCGTCAATTCCTTTGAGTTTCAAACTTGCGTTCGTACTCCCCAGGTGGCTAACTTATCACTTTCGCTTAGTCTCTGAAACTTACATTCCAAAAACGAGTTAGCATCGTTTACGGCGTGGACTACCAGGGTATCTAATCCTGTTCGCTCCCCACGCTTTCGTCCATCAGCGTCAGTTGTTGCTTAGTAACCTGCCTTCGCAATTGGTGTTCTAAGTAATATCTATGCATTTCACCGCTACACTACTTATTCCAGCTACTTCAACAACACTCAAGACCTGCAGTATCAATGGCAGTTTCACAGTTAAGCTGTGAGATTTCACCACTGACTTACAGATCCGCCTACGGACCCTTTAAACCCAATAAATCCGGATAACGCTTGCACCCTCCGTATTACCGCGGCTGCTGGCACGGAGTTAGCCGGTGCTTATTCGTATAGTACCTTCAGCTACCCTCACGAGGGTAGGTTTATCCCTATACAAAAGAAGTTTACAACCCATAGGGCCGTCGTCCTTCACGCGGGATGGCTGGATCAGGCTCTCACCCATTGTCCAATATTCCTCACTGCTGCCTCCCGTAGGAGTCTGGTCCGTGTCTCAGTACCAGTGTGGGGGATCACCCTCTCAGGCCCCCTAAAGATCGTAGACTTGGTGAGCCGTTACCTCACCAACTATCTAATCTTGCGCGTGCCCATCTCTATCCACCGGAGTTTTCAATACCGAATGATGCCATTCAGTATATTATGGGGTATTAATCTTCCTTTCGAAAGGCTATCCCCAGATAAAGGCAGGTTGCACACGTGTTCCGCACCCGTACGCCGCTCTCAAGATCCCGAAAGATCTCTACCGCTCGGCTTGCATGTGTTAGGCCTCCCGCTAGCGTTCATCCTGAGCCAGGATCAAACTCTCCATTGTATGTTTGTCTGACTCACTCAAAGTTTTTAACGCTTTAGTTTTTCCTTACTTGGTTGTTATATTGTATGTCAATGATCTTTATATCTTTCGCTTTTTAACGAAGCAATCTCTCTGTCAGTGTCGCTCCGTATTTGCGAGTGCAAAAGTAAAACTTTATTTTTTAATGACCAAATGTTTTTGAAGAAAATTTTAAAGTTTTTTAAGTGACCTTAACCCTTCTCAAAACCTCAATCCCTATACTCCTGCGCTCCCTCTAATTGGGACTGCAAAGATACAAACTCTTTTTAAACTGACAACTTTTTTTTCAAAAAGTTTTAAAGTTTTTTTCGTCCGTCTCTTTTTGGAAGTAATATCGTTTCTGCCCATCTAAAGGCTCTTCTGCGCTACTGAATGTCTTTCGTTTTTCAGTGGGGCAAAGATAGTAACTTCATACAACGCAAAACAAGTTTATTTAACATAAAAACACAAAATGTGGAAAACTATCTTCATATCTATTTATTATTCAATTATTTAAATACAAATTATACTTATCCACAATTAGCACTAGTAAACTTGAATAAATAGTATTGCTCTATAAGCTACATTCTATCTTCAAAATCTAATAATGATAACTGAGATATACTCAGTATTGTTAGATTTTAGATTAGTATTGTTTTAAATAAACAAAAAGGTGATGAGAAATATAAATAGCTTGCTTATACATCACAAAAGGCATTAAAGTATGAATTCAAAAACATAATAAATGAGAATGGTAGGAATATAGAAAACAGAAGAATGTAGTTCATATACACTTTGTAACAAAATCAATATTTATAAAAAGGAAAATAGAAGTAAAACTAAATCAAAAACTAATATATTTTGGTTTTTAGAAATATAAATCTTGGTCTTGATAATTTAAATTTTTATAATTAAGTTCTATTTAGACTCCTTGGTAGTAACAGCCTGGGAAGAATAAATAGTATTGAAGGTAAAGAACCATCGTTGGATAAAGAATAAAAAACAGAGGGCTGGAAGCAGGATGCCTAAAGCTGGAGGAAGAAGAATAGCAGATAGATGAGATGGGCTACTTACTACGAACATCTATTATCTATATCCACTGCTCATTACCTATTACTCATTACTTCTGTTTCTGTTTGGATTTTGTGTTAGTTAGTTTAGTGAGTATGTTGAGTGGGTTTAGTGTTGGTGTTGGTATATAACAAAAAACCTTTATCGTAAAGATAAAGGTTTTTTAAAAATAAAATAAAAACTGGCGGCGGCCTACTCTCCCGCGTTAGCAGTACCATCGGCGCTGGTGGGCTTAACTTCTGTGTTCGGAATGGGAACAGGTGAGCCCCACCGCTAAAACCACCCTAAAGAAGGTATATAAGATATCAGAGGATAGATTTCAGATTTCAGACTTCAAGGTCTGGTATCTGATGTCTTATATCTGACATCTGTTTTAAGCGATAAAAACTTTCACAAAGACAAAACCTTCACTGCGCATAAAGCACTTGGTTTATATTAGTAACCATAGACTATAAATCTACGGGTAATTAGTACTACTTGGCTATGACATTACTGTCTTTACACCTATAGCCTATCAACGTCGTCATCTACAACGACCCTTAAAAGATGTCTCATCTTGAGGCGAGTTTCGCACTTATATGCTTTCAGTGCTTATCTCTTCCAAACGTAGCTACTCAGCGGTGCACCTGGCGGTACAACTGATACACCAGAGGTTTGTTCAATTCGGTCCTCTCGTACTAGAATCAAGCCCTCTCAAACATCTAACGCCCGCAATAGATAGAGACCGAACTGTCTCACGACGTTCTGAACCCAGCTCGCGTGCCACTTTAATGGGCGAACAGCCCAACCCTTGGGACCTTCTCCAGCCCCAGGATGTGACGAGCCGACATCGAGGTGCCGAACCTCCCCGTCGATGTGAGCTCTTGGGGGAGACTAGCCTGTTATCCCCGGAGTACCTTTTATCCTATGAGCGATGGCCCTTCCATACGGAACCACCGGATCACTATGTCCTGCTTTCGCACCTGATCGACTTGTAGGTCTCACAGTCAAGCACCCTTATGCCATTACACTCTACGCACGGTTACCAAGCGTGCTGAGGGTACCTTTGAAAGCCTCCGTTACTCTTTTGGAGGCGACCACCCCAGTCAAACTACCCACCACGCAATGTCCTTCTGAAAGAAGTTAGGCTCCAAGTAAGTAAAGGGTGGTATTTCAACGTCGGCTCCACAAACACTAGCGTGCCTGCTTCAAAGCCTCCCACCTATCCTACACATTACTTACTCAAAGTCAATACGAAGTTATAGTAAAGGTTCACAGGGTCTTTTCGTCCCATTGCGGGTAATCGGCATCTTCACCGATACTACAATTTCACCGAGCTCGTGGCTGAGACAGTGCCCAGATCGTTACACCATTCGTGCAGGTCGGAACTTACCCGACAAGGAATTTCGCTACCTTAGGACCGTTATAGTTACGGCCGCCGTTTACTGGGGCTTCAGTTAATGCCTTCGCTTACGCTAAGCACCTTCCTTAACCTTCCAGCACCGGGCAGGTGTCAGACCCTATACAGCATCTTTCGATTTAGCAGAGTCCTGTGTTTTTGATAAACAGTCGCCTGGGCCTCTTCACTGCGGCCAACATTGCTGTTGGCGTCTCTTCTTCCGAAGTTACGAGACTATTTTGCCTAGTTCCTTAGCCACGACTCACTCGAGCACCTTAGGATTCTCTCCTCGACCACCTGTGTCGGTTTTGGTACGGGTTGCTTCACTTCGGCTTTTCTTGGATCAGATTACACTACAGCAGCTTCGCCCGAAGGCTAGGCCTTGACTATTCCGTCAGTCTCCAGCAGCTACATCCAACCGTCCCCTTTTATTGTGAGCAAGTATGGGAATATTAACCCATTGTCCATCCACTACCCCTTTCGGGTTCGCGTTAGGTCCCGACTAACCCTCAGCTGATTAGCATGGCTGAGGAAGCCTTGGTCTTTCGGTGAGCAGGTTTCTCGCCTGCTTTATCGTTACTTATGCCTACATTTTCTTTTCTATCCGCTCCACAATACCTCACAGTACTGCTTCGGCGCAAATAGAATGCTCTCCTACCAGATATATCTAAAATATAAATCCATAGCTTCGGTAATATGTTTATGCCCGATTATTATCCATGCCGGACCGCTCGACTAGTGAGCTGTTACGCACTCTTTAAATGAATGGCTGCTTCCAAGCCAACATCCTAGCTGTCAATGCAGTCCAACCGCGTTGCTTCAACTTAACATATATTTTGGGACCTTAGCTGTTGGTCTGGGTTCTTTCCCTCTCGGACATGGACCTTAGCACCCATGCCCTCACTGCCGTAGAACATTTATTAGCATTCGGAGTTTGTCAGGAATTGGTAGGCGATGAAACCCCCGCATCCAATCAGTAGCTCTACCTCTAATAAACTTATATACGACGCTGCACCTAAATGCATTTCGGAGAGTACGAGCTATCTCCCAGTTTGATTGGCCTTTCACCCCTACCCACAGGTCATCCGAAGACTTTTCAACGTCAACCGGTTCGGTCCTCCACTCTGTGTTACCAGAGCTTCAACCTGCCCATGGGTAGATCACAAGGTTTCGCGTCTAATCCTACTAACTATGCGCCCTATTCAGACTCGCTTTCGCTCCGGCTCCGGTACTTAATACCTTAACCTCGCTAGTAAAATTAACTCGTAGGCTCATTATGCAAAAGGCACGCCGTCACAGCATTACGCTGCTCCGACCGCTTGTAGGCGTACGGTTTCAGGTTCTATTTCACCCTTCTATTCGAAGTGCTTTTCACCTTTCCTTCACAGTACTTGTTCACTATCGGTCTTTCAGGAGTATTTAGCCTTGGAGGATGGTCCCCCCATATTCAGACAGGATTTCACGTGTCCCGCCCTACTCATTTATCATCTCTATATGCCTTTCGAGTACAGGATTATCACCTTCTATGATTGTTCTTTCCAGAACATTCCTCTAAACATAAAAAGACTTTTGGGCTAATCCGCTTTCGCTCGCCACTACTTACGGAATCTCTTCGATTTCTTTTCCTCCGGGTACTTAGATGTTTCAGTTCTCCGGGTTTGCTCCTCTTACGAGGTGACATATCTTCAATATGCCGGGTTGCCCCATTCGGATATCTGCGGATCAATTCGTGTGTGCCAATCCCCGCAGCTTTTCGCAGCTTACCACGTCCTTCGTCGCCTCTGAAAGCCTAGGCATCCGCCATACGCCCTTAACGATTTCTTTCCTATTGGTTACTCAAGCGCTTTATGCGCTCGGTTTTCTCTTTGTGATGTCTTTACCGTTAATGTCAATGATCTTAATTTCTTTCTTTCAAACTGATGAACAAATGTTGTTTTTGGCTCCATTCGTAACTTTTAAATCAGTCCTCCAAAACTGTGGAGAATAAGGGAGTCGAACCCTTGACCTCCTGCGTGCAAGGCAGGCGCTCTAGCCAGCTGAGCTAATTCCCCTCTAGTAGACTTTAGATATCAGATTCCAGATCTCAGACCTAAATGTCTGATGTCTAATAGCTGATCTCTTCCTGTCTTTCAATTAGTAGTCTCGGGCAGGCTCGAACTGCCGACCTCTACATTATCAGTGTAGCGCTCTAACCAGCTGAGCTACGAGACTGTCTTTTAGACGTAAAAGATGATAGACTGATAGATAATAGACTAATTTCTTCGTCTTTCTCTCTCTGCTTTTATCTTCTTTGCCTCTCTCAATCCCTTTACTAATTTCTAGTGGGTTTTGTATTTTTATATATCAACCAAACAAAAAACTAAAGCTATGCTTTAAGTAAGTATTTTGTATCTTACGATACTGATTTTGTTTAACGTCCTAAGACGCTCTAAAATGAGATGTTCCAGCCGCACCTTCCGGTACGGCTACCTTGTTACGACTTAGCCCTAGTTACCTGTTTTACCCTAGGCAGCTCCTGTTACGGTCACCGACTTCAGGTACCCCAGACTTCCATGGCTTGACGGGCGGTGTGTACAAGGCCCGGGAACGTATTCACCGCGCCATGGCTGATGCGCGATTACTAGCGATTCCAGCTTCATAGAGTCGAGTTGCAGACTCCAATCCGAACTGAGACCGGCTTTCGAGATTTGCATCACTTCGCAGTGTAGCTGCCCTCTGTACCGGCCATTGTATTACGTGTGTGGCCCAAGGCGTAAGGGCCGTGATGATTTGACGTCATCCCCACCTTCCTCTCTACTTGCGTAGGCAGTCTCACTAGAGTCCCCAACTTAATGATGGCAACTAGTGACAGGGGTTGCGCTCGTTGCAGGACTTAACCTAACACCTCACGGCACGAGCTGACGACAACCATGCAGCACCTTGAAAAATGTCCGAAGAAAAGTCTATTTCTAAACCTGTCATTTCCCATTTAAGCCTTGGTAAGGTTCCTCGCGTATCATCGAATTAAACCACATAATCCACCGCTTGTGCGGGCCCCCGTCAATTCCTTTGAGTTTCAAACTTGCGTTCGTACTCCCCAGGTGGCTAACTTATCACTTTCGCTTAGTCTCTGAAACTTACATTCCAAAAACGAGTTAGCATCGTTTACGGCGTGGACTACCAGGGTATCTAATCCTGTTCGCTCCCCACGCTTTCGTCCATCAGCGTCAGTTGTTGCTTAGTAACCTGCCTTCGCAATTGGTGTTCTAAGTAATATCTATGCATTTCACCGCTACACTACTTATTCCAGCTACTTCAACAACACTCAAGACCTGCAGTATCAATGGCAGTTTCACAGTTAAGCTGTGAGATTTCACCACTGACTTACAGATCCGCCTACGGACCCTTTAAACCCAATAAATCCGGATAACGCTTGCACCCTCCGTATTACCGCGGCTGCTGGCACGGAGTTAGCCGGTGCTTATTCGTATAGTACCTTCAGCTACCCTCACGAGGGTAGGTTTATCCCTATACAAAAGAAGTTTACAACCCATAGGGCCGTCGTCCTTCACGCGGGATGGCTGGATCAGGCTCTCACCCATTGTCCAATATTCCTCACTGCTGCCTCCCGTAGGAGTCTGGTCCGTGTCTCAGTACCAGTGTGGGGGATCACCCTCTCAGGCCCCCTAAAGATCGTAGACTTGGTGAGCCGTTACCTCACCAACTATCTAATCTTGCGCGTGCCCATCTCTATCCACCGGAGTTTTCAATACCGAATGATGCCATTCAGTATATTATGGGGTATTAATCTTCCTTTCGAAAGGCTATCCCCCAGATAAAGGCAGGTTGCACACGTGTTCCGCACCCGTACGCCGCTCTCAAGATCCCGAAAGATCTCTACCGCTCGGCTTGCATGTGTTAGGCCTCCCGCTAGCGTTCATCCTGAGCCAGGATCAAACTCTCCATTGTATGTTTGTCTGACTCACTCAAAGTTTTTAACGCTTTAGTTTTTCCTTACTTGGTTGTTATATTGTATGTCAATGATCTTTATATCTTTCGCTTTTTAACGAAGCAATCTCTCTGTCAGTGTCGCTCCGTATTTGCGAGTGCAAAAGTAAAACTTTATTTTTTAATGACCAAATGTTTTTGAAGAAAATTTTAAAGTTTTTTAAGTGACCTTAACTCTTCTCAAAACCTCAATCTCTATACTCCTGCGCTCCCTCTAATTGGGACTGCAAAGATACAAACTCTTTTTAAACTGACAACTTTTTTTTCAAAAAGTTTTAAAGTTTTTTTTCGTCCGTCTCTTTTTGGAAGTAATATCGTTTCTGCCCATCTAAAGGCGCTTCTGCGCTACTGAATGTCTTTCGTTTTTCAGTGGGGCAAAGATAGTAACTTCATACAACGCAAAACAAGTTTATTTAACATAAATTTTACTGTTTTGTAATATTTGCCGCTAAAGAACTGGGTAGCAGGGTGAAAAATTGTAAACATTTGTTTGGAATGGAAGGAAGGAGTTGGAGTGTGGGAGGGTTTGAGGGTTTGAGGGTTTGAGGGTGAGAGAGCGTGAGAAGGGAGGGATTCGAGATTAGAGATGCGGGATACGGGGAGCGAAGTGCAAGGATGAGTGGTTTCGGGATGATTGCAATATACTATATATAATAAAGGGATAAGTTAGGCGAAAGCTCGTTTCTATTGAATGGTTTTTATTTTTTACCGCGGATGACACAGATTGACACGGATCATGATGGATATTTTATATATGAACTTGTTTTCATTGGGCCAAATTATTACTTATTACTTATTACTTATTACTTATTACTTATATCCTACCCTCCTTCCCTAGCCCTGATAGGAATGGTTACCCCACAGCATGGGTTGGAGAGTGGGTGGGACTGAGCGTTGGAGTGCACGGGCGCGAGGAGTATGAATGGATAGCAGGAAATAGCTCCTGAAAAATTGGAGAGTTGAGTGTGAGTGGGTAAGAGAGTTTTAGAGAAGGGAAGGGAAGCACAAAGAGACATAATCTGAAATACGGATATATTCTCTAGAAGGGATAAAAAACATTCCGTAAGAATCCTTATAATAAGTAACTCCTACGGAATGGGGATAAAACGAAGTTATATTTTAGTTCAGAACGTATGATGTTCCGTCTCTTCCGTCTTTTAATTCGATACCTTCTGCAAGCAGTTTATCTCTGATTTGATCTGAAAGTTCAAAGTTTTTGGATTTTCTTGCCTGGTTTCTCAATTCGATCAAAACTTTTAGGGTCTGATCCAGCTTTTCATTGTTATTTTCTTCTACGGTCTGGAGTCCAAGAACATCAAAGATAAAGGCATTGAGTGTAGTTTTCAAATCTTCAAGATCATCTGTTGAGATTGTTTCCTTACCATCATTCAAAGCAAAGATGTATTTCACTGCTTCAAACAGGTGAGCAATCAGGATTGGTGAATTGAAATCGTCTGTTAACGCTTCATATGCTTTATTTTTCCATTCTTTTAGGCTGAAACCGGATTGTTTGGTGTCATCAGCGGTAATAGAATTCAATACTTTCACTGCTTCCATTAATCTGATGAATCCTTTTTCACTCGCTATCATGGCATCATTTGAAATATCCAGAACGCTTCTGTAGTGTGCCTGCAGGAAGCAGAAACGTACAATTGAAGGATGGAAAGGTTTTTCAAAGAAGTCATTATCTCCTGTAACCAACTGCATCGGAAGGATATAGTTCCCTGTAGATTTGCTCATACGCTGAGAATTCATCGTCAGCATATTGGCGTGCATCCAATAATTTACCGGAGCTGCATCGTTGCAGGCTTTCCCCTGTGCAATCTCACATTCGTGGTGAGGGAATTTTAGGTCCATTCCTCCACCATGGATATCGAATGTTTCGCCAAGATATTTTGTACTCATTGCAGTACATTCAAGATGCCATCCCGGGAAACCTTCTCCCCAAGGGGAATTCCATCTCATGATATGAGCTGGGGATGCTTTTTTCCACAATGCAAAATCCTGTGGGTTTTTCTTTTCACCCTGTCCGTCAAGGTCTCTGGTATTGGCGAAAAGCTCTTCTATGTTACGTTTTGAAAGCTCACCATAATTCAGCCCTCTTTTGTTGTACTCCAAAACATCAAAATACACTGAACCGTTGCTTTCGTAAGCAAATCCTCTTTCAATTAGTTTTTGAGTTAACTCGATCTGCTCTACAATATGTCCTGTAGCAGTAGGTTCGATGTTTGGAGGAAGTAAGTTGAACATATCCAAGACTTTGTGGAAGTCTACGGTGTATTTCTGTACAATTTCCATAGGCTCCAGTTTTTCAAGTCTGGTCTGTTTTACGAATCTGTCGTTATCAACATTTCCATCATCGGTAAGGTGACCTGCATCAGTAATATTTCTTACATATCTTACTTTATATCCCAAATGCATCAGGGTACGGTAGATAAAATCGAAAGACAGGAAAGTTCTTACATTGCCTAAATGTACATTGCTGTACACAGTAGGTCCGCAGACGTACATTCCGACGTTTCCTTCTAAGATAGGTTTGAATATTTCTTTTTCTGCTGTAAGCGAGTTATATATTTTTAATTGCATTTATTTTTAAGTTAAAAGATTTAATGATTTTAAAGATTCAAAATTGAGTTAAAAATTACTTTTGTCACAACAAATAATTGTCGTGATAAAGATCTTATCTGAAACTTTTTTAAATTTTATCATAATTAAATCGCTTTTAAATGATGCTGCAGATGATCTACATAATCATCGATAATAAACTCCAATGTATAGATCCGTGGTTCTGATTTGGTCGTATCACAGGTTCTCTGTAATGCTTCGTCAGGGATATTTTCTACGATATGAACAATCTGATAGTTCAAAGATTTCCACAGGTCAATAAGATCTGAAGTAGGAACATTCTGATAGTTCTGAGCTTTTACCCAAAAATTCTGATCATATACAATATTTTCGTTCTCTTTATATTGTGTCACAACAAATCTACGGATATTTGTAAAAGCACTGTCACAAAGATGGCCAATAATTTCTTTTTTGGACCATTTTTCTGAAGAACTTCTATATGACCATTCTTCTTCAGTGATATTTTGAAATCTCTGAAGCTCGGCATCGATAATATTTCTAAGAATCTGGTAGTTCATTGTTTATTAATCCAGTTTTGCATGGCTTCCTACGTAGTGTAAGAACTCCTGTCTTGTAATAGGGTTTGTTCTGAAAATACCACTCAATTCTGCAGTAATGGTAGAACTTGCCGTATCTTTTATTCCTCTGCAGTTTACACAAAGGTGTTTTGCATCAATGATACATGCCACATCTTTCGTTCCCAAAGCTTCTTTCAAAGCATCTACAATTTGCATGGTAAGTCTTTCCTGAACCTGTGGCCTTTTCGCGTAGTAATCTACAATTCTGTTAATTTTTGAAAGACCGATTACTTCTCCATTGGAAATATAAGCAACATGCGCTCTTCCTATGATGGGTAAAAAGTGGTGTTCACAGAAAGAATATACGGTGATATCCTTTTCTACCAACATCTGGCGGTATTTGTATTTGTTGGAGAAAGTGGAGATTCCTGGTTTGTTTTCAGGAAGAAGTCCTCCGAAGATCTCGTTCACATACATTTTGGCAACACGTCTTGGAGAGTCTTTCAGAGAATCATCTGTCATATCCATTCCCAGCGTTTCCATGATTTCGCCAAAAAGCTCAGTAATTTTTTCAATTTTTTCCTGTGGCGATTTATCAAAAGCATCTTCCCTTATAGGCGTATGTTCTTTTCCAGTGAAAATATCATCGTCGTTATCAGTAAAATCAACCATTTTTATTTAATTTGCAGCAAAAATACGGATAATATCTTTTTCTCTATTTCAAATAAGATGAAAAACATTATCTTTTATAGCCATTTCTGATAAAAAAACATATGATTATTGTCGAAGAAGTACAAAACCATCTCCATAAAAGGGAATTTCTGGAATTCCCGGCCCGCCTTTATGAACACGACAAAAATTATATCCGCCCTTTAGATAAACATATTGAGGAAATTTTTGATCCTGCCAAGAATAAATTCTTTAAAAACGGAGAATGTAAGAGGTTTCTGTTTAAAAAGAATGGCAGCACCGTTGGGAAAGTAGCTGTTTTTGTAAACAGCTGTTATGAGCAAAAGCAGCCTACGGGAGGAATTGGTTTTTTCGACTGTATTAATGATCAGGAAACGGCTAATTTTATTTTTGATTATTGTAAAAACTGGCTTCAGGAAAAAGGAATTGAGGCGATGGATGGACCTATCAATTTTGGGGAACGGGATAAATTCTGGGGTCTGCTGATTGAAGGTTTCATAGAACCTTTGTTTGGGATGAATTATAACTTCCCTTATTACAAAGATCTTTTTGAGAATTATGGGTTTCAGATTTATTTTGAGCAGCTATGTTTTACCAGACCTGTTTTTGCAGAAGTTTCGAGGATCTTTACCATTGCACATGAAAAGAACAGAAGAAACCCTGCGATCTCAGCCCAACCTATGAAAAAGAATAATCTGCCGAAGTTTGCAAAGGATTTTACAGAGATTTATAATAAAGCATGGGCATCTCATGGAGAAGGAAAGCATCTGGAAGAAGCAAAAGTTCTGAAGATGTTCAACACCATGAAACCTATCATCAACGAGCATATCTCCTGGTTTGTATACGAAAACGGAAAACCGATTGCGATGTGGATCAATATTCCTGATCTCAACCAGTGGTTTAAATATCTGAACGGGAAATTCGGGATTTTTCAAAAGCTCAAGTTTTTGTTGTTAAAACGTTTTAAGAAGAATGAAAAAATGGTGGGTCTCGTTTTCGGTGTTGTCCCGGAATGGCAGAAGAAAGGCATAGACGGATATATGATCTGGGAAGGAACTCAACATTTAAGAAAACATACGGATTTTACAATTACGGAACTTCAGTGGATTGGTGATTTTAATCCTAAAATGATTAAGATTGCAGAAGCTCTTGAAACTACGGTTACCCGAAAGTTGGCTACTTATCGATATTTATTTGACAGGAGTAAGGAGTTTGAGAGACATACTGGTCTTTAGAGTAAGGATGACGGAAGATGGAAGTGGGAGGTTTATTTTTAAGGGAGGAAAGATGGAATCAACAAAGTTGATTGTTTCTAAGCGGGTGTATAGCCCACGGCTTTCTTCATTTATTTATTTTATCTTTAAATTAATTCTTTATGAGATTTCAAAAATAAAAACCCTGCTTTTTACAGCAGGGTTCCTTCATTTTGGTACTTTTATTAGAATAGCTCACCAGCTACTTTTTTAATATTATCACTCTTACCCATTGAGTAGAAGTGCAGAACAGGAACTCCGAAATCCAACAATTCTTTGCATTGAGCAATAGACCATTCTATTCCGATCTGTTTTACCGCTTCATTATTTTTTGCATTTTCCACCTCATTGATCAGTTCTTCTGGAAGATCTATTTTGAATACCTGTGGCAGGATTTTCAAGTGTTTCTTAGTGGCAATCGGTTTGATTCCCGGAATAATTGGAACCGTTATTCCCATTTCTCTTGCTTTCTGAACGAATTCAATATACTTTTTATTGTCAAAAAACATTTGGGTAACGATATAATCTGCTCCGGCATCTACTTTTTGCTTCAGCCACTTCAGATCATAATTCATGGAGGGCGCTTCCATATGTTTTTCGGGATATCCAGCAACACCGATGCAGAATTTGTTCAGTTCATCACAAACCTGTTCTTCGTTATGAAGATATTTTCCCCTTCCCAGATCATTAATCTGGTTGACAAGATCCATTGCACTGGCGTGTCCTCCCTGAGTAGGTTCAAAATACTGATGTCCTTTCATGGCGTCCCCTCTTAAGGCCATTACATTATCTATCCCAAGATACATACAGTCTACCAGCAGATATTCTGTTTCTTCTTTTGTAAAACCTCCGCAAAGAAGATGTGGTACTGTATCAACATTGTATTTATGCTGGATGGCAGCACAAATCCCCAGTGTTCCAGGCCGCATTCTTGTAATACGACGCTCCATCAAGCCATTTCCTTTGTCCAGATAAATGTATTCTTCTCTGGATGTGGTCACATCAATGAAAGGAGGTTTGAACTCCATCAACGGATCTATATTGGTATAAAGGTCTTCAATCCCGATTCCTTTTTGTGGCGGAACAACTTCTAAGGAGAATAAAGTTTTTCCATTTGCGTTTTTAATGTGTTCTGTTATCTTCATGTCAATGTTAATCTGCTAAATTGGGTGACAACCATTTTTTCGCTTCCTGGATGCTACAACCTCTTCTTGCTGCATAATCTTCAAGCTGGTCTTCTGTTATTTTTCCTAATCCGAAATATTTGGCATGCGGGCTTCCGAAATAATATCCGGAAACAGATGCTGTAGGGAACATGGCAAGGCTTTCTGTAAGGAAAACGCCTGTATTTTCTTCTACTTTTAATAGATCCCAGATGGTTTTCTTTTCCAAATGATCAGGGCAAGCCGGATAACCTGGGGCGGGACGGATTCCTTTATATTTTTCGGCGATCAATTCTTCATTGCTTAAGTTTTCCTGATTGGCATATCCCCAGTATTCCGTTCTGACTTTTTTGTGCAAAAATTCTGCATAAGCTTCTGCAAAACGGTCTGCAAGAGCTTTTACCATGATGGAATTATAATCATCATTGGCTTTTTCGTATTCCGCGGACAGTTCATCGGTACCAAATCCGGTGGTTACACAGAATGCTCCTACATAATCGGTTTTTCCTGAACTTTGAGGAGCAATGAAATCACTTAGTGCCAGATAATCTTTGCCTTTTGATCTTTGAGCCTGCTGTCTTAGAGTTAAAAATTTCGCTTGCTCATTATTATTTTCATCGAAAATTAAAATATCATCTGATTCATTGGAATTGGCCTTAAAGATTCCGAAGATGGCTTTTGCAGTCAATAATTTCTCATCCAGAATTCTATTCAAAATAACCTGAGCATCTTTGAACAGTTCTTTTGCCTGAACTCCTACAACCTCATCTTCTAAGATATTCGGGTATTTTCCGTGAAGATCCCAGCTTCTGAAAAACGGAGACCAGTCGATGAAAGGAAGAAGTTCTCTTAAATCCTGATTCTCGATTACTTTTATCCCAAGATTATTCGGTGTGAAAATTTCTTCATTTTCCCAGTCAATTTTAAAATGATTTTCTCTCGCTTCTTCAATGGAGACGTAATCTTTATCCACTTGTCTGTTCAGGAACTTTTCTCTGAAATCGGAGTAGTCATTCTTTAAATCCGAAACATATTCTTTATTTCTGTCACCCAGCAATGAGCTCACAACGTTTACCGCTCTTGAAGCATCATTCACATGAACGACGGCATTTTTATATTTTAAATCGATTTTCACTGCGGTATGTGCTTTTGAAGTTGTAGCACCACCGATTAATAATGGAAAATCTAAATTTTGTCTTTCTAATTCTGAAGCGATATACACCATTTCATCCAAACTTGGAGTAATCAGTCCGCTTAAACCAATAACATCTACTTTTTCTTCAATGGCAGTCTGAATAATCTTTTCGGCGGGAACCATTACTCCAAGGTCAACAATTTCATAGTTGTTACAACCTAAAACGACACTCACAATGTTTTTGCCTATATCATGAACATCTCCTTTTACGGTTGCCATTAATATTTTTCCGTTGGCAGGTTTTGTTCCGTCTTTTTCTGCTTCAATAAAGGGCTGCAAATAGGCTACTGCCTTTTTCATTACCCTTGCGGATTTTACAACCTGTGGAAGGAACATTTTACCGCTTCCGAATAAATCTCCTACGACTCCCATTCCGGTCATTAAATTCACTTCGATGACATGAAGCGGTCTTTCGGCTGTTAGCCTTGCTTCTTCTACATCTTCTTCAATAAAACGGTCGATTCCTTTTACCAAAGCATGGGTAATTCTTTCCTGTAGAGGATTGTTTCTCCATTCTAAGTCTTCAGTTTTTTCTTTCTTAACTGATTTATGCTTTTCGGAATAGTCGAGAAGTCTTTCTGTAGCATCTTCTCTTTTATCCAGGATGACATCTTCTACAAGCTCCAGTAATTCTTTATTGATCTCGTCATACACTTCCAGCATTGCCGGATTCACGATACCGATGTTCATTCCTGCCTGAATCGCATGGTACAGGAATACAGAGTGCATGGCTTCTCTCACCGTATCATTTCCACGGAAAGAGAAAGAAACATTACTCACTCCTCCACTCACGGATGCGTAAGGAAGGTTTTGTCTTACCCAGCGTGTCGCTTCAATAAAATCGATGGCATTTCTTCTGTGCTCATCCATTCCAGTTGCTACCGGAAAGATATTTAAGTCGAAAATGATATCTTCTGCGGGGAAGCCAATCTGGTTCACCAAAATATCATAGGAACGTTTTGAAATTTCAATTCTTCGTTCAAAACTGTCTGCCTGTCCTACCTCATCAAATGCCATTACAATGACAGCTGCACCATACCTTTTGATGGCCTTGGCATGTTTGATAAATTCTTCCTCGCCTTCTTTTAAGCTGATGGAATTCACGACACATTTTCCCTGAGCTACCTGAAGACCTGCTTCAAGGATCTCCCATTTGGAAGAATCTACCATAATCGGGATTCTTGCAATATCCGGTTCAGAGGCAATTAAGTTCAGGAATTTGATCATCGATGCTTTTCCATCGATCAACCCATCATCAAAGTTAACATCCAGAATCTGGGCACCTCCTTCTACCTGATGGCGGGCAATATCTAAGGCTTCAGAGAATTTCTCCTCTTTAATCAGTCTTAAAAACTTTTTGGATCCGGCAACATTTGTTCTTTCACCAACGTTGATGAAATTACTTTCCGGGGTTATGATAAGAGGCTCGAGGCCTGATAATCTTAAATACTTCATTTTATTCTTCTAAAATATAGTAGGCATTATTGGCATTCTGCTTCAATAAATCCCTATGCTTACTTAAAGCTGTAATCAGCGGAAATCTTTTGTATGCTAAACCATGTTCTTTAGCAAATTTTTCAATCTCCTCTGTAATTTCATTATAATACATATAACTGTAATTGGGAAACAGATGGTGAGCAACGTGAAAATTGAAATTTCCCAACACATTTCTTACAAACCAGTTATTTTCTTTGAGATCATTGGTTACTTCCAGCTGGTGGCGAAGCCAGCTAAACGGCAGGCCATTCTCTTTATTTAATTTTGGAAAAGCATTATCAGGAAGCGGATGCAAAGGCAGTAAAACAAACAATGCAAAAATACTTGCTGATATCACCTGTAAAAACCACGCTCCTAAAGCCAATCCTATTGATACTTTAAAGAACATTACAGGAACCACAATCTGATAAAAGAAATAGAACAGCTTATAGCTTATCATTTTTACTTTTTCAATGGTGGGTATCTTTCCCTGGGTTTTTAAAATCACCCTTTCTTTATCAAAAAAGTCTCTGAAGTCTCTTATAAACATCCAATTGAACAAATACAACGGATAGACTAAAAAGAAAAACTTGTCCTGATACTTCTGTACTCCTTTCGCTTTAATCCACGGTACAATTAAAAGCAGTCCGCTCTGTTCTATATCCGTATCCCATCCATCTACGTTCGGATAGGCGTGATGGCTTGCGATATGTCTTTTTTTCCAGATATATGAATTGGCGCCTACAAAATCAAAAATGTGAAGAACCAGCCCGTTTAATCTTTTACTTTTATAAATATTGTTATGGGCCGCTTCGTGGATTAAGTTTAAATAAATTAAAACCAGAGAAATTCCCATTAAAACAAAACTCAGAATATAGATCCAATGCTTTTCGGCATTAAGAACAGCGAGAAAATATAAACCAATATAGACCAATGGCAGGATGACTGCTTTGATCTGAATGTAGATATCTCTGTTTTCAGAAATGGCTTCTACTCTTTGGTTCACTTTCTTTCTCAACTCATTAAATAATCTGACATCCTCGGAATCTTTTAAGTAAATTGGCTTTTCCATATTTATAACTTTGTGGTTTACTTAAAGTTAATATTAATATTTCAGCCTTTATTCTTGATTTTAATTAAAAAAATCTATCAAATCATACAAATTTCTTCAATTTCCTTGGCTCATATTTTTCTACCAGATCAGCAATCGCTTTAATATGTTCAGGCGTTGTACCACAGCATCCTCCTATAATATTTATTAATCCTTTCTCTACATATTCTTTGATCTGCCTTGCCATATCTTCCGGAGTTTCGTCATATTTTCCAAAAGCATTCGGTAAACCGGCATTCGGATATGCTGAAACATAGAATTCTGAATTATGAGCCAGTGTTTCAAGATAAGGAGTCAGCTGATCTGCTCCCAATGCACAGTTGAAACCTACACTTAATAAATTCAGGTGGGAAACTGAGATCAGAAAAGCTTCTGCGGTCTGTCCGCTCAAAGTTCTTCCGGAGGCATCGGTAATGGTCCCTGAAACCATGATCGGGATCTCAATTCCTCTTTCGTCCTGCAGTTCATCAATAGCGAATAAAGCAGCTTTTGCATTCAAAGTATCAAAGATGGTTTCTACCAGAAGGATGTCTGAACCCCCATCCAACAAAGCTTCACACTGCTGTTTGTAAGCTACTCTCAATTCTTCAAAAGTGATGGCTCTGTATCCCGGATCATTCACATCAGGGCTTAAACTTGCGGTTCTGTTGGTAGGTCCTATAGATCCTGCTACAAATCTCGGTTTGTCTGGATTTTTCGCAGTATACTCATCACAGGCTTTTCTGGCAATTTTTGCTGACTCATAGTTCAGGTCGTATACCAGATCTTCCATGTGGTAATCTGCCATCGCAATGGTAGTTCCTGAAAATGTATTGGTTTCAATAATATCAGCTCCGGCTTCCAGATATTTCTTATGAACTTCTTCAATCGCCTGTGGCTGTGTCAGAGAAAGCAGGTCATTATTTCCTTTTACCGGATGTTCCCAGTCTTTAAAACGCTCTCCACGGTAGTCTTCTTCTTCGAATTTGTATCTCTGAAGCATGGTACCCATCGCTCCGTCAAGAATTAAAATTCTTTCGGATAAAGCTTTATATAATTGTTCTGAATTTTTCATTTTAATCTATTTTGGCTAAAACCAGTTGCTATTTGAATTAATCCAAAGCTTGTTTTAAATCTGCAATGATATCTTCTACATTTTCCAATCCTACTGAGCAACGTACCAGTCCTGCAGTAATCCCTACTTCATTTCTTTCTTCGTCTGATAATTTGGAATGCGTTGTAGAAGCCGGATGCGTAACGATGGTTCTTGTATCACCTAGATTAGCAGACAATGAACACATTTGTATCTTATCTAAAAAGTTTCTTCCTCCTTCTATTCCCCCTTTTATTTCAAACGCCACAATATTTCCTCCGAGTTTCATCTGCTTTTTGGCGACTTCATAACTAGGATGGGATTTCAGGAATGGATATTTTACCAGTTCAACATTTGGATGACTTTCTAAAAACTCAGCTACCTTCAAGGCATTCTCACAGTGTTTTTCTACACGGATCGCCAATGTTTCTAAACTTTTTGATAATACCCAGGCATTAAAAGGAGACAATGCAGGACCTGTATTTCTTGCGAAAAGATAAATTTCTCTGATCAGGTCTTCTTTTCCTACTGCAATTCCTCCTAAAACTCTCCCCTGTCCGTCAATCAGTTTCGTTGCTGAGTGTACCACAATATCTGCACCATATTTGATAGGCTGCTGAAGGTAAGGTGTTGCAAAACAATTATCTACAATAAATATAAGATTATGCTTTTTGGCGATCTGACCGAAAAACTCAAGATCCAGAATTTCAATAGCGGGATTGGTAGGAGTTTCAAGGTATAAGATCTTTGTATTAGGTTTGATGTATTGCTCCACATTTGCTGCATCTTCTGCTTTGAAATAAGAGGTTTCAATATTCCATTTCGGGAAATATTTGGTAAACAAAGTGTGGGTAGACCCGAATACTGACTGGCAGCTCACAATATGATCTCCAGCGTTTAGCAATGCTGCAAATGTTGAATAGATGGCTGCCATTCCTGTTGCAAAGGCATATCCTGCTTCTGCACCTTCCATTTTAGCGATCTTATCTGTAAACTCAGTTACGTTTGGATTAGAGAAACGGCTGTATAAGTTTTTTGGTTTTTCTTCTGCAAAGCTTGCTCTCATATCCTCCGCATCCTGAAATATAAAGCTGGAGGTAAGATAGAGCGGCGTAGAATGCTCATCAAACTGAGTTCTTTCCGTCTGGGTTCTTATTGCTGATGTTTCAAAATTTTCCATATAGTTTTAATTAATTTACCAATATAGCAGTCTAACAATGTACCATTAAAATCTTCGCTTTGCTCAGAATAACGACACCAATTATTGGTAAACTGATACATTATTAGACTGTTACATTAAATATTATTTTGTTTCACTTACTCTTAAAATATCTCCGAATACTCCTCTTGCGGTTACCTTTGCACCAGCTCCGGCTCCCATAATCACGATTGGATTTTCTCCATAGCTTTCTGTGTAGATTTCAAAGATGGAGTCTGAACCTTTCAGTTGTCCCAATGCTGAAGTTGCAGGAACAGAAACCAGTTTTACATCCAGTTCACCTTTATCTTTCTGTAAATCTCCGTGCAGATCACCTACATATCTCAATACATGTCCCGGTTCCTGGTTTTCTTTTATTTTCTGGTATTCTTCGTCAAGCTCCTCTAGTCTTGAAAGGAATTCTGATTTTGAAACTTCAAGTAAATTTTCAGGAACCAGATTTTGAATGCTGATATCATCAAATTCATTGATTAAGTCTAATTCTCTTGCCAGAATCAATAATTTTCTTGCCACATCATTTCCTGAAAGGTCTTCTCTTGGATCCGGTTCGGTGTATCCTTTTTCCAAAGCTTCATTGATGATGGTTGAAAATTTATCACCTCTTAAAGAAAAATTGTTGAAAACATAGCTCAGTGTTCCTGAGAATACCCCTTTGATTCTTGTGATATTTTCTCCTGAAAGGTGTAATAACTTGATGGTGTCAATTAACGGTAAACCAGCTCCTACATTGGTTTCATACAAATACCGTCTGTTGTTTTATTCAACGTATATCTTAGTTTTCTGTATTCTTCAATCGGAAGGGTATTGAAAATTTTGTTGGAAGAAACCAGATCAAACCCGTTTTCTGCCAAAGCGTGATAGTTTTTAACAAAATCCTTGCTTGCCGTGTTATCCACAACAATCAGGTTCTCCAGTTGATTTTCATTAGAGAAATTAATTAACTCTTCAACATTAGATGGATGCTCTGCTGTTAAAACCTCATCATTCCAATGGGCATCAAATCCTTTTTTGTTGAAGGCAATTTTCTTTGAATTGGCTACCGCAACGACTTTAAGGTCTATTTTTTTGCGTTTTTTAATCTCTTCTGCAGATTCAAGTACTTGTTCTATCAAGGTTTTCCCTACGTTTCCATGGCCAATAATGGCCAGATGAACGGTCTTTGGCTTTTTGAAAATTTCAGATTCTATGATGTTTCTTGTTTTTTCATCCTGTGAAGACGTCACTACGATATTGACTCTGTTTTCTCCTGCTACCTGGTTCAAAAGCAATGGAAAAACATTGTTTCTGGCAAGTTCTGCAAAAACTTTATTGAAATCTTCTGCAACAAAACCAATCACAGAAACATTATTGATACTATATATTTGGGAAACTTTTCCTGACTTTCTTTCTGCTTCGAATTCATCAATAAGACAAGCCACTGCTTTCTCTGCATCATTTTCATGCACCAGAATAGAAATTCCGTTCTCTACAGCCTGCTGAGAGATTACGCCTACACTGATACGCGCTAAAGTAAGCGCTTTAAAAATTCGTCCGTCAATACCGATTTCTCCCAGGAAATCTTCTCCTTCAAATTTGACGATTGATCTGTTCTTCAAAAATTTTATTTCGTTAGCATTTTTCATTACTTCTATAAAATGTTTTTAATGATATTATTTAATTGTTGATATTCCATTAGGAAGGCATCATGGCCGTGTATAGATTGGATCTCGTGATAAGACACATCCTTATTTTTCTCTTTTAAGTTTTCAAAGCACATTCGGATTTCAGAAGCCGGGAAGAATAAGTCTGTATCTACGGAGATCATGTGCATTCGTGCCTGTATGTTCTCCAGTGCTGTATCAGCAGCATTTATATTCATCAAGAGATGATTCATCAGTTTGTAACTCTTTAAACTAAACCTTTCGTTTAGTGCGTTACCATGATAAACCAGCCAGTCTTCTGATTCCAGGCGTTGTTTGGCCTGGTTATATTGGTTTTGAAATCTGTCATTGAGCGACTGCGGTGTTCTGTAGCACAACATGGCATGAATTCTCGCTTTCTGTAATGGTTCTTCTTTATCATTTAATAAAAATTTCTGAACCAGACACTGTGCATGAAGCCAGTCGTGTGTTCTGTAATCACAGGCTATGGGAATAAATATTTCTGCAAGATCCGGCTGCTTGGAAAGCATTTCCCAGGCAATCCCTCCTCCCAGAGAGCCTCCTATAATGGCATATAAGTTTTTGATATGTAGCGCTTCAAGTCCTTTCAAAAATATCGCTGCGATATCTGAAGGAGTAAAGTCTTCATAATCTTCAATTAAAAAATCGTCATATCCGTTTCCTGGTATGTTGAAGCACAGAACGGTATATTGATCAGTATCAACAATCTGATTTTTTCCCACCAGCTGTTTCCACCAGCCTTTTTCTCCGGATACGTTTGAATTTCCGGTAAGAGCATGGTTGATTAAGATAACTGGGGCTGTAAACAGATCTTTCCCAAAGAGCTGATAGCTCAACGGGATATGGTATTCCTTTTGGGAATAAGTTTGATACGTAAGATTAATATAGTTTAGTTCTGTTTTCAATTCTATTAAATTTTAATACAATTGAAAATGCCACAGGAAATGGCTGAAAAGAACTTCAGTGAGTTATCTGTCCAAAATACTTTGGTAGAACGTAGCACCTTCTTTGCTTGCGCAAAGGGTTGCTAAGGTTTCATAGGGTCTAATCCCTCAACCTTTCTTGATAACATTTTCAATATTTGAATGAACGAATGGTGCAAAGGTAGTTCTTTTCTTTTAATTTCAAAAAAAATTATTTTAATATTTAAAAAAGCCCTTAAATACAAGTATTCCAAGAGTATATTAATAATTATTCAGATGAAAAAAATTGGAATTACTTCTCAAAAAAACTAACTTCGTATGGAAAAGTGATGAGATATGACCGCCGAAAAAGATAGATTACAAGATACCAAATGGAAAAACTGGGGACCTTATGTAAGCAACCGGCAGTGGGGAAATGTACGTGAAGATTATAGCCCGAACGGGAATGCCTGGAATTTTACCAACCATAATAATGCAGAAAGCTATGCCTACCGATGGGGAGAAGAAGGTATTGCCGGAATTTCTGATATAAAGCAGCTTTTGTGTTTTGCTTTTTCATTCTGGAACAAGAAAGACAAAATGGTAAAGGAACGATTCTTTGGGTTGAGCAATCCTCAGGGAAATCATGGGGAAGACATCAAAGAAATCTTTTATTATCTGGATAATACACCTACTCATAGCTATATGAAAATGGTGTATAAATATCCGATCAATGAATTTCCTTACGATGACCTTGTTGCAGAAAACGGAAGACGCAGTAAAAAGGAACCGGAATATGAAATTTTCGATACCGGAATTTTCGATAATGATGAATATTTGATATTTTCATTGAATATTGCAAGGCTGATCACAATGATATTCTTGCCAGAGTAACGGTCTGTAACCGAAGCCAGCATGAAGCACCTATTGTGGTGGCACCTACAGCATGGTTCAGAAATAACTGGAAATGGGGATACAACACCTATAAGGCAGAGCTTAATGCTTCTCATGACGGAAGTATCAATATTGGACACGACAGTATCTCCATTAAAAAACTTTATTCCCGAAATACCAATGCACAAAGCGTATTTTGTGATAATGAAACCAACAATTCTAAGCTTTATGGAGCTCCTGCAGGTGAAAACACTTATTTCAAAGACGGAATCAATAATTATATTATCCATCAAACGAATACGATAAATCCCGCAAAGAAAGGGACAAAAGCTTCTTTTCTGATTGATGAGCTTATTGGTGCCGGAGAATCCAAAGTTTTTGAATTCAGATTATGCCCGGCTGAAGCTGATGAGCCTTTTGAAAAGTTTGATGAAATATTCAATACGCGACAGGCTGAAGCTGAAGAATTTTACAAAGAAATTCAGAATGATACCGTTAATGAAGATGAAAGAAATGTTCAGAGACAGGCTTTTGCAGGACTTCTCTGGAATAAGCAGTTCTATCATTACAATATTGGAAAATGGCTGAAAGGTGATCCCAACTTTGAAGCCCCAAGAAATTTCAACGAATATGTAAGAAATACGGAATGGAATCATCTCCATAATAAGGATATTATTTCTATGCCCGATAAATGGGAGTATCCATGGTATGCCACATGGGATCTGGCATTTCACTGTGTTCCGTTTTCCATCATTGATGCGGAATTTGCCAAGGGACAACTTTTGCTCCTTACTAAGGAATGGTACATGCATCCTAATGGACAGCTTCCAGCCTATGAATGGAATATGAGTGACGTGAACCCGCCGGTACACGCCTGGTCATGCTTCCGTGTTTTCAAAATTGATGAAAAAGCTAACGGAAAACCGGATTTATTATTTTTAGAGAAAGTTTTCCAGAAACTGCTTCTTAATTTCACCTGGTGGGTGAACCGAAAGGATAAAAACGGAAAAAATATCTTTGGTGGAGGGTTTCTTGGTCTCGATAATATCGGAGCTTTTGACCGGAATATGGAACTAAAGGACGGGCAGCATCTTGAACAGGCAGACGGAACCAGCTGGATGGCCATGTATGCATTGAATATGATGCGTATTGCAATGGAGCTTGCCCAGTATTATCAGGTATATGAAGATATGGCCATCAAGTTTTTTGAGCATTATCTTTATATCGCTGAAGCTATGGAAAACCTGGGCGAAGGAACGAAAGGACTTTGGAACGAAGAAGACGGATTCTTCTATGATGTCCTACAGCTAGGAAATGGAGACAGTGTTTCTTTAAAATTACGAAGTATTGTGGGTTTGATTCCTATGTTTGCTGTTGAGATTGTTGACCACCGCTTACTGGAAAAGATGCCGAATTTCAGAACCCGAATGGAGTGGATCTTAAAGAACAAGCCGGAGTTGACCAAACTGGTTTCTCACTGGGATGAGGAAGGACAAGGCCGAAAACACCTTATGAGTATCCTCCGCAAAAACAGACTGACAAAGGTTCTGACCAGAATGCTTGATGAAAATGAATTCCTGAGTTCTTACGGAATCCGCGCCATGTCTAAGGTATATGAGGAAAATCCTTTTGTCTTCTCTGTACATGGGTCTGAAAATATAGTCTACTATACACCTGCAGAAAGTGACAGCCGTATGTTTGGCGGAAACAGCAACTGGCGCGGTCCAATTTGGTTTCCAATCAATTTTCTGATTGTGGAAAGTCTTCAGCGTTTCCATTATTACTATGGGAACAGCCTGAAAGTAGAATTCCCAACGGGAAGTGGTGATAAAAGAAATCTTGATGAAGTGGCTCAAAATATAAGTAAAAGGCTTTGCTCTCTATTTTTAAAGGATGAACATGGACAAAGAGCTTTCAACGGAGGTAATCCAAAGTTCAATTATGATGAACACTTCAGAGATTATATTACATTTTTTGAATATTTTCATGGAGATAATGGCCGTGGTGTGGGTGCTTCCCACCAAACAGGATGGACAGCTACAGTGGCAAAACTGATAAAACCAAGACTCACCTTTTAATAAGCAATGAGGAATTGGTAATGAGTAATATAAAAGCCGGATGTTTCATCCGGCTTTTTACTATTTTATGTAAGAGATTAAATTTTTTCTCCGTTCACATACACTTCGTATCCGATTTCTACATTCGGTTCTAACGTTTTTGATACAGAGCAGTATTTTTCAAAAGAAAGTTCTGCAGCCTTTAATGCTTTTTTAGGATCAATTTCTCCTTCCAAAAGGAACTTAACGTTAATCGATTTAAAAGGTTTTGCATCTTCTACCTGCACTCTTTCGCCTTCTACTTCTGCCTGAAAGCTTTTAATTTCCTGACGTTGCTTCTTCAGAATAGACACCACATCAATTCCGCTGCAGCCTGCTACAGCCATCAGTACACTTTCCATTGGGGAAACTCCTTTGGCTCCCGGCTGGGAAGTATTATCTAAAAGGATAGAATTTCCTTGTGAGTTTGTACATTTAAATAAAAAATCGTCGTTTATTCTGTTGAGTGTAATTTTCATTGTATGGGTTTATATTTCAGATTTCTTTTTATATTCTTATTCAAATATAAAAAACTTTATGGAGTAAACCTCAGGCTAAGACATGATATCAACCATAGCCTGAAAAAGATTATCCGGATTTTCTGCAATGCGGTTACACATGTACAGATACCATTCATCACCATACACAATATACTGTCTGCACGGGTAACCTTCTTTATAGATTTCATTCAACAGATCTTCCTGTATTCCCAGTAACATTTCAAATTCATATTTAGATTTTGGAATATCATATTGTTCAATGAGCTCTTTAACTCTCTTCTGAACGATATTATGATGGGTAGCAACAGAACATTTCCTCTTTTTAAGGAAAAGAGTTTCAATATATTTAATATATAAATCGTCTAAATGTTTTCCTCTCTCTACAGCATGTCCCGGAGGAACAGCAAAAGCACCTTTTACAATTCTTATTTTCCCTTGTGTTTCATTCAATATCCGTTCAAGGTCTTTTGGAGTACGGTTTAAATATGCCTGCAGGGTAATTCCAACATTTGGAAAATCAGGCGATATTTTACAAAAGGTATTAATAATATCATCAGTTCTATCAATACCCTCTGCACTAATCACTATTTCAATATCTTTTTTGTAAGCTGATTCTGCTAATGACATTAAATTATTATAAGCAAGATCCTTATCAATTGCAAGACCAATATGTGATAAATCCAAAGAAATGATAGAATTGATATTCTCTTCTTTCACTTTATTAATCAAATCAAAAAAATGTTGAGTTACTGATTCTGATTCTTCCACGGAACGGGTACTTTCTCCCATAAACTCTAGTGAAGCTGGAAGTCCTTTATCATTAATTCTTTTAGCAGTGGCAATAGCTTCTTCCATTTTTTCGCCTCCTATATATCTTTTAGCTGCTTTCAGTAAGAGTTTAAAGAGCTCAGGATTGTTAAGAATATATTCTTTTGCACCTTCATTTAAGGCAGCTATTTTCAACAGCGCACCTGCCTTTTCTTTTAGTTCCATTTTATTTTTTGATTTGTATTTAAAATATTTTATAAAATTCCTCTCGCTTTTATCTCCAGATATTTATTGATAACATCGATATTCAAATTTTCCGGAAGGGTATATACGGTATAAATTCCGTATTTACGAAGTTCCTGGATGATCAGTTTCTTTTCAAATTCAAATTTTTCAGCAATAATTTCATCATAAATTTCCTGCATATTTTCAGGATTTTTGTTGATCAACGTCTGCAGTTCTGAATTTTTGAAGAATACCACTACCAGCAAGTGATTTTTAGCAATTCCGCGAAGATATTTCAACTGTCGGTTCAATCCGTCAAGAGTTTCAAAATTGGTAAAAAGCAGAATTAAGCTTCTTTGATTGATGGAATATTTTACATCCTGATACAAACGGTTGAAATCACTCTCGAAGAAATCGGTTTTAATATTATAAAGCGCTTCAGAGATTTTCTTCAACTGTCCGGATTTATTATCGGCAGCAATTTTATTTTCAGCTTTCTTGGAAAAAGTCATCATTCCCGCTCTGTCTCCTTTTCTCAAAATAATATGAGAAAGTGCCATGGTTGCATTGATGGAATAATCCAGTAAACTTAATCCATTGAACGGCATTTTCATGGTTCTTCCTTTATCGATCAACATAAAAATACGCTGTGATTTTTCATCCTGAAACTGGTTTACCATGAGTCTGTTGGTCTTGGAAGTTGCTTTCCAGTTGATCGTTCTGATATCATCTCCGGGAACATATTCTTTGATCTGCTCAAACTCCATGGTGTGTCCCAGCTTTCTGACTTTCTTGATTCCACCCAATAAAAATTCACTCTGAATAGCCATCAGCTCATATTTTCGGAGATGAATAAAAGAGGGATAGGCAGGAAGCATAGCATCTTTCTGAAAAATAAATCTTTTTGAGACGAATCCCAAAGGTGATGATGCATACACATTCAATCCTCCGAAATGATATTCTCCCCTTTCTTTAGGCTCTAATGTGTATTGAAAAAATGTATTGCCTCCAGAAGCGATCTGCTTTTCAATCAGAAAATCTCTCTTTTGAAATTGAAACGGAATTTCGTCAATAATTTTAGTGGCTATGGTGAAGCTGTAATTATTTTTAATATCGATTTTTACAAAATTCTCATCTCCGTTGGACAATTTTTCAGGCAAAATTCTCTGAACCTGTAAGGCATTCTTTTGATTAAACAGCAACAGAAAATCTACCATTGCTGCAAGAAAACAGATCAACAGTGCAAGATGGGCTCCCCACATCATCACCGGAAAGAAAAATGCAAGGACATACAGGATCCCCACTCCGATGAGTGTAAAAAAGAAACGTGTATTGATGTATAAGTTTTTCATTGGTTAGGTGGCAGGTTGCAGATGAAAGGTTTTAGGAATGATGATCCAAGCCCCTCTTTCTACTACCCTATCTCGGTATTTCTATTCCTTCTAAAATCTGACGGATAATTTCATCTGCGCTAAGACCTTCCATTTCTCTTTCGGGAGAAACGATTACTCTGTGCCTTAAAACAGCATAGCTTGCCTCTTTAATATCTTCAGGGGTTACAAAATCTCTTCCTCTTAGTGCAGCAAATGCTTTGGAAGCTGTCAGAAGTGCCAGTGAAGCTCTTGGAGAAGCCCCCAGATATAAGAACTGATTTTCTCTGGTGTTGATGATAATCTTAGCAATATATTCCATCAGCTGTGCTTCCACAATGATTTGTTTTACCAGATGCTGATAGTTTTTCAACTGCTCTGCACTGATGACACGATTGATTCCTTCTGTTTTATCTTCTTTTTTACTTTCGTGCTGATTTTTAATGATCGCAATTTCCTGTTCAAGATTAGGATATCCTACATTGATTTTGAATAGAAAACGGTCCAGCTGAGCTTCCGGAAGCCGGTACGTTCCCTCATGTTCAATAGGGTTTTGTGTAGCGATAACAAGGAAAGGTTCATCCATCGCATACCGTGTACCGTCCATCGTGATCTGCCTTTCTTCCATTACTTCAAATAGGGCAGACTGCGTTTTTGCCGGCGATCTGTTGATCTCATCAATCAGTATGAAATTGGAGAAGATAGGTCCTTTTTTAAATTCAAATTCTGAGTTTTTCACGTTGAATACAGAAGTTCCCAAAATATCGGAAGGCATCAGATCCGGAGTAAACTGAATTCTGCTAAATCCTACATCAATGGTTTTGGCTAATAATTTTGCCGTGATTGTTTTTGCTACTCCCGGAACTCCTTCAATAAGCACGTGTCCGTTTGAAAGTAATGCAGCCAAGAGATGTTCAATCATTTTTTCCTGTCCTACAATTACTTTTCCGATCTCAGATTTTACTTTCTCTAAACTCGCACGAAGTTCAATCATATCAATTCTCGACTGAAATTGCTCTTCCTGTTTGTTAAGATTGATAGCGCTTTGGTTTTCTATATTCGGGTTATCAAAGTTTTCCATAATAATTTTAATTTGCTAGTTTAACAATGACTATCTACAATTATATGTGTTCTAACGAACAGACATTTTAGCATTGAAAAACTGTTATATGGTTAGGTTATTCTATTATTATATTATTTGAGTATTTCATCAAGGAGCTTATTGATCCTTGTAAGATCTTCCTTCATAACACTGGCGTAAGGATCCTGGGCTTTTTTGATAAGTACTATTGCTTCACTGATCATTTCTAAGGGTTTACCAGTTTTCAGATGCAATTTTTTTGTAAACTCTTCATCTAAATTCTGAGTATCTATCAACAGATCCATTCTCACTTTGTTCAGAAAATACTGCGCCTTCTTGGCCATCATATCATGAAAATCGCCTTCCTGAAGATACAGATTTCCAATGCTTTTCACAAAATCCAGGGAAGTATTTCTTAATGGCTCTTCTACAGGAACTATCCTCTGTTTCCTTTTTGCACTAAAAAAGATAAAAAGAATAAGTCCTCCTAAAAATACCCACCATGCATATTTTAAAGGTGGATTTGACAATATAAATCTCATGAAAAAGCGTGATTCAGAACTTTTGTTGGATACGAACCAAAGGGTTTCTCTATCCTGAAGATATGAAAACACATCCTGTGCATATTTTACATTGCCGGGTTTCAGAAGATAATAATTCGTCAGGAAAAGAGGTTCTGTATGAGCATAGATATGTCCTTTACCAAACTTTACTTTAATAAAATTGGCCTGATCTGTATTCTTCTTCTCAACTGTTTTCCCCAGTACTTCCACTTTAGGTTTGATAAAGGAAAATCCTCTACCCGATGGAAATTTATCTAATTTAATAAAATCATTCTGAAATTTTTTATCGGTAAGTTTCAGGACATTTTCTTCTTCAAAAGAGATCTCAGAATCGTAATATCCGATACTATCAGAAATTTCTTTAGGCATGCGGGTTACCATCAGAAATGCATCTGAACCTTCAGATATCTGAGACAGAAGTTTTTTCCATGACTCACCGTCAAGGTTATTTTCAATGACTACAATATTGTGAGCTCCCTTTTTGTGCTGGCTGTAATATTCATAAGGAACCTGTTCAATCTTCTTAAGATTATTTTTAAAAAGATATTTCGCTTCATTATTAAAAACAAACAGTCCAAACGGAGACTTCTCATTGATATCAAAATTCTTCCGCCAGTCTGTCGTTTCTTTTTTGTTAACTTCAAGCAACGCCAAAATAATCATCACAATGACGAAAATTACAGCATATGTTTTGAAAGTTTTGTTCATGGTTACTATAGTTATGGTTTAAATGCCTGATACTGATTTTTAAATTTCTGATAGCTCTCTTCTTCAATTCTGAATTCACCATACCATACATAATCAAAAATATAAGACAGATTGGAGAAGTCACCCTTCAGATGATGAGCTTTTAACTCTGAGGCATAGTCCTTATTGGTTTTTTCCGGATTCCAGTTGATCAATTTTTTGTCACTCAGTTTTTTAAGAACAAACAGGAATTGATACCGAACTGCGGAACGATAATCTCCTGCGTGTTCAAATTTCGCGATACTTTCAGGGAAATTGATTTCATGGATATTCTCATGAAGTTCCTGTACATTGAGATCCAGTTTTTTATTTTTTTTACCAAAAATAAAATTCCCGTCTTTTCCCATGATATATTTAATAATAAAATACAACAGAAAACCGACAAGAATAATTGCAAACAGACGAATAATGATCGTGGTCAGCTCTGCCGATTTAGTGAACGCTGTTTCTCCAAAAATACTCTGTATAATCTGATTGATTTTTCGCATCAGCTTTTGAAAGAAAGATTCTCTCGGTTTTGATACGGAATAGTCAAATTCATTTCCTTTATATCTTGACGGAATATTTTCTTTGAATGTTTTCGGATACACCTCATTCTCCGATACCGGATTTTTCATCAGCACAGAATCCGCACGCAGCATATTTCTGTAATGTCCGGTGGTGTATAGTGAATCTACCAGATCATCAGAATCGGAATTATCATCCTGAGCATGAACCAGCCCAAGTGAGAAAAAAGCAGTATGAAAAAAATAATTTTATTCATTGATTCCAATCGTATCTATTTCTGCCAATTCTACTTTCTGGTGAAGATCTGTTCTGCTGTCATAATACATCAGTCCTGCATTCACATACATCAGGTTTGAAAGAAAAAATGAAAATAACATAGAAAATCCATAGAATACAAAAAATACAATTCCGGCAGCTCCGGTAAAAGGATTCTGCTCAAAATTTCCGTCCGGTGTAGAGGTAAGCAGGGATCCGTAAAAAAACATCATAGGGATAAATGTGAATATAGATGTTATCATATACATAATAATAAACATCACAAATGCAGATCCCCAATATTTCCAGTATGGTGATTTTTCACTTCCATTCGGGTAAGAAAACTGAGAACGTAAAGCATAGCTCAAGCTTCCCCAGAAACCTCTGTCCGAATTAAAATAATCATACATCAGAAAGGTAGTAAAATTAAATATCGTTGGATAAAGAAGCAGGATCAAAAACAATCCGATAATAATAAAAATCAGGATATAAGAAAAACCTACTACAAATAAGATTGCCGGAGTAACGATAAAGATCATTCCCAGACATAGTTTTCCAATTCTTCCGGCATTGTTTTTAAAGTCGCCGAGAATTTCATCAGTCTTTATTTTTTCTGCTCCCTGTGCAATTCTTTTTAAATAAAAAACAGGATACAGATAATTGACAATCATCAGGATCATGAAAAGCAGGAAAGTCAGTAATCCTACTGTGATCAGCATTCCGGAATTTTCTGAAAAATACTGTTCAAAATAATAGGTTTCACCGCCAAGATTAGATCCGAATATCTGTGAAAACAGTTCCTTATATCCGAAGATAACAACAGTAACCATTAAGATCAAAAGCAGGCCATTGATCAGAATATAGTTTTTGAAATAATTCTTTCCGTATAATTTGAAAAAATTGAAACTGTCACTGATGAAAGTTCCAAAATCTCTTTTTTTATAAAATTGTATCATTGATGTGTTTATTAGTTTTTTTGTAAACAACAGACGGATATACAAAATAGTAGTATCCAATAATTGCAAGTGAGCCAAAAATGATGATAAGGTTTAAAATTAAAGGCATCTTCAATGCATGTCTGGTGACATATCCTTCTATAATCCCTGCACAAATAGTGAAAGGGACAGTACTTAAAATATTTTAAATGAATCTTTAAATCCTTTTTTAAACGAGTTAAATCTTGAAAATGTTCTTGGAAATAAAATAGACGCGCCCAGAATCAATCCGCACATCGCTTCTACTACCATGGCAAAAATTTCAAAAACCCCGTGAAGCCATATTCCTCTTGCACTGTCTTTCAATGCTCCGTAATCATAGAAGAAATATTGAAAAGCTCCCAGCATCACACTATTCGAAAGCAATGCGAACAATGTTCCCACTCCCCCGGCAATTCCGTAAATATATAATTTTGCTCCAACCTGAATATTATTAAAGATAATTCCGATGGTGCTTCCCCAAGTGCTTCCGCTCTGATAAACGCCTACGGCATTATTATTTTTAATATTTTCGATCGTTTCATTCACATACCCTTCCCCTAGTATAATATTCACAAAGCCTTTATCATAAATGGCAGAAAGCACTCCTATTGATGTAAACAAAATGAAAAAGAGAAAGGCATACATCAGATATCTCCGGTATTGATACATCAGCAACGGAACTTCAGTTTTGAAAAAGTAAACCAGCCTGTTCTCCTCTACTCTTTTTGTTTTATAAATTTTCTGAAAAATCTGGGCAGATAAATGGTTCAGATAAACAGTAGTATTGCTTTTGGGATAATAAGTCTGGGCAAAAGAAAGATCATTGATCAGGTTTATATACAATGAGGACAGGTCATCAGGATTTTTTTTTATTTTCCCTTGAATAACCTGTTCGATTCCCAACCATTTTTCTTTATTTTGTTTAATGAAATAAACTTCTCTCATAATTATTAAGGCTAAAATAATAAAAAATATGTCTCAAATTGCGATAAATACCTCACAAAATGTAAATATTAATTTTAATATTGCAGGCGTAGGAGAAAGGATGCTTGCCTTCATTATTGATCTCCTGATCAGAATTGCCTACGTGGTTATTATCCTGTATCTGTTCTTCAATATTCTTGATTTGGGATATCTTCTGGATGGTCTTGACGGCTGGTCGATACGGGCTGTCTATCTTGTTCTTACCTTTCCTGTTTATATTTATCCTCTTGTGTTGGAAAGTTTAATGGAAGGTCAGACTCCCGGTAAAAAACTCATGAAAATAAAAGTAGTGAAAATTGACGGTTATCAGGCTAGTTTCGCAGATTATATGATCCGGTGGGTTTTCAGAATTGTAGATGTTTCATTTGCCGGAGTAGTAGGACTTATTTCTATGATTGTTTCTAAAAATAATCAGCGTTTGGGTGACATTGCTTCCGGAACGGCCGTTATCTCTCTAAAAAACAACATTAATATTTCTCATACAATCCTGGAGAATATCCATGAAAATTATGTTCCTTCTTTCCCTCAGGTAATTGCTTTGAGTGATAATGATATGAGAATCATCAAAAATAATTATACCAAAGCTCTGAAAGTAGATGACCGCCAGATCATCAATAAACTATCCGAAAAAATCAAAAGCATTCTGAAACTGGAAATAGATCCTACGAAAATGACGGAAAGGCAGTTTATCAATGTGATTATCAAAGACTACAACTATTATACGGGGAAAGATAATTAGGTAGATCTATGGTCAATTTTGCTTCGCAAGTGAATGGTTATCAATTTGAAAACATTTATTGCTTATTGCTTATTGCTTATTGCTTATTGCTTATTGCTTATTGCTTATGCAAAGCTCGGTGTAATTTTTGTATATAGAAGAATAAAGTCCTGAATCATGAAATTTGAAAACAATAAATCCGGAAATGGCGGTGTTCTTACTTTAAATAATGAAACAAAAGAAGTAGGAAGACTTACCTATACTATTTTCCCGGAAGACCATAAATTCATTATCTCTTTCGTATTGGTACATCCCGAATTTGAAGGCAGAGGAATGGGAAAATTTTTAGTGGAAGAAGCCATCAAATTTGCCAGAGAAAATAACTGGAAAGTATATCCGCACTGTTCCTATGCAAGATCTGTAATGATGAGAATGAGTGATGTGGATGATATCTTTTTAAAGAATTAAAACTTCATTAAGAAGGATGTCTTCAATATCATCCGGATAATCTACTCTGAGATGATGATCTGACGCTACCCACTCCATAATTTCCTGAAGATTTAAAACCTTGGAATTACGGATTCCCATTTTGTCAAGGGCACATGCATTGCATTCCTGCTCATATTGATTGTGGATGGGAATCACAAATAGTTTCTTATCCATAAATAATGCTTCTGCCGGAGTTTCAAAACCTGCATTGCACAAAATTCCGTCGCAGCCTTCAAAGTATTTCAGATACAGGCTTTCATCAATAGGAAATACTTCCACATTTTTTACCTTGACCTGTACTTTACTGTATTTTGAAAACACTTTCCACTCCACGGGAATTTTTCTTAAAACCTTAATGATATTCTCATCTGCAAAACTGGGAAGATAGACCAGATAATATCCCTGTTTATAAGGGTTCAGATTTCTGATCTTTCTCCTGATTACAGGTTTTTTGATCTGCGGATGATAATTTTCAAAATGAAAACCGATTTTTCTTTGGCTGGGAACGTAATATTTTAAAATCATTTCTCCCAGAAAATCTTTTTTTTCTGGTTTGGGTGTTTCCACAAAACTCATGGAAGCCTGATGGCTGAGTTCTATCATGGGAAATTTTTTCAGTTTGGAAGCCCAACCTGTCAAAGGTTCATAATCATTGATAATCAAATCATATTGTGACAGCTCCAGCTCTCTGATGGTTTTAACAGCTTCAAAGAATTTATTTTCTGTAAATGTTTTTCGGTAGGATAAACCGCCTGTTTTATTATAAAGAAGAGAAATACCTCTATGTTGAAAATTAATATTAAAATCAGCCTTTAATTGCGACTGGTGCCCACTGATCAAGGTATCAACAGACACATGTTTTTTGAGAAGAGGAATAATTTCCTGTGCTCGGGCAACATGTCCGTTTCCAGTACCCTGGAATGCATACAAAACCTTCATTTAGGAAAAGTTGGTTACAATTTTTAAAAGAGCAGAATTATCCATTTCCGGAATTTCTTCAGCTTCATCATCTTTCAGCAAATGCTTATGCTCATCGTAATAAAAAATCTTCCATTCTTTATCATGATATTCTAAAGCGGACAGATTTTCAATCCAGTCACCGGAATTCAGGTAAGTACAGGATCCTTTTTTATTAACAACCTCACGGATCTGCGGTTGGTGGATATGTCCGCAAACGACATAATCATAATGATTGTCAATGGCCAGCTCAGAAGCAGTAAGTTCAAAATCACCGATATATTTTACTGCTTTTTTCACATTGTTTTTGATCTTTTTGGAAAACGAGTATTTTTCTTTACCCATTTTTTCTAAGAACCAATTTACAACATTATTGATAATAATAAGGAGGTCGTAACCTTTTCCGCCGAGTTTGGCGATCCATTTGGAATGCTGGACGGATGCATCGAAAACATCACCGTGAAATATCCAGGTTTTTTTCTGATCTATGTTCAGACAGATTTTATTACAGACTTTAAGTTTTCCCAGCTCAAAATCTGTGAACTTACGGAACATTTCATCATGATTGCCTGTAATGTAATAAACATCTGTGTTTTTGGTAGCCAGTGAAATAATCTTTCTGATTACCTTCAAATGAGGTTTAGGGAAGTAAGACTTTTTAAACTGCCAGATATCAATAATATCACCGTTTAAAACTAATGTTTTAGGGTGGATAGAATTGAGGTATCTCAACAATTCTTTAGCCTTACATCCATAAGTTCCCAAATGAACATCCGATATAACAACTAATTCAACGTTTCTTTTCATAGTTTTGTACAAAGAAACTAATTGAAAATTAACTGTATATGAATGCTATGTTATTTTTTATAAAGAGTTCATCAGCTCTTCTGTGATTTCCATATTGTGGTAAACGTTTTGCACGTCATCATCTTCTTCGAAACGCTCAAGCATTTTCATATTAGCCTTGAACTGTTCTGCATTTACTTCTTTTGTATTGTTTGGAATTCTCTGAAGTTCTGCACTTTTTGCTTCAATTCCAAGCGCATCCAATTTGTGAGATAGAGAACCGAAATCTTCAAAAGCTGTAGTGATCATTACTTCCTCCTCATCCTTTTCCACATCTTCTGCACCTCCATCAATCATTTCCATTTCGAAATCATCCCAATCCATTTTAATCTGGGCTAAATCTATTGTGAAAATACCTTTTCTGTCGAAGATAAATGCCAGCTCACCATTTTTCCCAAGGTTACCATCAAACTTATTGAAAACAGCTCTTACATTAGCTACAGTTCTTGTAGTGTTGTTCGTAGTGCATTCTACAAAAAAAGCAACACCACCTTGCCCATAACCTTCATAAGTGATTTCTTCATAGTTTTCTGCATCTGCACCACTTGCTTTCTTAATTGCTCTTTCAACATTATCCTTAGGCATATTCGCCCCTTTTGCGTTTTGGATACATCTTCTCAATGCAGGATTGGATTCCGGATCTGTTCCGCCAGCTTTCACTGCTAAAGCAATATCTTTTCCAATTTTAGAGAATGTTTTGGCCATCTTGTCCCATCTGGCCATTTTAGAAGCTTTTCTATATTCAAATGCTCTTCCCATTTTAATTTTTATATTTCCAACAAAATTACTCAAAAGTCCACAAAAAAAAATACCCCCAATCAAATTGGAGGTATTCATTATTTAGAAAAATTAATTATTTTTTCTTTTTAGCAGCAGCTTTTTTCTTAGCTGGAGCTTTTTTAGTAGCTTTCTTAGTAGCTTTTTTCGCTGGAGCTACAACATCAGATTTCTGATATTTGTTCCACTCACTGTCATCACCAATGTATCTAACAGTTACTTTTCTATCAGCTTGTCTTTCAGCATCAGAAGCAGATTCTGCAACTTTAGCATTTTGCTCTCCAATACCTACTGATTTTAATGCGTTGATATCTACACCTCTCGCATCTAAAGCAGCAACTACAGAAGCAGCTCTTTCTTTAGATAATTTCAAGTTGTAAGCATCACTTCCTTTTTTGTCAGTTTCACCAACTAATAGGAATCTACCTCCATCTTTCTTAATGATTTCAGCAGCAGTATCTAAAGCTCCTTTAGATTCAGGCTTGATTGTAGCTTTGTTGAAATCGAAGTATACGCTCTTAAGGTTCTTTTCAACATCAGTAGCTGTTACTTCTTTCGGCTTAGGACATCCGTTGTATTCAGGAAGACCTGGAACAGTAGGACAAGCATCATCTTTATCTAAGATACCATCACCGTCAGTATCTGGCCAAGGACAACCGTTGTTTTCAGCAGGACCTGCTACTGTAGGACAAGCGTCATCTTTATCGATTACACCGTCACCGTCAGTATCTGGCCAAGGGCATCCGTTGTTTTCAACTGGACCAGCCACTTCTGGACATTGATCGTCTTTATCTGGAACTCCGTCACCGTCAGTATCAGGACATCCTTGGAATTCTGGTAAACCTGGAGTATCTGGACAAAGGTCATCTTTATCTAGGATACCATCCTTATCTCTATCTCTGTTTCCAAATCTGAATAAGATAGAAGCAGAAGCTTGCCAGAAGTTAGCAACAGTAGATTTATCACCTGGAGTTGATACATAATCTCCCTGAATACCAAGACCGAAGTTCTTAGTTACCCAGAAGTTAGCACCAGCACCTGTAGCTACAGTAAAGTGATTAGCTTTACCATTTTCGTTACCATCCTTACCGTTTGTTACAGTTTCGATTGCGTTACCGTTAGCGTCAACAGATGTTCTAGGGAAAGTAAGAGCTGTATAATCATGTCTTAAGTAGTTAGCACCAACTCTTAAATATGGATCAAACCAAGATTCTTCGTTCCATAAAAGACCTGCAGCGTGAGCCTGGAAACCAAGACCTGTCATTAGGAAAAATTCTTTCCCCATGTTGAATCTTTTGTTTTCAACATTTCCAACAGAAGTTTGCCAGTCAATTACTAAACCTTTTCCAACGTTTCTAGCAACTGTTAACTTAGATAGTGGAGGTGTAATAGAAAAGTTGTTCACATTGAACATACTTTTTGTCAAATTGTTAGCAGAGAACGTATTACTGAAGTTACCTCTTGCTGCTACGTGGTTTTCAGCATGAGCACCAACTCCGATTAACCACGGATTGTTGGTAGTCTGTGCGAAAACAGTAGAGGCAACAGTAAGCGCCAATGCTGAAATTCCTAATTTTAGATTTTTCATAGAATTAAATGATTAAATAATTGATAATGCAAAATAAATATAATTTTTCTTTATATACAAAGTTTTTCAAATGATTTTTAACTTTTCTTTAATATTCTGTCGAGGTTCCGTTTATTTTCTCTATCTTTTATCGCCTCTCTTTTATCGAAAAGTTTTTTCCCTCTACCAAGCGCTATCAGCACCTTTGCTTTCCCTCGGTCAGTGATATATAATTTTAAAGGTATTATGGTGTTCCCGGCATCCTTCAACTTTTTTTCAAGTTTTTGTAATTCTTTTTTGTGCAAGAGCAATTTCCGTTCCCTTTTTGTTTTATGATTGTAAAAAGTTCCCAATTTATACTCATCAATCATCATGTTGATGATGTACAATTCCCCATCAATAAACTGACAGAAGGATTCTGTAATGGATGCTTTGGATGAACGTAAAGATTTTATTTCCGTACCCGTCAAAACCATTCCGGCTTCGTATTCTTCGAGAATTTCATATTCAAAACGGGCTCTCTTATTTAATATGCTAACTGTTTTCTCAATCTTCATCATTTTAAAATTTCGTTAATGAAATATATAAAAAATACCATACATTTAAAAACTTGACTATTATATTATTACAAAATACCCAAATTCTTTTCGTATTTTTGCGCCAAATTTACAAAACTATATGTTAACAGTATCTAACTTATCTTTACAATTCGGGAAAAGAGTTCTTTTTGACGAGGTAAATATTATGTTTACCAAAGGAAACTGCTACGGGATCATCGGAGCAAACGGTGCGGGAAAGTCTACATTCCTGAAAATACTAACAGGAAAGCAGGATCCTACAACAGGGCATGTATCTCTGGAACCAGGGAAAAGAATGTCAGTTTTGGAGCAGGATCACTTTGCATACGATCAATTTACGGTTCTTGAAGCTGTTTTAAGAGGTAATAAGAAATTATTTGAGATAAAAGAGGAAATGGATGCGTTATACGCAAAGGAAGATTTCTCTGACGAAGACGGTATTAAAGCCGGAGAATTAGGTGTAATTTATGATGAGATGGGTGGCTGGACTGCCGAATCTGATGCTCAGACTATGCTTTCTAACGTAGGAATTACGGATGATATGCACTGGCAGCTGATGAGTGAACTTGAGAACAAAGACAAAGTAAAAGTACTTTTGGCTCAGGCACTTTTTGGAAACCCTGATGTATTGATTCTGGATGAGCCTACCAACGACCTTGACATTGACACCATCTCATGGCTGGAAGACTTCCTTGCTGATTATGAAAACACGGTAATTGTTGTATCTCACGACCGTCACTTCCTTGATACGGTTTGTACCCATATTGGTGACCTTGATTATTCTAAGCTTAACCTATATACAGGTAACTATTCTTTCTGGTACCAGGCTTCTCAATTGGCAACAAGACAAAGAGCTCAGGCCAACAAGAAAGCTGAAGAGAAGAAAAAAGAACTTCAGGATTTCATTGCACGTTTCAGCTCTAACGTTGCTAAGGCAAAACAGGCAACTGCAAGAAAGAAAATGATCGACAAATTAAATATTGACGATATTAAACCTTCTTCAAGAAGATATCCTGCTATTATTTTCGAAATGGAGAGAGAAGCAGGAGATCAGATCCTTGATGTAAAAGGTCTTGAGAAAACAAAAGACGGAGAATTATTATTCTCTAATGTTGATTTAAATCTTAAAAAAGGAGATAAAGTAGCTGTACTTTCCAAAAACTCTTTAGCCATTACAGAATTTTTCGAAATTCTGGCTGGAAATGTTGAAGCGGACAAAGGTACGGTTGCATGGGGAGTTACTACCAATCAGTCTCACATGCCTTTGGACAACACCAACTTCTTCCAGGAAGACCTAAGCCTGGTTGACTGGTTGAGACAGTTTACAAAGAACGATGAAGAGCGTCACGAAGAATTCGTAAGAGGATTCTTAGGAAGAATGCTGTTCTCAGGAGATGAGGCTTTGAAATCTTGTAAAGTACTTTCCGGAGGTGAAAAAATGAGATGTATGTTCAGTAGAATGATGCTTCAGAAAGCTAATGTTCTTTTATTGGATGAACCTACCAACCACTTAGACCTTGAGAGTATCACAACTTTGAACAACTCTTTATCTAACTTCAAAGGAAATCTTTTACTGGCATCTCATGACCACGAAATGCTTTCAACAGTCTGTAACAGAATCATTGAACTGACTCCTACCGGAATCATTGACAGAGAAATGACTTATGACGAATACCTTGCTGATAAAAAGGTAAAAGAATTAAGAGAAAAAATGTATTCTTAATCAGAACAACATTAAAATTTATATAAAAATACCTCAAAGCAATGCTTTGAGGTATTTTCGTTTAAACAATAAATAAAATAATTATTTCGTCAATTTAGCTGTGGGTAACGCTACAGTTCCCGGATCTTTCCATAAACCTTCTTTCTCTGCTTTCTTTTTGATAGATTCTGCTCTTTTGTTGCTGTCGGGGTGAGAGTTGAACATTTTTTCAAAATTAGTCTGTGTACTTCCTTCTGAAAGTAAAGCTAATTTTTTAAAAGCCGTATAAGCACTTACTACATCATATTTATTAGCTTTCATAAAGTCATATGAATAAGTATCTGCTTCAGACTCCTGCTTTTTACTATGCGAAGCATCTAAAAAGGCATTCGCCATCTTTCCTATCTGGCTTTCATTAAGGGTAGATACAGCTGACGAAGCTGATGATGCAGCATCTAATGCAGCCGCCTTCAGATAGGCTGATTTCATAGCATCTTTGGTATCCTGATTCTTTACATGGCCGATTTCGTGTCCGATTACAGCAAGCAATTCATTATCAGTCATAATATCCATTAATGAAGAGAATACGCGTACACTTCCGTCAGCACAGGCAAACGCATTGATATCTTTTACTTTATAAACTTTATAATTCAGGTTCAGAACATCCTGAGATTTATGTTTTCCAAACAGCTTGTTCAGTCTCACAGTATATGGATCTTTAGGTCCTGCTACAGGATTGTTTTTATCCATCCAGTCTACTGATTCTTTGGATAATTTAATAGCATCTTCGTTGGTAAATGTTAAGGCTTTTGCGCCATTTGAAACCATCCCGGCAGCTTTTCCAAGGTTAATCTTCTGTGCATTGATCGAATACATAGCCCCAAATGACATAAGGCTTAGCATAATTTTTTTCATAGTCATTTAAAATTTGGAGCACGAAGATAACATTTTTTAACAATTACTAAGTCAAAAATTCTCCTAATATCCGCATTGAATGTTATTTTTTTATTATTAGAAAGAAACCCGAAAGTTCTTACCGTTTATTTTAAACAAAACAATCATAGAAACGTGTGATACATATATTTTGAATGAATATAATTTTCCTACAGAGATCATTTTTAAAATGAATAAAAATATAATTATTCTGATCAATTTAACTAACAAGTATCAATTTTCTCATCCTTATGCCACCTATTTTAAAATCTAATTTGCTGATTTTTAAAGACGCTTTTAGAACTTTTTTCCTTATTTTTGTGAAATGAGTCAAAAATGGATTTACAAGCCTGAACCCGATGAGGAAGTTGTTGACAGACTAAGTTCGTCACTTGGTTTTGGTACTTTTGAATCTAAAATCCTCGTTCTAAGGGGAATTGACAATTATCAAAAGGCCAGAGAATTCTTCAAACCCAACCTTAACGATATACACAATCCGTTTTTAATGGCAGACATGCAAAAGGCTGTAGAGCGTATTGCCACCGCCATTGAAAATGGAGAAAAATATTGGTATATGGTGACTATGATGTGGACGGAACCACAGCTGTTGCTTTGATGTACCTTTATCTCAGCAAAATTGTTGAGAAAAAATATCTGGATTATTATATTCCGGATAGAAATTCTGAAGGATATGGAATTTCCACCGAAGGAATTGATTTTGCCAAAGAAAATGGTTTTTCATTAATCATTGCTCTGGACTGTGGAATCAAAGCCCTTGATATGATCAACTATGCCCGTAATCTGGACATCGATTTTATTATCTGTGACCATCACCTTCCGGGTGAAGAGATTCCTAATGCTGCGGCTGTACTTGATCCTAAAAGAAGTGACTGCAGATATCCTTTCAAGGAATTGTCAGGATGTGGCGTTGGTTTTAAACTTTGTCAGGGACTTAATACCATTTATAAATTACCGGAAGCAGAATTATTTGAGCTGACAGATCTTCTGGCAATCTCCATTGCTGCAGATATTGTTTCAATGACAGGAGAAAACAGGGTTCTGGCTAAAATGGGATTAAAAACCCTCAGAAAGACCAGAAATCTTGGTTTAAGATTATTGATTCCTGAGGATAAGCTTTCTCATTTTGAAATTTCCAATATTGTTTTTGAAATCGCTCCTAAAATTAATGCTGCCGGAAGAATTTCCCATGGTAAAGCAGCTGTAGAGCTTATGGTTTCTGATAATCTGAAACATGCCAATCAGATTGTGAATGATATCATGAACCTCAACGATGAAAGGCGTGAACTGGATATGAATTCCACTCTTTCTGCCCTGAATCAGATCATAGAATCCCAGCAGGAAACCAAGCATACTACTATTGTTTATCATCCGGAATGGAATAAAGGAGTGATTGGTATTGTAGCGTCAAGACTTATTGAAACGTATTATAAACCGACACTCGTATTTACCGATGGTAATAACGGAGAAATGGTAGCTTCCGCAAGATCTGTTTCTGATTTTGACGTACACGAAGCTCTTGATATGTGTTCTGAATATTTCCTTAAATTCGGGGGACACCATGCTGCGGCCGGACTTTCGATGGAGAAAGAGAAGTTTGCTGCCTTCAAAGAAAAATTTGAAAGAATTGTTTCGGAAAAAATCAAAGATCATCAGAAAGAACCTTCTATTACGATTGATACAGAGATTAAAGTAGATGAAATCAACAGAGAGTTTATCAATTTCCACCGAAAACTGGCTCCATTTGGACCGCATAATATGAAACCTATTTTTACACTAACGAATCAGAAACTTTCCGGCTATGTAAAAACAATGGGAAAAGATAATAATCATCTGAAGTTTTATATCAAACAGGAATCTACAGGACGAAATATTGAATGTGTCGGGTTCAAGCTGGGACAGTTTGTTGATGATTTTAAAAATAAAAACTTTGATCTTGCTTTTACCCTGGAAGAAAATCACTGGAAAGGCAATGTCACTCATTATCTTAATATCAAGGATGTAAAATTTAGAGAGTAAGAAATAGGGATTAGGATTTAGTAATCAACGAATAGGGAAATACATATGGGAAATTATATGGAATTAATTGTCTGGAACAAATCTGTAGATCTCGTTACTGAAATCTATTCAGTGACCACTATTTTTCCAAAAGAAGAACTATATGGACTTACTAGCCAGATTCGAAGAGCGTCAATTTCAGTTCCGTCCAATATTGCTGAAGGACATTCCAGAAGATCTACCAGCGATTATCTTCAGTTTTTGAAAATTGCAAGAGGTAGCTGTGCTGAGCTGGAAACCCAATTGATTATTTCAAAAAATTTAAGTTACCTTAGTTCTGAAAAATTTAAAATTCTAATTGAAAAAACCTCCGAAATATCAAAAATGTTGAATGCTATAATCACAAAACTTCAAACTCCCTAACCCCTAATTCCTACGACCTAGCTTCTTAATAGCACATGAAAAAAATCGGTTTATTTTTCGGATCATTCAATCCTATTCATATCGGGCATCTTATTCTGGCTAATTATATTCTGGAAAATTCTGATATGGATGAACTTTGGTTTGTAGTAAGTCCTCAAAATCCTTTTAAAGACAAAAAATCTTTACTCAATGACCATAACAGACTTGATATGGTACAGCTTGCGGTAAAGAATTATCCTAATATGAGAGCTTCCAATGTGGAGTTTTCTCTTCCGAAACCAAGTTATACTATTGATACCTTAACGTATCTGCATGAGAAATATCCTGATTATTCTTTCAGTCTGATCATGGGAGAAGATAATCTGAAAAGCCTTCACAAATGGAAAAATGCTGATATCCTGATCAAAAATCATCATATTATTGTTTACCCAAGAGTATTTGAAGGTGAGAAAAAAGATTCCGAATATTTACAGCATGAAAATATCTCTCTGGTAAAAGCACCCATAATAGAGCTTTCAGCTACAGAAATCCGTAATATGATAAAGGATGGTAAAAATGTAAGACCTATGCTGCCACCAGAAGTTTTTGACTATTTGGATGGTAGTAGTTTTTATCAATAAGCAATGAAGCTATATTTATTTTTATTCTTTGTTTTTTTGCAAAGTTGTTTATATGCCCAGGAATCAACAACTTTAAAAAGTGACTCTCTTAAAGAATTACAGAAAATTGCTATTGCTGAAAGAAAAAGCTATAATAAAAAGCATTGCAGCGAAGATTCAGTCAGGGCTGTAAAAAGTTCGGAAATTCAAAACAAATATTTTATCAATATTGCAGCTCCCGATGGTGATAAGTTTTTACCCGGAGAAGAGCTCAAAACAATTTTAAAAAAGCATAATATCATTTGGGGCGGAGAATGGATGGGCAGTGATATAGGTTGGTATTTTGATGAATGTTATTACTCGGTAATGACTAAATTGACTGAAAAAAAATTTGGTAAAGATTTTATGGATGGTCTCGTTAAAGAATCTGTAGCCATGTATGTAAAAAAACATCCTGGTAAAATCTTTGATAACGACGAACATTGTGAATGGACCTATAAAGGAGGCTATCTCAGGTATAGTGATGATAATGATCAGTTAAATAAAGATTTCTTCCGTAATTTTATTTATCCGGAAGGTTATGAAAATTACAATCCTTCTTTTCAAAAATACCGTTCAAGTACTGTGGTTACGCTCACATTAGATCAAAATGGAAAGGTTTTGAAGGATCAATTTAGTCATGATATTTATAATGATCACAATTTGAAATACATTCCATATTTTGAAAAAGAGATCAAAAAGTTTATAAAATACACTAAATTTGAGCCTGTAAAATACAGAGGATATCCCGTAAAAAGCAAAACATCCTTTTTTATCTATTATAAATAATTATTCATGGACTTCATCGAAAAAATATTCTCAAAATATTCTCAGGAAAAAATCATCAGATGGTTTAAGCAGATTTGTCTTGCAGAGGCCATTTCATGTCTTTTGTTGTATGGTGTTGCGATGATCTGGATCCGGTATGATGAAAATTTGTACTCTATCATCTTCATCAGTGTTATTGGTAGTTTACATGGTTTATTTTTTACCCTTTACCTTTTACTCTGCCTTCCTGCCAGAAAAATTTATAATTGGGATGATGAAGATTTTGTTTTTGCCTTATTATCTGCATTCTTCCCCTTTGCAACGGTTTGGGTAGATAAAAAGCTTGCCCGATTCGACAGAGAATAAACAATATAATGAAAGGACCTTTTCGGTCCTTTTTTATTTTTACAGTTATTACAACCCCGATTCACATATGTCTTTGTGTGAAGCATAACTCCGGAGCTAATGGGAATAAATTCCAGGTATTAATTAAAAATTTCTCATAATTTCTTTCATTGATGTAACATTTTGCATCATTTATTTGTCTTATTATACAGAAAGGGCAAGAAATCAATATTTTAATGTAAATTTTTATTAATTGATAATCAATTGATTATAATCGTTAAAAAATATTTTTAAGTACTTTGTATTGCATAATACTAAATTTATTATATATCTTTGTAATGTTAAATAACAAACCATACAAGCTATTAATTAAAAAAGAATAATCATGAAGACTCAAATTCTTATTGCAGCACTATTTTTCGGTGGACTTATCACTGCCCAGCAGAAAAAAGATAGTTTGAAAGTCAATGCTATTGATGCAGTGAATCTCAAGAAGCAGGTTTTCAAAAAGCAGGGTGACCGTTTGGTATACGATGTAGCTTCTTCATCTATCGCTAAAGGAACCAACACCTTTAATCTTTTGAAACAAACACCGATGATTTCCAGCATAGACGGAAAAACGCTGAAGATTTTGGGAAAAAATGATGCAGTCATTTATATCAACAATAAAAAAACCAATATGGATTCTGAGGCATTGATTGAAATGCTGAAGTCTACTCCGTCTGAAGATATCCAGAAAATTGAAGTCATTACAGTTCCGGGAAGTGAATTTCAGGTTGAATCCAAAGAAGGGGTCATCAATATTGTGATGAAAAAAAACAAAAACAACGGCTATAACGGAACGTTGAAAATGCAGAACGAGCAGGCTTATTACAATAATCCTAATGCGGGAGCTTCTTTTAATTTCAGACAGGGAAAATGGTCCGGTAATTCTAATTTCAGAATGGGAAGCTGGACAGACAGACAAAGATATACGCTGTCCAACGGTGATCCTACTTTCAGAAATGAGTCTTTTGGGTTTAATGATGATCCTAACAAAAATTTTGGTGGAGGATTCAATGTTGATTATGAAATCAATAAAAAACACAGTCTTGGATTTTCCTACAACATGAGATACAATAAAAGTTTCAATTCTGTACTGGATATTACCAACTGGCAAAACGGAGTATTAAATAACAGAACTGTCAACAACGAGGATGCACAAACAAGAAATCATTCTTTCAATTTGAATTATGAGATGAAAACAGATTCTCTGGGAAGTAAGCTTACATCCAACATTTCTTACTTATGGTTCAACAGGGATAAAGTAAGTTTCAATGAAAGTTTTCCTTTAACGAATGATACAATCAACAAATATTCAGCATTACATCAGGCAGTACCCCAAATCATCAACAACTACGCTGCCAATATTGATTATCTGAAAAAAACGGCTAAAGGAGCAACATGGTTAATGGGAATCAGTTATAACCACACCAATACAGATAACGACACCAAACAGGATAAATTAAAAAACGGACAATTTATCATCGATCCCAACCAGACCAATCACTTCATTTATAAAGAAAATATACTTGGGATTTACCTGAATTATGAAAGAAAATTAACGGAGAAGATATCCGGAAAAATAGGAGCCCGTTACGAAATGACCAGAAGTACAGGCGATATTGTGGATAAAACAGGATTTGAAAGAAATTACAACAACCTTCTGCCTTATCTGAATTTAAATTACGCCATCAATTCCGATCATAATCTGAGCTATACTTTCTCCAGCAGAATCAGAAGACCCAGATTCTGGGAACTGAATCCTTCAAGAACCTACTTTACTCCAACCAATTATACGCAGAACAATCCATTTATACTGGCTTCCAAATACTATAATCAGGAAATCAATTATATGTACAAAAATGCATTCTATGCCAATCTTAGTTTTAATATGGTGGAGGATGCAGCAGCCTCAGACCTGATTCCATTGCAAGGAACTGTAACAGCTCCTAAAAAAGATTCAGAGGGGAAAATCATAAAGGACATCAAAGGAAATCCTATTATGGAAACTACCAGATTCTTAAGATATATCAGAACCAATTATGGAAAAAACAGGGAGATTGCTCTAACTCTTGGAATGAACAAATCCTGGTTTAAAGATATATGGACAACCAACTATTCTGTCAATTTAGGTTATGTTACCTACAAAGGCGGAGTATTTGAAGACCCAACTTCTATGCCCGTTCCGGGAGAAACTGAAGTAGTAGATCCTTACATCATTGATATCAAAAACTACAATATGTCTGCAACCCTCAATAATATCATCAGACTTTCTTCTAAAAAAGACTGGTTCCTGGGAGTGAATTACTTCTTTGCCAGCCAGACTGCAATGGAAGGAGGAATGATAGGTGCAAGACAAAGCTTCGATCTCAGTCTGAAAAAAATCGCTGGAGACTGGACGATTGTAGCGGAAGTGAGTGACTTATTCAATCAAAGCTTCTACAGTATTAAAGGAGTACAGCCTAACGGAAAATATAATAATATCACCAACTTCAATTATCCAAGGTTAATGAGCATCGGAGTTACTTATAATTTCGGAAATCAGAAACTGAAAAAAGCAAGGGAAATGAAATCAGCTAACGATGCTGTGAAATCCAGAACCTAATTTATAAAACTTATACACTAAATCCACTCTTAAATAAAAACAACATGAAACGTATAATTTTGTCAATGGCCATTGTATTCAGTACTTGTGCATTTGCGCAGGAAAAGAAAGCTGATACGGCAAAAACAAAAAACATAGAAGGAGTTACCATCACAAAACAGGTTTTCAAAAAGCAAAGCGATCGTTTTGTATATGATGTAGCAGCATCTCCTGTTGCAAAAGGAAATACCACTTTTGATCTTTTGAAGCAGACCCCATTATTATCTTCAACGGATGATAAAACATTGAAAATAGCAGGGAAAAATAATGCCCTGATCTATATCAACGGAAGAAAAAGCAATATGGACGCTGAATCTTTAGTTCAGTTTCTGAAAAATACTCCAGCAGAAAATATCCAGAAAATTGAAGTGATTACCGTTCCGGGAAGTGAGTATCAGGTAGAATCATCTGATGGAATCATCAATATCGTTTTAAAGAAAAAAATGAGTGATGGTCTCAATGGAAATATGAGAATGTCTAACACTACCAATAAGTATAATGGGAGCCAGGCGAGTTTCTCGGCTAACTACAGAAAAAATAAACTGGGAGTAAGTGCCAGTCTTAGCGGGGGTGAAAATATTGAACCACAGACCTATACTTTAAGAAATGGTACTGCCAAAACTTCTAATGAATCCGTAGGAGATGTTGATGATCCGAATAAAAACATCGGTGGCTATCTGAATATTGATTATCAACTGAATGATAAAAGCAATCTCGCATTATCATGGAATACATGGGCTAATAAAAGTTATAATTCAACGGTAGATTTATTTAATACCATAAAAAAAACAAATACGGAATATACGTGGTCTAAAAACCGGGAAGATTCAAGATCTTATAACAATTCTGTGAATTTAAATTATGAATTAAAAACAGATTCATTGGGAAGTAAACTGAATGTAAATGCAGCCTACCTCAACTACAGAAGATTCCAGTCCACAGATAACCAGACCTTTGCTTCGGATATCAACAGAAAAGTAGGAAAAATAAAAACACAGGTATTCCAGGATCTTCCTCAGATTATTAATAATTTCTCCGGAATGGTGGATTATAATCAAAAGTTTAAAAATGATCTGACTGTATCTATAGGCGGAAATTATAATAAGACTAATACAGATAACGATTCTAAAAACATAACTTATTCTTTTAATCCTGTAAAAGCTCCGGATTCAAGACCTAACCATTTTATCTATGATGAAAACATCTACGGAATGTATCTTACCGTTGAGAAAAAGATTTCCGACAAACTTTCCGGAAAAATAGGTGCCCGATATGAGATCACCAACAGTCTTGGAACTTCTGACAACGCTCCCACAGAAGCTGTTAGAAGAATTGAAAGAAATTATAAAAACCTTCTTCCCTATCTAAGTCTGAATTATGCAATTAATGATAAAAACAATATCTCTTATTCCTTCTCCAGCAGAATGAGAAGACCTAGTTTCTGGGAACTTAATCCCGTAAGGAACATTCTTACAGATGATAATTATACTCAGAATGACCCGTTCGTAAAGGCATCTTCTACTTATAATCAGGAGCTTACTTATATGTTCAAAAATTCCTATTTCCTGATTTTAAACCATTCCTACATTCAGGATGTAATTACGCAGGTACCACTTCAGGGATATCCGGTATCACCGGCTGGAAAGGAAGGCGAAAACCCGGCATTAAGATATATCAGAACCAATTTTGGGAATAAACAGGAAATGTCCGCAATGGTAGGTGTTCAAAAGTCATTTTTCAAGCAATACTGGACAACCAATTTCAATATCGGTGTACAGCATAATATTAACAATGGAAGCCTTGATACTGATCCTACAACAGGAGACAGATTCAAAGATGAAAAAGGGCCCAGTGGAAAATTTATTACATACACCAATAAAACCAATTCTACCAGTCTTTTGATCCAAACCAACAACACCGTTCGTCTTGATAAAAAGAAAACATGGTTCTTCGGACTTAATTACTTCTTCGTAGATAAGCAACAGATTGAGCTTGGTTCATTGAAAAACCTGATGAGTCTAGATCTTAGCCTTAAGAAAATGTGGAACGACTGGACGTTTGCAGTGAATGTAAATGATGTATTGAATACCAACATTGTTAAAATTGAGGACTTTCAGGAAAACGGAAATTATAATTATGTCCACCAAAACCGCTACAACAGAAGCTTAATCGTAAGTCTTACCTATAATTTCGGAAATCAGAAAATCAAAAAGGTAAGAGATATCGAGGGTGCTTCAGATGCTATTAAAAGCAGAACCAGATAAAGAATTATCTTTCTTCATATTCAATTATTCTTACGATATCCGCGGATTTTTTTCAGCGGATTTTTTTATATTTAATAGCTATGAAAAAACACATACGAGTTATTTTAATTTGCCTTAGTTTTCTTTTTCTTTGGATAAGGTGTACAGAAAAAAAGATAAATCTGGGAAAAGATATCAGCTTTGATAAAGAAGAAAATGTTTACTATGGAAAGAGTTCTGAACAAATAATGGATCTTTATATTCCAAATATAGAAACGACAAAAGAAAAAAATGTTTTCATCATTATTCATGGAGGAGGATGGTGTAGTGGAAATAAATCCCAGCTTACTTTTTTCACTCTTTCTATGATGGAAAGATTTCCTGATCATATTTTTGTCAATATGAATTACAGACTGACATCAGAAACTCATTATGGCTTACCCAATCAAATAAATGATATTAAATATGTTTCCGCCTTCCTAGAAAAAAAGCTTGGGTACAGTCCCAAGCTGATATTATTGGGAAACAGTGCCGGAGCCCATTTATCCATGCTGTATGCTTATAAATTGGATACAGATAAAAAAATAAAGGCTGTAATTAATATTGTCGGTCCTGCAGACCTTTCAGATCCGGGTTTTAAAAACTATCAGGAATATTCCTTTGTGGAAAGAAGACTTGTAGATCCTCGTGTAGTGGATGCTGAAACTTCCAGAATAGATTTCGCAAGCCCTGTGAAATGGATCAATGAAAACTCTCCTCCTACTTTATCTTACTATGGAAATTCGGATCGTGTTATCCCGTCTTCACAAGAGAAAATCTTAGATTCTGTTTTAAATAAAAAACATATCTTCCATGAGTCTTATTCATTCAATGGCGGACATCTGGACTGGGATAAACACCCAAATGATCAATTTCTTATCAATAAAATAGAAACATTTCTCAAGAAAACAGACAAAAAATAACACGTCCTGATTTTTCAAAACGTGTCATTTTTTATATTTTACTTTGATCTATTCTGATTTTACAACAGTCGTTCTTTCAGAAACGCCATTCGCATTAAAAGCTTCAATCTGGAAATAGTATGCATCTGTTCTGTCTGCCCCTGTAAAGAAATACTCATTCTTTCCGTAGACCATAATACTTCCATACAATTTATCGGGAGTCTTTCCAAAATAGATTACATAGCCATCCGCTTCAGGGTTTTGCTGCCATTTCATCCAGATACTTCTTCTTTCACCGTATTTTTTAGGATCAGCTCTTAAAGGCACAAAACCTTCTACTTTTGCAGGCTGTTTCCCTGCTCCTTTTCCAAACACTCTGAAGCCGCTTAATGCAAATTTTCCTGTTGGCATCTTCAGATTTTCCATTTTAAGGAAACGGGCTTTTGCAGGTTGTTCAAGTTCTATATAATCGTGAGGAACATCTTTAGTGTTTTTGCTTTTATCCACAATCACACTCCATTTTTTCCCGTCATTGGAACCATAGATTTTGTACTGATGCATTTTCCCAAAGGTTTTCCCCATAAACTCGGCATCCTGATCTGCATAATTGATCTGAATGGCATTGATGGTAGAAACTTCTCCCAGGTCTGTCTGAAACCATTCTCCGGAATTTCCGGTTTTGGCACTCCAATACGTTTTGATATCTTCATCTACAGCATAGTTGGGCTGATACCCTCCCAAAGTAGATGAAACCTGAACCGGTTTATTATAATTCAACAGCATCCATCCAGCAAAAAGACCTTTCGTAAAATCTTTGCCCTGTGCATATTGCGGAAGGTAAGTAGGATAATCGCCATATGCCGTATTACAGTACATCACATCATCTTTATCAAAGCCGGCCGGCCATATTCCCAGCCTTCTTTCAAAATTATTTTTAGTAGAAATAAAAATTGTGGAAACGTGCCACCAGTTCTTGTAATTGTCCTCAAACGTAGCTCCATGGCCTGCTCCTCTGGCAAAACCTCCCGGTTTATAAGAGAATGGATTATGTTGTTGATACTCGAACCCTTCCAAAGGACTTTTGCTCACATACACTCCATCCGAGTATCCACTGAATTCTGTTGCCGGAGCGCCATACTGCATATAATATTTTCCGTTGTGTTTTGTCATCCATGCCCCTTCTACAAAAGGCTGAAGAAAAACGTTGTCATTGTATTCTCCGAAGCGTTCCCAGCCGTGATCTTCAGGTTTTAGTTTAATAATGGGCTTAACGAAACCTTCAGACTGAAGATTTTTTACTTTCACCTCTGTTCCAAGCAATGGCCATTCATTACTTGAACCCCAGTACAGATAGAGTTTATTTTTATCTTCATCATAATGGAACGCCGGATCCCAAGCTCCCACTTTTAAAGTATCCACTGCAATTTTCCAATCATCCTTGGTGGGGTTTGTACTTTTCCAAATCGGAAAATCCTGTTCCCAGGTGGAACCATATACATATAGAGTGTCTTTCATTGCCCATACCGCAGGAGCATTAAGGTCATGAATGTATTTATTATCTCTTAAAAATTTCCTTTTCACAAACTTCCAGTCCAGCATATCATCACTATACCAGTATCCTTCCTGGTTGGTAGAAAAAAGAAACAGTTTATTTTTAAAATTAACAATCACCGGATCTGCTGTAGCACGATGTTTCCCTTGTTTTGAAAAAACTTCAAACGGAGTATACCCATAATCAATATTGATGGGATTGCAGAATGTTTTCTGCTGAGCACCCACAATCATTCCTAGAAAAATTGCCAGTGACAGAAAATATTGTCTCATTTTTAGATTTTAAAGATTAAGACAAAGTTAGGCAACTTTTTTGGGTTTTCTCCAAATAAAGCCATCCAGAAGATAATGGGTAAGCTGCGGAACAACTAACAACGGAACAAGGAACTGTAATAATTTTTCTGAAATAATCACATTCAAGGAAAAATGTTCATTCCATACCAGAGTTTCCCACAAAAATTCTTCCATGAAAGCAAAGCTTAAAAGAACTCCTATAAACAAAAAGATTCCTGAAAAAGATTTAAAAATCTGCATCCTGTTCAGCTGATGATTTTCTTTTTGTTGTATTTCCCGGATGTAGATCAATGCGATATAGGGAATTCCGTGAGAAATCACATTCAGAAAAGTAAACAAAAGATCATTGTTAAAATAGACAATCCCAAAATACCAGGAAAGAAAAGTTCCGGTGATCAGTGCTGTTTTCGGAACGTTAATATTCTTTGTTTTAAAAGCTTCAATTACAGTTTTAATAATCCAGATGATCAGAATGGCAAAATAGGTTATTGTAATGAACGGAATATAATCCGGAAGATTTTGAAACCAGTCAAATTCGTTATCGACAAACCACGTAAAGGCACGAGGAGTTTTAAACCAGTACAACATCGGATAAATGGTAGCAGAATAAACAGCCACCTCATCTATTCTTTTACTCCAGTTATTCGGTTCAAAGCGGGCGTAAATTCTCATAAAACCATATTGCTGGCGTATAAAATGAAAAACGGCTACCAATGCCAGTACCGACCAGAATGTAAGACTTCCAAATTGAAAAAGGATAATCCCTAAAATCCAGCTTACCGCAGGAATTCCGAGATAAAGCCATTTATTTTTCTGTATTTCTCCCTTTACGAAATACGTTTTGAACAGCGTAGAATATACGTGAGCTACATCCACAAAAACGATCAGAAAAAGCCATGTGTAAAAGGAATAATGGTTTTCCAGCCCCTGAATCTGTTTCTGAAAAAGAAAAATAACAAGCAATACAAGGAAAGGTGGTGATAGAATAAACCACCAGTCTGTTTTTACATTATGTATCCACGGCTGTTTCATTGTATCATTGTATCATTTGTCCTGCAGTCCGGATTCCCTGATAAAAGGCTTCTTCAAAAATGGATATTCCGGAAAGATCAGAGTGGGCAAAGAAAATTTTCCCTTCTATGGACTCTTTCGCTTTTTGAGTTTCTTCACCAAAAATCTGATTGGGAACCGGAGCAATCATTGCATGTCCTATTTTATGAAACTGCATTTCCAGAATGAAATCTTCTATCAATGGATGGGCTTTCTTCAAATTATCCAAAACTAAAGTTTTAAGTTCAGATTCTTTCATGGCATACAGCTTTTTCCTCGCTTTTTTGCAATCTGCAGTTGAAAAACTCTTATAGTGGGTAATTACTTTTTCACCAATAATCTGGTTCAGATTCTGATGCTGGTCAAAAATATACCCCAATCCGGAAGTCCCGTAGATCACATTATCCCAGGCCAGCTCTTCATCTCCTCCAAATTCATTCTTTAACGTAATCGTTGTTAAAAGCCACGGAACATAATGAAATGATGATGCTCTTTTTTGATTAAAAATTCTTTCATTCACAAATTGCGGGGTTGCAAACAGTACTTTATCTGCAATGATCTTTTTAGTTTTCTTTTGAGCATTATCAAAACTCAATACTTCAACTCTATCATTGATTTTCACATCAAAAACTAAGTTTTCCGGCATGTGTTTTCCCTCTGTATATTTTGAAAAATGGTTTGCCAGTCTTGCATTTCCTTCCGGCCATGTGAATACCTGATCTTTATATTTCGTGCTCCAGTTGTTTTTTCTTCCGGCAAAGTAATGGATGCCTGCCCATGCTGAAACATAGTCAATTCCCAATCCGAAATCGTCTCTGCAGGAATAATCCAACAGCCAGAGAAGTTCCTCTGAATGATAGTTATTTTCTTTGAGCCAATCTTTGAATATTACTTTTTCAAGTTTTACCACCTCATCATCTCTACTGGAATCATGTACGGGAATGGCGAACCAATATCTTCCTTCAGTGTCTTTCTTTACACGAAGCTCATCCATCAGCTTAAAAAAACGGGTAAGCTCTTGTTGTGTTGTTTCTGAAATACCTCTCTGAGGCACAATATCATTCTGCCATGAGTTTTTATAGAAAAGTCTTTCCTGCTGTGGAAAAGTCATTTGGTATTCATCAAGAATGGGTTCTCCGTTTTGTTCTATTCCCAGACAGATTTTACATTCTTTCAGGAAATCTATTATTTCTACGTTTTCCTTATTAGGTAAAGGTAAATAATGGGCACCTAAAGGAAATTTTGAAAATGAATTCTGTCCGTTGGAAGAATTTCCTCCCAGATGGTTTTCCATTTCAAGGAGAAGATAATCCTGTTCATTATTCTGGTTAAAAAATCTACATGCAGAAAGTCCGGAAATCCCACCACCCACGATAAGATATTTTGTGTGGATAACTTCTGAAAACTGTGGAAAATTTTTTGCCCATAACTTGTGACCAAGAACATGGTTTGTCCCGGTAATTTTCAACAGCAAAACTTTTACTTTCTTTCCGCAATACTGCAAAAAGGGAAGCATAAGGCTACCTAAAAATATAGTTGTAAGAAAATCCTTTCTACTGTACTTTCCCCCACTCTTCATCGAAATAACGGACTAATATCTGGTTGTCCAGACGGTTAACTTCTACATCTTTCACTTTCATATCTTTATTAAAATAAGACATCTGTGAAAAGTTATAATCATAGTATTTTAAGCCGGGAAGCTTTCTGTAAACTCTGTTGTTGACGGGCTCAAATGAAGCCATCGAAAATCCCCATTCTCCAAAAGACGGAACATAGGTATGATACGCTGCTGTGAAAGGAAAAATCTGATTGATTGTTTTCTCAATACACCAGAAAGATTTCGGAGCAAAATATGGAGATGTGGTCTGAACCACAATTTTCGTATCAAGCGTTGTCAGCTTCTCCAGTTCTTTATAAAACTGCAGGGAATAGAGTTTTCCTAAGCTATAATTGGACGGATCAGGAAAGTCTATGATGATAACGTCAAATTTCTTTTTACTGTCTTTTACCCATATGTAAGCGTCTTTATTGATGATTTCTACTTTTGGATTGGAAAAAGAATTCTGGTTCAGCCTGCGCATGGTTTCATTGGTCTTGAAAAACTGAGTCATTTCACCATCAAGATCCACCAGGGTTACTTTTTTAACGTCTTTGTATTTCAATACTTCTCTGGCTGCGAAGCCGTCACCTCCTCCCAAAATCAGGACATTATCAATGTTTTTTGCCATCGACATAGCAGGATGTACTAAAGCTTCATGGTAACGGTATTCATCCGTTGAAGAAAACTGTAAGTTATTATTTAAATATAAACGGAATTCGTGTGTATTCCTCGTTAAAACGATTCTTTGATAAGGTGAACTTTTAGTATAAACCACATTTTCGCCATATAGTTTTTCTTCAGAATAAGACAGAATCGTATCTGAAAAAAAGAAAAGTCCCAGCAAGAATGCAAATGCCACGATAGATTTTACTTTGAGGGAAAGGGGTTTTGATAATTCCTTTGTAAGATAATAGCACAGGAATATCGCAATAGAGATATTGATCAATCCAAAAAACAAAGGTGTCTTTACAATTCCTAATTTCGGAATCAAAACCAATGGAAAAAGAATCGATGCCAATAAAGCTCCGATATAATCGAACGCAAAGACATTTGAAACTAAATCTTTAAACTGAACTCTGTCTTTCAAAATGTTCATCAAAAGCGGAATTTCTACTCCGACGAGACATCCCGTGAAAAAGACGAAAAGATATAAAACGCTTTCAAAGTGTGCGAGTGTATTAAATAAAATAAATAGCACTACAGAGCTGATTCCCCCTACGATTCCCACCAGGATTTCGATCTCAATGAATTTATCAATAAGATTTCCTTTGATGAATTTCGCAAGATAGGAACCTACTCCCATTGAAAAGAGATACACTCCGATAATGAAAGAAAACTGCTTTACAGAGTCTCCTAAAAGATAGCTCGCCAGGGCTCCGGCCACCAGCTCATAAATCAATCCACATGTAGCAATGACGAATACTGAAAACAATAAAAGCAGCTCAAGAGGAATCCTCTTCTTATCCATGAATTGCCGCGCTTATAATCATTGAAATTCCGATGATAAATGCTCCGAAAACAATAGCCAGTGCTATATTTTTATTCTGAGCGATCTCATGCCATGTTTTTTCCGGGGTAAGCTTTTCAATAACGAAATAGCACACCAGCAGAATAGCGATTCCTAAAAATGAGTAAAGAACCGAGTTTAGTATGGGTAAGAAATTGATGTTGTCCATAGTTTTTATATTTTTATTTGTGATAGTATCTGTAGAATCCTACTCTGGAATGACTTCTTGTAGTTCCGTCGCGGTATGTTTCTGTTTTGGCACAGTCGCAGACCTGATTTCCCTGATAGGTAAGGTATACAAACCAGGTCATGAAAAACCCTCCGATCAAGCAGAGTATCCAGTTTTGTCTTATGTAATTGGTAATATTAGTTATCATTTGCAGGATAAGGGGTGTTTGAACTATTCTTCCATTTATTCACATTAAAGAAATGTTTTCCTATCCACATGGCGACAAAGAGTGCAATCATTATGAATAAAATGAATCCGAAGTTCCAGAATGAAACAGGAAGCCAGGTCGCTTTGAGCTGTATATAGGTATTGTTTGAAATAGGATCTGTAGTGAGTCTTAACCCTTCTGTATTGATAAGAGAATCTATTTTTGAAGTTCCAAAGGAAGCTTTCACCAGTTTACCTAATTCTGTTGTATCTTTTTCTAAAGTCTTTCCGTCTATGAAAGTGATAGGTTGCCCTTTATAGATATCGGTTACCTCTACTGTTCCTGATTTATCCCTGGAGATTAATATCCTTGAATCCGGTGACTGAAGACCGGAAAATGCAGGTAATAAAGATCCTTCCTTTTCTGCTGAAATAAGAAAGTGATATTGTCCCGAGCTTACTCCACAAAGGTTAAATTCTTCAGACTGACTTCCTTCTGACCAGCTTTCTCCATCTTCGTACCCATGATATTGTTCGATATCTTTTGAGGTATAGACAATTTCATTAGTCTTTTCATTCACAAGACTCAACTGAACATTAGCCCAGGAATTATCAACACCTGAAAATGCATTCACTTTTAATGGTGCAGAACCTCCTGAAAGGGTAAAACTTTTGCTGACCATTTCTTTGTCTTTTACATCAGCAAAATTGATGGTCTCCGCAAAAACAGTTTCGTTAGTTCGTGAGATATACACGTAGAGCTGAAGCAGACATATCATTAATGCGCCCACGCAAAAAATGTTCACCGCCTGTTTCATATCAAAATAATAAGGCTGGACAATTCCGACTCCTGTATAATACGGCATGTGAGCTATTTTAAAAGCTCTTTTAACATCATGTTTTGAAATGTGAACTCCATAATAATACTGGCTTTTCTTAGCGGTCTTTTCCTGAGAGATCATACGGGTTCCGTTGACATATTCTTTGTAGGTCGCAACGCTGAAATCAATGTGTTCATCAAAAAAGCCGGCAGCAGCATAAATAGTGCATGGAGTATTTTCGTACCAGCGATAAGTTCGCCCGGCATAGGTAGGTAATTTAGAATCTTTGCCTTTAAAATCATCAGGATGCATAGAGATCAGGAAAACCCAATGTCCATCACTCTCACTCAGGAAAGCATCATTTCCTTTGCTGTCTTTTAAAGAATACTCCCGCCAGAAAATACTGTTTCCGTATTTTTTGACAGTAATTGCAACGACTGTATACTCTACTCCATCAATATTTCCTTTCTGTCCTACATCCAAGACAACATTTTCTGTAGGTACTTTCAAATGTTTAATCTTTTTATTTCCTGCTACATCAATGAGGTGAGAGCAGGTTTTACAAACATATTCCTCGATAGGAAAATTGAGATCTAATGTATTTTCTGATTCGCATGCTGGGCAGACATAGTGCATTTTATCTGTAAATTTTGTGTTTCTGAATGGTATTAGCTTTAAAATACTGAACTACTTCATCTGCAATCTGCTCTACTTTTTTGGTATTGTCCTGCGTATAATTACAAAGGAAAACATCAAAAGTAAGCTGTTTAAATTCCGGCCACGTGTGGATACAAAGGTGAGACTCTTTCAGGATTACTGCAGAAGTAAAACTCTCATTTTCAAAAATATGATTGGTTACTCCTACAATTTCTACATCTTTAGTTTTCAGAATATCTTCTGTAAACGTCAGAAAACCTTTGCTGTCTAATAACAAATCTTCTGACTCTGTTTCCAAAGTCAGAAGAATATGTAAACCTTTACTTGATAATGGGTTCAATTAATTTTTTTGGTAAATATATTATTTTTTTGGAAGAAAAACCTCAGCAAGCATACATCTTGCGCTTCCTCCACCATTTACTTCAATAGTATTCAGGTCTGAATAGATAATTTCGCAGTATTTTTCAATAGCGGCTACCTGTTCTGAAGATAAAGACTGATAGGCTGTCTGGCTCATCACCAGGAACTTCTCGCCTTCTTTGTTTTGAACCTGAAGCATATTTCCGGCAAACTGCTGCATCTGCTCTTCAGAAATTTCGATGATTTCTTTTCCTGAGCCTTTAATCGTTTCCACTACTTTTTCTCTTTCCAGCTCATCATCGATACAGTCAAGGCAGATTACCACAAATCGGTCTGCTACACACATCATTACATTGGTATGATAGATAGGAAGTCTTTCTGTTCCTACCGTCTGGAAAGAATGGAAAACAACGGGAGCAAATCCGTATTTGGTACAGAATTCTCTGAACAGTTTTTCATCCAGTCTCAAAGAAACAGAACCATATGCAATTTTATTATCATGATCGAAAATCATGCTTCCTGTTCCTTCCAGGAAATGTCCCTGAGTTTCAGAAAAAGACCAGTCATCCACCTCAACTACTTCAAATCCCTGCTCCTGGATACTTTCAATAATATCTTCTCTTCTTTCCACTCTTCTGTTGGAGGCGAACATCGGATATAAAACCACCTTCCCATCTTTATGGAAGCTTACCCAGTTGTTTGGGAATATAGAATCTGGAGTATGGGGATCTAATGTATCTTTTATGGTGATCACATTGATTCCTTTTTCTCTTAGTTTTCCAACAAAGGTGTTGAACTCAGCCAACGCTTTTGACTGGATATCAGAACCGGTCTGCTCAACCTGGAAATAATTATTTTTTGCTGTCTCAGCGTTGTAACCGAATGCAATCGGTTCTATCATTAATACGGTATCTGTTGTCTGCATTTTTTATAAGTTTGAGGGTATTAGCGTATAAGAGTTTGAGAGTCTGAACAGCGTTTTACAAATTATTATCTTCTTTATTCACCGAAGAAAATGAACACCACTTTTCTGACTGGCTCATCATTTTAACTAACATCCCTATTATTTGGTTATACTTGTTGTGCAAATTATTATATTGCTCTTCATTCATATAATGGCAGGCAAAGGCAAACTGAAGCCATGTTTGGGTTTCTCTCGCTTCTCCCTCCGAATCTGTAAGCTTAGCGATGAAGGATTTTTCATATTTTCTTTTCCCCCAAGCCTCACTAATATTTGCCGTTACAGATCTTGATGATCTTCTTATCTGATCTGTAAGTGAGTAAAGTTCTTCTTTTGGAAAGGATTTTGAGAGTTCATAAATCAACTGTGCTGTTTCAAATGATTGTTGATAAACTTTTAAGTCCTGATGAAATTTAATTGTCGACATCCCAAATATTTTTTTAAATTTAAACAAATATTCAAACCCACCAACACTCTAACGCTCAGACTCTAAAACTCCTCCACTCTCAAACACTAAAACTCTCCCACTCCATTATTCTCTCACAAGCGGCATTGTAGAGCATCTCAATAAACCTCCCATTTTGGAAATTTCTCTGTAAGGAATTTCTTCAACGGTCATTCCCCACTCGTTTCTTAAATGGTCATTCATTCTTGTGAATGCTTTGTCTGAAACTACTACATCGGGAGAAATAGAGAAAATATTCGGAAACATTTCAAACATTTCTTCATCATTGATGTGGAAGCAGTTTTCTTCTCCAAAAATATCGATGATTAAACGGTAATCACTTTCGTCTACGAAGCCGTTTTTATAAATGATACATTTGTCTTCTCCCACAGGGTTAAATGTGCAATCCAGATGCAGAATCCCTTCAAACGGAACTTTATCGTTTTTCTTCAATTCCAGATCGATAATTCTTTTCTTAGGAAAATATTCTTTTAAGATTTCTATGGCATACTCGTTGGTTCTTGCCGTTTTATAGTTTCTGTAATCTTCGCTGAAGCAGGTTCCGATGAAAATAAAGTCATTCCATACAATTACATCTCCGCCTTCAATATGCGCGGTTTCGGGAAGATTAATAATTTTTCTCCATGCTACTTTTTCAAAAACACTTTTGTAGGCTTCCTGTTCGTCTGCTCTGTCTGCAATCACATTGGAAATGATCATCTTGTCATCAATGACAAAGGCTACATCTCTTGAAAAAACCTGATTGTAGTCTTTGATGATACTAGGACGCAGAACTTCAACATCATACTTTTTTAAAACCGCTTCAAAAGCGTTCATTTCATTGATAATATCCTCTTCTTTAGGATAAATGTTGTGTTCGATTGAGTAATATGACTTTGCGTCATAACTTTCCTCTAGTGTGGGAACTGGTCCCAATGAATTAGGCTGGCCTAAAACTACTGACTTCAGCCTGCCCGTTTCGTTTTTAATATTTAGTCTCATAAAGATTTATGCAATACTACAAATATAAGTAAAGGTCTCTACCTGTAAAACTTTTGGATTATTTTATGTATTAAATTTGATTTCTAAAATCAACACCCTTCAACAAAATTTCCTTGTCAGTTCAGCCAACTGCAGTGAATAGTCCCAAAAACATCTACAACTTACTATTTTCCATCTACATAAGAACAAAAAATAGATAATTATATTATTTAATTTCCTATATTAGTGATATAATTTTCGCGAAATTATAGATCATAAAACTTAACTATTAACACCAAAAATCAAAGTCATGAACAAAAACAATCCGGTGCTGAAAAACGCACAAAAATTAGGAAGAGATCAACAAAAATCTGTAATGGGAGGCGCTCCGATTTCCACTGGCAGAAGATGCTGCGAATGGGATGATGCAGGAAACTGTTATATCTGGACATGTGACAGATGCCAATGTCCATAATAAAAAAACGAAAACCTGCTTTTGAAAGCAGGTTTTCTTCTCCTATTGTATAGACTTTTTCACCTGATGTTAAATCAAAAAAGCTAATATCAGGTATTGTTTCTCTCACTTTGTGACAAGTTTTCAAGCCTTCTCAATATCAATATCCGTAAGCGTTCTTCATGATCATCACCCCATTTCCCTAATGTGGCAATTACCGGAATCAACGTCTGTCCGAATTCCGTAAGCCTGTATTCTACTTTTGGCGGCACAACAGGATAAATTTTCTTAGTGACAAGATCATGTTCTTCAAGTTCTTTTAACTGAACATTCAATACTCTGCGGGAAGCATCAGGAATTTTCCGTTGTAATTCACTTGGCCTTTGAAATCCTTCATTGATAAACCACAGCAAACGAATCTTCCATTTGCCATAGAGCACTTCAGCAATCAGATCAAGACCGCAATTCAGATTGGGTAAGATTTTTCTTTCGTACATAAAACAAATGTAACACAATGAGATGAGATCTCAACAGGGGATTAATTTATCCCTATGTGATTCGTAAGACCGTACTTGTAAGAGCCGGTCATACTCCTGAAATTTGTACAAAAAAGAAATCATGACAGAATCATTTCATTTCAACAACGAATTATCAGGTAAAATTGCTTTGGTGACCGGAGGAACAAAAGGAACCGGAAAAGCTATTGCCGAAAGATTACTTACTGCTGGTGCTACTGTAATTGTCACTGCAAGAAATCAGCCTGAAGAGATGAATAATCAATTTCACTTTATTTCAGGAGATCTCAGCCTGGCAAAAGGTACTGAAAAGCTGGTAAGAGAAGTACTGTCTACTTTTGGCAAGCTTGATATTTTAATTAATACATTGGGTGGTTCAGAGACGCCTGGTGGCGGCTTCTCTGTTTTGAGTGATGAAGACTGGGAAAATACAATTCAGACCAATTTATTGGCACCCGTTCGTTTAGACAGAGGGTTTCTGCCGCAAATGCTGGAACGAAAAACGGGAGTGATTATTCATATTGCCTCCATTCAGGGAAGGCTGCCTTTATTTGATTCTACATTACCGTATGCTGCTGCCAAAGCCGGACTGATCAACTATAGTAAAGGTTTATCAAAAGAAGTTTCTCCAAAGGGAGTTCGTGTTCTTACTGTTTCTCCAGGTTGGATCATGACCTCATCTGCCATCCGAATGATGGAACGTATTGCTGAAAGTTCAAAAACGTCAATAGAAGAGGCTACTCAAAGTGTCATGGATGCGTTGGGTGGAATTCCCATTGGTAAACCCGCCCAGCCAGAAGATATTGCAGAGTTTGTTGGGTTTTTAGTTTCTCCACGGGCACAATATCTAACCGGAACCGAATATGTAATAGATGGCGGCACTATTCCAACTGTTTAATCATTTAAAAATAACAATATGAACTTACCTAACATTTTACAGGAATTCTTGAAGGCACAGGAACTTTTTGACAGTATTTCTTTCTCTAACTGTTTTTCTGAACAGGCATCCGTATTTGATGAAGGAAAAATATACACGGGAAAAGAAGAAATAAGACAATGGAATGAAAAATCCAATAGTGAATACAAAACCTTGTTTGAGCTAAAAGATTTTTCGGTGAATGATAATACAACTGTTTTAAGAATTAACATTTCAGGTTCTTTTGATGGAAGCCCGGTAATGCTGAATTTTCATTTCCGAACGAAGAATGATCTTATTACGGCTTTAGCTATTACTGAATAAGTTGTAAAAATAAAGAATCCCAAAGCAAGCTTTGGGATTCTTTTATATTGTAAGCAAATATTATCTGCTTGCGATGTCGATGTAGTTTCTTTCCTGAGCACCTTGGTAAACTTGTCTTGGTCTTCCAATCGGGTCTCCTTTCAGTCTCATTTCTTTCCACTGAGAAATCCATCCTGGAAGTCTTCCTAACGCAAACATTACAGTAAACATTTCTGTAGGAATTCCTAATGCTCTGTAGATGATACCTGAGTAGAAGTCTACGTTTGGATATAGTTTTCTTTCTACGAAGTACTCGTCTTCAAGGGCAACTCTTTCTAACTGCATTGCAATGTCAAGAGCTTTATCCTGAATACCTAATGCAGTAAGGATATCGTCAGCAGCTTTCTTGATGATTTTCGCTCTTGGGTCGAAGTTTTTGTAAACTCTGTGTCCGAATCCCATTAGACGGAAATTATCAGCCTTATCTTTAGCTTTAGCAACATATTTAGATACATCACCACCATCTTTTTCGATTAGTTCAAGCATTTCGATTACCGCCTGGTTAGCACCACCGTGAAGTGGGCCCCAAAGTGCAGATACCCCAGCAGAGATAGAAGCAAAAAGACCTGTGTGAGCAGAACCTACCATTCTTACTGTAGAAGTAGAACAGTTTTGTTCGTGGTCTGCGTGAAGGATTAATAATTTATCTAAAGCATTTACTACTACCGGATCGATTTCGAAATCAGCGTTTGGTAATCTGAATGCCATTTTGTAGAAGTTCTCTACGTAGTTCAGGTTGTTATCTCCGTGGTTTAATGGTAAGCCCTGAGTTTTTCTGTAAGTCCAGGCACAAAGATGAGAGAATTTAGCGATCATCAGCTCAGCTGCGTGATCCATTTCTTCTTTAGAGTTTACGTTCACTGCTTTCGGGTTGAAAGCTGTCAATGCAGAAGTTAAAGAAGATAAAACTCCCATAGGGTGAGCAGAACGAGGAAAAACATCAATGATCTTTTTCATTTCGTCTGCGATGAAGTTATATTTTTTAATATTGTTGTCGAATGAAGTAAACTGATCCTGAGTAGGTAATTCTCCATGTAATAAAAGATACATTACTTCAGTGAAGTTAGATTTCTCAGCAATCTGCTCGATTGGATAACCTCTGTAGAATAATTCTCCTTTATCTCCGTCTAAGTAAGTGATGTCGCTAATAGTAGCTCCTGTATTTTTGTAACCTAAATCCAGAGTGATTAAACCTGTCTGGTCTCTTAATTTTGAAATATCAATCCCTCTGTCTCCGATAGTACTATCCACGATTGGATATTCATATGAATTACCGTCGTAATTCAATATTACTTTGTTGTCTGACATTATTTATTTATTTTTTTTAAATATACCACTTTCCATAAAATACGGCAAACTAAAAATTTCGCTTGCCGTTATTTATAAATTCGATTAATTATCTTTTGATTTTAAAAGCTTCCAACCCTGGGAAAATTGCAGTTTCACCTAAAGCTTCTTCAATTCTCAATAGCTGGTTGTATTTTGCCATTCTATCTGATCTTGACGCTGAACCTGTTTTGATCTGTCCACAGTTCATTGCTACCGCCAAATCAGCAATTGTAGAATCTTCAGTTTCTCCTGATCTGTGAGACATTACTGAAGTGAATTTATTATTCTGAGCCATTTGTACAGCAGCCATTGTTTCAGAAAGAGAACCGATCTGGTTTACCTTTACAAGGATAGAGTTGGCAATACCTTCTTTTACTCCTCTTGATAATCTGTCTACGTTTGTTACGAATAAATCGTCACCTACCAACTGGACTCTGTCACCAATTTTATCTGTAAGCATTTTCCATCCTTCCCAGTCATCTTCCTGCATACCATCTTCGATAGAGATAATCGGATATTTAGCAGCCAATTCTGCAAGGTAAGAAACCTGCTCTTCTCTTGATCTGTGAGCGCCTTTGTCTCCTTCGAATTTTCTGTAATCGTATGTTCCGTCTTTGTAGAATTCTGAAGCGGCACAGTCTAATGCCAACATGATGTCGTCACCAGGCTTGTATCCAGCTTTTTCGATCGCCTGAAGTAATGTATCCAAAGCATCTTCTGTTCCGTTGAAAGTAGGAGCAAAACCTCCTTCGTCTCCTACTGCTGTAGAAAGACCTCTTCCTTTAAGGATCGATTTTAGGTTGTGGAAAATTTCAGTTCCTTTTCTCAAAGCGTGAGAGAAAGAATCTGCTTTTACCGGCATAATCATAAATTCCTGGAATGCGATAGGAGCATCTGAGTGAGAACCACCGTTAATTACATTCATCATTGGAACCGGAAGTGTATTGGCATTCACTCCACCAACATATTTATAAAGAGGCATTCCCAATTCAGCAGCAGCAGCTCTGGCTACCGCTAGAGAAACACCAAGAATAGCATTAGCACCAAGATTTCCTTTGTTAGGCGTTCCGTCAAGATCAATCATAATCTGATCGATATAGTTTTGTTCAAAAACCGGTTGTCCAACTAAATTCTCTGCAATTACTTCTTTTACATTTTCAACAGCTTTCAGAACTCCTTTCCCCTGATATTCTGAACCACCGTCACGTAATTCTACCGCTTCGTGTTCTCCTGTAGACGCTCCTGAAGGTACAGCTGCACGGCCCATTGCCCCGCTTTCTGTAAATACATCTACTTCAATGGTAGGATTTCCTCTGGAATCTAAAATCTGTCTTGCTTCTATGTAAGAAATTGCACTCATTTTTTATTTTTTTTAGTTTAGACAAATTTAATCAAAATTTAACTTTCAGGGGCATTTCACGGGATTTTTTTGAGATAAATCCGAGTTAAATTTTAGTTAATTTATATTATGATAATTCTACAAATTCTTTGTGAAGAATTGGAGGTTAAAATTTGAAAATAGCAATAAAAAAACTCACCTTACAATTTTTAAGATGAGTTTTGTATTTCTATTCTTTCTTAATCTATTCTTTTTTCATCGCATCAAAATTAAAACTGACATTTAAGAAACCAAAAAGATTATTGTTTTTAATATCATATTTTAAAATCAATGGCACCCAAAGGTTTTTTAAAATTCTTATCCTAAGATCTGCATTGGCTAAGAATTGGTCATTTTTTTCTTCATCCATCAATCCTGAAACAATCCTTTTATATTCAAAATTAGGTTTAAGCTCTACAATGGATTTATCTTTAGTTTCCCAAATTGAAATATTCAAACCAAGTTGTGATGAAAATTCTTTTCTTTTGATCACAGATGTTGTGATACTATCTTTTGCTTTAAACTGATTTCGGAAGTCTATTTCCAATTTACTCCCTTTCTTAGATTTCAATCCTTGCAGATAAACCAAATTGGCATCAAACTCATCTAAAAATTTTGCGTTTTTTTGAAAGTTACTATTAAAACCTATTTTCAATAATGGCTTTCTTTTAATAGAATCCAGTTCTTTTGCATACACTTCACCGAAGTATTTCCTAGTATCCTGATAATCAGAAGGCAGATATTTTATAAAATCTTTTGGAAACTCATCAAGTGGAATAATATATTCATCGGCATTCTTACTTATCGCCTCTTGGATCTGCTTTATTTTTGTTAATTTATCCGGATCTTTATTTTTGTCTAAATCTGCATTATATCTTTCTCTTGATTTCGTAAGTATTTCAAAATACTTCTCATAAAGTTTTGCTGTTTCACCATTCACTAATGTATTTACACTTAGATCTCTTTTGTTGATCAAAGCCCAATCAAAACCATATGAAAATCCTTTGAATTTATAATCATTGTCTAATTTCAGCCCCATATTTATTTGAAAATTTCTTGAAAAATTTTCTTTAACATAGTTTTCATCAATTAGCAATGTACTGTCTACCTCACTTTTTATAGCAAAGATTGTTGTCCTGTATTCAAAAGATTTATTATCACCTGCAAGGTTTTTGGCTGCAAGCTGCATAAAATTGGTAAAAACATCATTCCAGTTACCTGTTTTGCTGTTATTTACAGTTTTAAGGGCAATATTACTCTTTTGCTTTAAATCAATATTATTCTGACCATGAAGTGTCAATATATTGAAGAATATCAATATTAAAGTAAATAATAAAAGTCTGTTTGTTTTCATGGTTTTAAGCTTTAAAATAATATTCAGCATAAATATGCTTGCCTTTTTGGATTGATGGATTTGCGTAAGATAAATCCTTATCCAATGTAATCTCCTTATCATCAAAAACAAGACTTATAATTGCTCTTCTTTTATCAGAATCAGCATTACTCCCACCTATGTACAATGTGTAATCACCATTAAGATCATTAAACACTTCTTCAAAACTATGTTTTTTTTGTACAGGTTTTGAAGCATGCTCTTTTTTAACTAATTTATAATATATCCCTAATTGAGAAGAACCTCCTTCAATAGTCACTTTCAAGGTTAAAGTTTTCATGATGTTGTTTATTTTAAGTTTTTTATTATTTTCTCGGTGTAGGCGATAAAAGTCCGGCTAAGGCACCTATTGCACCAGAAGAAATAGTTGCAAAAATAGTAACCAACTGATTATCTTTAGCAGCACCATCATTCCAGTAAGCAATTAGAATAAGCCCTGCTATAATGGTAATGACTGCCAACCCGAGCATAAGTACAATAATTCTGTAGATCCAATAGTCTGTGTCTTTCGGGTTTTTTATTTCTACATTTTTAATAGCCTCTATCGGATTGGTTTTGAACTTCTCCTGAAGATCAGTGTTGTTTTTTAAAGCAGCTTCCAAATCTCCGATACTGTCGTTAATAAGAGTTTTCATGGCTTTTAATTTTATCTATCAAATTTCCCTCTAAAAAACGGACTAGTCAATTACACAAAAGGGTAATTTATTTATAATGCTATTTTAAACACCAGACAGGTTCCTGGGTTTTCGGGTATGATGGAACATTCACCAGACAACTCATTCATTCTTCGTTTCATATTTCTAAGGCCGTTACCTTCTTTCTGTCCATCCGAAATTCCGTTTCCGTTATCGGAAATTTTCATAGAGAAGTTATTGTCTTCCTGCGAGAATGAAAGTTTCACCGTATTTGCCTGACTGTGTTTATATACATTATTGACCGCTTCTTTTAAACAGAGAAAAAGATTGCGTCTCATTTCTGTGGAAATAGGTGTTTCTGCTATAATATCTTCACATTCTGAATACACCATTATTTTTGTTTTCTTCAAAAAGTTTCCGGTGTAAAGGATGGCATAATCGATAAAGCTTCCTAAGGTGTCATTTCCTGAATTCAGGCTCCACAGCATTTCTCTCATGGAGATGTTCATTTCTTCAGAGGTTTTCAGAAGTTCATCGATATCACTTTGCAGATCATCATTCTCAGCCTTCTGTTTCAGAAATTCTGCCTGAAGTTTCAGAGCAGATATTCCTGCTCCCAAGTCATCATGCATATCGTGGGAAATGCGCTCTCGCTCCTGTTCCAGCACTTTTTGTTTTTCGAGTTCTTTCTGAAGGAGCTGGTTTTGGTGTTCGGATTCTTTGAGTTGTTGTTCTTTAAGGTAAAGGAGCTGTTTTCGGTTGTATGTAAGAACAACAAGAATAATAAATAATACAAACAGCATTACTACAATGATTGCAGTTATATATACTATCTTTATTTCTAAGGGAAGATTCTTCATTGTCTACAAAATAAGCCTCGTAAGAATAATGAATACGTAATTATATTAACTATACTAAACACATTAGATATTTCTTTTAAAAACCCAGGATCTTTTTTATTAAAGAAATACATTGGAAACATTCTGAAAATATAAAATAGTGACCAGAATAATAGTGAACAACTAATCCAAAAAAAACATAAATTCAAAATATCCTGTGTTTGATCTTTGCTTGATATTTTCTTATAAAACCAAAACAGAGAAATGAAAAATAAAAAAATACAATATAGGTAACCAGTAATAATCGAATAATTAGTTTTGGAAATGAAAATAAAAATACCTCCTAATAAAAAAAATAAAATTGTGGTTATTTTAATAACATAGTTATCATGTAACTCTTTATTGTAGATGTATCCAAAATAAATTATACAGAACAAATCCAGATAATTATACATTCTTGCAGTTATAAAACCCGCTTTCGTTGTAAATAATATTTCTGTTATGATTGTAATTCCGAAATAAAACCAAAATAACTGCTTCCACAATTTCTTTTCAATTATGGAAACAGTAAAATTTGTAATGATTACAATATAATATATTAGATCAAGAATAATCATTTAGCATCCAGGAGGACAAAGACCATTTCTATCATATGCACCTATGTCAGGTATTGGAATAAATTTGGAACCTTGATAATATCCCAATATCATTATGAATGTTAGCCTATACTCATAACTAGCCTGAATAATAGTTCCATCATCTAATTCCACATCAAAAATATCCCCGGAAATATGTATTGCCGGATGAAAAGAAATAACAATATTAGGATATTTAGGTTTTAGGTTTTCAAGTTTAGCAAAGAAAGCTCTTGACAATGCAAACCTAACAGTATTTACCGTATTTGGAATATATTGTTGAATATAGGGATCCAATATTCTTTTTAATGCTCCATTTTCATATGCATCCTTATATCGACCAAAATTATATGCAGATATTTCTTCCTTTATTATTTTATTACTAATAATATAATATTTCTGGAGAAGTAAATCCTCAAATAAAAAAATGAGTCCATTATCAAGTTCTCCTAAAAAATTTTAACATTCCTAGCATTTTTTCCAAATAAATCTGCTGCTACTTCTCCAGAAACTTGTAATTTATTTCTATAAATATCTTTAATATTAGGGATGCTCTGGTAAGCATTTGTCATTTCTGTTGCTAATCCAGCATTAATCTCACCATCAGACTCAGTTTGTTCATAGATTATGTACTTGCTCCAATCTATGGATTCTCTTTCTATAAATTCTTCTGCAAGTAGTCTATCCATTTCCTGATTACAAAATGATTGTATTTCCTGTAATTTTTCAGTATTAATAATTCCATAGTCTACTAATTGATGGATCTTGCCCGTTAAATTTAATAAATCTTGATTTTCATTCATGTTTTCTAATTTTTAAAATTGTTAAATTTATTGACTGCCTCCACCTTATTGTTTACGTGGAGTTTTCTGTAGATATTTCCGACGTGTTTTTTCACGGTATCAATGCTGATGAATTTCTGATCTGCAATCTCTTTGTAGAGAAGTCCCTGGGAAAGAAGTTCAAGGATTTCCTTTTCGCGTTCTGTAAGTTCATCAAAGCCTTTTATTTCCGGAAGTTTTTTCTCGAAATGTTTCAATACCCTTCTTGCAATAGAAAAGCTCATAGGTGCACCGCCATTGTATACATCGCGGATGGAAGAAAGAATTTTATCCATGCTTTCTCCTTTTACAAGATATCCCATGGCCCCTGCCTTTAACGAATTAAAAATCTTTTCATCATCATCAAAGCTGGTACACATGATAAACTGTGTATTAGGCATTTCTTTTCGTAATTTTTCTATGATTTCAATTCCCAGCATATCCTGTAATTGGATATCCATCATCACAACGTCAGGAGAAATATCGGGTAGATTTGTTATGGCATCATTACCATCAAAGAACTGAGCAATCACTTTCATATCTTTCTGATAATCGATGACCTTCTTCAACGCATTGTTGTAGTTTTTCTCGTCTTCTACTATGGCTATGGAAATGCTCATGACTTTGTTTGTTTGAAGCAAATTTCAACAGAATACAATTTGAAATCAATTACACCTTTGTGTAATATTAATGTTTGAGTTTGAAGTTGTAATTCAGTCCTTTAGTTTTTATTAAATTTAATCAATTTTTGATTCCAAAAACAATATACGACTAAATATTTCACAATAAATTAAAATAAAAACAAATAAACAACAATAAATCATTTAAAATTAACAATTATTTCATAATCTAATTAAAAATCTACGGATCATTTCGGCGTACTGTAATATGGAATTTGATCCACTCAAAGATCTGAATCAGGTTCTTACCTTTCTAAAGCCATATTGCAGGAATGTAAAGTACCTGCTGATGACCTGCTACAATATTCCATTATATTCCGGAATTTTTTCATTTGACAAGAAGTGCTGCCTCTCTTTAATTTCAAAATTTTCTTTTTGCTAAGCCTAGTATTCAAAGAGAAAAACAATAGAAATATGCATGAATAATCGTCAAATTTTCTCATATTGTAAGGCATGATTTTTGTAAAATTAAATCATAAAATCATATTGAATATCAAATAATATAATCATGAAAAAAAGTCTTTTAGCACTAAGTGCTGTGCTTGCATTAACTGTAGTCAGCTGTAAAAAAGTGAAAGCGGAAACAAAATCGTTATCAAAACAGACAGTTCAGAAACTGTTGTTACAGACCATAATGGAAAAATAGATTCGGTGACACAAAGTTCTTCGACTGTAGATATCAACGGAAAGAAAATTGAGAAAACCGATTTTGTCTATAAAGCTACAGACGGAACATTAGTAAAAGTTGTATTTAAAAATGATCCGAAAGAAAGTACAGTAGCCATTACCAGCAATAAGAAAACATTTACGTTACCTAAATCGGAAACCAAAGGGGATGAAACAATTTACAAAAAAGATGATATGACGGCAAGGGTAAAAGGAGATAGTCTTCACCTTGAACAAGGGAATAATATTATTGAACTGAAAAGAACAAAGATTTAAATAAAAAATGTCCTTCAAAATTGAGGGACATTTTTTGGGTACTTTACCAATGCTTTTTCCATCATACCCTGGATAATCCAAGTATATTATGTAAATAAAAAACCATCCGAAAACGGATGGTTTTTATATATATCTGAATGAATATTATTCTTCAGTTTTTTCTTCAGTAGTATCAGCTTTAGCTTCTTCTACTTTTTCTTCTACTACAGGAGCATCAGCAACTACTGCTTCAGCTTTTTTAGTAGTAGCAGTTGATCTTCTGCTTCTTCTTGTAGCTTTTTTCTCTTCAGCATTAGGGTTGTAAAGCTCGTTGAAATCTACTAGTTCGATAAGAGCAGTATCAGCAGCATCACCTGGTCTGAATCCTGTCTTGATGATTCTTGTATAACCACCGTTTCTTTCAGCGATTTTAGGAGCTACAGTTCTGAATAATTCAGCAACCGCAAATTTATTTTGAAGGTAAGAGAATACTACTCTTCTGTTGTGTGTAGTATCTTCTTTTGCTTTTGTTAATAGAGGCTCAACATATACTCTTAAAGCTTTAGCTTTAGCTACAGTAGTGTTGATTCTTTTATGCTCAATTAGAGAACAAGCCATATTAGAAAGTAAAGCACTTCTGTGAGAAGCTGTTCTTCCTAAGTGATTGAATTTTTTACCGTGTCTCATTATTAATTATTTATCAGCGTCTAACTTATATTTTGCAACGTCGAAACCGAAGTTAAGACCTTTTGAATGCACTAATTCTTCTAGTTCTGTCAAAGATTTTTTACCAAAATTTCTGAATTTCATCAAATCAGACTTACTGTAAGAAACCAGTTCTCCAAGAGTTTCTACTTCAGCTGCTTTTAGACAGTTAAGGGCTCTTACAGAAAGATCCATATCTGCTAATTTAGACTTAAGAAGTTGTCTTGTATGAAGAGTTTCTTCATCGTACTGGATAGATGCTTTTACAGCTTCAGTTTCAAGAGTGATTCTCTCATCGGAGAATAACATGAAGTGATAAATTAATATCTTAGAAGCTTCAGTTAAAGCATTCTGAGGGCTGATAGACCCATCAGTTTCTATATCTAATACAAGTTTTTCGTAGTCTGTTTTTTGCTCTACACGATAATTTTCAATGCTGTATTGTACTTTCTTGATCGGCGTGAAAATAGAGTCAATAGCAATAGTTCCAATAGGAGCATTGTTTGACTTATTTTGTTCAGAAGGAACATACCCTCTTCCTTTTTCAATATTGAAAGTAATTTCGAAAGTTACATCACTGTTTAGGTTGCAGATCACTAAATCTGGGTTCAAAACCTCAAATCCGTTGATAGACTTTCCTAAATCACCAGCAGTAATAACCGTTTGACCTGAAACTTTAGCAACAACCTGCTCGTTAGCCTGGCCTTCTGCTGCAGCTTTTAATCTTACCTGCTTAAGGTTAAGAATAATTTCGGTAACGTCTTCGATTACTCCTGGAATAGTTGAAAATTCGTGCTCTACACCTTCTATTTTGATAGATGAAATAGCGTATCCTTCCAGAGAAGAAAGCAACACTCTTCTCAAAGCATTACCGATTGTAAGCCCGAAACCTGGTTCTAAAGGTCTGAATTCAAATTGACCTTTAAATTCATCAGAGTTAAGTAAAATTACTTTATCGGGTTTTATGAATTGTAAAATTGCCATATTATTGGGTTGAGCAAAAATTTGATTAAAAAATTATTTAGAGTAAAGTTCGACGATAAGGTTCTCCTTAATGTCCTCCGGAATCTGGATTCTTTCAGGAGCAGAAATGAAGGTACCTTCTTTCTTCTCATCGTTGAATTGTAACCACTCATAGTTTGACTTAGAAGCCAATGCATTGGTAACAACTTCAAGAGACTTAGACTTTTCTCTTACAGCGATTACATCACCAGCTTTTACCAAGTAAGAAGGGATATTAAGAATCTCTCCGTTCACAGTGATGTGTCTGTGAGAAACTAATTGTCTAGCTCCAGATCTTGTTTTAGCAAAACCTAATCTGAATACTACGTTATCCAATCTTGATTCACAAAGTTGTAATAGAACTTCCCCTGTTACACCTTTACTTCTGTGTGCTTTGTCAAATAAGTTAGCAAACTGTCTTTCTAAAATACCGTAAGTATATTTAGCTTTTTGTTTTTCAGCTAACTGAACTGCATATTCTGATTTTTTAGCACCTCTTCTTTTGTTAGGACCGTGTTGTCCTGGCGGTTGGTTTTTTCTCTTTTCGAAGTTTTTGTCATCTCCGTAGATTGCAGCACCAAACTTTCTAGCAATCTTAGTTTTAGGTCCAATATATCTTGCCATAATGGGTAAATTCTAAAAATTAAACTCTTCTTCTCTTTGGTGGTCTACATCCGTTGTGTGGCATTGGAGTCACATCAACGATCTCGCTAACTTCAATTCCTGAATTGTGAATAGATCTGATAGCAGATTCTCTACCTGCACCTGGACCTTTCACAAACACCTTTACTCTTCTTAAACCAGCTTCGTGAGCTACAGCAGAGCAATTTTCAGCTGCCATCTGAGCAGCAAATGGAGTATTCTTTTTAGAACCTCTGAAACCCATTTTACCGGCAGAAGCCCAAGAGATAACCTCTCCGTTTTTATTTGTTAAAGAAATGATGATGTTATTGAAAGAAGCCTGAATATGTGCTTCTCCAATAGCTTCAACTTTTACTTTTCTCTTCTTAACTACTTTAGTTTGTTTTGCCATAATTCCTAACGATTATTTACTAGCTTTTTTCTTGTTAGCAACAGTTTTTCTCTTTCCTTTTCTGGTTCTAGAGTTGTTTTTCGTTCTCTGGCCTCTTAAAGGTAATCCAAGTCTGTGACGTATTCCTCGTTGGCATCCTATGTCCATCAATCTCTTGATGTTCAATTGCACTTCAGATCTTAATTCTCCTTCAACTTTTACGTTTTCTAAGATATAAGTTCTGATGGCAGCCAATTCATCGTCATTCCATTCGTTGACTTTTTTGTCTTCGCTGATACCGGCAGCTTTAAGGATTTCAGAAGAAGTACTTCTTCCAACACCATAAATGTAAGTTAAACCGATAACTCCTCTTTTGTTTTTTGGTAAATCAATACCTGCAATTCTCGCCATAATTTAATTAACCTTGTCTTTGTTTAAATTTTGGGTTCTTCTTGTTGATTACGAACAGTACACCTTTTCTGCGTACGATTTTGCAATCAGCGCTTCTTTTTTTAATTGATGCTCTTACTTTCATTTTGATAGTATTTATTTTTTAACAAGAGCCAAATGGAGATCTAAAGATTCCATTTGGCGTTTGTTTAATATCTAAATGTGATTCTCCCTTTTGATAAATCATAAGGAGACATTTCTAGTTTTACCTTATCACCAGGTAAAAGTTTAATATAATGCATTCTCATTTTACCAGAAATATGAGCGATAAGAATATGCCCATTTTCTAGTTCTACACGGAACTGAGCGTTCGAAAGTGCTTCCGTTATAACGCCGTCTTGTTCAATATGTTTTTGTTTTGCCATAAATTAATATCCAGTCGTTCTTGATAATTTAGACTGCATTAAGCCATCATAATGATGGTTCAGCAGATATGTATTAATCTGTTGAACTGTATCTAAAATTACACCCACCATAATTAATAGGGACGTTCCCCCAAAAAATAGGGCAAACGCATCTGTCTGAACAAAGGTTCCATGCACAATTGCCGGAAGGATTGCAAAGATAGATAAAAATATTGCACCTGGCAAGGTAATTTTTGATAAAATATCATCTAAATAATCAGCGGTCTCTTTTCCTGGTCTTACTTTTGGTACTAAACCTCCATTTCTCTTCAAATCATCAGCCATCTGGTTTACCGGAATTGTAATCGCAGTATAGAAAAATGAGAAGATAATAATTAATAGCGCAAACAATACGTTGTACTGCCAGCTAAAAACATTCTTGAAACCTGCAAGAAAAGTATTAGACTCATCGAATTTTGTTAATAATCCTGGTACGAACATCAATGCCTGAGCAAAGATAATCGGCATTACACCAGCAGCATTTACTTTCAATGGAATCCATTGTCTTGCTCCCTGCATAAGATTTCTGTTTACACCTCCTCTTGCTTGAGCTCTGCTTACATACTGAATTGGAATTTTTCTAACAGCTACTGATAAGATTACTGCTAAAAGAACAACCAACATCCAGAATAATACTTCAATAAGGATCATGATAGATCCCATTCCTCCTTTTCCGTTCTGCACGGCCATCTCCTGTACGAATGCCTCAGGTAATCTTGAAAGGATCCCCACCATAATAAGGATAGAGATACCATTTCCGATTCCTTTATCGGTAATCTTTTCACCTAGCCACATTGCAAATACTGAACCGGCAACCAAAATAACAATACTTGGTAACCAGAACATAATTGAATTTGGCTCTACATAGTATGCAGACTGGAACTGAGCATATGGTAAGAATAATTGAGTAATAGAAGTTAAGTAAGAAGGTGCCTGTACCAGACAAACTCCAATCGTTAACCATCTTGTAATTTGGTTCAATGTATTTCTACCTGACTCTCCATCTTTCTGAAGCTTCTGAAGATAAGGAATAGCCATCCCCATCAACTGAACAATAATAGAAGCAGAAATATAAGGCATGATTCCTAACGCCATTACGGAAGCGTGGCTGAAAGCTCCCCCCGTAAACGACGAAAGCAAGCCAAGGAGACCTGCTCCTTGCTTGTTACCGCCTTGATTTTTATAATGCTCTAAGAGATCTCCCACCTCTGCAAGGTTAATCGCAGGAAGCGAGATATAAGATGCGAATCTATACACAAGGATAATACCTAAAGTAAAGAGAATTTTATCTCTAAGTTCTTTAAGACTCCAAATATTTTTAAGTGTTTGTATAAATTCTTTCATTAGTAAGTATTATAAGGTAATTGCTTTTCCACCTGCTTTAGCAATAAGCTCTTCAGCAGATTTAGTGAATTTGTCAGCAGAGATTGAAACCGCAGATTTCAATTCTCCTCTACCCATAATTTTCACTAATTCGTTTTTAGAAACTATCCCGTTTGCTACTAAAACTTCTTTCGTGATATCTCCAGTGATGGATTTGTTCTCGATTAAAGTTTGAATAGTATCAAGGTTAATTCCTCTAAACTCTTTTCTGTTTACGTTTTTGAATCCGAATTTAGGTAATCTTCTTTGTAAAGGCATCTGTCCACCTTCGAAACCGATTTTTTGAGAATAACCAGCTCTCGCTTTCTGACCTTTGTGACCTTTTGTTGAAGTACCTCCTTTTCCGCTACCTTGACCTCTACCAATTCTCTTTGAGTTGAAAGTAGATCCTGCAGCAGGTTTTATGTTATTTAAATTCATTTTAATTTCTCTTTTATAAAATTATTTTTGAACTTCAAGTAAGTGTCCTACAGCAGCGATCATTCCTAAGATGGAAGGAGTAGCTTCATGCTCTACAACTTGGTGAAGTTTTTTTAATCCTAATGCTTCAAGCGTTCTCTTTTGGGTTTTTGTTCTACCAATAGCGCTTCTTACTTGCTTTACTTTAATTGTTGCCATTGCTTTAATTATTAACCGTTAAACACTTTACTTAGAGAAATTCCTCTCATTCTAGCGATTTCTTCAGGTCTTCTGATGTCTAATAACGCTTTGAAAGTAGCTTTCACTACGTTGTGAGGGTTAGAAGATCCTTTAGATTTTGAAAGGATATCGTGAATACCAGCAGATTCCAATACCGCTCTTACCGCACCTCCGGCGATCAATCCTGTACCGTGAGAAGCAGGTCTTAAGAAGATATCTGCACCACCGTATCTAGCAGTAGTTTGGTGAGGGATAGTATGGTTCATTACAGGAACTTTCACAAGGTTTTTCTTAGCGTCTTCAACTGCTTTAGCAATTGCAGAAGCAACCTCTTTAGATTTTCCTAAACCGAAACCGATAACACCTTCTTCGTTACCTACTACAACAATAGCAGAAAATCCGAAAGCTCTACCTCCTTTTGTTACTTTTGTTACTCTGTTAACAGCTACGAGACGATCTTTTAATTCTAATCCTCCCGGTTTTACTCTTTCTATATTATCTAGTCCTAACATATTTTCCGAAATTTAATGATTAGAATTTAAGTCCACCTTCTCTTGCACCATCAGCTAGAGCTTTCACTCTACCGTGGTAAACGAATCCGTTTCTGTCAAATACAATACTTTCGATTCCTGCAGCGATAGCTTTAGCAGCGATAGCTTTACCAACAGCAGCAGAAACTTCAGTCTTAGTACCTTTAGCGTCTACACCTTTCTCTCTTGAAGAAGCTGATGCTAAAGTTTTACCATTTTTATCGTCGATTAACTGAGCGTAAATTTCCTTATTACTTTTGTATACAGATAATCTTGGCAATTCAGAAGATCCAGAGATTTTCCCTCTTACTCTTCTTTTGATTCTTATTCTTTTTTCTAATTTACTTAATGCCATAATACTTATAATTTATTAAGCAGATTTACCAGCTTTACGTCTAACAATTTCTCCTACGAATCTTACACCTTTTCCTTTGTATGGCTCAGGCTTTCTGAAAGAACGGATCTTTGCAGCTACCATTCCTAGAAGTTGGTTGTCGTGAGACGTTAAAGTAATAATTGGGTTTTTACCTTTTTCAGTCAATGTATCAACTTTTACTTCACCTGGAAGTTCTAATACGATACCGTGAGAGAATCCTAAAGCTAACTCAAGTTTTTGACCTGCGTGTGAAGCTCTATATCCTACCCCTACTAGTTCAAGTTTCTTTTCGAAACCTGCACTTACACCAACAATCATGTTGTTGATTAACGCTCTGTATAGACCGTGAAGTGCTTTGTGTTGTTTAGAATCAGATGGTCTGTTTACGTTAAGTTCACCATCTTTCTGTTCTATAGTAATTCCTGCCGTAAGCTCCTGAGAAAGTTCTCCTTTAGCTCCTTTTACAGTTACTACACCGTTATTTTCAGTGATTGTAACTCCAGCTGGAATTGTTATAATTGCTTTACCAATTCTTGACATTTTCCTCTGATTAAAAATTAATAAACATAGCAGATTACTTCACCGCCTACTTTCTCTTCTCTAGCTTTCTTGTCAGTCATTACTCCTTTAGAAGTAGAGATGATAGAAATACCCAAACCGTTTAGTACTCTTGGAAGCTCAGCTGAACCTTTGTACTGTCTCAAACCTGGTCTAGAAGCTCTTTGGATAGACTTGATAGCCGGTTTGTTAGTTTGCTTATCATACTTTAAAGCGATTTTGATCACTCCTTGAACAGCGTTATCTTCAAACTTGTAGTTTAAGATATACCCTTGATCAAATAAGATCTTAGTAATCTCCTTTTTGATTTTCGATGCAGGAATTTCCACCACTTTGTGGCCTGCGCTTTGTGCGTTCCTTACTCTAGTTAGGAAATCTGAAATTGGATCTGTTACCATTTTTCTTTTATAATTATTGGTTAAAGAACAATCAGTTTTGCAAAGACTTGAAGAGTAAAATATCAGACGTCAGAAATCTTCAGTCTGATATTTTTATCTTTAGTATCTGAACAACTTAATTGTTCCGATTTTTTATCTAGTGATTATTACCAGCTAGCTTTTCTTACTCCTGGGATAAGACCGTTGTTAGCCATTTCTCTGAAAGTTACTCTGGAAATACCAAACGTTCTCATGTATCCTCTTGGTCTACCTGTTAGTTTACATCTGTTGTGTAATCTTACAGGAGAAGCATTTTTTGGCAATTTTTGAAGTCCTTCGTAATCACCAGCTTCTTTAAGAGCTTGTCTTTTAGCAGCGTATTTAGCAACTAGTGCTTCTCTTTTGCGCTCACGCGCTTTCATTGATTCTTTAGCCATTTCTTAGTTCTTTTTAAATGGTAAACCGAAGTGAGTTAATAATGCTTTAGCTTCTTTATCTGTTTTCGCAGTAGTAACGAAAGTGATGTCCATCCCTTGGATTTTTTTCACTTTGTCAATTACGATTTCAGGGAAGATAATCTGCTCAGTAATACCTAAGTTGTAGTTACCTCTACCATCGAAACCATCAGCTTTGATTCCAGAGAAATCTCTGATACGAGGCAAAGCAGAAGCAGTAAGTCTGTCTAAGAATTCATACATTCTGTCAGCTCTCAATGTTACTTTAGCACCTACCGGCATTCCTTTTCTCAATTTGAAAGCAGCTTCGTCTTTTTTAGAGATTGTACCAACAGCCTTTTGACCAGTGATATTTGTAAGCTCTTCTACAGCATAATCAATGATTTTCTTGTCTGCAGTAGCATCACCTAAACCTTGTGATACAACGATTTTCTCTAATTTAGGTACTTGCATTACTGACTTATACCCGAATTCTTCCATCATTGCAGGAACAATTGTCTCTTTATATGCTTTTTTGGGTCTTGCTATATATTCCATGTGTTATTTAAAATTATAAAGTTTCACCCGTTTTTTTGTTGATTCTTACTTTCTTATCTCCTTCGATTTTGTAACCTACTTTGATAGCTTTTCCGTCTTTACCAACTAAAGCTACGTTTGAGATATGAATAGAAGCTTCCTTCTCAGTAATTCCTCCTTGAGGATTAGAAGCTGAAGGCTTAACGTGTTTTTTAACGATGTTAAGTCCTGCAACGATTACTCTTGGGTCTCTACCTTCTTTCTTGATCACTTCAATAACTTCACCAGTCTTACCCTTGATATCTTTCTTACCAGTAGTAATGATTACGTTATCTCCTCTTTTTATTTTTAACTTTGACATTTCTTTTAAAAATTTTTAAAATTAAAGTACTTCAGGAGCTAATGAAATGATTTTCATATATTCTTTGTCTCTCAACTCACGAGCAACTGGTCCGAAAACACGCGTTCCTCTCATTTCTCCCGCTGCGTTTAGTAATACACAAGCATTGTCGTCGAATTTGATGTATGAACCATCTTTTCTTCTTACTGCTTTTTTAGTTCTTACTACTACAGCTTTAGATACCTGACCTTTTTTAGCATTTCCGGATGGTGTAGAATCCTTGATCGTAACAACGATTTTATCACCAACTGAAGCATATCTTCTTCTGGTTCCTCCCAGAACTCTGATCACTAGTACTTCTTTAGCACCTGTGTTATCAGCAACTTTTAATCTTGATTCTGTTTGTAACATTATTACTTAGCTTTTTCAATGATTCTTACTAATCTCCATCTCTTGCTCTTGCTCAAAGGTCTAGTTTCTTGGATCAAAACTGTATCACCTTCTGTGCATTCGTTGTTCTCGTCGTGTGCAGTATATTTTTTCGTTTTCAAAACGAATTTACCGTACATCGGGTGCTTTACTCTTGTAGTTTCACTAACAACAATAGTTTTTTCCATTTTATTGCTGGAAACCACTCCGATTCTTTCTTTTCTTAAATTTCTATCCATTGTAAAATGAAATTATTGTTTGTTAGTTAACTCAGTGTTTAGTCTTGCGATTGTTTTTCTCAAATCTCTGATTTGAATCGGGTTTTCAATTGGGCTGATTGCATGAGCCAATTTCAATTTAGAATATTGAGCTTTTGCTTCAGTTAATTGAGCTTGAATATCACCCGCGCTTAAATTTTTAATATCAGCATTTTTCATTGTATTCAAAGATTATAGAGGTTTAACAAAATCGTTAGCAACGATGAATTTAGTAACTACTGGTAATTTTTGTGCAGCAAGTCTAAGAGCTTCTTTCGCAATTTCGTAAGGAACTCCTCCAACTTCGAACATAATTTTACCTGGTTTTACTACAGCTACCCAATATTCAACAGCACCCTTACCTTTACCCATACGTACTTCAGCTGGTTTCTTAGTAATTGGCTTATCTGGGAAGATTTTGATCCATAGTTGACCTTCTCTCTTCATATATCTTGTCGCAGCGATACGAGCCGCTTCAATCTGTCTTGCAGTGATCCAAGCTCCTTCCGTTGCTTTGATCCCAAAAGTTCCGTAAGCAAGTTGACTACCTCTCTGGGCATTCCCCTTCATCTTCATCTTGTGAACTCTACGGAATTTGGTTCTTTTTGGTTGTAACATAATTTCTAAATTTTAGATTTTAGATTTTAGATTTTAGATTTTTTTTAATTTTAAAAAAGTAACGGTAATTTAAAATTCAAAATTTCTAATCTAAAATTTTAATTATTATTGTTATTGTTGTTGTTTTTTCTAGGTCTTCTGTTGTCTCTGTCTCCTCCTCTGTTTCCTCTGTCTGACTGACCTCCTTTTTTCTGTTGTCCCACTAGTGGAGAAAGTTCTCTTTTACCGTAAACTTCACCTTTCATGATCCAAACTTTAACCCCTAGTCTACCGTAAGTAGTGTGAGCTTCTGCCCAGTGGTAATCGATATCAGCTCTGAAAGTTGACAATGGAATTCTTCCTTCTTTGAAAGATTCTGATCTTGCCATTTCAGCTCCGTTTAATCTACCAGAGATTTGAACTTTGATACCTTCAGCACCCATTCTCATAGTACTTGCCATTGCCATTTTAACAGCTCTTCTGTAAGAAATTCTGTTTTCAATTTGCTTAGAAATACTATCAGCAACTAGTACAGCATCTAATTCAGGTCTTTTGATTTCGAAAATGTTGATTTGAATATCCTTACCAGTCAATTTCTTCAACTCTTCTTTCAATTTATCAACTTCCTGACCTCCTTTACCGATAATAAGTCCCGGTCTAGCAGTAGTAATAGTTACTGTAACTAATTTTAAAGTTCTTTCAATATAAATTTTTGAAATACCACCTTTAGATAATCTAGCTTCAAGGTATCTTCTGATTTTGTAGTCTTCAGCGATTCTGTCTCCATAATCGTTTCCACCAAACCAGTTAGAATCCCATCCTCTGATGATACCTAATCTGTTACCAATTGGATTTGTCTTCTGTCCCATACCTTGATTAATTTTCTTTGTTACCTAAGATTAATGTAACGTGGTTAGATCTTTTTCTGATTCTATACCCTCTACCTTGTGGAGCTGGTCTTAGTCTCTTCAATTGTCTTGCACTATCCACAAATATTTCTTTAACGATAAGGTTTGCTTCCTCAATGTCAGCACCTTCGTTTTTCACTTGCCAGTTAGCCATAGCAGAAAGAAGTAATTTCTCTAACTTGTTAGAAGCATCCTTCTTAGAATATTTTAGGATATAAAGTGCTTTGTCTACCTGCTCTCCTCTAATGATATCAGCAACTAATCTCATTTTTCTTGGAGAAGACGGGCAATTATTTAATGAAGCTTTTACAACGTCTTTGTTAGCTTCTTTTCTTGCGATTGAACTATCTTGTTTTCTTGATCCCATGATTATCTGCTTCCTTTGTTTTTGTTACCACCATGACCTCTGAAAGATCTTGTTGGAGAAAATTCGCCTAACTTGTGACCAACCATGTTTTCTGTAACGTAAACAGGGATAAAAGATTTCCCGTTGTGTACAGCAATAGTTTGTCCTACGAAGTCCGGAGAGATCATAGATGCTCTAGACCAAGTTTTGATAACTGTCTTCTTACCAGACTCTATATTTGCCTGAACCTTCTTATCTAAAGTATGATGAATGAACGGTCCTTTTTTAAGTGATCTTGCCATAATTATTTTCTTTTAGATACGATGTAACGGTTAGACACTTTGTTTTTCTTTCTAGTTTTGTAACCTTTAGCCGGTTTACCGTTTCTAGATCTTGGGTGACCTCCTGAAGAACGTCCTTCACCACCACCCATTGGGTGATCTACTGGGTTCATTACAACCGCTCTTGTTCTTGGTCTTCTACCTAACCATCTGCTTCTACCAGCCTTACCTGATACAGTTAATTGGTGATCTGAGTTGGAAACAGAACCAATCATTGCCATACATTCAGTAAGGATCATTCTTGATTCTCCTGAAGGTAACTTGATGATTGCATATTTACCATCTCTGGAAGTTAATTGAGCTGAAGAACCAGCACTTCTTGCTAAAATTGCACCTTGTCCAGGCTTCATTTCAACACAAGAGATTACAGTACCCAATGGAATATTTTTCAATTTCATTGCGTTACCTACGTTTGGTTCAACGCTTTCTCCTGATACTACTTTCTGATCAACTTTGATACCGTTTGGAGCGATGATATATCTCTTCTCTCCGTCTGCGTACTCTAATAAAGCGATAAATGCAGTTCTGTTTGGATCGTATTCTACAGATTTTACAGTTGCTTCAACGTTTGCTTTGTTTCTTTTGAAGTCAATAATTCTGTATTTCTTTTTGTGTCCACCTCCGGTGTAACGCATGGTCATTTTACCTGTTTGGTTACGTCCACCTGACTTTTTAATACCAACTGTTAGAGATTTCTCTGGTTTGTTGGTAGTAATTTCCTCAAAATTGTTTACAATTCTGAATCTCTGTCCCGGGGTGATAGGTTTTAATTTTCTAACAGACATTACTATTATTTATAATTAATAATTAATTTACAGCAAAAATATCGATAACCTCACCTTCAGCAAGTTTGATTACCGCTTTTTTCAATTTATTTGTCTTTCCTACTTGAAGACCTTTTTTAGTGTATTTTGAAGAAACCTTCGGAGCATAAATCATTGTGTTAACGTCTGCTACTTTTACACCGTAAGCTGCTTCAACAGCTTTTTTGATCTCGATTTTATTCGCCTTAGGATTCACTAAGAAAGAATAAGAACCTCTTAAATCTGTAAGGTAATTAGCCTTTTCTGAAATAACTGGTTTAATAATAACTGACATGATTTATTTCTTTAAATTTTCCTGGAATTTTTCAACTGCACCTTCGAAGAAAATGATCTCACCAGCGTTTACTAAATCGTAAGAACTGATCTCGTTGAAGTTCATTACTTTAGTTTTAGGTAAGTTTCTTGAAGATAAATACACATTCTTGTTAGCTTCAGGAAGAACGAATAAAGATTTTTTACCGTTAAGTTCCAATGCATTTAATACATTGATGAAATCTTTAGTCTTAGGAGCATCAAAGCTCACATCTTCTAAAACTTTAATGCTGTTGTCTCTCATTTTCTGAGATAAAACAGATTTCTTAGCTAATCTCTTAAGAGCTTTGTTCAATTTGAATCTGTAGTCTCTTGGTTTTGGTCCGAATACTCTACCCCCACCTCTGAATACTGGAGATTTGATATCACCGTATCTAGCAGATCCTGATCCTTTTTGCTTCTTAAGCTTTTTAGTAGAAGCAGTAATTTCGCTTCTTTCTTTTGCTTTATGAGTACCTTGTCTTTGAGCAGCAAGATACTGCTTAACTTCTAAGTAAACCGCGTGCTGATTTGGCTCAATTCCGAATACTGTTTCGTCTAGAGTTACTTTTCTTCCGGTCTCTTTTCCTGATGTATTTAATACTACTAGTTCCATTTTCTGATAATTACATAAGAATTTTTAGCTCCCGGAACAGCACCTTTTACTACTAAAAGATTTTGTTCTTGATCAACTTTTAACACTTGAAGGTTTTGAACAGTTACCTGCTTACCTCCCATTCTTCCAGCCATTCTCATCCCTTTGAATACTCTTGAAGGGTCTGAACCAGCACCGATAGAACCTGGAGCTCTAAGTCTGTTGTGCTGACCATGAGTCGCCTGCATTACACCTCCAAATCCGTGTCTCTTAACAACACCCTGGAAGCCTTTACCTTTTGAAGTTCCTGTTACGTCAACATATTCACCTTCAGCGAATAGATCAACTTTTACTTCTTCTCCTACTTTTACTTCATCAACGAATTCTCTGTAGAATTCTACTAATTTAGCTTTAGGAGCAGAACCAGCCTTTTTAAAATGACCAGCTAACGCTTTACCAACGTTCTTCTCACTCTTGTCATCGAAACCTAACTGAACAGCTTTATAACCGTCTTTTTCTAAGGTTCTGACCTGTAAAACCGAGCATGGACCAGCTTGAATAACTGTACAAGGAATGTTTTTTCCTTCTTCGTTAAACAAAGACGTCATACCGATTTTTTTACCAATAATACCTGACATTGTTTATATTATAATAAAATTTATCCTTTTATTTATCACCATTTTTCGGAAGTCTGAAGTAATTTCTACTTTTGATATAGGCATACTACGCCCCTAAAATGAGTGTGCAAATTTATGAATAATTTTGTAACTGACAAATATTTAGACTAAAATATTTTGATTTTTAATCATTTAGCAGTTTCAGAAAAAAACTATCCAAAATTTTGAAAATATTCTTTGAAGTTTAAAAGAAAGTCGTTAATATATTTTTTTCCGGCATCCGATTTTCTTACCACCAGATAATGTTTTCTTTTCAAACCCTTACTTCCGATTTTTTTAAATTTCAGCTCATCAGACAGCCTGAATGAATGCAATGCCCATTTCGGCATACAGGTAATGCCCATATTGGCCTGCACCATTTCCAAAGTAACTTCTGTTAACGGAACTGCTGAAATCTTCACAGGCATCATTCCGCTGGGATTAAGGAACCGATCGTAAACAGAAACGGTTTCTAAAGGAAAAGAATGAATGATTAAATGAGCATCCCGAAAATCCTCAGCACTAAGATATTCAGAATCATTTAAAAGGTTTTCCTGATGAATTACTGCAAAAACTTCATCCTCAAAAATCTCAATGCAGATCAATTCATTATTACCGGCAGGTTTTGAAGTGACCACTGCAATATCAATTTCATTGGATATGATTTTTTCCACAGGCTTATGAGTCGCTTCCAATACCAGATCCACTTCAATCTCCGGATATAATACTTTCATTTTCTGAATAAATAACGGCAGTCCCTGATAGAATGAGTAACATTCTGTACTAATTTTTATGGTACCCGCTGCTCCTGCTCTTATCTGTTGAATCTCATTCAGACCATTCCCGATACTATCTATTACCGTACATGCAGTTTTGTAGAGCACACTTCCCTCCTCAGTAAGCTCCCATTTGTTCCTTGCCCTGTAAAACACTTTAAACCCAAGCTGGATTTCCAGATCTTTAAGCTGATGGCTTAAGGCTGACTGTGTCAAAAAAAGTTTTTCAGAAGAACCTGCAATACTCCCTTCCTCCGCAATTGTTTTAATAAGTTTTAAAAACTTGATTTCCATAGCGCAAAGTTAATCATATAACAAAAAACACTATCTGAAAATATTTCATTTAACACTGCAGAACATTCAATTTCAATCTTAGGAAAAGAATAAACCCGATCATAGCTTTGCACTACAAACAATTTAACATTATGCAAGAACAAATTGAATTCTACCAGAAAAAATTAATGTATGAAATGGATCCTTCAGATTTATATGATGGATTTCAAAACAGCACAGATTACATTGCAGTAGATACCAGAAGACCAAATGGCTATAGCAAAGAACACATCCCATCTGCAATTAATCTGCCCCATCGGGAAATGACAGAAGAAAGCACCCGGCACCTTGATAAGTCAAAAATATATGTCTGCTACTGCGACGGGATAGGCTGTAATGCTTCCACAAAAGGAGCTTTAAAAATGACCCAATTAGGATTTAAGGTGATGGAATTAATAGGAGGAATGGAATGGTGGAAATTTGATGGCTATGCCACAGAAGGAACAGATCCTACCAATGGTTCCGCTTTTGCATGCGCCTGCTAATTCAGCAACATAAAGATATGAAAATAAGATTCGCCGAAGAAAAAGACATAAGTTCCATTATTGAATTGTGTAAAGCCCATGCGCACTATGAAAGAAACTTTTTTAAGGAAGAAAACAAAAAGGAACAGCTCGCTAAACACCTCCTTGATCCGGTTTCCCATATAAAATGTCTGGTTGCAGAATCTGATACTGAAATAACAGGATATGCAACATTTTTCAAACAGTTCTCCACCTGGGATGTAGGTTACTATATGTATGTTGACTGCTTATTCTTAAAAGAGAATGCAAGGGGAAACGGAACAGGAAAACAAATAATGGAATTAATAAAAATCCACTCAAAAGAAGAAGGCTGCTCGATGATTCAATGGCAAACCCCGGATTTTAATACAAGAGCCATTAAGTTCTACACTGTACTTGGAGCGGAAAGAAAAAACAAAAAGAGATTTTTCTGGAAAGTATAAGTCAAATGATTTCTATTTTAAAATAGAGACCGCCTGAAGTCAGACGGTCTCTATTTTTAACTATTTAATTAAGCTGAATACAGCCTATTTTACAATAACCGTAACCCCTCTCTCTTCCAACGCAGACCGGTCTTCTTCACCGATACCATTATCTGTGATCAGATAATCCACTTCGTCCAATGAGGCAATTTTACCAAACCCCTTCTTATTCAGTTTGGACGAATCTGCCAAAACGACTGTCTTATCCGCACACTCAATCATTACCTGATTAAGATGTGCCTCCGCCGCATTGGAGGTACTGATTCCAAATTCAAGATCAATACCGTCTACCCCCAGAAAAAGTTTATTACAGGAAAACTGTTTGAGAATTCCTTCCGAAATGGATCCTACGATTGAAGTTGAACTTTTCCTCACCTCCCCTCCCAGTTGGATCACATTAATATTAGGATTGTTACAAAGCTCAATAGCCACCCTTAGTGAGGACGTTAAAACAGTAAGCGAATTGAAATTCACAAGCATTCTGGCAAGATAATGCATGGTTGTCCCGGATGCCAATATAATACAGTCGTTTTCGTGAATCAATGATAATGCAGCTTTGGCAATAACCTGCTTCGCTTCCACATTGATATTTTCTTTTTCACCCACATTTTTTTCATAAGCATATCTTACCTGCTTACTTGCTCCTCCATGATTTCTGAAAAGAAGCCCCAGGCTTTCGAGATAATTCAGATCCTTTCGGATCGTAACTGAAGAAACATTGAGCTTTTCACACAGATCCTGAACAAGTACATGCCCTTTCTCATCCAGCTCTTTAAGTATTTCATCCTGCCTTGGTAATAGCTTTTCCATTTTATTCGTTTCATCAAAATTACCGATTTTTTCCGATATTTTAAAATTTCATTTATTTTCTTTTTGCTTTCATTTTTAATTTATATATTTGAAAACGAAACATAAACGAAACATTTATGAAACGAAACGAAGAACTCAGTAAGTTAACCAATGTAAAAGAATGGGACTTTATTGTCATAGGAGGAGGAGCCAGTGGTTTAGGTTCAGCATTAGATGCGGTAAGCAGGGGATTCAAAACTTTATTGCTTGAATCTCATGACTTCGCAAAAGCAACATCCAGCAGAAGTACCAAATTGGTACACGGCGGAGTTAGATATCTCGCTCAGGGAGATGTCGGATTGGTAAAAGAAGCATTAAAAGAAAGAGGACTCTTAGCAAAGAACGCAGCACATATTGTAAAAAATCAGTCTTTTATTATTCCTAACTATACCTGGTGGGGAGGAATCTACTATAAGATAGGTTTATCTGTTTATGATTTCCTTGCGGGAAAACTAAGTTTGGGTAAAACGAAATACATCAGCAAAGCGAAAACCGTTGAAAAGCTTCCTACTATTGAACAAAATCACTTAATGAGTGGTGTTGTTTACCAGGATGGACAGTTTGACGACGCCAGACTTGCCATTAATCTTACCCAGACGATTATTGAAAAAGGAGGAAGTGCTGTTAACTATGTGAAAGTAATCAACCTTTTGAAAGATGCTTCTGATAAAGTAGTAGGCGTAGTTGCTGAAGACCAGTTTTCTAAACAGCAATATCAGATCCATGGTAAAGTAGTCATCAATGCCACTGGTGTATTTACGAATGACATTCTTAATATGAACAACCCTAAGCATGGTAAATTGGTGGTACCAAGCCAGGGAATTCACCTGGTACTGGATAAATCTTTCCTGAAAAGCGATGATGCCATCATGATTCCAAAAACATCAGACGGCAGGGTTTTATTTGTTGTGCCGTGGCACGACAGAGCCTTGGTGGGAACCACCGATACTCTTTTAAAGGATGAAAGCTTTGAGCCTCGTGCACTGGAAGAAGAAATCAGCTTTGTTTTAAATACAGCAAGACAATATCTGGCTAAAAAACCAACCCGTGAAGATGTGAAATCAGTTTTCGCAGGTCTTCGTCCGCTTGCCGCTCCTAAAGATGGAAGCAAAAGCACCAAAGAAGTTTCCCGTAGCCATAAAGTTATTACTTCAGAAACCGGATTAGTTTCTATTATCGGAGGAAAATGGACTACTTACCGTAAAATGGCAGAAGATACTGTAAACGAAGCCATGAAAGTTCACAGATTGGGAAATAGCCCATCTAAAACAGAACATCTTTCCATCCACGGAAATGTAAAACCAGAACAGGTAGACAGAACCAATCATCTGTATGTGTACGGATCTGATATTCCGGCAATCAAAAAATTACAGGAAAGTAATCCGCGCTATGCTCAAAAAATCCATCCTGATCATCCCTTCACCGTAGCAGAAGTGGTATGGGCCGTAAGAGCTGAAATGGCAGAAACCATTGAAGATATCCTGGCAAGAAGAGTACGTCTGCTTTTTCTGGATGCCAGAGCAGCGATAGACAGCGCTCATAACGTAGCAAGAATCCTTGCTGAAGAAAAAGGATATTCTGAAGAATGGGCGCAGCAGCAGGAAAATGAATTCATTGAACTGGCAAGAGGATATTTACTGACTCCTTATTCACCTAAAGTTATCAACCTAAATTAGCATTATATACATGAATGAAAAACTAATTCTCGCTCTAGACCAGGGAACAACTTCCTCCAGAGCGATTCTCTTCAATCACAGTGGAGAAATAGAATATGTATCTCAAAAAGATTTCAGACAAATATTTCCTACTCCGGGTTGGGTAGAACACGATCCAAACGAAATCTGGTCTTCACAGATCTCTGTAGCAGCTGAAGTTATTGCAAAAGCCGGAATCTCCGGATTGGAAGTTGCCGCTATCGGGATTACCAACCAACGTGAAACTACCATTGTCTGGGATAAGGAAACCGGCGAACCTATCTACAATGCTATTGTATGGCAGGACCGAAGAACTTCAAAATACTGCGACGAACTGAAAGATCAGGGACATGCAGAAACCATCAAGGAAAAAACAGGATTGGTTCTGGACGCTTACTTTTCAGCGACCAAGCTGAAATGGATTCTTGATAATGTAGAAGGAGCAAGACAGAAAGCCGAAGAGGGAAAATTATGTTTCGGAACTGTTGATACATGGCTTGTATGGAAACTGACTCGTGGAAAAATGTTTATCACAGATGTTTCCAATGCGAGCAGAACAATGCTTCTTAATATTCATACTTTAGAATGGGATAATGATTTATTAGAATTATTTGACATTCCTAAAAACATTCTCCCTGAAGTCAAGCAAAGCAGTGAAATATATGGAGAAACAGCAACTACCCTTTTCTCTACCAAAATTCCAATCGCGGGTATTGCCGGCGATCAGCAGGCTGCCTTATTCGGACAGATGTGTACCACTCCGGGAATGGTAAAAAATACTTACGGAACAGGATGCTTCTTATTAATGAACACAGGAACGGAAGCTGTTTCTTCTAAGAACAATCTTCTCACTACTGTGGCGTGGAAGATCAATGGAGAAGTAAATTATGCACTGGAAGGAAGTGTATTCGTAGGAGGCGCTGCTATTCAATGGCTAAGAGATGGTCTTAAGCTTATACGTTCTTCTGAAGAAGTAAACAAACTGGCAGCTTCTGTACCAGATAATGGTGGTGTTTACTTCGTACCTGCACTGACAGGTCTTGGCGCGCCTTACTGGGATCAGTATGCCCGCGGAACCATTGTAGGAATTACCAGAGGAACTACCGATGCACACATTGCAAGAGCAACATTGGAGGGGATTGCATTTCAGGTATATGAAATTGTAAAAGCAATGGAAGCAGATTCAGGAAGAGCAAGTCTTGAATTAAGAGTAGACGGTGGTGCTTCTGCAAGTGATCTTCTGATGCAGATCCAGTCTGACTTATTTGGATTTAAAATAACAAGACCAAAGACATTGGAAACTACCGCTCTTGGAGCAGCCTACCTTGCAGGACTTGCAGTAGGATACTGGAAAAGTATTGACGAAATCCAGGAGCAATGGATTGTAGACAAAGACTTCCACCCTCAATTAAACAGAGAACAAGTGGATAAAATGACCCACTTCTGGAAGAAAGCGGTAAAAAGCGCTCAAAGCTGGATAGAAGATTAATTCACCCATCAAAAAAAAACTTATATGACCCATTTATTGCAGAAGTTATCGGAACGATGCTTCTTATATTGTTAGGCAACGGTGTTGTAGCCAATGTTGTCTTAAAAGATACGAAAGGAAATAATTCCGGATGGATTGTTATTACTACCGCATGGGCACTGGCCGTATTTGTGGGAGTAACCGTTGCAGGGCCAATAAGTGGGGCCCATCTGAATCCGGCTGTAACCATTGGTCTTGCGACAGCAGGAAAGTTTTCGTGGGACCTGGTTCCCTCTTATATTGCAGCCCAAATGATTGGAGGAATGCTGGGTGCATTTTTAGTGTGGCTGTTTCATAAAGATCATTTTGCCATTACAGAAGATGAAGGTGCAAAACTGGCATGTTTCAGTACAGGTCCGGCCATCAGAAAAACATCTTCCAATCTTATCAGTGAGATCATCGGAACGTTTGTACTGGTATTCTGTGTCTTCTACTTTGCAGATCCAAGTATTTCTTTACAGGCAGACCCAACCGCTAAAGTAGGTCTGGGTTCTATCGGAGCAATTCCTGTTACGTTTGTAGTCTGGGCAATAGGTTTATCACTCGGAGGAACTACAGGATATGCCATTAACCCGGCAAGAGATCTTGCACCAAGAATCATGCATGCCATTTTACCTGTAAAAGGAAGCAGTGACTGGAGCTATGCGTGGATCCCTGTAGTAGGTCCGGTTACCGGAGCTATTATCGCAGCAATATTATATGGATTTTTAAAATAAAACACATGATGAGAAAAATCTTAAAAGGGATCTTCTTTCTTGTTTTAGGAACAGGAAAGCTACTTTCACAGGAAAGTGCTGAAGCCAAGGAATCCAAAGAAGGAAGACTTGATTTTACAGCCAACATTCAGAATAATCATTTATGGAGAGGTCTTATCATTACTGATAAACCTGTTGTAATGGGAAATCTGTCGTATGCCCTGGATGCAGAGAAAAAATGGAAGGTAGGAATCTGGGGAGCATCTGCACTGGCGGATGACAAAGACAACACTCATTATAAAGAGATCAATTATTATATTCAATATTCTGACGGACGTTTTTATATCGGGCTATGGGATCTTTACAACTCCCGAAACATCAATACTGCGGTGGCTGCTGATGATATCTTCAGCTATTCACAAAGAAGAACTGCTCATATTATTGATTTAAGGACCAACTATACTTTCGGACCATCATTCCCAATCAATATTGAGACTGATATCATGCTGTATGGAGGTGCCAATGCAGGAGAAGTAATTCTGGAAGCTGATGGAAGTTACAAAAAGAACAGATATTCTACTTATGTACAGGCAAGTTATCCTGTTATTAAGGGACAGAAAGTCAATCTGGATGCATTTGTAGGAGCCGGGTTTGCCCTCAACGACAAAACCTTTTTATATGGCAATGGCAAAAACAGCTTTGACATTGTAAACGTAGGCCTAAAGGCCGGAAAGGTTGTTAAGATTACCGATCATTACAGTCTTCCTGTAACCATGATGGCGATGTGGAATCCATCGAATAAGTTTGCAAGGATTCAGCTTGCGGCAACCGTTTTTTAATCTTATTTTAACTCATTATAGAAAGCCACTCCCAAAAGAAGTGGCTTTATTGTTATAAAAAACTTTCAGTGAAAGAGATTTTGTACAACACATCTTTTAAACAACCGTGTTTTTACGGTGAATGTTTTTGCTTAAAAATCTTTACTTTTGAAAAAAATATCTATGAAAAAGTTTTTCAGTATAATGATTCTGTGCATCAGTATTTTTACGTGGGCACAGCAGACAGAGCTTCCTTTTATTGGATACAGAGCTTTTGATATCATGAAAGGATATAGTGGCACAGGTACTCCTCATTATTATCTGGATCTCAAAAATAATGGTGATGTACATTTTGGATACGTTCAGGTGAATCAGGCCAGCGGAGAAGAAACAACGGAAGAAATCAATGTTGGTAAATACGCACCCAATAAGGTAATGAAAGTGGTTTTTAAAAAATATGAGGAAACGTTTTTCGTAAAGTTTGATAAAGAAAAAATTTACCTTACGGATGAAAAAGGAAATGTTAAAAACCTTGAAGGCTGCTGCTCATCTTCTGACAGCATCAATAAAGAAACCTGTACCTGCGAAAGCGAATTTTTTAAGTAGTACAATAATATATAGAGAGAAGCCACTCCATCAGGGGTGGTTTTCTTGTTGTTGGGAGACCACCACGTAATTGTAAAAAGGTACTACTGTAATTTGCCGTGAGCAAAAACTTTATACATTTGTAACACCTCACCTTCACATCATTGGCTTTCATTTGTTCAATCACCGGGATTTTACGGTTTATATTCTGCCAAAATATCTTTAATTTTGAAGGGTGATTTGCACCAATGAAACATTTAAAAATTTTATTTCTATTTCTTCTTTTCCTTATTGTATCATGCAGCAGGAAAGAGAATCATCCTTACACATTTTATTACTGGAAAACCAGACTGAATCTTGACAATACAGAAAAGAAAGCATTAGATAAAGCAACAGTTCCTTATTTGTACACCAGATTCTTTGATGTAGATAAGGTGAATGGGAAATTTCAACCTGTTGCAGTAATCACCAAAGCCCCAAGTTTTCAGACAAACAAACAGATTGTTCCTACGGTTTTCATTACCAACCAGACATTGCTGGGCATTTCTGCAGATGAGATCAGATTTCTGGCAGAAAGCATTTATCTTTTAATTCAGAAGAAAGCAGAAGAATATCAACTGAAAACCAACAATGAAATTCAAATTGACTGTGACTGGACCGCCGGTACACGAAATGATTATTTTAAATTTCTGAAAGAACTCAAAAGAATTTCCGGAAAAGAAATAACCTGTACGCTTCGCCTTCATCAGGTGAAAGATAAAAAGCAGACCGGAATTCCTCCTGTGGAAAAAGTATACCTGATGTGCTACTCTACTTCATCACCTCTGGAAAAGTCTGATAAGAATTCTATCCTGGATGTGAATATTCTGAAAAGCTATCTTTCAAAGATGGAAAACTATCCTATCAAAAAGATTGAGGTGGCACTTCCCATTTATTCATGGGGGATTGTTACCAATCACTTAGGAAAACACAGACTTATTAATGCCTTATCGAAAAGAGATCTGGAAAACGCCAATTTCAAAAAGATTTCAGATCACGAAGTTGAAGTCATGAAAGACGGATTCTACTTCGGAAGTTATTTAAATAAAGGTTTCAAAATAAAGGTAGAAGAAATCTCCGAAGAACAGCTTAACGATGTCATTGTATTTTTACAGAAAAAAATCCCGCATTTTAATATTATTTATTATCAATTAGATAGTAAATTTGTTTCAGACCGGAAATTTTAATCTCTTAGAGATAGAGGCATACTTGCCAGAACACTGCCATCATACAATATTAAAACTAAAAAAACACTACACACCCTATGAAAAAGTATATTCTTTCACTTGCGGTCGTATCACTTTTCTATACACAATCTGACGCCTGTGCGTGGTCAGATCCTGATTATGATTACTTCAACCTTTTTACGCAAACCATCATCAAAGACAAGGCTTATCTTCCCTTCCTGCACAATTATTCAAGCAGATTTTATGGAGGATATAACTCAGCATTGATTCCTGATGACAATGTGGAAACCTGGAAGAAGTTTTTCAACAATCAGCTGAGCTATTCTGAAACTCAGAATCTGGTGTATAAGATGAGTATGAACGACCTGAATGCTTTAAAGAACGGAAATCCAACCAACCCTCTTTTACAAAAACTAGGCACCGGATTTTACCAGAAATATAAGGAAGGTATTGATTATTTGATTGAAGCCAAATATCTTGAGCCTTATATGAGCATCAATTATATAGAAAGTGAAAACTCATTCTATTACGACAGGGATGCCAACAGAAAAAATGCTACTGCTCTTGATTACCATAAAACAATTGCAGCCTTAACCTCTCTGTACAATGCAGCAAGAAATCCGGAAATCAAACAGCGTTACGGATATCAGCTGGTACGTCTGAATCATTATACAAGAAATTACTATTCTGCAGTACAGGCTTTCAAAACGTATGTAGAGCCTATCAAATTAAAAGGAACGGTGTACTTCATGTCTCTGGACCAATTGGCAGGAGCACAAAGAGGACTGGAAATGAACAGTGATGCCAACTGGAACTTCTTCCAGGTATTCATGAACAGCAAAGACCGTAAGGAATCTGCATTTGTTTCGATGAAGCTTTCCGACACGGCCTCTTTCAGCAATATCATGAAAAGAGCCAACACGAATGAAGAAAAGAATATGGCTTACTTCCTTTTAGGCTATGAAGACTTCAACAATCCTATTCCGATGATGGAAAAGATGTATGAAATCAATCCAGATTCCGAGATTCTGAAGGTAATGGCTGCCAGAAGTATCAACGAGCTTGAAAGAAGCTATCTGCCTACCTATTACTACACTTCAGATGCTCAGAAAGCAGCAGAAAAAGAGAATTCAACGGATAACACCTCAAAAAGTACATCTGCAGATTCAACCAAAACTGAGGTGAAAGAAGAAAAGCTTTCTTTCTGGCAGAAAATTGTAAGGTTCTTCAAAAATCTTTTCGGTGGTTCCAAATCTGATAAAAAAGGTGACAATGCCAAGGCAGACCAAAGTGATGATGAGCTGTTCAGCAATCCGGACAGAATTCCATTCTATAACAGAACAGGGTATTATTACGATGAAAAAACACAGGACTTCCTTAACGACCTGGAAAAATTCACAAACAAAACAAAAGAAAAGTCTAAGGATGAATACTGGCAGATTGCAGATGCTTATCTTAAGTTTTTAAAGAAAGACTATAAAGAAAGTTCTGAAATTCTTAATGGCATCAAAACGGCCAATCCGGAATATCTGGAGGAAATCAAAAGGATGAAAGTTCTGAATGACATCGTTTCCCAGCCGAAAATTGATGCAGACTATGAAGACCATCTGATGAAAGATTATGCAGAATACTTTGTAGAGAAAAAGGTAGAGAAAGATACAGCCACTACAGATAATTTCGATTATTATGGTGAAGTACCTTCTACAGCAGATTTCCTTAAAGATGTCATTGCGAACCGTTATTTTCTCCAGGGAGAGGATGGAAAGTCATTCCTGATGAACAATAAACTTTCAGATCTGCAGTACAATCCGAATTCCAGTTTGGTAAAAAGCGTGGAAGAGTTTTACAGAAAGCCTGATAAAACCCAATTTGAGCAGCAGATTATTGCCAAAAATATGGACAGCGTAGGTAATATTGATGCCTTCTTTAATACCATTTATGGAGACAGAGCCATGAGACTTGCCGATTTTGAAAAAGCAAAAGCGTATTATGAAAAAGCAAAAAGTTTTGCGGGTATTCCAAGACAAAATTATGAATGGACAGAAAAGAATGGGCAAACCATCACTCCAAAACAATATGCTCCTTCAGAATATAATGGATTTAAAAATATTTCAAATCTCGTATTCGGACATAATGTGTGGGAAAGTTTCGGAAGTGCTGACACTGAAAGTATGAAAGCAGAAAACTATACTGATTTCCCTTTCATCAAAACAAGAATGGACAAACTTGAGCTGGCAGATGCATTGATTCAATTGAAAAAGATCGGAAACGGTACGGGTGAAAAAGCGGCAAAAGCCAATCAGCTTATCGGAAACTTATTGTACAATACTTCTATTTTAGGATATTATCGTCAATTATTTGTTATGGATATCGACAACAGCAACGGAGGTAAATATGATTTCTGGAATACAGACAGAAAGAATCCTTACAAGTATTACTACAAAAACTTCCTTGATACTTCTTATATTGAACCTGATAATTTTGACCTGTCAATAAACTATTATCAAAAAGCACTTAAGCTTTCCAGTAATAAAGAGGAAAAAGCAAGAATCTTATTCCAGATGGCAAGTGCTGAACAGGGCAAGTATTACCAGTATGAAGCGAAAGCACCAAAAGACTTTGATTATTCTGATCCAAAATGGTCTGAAAAAGAAGATGCCAGACAAAAGGAAATGGACAACCTTAAAAACCAAAAATACAGAACCTATTTTGCTCAGTTGAAAGCTCAGTATTCTGATACTGAAACGACGAAGAACTTAATGGGAAGCTGTAGTTATTTCAACTATTTTATGAGATAGTATAAACCATAAAAAAACCTCTGAGTGATCAGAGGTTTTTATTTGATTGTTAACCGGATTATTTTTTTACAAACTTAGTGGTACTCTTTTCTTCTTTATTGGTAATAGTAATAAAGTAGATTCCTTTCACAAGAGTTCTTACATTAATTTTGCCTTCTCCTATTGTTCCTTTTGCAATCAACTGGCCTGGAGCATTAAAAATTTCATAAGAAGCACTGGAAGAGACATTCATCACATTCAATACATCTTCTACAGGGTTTGGATAGATTTTAACAGATTTCACATTTTCTCCTTCAGAAACTGCCAGTAGACTGGACACGGTAGCCTGCTTCACGGCATAGAAAACATTTCCGATTGCTGAAACTCTCAAGTGAATTGTTTTTCCGGCTAAAGATGCAGGGATGAAAACGTTTGCCGATCCGCTATTCGGAACTGATGCAGCAAGGACATTCCAGGATGCTCCCGCATCTTCTGTATAATCAATTTTTACATTAGCTACATTATATGGAGCAGCTGTTGTTCCGGAAACAGTCCATGCAATTGCAGAGTTCACATTAGGTGTCAATGATGTTGTGTTTACAGTAAATGCCGCTGCAGAACCTACTACAACAGTTTGTGTAGCATAAGCAGTCTGAGCCTGTCCTCCTGGTTTGTTATCTCTTACTGTCACGCGGAAGTTAGTCGTTCTTGCTACCGTACTTGCAGCTTCAAAATCTGTTGTATTTTTTACAGCTCCTCCCAATACGGTTGCCAGCTTAGGGAAATATCTGGTAGGACTTGTGGTAGGCGCCCAGGATCTAAAGTTTGCTCCTGAACTTGTATTTCCGATATTGGTTTTAGTTACCCCTCCGGAAAGGCTACTTGAATTCACCTGTTCCCAGCAATAAGTCAGAGCATCACCATCTGGATCAGTTGCCGAAGCAGTCAGCACGAATGCTGTAGATTTCGGAATGGTATACGTCGTATTCATGGCCGTTACAACCGGCGGATTATTGGTGATTGGTGTTTCCACATCAACGGTTACCGCAGCAAGATTAGCCTGTACCTGATCAATACTTACACTATGAAAATAGGCATCTGAATGTGACTGAACAGACATACTTCCCCAAAGCCCCGCATATCCCATAATAGAACTTCCTGTACCTGGTTCTACATAAGTATTAGAACCCGTTCCTTCATCTCTGCTGAAAGTATGGTTATCTCCAAGCTGATGTCCCATCTCGTGTGCTACATAATCTATATCAAAGTTATCACCCTGTGGTATACTATTCGCAGGGGAAGTAAAACCGCTTCCTTTGTAGTTATTTGGAGAAGGTAAATTATCACAATCAGGATTAATAGTTGTAGATGTATCATTATTTCCTATACAGCCTATACAGCCTGCATTTCCTCCTCCTCCAGAAGCTCCGAACAAGTGACCTATATCAAAATTAGCATCTGTAACCCCATAAGCTCCTCCATGCAATGTATTCATCAGCTCATAATTCCATTTACACATCTGACTGGAATCACTGTAAGGATCGGTAGCTGCGTTAGTAAATATCAGGTTAGGAACATCAATTGCATTGACATGAAGATTAAATTCTTTTTCAAATACACCGTTTACTCTAGATAAAGTAGCATTGATCTGTGTCAGTGCGCCAGCAACACCGCCAAAATAGGCAGTATACTCACCTGTAACAGACATGGCTAATCTTAAGGTATGGAAGGTTTTATTATTTGATTTTGCTGCTGCTCCAGAATTCTTAAGCTTTTCAAGATTAGCCACAGCTTCTTTATCTTCTTTGGTAGAGCAGGCAAATGCATGTCCGCTTTTATTAGTCTTTCCATGTACGGAATAATAAGACTTATCAGATGTTGCAGGTTCTATAAATTCATATTGACCCTCAGCACCAATAATCATAGACTGAAAATCATGGGGAGCAACACTGAATCTAATATATTTAGTAGGATCATCAACGCCAATTCCAACATAGGATCCCAGCTGGTATTTGTTAGCCAAAGTTTCATCCATTACCGGAAAACTATTGACTGTAAATTTCTCAATTTTGCCTTCAAGAGTTGGAATATTAATAGTGATGGGAGAACCTTCACCTATTTTAGGAGCTCTTAGCAGCTGTGTTCTTATCTGGTCAATATCAAGCTTGTAATAAACAGAATGATCACTTTTTTTTATTATTTTCTGCTGAGGCAATCCTCTGCTCCATTGGGCATTCGCGGATATTGCTAACAGGAATATCGGCAAACAAAATAATTTTACTTTCATATGTTTTTTCAATAAAAGTAAATATTTATTAAAACAAACACTAAAAACAAGATTAAAAATTAAAAACAACCACTGAAATCCATAATAACACCAATAAGAGAATTAAAAAAACCATAATATTCAAAAATATTTAGAAAATTTTTAATTCTGTTTTTTATGTCCCTGTTTCTGTATCCATTCTTCATGTTTTCTTTTAAAGAACTCATATTTGTAATCATGGTTCCTCTGTGCTGCATCAATGGAATGAGACGTATGGATATCCGCATCTTTTTTGGCCAGCTCACCCAGTTTTTCATAGTAAACATGGAGCTGATCCAGCTCTGCTTCTGTAAGATCTTCAATATCCACAATGCGATTGCTTGCTTTTTCGTGAGCCGCAATAAGCTCATTGAGTTTAATCTGTATGGCTTTGGAGTCTTTGTTCTGAGCTTTCTGAATGAGGAATACCATCAGAAAAGTAATGATTGTAGTTCCGGTGTTGATTACCAGCTGCCAGGTTTCAGAATAATTAAAAAAAGGTCCTGTTACTGCCCATATTACTACAATAATAAAGGCTCCTATAAAAGCATATGGACTTCCTGTAAATTTTACAGCCCAATTTGAAAATTTCTCAAAAAAGCTATGGTTCATTTTTTCCATGGTGATCATTTTATAGATTGATTAAATGTATAAAATTAACAGGAATCAGGAATCAGGAATCATAAATACAAACAAAAACATTAAGACAATAGTACTGTCTTAATGTTTTCTAATTAAAATTGATATGAATGTTTGAAATATATTATTTGATTTTTCCTGAAAAACGGTTTTCAAGGTTTTGTTTTTCTTCCGCTATCATACTCTTTCCGATTTGAGCAGATGAAAATGATTTTGGATAAAATGTATTATTCCAATGATCCTTCCAGGGAGAAATATTACCCCATGAATATATACTTCTGGGATTTGTGTAATGTCTTTCTATATTTTCTCTTGCTGTTTTCAGTTCCTCTTCAGACAGATGCTCTTCGGAACATGAGCTTAAACCGGCAACGGCAATTAATAATAAGAATACTGTTCTGCTAATTTTCATAATTTTTGTGTTAGAATTTATAGTTTACCTGTACAGCAAAGTTTCTTGGCTGGATCTGATCAATATATCCGCCTCTGAAATAAGAGTTATATCCTACGGAATCAAAAATATTATTGAAGAATCCTCTTAATCCTAATCCATTTTTGAAGGAATATCCTATTTGGGCATCTACCGTAGTATACTGCGGCATGAAAAAAGGTTTTTCTCCAGGCTGGGTTCCGTTCACATGACCGTTTTCTGTATTGGTATATTTCTGTTTATAATCATCTACCGGTCTTTCTCCAACAAAATAAATTCCGGCTCCTACGTCAAGACCTGTAAGAATCCCCTTATCGAATTTATAATTCAACCATGCATTAGCAGAATGTTTAGGAGTATTAATAGGTGCTGAACCGTTCACAAATGAAGGACTGTCTTTATACTGTGCATCTACATAGGCCCATCCGGTCATTACCTGTAGGTTGGGAAGAATTTTACCTATCAACTCCACTTCTACACCTTGTCTTTTTAGGTTACCTGCAAGTGCATATTTCCCTGTAGGGTTTCCACCATCAAGAAGTTCATATGATAAATTATCCGTATTGATATCAAAAACGGTTACATTAAATCTCAATCTTTCATTCAGCCAGTCGGACTTAATTCCAGCCTCCCATTGTTTTGTAGTGGAAGCTCCAACAGTTCCACCGGTAAACAATACGTTATTGGAACTTCTCAACGCTGTAGTACTTGTATAGGAACCAAAGATGTTCATATTTTCAATCGGAGAAATCATAATTCCCAATGAAGGGTTCCATGCGTAGTCTTTTTCTTTATCCGAACCGATGAGTCTGCTATAACGAACTCCTAAATGAGCCTTTATATATTTGTTGAACGTAATAACATCCTGTGCCATTAATCCCATAGTAGGAGCTACCGTATTGATTGCATTAGCTGTTGATAAGTCTATATTAACTCCGGCAGGCAGGATATTGTTGATTTCATTCAGAACGTTGATCTGGTCAACATCTTTTGCTTTATATGAAGTTGTAGTAACGTTAGATTCTTTCCAGTCAAAACCTACCTGGAAAGTATGTTTCATGAACCCTGTCATTACATCAGTACCAATAAAATCAAATTGGAATACCTTATTTAAATCTTCCCTGTCAGATCTTGTTAATGTTCTGTTACGGAATTCTGTCGGATTATCTCTCTTTAGAGGTGCCAGTGCTGCACCTACAATTTCGGTCTGATAGGATGAGCTCATATAAGCCGCTCTTACCTTCAATTTTTCAGTCAGTTTTCGTGTAACAGTTGTTGAAAAGTTGAATGTTTCAGTCTTTGCTTTATCTGTAGAAAAACCAAGGAATTTTCTACCTGGCATTCTGTATATTGCTTCTGTATCTCCTTTAGCAAGGTTTACAGTTCCTCTATCTGGTGTTGTATTGTTATGCATATAATCCATTTCCACTACAATCTCCGTTTTATCATCCGGACGAATGGCAATAGATGGATTTACATAAATACGTTCTGTATTAATAAATCTTCTGAAGCTGTTATTATTTTGGTAAGCAGCATTTAGTCTCACTGCAACTTTCCCCTGAGAATCTAGTACTCTCTGAAAATCGACTGTTGGTCTATAGAAATCCCAGCTTCCATATCTGAAACCTACATTAGTCTGGTTGATAAATTTGGGTACTTTAGTTACCACATTTATCACTCCACCTGCAGAGCCTAAACCATCTCCTATTCCCTGTGTAACAGCAGCAGAACCTTTAATTATCTGAATACTTTCTATTCCCTGCATATCGGTAAGCATTCCTGCAGTACGAAAATCGGAATCCATTTGTACTCCATTTTTTAAAACGGGTACTCCTCTGTATCCTCTGATAGACATACTTTCTCTGGTCCCTCCATAGCTGCCGAACTGAGTTACTCCCGGAACATTCTTTGCTACATCAGTAACCGTCAGCCCTCCAAGGTCTTCAATTACTTTATGCGAGATTACGGAAATACTCTGAATCTGGTCTCTGGTTTTTAAAGGCAATCTTGTGATTGCTTCCAAACCTTGCGGTTGCTTTTTTCTTTCACCGAATAATTCTACTTCATCAATTTCTTTCGACTTTTTGATAGAATCGTTAACTTTCTGTGCATTTACAAAAACCCCACCCAATACAAGCAGAGAAAAGGATACTACTTTATTCATCTGATAATTTTTTGCAAAATTATTATTTTTATTAATTCTAAATAAATAAAGCAATGTGACATATGTCACCATGAAAAGCCCAGCCAATATCAGATTATTAACCTAGTTCACAGACTCTTTAAGATCCCCGAATGGATTATCTGTATTATTAAGACAAAACCCATGAAGATCTTTTATCATTATAGAAAGTACAATGCAAAAAAAAAAGCCGATTTGATAAATACAAACTGGCTCTTCTATTAATTGAGTTTTAAAAATCATAGTTAAAAAAAATCCGTCCCTGAAAAGGAACGGATTGTATAATCATTGCAAAGTATGCATTTATCACACTTTAATTTCAACGTCTACACCTGAAGGAAGTTCTAATTTCATTAGAGCATCAACAGTCTTAGAAGAAGAAGAGTAGATATCCATTAGTCTCTTGTGAGCTGATAATTGGAACTGCTCTCTTGCTTTCTTGTTTACGTGCGGAGATCTCAACACTGTGAAGATTCTCTTATTCGTTGGTAATGGAATAGGACCGTTTACAACAGCACCAGTAGCCTTTACCGTTTTTACGATTTTCTCAGCAGACTTGTCTACCAAGTTGTAATCGTAAGATTTTAGTTTTATTCTGATTCTTTGTGACATTTCTTTAATTTAAAAATTAACCTTTTGCTTTAGCTATGATTTCTTCAGCAACGTTTTGTGGAGTTGGTGCGTATTTCTCTAATTCCATAGAAGAAGTAGCTCTTCCTGATGAAAGTGTTCTTAGAGTTGTTACATATCCAAACATTTCAGAAAGTGGAACAGAACCTTTGATTACAACAGCTCCGTTTTTCTCTTCCTGGCCACTGATAGTACCTCTTCTCTTGTTAAGGTCACCAATGATGTTACCCATATATTCTTCCGGAGTTACAACTTCCAGTTTCATAATAGGCTCCATAATTACTGGTTTAGCAGCTTTACCAGCTTCTTTAAATCCTAGCTTAGCAGCCATTTCGAAAGAAAGAGCGTCAGAATCCACTGCGTGGAAAGATCCATCTTTAAGAGTAACTTTAATACCTTCAACTTCGAAACCAGCCAATGGACCGTTCTTCATTGCAGCTTTAAATCCTTTTTCAATTGCAGGAACGAATTCTCTAGGAACGTTACCACCTTTGATCTCATTGATGAATTCTAAACCAACTTTACCTTCGTCTGCAGGTCCTAGTTCAAATACAATGTCAGCAAATTTACCTTTACCTCCAGATTGCTTTTTGTAAACTTCTCTGTGGCTGGCAACTTTTGTTAAGTTTTCTTTGTACTCTACCTGAGGTTGTCCCTGGTTTACTTCAACCTTGAACTCTCTCTTCATACGGTCTACAATGATATCTAAGTGAAGCTCACCCATACCAGAGATGATCGTTTGTCCAGAAGCTTCGTCAGTTCTTACAGTAAACGTTGGATCTTCTTCAGCCAATTTAGCTAGAGCGTTACCCATTTTATCCTGGTCAGCTTTAGTTTTAGGCTCAACAGCGATACCGATTACCGGATCAGGGAAAACCATCGATTCAAGAACGATTGGGTTTTTCTCATCACACATCGTATCACCAGTTTTGATAGATTTGAATCCTACCGCTGCACCAATATCACCAGCTTCAATATATTCTACCGGGTTTTGTTTGTTAGCGTGCATCTGATAGATTCTTGAGATTCTTTCTTTATCTCCTGAACGAGAGTTCAAGATATAAGAACCAGCATCCAGTCTTCCAGAGTAAGCTCTGAAGAATGCTAATCTTCCCACGAACGGGTCAGTAGCAATCTTAAATGCTAAAGCTGCGAAAGGCTCATCTACAGATGGTTTTCTTGTAATTTCAGCGTCTGTTCTCGGATCAGTACCTTTGATATCATCTTTATCCAATGGAGAAGGCAAGTATTTACATACTGCATCCAACATAAACTGTACTCCTTTATTCTTGAATGAAGAACCACAAGTCATTGGGATAATAGATAAATCGATAGTAGCAGCTCTCAATGCAGCATTGATTTCTTCTTCTGTAATTGAATCCGGATCTTCGAAGAATTTCTCCATCAAAGTTTCGTCATATTCAGAAACAGCTTCTACTAGTTTCTCTCTATATTCAAGAACTTCATCTTTCATATCTTCAGGAATTGGCACTACTTCGAAAGTAGCTCCTTGTCCTGCTTCATCCCAGATGATCGCTCTGTTTTTAATTAAGTCAACAACTCCTTTGAAATCTTCTTCAGCACCGATTGGTAAAACGATTGGAACTGCGTTAGATCCTAACATTTCTTTAACCTGGTTTACCACGTTAAGGAAGTCAGCACCTTGTCTGTCCATTTTGTTTACGAATCCCATTCTTGCAACTTTGTAGTTGTCAGCAAGTCTCCAGTTTGTTTCAGACTGAGGCTCTACTCCATCTACTGCAGAGAATAAGAATACCAATCCATCCAATACTCTTAAAGATCTGTTTACCTCTACTGTGAAGTCAACGTGTCCCGGTGTATCAATGATGTTGAAGTGGTAAGGTTTAGTTTCTGGTAAAGCTTTTCCTTGATCTGTTGGAAAGTTCCAAGAACAAGTGGTAGCTGCAGAAGTAATAGTAATACCTCTTTCTGCTTCCTGCTCCATCCAGTCCATTGTAGAAGCACCATCGTGAACCTCTCCAATTTTGTGGTTTACCCCTGTATAGAATAGAATCCTTTCTGTAGTGGTAGTCTTACCTGCATCAATGTGAGCAGCGATACCAATATTTCTTGTAAATTTAAGATCTCTTCCCATTTCAGATTAGAATTTGAAGTGTGAGAAAGCCTTGTTAGCTTCCGCCATTTTGTGAGTATCAGATTTCTTTTTGAAAGCAGCACCTTCTTCTCTTGAAGCAGCTACAACTTCGTTAGCTAATTTCAAAGCCATAGACTTATCATTTCTAGCTTTAGAATACTTGATTAACCATTTCATTGCCATAGAAATCTTTCTATCAGCTCTGATTGGCATAGGGATCTGGAAGTTAGCTCCACCTACTCTTCTAGAACGTACTTCTACGTGAGGCATTACATTTGTAAGTGCATCTTTCCAGATTTCAAGTGCAGTTTTTTCGTTATCTCCTTTTTTAGTTTCTACGATATCTAATGCATCATAGAAAATTTTGAATGCGATTGACTTCTTACCGTCAAGCATTAAGTTGTTTACGAATCTCGTTACCAATTGATCATTAAATTTCGGATCTGGTAACAACGGTCTTTTTTTCGCTTTTGTCTTTCTCATTGCTTTTGTACCTTATTTAATGATTATTTTTTCTTTCCTTTTGCAGGAGCAGCAGCTGCTTGTCCTGGTTTAGGTCTCTTAGCTCCGTACTTAGATCTTCTCTGTGTTCTTCCATTTACACCAGCTGTGTCTAATGCACCTCTTACGATGTGGTAACGTACTCCCGGTAGGTCTTTCACCCTTCCGCCTCTAACCAATACTATCGAGTGCTCCTGAAGATTGTGTCCTTCGCCCGGGATATAGGCGTTAACTTCTTTACCGTTAGAAAGTCTTACCCTTGCAACTTTTCTAAGTGCAGAGTTTGGTTTCTTAGGTGTAGTTGTATATACTCTCGTACATACACCACGTCTTTGTGGACAAGAATCTAGGGCAGCCGATTTGCTCTTCTTGGCAAGCGTGGCTCTTCCTTTTCTTACTAATTGTTGAATAGTAGGCATTTAATTGCTTTTTATTTTAGGGTGCAAAAATAGTAATATTTTTTTAATCTACAAATACTTATATAAAAATTAAAATCAAATACTTACATCCGAAATGAAACACGTTTCATGAGTATCATTATAGAAGTACAATATACATGCGGAAAACAAGCAGGAAAAAATAGATTTTACAGTCTAAAAAATGAGTATTAAATAATTATGAAATCTATCGTTTCCTAGTTTTCAATATTTTTTTTTTAAAATAAATTCCGGAAATCGGATCCGATGTATTTAAAAATCTTCCTACACTTATGATGGTTGAACCCTTCAATTTTAATTCTATATAAGATAGTTTTGAATCCATTCAATCATGGTATCATGCTGAAGATGCAGGAGAACCAATAAATAAAAAACACCGGAAAAAATAAGATATGAAGATTTTATCGGGTTAGTATTGAATGATATACCTTCAGCATCATTTGTTTTTAACAGCGATGTAAAAACAACGAATAATAATGTGGAGTAAATATAATTCCATCTCATCCAGTCTATTCCAAGATAATATAAAGGAGCAACCCAAATAATGCAGATCATATTACAGAAAAGGTAATTATATAATGATTCTTTTTTAAACAGATAAATATAGAGACCCATTTGAAATATCATAACAAGGAGCTCAATAGCATGAACCAGAAACGATAATTTATACTGAATAACATAGTTAAAATCAAAATAATATTCCAGATCAAAAATATTCTCTTCCTGAAAAACCACTCCTCTGCTTTTCAGGATCGACAAACTTTCACCTTCGTTCACATTTCCACCCCAAAAGTATATAATACCAATACTGGTAAACGCTGCGGCTGTTATAGACAGGAAGTATTTAATATTAATTTTCTGCCATTTAGAATAATTAATCCATAATAAAAAGGGAAAGAAAAAAAATCCGGCCTCGTGTATGAAAAGAAAAATGATATAAAAAATCCATAATAGCGCATCATTAAGCTTAGATTTTTTTGAAAAAGAATACCACAGCATTATAAGAATCAATATGATTTCTCTTCTCCCGGCATTTCTCACAGTCAATGCAGGAAATAAAAGAATATAAGGTGAGGCCATGATGCTCATATAAAAAAGATCAACCTTATATTTTTTCAGGTATAAAAACGTCCCGTACAGAATTCCCGACAACCCCACGATCTGAAGAATAAAGATCTGAAATTGTAATTTCAATCCCGTCATATCCTGTATATAAAAAATACATCTCCCAAAAGACCTCTTCTTTTGAAACCGCCATCTGTATAATTGATCAGCCAGTCAGAAATTGTCCAGGCAGAAAATGGTTCTTCAGCTTTCAGATATAATGCGATAAAAACACCAATATAAATCAGTACAATTCCAATACTGAAATATTTCACCAGCGATCTTTCTTTATTTTCAGGGATATTAATAAGGGTATCAAAAAGCATAATAGTCTATAATTTCTGAGGTCTGTTTTAGATAAACACAATATTAATACTTCCAAACTATATTTAAAAACTTTCTTATAGTTATGATCTATTAATAATCAGTGGAGTTCGGCACGATATTTCGTAAATTTGGGATATACAAATGATAAACAAATCAGTCATCATAAAAAAGCTTCATACTCTACTGAACCGAAGTGGTGATTGTATCACATTTTAAAAATAAATATATACATATGAAAAACGCAAGTATTATCGGTCTTAAAGAAGCCGATTGTAAAAACATCTCAGAAAAATTAAATGTACTATTAGCTAACTATTCAGTATTCTACCAGAACACAAGAGGTTCTCACTGGAATATTAAAGGTGATCAGTTTTTCACCCTTCACCCAAAGTTTGAGGAATTATACAATAGCCTGGTCTTAAAGATTGATGAGATTGCAGAAAGAATCCTTACGTTAGGAGCTACACCTGCACATAACTATTCAGATTACTTAAAGGTAGCAACCATTAAGGAAAGCAAAGAAGTAACTGATGGTATCAAAAGTGTTGAGCAAATTCTAAGTTCATTCAAAGTGGTGATTGATCTGCAGAGAGAACTTTTAGATATCACAGATAAAGCAGGAGACGAAGGTACAAATTCGCAGATGAGCGACTATATCACCGAGCAGGAGAAAGAAGTTTGGATGTACAATTCTTATCTTGGAAAATAACTCCATCCATAAGCATGGAAATATTTCAAAAAAATCGCCTTACATTTAGGCGATTTTATTTTTTATTTTTATATTTGCGTTAAAATTACACATATTATGAGCGACGTCAGATTAAACTCTATCCTTGATAATGATTTCTATAAAATAACCATGCAGAATGCTGTGGTAAAGCTATTCCCGAGTTCTATCGTAAAATACGAATTTATCAACAGGGGAAAACACCACTTTCCGGAAGGGTTTGACGCTGCTTTAAGAGAAGCTGTCAATAAAATGGCTGAACTTAAACTTACAAAAGATGAAAAAAAGTTCATGGCAAGAACATGTCCTTATATAGATTTGCCCTATCTTGATTTTTTAGAAGGTTATCACTATGATCCTTCTGAAGTAAAAATCCATCAGGAAGGAGGTGATCTTTCTGTCATTGTTGAAGGGCTTTGGTACAGAACGATTCTTTGGGAAGTTCCACTGCTGGCATTGATCAGTGAACTGCATTATGAAATGAACCACATGGAAAGAGATTCCAACGAGGTGGTAATGAGCAAAACAATCGAAAAGGCTGACTCCTTGGGCAGACTTGGAGTAACATTTGCAGAATTTGGAACGAGAAGAAGACACTCTTATAAGGTACAAAATCTGGTGATGGAAGCTTTAACCCAGAAAAAAGAGTCTACTTTTATCGGAAGTTCAAACGTACATTTTGCGATGAAATACGGTGTAAAACCTATCGGAACGCATGCTCATGAATGGTTTATGTTCCACGCAGCTGAATATGGATTCAAGATGGCCAATGAATTGGCGCTGGAACACTGGGTAGATGTTTACAGGGGAGATCTTGGAGTAGCTTTATCTGATACTTATACCACAGATGTATTTTTCCAGCAGTTCGACAAAAAATTTGCAAAGCTTTTCGATGGCGTTCGCCATGACAGTGGAGATGCTCTGGAATTTGCAGATAAAACCATTGCCCACTATCAAAGAAATGGGATCAATCCTATGTTTAAATATATTATTTTTTCAGATGCATTAAATCTTGAAAAAGTAGAGGAAATTACCAATTATTGCAGAGGAAAAATTGGTATCTCATTCGGAATCGGCACCAACCTTACCAATGATGTGGGATTGAAACCCATGAATATTGTAATGAAACTTATTGGTGTACAGGCTCCTAATAAAGAATGGATTCCTACAGTAAAACTTTCCGATGAGCATGGTAAATATACCGGAGATCCAAAGATGATCGAACTGGCGAAAGAATTTTTAAGAATAAAAAATTAGTAACTCATCAGAACAATTAGATATAAGCCTCGAAATCATCGAGGTTTTTTTGTTTCATAGTGACATTTGAAATTCAGTTTTCGGAAATCTGTGAGGATTTATTATATTTATCAAAATAAAAACAAGATGAAATCAAGAATACTACTACTTGCAGGTCTCTTTCTTTCAGCATTTTCTTTTGCTCAGGAAAAGAAAGCAGAAAAATCTAAATATAATCAGGAATTGGCCACTTCTTTAGGAGCTGACAAATATGGGATGAAACCTTATACGATTGTTATGCTGACAACAGGTACTACTAAAATTGAAGACAAAGCTAAAATGGGTGAACTTATGAAAGGGCATATGTCTAATATCGGTAAACTTGCCAATGAAGGCAAAATTGTTGTTGCCGGACCTTTTCTTGAAAAGAATAAGGAAAACTACCGCGGTATGTTTATTTTCAACACCAAATCTACGGAAGAAGCCGAGCAGTGGGTAAAAACAGATCCTGCAGTTCAGGCTGGTGTATTCAGCTATGAAATTTTCCCTTGGTATGGTTCTGCAGCGCTGCCTTTGTATCTTAAACATCATGATGAAATTGCAAAAGAAAATCCTTAATAAATAAGAAATCCCTCAGTTGAGGGATTTTTTTTAATCGAAACAGATAAATGGTTTTCTTGGTGGATAACAGCAATAAGGGTTGCTGCAGAATGTGTACCCTGCCGGACATCCCCCATCTACAGGTGCTTCACAGGCTAATGCTGCACCTCCTAAAACAGTCTTTAACTCTTTTCTGTTTAAGCTTTTTAAATTTTTCATGATTAATTTAGTTTAATTTGATTTCCTACTCTTGAAGATTTTCGGATTCCTCTTTATTATTTCTCTTTACCTGGAAATAAATATACAATTTATTTTTTAATCCTACATTCAAATAATTATCCGCAAACATTTGAGAAATAAAAAGAGACTGTCTGGTGTGACAGTCTCTTTTTACAGTTATAATTTTAAATTAAAAAATATCGCTACCTATTGTATAACCACTAGTACCATTTATTTTTTTAACTGCATTGTTATTAAATCTATATTTATTATAAATACCAATATTTGGAATATATCTTAAAGTATTACCTTCTCTCATATAAATCTTATTGGTATAATTATCCTGTTTGAGATCATTATCAGGTGTTAAATCTGCTCCACGTTCCACTGTAGATAAATTGCTTGGGCTCATAGTAGCGATTTCACCACTGGTAATATTAAATAATCCATAAAGCGTCATAGGGCTTTGGATATATCTCAGTTTGTTTTCAAACATAAAAAAGATCTGGTTGGTCGCAGGATTTCTAACAAAATTACCATTGACAAGGTTTGCCGTATTGGTATAATCTAATTTCACCTGATTATCGATTAAATACTGATCGATGTAAGCTTTCAATTGAGCTTTCTTTACTGGATCTTTAATAAATTCATAAAGAGGGATCAAACCATTGCTTCCAAATTCTACCAATACCGCATTCGTTGGTGTTGAACTGTTCTGCCAGCTGGAAATATTAATTTTAGGATTCGCCTGATCAAGGTTTAACTCTCCTACCAAACTCTTAGACGGATCTCCTCCTCTTGTTTTAAAGGATAGTTTTCTGGAAAAGTTTTTATTGGATTCTGAAGTATCTACGTCATTATCAACATTGGCATCAAAAATACTTTTTACACCCACTTTAACCCCTACTCTGGCAGCCTTTTCACGGCTTTGATTCGTGGTTTCGGATTGAAACATTACATCTAGCTTAGCACCGGTATAAATATCTACCGCAACATGGGTTCCATAATCGTTTACAATCTGCGCAGGGCTGTTGTTCTGCAGATCACTGGAAAACTCCGGAGTCAAATAATCTGATAGTAAAACAGGGGTAGCATTAAATCTGAATCTTCTTTGTTTAATTAAAAGGTTATAGCTTCCATAAATATATTTAGCATCAAATTTATTGGTCGTCGTGTTACTCACAGAAGAACTAAAAGTAACCGAAATGAGCTTTTTAAATAAAGAGAATCCTGCTGTTGCTCCTACTTTCGTAGATACCATTTTTGAATACGCTTCTGCATTTTCACCATATTCTTCAAGATATTCCTGAGAAAAGACATTATCCGTAATCAATCTTCCGGCCTGTTCGTTTTTGAACTTTTCAAGATCAATTACCTGATATCCTGAGGAGTTCGAATTTGCATATTCTCCTGTTGCGTTATAACCATATCCTAAGATATCATAAGCGCCATCACCAGCAAATTTAGCAAAATTTCTCCCTGAACTTTTTTTTGAGTTTTCATTTTGGTTAGAATTTTCAAATTCTTCAGTAGAGCAAGATGTTAAAAACAGCAAAACAATACTGGTAAAAAAGAAACTTAGTTTTTTCATATTTTTATTTTAAGTGCACAAACTTAATTCTTTGCATTCAAAAGCAGAATGATATAAATCATGAATAAGGGAATTAATAAACAATTAACAATAGAAAACAACAATAATTTATATCTCTTGATATAGAAATAAGTAAATCATTTAAAACACAATCTGTTTTATTTCAAATGATTACCTATGAAATAAAATGAAAAATTCAAAACATATTACTTTTATCAATGAATTAATTTAATTATTTTAGCTAATCAGCAACTCAACTCACTCTATTAATGTTGAGCGGGTTACAACAAACCAATACCATAATTAAAAATTAAACTCATGAAAAAATTAAGCATCACAAAACTTTCGAGAACAGAACTGAAAGATGTATTTGGAGGAACCCTGTATCCGGCAGAATGTCCGGGCGGATGCCATGGTGAAGGCATGATCAGATGTCCTGACGGCACTACCACTATGACCAATTTTATATGCATGGGAGGAACCTGCCAACCGGCTGCCATGTGCAAGCCACTGATTCTTGAACCTTTTCCAGATCCGATTATCATCACCGATCCGGTTATCATCACCCCATAATCTGAATGAACAATATATAAAGTGAGCTTTCCGGCTCACTTTTTTAGTATCTTTAAATAACAAAAAACTATCATGAAAACCATTGAGGAAGTTCTGAAAAAACTGGATGAAATTATTATCTGGTGTAAAGAAAACAAGAGTCCGGCAGGATATTTTGCCTGTACCTACAGAATCATGACTGCACAGGTTCTGAAAGGAATTCAGCAGAAAAAATTTGAAGATAATCCCAGAATGACATTGCTTGATATTGCGTTTGCACAAAGATATCTTCAGGCGTGGGAAAGCTACAGTAAAAATGAAAGATGCACCAACTCATGGTACATCGCTTTTGAAGCTGCTAAAAACAGGAATCTTTTGATATTACAGCATATATTTCTTGGGATGAATGCACACATCAATCTGGATCTGGGTATTTCTGCAGCCACCATAATGCCTTACCGGAAAATAACCCCCTTGAAAAAGGATTTTGAGAACATTAATACTGTCATTGCTTCCATTAATCAGAACGTACAGGATTCTTTAAACAAAATATGTTATCCTGTGGATCTTGTGGACAAACTTTCTAATGGAAAAGATAATGCTGTCCTTGACTTTGCCATATCCAAAGCAAGAGATACTTCCTGGGCAACAGCAGTTATCGCTTCCAACACTCCAAATTTCCTAAGAGAATCTGTGATCGGTATTGTTGATTACGCAGCCGCTAAAGTTGCCACCCAAATTCTGAATCCGAAGATCCTCACTCCTGCTCTTTTAAAAGAATTAAAAAAATGTGAAAGCAGTGATGTGGTAAAAAATATTGAGATTTTAGAATCTACAAAAAACTCCTAATAAAAAGGCCGGGATCTTCCTCACGGATCCCGGCCTCATAATGAACAAAATAAAAGAAACTATATTGCTTCCTTATGCTTTTTACGGTAGGCATAATGGAAAATGATAGGTAGAATTGTAAATGACAGCAGCATACAGACGATCAATCCACCTACAATCATAATGGCTAAAGGCTTCTGAATTTCTGATCCCATTCCGTTTGACATAGCTGCCGGAAGAAGTCCCATAGATCCCATCAGGGCAATCATCACCACCGGACGGATTCTGCTTTTCACTCCCTGAGCTATGGATTCTTTGAGGGACATCCTGTTTTGTAGGTTTTCTTTCATAACCCCGATCAGAACAATACCGTCTATGGTTGCCACTCCGAAAAGGATAATGAAACCGATTCCCGCTGAAATTCCGAAGATGGTTCCCGTAAACCAAAGGGATAAGAATCCTCCGATAAATGCAAATGCGAGTGTAATGGATGAAATCAGCGTATCTTTTATATTTCCGAAATTAAAGTACAACAGCATCAGAATAAGAACTAAAGAAATCGGTACTACCATAGCCAGCTGTTTTGCGGCTCTTTCTTTACTTTCAAATTCTCCGGCCCACGTCATTTTATGCTTTTTCGGAAGCTTCACTTCTTGATCTACTTTCGCTTTGGCTTCTTTAATGGTACTTCCCAGATCGCGTCCTTCAATATTAAATCCAACTCCGATATATCTGCTGTTTCCTTCACGGTAAATAAATGATGGTCCGGTATGATAATCAATGGTTGCAATTTCTTTCAGCGGAACTTTTTTATTGTCCTGAGTCGGGATCAAAATATTTCCCATTTTTTCAGGCGTATCTCTGTAATCTTTTTCAAACCTGAGCATTACGTCAAACATTCTCTCCTGTTCATAAAACTTGGTAGCGGCCTGCCCTCCGATGGTCATTTCGATGACGGCCTGTGCATCTGCTGTGGAGACACCATATTTTGCCATTTTGGAATCGTGAAGCTGTATTCTCAATTCCGGAAGTCCGATATTTTTGAAAACATTGACGTCCGATATTCCCGGAACTGTTCTGATCGAATTAGCTACTTTATTGGCGTAATTTTCCAGCTCAAATAAGTCATTTCCAAAAATTTTAATGACCAACGGAGCTTTTACTCCTGCTACATATTCTTCCACATTATCCTGTATCGGCTGGCTGAATCCAAAATTGATACCCGGAAATTTCTCAAGGGAGATTCTCATTTCTTCAAGAAGTTCTTCTTTGGATATTTTTTTCTTCCATTCATTTTCTGGCTTCAGCTGAATATTAAATTCGATATTGAAAAATCCGGTGGGATCGGTTCCATCATTAGGACGACCTGTCTGGGTCATGACAAATTTTACTTCATCATACTTCATGAGAATCTCCTTCATCTCTTTAGTTAACCTTACAGATTCATCCAGATTGACACTGTTGGGAAGGGTCGCTCTTACATAAATTGCACCTTCATTCAGTTTGGGCAAAAACTCAGATCCATAATTGGAAAATCTCCATCCACACACGGCAAGCAAAGCAACGAAACCAACAATGAATCCTTTTTTGTGGCGGTCACTGAACTCGTAGATTCTGTAGATATTAACTCTGAAGAATCTTGAAATAAAGTTTTCTTTCTCTTCAATATTTTTTGTCAATAGCAGTTTACACATTGCCGGAACGTAGGTCAAACTTAAAATCAATGATCCTAATAATGCATACCCAAGAGTAAATGCTAATGGTGAGAACATTTTTCCTTCAACTTTCTGGAAAGAGAAAATCGGCATCAGCGCAACGATCAGAATCAACAGGGCAAAGAAAATATAACTTGCTACACTTCCTGCGCTTTTCTTGATGATTCCCAGTTTTGAAATTTTGTTAAATCTCCGCAGTCCAATCTTTTTCGCTTTAAGTTCAAGGGCGACAAAGACGTGTTCGACAATAACCAGTGTTCCTTCCAAAAGCAGCCCAAAGTCCAGTGCTCCCATGGAAATCAGGTTGGCCGGGAGACCCTGAATTTTCAACATAATAATAGCAAACAGGAAAGCCAGAGGAATAACTGATGCTACAATAAAGGTTGTTCTCCAGTTGTAAAGGAAAATGAATACAATAATGGAAACGAGAATAACTCCTTCAATAAGGTTTTTGGACACGGTATGAACCGTTGTATTTACAAGTTCTGTACGGTCAATGATGGGAACAATCTGAACATCACCTGGCAATTCTCCCCCATTCAGTTCTTCTATTCTGTCTTTCAGTCTTGCAATGACTTCACTTGGGTTTTCCCCTCGAAGCATGATCACAATTCCTTCTACAACATCATTGTCTTTGTTGTATCCTACCTGCCCTAATCTAGGTTTTGCAGAAACTTTTACTTCCGCTACGTGTTTCACCAAAATAGGGGTAGAACCTTTGACCTCGATCTGAATATTCTCAATATCTTCTTTTTTCTCCAAAAGACCGATCCCCCGCACTACATAAGCCTGATCACCTTTTGCCACTACATCTCCTCCTACATTGATATTACTCTTCGAAACCGCTTCATACACATCCAGGGGGGAAAGGTCGTAATTGTGTAATTCCGTAGGATTAATTTTTATTTCATAGGTTTTTTCTTCTCCACCAAAGCTTACCACATCTGCCACACCAGGGACGGCAAGCAATTCTCTTTCCACTACCCAATCCTGAATAGCGGTTACTTCTTTGATCGGCAGTTTACTCTTGATAATATATCTGTAAATTTCACCGGTAGCTCCTGAAGGAGGCTCAATACTATATTCTGCTCCGGTAGGCAGCTCTACATTTCCCAGTTTATTGGAAGCATACTGCTGGGCATAAAAATCATTCACATGATCATCAAAAATAACTGTCACCACAGACAATCCGAATAAAGAAATAGAACGCACCGAAGTTTTATTCGGGATAGCATTCATTTCTTTGGAAATGGGTAAGGTGACGAATTTTTCAATTTCCTCAGCACTTCTCCCCGGCCATTGGGTAATAACTCGTACCCTTGTATTGGTAACATCCGGAAATGCTTCAATAGGTGTATGCATATAGGAATAGATTCCTCCGGCCAGCAAAAGAAAAGTTCCCAAAAGAACAATCAGTGAGTTTTTTAATGAGAAGGAAACTATATTCTGTACAAATTTTCGCATTACTTCGTGGAATTATTTAATTGGTTTTTCAGGTTCTCATAAATCAATAGTCCGTTGGAAGCAATGACGTTTTCACCTGGTTTTAAATTTCCTTCTACATAAATATACTGGCTGTTGGAAGCAATCTCTGCTACGGGTCTGATCTCCAGTTCACAGTCTTTCTTGTAAACCACTACATAGCTTTGGTTATTATCGAAGATTAAAGCCTTTGCTGGAATAGCCAGTGCGCTTTTGTTTTGTGAATTAACTGGCAATACAACATCTGCAGACATTCCCGGTCTCAGTTTCATTCCATTATTATCCATGATGATCTTGGCTTTGAGTACCCTTTCGTTTTCATTGAAAACCTGGGAAATCGTATTGATCTTTCCGGAGAAACTGTCATCAGGATAGGCAAGCGTTTTTACCACTACCGGCTGATCCACATAAACATGCCTCATGTTGGTAGCATACACATTGGCCATTACCCATACTTTATCCAGATTGGAAATGGTAAACAGTTGATCTCCTCCCGCAGTAACAGGCATTCCTTTGGAAATATTCTTTGAAATCACATATCCATCTGCCGGAGCTTTTATCTGAATCGTATTTCCTCCTGCGGAATACAGCTGCATATTTTTCTGTGTTTTAGAAATATTGGATTGCAAGATGGCTACTTCGGAACGTGCTTCCTGCAAATCCTTCTGAGAGGCAATGTCATCTTTATACATGGCTTCTACAGAAGACAACTTTCTTTTCGCAACGGCCAGCTGAGCCTGTAAAGTTTGAGTATCATCCTGCATTTCATTCACAGCTGTACTCTTTACGCTTGCCAACGTTTGTCCTTTTTTTACATAATCACCAAGTGAGAAATAGGTATCCATCACGACTCCGTCTACAAGACTTACAAAAGGAACCGTTTTATCAGAATTGCTTTCCACTTCCCCGGTAAGCGTAATACTTTCTTCTATGGGAAGCAGTTCTGCTTTGGCCAGTTTAATATCTTTTTTAAGTTCTTTACTGATGCAATAACTTTTTTCAGCTTCTTTATTTTCCTGTTTTCCGGCACAGCCTGTAAAAATGATGAGGGCAGACAAATAAGCTGCAGCGGTGTATTTAGTAATATTTTTGTTCATATCTTATAAATCTTGTCCTACAACATACTGCAGGTTTTCGTAGTATTGGTTCAATTCTTTTTTAGTATCCAGGATGATCATTTTATTTCCGATGTAGGTATCCAGAAAATCCATATACTCAAGCATACTGATATTTCTTAGTCTGAAATTTTTCTCGTGGCTTACTAACAAACCGTCCAGAGTAGATTCATAATTGCCATCAATCTCTTCTGAAACCTGCTGTGTTCTGATATAATTTCTGAAAACAGAGACAATTTCATTCTCAGATTTCAGTATATTTTTACGGGTCTCCAGTTTGCTTTTCTCAATCTCAAGCCTTGCTTCCTGGATATTCCCTTTATTACGGTCGAAAATGGGAAGATCCATAGAAACCCCTAATCCTATAAAGTCTTTCATGATATTTCCTCCACGGTCGTATCCTATAGAAACAGCAACGTCAGGAGTTTTCATGGCATTTTGAAGTTCCAGGTTTTTTGCAGCATGTTTCTCTTTATTTTTCGAGATCATAATATCGGGGCGGTTTTCTTTTGCCTTGTCTATCCATTGGCTCACTTCCAACTCAGAAAGTTGTTTTTCAGGCATCACAAATGAATCTGTTATCACCAGGTAAGATTGAGAAGGCAGCATCAATAAGGCTTTAAGCTCTACCTGCTGATCTTCGATTTCCTGTTTTAATGAAATCAGCTTCTTCTTGAATTCAATTTCCTGTGCTTTTAAGCGGACATATTCAGCTTTACTGATATTCCCGAGGTTTAATTGATTATTGTAGGATTTCGTTAATTTCTCAATGGAAGTAATTTGCCCTTGATAGATTTTTTGCTGTTCCTGATTGTAAAGAATTTCGGTAATGGTATTTCTGAGTGTTTTTTTAAGTTCACGTAAAACTTCCTGTAACTCATACTTCTCTCCTTCCACTTCTATTTTCTGGAGCTCAATATTTTTTCGCCTTTTACCCGCAGTCTGAATCACCTGTTCTATTTCCGCAGAAATCTGAGTATTTTTTCCCCAGTTTCCGATCAATGCCGGCTGTTCTTCTATGTCATAAGTTCTCCATAGATTGACTTCACTGATACTCAATGTAGGGTTAGGCCAGTATTTAGCCTGAACAGCTCTTGCTTCTGCTTGTGAAATTTCAAGCTTCTGAGCAATAAGGTCAAGGTTTTTAGCCAAAAAGATAGTTTCAGCTTCCTTTCTTCCAACTTTCAGGGTATCTGAAATCTGTGCTGAAAAGAAACTGAAACAATGAATATAAAATAGGGTAAAAAATAGCTTCTTCAAAGTCTCTTATTTTAAGACCACAAAGCTATTTGTCTAAGATTAGAGGGAATTGTAAAGAAAATTAAAATTCGGTTAGTTCAACATTAGAGTTTGATTAGAACTTTTTTAAAACACGAAAAACACAAATCTTTTCACAAATAACACGATTATGAATGGGCAGGAAATTCCAGGAGAACATTGGTTCCCACATTGACCGTAGAATCAATTTTCATCACTATATGATGATGGTCAAAAATACTTTTTGAAAGCGATAAACCAATTCCGCTGCCTTTTACAGTATCTACATTTTTTCCTCTGTAGAAAGTCTCAGATATTTTCACAAGATCATCAGCCGGAATTCCTCTTCCTTCATCTCTGACCTCGATATATAACTGATTGCCCTTTTCTGATAAGGTAATCACTACAGGTTTATCAAAGGAATATTTGATCGCGTTTTCTACAATATTATATAATGCCAGATACAGCAGAGTTTCATTTCCGGGAAATTCCAGCAAAGCAGGTTTCGTTACCTGAAGCTGTATTTTAATGGATGAACGGCCTTCCTTTGCTTTGGGTTCTAATTTCTCATAAATCTTCCAGACCAGTTCATCCACTCTCATCGGTTTGTGAGAAGACTCAAGCTTTGTCATTCCGGACATCAGTAAAAGATTGTTGAGAATATTTTCAATCTCATATACATTTTCCAATGACTCTTTAGCCACTTCCCTGTATTCTTCCGGTGTACGGTCTTTTTGGGCAAACACCTCCAGATTTCCAGAAATCGCTGCTAAAGGTGTTTTGAATTCATGGGAAACATAATTGATAAAGTTCTGCTGCAAGAGTACATTTTCAGAGATTCTGCCCAACAGTTTATTATAGGACTTTATCAAATCTTCAATCTCGTCATTGGTATTGGTAGAAGTAATAATTGCCGTAGAAATGTTATTATACTCTACTTTATTGATCCGTTCTACTACATTGGAGATAGGTTTATAAACTACTTTAGAAAGGTATCTGCTCAGAAAATAGATTGCGAGAAGCCCGATCAACAATACAGAAAGCATGATAATAGCAAGCCTCAGAATCTGCGACTGGAAAGAATCGTTGGAAGACTTCACAAAAACCACAAAGTCACCTTGGTTATCAGGATAAAAAATTCCATAGTAGAATTGATTATCAGACATAAACTGTATTCCTTTGTTTTTTCGGACAGCCTGCAAATGGGAAAGCTTTATATTCTTATCGTTCAGGTTATGTCCAAAGGTAACTTCATTATTCTGATTATAAACCGCTACCCTGTTATTCTGAATCAGATGGTTGTATTCTTTTTTAATCTGGGCATGTCGGTCTTTCGGGAGTTCATCCTTTTCAAGATAATAAATAGCAGAGATAAGAGCCGTATTTCTGAGCTTTTCAAAATAGAAAATCTTGGTACTGTCATAATAGGCAAAAAATATCACCGCAGATGTGATGATAGAAACGATGCCAAATGAGAGGCTTGAAATAAGGGTAAATCTACTTCTTAGCGTCATCTTCAGTCTTTGATCAAATATCCGGTTCCTTTTACTGTATGAATAATTTTCTGTTCTGTCTCATCAATCTTATTACGGACATAGGAAATATAAACATCTACTACATTCGTTGTATTATCGAAATCAATTCCCCATACCTTATGTAAAATCTGGGTTCTGCTCAACACTTTATTTTTATTCTCCATCAGAAAAGTAAACAGTTTGTATTCCGTAGGGGAAAATTCTATTTCCTTATCATTCTGAGTTACTTTATGAAGATCTGTATCAATCACAATATTTCCGCATGATAAATATTGATCCTCCTTTTGGTAGCTCATTTTATTTCTTCTGGTTAAAGCTTTAATCCTTGAAATCAATTCTTCAAAATGGAAGGGTTTGGATAAATAATCATCAGCACCCATATCGAGCATTTTGATTTTATCATCAGGACTGTTCAGGGCACTTAAAACCAAAATCGGAGTATAGTTTCCTTTAAATCTGATGATCTGGGTAAGCTGCATTCCATCCAGTCCGGGAAGCATGATGTCCATTAAAATAATATCAAAATCATAGGTATGAAGAAGTTCGCGTGCCTTTTCCCCGGAATCTGCCAGGGTTGTATTATAGCCAGCCTCGGAAAGGCCTTTTATCAGGAAATTACTGATTCTTTGATCATCTTCTACCAGCAAAATATTCATAAGTCTCTGAAATTTCCCATAAATATAGGTATTCTAATTCAGAAAGAAAGCTGGGGGCCGGAAGCGAGAGGTAATGGAATTTTATAAAGCGATTGTTTCCATTTTATTTCCCTTTAAAAAACATTGAATTTAATTGTAAAAAAAATCAGTTCTTATCTGTCCAAAAGGAACTTCCAACATCCCGTTTCCAGCTTCCGACCTTTTTTCATAATTTTGGAAGATGGAGATGATATATTTAATTATTGGATTGATTGCCGGTGGTGTACTGGGCGCTGTTATACTATACTTTGTACTAAAATCGTCAATGGTTTCAAGAAGTTCTTATGATGCACTGAACACTTTATCCATTAAAACCCAATCTGATCTTGAAAATTCAAACCAGAAAATTCAGGAGCTTAATCAAATCATCAGTAAAGAGAAAGAAGCCAATATGCTGCAGCAGGATCTATTGGATGACCTTAAAAATGAATTTTCTAAAATCTCTGCCGAATATTCATCCTTAAATCTTCAGTTTCAGGAGTTAAAACAAATCAATCAGAGGCAGACTTCTCAGATAGAAACTCACATTCTTGAAAAACAGACTCTTTATGCTAAAAACTCTGAACTTTCTGCCAAAAATGAAGGTCTTCAACAATCTCTTGACACCCAGAAAGAAGAAATTGTTAAAATTCAGGAAGATTCTAAACTTCAGTTTGAAAATCTTGCCAATAAAATTTTAGAAGAAAAAACTGAAAAGTTTACTACCTTAAATCAAAATAACTTAAAAAATATCCTTGAACCTTTTCAGGAGAAAATCGCGGATTTAAAAAATAGAGTCAACGAAGCTTACGAAAAGGAAAATAAAGAACGTTTCTCCCTTGCAGAAAAGGTGAAAGAACTGGCAGAACTAAACCAGCAGATTTCCGAAGATGCCAAAAAATTAACCCGTGCCCTGAAAGGAGAAAGCAAAACTCAGGGAAACTGGGGCGAGATGATTCTGGAAAGTATTCTTGAAAAATCAGGATTGGTAAAAGGAAGAGAATATTTTCTCGAACATGAATTGCGCGATGAAGACAATAAAGCTTTATTTTCTGAATTCTCCGGAAAGAAAATGCGTCCTGATGCTGTTGTAAAATACCCGGATGAAAGAAATGTCATCATTGATTCTAAAGTATCTCTGACTGCTTTCACAGAATTGGTTGACGAAACTGATGCTGATGTTTACGCCATAAAACTGAGCCAGCACCTCGGATCTATCAAGAATCATATTAATCAACTCAGTCAAAAAGCATACGATGACTATGGAAAATCACTGGATTTCGTGATGATGTTTATTCCGAGTGAACCGGCTTATATTGCGGCAATGCAGGCAGACCAGAACCTTTGGAACTATGCCTATGAAAGAAGAATCCTTCTGCTTAATCCAAGCAATCTGATCACTTCTCTTAAGCTGATTGCCGATCTTTGGAAACGCGAATATCAAAACCGAAATTCTATTGAAATTGCTGATCGAGGAGCCAGACTTTATGACAAATTCGTAGGTTTTGTAGAAAACCTGGAAAAAGTAGGCAGAAATCTGGATCAGGCGAAAAATGTATTCAATGATGCTTACAAACAGCTTCATACCGGAAATGACAACCTGGTGATCCAGACTCAGAAATTAAAATCATTAGGCATTAAAAATAAAAAAGAGCTACCACAAAGTCTTATTGACAACGGCAATTTTATTGAAACATTAGAAAGCTAAATCTGGATTTATGTTTTCATTTACAGCACATCCATACCCCAAATCCGAATCTTTCAAAGAAATTTTTGTTTCTTCACTGGGAGCAGGAGCTGCTGTTTATTTATTTCTGATTATTTTTCAGCCTTTTGGTACGGAAAACTTTCAGCATCCCTATAAATTTGTATTACTTTTTCCCTATTGCATAATCTTTGGAACTGCATTTTTAATGGCCAATCTTATAACTTCCCGTTTCAGCAACTGGAATATTGGTTCGGAACTCTTAAAAATAACTTTCATTCTATGTACGGGTTCTATTCTATCCTACTTTTACAATTCATTATTCTTGAGCCATGTAAAACTGGATATAGTCAATTACTTTTATATGTTCCTGTATACTTTGGCTGTCGGAATTCCTATTTCTATCATCTATATTTTATCACGGTATATCTATTTAAAGACTATTCATGAAAAGAAAGCCCGCGACATTTCTCAACACCTTCCCGTTTCGCCTCCTGCAGAACGACAAAATCTGTTAAAAATATCAGCCCAGAATACCGAGCTTGTCATGAATAAAAAAGATTTTCTTTGCGTTCAGTCTATGGAAAACTATTGTACATTTTACTTTTTAGAAAACAACAGCTTAAAAAAAGCATTGATCAGAATAAGTTTAACCAATGTTTTACAACAAATCGAAACAAGTTCTGTCAAAAAATGCCACCGTTCTTATATTGTCAATCTTGGAAGGGTAAAGAAACTCAAAGGAAATGCTCAGGGTTATAAATTAGTTCTTCCGGAAATCGATTTTGAAATTCCTGTTTCAAGAAGTTTTATTCCTTCAGTTATTCCTCAATTGCAACAGCAGCATTCATAATTTTTGTCATTCGTCACTATTCTTTGTCATTGATCACATTAACTTGAAAGCATTGATTTAAAGCTACATTTTTGCTCAAAATTAACAGACATGAGTAAAAACATCCGCTTCTTTTCCATCTTTATTCTAGGGTTTACAGCCTATTATTTCTTCGATTTTCTCTTTTTTAAAACCATACAGACTTTCTCAAAAGATCTGTTTCACAGTAAAGCAATAGCCCATATAATTGCTTATTCGGTAACATTAATTCCATTGATAGTCACGTTAAAAATTCTGTTACCTCAAAGAAATATCCTTGATCTGTTCTCATTAAACAAACCCATTATCAAAGGATTTGTGTTAGCACTTACCGGAACTACTCCTATGCTCATTGGATACCTGATTCATTTTAAAACAATCTCAAAAATAAATTTTGAATCTCTGTATATCAATACTCTTTCATCAGCATTTTTTGAAGAAATTATTTTCAGAGCTTTTCTTATTGGAATACTATACAGATTTACACGACTTGGATTTTTATCATCCGCATTACCAGGATCTTTACTTTTTGCACAGGTACATTTGTATCAAAGCCAAAACTTAATAGAACTTACCGAAATATTTACCATTACATTTTTAGGGTCAATATTCTTTGCCTGGGCATATTTTGAATCAGAGTATAACTTATGGACCGCCATTTTCCTTCATTTTTTTATGAATTTGTACTGGGAAATTTTTAATATTTCGGAAAACGTTTCCGGAAATTTCTATGGAAACCTCTATAAATTGTTATCCATTGTCGTCTTGATCTTGGTCATTATCTATTATAAAAGAAAAAATAAAATTCCACTGGAGATGACATGGAAAAACCTTTTTATTAAAACCAGAGAAGTTCAATCATAAATTTTGCATAATTTTGCAGCATGTTGATAGAAAGTTTTCAAAACGATAAAATAAAAAATGTCACTAAGCTTCTTACTGACAACAGGTTTCGTAAAAAATCAAAAGTTTTTGTAGTAGAAGGACAGCAGGAAAATGAAAGAGCCATGCAGTATGATTTTGAGCCGCTGGAGTTCTTTATCTCTGAAAATATCTTTAAAGGAACTCTTCCCGATGGAAAAATCCATTATGTAAGTGAGAAGGTATATGAAAAAATCGCTTACAGAGGAAGTTCCGAAGGAATTATCGGCATTTACCATACCAAAGAAAATTCACTTTCATCATTTGTTCCTAAAGAAGATGCTACAATAATCATTGTAGAAGGCGTGGAAAAACCGGGAAATCTTGGCGCTATTTTAAGAAGCTGTGAGGCATTTGGTATTGATGCCCTGATTGTTGCTGACGGGAAAACCGATTTCTACAACCCTAATGTGATCAGATCCAGTGTAGGATGCCTGTTCGGAATGGAAGTCTATCAGGCTGAAAATACGGAAACATTGGAATTCCTGCAGAAAAACAGTTTCAACATCTACACTACGCTGATGGATGAAAGTGCTGAAGACATTTATAAGAGAGATTTCAGACAGCGTTCTGCCGTATTATTCGGGACGGAACATTCCGGATTGAGTGATTTCTGGATTGGAAAAGGAAAAAACACTTTAATTCCGATGGCAGGAAGTATTGATTCTTTAAACCTGAGTAATGCAGTAGCTATTACCTGCTATGAATCTTTGAAACAGAAGAAGGGATAAGCTATTCCTGATCTGATTTTGATATGAAAGAGATTGCTTCGCCTTTAGCTCGCTATGACTAAGCATAAAAGAACCGTTTCACTGGGTGAAACGGTTCTTTTATTGTTAAGCGTATGCTAGAATTATTTCTTAGCAGCATCTTTAGCAGCATCAGCAGCTCCTTTAGCAGCATCAGCAGCTCCTTTAGCAGCGTCAGCAGCACCTTTAGCAGCATCTTTAGCAACTTCAGCACCAGCAGCAGTAGTAGCAGCAGCAGCATCTTTAGTAGCTTCTACAGCAGTAGTTGCAGCAGAATCAACAACTTTAGCAGCTGAATCAGAAACTACAGCAGCAGAATCAGCTACAGTAGCAGCAGCAGAATCAGTTGTACCTTCAGTAGCAGTAGCTTCAGTTTTTTTACAAGCAACTAGAGAGATTGCAGCGATAGCAGCTACGAATAATGACTTTTTCATAATAAATTAAATTTAATTTTGTTAATATTGTTTTATAAAATTTTCTTCTGTTCTGTTATTTGAACAAGACAAAGGTAGAGCAGTTAGAAAATTTGTCTATGAAAATAATTGTAATACCTTTGTAAAATAGTTTTACAAAAAAACATAGCTGATAATCAACAATTTAATTATTTTTTGAAAAATTGACAGATTTAGATCTATTACACTTTGAACAGCTAAAAAAGGATGTTCAGGGTCAATACTTAAAAGAATATACCCCTTCGCAGGATGACATATCCAAGTGGAAGGGTATAGATATTATATATTTTCAGGAAGACCTTCGAAAAAAAGCGAAAGGAAACATCAGTGAAAAGTCATTTTACACTTATTTTAAAACTTCACCGGTTACTAAACTACCAAGAATAGACATGCTCAATTTATTGAGCATTTATGCGGGTTACAACTCATGGTACGATTTCAAGAAACAGCATCTTTTTGCGGGTGAATTACTTCAGGAAAATGAAAATTTTGAAGACGAAGATCTCGAAGAACTTGAAAAAACAGTTTCTGAAGCTCCTGAACTTCCAAAAATTGAACTTCAACCTAAAAAAGTTGAAATCAGGACCCCAGAAAATACTGATTTACAAAAATCGAATACTGAAAATCAACAAATTACACAAAACAAAACAATAACAAATGAGATAGAAATTTCAACTGTTCCGCCTAAGAAAAATTTCTTCAAAAAGAATGCCTGGGCACTTGTTACTTCAGTTTTGATTACGATTACCGGTCTTTTAGGTTTTAAAGATGTACTTTTTTCAAAAACTTATAAATATTGTTTCATTGATAAGGACAGAGGTGTTTCTGTGATCAATACTTTAGAAATAATGGTAGTGAAGGAAAATGAATCTCCGTTGATGTATAAAATAAAACCAGGCGAATGTTTTTATTATTCTACCAAGGATAAAAATTTAAAAATGCGAATCAGTGCTCCCTTCTATGAGCCTCTGGAAGTGAACAGAAATCTTGAAAATGCCCCTGAAGAAGAAAAAATAGAACTAAAGCCGGATGATTATAAGATGGCGGTTTATTATTTCTCTATAAAAGACATCAAAGGAGGAAATCCGGATGAGCAGGTTGCTCTTATCAAGCAAAAAAGAAATCAGCTTGAAAACCTGATCAGCAACAATGCAGTAATTTATCAGGTATATGATAATGATACTTATGGCATTGAAAGACTGGATAAGCAGAAGTATATCACGCTGGTAACGACTCCAACGACCTCTCTGAAAAACCTGAATGTAATAGAAATGAAAAAGGATACCAAAGGTAAAATTGTATCCATCAAATTTAAAATTGCTACCACAGATGAAAAGAATAAGTAATTTTTTAATTTTCACCGTGCTTCTGACTTTATTTATTGCATGTAATAATAAAACATCAGAGGTGAGCGACCTCGATAAACTACGAAACAGCAACAATGAAAAAAGCTATCCTGCCGTACAGATGGATAGTATGCAGGCGATTAATTCCATCACCAAGCAGAAAGTTCAGGAGCTTCTTGATCTGTCTACCTTATATCTCAGCGGAAACAGAAATACAGAAATAGATACCGTGATTTATTCACAAATGGAAAGCTATTTCCACAAACCGGATTCTCTGACGTTTAAAAGGCTGCTGAAAGAACTGGACAGCATGAAAGCAAAAACAGCTAAAGTGAGTAACCTGAATGTCTATAAAGAATTTTATAAAAAAGATACATTAGACTACGCCAAGTTCAATGTGGAATACTTTGATAATAAAAATAAGTCTTTAGGGAGCTTTGAAAAGAATGCACAGTATATTCTGCTTTCAACTTCCAAACTTAAAAAAGAATTTAAATTTTACTTTTTAGATTTTTATTCCAAACCGCTTAAGAAAGACAGCACTTCAGCAGCAGTAACCAAATAGTCCAGGGGAATATCGTTTTCCCAGACATCATCCACATATTCATCGGGGTCAAAGTAATTGACTCCGATTTTTTTGGTCTCCTCAGATATACTTTGAAACAAGCTATCATAAAATCCTTTACCATAGCCTACTCTATTCCCTTTTTTGTCGCAATACAACAAAGGCGTAATCACATAATGAAAGTATTTTTCGCCGGAATCTTCATTGGAAACAGGTTCTGAGATCCCCCAATTGTTGGTTTCAAAAACAGTATCTTCAGAAATCTCAATATTAATAAGCTTATCCCCAACAATTTTAGGAACATAAACACGGATGTTGTGCGCTAAAAAATATTGAATGAAGATTTGGGTATCAATTTCTTTCCTTGCCGGAATCGGGATAAAAACGTGTACTTTTTCTGATTCTTTTGGCTTAAAATATTGAATGAAATTTTCAAAAATCTTCTCAGATAACAGAAAAGTCTCATCTGGAGACAAGGCTTTCCTTTTTTGGGTATATTTTTTTCTAAGCTCAGCTTTCAGCATAATGATCAAGTAATTCTTACAGAAATAATTTTCACAGGACAGGCGTTGGCGGCTCTCTCCAAATATTCAAACGCTTCGTGGTCTGGTGTTTTAACGTGTAGAAGCCTTTTTATCAATCGTCTTAAGCAATACTGATTTACCATCTTTTTTAGACATTCTAAAATATTCCGGAGCGAATTCAACACAGTAATTACAACCAATACATTTATCTCTCTGAAGTGTAGCAATGACCATTACGCTTTAACAATTTTATATAATTTGTCACTTGGCCGTACACGGAACTTCGTAGGGAAAGTAATCACATCAGACTTTGTTGCCTTGTCTGCTCCTGTCTTCTGATCAACGATCATACTTTCAATGACCATTTCCTGTGATCCTGTAGTGGGTCCCTGTATAAGGACACTGTCTCCTACAGAAATATCATAGGCCTCAACCACAAATTCTGCGATATTGGATTTCGGGTAGAAATGCCTTCCTTTTCCAATATAGACTTTCTTTTGTGTTGCACTGGAACCGGAGTTTGAAGACCAGTCACCCAGCTCCTGCCCAAGATAATAACCACTCCAGAAGCCTCTGTTGTATACGGTCTCCAGAAGTTTCATCCATTCATCCACTTTTTCCTGAGAAAACGTTCCTTCGGCAATACTGTCAATTGCTTCTCTATAACATTTTGTAACTGTTGCTACATATTCAGGAGCCCTTCCTCTTCCTTCTATCTTCAAGACTTTCACACCGGCATCCACAATCTGATTCAGGAAACCAATAGTACAAAGGTCTTTGGGAGACATCATATATTCATTATCAAGTTCAATTTCAAAACCTGACTCCTGATCAATCACAGTATATTTTTTCCGGCAGTTCTGTTTACAGGCCCCTCTGTTTGCTGAAGAATTATGGGAATGCAGGCTCAGATAACATTTCCCGGATACTGCCATACATAAAGCACCATGCCCGAAAATCTCCACTTCAACAAGATGACCGGAAGGTCCTTTTACCTGATCTTTTTCAATCTGAGTACAGATTTTTTTGATCTGGCTGATACTTAATTCACGGCTCATCACCATGGTATCAGCAAAAAGAGCATAGAATTTTACGGTTTCAATATTGGTTATATTAATCTGGGTGGAAATATGCACCTCCATACCAATTTGCCTTGCATAAGAAATTACAGCCTGGTCCATTGCAATCACTGCTGTAAGACCGGCCTCCTTCGCTTTATCTAAAAGTGTTCTGACGATAGAAAGATCATGATCATAGATGATGGTGTTAAGGGTCAGATACGTTCTTACTCCTTTTTCAGCACATCTTCTGGCGATTTCCGGCAGATCATCAATGGTGAAGTTCATTGTTGCTCTTGCACGCATGTTGAGTTGTTCAACACCAAAATAGACAGAGTCTGCACCGTTATCTATAGCCGCCTGAAGTGATATGAAATCTCCTGCAGGAGACATCAGTTCTATTTTTCCGCTTTTTGTCATTTCAAGTCTGGGATTATTAAGTTGTTAAAACAGAAATAACTGTATTGACAGCTATGAATTATGCGTTTTGCACAATTCTGTACAATTTATCAGATAAACGAACTCTGAATGGCAGCGCAAAAGTAATCTGATCTCCAATGTTTGCCGTTTCACAAGGCCCTCCGTTAGCATAGATTTCAGTAATGGTGACTTCCTGCTCTCCCGTTGTAGGACCTGAGATCAATACTTTATCACCCACTGATAAATCCTTATGTTCAATTAAAAACTGTGCAATCTTTGATTTTGAGTAGTAATGTTCTGCCTTTCCAATCAATTCTTTTTAACAGCAATCTTCTGACGGATATTTTTTGTCTCAGCTTTTGCTAAAGGCTTATCAGTTAAATCTCCTGAGTTTTTAAATTTCAGGGCATCTGATTTTCCTTTTCTGAATACTTTATTTCCAACCTGTAATCCCTTTCTCAGTTTCACCTGTTCATCCCACGGCAAATGAATGGTCTCCAGACATTCCGTAGAACAGCAGTTTTCCATCGCAGCTTTACAGTCGTCGCATTGGATAAACAACAAATGACAGGCATCATTGGCACAATTGGTATGATTATCACAAGGTTTTCCACACTGGTGGCATTGTGCAATAATATCATCTGTAATTCTCTCCCCTAGTCGGTGGTCAAATACAAAGTTTTTACCAATGAATTTACTTTTTATTCCTTCTTCTTTGATCTGGCGTGTATATTCAATGATACCTCCTTCCAATTGATAAACATTTTTGAAACCCTGGTGTTTGAAGTACGCACTGGCTTTTTCACAACGGATTCCTCCGGTACAGTACATCAACAGGTTTTTATCTTCTTTAAAATCCTGTAGCTGTTCATTGATGATGGGTAAACTTTCTCTGAAATTTTCCACATCCGGAGTAATGGCACCTTCAAAATGCCCTACTTCACTTTCGTAGTGATTTCTGAAATCTACAACAATGGTATTGGGATCTTCCAGCATATTATTGAATTCCTGAGCTTTTAAGTGAATTCCTTTGTTGGTCACATCAAAAGTTTCGTCATTCAAACCGTCAGCAACAATTTTGTTTCTGACTTTTATGGTTAATTTTAAAAATGAGTAATTGTCCTGGTCTACCGCTACATTCAAACGGATTCCTTTCATGAAGTCATAAACTTCCAGCGTATCACGAAAAGCCTCAAACTGATCTGCAGGAACACTCATCTGAGCATTAATTCCTTCTGTAGCAACATAAATACGGCCAAGAGCATCAAGGGCATTCCAGGCTATAAATAGTTCGTCGCGAAATTTTTTGGGGTCTTCGATTTTGGCATACGCATAGAAAGACAAGGTAAGACGGTCTTTACCGGCTTCATCAATAAGTTGAGCTCTTTCTTCTGCGCTTAAGGTGTTATACAGTTGCATGCTATAAACGTTTTAAGTGAGAATAAAAATTTTTGCAAAGATAATCATTTTAGAATTAAGTATATTTATGACACCAATCACGAACAATAATCAGTAACCTGCCAGCAATGAAAATCAGATCACTATGTATGATAAGTCTGCCATATTTTCTTTAATTTTTTTTTAAGTTTTGTTAACTGTGACATTAACAATTATGACATAAGGCACAAAATCATATAATAGCCGTTAAATTTTAGTTAAAATTGAAACATAGCATACTAATTGCTTACTTATTTAACATTAAATTTGTTTACTCAAAAACATAAAAAGAAAATTAATTAATAAACAAGAAAGATATACAATGAAGAGTACTTTAAAAAAACTATTACCATTTGCAGTAGTTGGAGTCCTTTCCGGAGCTACTACCGTTGGAGCTTTACAATATTTCGGACACGGCTCCAACAATGGAGATCAATCTTATTTCACAACAGCAGCACCCAATACTTCATTCGCAGGAATGAATACGGGAGCAGTAGGTGATGATTTTGTAAAGGCGGCTAAAACAACCGTTCCCGCTGTAGTAACTATTAAAAATTATCAAAGTAGAACATCAAGCAGAGCTTCAGAGCAGGATTTGTTTGACTTTTTCTTCGGAGATCCTTTCGGTGGAAGAGGCCAGCAGAGACAAAAGCAGCAGGTTCCTGATAATATGCCATCGGGAATGGGTTCAGGGGTAATCATCTCTCCGGACGGTTATATCATTTCCAACAACCACGTGGTAGCAGGTGCCAATAAGCTGGAAGTTGTACTAAGCAACAAGAAATCATATATCGCAACATTGGTAGGAACAGACCCTAATACAGATATCTCTTTATTAAAGATTGAAGAAAAAGGGCTTCCTTATCTGAATTTTGCGAATTCTGACAATATTGATGTAGGACAATGGGTTCTTGCAGTAGGAAATCCATTAGGATTAAACTCTACGGTAACAGCAGGTATTGTTTCTGCTAAAGGAAGAGGTATCGGAATCCTGGGAAGCCAGGGAAAAGCCGCGAACCCTATTGAAAGCTTCATCCAGACGGATGCTGCTATTAACCCGGGTAACTCAGGAGGTGCTTTGGTAAATACCAATGGAGAACTTATCGGGATCAATTCTGCGATTCAGTCTACCACAGGATATTACCAGGGATACGGATTTGCCGTTCCTTCTAACCTGGCGAGAAAAATTGTTGAGGATATCAAGAAATTCGGAATTGTACAGAGAGGATTCCTTGGAGTTCAGTCTTTAGATCTTTCAAATGATCAGTTAGTAGCATCTTACAACAAGCAGTTTAAAACAAATCTGAAAGTAGGTTCAGGAATTTATGTTACAGGATTTGGTGAAAACAGTGGTGCTGAAGATGCAGGATTGAAAAAAGGAGATGTAATCACTAAAGTAGACAACTACGACATCACAGATTTTGCCGATCTTTCCATGTCTATCGGAAGCAAACGTCCTGGTGATAAAGTTCAGGTAACGTATTCAAGAAATGGTAAAGAAGGCACTACTACTGTCACACTGAGAGACCAAAAAGGAGGTACTTCTACCAGAACAAAAGCAGATCTTACCGTAACTGAAAAAATCGGAGCTGAATTTGACCCTCTTACAGAGCGTTTCAAAACAGAATACGGACTGAACAGTGGTGTAGTTGCTAAAAACGTATCTGAGGGCAGCGAAATGGCTAAAATCGGAATTGTAGATAACTACATCATCATTGAAGTCAATGGTAAACCTGTCAATTCACAGAAAGACGTAGAAAAGATCCTTGAGAAATATCAGGGGAATGTACAAGTGAAATTCGTGGATGATTACGGAAGAATTTATACCAAAGGATTCAAAATGCCTTAATTGAATTTCTTTGATTTCACATTAAAAATTTAACCATTCTTGCTTAAGAATGGTTTTTTTATGAAAAAAATAAGTTAACTAAGCTCAATGCAGAAACTAACACAAACCATATAAAACACTGATTAACACACTTCTATTTTTATATATTTGAAAAAACAAAAATGCATGAAAAAAGCTACCTATGAGGATAGAGAAAAAGTCGTTACTATTTTATGCCAGGCTTTCATAAATGTTCTTATTCCTAATTCTATCAATTTTGTCATAAAGAATTCTGGCAACAGATATAAGAGATTGAAAGCATTAATGGAATTTCAATTTGATTTATCAATGCTAAATGGAAGCATATTTCTCAGCGACGATCACAAAGCGTGCATTTTATACTTAGACAAATTCCCGATCAGTTTAAAAAAAATCTGGCTTGAAATAAAATTGCTGTTCAATTGTATTGGAATTGAAAATATCTTTAAAGTTTTACAACGAGAAAAACTCTTAGCAAAATTTCATCCGGAAGAAAAATTTGTTCATTTATGGTTAATGGCTGTAGTTCCTGGTGAACAGGGAAAAGGAATTGGAACAAAACTTTTAAAAGAATCTATGAGTAAATATGAGAACGAACTCATATATGTTGAAACAACAACATTAGAAAACAGAACCTTCTATCAACAAAATGGATTTACCATTTTCCATGAAACCTTTGAGCTGGATTATCCCCTTTATTTTTTGAAATATGTTTAATATGGAAATCTACTAACTCTTTTCAACAAAAAACGCTGCAGAATCTGCAGCGTTTTTTTATTATTTATTTAGACTTATTCATTTTGTCAGCGATACTTTTCTTTTTATTTCTTTCGTAGATAACTTCTACAATCTTACCTCCAATCCAGGAAAACGGAAAGAACGTAAGGAAAATGGAAATCTTATAAAACGTAGGATGATATGGAAAAATAATAACATCCAGCATAGCAATAAAAAGCATAATAAAGCCAATCAGAATAGCATAGGCTACTTTAGCATATTTAACAATGATAGCGGTTGCCACTCCCCCGATTGTAGTCCCTAATCCGGAAATAAACAAAAGGAAGCCGAAAAACGCCTTATCATCTTTCATGCTGAAAAGAAACCTTTGCCAATGCTCAAACGGAGCAAAAGCCTCAAAAGTTACCCATTGCGGAAAAGCCCTTATACCAAGAGTAATAATAAGTCCTGTAATACCAAGACCTATCAGAACCGCAATTGTATTTCTTATAAAGTTCATTAATCCTGATGTGCAATCATAGAAATTTCGATATCCACATTTTTAGGCAAACATGAAACCTGTACTGTTTCACGAGCTGGATAGCTTTCTGAATCTAAGTAAGATGCATAGATATCATTCATTACAGCAAAATCATCCATACTCTTAAGGAAGATGGTAGCTTTTACAACATTTTTGAAAGTCATGCCGGCTTCAGTAAGAATCGCTTCAAGGTTTTCATTACCTGGTGCGTTTCCTTTTCAATACCTTCTACCAATTTACCAGTTGCAGGATCTACAGGAATCTGTCCGGAGATATACAAAACTCCGTTGGCCATATTAGCTTGTGAATAAGGTCCGATAGCTGCAGGTGCATTAACTGTGTTGATTATTTGTTTCATAGCGGATATTTATTTTTTTCTATGGTTATATGCAATCACTATCTGCAATATTTGTTGGTATTTGAATTCTGCCAACAGTGATTTTCATTAGAATTTATTTTGCTTGCAAATATAAAATTTATATTCACAAATGCCAATCTGATATTAGAAAGGTGCATTAGGCTGGGTAAAGCTTCTGTCTTTGTACTTCAATGCATCACTTAAAATATTGGCTTTGATACCGATAAAGAAGTCATACACTTTATACTGACCAAACGGAACCCAGTTGAAATTGATGGTAAAACTTCGCTGATCTCTTGAAAAACCAATTCTTGTATATGCCAATTCTTTAGTCACCATGTCATAATGCGTACTTCCGTTGATATTCCAGTAAGGAGTTAGTTTGATACTTCCATCCAAACCTAGTGATGCAATTTTATTACCAAACCTGCTCAAGCCTTTAGAGTACGCATAATTGGCACTGATATTTAAAGTCCATGCCTGATCAAAATGAGCATAATGATCATCATCAAAATAGTAATTTTCATTTCGGACTTCTCCCTTCGAGGAATACTTTTTAGCATAATCTGTTTTTTCTCCAAAGATCTCGCTGCTTAAAGGATAAGATAACTGAACGTTGAACCCCTGTACACTGAAGTGTCCGAACTGCTCTGTTCTGATTCCTGTATCCTGTCCTGGTAAGAACTCAATTTTATAAGGTTCCAGTGCAAGGCTGGTATTTACTGTCAGTTTATTATTGAAAAATGAAGATTGTCCGTTGATTGAAAATACAGACCAGGGATGATCTTTAGCGGCAAAGTTGTAGCTTCCTGCAAGGTTTAAAGATTCAAAAATTTTGATTTTCTTTACCCCTGTAGAATCACTCTTAGACTTTACTTTCATCTCAATATTGTTACCGATATTGAAACCTAAGGCTCCCTGCATTCCACTTGACGGACTTCCGATAATTCCTTTTTCAAAAATAGAATATGGTGTCAACGCTCCGTTTGCATTATAATAGTTTCTGTAATATCCGAAGTTAGGACTTGAAAAGTCTGGTGAATAAGTAAAACTCAAACTTGGAGTCATCATATGTCTCACCGCTTCTACCGTAGATCCTTTTTTGAATTTCATCATTCCGAAAAGTGTGGTCTGAAGACTGGCAGAAGTAGAGAAAGTAGAGTATCCTGTAAAGTTTTTATTGATTTCATCAACCGTTACATTTTTTACCGGATCATAATATCTGTTCAACGTTTTTGTTGTCAAAGCATTGTCGATATTGGCACTTAAACTGAAAGTGAAATATTTTGCCAATGTTGTATTGGTTGCTAATGCGATATTGTTTTTAAGTCCTGTCTGCATTTTATCCCACATTTCTTTTTTAAACAACTCATTCTCCTGAGTGTTTACGAAATTGGTAAGGTTGAAGCCGGTATTTACCGTAATATTTTCAAGAAGCCCTTGTCTGATTCCTGTTTTTGATTTAAATAAATAGAACTGATTGATGGCTACGTTCATCTGTGGAAGACGAAGATCTGCCAATCCTGTGGCAAAGTTCTGGGAATAGGAAGCCGTTCCTGTAATAGTCATCGGAAGTTTCAGGAATCTTTTGGTAAGGGTTACCGTAGAGTTCTGCTGGGTATTCAATACATTCTGGTTGAAAATGTAATTGTTATTCAACGGGTTATTATAGAACTTGGTACTTACAATATCTACAGAAGCACTGAATGTAAGGAAAGGATTGGCTTTAGAATCCTGCGAGTGTGTCCAGTTGATTCTGTAGGTACTGTTTTTAGTATAATCATCCAAACCTTTAATTCCTCTTACCATGGTACCAATATCTGCAGTAAAGTTTCCTGAGTAACGGTATTTTTTCTGGTAATTCACCTGAGGGCGTAAGTTCCAGCTTCCTTTTGTATAAATATCTGCTAAAACTTTAAGGTCGAAGTGCTCTCCGATCGGTTGGTAATATCCTATCCCGTTCAGGAAGAAACCTACATCTTCCCTTTCCCCGAAACTTGGAATCAGAATACCTGCAGCTCTTTTATCTGAGAATGGTAAAATAGCGAATGGAAGATAAAGAGGTGTAGGAACCTGTTCGATAAACATCTGAATAGGACCTGTAACGATCTGGGATTTTGTTTTGGTTTTAATCAGCTTAATATTATAAGCTCTCATAAAATAATCTGCTGCCGTATCTTTTTTCTTGATAAAATAATCATCCGTTGTATAATCTGCTTTTCTCATTGCAAATACGGAATCATTATATTTTTTAGTCTTCTGAGCTATAATTACGCCTTCACTTTCTTCTGTTCTTGCATTGAAGGCAATGGCCTGTTTTGTTTTTGTATTATAGCTGAACTCATTGGTTTCGTATTTTTTCCCGGCCTGCGTCGTAATTACAGGTTCTACAATTTTCCCTAAAGAATCCTGTTTTCCTCGCGCATAGATCAGATTTTTGTTATCATCAATAGAGATATAATCTGCATCAATCTGCATATCCTGATATTTTACCTGAGCATTTTTGTTCAGGAATGTCATCTTTTTAGGGACATCTCTTCTCTGATCATCTGCTTTTGTACGAAGAACATCATTTAAAGGTTCTTTTTTTACAACTATGGTATCCTTTTTGGAAATAGTATCATTAACCGCATTTTTAGGCAATTTTTCAGGAGTTTTCTGTGCTAAAAAATTGTTAAAAATTAGGATAATTAAAATTTGTAATATATTTTTGAAGACGGTTTTGGCCAATTTTATACTATATAATTAAGGCCCAAAATTAATATAATTTTTATAACTGTAAGATGCACAAACAAAATTTTAAAATAATTTTATCATTTCTCCTTATCCTAACCAGCAACTTTATTTTCTCTCAAAAGAAGTTTACTATCGTTCTGGATGCGGGACACGGAGGAAGTGATCATGGAGCCAACAGGACCTATTCCGACATTGGAAGAGTCGCAGAAAAAGACATTACACTTGCCATTACCTTAAAAGTAGGTGCCATGTTAGAGAAAAACAGAGATTTCAAAGTAATATATACCCGTAAAATTGACGAATACCCTTCTCTGTCTGACAGAACCAATCTGGCTAACAGGAGCAAAGCAGATCTTTTTGTATCCATTCACTGTAATTCTTCCCAGAGACCTACCGCCTATGGAACAGAAACTTATGTACAGGGACCTAACCAGAATAACGAAAATCTTGAAGTAGCCAAAAGGGAAAATGATGTGATCTTCCTGGATGAAAAAGATAAGCAGATCTTTGGTTCTTATAATCCGGACTCACCGGAGTCATTAATTGCTCTGAAACTTCAGCAAAGTAAATATCTTGAATCAAGTCTTCTTTTGGGAGGATTGGTAGAAGATAATTTTGTGAATAAAGATAAAAGATCATCAAGAGGTGTATTTCAGAAAAACCTTCACGTTCTCCGTATGAATGCCATGCCATCCGTACTGATAGAAACAGGGTTCATCAATCACCCTGAGGAAAGCCACTACATCGCCTCAGACAAAGGACAGACTGAAATTGCAGAAAGTATCTACAATGCTATTATTGATTATAAAAAGGCGATTGACAGAAAATCCGGCGGTTCTATTGCAACAAGAAAGCCAGAGCCAGAAAAACCTGCAGAGGTTCCTTTGAAAAATGATTTCAGAATTCTATTAATGAGTTCTCCTACGAAATACAATGAAAATGATCCTGCCCTGAAAGGCCTGAACTATATTCTTACGCTTAAAGAAAACGGGCAGTACAAATATTACTATGCTGTAACCAATATGGCTTCGGTAAAAGATATTAATCTTAAAACAGCGAAAGATGCAGGTTTCAGAAATGCATTTGCTGTAGGATTTATGCCGAATCAGAGAATCAGCATGGGATATTATACGATTGAAGTATATGCAGGTGATAAACTGAATGGTAATTCTTATATTCTTCAGAATTTAAAAGATGTGGAACGAAATAAGGACAATGGTGTATTTTACTACACCTACGGAAAAGTATACACATTGGAAGATGCTGTAAAACTTCAAAAGGAACTTGAAGCTAAAGGTATCAAAAATACTGTGATACAAAAGGTCTACAAATAAATCAAAAAAAATAATTTTGAAGTTTAAAAGTTAATTCCTACTTTTGCAACCTCAAAATTTGGCCTATTCGTCTAGTGGTCAGGACTCAAGATTTTCATTCTTGCAACAGGGGTTCGATTCCCCTATAGGCTACCAAAAAATATAAACCTTTAACTACTCAGTTAAAGGTTTTTTTATAGGCAGTTTTATTTTCTCATTTGCAATTAAAATCTTCGCATAAATTTCAGATTGTATGGTTTTATTAAAAAAGATCTGTATTCATTATCATTTCATATTCATTATTTGTCTTTTAAAGCTTCCCTGCAAATTACCTGAATAATTTTTTCGATTCGTAATTATTAATCTTTTGGATGAGATTTTAAAAATATTTATGTATTAGCATTCACAATTTTAATGATTTAAAGCGTAAGCTGTTATTTAGGTATTAGAAAACCGGGAATTTTCCAAACAAACCTTAAAATGACGGGCTTACGCCTATGTACCTATAATTGTCATGGACGGGATCTTTCTGGTTTATTGGGTTCTTCGCGGTACCTCTAATAAGGATTGACTTCTGTTTCGTGCCTTTTGCATTTATATAATCCTTAACAGGTATTTTCTAAATAATGCGACAGGCTTTGTCGCTGGGTCATAATAGCTTTGCTTTATAAAACATAAGATTTAATAATGACAAGCTATGAAAATACGTGCCCCCCATCTATACTATAATTACCCCTCTCCGTAAAAACAGGGATATAAAATAGGGATTTTCCTATTTTCCAAAAGAAACAAAAAATATAAATTCACAAACTAAAAAACATATTATGATGAGAAAATTTAAATTCTTAATGCTACTGGCATTAACATTCTTTCTGTTTGGATGTAGAACAGAACTTTCTGATAATCTTGACTCCAATATTTCCCAATCTGATTACAGAAAAACAGTTAAACTTAAAGAAGCTTTAGCTTTCAAAAACTATCTTACTGAAACTAAAAGCAAGTCTTCACAAGCTTACAGTAAAAATGTAGATTTCTTTTCTGCCTTATCTGATGAAAGTACAGTAACTGTTATTGTACAGAATAATATCACCTCTTACAGTACCGTAATCAGACATTTAGACAAATCTTCAGATATTTTAGTGTATAGTATTGATAATGAAAATAAAAGCATTGGATTTACTGCAAAATACACTCCTGAAGACAGAACTAAGAACTATCAGATTGATAACTTTACGGGAACTGTAGAATTTACAGCAATGGATGGTGAACCAATGGGGATGAAAGAACTCTCTAACGGAACACCACTTCCTGATAAGGTAACCGCATCAAAGAATTCCATGAATAAAGCAGGTGATTGCTCCTTTAGCATCAGACTTATTGAGGTAGAATGCAATGGTGAACATCACAATCCGAGCCAAATAGCCCAATGTACAGCAAATCAAAAACCTTATTATGTTGTAGAAATTACAGAGGTTTGTCCAAGTGGAGGGCAGCCACCTAAGGGATTTCCAAATATGGGATTTTATGATGGTGGTGGTGACAGTGGTGGTAGCAGTACATCTAATGAAATGTCTATCCAGGACAGCTTTAATTATATGTTGAACGAAGCTGGATTTCCAGAACTATCTGCGGAAGAATATACTTATATCCAAAACAATCAGTATATTGGTGGGCAGTTACTTTCTTATTTCTATAATAATTTAAATCAGAATAATACACAATTGTTACATTGGGGTATTAGCTATTTTAATAGTTTGGGAAATTTAGGAACAAACACAAATACTATATGGAAAGAATTTGAATCAAAGCTAAATTTTGCTCAGTAATTTTTTGCAAATAATCCCAACACTTCTTGGGAACAGTTTGAAAATTGGTTTTTAGGGACTTCTGAAGGAAAAGCTGATGAATATTACGATACAGCATATTGGGACAATCCCACCCTCACCTTTCCCCCTCAGTCATTACTTAGTTGGCAAAACTATTATAATGCATTTCCTAAAGATGTGAATGGAAAAGGACTTTCAGGACCTGCTATATATGAAATTGTCAAGGGCACTCCAAAAGCATTGAGAGATGACGTTTTAAATGATTCAAACCCCAATAATGACCATGATTACGATAATGCATGTGTTTTAAGAGTTTCAATAGCATTAAATTATTCAGGGGTTAAAATTCCTAATATACCCAACCATACATTTAAAGGAGGAGATGGAAAATATTATTTTTTAAGTGCAAAGAAATTGAATGCATGGATGAGAAAAACTTTTGGAACCAATCCAGCAACTTCTACTACTCCATATAATTCAAATCACATTCATATAACAGGAAACCAAGCGGGAGTAAATGGTGTTAATCTGCCAGCTATATTAAAGGATAAAAAAGGAATTTATTCTTTAGTTTCTAGTAATTCTGCATGGGCCTCGGGACATGGTGATATATTACAACCTAATGGTACCTGTATTAATGGATGTCATTTTTTTGATGCCCCAATAGATTACATAGATGTTTGGATATTACAATAAATATTTATAAATTAATGACGAAATATAAATTTATGCCTAAAATAAAATTTATCATACCTATCATTTCCTTTTTATTAATTTATTCATGTTCAATAAATGAAAGACCACAATTCAGATATCGAAGTGATAGAAAACAAAAAACAATGAAAAGGAATTTTATACCAAAAGATTTAGAGATGCTGTCTTTTATAAATGTTTACAACATGGATATGGGGAGGATACTAATTTTAAAATAGGAAAATTAATGGCAGATAAAGATTTATTTACTCCTTCTGATGAGCCATTTATTATTGAAGATAGAATACAAGATAGCCTAGCAAAGAAAATAATATCTAATCTTCCTCCTGTATATATACTTAATGAAAATGAGAATGAAATAAAGGGTAAAAATTTCATTATTTCTACTTGTTTAAGTTTTTATGAGAGTAAAGAACTCAATAAAATAACTCAAAAATATTATAAAATAAAGTTAAAAGAAGAAAGGAATTAGAATATTAAAGAATGCTTTAATTGTAGCTATTACATCTAAAAATTAGAAACAAGCTCAAACAAGCCTGTTTTTTTATTGTCTTTGATTGGTTTTTCATTATATACATTATTGAATAATCGATCATTTATACTACCCTTCATCTGTATATTAGTCTAACAAAGCAATTGATAAGATTAGAATAGAAGCGGTTGCTCCATTAGTGAACTTTAATGAAGATACTATGGGATGGGGTGACCTGTTTAACATCTGGCTTTTTGAACTTACTCCAAATCATTATACAAACAACACTATAAATTTTACAGGAGTGTCTAATATTGTAAATGGAAATAATATTTATAATCCAATAACAAATGCTGTTAAGAACTTCCCTAGAGGGAATGGGAATAAAGTACTTAACATTTCTTCCTATCTAGCAAATGGTTTACCACAAGGAGGAATCAAATCAGGTTATTTCACATACGATGTAAATGCTTTTTACTCTACTCTCTCTAATGCAAATCTAGGAATTGAAATGTTGGGTTCTTTTCCGATTACTGCATATATTTTATCCAAAACAACTAAAGGTGCTGTGGTAAAATTTACAATTAATAATGATTTAGGTTGGGAATCTGGAACAAGATTTATTAAAGGACAACCAGGAAAAGGTAATGAAGGAGTTATTCCTAATAAACCAGTGGGGAGTGGCCTTCACTTTGGTGGTACAATAACAAATGTTTTTACATGGACAGAGACTATAAATTTTTAAAATTCCTATTCATAGGTGTAGCTATTTGTACACTAATGAATTGTTTTGGTAATAAAGAAAAAGAAGAGGAAGAAAACCCTTTAGATTTACCAGATTACAATCCAACGCTAAATGAAGCAATTGGGAAATATTATTTTATCCCAATTAAAGACGATTTTAGAGATGATTATAAATATTTTAATCTGAATAAAGGAGACACATTATTTTTAGAAATCAAGAAAGATTCAACTTACTTATTTAATAAGTTTTATTTCAATCAGGGAGAGCATACTGATAATCTGAATGGAAAATTAACCATTAATAAAGATCAAATTGCTCTTTCTCCTAATTTGGATGTTAATAATGCTACTATCTATTTATTAGGATTCAAAAAATCGAAAAAGACAGGACTGTACTATTATTATGGTATCAATAGTCCAACAGATCGAACGGAATTTGAATATTACATTATGTATAAAAAAATGGAATAGCATCATAAATCAACAAATCAAAAATCCGCACAATTAAAGAAGCCGTCTCACAATTCGTGAAAACGGCTTTTTTATGAATTTATCCTGTAGTACTATACGAGAAAGGTATTCAACCACATTGTTTGCGATTATTATTTTCTATATTTTATAAAACATCTTACAGACATGGAGACTTAAAAAGTATTTTAATAAAAGAAACATTAAATAACAGCTACATTTAAATATATGGAAAAACTCCCTATATCTTTTGAAGAAAATCAGTCTACTAAATTAAAAAAACTAAAACAACATTATTTGTCGGAAAATTTCACATTAAGATCATTTATACCTCTTTGCGGCTCTAAAAACATTTCCTTTACATTCTGTCCTGAAATTCATCAGCATCAATTTCTTTAGTATTAATAATACACGCAAACTCCTAAACCTTAACAATATCAGTTAAAAAAATATCATAGGTTCAGGGATTTTTTATTCCAAAATTCAACGGAATCTCCACCAATTTTAAAAGGACTCTTGTACCCACTTTGTACAGGGCGAATTCCATAATCTTTCTTCATCTCTTTCAAAGATTCTTTAGGGTAATAGTTTCATTTTTTTTCAATATCCACAAAAGCAAACTTTGATGGCCCCATATTACATTTCTCATTTCAAAAACCATTTTGAGCAAATAAAACTCAATCTCAAAATCACGAAAAAGGGTAATTGAAATGATTCTGATTATAACTGAAATTTGTACTCATGCATAATCTAAGTATTGTACAAACTGAACACCGTTGTAAAAAATTGAGCATCAAATTAAAGTATAGGAGTAGAGAATTGACATTCATATATACAGTCGTAAAAACTAATTAAAACATATGAAACTATCCAATCTAAAATTCATAGCAGAGACTGAAAAAAGATTTTCAAAATTGAGTCTTCCTCATGCTAAAGCAGCAATTGAATCACCAACATGGTTAAGTGAGAAAGTTATTATTAACGAAAGATTAGATCATCTTGTTTCAAATCGCTTTGAACCTTTCAATCTTGCAAGGGAAAGAATCTTGAAGAAAAATGATTTAATGAGTATAAATTATTTACAATTGGGTTTTTTAGCATCAAATCCTGTATGCAGAATTCACATAAAGAATATAAGTGGTGATAACATAGGTTTTGGAACTGGTTTTTTAATATCTCCCAATCTCTTGCTCACAAACAATCATGTATTTGCCAACGAGCACGATGCTCAAAATAGTCTGGCTGAATTCAATTTTCAATACGACCAGTTTGGCGAGCCTACAGTAAGCCAGATATTCACTTTTAATGTGAGTAAATTCTTTTATACAAATGAAAGATTAGACTTTACAATTGTCTATGTAAATCCCGATTCTAAAAGCAAGATTAAACCGCTCTATCATTTTGGATTTTTAAAGCTTAGTGAAGACCCGAATAAAGCACTCGTTTCAGAATACGTGTCAATTATACAACATCCTTCAGGACAATATAAACAGATTGCTATTAGGGAAAACCAGTTAATTGCTAAAACAGAAGACTTTATAACCTATTTTACAGACACGGCACCGGGCTCTTCCGGCGCACCTGTTTATAATGATCAGTGGCAGGTTGTTGCACTGCATCATAGCGGAGTCCCCCGAAAGGACGAGCAAGGTAATTATTTATGTAAGGACGGAACCGTATTTCAAGAAAACATGGATGAGAATCTTATAGACTGGATTGCCAATGAAGGCGTCAGAATTAGTTCTATTCTGCAAAATATTAAAAGCAACATAAACAGTATACGGGCAAAATTCCCCAATAATCTGGTTGAAGAAATATTCAATAATTCAAATTCAAATTCTGATGTACAGATCTCAACAGAACAAAATCTCCATCAACCTCTATCTGACAATAAAAAATTAAATGAAATGAACAACAAAATTACATTTAACGTACCAGTTGAAATTACTATAGGTATAGGCCTTACAGACAACTTGGCTTTACAAAATACAACAGACAGTATTCCCACTAACCAGGATACTAAGGAGCAATCTTTCTTCATAGAAAAAGCAAAAAATCCAAATTACAAGGGTCGAAACGGATATGACGCAAACTTTGTAAGCTCAGATAATTTCAAAATTGACATCGAGGACTTACTAAAATCTCAAGGTAAAAATTTAGCACCATTATTAAACCCTACAGAGACCAATAAAAGTCTTCTGCATTATTTTAATTTTTCGATAGCCATCCATAAGAGCCGAAAGCTATGTATGATGACAGCAGTCAATATCGATGGGAATAGACTTGATCCTATAAAAAGAGAAAATACAAAATGGATAATTGATCCAAGAATGGACGAGAAATATCAAACAGGTCCAGCCGTGTATGCAGATAATGATCTGGATCGCGGACATATGGTTAGGAGATTGGATCCTGTTTGGGGGCCAAATGCAGCTGCTGCAAATGATGATACTTTTCATTTTTCAAATTCTACTCCGCAACATAAAGACCTGAACCAAAAGACCTGGTTAAGTCTTGAAAACTATATATTGGATAGTGCAGGACGGGAAGATATTAAAGTTTCTGTTTTTACAGGTCCTGTATTTAGTGAAGATGACATTCCATACAGAGGTGTTTTGCTGCCATTACAATTTTGGAAAGTGGCCGTGATGATAAAAGCAGATGGAACACCTTCCGTAAGTGGTTATATGTTAAAACAGCCAGATAACATTGAAGATTTTAGGAATAAAGAAGGAATCAGAGAAGATGGTTTTGGGCAATTTAAGACTTATCAGGTTCCATTACAAAAAATTGCAGATCTTACGGGTATTGCTTTTAATGATTACAATGAATTTGATCCTTTAAACAGAGTTGATCTGCGCGAGACTCTACAAATTATTGAAATTACAGGGAAAGATGATATAAAATTATAAATTCCCTTTAATGGCTTAAAAATGCTACTTTTAATGTGAAAATTTTGAACATCAAACTTTTTTGGAGAACAATAAAGAAGGACAATTAATAGCCCTTCTTTATTATTTAAAATAAATTTCAGGGTATTGATTTTCAACACCAAGCCATCGTTCAGAAATATTTATAATCATTAATAGCGATGAAAAACTTTTCAAATTTTGATACTTATATTCATGAAGGAACACCAAAATTTCAGAACACTGAAAGTCTGATAATTACTGTCATTATCCTGAAAAGACCGGGACTTTTATTTGAAAAAAGCATTCCATTTATGTTATATGTCACAAAAGCATTATATTTGCAAAAAATTTATCCATAGTTGGTTCTACCAATATGGTAACACTGATGAAAAATATTATTGATAAATCATTGTTTGTAGTTTTCTACAGACTATCAAATTTTATATCATGCCGGATTTAAAAATACAAGAAGCGAAATTGCTTTTTAAGAAAATCCACTCTAACCCAAAAAGTTATGATTTACAAATCAATGAAGGCGGGATTACAGGCAGAGATGATAAAATCAGTTTCAGACTTTACAGGACTGGAGAAAGGGTTGCTTTTGAAGTAACAATTGACGAACTTACTTTCACCAATACCACTGGAGAATGGAATAATGCACTGATCATGCTGGGAAATACGATCAAAAAAATAGAGAAAGAACAAGAAAATTTAAAAATAGAACAAGCAATAAATAAACTGAGAAAGTACCTATCAGAAGAAAATTAAAATTTTTAAAAATAAATTTGGTAGTTTAAAAAAAAGTTTATAGTTTTGCACTCACATTTAAACGATATGGCAAATCATAAATCAGCACTAAAGAGAATCAGACAAAACGAAACTAGAAGACTTCGTAACAGATATTACCACAAGACTGCTAGAACAGCTTTAAAAGCTTTAAGAAATGAAGAGAACAAAGCTGCTGCTACAGAACAATTGCCAAAAGTTATCGCTTTATTGGATAAATTAGCTAAGAAAAACATTATCCACAAAAACAAAGCAGCTAACTTGAAAAGCAAATTAACAAAGCACGTTAATAAATTAGCGTAACAATATAGCTGGCCCGTTCGTCTATCGGTTAGGACCTCAGATTTTCATTCTGGTAAGAGGGGTTCGATTCCCCTACGGGCTACTTACATCTTATAAGACCACTGTAATAACGGTGGTTTTATAAAGATCGACTTAGAAAAAGCTATATTTAAATAAATCTAACCGGCCCGTTCGTCTATCGGTTAGGACCTCAGATTTTCATTCTGGTAAGAGGGGTTCGATTCCCCTACGGGCTACAATAAGAGTTGATACTTATAAAAACAAAAGCTAACACATTACTTCAGTAATGGAAGATAGAAGGCCCGTTCGTCTATCGGTTAGGACCTCAGATTTTCATTCTGGTAAGAGGGGTTCGATTCCCCTACGGGCTACAAAAGGACTTTTTCGAAAGTCCTTTTTTCGTTTCTATATACATTACTATTTCAGCAATTTCTTCCCAAAAGAATCAACAGGTTTAAGCTTTCTATAGTTATTACACCTACTCTATCGAGCGAAAACGTTTTTTTCAGTCAACATATCTCACCGACAAAACTTCTTATGTCATTCATCACAGCCAGTGAAGTCATATTAAATTTTATTAAAAATATCACCAATAATGGAAATATTATTTCATACTTCTTTATTAATCCTTAAATTTGAATAAAACTATTCATTCTAAAATATATAACATGAAATTCAATTTATTTTCGGGAAGTTCTTCTTCTTTAAAAGCCGGATTGATGGCTTTATTTTTATTTTCTGCCAGCGCCATGTCATTGGCACAAAACAGAATTTATGCCCATGCACAAAGCTCAGGGGTATTCGGTGTAGCCTGCCTTGGATGTCGTATAGATAATCCGCTTAATGCAGTAGGAGACAATGAAGACGACTATTCAACAATGGTATTGGGCACAGTACTATTGGGAGGAATCCATCAAACGTTGATTTTCCCAGATCTGAGATCAGATACTAGGCTGGTAGTAGGAATCGGAACAGATAATATCCCATTATCAGTACAGTTATTAAGCGGAGTAACGCTTGAAACCATGAATGGAGGCACTTCTAATGACGACCGAAGAACAATTGATGTAAGTCTTCTTAAACTGGGTGCAACTCCTAACAGAGGTACGGTAGAATTCAAACCTACAAAACCTTATGATGGGATAAGAATCGGATTAACAGGTGGCGTTCTCAGCCTTGGTGGTGGTTTCAGAATCTATTACGCTTACCAGGATCCCTTAATGAACATTATGGCTCATAGTCAAAACGGCCAGATTATTCTTGGCGGGAATGTTCCTCTAGATGGTTCGGAAATTACTTTGTTCAACACTTCGGGAAAAGAAGTATTCCGTTCCACATTGAGATCAAATACATTTGAGTCAAAACAACCGGAGGGTGTTTATATTATGAATATACAAACCAAAGAAGGGAAAACGTATTCCAGAAAAATTTTAATCAAATAATATTCAGTAAGCGATACAAGAAATACGGTAGACTTTTAAAGCTGCCGTATTTTTTTAATTCATTCTCAGACAAATACAACCTGTAATTAGTAAATAAAATTAAATCCATAATTACAAATATCAATAAATTATTAACAAATCACATAATTATGAAATAAAATAATCAACATAATCATTTTATTTATAAATTTACAAAAAAGCTAAAACCCAAAATTTTTCTACATATGAAAACTTATTTATTATTTGGCCAACGCACAATGAAAGCTGCAATCCTGGCATCATTCCTATTTTTAACAAGCGCAATGTCTTCTGCACAAATTGTAAAAACTTATGCAAGCAGCCAAACCAATCAGGTTCTTGGAGTATGCCTGGGTTGTGGTGTATTAAATCCTCAAAATGCTGTAGGAAGCAACGAGAATGACTACTCTACTTTACAGGTTTCAGTGGGTCTTCTTGCAAGAACAGAACAGACATTGATTTTCCCTACAACCAATATTGCGAACAATACCAATAAACTTGTTCTTGCGATAGGTTCAAATGGAACTCCTCTATCTGCACAGCTATTGGGCGGGGTATCTATTGAAACATTTAATGGAGATGTTTCCAATAATGATTACACAAGTCTTGCTACAAAACTGATCAATCTTGGAGCGGGCGATCCTAGCAAAGGTGAAATTGAGATGACCATGAACATTCCTTTTGACCGTATCAAAATTAATGTTAACTCAGGATTATTGAATATTGGTGGAGAGCTTAGAGTATACTATGCTTACCAATACAAAGATCCTTTCATCAATTTCATGGCTCATAGCAAGGATGGACAATTTACTTTGGATAAAAATGTTTCTGCTGAAGGTTCAGAGGTTACTCTTACCAATACTTCAGGAAAAGAAGTATTCCGTTCTAAACTGACATCCAATTCTTTTGAAACCAAACAACCACAGGGAGTATATATTATGAAACTTCAGACAAAAGAAGGAAAAACATACTCTAAAAAAGTGATTATCAAATAAAAAAGATACATAAGAGAACGAACCCGGCAAGCTTTCCAAGCTTGCCGGGTTTTTATATCCCATTAATGAACCTATCCCATATAAAATCATACTGAAGGACAAATAAAAACCTCTGATCAACATTGACCAGAGGTTTATTTAACAAGATTACGATCTAAACTCTTATTAGTTTTTAATTAATTTTTGCTGATAAACGGCTTTATCCGTCGTAGCTTTTAAAATATAAATACCTTTTGGAAGTGCGCTTACATTGATCTGTCCGTTGTTCAACTGAGCATTAACAATTCTTCCTGATGCATCATAAATAGAAACATTTTGGATTTTCTCCTTGGTTTTAATAGTAAGAATATCAGTAACCGGATTTGGATAAATACCAAATTCAAGTTTCTTCACCTCAGCGGTTGCCAAAGTGGAAGCTGTGCTGTTTACTGTAAGTGTTTTTTCCACAAGCTTACCATTTGAGTTAAAACTGATCACAATGTCAGATGTGCCTGAAACAAGCGGCGTCAAAACCAGCTCATCATTATCATTAATTACAGCAGAAACTGTTGTAGGATTGCTGTTTGATTTGATTGACTTTACTACTGACACAGCCAAATTATCAGCATCAGAAACGATTGCTTTCAGATCAATTGTTGTTGTGTTTCCGGCAGTAACCTGTGAAGGGAAAACACTACTAACAACAGGAACTGAATTGTTGGTAAATACCGTCAATGAAGGGAACCAATAATAGTCATTAAGTGTTTTTGTATTGATAAGCGAACCGGTCATATCATACGTATGAATCCAGTTTTTCTGGTAGTGTGCACCATATCCGCTTTCTGTGGTATTCAGAACCAATTCTCCGGTAACAGGGTTTACACGAAGAGCTGCTCCGTACGGAATTTGTTTAAACTGACCTGTTTGTCCAGGAATGGCAGCAAAATTTTCATTAAATGTTTTCGTAGTTACATCGAATCTTACGATCTGTGTTCCTGAGCTCCAGCTGCTTATTGAATTGATCCAGTATAAAGCATTCTCTTTATTACTTGCTGTGAATCTTCCGGCATTCCATGCGCCCCAGTCTCCGATATACTTTGTAGTTGGGATATTGTAAGCTTGTGTTGCAAAAGTGGTAGGATTGATGCTGATCAGCTTCTGATCCTGAATTCCCCATACGCTTCCGTCTTTAGCCTGAGTAACTGAATAGAAACCTCCGGCAACAGTACTCACAATCGTATCAGTATTAGGATTAATCACTAAAATTCCTACTCCTTGCTTCACAGCAAAAACATATTGTGAAGTACGGATCATATTTCCGATCTGCCCGTTTCCACCTGTACCGGTAATTAGAGAACCTACCTGTAAATTATCAATATTAAAAGTAACAATTCCAGTGGAAGTTCCGATATATCCTTTATGTTCATTTACTCCGACAAATGATCTACCATCACCACCTCCGATATTATTGAAACCGGCAAGTTTCTGCATGGTCTGCGCATTGGCTACGACCAATCTACCTCCAGGAGTATATTGAGTATCTCCTCCATCAGCAGCTTGTTTTGAAACGAAATAGAATTTATCACCATAGATCGTTCCGTATTGTGTAGTTGCACCGAAAGCCTGATTATTGTTTGCATTACTGTAGACACGGTAATTAATCTGGCCGTTATTATCAATGAAGTTTACGGAACCGTTGGTGTGTCCGTACCATTCTTCATTTACCATGAAATATCCATTGGTAAAGTTATTGGAAGCAACATACGGAGAAACAGGAGTAATAGTGGAAGAAACCGGAGTTTGATTAAATCCTACGTTGAAATTCCAGACATCCCAGGAACCGTTTTCCAATACACGTGAAGAAGCTCCAACACTGGAATACCCGAAATCAGCATCTGCAGGATTCTTTACCCAATATGACCAATACCCGTTAACCGTCCATCCGGACTGCCAGTGATCATTAGCCGCATCTACAATCGTGTAGCTGTCAAAATCATAAGCAGTTGTATTCACAAAACCATTTACCGGATATAAAGGATAAGTGGTATTTCCGCTTTTGATCAGTGCATTAGTTCCCTGACCGTTCAGATCAAATCCAATTCCTCCAACTGCTGATCCAAACTGTGTTCCCTGATACAACAAAGTGTATAATCTATGATCTGCTTTAGCAATAGCTTTCAGCATATCTTCTCCAGTAGCATTCCCGTTCCATTTGAATCCCCAAACCATGGCATCAGGATTCTTACTGTCATTCCACTGTACTACAAAAGCAGCCTGATTGGTTCCTGATCCTACCCAATACTGAATATCAGAAAAACTAATGGTAGTGGTATTAAGCTTGCTGATCCCTGAAATATCATTTCTGGGTACACCCTGAACTTTTATCTGTGCATTCGATACGCATGCGAACAGAAAAAGCATCATAAAAAGATAAAACTTTTTCATTTTTTATTAATTTAAATAGATTGTATTATTATTTGAAATGTAAATCGTAAGCTCCTGCCACTTCTGTAGAAACTTCTCCCAGCCATCCTGCTTCCTGATTAACTCCCGTATATATTTTCATAAAGTCTACTCCCGGAAGTTTCACGTATTTCCCACTTCTGTCTACCGCCCAGGAAATATCGATATTGGAGGCTTCATCATTATTCGGAGCATTGTCTGCATATCCGAACTCATATGATTTTCCTACCCAATAGGATCCGTCCCCGTTCTGATCGTAGAAATTATTTGCCAGTCTTGTTCCAGAAAACCCGTAAGAACTTTCGGTAAACCATAAAGGATAATAGCTTTGCGCATGGAACGTATTTTTTGTTTTAAAGCCCTGATTCCCCAGATTGTCACTCCATTTTATATATTCCACGTCGGTCTGCCAGAATTCAGTTCCGGGTACAGGTATTTTATTTTCGTTAGGTTTATGATAGGTTATGCTGTAGTCTTTCACTGTAGCATTTTTGAAATATTCACTGCCAGCAATTTCGTACCATTCATCATTATCAGGCTTCCCATTTTTATTTCTGTCGTAGGCCACCATAATAATTCCCGGTTCACAAGATCCTGAACGTTGATCCGCAGCATCATTTCCAAAGAATGCATTTCCCAGTACTTTAAAATCACGTCCATTCAGATTGGGAATCGTATGATCAAAACCAAACACTACATATCCGCCATAGCCACCAAGACTGATCATGGTGGAATTACCTCCTACCAACGATTCGTTGGCTTTCTGAAGCATATTCGCGGTAGTATTTCCTGGTAGATATTCCGGAATTTCGTTCATGAACTGCCCTACGGCAGGACGGAACTCCAATACTTTAGAAATATATTTACTGTAAGGTGTTTTTTCTTTGGTAACGATTATTTTAGAATGAAAAACCTGCTCGTTTCCTTTATTGTTAATCTTCAAAGTCAAAGGATAAGCATCTGCAGTAGGACTGATGAATTCAAGTTCTGAATTCTGAGAGATAATAGAGTCATTAATACTCCATGTAACCGATCCTGAAGCATTGGTAGGAATACTCAAAACCTTTAAACGTTCAATGGTATAGGAATCATCAAGTCCATTAAATGTAAATTCATTTTCATCATCATGTTTACAGGCTATCACTCCTACAAGGAAGCAGGATAGAAATCCGATTTTCAAATAAGTAAAGCTATTTCTGTTCATTTTTTAAAGTTTGGTTATTTGTATAAAAAAGCGAAGTGGGCAGGGATATTTCCCCCTTCCGTTTTCCATTTAAAGTGTCCGTTTTTATCAAAGCAATACAAAAATCCCATGGATACATAATTTCTGGCATCTGTCATGTAGATATCTTCTGTGATGGGATTTACGGCAATGCCGTAAGGGGTTTTAATGGCATCTTCATATTCTTTATCAAAAATTCTGTTGGCAATGATCTGTTCTGTTTTTACATCAATGATTCCAAATGTCTTTTTATAGCTGTGGGTGTTGTAATTGAATTCATTTCCATAGAAATAGAGTTTATCATTTACGATTGTCATTTCACTCACAGAGAGATGGAAATCTTTCTTGACTGTTCCCGTGGCTGCATCTATGAGATAAAGACTGGAAGGAACATTATAATAATCTCCTCTTGAGGTTACATAGAGATCACCGTAATTATCTTTTTTAATGTGATGAAGATTGATGGCAACATTTATTTTTTTGAGTTCGGTAAAAGTATTCAGATCAATTACCGAAACAGTATTGTCATAATCGGGAGCTTTATATCCTCCGGAGTTGGCCACAAACAACTGATTACCCACAATTTCCATTTCTTCCGGCTGATATCCTACCACTACCTCACGCTGGATGGAAAGAGAAGCCGTATCAATTTCCACTACTTTCCCCTTCGGTGCTTTCGGGTTAATCGCTACAGGTCCGGCGTAGCTGCTGGCATAAGCTTTTCCGTTTTTGAAAGCAAGGTATCGGCAGTTTTGTAATGGAATAGAAGTAATACGTTTGGCCGTTTTAGCATCCAGCACTTCAATTTTATTGGAAACATTGACAACGATATAGAGCTTGCTTCCATAAACTTTGATATCATTTCCTACATCCCCCAACTCTTTTACGACATTGGGATTGATTTCTGCGTAGATATTCCGGTAATAGGTCCCTTTGATGTAATCAAAAAAATCAAGGGTACATTTATTACTCCCCATATTCCCTTCATTGAGCATATAGAAGCCTTTTATTGCTGTATTTTCTGAAGGAAGCCCTTCTACCACTTCCTGACGGACAATAATTTCATCTGTACGGCATGAAGTAAGAAAAGCTAATACAAGAAATAAAAAATAAAAGTTTAGTTTTCTCATAGGGTGAAGTTTAGAATAAGTTTAAAGTTTCTTCCGGGCATCGGATAATTGAGGACAACATCATAGTATTGATTGAAAATATTATTCATCTCAAGGCTTATTTTAAACTGATGATTCGCCCAGTTGAATTTTTTCTGAACAGACAAATCGTGCGTATACCAGGGCTGCACATAATTGTATTGAATGTTATCCTGATTCACGTCATATCTTTCTCCTACGTACATTGCACTGTAATTGAAACTCCAGTCTTTATAATCTGCCATAAGACTGAAAGATCCACTATGCCATGGGGTATAAGGAATCTGATTGCGATAAAACGTGTCTTCCGGATCACTTATATCTCTCGCGCTTTGATAGGTGTAGGAAAGCAAAGGTCGGAGGGTTACTTTTCCAAGCTGCATTTCAGTCTGTACATTCACATCTGCACCAATGATTTCAACCAGTCCAAGGTTCATCATCAGCCAGCGGAACATGCTTCCGTTCGGAGCTGCCACAATTTTATCCTGTACTTTATTGTAGTAACCGTCTACTTTAGCATAAAATGTTTTAAAGAAACGGTTGTTATAATTCTTCTGATAAGTAAATCCTAAATCATATTGATTGGTGAATTCCGGTTTCAGATAGGTATTTCCGATATTGGTATAATACAAATCATTGAAGGTCGGAAGTCTGAAAATTCTTTTATAGAAAGCCCTTAGAGTAATCTCCGGAATTTTTTCCGGCTGATAGCTCATAAACACCGCAGGTGTCCACTCTCTGGCATCTCCCGGTCTTTTATTTTTTCTTACTTCTTCAAAAGTAAAGGTTCCTAAAAGGCTTCCCAAAATTTTGAATCTGTTCCACTGATAGGTTGTTGCCAATGCTACCAAGGTAGTGTAACGTGTAGGATAAGAAAAATTATCCAGATTGGCATCCAGGTTATTATACTGAAAATCTCCACTCAGGCTGACATCCCAATTGGGAGTGATTGAGTAAATATTGGAAGAGGAAAGATAAAGTTCCCTTTGGATGTAGGTATTATCGGTATAAATAATAGACTGCGAACGAACTGTGTCCATGAAATGGGTGTAATCGTAAGCAAATTTTGCTTTAAGCTGTGTTTCAAATTTCGGGAACAGTTTTTTTCTCAGATTAGCCTGTACAAAATAATTCTCATCGGAAAGCCTCGCTCCTCTTCCTTCAAAGCGCCCGTTAACAATAGGTGCCGGCATTCCGCGGTTTGAAATATAACCGTAGCCACGGATATTCCAACTTCCGTTATTTAAAGTTCCGTTGAGAGAAGTTTCAAAACGTTTTGCTTTGATATCTGAGTCCTGTCTTTTTGCAATGGTATCATAGGCTTGTTGCCCATCAGGATATTTCTTGGCATAACGAAATCTGTAAATTCCGTCACTCTGCATAAATTCGCCACTGAAACTGGCAGAAACCCTGTCTGAAATTTTCTGTTCCAATCGGAATGAAGGATTAAAGAGATCAATAGATGCACTTTTTGCTCTTATCACCAAATTGGTTTTTCTATTTCCTTTAAATACGGGTGTTTTAGGCTGTAAATAGATAGACCCAGAAGAGCCAAAGTCCTTTGCTGGCTGAAAAATTTCACTTTTCTGTCCGTTATACAACGATATTTCTTCCAGATCATCCAAAGAGTACCTTCCCAGATCCACCAGTCCGTTTTGAGCATTTCCTAATTGAATTCCATCATAAAAAACCCCTACATGCTGGCTTCCCATGCTTCGGATGTTGATGGTTTTCAAACCACCCAATCCTCCGTAATCTTTAATCTGAACGCCTGAAAAATACCGCAGTGCATCTGCAACGGAATGACTGTTTAGTCTTTCCAGCTGTTCTCCCTGCAGCGTTTGTGCCGGAAGGATTTCTTTAAAATTCTTTTTGTAAAGATTAATTCCTTTAATCGTCTCTTCCTGAAGACTGTCCTTCTTCTTGGTTTGAGAAGATAAAAGTTGAGATGTAATCACCAATATTGTGAAAACAGCTTTATGAATTGCAGAAGTAATTAGTTTTGCTGCCATTAGCTCATTTAGGGTAATGAAGACGCTAATGGGGTATAAGAATACAACGACAAAGCACAGCTGTCACTGCACAGAATCATTGATGTCCTAAGCTTTATTCCACGAAAGCGTCAAACGATTATTGTCTGGCAGGTCTTCTGACTTACTCCATTTTTGAAATCCTTCCCATTAAAAAACAGTGGATATATTCTTCAAAAACTTTGGTGCGGAGCTTACAGCAGCGGGTCTGTCCCGGATTTTCACCGGATTCCCTTTTAAGAGCTTTTTACGGCTCACCAAATTCCGGCAAAGATAAATAATTATTCCTAATCCCCAACTAAAATCATGATTTATAAACAATTAAAGCTCCCGAAGGAGCTTTAACATCATTTATTGGGGGTTTCGCTTTAAATGCCAATATTCAGGAAAACACTGAATCTCGATTTGGCTTCAATATCTCCTCCCGCCAGATGCGTGTACATGGGAAGCATGATTTCACTTCCCAGGCTCAGCTTTTTGTAAGAGGCTTCAAATCCCAGTTTTCCGTACAAAGCACTACCAGCAGTATTCGGCAGTGCCTCATCAAACTGTTTGTTCTGGGCGTAGACTTCACCCTGAACTCCAGTTTTTACAGAGAATATAGATTTTTCATTTCCTGCAACCTGATAAAAACCTGTTGCTGCATAGTTCCATTGGTTTCCAAAACGGTAATTTTTCCTGTTCTCTGTTTTAATGGTGTAATCTGTATTAACCAGTACGGCTACTTTATTTTTCTGAAACTTATAATTCAAAGCCGCCTGATAATCCCAGCTTCCGGTTCCCAGCTGAAAGCTTGGGTTGACACCGGATGCCCCTTTTTCATCAAACTTCCCGAGTGGAATTTTCAAGCCCAAACCTCCGCTCAGATGATGGAAATTATCTTTAGAGCTCATCAGCTGGTAAATTCCCATCAGGTTTAAATCTCCTATTCCATTGATTCTGATATCTCCCTGCATCGTTTTCTTTTCATGGAAATGGAAGGGCAGACTTGCATAAACACTTAGTTTTTTAGTCAGTGGAATCTTCCCCCACAGCTGCAACGTATTGAAATACTGATCCTGCGTGAGGTCTTTTACAAATAAGTTTTCCTTGGCTTTGTAATGCTGTGCAAAGTATTTGATTCCGATAAACTGTGGATTCAGCAAAGATTCAAAGCCGGAAGATCCATTTCCTGCTGCACAGCCACAGGCATCACAATCATCATCAAAATCGAATCTGTTAAGCGCTTCGGGAGCAACATAAGCACTGTCTCTGATGGTTTTTGCCTGATACTGATTCAACAGGATCAAACTTACTATCAATATAATCTTCTTCATGTTTTTTATAAATTATTCTGCAAATTTTGGATTGGATATAAAACTTTTATCCGATAATGTTTTCAGGAACGCAATGATGGATTGTTTTTCCTGGCTGTTCATAGCAATTCCTATGTGACCATTCTGTTTAAGCTGTGGATCAAGATTAACATTATCTTCCACCTGATCCGAATAGAAATTGAGTACCGCATCTAATGTATAAAACCTTCCGTCATGCATATAAGGTGCGGTATATTCTACATTTCTCAGACTCGGAACACGGAATTTCATCCAATCTACCTGATTCAGGCTCACTCTGTATCTACCTGCATCCTTGAATTCTGTATTGTAATACATTCCGGTATTTCTGAAACTCTCATCCGTAAACAGCTCTCCGCTATGACAGGAAGCACATTTCTGATTGAATAATGTCATTCCCTGGGATTCTATTGAAGTCAACTGTTCTTTTCCCTGTCTGAACCGGTCATATTTTGAATCTGCAGAAATTAAAGAAGCCATAAACTGTGATAATGCTTTTAAAATTCTTTCGCCGGTAATGGTTTCGTCTCCATAAGCTTCTCTGAACAGTTTTTTATACTTCTGATCATCTTTTATTTTCGAAATAGCTTCCGGTATGGAGCTGTCCATTTCATTCACATCAGTAATCGGGCTGATGGGCTGCTCATTCAGATTGTGAATCACTCCGTCCCACATATATCTTTTCAAAAAAGCCATATTCTGGATGGGCGGTGCATTCCTGATTCCGATTCTGTCGTCTACCCCATGGCTTACCGTATGACCGTGATGGGTAAAAGCATTTTCCTGTATATGGCAGAAACCGCATGAAATGGTATTATTTCTTGAAAGTCTGCCTTCATAGAATAATTTTCGTCCCAGCTCCACTCCATTTTTGGTCACCGGATTAATGGATGTATCAAAAGTCATTTCCGGAAAATAAGAAGGAAACTCAAGATTGTAGGCTTCATCTTTTTCCAATGGCTGAATCACCTCATCAGAACATGAAATGCAACTCAATACAAATACAAGCAGAACCAGTATCGTTTTAACAAAAAAATTAATCATTGTGAACGTGGTCTACTTTAAACATTTTTGTAAGATTATTGGTAACATCTACCAGGTGCTGGTTTGAACCCATCAGCATATCATTGGCTGTGCTAAGTGTAAGTGTCCTATCTCCGCTCAAAAATTGGTTCAGGTCTGCAAGAATATGGACAGAAGGACGAATTTTTGCCGTTACCCTTGCTGTTGTCGGAAGATTCAGTGTAATTTCGCAATACAGATCAGGTGTATTGTTGGCTGCAGTATTTCCCATATTTCCTGTGTGATTCATAAATTCTTTTGAAGGAGAATCTGTACCGTATTTCCCTTCCAGTTTTACAAATACATAACCGGCAGCCCATGACCAGGACATTCCCTTCTGCTTGGCTTTTGTCCAGAATTCAGCCTGTCCGTCCTGTCCCAGCAAATACGCTTTTTGACTCACACCTAATCCAAATCTTATTTTTTTGTAATTGTTTTTCGGAACGCCATCCAGATTAAGATAAACAATTCCGGCTACCGCATCTGCCTGATCTACGATAAAAGCACCTTTGTCAGGATTATTTTCGTTGTATTTAAATTCGTTTCCGTTCTCGTCTATCAATGCGATATTACTGATGACGTATTTCAAAGCAGAAAAGTTATGTTTCTGTCCGTTAGCAGAAGTCTGAACCGTCTGATTTAGAACGATATCTCCCACATTGTTAAATCCGTTTTCAAATTTGATCTGAAGTTTTCCAGGCGTAGTATCCTGTGGGTTCTCATCATCCCTGCTGCTTTCGCAGGCTGTAAAAGAGAATACAGTAAAGGCAATAAAGAATAGTGATAAAAATTGAGAAATTTTCATTGTTGATTTTTTAAGTTAAATTAATTTGAATGGCTGTAACAGCATTGTTTTTTTACCACAAAAAGCACAAAAGTTCTTACACTTAAGTTTATTAAGTGATACGTATTATGTTCAGAAGAGCACTTAAACTTTTTAAAAATCTTTGATTTTTAATTGAGTAAGCTTTTGTGACTTTTTTGGTTGAATAGTGATAGTTTAACTTAAAAAACCGGTGGTTTGAAAATATGGGTAAGAAACAGAAAAGAATAAGCTGTTTCGTAAGTGAAATTGAAACTGAAAAACTGACGTCTTTCCGTAGTGTTGACCGTTGTAGTTTCAGGAAGAATATAGGTATCAAGAATTTTCTGTCCTGAGTTTTTTATTTTTTGAAAAGGTGAAGATTCTGAATCATTGGCTTTGGCGAGCTCTTTACTCAGGTAACATTTTCCGTTACAGTGAACCTCCGGCCTGGTTTTATTGATACAGAGAACTTTAACGATATAATCATAATTTACAGCATACTCTACCACGGGCACTAAAGGTCTTAGCACCATATAGAAGGTAAAAAGTATGCTGTACAATATTTTCATCAGATTATTTCTTGCTTATCGCTTCATCATATCTTCTGCTGATTTCTTTCCAGTTGGTAACATTCCAGATCGCGGTAAGATAATCTGCTCTTTTATTCTGATATTTTAAATAATAAGCATGCTCCCATACATCAATGCCGAAGATTGGAGTTCCTTTTTCTTCTACAACATCCATCAAAGGATTGTCCTGATTAGGAGTAGAGGAAACAAACAGTTTTCCATCTTTCCCTACAGAAAGCCAGGCCCATCCTGAACCAAAACGGTCTGCACCTGCCTTAGACATTTTTTCCTTAAAAGCATCCATACTTCCGAAAGTTTCAGTGATAGCTTTTGCTAATTTTGCTGAAGGCTGTGTATTTTTCTGAGGTGTAAGGACCGTCCAGAACAATTCGTGGTTGTAGTGTCCTCCTGCATTATTTCTTACTGCAGCAGGCAATTTTGAAACATTGGAAAGAATCTGAAACAAAGTTTCTTTTTCCTGTGGAGTTCCAGCAATGGCTTTATTCAAGTTAGCAGCATATGCTGCACCGTGTTTTGAATAATGAATTTCCATCGTTTGGGCATCAATATTTCCTTCCAAAGCATTATAAGCATAAGGAAGAGGCGTCTGCTTAAACTGAGCCATTGTAAATTGGGCTGCGAAAACTGCAGTTAGAGCAGCTATTTTCAAAATCTTCATAATTTTTTTGTTTATGGTTGAACAATGTTTTCTTTTTAAGTGGGAGGATGGGTGATCGATGCTGGAAGTAATTGATGTTATAGCCTAACTTCTTCAACTTCTATTTCCTTTTACAGCCATCTCAAAAAACTGCTAGAGCTTCATAGTCTGGAATAACTTCCAGTTTCAGACATCCGGCTTCCCCCCTTCCCTATTTCAATAATTTTTTAATATCCTCAATAAGAATTTCTCTGTCTGGGTGATATTTTCCTGTCAGCATAGGTGTTTTACCTTCCGGATCTCCATAATTCAGTCCTGAATAATAGAGAATAGGCATATTTTCCTTGTTGTATCTGCATCGGATATTTCCTTCCTGATCTACCAGCGCAATCATTCCGCTGTGGTTCAGGCTTTCTCCTTCATCTTCTTTATCACCTACGTAGATATTAAACTGATCCGCAAGTTTTCCAATATAGGTACGGTCTCCGGTCAGGAAATGCCAGTTCGGAGATTTTGCACCAATTCTTTGCGCATGTTCTTTCAAAGCTTCAGGCGTGTCATTTTCCGGATCAATACTGATGGAGATAATGCCGAAGTTGGGATCATTAATCTGGTTCTGAATCGCTTTCATATTGGTATTCATCACCGGGCATATCGTAGGACATTTGCTGAAGAAAAATTCTACGAGATATACCTTTCCCAGCATATCTTTATTGGTAACTTTTTTACTGTTCTGATCTGTCAGTTCAAAGTCCGGAACTTTCATCACAGTATAAAGGTTCTTTTTAAAATACCCCATTCCCACACCTATTCCCAGGAAAAGCAATGCAAATACCGCAATGGGTATGATCACTTTACTTTTATTTGCGGTCTTTTTATTTTTGGGCATATCTTTCAGGACTTTTTTTGAATTCACCTTTGCAGGAGACACTGCAAAAACCGTACGTTTTATTTTTATACACAGCAGTATCTTTTATAGATCCGGCAGTTTTCATGTGGCAGACAGGATCTTCTTCGTTCACTATCTGTACATTTTCTATTTTCTTCCCCGAGGAGTCCATGTGGCTTGCATGCTTTACCTGAGGAGTTTCCTTGGCACACGACAGTAATGATACTGACAGCAAGGCAGTCAAAATTATAGGAGATTTCATTTTAATGTTAAATTGAAATTAATAATGTTAAATAAAGTTATGATACCATATACAAGTCTGAAAAAAGCACAACAATTCTCAAGAAGAACTGATGTATTTCTTATTGCTTACAATGGTTCATTTGAATTATAGAATGCATCTTTAATGGTTTACTAATGAAAGCTTTATAAACTTCCATCTTACAAACTAAAAATATAGTTTATAATAAAAATTAAACCAACGGAGGATGGAAAATCCTTGAAAAGTATTCTGAAGAATGAGAATTAAAATAACTTGAATCGGGAATTTCAGAAAGTGATTCCGAATTCAAATGAGCGGAGAAGGAAAGGATATCGTGAGAAATAAAAACATCTAATCCAGCAATCTTTATGGTTTGGGAGCTATTGGACTGTTTTTCTGTTTTAGCCAGCTCTTTTTCCACGTAGCATTTTCCTTTACAGGTTGACTGTGGTACATTTCTCTTCTCACAAAGGTTTTTCACAATATAATCATAATTCACGGCATAATTTACCAATGGCAAAACAGGACGTAATGCAACGGTAAAAATGATGAATATGGAAATGAATAACCTCAACGATTTTGTTCTCTGTTACAAATATACTACTTCAAAACTGTTTTATAACAGATTTATGATGAATGTCATTATGCTTATCTACTGTTACCTATAAAAATCACAAAACTGTGCCTGTCACCGGAATAATTTTATCCCGAACTTTGAGTAAGACTTTAGACCTAAATAAAAATTTAGTTCTTTATATACAATTTAATCTTGTTGATAAAAGCTTTGCTGATGTTTTTGGCAGAGCTTTTTTATATTCTTTGTTTTGTTGGAAATCGCCAAGTCTCAAGTTCTTTTTAAAATGCTTACTGTTTTAAGACGCAAGGATTTTATCTCCGATAAAGTTTAAAAACAAAAGCCCTACTGAGATTCAGCAGAGCTTTTATTGAATATAATTGAGTTGTGTTTATTATTTGCTTGTTAAAATTTCATTCTTTGGATTCTCACCGCATTTAAAATAGCCAGCAATGCTACTCCTACATCGGCAAACACAGCTTCCCACATGGTTGCCAATCCACCGGCTCCCAGGATGAGAACAACAGCTTTTACAGCAAAGGCAAGGACAATATTCTGCCAAACGATCTTTTTAGTTTGTTTTCCGATATTGATGGCCATTGGGATCTTACTTGGTTTATCATCCTGAATTACTACATCTGCAGTTTCAATGGTGGCATCACTTCCCAAACCTCCCATTGCAATTCCAACATCGCTTAAAGCCACTACAGGCGCATCATTCACTCCGTCTCCTACGAAAGCTACCGTCTGGTTTCTGGCTTTGATTTCTTTAACCTTGTTTACTTTGTCTTCAGGTAACAGGTCCCCGAATGCATTGTCGATACCCAGTTGATCTGCTACATATTTCACAACGGTACTTTTGTCACCGCTCAGCATTGTTGCCTTCACATTCATTTTATGCAGCTTGTCTACGGTTTCCTTAGCATCTTCTTTGATGCTGTCTGCAATAGTGATATAGCCTGCAAACTTTTTATCATAAGCCACCGCAATTACCGTATATACAATATTGGAGTGGTTAAGATCATAACGAATGTTGAACTTATCCATCAGCTTAAAGTTCCCAACCAGAAGTTCTTTTCCGTTAATAGTCGCTTTCAATCCGTGACCAGCTATCTCTTCTACATTTTCCAAAGGAATGCTGTGATTGATTTCTCCAACATAATTGTGAATTGCTGTTGCCACCGGATGGGTACTTTTACTTTCAAGAACATTAACCAGCTGAAGAATTTCTTCTTTATTAAATTCAGGGCTCATACTTACTTCCTGAACTTTGAATACGCCTTCCGTCATGGTTCCTGTTTTATCCATTACCACATTCTGAATCTCTGCAATACTGTCCAGGAAATTACTTCCTTTGAATAAGATTCCGTTTCGGCTAGCAGCACCAATTCCTCCGAAATATCCTAATGGAATGGAAATAACAAGGGCGCAAGGACAGGAAATCACAAGGAATATCAATGCTCTGTACAGCCAGTCTCTAAACTGATAATCGCTCACGAAGAAATAGGGCAGTAAACAGATTCCAATGGCAAGAAATACCACGATGGGCGTGTATACTTTCGCAAATTTTCTGATGAACAATTCTGTCGGTGCTTTTTGGGCTGTGGCATTCTGAACCAATTCCAGGATTTTACTCAGTTTACTGTCTTCATATGCGGTATTTACTTTTACCAGAGCAATACTGTTCATATTGATCATTCCGGCAAGGACTATTTCTCCTTTATTTTTGGTATCGGGTTTACTTTCTCCCGTTAAAGCTGCCGTGTTGAATGAAGCCGAATCTGAAAGCAATTCCCCATCCAGCGCCAGTTTTTCACCGGGTTTCAGCTGTATGACGTCTCCAATTTTAGCTTCTTTAGCCTTCATAGTCTTGGGCTGATTATTTTCCATAACCGTTACCTCATCAGGACGCTGATCCAATAATGCTTTTATATTTCCTTTGGCTCTGGTAACCGCCATAGACTGAAATACTTCTCCTACCGCATAAAAAAGCATTACTGCTACTCCTTCAGGATATTCTCCGATGGCAAAAGCACCAATGGTTGCAATGCTCATCAGAAAGAATTCTGAAAACACATCTCCCTTAATGATACTTTTATAAGCATCTTTCAATACCGGAAATCCTACAGGAATATAAGCTGCCAGGAACCATACTAACCGTACCCAGCCTGTAAACCATGCAGGTTTTATATAGTTATCAAAGGCAATTCCCAATAATAAGATGATAAAGGATATAATGGCCGGCAGAAACATCTGAAAGACCGTCTGATCTCCGGAGTCATGAGAGTGACCATGTCCGTCATGGTCATGTCCGTCTCCTTCTGCATGGTTATGTTTGTGTCCTTTTGTATCTGGTTTTTCCGGGGTTGTACTACAGCATTTTTCCATAACTGAATATTTTTATACAAATGTAAAGATGAGACTGATGCAATGCTATTGCAAACTTTCAAGACAGTTTTCGCAGATTCCTTTGGCAAAGAGTCTTATTTCGTCAATCCTGAAATTGGTCTGGATATTTTCAGGGAAAGAAATATCTTCTTTGCAGGTAGTCTGCTTGCATATTTTACAGTAAAAATGCAGATGCCAGTCTTTGTGTCTTTTTTCATCACAATCGTCTTCGCAGAGTTTGTATTTTGTGGTTGTATTTTCCTGAATGCTGTGAACAATTCCTTTTTCTTCAAAGGTTTTCAAGGTTCTGTAGATGGTGATTCTGTCAGCATTATCAAAATGATTTTCTATTTCAGAAAGGGATAAAGCAGCTTCCTGAGAACTTAAAAAATCATATACCAAAATCCTCATACTGGTGGGTTTGGTATTTTTATCAATGAGTTTGTGTTCTATATCTTTTTTCATTGTAAGCTTTTAAATGGTTACAGATGGGCTTCAGTTTCTTCATAGCCTTCTTCTTCAATCTGAAAAGTGGTATGACTGATTTTAAAGTTACTAACCGTAGTATCTGTCAATGTTTTTAATAATTGATTCTGGGAATATCCATTCTCTTTTACAACATGCGCGCTCATCGCATTGACACTGGATGTTAGCGACCAGACATGCAGATCATGAACATCTTTCACTCCGGGAGTGCTCTCCAATGATTGGCGAAGTGCATGAATATCCACATCTTTAGGTGTTCCTTCCAGCAAAACATTAATGGCTTCTTTCAACAGCCTCCATGTTCTTGGAAAGATTAATAATCCGATGGCAGCTGAGATTAACGGGTCGGCATAGTACCAGCCTGTTGTCAGCATAATTACTCCGGCTATCATTACTCCTACTGAAGTTAGCATGTCTGAAAGTACTTCAAAGTATGCACCTTTCATATTGAGACTACCTTCTGAATCTTTTCTGAGAATCATCATTCCGACAATATTAACGATCAATCCGATTCCGGCTACAATCAGCATTGATTTACTTTGTACTTCCGGCGGATTCTGAAAACGCTGATAGGCTTCAAACAAAACATAGATCGAAATGGCCAATAACACCACTGCATTGATTACGGCTGCTAATATTTCTGTCCGATAATAACCATATGTTCTGGAAGGATCTGCTTTTCTTTCTCCTATTTTAATGGCAATATATGCCAGCAATAATCCTACCACGTCGGTCAGCATATGAGCTGCATCAGCCAACAATGCAAGACTGTTGGTAATGATTCCTCCTATTACCTCAGCAATGAGATAGGTTCCGCTAAGGCAGAGAACAATCAGAAGGTTCTTTTTATGTCTGCTTCCTGCAGAAACGGTTTGTGTTGGTTTACTTTCCATATTGTGTATGGTTTAATTACATTTCATAATAAGATGTATTTTCTTTTTTTGGGGGAACATTCTGCTCACCGATCATCTGTCTGATATTGATCTCTATGGTCTGTGCCAGAGAAGTCATGGGTGTATCTACAGGACTATTTTCAAACGGATCCTGCATAATGATGGATGTTTTTTCAATGGCAATGAATGTCACCGGAACCAGGAAAGTAATGGCAATTTCTACCAACAGCTGCGAATCATCGAGTCCAAACGGAAGGATGGCGGCAAAAACATAGATCAGAATATGAACTAAAACACTGTATGAGCGTGGAAAGACTGTATTCTTCAGTCTTTCACATTTTCCCATACTGTCGCATAGTCTTGTAATGATATCATTGAGTTGCATCTGTTGAAAATCGGTAAGTCCTTTGGAAGCTGCAATTTCTTTCAGCTGTCTGGAGTGTTCGTCCAGAATTGCGTTGGGAATGTTGGCTGCTTTGATCTGATGTTGATCCAGATACTGCTGAACTTTTTCAGAAAATGGAAGTTTTCTCAGTGATTCTCCAAGTGCATAAGTCCAGATGATCTGTCTTTCGGCAAACTTTTTTATTACTTTATTTTCTCCTGCCGGCATAAACTGAATGATCAGTCTCACAAAAGTTCTGGAATCGTTGACAACAGCACCCCAAACTGTTCTTGCCTCCCACCATCTTTCGTAGGATTGGGAAGTACGGAAGGCCAGCAGTAATGATACTGCTGTTCCCAGGAGTGCCGGAATATTTAAAGGCAGTGAGATCTTGCGAAACCATGGCAATTCGTCCAAAAGACCAATAGTGACGGAAAATATTCCGATGAACAGAATTTGGGTTTTTATTTCACGGATGAAATACCAGACTGATATTTTTTTGTTTAATAACATAATCGGGTTATTTATTAAAATTCGGTGAGATCATTTTCACTTTTCCAGCCGTTTTCATTCAATAAAAAATTACGTAAACAGCTCTAATGTAAGGATTAAAATCGACAATTTACTGGTTCCGGTAACTTTCATTAATGTTCGTGTTCGCCGGAATTTACCAGTTTTGCATTCACAAAAAATGCTCCTTTCACTACTATTTTTGCATTGTCAGGAATATTTCCTACCGGAGTTATCGCGGTATATCCCATATCGGAAGTTCCTTTTACCACTTCTATTTTCTCAAAGTTTAAGGTTTTCGGATGAGGTTTTCCTTTTTCTTTGTGTTCTTCCTCCGCTTTTTTATCGGTCTGGACAAATACAAAATATTTCCCATCTGCTTCTACAATGGCCTCTGTAGGAACTGCAGGAGTTGTGCTTTTATCAAGGCTTACAATTCCGGTGATATTCATTCCATCAATCAGACCGGATTTGTTTCCGATTACTTCACAATGCATAGAGATGGTTTTACTTTCGTTTTCAAAAGAAGATCCTATGCTGTAAATTCTTGCATCATATTCGGTTTCCGGATTGTTCGTCAGTTTAAAATGAACAATCTGCCCTACTCTCATTTTAGGAAGATCTTTTTCAAAAACCTGAAGATCGAGATGAATAGAACCGTTATCGATCACTGTAGCAACGGGAGAAGAGATATCCACATAACTTCCGATCTGTGCGGTAATACTGCTGATTGTTCCGCTGATGGGTGCTGTAATCACCAAACCGGATTTCATATTTCCATTGCTGACTTTTCCAGGGCTTATTCCCATCATCTGAAGCTGTTTCAAAAGAGATGCTCTTTTTGTTCTTAAGGTTTTAAGTTCCGCATCGGCACTCTGAAGATTTTTCTTCGCCCCAGCATCATTATCAAAAAGCTCTCTCTGTCTTCTGTATTCCTGTTCTGCATAGGTTATTCTACTGTTGGTAGTCAGATAATCTTCCTGAAGCTGGATATATTCCGGATTGGCAATGGTGGCAATGACCTGTCCTTTCTTTACGATACTTCCCACCTGAATATTGATGGTTTTGATGATTCCTCCATACAGAGAAGTGATGGTTGCTTTATTGCTGTTGGGTACACTCAGCAAACCATTAGCTTTTATGGTAGATGTCAACTCTTTCATTTCTACATTTCCTAAAGCCACTCCTACAGACTTCATCTGCTCTTCTGTAAGGGAAGCTATTGTTTGTGGAGCTTCTTCGTGAGCCTGTTCTTTCTGTTCTGTTTTTTCAGGAGCTTTTTCTTCCGAAGCTTCTTTTTTTCCACAGCTTGTTAGTAAGATTGAGATCAGGGCGAGAGGGATGATATTATATTTGAGTTTCATAAGTAAAAATGTATTTTGTCTGATGCTGTATACCATTGTTTTTATTGATACGGTATAAAGTTTTATAAGCAGCGACTTCATATTATTTGTTTATAATGGAGTTAATAGTAACTACAGATTGGTTCACCTGCTGGATGGATTCCAGATATTTCAGCTGGATATTTGTGGCAGTCTGCAGGGCAAAAAGATATTCCACATAGGAAATTTCTCCTGTTTTATATCCTAGCTGAGCTGCTTTTACAATTTTCTCTGCGTTAGGCAATGCCTGGCTTGTATAGTAATCATACTGCTGTAAATCCTGCTGATACTGGCTGAAGGCATTTTCCAACTGAGCAGAAAGCTGTTTCTGCTGCATTTTAGCATTGGTTTCAGCGACCTGTTTTTCATATTCGAGCGCCTGAATTCTTGCTTTCGTCGCTCCAAATGTTAACGGTATTGCTACTCCTACTGTTGCTGACTGAAAACGTTTTCCTGAATTATAAAAATTCTCCTGTCCGTTAATGGTATGCAGACCTATCAAAGACTGATTGGTGTATCCCAAACTGAAATCTGGCAGCCCCAGTGATTTTTCAACTTTCTTGTTTTTTTCGGCGATTTCCATTTCCTGGTAAAAAGCTTTTACCGTAGGATTGTTGGCAACCACAGCACTGTCGAGGACATTTTCTGCTTTTAAAGGAGCATAATCTTTGTTAAACGGAACCTCAATATCTTCCGAAGTATTCATCAGAGTTTTTAAATTCTTATAGGCATTATTCAGATAGACTTCATTTTGTCTGAGCAGCAGATCAATTTCCCCTTTCTGGGTTTCTGCAGTACTGATCTCAATTTTCTTGATATCCCCTGCTTTAAATCTCACGGTTGCAATTCTGATAAACTCTTCATAATATTGATCAAGACTGGTCAGCTGGGCTTTATTATACTGAAGATATTCAATCTGGTAATAATAGGTACGAACCTGCTTTATCAGCTCATTGGCTGTAATTTCCTTATCAATCTGCTTGCTTTTGATATTCTCACTGATTAAATCTTTTCTTGCTTTAAAAAGTGTTGGAAAAGGAATACTCTGTGAGATCGCAAACGATTGGTCAAACTTTGGGCTGTTGTACTGACCAAGCTGAGCTTCAAAACTTAATTTCGGGAGTTCTTTTGCAGTTGCCCTTAATGCTTCAGCGGATTTAATGCTTAAGTCTTTTGACTGCAGGGTTAAATTATTGTTCACTGCCTGTTCTACCGCCTGTTCTATGGAAATTGGTCTGGACTGTGCGTTAAAAGTCTGTCCCACCATCATGAATCCTACCACCAAAACGGCAGTAATCATTCCCGTATTATTATTCTTTCTTTTCAAAATCTTTGTGTTAAAAATAATGTACAGCATCGGCAAAACGAATAATGTTAGGAATGTTGCAGTTACCAAACCACCAATCACTACCGTAGCTAAAGGTTTCTGTACCTCAGCTCCGGCTCCGGTGGAAATAGCCATTGGTAAAAATCCTAGTGAAGCTACAGTAGCCGTCATCAATACAGGCCTTAATCTGGTTTTTGTTCCTTCAAATACTCTTTCCAGAATATCCGTTTCGCCTTCTTTTTCTAACTGATTGAATGTTCCGATCAAAACAATTCCGTTAAGAACTGCTACTCCAAAAAGGGCAATAAATCCGATTCCGGCACTGATACTGAAAGGCATATCTCTTACCAGAAGGGCAAATACACCACCAATCGCACTCATAGGAATAGCTGTAAAGATCAATGCAGCCTGCTTGAATGAGCGGAAAGTAAAATACAGAAGCATAAAAATCAGAAGCAATGATACCGGAACAGCGATCATCAGACGTTGGCTTGCTTCCTGCAGGTTTTCAAACTGACCTCCGTAGGTAAAGTAGTATCCTGAAGGCAGTTTCACTTTCTCCAGTTTTGCCTGAATATCTTTCACTACACTTTCCACGTCACGGTCTTTCACATTGAAGCCAATAACGATTCTACGTTTTCCCTGTTCACGGCTGATCTGTGCCGGCCCTAATTTGTAGCTTATATTCGCCACCTGCGAGAGTGGAATCTGGGCTCCGGTAGCAGAAGTGATCATCAGATTATTCACATCTGAAATATCTGTTCTGTGAAGACTGTCCAGGCGGACAACCAGATCAAAACGTCTTTCATTTTCAAATACCTGTCCGGCAGCTTTTCCTGCAAAGGCTGTACTTACTGCATTGTTGACATCTTCGATATTCAATCCGTAATTGGCTATTCTTGTTCTGTCATACTGAACATTGATTTGTGGAAGACCACTTACTCTTTCAATCTGAGGCGTCGTAGCTCCATCTACCGTCTGAATGATTTTTCCTACTTTATCAGCATACACTGCCAAAGAATCCAGATTTTCTCCAAAGATTTTTACCGCCACATCCTGTCTGATCCCGGTCATCAACTCATTGAAACGCATCTGAATAGGCTGGTTTTTCTCAAAAAATACTCCTGGAATGGTTTCCAGTTTTTCACTGATCTCATCCGCGAGTTCGTTGTAGGATTTCTTGGTTTTCCATTCACTTTGCGGTTTTAATACTACGATCATATCGGTTGCTTCAGGAGGCATAGGATCTGTAGGAACCTCAGCAGAACCGGTTTTCCCAACTACCATTTTCACCTCATCAAACTGTTTGATAATTCTTGATGCCTGCATGGAGGTTTCTATACTCTGACTCAGTGAGCTTCCCTGCGGTAAAATACAATGGAATGCAAAATCTCCTTCCTGCAGCTGCGGGATAAACTCCCCACCCATATTTTTAAAGATAAAAGCAGAGATAAGGAACACTACAGCCGTTGCTGACACGATAATATATTTTACTTTGATAGCTTTCTGCAATAAGGGCTGATATACCTTTTGCAGACGGTTCATCATTTTATCAGAGAAGGTTTCTTTGTGGGATATTTTCTTAGATAAAAACAAAGCGCTGATCATCGGAATATAAGTCAGAGAAAGAATCAATGCTCCCAGAATGGCGAATCCTACTGTTTTTGCCATTGGAGTAAACATTTTTCCTTCTACGCCTGCAAGAGTAAGAATCGGGATGTATACGATAAGAATGATGATTTCTCCGAAGGCCGCACTGCTTCTGATCTTTGAGGCAGAAAGAAATACTTCTTCATCCATTTCAGACTGTGTCAAAGCACGGGTAGATTTCCTTACGCCTAAATGATGCAGGGTTGCTTCTACAATAATCACGGCACCATCTACAATCAACCCGAAGTCTATGGCTCCAAGGCTCATCAGATTGGCGCTTACCCCGAAAACATTCATCATTCCTAAAGCAAATAACAAAGAAAGCGGAATGGCCGAAGCCACGATAAGTCCCGCTCTCAGGTTTCCAAGAAAATCACAAGAACGAAAATAACGATCAGAGCTCCTTCGATGAGGTTTTTCTCAACAGTATTGATCGCTCTGTCCACAAGATCTGTTCTGTCGAGAAATGGCTCTATAATGACATCATCCGGAAGGGATTTCTGTATTGTCGGAATTTTTGCTTTGATATTGCTGACCACTTCATTACTATTGGCCCCTTTCAGCATCATGACTACTCCACCTACAGCATCTACTTTTCCGTCATAGGTTAATGCCCCGTAGCGAACGGCACTTCCTAAACGAACATCAGCAACATCTTTTATAAAAATCGGAACGCTTCCTGTTTCATTTTTAACCGCAATGTTTTTAATGTCTTCCAAAGAGGTAACCAGACCAATTCCACGGATGAAATAGGCGTTGGGTTTTTTATCAATATAAGCTCCTCCTGTATTCTGATTGTTTTTTTCAAGCGCTGTAAAAATTTCGGTGATGCTTGTTCCCATTGCCTTTAAGCGATTGGGATCAATAGCCACTTCATATTGTTTTAATTCACCACCAAAACTGTTGATCTCCGCTACTCCCGGTGTTCCGTTCAGTTGTCTGCGAACGATCCAGTCCTGCATGGTACGGAGCTCTTTGGCATTGTATTTCTTTTCGCTTCCTTTTTTAGGGTGAAGAATATACTGATAGACTTCTCCAAGACCCGTACTTACAGGAGCCAGCTCGGGAGTTCCTACGCCTTTGGGAATTTCTTCTACAGCATTTTTAAGCTGTTCATTGATAAGCTGTCTCGCAAAGTAAACATCTACATTTTCTTTGAACACTACTGTAATCACAGAAAGCCCAAATCTTGAAATACTTCTTGTTTCCTGAATATCGGGAACATTGGCAATACTCTGTTCAATAGGAAAGGTCACCAGCTGTTCCACTTCCTGTCCTGCCAATGTAGGACATACGGTAATAATCTGTACCTGGTTATTGGTGATATCCGGTACAGCATCTATCGGTAATCTGGTGGCACTCCATGTTCCCCAGATGATCAGCACCAACGTCATCAATCCAATGATCACCTTGTTTTTGATACTGAATTTTATAATTTTATCTAACACGATTTGTATTTAATTTTTATTGAAAAGTGAATGCACACAGTATAAAATACTGCAGCAAAAATATCCTGAAAAACTCTGCAATGGTATTGCAAAGTTTCAAGCACGAATAAGTATTAGAAAGCATAACTTTCTGAAAATCAATAAAAATTAAATTTTAGGAGGCTGCCAGATAGGATCGTAAACCTGATAAGCAAAGTCGTTTTTGTGGAATAAAATCTTCTTTGAAAAGTAAGCAGGAGCCTGCTCAGGAATTTCCAATAAAGGATCCATTTTAAATGCTGAAACCGTTATCTGACAACAACTGCATGCACACAGCGGAGAACAGATATCTCCTTTTTCTTTTGAATGGTTTTCCTGAACACTCAGGGAAACTATTTTATTCCCGGAATTCTGTGGATGAGACACATCAGCACATGGCATCAATGATAGCGCCATGAAATAAATTGCCAGTATCCATCTTAAGAGGTTCATGGTACAAAGGTAGAGATTTTTTGTAAAATTGAGATCCGTCTTCATATAACTTGCCTATAAAACCATAATTTTTAGCTTCATTTCCATTTTCAATAAGGAATTTCAGCTAAAAAAATTCATCAAATAAGTAATTACTATAACAAAAAACAACAAAACAGAATTCACACCAAACAAAACACAAAATTAAACACTTTTTATTAAAAAATATTAATATTAAAAAATATAACCAAAACAAGATTGCTTTTTTTATAAATTTGCAAATAACAAATAGCTTTTTTTTGAAAACAATAAAACTATTATTAAACACGACGCAATTTGTCGCTTCCTGATTATAGTTTTACTAAAAATAAATTTAATTATGAAAACAAAATTATTCTCATTAGCCATATTGGCTTCATCTTTTGCATTTGCACAGCAACAGCAAACATTTTCTGAGGTGACTATACAGGCCTACTCACCTACCTTATACTTAAAAAGAAGCATCAATGATGGTGGTTTTATAAGAGGTATTCAAACACAAGCTCTTAACGGAGAAAATGGATGGTTTTTTGGAGACGTGCATGGCAGCCAATGGGTCGTTTCTAAAGGAGACTATACAGGTCGAAAGCTTGTTATTAATGATAGTAACGGATATGTTGGAATCGGGACAGACTCTCCTTTAGCTAAACTTGATGTAGCTGGAAATATTATAACTGGAGCAGGGGATTCTGTAGTAGGAATTAATGCTTTTTCGATACGATATGCTGATGGTTCTATGAACAATTGGGGAGCTTTGCGAAGTTCCAATTCAACTTATATGAGTTTCGGTGTAAAAGCAAATGATGTAAGTCCCGGATGGCTATCTAGTACAGGATTACTAAATTTAGAAAAAAGTGCAATTACTTTAGATGAGACTGGATTTAGCTTTCTTGCTACTCCAAAGCAGAAAGTAGCATTAAATTCACCTGTTACTATGAATGAAATAATGAAGATTTCCCTTACAGGAAATGCATTATTACAGGGTAAATTTGAGGCAAAAGAAGTAAAAGTGACATTAACTCCTACTGCCGATTTTGTATTTGATGAAAAATACGATCTCCCAAAATTAGAAGAAGTTGAAAAACACATCAAAGAGAAGAAACACCTTCCTGAAATTGCTTCTGCTAAAGTAATGGAAAAGGAGGGTGTAAATGTAGGCGAATTCCAGATCAAACTATTACAAAAAATAGAAGAACTTACATTATACTCAATTGATCAGAATAAACAAATAAAGCAACAGTCAGATCAACTGAAACATCTTAAGGATGAAAATGAAGCTTTAAAAGCCCAATCTGCTAAAATTGAAAAACTTGAGCAGCAGGTTCAGCAACTCTTATCAACACAAAAATAACCATAAATGAAAAGAAAATTACTCTCACTATCATCGCTGATGATAGGATTCTTCGGCTTTTCCCAAACCGAAGTGTATTTCAAATATGATGAGGCCGGAAACCAGCGATACAGGGGAATCGACGCTGCTGGCAAACAAGCCGAAGGAATGGTTTTAAAAGAGTCAAAGGTAGCAGCTGTTACCCGACAAACTCCTGTTATTGATGAAAAAACATTCCTAAAACAAATACGCCTGTACCCGGTTCCTGTTAATGACTATCTTACCATAGACTGGACAGAGGAAGTGGATGGGCTTATAGAATCCGTTTCATTGTATCAGCACAGTACAATTCACTGGAAATTCCAGCAACAGAATATCCCGGACTTAAACCGTCAGGTTAAAATCAATATGACTGGTTATGACTGGGGAGTGTATGTTGTGCGCTTTACCCTAAAAGACGGCAGAGTTTTTAGTAAAAACATCACCAAACGATAGATAACCATGAAACTTTACGATAAGAAAATACAAGTATTTTCATCATTCATACTGTCCTTATGTTCGGTATTGGGCTTTTCACAGACCATACTGTATCAGGCAGAGAGTACCTCAAGAACGGTTCAGGATCCACAAACAGTGGTACTGGCACCAGGATTTCGAGCCTCTTCCAGCTCATCAAATCCATTTATAGCTAAAATTGGTCCAGCAACGGAGAATCCGGGCGGTGGTCCTACCGATTCAAATGCAGGAGCAACTAATCCATCGGGAACGACAGCACCGGATGGAAAGAGTTTTCATGATACAAAGGGGAATATTGAAGTTAACGGAGCTGGACAATTACAATTTACTTTACCTATTGCTTTACCTCCCGGGGTGAAAAGCATTGCTCCACAAATTAATTTGATGTATACCAGCGGTTCTTCCAATGGAATTGCAGGTTATGGCTGGAATATTTCAGGTCTTACCTCTATTTCAAGAACCGGAAAAACAATTGATAAAGATGCAGAAGCTAAAGGAATACAAATGGATTATTCTGATTATTACAGCTTTAATGGTCAAAGATTAATTTTAAAATCAGGTGAATATGGTAAAGATGGAGCTGAATATATAACGGAGAAGTATTCCAATATTAAGATAAAATCTTTTGGTTCCATATCAGGACAAGCATGGAAAGGGCCTGAATATTGGGAGGTAACTTTTGAGGATGGTTCTCAGTCATGGTATGGGACAATCGCTTCCGGAAATGGTACAGCAAGAACGCCATTGGAATATAATATTGTAAAATGGAAAGATGCGCAGGGAAATTATATTACCTATAATTACACTCAGAACAACTCTAATAATGTGGCAGTAATTTCAAGTATTACTTGGGGTGGAAATGAAACTTTGAATAAACCTCATTTCAATACCATTGAATTTACTTATTTACCAAGAAAGATTATCGAAACATCTTATTTGAAAGGAATATTATTCAAACAAGATAAAATATTAGATCAAATAAAAGTTAAAGCTAACGGTTCTCCGTTTAAAAGTTATTCAATTCAATATTCCGAAACACAAAATATAGTTAATAATGATTCTAATAATAAAGTTAATTATAATTTTGTTGAAAAGATTATTGAATATAACTCAGAAGGGAAAGAAGCCAATCCTATAGTTTTTTCTTCAGCCACAATGGGTACAAGCTCTAATGAATATGATTTTGGGGATTATAATAATGTTATTACAACAGGGGATTATAATGGAGACGGTTTAGTGGATTTCATTGTAATGCAACCTGCACAAAATGGAAGACCTGAAGGATATTATATTTATTTTGATGCTATCAACAACAGCAGCCCTTCTTTTGTTTATTTGGGGCCATCAAGCACTTATTGGCCAGGCAGTAGCTTTACAACATTTAACATAAAATCGGCAGACAATTACATTAAAACAAAGCAGGGGCTTATAATTTCAAAAAATAATGCAGGATATAACCCTCCTTCTTCAGGGGATATAGAACTTAAATATTATTCAATCAAAACTGACGGATCAGTTCTCAATACTTATAATAATCCTCTTGTTTTAGAATATGCTAAAACAATACAATCAGGAAGCTATGGGTATGCTGATTCTTTATATCCACCTGAAACTGACCCCGAATATATAGGGGGAATGAATGTCGCTCATCCTTCAAATATGAGGGAAGTGGATATTGATTCTGATGGAGTGTCTGAATTACTTTTGTCATTAAACGATAAAAAATGTAAATATGTGGTCATTGTACCTGACCCACCTAAAGGAAGATGGCAATGTAAGACATTGGGTTATAGATATGTAGTTATAGATAATAATAATATACAAAATAATACAATCAGCATTATTCCGGAGACAACTCCTAAAAATATTTTAAGTAAAGGGGGAATTGTAGATTTTGATAATGATGGAAAACAGGATGTGATGTTTGTTGATCCAGTCAATACCAATGTTAGTGTTAGCTATTATACAAAAGACTATACGCAACCTTCTCCTGTTGTCAAGACCGTTGACACTCCACTCAATAATTTACATCAGTATGAATTAAAGAAAGTAAATAATAATTATACGCTCAATTTAAAAAAGACATATTCCATAAAGGGAATAATTGATGGGATTCAATTTGGGGATTTAAATGGTGATAAGAATATTGAAGTATTATTACCAGTACATAATTTTGTCGGAGTTACTGTTCTTGCGGGGTGGTCAATTTACTTGAATACAGGAAATGCCTTGGAAGAAAGTATTCAGGGGCTTATGTTTTACAGACCCTTTGATGTAACTGCTGTTGGGGCCAATTCTTTTTCTACCCCGAAATTGCTTGATTTAGACAATGATGGAAAAAGTGAGATTGTTAACTCTGTTGTAACTTTCTATCCAAATAATCAACCTTATACAAACTGGTATGTTCAAAGTTATAATGAAGCCAAATATGATCCTAATAATACACAATTCAAATGGTCATTTACGGAAAAAACACTTTATAATTCTACAAGAAATGAGGCTATAATTAGTCCTATATTTGGAGATTTTAGGATTAATAGTACTTCTTCCAAAATATTATTTCTTGTAAAGGGAATTAATGGTAATTATGAGAGAAAAATCATAAGTTATAAACATTATAGTCTCAATCCTGATAAAAATGTTTCATTAATATCACAGGGATCGCAAGATTATTATATAGATTATAAAGAACTTGATCCTTCTGTTAATTCTAGTATTTATGCTCCGGTAAAAAAAGAACAATATCCATTTGTCGAAATGGACAGGTTATCCCAGGCTTTTGGTGTTTCCCAAATTCGTCAAACTGATGGGCAGACTGTTCGAAAACAAGATTTCAGATACAGGGGATATATAGCTAATTTACACGGAAAGGGAGTAATCGGTTTTCGTCAAGCTGCCCGATCTTCATGGTATGCCGATGGGTTTGAGAAGACCAAAATATGGTCAGGAACAGAAATGGATCCTTTAAAGGAAGGAGCTCCGGTAAAAGAATGGTCTATCAGAACGAATAATGAAAACCAGATATTTCCTGCGGATATTTCAGAGAATAATACCCAGTTGTTAAGTTTTAAATCTACTAACTATCAAATAGATAAATTACTAAATGGTCAGGTGGTGAGCACAGTTGCTGATTCAGATAAGCCTAAAGTGGTAACTGTTGTTGCTCCTAAGATCAGTAGAGTTAAAGACTTTTTAACAGGTACAATTACCGAAAGTACTATAACTTATGGAAATTATTATCTTCCATCACAAAGTGTATCGAACGTCAATAATGGATATGCTATTACAACTTCAACATCTGAATACATCCACAACCCTTCAGGAATTGGGTCAGATTATTATATTGGGCGACCAAAATCAAAGATTAATGTAGTACAGGCATATGGCGATACCAAATCATCGAAGGAAGAATATATTTATGAAAATAACCTTGTAAAAACTCTAAAAACCTGGAATCGTGATAACACCCGATACTTGCTTGAAACATATAATTATGATGGATTTGGAAATGTTACCGGAAAAGTAATAAGCAACAGTATTGATTCTCAAACTCAGACTACCACGAGTAGTTATGATCCTAAAGGAAGATTTGTAGTGAAAAAAACTGATAACTTAGGGTTAGAGACCAATATTACTTATAATGATTGGGGGCAGATTTTAACTCAAACTGATCCATTAGGAAATGTTCTTACCAATACATATGATGGGTGGGGCAAAATATTAACTTCTAAAACTAATTTATCAGGAACAATTACTTACCAGTACGAAAAAGATAATAATTCCAATATTATTGTTACTCAAAATGACCCTGATGGAGATATTTCGAAAAAGTTTACCAATAAATTGGGACAAGAATATAAAACATCCACTAAAGCTTTTGGACAAGGGCAATATATTACCAAAACTATTTTATATGATGCTTTGGGAAGAAAAACCTCTGAATCCGAATTTACCTTTAGTCCTGATGGCTTAGGTGGTCCGTGGAATCTCATTGCTTATGACGACACAGTATTCCCTACAAAAGTGACTGCCACATCATTCAATGGAAAGAAAATGGAAACTTCTGTTTCTGGGTTTACTACAAACATAAAGGAATTAAACGGTTATGGAAGAACCTTCTCCAAGACCACCGATGCTTTAGGTAATGTAGTTTCTTCAACAGATAAAGGAGGAACAATTCAGTTTACTTATAATGCGGCAGGCGAACAAATAAAAGCGCAATATGGTGAGAATATTGTAACCAACAAGTATGACTCTTGGGGTAGAAAATCAGAGTTTAATGATCCATCCAATGGTACGTATAAGTATGAATATGATGGCTTTGGACAAGCAAAGAAAATTACAAGCCCTAAAGGAACTAAAGAATATACCTACAATAATTTAGGACAGTTAATTTCCCAAAAAGAAATTTCAACGGCAGACGGAGGACAGGCAACTAACAAATTGATTTCATATTCATACGATAATAAAGGTAGACTTATTTCTAAATCAGGAACTTCCAAAGGACAGGCTTACAGCTCTAATATTTCTTATGATCTACAAGGAAGATTATTATCATCTTCAGAAAGCAGCAACGGAAAATATTTTATCCAAAATGGAATCAGCTATGATGATAAAGCCAGAGTAACCTCTTATGAAAAGCAACTCTATTCTTCCGGAGTTCTTACTAAAGTTCAGATTGAGAATATTTACAGCGCATGGAGTGGTGAGTTATATCAGGTTAAAGATAAGTCATCAGGCAAGATATTGTGGGAACTTAAAGAAACCAATGCTAAAGGGCAGGTACTTAAATCTAAATTAGGGGCAGCAGATATTAACAATATCTATGATGTCAATGGTTTCCTGACAAATGTGAATCATTCATCGGCTATAAAGCCTTCTATTCTGCAACTCTCCTATTCATTCGATGCGATCAAAAACGAACTGAAAAACAGAACTACAGGAGGAGATTTCAATATTGTAGAGTCTTTTGATTATGATGATAATAATCGTTTGGTCAACTGGACAAATCCGGTTACCGGAATCAAACCTACAACCAACAGAAATGTTTATGACGTTAAAGGAAGAATTACTCAAAACGATCAGGTAGGAACGATCAAGTTTGAGAATTCAACCAAAATCTACCAACCGACAGGAATGACGTTGAATGCTGCCGGAGAACAGAACTATAATAATGATTTAATACAAAGCATTATCTATAATGAGAACAACGACCCTGTTTTCATCGACGGAATGAAAGGAGATGTGGCCTTCCAGTATGGCTTAACGAGTATGAGACAAAGAGTAACCTATGGAGGTAATTTTAGTAATGATGGTGAAGGAAAGTTCACGAAATATTACAGTGAAGATGGGAGTTATGAAGTAATAAAAGATAATACAACCGGAAAGGAAAAACACATTCTTTATATTGGAGGTACTCCTTATGAATCAAATATTGTATATTTAAAAAACTTTACAGAGAATAGCGGTTCTTACAAATTTTTGCATAAAGATTATATTGGAAGCATTTTAGCAATCAGTGATGAAGCCGGAAATAAGCTGGAACAAAGGCATTTTGATGCATGGGGTAATTTCACCCATCTTCAAATAGGAAACGGAGCCATTATCACCGATAAAAATATAATTGACAATGCCTCGTTATTATTAGAAAGAGGCTATACAAGTCATGAGCATTTTGCAGAAGTAGGAATTATTCATATGAACGGAAGACTGTATGATCCGTTATTAAGAAGGTTCTTAAATGCAGATGAGAATATTCAGGATCCGACAAATACCCAAAACTACAACAAGTATGGATATGTGATGAATAATCCGCTAATGTATAGCGATCCGAATGGAGAGGTTTTTGTTTTTGCATTTGTTGCAGCGTGGGGAGTAAGTCTTTTCTGGGGAGGAGTAATTACAGCAGCAATTATTGGTACAGCTGTTGGTTTGGCAGCCTATTCTTTAGGAGTCGCTATAAGTGGTGGTAAATGGCAGTTGGGTGGAGCGTTGAAATCTATGTTCTGGGGAGGTGTAAGCGGAGCGGTCACCTTTGGAATAGGTAGTGCATTTACCCCTGCCGCAGGAACTGTACTCACTTTAACAGATAAAGTGGCAAATGCGATGGCTCAGGGATTAGTACATGGTTTTGCACAAGGTACTTTATCTTTAATGCAGGGAGCAAACTTTGCTCATGGTTTTGCGAGTGGAGCATCAGGAAGTTGGGGAGCTTCTTTGTTTGGAGGGCTTGCAGGTAGTTTTGCTAATAGTGCCGCAGGAACAGTAGTATCAGGTATGGTGTTGGGAGGTGTAGCTTCTGAATTGACTGGAGGAAACTTCTGGGAAGGAGTTGCTATTGGAGGTTTTGTCGCCGGGTTAAACCACGGGATGCACTTGATGGGTGACCCTACAAAGAAAACTTATACAATAAATGGTAAAACTTATGATTACGAGGGAATGCAAGAATATTACGCTACTGTCATAGGAGAATCTTCAAATAATGTTTCTGAAGCTCAAGGAATTGGCGAAGTCATTTTGAATAGACTTGATCATAAAGGAGCAGATTTGACAGGCGGGTTCATTGATAATGTTGGAGGCGCAGATCAGTATGATGCTATAGGAGGAAGTATTTATAATAAAATAATGGATATGAAATTTTCCGATCTACTTCATATGAAATCTGATAATATTTATTATTCTCGATTTTTAGGAGCTTCTAAGGCACTTTCTAATTGGTGGCATTTAAGACCAGGTATAACAAATGGTGCTTATATGTGGAACGCAACTTGGCAAAAAGACAGGAGTGATATTGGTTATAATTGGCGACAATACAACCGTGGCATATATGTAATTGCGGCTGAGATTGGACAAACAACTTTTTTTAAATACGCAAATCCTAATAAAAAATGGCCTTAAAAAAAATAATCTTAATAATCTTTGTGTATTCATTTATTAATAGTTGTAAAACCACTTCTACAGGATATAATTTTTACACTAAATTCGATGAATTAAATAGAAAATCAACATTATTTCTAACTAAAAATGATGTGATTATTGATAGTATCAAGAATATCGGAAGTTATTATGGCAAAGATAGCATTGTAAAAAAAAATGAAAATCAATGGGATTACTTTTACAATGGACGGTGTGGAACAGGATGTTCCGTTGTATATTATATGAATGTTTCTCCAATTAATAATAAAATTAAAGTTAAACTTAATATTTTATACAAATCTAAAGAATCAAACTATGGCAATCAAACTACTTTGACTAAAGAGTATGTTCCATATTTTTCTTCTGAAAAAAACTATATTTCAAAGATCACTAAAAAAAATGGAGTTCTGAAAAATAAAATTATTTGTCAAATTAATTATGATAAAAAAAATGATATTTACTATAATGAAGTTTTTGAAAACAACAAAGGGATTAAAACAGATTCTCTTGAGTATATATTAATAGATGGAAATAATTGGAAATTCTATGATTCAAAATCAAAAAAAATAAATGACTTACAATAGTTGCCGGGTTTTAATCATGCAATGAATAACAATAATGAGTATTATGATATTACAGATTTCGCAAAAATTAATCAAAAGGCAAAGTCTGAAACTTTAAAATATTTGGAAAAAGGAGCTAATTTAAATGATATTAATTATATGTCTAAACTTCAAGAGATTTATAGGAATGGAATTGGAGTTGAAAAAGATGTTAGGAAGGTAGATGAAATTAAGAAAAAAATAGGAAAAATGTGAACCTATACAGTTGATAATTAAATCATTCTTAATAGATATTTATTGTTTGGAATTGATACTTTTTTGAGACAAAAGTTTATACTTTATATTATATGCTAATTTTAATATTTCTTAAAATCCTGTGTCCATTGACACAGGATTTTTTTATTGTATTTGGGGGGTATAAGTGATTATAACATTCCGAAATGCTTTTGAAATTATGATTTATGGAGATAATATTTTTTGAAAAAAATACTGAAAAAAAACCACCGCAAAAGCAGTGGCTTAAAAAATCAATCTAATTATGGACTATATCTCATAAATTCGGATTATTCTCAAATTCCCTTTGTGGAATATTGAATAAGTAATAATTGCTGTTCGGTACAAAAGCAGATTTATCCGGGAAATCAAGAACAGAATGCCCTTTACCGTCTACTGTTTTCACAGTTCCGTCCGGTGTAGTAATCTGAACTTTTATAGGTTTTCCATCAGCATCTACAAACGGTTTTCTTACTACTGTACCCTGCGTTCTGATAATATCTGAAAGAGAGAAACCTTCTCCAAACAATTCTTTTCTTCTTTCAATCAACACTGCATCTACCACGGCATTCTGTGCTAATGAACCATTATAAACATTGGCATTTCTTGCTGATTTCAACTGATTCAGCGCTGCTACAGCCTGGGAGACATTTCCGTTTCTGGCTTCAGCTTCAGCTTCAATCAGATACATTTCCGCAGCTCTCATGTAGACGATATCAGCAATAAGAGTTGGTTTAAACTTAAACTTTGCATACCTCAGCAATCCTTCTCTTCCTTTCTGTCCATCCCATGAAAACAATTGAGATCTGATATCATTAGTATCAAAAAGTCTTTAAAATAAGGATCCGCCATAAAGCTATAATAATAACTTCCTGATGAATATACATCAAGATAGTGGAAGGCATAGCTCGCATCAGATTGCTCCTGAGTCTGACCGTGTCCCCAGATCCATTCTGCATTGTTGATATCATTGAATCCATCCTTATATTTTTCCGGAGCCATCAAAGGGAAACCTTCTCTTGCAATTTTCGCAGATGCTGAAGCTTTACTCCACTCACCTGTATTCAGGTAAGTTCTTGCTAAAAGCCCGTTCACTACAGCACGGTTGATCTTATCCTTATTATTTCTTGTATAATTTTTCAACAGGTTATCGGCGTCGGTAAGATCACTTTTAATCAAAGTATAAATTTCTTCAAGGCTTGCTCTCTTCTTCCCTACTGTGCTTGTTGTGGAAGGTTCTGTATAAATCGGGGCTGTCAACGCTGATTTGTCTTTAAGATAGCTGAACTGATAAAAGCTCGCCAGATTCAGGTAACAGAAAGCACGTAAGGCTTTTGCCTGTCCTTTCACCTGATCCTTTTTCTCTTGGCTGCCTTCCGTTCCATCAATTCTTGTAATCACATTATTCATATTATTGATAGTAGAATACAACATCGTCCAGATAAATAGCGGGCGGCTTGCTGTACTGTTCACCATTTCTGTAAAGGCATAGGTAGAAGCGAAACCATATTTGTTGGTCAATACTGCCACATCACTTCCCATGGCATCACTGGCTCTCAACACAGTGGAATACCCGATATTGGCATAGGTTGTTCCGTCATTATTAAATTTTGCCCAGGTACCGTTCACTACCGTCTCAGCACTTTCGGCTGTTTTGAAAACTTCTACACTACTGGCCTGATCAGTAGGAGCTGTATCCAGCTCGCTTTCGCAGCTTGCCAACGACAAAAATCCGATAAGTACAAATGATATGTATTTTAATTTTTTCATTGTTTCAATTTTAAAAGGTTAAAGAGTTGCCTGAAGACCAAAAGTGATGGTTCTCATGGCAGGATATCTGTAATACGTGGTTCCGTCCAAAGCCTGCTCAGGATCCATTCCTTTATGTTTATAGAAGGTCAGAAGGTTTTCTGCCTGAATATAAATTCTGAATTTTTTCAATCCTATTTTCTCAAAATAATCCTCAGGAAGTGTATATCCCAAGCTTACATTTTTAAGTCTTGCATAAGTACCTGAATACAGGAATCTTGAAGACGTTGAAGTCCAGTTATTCGTTGTTGTGCTCAATGCGGGAACATCTGTATATGGATTATCCGGTGTCCATCTGTTCAGTATTTCAGAACTCCACGCACGTCCTCCCGCACTTCCGTTATGCATGATGGAAGTATAATCTGTATCTAAAATTTTACCCCCGATTTTGAATGTCAGTAATCCTGAAAAGTCAAAATTCTTATAGGTAATGCTTGTACTGATTCCTCCTGTCAGTTTCGGCAATGCGGAACCTTGTAATAGTTTTGTTGCTTTTGAGTATTCCGAAGTAGTTCCTTCCACTGAATTTCCACTAGCATCGGTAGAAACTGTTTTCCACAATGGCTTTCCATTGCCTGGATCTACACCCACCCATTCCGGAATAAAGAAATCATATACAGAACCTCCTACCGTTAATAACTTTGTTCCCACCACAAGAGAACCTCCCGGTAATTTGGTTACTTTGTTGTTTAAAGTGCTTAGGTTAACATCAACATTCCATTGGAAATCCTCAGTTTTAACAGGGGTTGTGAATAGTGAAAATTCAAATCCTGTATTCTGAATGGTTCCGATATTGGCAGGATAATCACTGATACCCAACGATGGTGCCACCGGCATATTAAACAGAAGATCCTGGCTTTTTCTTTTGAAGTATTCGATATTCCCTTTAACTCTGTTATTCAAAATAGCGAATTCCAATCCTACGTTTAAATTAAGGTTGGTTTCCCATTTCACATTATTAGTGGAAGTCTTTTCAAGAGTTGTACCCGGTTCTCCGCCAAGGCTGATAAATCTGTACAGCTCCTGATAAGCATAATAAAGCGGTTGTCCGTTAGGTCTAAGTAATTTATCATTTCCTTGTCCTCCATAGCTGGCACGCAATGTCAATTGATTGAATACATTCAGGCTTTTAATAAATTCCTCATTGGATATTTTCCATGAACCTCCTACTGACCAGAATCTCCCCCATCTGTTATCTTTTTCAAATCTCGAAGAGCTGTCTGCTCTTCCCGATGCAGATAAAAAGTAAGTATTATTGTAGTCATACTCTACTTTTCCAAGGAAACTCAATAAGCTTAATTTATTACTGTTTCCACTGAAACTTCCCAGCAGAGAAGCAGCATCCGGCTCATAGTAATAAGGCAGTGAAAACTGACTTCTTGTTCCTGAAATCGTCTGATAATCGTATTTGTAGAATTCGTGTCCTGCCAGTGCATTAACGTGATGCTTTCCAAACTTTTTATCGTACGTAAGGATATTACTGGTTGTATAAGATAGTGTTCTGGTATTGGTTTTCGTCACTGAACCTCCAATTTCCGCTCCTTGCCCAAGTAATGGATTTGAATAATAATGACCGTTATAATTCACCAAATCAACTGAGAAGCTTGTTTTGAATTTCAGTTCCGGCAGGAAAGTGAATTCCATGAATCCTTTTCCTGAAAAGTTATCTTCTTTATTTTCGTTTTTGTCTAATGGTAAAGTTGCAGCCGCATTCTGATTTTGAAGTGCATTTGTGGGCCTGTACTTTCCAAAATCATAAATCGGATTTCCGTCAGCATCTAAAACGTAAGTTCCGTCAGCATTTCTTTCATAATAAGGATAGAAAGAAGGAATAAACCTTGCGGCATTGATGATATTGCTCGCCTTGGAATCTGAAGAAGTTGGTGCCTGCTGAATACTGTTGGTATAGCTTAAGTTGACTCCAACATTTAACCATTTCTTCACTTCCGAATTGATTTTTAATCTGGTATTATATCTTTTAAAACCGGATTCAATCGCCATCCCTTTATCATCCAGATACCCTAGTGAAAAGAAGTAATTACTTTTATCACTACCTCCGCTGATATCAAGATCCATCTGGTTTCTTGATGCCACTCTCTGTAAAACATCTCTCCAATCGTCATTCCAGAGTGGCGATGCACCAGGCAATAGTTTTCCATCTGTTCCCACCGGTTTTGGATAAGCAGTTCCATATGGATTAATTCCAAGGGTAGAAACAAGATTATCCGTTGCCATCTGAGCAGCCTGCTGAGAGGAAACTTTGCCGGATTGATATCCGTTTCTTAATGCTTCCCAATATAATTGAAAGTATTGATCTGTGTTTACCTGTTCATAATCTTTGACAGCTCTTCCTGAGAATCCCTGGCTGATATTAAAATTAACTCTGGCTTCTCCTTTTTTTCCTGATTTTGTAGTGATGATAATAATCCCGTTTGCTCCTCTTGAACCATACAAAGCACTTGCTGTAGCGTCTTTCAAAACACTTATAGATTCAATATCGCTTGGGCTGATGGAGTTCAGGTTTCCATCAAAAGGAATTCCGTCCACTACGTATAAAGGATCACTGGAAGCACTGATGGAACCAATACCTCTGATTCTGATGGTAGAAACCGCACCTGGCTGTCCTGACGCACTGGTGGTCTGAATCCCTGCAACCTGCCCTTCCAATGCTTTGGTGATATTGGTTACAGGTCTGTTATTAATCTTATCACTTGAAATGGTAGCTACAGAGCCGGTATAGCTGTTTCTTTTAGCTTTTCCGTAAGCCACCACTACTACTTCATCAATCTCCTTTTCATGAAGGCTATCTTTTTTCGGTCTGGAATTCTGTGCACTTACACTGGTTACTCCCAGAAAAAAAGCGGCAACCGGAGGTATCCAGGCTTTAGAATTGAATAAATTTTTGCTAATCATAATCAATTTTATTTATCATATATTAAAATTTAGCCCTTTGCAGAAAAACCAGCAAAGGGCATCGATAAATACGATAAACCAAATGCTTATTTTTCCTTAAAAGGCTGAACGTAACACCTTGCCCCACGGGTAGGTTGTCAAGACTTCACAGGGTCAGTTCCCTCCATCTTTCTTTATAAGCCGATCGAAATATGGTTGCAAAGCTAAAAACTTTTAGTCTACAAAACAAGTAGACTTATTTATTTTTCATGATAAATTTTCAAAAATTAACGTAATTTTTTAATAAAATCCATCACAGTAAAGAGTTACAAGCTTTACCACTTTCTTAAACATGACAAATATCATTATCAATAATTCAATACAACAAATTAAATCTGTCCAGAAATTTTTAATCTTTAATTGAAAAAAGTTTTTAATTTTATGGTATGAAAGTTTTGATCATCAACGGCCCTAACCTCAATCTGTTAGGCACAAGAGAACCGGAAATCTATGGAAATGTTTCTATGGAAAGCTATTTGGAAAATTTAAGATCCGAGTTCCAGACCCATGAATTAAAATATTACCAGTCTAATATTGAAGGAGAACTTATCAACAGACTTCAGGAGGATGATTTTGATGCCTTAGTAATTAACCCCGGAGCTTTTACTCATTATTCTTATGCTATTGCTGATTGCTTGAAAAACATTCGCAAGCCAAAAGTAGAAGTACATATCAGTAACATTTATAAAAGAGAGGAATTCCGACAGAAATCTGTAACGGCAGCCAATACAGATGCCGTTTTATCAGGCTTTGGAATGGATGGATATAGGCTGGCTTTATTAAGCTTGAAGTAATTTTGTTACTTATCCTTTTCCCATGAATTGCACAGATTTCTACAGATAATTATGGATAAGTATCAGAGTAATTTATGAAGATAAAAGATAAGGTTTATTGCAAAGACATTGGAATATATTCCGGGCAATTGACGAAAAGAAAAAACTATATCGTTGAAGAAAAAAATGCGGAAAATATAAGAATCTGGAATGACGAAGGAAGACTGAGGTGGTATTCTGATTTTTATTTTAGTTTAAACAATGAACCGGAAATAACTTCTATTCATATTGATGATGAAATTGAAAATATTAAATCTGATGCTATAGAAGTAACCATTGAATTTTCCGACAAAACAAAATATTGGATGACCTTCACTACCCCTCAGTATTTAGATAAAATATTGGACAAAGAGTCTTACTTTTCTTCAAAACACTTTATGATTATAAAATACCTCACTGAAGAATCAATCAAATCAACCGTTCTAAAACTGGATGAACAGAACGAGCTGATTGAAAACTGTAAAAAATATGAATAAAAAAAAAGCCTCATCACTGATGAGGCTTTTTGTATGTTGATTGGTAACTATTAGATAGTTTGTTCCTGCAATTGAGGTCCTGAAGCTACTAATTTTTTACCTTCTTCAGTATCACAATACTGCTCAAAGTTCTTGATATATCTTGAAGCAAGATCTTTTGCTTTTTCTTCCCATTCTGAAGCGCTCTCATAAGTATCTCTAGGATCTAGAATACCTGTAGAAACGTTTGGCAATTCAGTAGGAATTTCAAGGTTCATAATTGGAACCTGAGTTTTAGGAGCATTATCAATAGAACCGTCAATGATGGCATCAATGATTGCTCTGGTATCTTTAAGAGAAATTCTCTTTCCGGTACCATTCCAACCTGTGTTTACCAAATAAGCCTTAGCTCCGTGCTCTTTCATTTTGCCGATTAATGTTTTAGAATACATTGTCGGGTGTAAGGTAAGGAATGCTTCACCAAATGCAGGTGAGAAAGATGGTTGAGGTTCTGTAATTCCTCTTTCAGTTCCTGCCAATTTTGAGGTATAACCGCAAAGGAAGTGGTACTGCGCCTGATCTTCATTCAGGATAGAAACCGGAGGAAGTACTCCGAATGCATCTGCTGAAAGATAAACGATCTTTTTCGCATGACCTGCTTTAGACGGCAATACAATTTTGTTGATATGATAGATTGGATAAGAAACTCTTGTGTTCTCAGTGATAGATCCGTCTGTATAATCTGCTACTCCATTGTTAACAACAACGTTTTCAAGAAGAGCATCTCTCTTGATGGCAGCGAAGATATCCGGTTCTTTTTCTGCAGATAAGTCGATAACTTTAGCGTAGCATCCACCTTCATAGTTGAATACTCCGTTGTTATCCCATCCGTGCTCATCGTCACCGATAAGGTATCTTTTAGGATCTGCCGATAAAGTTGTTTTACCAGTTCCTGAAAGACCAAAGAATAAAGCTACATCACCTTTTTCTCCTACGTTAGCAGAACAGTGCATAGAAGCCATACCTTTTAATGGAAGATAGTAGTTCATCATAGCAAACATCCCTTTCTTCATTTCACCTCCGTACCATGTACCTCCGATAATCTGTAGTTTTTCAGTAAGGTTGAACATAATGAAGTTTTCAGAGTTTAATCCCTGAGCTTCCCAATTCGGGTTGGTAGTCTTTGATCCGTTGATTACTGTGAAATCCGGCTCACCGAAGTTTTCAAGTTCGTAATGAGAAGGACGAATAAACATATTAGTAACAAAATGCGCCTGCCATGCCACTTCAACGATAAATCTTACTTTAAGTCTCGTATCCGCATTCGTTCCGCAGAATGTATCTACTACATAAATCTTTTTAGATTCTGCAAGCTGGTTCAGCACTAGTTCTTTACAAGACCCGAAAATTTCTGCTGTTGTAGGTAAGTTTACTTTACCATCCCAGAAAATTGTGTCTCTTGTAACATCATCCTGAACAATATATCTGTCTTTAGGTGAACGACCTGTGAAAATTCCTGTTTTTACTGATACTGCGCCTGATTCTGTAAGCTCAGCTTTCTCAAACCCCTGATTTTCAGGAGAAACTTCAGCCTGATATAATTCTTCATAAGAAGGATTATACACTACTTCATAGTTTCCTTTAATCCCTAATTTCTCTAAATCCTGGATGATTTTAGTGTTTTTCATTTTACTTATATTTTCTATTTCTTTATTGCTTTCAACAAAATAATATTAATTATTTGTTAAAGGTGGTTTAAATATACTGATATAAGTCAGAATGGCAAATAAAAAAACAGGATTATAACTACCTGATTACAAATCAATTATATTTTCCCATTCAAAAATTGTTGTAAAACCTTTCTCCCAAAAATAGTTCTTATAGTCCCCAAATTTGGCACTCATTACAAAATCTCCCCCCCATGCGCCTAAACTTTTGACAAATGAAGGGCAATCTGAGAATAACCTTTCCTTAACTGTGAGAATTTCAAGAAAATCGGCAATTTTATATTCATGAGTCATCATTAATTCGGAAAAATTTTCCAATTCATGACATAACAATATTTTTTTGTAAGATCTGAAAATTCGTCAACCAATTTCGGAGACTTCTTTTTGGACTTGTAAAAATTGATTCCCTCTCTGCTATCCTGCTTCTGATTTAAATGAATAAAAATCAGTTCATTTTTAAAGGACGGACTAAAATCTACTTTCTCATATTTTATCTCAGGCTTACTTTGGAAAAGCACTGCGGACTTTTCTTTTGCAACTGCAATGTCATATCCACTTCCTCCCAAGCTGATAGAGTTAAGATGGAAAGGATTAATCTCTGCCCATTCCGCAAGATTATTCATCAGCGTAGAACTGCTTCCAAGCCCATAATCCGCTGGAAACTGAAGATTGGTTTTTAAATGGTAAGTAAGATCAGTTTTGAATTTACTATTAGAAAGCAGCTGAACATTCTGTAATGTTTTGGTAATAAATTCAGCACTTGATGGAATATTGGTTTCTAAGACCTGCCAGGTTTTATAATCAATGACAGCCTTCAACCATAGTTTATTCTGATGATAGGCTTCCCAAAGAACAAGGGATTTTCCATCTTGTTTTTCTTCAAAGAAAAACTCTTGTCCCAGCCTGGTAGGTACCGCTAAGACAAGAGCTCCATCTATTGCGAAATATTCTGAAGTAAGCATAAGCTTGCCCGGTGAAAATATCGCGTTCATATTTTTTGTTTAGATTGCAGAAGTAGCTTCTACTGATCCGTCAATTTTTTTGATCAATCCCTGAAGGGTTTTTCCCGGTCCTACTTCCACGAAGTTAGAGGCACCATCTTTAATCATATTCTGAACAGACTGTGTCCATTTTACTGGACCGGTAAGCTGAGCGATCAGGTTTTGTTTGATCTCATCAGGATTGGTTACCGCTGTTGTCGTGATATTCTGGTATACAGGAATAGTTGCTTTTCTAAATTTTGTCTTTTCGATAGCTGCGGCCAGTCTTTCCTGTGCAGGCTGCATCAATGGTGAGTGGAAAGCTCCGTTTACTGGCAATAGCAACGCTCTTTTAGCTCCTGCTTCTTTCAGTTTTGCGCAAGCTTCTTCTACTGCAGGAGTTTCTCCTGAAATAACCAATTGCCCCGGGCAGTTATAATTTGCAGGAACAACAATTCCGCTGATCTGTGCACAGATTTCTTCAACCTTAGCATCGTCTAATCCTAAGATAGCTGCCATAGAACTTGGATTTGCATCACAAGCTTCCTGCATTGCTTTCGCTCTTTCAGAAACTAATTTCAAACCATCATCGAAGGATAAAACTCCGTTGGCAACCAAAGCTGAAAACTCTCCTAAAGAGTGTCCTGCTACCATTTCGGCACCAAGACCATTTACTGCTTTTAATGCTGCTACTGAATGTATAAATATTGAAGGCTGGGTAACCTCTGTTTTCTTAAGATCCGCATCCGTACCGTTAAACATAATGGAAAGAATGTCGAAACCTAAAATTTCATTGGCAGATTCCATCAGATCTTTAATATCTTTTCTAGAATCATACAATTCTTTTCCCATTCCTACGAACTGAGAACCCTGCCCTGGAAATACAAGTGCTTTCATGTATTGAATTAAATATTATGCAAATATAACTATAATGTTAACAATATTCGTTCTAAGTGCTATAAATCATTTATGGTACTAACCTGATTACTCTGTAACCCGTATTTACATATGCACCGTTAGCTTTAGATTTTACAAACTCAAATTTGGTAGCAAGCTGAGTCTGAACTTTATTCATCTGCTTAAAGATTTCTCCTTTTTTATTCTCTCTGGTCAACATGTCATTTACCACATCAAACCCTACAATAGCATATTTTGGTGGGGTTTTGCAGTATTTAGTTTTATAAGCTGCCAGAATTTCTTTCTCAAAGCTACCGTCTGTGTTAATCTTTCTATCCATCAGATATACAAGACTTGCCTGGCTCAGCTCATCCACTTTCTTCTCAAAAACAGGAGAATAGAACATACTGAACGCTTTGATACCCTGTACTTCTTTAGAAATAGCAATCATTCTGTTGGCAAAAGCATCTCCTGCAGCATTATCATCATTCGCTAAAATGGCAATAACCGGTGCAGACTGCCCTGTCATCATATTCTGATCCGGCTGAATATCTGCCGGGGAATTAACAATAATAATATTAGGGTTTTTTACTGCTTTTTCAAGTCCTGCTTTGATATAGTTGGCATCTTCTTTTTTAGCATCCGCCACTATATATATCTTCTGATCTGAGTACACACCTTTTACTTCTTCTACAATCTTATCAGCATAGGTCTGATTATTGGTTTCGACAATAATCAAGTTGCTGTAGTTATAGAGTTCCGGAGAGTTAGCAAATGGTGCTACAACCGGGATTTTCTGATTTTTGGTAAAATCAAGAACATCAATTACATTGGACTTAAAGAAAGGTCCGATAATAAGATCTGTATTATCAGGATTAATCTGTGTCAAAGAGTTTTTGAATGAAGCTTCATTTCCTGAATCTACAACTTTGATATCCAGTTTTTGTCCTCCTCTTGCATTTCTTTCAATAGCAAGCTTAGCTCCTGTCAAAAAGTCAAGTGCCATTGCTCTATACTGAGTTTCATTGGTACTGTATCCGAAAGGAAGCATCAGGATAACGCTTAAAGCATCACCATTTTTCTTTATATAAGCTGCATCCTGCTTTTTGATCTTTAGAACCATTCCGGTTTTCAAACCGTGTGAAAGATCCGGGTTGAGAGCGATAAGCTCATCAATAGAAACACCGAATTTATTAACGATAGAGAATACTGTATCTCCCTGCTGCACTGTATAGGTTACATAATCATCACCAACTGCAACATTGGAAGCAGCTGTTGATTTTTCGTTCCCTGAATCCATTTTTGCTTTTGGATTTGTAGTTTCTGCAACGGTATCAGTATTGGCAGTCGTATTTGTTCTTTTTATTTTAATGGTATCCCCAGGTTTCAGTCCTTTTTCTTCCAATCCTGGATTTAAAGCATAAAGGTCCTGCTGGCTAATGCCAAACTGTTTTGTAATTCTGTAATAATTATCTTTAGCCTGAATCACATAAGATTCTCCTTCTGCTGCTGGAGTGGTAGCAGATGTAGATGTAGCAGCTGTTGCAGTTGCTTTTTCTACAGGAGTTTCAACGTGTTTTTCCGGTGTTACAGCCTGTTGAGCACCACCATACTTCTTAATACTGGCAAGAGGCAAAGTAATTTCATCTCCGATCTTCATATGAGAGTCCAGTTCAGGATTCAGTTTTCTCAGATCAGTTTCAGAAATTCTGTATTGTTTTGTGATGCCATAAATCGTTTGTTTTGGCAGTAAAACAATTTTACCTAGAGAAGAAGTACTTGCTGTTGAAGTTACTTTTTCTGCAGGAGTCGTTTTTGTCACAACCGGAGTGGCTGCTTTATCTGATTTTATAGTTAAAACATCACCGATCGCCAGTTTGCCATCTTTATGTTTTGGGTTTAGCTTCAGCAATTCATCTACAGTCATTCCATACTTTTTGGCAATGTTGTAAGGATTGTCACCTTGCACAACCGTATGTGATTTCTGAGCTGAAACTCCCAAAACCATACATAAACTGGATAGAATAAAAAACCTCTTTATCATATTCGATAATTATAATTTACAAAAATACTTCTTTAAAATTAAATGGCAACAATTATTAATTTTGAATCTTGAACCACCATTTCTTCCAAACAATTTTCAAGCCACGAATAGCCATAATCTGAAAAGAATACGCTAAAGTTATACACTCTTTCCTGCCATGTTTTTGCGGGATGAACATCTAAAAACAGATTTTCAAGTCTTTCCAGCAACTCATTCTGTTTTATTTTTTCAGCATGAAGCAGACGTTTTTTCATTCTTTTGAATGACTTTAATTGTCGTACTTCTTCTGCCTTTACCATATTCCCGAAGGATTTCTCAGTAGTTTCTGCTGAAGCTCTCAATGCAGAAAAATTACTAATCAATAATTCTTCTTTCTCTTCAAGTAATTCTACAATGGGATTATCTTTTAAAATCTTCTGATTGGTAAGTACCGAGAAGTTCTGGAAAAAATCTTCTATTTTAAGATCTAGTTTCTCAATTTTTCCCAATGTTTTTTCTTTCAGGAAAAGCATAGAGTTTCTTGGAATCAGAATTGGGAAAGGAATATTAATTTTTGAGAAATAATCTTTCAATTCCAGCCAGTACATGATTTCGGCATTTCCTCCGATATAGGATAAATTAGGAAGTACATTTTCCTGATATACCGGACGCATTAGCGCATTCGGACTGAATTTTTCAGGATGGTTTTCCAATTCGACAAGAATTTCTTCTTCTGTAAACTGGATAGGCTTATCTACAATATTATACTTGTGTCCGTTAAATTCTATTCTGTCTCTCGTTTCAGAAAGGTAGAAAAGATTTATTTCACGAGGGTTTACCTGAACCTTCCCATATTTCTCTGTCAGAAACTTGACTTTATCTTCAGAAGTTTTCTGTAAGCTGAAATGAAGAAGTTCATCTTCAAAAATCTCCTTCATCTGTTTTTTAAGTTCCTTAGAATCTCCATCCAGAATCAAAAGTCCGAATTCTGAGAAAAGACGGTTGACAAGAATTTTAATAGCTTCCGTTAAAGTGTTTCCAGCTTTATAAGCTTCCTTCATCATTAAAATCAGCTCTGTACCGAAAATGGAATCTTTGAATTCTTTTTCAAATTCCGAAATAAAATAGGTGTCACTGATTTCAATTCTTCCTACCGGACCTCCGGATTTCTCATTGGTTTCGTAATAATTATTTTCGGTTTTAAAATGATTGATCTCTGCAAAATCATGATCCTCCGAAGCCATCCAATACACCGGAACAAAATTAAAATCTGGGAAATTTTCTTTCAGATAAGTACATGTTTTTATGGTCTGAAGAATTTTATACACAAAGAAAACAGGTCCTGAAAACAGATTCAACTGATGCCCTGTTGTTATCGTAAACGTGTTGGGCTGTTTAAGATTCTCAAGATTTTCTTTCTGCTCTGAAGATAGAGAAAGAGTTTCTAACTGTGCTTCAAACACATCAGCTAAAATGCTTCTTTTTTCAGAGGTAAAAGAATCTTTCTTCAGATGAATCTGCTGCCTGAAATGATCTAAGGAAAATGTATTATTTTCAAACCCCTCAATCTTCTGATTTAAAAAATCTTTTACCAGCTGAGGAATACTTTCTATATCGTTAAATGATATTTTATTAATTGTTTTCAACCTGTATCGTTTTTAGTTGAACAAATACCACACAATTCCGATATTCAATCTGAAATCATACACCGGATAATGTGGAAATGCATATGCTTTGTTATTGGAAATAACAGTTCCTATCTGCTGTCCTTCTATGAAAAAGAACATTTTTTTCACTTTCATATTAATATAAATATCGGCGATAGGCTGCCCTCCAATTGAAAATGAATCTGCTCTTGGAAGAATATATTCATTAAGAACAGGGAAATATTCTCTTGAAGCGAATTTAGAGAAGTAATATACTTTAACCCCTGCCTGAATTTCTGCTGCTTTTTTGAAAGCCTGGGTCTGATAGAAGAAATTGGCTCTACCGATGAAGCCCGGCATTGGAAGTAGTTCTTTATTCGTTAAGGTATTCTGGAAATGCACTCTTGTATTCAGGTGGAATTTGTTGAAGCTGAAAGTAGCATCTCCTCCAATCTGAGATATATTTACTGAATTGTCACTTTGTTTCGGACTTCCGTTGCTGTCAAAATAAGTATAGTTATCGATTCTGAAATAATTGGCGAAAATCTCTGTTTTAAACCATTTCAGATTGATGCTTCCTCCTACTTCCATTACAGACTGATTCTTCGCATTTTCAAGATAATAATTGAAGTTATTATAAACAGAAGTATTCAATAGATAATTGAATGAAGGATAGGCACTCTGGAAGTTTACTTTGGCATTAACGAAATAATCTTTGATAGGTTCAAACTTCAGATTATTGGTTGTCTTCAGATAACTTTTAAACTGGCTTCCGTTTGAAAATTCCAGAAACGAATTCAACTGAATTTTGTCCCAAAGTTTTACCTGCAGGTTTCCTACAGCTCCGATTCTGTTTTCTTTCAGCTCACCAGGAAAAGGCACGTTGTTAAGTGCAACAACATCTCTTATCCCGAATTTAATCATCTGATAACGTACCCCGGCATCCAGTTTGAATTTTTCATTATTAAAAATCAGACTTACGGTATTGCTGAAATTCTCAGAATATTTTTTGGTTGTCAATGGAAAGCCATTTACTAAATCTGTAGGAGCGTCATACCAATACGGCTCCAAAGCAGTTTGGTTATAGTAATATTTGTTTCCCTGATGAGAAATAATATGTCTTATGCTGAAAGGAAATTTCTCAGAATTGAATGGAGTAAACTGATGGCTCAGATAATATCTTCTGTAAGAAAACTGTGAACTTGAAGAGGCCAGATTTACCTGTGCGTTTTGTCTGTTACTGTAATTGCTGTCTCCACTCTGAAACAGGTTATCTTCAGTAATCCCTCCACTTTCCTGATTATTTACATTCTGGTGAAGATAATGGGCAAAAAGCTCATAGTTTCCATTTTTTGAAACATAGTGTCCTGAAAATAAAGTATTGTTGTTAGCTGACAAGGAGTTTCTGTAAAGTCCCTGTGAACGAAGCCCCATATATTCAAGCGCAAAATTGAATCTTTTTCCGATATTCTGAGTATAGGTGGATTTTAGAGCCGCCCCGTTTCGCATAGCATTATGATATAAGAATGTAGCTGTAGGTGTTTTTACGTCATAATATTTCACATCATTTGCTCCAATAATCATGTAAGATTTGTTGGATGGCAATAAAGAAAGATTTTGTTCATCATTAACTTCAAATATAAGAGGATTAAATCCTGAACCAATGTTGGCAGGCTGTACTCTTCCGAAGTTATCTTTATTATTGTGTTGCGAAAAGATGTAGGTCTTATCAAAAGTCATTACCGTATCAAAAACTTTCTTTTCAGAAAACTGGGTCTGATACTGATAATCATTTATAGTAGGTTTGAAAATTTTCAGAGAATCTTTTTTCCCGGAATCTATTACAAGAGTGTCTTCTTTTTTAGGCTGAGGTTTTGTTTCTGCTTTATTAACGACCTGAGCCTTGGCTACAAAACCTAAAGAGAAGAGTATGAAAAGGATGTACTTCATTATTCATTATTGTACAGCAAAAATAAGAAATAAAAGGACATAAAATTGTTTGATTCTTTCATAGCTATTTGAAACTATAATAACATTCCCAATGAATATTATATTGATGATAGCAACCTTCCTGAAAAAAATCTTAAAAGTTTTCGAATTGATGTGCAAAAACTATAATACAGCCCAAAAATCAATATAATTAATTTTATAAAGAGTTTACTTAAATCCTAAAATGATTTTGTCCATAAAAAAAGCCACCTATAAAAGGCGGCTCTTATTTATTTATCTGATTTGATAATTAGTTATCGTAACCAGGGTTTGATTTTACCAAAGTTCCAGCAACGTTAGTTTCTGCCAAAGGAATTGGGAATGCCAATTTGTTATCTCCAATTGCAATGTTAGCTGTTACGTTACCGTTAGTAGCATTTTTAGGAATAGGTCCTCCCCATCTTAGTAAATCCCACATTCTGAAACCTTCACCAACAAGCTCTTTTCTTCTTTCAGATTTAAGCTTAGTCATATCAATTGGTCCTAAAGCTGCAATTTGCGCTGCAACACTTGTTACTACATTACCATTAGCATCAAGAATATCAGTTAATCTATTTTTCAAAATCATTTCCCAATATGTCTGAGCTTTAGCAGCGCTACCTCCGTTAAGTTCTGCTTCAATACCATTAAGGATGATCTCTTCATATCTAGAAACTCTGATATTATCTTCTCCATTATCATTAGGATACTTTGCTGCAATATAAGTTCCAGCAGCGTTCTGACTTGCACTAAATATAGAACGTCTGATATCCTGAGCAGAAATAGATGATACAACAGCTGACTTAACTGGCATGTTTACATATGAGTTAGCCGGTGCAATTTTGTAGTGAATACTTGTAGAACCTAAAGCAGCAATTGGTCCAACAGCTAATTCAAATACTGAGTTAGATGCTGCATTATTAAGTGTCCAGCTTGTTAAATATGAATCACGAGGAATTACACTATATTTTCCAGATGCTACTACATCGTTTACTAACGAACGTACCTTAGCATAATCTCCTTTATATAGATAATATCTGGACATCAAAGCCTTAACTGAGAATTCATTCAATACAGTTTTATCACTATAAACCTGATTAGCATTTCCCGTAAGATTAGCTAATGCACTATTAAAATCTGCTTCAATTTGAGCCTGAGTCTGTTGAACAGAAGAACGAGCCATATTTGCAGAAGGATTATACTGAAGAGGAACAACAACTCCGGTAGTTCCACCAGAATATTGCTGCCCAAATAATCTTAAAGCATCAAACAAAGCCTGAGCTCTTACTGCATAAGCCTGTCCTTTAAGTTGCTTTATTTTCAGAGCAATCTGTGCTGGATCAACTGTTTCTCCCCAAGTTAGGTTATTTGAAGTTCCAAGAATAATGTTTGCTTTAGCAATAGTTGTATACATTGCAGAATATGGACCTGATGCGTATGCATCACCAGAAAGCATTGTATAGTTTGAAACTGTACTATAATATCCTGAACGGTTATTAGAATACATTGCATCACTTCTTAATTCAGGAATTGTTACAAAATCACATCCATAATAAGAAGCACCTCTCATAGTACCATAAGCTCCGAATACAAAAGACTGAAGTTCTTCTATTGTTTTAATATCTTCCTGAGGTTTACTTTGGAAAAATTCAGTATCTACAAAGTCCTCACCACACGAAGTAACCGCAGTAGAAGTAAGGGCAATAACTGAAAATGCTATTAAGTATTTTTTCATTTTTTTCAATTTTTAAAATTCAACATTAAATCCAACTAAATAAGATTTCAAAGGAGGCAAGTTCAGGTTTGTTGTTCCTGCAAGTGCAATATCCGGATCATATCTTAAATTTTTATCATAAGCATGTGTCCAAAGGTTGTTACCCATAACGTAAACTGTTACTTTATTAAGGTTTGAACCTTTTAAGAAGCTAGAATCAAAAGTATAAGCTATTTTTAAGTTAGCTAATCTCAAATAATCCGCTTTATATAAGAATCTTGTTGACGTTCTGTTTGCAAGTTTATTTCCACCATAAATTGGTTTTGGGTTCAATGCATTAGTATTGTTTGGAGTCCAATAATCTAGCTGATCCTCATATCCAGGATAGAATAAACTGTACTGACCATCACTCATTGTATAGATTGCCCAGTCATCATATACTTTACCTCCAAAGCTATATGTTCCTTGTGCAGATACTGTGAAGTTTTGATAAGACATTTTAATACCAACACCTCCAAAGTATTTCGCTAAACGATTACCTTGAATAGCTCTTTGAGCTTTGTTGTAGTCGTTGGTTGTTTCACCATCAACTCCATTTAGGTACCATAATGGATCTCCATTATTAGGATCTACACCAGCCCATTTTCTCATGTACCAGCTGTTGATAGATTCTCCTTCTCTTAAGATTGTAGCTCCTGAAATGATATCTTTTCCTCCATAGATTTTAGTCAACTCATTATTAAGCGTTGATAAGTTAGCATCCATGCTAAGAGCAAAACCTTTTGGATTTTCAGGTTTTAGGATATCTGCATTGATACTGAATTCAAATCCTTTGTTAACCAATGTACCGATATTATCTGTGTAACCTGAAATACCTTGAGCAAGAGATAATGGAACAGTAAAGATCAGATCTTCAGTTTGTTTGTTATAGTATTCAGCTGTTAACGATATACGATCTTTTAATAGTCCTATATCAAATCCTACGTTGAAAGGTTTAACAGTTTCCCACTTAAGTCCTGGATTATAAAAACCTCCATAACTTGCACCAGCATTGTTATTATAATTGATACCGTAGCTGTATGTAGCATAAGGAGACGCTGAAATCTGATTTCCTAATTTACCATAAGAAGATCTAAGTTTCAACAATGTTAAATAATCATTATCAGGGATAAAGATTCTTGCTAAGTCAACACTCGCTCCCGCAGAATAGAAGTTACCTCCTTTTTGACCTGGGAAGAAGTTTGACATTGCATCTCTTCTGTAAGATAAATCTAAGTTAACAATATTGTCATAGTTATAGTTTACCTGTCCTGCATAACCAGATCTTGAAGTAATCGTTTTTGTTCCACCAGCTGCAACAGGCTTAACAAAACTATCTAAAGTCTGAAGAGAAGAAAGAGCAACAACTTGTCCTTCAGCATTAACAGCTCTCATATCAGACTTATAAGCTTCCTGAATTGCTCTTGCAACGAATTTATTTTTATCTCCAATTCTGAAAGAATATTCTAAGATATTCTGTATGTTGAAGTTAAAAAATCTTCTTGCATTGGATGTCAAATCACCTTTCGCTGAGTATCCATCACCATGAAGAGGAGATAAGTAAACATCTTCTTCTACGTTGATATATTCAGGTGCGAAATTCATTCTATAAACTAGCCCATCAAGAATTTTATAATTTACTCCCAAGTTGGCAAATACTCTGCTTGTGTTTGCTTTTCTAGAGTTAATATCCTGTAGTGCTGCTACGTTAAAGTTCCCAGAAGGCAATGAGTTATTAACTCCATAATACCAGCTACCATCAGGGTTTCTTACCGGATCAACAGGAAGGTTAAAGTACTGTGCGATCAATGGGTTAGCAAAATCTCCACCATTGTTCAAAGTACGCATTTTACTGTTTGAAAACTGGAAATCTGTATTAATTGTTAATCTATCAGTTGCTTTATATTCAATTTTAGTGGAAGCATTCACTCTTTTGAAATCACTCCCTTTATAGATACTCTCCTGGTTGAACATACCGATAGAAGAGTAATATTTGAATTTATCACTTCCTCCGCTAACTGAGAAGTTTGTTTCACTTTGGTTAGCACTATTTCTAGTTAATTCCTTTTGCCAATTAGTATTTACATTACTATAAGCTGCATATCCTAGTGGATCCTGGTCTGGATCAAATAAGGCATCATAAGCTTCCTGATAAGATCCATAACCAAATACAGATGGTGTATTGGCCATTGTTTGAGCTGCTAAGCCATGCCATTGATCTTTTGTCAATGAATTTGGTAATTTAAAAGCTGTTTTATTTACCCCATAATTACTTGAGAACTGAAATCTTGGTTTACCAGATTTACCAGACTTTGTAGTAATAATGATTACCCCGGCACCAGCATCTGCTCCATATAATGACGTTGAAACTGCATCCTTAAGTACAGTCATTGATTCAATATCATCAGAACTTAAATTCGCCAAGATATTTGACGTTGTGTTTAAGCTTGTAAGATCTCCTGAAGCAATTCTTACTCCATCAACAATAAAGATCGGGCTATTATTTCCATTAACAGAAGTATTACCTCTAACACGGATGTTTACAATTCCCCCTGGCTGTCCTGAAGCAGCTCCAGTCTGTACCCCGGTAACTCTACCCATTAGGGCCTTATCAGGAGATGAAACTGGCAGATCATTAAGTTTGTCACCTTTAACTGTACTCACAGAACCAGTAACTTCTTTAACAGATTTTTTCTGTCCGAACCCGACCATTACTACCTCATCAATCTCAGTAGCTCTAGCTGTATCCTTCTTTGCTTTTTGCGCATAAGCTACTTGTCCTAGGAAAAACAGAGCTCCGGCGCTTAATACACGTAGTTTAACATTCATATTAACAAATTTTAATATATTTAATGGGCAAATATGTTAATAAATATTAACATCCACAAATTAAACTAACGTTTAAACGACTATTTTTTTACTGTTTCATTTAAAATTTACACAAAACAAATAAGATTCAATAATAATAGACAGTTTTTATTCAATAAAAAATAATTTTTTTACAGACCTTATTCATTTTAACAAATTATTAATAATTCAAAAAAAATTATTTAGAATGATTACAAATTAAACGAGTTTGAAAAATAAAAAAACCACTTTATAAAAAAGTGGTTTTCACATATTTAGGATATATTTATTTTAGTTTTTTCTTGACCGCTACTTCTTCGTATACTTCAAGGATATCTCCGATTTCGATGTCATTATAACCTTTCAGATTCAGACCACATTCGTAACCTTTCGTTACTTCTTTAACATCATCTTTGAAACGTTTCAAACTTTCAAGTTCTCCATCGAATTTAACAATACCGTCTCTTAATAAACGTACTTTAGACTGTCTCGTTACTTTTCCGGTAAGAACCATACAACCTGCAATTGTTCCTACTTTAGAAATCTTGAAAACCTCACGGATTTCAACATTACCAATCACCTGCTCTTGAATTTCCGGAGAAAGCATTCCCTCCATCGCTTCTTTTACCTCATCAATTGCTTTATAGATTACAGAATACGTTCTGATTTCAATTTCCTCACGATCTGCAAGTTCTTTAGCATTAGCACCTGCTCTCACGTTAAATCCAATAATAATAGCATCGGATGCTGCGGCTAAGTTGATATCAGATTCTGTAATCTGTCCAACACCTGAGTGAAGAATTTTAACACTGATTTCTTCTGTTGATAATCTTTGTAACTGATCAGAAAGAGCTTCTACAGAACCATCCACGTCTCCTTTAAGGATAATGTTCAATTCTTTGAATTCTCCTAAAGCAATACGTCTACCCAATTCTTCAAGGGTTGTATGCTTCTTGGTTCTGATTGATAATTCTCTCTGTAGCTGCTCTCTCTTATTGGCAATTGCTTTACCTTCACTTTCATCAGCATACACACGGAATTTATCACCTGCAGTAGGCGCTCCATCCAAACCTAAGATTGTTGCAGGAATTGATGGCCCTGCTTCTTTTAGATTTTTTCCTCTTTCATCAAGCAAAGCTTTTACTTTACCGTGATTTTTACCTGCTACTACATAATCACCTACTCTTAAAGTTCCGGTCTGTACCAACATTGTTGCTACATAACCTCTACCTTTATCTAAAGATGCTTCAATAACAACTCCGTTTGCTGCACGGTCAGGATTCGCTTTCAACTCAAGCATTTCAGCCTGTAATAAAACTTTTTCCAACAATACATCTACGTTATTACCGAATTTAGCCGAGATCTCCTGTGCCTGAACATTTCCACCCCATTCTTCTACTAAAACCGGCGGATTTAATCCTGATAACTGCTGACGGATGTTGTCCGGGTTTGCATTCGGCTTATCTACTTTGTTGATAGCAATAATCATTGGTACTCCTGCAGCCTGTGCGTGAGCAATTGCTTCTTTTGTTTGTGGCATTACATCATCATCGGCCGCAATTACGATAATTGCAATATCCGTAATCTGTGCACCTCTCGCTCTCATTGCAGTAAAGGCTTCGTGACCTGGTGTATCTAAGAAAGTAATTCTCTGACCGTTCTCCAGTTTCACGTTATAAGCACCAATGTGCTGAGTAATTCCTCCGGATTCACCGGCAATTACGTTTGTTTTTCTAATGTAGTCCAACAATGAAGTTTTACCATGGTCAACGTGTCCCATTACAGTAACTACAGGAGCTCTTTGTAATAGGCTTTCCTCGGTGTCTACTTCATCTTCTGCATCCGTATCTTCAAGATCAGCATCTGAGAATTCAATTTTATAACCGAATTCATCTGCTACTAATAATAAGGTATCGGCTTCAAGTCTTTGGTTCATGGTAACCATTACACCTAATGAGAAACAAGCAGAAATTACTTCAGTTGGGGAAACATTCATCAAACTTGCCAATTCACCTACTGTGATGAATTCTGTTACTTTAAGAGTTCTGTCTTGTGCTTCAAGCTCCTGCTGACGCTCATCCTGCTCTCTACGGAAAGTTCTCTTGTCTTTTCTGTGTTTTGCAGATTTAGATTTCCCTCCTTTATTAGTAAGTTTTTCTAATGTTTCTTTGATCTGGTTTTTAACTTGCTCATCAGTTAGCTCAACTGGCATAACTCTTTGTCCAGGTCTGTTGTTCTGACCGCCTTTTTTGAAGCCACCACCTTGACCTTGACGATTTCCACCACCCTGGTTATTTCCAAAACGGTTTCCACCTTGGCCACCTTGACCTTGAGGACGATTTCCCTGGCCTCCCTGACCACCCTGGCGGTTTCCACCTTGTCCCTGTCCACCGTTATTATTATGCTGACGGTTTCCTTGACCTTGTCCACCTTGGTTGTTGTTATTTCCTGAGTTTTGATTATTCCCCTGACCTTGTTGGTTATTCTGGCCACCAGGTTTTTCAATTCTCTTTCTTTTCTTTTTTGCTCCAGCACCTGGTTTTGGTGCAAACTGAGTTAAGTCAATCTTTTCCCCAACGATCTTAGGACCGTCAAGTTTCTGATATACTGTCTCAATTTTTTGTGGTTCCTGAGATTCAGGTTCAGCTTCAACTTTTGGAGTTTCTACTTTTTTCTCCTCTACAACCGCTGGTTTTGGAGTTTCCTTTACTGTTTCCACAGGTTTAACTTCTTCTTTTTTCTCCTCCATTTTTGGTTTGTCTTTTTTCACAGGTCTGTTTCTAGATTCTATTTGAGACAAATCAATTTTATCCAAAACTTTAAATTCCTGTTTTTCAGGCGCTGCTTTAACTTCCGGTTGTTCTTCTTTCACGATTTCTTCTTTCTTTTCTTCAACCGGTGTCGCAACAGGAGCCACAGGAACTGCAGGAGCTGCAGGAATCTCTTCAGCTTCAGGCTTCTTAGGTTCCAAATCTATTTTACCTAAAATTCTAGTTTCTGGTTTATTTGCTTTAGCTCTTATCACTTCAGGGGTTTTCTTTTCTTCAATTTCCAGTTTTTCTTCCGGAACTTTTGTGATCACCACCTCATGGGAAGCCTTTCTTTGTTCGCCGTCTTTAGCAAACTCAGCCTCCAATGCAGAATATGCCGCTTCTTCCAATTGAGCGTTAGGATTGCTTTCAACCTCGAAACCCCTTGACTGTAAAAACTCTACTAATCTGGACATCGAAATGTTGAATTCCTTAACCGCTTTATTTAATCTAATTTTTGGCATTTATATTATTTACTGTTTTTAATTTTTAAAATTAAAGTATTTCTTTTTTACTGTTTATTAAAATTTATTTAAAATCTTAATCTTCAAATTCTTCTCTCAGAATACGTTTAACCTCTTCGATGGTTTCTTCTTCAAGGTCTACCATATTTAAAAGACTTTCAGTTTCTTTATCCAATACTGATTTTGCAGTCGTAAGTCCTACTTTCTTAAACTCATCCAAAATCCATTGCTCGATATCATCGTTAAATTCTTTCAATTCAACATCATCATCCTCGCTGGACTCTCTGTATACATCAATCTCATATCCTGTCAACCAAGAAGCCAGTCTGATATTCTGACCTTGTTTTCCGATCACTTTAGAAATTTCCTCAACTGGAGTATATACCAATGCATAATTGGTCTCTTCATTGATTTCAATTTTGTTAATAGTAACGTTTCCTAATGCTCTCTTCACCAAAATTTCAGGGTTTTTAGACCACTGAATAACATCGATGTTTTCATTTCTCAACTCTCTCACAACGCCATGAATTCTGGATCCTTTCACTCCAACACAAGCTCCTACCGGATCAATTCTGTCATCATAAGCATCTACTGCAATCTTCGCCTTTTCACCAGGAATTCTCACTACCTTTTTAAGGATAATTGTTCCGTCCTGGATTTCAGGAATTTCCAGCTCTAATAACTTCTCAAGGAATTTAGGTGCAGTTCTGGAAATAATAATCTGTGGTTTAGAACCTTTAAAATCTACTGTCTCAACAATAGCTCTGATATTCTCACCCTTTTTAAAGAAATCGGATGGGATCTGGTTTTCTTTTGGTAAAATAAATTCATTTCCTTCATCATCCAGCAAAATCACGTGCTTATGACGGATGTGGTGGATTTCCCCTACAACGATTTCACCAATTTTATCTCTAAACTGTTCGTACAGCATTGCATTATTGTGTTCCTGAAGTTTTGTAGCAAGGATTTGCTTAAGGGTAAGAATATTTCTTCTTCCCAATTGTGCAACAGGAATTTCCATTGTAAAGTCCTCACCTACTTCGAAGGTAGGGTCAATCTTCTTTGCTTCAGAAATTTCTATCTCCAAATCATCATCTTCAGACATTTCGTCCTCTACAATTGTTTTATTCAAAAATATCTGAAAATCTCCTTTATCCGGGTTTACAATCACATCAAAATGATCATCTGAATCAAATCTCTTTCTTAAAAGAGTTTTCAGTGAATCTTCAATAATTGCCATAAGATCAATCTTACTGATCCCTTTTTCGTCTTTAAAATCACCAAAGGATTCAATCAACGCTATATTATCCATCTATTCTTTTTTCTTTTTAAAATTTAATTACTACTAATGCTTTTTTGATCTCAGGATAAGAAATTTCTTTCTCCTCCTCCACATCTACTTTTCCTTTTCCGATATCTTTCGGCTTTCGGTAACGTAGAACAAGTGTGATCTTCTCATCGTCTACTTTTGACAATTCTCCTTCAATTTTAGAAGAATCCTCCAGCATCACCTCAATCTCTCTTCCAATGTTTTTACTGAACTGTCTTGGTGTGGATAATGGCTCGCTCAATCCCGCAGACATCACCTGAAGGCTGAAGTCATGCTCTTCACGATCCATATTAAATTCAATCGCACGGCTTGCATCAAGGCAGTCCTGCAAAGAAACTCCGTTATCACCATCCAAAATCACTGTAATATCATCCCCTGCAGAAATTTTAAGATCAATAAGAAACAGATCTTTTCTGGTCTCAAGGAATTCATTTAATAATTCTTCAATTCTTTTTCTAAACTCCATATATTTTTATCTTGATTTACAGTACGAAAAAAGGCTTTCTTCCGAAGCCTTCCCATTTTTTCCGTAAATCCATTGCAAATATAAGCTTTTTTTCTAAAAATGCAAAATTATCTTAAGTATCAAGCAAATAGCGTAAGATTCATTTACAATAAATTAAAAGAGTATGTCACAGGATTTTTATTACTTTTGTCTTTAGAATTTTAAAACAGATATTTTGAATATAACGATTGTAGGAACAGGTTATGTAGGTTTGGTTACAGGAACTACTCTGGCAGAACTTGGCAATTCAGTATACTGTGTTGATATTGATGAAAAAAAAGTAGAAGGTATGAAAAACGGCATTGTTCCCATCTATGAGCCGAACCTTGAAGAAATGTTTTTAAGAAACATCCAGTCCGAAAGATTATTTTTCACTACCAATCTTAAAGAAGCTTTAGACAAAAGCGAAGTTATATATCTGGCATTGCCTACTCCTCCGGGAGAAGACGGTTCTGCAGATTTGTCTTATGTACTTCAGGTAGCCGATAATATTGGCGAGATGATGACTGAATACAAAGTCATTGTCAATAAAAGTACTGTTCCCGTAGGAACTGCGGATAGAGTAAGAGAAACAATTTCTTCTAAAACAGGCATTCCTTTTGATGTAGTTTCAAATCCTGAATTCCTGAGAGAAGGATTTGCTGTTGAAGACTCTATGAATCCCTCAAGAGTCGTTGTAGGGGCAAGCTCAGAAAAAGCTAAAGATATTATGTCTAAAATATATCAGCCTTTTACCAATACCGGAATTCCCATCATTTTTATGGATGAGAAGTCTTCGGAACTTACCAAATATGCAGCGAATTCATTTTTAGCAGTAAAAATTACCTTCATGAATGAAATTGCCAACTATTGTGAAAAGGTAGGTGCAGATGTGGATAAGGTAAGACTGGGAATGGGTAGTGATGACAGAATCGGGCACAGATTTTTATTCCCTGGAATCGGATATGGAGGAAGCTGCTTCCCTAAAGACGTAAAAGCACTTATAAAATCCGGGAAACAGGAAGATTTTAATTTCCAGATCCTGGAAGCTACCGAAAATGTAAATACCACCCAGAAAGTTATTTTAGTATCTGAAATTGAAAAATACTTCGGAGGAAATATTGAAGGGAAGAAAATCGCCATGTGGGGACTTGCCTTTAAAGCAAATACAGATGACATCAGAGAAGCTTCATCTTTAGACAATATTGCCCTTTTATTGGAGAAAGGCGCGGAAATTGTAGCATATGATGCTGTTGCAGAAAGCAATGTTCAAAAACTTCTTGGCAACAAAATACAATACGCCAAAGGAATGTATGATGCACTGGAAGATGTGGACGCACTATTTATTGCTACAGAATGGCCTGAATTCAAAAACCCTAATTTTGAACTGATGGCTAAAAAAATGAAAAACAAAGTCATTTTTGACGGCAGAAATATGTATCCATTGGAAGTCCCTGAGCAAAACGGATTTTATTATAAAAGTATAGGAAGAAAGACCATCTCAAAATAAATCAATGAAAAACATTATCATTACAGGAGGTGCCGGGTTTATCGGTTCCCATGTTGTAAGAGAATTTGTAAAAAACAATCCGGATACTACAATCATCAACCTTGATGCTCTTACATACGCCGGAAATCTGGAAAACTTAAAGGACATTGAAAATGAACCTAATTATGTTTTCGAAAAAGCAGATATTACAAAACCGGAAGAACTTAGAAGAGTTTTCGAAAAATACAATCCGGATGCGGTTGTACATTTAGCAGCAGAAAGTCATGTAGACAGAAGTATTACAGATCCAATGGCATTTATCAACACAAATGTAAACGGAACCGCTAATCTTCTGAATCTTTGTAAAGAGTTCTGGACGTTAAATCCTGATCATACCCACGGCAGATTCCCGGATGAAAAAAGAAATAATCTTTTCTATCATATTTCTACCGACGAAGTATATGGAAGTTTAGGCGAAACAGGATTCTTTTTAGAAACGACATCCTACGACCCTCAATCTCCGTATTCCGCATCCAAAGCAGCTTCTGACCATTTTGTAAGAGCTTACGGAAATACTTATGGAATGCCTTTCATCGTTTCGAACTGTTCCAACAACTACGGCCCGAATCATTTCCCTGAAAAGCTCATTCCCCTTTGTATTTCGAATATCATCAACGAGAAACCGCTTCCTATTTACGGTGATGGAAAATATACCAGAGACTGGTTGTTTGTCATTGACCATGCCAAGGCGATTCATCAGATATTTAAAGAAGCAAAAACCGGTGAGACTTACAATATCGGAGGATTCAACGAGTGGCAGAATATTGATCTTGTCAAAGAACTGATCAAACAAATGGATGCCAAGCTGGAAAGACCGGAAGGCTATTCAGAAAAACTGATCACTTTTGTAAAAGACAGACCGGGTCACGACAAACGTTACGCTATTGATGCAACAAAACTGAATAAAGATTTAGGCTGGAAACCTTCAGTTACCTTTGAAGAAGGATTAGCAAAAACCATCGACTGGTATCTTGAAAATAAAGAATGGCTTGAAAATGTGACTTCAGGAAATTATCAGGATTACTACAGCAAGCAATACAGCTAAATCTCCAGCTATTAAAGGAACAGGTATAGAATCTGACATCATTCATTTCAGTCTTTTATAACACACCAGAAGTAGCAAAATAAATCGATTTATAACACAAACGAAATAGCGTAATACGCACCAAAACATGAAAGGAATAATATTAGCCGGAGGCTCCGGAACAAGACTTTACCCTCTAACTATTGCCGTAAGCAAGCAGCTGATGCCTGTTTACGACAAACCCATGATCTACTATCCGCTTTCCACACTTCTTTTAGCAGGAATCAAAGATATTCTGATCATCACAACTCCACACGACAAGGCAGGTTTCATCAAACTTTTAGGCGACGGTTCGCAAATCGGCTGTAATATAGAATATGTTGTACAGCCAAGCCCGGACGGTTTAGCACAAGCTTTTATTCTGGGCGAGCAATTTATTGGTAACGACCCTGCAGCACTGGTATTGGGAGATAATATCTTCTATGGTTCTGAAATGGGAACCTTACTGAAAAATAAAACCAATCCTGAAGGAGGAGTTGTTTTTGCCTACCACGTAGCAGATCCGGAAAGATATGGTGTAGTGGAATTCGACAAAAATCTGAAAGCTGTCTCTATTGAAGAAAAGCCTTTAAACCCTAAGTCAAACTATGCCGTTCCAGGTCTTTATTTTTACGATAACAATGTAGTGGAAATCGCTAAAAATATTAAACCTTCAGCAAGAGGTGAGCTGGAAATCACAGATATCAACAATGTTTATTTAAGCAATGGAAAGCTTGAGGTAGCTGTTCTGAACAGAGGAACGGCATGGCTGGATACAGGAACTTTTGATTCTCTTCACGACGCTTCAGAATTTGTAAGTGTCATCGAAAAAAGACAAGGGTTTAAAATTGGCTGTATAGAAGAAATTGCCTTCAGAAATAAATTCATTGGTGAAGAAAAACTGCTTGAAACGGCTACCAAATATGGCAAAAGCGGATACGGCGAATACCTGAAACAACTTATCGGAAAATAACAAATATAATTTATAAAATTCATAGACTATTGGCTTTATGGCCAATAGTTTTTGTTCATACCGACAAATATCAATATATTAGTTGTTGATTTTTAGTTTTATTGACTATGAAAATTTATAAACTAATATACACGGTAATAATTAATTATTATAAATTTGCAAAAACTTACACAGATGAATGAACCACAACAAAAGTGGACAGAAACGATTGATGCCGATCATTCGTTATTTGACTTGAAGCTAAAGGAAGTCTGGAGATACAAAGATCTTGTTTATATGTTTGTAAAAAGAGATTTTGTATCCAGCTTTAAGCAGACTATTTTAGGCCCTATCTGGTTTTTTATCAATCCCATTTTAACGACCATTGTCTATCTGGTTATTTTTGGAAGAATTGCCAAATTACCTACAGATGGAGCTCCACCGCTCCTTTTTTATCTGGCTGGTGTTACTCTTTGGAATTACTTTTCTTCCTCATTACTGGCTACCTCCTCTACTTTTACCGGGAATGCCGGCATCTTCGGAAAAGTCTATTTTCCAAGACTGGTTACTCCGTTATCCATTGTTATCTCTAATCTCATGCGGTTTGGAGTACAGCTTATTTTATTCATTCTTGCCTGGGCATATTATTACAGTAAAGGAGAAGTTCATCCTAATATCTGGATTCTTGCAACTCCTTTCCTAATATTCTTAATGGCACTTTTTGCCTTGGGAGTTGGGATGATCTTTTCTTCACTGACTACAAAGTATAAAGATCTTGCAATGCTACTGGGCTTTGGTGTAAGTTTATATATGTATGCAACTCCGGTTATTTATCCTGTTTCCTCATTACCGGGATTTTTTAAAAAACTGGCTTATTATAATCCTTTAACCGGTATTTTTGAATGTTTTAAATATGCTTGGATAGGTGTTGGAGACTTTTCTCCCGCCATGCTGGGAATGAGTACTATTATTATTCTTATCCTTTTAGTGATAGGAATTGTTGTTTTCAACAAGGTTGAAAAAACCTTTATGGATACCGTATAACCTTTGTTGGTAAACTTTTTTATTAATTTAAATCATTTAAGAATATGCTGTCTTTAAAAGCAGAAAATATATCCAAACAATATCGTCTAGGACAAGTCGGGACAGGGACTCTATCTCATGACCTTAACAGGTTTTGGCATAAAGTGAGAGGAAAAGAAGATCCTTATCTGAAAATTGGTGAAGCCAATGATAGAACAACAAAAGGATTATCCGACTATGTGTGGTCTCTTCGCGATATTAATTTTGAAATCGAACAAGGAGACGCTGTTGGAATTATCGGCAGAAACGGTGCTGGAAAATCAACTCTGCTTAAGGTTTTAAGTAAAGTTACAAAACCTACAACAGGAAGAATATTTACAAACGGAAGAATAGCATCTCTGCTTGAGGTAGGAACAGGATTCCACCCTGAAATGACAGGAAGAGAGAATGTCTTTCTTAATGGAGCCATTTTAGGTATGACCCGCAAGGAAATCAAAAGAAAATTTGATGAAATTGTAGATTTCTCAGGTGTTGAAAGATATATAGACACTCCTGTGAAGAGATATTCTTCGGGGATGTACGTTCGCCTTGCTTTTGCTGTAGCCGCCCATTTAGAATCTGAAATTCTTATTGTAGATGAAGTACTCGCAGTAGGAGATGCAGAATTTCAGAAAAAGTGTCTTGGTAAAATGAATGATGTAACGAGAGGAGAAGGCCGAACCATACTTTTTGTCAGCCATAATATGACAGCTATTAAAGAGCTTTGCACAAAAGGAATTCTTTTGAATCAAGGACAAATTGGCTATCAAGGCGACATTCTCAATACGATCATAGAATATCAAAAAAGCAGCGCAAGAGAAAGCTCTTACCAATATAATGGTAATCTGAACGAAGCTATAGGTAACGAAAATATCAGAATAAAAGAATTTTCAGTAACTCCTATTAATGGAGATTTATTAGATATTGATTCTGGAGCTCATGTAAAACTTGTTTTTCATAATTTCTGTCCGGATATCACTCTTGACACAACTTTTGAACTAAAAAATTATGAAGAATTGGTGATTTTCCATGTTGGAAAATGTGTTTCCGAAAATAACAATTCAAAAATAGGCGAATATACTGTAGAATTTGATATTCCTGCAGGGCTTTTGAATGCTGGAAATTACTATTTTAAACTTTACTTCGGGAAGGATCAAAAAATACTTTTATACGGAATTGATGAATTTATTGGATTTGAAGTAGAAAATGTAAAAGTGGGAACAATGATGCACATTTACCCAGGAGTTACCAGACCATTTTTTGAATACAAAGTACAAACACCATGATCCCACAAATAATAGAACTCCCCAAAATATATGATAAAAGAGGGAACTTATCCTTTTTTGAATATCCTAATCAACTTCCTTTTGAGATACAAAGAACATATTGGATATATGATGTCCCTGGAGGAGAAGTAAGAGGAAGCCATGCTTTCAAAGAACAGCAAGAATTTATTATTGCCCTTTCAGGAAGTTTTGATATTGTAATCCATGATGGAAAAGAAGAACAAAGGTTTTCTTTAAACAGGTCCTATTACGGATTATATATTCCCAGAATGTTTTGGCGAAGATTAGAAAATTTTTCTACCAATTCATTAGCACTCATTGTCTCTGATAGACAGTACAATGAAAATGATTATATAAGAGATTTTGAAGAATTTAAAATACTGGCTGATGAAAAATAATATTTCTGTATTTGACTGTAATGTTATTGATTTAGGTAAAATCAGTTTTGATGAAGGCAACCTTACAGTAGTTGAAAATAACGCCGCATTTCCATTCAATGTTAAAAGAATTTTCTACCTTTATGATATTGCAGGAGGAGAAAGCAGAGGTGCTCATTCACATAAAGAATGTCATCAATTTCTGATTGCAGCAAGTGGCAGTTTTGAAGTTTCTCTGGATGATGGCAAGTTCAAAAGACAGGTATTTTTGAATCGTCCTGATTTAGGATTACATATTCCTCCTGGGATATGGGCTTCTGAAATTAATTTTTCTTCAGGAGCAATTTGTTTGGTCCTTGCATCTCATACTTATAACGAAAATGATTATATCCGAAATTATGAAGATTTTTTGAATTTTAATAAACTCCAATTAGTTGATTATACAAAAAATATTCTAGAAAAATCATGGAATTGGTTAAATGACCCGGAAATAAAATATCTTACCAATACACCTGATTTCTCAAAAGAAGATCAGCAAAAATGGTTTGCAGGTTTAGAAAACAATAAAACGTATTGGGTTAAAGGTATCCAGCATAATCATAAAATCATTGGTGTAGTTGGCTTAAAAAAAATTGATCTCACCAATAAAACCGCAGAGTATTTTGTTTACATCGGGGAAAAAGAATATTGGGGAAAGGGTTTAAGCGCTGATTTATTTAAACTTATTTTTAAAGTTGCCAAAGACCAGTTGAATTTAGAAAGTTTATATTTAAATGTTATTCCTGGAAATACCAGAGCTGTAAAAGCTTATGAAAAAGCAGGTTTTTCAATATCTGATAATTCAGACTCCTATATAACCATGTCCTTAAGGCTATAACATGAATTTTGAAATAAAAAAATATACGCAAAAAGATTATACTGACTGGAATCTGTTTATAAAAGAAAGTAAAAATGGACTTTTCTTTTATGACAGAGACTTTATGGATTATCATTCTGATCGCTTCAAAGATCATTCTCTGTTTATTTTAAAAAACAATAAAGTTGTAGCAGTATTTCCAGCCAATGAATCAGGAAAAGAAATTATTTCTCATGGAGGTCTTACCTTTGGATCATTGATTCTCTCCTATCATGTAAAGGCTAGTGAAGTTTTGAATATTTTTGAGGAAATAAAAAAATATTATCAAGAATATTCTTTTAATGAAATAATTTATAAAGCCGTTCCTCATATTTTTCACAAATATCCTTCAGAAGAAGACTTATATGCTCTTTTTCGTAACCAAGCTAAACTTTTCCGAAGAGATATATCATCTGTAATTGATCTTTCATCCCCTATTCGTTTCTCTGAAACAAAAAGACAATTAGTGAGAAAATGTGAAGGAAATGAAGTCACTATAAGTGAAAATAAAAATTTTAAGGAATATTGGACTTTACTTTCAGATGTTCTTAAAAAATTTGATACAAAACCTGTACATACTGAAGAAGAAATCAAATTATTAAATAAAAAATTTCCTGAAAACATCAGACTATTTGAAGCAAGAAAAGATAATTTTCTTTTAGCAGGGATTGTTATTTTTGATTTTGGAAATGTCGTTCACACACAATATATGGCAGCATCACAAGAAGGAAGAAAAATAGGGGCATTAGATTTTATAAACTATTTTCTTATAAGTGAATTTCAAAACAAAAAATATTATAGTTTCGGAATTTCAACAGAAAACCAAGGAAAAATATTAAACGAAGGATTGATCCAGCAAAAAGAAAACATGGGAGCAAGAGGGATCACATTAGATTTTTACTCTATAAAACTTTAAATTATGATTAAATTTCTTGATTTACAAAAAATCAATTTACAGTACCAAGAAGAAATTGAAACTAAAATTTTGGAAGTTTTTCGTTCTGGATGGTATCTCATGGGAACTGAATTGTCTAGTTTTGAAAAAAACCTGTCAAATTATATAGGCTCTAAACACGCTATTGGAGTTGCTAATGGACTGGATGCACTGCGTTTAATACTCCGTGCTTATATTGAACTAGGATTTATGAGCCCGGGAGATGAAATAATTGTTCCATCAAATACATATATTGCCTCAATTCTTGCAATTTCGGATAACAAATTAATTCCAGTACTAGTAGAACCTGATATTAATACTTACAATATTGATATTAGTAAAATAGAAGAAAAAATTACCCCTAAAACAAAAGGAATTCTTATCGTACACTTACAGGGAAGAGTGGTTTTCTCTGAAGAACTGAAGAAAACGGCAGAAAGACATAACTTAAAAATCATTGAAGACAATGCTCAAGCAATTGGGGCTGAATGGCAAGGTTTAAAATCAGGTAATCTCGGAGATTCCGCAGGCTTCAGTTTTTATCCAGGAAAGAATCTAGGTGCATTAGGAGATGCAGGAGCCATTACTACCAATAATGATGATCTTGCTAAAGCCATCAGAACTTTAGCAAATTACGGTTCTAATCAAAAATATGTCAATATTTACAAAGGCCTAAATTCCAGGCTCGATGAAATTCAGGCTGCAGTATTAGATATAAAATTAAAATACATTGATACTGAAAACAAAATCAGAAGAACTATTGCTAAACATTTTATAAATAGCATCACAAACCCTGAGATTATACTTCCCGAATACCCTGAAAATGAAAAAGAACATGTATGGCACGTCTTTGTTATAAGAAGTAAAAAAAGACAAGCCCTTCAGGATTACCTAAGCAATAAAGGTATACAAACAATTATACACTATCCTATACCGCCTCATCAACAGGAAGCTTATAAAGAATGGAACCATCTTTCATTTCCCATTAGTGAAAAGATTCATGAAGAAGTTTTAAGCCTACCCATAAGCCCTGTAATGACAAACGAAGATATAGAAAAAATAATCTCAGAATTAAATGATTTCAAATAAAAAGCTTATTCATATTGATAAAATTCTGAAAAAGAATTTAAAACAAGCCATAAACAAAAAAATTATGACTTCGCTTTACGATTAATAGAGTTATCAGCACATCTAAAATACAATTATGCGTTTGATGACACCCTATATGATGAAGAATTAGAAAACTCATTGAAACAAATTTCTAACTCTCTTTTTAAATCAGAAAAGATAGTCCCTAACGAAGATGTTGTTTTATTCTATGATTACTTTGGTTATGATAACAGAGGCTTAACCCAGCAATATCTAAGGGCATTATTAAGACTTAATAAGCGAATCATTCTTGTCTTTGAAAGTAAAAACAGGCATTATAAAAATGAAGCAATTCTAGCAGAAATTGAGCATTATAATAATAAAGAAATTTATTATTTGGAAGGAAACGACAGAATAGAACTATGTAAAAGTCTCATTAATATTATTTTAGCAGAAAAACCAAAACATATTTTAATGCATTTAGTTCCTTGGGATACTATTGCTTATATCGCTTTCTATAAAATACAAGGAATTATAAGATACCAAATAAATTTAACGGATCATGCATTTTGGCTTGGGGTGGACATTACAGATATAAATATTGAATTTCGTTCATTTGGACAAAATTTATCTGAGCAATTAAGAAAGATTCCTAGTCATAAAAACAAAATATTACCATATTATCCTATTTTGTCGGAAACTCCATTTCAAGGTTTTGATTTTGATACTAAAAACAAAAAAATACTATTTTCTGGGAGTACATTTTATAAAATTCTGGGAAATAATTTAGAATTTCTTGAAACAATACATAAGATTTTACAATTAGATGATAATTTAATTTTTGTATTTGCTGGGAGTGGTAATGGTACATCCATTAATAAATTTATTGATGATCATAAATTAAACAACAGAATATTCTTAATTGGCGACCGTTATGATTTATATGAAATTATGAAAAACGTAGATTATTATATTTCTACTTTTCCCTATATAGGTGCCTTAATGACACAAATTGCTGTTGCTTCAGGATTACCTGTTTTTGCTTATGTACATCCCAAAAACTTGGTAAGTGATATAAAAGATTTATTTTACAAATCTGATAGATTTAAAAGCTTTGACAATTTAGATACATTAGTAAAGGAATTTTCCATTGAATACAAAAAAAATACTCCAAAATCACTTTATAATAATCTGATGATTACTGAAAAAGAATTTTCTGAGAATTTAGAAAAAATATTTAATGGAGAAAACCCAATGTCATTTTTGGAAAAGAAGTATGATGTACTTGAATCTTATCAAACATTTAATAGCTTAATGATTGAAGCTGAAAACTTATATAATCCTGTCTTTGAAAATACCATTAATAAATTTTTAACGAGTGGTGAAAGATTCAAAATGTTTCAGGATTATAAATTAAGATATTATAAAAAAGTTTTTAAAGAAAACAAAATACTATTTTTAAAAACATTGTATTATCAATTAACAGGTAAAATATGAATTTTTTAAAAAAATATATTGTTAATTTTTTGTTCGATGTTCTGAATTCGAATGCTTATAAAACCCATACTCAAAATAAAATTAATGAGTGGGCTAGGAAAAGTTTTAAAAACTTTGGAACGAATTCTAATTTGCCGGAAGAACATTGTATAGAAAATCCTAAATATATCTCCATAGGTAAAAACTTCAGTTCCCTGTTTCATCTCAGGTTGGAAGCATGGGATCATTTTCAGGGGGAAAGCTTTACTCCTGAGATCACAATTGGAGATGACGTCATTTGTAATTCCGATATCCACATTGGTGCTATCAATAAGATTATTATAGGAAATAATGTACTTATGGCCAGCAGAATATACATTTCTGATCATTCCCACGGAAATGTAAGTATTGAAGATCTGGAACATGTCCCTGCAATGAGGCCACTATACTCCAAAGGGCCGGTAATTATTGAGGATAACGTATGGATTGGCGAAGGTGTATGCATCCTTCCGGGAGTTACCATTGGTGAGAACTGTATCATAGGAGCCAACTCTGTAGTGAATAAGAGTTTCCCTAAAAATTCAGTTATTGCAGGAATTCCCGCCAGATTAATAAAACATTAGAAAACTGAAATGAAAAAAATAAAACCTCTAGCATTTTATCTCCCTCAATATCACCCCGTTCCTGAAAATGACGAATGGTGGGGAAAAGGATTTACAGAATGGACGAATGTAGGAAAAGCCAAGCCTCTATTTGAAGGACACGAACAACCTATATATCCTGGAGATCTGGGGTATTATGACCTGCGTGTTCCTGAAGTAAGAGAACAGCAGGCTCAGATGGCAAAAGACTATGGAGTACATGGATTTATCTATTATCACTACTGGTTTGGCAACGGCAAACAATTGCTGGAACGCGTGGCAAATGATGTATTACAATCAGGAAAACCAGATTTCCCTTTTTGTTTCTGCTGGGCCAACGAAACATGGTCAGGAATATGGCATGGGTTATCAGAAAAAATACTTGCTGAACAAATCTATCCTAATGAACAAGACTTAATTTCCCATTTCGAATATCTTCTGCCTTTCTTCAAAGATGAAAGATATATCAAAGTAGACAAAAAGCCTCTTTTCATTATCTATGATCCGAATCATTTAAATGACGGGGATCCCCACTATATTACAAAATTCAGAGAGCTCGCCAGGAAAAACGGATTTGATGATCTATACATCATGGCATCCAATAAGCTCCGTGATGACCTGGATTTTAAATCTATGGGATATGACAGTAAGATCTCCAATGCATTTCAAAAGGCCTGGATACCTCATATTGCGAAGAAAGAATATATTTCTCACTCTCAATATTATAAAAACAGGATAAAAGGATTAATAGGAATTAAGAAAAAAGAACAGCCTAAAGTTAACATTCAGGATGCTAAGGCAGTAGTAAACGACTTAAAGTTTGAAGAAAGCAATATTCCTACCTATCCATGTATCCTGCCCAATTGGGATAATACTCCAAGAAGCGGCTACAGAGGAATCATTTTGGCTAACAATTCCCCGGAACTGTTTGAACAGCAAGTAGAAAAGGCTATAGGATATCTTGAAGATAAAAAGGATTATCCGGAACAGTTTTTAATTATAAAATCCTGGAACGAATGGGCAGAAGGGAACATTCTGGAACCAGATAGAAAACACGGTTTTGGGTATTTGAATGCATTAAAAAAATCTTGAACAAACACAGTCGAAATGAGTAAATTCAGTGTACTTATCGCCAACTATAATAATGGTCATTTTTTTTTAAAATGCTACCAAAGCTTAGTTGCTCAGACAGAAACAGACTGGGAAGCGGTAATTTTGGATGATGGCTCTACTGATGATTCTCTTGAAGTCATAAAAAAAATCATAGGTGATGATTCCCGGTTTAAAATCAATCAGAATGACCAAAACAAGGGAATCGGTTATACAAAAAGAAGATTAATAGAACTTGCAGAATCTGAAATATGTGGTTTTCTAGATCCTGATGATGGGTTAACGACTCATGCTTTGGAAGTTATTCTAAAGGCATATTCTGAATATCCGGAAGTGGGTATGGTATATTCCAATTTTGTATTTTGCGATGAGCATCTTAATCCTAAATCGGTCCATAAAGCGAAACAGATTACTGAGCTGAATTACTCTTACTATAATTTTAACGGTGAGATTTCACATTTTGCTACTTTTAAGAAAAAGATATACGAAAAGACTTCCGGCATTGATCCGTTTCTAAAAATTGCTGAAGATAAAGACTGGTACATGAAAATGTGCGAAACAGCTCCTGTAAAATATATTGATGAAGATCTATACTTATACAGAATCCATGATAGTGGTATTTCTACGACTAAAAATGCTGAGAAAGCACTGTTCTGGCATTGGGTAGCGCTGATAAAAATGGCAGAAAGAAGGAACATCAGTGTTGAAGATCTTTTTCTTCAAAGCTATGTTCCGAAAAATAAATATGAACAGGTACTCAACCAATTAAACCATGTAAAAAATTCAAGATGGGCAAAACTGGGAAATAAAATTGGGTTATTTAAAATCTTTAAAAAGCTCTAAAATCTATTGATCAACATGAAAGATTTAAAAGACATACAACTAACATCTTAAGTATACAAGAAGCATATGATTATTGGTAACGGAATGCTGGCAAATGCCGTAAGATTTTATGACAAAGATGAGGTTATCTTTTTCGCATCGGGAGTTTCCAATTCTCTTGAAAAGGATCCCTCAGCATTCGAAAGAGAAATACGCCTTCTCCATTCCTGTATTGAGGAAAATCCACATAAAAAACTTATTTATTTTTCTACCTGCAGTGTTTATGATCCCTCCAAAACGGAAAGTCCTTATGTAAAGCATAAACTTAATGCAGAAAAGATCATTACAGAAAACTTTGTCAGCTATATTATCTTCCGTGTAGGAAATGCAGTGGGACATGGTGGTAACCCCAATACACTGATCAATTTCCTAAGTAATGCTGTTATCTCGGAAAAAAGATTTACTCTTCATCGAAATGCAGGAAGAATCCTGATCGGAATAGATGATATTGGCTCTTTTGTAGGAAGTAATATGATGGACCTTAACAATACGATCATCAATCTTGCTTATCCTTATCAGTATTCATTGTCAGAAATACTGTGCCAGCTCGAGAGTCATCTCGGTAAAGAGGCTGTGTATGATGATAGTGATGAAGGTTCGTTTTATACTATTGAATTCAATGAACTTACTGAAAGCTTTTTTACAGGAATATCTCCAACGGAATACTTGAAAAAGCTATACTCAACCTACTTATAACATGATTATTCCTGAAAAAATAATTTTGTACCTTGTACCAAGTGTCAGAAATCATTATCAAAAAAGATAGTGACCACTATATATCTAAAAAAACACATTGTAAAAAATAATTGATTAAAAATGAAAATGAATCCCAAAATATCTGTCATTGTCCCCTGTTATAATCAAGCACGTTTTCTGGATGAATCCCTGCAGTCTATTCAGGATCAGACCTATGAAAATTGGGAATGTATCATTGTTGATGACGGATCTCCTGATAATACAGCAGAGACAGCCGATAAATGGGTAAAAAAAGATAGCCGTTTTAAATATCTTCACAAAGAAAACGGAGGTTTATCTTCTGCAAGAAATGCTGCTCTGGAAGTCACAACCGGAGATTATATTCAGTTTTTAGATGCAGATGATATCTTAGCTCAGACCAAGTTTTCAGATTCATTCAATCTGATACAAGACAAAGAAGCAATAATAGTGTCAAATTTTTGTTTATTTGACGATTCTAATAAGCAAGAATTATTGCCTCCCTTTTGCAAGCTATCTCAGGATTTACTGAATTTTGAATCTATCCTGTATCAATGGGACTTCACATTTACAATTCCCATTCATTGTGGTTTGTTTCCAAAGTCTATTTTTGAAACTATTCGTTTTAATGAAAATCTAAAGGCGAAAGAAGATTGGCTTTTGTGGATTCAAATTGCACAAAAAAACATCGATTTCATTTTTTTAAATGCTCCTCTGGCTTTGTATAGGAAGCATGCAACGAGTATGTCACGGGACAGGAAACATATGATTTTATATCAGATGCTTTTCTATAATGAAGCTGAAAAAGTGATTTCCAACTCTGACTTCAATAAATTACTTTTAAAACACTTAGACATTAACTATAACAAAGTGAATGAATTAACCATTGAAATAAGAAATTTAAAAGAATCAAAAACTTTTAAACTCCTTTTGGCTTTAAAAAAAATGACTGAAGATCTGGGGCTATTAGATTTATCTAAAAAATTATTTCGTTTAATATCGAAGCTTAGGAAATAAATTCATTTCAGAAGTCTTACAAAATTAAAAATAGAAAAATATCAAACTCCAGAAAGTAAATTATTTTTTACAATATACAAAGACATTTCAACAACTTTTACTTCCAAAATCCTATGAATATAGCTTTCACAATCTGCTCCAATAACTATTTAGCACAAGCTAAAGTTTTAAAAAATTCTATTAATAAATATGGTGAAAACTTCAAATTTGTAATAGGATTATGCGATGAAAAATCTAGCGAAATAGATTATGATTCTTTCCAATGTGAAATTGTAGAAATGAAAGATATTGGAATAAAGAATTTTGATGAATTATGGATGAAATATGACATTATAGAATTTAACACCTCTGTAAAAGCATCATTTTTCAAGTACTTATTAGCAAAAAATCCCAATACGGAATTTATATATTACTTCGATCCGGATATTGAAATATTTGATCAGTTATCAATCCTGAATGCAGAATTTGAAGATAACGCAGATATCTTGCTCACCCCTCATATTCTGAGTTCTATTCCTTTAGATGGCTATAAACCTGTAGAAAACACTTTTCTTAATTTTGGTATATATAATCTGGGATTTATAGGATTAAGAGGCCATTCTGAAAATGCCAAAAAACTTCTTGATTGGTGGGAAGAAAGATTGTTATCTCTTTGCTATAATCAACCGGAAAAAGGGTTATTTGTAGATCAGATCTGGATGAATTTTTCCCCTGTTTTCTTCAAAAATGTAAAAATTCTCAGTAAAATGGGGTATAATGCCGCTCCATGGAATCTGCATGAAAGAATAGGATTGGTAGCTACAGAAGACAATAAATACCGCATGCCGGATAATTCTCCTCTGGTATTTTATCATTTTTCAAATTTTAAATATAAAAATCCCGAAACCTTAGCAAAATACTATGACAGATATTCTTTGGAAAATTCAGATTCCTTGAAAAAGCTATATCAAAATTATCATCAAAAAATCATTGAAAACGATATTGAAAGAATCTCAAAAATAGATTGTAAATATGTAATTTTAAAAAATAGTTTACCTAAAAAAAATAAATCTTTTCCTGAAATTTTGAAATCAAGCTTCAATAATTTATTAAAAATAATTTATTATAAAATTCGTTACAACTACAATTATGAACCCAAACTCTAAAATATATATTGCCGGACACCGAGGTATGGTAGGAAGTGCCATTTTAAGAAACTTAACTTCGAACGGTTTTAATAATATTATTACCAAAACTTCCAGTGAATTAGACCTTACAGATCAAAAAAGTGTACAAACATTTTTTGAAACCGAAAAGCCAGAATATGTCTTTCTTGCTGCAGCCAAAGTAGGAGGAATCCACGCCAACAACACGTACCGAGCTGATTTTCTTTACGATAACCTTATGATTGAGTCTAATGTAATTCATCAGAGTTATTTACACGGAGTAACGAAATTACTTTTTTTAGGCTCCAGTTGTATATACCCCAAGCTTGCACCTCAACCTTTAAAAGAGGAATACCTATTAAGTGGATTTTTAGAACAAACCAATGAACCTTATGCCATAGCAAAAATTGCAGGAATAAAAATGTGTGATGCATACAGGGATCAATATAATTGTAACTTCATTTCCGCAATGCCAACTAATCTTTATGGGCCTAATGATAACTATGACCTAAATAATTCTCATGTTTTGCCGGCTATGCTCAGAAAGTTTTTTGAAGCCAAACAAAACAATGTAAAGGAAGTGGTTTTGTGGGGAGATGGAAGCCCTTTTAGAGAATTTTTACATGTAGATGACCTTGCAAAAGCATGTGTATTTTTGATGAATAATTACAATGAAAGCGGTCACCTGAATATAGGTTCATCCAGGGAAATCTCTATATCAGAACTGGCCAAGCAGATTAAAGATATTGCCCAATATGAAGGAAATATAGTTTGGGATACAGAGAAACCCAATGGTACTCCCAGAAAGCTAATGGATTCCTCTAAAATTAATTCTATGGGTTGGTCTCCTGATATATCTCTGGAAGATGGAATAAAACAAGTTTATCAAGAAAAATTTTTAAACAAATGATGAAAAAAGCACTTATAACAGGAATCACAGGACAAGATGGTTCTTATCTGGCAGAACTCCTATTAGAAAAAGGCTATGAAGTTCATGGCGTAAAACGAAGAGCTTCCTCTTTTAACACTCAAAGAATTGATCATCTGTATTTGGATCAGCATGAAAATAACGTGCATTTCAAATTACATTACGGAGATCTTACAGACTCTACCAATATCATCAGAATCATACAAGAGGTACAACCGGACGAAATCTATAATCTTGGTGCCATGAGCCATGTGAAAGTAAGTTTTGATATGCCCGAATATGTTGCAAACGTAGATGGGTTAGGTACACTGCGTTTATTAGAAGCAATCAGGATTTTAGGATTAACCCATAAGACGAAAATTTATCAGGCTTCTACCTCAGAATTATACGGCGGGATGCCATCCAATAAAAATGAAAAGGGTTTTTATGATGAAAACTCTCCTTTCTATCCACGTTCTCCCTATGGTGCAGCAAAAATTTATGGTTTTTGGATAACAAAAAATTACAGGGAGGCCTATGGAATGTATGCCTGCAATGGTATTTTATTTAATCATGAATCTCCCAGAAGAGGGGAAACTTTTGTTACCAGAAAAATAACTATGGCAGTAGCTAACATAGCAAAAAACAAACAGGATTGCTTATATCTGGGGAATTTAAATGCTCAAAGAGATTGGGGACATGCTAAAGATTATGTGGAAGGAATGTGGAGAATGTTGCAGCAGGAGAAACCTGACGATTTCGTTTTAGCAACAGGAGAAACTACCATGGTAAGAGATTTTCTCATTATGGCTTTTGAAGAAGTAGGAATAGAACTGGTTTTTGAAGGAAGTCAGGAAAATGAAATTGCCAAGGTATTACGCTGTAATAACCCGAATTATCAACTCCCATTAGGTAAAACAGTTGTAAAAGTTGATCCTAATTATTATCGTCCAACAGAAGTCGACCTGCTGATTGGTGACCCTACAAAGGCAAAAACTATTCTCGGCTGGCAACCACAATACACTGTAAAATCTCTTTGCAAAGAAATGATTGAATGTGATTTAAAAACAATATAATTTAAAAAAATCATATTCAATATAGAATCCTTTATTTCGCAATAACAAACAGATTTTACAAAAAAACACTCAAAAATATGCTCAATAAATCCATTACAATCATAACGATAAACTTCAACAACCGAAATGGTTTACAAAAAACTCTGGATAGTGTATTTCGGCAAACCGGTAAAGATTTTCAATATATAGTAATTGATGGTGGAAGTTCTGACGGAAGCAAAGAACTTATAGAAAGTAATCAATCCAAAATAAACTATTGGGTAAGTGAACCTGATAAAGGGATTTATCATGCGATGAACAAAGGAATTGCAAAAGCGACTGGAGAATATCTTCTTTTTCTGAACAGTGGAGACGAACTGCTAAATGAATCAGTTATAGAAAAAGTAACTCCATTACTGCACACAGATGATATTATCTCCGGTAATCTAATTGTAGATGATGAAAATCAAGATGTTCTTAGGCCTACTAAAGAAAATATTTCGTTTTTAGATTTAATTGAAGAAACAATTTGGCATCCCAGTACATTTATAAAAAGAAGTGCCTTTGAAAAAGTAGGTCTCTATGATGAAAATTTGAGAATTTGTTCAGATTGGAAATGGTTTTTAATTTCTATTTTCAAATACAATTGTACTTATAGACCTATTGAACAATCTATATCCCGCTTTTATAAGGATGGTATCAGCTCCGATCCCAAATCACAGTCTTTAAGAAAAGAAGAAAGAAGAAAAACACTTGTAGAAAATTTTCATTTTTCTGAATTCCAGACGGAAGAATTAATCGATAAAATTAATTTATATTTCAGTGCAAAGAACTCTTTAGACAAAATAGACAAATTGAAAAAATCAAGGTTATTAAAATTTTTATATCAAATAGGCCTATTTAAAAACTATAAATACCTTTAAAAAATTCTTAAAAGATAGGATTTTCTCTGTTATGAAGCTTAATAATATCCAGATTTTAAGAGGAATTTCAGCATTATTGGTATGCTGCTTTCATTTCCGTGAAACGATAAACTTACCCGGGCTGAATCTTGGTGATATTCTTTTTAATAAAGGAAGTATCGGTGTTCCCGTGTTTTTTATTATCAGTGGATTTATCATGGCTTTCACAACGCAAAGAATAAATTTCAGTAGAGATTCTTTTCAGCAGATCACTTTATTTTACAAAAGAAGGGTGATCAGAATTGTCCCCTTATATTATCTTTTGACCTTTGCTATAATGATACCCGGAGGCAGTTTTTTCCTCTATTTTCATGGCGCAGGACTTTATGAGCTTATCCATTCATTGTTATTCCTTCCCACAAAGAAGGAATTTCCCGTGCTTTTCCTGGGTTGGTCTTTAAATTTTGAGATGTTTTTTTATCTCATATTCGGGCTATCATTATTTTTTAAAGAAAAAAGGTATTATTTCATCGTAGGATTTTTCATTCTGGCTACTATGTTGGGATATTGTGTACATTTTGACAGTCCATATCTGAAAATGGTAACCCATTCTCTCAATCTTTATTTTGTTGTAGGAATTCTCTTTGCTCTCTTACTGAACCAATATACAGTTCCAAAGAAATGGGCAGCAATAGTTTCTGTAATAGGAATAACCTCATTTATACTCGTTTTACTCAGCATCATTCCTATTGGCAATGATTGGGTAAAACTGGCAATTATCTCCACGTTTGTTTTTTCTTTCCTGACTTTTGATTATATTTTCCATTTTGAAGGAAACAAATTTTTAATATTTCTGGGAAATATTTCCTATTCATTATACCTATCACATCCTTTTGTAGAAATTATTTTAAAAAGATTCAAAGTTGAAGGTTATCTAAACATTGCTTTTTTTCTTCTTAAAATTGTTTTAGTTATTATTGTAGCCTCTCTTCTGTACTATTTTGTAGAGAAAAGGGTTACCCATTATTTAAAAATTAAATTAAAAGCATAATCCGAAAAAAATGAAAATTTCAGTCATCATTCCCGTTTACAATGCTGAAAAATATGTCGCTCAGGCTGTAGATTCCGCGCTTCAGTTCGAAGAGGTATATGAAGTGGTACTGGTAGAAGACAAGTCTCCGGACAATGCCCTGCAGGTTTGCCGGGAACTCGCTGAAAAATATGACAGGGTAAAACTTTATCAGCATCCTGATAAAGGAAACCATGGAGCAGGTGCCAGCAGAAATTTAGGAATGGAAAAGGCAGAAGGAGATTTCATTGCTTTCCTTGATGCAGATGATTACTATCTTCCTAACCGTTTTGATGCCGAAAAAAAGCTTTTTCTCAATCACGAGGTAGATGGAGTTTATGGGGCTATAGGAGTTCATTATTATTCTGAAAAAGCCAGAGAACAGTATTATAAGGTTTTTGGAGACCGCCTCACTACAGTGTATAAAGAACATCCTCCTAAAGATGTATTCCCGGGCCAACTGAATATGAGAGGAACTTTTGGACTTTTCAGTATTGATGCCCTGACGATCCGTAAAAGTTCTCTACAAAATATGGAGTATTTTTTTAAAACCCATTTAAAGCTTCATCAGGACACCGAATTTTTATTCCGACTCTCCTACTATCTGAATCTGTATCCGGGAATTCTTGACAAAGCTGTAGCGGTGAGAGGAGTTCATGAGAACAACAGAATTACCAAAGTAGATTCCAGAGAAGTAAAACCGGCTTCAACCCGCGTTGTATTATGGAAGGAAGTGAACCAGTGGGCAGAAAATGAAAATACCATTCCTGAAGATATTAAACTTCATATCAAACGTGTTTACAGAAGCTTTCAGATTGCTAATGCTCCCCTTCTGAAAAAATGGGGGATGATCACAAAGTATTTGTTTACGGATTATAAAAGCATCCGTTCAGGGCTGTACAATATCAATTTCAGAAATGACTTGTTCTGACACTACATTTAACTAAATATTTAGTTAAAAAAAAATTATTTGAAAACTAACGCTTTGAAAAATGAATCTTTCTTAACAGGTTTCGCATCGGCTTTTCTATTAACTGGTAAAAGACCGCGGAACTCAACAGCATAACGATAATGTAAATCAAAAATACCATATCAATGCTGAGCGTACACTTCTGCCATTGTAAAAATTCCCTTACAAGGTAAAGCACAGGAATATGAGTGATGTATATTCCATAACTAATTTCCCCCAGATACTCCAGCGGCTTTAATGAAAATATCCTGCTTACTTTCCCGTTATTTGCCGAAATCAAAAGAATGGCAGGTACAAAGAGTAAAGCCATCAAACCATTATGATAGAATAGCGGGACAAACATCAGTGACAGAAGAATCAGAAAAAAGACTGCGATAACGTGGTAATCATAATTTTTCTGCCTGTAATTTTTCACAAAATATATACCTGCAAGATTTCCAATCAGGAATTCATTCAGATGCCAGAAAGGGAAATAGTAAAGAAACTCATGGCTTTTCGTATGAGGTCCTTCATAAGCTCCATACACCGGATAAAGATTAGAAAACACCTGTGTAATCAGCCAGAGACCAATGGCAAACACCCAGATCATTTTGTTTTTCCTTGCATAAAAATAATTATATAAAAACGGAAAAAGCAGGTAAAAGAAGAACTCTACGGAAATAGACCACCCCGGAAAATTCAGGATCATCGCCTCACCCGGAATCCAGCTCTGGATACCCAAACCATATAAGATCAGTTTATACCAATCGAACATCTCATATCTTGTCATAAAATAGAGCAAAAGTCCGAGCATATAAAGCGGATAGATCCTGGCAAACCTGTTTTTGTAAAATTCCAGGTAATCAATTTTATCTTTCCTGTGATAAGCAATAATCATGATAAACCCCGAAAGAATAAAAAAATAGCTTACTCCTACATTAGCCCTTAAAAAAAGATTGGAAATATAATCTATCTTGTATAAGAACAGATCTTTATTGAAATGAGAAATAACAATTGCCATTGCGGCAACAAATCGGGTAAATGTAATCTGACTTATTTTCACAGAACACCAAATGATTTACTTTATCAAAACTTAGCAACCTCAACCTGAAAAGTTGTTTTATTTGGTATAAAGTATTAATTTTTAAGGCACAAAAATAAGATTTATTATTATAATTATTTAAAACAAATTATATTTGTAAACTACAAATGTGAAAATAAATCCAGGTATGCTTGATGAAATTTTAGCAAAAATTCAACGGAAAAGCCAGATTTCTCGTCTCAAAAAACACCCTAATGTTTCTTTTAAAGGGATAAAGCTTGGGATCAGTAATCATTTTGTTCTGCACGACAATTTAAAAAATGTTACACTCGGGAATTCCATGAGTTTCAGAAATTATGTACATATTCTTGTGCAGCAGAATGCCGTTTTAGAAATCGGAGATCATTTTTTTATGAATAATTTTTGTTCCATCAATTGTCTTGACAGCATTTCAATAGGTGACAACACCTTGTTTGGAGAAAATGTTAAGCTTTACGACCACAATCATGCTTATCAGACTCATCCGGAATTTAAGCTGTTCTCATCTGAGTTCACCACCGCTCCTATCAAGATCGGTAGTAACTGTTGGCTCGGAAGTAATGTAACCGTCTTAAAAGGAGTTACCATCGGAGATAACTGTATTATTGGAGCCGGATGTACTATTTACAAAGACATTCCATCAAATACGACTGTAATTAATCATCAAGATTTAATATTCAAGGAACAATAATGAAGTTTTCTATTCTTATTGCACACTATAACAATGCCATTTTTTTTAAAGACTGTTTTGAAAGTATACTTCAACAAACATATACAGACTGGGAAGCGGTAATTTTAGATGATGCTTCTTCTGAAAACGAGAAGAAAATAATCCGGGAAATGATTTCAGATGACAAAAGATTCAGGTTTTTTGAAAATGAAAAAAATTCCGGTGTAGGTGTAACAAAAAGTAAGTTGATTGAAATGGCTGAAGGTGAAATCTGTGGCTTTGTAGATCCTGATGATGCCATTGCTCCAACCGCTATTCAAAAATGTATGGAGATTTTTCAGACTAAAAAAAATACAGTACTTACCTATTCAAGGTTTATGACATGTGACCAGAACCTGAATCCAATAGCTCCGTTCAGATCTGCGATGCAGGTACCGAGTGGAGATCCTTATTTTTTCAATTTCCCGATTCAGATTGCTCATTTTGTAACCTTCAGAAAAGCAGTTTATGAACAGACGGAAAAAATGAATCCCAATCTGAAAATAGGGGAAGATCAGGATTTATATCTTAAAATGTATGAAAAAGGAAACGTTCAGTTTATTAATGAAACGAACTATCTTTACAGAACGCATCAGGGCGGAATTTCACAGAATGACAATAAAAAGAAATCCCACGAATATTTTGCCCAGGTGATTTTTAATACCATGAAACGAAGAGGGCTCAGCTCTATCAATGGAAAGAAAGTTCCTGAACATTATACCGGTGCAGATGAAATATTCGATCTGCTTCAGTATCAGCATCAGCTGCCTTTCCGTATTAAGAAAAAAATAAAAATTACGTTACAATCAATCTTCGGATAATGTTAGAAAAAAAAATAAAAATTTTGTTCAGGCACCGTTCCATGGAAATGGGAGGCGTGGAAAAAGTATTACTGGGACTTCTCAACAATCTTAATCCTGACAAATTTGAAATGACGGTATGCCTCACCCTCAACCAGGGAAAACTGCGTGATGAACTTCCGAAGCACATCAGAAAAATATACCTTACTGACGGAAAAGAAGATTTTTCCAACAATTCTATTTTACAGAAACTTCAGCTTGTTAAAAGAAGAATAAAGCTGAGAAAACTGAAAAATACTCCGGCCATTGCAGACCGTCTTATCAATGATACTTTTGATATTGAGATCGGGATGGATTACAGAGACTATGATGCCATTCTGAACTCAACCAATAAGAATTCAAAAAAAATAGGATGGTTTCACTCTGAAATTAATGTTCCGAAATTTCAGCCTTTAGTACCAAACATTTTAAAGAGCTTTCCGCAATTTGACCACATGGTGTACTGTTCCCACAAGATCAAAGATATGATGCACCAGCATTATCCTAATCTAAATTATCCTCCTGAAAGTGTGATCATCAATCCTATTCCTATCGAAGAAATTAAGCGTAAGGCAGAAGGAAAGCTTGAAAATTTTCCTGAAGGACCTGTTTTCGCATCTATAGGAAGACTTCATTCTAGAAAAGGATATCATAAACTTATTGACGCTCATACGAAGCTTATCAATGACGGGTTTCATCACAGCATCATTGTTATTGGTGAGGGTGATGAAATGAATAACCTCAATGCACAGGTAGCTAAAAATAATGTTGAAAAAACATTTATTCTGGTTGGCAACCAAATGAATCCTTATCCTTATATCAAAAAAGCGGATTATTTTGTTCTGCCTTCGGAATCTGAAGCATGGCCATTGGTCATTGCTGAAGCTTTAATTCTTCAGAAACCTATTATAGCAACAGAAGTAGGAGATGTAGGATTGATGATCAAAGACCGTGAGACAGGATACCTCATCAGTTATGAAGTAGATGAAATGTATTCAGCCATGAAAACATTCCTTACCGATCCCGACCTTGTTCTCCACATCAGAGAGAACCTTAAAACAATTGAAAGTCAGTTTGACAATAAGAAAATATTTGACAGCGTAGAAAATATTATAGAAACTCTACACAAAAAGTAAGTTACTGTGCTGAATATCCTCCGTCTATCACAAGGTTGCTGCCTGTGACCCATCTGGAGGCATCAGACAACAGAAAAATACAGGCATTCGCTACATCTTTAGGTTCACCTATTCCAAGCGGATGCTTTTTTATAATTTCTGATGAAGCTTCTTCTCCGATATTTTCAAACATTTTCTCTAAAATCGGAGTATTGACCATTGCCGGACTTATACTGTTGACCCTAATATTACTTCTTGAAAGCTCCATAGCCAAAGAACGGGCTCCGGAAATTACAGCGCCTTTGCTGGCAGAATAAGCGGCCTTCCCTGCCTCTCCTATCATCCCTGCCACAGAAGAAATAAATACAAAACTGGAGTTTTCGTCTTTGTATTTTTTTAAAGATAAAATTTTTGCAATTTCAAGTCCTGCAATGACATTGACAGCAAATATGTCCTGATATAGCTGAGCATTGTGTTTTTTTAATGGTAACGTTTTTTCGATACCGGCACAGTGTATAAATCCTGATATTTTACCTAAAATTGAAACTTTATCTGCAATAATTGCTTCAAGATTTTCAGATTGAGTAATATCTTCAGTGATAATTTCAACTTTTGTTTCCGGATTGAGCATAGAAACGGTTTTCATCAGTTCTTCCTGGTTTCTTCCTACAAGAATCAGATCAGCACCGCTTTTGCTGCATTCTACAGAACAGCTTCTCCCGATCCCGGAAGAAGCGCCTGTAATGAGAATAATTTTATTTTTTAATGAGAAAGCATCCATTAATCTTCAAAATTTTCTTTTCCAATAACATTCATCAGATCTGAAACAGTTTCAATATCTTTAAAATGCTTGGTATCAATTTTTTTGCTGAAATTTTCGTCTACAAACGCAATAACAGAAAGTAAACTGATAGAATCATAGCTTTCTAAAGATTTCAGGTTCGTTTCAGTAGTCAATGTTTCATCTTCTTCTAATTCCTCCTGTAGTTTTTCTAAAAAAACGGATGTTTTCATATTTTATAATTTTAAATGTTTGTTTTCTTTAAATTTCCATTATGGTGGCTCCCCATGAATATCCAACTCCAAATCCTGCCATTAAAACCTTATCTCCTTGTTTCAGCATTCCTTTATCCATCATATTTTTAAGAGCAATCGGAATCGTTGCAGAAACAGTATTCCCGGTTTTTTCCATGTCAATATAAAACTTTTCTGCGGGTATTTTTGTTTTCTTTCTTAAATAATTCAGCATAAAGGAATTGGCCTGGTGAAAAACAAAATGATCGATATCATCCATGGTCATACTGTTAACTTCCAATGTTTCTTTTACCAGTCCCGGAATATTTTCAATCGTAAAATTAAAAATTTCAGGGCCATTCATATAAATATTTTCGGGGCCGAATTCGTGTTCCGGATTCAGTTCGAAGTCTTTTTTAAAAGCTCCTTTTTTCACCATAAGATTTTCGGCACCACTTCCGTCTGTTCCCAGACAGAACTGATAATCGTTACCTTCAGATTTTTTAATAATAGCAGAGGCGGAGGCATCTCCAAATATACTTCGGTTTCCTTTATCATCAGGATGAATATGCTTGGTATACGTTTCTGAAGTAACCAAAAGAATACTCTTTGCAATTCCACCGGCAATCAGTCCTTTTGCAAAAGCTAACCCATATACGAATCCTGAACAGCCAAGGTTAAAATCTATAGCTCCGATATTTTTCCTAAGCCCCAATCTGTCCTGCAAAATACAGGCCGTTGTAGGAAGGAAATACTCCGGACTCTGGGTACAGAATAAAATAAAATCTACTTTGTTCCTGTCATAGTTCTCGAAAATTTTTTCTGAAGATTGCACAGCCATATCCAGTACGGTTTCGCTGTCAGAAGAAATGTGGCGTTGGGAAATACCTACTTTCTCCTGGATACGTTCGGAGCTCCATTCAGGGAACTGCTTTTCAAGGTCCTCATTAGTTAGTACCTGCTGGGGCAGATAATATTCTATTTTTGAAATTTTCATCATATTAATAAATTCTCTTTCTTTGCAAAAGTAACGAAAACAAATTTACACTTGTGATGATTTTTATATTCAGAATCCTATTAAAAATAGACTCCCTCTATCATACTTTTTTGAACAGAGGCAGTCTTGAAGTGGCTAAATATAGAGGGATGAAAGTAGGAAAAAACTTTAATATGCCCGATAAAGTGTATTTCGGAACTGAACCGTACCTTATCGAAATTGGCGATAATGTGAACATTGCTGGAGATGTACGGTTTGTCAACCACGGTGGAACAACTACTCTGCTCAGAAAACTTCCTGGGTATGAAGATGCAAGAATACTGGGAAGAATAAAAATAGGAAACAACTGCACCATCGGGCTTAATTGTGTGATTATGCAGGATGTCCAGATTGGAAACAACTGTATTTTAGGGGCGAACTCTGTGTTGTCACAATCGATGCCGGATAACACAGTTTTTATTGGAAACCCGGCCCAGTTCTTATGCACGATTGAAGATTATGGTGATATTGTTCTTAAAAATAACCCGGAATATCCCCGTGAACTGGAGAAAGACAGAAAAAAACTGGATGCCTATATCAAAGAAAATCTTCCTCACAAGTATAAAAAAGCAAGAAAAATTAAATAAATTTATCTTGTAAAATCATAAAATAGAAAAAAACAAATTGAAAAAGAAAAAACTCCTCATTCGTATAGGTTCATTGCGTCATGGTGGTGCCGAGAAAGTATTAATCAACTTTTTGAAGAATCTGCCTGCCGATAAGTATGAAGTTGATCTTCTGGTAAATCTCTATTCAGGATTATACATTAAAGAAGTTCCGTCATGGGTAACACTGTACTATTTGACGAAAGGAGAAATGATTACCACCAACAGGCTGCAGGACATTCCTGTGAAAGCCTACAGGGTTCTTTATCAGAAAATGTTTCTTTGGTTCCCTTCCCTTCTCTATAAATTTATTTTAAAGAATAAAAAATATGATGTAGAGATTGCTGCCATCCATGCGATGCACCAGGAAATTCTCTCCAGCCCTCAAAAAGATTCGAAAAAGATTATCTGGGTACAGAATGATATTTTCAATTTAAAAGAATACACTCCGGAAGTGATCAGACAGTTTTTCAGGTTTGATAGAATTCTGGTCATTTCCAATAAACTTCAGGAAGGAATGCATGATTTGGCTAAAAACGAAGCTGAAAAAGCATCTGTGATTAAAATTTTCAATCCGATTGACAAAGATGATACATTAAGAAAGGCAGACAGTGAAGTAAATGACTATCCTTTCAACAATGATCTTCCCACTTTTGTAACCGTAGGAACCGTATACCCTCAGAAAGGATACGACAGATTGCTTAATGTGCATAAAAAACTTATTGATGAAGGGTTGAAACATCAGCTTTTGATCATTGGTGACGGGTATGATTTTAATAATATTCAGGATCAGCTCAATAAACTTGGTCTTCAGAATACTGCAAAAATGCTTGGTTTCAGCAGTAATCCTTACCCTTATATGAAAAAGGCGGATTTCTATATTATGTCTTCACGACATGAAGGATTTCCCACCATCATTGCTGAAGCACTTATCCTCAATAAACCTATTTCTGCAACAGATATTTCCGGCATCAGGGATCTTCTGCAGGATGGAAAACTGGGCAATATCACTGCCAATTCCGAAGAAGGGATTTATGATGGAATGAAAAAGTTTCTTATTGATAAAGATATCACTGAAGAATACAAAAAACGAATTTCGGAAACCGAGCTTCCGTTTGTTCTGGAAAAATCTGTGGAACATCTTCAGAAAATAATTGACGAAGTATAAAAATATTGACGATGGCTGATTATTCAATCATTCAAAAAGACTTTTACCGGGAAAGCGGAAAATGGCTTTCCACTTTTCAGATATGGAAAAAGTGCATTAATCCTAATCTGCATTTTGTATACATTCTGAGAAAAGCACAGAAGTATCAGAAAACCCCTCTTCTGAATACTTTCTGGAGGATTGTCCTGAGACATTATCAGATCAAATATGGTTTTCAGATTTATCCTGAGACTCAGATTGGTGAAGGTTTTTATTTGGGGCATTTTGGAAGCCTTGTGATCAATCCTAAAACAGTGATCGGAAAAAACTGCAACATCGCCCATGGCGTTACGATAGGACAACAAAACCGTGGAAAAAATGAAGGATATCCGGTTATTGGTGATGAAGTATGGATTGGTACCAATGCCGTTATTGTAGGAGGAATCACTATTGGAAATAATGTACTGATTGTTCCCAATTCTTATGTCAATTTTGATGTTCCTTCCAATTCTATTGTCATAGGCAACCCTGCTAAAATTATCCCTACCGCCAATGCTACGATGGATTATATCAACCGTAAAGTATAGGAACTCCAATAGTTATCATAAAAATTCTACTTGTATTTATCGGTAATTTCGTGTACATTTGAAAAAATTGTATTGTTTGATTATAAAACGGATACACCATCATCCAATTTCATGTAAAATATCCCATTTTATTATCCGGATGACATCTATCCTTCGATACAACTTGTTTTGAAAAAAATCGCTTAATATTAAAAACACAACTCCAGTTTATTACTAATTAAAAAAATAATTTTTGATGAAAAAAATGCAAATTCAATTCTCTCCATTCCTACCTATACAGTCAACTCTATAATACGGAAAAACGACCGCTACAAACTGTAACAACTTAACTTCAAAAGTTTCTTTTTGAGTTGACAATACCTGCAATATATAAGAATTATTATCTGATATTAATTCTTTTCATGCACTCCATGATTCTGATATTCCGCAGGCTCGTATTCAGAAAAACTTTAAAGAAGATGATATAAAAATTTATTTTAACTGCACAGAAACATATATACACCCATGTTCAAAAAGATAGTTCCCATTCTTCTCATTATAATATACCTGACAGGTTTTTTGATCTCATTCCCTTACATCTTTGATAATCTTTTCGGAGCTGAAAAAATGGACAGTATCCGGAATATTTTTGAGTATGGAATTATGTTTTGTTCGTTTCTGGTATTTAATGCATTGCTTTTTAAGAATAAGTATACGTCTGTAATTGCTTTTATTCTCTGTTTATTATTAAGCATTAACTTTCTGATATCGGTATCCTGTTTTCTTATTTATCATTCCGGATTTAATGTAGGAATGGCTATCAGTATTCTGGAATCTAATCCGGATGAAGCGATGAGCATGTCTTATATGTTTATTCTTCCGGGCATTTTGTTTTTCGTTTTTCTGGGAATGGTAATGTACTCGGTGGATTATCTTAAAAAAATATAGTTAAGGTTAATGCTAAATTTATCATTATAGCATTACTGTGGCTTGTTTTACCATTCGGATATCACCTTAAACATACCTATATAAGTAATAAAGGAGGAGGCAGGATGATTAAGAATGTATACTATCATTTATCTGATTTCAATACCGCTTTGAATATACAGAGAGATATCAACGCAATAAAAAAGAATGTTCCGGTTTTTAATATCAAAAAAATACAGCCAGGAATAGAAAATGTAATTCTCATCATTGGAGAGTCTGAGAGAAAGCAGAACATGTCATTATATGGCTATAACAAGAAAACAACTCCTTACACGGATGAGCAGGCAGGAAATATGATGATTTTTGACCATGCTATTTCTCCTGCCGGCATCACCAACCTGAGTGTCCCGCTGATGTTGTCCAGTATCCATCCTGATGAATTCAGATATCGTTATGATAAACTATCCTATAATATCATCAATATGGCGAATCAAAGCGGATACAATTCTTTCTGGCTGAGTACACAGGCAAGCGCAAGAGGAATTACAGCCATCGCTTCCATGTCTAAAAATAAAAAGTGGGTAAACGGCTATGATGAAGTAATTGTTCCTGAGCTTCAAAAAGTTATTCAGAAGAAGGAAGATAAATTTGTAGTTCTTCATATTATGGGAAGTCACCCTAATCCATGCAACAGACTTCCTTCTAACTGGAACTCCGGTGATCTGAATTGTTATGACAGCTCTATCAAATACACGGACTACGTTTTCAAAAATATATTCAGTACGCTGAAAAATACCAATTCCGTAATCATCTATACTTCAGATCATGGGCTTAAAATACAAGGGGACAAATTATTGCACGTAGACTCTAAGGAATCTACTCAGGTACCGTTTTTTGTTTGGTTTGGAGATAAAGTACCTGCCAACTATAGAATTACAGGACATGAAACCAAGCAGACCCAAACCACTTATATCTACCCTCTGATTATGAAATATATGGGTCTTGAAATGCCCCTACATTATAAGAATGAAGGAAATAAATACCTGAACCTGGAAATGAAAAGTATGGATTATAACACACTGCCAGAGTAAAGCCTATTCTCTTATATTGCAACTGTTTTTTTATTGATAAAATAAGCAACTAACAAATTTGGAATCCAGCACAGCCATGCTACGACAAGATAAGACAGCATGGGATCTCCTGTAATATTTTTTAGTAAGGGAAGCCATAATCTCAATGTTACTGCAGCAAAGGTACAGGCGTAACTATAAGTCATCAGTTGCTGATGTCTGATAATATTTCCTTTCCTTATTTCTGCTAAGGCAGCAAGAGTTGTTAGTAACCAGATCAATCCTAAACAGATAAACCCCATCGCTGAAACCAGCCCTCCATTGGCATAAAATCCCATATAAATAGCTGAAACAGAACTTAGTGTCACGGCAACTACATAAAACATTCCGATATTCCGGTGGATTCTCATGTATTGAGTCCGAAATGAACGACCAAACTGACGCCAGCCTACAAAAAGAGCCAGCCCTCCGAAAGTAATATGGATGAAAAATGCTGTTTTCCAGATTATACTGTGGAGTAATTCAGGAGATTTCGAACCCAGAAAAGTATATTTAGATTCAACGAAGGCATAAATAAGAGGATAAGCTCCGATCAGTAATGCCAGTACTCCCATCATCACAAATAATATTTTTTCATAATACCCGATTATTTTTCTGTAAAAATGAGGATTATAAAAGGTCCAATTGTTCCAAAATGAAAGGTGGAACATGTTTATAAATCATTATAAATAAACCTCTTGCCCAATTTACCAGCAAATCATTCCATATTAATCTCTATGCTTTGGCTTTTTAGAAATTCTCTGGGTGGGCAGTTCATATATTTTTTAAAATTACGGTTAAATGACGTTTTAGAATTAAAGCCACTCTCAAAAGCTAGTGAAAGAATAGTATACTTTCCGTTGTCGGGAAGTACTGCAATCCTTTTAAACTCTTCAATCCTCTGACGATTGATATAATCATAAAAATTTTTATTTTCAATGGAATTAATTGCCTGAGAAAGGATATTAGGATGAACCTCCAGTAAGGCAGCAGTATAATTCAGATTCAGTTCGGGATCTTTATATAATTTTTCTTTCTCCATCTTCTTCACAAGCTTTTCGTAAACAGCCATGATAACATCTTCTCCGGGAGAATTCTTCTGATATTTTACCGTTTCTTCGTTTGTTTCTTTATCATTTACTATACCTTCTGCTACAGGCAAGTTCAGAATTCCAACACGACTGATGCCAAAATATGCAGCAGCTACGATAAACAGAACAACTATGAAAAAAATAAGTATATCATTTCTAATGATCACTGCAACCCATATCAAAGCTAATCCAGCAATAAGATAATAGAGCCAGCTGAGATTTATCTTCTCTGTATTTGAATATTGGTCAGAAATCTCTTGCGTATATTTTCTGACAGCAAAAAAACTTAATGCAATATATAATACTCCTGATAATATCATCATGTATTTGATAACATTGCTTATTAATTGATATTGTTTGCCTCCGCTTTGATAAATGGCAAGTCTTTCCGATGGTGACAACATCAATAGTTTAAATAGCATGAAAAAGACAATCAGAACAGGAACAAAATGTAGCAGCCAGGTCTTTTTTCCCGGTGCTTTCCCTGTAACACAGAGAACATAAATATATAACATTGGGCCATGAATAAAGGGAAAAATAACTTCATAGCCCAGAAAATAAGGAAACTTTATATAGCCTCCGGAAAAAAATAGAATAAATAAGATAAGATGTATTCCTATCACTAGAAACCAGGCTGCCAGAACATAATCAGCTGTTATCTTTTTACGTTTTCCAACAATCAGAAATGAAGAGAAACAGGCGATAAAGACTCCTGCCAGATAGAATACCGATGGTAAAGATTGCAGACCAAAATCAGGCATCAGATAGAGGGATTAATAAGAGCTTTAAATTATTCATTTTTTAGCATACACAAAGTCTTTTTATTAAGTATTTCAAAAGAAACAATGGAGGCTACCTAAATAATTAAGAATATTTTAATTCACAAACCATAAATTTTAATTTATACTTCGTAATTTTATCCTGGTTTTTTAAACGTTTGGATTTCCTTATAGATCCCAATAGCTGTAAGATAAAGCATATCGGAATATTAGATATGATTTTAAGCATATTTTAATATTAAACTTTGTTAAAAGTGATTTATTATTTAACAAAAATTATATTTTTGCATAATTATTGATTTAGTCTATTGATTTTGGAAATAATTTAAACGAAATAAATAATTATACACTTTAAAATTATGGCACAATCGTACGAGGTTATTTTCGAAAACAATAAAAAATGGGTAGAATCCAAACTTGCCGAAGATCCGGATTTCTTCCATGAACTTGCCAAAACTCAGCATCCCGATTATCTTTATATAGGATGTTCAGATAGCAGAGCTACCGCAGAAGAGTTGATGGGAGCCAAACCTGGAGAGGTATTTGTTTACAGAAACATTGCCAATGTTGTTAATACTTTAGATATGAGTTCCACAGCAGTTATTCAATACGCTGTAGAACATCTGAAAGTGAAACACATTATTGTCTGTGGCCATTACAACTGTGGCGGTGTAAAAGCAGCGATGACTCCTCAGGATCTGGGATTATTGAATCCATGGTTGAGAACCATCCGTGATGTTTACAGATTACATCAGGCAGAACTGGATTCTATTCAGGACGAAAACAAGCGTTATGACAGACTTGTAGAACTTAATGTTCAGGAGCAGTGCATCAACGTAATCAAAATGGCCTGTGTACAGGAAAGATACATTTTAGAAGAGTATCCTATTGTTCACGGCTGGGTATTTGACCTTAGAACAGGTAAAATCATTGATCTGGAGATTGATTTTGAGAAAATCTTAAAAGACATTCAAAAGATCTATAATCTTACAGGTTCGGATTGGGTGATGAGCAGAAAGACTAAATAGTTTTTCTAAAAAGAATGTAAAATGAAATTCTGGAGTATTATTGTATTAACGTTTTTTCTGAATTTTACAGCGCTGCCAAGCATTGCTGCTGTTGCGGGCTGGGATATTGCGAGAACGAATATAATAATCAATGAAGAAGAGCCTCATTCTCACCCATCCTCATTCATTGTTTACGAAAAGACCATTCCGAAACCTTTAGATGTATTCGATTATCTGAAGTTTTCAGAAACAGATGTTCAGGGTGTGTCTTTTGTTCTGATTGATGATTCTTTTCATCTTTCTCCTTTACTTACTATATTTTCCCCTCCTCCGGAAGCGTAAACTCCTATAGTTAGATTTTTTTGATACCATTTCCATATCATTTTGTGATATCGGATACACATGTACTTTAAAAATTATTTTTTCTCAACTTTTTATAATTGACTTATTTAAAAACAAATAAGCCGGTTATACTTTACAGCTTCACATTATGAAAAAGACATCATTAATAGGAGGAATCAAGGAAAATTTTCCTTCAGGACTCGTGGTATTTTTAGTAGCACTTCCGTTGTGTTTAGGAATTGCTTTAGCATCAGGTGCTCCTCCATTATCCGGTATTATTTCCGGTATCGTTGGCGGCCTGGTAGTAGGAATCATCAGTAATTCAAATATTTCAGTTTCAGGGCCTGCTGCAGGTCTCACAGCTATCGTTTTAACAGCAATAACAGATCTTGGCGCCTTTGAGCTTTTCCTTTGCGCAGGGATTATTGCTGGACTTATTCAATTGGTTTTAGGGTTTGTAAGAGCCGGAAGTATTTCCAACTATTTCCCGAATAACGTCATTGAAGGAATGCTGGCTGCCATAGGAATCATTATTATTTTAAAACAGATTCCACATGCGTTAGGATTTGACAAAGATTATGAAGGCCATGAATCTATTTTTGATAATGGTCTGAACTTCGGATATTTTACTGAACTATTTGGAGCGATCCATCCGGGTGCCATTGTTATTACTTTAATTTCTGTAGCGATCCTTATCGCATGGGACAAAATCCATGTACTGAAAAGGATGAAAATGCTTCCGGGTGCATTGGTTGCCGTAATTGTAAGTATTCTTTTAAATCAGCTCTTTAAGATGTCCGGAAGTTCTCTCGCTATCGAAACTCAACATTTGGTTTCTTTACCGGTTCCACAGTCTTTTGATGATTTTAAAAATCTGATCACTACTCCGGATTTTAATGGTTTCACTAATCCAAAAGTATGGATCGTAGGAGCAACAATTGCCATTGTAGCATCTATTGAAACTTTACTTTGTATTGAGGCTTCGGACCGATTAGACAGACAAAGAAGAATTACAGATACCAATCTTGAGCTTAAGGCTCAGGGAATCGGAAACCTTGTAAGTTCTTTTATAGGTGGTCTTCCCATGACTTCCGTGGTAGTAAGAAGTTCTGCCAATGCTAATGCGGGAGCAACCTCTAAAATGTCTACTATTATCCACGGGGTATTCCTATTAATTTGTGTACTTTCTATTCCTGTTATTTTAAATTTAATTCCATTGGCAACATTAGCTGCGGTATTAATCCTAGTAGGGTATAAATTGGCAAAGCCGGCAACATTCAAACATTTCTGGCACTTAGGAAAATTCCAGTTCATTCCATTTGTGGCAACTGTTGTAGCAGTAGTGGCAACAGACCTGTTAAAAGGTGTAGGAATTGGTCTTATGATCTCCGTTTTCTATATTCTGCAAGGAAATATGAAAAGAGCTTATTATTTAAGCAGAGAAAGACTGGATGATGCAGATGGGATCAATATTAAACTTGCTGAAGAAGTATCATTTTTAAATAAGGCAGCCATCAAAAAAACACTTAAAAATATAAAACCCAACTCTACAGTTATTATTGATGCGAAGAGCACTTCCTACATTGCAACCGATGTACTGGAAATGATTCAGGACTTTGCCAATATCCGTGCAAAGGAACAAGACATCAATGTAGAACTGATAGGCTTTAAAACTTCATACAGAGATTACGAGAGAAGTGAGGATTCCCACATTTTGGTTACTCACAAAAGAGCCATGTAATCCCAATAATTAATTAATTTTTTTAACTTTAAATTCGAAAACAATAAAAATATGAAAGCACATACATACGAAACACAGTCAACTATTACTCCTGAGAAAGCATTAGAATTCTTAAAAGAGGGAAATCAGAGATTTGTAAACAACCTTAAGGCAAACAGAGACCTTCTTGAGCAAGTGAATGCAACACGTGAAGGACAATGGCCTTTTGCAGTAGTTTTAAGCTGTATAGACAGCCGTACTTCTGCAGAACTTATCTTTGATCAGGGATTAGGAGATGTTTTCAGTATCAGAATTGCCGGTAACTTTGTGAACCAGGATATTCTGGGATCTATGGAATTCGGTTGTAATGTTGCGGGTTCTAAGCTTATTGTAGTCTTAGGACACACCAAGTGCGGGGCTTTAAAAGGAGGTCTTGACGCTGCACAAATTGAAGGACTGGGAATGGATAACCTGAACCACCTGATCAATCACTTCAACCCTATCATCAATGAGATCATTGAAGAGAATGAAGAACGTTCATCAAAAAACAGCTCACTTCTTGAAAGGCTTAATCATCAAAACGTAAAAAGTGCGATTGAAGATATCCGCAAGCAAAGTTCAACACTTAAAAACCTTGAAGCTGAGGGTAAAATTAAAATCGTTGGAGCCAACTATGATGTTGAAACAGGTGCAGTAACTTGGTTATAAGAAGTAAAACTCTTTAAAATTCAATTATAATTTACACAAAATGCCATCGGAATCCGGTGGCATTTATGTTTTATTATATATCATCATAAAATAAGATAATTATAAACCTATTTTGTCAATAAACTAGGTAAAACCGTAATATATTTCATTTTTAAAAGGGTTTGTTTTAATTATCTAAAAATAATTATATATTCGTGCTCTCGAGAAAACACCTCAATAAACCATGACTACCAAGTCAAAAAAGTATGATTTTTCCCAAAGCAAAAAAAATAGCCAGAGACCTAGGATGGCATAAAACAAGCCATAAGGTATTCGGACTTTACAAAGGCTATTTTTTCAATGTTTCAGACGCAAGTATAATACATACTCCTCAATACAAATATGTTTCAGTAACAACTGGGAATTTAACAGAGGAACAAAGACAACAAATCAAAACAGAGTTAACGGGAAACAGAAAAAAATTAAGATTTACCCTCTTTGAAATTAGAGAAAATACTATTTTTTTCAAATTCACAGAAAATATAATGCCTACTAAAATCAGCACTATTTATGCTTTGTTTGACTTTGTGGTTGGTTTGTTAAAAAAACTCAATGTGCCGGAGCAAAACCATTGTCATAGCTGTGAAACAAATGAAAGTATTCGCTATTACGACCTTAACCATACTGGTATACTCCTTTGTGATCATTGTTTTCAACAGACAGATGATAAATTCTATGAAATAGAAAAGACAAGAATTTCAAAAGAGAAAAATTATCTGACAGGATTTTTAGGAGCCATTGTTTTTTCAATTCCTGCCATTATACTTTGGGTCATACTTGCTGTATATTTAGGAGAAATTTCCTCAGGAATGGCATTTGTTATTGCTCTTCTGGGTTTTTTAGGCTATGATTATTTCAAAGGATTTCGTGGAAAACTGACAAGATATATTATCTTCTTCACAAATATTGTAAGCATATTTATAGCCAATGTTATTACTGTAATTGCTTTATTGGTAAAACAAGGGCTCACCATTAATCAAGCGATATTTGAGTTTCAAAACAACCCTTCAGCAAATGAAATATTTATGCAGAATAGTATTGTATCTTTTTTATTATCATTCATTCCTTGGATGTGGGTATTTATCAGGAAAGAAGATAAATTAATTATAAAACCAGCAGAAAAATTTTAAAAAACATATAAACAAATGACTGCCTTACAAACAAGCCAGTCATTCAATTTTATAAGCTATATTCTAATTTCAGTTCTCTTGTATCACTTTGTGGAATTATTTTCCGTTAAATGCAGACATTGTGTTATTCAATCCCGCAAATACGAATGAAAGACTAGCCTTAGAAAAGGTTTCAATTCTCTCTTGAAGCTTTTCTGATTCTTCGTCATTCCATGTTCCTAAAACATAATCTACCTGTCTTCCTGCCGTAAAATCTGCAGAGATTCCGAAGCGCAGCCTTGCATAATTTTGAGTCTGCAATACTTCATTAATATTTTTAAGCCCGTTATGTCCGGCATCAGATCCTTTTCCTTTCATTCTTAAAGTCCCAAAAGGCAAAGCCAGATCATCGGTAATGATCAGTACATTTTCCAAGGGAATATTTTCTTTCTGCATCCAGTACTTCACTGCATTACCGGAAAGATTCATATAAGTATCCGGTTTCAGAACAAAAACTTTTCTGCCTTTGTGCTTTCCTTCTGCCAGCCAGCCAAAGTTGGAGGTATTGAATGATACTTCAAGGGTTTCCGCTATTTTCTCAGCTACTTTAAATCCTATATTATGTCGTGTATTTTCATATTCAGAGCCTTTGTTACCAAGCCCGACAATTAAATATTTCATCAGAAATTTTTTGCAAAATTAAGGTATAAAAAATAAAAAACTCAATCTTAGGAAAGATTGAGTTTGAATATTGTTAAAAAAAATTCTTCTATTGTGGTTTATAGATGTAATTAACGCCATATCCTTTTGTCATGTAAGTCTGAGGATCGTAAACGTAATTGGTACTCTTCACAATCGGTGTTGGAATCGGTGGCGTAAGATCTGTTACAGACCATCTCTTAGGGTTGTTTGGAGATAAGATAAGACTTTCTTTATCATTGATTATCGTAGATAATAATCTTGAAATTTTATATACGTGTGGCAGCAATGTGAATGGGCTTACCTGCTCATCATAGGCATAGTATTCGTAGCTGTATTTTCCGGTAACAGCACCAAACGATCCACCAGTCATTGTTCCGTAGTATCTTACTACTTTAGATACATTGTCTCCTACATAAGTATAACCTGTTTTAGAATAATCTGTGAAGTTAAGCGGAGCTCCCGGAACATCCGGTCCGTTTCTCATAATAATTGAATCCAGTTTTCCTGTAGCAATACTGTATTTAACCTGATAAGCAGTTTTCTCTTTTTTCAATAATGTCTGTGGTCCTACAGGTCCTCCAGGTATTACAGGCGGAGTTCTTCTGAAGGTTGAACGGTTTTCAGAAATCAGCTGAAGTTTGTTATTGTTTGCATAAGTGAACAATTGAGTGTATGATACACTGTCTTTATCTAGTTTTCCGTTTCCGTCAAGATCAAGGAAACCGTTAAAATTAATCTGACTGATTTTATCACCACTGTACATAATATCAGTGATGGAAGCACTGTCTGTGATAACTTTAGTCACAAGAAGTCCGCTGTACTGATATTCTGCGATAGTATCTTTATCTGTAATTTCTCTGTATAATGCTCTGGGGCCGCTTAAGCCTCCTGTATTGTTAAGATCCAATAATGGATTTCCATCCTCATCCAGCATATCCTTGCAGGAATGTATTGAGGAAAAACCTGCGATGAGTAAAATAAAATAGAAAATTTGCTTCATTTCCTTGTAATTGATTATTTTTTTGACAAATATAATTTTTTTTTGCCTAAAAATTATATTATTATTTATATTCTGGTAAGATTAATAACTATATTTCTTCTATAAGTTTTTATAGGTAAAAGTTACATTCTGATTTTTTTCAACAACTACATACCCTTGATTATCATAAGAATAACTTTGAGAGGTATTAACAGGAGTAGCTGGTGATGGCAATTCTATAAACATAGATGTAGGATTGTTCGGAGATATTTTATAGAATTGAGCAGGATCGATCAGACTTCGTGTGATGAAATACACGGACGGCAGTGTATAATACGGGCTTTTCTGAGCGTCATAGTTCTGAAAACTAAACTTGCTTATTACTGCTGTACTCATATTCGGGTTTCCGTTGATATCCAACAGACCTTTGGAGCGAACAACCTGAATCAGATTTTCTCCATTATATACAAAAGAATAATCAATAAATTTGTTATAGGCACTGATTCCTCCTTCTTTTCTCTTCTCAAGAATTTTAGTAAGTCTGCTGTTAACCGGATCATAGGTAAATGTATAGTCGCTTACAACAGAAGCAGATGGAGTTGCCCCCGTTGCTGTAGAAGTAGCATTATAAATCTTTTTACCTGTAGCGTCAGGAACAATATTAAATTCATAAGTAAGGCTGGATGCTGCTGAACTTACATATTTAATTTTTGTGATATTTTTGTTGGTATATGTTACTGTTCCCGTATAGTAAGCACTTCCTGTAAAAGATTCATCTTTAGATACTGCGGTCTGCAGATCTCCGGTTACCGCTGTTGTAACATATTCTTCCTGAGAAACATTATTCGAGCTAACCTTTGTTAAAATCTTTTTAGGAGGAGTTCCTTCATCAGGATTCGGGATGGATTCTGTGGGATCTGAGGTTGTATTACATGCTGTCAGCAGCCCAAGAAAAGCAATACCGGCAAATATTTTAAAAAAATAGTTTTTTACCATATAGAATTTTTTTAGCTTGTCCAAATATAATTCAATTTTCGATAATACACTTTACTTTATCCGAACAAATTCACAAGAAATAGAGTTAATAAACAAAAAAATCTAAAAACATAACGTTTTTAGATTTCCTATTATTGTATGATGATGAAAATTAATAAGGTTGCAATATGGATGTTGTCAAAACAGACTGTGACATATCGCTGTTGAGAAAGGCAGTATCAACAGCTCTTCCTATCCCAAGAGTTGTTCCGGAAATAGCTCTTTTTATACAGGCTACTTTAACAGAATACTGATTCTTAGGAGTAAGATTAGTAAGAGTAGCATTAAGATTAAAAATCTTATAAGCACCGCTGTCTCCCAATAACACATCTGTTCTCACTGCTCTAAGGGCGTTATCAACAAAAACTCCACAGGCAAAACTCGCAGAATTTGTTCCTGTTTTCTGAATCGTCGTCTGAAATGAGAAGGTAGCCTTATTCGTACCATTGGTTACGGAGAATGTATCCACAGTTCCAGGAATTACAGTCCAGCCTCCAGTCAGGGCTTCCCCGTCAGTATAAGGGTTGGTTGCCCCGCTACTTCCAGAAAAACTCACTCCAACTTTATCAGAAACTGTATTGATGGAAAACACAGACATACTACCCTGTCCATCTGCAATTTTAATGGCTTTCCAGTCGTTGGCACCTAAATCAGTATTATTGTGAAATATATCACCAGCCGCTCCGGCAGACCCTTTTAATACATCAGTTCCTCCTGTTCTTAATTCTTTTCTGATATTAAGATCTCCGTTTACATCCAGCATGTTAGTCGGATTAGGAGTATTAATACCCACTTGGGCATTTGTTGCAACAGCTAATAAAAATGATGTTACAAATAATATTTTTTTCATAATCCGTCTTAGTTTATAATGGTATTAAATACTTCCGGAACTTCATATACGTCAACTTTAAGAGAAGACTGTGATATAAAGCTATTGATATTGCTATACACATTAGTACCTATAGTAAGGGTATTTCCTGCACCCGAAGCACCATAAGAACCCAGTCTTGTACAGGCAACGTAAACCGAATGATTTCCCTGGGAAAGATTATCTACAATTCCGATCTGGGTATGAGTAAGGAAAGGATATGAAGTGGTAATAGCCTTTAGGTTTCTCTGTCTCAGGTTGACCAGTTTATCATCCACAAAGATACCGCATGCATAATCTATGGAATTGTCTGTACTTCCTGCTCCCCCAAAATCTGCCTGTACCACAGTTTCAAACTGAAAATAAGCCTTACTTTGTGTACTGTAAACGGTGATGGTTTGTGAAAGTCCGTTTATTTTCTTAAAATTTGTAAGTGTACTATACTGCTTTCCCTTCGTAAAAGTACCTCCTCTTGAGTCCATGCTTACCGAAGAGTTTTCTGAAGAAGAGAAAGTAATCCCTACTTTATCTGAAAAGGAATTATTGTATATAAGGTAAAATTTATTGGGTTCGTATTCAGGAATACGGAGTGATTTCCAGATAGGAGCAAAGCCTTCTCCCTGCGAAACTAACAGCTGATCATTATTTCCTTGAAATAATGAATTATCAGTAGCATTCTGGACAGCAATTTTATTTCTGAAATTAACGTCTCCGTTTACATCAAGTGTTGCTTTTGGGGCTTCTGTTTTTATTCCTACCTGAGCCGTTGCCAAAAGACCTATGCTAAGAAGCAGCGTTGATAATAGTTTTTTCATCATTAGTTGTTTTTATAACTCACGTATTCGATAACATCCATTTTCATCGTAGATTCCAATGTAAAAGCACTGGAAGCACCATTGGAGGCTTCTACATTTCGTCCAATTGTAAATTGTGAAGTAGAACTTGATGTATCAATCTTTCTGCATGCAATTTCAATATTATGAACCCCTACAGGAACGTTCTGCTCCGTATAATTAAGAGTAAAGATATAATCCTGAAGACCCGCTTTTCCACTGTTGTTGTTGGAAGCAATTCTATCCGGACGTACCGCTACCAATGCACCGTTTCTGAAAACGCCACAAGCAAATCTTACATTCTGTATTGTTGTAGAAGAAGCTGCTTTCATTTCAATACCTGTCTGGAACTGATAGGTAAGTCTGTTCTTTCCATTTTTGATGGTAAAAGTATTGTCGAGTCCGCCTATTTTTTTCCAGTTGCCTTTTGTGATATCATTAATGTTATCTCCAACATTGTTGGTGTAGACACCATCACCAGCGATACCATCCGTAAGTGAATTAATACCCGTTTGATCCGATGACAGATAAGAATTAATCAGCTTATACTGTCCCTCTTCCATAAAGGAAACATTCAAAGATTTCCACACAGGAGGCAAACCCTCACCCTGAGAAACCAAAACCTGGCCATTCAACCCGGCATCTCCAGCCTGAGTTGAACTACCGCCTACTCTAAGTTCTTTTCTTAAGGTGGTTTTTCCGTTCACATCAAGAACAGATTTGGGTTTTGCAGTACCTATTCCCACCTGTGCGTTAGCGTAGAACGAAAAAAGTCCAGCCACGCAGCAATGTATAATTGTTTTCATAATTAAGGACTGCAAAGTTAAGCAACGAAGTCCAAAAAATTCCAGTTATACATCTATAAACCTATAGAAATAAACACATTAGAACATAGAATTAATAATACTAAAAAGTAGAATTATTACTACATAACTCTACTTTCCAAGTATAAAAACAGCTAGACAACATCTCAAACCCTTACTGTACGGGGATTTACAGGATTTTTTTTATCATTGGAGAGTGATTTCACCCCCTCAAAAACAGCCTTAATTCTCTTCAACAGGAATATTACAAAAGAAAAACATGATAACAATCACAAAAAAAACGTGTAAAAATTAATCTTTTTACACGTTTCTAATAATATTATGATACTATTTCCAGTAAAGGAAAAATAAATTTAGCCATGTTCGATAATTGCTTTCAACAATAGATTGACTTCATCTACATTTTTCACTCTTTCTTTTCTCATCATCAACTGATTACCTTCTTTTCCTGACTTCTCCTTAAGCTGGGCTTCAGTCGGATTTCGGGTCAAATAATTAATAATATGTCGGAATCTGTCTGTCTGGTAAAACTTATCCTGAGGATTCCCTGGGAAGTACCCTAAAAACACTCCGTTTTTCATAACAATCTTTTCAAAACCTATATCAGAAGCAAGCCACTTCAAAGAAACACTCTTCAAAAGATTGACAGCTTCTTTCGGCAATGCTCCGAAACGGTCAATCAGCTCCAGTTCAAACTGATGAAGATCTGCTTCATTAGTGATTTCAGCAATTTTCTGGTAGAGCAACAACCTTTCTTCTGTGTTCGAAATATACGAATCCGGCAACATCAGCTCTAAATCCGTATCAATATTAACGTCCTTTACAGATTTGAAAAGTTTTTGCCTGTCTTCTTCATTTTCAAAAAGGCTTTCAAAATCAGCATCATCTTTTAGTTCTTCCAAAGCTTCCTGCATTAGTTTCTGATACGTTTCAAAACCCATTTCATTGATAAACCCACTTTGTTCAGCACCCAAAAGATCTCCGGCACCACGGATCTCCAGATCTTTCATCGCAATCTGGAAACCGCTTCCCAGATCTGAAAACTGTTCAATAGCTTCCAGACGTTTTCTGGCATCGGAGGTCATCATGTCATAAGGAGGAGTGATCAGATAACAGAATGCTTTTCTGTTGCTTCGCCCTACCCTTCCTCTCATCTGGTGCAGATCCGCCATCCCAAACCGATGTGCATCATTGATAAAAATAGTATTGGCATTCGGAACATCTACCCCACTTTCTACAATGGTAGTAGACACAAGAACGTCGTATTTCCCTTCCATAAAATCCAGTACATTCTTTTCAAGCTGTTTTCCTTCCATCTGCCCATGTCCTGTAATTACTCTCGCATCCGGAACCAGCCTCTGAATAAGCCCTGCAATATCCTTCAGGTTTTCAATTCTGTTATTGATAAAATATACCTGACCGTCTCTTTGAAGCTCATAAGAAACCGCATCACGAAGCGTTTCCTCATTGAATCCGATTAACTGCGTATCTACAGGCTGTCTGTTCGGCGGTGGCGTTTTGATAACGGATAAATCCCTTGCAGCCATTAACGAGAATTGTAACGTCCTCGGAATAGGAGTCGCCGTAAGCGTCAGGGTATCCACATTATTCTTCAAGGTTTTCAATTTATCCTTTACTGAAACCCCGAACTTATGTTCTTCATCAATAATCAATAAACCAAGATCTTTAAACTTCACCGAACTGCTTACCAATTGATGCGTTCCAATGATAATATCTACTTTTCCGTTCTTTAAAGCCTCTAAAGTTTCTGATTTCTGCTTAGCTGTTCTGAATCTGTTGACATAAGCAACATTTACCGGAAAATCTTTTAGCCTTTCTTTAAAACTTCTGTAATGCTGAAAAGCAAGAATGGTTGTAGGCACTAATACTGCAACCTGCTTTCCATCTGTAGCGGCTTTAAATGCAGCCCTGATTGCAACTTCCGTTTTACCGAAACCTACGTCACCACATACAAGCCTGTCCATTACCGTATCCGCTTCCATATCTCTCTTTACATCTACAGTAGCTTTTTCCTGATCCGGAGTATCTTCATAAATAAAGCTGGCCTCCAACTCGTTCTGCAGGTAGGAATCTGGAGTATAAGCAAAACCTTTCGCCGTTTTCCTCTGGGCATATAATTGAATAAGGTCAAAAGCAATCTGTTTAACCTTCGCTTTGGTTTTCTGTTTTAAAGATTTCCATGTTGGAGATCCAAGTTTACTCAAAACGATCTCTCTTCCATCCGGACCGTTATATTTCGAAATCTTATGCAAAGAATGAATGCTTACATATAATAAGTCTCCGTTTTTATAGGTCAGTTTGAAACATTCCTGAATCTTTCCGTCATTATTCACTTTCACCAACCCCATAAATTTCCCGATTCCATGGTCAATGTGAGCGATATAGTCTCCTATTTTCAGAGACATCAGGTCTTTCAGGGTAAGCTGCTCAGATTTTGCAAAAGTATTTTTCGCTTTATATCTCTGATAACGGTCAAAGATCTGATGATCTGTATAGACCAGCAGTTTGTGTCCATTATCTACAAATCCTTCATGAAGTTCAGACTTAAAACTTTTAAATGGAAGCTCATGTTCAAGCTCTTCAAAGATAGACTCCAGCCTTTCTTTCTGTTTTTCTGTTGAAAAAGAAATCCAGGTATCAAATCCTCCATTCTGCTTTTCTTCAATATCTTCAATCAGTAGTTCAAAGTTTTTATGAAAAGAAGGCTGTGGAAGCTGTTCCATTTTAACTTCGGTTACTTCTTTCAATCCTTCAATGATTATTCCTCCAAAATCAACTGTTTTAAATTTTTTATAATCAAACAGAAACTCCTGATCAGAAATAAAAAGTTCCTGCGGAGTCCTGTGGGCAATATCTTTACTTAATGTATCATATTTTTCCAAAGACTTTTCGTAGAATGTTCTGATCTTCTGCATTCCCACCATTCCGTTTTTGGAAACTACAAAACTTTCTTTAGGCAATAATTGCAACAGAGATACCCTTGTTCCCGTTACAGAAAAATTCATATTGGAAACCAGCTGGAAATCTTTTACTTTATCTACCGAAAGCTGTGTTTCGATATCAAAAGTTTTAATACTTTCCACTTCATTACCGAAGAAGGTAATTCTATATGGTTTTTCGTGTGAATAGGAAAACACGTCTACAATTCCTCCTCTCACAGAAAACTCTCCCGGTTCGGAAACGAAATCAGCCTGCTGGAAATGATAATGATTAAGCAGTTCATCTACAAAATCAAAATCCAGCTGATCTCCCACTTTAATATGATGGGAAATTGCTTTAAAATCTTCTTTTTTCAAAACCTTTTCAGATAAAGCACCGGCATAAGCCACAATCACTTTTGGAGATCTTCCGGAATTAATTTTATTAAGAACCTCAGTCCTTAACACCAGGTTGGCATTTTGAGTCTTTTCCACCTGATAAGGTTCAAGATGGGTGGCCGGAAAATACAGCACTTTATCCTTACCCAGAAGATCTTCCATCTCTGTATTGGCGTACAATGCATCTTCCTTATCATCTACCAGATAAAGGATATTCTTCTTCTGAACCAAAAACAGCTCAGCCACAAAAATAGAAACTGAAGATCCTGCACTTCCTTTTACAGCTATATGCTGGCTGTTTTCTAAATGGGTAAAAATTTCTTTCCCAAACTCTTTCTGCATAAGGTCTGGAAGGAACTTTTCATTGATGGATTTTAACTGCATAAATACTAATGGTATAAACGACAAAAGCGATTTCGGGAGTTTTCCGAAACCGTTGATGATGTACAAAGGTACGGATATTTTTTCTCTTCCTTAGAAAAAGAGAAAGACTGAAGGTTTGAAATGAAGGACTTAGCCTCATAAATCTTAATTTTTTACAATTTTATTTAATAACCTGTTAAAAAAATTCAACTACTCACCCATGGCATAGTGTTTGGGATTTCCAGACTAACCAAACATTAAGAATAATATTATGAAAAAAGCAATTAAAATCTTAGGAGTTATGATGCTGTTGGTATTCACAGCATTATCTTTTTCATCATGTAGCAAAGATGACGACCCTGTAAACAATGAATTTTTTGCAGGAACCTACAAAGGAAAGGTTTCTTACAATGATGGTGGTTCTACCAACATCAGCACAGATGACGGAAGTGTATTTGTAACAAAGATTGCCAGCGGCACCAAATACAATTTCGCGTTCTCCAACAGTATCCCGGATCTCAACGGAATAGAGTTTAATCAGGAAGGAGATCATACTCTGGTGATGATTGGTTCTACAGCAACCTCTTATATCAGAATTGATAATAATGTTTTAAAAATTCTGTATGTCAAGGATGGCAAAACGTGGACAGCAAATTGTACTCGCTAGCCATGTCTATTTATATATTAATCAAGCCTGTCTTTATCTTTGAAGACAGGCTTTTTCATTGTAAATGAAGTGTTTTAATTTTTTTTTAAGCTGTAATAAACTTTAGTTAAGTTTAAAAATCTCAATTTTCTAGCCTGCTTTTTGTATATCTTTATTCAACAAAAAACAAACAATAATTCTTATGAAAAAATTCTTATCTGCAATGTCTTTGATCCTTGGATTAGGACTTGCCACTGCTCAGCAGACTGCTCCCGCTACAGGTGCTACGGCGCACCCGCCTGTAAAAGCAACTACAGCAAAAGCTGTTAAACCAGCTGAAGTAAAAGCTGCAAAACCGGCAATGGATGCAAAAGCAGCGAAGCCTGCACAACCGGCTGCCAAAATGAAAAAAGACGGCACTCCGGATAAGAGATATAAAGAAAACAAACACCTGAAAAAAGACGGTACTCCCGACAAAAGGTATAAGGCAAACAAATAAGCATAACATTAACATATAGTTGTTATTTTCATAATCAAATTTCGAAAAGCCGGTGGAACAAGTTCCATCGGTTTTTTTATGTGAACCTTCGTAAAAATGATTCCAGATTCTTTACTTATTTATAAATTTGACCCATGTTAAACTTCTTCAAGAAAAATGCAGCGCTGATCTGGGCAAAAAAACATGTTCAGAAAGCGGAGGATTTCAAAAAAAATGCTGAGAAAAACCAGGAGGACTTGCTGCTTTCTCTAGTGAAAACAGCTCAAAAAACACTTTTTGGGAGGGAACATGATTTTGAAAACATTCATTCTGTAAAGGAATTTCAGGACAGAGTTCCTGTGGCCGATTATGAAGATCTGAAACCTTATATTGAAAGAGTAAAAAAAGGACAGTCTAATATTCTATGGACGGAAACGCCGGAGTATTTTGCCAAGACTTCTGGAACCACTTCAGGTTCCAAGTACATTCCGATTTCCAAAGAAGGAATGCCTTTTCAGATTGCCGGAGCTCAAAGTGCTTTATTTCATTATATCTGTAAAAAGAATAACGCTGATTTTGTGAATGGAAAAATGATTTTCCTTCAGGGCAGTCCGGAACTGGAAGAAGTATTTGGGATAAAAACAGGAAGGCTTTCCGGTATTGTAGCCCATCATATTCCTAATTATCTACAGAAAAACCGTCTGCCGAGCTGGGAAACCAATATTATGGAAGACTGGGAAACCAAAGTAGATAAAATTATTGAGGAAACGGAACATGAAAATATGACGCTGATCTCAGGAATTCCACCATGGCTGATCATGTATTTTGAGAAGCTGACAGAAAAACATGGTAAAAAGATCAAACAGCTGTTCCCCAATCTTCAGCTTATTGTAACAGGAGGTGTCAACTATGAACCTTATCGTGATAAAATGGAAGAGTTATTGGGAGGCAAAGTAGACATTGTTCAGACTTTCCCTGCTTCTGAAGGTTTTTTTGCTTTTCAGGATGATTACACCAAAGAAGGACTACTGCTATTGACCAATCATGGAATTTTCTACGAATTCATTCCTTTGGAAGAATATGGCAAGCCTGGAGCAAGAAGATTAACTTTAAAAGAAATCGAACTTCATAAAGATTATGCATTGATTCTTACGACCAATTCCGGGTTATGGGCTTATTCTATTGGGGACGTTGTAAGATTCATCAGCAAAGACCCATACAGGGTTTTGGTAAGCGGGAGAACCAAACATTTCACCTCTGCATTTGGAGAACATGTGATAGCATTCGAGGTAGAAGAAGCTATGAAAGCGACTCTTGAAAAGCATCCTGCACAGATTACAGAATTCCATCTGGCTCCACAGGTAAATCCGGCTGAAGGACTCCCTTATCACGAATGGCTGATTGAATTTGAAAAAGAACCTGAGCATTTAGAAGCATTCAGAGATGAATTGGATCAACAGCTTCGGGCAAGAAACACTTACTATGATGATTTGATTTCGGGAAATATTTTACAGAAATTACAAATCACCAGGCTTGCAAAAAATGCCTTTCATGAATATGCGAAATCCCAGGGAAAACTAGGAGGTCAAAACAAGACTCCAAGATTGGCTAATGACAGAAAGATTGCAAATCTCTTAGAAATTTACAAACTTTAATCATATTTTTTCAATTCCAAAAACGTATATTCGAAAAAAATTATAAATTTGAAAAACTAAAAGAAAATAATGAAAGCATCTGTACTGTTGAAATCGTCTTTACTAACATCTTTATTTGTTATTACATCTTGTGCTACTACAAAATACAGCGAAGATATTTCAAAAAACAACTACTCTAATCTTGAAGCCGGAAAAATATATAAAGTAACTATGAGAGACGGCTCTCCGAAGCAGACCATCTTATTCAGAAATGTCGTTGGGGAAAATATTGTAGGAACTGCCGGTAAAAAAGATAGTACAGAAGTGATTATTCCTAAATCCAATATAGCTACTGTGAAAGACAGAAGAAAAGCAAGAATTGCCGCAGGAGCTACGATTATTGGAGCAGCAGGTGTTGCAGCGATCGTATTGAGTTCTTCCAGAGCGGACTAAAATAGATTTTATCTTTTGAGATATATTTAATATATCTTTTAAAAATTGTCATATGGATAGCCCTAAATAAATTTTTAGGGCTATTTTTGTTCATGATTTCCTTTACCCCGTTACAAACATTACAAAATGTTGAGTTCAGAAATCTTCTCACCGGGAGATTTTTTATTGTTTTAGCTTTCAGAATGCTTGCCACTTTACTTGGATGGTGGGTATATCAATTAACAAAAGATCCTTTTTCAATAGGCCTTATCGGACTTTCAGAGGTGATTCCTGCGGTAAGTTGCGCGCTGTATGCAGGACATGTTATTGATATGAATGAAAAAAAGAGACTGCTACTCATTTGTAATTATGCATATATTTTTCTGATTGGCCTTTTGTTGATTCCCGCATTTCTTGATGTGGAAATGCACTTTACGGGTCATCAGATTACCTATTATATTTATGGTGTTATCTTTTTCACAGGGATAGCAAGAGCCTTTATCGGTCCTATTGTTCCTTCCATGATTCCTAAAATTGTAAAGAAGGAAAATCTTCCGAATGCCGTAACGCTGAACCAGGCTACTTTCCTGATATCTTCTGTTTGCGGACATGCTATCGGAGGTGTTCTGATTGGATTTATTGGTGTAAAATGGACTCTCGTTACTATTTTAACACTTATATTTGTTGCTTCATTATTTTTCTGGCAACTGCACAAACAGCATTCAGAATACAAAAAAGAAACAGTAAATGTAGTAGAAAGCATGCGTGAAGGAATTTCTTATATTTTTAAGACCAAGGAGATTCTGGGAGCTCTATGTCTTGATATGTTTGCAGTACTTTTTGGCGGAGCAGTAGCTATGATCCCTGTATTTGCAACAGACATCCTGAATTCAGGAGCTGAAGGTTTCGGTTTACTGAATGCAGCTTCAGACATTGGTTCAATGTGTATTATTACTATTTTATCTATTGTTCCGCTTCGCAAAAATCAGGGAAAAATACTTCTTGCTGTGGTTACAGGATTCGGGCTATGCATTATTGGATTCGGGCTCTCAAAATTATACTGGCTGTCTTTTATGTTCCTGGTGATGAGCGGGATGCTGGATGGAATTTCCGTGGTTATCCGGGGCACCATTGTACAGTTAAAAACACCGGATCATATCAGAGGTCGTGTTCTGAGTGTGAATTCAATTTTCATCATGTCAAGCAATGAAATGGGACAGTTCGAAAGTGGACTTATGGCCAAACTCCTGGGCGTTGTGCGCTCTGTGGTATTCGGAGGCTGTATGACCGTTTTAGTGGCCCTTGTTGTTGGAAGCACCAATCCTAAATTGAGAAAGATGCAATATTAACTTATTGTTTATCAAATCATTTAAAATCTGATACAAAAAAAATAAGAATTCGAAATACTTAAAATCAGAATAGAACGTTTTCTATTCTGATTTTTGTTTTATAGCTGTTTTTTTAAAATTTATAAAAGAATTAAACCAGAAATATTCATCAAAACTATATATATCTTTACGATCTTCATATAATTTAATCAACAGAATAAAATACCACATTTAAAACCAATATGTTACTTTCATTAAATATATCTCAAAATCTTTAATTTAACGTTAATAATTTTTTATATTTGCTTCATAAAATATCCCCCTATGACTAAACTTTTACTAATTTTGAGCTTTCTCATAACAGGTTCTCTGATGAATGCTCAATTCTTTTCAGACCAAACCTTACAACAATCTGTTTTACAATTCAATAATGCTAAAACAGAAAATGACTATGATATGCTTTTTTCTAAGTTTTCACAAGCTAAAACTTCAGAAAAATGGCAGGCTAATTACTATGCAGCAGCAGCATTGTATCTTAAAACCAATTTCCTTTTAAAGAATAGTCCGAACAGCCCTCTTGGAGAACCTAATGAATCTGCCAGAAAACTTGCAATGCAGGCTCTTGCTTCGGAAAAAAATAATGGAGAGGTCAATCTTCTTCTTGCTCTTATTCATTTTCAGAAAATAAGAATAAAAACAGCTGCAGATCCTCAAAAGGAACTAAAAACGGCTACAGGCTTTATGGCTAAAGCGGAAACAACTTTAAAGAATAATCCAAGACTTTCTTTTTTAAAAGCGGAAATAGCTGAAAAACAAGGGAACAAGACAGAAGCTATAAAGTTCTATCAAAAAGCAGCCAAAGAATTTGAAATGTCAGACGCCTCATCAAGTTCACCTACTTGGGGAAAACAGCTGATCGGAACAAATTAACAGAAAAAAAATGTATGATCTCCCGAGTAAATTGGGACGATCAGTTTTTTTTAATACGAAAACCTGAAAATTCATTGAATATTTTGATAAACAGTATTTTGTATCAGATAAAACAGCATTTTTTAATAATTAAACACATTTAATATTTGTTTTAAAAATTAATTCTCATGAAAAAAACATTACTTGTTTTATTACTCATATTTTCACATATTTTATTTGCACAATCAGATTGTGGCACTGCAATGGCAGTCTGCGGTAACTCTGACATTTCATATACACCAGGCGGGCATGGAGACATTGCAGAAAACCTGGGTGGATGTTTAACTTCTAACGAGAAGTACTCCGTATGGTATTCTTTTACCATCGCTACAGGAGGAACCCTTACTTTCGAAATCATCCCTAACGACCAGGGAGATGATTATGACTTTGGAGTATATGGACCCAACAAATCTTGCGGAAACCTAGGAACTCCTATACGTTGTTCTTATTCCGGACTAAGTGGAAATACAGGTCTTAATATGACCGCTACTGACCTTAGTGAGGATGCAACAGGAGATAAATGGGTAAAATACATGGATGTACTGCCTGGTCAGACTTACTATATCATTGTAAATAACCACAGAGAAACAGCTAACGGATTCAAATTATCATGGGGTGGAACAGCTACTTTGTCTTCTCCGTTCACTGATCCGAATATACAACCTCATCCATTTATCCCACCGGGAATTCCAGGAGCTAATCCTGCTGACCCAAGAGAAGTAGTGATCTGCTCAAATCCGGCGACTTTTGATTTCGCATCATTATCCGCAGGAATTCTTAATGGTAACCCTAACTTCAACATTAGCTACCACACAAGTCAGAATGATGCTTTAACAGGTAACAACCCTCTTGTTGGACCTCAAACAGTTACTCCTGTTGGAGTTTATTTCTACAGTATCAACTATACTGACCCGACTAACCCCAACAGCCCTATTAATAAATGTAGACAGACTGGTAAATTTAAATTTAAAGATGGTACAATCACCGCTACCGATGTAACGCTGACAAGCTGTAATAACAACAATGCAGGTACGGCAACGTATGATCTTACCACTGCTGCAGTTTTTGCTGATCCAACGGCAACTAAAAAATACTATTACACATTATATGATCTGAATAACTCAATCAATGAGATCACCAACATCTATCAGTTTGTTTCTGCTGAAGGTAAAATATATGTAAAAGTAACTTCTGCATTTGGATGTAGTGATATTGCAGAAATTACCCTTAAATTCTATCCGCAAATCATTGCAAAAGATGCTGAATTGAGATCATGCTTTATTGAAGCCAATCCTTCAACAGCTTTATTCAACTTGGATAATGCTGCTGTAATTACACCACAGGCAGGGATCACTAAAAAATACTTCCCTTCACTAACAGACGCAATAGATGAAACCAACCAAATTTTAAATGCTAATTATATTGCACCAAGCGGCTTAGTATATGTAAGAGTATCCGACACCAGAGGATGTTATGTAGTGGTAAAAATTGGTTTAACTGTAATTGCTCCAGTAACATCCAGTGTTCTGAAAGACAAAATTATCTGCATGGAAGACACGACCACTTTAGATGCCGGACCTGGATTCAAAAGCTACGAATGGAGCACAGGAGCAACAACACAGTCTATTAAAGATGTAGGAGTAGGCGTTTACTGGGTAAAATTGAAAACAGGTGAATGTGTTGCCACTCAAAAGGTAACCGTTTATCCTTCTGAGCAACCAGTTGTAACAAATATCGACATTAACAATACTACATTGACAATCAATGTTATTGGAGGAACACCGGATTATCAGTATTCTATGGATAAGATTCTATGGCAACCTTCTAATGTATTCTCCAATGTAGCAAGAGGAACTTACAAAGTCTATGTAAAAGATGCTTATGACTGCGAGCCAATTGAAGTTGCAGTAGTGGTTCCTAACCTTATCAATATGATTACTCCAAACGGAGATGGTGTGAATGACGTAGTGGATTATTCTGCTATGGCTGATAAACAGAATCTTATTTTGAGTATCTTTGACAGATATGGAACAAAAATCCACCAGGGAGACAAATCCAATGGTTATAAATGGGATGGTAAAATTGGTGGCAAGAACATACCAACAGGTACCTACTGGTATTCTGTAACATGGAACGAGAATGACAAAAAGAATACTCCTTTCAAGTTTTCAGGTTGGATTGTTGTAAAAAACAGAGAATAAAACACCACAATATAAAAAGCCGCTTTGGCGGCTTTTTCTTTTACAAATAATGATAAAAATTTATTGATTTCAAGTTTGTTTAACAAAAAAGTTTTAACAATGAAAAAAATATTACTTCTTTTTATTTTATTGATAGCGCAAATGGCCTATTCACAGTCAGATTGTGTCACAGCAATTCCCATCTGTGGTAATTCTGACATTTCATACACCCCTTCGGGCCCGGGGAATATAATAGAAATTCTTAACCAAAACGGTGGATGCCTCAGTACCAATGAAAGATATACAGTTTGGTACACTTTTACAGTATCCACACCAGGAACACTGGCATTTACAATAAAACCTAACGATCAGGATGATGATTATGATTTTGCAGTTTACGGACCAACAGCTAACGGCTGTGCTTCGTTACAGAATGCGGATCACGTTTTCATACAACCCATAAGATGTAACTATAGCGGCACTTCAGGAGATACAGGTCTCGATCTGACTCTTGCTCCACCAGCCGTATTCCCTACCAATCCACCAGGTGTTACATCCAGTATGAACAATGGTAAATGGAGTCCCTATATGGATGTATTGGTTGGCCAGACTTATTATCTGGTTATTGACAACTTCAGTAGATCCGTTAATGGTTTTTCTTTAGAATGGACAGGAACGGCAAGCTTAAGTTCTGCATTTAACGATCCTGTTCTTTCGCCTAACCCATTTATCGCGCCTGGAATTCCGGGAGCAGCTCCTAATGATCCTAATCAGGTAATGGTTTGTGCGCTGCCTACCCAGTTTGATTTCACAACGTTATCTGCAGCAATTATTAATGGTAACAGCCCGAACTTCAAGGTTACTTATCACAAAACAACCAACGATGCCCTTACAGGACAAAATCCACTTACGGTAGCCACTGTAGACGGAGTTACAACATATTATTACAGAATTGTGTATCAGGATCCCACCAATCCGAGCAACCCTATCAACGGATGTTTCATAACCGGAAAGTTCAAGTTTGTGAATGTGGGTATTTCTGCCAATTCGGCTACTTTATACTCCTGTAACAACAACGGAGCAGGTACTGCAAAATATAACTTAACAACAGCCAATGTATTTGGAGGAGCCGGAGCAACCATTAAGTATTATGCTACGGTTGCGGATATGAATGCTGAAATTAATGAAATTACAGATCCTACCAACTACGTTTCTGCTGAATCAACCGTATATGTAAAAGTAATTTCTTCTTTCGGATGTATCGCAACTACTACTATCAGATTATTATTCTACCCATCAGTTGTACTGAAAGATGCTGTACTTCAAAACTGTTATATTGATAATGACGTTACCCGTTCAACATTTGATCTTTCCAAGGCTGACATCGGAGTAGCTGTTCCAACACCTACCGGAACTACCATTAAATATTATACAACTGTAGCTGATGCTAAAGCACAGACAAACCCTATTATAGCAGCATTAAACTATCTTTCAGAAAGCAAAACAGTATATGCAAGAGTAGATAATGACAAACAGTGTTATTCAATTGCTAAAATAGAACTGATTGTATTGCCTCCGGTAAAATCAGCGGTATTAAAAGATAAGACAATTTGTGCTGAAGCCAAAACCTCTTTGGACGCAGGACCTGGATTTGTAAGCTACGAATGGAGCACAGGTGAAACTACACAATCTATCAACAACGTAGGAGTTGGGGTTTATTGGGTAAAACTTCAGACCGGAAAATGCTTCACACTTCAGGAAGTACGTGTACATCCAAGCCTTCAGCCAGTGGTTTCAGGAATCGAAATTACCAACAACAACATCACAGTAACAGCTTCAGGGGGAGTTCCTCCTTATAAATATTCTATTGATGGTGTTAACTGGCAGGACTCCAATGTATTCACAGGACTTCCTAGAGGAGAAAATACGATATATGTAAAAGATACTTATAACTGTACGCCTATTCAGGTAACCGTGACTGTCCCTAATCTTATCAACGCGATTACTCCGAACGGAGATAATGTAAATGATGTTATTGATTACTCAGCATTAGCTTACAAGAAAAACCTTATCTTCATTGTATATGACAGATATGGAAACAAACTTCATGAAGCTAACAAAATGAATAACTTCACTTGGGACGGAACAGCATTTGGTAAGAAAATCCTAACCGGAACTTACTGGTACACGATCTCGTGGAACGAAAACAATAAAGACAATACCGAAACCAAATATTCAGGATGGGTATTGGTAAAAAATAAAGAATAAGTTTTACTTCATCTTTTTGAAAAATCACCTCAGACTGAGGTGATTTTTTTTATCAACAAGTCCAACCTCCTGTTTACAGCATTTTACGAAAGACTGCTAATAATTTGTTGAATACTATTTTTTTATTATTTTTTAAATAAACTATCTTTGCATCATGGCGCAGAAAGAAACATTATCATCCCTGACACACGGAAACTTTGCAAAAGAATTGTCTATTGCGGATGGAAAAATGCCTCCCAATGCAGTGGACTTTGAAAGACTGGTTATCGGAACTTTTTTGATTGACAAAAAAGGTCTTGACCATTCCATTGACCTTCTTACTCCGGAGGTGTTTTATGATCCCAGACATCAGGTCATCTTTTCTACTATCTTAAAATTGTATGAAGGCAACCACCCGGTAGACTTAATGACGATTATTCAGGATTTAAAAAAAGAAGACAAACTGAGTCAGGCAGGTGGTGATCACTACATCATTGATCTTACAATGGGAGTAAGTTCATCTGCCCATATCGAATATCACGTACGTGTTATTCTTGAAAAGTATATTTTAAGAAGTCTTATTAATGTTTCTGCTAATGTTATTGATTCTTCTTACAAGGAATCGACAGATGTTTTTGAACTTCTGGACAAGGCAGAGCAGTCTTTCTTCGAGATTACCAACGGAACGATTAAGAAAGGATTCGATACTGCCAACTCATTGGTAAAACAAGCCATTGATACCATTAAATCTTTAAAAGATAAACAAGGACTTTCCGGAGTTCCTTCAGGATTCAGAGATGTGGATAAGGAAACCGGTGGTTGGCAGAATTCTGACCTTATCATTATTGCAGCCCGTCCCGCGATGGGTAAAACAGCATTCCTGCTTTCCATGGCAAGAAATATTGCAGTAGGGCACAAAATTCCTATGGCTCTGTTCTCTCTCGAGATGGCCTCGGTACAGCTTATCACCAGAATGATTGCTTCCGAAACGAGAATCTCTTCAGAAAAGTTAAGAAAAGGAACCCTGGATGATGAAGAATGGCAAAGGCTATTCTCAAATGTATCTGAATTGGAAAACGCTCCTTTATATATTGACGAAACCCCTTCCCTTTCCATATTCGACTTCCGTGCAAAATGCAGAAGACTGGTAATGCAGCATGGAGTAAGACTTATCATGGTCGACTACCTTCAGCTGATGACCGCAGGGAGTAGCAGCGGAAAAGGAGTTGGAAACCGTGAACAGGAGATTTCCATGATTTCACGTTCATTAAAAGCGATTGCAAAAGAACTTAACGTACCTGTAATTGCCCTGTCACAGCTTTCAAGAAGTGTGGAAGCCCGACCTGGAAAAAGACCTCAGCTTTCAGACCTGAGGGAATCCGGAGCAATTGAGCAGGATGCAGATATCGTATCTTTCATCTTCAGACCGGAGTATTATAAAATTACGGTTTGGGATAATGACGAGGAAGGACAGGAAACTTCTACAGAAAACCAGGCCGAACTGATCATTGCAAAACACAGAAATGGTGCTACAGCAGATGTAAGATTATCATTCCTGAAACATTTTGCAAAATTCGGTGATATTGAAGCAGCGTTTGACAGTGGTGCCGGAGGAGGATATCCTTCCAACTTCGGAGAGCCAAGCGGATTTGACAAGATCAAAACAACGATCCAGCCAGGAGCAGCATTTGATCTTCCGGATAGTTCAAAACTTTCAGGGTCTTCCATGAATGACTTTGATGACGATGATGACTTCCCTTTTTAAGCAAAGATTAAAATTCAGATCAATTCAGTTTAATTTTACAGTCAATACATCAATTATTAAAAAGCAGATTTGAGAATCGAAATTTATACGGACGGAGCTTGCAGCGGAAACCCGGGAAAAGGCGGATATGGAATTCTTATGCGCGTTCCTGAAAAAAATTACCAGAAAACATTTTCCAAAGGTTTTAGAAAAACCACCAACAACAGAATGGAGCTTCTGGCGGTCATCACTGCATTGGAAAAACTGAAATCTACAGAAAATGACATCCATGTGTATACCGACAGTAAATATGTATCTGACGCTATCAACCAAAACTGGATTGCCGGATGGATCAAGAGAGGCTGGAAGAATGTAAAAAACCCTGATCTCTGGAAAAAATTCATTGAACTCTACAACAAACACAACCCGAAAATGCATTGGGTAAAAGGTCATGCCGGACATTTTGAAAACGAACTTTGCGATAAATTAGCCGTAGCAGCAGCCAGTTCCTCAGATCTCGAAATTGATACCTATTTTGAGAGTTTAGATAACAATTCCTTATTTTAATTTAATTAATACAAATACGTATTAGCTACTGCAATATTCAGCATTATATCATAATTTATAGTATTTTTTTAAAATATTATTAAAATTTAAGCAAGATTAACATTAAATACATATTATTTAATTGGGATTTAATATCTTTACATATTAATCTAAGTCCCATTATAAATGAATAAAAATCTATTATTGTATTTATCTGTTTTCTTACTCTGTATAGCTGGAAAGTCCTTCGCTCAAACTTATCAGCTTATCGGAAATCCAGTGAATACTACCGGATGGACGATGGTCTCCCCTACTCAGGTAAACACAGATTTTATTCAGCTGACCCCGGATACCAACAACCAATCCGGTTCTATCAGGCTGAATGACCCCATTAATTTAAAATATTGCGACAAATGGAGAGTGGAATTTGATTTCAGGATGGATTCCAACCAAACCTCCAATGGAGATGGAATTGCCTTCTGGTACCTTGCCAACCCTCCGGTAGCCAGTGTATTAGGCTCAGGACTTGGAGTATCTCAAAATGCTGTAGGACTTGTTGTAGGACTTGACACTTATAACAATACCACCACTGCTACCATGAGTAAGGTACACGTTGGTTATGGACTTGTTCAAAACACCACTGACAGCAATAACGTCGAATTTTTCAATGTTCCCGGAAGTTCTTTCCACTCTCCGGATCTGAATACTACACAGCCTTTTCAGGGAACAACTTTTAAACACGTTGAAGTAACGGCACAGGTAGATCCTGCAGCTCCTACCAGCTGGATTATAAAAATAACAATAGACGGTAATGTAATTTGCAATCAGTCTTTTGCGCCTTCAGGTGCTGCTGCTGCAATGACTGTAGGATATTTTGGTTTTTCAGCTTCTACAGGAGGTGCAAGATCCAGACATTCCATTAAAAATGTAAAAATTTATACGGATAAGGTTCCTATTTTACAGAATTCGGCAACACAGTCATTCTGTCCTAATCCTACAACCGGATACGGATCCGTAAACCTGACTTCTTTCAATTCACAGTTTGTCAGCAATCCTTCCAATTATACATTTACCTATTATCCATTTGGAAGCTCCACACCTATTGCGAATCCTACCAATTATCAATTCAATGCTAACTCAACAGTAACAGTTGTTATTAAAGATAATGCAGGACTACTTTGTGATAACCCGGATGGTAAAATTTTATTGGTTCTTGCTCCTTTCAAAGCGGAAGACAAAACGATTACGGTATGTAATAATAACAAAGCAGGAACAGCAGCTTTCAATCTGAATACAGCAGCGGTGACCAATGTTCCGGGAGTTACAAAAAAATATTATAAAACGTTAGCAGACCTCAACGCCGATACGAATGAGATTCAAAATCCTGACAACTATCTATCTGCTCCCGGAGCTGTTTATGTAAAAGTAACAACTCCTCAGGGATGTACAGGTTCAGCAAAAATTACCCTTGCATTCTATCCGGACACCCCTGTGAAAGAAGCTACTCTAAGATCATGTTTCATTGAAAATAACATTACGAGTGCTATCTTTAACTTGACAACCGCAGATGTTACTACTTTAGGAGCAGGCACTGCAAAAAAATACTACACATCCATCGCCAATGCTTTAGACGGTACCAACGAAATTATGAATCCTCTCCAGTATTTATCTACAAGTACTGCAGTGTACGCTAAAGTGACAGACGCCACCGGATGCTTTAATATTGCTAAAATCAACCTTATTGTATTACCACCTGTAACCTCTTCTGTTCTGAAAGACAAAATCATTTGTATCGGAGAAAAAACAGATCTGGATGCAGGACCTGGATTTGACGGCTATGAATGGAGCACCGGAGCAACAACTTCATCTATCAAAGATGTAGGCGTTGGTAGTTATTGGGTAAAATTGAAAACCGGCAACTGTATCACTACGCAGACTGTCAATGTAAAAGCATCTGCAAATCCGGTGATTTCCAGCATTGATATTGACAACAACACCATAACAGTAAATGTAGCAGGCGGAACTCCTCCGTATCAGTTTTCTCTGGATGGAATGAACTGGCAGCCTGGCAACATATTCACAGGTTTAGCAAGGGGCGAAGTAAGAGTTTATGTAAAAGATTTTTACAATTGCACACCTGTTGAAGTTCAGATTACTGTTCCTAACCTGATCAATGCTATCACTCCAAACGGCGACAACGTGAATGATTTCATTGATTACTCAGCACTGGCTTACAAGAAAAATCTGATATTTATTGTTTACGACAGATATGGCAACAAATTGTATGAAGCCGGAAAAATGAGAAACTTTACATGGGACGGAACTGCTTCCGGTAAAAAAGTTCTTACAGGAACTTACTGGTACACCATTTCATGGAACGAAAACAACAAAGACAATACTGAAACTAAATACTCAGGCTGGGTATTGGTTAAAAACAGAGAATAAAATTACTATCAGAAACTACCTCATTTGGGGTAGTTTCGGTATTAAAAAACAGGATTTGCCCAACCAGATTGAGGCCGGACGCTGCTTATCATCAACAATGTAAACACAAAAACAATTTTATATCAAAAAAACAATAACATCATAATCCATCCACTATGAAAAAAGATATACTCATTTTTTTACTGACTATCTTATTATGCCTGCCGGGAAGATTTCTTTCGCAAACCTATCAACTTACCGGAAATCCTGTCAATACGACAGGCTGGGATCTGGTCTCTGACGCTATAGTAAGCGGAGACTTTGTAAGACTTACCACTGATCAAACCAGCAGATATGGAGCTGTAAAATTATCCACTCCTATTACCTTAAGCTATTGTGATAAATGGAAAGTGGAATTCGATTTCAGAATTGACGGAAACGGAACCACTCAGTTTGGAAAAGGAGACGGCTTTACTTTCTGGTATCTTGCCAATCCGCCAACAGGATTTGTATCAGGAGGAGGTCTGGGAATTCCTGCCAATGCTTCAGGGCTCATGGTTGGTTTTGATATTTTCAACAATACCACTGAAGGCCAGATGAGTAAAGTTCACATTCTTTATGGTACCAATAACACAGCAGGTAATAATATCGAATTCAACACCACTCCGGGAAGCACATTCCACTCTCCGGACCTTATTGCTACCCAGCCGTTTGTAGGAGACACCTACAGACACGTTGAAGTAAATGGCGAAACAGACCTTACCAACCCTACAAACTGGATTATCAAAGTAAGAATAAACGGAGTTCTTATCGTAGATCAGTCTTTTGCTCCTTCCGGAGGAGCAGTGGGAATGTCACAGGGATATTTTGGTTTCTCTGCAGCAACCGGAGGTGCCAGTGCAAGACATTCTATTAAAGACGTTAAAGTATATGTAGATAAAGTTCCTATTTTAAGCAATACCATAACTCCATTTGTTTGTACAAATCCAGCTACCGGAAATGGTACAGTAGACCTTACTTCTTATAATTCTCAATTTGTAAATAATCCCGGAAATTATATTTTCACTTATTATGTATTGGGAAGTTCTACTCCTATTGCCAATCCTACAAGTTTCCAGTATTCCGGAAATACAACGATTAAGGTGGTGGTAAAAGATCCTACGTCTACTCTTTGTGATAATGGTGATGGTGTTATTCAGCTTAACCCTACGCCATTCGCAGCAACAGATGCTACTCTTAGCGGATGTAATAACAACAATGCAGGAACAGCAACCTTTGACCTCAATACTGCTGCTGTAACAACTGTTGCCGGAGTTACCAAAGAATTCTATCCTACTTTATACGACCTGAATAACGGTACGAACCAGATAACAAATCCTTCTGCCTATGCTTCTGCTGCAGCAACAATATATGTAAAAGTAACCACACCTCAGGGTTGTGTCAGTACTTCTAAAATTACACTGAATATTTACCCTGTAGTAGTTGTTAATGACGTTGAACTCAAATCATGTTTCATTGAAACCAATCCATCTATGGCTTCTTTTAACCTTACAGGAGCTGTTGTTTCCCAGGGCGGACTGACAAAAGAATATTATCCATCGTTGACAGATGCTATCAGTGGAACTAATGCCATCTCAACTCCGGCAGCATACATTGCTCCTAATGGAGTTGTTTATATTAAAGTTTTTAATGGAAATGGATGCTATTCTATTGCTAAAGTTACTTTAACTGTAATACCTCCTGTTTATTCAAGAACTTTACTTGACAAGACAATTTGTATTGAAAACACCACAACATTAGATGCGGGAGCCGGATTCAAAAGCTATGAATGGAGCACAGGAGCAACCACACAATCCATCAAGAATGTAGGAGTAGGTACTTACTGGGTTAAACTGAAAACCGGAGATTGTATTGCCACACAAAAAGTAACAGTATATCCTTCCGACAATCCTGTTATTACCACGGTTGACATTTCTGGAAGTACGGTAACAGTATATGCTAACGGTGGAACTCCTCCTTATCAGTATTCTATGGATAATATCAACTGGCAGGATTCCAATGTGTTTACCAATATTGCAAGAGGAGAAGCTAAAGTATATGTAAGAGATGCCTATAATTGCGTTCCTGTTGAAGTTAATATTACAGTACCGAATCTTATTAATATAATTACACCTAATGATGATGGAATCAATGATTTTGTCGATTACTCCGCATTAGCCAATAAACAAAATCTGGAAATTGCCATCTTCGACAGATATGGTTATAAAATGTTCCAGGCCGATAAAACCAATGGCTACAAATGGGCAGGAACTACCAATGGACATAAAAAAGTCCCTACAGGAAACTATTGGTATTCTGTTTCATGGAATGAAAATAATAAAAACAGTACTCCGATAAAATTCTCAGGCTGGATTGTTGTAAAAAACAGAGAATAATTACACGTTCCACTACATCAAAAGAATCACCCCGCCGGTCGGGGTGATTTTTTTGTATGAACAGGCAGGAGATATTTCATTTTAAAGACTCTTTATTCATATTCAATTCTTAAATTTGTCGTATGAATTATTTGGAAGCTTTAAGCAGAAGATATTCTGTAAAAAAATTCAATCATCAGATTATTCCTCAGGAAACTCTTCACAACATTCTTGAGTCAGGAAAGCTGTCTGCCAGTTCGCTGGGACTTCAGCCTTATAAAATTGTGGTTGTTGAAAGTGAAGAGATGAAACAGAAATTAATTCCTGCTTTTTATAATCCATCTCAGATTTCCACCTGTTCTCATCTTATTGTTATTATTTCAAAAAAAGTGATAGAAGAGAACTATATCCGAGGGTATTTTAATCATATTTCTGAAGTAAGAAATACTCCTATGGAAACACTGGACCCTTTCAGAAACAGCATTAATCAGCATATCAACCAGAAAACACATGATGAAATTTTCAACTGGGCAGAAAAACAGTCTTATATAGTATTGGCCAATCTTATGTATGCCGCCGCTATTGAAAATATAGATTCCTGTCCGATGGAAGGCTTCCGTCAGGATCTTATAGAAGAAATTCTGAATACCGACCCTGAAACAGAAAAAGTAACTGTTACCCTCGCTTTAGGTTACCGTTCTGAAGAAGATCACTTCCAGCACATGAAAAAAGTAAGAAAACCAAACGAAAAATTGTTTAAATTTATTTAATCTTAAACGATTGTACCTAAAGCCAGCATATGATAAAAGCGGATGTATTAGTAATTGGTTCCGGCATTTCCGGACTTTCCTATGCCATTAAAGTTTCTGAACAGCACCCTGATGCCAAAATCATTATTGTAACCAAGTCTGACGAAGACGAAAGCAATACCAAATATGCACAAGGCGGTCTCGCTGTCGTTACAGATTTTCAAAATGACAATTTTCAAAAACATATTGACGACACGATGCGTGCCGGTGACGGAGAAAATAAACGTGATGTCGTAGAGATGGTGGTAAGAGAAGCTCCTGCACGATTCAATGAAATTGTAGAATGGGGAGCACAGTTCGATATGAAGAACGGCAAATTCGCTTTAGGAAGAGAAGGCGGTCATACTGAAAACAGAATCGTCCATCATAAAGATATCACAGGTTTTGAAATCGAAAGAGCTTTGCTGGAAACAGCCAATAACAGCCCGAATATTGAAATTCTTGATCATCATTATGTCATTGACATCATTACTCAGCACCACGTTCCGGGAAAAGAACTTAATGAAGGAGACATCCACTGCTACGGGGCTTATATTCTGGATGAGAAATCCAAAACCATCAAAAAAATTACTTCTAAAATAACACTGGTTGCTACAGGAGGTGCCGGACATGTTTATAAAAATACTACCAATCCTACAATTGCAACCGGAGACGGAATTGCTTTCGTTGCCCGTGCCAAAGGAAAGGTTTCCAATATGCAATATTACCAGTTCCACCCAACCGCTCTTTACAGCAAAATGGATGGAATGTTGTTTTTAATTTCAGAAGCCGTTCGTGGAGATGGAGCAAAATTAAGAACCAAAAGAGGTGAAAAATTCATGCATAAATATGATGAACGTGAAGAATTGGCCTCAAGAGATATTGTTGCAAGAGCCATCGATGCCGAAATGAAAATTACCGGAGACGAATTTGTTGGCTTGGATTGCAAGGAAATGAACCATGAAAAATTCTTAGAACATTTCCCGAATATTTATAAAAAATGCAAAGACGAAGGAATTGATCCTTTCACTCAATTGATTCCTGTCGTTCCAGCCTGCCATTATCTGATGGGTGGAATTGAAGTAGACAGGGACGGACAGTCTTCCATCAGAAATCTTTTTGCAGTAGGAGAATGTACCAACTCAGGACTTCATGGCGCCAACAGGCTTGCTTCAAACTCACTTCTTGAAGGCTTGGTTTTCGGTCATAATGCAGCTATGAAAACGGTAGATCTTCTTAATGAAAACAATTTCAACTTTGATGATCTGAAAGCCGTTCCGGAATGGAATGAAGAAGGTATGAAGATCATGGACGAAATGGTTATCGTCAGCTATCTGAGAAAACAACTTCAGGAAATGATGAGTGATCTTGTTGGTATTGTAAGAAGTAACAGACGTCTGAATATGGCACTTCAAAAACACCAGGAAATTGCAGCCGCTGTGGATGAAATCTACCACTATTCCATTCTTTCACCACAACTTTCGGAATTAAGAAACTTAACAACTGTTGCGCACCTCATCATTACCCAGTCTATGGAAATGACAGAGAATAAAGGAGCATTTTATAATAAAGATTTAGCTTAAAAGCATAATATAATGAAAAGACCAGCATACGTTACAGATAAAGCATTAAAAACATTCATAAAAAACGCACTTGAAGAAGATATTCAGGATGGAGACCACTCTACCCTATCTACTATTCCACAGGACCTTGTACAAAGTGCTAAGCTTTTAGTGAAACAGGACTGTATTCTTGCAGGTGTTGAATTGGCAGAAATCATTTTCAAGACATTTGACAAAAATCTTAAAGTGGAAGTTTTCATTAAAGATGGAACTCCCTGTAAATTCGGAGACGTTGCCCTTACTGTTACAGGAAGTGCAAGATCCATCCTTTCTACTGAAAGATTTGTTCTTAACTGTATGCAGAGAATGAGTGGGATTGCCACCCTTACCCATGAATGGGATTCCAGATTAGTAGGTACAAAAACTAAACTTTTAGATACAAGAAAAACAACTCCCAACTTCAGAATGTGCGAAAAATGGGCGGTAGCTATTGGCGGCGGAACCAATCACAGATATGGTCTTTATGATATGATTATGCTGAAAGATAATCATATTGATTACAACGGAAGCATTACCAATGCCGTGGCAATGGCAAAAGATTACGTTAAAAAGAATAAGAAAAAGTTAAAAATAGAGGTTGAGACCAGAAACCTTGAAGAAGTTCAGGAAGCCATTAACGCAAACGTCGACAGAATCATGCTCGATAATATGGATGTAAAAACAATGAAGGAGGCTGTAAAAATGATCAATGGCTCTTGTGAATCTGAAGCCTCGGGAGGAATTACCCGCGATATGCTGAAAGAAATTGCATCCACAGGCGTTACCTATATCTCTGTAGGAGCCCTTACACACTCTGCTGAGAATATAGATCTGAGTCTCAAAGCAGTGAAATAGCGTTGAATTTTTAACAAAAACACCCCCACTTTGTTAAAAATTCAATAACATGACTTTTTTCATACAAAAATTCAATTTTTAGCCATAATATTGATTTTTAACACTTTAACATTATTAAGACTTATTAAAAATTAACATTGAGTTAATAATAGTTAAATTTTATTTTGCGAATTTTGCAGAAAATTAAATCTAATTATTACTAACGATTATGAAATTAATCAACAAATCGATACTAACTGCGGTTATTACATTATCTACAGCTAGTGTTTATTACGCTCAAGAAGTTCAGGATTCTACGAAAACTAAATCTAAGGACATTGAGGAGGTAATCTTAAGAGGTGTTACAGATATCGCTAAAGATAGAAAAACGCCTGTTGCAGTATCTACTATTAAAGCTGCACAGATTTTAGAAAGACAAGGAAACCAAGAACTTGTCGAAATACTAAACACAACACCTTCTGTATATGCTACAAAAGGAGGTGGTGGTTTCGGAGACTCTCAAATTGTTATGCGTGGGTTTGAGTCCAGAAACATTGCAGTAATGGTAAATGGTATGCCTGTAAACGATATGGAGGGCGGTACTGTTTATTTCTCAAACTGGACTGGATTATCTGACGTAACAAGTACATTGCAGGTTCAAAGAGGTTTAGGATCATCTAAATTAGCGATTGCTTCTGTAGGAGGTACAATGAACTTCATTACCAAGTCCGCAGACATGAAAAGAGGTGGGGTTATTAGATTAGGAGTTGGTAACAATGACTATTTAAAAACATCTTTTGCTTATAATACCGGAAAATCTAAGGATGGTGTTTCCGCATCATTCTTAATGAGCAGACAAGCCGGAGGTACTTATATTGAAAATACTGATTATGAATCTTATGCATATTTCTTTGCATTAGGTTATGAAATCAACAAAAAACATAACTTACAGTTCTCAATTACTTCTGCACCTCAGTGGCACGATCAAAGAACTTTTGCACCGACTATCCAAAACTATATTAACTATAACCCAGATCATGACGGGACTCCATATAGAAGATATAATTCAGATTTTGGTTATTACACAGATTCCAACGGAAATAAAGTAGCTTTAGCAAACAGAGCCAACTACTATTCTAAGCCGGTGATGATGCTAAACTGGGACTGGACAATGAATGAAAAGTCTAAATTAAGTACAGTTTTATACATGTCTAACGGTAGAGGTGGTGGAACAGGTGATTTAGGACGACTAGGAAATAAAAGTATCAATGATGCCAGCTTTACAGATGCTTCAGGACACATTAACTATGATGCTCTTTTTGCAGCTAACGCAGCGGTTAATTTAAATACTGCAGGTGCAGGAAGCACAATTGTTCGTCGATCAAGTATCAATTCACACAACTGGTATGGTATTTTAGCAAACTTCCAACATAAAGTTAATGATAACTGGAATTTCTCAATCGGTACTGACGACAGATACTACTACGGTTACCATTATCAGGTGCTTACAAACCTTTACGGAGCTAAAGGATATAAAGATGCGGCTAACAAAAACATCGCTACACCTAGAATAGTAAATGCACTTTATGATTACAAAAAACTTTCGTGGAATCCTTTCGGAGGAAAATTAGCTCCAGCTGAAGATCAGGTAGGGTATAGCAATGACGGAGAAGTTATTTGGTACAGTGGATTTGCACAAGTAGAATATACTAAAAATAATCTATCTGCATTCTTACAAGGTTCCGTATCTAATCAAGGTTACCAGAGAATTGATAACTATGTAGTAGACGGAAGCACATTAAGAGGTCAAACCATCAACACGAAAACAGGATTTAAAAATATTTTCGGATATAATATTAAAGGGGGTGCTAACTATAACATTAATGAGCAGCATAACGTATTTGCTAACTTAGGTTATTATAGCAAGCAACCATTCCTTAACACAGTTTATCCAAGTAACCAACAGCTTGTTAACCCTTATTTAACGAACGAGAAAATTTCTTCAGCAGAAGTTGGTTATGGGTTCAGGTCTGCAAAATTCACTGCTAATGTAAACGTGTACAGAACACAGTGGAAAGACAGATGGTTGAGAAAAACTAGCCAGACTTTCACTTTAGCTGATGGTACAACGACTACAGGTTATTCTGAAATCAATGGTATTACAGAAGTTCACCAGGGAGTAGAATTCGATGGAGTTTACAAACCAAACCGTTTCTTAGAAATTCAGGGGATGTTCTCTTGGGGAGATTACTATTATAAAGGAAATGCTAATGTAGCTTCATTCGACGATAATAATAATCCTGTTACTTTAGCAGGTTCAGCAGGAAACGAACTATACTTAGATAAAGTAAAAGTAGGAGGTTCAAGTAACAACAGTATTCCTCAGATGACTGCATCATTAGGACTTACTGTAAAACCAGTAAAAGATCTTAATATTTTCGGAACATGGAGATATGTAGGTAAACTTTATTCTACTATTGACGCCGGAACATTCACCAATGTTGCAGCTCAGGACAGAGGAGTATTGAAATTACCTGACTTCAACTTATTTGATGTAGGTTTCTCTTACAAAATCAGATTACAAAACGAAGCTCAGTACTTCACAATCGGAGCTAACGTTTATAACTTGTTTGATAAAATTTATATTTCTGATTCTGCAACAAGTATATTTGGAACGGATAAAATTACAGCAAACAATGATCCTGATAAAGGAAAAACTTATGAAGAAGCTGGTAGAATGTACAATGGTATTGCAACGGGTAACCGTGCTTATTTCGGTTTCGGAACTACTTGGGCAGCAACCTTATCATTCAACTTCTAATAAAATCATAATATTAGATTTTCTCAATATCAATCCCGGCTTTGAGCCGGGATTTTTGTTATCTTTGTGTACAAAAAAATAGGATTATGGATTTTTACAACATTTTACTTAATGCCCACAAAGGTTTCGGGTATCTTGAAATTCTTTTGGTAACATTATTTGTCATTGCACTTTTAGCTACCATGTTCGGTTTCAGTGGAAAAGTGAACAAATTTTTGAAGAAAACAACGCTTTTCACGATGATTTTCTTCCACGTTCAGTTTTTATTGGGAATCATTATGTTGATCACCACGTTCAGCAAAGGATTAAATATGGGAGAAGTAATGAAAAATGCGGCATTGAGATTCCAATATGTTGAACATCCATTCTCTATGCTTATTGCGGCAGTTTTGATGACTATTGTCAACAAAAAAGTAAAATCCAATGATACTATTTCTTTAGGAGTAGTAATTATGGGATTGATTGCAGTAGGTTTATTTGCATTTGCATTCCCTTGGACAAGAGTCTTCGGGGCTTAAAACAGACAAAAAAATTATATGCGTTATAATTTATAAATAGTTTAATCTTAAATTTTTATTTAAATCAATGAAAGTAGCTGTAGTAGGTTCAACAGGAATGGTTGGACAAGTTATGCTTAAAGTTTTGGAGGAGAGAAACTTCCCTGTAACAGAATTAATCCCGGTAGCATCCGAAAGATCTGTAGGCAAGAAGGTGAAGTATAAACAGAAGGAATTTACCATCGTAAGCATGAAGGACGCTATAGCTGCCAAACCGGATATTGCTATTTTTTCTGCAGGTGGATCTACTTCTCTTGAATTCGCTCCTTTATTTGCAGAAGCAGGAACAACAGTAATTGATAATTCTTCTGCATGGAGAATGGATCCTGACAAAAAATTAGTCGTTCCTGAGATCAATGCTGATGTTTTAACAAAAGAAGATAAAATCATCGCAAATCCGAATTGTTCTACCATTCAATTGGTAATGGTTCTTGGGCCATTGAACAAAAAATATGATTTAAAAAGAGTAATCGTTTCTACTTACCAGTCTGTAACAGGAACAGGTAAAGCTGCTGTAGACCAGTTAAACGGTGAAATCAGCGGAGATGAAACTACTGAAAAAGTATATCCATATCAGATCTTCAAAAATGCATTGCCACACTGTGATGTATTTGCTGATGATGATTACACAAAAGAAGAGATCAAACTGATGAAGGAACCTAAGAAAATTTTAGGAGACGATACCTTTAACTTAACAGCAACTGCTGTAAGAGTTCCGGTTCAGGGAGGACATTCTGAAAGTGTAAACATCGAATTCGAAAATGAATTTGAACTGGACGAAGTAAGAAAAATCTTATCTGAAACTCCTGGAGTAATCGTAATGGATGATGTAAAAAACAACCACTACCCGATGCCTCTTTATTCAGAAGGAAAAGATGAAGTTTTCGTTGGAAGGATCAGAAGGGATCTGTCCCAGCCCAAAACGCTCAACCTCTGGATCGTTGCAGACAATCTGAGGAAAGGAGCAGCAACAAACGCTGTACAAATTGCAGAATACCTGGTAGCAAACAACTTAGTATAAACTAACAAAAATAAAAAGAGTCTCAGAATTGAGATTCTTTTTTTTATCAAACACTTATATGAATACCCAGAAAAATACCCACAAAGAGAAAATAGGATTTCAAAAGCTTATTGCCACATTTGGAATTATCCTTTTTATCGGAAAGATCATTGCCTGGAAACTGACTAATTCTGATGCTGTTTTTTCTGATGCCATGGAAAGCATCGTTAATGTCATCAGTGCATTTATGGGATTGTATTCTCTTCATCTTGCAGCGAAACCTAAAGATGAGGATCACCCGTATGGCCATGGGAAAGTAGAATTCGTGACTTCCGGAATTGAAGGAGCTTTGATTGCCATAGCCGGTGTTATGATTATCTACGAAGGAATTCACAGCCTTATTGTAGGAAAAACACTCAGTAAAATTGATCTTGGGATATGGATTATTGCAGCCACTGCAGTTGTTAATTACCTGCTGGGATATATCTCTATAAAAAAGGGGAAAGAGAGAATTCTCTGGTTCTTATTTCGTCCGGTAAACACCTTCAGTCCGATACCATTACCACCCTTGGCGTAGTGGTCAGTTTAATCATTGTTTATTTCACCAAAATCTATTGGCTGGATTCTGTAGTAGCATTAAGTTTTGGACTTTATATCATATTTGTAGGCTATAAAATCGTCCGAAAATCTTTAAGCGGAATTATGGATGAACAGGATCCTGAAATATTAAATCAGGTGATTAAAATCCTTGAAGGCAGCAGACATGTAGAATGGATTGATGTACACAATATGAAAATACAGCAGTTTGGTGCTTCCCTTCACATTGATGCGCATATTACCCTTCCCTGGTATTATGACCTTCGCGATGCACACAATGAAATGGAAAAAGTAATTCTCCTTCTTGCTAAAAATATAAAACGCAATATTGAATTCAATTTCCATATGGACGACTGTAAACCAATTTCATGTCCGGTTTGTCAGATCAAGGAATGTCCTGTCCGCGAAAAAAAATTCGTTAAACGTGTAGAATGGACTCCGGAAAATGTAACGAGTGTGGATAAACACACAATTGTTGAGGGAGAATAAAAATTCGGATTCTCTTTTCTAGCCTTGTTCACCGCCCATCTTCTTCCTATAATAGAACATCGGTACTATCAATAGTATAATCAAAGGCTGGATGACAAATCTTCTCATATAAAAAGAAAAAGATATCCTATTTCAAATTTGTTATGAATACAGTACAGGTAAATCGGGAATGTAATAGCAAAAACGACAATCATCATTACAGCTCCCTGTATGGTCCAGTTCTTATTTTTGAATAACCCGTAAATAATCAGGCAGGAAAAAAGAAGATTTAAAATAAACCTGAATACATGTCCTGCAATCAGTTTTCCCCATTCAAAGGCAGGGAACTCAATATGTTTATTGGCTTCGTGAAAGTAGTCTAAAAATGGGTCATAAAAAAGAGTACCTTCCAAAGCTCTTACCCCTATCAATCCGCATATACCTGCGATAACCAGAAACCAGCTAAGAATTTTCATGTTTTAAGGCAAAAAATTTAATCCAGATCAGCCAAAGGGCAACCACACTTCCATAAATAATGGAAGGGAAAATAAAATCGTGAAACATCTTTCCGTATTCTTTATGATCTGACATGACAATATTCAATCCTATAATTCTTAAAAGATTGATAACATACAATAATACCAGTCCCGCTCCCACAAAAACAAAAGTTTTCGTTCCTTTATAAAAAGCAAAAACAAAAGACACAAATAAAATGATAACAGAAATCGCATTACAACCCTCCACCATTCTCGTCACATAATTCTGTTTAACATAAAACCAAACCTGTTCGTTCTTTAGATCGTCATAAAGTTCTGTAGGGTAACCTATCGAATTCTGAACAGCTGTCACCTGATTGGCTATCATCTTTGAAAAAGAATCCAATCCGGAGTCTTTCCCACTATTCAGATAGAACTGATAGGCAAAGAGCAGCACCAGATAAATAATAATAAAACGCAATAAGATACCCAAAACAGGTTTAAAGTCTTTCAGCATAGTACAAAGATAAAAATTAGTGTGTAATATCCTGAATTTGAATAAAGAAAGTTAAAAACAAGAGTTCAAACCATATAATTACCAGACTTACATTGAAAATTTTTCACAAAAACAATTAATAAAACCAAAATTCTACATCTCCATGATAATAACTCTTTGATCTTCATCCATCACTTCTTAAATCTATCATTTCCAACTCATGTTAATTTAGTATATTTGTTTCCATATTATGACTTCTGAAAACGCAAAACGATTTTTTGAAAACCATATAGGTAAAAAATCTTCCGAATTCGTCACATTAGCTCAAAGCGGCTCTGCGAGGGTAAATTTTCTGGCCACTGCCGGTACTGAGAAATACATTATCACGTACAATGAAAATATTCCGGAAAATGAAAGTTTTCTTTACTATTCCGAAGTATTCGCTGACCTGAGTCTTAATACTCCTTCCATCCTCGCTGTTTCAGATGACAGGAAGATGTATATCCAGGAATTTTTAGGGCAACAAACACTTTCCGAGGTGATTACAAAAGAACAATTATCTCCCAATATAAAATCTTTGGTTCAGCAGACTTTACAAAAGCTTTACCAATTGCAGCTACAGACTCAGGGGAAAATTGATTTTTCAAAAAACTTTGAATATGAAAGTTATGATGAGCTTCCTGTGATTCATGATCTTTATTATTTTAAAAACTTTGTCGCCGATTTTCTGGAACTCGAATACAACAAGTCTACTCTTCTTAAAGAATTTAAAAAAATTGCAGTGCTCATTGAGAACCTTGAACCTAAAGGAATTATGATCCGCGATTTTCAGGCAAGAAATATTATGGTGAATGAAAAGAATGAAATCTCTTTCATCGATTACCAATCGGCTATGAAAGGCCCGTTGATGTATGATGTCATCTCTTTTCTTTTTCAGGCTAAAGCTAATTTCCCGGAAAATTTCAAACAGGAAATGCTCGAATATTATATTCAACAGTTTGAAGATCCTGAAACAAGAATCCAACTGAAAAATGCAGTAATGCCTATTCAGATGATGAGATTTTTACAGGTTTTGGGAGCCTATGGATTCCGAGGATTGATTCAGAGAAAGCAGCATTTCATGGCCAGCCTTGAGAAAGGGATACAAAATATTACCCAATTTGCAGACTCATGGGAACAGATGAATAATTATCCGGAACTGAAAAAAGTAATTCAGCAGTTAACGTCTGATAAGGCAAAGCAAAAAATTGAAGAAATAATAAATAAATAAGTCTTCGGCTCCGCTCAGACTGATAGATTGAAAATATTTGAGCAAGCATAAAGCAACTTCAACATAACTAAATAAACCTTAATGGTTTAAAAATAAAAAATATGCTACACATCGAGATACACAGTTTTTCATACAAAAAAGGAGGAATTCCCAAAGATAATTCCGGAAATGGCGGAGGTTTCGCTTTTGACTGCCGTGGAATCTTAAATCCCGGAAGAATTGAAGAATATAAAATCCAGACCGGAAATGACATCGGAGTTCAGGAATATCTGGAAACCAAAACAGAAATGCCAAAGTTTTTAGAACTTATAAAATCTCTGGTTTCCATCAATATTGACGATTATCTTGCAAGAGGCTTTGAACATCTTCAAATCAACTTCGGATGTACAGGCGGACAGCACAGATCAGTATATTCCGCTATAAAAATTGCAGAATTTATCAGAGAAAAATATCCTGAAGGAACTCAGGTAACTCTTCACCACGATGAACAACCGCAACTGAATAAATAAATGATAAGTGATCATTGATAAATGATTTAATTTCATTTATCGATGATACAAAGTATTATCATTCATCAATTACCATTTATCAATTATAAAAAATGAAAGCTTTAATTTTCGCAGCTGGAAAAGGTACCAGGCTTAAGCCATTTACAGATCATCACCCAAAAGCACTCGCCAAGGTAAATGAAATTCCGCTTCTGGAAAGAAATATTAATTACCTGAAAAGTTTCGGAATAAAGGATTTTGTTATCAACATTCATCATTTTGGAGAACAGATTGTTGATTTCCTGAATAAAAACAATAATTTCGGGTGCAAGATTGAAATCTCTGATGAAACCAATGAACTTCTGGAAACTGGTGGCGGCTTGATATTTGCAAGAAAATTCCTAGATCATGGAGAAGATTTTTTAATCCTGAACGCTGATATTCTAACAGACCTGAACATCAATGCATTGGTAGAATACCACAAAAAGATAAAAGATTTTGCTACTTTAGCGGTTTCGGACAGAGAAAGTTCGAGAAAACTCCTTTTCAATGATGATATGGTTTTGAGAGGCTGGCTGAATGTACAGACTGGTGAACAAAGGTTGGCAGAATTCAATAAAGGTTTTAGAGCCCTTGCATTCAGCGGAATTCATTGTATCAATCCTGTCATCTTCGAAAAAATAAAAAGAACAGGCAAATTCTCTGTTATGGAAGAATATCTGGATCTGATGCAGACCGAGCATATACATGGTTTTGTACACGACAGTATTCTTATTGATGTCGGAAGACCATCCTCCATAATAGAAGCCGAAAAACATTTTAAATAAATTTTTGCAATGGAAATTGATGGAACCAGGGATGAAAGTTTAGTAAATCCAGAATTTGATAGTAACGAAACAAAACTGCATAACAGTTTCAGACAGAAAACCTGGGACGAAACAATCACCAAAGACAGCTGGATGGTCTTCAAGGTCATGGCTGAATTTGTAGACGGCTATGAAAAACTGGCTAAAATTGGCCCATGCGTTTCTATATTTGGCTCTGCCCGACTGAAGCCGGAGAACAAATATTATGAAATGGCGGTAGATATCGCTGAAAAGATCACCAAACTAGGTTTCGGAATTATTACCGGAGGCGGCCCGGGGATCATGGAAGCAGGAAATAAAGGAGCTTTTAATGCCAAAGGGAAATCTATAGGACTTAATATTGATCTTCCTTTTGAACAGCATTTCAATCCTTACATCAACAAATCTTATTCTATGAACTTTGATTACTTTTTCGTGAGAAAAGTGATGTTTGTAAAATACTCTCAAGGTTTCGTAGTAATGCCTGGAGGATTCGGAACACTGGATGAGCTGACTGAAGCGATGACCTTGATTCAAACCAACAAAATTGGAAAATTCCCCATTGTTTTGGTAGGAAGTGAATTCTGGGGTGGATTACTGGATTGGTTTAAAGCAACTCTGTTAAAAGAGGGAATGATTGCGGAAGATGATCTTGATCTTTATCGTGTGGTAGATACGGCTGATGAGGCTGTAGCGCATATTAAAGCCTTTTATGATAAATATTCTGTAAATGTAAATTTCTAATTGGCATATTATTTGTGACTTATAACTAGCAAGTATGATTGTAAATCTATTAATTAAGATGAAAAAACTTTTATATATATCAGGAATTTTAACATTTTTTGTGTTAATGAGTTTTATGTATGTAGACTTTTTCTCTTCAATGACCAAAGTTGACTATATTGATGGAAGCAAGACATTGAAGTTTACCACAAAAATGAATACAAGCCATATCTCTGATGCTATTAAAATCAACCCTAACACGGCAGGATTTGAAGCAGAGGTAAAAAATATGTGAACAATAATTTTGATGTTTTTGTCAATGGGTCTCCCAAAACGATTACCTTCACAGGAAGTCAGGTCAGTGGAGAAACTGTATGGGTATATTTTGAAACCGGAGGTGTTTCGGATATCAATACCTTAAAGATTAAAAATACGATCCTTTTAAGCGCTTTTCCTAAGCAGATCAACCTGGTAAACATTGCCTACAAAGGCAGCCAGAAAACAATGAACTTCCAAAGAGGAAAAGAAGTGAATGAGGTTTCTTTTTAAACGAAAATTAGATTTAACCATTATAAAATGGGTGCCCTGTAAAGTTGAACTTTTCAGGGTATTTTTTTGAAGCTTTAAAAAGTCACTAAAAAGAGATTAATTAAGTACAAATACGTAATCAAAAATTTCAGCATTTCCACTCTAATATTTTCATTTTCAGCCATGTACATTTGTATTGTAATTACAACTCAATCAGTGAAGCCGTATCACTTTAATAACGGGGCGGAATCTGAAAAGCCCAATGAGTAAGAAAACACCAAACAAAACTAAATATCATGGAAGATATAGAACTAAAATCATCCAGTCAGGAAATTGATGTCCTGATCGTTATTGACACGGATTATGTAAGAGGAACGTATAAAAATCCAAGTACAGACCCTAATAATCCTACCGGAATTGATCATAACAGCCAACATATGATTGTTTCCAATGCCAACGCTATTTCCGGACAAGGTACAGCTGATCTGAATTTCAGTGCAAGAGCCGGAGATACTGTTTCTTTCAGGGGAACATCAATATACCAAAACTCCGATGATGCAGTAATCATCTATAATATTAAGTACTGGTCAGGCGATCAGGTTTTTAACAGCTTTATATACAATTCTGTGGAAAGAAAGAAGGCTGCCGTACCCAATTTGAATTCTCAAAATGGCCTTCCTGCCGCCAGCGCCGATATCACTTTTGCGAGTATCGACTCCAAAGTAAAAGCTACAGGAACAGAGAATTTCTATGTACAGTTTGGACTTTATATTTTAGATCCTAACGACAGTAACAAACAGATTCTGTACGGTTACTTTTACTGGGATCCAACAATTACGGTTAAATAAACGCAAGTAAAATCTCGTATAAATAAAAATCGGGCAGCTTTCAAGCTGCCCGATTTTTATAAAGTGTATTAGAATATATTTTATCCTAATGAATTACTCAATTTTGATGTTATCAATCTGAACATCATATATACCACCATTTCCTGTTTTAATCGCAAACATATCTTTTCCGGCTGTAGTGTTAATATCTGCAATTCCTGTAAGGGTAAGCTCAACTAATCTCCACTGTCCATTTGTATTGATAGAACCGTTGTAAGAGTTAGCACTTTCTACTCCTAAAGTAGCACCGGTAGAAAATGTTCCTAAGTTGAATACGTAGAAGCCTCCACCTGCTTTATATACGTTGAAAGAAAGACTTTTCCCTGTTGCAGTACCTTTGATATACATAGTAATTCTCTTTGGCACCGCTGGGATTCCTGTAGTAGCCACGGAGGTAAATACATAATCGTTAGCTGTAGGAGTTCCTTTGATCTGAAGTGAATTTGTACCATTATACCCAAGACCAACACCTTGTGTAGCGTAAGGCTTAAGACCGAAAGTATTTACACTTGATAAGAAAGATGTCCAGTTTTCAAAGTCAGAACCTGCGAAAAGGTTTACAGCAGAAGCAGACGGAGCATCAGGTTCACCCGGATTGAATCTGTCGTTAGGGAAGTTAATATCATCAAGATTTCTGATATAAGCCTGATCTGTGAAAATCGTTGCATTACTTGAGCTGGTAAAACGGCTTAGTAGAAGAACGATATCACCACTTTTTGCATATTTAGGAGAGATCGGCGATTTCGCAAAAGTTGCATAGTTACTGAAACGAAGATCTAATCTACCAGCCTTTTTATCAGTGATATAACGGTCTCCTGTTCCTGATTCATCAGCAAAAGTTTTTGTCAATTCAGGATCTTCGAACTGAACATTTTTAATTTTTACAAGCTGATTGATGTGAGCACCATTTTTAAGAGCATCAGCGATAGAATTAAACTCTAATGGCTTTATTGCAGTTACAACAGCCTTTTGTCCGTCACAAACTCTTGCCATGTAATTGGATAGTTTATTTGGGTTGATTCTACCGATAGGATAATTAGGATCAAAAGAACCTACTTTAATATTCCCATTAATACCTTGAACTATCAATCCTTTAAGATTGATTCTTACTAAAGATCCGGTAGGATAATCAAGATACTGATTTCCACCATCGATGTCAATTTCAATCCCTTGCGTCGGGTTTTCAGGTTTATCCTGAAGGAACATCATTTTATAGATATTTCCTGATTCATCACTTGAAGAAACATAAGCTTCAACAATGTAATCTTCTTTAATGATATCAGCTTCAGTTGGTTTTGCTTTTGCAATGGTAGCAAGATCAGTTAACGGGTGATTAGCTGCTGCAAATTTGTTGGTACATTTAATTTCCGGTAATTCATAATCATCAGTTTTTACACAAGACGAGAATGCAAGTATTGAAATAGCACTAAAGATCGCCGCTTTAAAATATATATTTTTCATTGTTTTCGATTTTTAATTTTAGTTTTTAGAATCTGAATTGAAGATTAACAAAATAAGATCTACCCTGATTATACCAATACTTTGGTGCAAATACCATATTGCCACTGTCATAATCATTAGCGTAATCAATATAGTTAACGTTTCTGGTCTGTTCAAATCCTCCTGTAATATAATTTCTGTTATTAAGGATGTTATTTACCGATGCAGACACCAATACATAATACTTACCAATCATCCAGGACTTCCCTGCATTGACATTGAAGAAGAATGCTGAAGGAAGCTTTGTAGGCGTAAGAACTCTTGCTAGTTCTTCATCATTTACCTGGTCATAAGGCACTCCTGGTGTGCCAGGATTGGTATAGAATCTGTCTGTTCTGGTCACCGGAGACGGGTCTAAGAATGAATGCCCAAAATAGTTCCAAGTTGCTCCTACCCACCAGTAGTTTTTAGTGCTGCTGTAACGAAGACCTAGTGTATATGCTTCCTGAGGAGTACCCCCTTGTCTGTAATTTTTAAGAGTAGCCTCACCCATGTTGGTATAAGATCTTGATACGATATTTCCATTTCCGTCAAGCTCTCTGAACGTTCCAACAGCGTCAGATGCAAAATAAACAGTAGGATTATTGGTATAAGTGTATTGTCCTAAGCTTAATAACCCACTGGCAGTTAAGTTAGGAGTTACTTTCACTTGTCCACCAAGCTCAATTCCCATATTTCTTTTATTTGCACCTGCCAGTACCTGCGTAATGAAAGCTCCATCCTGAACCGGAGCCTGATCACCACTTTCAGTAAGGTTTGTTAGTTTAACTCCCTGTGCAAAATATCTTTGTACACTTGTTTCGTTTTGAGTATTAACAAGGTAACCGGTCAATCTAAGTTTAACAATCGGAGTAGAGATTACATAACTCAGATCGTTGGCATCAACAACAACATTTTTGATACCAGGAGTGGTAACACCACTTACTCTGGTATTAAAGTAAATATCATTCAGGAAAGGAGACTGCGAGAAGTAAGCTCCGTTATAAACCAGGAAGTTTCTACCATTGATTTTATAAGTAACCTGTCCTTTAACACCAGCATTCCAAAAGTTTTGGTCTGCTCCTTTTCCGTAAGAAGACTCATACAGGTAGTGTTGGAATAATCCTTCTCTGCTGTTTGATGTATAACCAAATAATCCGGAAATAAAAACATCAAATTTTCCGGTGGAGAATTTGAAAGCAGGATTTATTTTGAATTCCTGTCTTCTGAAAATATAGCTGTACCCGATTTTATCCCCTTCTCTTTTGGCAACATCAGTATCGCTTTCTCTTGTATTGAATTTTCCCCAAACACTTCCTGCCGTGGTATTGGATGCAAATGGATCCATATTTAGGGCAAAATCAGCTCCTAACAGGTCATTCACTTCTCTGTACTGCTCAGATCTGTAGTTCTGGTAAGATAAGTTTAAAATAAAACGGGAAGTATCGGTGAAGTTATAAGTATAGTGGGTAGATACATTCCATACTTTATCATCTTTTACGTCATCCACAAGATAATAAGCGGCTCTTCTTCCTCCCAATAATGCATTGTATTCTACATTTCGGTTGGCATTATAAAGATTATCCCAGTTGATCTGTGTGTGTGACTGGTCATCATTGGTCCACCAGTCTCTTGTGATTCCGATGTTGGCAGCCTGCTCCGGAGACGGATCTTTATAGTTTAACCAATAGCTTGGCAGATTACGGTAATAAGTTGGAGACGGGTTATTAGCTCTGTACCAATCCAATCTTGAACTGTATTCTTTCCCAAACTGGTAAGAAACAGACGTCCATAACTGAGAGTTTTTATTGATTTTCCAGAAATCCTGTAATTGGATCATCGGCTGGAAACCTCTTTTCACTCTTTCATTTCTTTTATCTCCGTTTTGCCATCCCCAGTAAGAGTTGTAATGAACACCTCTGAAGTCATATACTTCCTGAGTACTTGGACTTGAAGAGCTTCTGGCATATTTAGAACCAATGGCATTTAAGGTCATGGTATGGCTGTCGCTGAATTTCTTCTCAATACCGACATATCCACTGTATGCATCATAAGCGGTACCATCCTGAATCCCTTCCTGTGCCCATCTCCTTGCGATCATTCCTGTAAATGCCCATCCGTTCTTATTCATTCCGGATGAAAATCTGTAGGATAATCTGTTGGTATAATTTCTGTTGGTCAGAGAGTATGTCAACTGGCTCCCTTTTCTGTACTCGCTGGCTTTTGTATTTTTATAAAATACTCCCGTAGTTCCTCCGAAGGCATATTCTGAAGGGGCATGGTTAGCTGCAATTTCCGGGTAACGGGTAATTTCGTTCAACCCTCCCCAGGTACTGAAGTCTACATCTCCATTATCAGCTGCAGCCATAGAAACCCCATTGATCATGTTCTCACCTGTTCTGCTATCAATTCCTCTTGGACGGAACCAGTAGGGGCCTAAATCAAAACTTGCAATTCTGCTGAAAACATCCTGAGAAGATTGCAATAAACCTACCGTGGCCGTTTGCTGTGCACCACCGCCATCACTTTCTCCAGAATCTTCTATGATAGCTAACCCTTGATCAGCACCATTCAGTGCAGAATAAAGAGTAATTACTCCAAGATCTTTTCTTTTCTCATCACTGGTTACGTCAAATTCAAAAATTTTAGTTTCAAAATTGGGTTTTGTAACCATAATCTGATAATGTCCAGGCATCAAATCTTTAAATTGGAAATATCCGATTTTGTCTGCCTTTGCATCATTTCCTGCTCCTTTTAAATCTACACTTGCTTGCTCAACAGGCTTGCCATCCGCATCCTTAAGATACGCAAACACAGTTGTCTGCGCATAATAATAAGACGCAGGCAGCAAAGTAAATAAAGAGATCAATGATAATTTTTTAATCATGAGTATATTTATTTTTTAATACTTTTATTGTTAATTTTCAACAGTTTAAAAGTTGGGGGCACAAAATTAATCAAATTTTGCAATTCAGAACTTTTTTAACGTTATTTTTCCTTAACATTGCAATCTTTTAAGAATCATTATAAAAGAGAGCTTCAAATTACTGCTTTTAAATTTACAAATATTTAAAACGCAGCAAGTTAAAAAAAAGTAAATTTGTAATTAATAGTATAATAAAACTCCAAAGAGATGAAGAGATTTTCGAGTCTGTTTGCCCTGTTTATTTCGATCGTGGCATTCTCCCAACAACAAGGAAAACTGAGAAAAGTAGCAACCGTAGGTTTCTTAAATGTAGAAAACCTTTGGGATACTATCCGCTCAGCTGATTATATTGATGGAACCAAAGACATTAAAAACCCTGCTTTCCACAGAAGTATCCCTATGGATTCTATTCAGTTTCTGGAAGCAGAAAAATACGACGGACCCTGGAGTGACGGTGCATTAAAAGGGAAAAAAGCAGTAAGAATTCAAAGTGGTTCTGAAGAATTTACTCCTAAAAGTGCTAAGAACTACGGATCTAAAATTTATAAGGCAAAACTGGCTAACGAAGCAAAGGTGATTTCTGAAATGGGAGCACAATATACCAAAACAGCTCCGGCAGTAGTAGGCTTAATCGAGGTTGAAAACAGACAGGTCATCCAGGACCTTGTGAACGAACCTGCTTTAAAGAAATATGACTACGGAATTATTCATTACAACTCTTATGACTATAGAGGAATTGATGTGGCATTGATCTATCAGAAAAGAAGATTTACCCCTACCAATTCATTAAAAAAAGAACTGGTAATTTACGGTGACAACGGAAAAAGAGAATACACAAGAGATATCCTTGTCGTAACAGGATTTCTGGACAATGAAAAAGTAGCATTTTTTATGAACCACTGGCCTTCAAGAAGAGGTGGTGAAGCAATTTCTTTACCTAAAAGAAATGCTGCGGCTGCCTTATTAAAACAGCAGATGGACAGCGTAAGGACTGCAGACCCTACTACCAAACTTTTTGCTATGGGTGACTTTAACGACGATCCTGTAAGCCCAAGTTTAAAAAACCATTTGAAAGCCCAGGCCAATCCAAAAGATTTAAGCGAGGAAACTCCTTATCTTAACCTGATGTATCCTTTATATAAGAAAGGAGTTGCTTCTTTGGCTTATCAGGATGCTCCCAACCTGTTTGACCAGATTATTGTTTCTAAAAACGTAATTTCAGATCAGGTAACTAAAGAATATTCTGTGTACAAAGCAGAAATTTTCGCTCCAGCTTATCTTGTCAATAAAGAAGGAAATTACAAAGGATATCCTTTCAGATCATGGAATGGAGATCAGTTTACAGGAGGCTACAGTGACCACTTTCCTGCATTTGTAGTTCTTCAGAAAGAACCATAAAAAAGTTAGGCACTCTTATTGGAGTGCTTTTTTATATAAATACCTATATCATGAAAAGTATTATTTTATTAGTAATGATTGCATTGGTACCTTTCAGCTGTTTTTCTCAGGAAACACCAAAGAAAGATAAAGAGCAACATGAAATGAAGCCTTCTAAAAATGAAGACGGAGAATGGGACCTTACGGTTATCGATACCCAATTCGATTATTTTCTGAGCGCTGTTGCCAGACCTATCAGCCAGTACACAGAATCTTATCTGAAGACAAAAAACACATTTTTGGTCAATGAGTGGAACAGCTATTATCATTCCGGCAGATACAGAAATATTATTGAATCCGGAATCGATTATGATCCTAAGGAAAATTATGGAATCAAGTTTGAATATAAATTATACCAGGTTTTCGCCTATGTAAACTGGAAGTATAAGCTAAGATTGAATGGATTATCCGGAAGCGATGCAATAAGATAAATTTAAAACAATCCTCAATAAAAAAGGTTCAGAGTAATCTGAACCTTTTCATTTTTATAATAGCTGAAAATTATTTATTGAATAATTCTTCTACTTTATCCCAGTTTACTACATCAAAGAATGCAGAAACATAGTCAGGTCTTCTGTTTTGGTAGTTTAAATAATAAGCATGCTCCCAAACGTCTAATCCCAAAACAGGAGTTCCTTTAACGTCTGCTACAGGCATTAATGGGTTGTCCTGGTTGGGTGTAGAAGAAACAGATACAGAACCGTCAGCATTTTTAACTAACCAAGCCCATCCTGAACCGAATCTTGTTTTAGCAGCCTCAGAAAAATCAGTTTTGAATTTATCAAGACCTCCGTAATTTTCGATAGCTGCCTTTACATTTCCTACAGGCTCTTTGCTTCCTCCAGGAGTTAAAATTTCCCAGAATAGAGTGTGGTTGAAGTGACCTCCTCCGTTATTTCTTACTGCTGGCTTGTCAGTTCCTGTCTGGCAGATTTCTTCAATAGTTTTTCCTGCTAATTCAGTTCCTTCAATTGCTTTATTTAAATTGTCAATATATGCCTGGTGGTGTTTTGTATGGTGGATTTCCATAGTTCTTGCATCGATCGTTGGCTCTAATGCATCATATGCATATCCTAGTTTTGGTAATTCAAATGACATAATCTTTATTTTTAATGTTATACTTCAAAATTAGCCAATATTTAAGGTATTATCAAGGATTGTGGATTACTTTAATAAATCTTTAACATTGATATATTGATTTAGAATGAATTAAGTTTTAATTTTTTTATCATATTAATAAAAAGCACGAACCCCAATGATCCGTGCTTTCTATTTAACAATATTAAATTAAATTTATTTATTCATAGACATCAGGAATTCCTCATTATTCAGAGTTCCTTTGATGTTTTTATTAACAAATTCCATAGCTTCTACAGGATTCATTTCAGAAAGATATTTTCTGAAGATCCACATTCTCTGAGAAGTTACTTCATCCAGAAGCAGATCATCTCTACGGGTACTGGAAGAAATAAGATCAATAGCAGGATAAATTCTTCTGTTGGCAATTTTTCTGTCCAGCTGAAGTTCCATGTTACCCGTACCTTTGAATTCTTCAAAGATAACTTCATCCATTTTAGATCCTGTATCAATTAATGCAGTCGCAATGATTGTCAGAGATCCTCCTCCTTCAATTTTTCTTGCCGCACCGAAGAATCTTTTTGGCTTGTGAAGAGCATTGGCATCTACTCCACCGGAAAGTACTTTACCAGATGCAGGCGTTACGGTGTTGTAAGCTCTTGCTAATCTTGTAATAGAATCCAGTAAGATCACTACATCATGTCCGCATTCTACCATTCTTTGTGCTTTTGCAAGAACAAGGTTGGCTACTTTCACATGTTTTTCTGCTGCTTCATCAAATGTAGAGGCAATTACTTCTGCATTTACGCTTCTTTCCATATCAGTAACCTCTTCCGGACGTTCATCAATCAGAAGAACCATCATATATACTTCCGGGTGATTGGCTGCAATAGAATTAGCAATATCTTTCAGTAACATCGTCTTACCTGTTTTAGGCTGTGCAACGATCATTGCTCTCTGACCTTTTCCAATAGGTGCAAATAAATCTACAATTCTGGTAGAAATGGTAGAATTGCTTCCTGCCAAATTGAATTTTTCTTCCGGGAAAAGCGGAGTAAGATATTCAAAAGCTACACGGTCTTTGATGAATGCAAGATCACGTCCGTTTACTTCTGTAGGTTTTAATAATGAAAAGTATTTCTCTCCTTCTTTTGGAAGTCTTACAATTCCTTTCACTGTATCTCCGGTTTTTAGCCCATAATTCCTGATCTGTGCTGTAGATACATACACATCATCCGGAGAAGAGATATAGCTGAAATCTGAGGAACGTAAAAATCCGTAGTTATCAGGTAAGATTTCCAAAACACCTTCAATACTTACCAATCCATCGAAATTGAATTCTTTTTTATGCTCGTTCTGCTCCTCTGCCTTTTCAGAATGTCTGTTTTGATTCTGATTTTGGTTTTGATGCTGCTGATGCTGATGTTGTTGGTTTTGATTTTTATGTTGGTTTCCACTGTTCTGTGGATGGTTGTGTCCTTTTTGGGGTCTGTTTGCCTGTGGTTGTTGAGGATTAGTAGGCTTTTCTTCGGCCTGAACAGGCTCTTGAGGTTCTGTGTTTTTTGGAGTTTCAGTTCTTTCCTGAGATACTTCTACATTTCCTGAATTGGTAGAAACTCTTTTTCTTTTCTTTTTTGCCTGAGCAGTTGCTGCTGATTCTTCTGTTACTGTTGCTACAGTGGTTTCAGCTTTTGGTTCTTCCGGTTTTATGTCTTCAGAAGCAGCTACCTTTTCTTCTACTATTTCCTCTGTTTTAGTTTCTACCGGAGCTTTTGCTGGTGCTTTTGGCTTGGCTGCTGTTTTTTTCGGGGCAGCTTTTTTTGCCGGGGCTTTGGCAGGTTTTTCTGCTGGAGCCTCTTCAGTATTTACACTGGCGGTTTCTGTGGCGTTGAAATAATCTTTTGCAACTTTAGGGTTAGAAGCCTGAAAGTCAAGAATAGCAAAGATCTTGTCATTTTCATTGCTGGTTCTTGCAACTTTAACGCCCAAATCTTTTAAGATTTTAGTCAGTTCCGTTACGGATTTTGACCTTAACGTTTCTATGTTAAACATATTTAATGTAAAAATGTAATTAATTGTGAGTAAGAAAAGTAAGTCCGGTGACTTTTGTTTTCAAGTACATTGTATAATGCAAATCTACACTTATTTTTGAATTGTGCAAAATTTATATTATTTTTGCCAAGAATTTAATATTCAATGCTACAGAGAATACAAACCATATGGACTTTATTAGCAGTTTTAGCTGCTGTTTTCCTTTTTATAACAGGACAGGATGTTGTCATTTCAGACAGTATTCCTTTACTTAATATAAGCTGTATAGTACTTGTTATTATTGGAGCATTAAGTATTTTCAGTTTCAAAAACAGAAAAAGACAAATTTTGCTGAATACCATCAGCATCATTATAAACGCTTTGTTGATTGGTGTATTGGCGTACTGGTTACTAAACTTATCCGGAGGAATTCAGATTCCTGAGAAGGGTATTGAGCCGATTTTCCCATTGATTGCGGTAATCTGTCTGCTTATAGCAAACATTTACATCCGTAAAGATGAGAGGCTCGTAAAATCTGTAGACAGACTTCGATAGCCTTACAACGATTTTTTGAGTGAGAACAGCTTCTTTTTAGGAGCTGTTTTTTTTTGTTATCCATTCTTAAATTAATTTATGTAAATTCATTGCAACTTTTTGATTAAAAACACGACAGATCATATAATTTTAACAAAAGACAATGAAAAAGCTAACGTATCTTATTTTATCCCTGTTCTCAATATTTTCCTTTGCACAGGAAGTTTCCAAAGAAAGAGTAAAAACAGTTCTTTCCACTCTCGCTTCAGATGAAATGAAAGGCCGTGAAATCGGAACTCAGGAAAATGAAAATGCAGCTAATTATATCGCGAAACTTTTCAAAGAAAATAATCTGGAATACTGTACCGGAAAATCGTATCTGGTGCCTTTTGACTACAATGGAAAGACTGTATACAATGTTTGCGGAATCAAAAAAGGAAAGTCAGATCAGTATCTGGGTTTTTCAGGGCATTTTGATCATATCGGAACCAGTGATAAAAGTGGAGACAATATTTATAACGGAGCAGATGATGACGCCAGTGGAATCACTACTCTGGTGGGTATTGCTGATTATTTTAAAAATAAAAAACCGGAATTCTCTATGGTGTTCATGGCATTCAATGGAGAAGAAAAAGGAATGCTGGGTTCAAGAGCGATTTCAACAGATAAAAATCTGGATCACATTTATAATAAAATGACTGCTCTTTTCAATTTTGAAATGGTTGCTACAGAATCTCAATGGGGAAAAAATGCATTATATATGACAGGTGACGGATTCTCAGATCTTGATGAGCTTTTCAATCAGAATGCAGTAAACGGATTAAAAATCAATGCTGATCCCTATGCAAAACAGCAGCTATTCTACCGTTCAGACAATGTAAGCTTTGTCAAAAAGAAAATCATTGCCCATTCATTTTCTACTGTTGATATGACCAAAGCGTCTCATTATCACCATGAAAATGATGACATCAACGTTGTAGATTTTGATAATATGACTCAGATCATCAATAATTTGGGAAAAACACTTGACAAACTGAGTCCTAAAAATTTTGCTCCGAAGTACAATGATCAGGTGAAATTTTAAGTAAAATCATTATAAAAAACTGCTCTTTCAGCAGTTTTTTTTATTATACAGCAAGACCTTACGATCTCCTGTTCTTAAGCCAAGTTCAGGCTTATTTACGCAAAAAAATAATGCTTAATAGTGCTGAGTTGTAACAAAAAGACACTTTTTGAAACTTATCCAGTAAAGTAAAACAGGATTATGAACGTCTTATCTTTTAATTTTACGTAATTTTGCTATCCAATTTTTTCATTGAATGAACCAATATATTAAAATACTAAAGTTCGCAAGACCCCACCAAAAATACATCTACGGAAGTTTGTTTTTCAATCTTATGTATTCTGTATTTCAGATTGCTTCCTTAGGGACTATTCTACCTGTTTTGGGAATGCTTTTCGGAACCATTGAGGCTAAAAAATACAGCCATCCACCTGTGTATTCGGGAGAAATTTTAGATTTTTTCTCCTACGCAAAAGAATATGCCAATTACTATGTTCAGAGTTTAGTAACCCAGTATGGAGCACTTAACGTTTTGGCGTGGCTTTGTGTGGTAACAGCGTTTATGTTTTTACTGAGAAACCTTTTCAGATATTTAGGTTCATTTTTATTGATCAATTACCGTGTAGGGGTTACTAAAGACCTTCGTGGAGCAATGTACAGAAAGATTCTTGCTTTACCTGTTTCCTTTTTTACAGAAAGCAGAAAGGGAGATCTGATGTCTCGTATGTCCAATGATGTGGGTGAAGTTGAAGGGAATATTTTAGGAAGTTTAGTTGAATTAATCAATGCACCTTTCATGCTGATCAGTACACTGGTAACGCTTTTCTTTTTAAGTACAGAGATGACGCTTTTTTCTCTTTTAGTATTGCCTGTCATGGGAACCATGATTGCTTTAATAGGAAAAAGTCTGAAAAAAGATTCTCATCAGGCTCAAAATGAGATGGGGAATATTTTCTCAATCGTAGATGAAACACTAAAATCTACAAAGGTAATTAAGATTTTCAGCGCAGAAAAAATAATGGACAACCGTTTTATGCAGTCTATGCAGAAATGGATCAACAGCTCCATAAATTTAGGAAGAAAAAAAGAACTGGCCTCTCCTATGAGCGAATTTTTAGGATCAGTGACGTTCTTGATTATCGCCTGGTACGGTGGAAAGCAAATCATTGTAGAACAAAGTATTTCACCTGCAGATTTTTTGGTTTTCCTGGGTATTTTCTTCCAGATTTTACCTCCTGTGAAAAGTTTATCTCAATCTATTTCGAATGTTCAGAAGGGTGAAGCTTCTCTTGAAAGAGTTTTAGCTATTCTTGATGCTGATGTGAAAATTGACGAAGTACCCAATCCTGTTTCTATCTCAACATTAAAGCATTCTATCGAATTTAATAATATTGGTTTTTATTACGATAAAGATCATACGATTCTTAAAAACTTCTCCCTTTCTATTCCAAAAGGAAAAACTGTTGCTCTTGTTGGGCAAAGTGGAAGTGGTAAAACAACTATTGCTAATCTTTTAGCAAGATTTTATGATGTTTCGGAAGGAGAAATTCTGATTGACGGAACAGATATCAAACATTTAAAGCTACAAGAATACCGTAAGCTATTGGGAATGGTAACCCAGGAATCTGTATTATTCAATGATTCCGTTTACAATAATATTCTGATGGGTAAACCTGATGCCACCAGAGAAGAAGTGATTGCAGCCGCTAAAATTGCCAATGCTGATGCATTTATCAACACACTTCCTGAAGGATATGATTCCAATATCGGGGATGACGGAGGTAAACTTTCCGGTGGTCAGAAACAAAGGGTTTCTATTGCCAGAGCAGTATTGAAAAACCCACCTATCATGATTCTGGATGAAGCTACCTCTGCACTGGATACGGAATCTGAAAGATTCGTACAGGATGCTCTGGAGAAAATGATGGAAAACAGAACTTCTTTAGTCATTGCCCACCGTCTTTCCACCATTCAGAAAGCAGATTGGATTGTAGTGATGGAAAAAGGTGATATCGTGGAACAGGGAACCCACCACGACCTGATTGCAAAAAGAGGAATGTATCACAAACTTGTTGAACTTCAAAACTTCGACTAATCTTTTAATTGAATTAAAATGAACCCTATACAAGAGTATTTCTACAGAATCGAAGAGCCTGAAAGAAGTACTCTTTTATTTTTACGTGACACGATCTTAGCTTCAGATCCGGAAAACATTACAGAAACATTTAGTTTCGGTCTTCCGTTTATCAAATACAAAAAGAAAATGCTGTGCTATTTCTACTACAGCAAAAAATACAAAAAGCACTACCTGAGCTTTTATCATGGTGACAGACTTGATTATCCAGAACTGATCCAGGACGGCAGAAAGAAGTTTAAAATCCTTCTTATTGATACGGAAGACGATATTCCCGTAGAATTCATATTAAACCTTGTACAGGAAGTTAAAAGACATATAAAATAAAAACTCCGGCACGAATAATCGTGCCGGAGTCATCTTTAAAAACCTTTTATCATTGTGTGTTTATTCCGTTAAATTCCGCCTGCTTTATTGCCCAGGCAATCATATTGGCAAAAAGGATTGAATTCTGAACCTGCATTCCTCCAGTTGTATATCCGTTTCCAGCATAGCCATAAGAAGACTTCTGAACTGGGAAATATCCTCCTGTACTTGGTGCTACAAAAGGTTCTATTGTATTACTCGGATATTGATTTCCATTGGCATTTTCATTACTTAGAAAGCCGCCATCCCCAAACCATACAAAGTTTAAACTTGTATTTCTTAATCCTGAAATTCCTGTTCTGGCAGTTGTGCTGTTGATAGGCTGCGCATAACTGTATGGAACAAATCCACTTGTCAGGCCTGAAATATTTACTGTGGTAGAAGCATCTTCACCCCAGTTTTTCCCTCTTACATCTCCAAAAGGCCCGTTAAGGATAGGATCATCATTATTGGTAAGAGCATACACAGATCCAGCACCGCCTCCATAAGATGCTGAAATGGTAGGATCAGAGAATATTCCTCTGAATAGATTCTGTGCTGTGCCCGTATCATCCGTCATCGCAATGACAACTCCTCTTTTATTAAGATAAGAAGCAATATAACCTGCATCTGTAGCATTAGGTGTGTAGTTGTAGCCAATGACAACAATATCCGGCTTATTGTTAAGCGCTGTCTGAAGGGCAGTTGATGAAGGGGAATTTCCCAAAGAAGTATGGGTAAAACCTTCATATTTAACAATACTGGAAGCAGCAGTACCAAAATTTGTGGGAGAATCCATCAGACTTCTTGAGGGACCGGTATAGGCGCTATAACCGTACGCTGTTTCTAATCCGATATGGAGAACTGTTTTTTTAGGAATTACAACCACTACATTTACAGAACATGTTGTAGATACTCCCCCCTGACTGTCAGAAGTAATTGTAATTGTTTTCACCGATGTGGAGGTTGGCGTTCCTGTTCCTCCTAACGTAATATTCTGATTTCCTGTAGACGTAAATGTACCTGAACCACTGAAGGAAATTCCGTCAACGGTATTGGTAGTAATCGTGTAACTTCCCAACGCTGAAACATTCACAGGTAAGGTAATTGTATTCGAAGCTGTTAGGGCTGTCCCCACTTTGTATACTCCATTTACTGTTGCAGTACCACAGCTCATGGTATATGTACCTGCAGGACTTAGCACCGTAATAGAAATAGCTGGAGTACAAGTTACTTCAGTTCCGTTGGCTTCAAGAACTACATTATCCGTCTGAATATTCTGGGGAGTTCCCTGTCCCGGAATCTGTATGGTTTGTGTTCCGGCATTTAAAAATACACCTGTTCCATAAAAATTGTATCCGTTTGTGGTAGTTCCTGAAATGGTATAATTACCCGGTTTGGTTACATTCACGGCAATGCTTAGATAATTTGAGTTGGTAAGCTCTTTTCCTTTTACATAGCTACCCATGGCTTTGGACGTGGAGCAATCTATGGTAAAAACAGCTTTTCCCATCTGTCCGCAGACACTTTTCCATTCGTTATCCGCACGGCTCCAGTAATTGAAACAGTCTTCTGTGGTGTTGTAAATCGTCAGACCATCATCATTGGATTGATTGATTACAATTGCATTTCGCTGTGCTTCAGTTAAACGAGGAATAAGGACTCCTTTGTTATTATTTCCTGAAACAACATCCAAAACGGAATTAGCGTTCGGGGTTGTAGTATTAATCCCTACTGCACCATTATTGGTTTGAGAAAAAGATTTTCCAAAAACAAAGAGCATTGCGATGAACAAGGCTTTGATTGAAGGCATTGTAAATTTTGTTTCCATCATTGTAATAAGTTATAGTTGTTTGATAATTAAAATTTTAACCTGAACATTTAACTTCCACAAAATTATCAAGCACAGACGATTACAAATTAATTCCCGCTACGCAATACTACTCACGCGTAGTAAAACTCACAAATGCCAATAACTTATCATCACATTCAATACAAATAAAAAGTTGAGTTATAAAAAACTCAACCATAAATTTAAAAACAAATTCAAAACAGCATAAAATCAATTCTTTCTAATGTAATAGAAAAAAAATAAAACAATTAGATTAAACAGAATACAATACTTTTTATAATTTAAAAATGGTTTTCCATCTGGCAATTGTATTTCGGCTTATCTTAAAATGATGACTCACCTGAAGATTAGTCAGTCCATTTCTTTTTTGGTAAGTGAGAATCCTAAGAATAGATTCCTGATCATAAGACCGAAGCTTCTGATTATTAAGGCTAACCGTATATTCAGCCTCGCCAAAAATCAGCTGGTTAAATTTCAGAATATCAAAAGCTGAATGCAATGAATTCAGCTTGAGCCTGATGGTGGCATCTGATAATTTTTCGGGAAATTTTTCTTCAAGAATGTCGGTATAAATCTGCTTATAATCTGGTATCATATTATATCTTTTTCATCCATTTAAATAAAGTGGTTCTGGGTATTTTATACCTTTCAACCACATCATTGGCCGTCATTTTTCCTGTATTTATTCTTTCCAGCACAAAATCCTTCACTTCCTGTGTATAGATACTCTTTCTGAAAACCATGGTTTCTCCTTTATGCCGGAATGTATTATCAACTCTTGAACCTGGCGAGTATAAAATCAGATGTCCTGTATAGAACCTAAAAAAATCGAATTTTAAAAGCTTACACCATTTCAGAAGAACATCGGTATCCATACTTTTGGCATGATACATCCTCTCTACTTCGTCTTCCGGCCTGTTTAAAAACCTGGAAATTCTTTCTATTGGAATCTGACACTCTTCCACTTTTGTCTGGATAAGGTTTCCAATATGAATGTTCTTAATATTCATCACAATGCTTTTAAGTAAAAATATTGATAAGAAAATAAAAAAACACCATCGGAAGCTACTCAACACTACGTACGAGTAATAAAAATCAGAATTCTGTTTAAATTTTTATAAGAAAGCTATTGATATTAATCTCCGAGGAAATATTTAATTTTTTCCGGATTCTGTACTTTTTACTTTCCACAGCCCGAATACTGTTTTTGGTGCACTGTGCAATTTTTTTTGTATCAAAATCCAGCTTCATCAATGCACAGAAATAGAGTTCAGAATGGATGAGATTAGGATTTATTCTTAAAATTTCAGGAATAAAATGAGGAAAAAACACCTGAAATTTTTCAAAGAACATTGGTGAATTATTTTCTGCCAGGCTTAAAATCTCCTGGACATTTTCTTCTGAAAGATGATTGATGAGCATCTGATGCTTCATCAGTTCTGTATTCGTTTTTACAAGATCCTTAATGGTAGAGTCTTTTTCTTTTTTATCGGAAATCAGTCCATGAATCAATGCATCTTTCTGAGTGATAAAAACAATATCCATGAAAAAATAGGCGATAGAAAACAAGATATTTAACAATTTTAAGGTTTTAAAATCATCTTTTTCTAAAAATCTACTTCTGGGAAGAAAATTAAAATCATAGTAAAGGCATGCAATAAAGTTAATGCTGATAATGAGAGTAATAAAAATGATACAAAACGGATCCTTCTTATAATTGAGAAAAAATGGAACTGCAAATAAAAGGCAAAAATAGAAATATTCTACACCGCCACTCTTATAGGTATAAATATAAAAAAAACTTACTATAAAAGTCAGTAAAACAAAAACAAGGATAATAAAAGGCTTCAAAATCTTTTTAAATCTTCTTGTTTTACCTTTTATAGCCATCAGAAGCAGCCAGAAAAAAGTAATAGAAGTAAGGAATATTGAAATCAGCATGTCTCCAAAAAAAGCAATGATAAAAACAGAATAAAACAAGAATATGAAAAACAATGAAAACAGATACCTGTTAATAATATTCAGATAATTACGGTCAGCATTAGCTTCCATTTTGTCTGACTCGCCATTAAGCATTTTAAATAAAAAATTATAAATCATCTTATTGTTGTTTTATAAAGAACAAATAGGGATTCGAACAAAGCTAGAAAAAAATCCTCTATATTCTTAATCAAATAAAATACAAAGTGCCTTTTAGTAATTTCCTGTTAAAAAAATTAAGTGATTTTCTTTATACAATTTACTAAAATTCCAATATTGAAATATTGAAACTAAGCAAAATCATATGACAAAAACATTAACAGTTATCAACTTACCTAATTAATGTGTCTTATTTTTAAGCCGGCAAAATTATTGTTCTCTATAAAAGAAAACCTATATATCAATACGCAATACTACTCTTGAGTAGCTAAACTCACCTATCAGTAGTACCCATCAAATGAAAAAGAGGACCCAATGGCCCTCTTATATATTTATATTGTAATAATTTTAATTTTCTTTCAGTTTGGCGATAACATCCTCACCTCCTTTTGTAATATCTCCGATCTTACAGATAATCTCTGTGTCTAAAGGCAGGAATACATCCATTCTGGAACCGAATTTAATAAATCCGAATTCATGCCCGGCCTTTGCTTTATCCCCTTCATTACAATAGAAAACGATTCTTCTCGCAACATATCCGGCAATCTGTCTGAAGACTACTTTATGATTAGTCATCGTCTGAATAGCTACCGTAGTTCTTTCGTTTTCTGTAGAAGACTTTTCATGCCATGCTACCAGATATTTTCCCGGGTGATATTTTTTGTAAATCACTTCTCCTGACACCGGGTATCTGCAGATATGAACATTGAGTGGAGACATAAAAATAGAAACCTGGATGGCTTTTCCTTTTATAAATTCATCCTCTTCCACTTCTTTGATCATTACCACTTTTCCGTCAACCGGAGCAATAACATTTTCTTTGTGATCAAGAATATTACGATCCGGAACTCTGAAGAACCAGAAAACTAAACCGTAAATAACCAACAAAGGCATAATGATCACCAGTGACCATATTTCAAGGAAATAAATTGCTAAAGCACCCAGAATAATAAAAAGCAGGGTTGCAACGGTAATCGTTCCTTTTGATTCTCTATGTAATTTCATGAGATTAAATAAATTTTTCTAAAATAAAGTACAAATATACGACAGGAACGCAGATAATAAAACTATCCAGTCTGTCTAAAACTCCTCCATGCCCGGGAATGATGTTTCCACTGTCCTTTACACCGAAGTTTCTCTTCAATTGACTCTCCACCAGATCTCCTAAAGGAGCAAAGGCAGCAATCAAAAATCCTACAACCATCCAGTTGCCTCTCAGCTCAGGCTGATAGTGTTCAATAAAGTAGGATAAAACCAATGTTAAAACAACACCTCCGGCATATCCTTCCCAAGTTTTTTTAGGGGATATTTTAGGGGCCATTTTATGTTTACCGAAGAATTTTCCTACCAGATACGCAAAGGTATCGCTGCTCCAGATCAGAATAAACAGGAACAGAACCTCCAGAGAGAAACTGTCACTATAACTGGAGAATTTGGGTAACCCCAATGCAAAACTGAAGGGCAGGGCTACGTAGATTACGGTAAAAATAAGTTTTCCGCTGTCGAAGTAGAGTTCGTTGGGATATTTGAATAATGTAACCACAGCAATCCCAATAAGTACCAGTGCCAGTATTTCACTAAGCCTGAAATCAAAAAAGAAATCGTGATTAAAATATCTTTTGGAGAACATATAGAATATAAAAATGACCAATGGATATACCACCCATTTTTCATAGCCGTTTCCAAACTTCATGATTTTGACACATTCCCAGGTTCCTACAACCAGCAGCAAACTCATTAATCCATGATAGAGATACTGTTGCTTGATAAGACCAGGTGCAATATTGTTCAGCAGCTGTGCTCCCAGCGGAGTAGAACAAAGAATAATGATAGCTACATAAACGATACCTGACAGGGTTCTTTGAATGAGATTTTTGTCCAAAATTTAAAATTTAGAAGTGGTTGCTTAATCTTCAAGCAGCAATAAAAACAGTTTTGTATTGGAATTGGAAGAACTGTCCATTTTCGATTGGCTTCCGCTTATGGAAGTAAGGTTCTTGATATTTCCGTTTCTTTTTATTTTCCCCATAGCGTCATTCAGGTTGTTTACAATCTGAGAAACATTGGCAATAATGATAATTCTATCGGGAAGCCTTGAAGAATGGTAGTGAAGAATATTATTATGTGAAAGCATGATTCTGCCGTCATAAGCAATCAGATATTCACAGGTGATGAATGCGGCGTCATTAGACGGCTGTAATTCTGAAGTATACGAAGACTTCACAACGTTCAAAAAATTCTGAAGTTCTTTATCCCAACAAAAAAGATTATGTATCCCTTCTATTTTGATAATTTGATTTAAAGTTTGTAGAGCCTCCGCTTCATCTGCACAATAATTAAAAAATCCCCCTGAATGCGTAAATAATTGCGCAAACTTATAGTCAAGATCCGCATTTTTCAGCGAATCCCCAAGCTTCTCCAGGCTCTGTTTGTCCTCTTCTTCAGGCTGGTTGGTAAGTTTGCTTACAATCCTCTTGAATAAATTCAACTTAATCTATTTTTAGTCAACTTTATACAAAAATAGAAAATTAATTACAATAGTATCCAAAATATCTCCTTAAATATGAAAAAACCTGACAACTTGAAGTCGTCAGGTTTTTATGAATTCTATTTTTTAAGAGTCTTAAAGCTGTGTTGGGCTTTCTGGAGCCTGTATTTCGCTTTCTTCTTCTTTTTCTTTGATCTGAGGTTTTTCCACTACTACCGGCTGCTCTTTTTCAGGAATAGTATTGGTTACAGGTTTCTCTGTCAATTCAGGATCCCATGCTCTTTTTCCGAATATTTCTTCTAAGTCTTCACGGAAGATCACTTCTTTTTCCAACAGTTTGCTGGCTAAAGCATCAAGCTTGTCTTTATTATCAGCAAGAATTCTTACTGCTCTCTCGTATTGGTTTTCGATGATGGATTTGATCTCTGCATCAATCTTAGTAGCTGTTTCTTCAGAATATGGTTTTCCGAAATTATACTCAGACTGGCCTGAACTGTCATAGTAAGAAATATTACCGATATTCGGGCTTAATCCGTAGATCGTTACCATAGCCTGAGCTCTCTTCGTTACTGTTTCCAGGTCAGAAAGTGCTCCTGTAGAAATGTTATTGAAAATAACCTGCTCTGCTGCTCTACCTCCTAATGTTGCACACATTTCATCCAACATCTGTTCAGTTGTGGTAAGCTGTCTTTCTTCAGGAAGGTACCATGCTGCTCCTAGTGAACGTCCTCTGGGAACGATCGTCACCTTTAAAAGTGGAGATGCGTGTTCTACCAACCATGATATCGTAGCGTGACCTGCTTCGTGGTAAGCCACTCTTCTTTTTTCAGAAGGTTTGATTGCTTTATTTTTCTTTTCAAGACCACCGATGATTCTGTCTACAGCATCAAGGAAATCCTGTTTTGTTACGGAAGTATGGTTATTTCTTGCTGCGATAAGCGCCGCTTCGTTACAAACGTTGGCAATATCCGCTCCACTGAATCCTGGAGTCTGTTTTGCAAGAAATTCTCTGTCTACATTATCATCAAGTTTGATCTTTTTCAAGTGAACATCAAAGATCTGTCTTCTTTCATGAAGCTCCGGAAGGTCTACATAGATAGATCGGTCAAAACGTCCGGCTCTCATCAAAGCTTTATCAAGGATATCCGCTCTGTTGGTTGCTGCCATTACGATAACGTTAGTGTCTGTTCCGAAACCATCCATTTCAGTAAGAAGCTGGTTCAAGGTATTTTCTCTTTCGTCGTTTCCGCCGGAGAAATTATTTTTTCCTCTTGCACGTCCGATAGCATCAATCTCATCAATGAAGATAATGGCCGGAGATTTTGCTTTTGCCTGAGCAAAAAGGTCTCTTACTCTGGAAGCTCCTACCCCAACAAACATTTCAACGAAATCAGAACCTGAAAGTGAGAAAAACGGAACTTTAGCTTCCCCTGCAACAGCTTTCGCCAATAGGGTTTTACCAGTTCCCGGAGGCCCTACTAAAAGAACTCCTTTAGGAATTTTACCTCCCAGTTTTGTATATTTCTCGGAGTTTTTCAAGAAGTCTACTACTTCCTGAACTTCTTCTTTAGCACCTTCCAATCCTGCAACATCCTTGAATGTTACCTGAATTCTTTCTTTTTCGTCGAAAAGCTTCGCTTTAGATTTTCCGATAGAGAAAATTTGTCCACCAGGACCTCCGCCACCGCCCATCTTTCTGAAAAGAAGGAAGTAGAATAATCCTAAAATTGAAATCCAAACCAGCGCAGGGATTAAGATATCCATTAATGCGCTCTTCCCTGTACCGTAATCTTTGGTTGTTTTAATAACCGGATTGCTGGCTTTGACCTGTTCAAATTTCTGAAGGAAAAGTTGAAGATCTCCGTATTTCACAGAAAAATCTGCTTTTGGAGCCATTTCGAAGGCAGAAAGAGGGTTGTTTTCTTTTCCGGCTTTGGAAACCATTGCCGATTTTGCTTCTTTTGTTAGGAAAACATCAGCTTTCTCTATGTCTTTGTATATAATTATATTCTGGACTTTGCCCGCCTGCATTTCTCTAAAGAAACCATCTTCATCAATAGATTTTGCTGCATCACCTCCAAGGAAGTTGGAGCCAAAGAATAGCAAAAGAGCTACGATTGCAATAGGAAAGAACCAGTTGAATCCTTTATTATTCATTTAGACTTTTTAAAATTTTTATTATTCATTTTCAATTCTGGTAATGACTGCGTCACCCCAAAGCTCTTCTATATCGTAGTACTCACGTACCTGTTTCTGGAATATATGAACCACCACTGAAACGTAATCCACCAATACCCACATCGCATTCTCAGTACCTTCTACGTGCCAAGGTCTGTCCTGCAGTTCGTTTCTTACTTTCTTCTCTACACTTCCTGCCAATGCAGCTACCTGTGTATTTGAGTTTCCACTACATATCACGAACGTTTCTGCTACGGAGTTTTCGATGTTTGAAAGATCGAAGATCATAATGTCTTCTCCTTTTACATCCTGGATAGCTTCAACGATTTTATCTATTAACGCTTGTTTTTCTGCTGTTTTATTCATTAAAAAAATACTATAATCTGCAAATTTATTGTTTTTTCTTTACTTTAACCTTACTTTTACCCTCTTAATCTCTTAAAGTTTTCTTAAATGAGCCAACTCTTCTACCTGAAAGAATGTTCTTCTACTAATGACGAAATATCAAAGTTTTTACTTTACGGAGATTCAAATTTTATAGGGCTTCATACTTTTAATCAAACTAAAGGCCGTGGTCAGTATGGAAATATCTGGACTCAGACCGCCGGAAAAAATCTGGCTTATACGCTGGCAGTGAATACTCAGAACATCCTGTGCTCCGACTTTATGTTCAATTATTATACCGCAATGGTGATCCGGGATTTCATTGCCAAATTGTCTGACTCTGAGGTAAAAATCAAATGGCCGAATGATATTATCCTTAAAGGTAAAAAAATCGTTGGAATTTTAATAGAAAAGAAAAAAATTAATCAAAATAATTATTTCATTATCGGAGCCGGGATCAATATTCTTCAGGAAAGTTTTGATGAAATATCCAATGCAGGATCACTTCTGACGCAGACAGGGATCCGATTTGATCTGGAAGAACTTGCATTCAACCTTCATGAATATTTGTCTGAAAGGCTTAAAAGCATACCTTCAGATCAGGAAATTCTGGATGGATTTAATAAAAATCTTTTCAGAAAGGATCAGATCTCAGTTTTTGAAATTGAAAAAGAGCGACAAAATGGCATCATCCGACATGCAGACGAAAAAGGTGAACTCTGGATCGAACTGGAAGACGGAATGCATTCCTTTTATCACAAAGAAGTAAAATTACTTTACTGATTAGCTCTCTTGATATACAAATAAAGGGTAAGCGGCAAAAACACCATATTAGGCAGCCACATGGCTACAGCCGGAGACAAACTTTTATTTTCCGAAACCACTTTTAAGGCTTCGAATGAAAACACGAAAATGAAGGCCAATGAAATCCCGATGGCTAGATTGACTCCTAATCCTCCTCTTTTCTTCTGTGATGACAGGGAAAGCGCCAGAAATGTCAGAATAATGATTGAAACAGGCATGGAAGTTCTCTGGTGAAGTTCATTCAGATAAGAGTTCAGGTTACTGTTTCCTCTTTCTTTTTCTCTTTCAATGAATTTCAAAAGTTCGGGAGTGGTTTTATTTTGTCCCAAAAGCTCATTCGGGAAAAGTTCTTCCGGAGAATGCCCGTAATTTTTTCTTAATTCTATTCCGTTTCCGAGTTTTTCGGTATTGTCTTTATTGATTGTTTTTTCCAGATAGTTATTTAAGACAAACTGTTTTTTGGCTTTATCCCAATACACTTCACTTGCCTTCAGCTCGTAGGTCATTTTTCTGTCTTTATCATATTTCTGATAGACAAAACTCGACCCTCTTTTTTCTCTTTTATTCCAAGAATCAACGAAAATATATTCCGTCTTACTCAGCTGTGAAGAAGCAGGAGCGGTTCCTAAAATCTTTTCTTTATTGGCTGCATTATAAGTATAGGCTTCCAGCTCATTTTTCTTGATATTGGCCCATGGCAGCACCATATGGTACACTACAAGGGCGATCAATCCAATAAAAATGGAAGTAACCAGATAGGGCTTGGAAAACCTGTGAAAACTGGCTCCACTACTGATAATAGCAACAATTTCAGTATTATTTGCCATTCTGGAGGTAAAATAGATCACCGAAATAAATACCAGAATGGAAAGGAAAGTCACCACAAGATTGATGATCCAGAAAGGATAAAAATGGATAAGAAAATAGGTCAGATCCAGTTTCGGATCAATGGCCTTGGCATTTTCTATCCTTGGAATCTTTTGCTGAACATCGATTACCAATACGACTATAGACAATAATACCAACATGAAACTGAAAGTTCCAAGGTATTTTTTAATGATATATCTGTCTACAATTTTAAGCATATTCTCTTACAGTCTTTGTCTAAGAACCGGTACTACAGAGTTTTTCCATTCATAGAAATCACCTGCCATAATATGTTCTCTGGCTACTTTTACTAAATCAAGGTAGAATGCCAGATTATGAATCGAAGCAATCTGTTTTGCCAGATATTCTTTAGATACAAACAAGTGACGAAGATACGCTTTTGAATATTCACGATCTACAAAACTGGTCCCAAATTCATCCAAAGGCGAAAAATCGCGTTTCCATTTTTCATTTTTAAGGTTCATCACCCCTTGCCATGTGAAAAGCATTGCATTTCTTGCATTTCTCGTTGGCATCACACAATCCATCATATCAATTCCCAACCCGATCGATTCAAGGATATTCCACGGAGTTCCTACTCCCATCAGGTATCTTGGTTTCTCTTTTGGAAGGATATCTGTTACTTCGTCAGTGATTCTGTACATTTCTTCTTCAGGCTCTCCGACCGAAAGTCCTCCGATAGCATTTCCTTCTGCTCCTGCTTCAGAAATTACTTCTGCAGAAATTTTTCGAAGGTCAGAATAAGTAGATCCCTGAACAATCGGGAAAAGTCTTTGTTTATGTCCGTATAATTCAGGATTATCGTTAGTCCAGTCAATACATCTTTTCAGCCAACGGTGGGTAAGCTCCATCGATGATTTCGCCTGGTTGTAATCACAAGGGTAAGGTGTACATTCATCAAAAGCCATGAAAATGTCAGCTCCGATCTGTCTTTGAATCTCCATTGATCTTTCCGGAGAGAACATATGATAACTTCCGTCGATGTGAGATTTGAATCTCGCACCTTCTTCTGTCATTTTTCTGTTACTTGCCAGTGAAAATACCTGAAAACCTCCTGAATCGGTAAGAATAGGAAGATCCCAGTTCATGAATTTGTGTAAACCACCTGCATCCTGCATCGTTTCCATGCCCGGACGAAGGTATAGGTGATAAGTATTTCCCAGAATAATCTGAGCTTTAATGTCTTCTTTTAATTCTCTCTGATGAACTGTCTTTACACTTGCTACAGTTCCCACAGGCATAAAAATAGGAGTTTGAATCTTCCCGTGATCTGTGGTAATTTCCCCTGCTCTTGCTTTTCCTTCAGAGGTTTTTTCTATATTAAAAAATTTCATCTCTATACTTTTTTAAATGCACTGTTTTGACCAGTGATTTTGTGTGACAGAAACTTCCAGCCTTATTTACCTTACTACAGGCATTACAGGACCATTCTGTTTCAGTCTTTCCTTTACATATTTATCTGCTTTGGGATCTTTTTTCAGCAATATTTCCTGCGCATCACTGGTAATCCCATCCATTTCTTCTTTAATCACATAGTATTTGAAACTATCTACAAAATCATCAGGCTTTACCTTATGTGATTTCAAAACAGCTCTGGTTCCTGCTTCCATATTTTTGTCAGGATATACAAAAATAGCCTGATCGTTGATGGCAAGATCGGCAATGATTTCAGCCATCAAACCTTTATCGACCAGATTTTTGGGCTTATCAATATAATCGCTGCACGAAAACAAGCCCAACAAAACGAAAATAAAGATTAACTTTTTCATCAGTTTCATAATCTGTTGATGATTGATTTCCATTTTAAATTCAATACCCCGAAAACTGCTTCATGGATAATTCCACCATTCATTTTGCTTTCTCCTAAAATTCTGTTGGTAAATATAATAGGAACTTCTACAATTCTGAAACCTTTTTTAAATGCTCTGAATTTCATTTCAATCTGAAATCCATATCCCTTCAGTTTCACATTATCCAATCCTATTTCTTCCAATACTTTTCTTGAAAAGCAGACAAATCCCGCTGTCGTATCATGAATTGGAAGGCCTAATACAAACCTTACATATTTGGATGCAAAATAAGAAAGCAGCACTCTTCCCATAGGCCAGTTCACTACATTCACTCCTTTTGAGTAACGGGAACCGATCGCCATATCTGCATTTTTACATGCTTCAAAAAGCTTCGGCAGATCATTAGGATTGTGGGAAAAATCGGCATCCATCTCAAAAATATAATCGTATTTATTTTCGATGGCCCATTTAAACCCGTGGATATATGCCTTTCCCAATCCGTCTTTTACATGCCTTATGGACAGGTGCAGATAATGCGGATGTTTCTTTTGCAGTTCTTTTACAATTTCTGCAGTTCCGTCAGGAGAAGAATCATCTACTACTAAGATATGAAAGTCATCCTCCAATGCAAAAACTGCGGAAATAATATTTTCAATATTTTCCTTTTCGTTATAGGTCGGGATGATGACGAGTTTTTTCATTTCAGTTTGCAAAGATAGTTTATTTAACCTTTTTATTTTATACAAAATAATCTATAATTTTGCAAAAATATTTCTCGGGGATTAAGCGGATGAAACAGAAACTTTTATTCAACAGATCTGAACAATACGTAAAATCGATGAGAGCAAATATTTTAACTGCAGGTTCATGGACCTGGTGACAGGAAAACCTGTGCCGGACTGTGTCATCCTGAAGTTAAATAATAAATAAAAAAAACTTAAATTTTGCCATCATCACAACACTTCATCAATCATGTAAGAATACCTGAAAATAATGATTGGGTAATCTTTATCCTTGTGGGCTGTATATTTTTATATGTTTTTATGATGAACGTCATAGAAAGGGATGCCAGTCTCAAAGATTTTCTGCTTCAGAAATATTTTGATGCAAGCAACAACCTTCCCAGCTGGATTATCACGTCCTGTGTAACGACACTTACCCTGTCTGTATTAATTTCACAGTACGTTCCTATAGTACCGAAATATATTGCAGATCTTCAGCTTCTGGGATATCAGCTTAATAAATTTGGATATACATTGCTGGCGGTGCTGCTTTTTTATTTAACAAAATCAACATTAGGATTTCTATTTTACCAAAGTATAGGGGACGGAAAAAAATGGACTATTTTCTATTTTACCTCCACAAAATTTTATTTCATTCTTTCATTTTTGCTAATAATTCTTTGTGTAGCCCATTATTACTTCCCGATAGACAGAAATAAAATGTTTTTATATTATTTCTGCTTCTTCGCTTTTGTATTCATTTTCAAAGTCTTTTTCTATTTATTTCACAAGAACAAGATTCTTCCCGAGAAATGGTATTATAAATTTTTGTATATTTGCACCCTCCAAATCGCACCATTATTATTGCTTTGGAAGTTGTTATTTTTTTAATAAAAGTCAATGATGAGAATAAAGTCTATATTGGTTTCTCAACCAGCGCCTAGTGAGTCTTCTCCATATTTGGATATAGCGAAGAAGGAAAAAATAAAGATTGATTTCCGTCCATTTATCCACGTCGAAGGGGTTGACAATAAAGAGCTCAGAACACAGAAAATAGATCTGACGCAGTATACCGGTATTATTTTTACCAGTAAAAATGCGATTGACCATTACTTCAGACTCGCGGAGGAATTGCGTTTTGCTGTTCCGGATACAATGAGATACATCTGCCAGTCGGAAGCAATTGCCAACTACCTTCAAAAGCATATTGTGTACAGAAAAAGAAAAATCAGCTTTGGGGAGAAAAACTTCTCAGATCTGCTTCCTCTTTTCAAAAAATTCCCAACTGAAAAATATCTGTTGCCATCTTCAGATGTTTTGAGTCCGGATATTGTAAAAACCATGGATGCATCTAATGTAGACTGGACAAGAGCAATTATGTACCGTACCGTATGCAGCGACCTTACAGATATCAATGTCAAAGATTATGACATGCTGATTTTCTTCAGTCCGCAGGGAATAAAATCGCTACAACAAAATTTCCCTGACTTCAAGCAAGATGAAACAAAGATCGGAGTTTTTGGAAACACGACTTTGGCAGCTGCAGAAGAAGCAGGATTAAAAGTAGATTTAATGGCACCTACGAAGGAAACTCCTTCTATGACAATGGCCCTTGAAAAGTATATTAAAGCACTTCACAAATAGTCTTTAATTATAAAAATACAATGAACCATCTTTTCAATAAAGGAAAGATGGTTTTTTTTTACCTAAATTTGAACAAAAATTAATATTGAAAGGATTTCTGCTTAAATTACTTACTTTCAGAAGAAAAAAGTATAAGAACATTCTATTCAATAAAAAAATAAAATACCCCGGATGAAAGCTCCACAGGCAAAAAAAATTGAAAAAATACTAGAAACCCACGGCGATATAAGAACCGATAATTACTTTTGGCTGAACGAAAGGGAAAACCCTGAAGTGATCAAATACATTGAGGAAGAAAATGCCTACGAAGAATTCATCATGAAAGATACGGAAGCCCTTCAGGAAGAGCTTTTCGAAGAGATGAAAGCCCGCTACAAAAAGGACGATGAGTCTCTTCCTTATTTCTTTAATGAGTACTGGTATATTGTACGTTATGAAGAAGGCAAAGAATATCCTATCTTCTGCAGAAAATATAAAAGCCTTGAGAATGATGAGGAAATTGTACTCGACGTTAATATTCTGGCAGAAGGTAAAGAGTTTTTTGAAGTAGGAAGTGTTGCCGTAAGCCCCAGCAACGAACTGACTTCTTTTTCTTCCGATGATGTAGGAAGAAGAATTTATACACTAAATTTTAAAAACTTAAAAACCGGAGAAATCCTGCCGGACACTATTCCTAATACGACAGGAAAAGCTGTTTGGGCAAATGATAACCAACATATATTTTACATCAGAAAAGATAAAAGTCTTCGTGCATTTCAGGTGTACAGACACAAGCTGGGAACAGATTCAGCGGAAGATGTACTGATCTTCCATGAAGAAGATGAGACTTTTGATGTCAATGTATTTAAGACAAAATCATTAGAGTATATTTTCATTGCAAGCTCAAGCACTATTTCTGATGAACATCGTTTTATTCCTTCTGACAATGTATTTGCAGAATGGACTGTGATCCAGCCAAGGATAGATGACCTTGAATATTCAGTAGAGCATTATGAAGACGAATTTTATATCATTACCAATGCCGATGATGCCATCAATTTCAAGATTGTAAAGGCAAAGATTGATAGCTGCAGCATGGAAAACTGGGTGGATGTGATTCCGCACCGTGCAGAAGTTTTACTGGAAGGTTTTGAGATCTTTAAAGATTATCTGGTTCTCGAGGAAAGAGAAAGAGGATTGCTTCAGATCAAAATCATTGACGAGAAAACACAGGAATCTTACTACTTACCTTTCTCAGATCCTACTTATACAGCTTATATCGGGATCAATCTGGAATTTGATACGGAAATTTTACGCTATGGATATACTTCCCTTACACAGCCTAGTTCCACGTATGAGTACAACATGAAGGAAAAGACGACAAAACTTCTGAAACAACAGGAAGTTTTGGGTGGAAAGTTTGCTCCTGAAAATTATATTTCGGAGAGAATCTGGGCAGATTCAAGAGATGGAAAGACAAAAGTTCCTATTTCCCTGGTTTATCATAAAGACACTAAGAAATCACCTGACACTCCCCTTCTTTTATATGGATATGGAAGCTACGGACATACTGTTGATGCCAGCTTTTCCAATGTAAGATTGTCTTTGCTGGATAGAGGATTTATTTATGCTATTGCTCACATCCGTGGTGGAGAATATCTGGGAAGAGAATGGTATGAAGACGGAAAGATGTTGTTTAAGAAAAATACATTCTTTGATTTTATTGACGCAGGAAAATACCTGATCAGAGAAAATTATACTTCATCCAAACATATGTATGCCATGGGAGGAAGTGCCGGCGGATTGCTGGTAGGCGCTGTGGTAAATTATGAACCTCAGTTATTCAACGGAATTGTGGCACAGGTACCTTTTGTAGATGTTGTTACAACAATGCTGGATGATACAATTCCTTTGACAACCGGAGAATATGATGAGTGGGGAAATCCTAATGATAAGGAATACTATCATTATATGAAAGACTATTCTCCTTATGATAATGTAGAAGCGAAAGATTATCCGCATATGCTGATCACGACAGGATTTCATGATTCTCAGGTACAGTATTGGGAACCTGCAAAATGGACGGCAAAACTGAGAGAATTAAAAACAGATAATAATATTTTAGTCTTCAAAACCGACATGAGCTCCGGACACGGAGGGGCAAGCGGAAGATTTGAATCTCTGAAAGAAGATGCATTAGAATATGCATTCCTGTTGAAAATAAATGATAATTCATAAATGATAAATGATGGATAGCCCGGATTATAATACAATTTTTGCTCTTAAAACAAAGCAGCTAGCCATCATGATCATTAAAGAATTTTCTAAACTTCCACCTAATGAAGCCTTTTCTGTGATCAGAAAACAAATATTCCGGTCTTCTACTTCTATGGCTGCTAATTATAGAGCTATGTGCAGAGCAAGATCAAAAGCTGAGCGGTTTTCTAAAATATCTATCGTGATTGAAGAAACTGATGAAACTTTGTTTTGGCTTGAAACGTTAGAGGAACTGGAATATATTCAAAAAGAAATTATAGCAGATATAAAAACAAAAACTGAAGAAATACTGAAAGTAACTTCTTCCTATAGAAAAATGCTAAAGAACTAACTTTATCATTGATCAACTATCATTTATCATTTAAATATATTATGAACGAAGCTGAATACTGGAAAAAAATAGAACAATTCTTTGAAGACAATTTCCAGACTGAAAAGAACCCACCCATTGAAACCCTTTTATTTCTGATAGGATTACAGGAGTTGGGAAGCGGCCAGCAAAAATATACAAAAGAAGACAAGGTAAACCTGATTCATATTGCAGTCTGCAGATTGCTCGAGCCTTTTGGATATTATAAATTTACCCACTATGAAGACGGATGGCCCCACTTTGAAACTGTGGAAGAACTTCCGGAACTCAAACCTAATGAGCAGACTTTGCTTATGAAAAAGGCGATTATCCAGTACTTTCAGGAAGAAGAGCTTTTGTAAAGGCTGGAGTCTTGAAAAATAAAGCAGGAAGTTAATTCCTGTTGATAAATAAAAAGAGGGTTTTCCAATGGAAAATCCTCTTTTATAATTTTTATATTCACATTTATCCAATCAATTCTTCCAGTTGATTCAGTCCCATTTTAAATCCTTCTTCAAATCCCATATCCATAAGCTTTTTCATCACTTCAGGAGAATGGTAATGGATATTGATTGTTACTTTAGTTCCTTCCTCCACTCCGGTAAAGCCAATCAGCCATTTTGACCTTGGGAAGTCTTCATTGACATTGCCTTTTTCATCACAGAAAGCACTCAACCAGTCAAGACTTCTGTGTTCTGTAATTTCTCCATATTGAGTCTGAGAATACATAGGCCCTTTTTCTCCGTTTGGTCCTACCATCGTATACATCCAGATCCCTCCTTCTTTGAAATCCTGACTTACCGTTTCACATTTCCACGGTTTAGGTCCCCACCATTGATCCAGTAATTCGGCTTCTGTAAAATACTTCCACACTGTTGAAACATCAGCCTTATAAATCTTCATGACATAAGTGCTGGAAGCATCAAAATCTTTGTTGAAAATGATATTAGATTCCATAAATATTTATTTTTAATAAAGTTAACACTTTATTTATTGAAAGGGACTTTTCATATGACAACTAAAAGATAATTCATAAATAATTGTTAAAAAACACTCTTTTAAGAAAAAAAAACAATTTTTTGGCTCGTTTTTTGTTTAGGTACTCTTAAAACAATTAATTTTAACATTCATTTTTCCAAAACCTATATAATTAAATAATGAATAACAAATTCATCCCAATAATTTCAGTGTTTATGACAATCTCACTGATTGTCTTTGTGACGCTCCAATTTTATTGGTTGAAAGGCTATTACGGCGTACTGGAACAGGATTTTTCAAATAAAGTGTATGCGGTTTTGGAAAGTACTTCAAAAAGTATTGAAGAGATTGAAGCTGACAAATACCTGAATCAGGATTATAAAGATTTCAGAAAAAACATTCTTGCGAATAGCAAACAGCCGTCTTTAACTACCATTCAGCAAGTAGAAGACTCCGGTACTCAAAGACAGATTATTTATTCCAAAAATATCATTGAAAAAACGCAGCTGCCTATTTCTCAAAAAGGAGATTCTATCAAGCTGACTACATTGTATACAGACGAAGCTGCTTATAAAATAAAAAGAGATACCACCAATCGCGAACTTTTAACGCAAGATATCAATCAGGAGATTGAGACGGGAGATTATTCCATGAAAGAGTTTGTGAAAGTATATGGAAACAACCTTCCTATTACTAAAAGAGTAGATCCGAAAACACTTGACTCCGTTATTGCCAAAGAACTGAAAATAAGAGGTATCACTGCCAAGTTCGGATATGGAGTTCTGGATCGTAATAATAAGCTTACAAGCATTGCCAATAAGGCTTATAAAGAAAAGAAGGACAGTAATACCTACAGCTTTCCTCTTTTTGCGGATAAGAAAATACATTATACAGCCTTGCCCTGGTATTTCCTAAAAAAGAATATTCCCTGGCGATGAATAACTGGCCGATGCTTTTGGGAACATTCCTTTCTCTCCTTACCATTCTTGGGATTTATATTATTTCCATCAATTATATGATGAGGCAGAAAAAACTTGCTGAAGTGAAAACAGACTTCATCAACAACATGTCTCACGAGTTTAAGACACCATTGGCAACCATTTCTGTAGCCACGGATTCTTTGGCTAATGACAAAATTGCCACCAATCCGGATAAGGTAAAATACTATTCCGAACTGATCAAGCAGGAGAACTTAAGGATGAAAAAGCAGGTGGAAAATGTACTTAACATGTCCAAGCTTGAGCGAAATGAAGTGGAATTATTTTTAAAAGAGACCAACGTAAGAGAGCTGATCAAAAAAACTACAGAATCTTTCAACCTGATTGTACAACAAAGGAATGGAACCCTTACGCAGAAGTTTACGGCCACTCAGTATAATTTTAAAATAGATGAATTCCACATCTCCAATATGCTGGTCAACTTACTGGATAATGCCAATAAATATTCTCCTGAAGCACCGGAAATACATGTAGAAACAAGAAATGAAGGACACTGGTATGTAATTGAAATTTCCGATAAAGGAATGGGGATGGATACGCAGAATAAAACCAAAATTTTCGAAAAATTCTTTAGAGAAGAAACCGGAAATATTCACAACGTAAAAGGCCAGGGATTAGGTCTTTCTTACGTGAAGAAAATTGTAGAACTGCACAAAGGACAGATTATCGTAGAATCTCATAAAGGAAAAGGAAGTACCTTCACGATAAACTACCGATGAGCTAGAAAAATAAGTGATAGATGATAATCGATAAATGATAAAACTTCTCCATCACATCAATTATCAATGATCATTCATCAATTATAAAAAGTGTAACCAAATATCAAAATATAGAAGATAGAGTGAGGAAGTTCATTCTTAATTGTTAATTTTTAATTATTAAAATTATGAGCAACAGAATATTATTAGTAGAGGACGATCAGAGTTTCGGGGCGGTGCTTAAAGATTATTTGACCATCAATAATTTTGAAGTAACTCTTGCCACTGACGGGGAGCAGGGACTTAAAGAATTTACGGAAAATGAATTCGATATCTGCATATTTGACGTAATGATGCCTAAAAAAGACGGATTTTCATTAGCGGAAGACGTAAAAAAGATTGATAAAAATACACCGATCATTTTCCTTACTGCAAGAAACATGAGAGAAGATATCCTGAAGGGATATCAGTTAGGTGCTGATGATTATATTACAAAACCTTTTGATACTGAGCTTCTATTATACAAAATAAAAGCAATTCTTCAGAGAAGTTCTACCCTGGAAAATGAAGAACAGGAGCAGTTCAAGATCAGCAATATATTCTTTGATTCTATGCTGAGACAGCTGAAAGTAGGTGATAAAGAATACAAACTTTCGCCTAAAGAAAATGAATTATTAAAACTTCTTTGCATCCACAGAAATGATTTCATGCCGAGAGACCTTGCTTTAAGAAAGATCTGGAAAAAGGAAAATTACTTTACAGCAAGAAGTATGGACGTTTATATTGCCAAGCTTCGTAAGTTATTAAAAGACGACGAAGGATTAGAAATCATCAACGTTCACGGAGAAGGATTTAGACTTTTGGTAAAAAATTAATCCAAAAATCAAATTATAAGTATAAAATTAGCAAAACAATTGAAAATGTTTTGCTAATTTTGTTTCATACCCATGGATATGAAGAATACATTTATAGGTTTGATCGCCGTATCAATCTTAGCTGCATCCTGTAAAAAGGATGAGAGAGCTACTTACTTAAAAGAAGAAGCCAACGCTGGCCAGCCCAACGTAGCCCTAAATACAACCTCAAAAACCGCTCTGATGGAACAGGCAGGCATCCAGTCTAACGTTGCTCCTGCTCCTATGGCTACCGTTCCGGGAATGAATCCTCCACACGGACAACCTGGACACCGATGCGATATTCCGGTAGGACAACCTTTAAATGGTCAACCTGCTGCAGCTACTCCAGCTACGCAAAATGTAAACGTGAACGGAGGCAATACCATCCAGATTGATCCGAATGCTCTCTCACCAGGGAAAATTTCCCTTGATAACAATGGAAAACAGGTAAAAACCGCTCCAGGAATGAATCCTCCCCACGGGCAGCCTGGACACCGATGTGATATTCCGGTAGGCCAGCCATTAAACAGTAAGCCCGCACCCACACCACAGCCAGCACAAAATGTAGTTCAGCCTTCTCCAAGTCCGGCTCCTGCACCTGCTGCACAGAATCTGGCGATGGGTGAAAAACCAAAACTGAATCCGGCACACGGAGAACCTTGGCACAGCTGTTCTCTAAAAGTTGGTGATCCTTTGCCATAAATTTTTGCTTTCACAACCCCCTTCGGCAATAAAAGATAAAAGCAAACTATGAAATATCAGGCTCAATAGTCAAAAATTAGTTGTAAAATTCTTTGCAGAGCCAATCATTAATGATGTTATATAAAGTTTATTGAACTTTGGTTTCAATAAACTTTTTTATGACTGAAAAATTCAAAAAAAAGAATCGTTGTTGGAATTGTAGAAGTGCGGATTTAATTGTCTGGTAGTTTTAAGGGACACTATTTCTAAACAAACTCAACTTTGCAGAATTACAGACGTGGGGCATTCTGAAGAGATGAAAGAGGATTTGGAGAATATCCTGAATTCAGAAATAAAAATCGTAGAGACTATGCAAAACATTACTCAAAGCCATCCGTAAAATCTGTACAAAAGTCCCTGTTCAGAGGTATCTGGCTCATCTTTAGAGAATGTATAAACTATAACATTCTTCCTATCCGAAATCGGATGTAGATTTCTCGTCTGGTCAAATTGCCTGTACCCTTCATCATTGATAAATGAATCTAAAAAAAAAATACTGCAATTGTATTAAAGAGTTTTTGGACCGGTTTGAAAGCATAAAAATTTTTAACCAAAAACAATAAAATAACGAATCCATAAATCATTGTATATCAACAACTAGAATAAATAAACACAAAGTTTCATAATTTTCAATATCTTATATCACATTACTTGGAAATATTAAATATTTTTTTACATTTACAAAAAACAAATGATGATGAGATTTATCACTAAATTAAGACAAAGTGAAGAAAATCTGTATACAGTCTGCAATATTTTATTACAGTTATTACAGATTAAAGTAACTTCTAAGTCTTTAAAAAAATCCGTTGATCAGCATATCTATTTTCCCAGCCTACTCACAATAAAGGATGTACTAAAAGAATATGGGGTTGAAAGTGCAGCACTGTATCGAAATGAAAACTCCTTTGCAGATTTTGAAACACCTTATATTGCCTCTATCCAGAAACCTGAATGGGGAAACCGTTATTTTACAATTATCCGGAATGCACAGAACAATCTTATCGAATTTTATGATCCAGTGAATCTGAACTGGAAAACCGAAAAAACAGAAGCATTTCAACAGTGGGATAAAAACATCATTCTACTTATTGAAAAACAAGACATTAATGGTGAAAAAGACTATATAAATAAGAGAAAAGAAGAGCGAAAAGAATATCTTGTAAAAAATATTCCTGAATTTTTTTATTTTTTACAGTACTGTTAGCGATTGGATTTTTTTTAAAAAACAGTTGGCCACAGATTCCTGTTTATGAACTGCTAATGCTTGTTTTGTATGCATCAGGTATAATCCTTTCTTTTTTACTTACCTGGTACGAGGTGGACAACCAAAATCCTTTTCTGAAAGAAGTTTGTTCCGGAGGAAAAAAAATTAATTGCAATGCCGTACTTCAGGCCAAAGGCGCTAACTTTTATGGGATAGAATGGTCTATTATAGGGTTGTCTTATTTTACAAGCGGTTTATTAACTATCCTGATACTAGGTTTTAATAATCCTCTCATATTACAGGTACTGGGAATTTTGTCTTTGTTCGCAACTTGCTATATTATCTATTCTCTATATTACCAATATAAAATTGTTAAAGAATGGTGTATATTATGCCTTGGGGTACAAGGCGTACTATTGGCGCAGGCAATAGCCGTATTATTTTATTTCAACAAAGACAAGAATTGGCTTACAGTAGTTGATCTAGAATATGCAATTCCTGTTGTATTACTTTTTGCTTTAGTTACGATGGGCATCATTTATATTTTTCCTTTTGTCAAAAAAGCAAAGCTTGGACGTCTGTATGAAATAAGATGGAAACATATGAAAACAAACCCCAATGTTTTTTTCGGATTACTGGCTCAACAACCTAAGATTCAGAATTACCCTGATGATATAGGCATTGTTTTGGGAAACCCTGAGGCTGAAAACGAAATTATAAAAGTATGCAATCCTTATTGTCAGCCCTGTGCAAAGGCACATCCTATTTTGGAGGATATTGTAAAAAAGAACAGGCAGGTGAAGCTCCGCATCATCTTCTCTGCAGATGATAGTGAGCAAGATATAAAGGCCAAACCGGTAAGACATTTTATGGCATTAGCCGAATTCAAATCCCCACAGGAAATACAGCATATTTTGGATGATTGGTATATTTCCAAAGAGATCGGCACGGATTACGAAACATTTGCCAATAAATATCCTTTGAATGAGGGACTTTCCAGGCAAGGGCATAAACTAAACGATATGAAAATATGGTGCGATGAAATGAAAATACAGGCAACCCCTACTTTCTTCATTAATGGATATGAAATGATGGATAGCTACTCCGTCAGCGAACTAAAAGATATTTTTATTTACTAAAAAAAATTATATAAACCTAAGCCAGCTTAGAACCGGTTTAGTAGCCTAAGGCAGCTTGGCTCAAACAGCTGCCAATATAAAAAAACAATTTTTATTATGAAAAAAATTTCTTTAAAGCATTTAGACCACAATGCAACAGAATTGCTTACCAAAGAACAATTGAAAAATGTTTTGGGAGGATACTCACCCTCTTCAAGCAGGGCATGCAAACAAGGTCCATGTACTGTTGCAGTACAAGAAAGCAGCGGCATGTGGCGAGAGTATTCTGGCAGCTGTGTTTACAAAGCCGGGAACACCAACGGAGGAACAGGTTATCCACAGGGAAGTTGCCATTGTTCCACACCTGAACTGAGCTATAATCCATATATCACATCTAATGATGGTGTAAGTAGATGTACAAACTGAGAAATAATGAACAAAGGAATAACATTCTTATGCCTGTGCTGCATAGCATTATTTTTTCTTTCCTGTTCAAAAAAAGATTCTATCAGGATTATTGGGGATCTCCCCAATCTTCCTGACGGAACAATATATTTGTTTCAGGACACGGAAGACCATATTATTGACAGTGCACAAACTAAAAAAGGAAAGTTTGAGATTAGTCACCTGTTTGATGAAAATCAATTGGGATATTTAGGGGTTTATCATAAAGACCAAAAAAAAATAACACGCTACTTTTCCTACCTTACCTATATAAAATACAGAGGCTCTGGTTCCTATGTCAGTAGGTTTATAAAAGATTCACTGATTATTATGTCAGGTGAAATAAAATATTATGACCTTCCAAAAGGTTTTGTTGTCAATGAAAATATAAAGTTAACGGATATGCCACTAAAAAAAGTAGGCAGACAGACCAAAGCTTTCTACAGCACAAGCTTGGATTTATTTAATAAAATCGATCCTGATAAAATAAAAAAACAAATCAAAAAGTACCCTTATTCGTATTACTTGTTAAATAAACTAAATGAGAATAGAAACAGATGTACACCTGCCCAGCTTGAGGAGTTCCTCCTATTATTTGATGATGAAGTGAAAAGAACTGAACCCTATGAAGAATTACTCAACTATAATGACAAAAGAGGGAAAAACAGAAAAAAGCTTTCTATTCCTTTACTAGAAAACCCACAGGCTCATAAAGCCGATATACTTGATATGAAATACAATAAACATCTTATCGTATTCTGGGCTAGCTGGTGTGGGCCATGCAGGAAAGAGATCCCATTGCTCAAAAAAGTGTATCAGACAAAAGACAAAGATACAGAATTTATCTCCATATCTATAGATGCTGATAAGACACTATGGAAAGAGGCTCTGGAAAAAGAACAAATGCCATGGAAACAGTTCGTCGTAAAAAAGGGGGAAATGGCTTATGATGATCTGGAAATATTGCTTAGATTTAATAGTGCAGTTCCTTATACAGTTTTAATTGATAATGATCTAAAAGTTTTAAAATCATCTACCGGATTATCTTCAGAAACAGAATTGATGGAATTAGCTAGACAGGGAAAAGTTAAATAAGAACATATTTTAAGTAAAAGAAAACATGATTTTTCTCTCTGCCCAACCTGATGACATCTATTTTATCTGGCAACTAGAACTTTTAATAAGAAACCTTAATGAGCTGGGAGTAGCTAATAATAATATTCATCTTATTATTGGCTATCACCCTATTGTTGGACTTAAGAAAGAATTTCAGCAATTCATAGAAAAATATCATGATCAGGCTCATTTTTTCATCTATCCGGATACCCGCTCTGAGCAAAAATATACTTCTTCAATACGTCCCCATTTACTTTCCAAACATTGGAAAGCCTTTCCTTACTTAAATGACCAAGTTATTTTTTACCATGATTCGGATATTCTTTTTGGTAGAATTCCTCTTATTGATTCTGTAGCAGCAAACCAGATCAACTACGTTTCTGACACAAGATCTTATCTGGACTCCCATTATATTATTAATTTCTCTACTATAGCAATTCTAGAAAAAATGTGTGCCATAGTAGGAATTTCTAAAGAGGTTGTTCTAAAAAATGATATTAATGCAGGAGGAGCTCAATACATCCTAAAAAAGATTCCCTCAAAGTTTTGGAACAAAGTATATTCCGATTCTGAAGCTATCTTCTCTTTGTTGGAAGACTTTAACAATACCGAACAACAAAAGGTTTTAAATGATCCTTATTATACTCCAAAGAAAATACAATCCTGGTGTACTGATATGTGGGCAGTATTATGGAATTTATGGGTTTTAGAGAAGGAGGTCAAAATACATTCAGAACTTGATTTTTGTTGGCCTACAGATCCAATTGAATTATATCAGAAGAAAGCTATATTACATTATTCAGGTAGCCAAACTGAAAAAGATCAATATTTTTATAAAAGAGATTATTTCCATCATGCTCCATGGTATGATGATCATTTAACCACAATTCCCAGTAATAATTGCAGTTATCCCATTGTGCAGCACATACAAAATATAAAATCAGATTTAGACTATGAAAGAATTAAACTAATCGATTGGGTATTTATCATTGAGAATAATACCCATCAATTAAAAGCATTTCCAGATATAATCAAAAAATATTTACTCAAATATTTTGATACAGAGATTATTAAAGGTATTTCTACTTATGATCATAAAAAGAGAGTGATTAGAGTTCCGGATCACATACTTATACCTATTCATAGTGTTATGAAAATAATAAATACTTCATACTCTATTTATCAGTTTTCCCATTACTATCAAGTGGATCAGCTTTTTAGTACCGTTTTTACTAAAGTTTTAGATAGTGAATTACTGGTTCAGAATGCAGGAAAATTTTCTATATCCAATCAGCTTTCCATTATTTATAAAGCTCAACCTGCTGGTGATCTCACTGCTGATCAGGTTTTCCAATTAAATGACCCTATATTTTCACTTGTATGAATTCAGGATTCACAAATAATGGATTATCAATAAAGGCCTTAAGGATATTTCTAAGTAATGAAATGTCCCGATTTACAGAGGGTGAAGAAATTCTTACTATTATTGCTGAAAAAGTTATATCAGAGACGGATAATTATGGTTTTGAAGAGGGTATTACAGGCTTTGGATGGCTGATTGCCTATTTACATTATTGTCATTATATCACTATTAATAGTGATGAGATACTTGAAGATGTTGATGACCAGGTATACAAGTATACTATTTATACTATTTCCAATCAAAAAGAAGATATACATACCTTACTAGGCCTTGTCGACTATTTTACAATCCGACATCTCAATAAAAACCCTCAAGAGATTTTGTATCGGAAATTAATACATTATGAATGTATTAATCTGATTTTTGATCTTTTTAAAGTATACCTGGAAAAATGTTTGAATAAGAAAAAACTTACCTTACAGGAACTTACAAATTGTTGTAGAATTCTCCTAAAATTTAGTTTTTGTTTACAACATATAAAGCAACACCAATGGAATAATATTCTTATAAAATACCTGGTATATTTAATCTCCTTCATTAAAGAGAAATATAATAAAAAAACAATTCCTTATGAAGAACTCTACATCCTCTTATTGATTACTAAACAAGGAGGCTATACTCTAGCTGAGAATATAATTATAGAAATGATTTTGCTAAATCACCCTGATAATACCAATCACTTTATATTAAATCTTATAAAGAATACTTATCAAAAACCAGAAAATCTGAGTGATAATGAACTCTTATTTACTTTAACAAATTATAACTTCCTACAGCTTACATCTTCTGAACAAATTCCTCACGTTTAAAAAATTAAGAAACTATGCATGATATATTGGTTCAACATAAAATTATTATCCTTATTCCTTACAGAAATCCAGGGGATTATATCGTAGATTGTGTAAATTCTATTCTGATACAAAAATATGCTAATTATGAAGTTTATTTATTAGATGATGCTTCTGACGATAATTCGTATGAACAAATTGAAGAATTCACAAAAAACGTGTCAAATTTTCACTATTTAAAGAATGAAAAAAGGATTGGGGCTTTGGCTAATCTGCACAAATGGCTAATAAAGCTTTCTGCCCATAAGAACGATATTATTGCTATAGTAGATGGTGATGATCAACTATTTGGAGAATATTCTTTACAGATTGTAAATTATACATATAATCATTACAACTCTTTACTTACATACGGACAGTTTATTGATTCATATGGAAATATTTCGGGTATTTCTTCTTATACTCAGGAAGAGTTTAGTAAATTAAGAAAATCTTCATGGAAAGCAACACACCTTAAAACCTTTAAATATAGCTTATTCAAAAACTTTCTGCAAAAAGATCCCACATGTGATAGTTTTAGAAACAATGATGGAAACTTCTATCTCTCAACATACGATATGGCTCTTATGTTTCCATTGATGGAAATTGCCGGATATAAGAAATGTGCCTTTATTCCGAATATTCTGTATTGCTACCGTCTACACCCTCATAATGATCACGCTACAACAGAAGGAAGAATGCTTCAAATAGAGGCAGAACAACATATCCGCTCAAGACTTTCTATCATAAAAAAATTTTCAAAGGACAATAAATAAAGATGAGTTTAATCAAACATTATATATTTGCAATTAAGCTCACTCCCACAGGAAGTCTTTTCACAGCTGTTCTCTAAAAGTTGGTGATCCTTTGCCATAAATTTTGTATTTTTGCAGAGATGAAGCTGTTTCACATACTTACCATAGTGTTTTGCCTGGGAGTCTTTCTGATTCCCAAGGATAATTTCTATGCGCAAGAGGCACAGGAAACATGCTGTAAAGCAGAGTCTTCAAAAAAAATGGATTGCTGTAAAAATCATTCTTCAAAAAAAGACAGCAACCATGATAAAACAAAATCATGTAAAGATGACTGCTGCTCATCATGCATTGCCTGCTATACTTTTATTGAAACCCCTTTTTCAAAAAATCTACGTCTGGAACTGTCTTATTATAAATCGAATAAGAATCCTCAGTTTCAGTATGCTGATCCTTATCTTTCAGACCGTTTAAAGGAAATCTGGCAACCGCCCAAGATAGGTTAATTAAAATATCCAGGGTTCATTATGTCTTATAGTGAACTGTTTTTTAATTAATTTAAACTTTTAAACAAAATGAAATTATATATTTCCAGGTTGATACTTGGTGGATTATTCCTATTTACACAATTTATAGCTGCTCAAACACTTTCAAAAAATCAGTTCAAGGTAAAAGGGAACTGTGAAATGTGCAAAACAAGAATTGAAAGTGCCGCTAAAAAAGCTGGCGCAAAAACAGCAGTATACTCTATTGATCTTCAAACCTTAACCTTTGAAACAGACAAAGCATCCGCCGATGATATTCTGAAAAAAGTAGCAGAAGCAGGTCATGATAACGAAAAATTCAAAGCTCCTGACACAACCTATGAAGGACTTCCGGGATGTTGTCATTACGACAGAGATGCAAAGCCTTCACAGGCAGAAACCAATCATGAGCATCATGCAGAGGCTACTATTTCCACTAAAAAAGAGAATGAATTCTATGTAAGAGGAAACTGTGCTTCTTGTAAAGCCAGAATTGAAAAAGCATCAAAAGATGCCGGAGCCAATAGTGCGGAATGGAATGCGGAGAAACAAATGGTTACTTTGAATTTTGATCCTTCAAAAACCTCATCAGAAAAGATTTTAAAGGCTATTGCTGATGCAGGTCATGATAATGAAAAATACAAAGCTTCTGATGCTGTTTACAACGGACTTCCGGGATGCTGCCTGTATGACAGAGAGTTTACTTTTGGGCAGCCTAATCCAAAGGTTCATTACGAAGAAGCAACAAAGCATGAAGATCATAAAGACAATGAGGCTTCATCAGCTAAAGAGGATCATTCTCAACATGAAAAAAGTATTGATGGAGTTGTTGTAACGGGTTCCAAGGCAGCAACAGCTTTAAGTAAAAAAGAAGCCGGACTTGTTTTTAATATTGATAAAAAAGAACTTTTAAAGGCTGCTTGTTGTAATTTATCTGAAAGTTTCGAAACCAATGCAACGGTAGATGTTTCTTTCAGCAATGCAGTTACGGGAACAAAACAGCTGAAAATGCTTGGACTGGATCAGAAATATACCAGCTTAACGAAGGAACAACTCCCTGAAATCAGAGGATTGGCTTCTGCTTATGGATTAAATTTTATCCCGGGAAGATGGATCGAAAGTATTCAGCTTACCAAAGGAGGAAGTACGGTAACCAACGGCTACGAAAGTATCACGGGTCAAATCAATACTGAACTTTTAAAGAATGCCAAGACGCCTGAAACGTCACTGAACCTTTTTTCTGACTTTAATGGAAGAGCGGAAATCAATATCACCAATGTTTCTCCTATCAATGATAAATGGTCGCAAACTTTCCTTCTTCACGGAAACGGAACGTTTGGAAATACGGATATGAACCATGATGGTTTTCTGGATAGACCGAAAGGAACACAGATTAATGCAGCATATTTGCTGAACTATAACGATCTTGAAAAGTCGGGGTTCGGGTCTCATTTTGGAATTAATTTTATCAGAGATGAAAGAACGGCAGGACAGATTGGTTTTGATAAAAAACTGGGTCAGGACAAACAGCCTTTTTATGGGGTTGGAATCGATATTTCAAGATTCCAGGTCTGGAATAAAACTGGGTATGTTTTTAAAGGAAAACCTTACCAGAGTATCGGATGGATGAACCAGTATGTTTACCATCAGCAGGACAGCTTTTTTGGACTGAGAAATTATGCGGGACAGCAGCATACATACTATTCCAATTTAATTTTTGAAAGCATCATCGGAAATACCAACCACAAGTACAAGGCTGGTGCAAGTTTCTTATATGATGGTTATAAAGAAACGTATTTGCTGGATGATATGAGAAGAAATGAAATTGTACCGGGCATTTTTGCTGAATATACTTTAACTGGTTTAAAATATACTTTAGTAGCAGGTTCAAGAGTTGATTTCCACAACCTGGCAGGAACACAGTTTACGCCAAGATTGAACTTTAAATATGACTTCACACCTCAGACAATTTTAAGACTTTCTGCGGGAAGAGGTTTCAGAACAGCAAATGTATTTGCGGAAAGCCAGCAGTATTTTGCATCAAACAGAGCGATTAATATTCTACCTAATGGAGGAAATATTTATGGATTAAGACCTGAAATCGCATGGAATTATGGAGCCAGTTTACAACAGGAATTTAAGTTATTCGGAAGAAAATCAAGCATTATTGCTGACTTCTTCAGAACAGATTTCCAGGATCAGGTATTGGTAGATCTGGACAGATCTCCTCAACAGCTGACATTCTATAATCTGGATGGTAAATCTTTTGCCAATTCATTCCAGACTCAATGGGATTTCATGCCTGTAAAAAATCTTGAAGTAAGATTGGCATATAAATATTATGATGTGCAGGCTGATTATATCGGTGGAAGAAGAGAAGTTCCATTTATGGCAAAGCACAGAGGATTCGTGAATCTGGCCTATTCGACCAATAAAAGTGATAAAGGAGGATTCTGGAGTTTTGATACGACTTTAAACTGGGTCGGAAAGCAAAGACTTCCTGATACTTCAACGAATCCGGCAGAATTTCAGCTCCCAACTTATTCGGAATCATATGCAGTTCTTAATGCTCAGATCTCAAGAAATTTCAATAAAAAGATCAGAGCTTATGTAGGAGGAGAAAACCTGACTTCTTATTATCAGAAAAATGCGATTGTAGATTTTAAAAATCCTTTCGGAAGCTATTTTGACGGAGGAATGGTATATGCTCCGATTATGAAGGCCAACTTCTATTTGGGACTGGATGTGACGTTTTAAAAGCAGGAAGTTGGAGGAATGAAGCTGGAGTACTGCTAGTAAAATTCACCGGTAATAACGAAGTAAATCCAACAGCTTTAAAAACCTCCAGTAACTCCCCTCTTACAGCCTCAGGCTTCCTTTCAATAAAAAATCCGCTTCAATGAAGCGGATTCTTTTTATTTATCTTCCAAAGTCATCCTGTACTCTTACGATATCATCTTCATCTGAAGGATTGGAAGCATCGGTATGCTGCCAGATTTCGGCAACGATTCCCCAGCCTGCAAGACCAATTAATCTGTGTCTTTCCCCCTGCTGAAGTTTCACCTGATCTTTCGGACCATATTCTTTCAATTCTCCCTCTTCATCGGTATTGCTTCTTTTGATGCCTACAGTTCCTTCTACTACCTGCCAGATTTCGGCTCTTCTGTGGTGATACTGCCAGCTTAATCTTGCTTCCGGAGCCACGATAAGAATTTTAGGGCTTAGCTTCCCTCCTATTCTCAGGCTGTCTACATCAATCCCGTCAAAATACTGGTTGGCAAAATCTTGTGCCTGTGTTTCATCAATCACAAAAAATCCTCCCCATGGTCTTGTATCATCTTTTGCAGCAATAGTAAAACCTTGTGTCTGCAGCATATTCTCTACTCTCTCGAATATTTCTTTTTTTTCTGTACTCATGCAGCTATATTTTTAATTTAAAAATTATTTATTTGATTCTTCTTTTGACATTGAATATGGGAAATCTTTTTCCTGTGTACCTCTTTCTTTATTAGGTTTGCTATCCATTTTAAAGTCTAACACGGCACCTTTCATCAATTCCTTGTGGCTTAGCCAGTTTTTGGAATAAAGCTGTTGGTTTACATTCAAAGATTTTACATATAAATTTTCCGCATTGTTTTCAGGAGCTTTTATTTCAATTTTCTTACCATTTTCAAGGTGAATGGTGGCTTCTTTAAATAATGGTGCTCCCAATACGTATTGATCTGTCGCCGGTGTTACCGGATAAAAACCTAGAGCTGAGAAAATATACCACGCAGAAGTCTGTCCATTATCTTCATCACCACAATATCCGTCCGGAGTTGCATGATACAATTTATTCATCACCTGTCTTGCCCAATATTGAGTTTTGTAAGGTGCTCCTGCATAATTATATAGATAGATCATGTGCTGAATAGGCTGGTTTCCGTGAGCGTACTGTCCCATGTTCATGATCTGCATTTCTCTGATCTCGTGGATCACGCCTCCATAATAACTGTCATCAAAAACAGGAGGCAGAGAAAAGACTTCATCCAATTTGGCTTCAAACTTCTTCTTTCCACCCATCAGTTCTGCCAGACCGTCGATATCCTGGAAAACGGACCATGTGTAATGCCAGCTGTTTCCTTCTGTGAAAGCATCTCCCCATTTGAAAGGATTGAAAGGTTTCTGGAAGTTACCATCTTTATTTTTACCACGCATAAGGCCCGTCTCCTTGTCGAATACATTTTTGTAATTGTAAGCTCTTTTCTTATAAATATCAATTTCTGAAGCAGGTTTACCTAGTGCTTTTCCTAATTGATAGATTGAAAAATCATCATAAGCATACTCCAATGTTCTTGCTGCATTTTCATTGATCTTTACATCGTAAGGAACATACCCCAGTTCATTATAATACTTTACTCCTGCGCGGCCTACAGCTTCTATAGGACCTTCATTGTTTGCTCCGTGTTTTACAGCCTGCCACAGCGCTTCTGTGTCATATCCGCGAAGTCCTTTGATGTAAGCATCTGCTACTACGGATGCGGAATTGTTTCCAATCATAATATCAGAATATCCCGGACTGCTCCACTCTGGTAAGAAACCTCCTTCTTTGTAAGCATTGGCCAGTCCCTCCTGCATTTCCACATTAATGCTTGGATACACCAGATTCAGGAAAGGATATAGAGCACGGAAAGTATCCCAAAAACCGGTTCCTGCAAACATTCTTCCGTCTACAATTTTGCCATTGTATGGACTCCAATGTTTTATTTTATTTTGAGCATCAATCTCATATAACTTTTGCGGGAAGAATAAAGTCCTGTATAAAGAGGAATAAAAGGTTCTCATCTGCTGTTCTGTTCCTCCTTTTACTTCTATTTTTCCTAATGTCTTATTCCAGATATTTTTAGCGTCGGTCTTGACCTGTTCAAAATTTCTGTTTCCGATTTCTCTTTTAAGATTCAGTTCTGCCTGTTCAAAGCTGATGAATGAAGAAGCTACTTTTGCGTAAACCGTTTCTTTATTTTTAAGCTTAAATCCTACCACAGCTCCGGTGTGATCACTGGTAATTTCTAACTGATCATTCACCAGTTTATCATCTTTCCAGGTTTTTGTGAGTTCAAAATCTTTATCAAACTGAATAACAAAGTAGTTTTTAAAGTTTTCGTATTTCCCGGTAGAATATCTTGTAGTATATCCGAGGATTTTTCTTTCTTTTGGTAAAATTTTGATATAAGATCCTTTGTTCAAAGCATCAACCACTACGTAAGCGCTGTCTGTCTTTGGAAAATCAAATTTAAAATAAGAGGCTCTTTCAGTAGGTGTAAATTCTGTTGTGACATTGATATCAGCAAGATAAGCGCTATAGAAATAAGGTGTGGTAACCTCAGCTTTATGGCTGAACCAGCTTGCTCTTTCGTCTTCTTTAAACTTCACTTTTCCAACTCCAGGCATGATGGCAAATGCGCCATAATCGTTCATCCAGGGAGACGGCTGGTGGGTTTGTTTAAATCCTTTTATTTTATCTGCATCGTAGGTATAGGCCCATCCGTCGCCCATTTTACCGGTCTGTGGTGTCCAGATATTCATTCCCCAAGGAAGTCCGACAGCCGGATAGGTATTTCCATTGGATAATGAAGGTTTGGATTGGGTTCCCATCAAAGGATTCACATAGTCTACGGGAGATACATTCTGACCTAAAGCCCAGGCCTGTAATAACAGTAAGCAAGTAGAAAATATAAACTTCATTGTATCTTTTCGTTTGTTAATTTATATACGCTTTTTTAATGCATAGCTGGCAGCTCCAAGAATGGCCGCATCTTCAAATATAGCAGAAATTTTAACCTGCAAGTTAATATTATTCTTGGTTAAGTTCTGAATAAATCTTTGCTCAAAATGAGGATAAGCCTTGGCAATATTTCCTCCTATAACTAAAACCTCCGGTTTGTAATGATCTACATATCTGACAATAAACTCAGAAAAGGAGTCTGCATAATCGTTAAACATTTGAGTCTGTATCTCTGTAGGTTTATCCAGAAGATCTTTCGTTCCTGAGATTTCTTCTCCGGTCAGTTCTTTATAATGATTCACAAACCAGCGTGTCGCCAGATAGTCTTCACTGATGGAATCTCTGAAGGGAGCATCCCATAAATCTTCATCGGCAGCAAATTTTCCATTGAAGAAAGTAGTTCCCAATCCTGTTCCAAGAGTCACTCCAAAAGCACTGCTGAAACCTTGGGCACATCCTCCGAATACTTCTCCTTCCATAAACGCAGCCGCATCATTTACAAAATGAATCTGCTTCTGAGAAATGGCCAGCCTTTTTGCCAGTTCTTCTTTAATATTGACCTGATAGATATCTATAAATTTTCCCTGCCGCATAAGAGATATTCCATTTTCATAATCGAAAGGTCCCGGCATTGCGATACCGATTAAAAGATCTTCTTTTACCAGATCATGAGCCACCTTATTAATGGCTGAAATCCAAGCTTTGAAAATAACTTCTTTGTTTTCGAAAGCATCTACATGTTCTCTTACATAGGTTGCTGAAATGATTTCACGTTTTCCAGCATCTACCTGAGCCAGCGTAATGTGCGACCCTCCGATATCAATTCCTACTATATTCTGCATTATTTTTTATTTTAAATTCAAGGTCCTTCCTGTGACTGAAAAAACAGACAAACAGAAGTACACTTCTGTCTGTCTGCTTTGTATTTCAGACGCTATTTTATTAGTTCCGATAACTATTTCATTATCTGAATTTTACTTCACAATAATTTTACCGGTTGATATTACTTTACTGTTCGCAGATGTAATCTTGTAAATATAAGTACCACTGATTAAATCCTGCGTATTGACTGCGTTATTATTTTGATTAATATTCTGTTTTTTGATCAATTTTCCTGAAGCATCATACAATGCCACTTCACTTGCAGAGTTGTCACTGATAGCAAACTGAAGATCATTTCCTCGTTTCACAGGGTTCGGATAGACTGCGCTGTTGTCTTTCACAGATTCAACATCTTTCACTGCAAGATTAGAAGCACAGGCAACATCTGTTCTCCAGTTGGCATCTGTCATATTGATCAGGGTTGCAAAATGAGTGTTGGCCGTAGCATCCAAAGCTCCCATTCCACTTCCTTCATCCATTTTCCAGTTCGCTTCAAGACCTGTAGAATTGGCAGGAACATTACAGCTGTTACTTAAAATTTCCTGTGGTGTTAATGCCTTTTTCCAAACTCTGAATTCATCAAGAAAGCCGTTGAGTGTACGGGAATTGTCATAGTTTCTTCCCAGATAAAGAATTCCGTTTGCCGTAAAGTTACCCGTTACTGCAAAAGTAGCATCAAGATTACCATTGACATAAATTTTCATGGCTGTTCCATCATAAGTAGCTGCTATATGATACCATGTATTGGTGTTGAATGAAGTATTCGTATTCAATTTCACCTGTGACGAACCAAAACTTAATATAAACTGCAGCTTATTATTCGCAAGGTTTCCGTCTCCGAAACGAAGCATCGCCGAGTTATTATCTCCTACTTCAACGCCCATTACCGATGAGATGTAAGGGAAAGCAGATTTAAATGAGTTTACTTTTACCCAACCTTCAAAGGTCACCGCGTTTCCACTCAGGTTAAATTGTCCTGCGTTAAGATAATGCGTGCTTCCGTTGAAAGCAAGAGATCTTGCACCCGGACTTGTAACCGGAGCGAAACCACTGTTGAATGATCCTTCTCCTGAATAAGTACTTGTAGTTCCTCCGGCACATGAAGCCTGTACTTTCCATACATAACTTGTATTAGGTGTCAGGTTTTGTAATGAGTAAGAATTGGTGGTAATATTTGGAATTTCAGACCACGTTGTTGCTGAAGCCGTTTTATATTGCAGTGTATATGAAGTGGCGTTGCCTGCATCCCATGAAAGTTGGGTAGTATTACCAAGGAAACTTCCGGAAGTCAATCCTGATGGCGTAGTGCAGCCACTTCCGGAGTTAAACCTTGGTGCAAAAATATAAGTACTTGTTAATGTCGGTGAGCAGTTAGACTGGATTCTCCAATCGTAATTGGTATTCAGGGTAAGGTTGCTGATGACAATATTATTTCCTGAATAATTGCTGGCAACGTTCGTCCATACTGTTGAATTAGCTGGTTTATAATCAATATTGTAAGACTGAGAAGCATTGGAAGTCCAGTTCAGTTGAGCTGAAGTTCCTGTCACGTTGGAAACATCAAGTCCCAATGGCGGATCACAAGCCTGTCCCTGTGACCATGAATACAACTGACCGCTTAAGAGTGTATTTTCATTATAAAGAATATTGGATCCTGTACTCAGGTAGCTGGCTACATTGGTTCCCGGCAGATCGTACCACATAAACACGCCGTATTGATCATTCTTTGTACTGTTCGCTAAGCTTGCCAGTGTAGTGGCAGAAGTTGAACTTGGATTCGAGTTCTGTATCCAGGTTGCCGCTGCAGAGATTTTAGATTTATCAAGAGGTGGAACAACAGGCGCATTGTACGTACTGTACATAGCGTTCCAGGTGTAATTGATATAATTTCCTGCTAAATCTCCATTATACGTTTGTCTGGTTGTAGCCGGACCGTAGTAGTAGAATGTAATCAGTTTATCCGGCATTGCAGCTTTAAGCTCCTGTAATAACATAACAAAAGAACTGTTATTAGGCTGTCCTGTTCCGTTATTTCCGTATCCTGCATATTCATCATCAAGGTCTACTCCATCCAGACCGTAGGTGTAAACGGTATGAGCAACCTGCAAGGCGAAATCTTTAGCCGCTTCACGGTTAGGGAAATTGGAAATTCCAGCTCCCTGGTGATTTCCTAAAAGATCCAGTAATACTTTTATTCCTTTTTGCTGTAAAGGTTTTACGTAGGTATTGACATCATTAAGAACTTTGGTAACGTTGTTATTGTTTGAAATGTAAGCACGGTTTTTAGAAACATCATAGTTGATATTGGCTGCAAAAATAATGGCCACATCAAAAAGCTGTCTGTTGGTATTCTGCAGAGTATACGAGCCTGCATTCAGCATATTGTTGTTGTTCACTTCCACATAACAGACTCCCAAAGGATTAAGCTGCTGTGCCTTGAGTGCCGGAGCTGATTGAAGCATCAAGGCCATTAAGGGAATAAAAAAGGATTTTTTTCTCATAGTATATCAATTTTGTAGTAGAAAAAATCATTGGGCCTAAGCCCAATGACGGGGGTTATTATTTTACAATTAGTTTTTCGGATTGTTTCAGGCTTCCATCATGAGATTCAAACTGAACAATGTAGTTTCCTGCCGGAATTCTGCTCAATTCATATTGATTATCTCCTGAGTTCAGTGATTTTGTGTCTACGATTCTTCCGTTAAAATCATAAATTGTCAATTTTCCTTTGCTGTATTCATCAGGAACAGAAACTGTCAGTAATGAAGATTTGCTTGCCGGATTAGGATATAATTTGATTTGATTTTTAATGCTTGTCTCTCCGACATTGACCGCCTTTTGCCCTGCAGTTCTTGCTAATGCTGAACTTCCTGTTGTACATGACAGATCTGTTCCCCAGTTAGAAGAATCAACTCCCGTTAACGTTAAAGTCACACCATTTCCTGAAGTATCCTGAACTGTAGAACCACTTCCTTCGTTAAACTTCCAATACGCAGCCAGTGAAGTTGCTGGAACGGATACATTACACATATTCTGACTGATTTCGGTTTGGCTCAATGCGCGCTTCCAAACTCTTACTTCATCTATTTTACCATTGAAATTTCTGGAAGTATTATATAAATATCCTACGTTGAATGCACCAGTTGAATTCACACTTCCTGTTTGTGCTTTAGTGGCATCCAGAACACCGTTGATATAAATTTTCATATTGGATCCATCGTAAGTAGCTGCTACATGATACCAGGTATTGGCATTCAAAGCAGTAGCAGAAGCCAGTTTTTGCTGTACATTATTAATACTTACCACAAACTGGAGTTTATTATTCGCCAGACTGGCATCTCCTAATCGTAAGAATGCAGAATTGCTGTCGCTTACTTCTGTTCCCATGATAGAAGAAATATATGGTGACGCAGATTTGAATGATGAAGGTTTTATCCATCCTTCAAAAGATAGTGCAGACCCACTTAGATTCATACTTCCGGCCGCTCCTGATTCAGTACTTCCATCCAAAGACAGAGCATAGGATCCTGTAGGAGTTGTTCCTGAAGTGCTTGTAAATCTTGGAGCAAACATATAGGCGCTTTTCACACTGCAGTTGGTTCTGATTCTCCAGTCATATTCAGTATTGGCTGTTAATCCGGAAATGGTTACGGAAGTGGAGCTCGTTGCTGTTACTGCATTCGTCCATGTTGTTGAAGAAGCTGGTTTATAATCAATATCATAAGTATTGGTTCCTACGGCTGACCAGTTTAGTTTTGCGCTTGTTCCTGTAAGATTGCTTGTGTACAATCCGATAGGGGCATCACAATTGGTTCCTTGTGTCCAGGATTGTAAAGTACCGCTTAAAACAGTTGGTTCTCCATATAATGTCTGAGTTCCTGCTGAAAGCTGTGATGTTTCATTCGTTCCATGTAAATCATACCACATGAATACTCCATAACCGCCATTTTTTGTTTGAGTTGCCAGGCTGGTGGTGGTAGAATTGGAAGTATTTCCCATCCATACGGCAGCAGGAGAGATTTGTGCTTTGGTAAGAGGTGGTACATTTGGAGCAGAAAATGTTCCGTACATGGCATTCCAGCTGTAGTTGACATTATCTCCTACTCTGGCTCCGTTCCAGGAAAGTCTTGAAGCAGCAGGGCCGTAGTAATAGAATGAAATAATCTTATTCGGCAATAACGCTCTAAGCTCCTGAACAAGCATTACAAAAGAGCTGTCATTAGGCTGTCCTGTTCCGTTATTTCCGTATTCAGAATATTCATCATCAAAATCAATTCCATCAAGACCGTAGGTATTCACTGTATTGGCAAGCTGCAGAGCAAAGTCTTTTGCGGCTTCACGGGTAGGAAAATTACAGATCCCGGCCCCTTGGTGATTCCCTAAAATAGTCAGTACTACTTTCATTCCCTTTTGCTGAAGTGGCTTTATGTAAGTATCTGCATTAGTAAGAACCTTGGTTACGTTATTATTGGAATACAGATATGCTCTACCACGGCTGGTATCATAATTAATATTGGCCGCAAAAATATTCACCACATTAAACAGGTAGCTGTTCGATGTCTGCAGTTTATACGCTCCCGCATTCAGGAGGTTGTTATTATTCACTTCCACATAGCATATTCCGGTAGGATTAAGCTGTTGTGCGTTAATCAGAGAACCAGACTGAAGCATCATGGCAATCAGTGCGGTAAAGATGGATTTTTTTTTCATTGTATAATTTTTTTAAGGTGTTTTGGTGTCTGAATTTTATATAGCAATCCCCTTATTCCTTCTTTTTCGGGAAGGAATCAATGATAAAAAAGCCATATAAAAGGGTGTGCTATGTCAGTAGCTCTGGGTTTTCGTTAAAGGTTTTCCATAACAATTCTCCAAATAAGGTATTGGCCCATGCAAACCATTCTCTGGTGAACTTTTTAGAGTCGTCTTTATGGAAGGATTCATGCATAAAGCCAGTTCCTCCATGCGTTTTCTGTAAGGTATCTATGCACCATCTGATCTCACTTTTGTCTTTGGTAGTGAGTGCCTTCATTATGATACTCATTGGCCAGATCATGTCAAGTCCGATATGCGGACCTCCTATTCCTTCTGCCAGCTTACCTTTGAAGAAGAACGGGTTGTTTTCTGACCACACAAATTTTCTTGTATTCAAATACACAGGGTCATCAGCTTTCACCGCATCCAGATAAGGCAGTCCCAGCAAGCTTGGACAGTTCGCATCATCCATCAGGTTGTAGCTTCCAAAGCCATTTACTTCAAAAGCATATATTTTTCCAAATTCAGGATGATTGTAAATTCCGTATTTTTTGATGGCTGTTTCTACCTCATCAGCAAGGCTGTTCAATTGTTGAGCCAACGTTTTTTCATTTTTAATCTGAGTAACCATTTCCGCAGCCTGGCGTAAGCTTACCACCGCAAATAAGTTGGAAGGGATCAGGAATCCGTAGATGGTAGCATCATCACTTGGACGGAACATAGAGCTGATCAATCCTACAGGTTTCGTTGGATAACCATATCCCCCATAGGAACTCCGTCTGTTGCCCAAGCCGTTGTACGCTCGAATTTGTAAGGACCCAGATCATTTTTTCTCTGCTGTTCTGTGAAAGTCTGCAGGGTAAGTTTGATTCCTTTCAGCCAGTTCGCATCAAAAGGTTTTGTATCTCCTGTAGTTTTCCAGAAGTGGTAGGCCAAACGGATAGGATAGCAAAGCGAGTCGATTTCCCATTTTCTTTCATGGGTGCCCGGCTTCATATCGGTATGGTCATATTCTTTCCATTTACTGATCTTCTGATCATCGTTATAGAAAGCATTCGCATAAGGATCTTTCAGGATGAAAGTAGTCTGTTTATGGATTACTCCTGAAATCAGCTTATGCAGTTTTTCGTCTTTTTTCGAAAACTGCAGATAAGGGAAAACCTGTGCGGAACTGTCACGAAGCCACATGGCGTCAATATCCCCGGTGATCACATAGGTATCCGGTATTCCTCCGGTTTCCGTATAATAAACAGTAGTATCCAATGTATTCGGGAAGCAGTTTTCAAAAAGCCAGCTCAGCTCTTTGTTTTTCACTTTCTTTTTAAACGCGGCAATAGCACTTTCTACGGATTCGCTGGTAAAATGTCTTTTATCTTTAGGAACACGGACAACAGGAAGATCGTCCAGCACTAAATTTTTAGCAAAAACATTTTGAGTAAACAGCAATCCGGCTCCTGCCAATGCACTTGTTTTAATAAAATTTCTCCTTTCCATTGATATTTTGTTTCGTTTATTTTTATGAGTCTTATTTTACTGGTTTGCTTCCCATTACGAATCTCAATTCACCACCGTTCATGATATCACTGTGATTCAGCTCCCAGCTTTTGTATTCTTTACCGTTCAGGAACATTTTCTGTACATAGATATTCTTGTCGGATATCTTGTCAGCGATCACGGTAAAAGTTTTTCCATTTTCTAATTTTAATGATGCTTTCGGGAATTGTGGTGCACCGATGGCATAAACAGGTTTCCCCGGTGTCACAGGATAGAATCCTAATGATGAGAAGATATACCATGCTGACATCTGGCCGCAGTCTTCATTATTGACAATTCCGTCTGGTTTCGCCGCGTACATATTGTCGCGGATATATTTTACCATTTTCTGAGTCTTGTAAGGACTTCCTGCATAGTTGTACAGGTATGGAACATGATGACCAGGCTCATCCCCGAATCCTAAAGATCCGATGAATCCTGAGATATCAACATGTTGTTCTCCTTCCATATGAAGTGTTTCTGTGAAGGTTTTATCCAGTTTTTCTTCAAATCCTTTTTTCCCTCCGTACAGATTCATCATTTCATCAATCTGATGAGGAACAAAGAAGTCGTACGCCCAGATGTTTCCGGAAACCCAGTGTGGCTGAAGTTTTTTCCAATCGTTAAGAGTAAAATCTGCTAAGAATTTACCGTCTTTTTGTCTTGGCCAGAAGTGATTATTTTCTTTATTGAAGGTATTCAGGAAGTTCATAGAACGTTTTTTATATACTTCCGATTCTTCTTTTTTACCTAATTTTTCTGCAAGCTGCTGAATACACCAGTCATCATATGAATATTCTAATGTTGCAGAAACTGAAGCTCCGTTTTCTGATGGAGTATAGCCTAATTTGATATAATCATTAAGACCGCCACCACCATCGCTGCTGCTCATTTTATCTGTTAAAGAAGCATCTTTCATCGCGGCAAATGCTTTTTCTGCATCAATACCCGGAACTCCTTTTGAAATGGCATCCCAGATTACCGAGGCACTGTGATATCCTAACATACAGAAGTTATCATATCCGCAAAGCTCCCAGATCGGCATGTGATCTTTACGATCTGTATATCTGCTGATCAGGGAATTGGCAAATTCTTTTGTATGTTTTTGATCCATAATAGTCAATAATGGATGTGTTGCTCTGAATCCATCCCAGTAAGAATACGTACTGTAGTTGGTGAACCATTTGGTATTCATGTTTTCCTGAGCGGCCACATAATCTCCATTCACGTCCATGTATAAATTTGGGGCAATGAAGGTATGGTAAACTCCCGTGTAGAAAATTTTTCTCTGGCTCTCTGTACCTCCTGTCACCTGGAATCTTCCTATCAGGTCTCTCCAGGTCTTTTGAGCGGCTTCTTTTGCTTTGGCAAAATCAACATTTGTTGCTTCTGTATCAAAATTTTCCTGTGCATTTTCTGTACTCACCGGAGATAATGATACTTTTACTTCAATGCTTTCCTGATCTTCTGTGGAAAATCTCACAAAAGCTTTAGCATCTTTGGCAAGGGCAATTTTTTCATCATTTTTAATTTTTCCGTCAGCATAAACACCGTAAGACTTAAACGGTTTGGAAAACTCCATCACGAAGTAAGCAAACCGTTTACCTCCCCAGCCGTTGCTGTAACAGTATCCTTTGATTTTATTATTACCTTCCACACTCACCAAAGTATGGTAGATATTTCCGAAGATTTTGTTGGTAGGATCAATAATGATATTAGCTTCACTACTCTTCGGAAAAGTATATTTATGAAATCCTACTCTTGGAGAAGCAGTAAGCTCTGCTTTAATTCCATAGCTGTCCAGCATTACAGAGTAATATCCCGGAGATGCAATTTCTTTATCATGGGTAAATTTTGAACGGTAACCCGTTTCCGGCTTGTCTTCAGATCCTGGAACCATTTTAACCTGTCCTACTGTAGGCATTACCAGAATATCTCCAAGGTCTGCCCATCCCGTTCCGCTCAAATGGTTATGACTGAATCCCATGATCGTTTTGCTGCTGTAGTGGTATCCTGAGCACCAGTCCCAGTCGCCACTTTTTGTATTCTGATCCGGACTCAGCTGTATCATTCCAAATGGCGTGGTTGCCCCAGGAAAAGTATGCCCATGTCCTCCTGTGCCTATGAAAGGATCTACCCAGGATAAAACATCGTTTTTATTTTGCTGGGCACTAGCTACAGAAATCAGGGTGGTAAAAAAGCAGATTAACAGTTCTTTTTTCATGATAAGAGAGGTATCGGAGATTTTTTATTTAAAAGTTGGTTTAAAAATAGGAAAACCATTATAAAATTCCCAGCAAACGGAAAAATTAAGATGATTAACCTATTTTCCTAAACTTTATATTACTGTATTAAATTGAATTCTTTTTCATAAAATCAATGATTTCTGAGATATATCCAAAGGCAATCGCAACTACGGTATCAGCAGCACCATAATATACTGTTACTTTGTCTCCTTCAGTCAATGCTGCACAAGGGAAAACCACATTGGGTACATCTCCTGTCAGTTCATACAATTCAGCCGGAGCCAATAAATAAGGCTTCGTTCTGTACAACACTTTTGTAGGATCTTCAAGATCAAGCAAAGCAGCTCCCATTGAATATCTGAATCCTCTGCAGGTATTGATCACGCCATGATAGAAAAGCAGCCATCCTTCTTCTGTTTTGATAGGAACCGGCCCTCCTCCGATTTTAGTACACTGCCATGCACTGTCTTCGAAAGGCGTTACTTTCATCACGCAACGGTGTTCACCCCAGTATTTCATATCAGGGCTATAGCTGATATAAATATCTCCGAAAGGTGTATGTCCATTATCACTCGGACGGCTCAACATGGCATATTTACCATTGATTTTCTCAGGGAATAAAACACCATTTCTGTTGAATGGAAGAAAGGCATTTTCACACTGAAAAAATTCTTTAAAATCAAAAGTATACCCAATTCCGATGGTAGGTCCATTGTATCCGTTGCACCAGGTGATCCAGTAGCGGTCTTCAATAAAAGTTACACGTGGATCGTATTTGTAATCGGATTCAATCATATCCGTATTTCCTGCCTGCATTTCAATAGGGTCATGATTGATATCCCAATTGATTCCGTCTTTACTGAAACCAGCAAAAATATTCATCTGTACTGCCTTGTTGTCGCAACGGAACACTCCGGCAAATCCGTCCTCAAAGGGAATTACGGCACTATTGAATATACTGTTGGATGTTGGTATAGCGTATCTGTTAATGATCGGGTTTTCGGAAAACCTCCACATGATATCATTACAACCTTCCGGGCGATCCTGCCAAGGGATCATTACTGATTGAGCTGTCATAAAGTATTTTTTACTTTTTATTTTTTATTATTATGAATTGATTTGTTGTTCTTTCTGATTTTCAGGGTAAGGGAAAGGAACGAATACAGTGGCCAAAAATGCAGGAATGGTAGCAATCAGTACCCAGATAAAGAACATTTTGTATCCGATCCAGTCACTGATCATTCCACTGAACATTCCGGGAATCATTACGCCAAGATTCATAATCCCTGTTGCAAATGCGTAATGTGCCGTTTTGTGTTTTCCGGGTGCAATCTGCTGCATCATGTAGAGCATTAGTCCCACAAAACCAAATCCGTAACCGAAATATTCCACTACCACCGCAATTCCTACCGGTAAAAGATCTGCCGGCTGATAATAAGCCAGTAATGCATAGACCACAAATGGAATATTGAATGCACAGCATAGCCATATCAAAGATCTTTTCAATCCGCGGGCTGAGATAAAATACCCTGCCAGTACGGATCCCAGGATGAATGCTGCAGAACCATATGTCCCATAAATAAGCCCGATATCGGAAGTAGATAATCCTAATCCTCCTAATGTTCTTGGAGCTTTAAAAAATAAAGGCGCAATTTTGATCGCAAATCCTTCTGCAAAACGGTACAGAATTATAAAGAGGATACACCATAGAATTTTCTTTTTGGTGAAGAAAGAGGTAATCACTTCCAATAGTTCTTGACGAACATTTCCGGCAGTCTTTCCATCTTTCCGTTCTTCTTTGTTTTCCTTCGGCAGAATGAAATAGTGGTAAATAGCCAGTACAAAAAAGAGTAATGCATAGATCACCATAATGATCATCCAGGCATGGGTTACGCCTTTTGTCTTTTCTAATACCCCGGCAAAATAAACGAGTGCTCCACTGCTGATAATCTTCGCCAGGTTGTAAAAAGCACCTTGCCATCCAATATACTTTGCCTGCTCTTTATTGGTCAAAAACCCAATATACGTTCCGTCTGCTACCACATCATGGGTAGCTCCGCAAAATGCAACTATCGCAAAAAGGGCAATACTGTATTTGAAAAAATCATGCATTGGCAGGCTTAAGGCCACTAATGCAAACAGAATTCCTATCGCAAACTGAGTAAAAACAACGAAGAATTTTTTGGTTTTATAGATCTCCAGAAAAGGGCTCCAAAGAGGTTTTAATGTCCAGGAGAACATGATAAGGGCAGTCCAGAAAGTAATGTGCGAGTCCGAAACCCCCATATCTTTATACATGATTCCTGAAACCGCATTAATGGTTACAAAGGGCACTCCCATTGCAAAATATAATGTTGAAATCCAAAGAATCGGCTGAATCCGACGGGTTCCGGAGTTGTTTTTTCCCATATTTAAAATAAGATTCTAAATAAAAGAGAACATCTCAAAAATACATTCAGGCTAAAAAACGAAACTATAAATTTTTTGGAGATTCTACTCTATTCTCCCGCCTTAATGAATGCATCAAATAAAAATCTGATCTTGAGATGTCTCTTTATTAATGAGTGATTCTGAATATTTTTTATTTCTTATCCCACCAAAGTTTTGTACCTCCGGTGTCAGGCCCATTAAGCATCTGTGCAGCCTGCTGATAGTTATATAATGATGTTTTTGTATCAATAGTGAAAGGAATTCTTCTGATCATTCCTTCTGTACTGATCGCTCCGCCGCTATCATTTTTTCTTACCTTGAAAAGAACCGGATATCCTGTTCTTCTCTGTTCAGCCCATGCTTCCGGTCCGTTTGGATAAAGGGATAGCCATTTTTGGGTAATAATTCTTTCTAATTTTCTTTCGTTGGTATCACCGTTATTCCACGCAATCGTAATGGTACTTAACTGGGGGTTTCCAACAAGTACGTTATTGTCTGCATTTTTCGGATCAATATAAGGTGCTTCAGTAGAAGTATTATCGGCAAGATAAGCAGCAACATTAGCACTTTTCCCCCATTCCCCGAAAGACTGCTGAACTCCGGTTGTATAGTTGGTTTGAATATCTCCTGCTCCTGCATATCCTCTCAAAGCAGCTTCAGCTCTAAGGAACCATGTTTCTGCAGCGGTGAATAATTTCATTTTACCATCGGTACCGGAAAAATAATCTCCGCTGGCAGATTTTGCCTGTGGCTGCGAGAACCCTCCGTACGTTGATTTACCATTTAATAAATCAATACCCTGACGTATTCCTATATATTTTCCCTGTAAGCTTGGATCAGATGCAGGAATAGCATATGCCGGAAGTCTTGGGTCATTGTATCCGTTCATATATGCCATCAAAGGGGCTCCGATTAAACAATCTCCCCATGAGTAAATAATAAAACTCAATTCTGACTGTCCTACACTGATCAACGCATTATCTGCATTGTCAGTAATCAATCCTGCAGGTGAAGCCAATGCTTCTTCTGCATATTGTTTAGATTTTGCAGGATCAGCGTAGCTCATTCTCATGGATAACCTCAGCTTTAGAGAATTGGCAAACTTTGCCCATTGCGCCATATTTCCTCCATATACTAAGTCTGCACTTTTCAGTGAAGTTTTATCTTCAACATTCTGTGTTGCTGGCATCGCAATTACTTTCTGTAAATCTGTAATGGCTGCAGTAAGATCAGCAATAAAATAGTTGTAGGCTTCCTGTTGGGAGTCAAAATCAGTCACTCCGTTAGGATTGGGTTTTTCATATTTGCTGTAAACTACAGGGCCATGACTGTCTGAAACTCTTGCGGCTGTAATGACTTTCAAAATCTTTTTTACAGCAAGTGTTCCGGTAAAATCTACACCTGGATAGTTCCCTTTCGCAGCATTATCAATAATGATAGAATAATTGAAGATATCCTGTTGTCTGGCAATAATTCTGTTATTCCATCCATCCATCATAGAGTACGTAAGATTATTTACTCCTCCGTTAAATGGTGTTGCTGTACTGAACATTCCGCTATACATATCTGCACTAAGGTTTGGATATAACTGATAATCTGCCTGCAAACCTCTCTGAATAGATTTCATAGGGTTTACTATAGCGATAAAATCTGCATAAAAATTTTCAGGCCCTCCTAATTTCTCCTGATTATATTGGTCAAAGTCATTCGTACATCCCGAAGCAGAAAAAAGTACTGCAGCTCCAAACACCAATGTTTTAATAGTATTGATTTTCATTGTCTTAATTGTAAAAGTTAGAAGTTAGCTTTTAAAGATAATCCGATAGATCTGGTAACCGGTAGACCGAATGAATCTACTCCTACCCCACCAGGTGTATTTCCTGATACCTGCTCTGGATCAAACGGTGCTTTTTTGTAGAAGAAAAACAAATTGGTTCCTACTAAACTTACCGTTGCATTTTTCAGATATTTTGAGTTGATATCAAACATATATGAAACAGATGCCTGGCGTAAACGGATTGTTGTAGCACTATATAAATACGCTTCATCAACTCCTTTCCCGAATCCTTCGGTTGTTCCTACTGCTTTATAATAATCTTTTGCATTCGTCAACCCTGTATAAGCCTGTCCTGCGTTTGGAGTTCCTGGTGCATACACTGCGTTTGGAATAGATACGCCTCCGGCATCTCTTGCATCGGCTGTGGTTTGGCTTACTCCATATAGATCATTGGCTTTTTCTGTAAGAGATAATACTTTACCTCCAAATTTACCATCAATAAGGAAAGAGATTCCCAGTTTACCAATAGTAAAGGAGTTATTGAATCCCATAATAAACTTAGGGTTCGGATTACCCAGATAAGAAGGAGTACTCTCTGCCAAAGGAACACCTTTTTCATTCACAAGAATACGGCCCTGATCATCTCTTTTAAATTTGATTCCGTAAAGGTCTCCAAAAGAACCTCCAAGTTTTAATCTTGTATAATCACCACCACCTGTTAGTGAAAAGGTCAGATCTTTGGAAACATTGATACTTGTTGGTAATAATTCAACAATCTTGTTTTTATTTGCTGATGCATTCAAAGTGGCCGTCCATCCGAATTTTGACGAATCAAAAATCTTGTAGGATAGTGAAGATTCAAAACCTGTATTTCGGATTTTTCCTGCGTTGATGTAGTATGATCCTGGAGCTAATCCTCCTAAATAGGAAGGAATTGTTGTTTCCAGTAATTGGTTGCTCGTATTTGAGTTATAATAAGTAATATCAAAATTTAATTTATTCCCCAACATTCTCAACTCAGTTCCGGCTTCAAATGTTTTGTTAAGTTCCGGCTTTGGAAGCAATGCCTCAAAACCTGCTCCAGTAGCAAAAGAACTCTTTGGATATACAATGGTTCCTGCATCTACTCCATAAACATACCCTTTGCTATATTCCACCATTGCATTGGTAATATTGGTAGGTAATCCCAAACCAACCGTTGCATAAGATCCTCTTACTTTCCAGAAATTAATTACTTCCGGAAGTTTGAAAATAGAAGACAATATAGCGTTTGCTCCTACAGATTCATAATCAAACCCGGTTCTTCCTGTTAATGCTAAAGTAGAATCCCAGTCGTTTCTGAAAGTCATATCTACATAGAACATATTTTTATAACCTACGGAAGCACTTGCAAAAACAGACTGTACCTGTTTTTTCATATTCGTATAAGTATTATGATATCCATCTCCAGGCGCTCTGTTTACATTCCACTGAAGGTTATTCAAAGTGAAAAGATTTGGATTGGCCAGATAAGCATTATCAATTTGTCCTATTTTATTTCTTGTAGTATTGATACTTCCTCCTACAGTAAAATCCAATGAAATAGATTCACTTATTTTGGGACTACCGATTAATAGGACATCACCGTAAGTAGAAGAATTTTCATATGTATTTTTAAGCATTCTGCCATTAATACCATTAGCTAGTAAGCTAGGAGCTGAGAAAGCCGCAATATCACGCTGGCTGTCTGAAATATTCCAGCTATAGTTTCCTCTTACTCTCGCAGTCAACCATGGATTGATCTGATAAGACAATGAAAGGGCTCCATAAGTATTTTTGTTGCTTACTGTCACGGGATTTCTGTTTAAGATCCAGTAAGGATTCTGTGTCACCGGATTTCCTTTGAAGCTTCCGTCCGGATTGACTTCCCACCAATTTTGAGCCGGCAAAAATCTTGTTTTATTGATGTAAGAATAATTATTTCCTCCGTATTGGTCAAAATCTACGCCTCTTGGCAGCCAGTACAAACTCGTCAAAGGAGAAAAAGAAGCTCCCGGAGTCTGTCTGTTCTTACTTTCCTGTAATGACCCGATGAAGTTGGCATCTAACGTCAGTTTATCATCCAAAAACTTACTTGAATTTCTGAAGGATACATTATACTGATCAAAATATGACATGGGAACTACTCCTTTGTTGGTAGTATTTCCGATTGAGAAATAACTTGTTGATCTCTCATTTCCTGACTGGAAAGAAAGGCTATTTACCCAAGTTGTTCCTGTCTGAAGGAAGTCTTTAAGATAATCTTTAGAAGATCCTTTTGCACCCCAGCTGTCTACTGCCTGTCCCGGCTGTGATCCCGATACAGAAGGGTCATAAGACAGATAACTGTGCTGTAGTTTTGGAAGACTATAAGCCCTGTCCACTGTAAGGCTGGAGCTGTAAGTAATTGAACTTTTCCCTGCACGTCCTTTTTTAGTCGTAATCAGGATAGCCCCGTTACCTCCGGCAGAACCGTACAATGCAGAAGCAGAAGCTCCTTTCAGGAAGTTGATGCTTTCGATATCATCAGGATTGATGGAGCTTAGTACATCTCCGGGATCCGGCATATTGGAATACTGTCCGATATCTGCTGATTTTCCTGTTCCGTTGATAATAGGAATTCCGTCAATTACATATAATGGCTGTGTATTGTTGACAGACTTGTTCCCCCTCATAATCACCCTTACGGAGCTACCTACACCATTGGTTCTGTTGATCTGCACATTGGAAACTTTTCCGTTGATCGAATTTAATAGATTGGGAGTTTTCACTTCTGTAAGCTCATCCCCGCCAATCTGTTGACTGGAATACGTCAAAGAGCGGGCCTGCCTTTTTATCCCCAAAGAGGTGACCACGACCTCCTCAATACTGGTTGTCTTCGTAGTGTCGGCTGTTTTTTTCTCCTGTGCATTCGCAGTAAGTGAAAAAACGAACAGAACGGGTATAACTGCTTTTCTCATAAGGTATAGATTCGTTAGATTTAATTGAGAATCAGTGACATTACTTTATTTTTTAATACAAAAAAATTATTGTTTTTTCAACAAAATTTTGCCGTTTAAGTATTAAATAATTTAAAGTTTTGTTAAGATTTAATTCACATTCACAAATCTAAATTTTGTTGCCAGTCTGATATAATACTATTTTATCATAAAACGATATTATTTTTTCAGCAATCAAAATCAAAAGCCATTAACACTTTAAATATCAACAAAATACAACACTTCCCGAACAATTAAAAAAAGGGGATTTATTCTGATATTTGGACAAAATATAAGTAGATTTCTGGACGGAATTGCAGGATGTCAGATAAGATATAAAACAGAAAGCTGTACATTTTTAATACATATTATTCAATCTTTTTAACTCCTTTAAATTGTTCTTTAAATTCGGTTGGAGTTGTCTTTTTGATGGATTTAAATACCTTATTGAAGTTCGCAATATTATTAAAACCTGCCTCAAAGGCAATTTCAAAAACAGTAAGATTTTTTTCCATCAACCAGCGCGCAGCATAACTTATTCTAATTTCATTAAGATAATTAACAAAAGTTTTCCCTGTTCTTTTTTTGATAAATCTGTTAAACGTCACATTGCTCATATTCACCAATGATGCTACATTATCCAGCGTTATTTTGTTCTCAAAATTTTTATGAACAAAATCATGAACAATCTTCATTTTATCATTATCTGCAAAAGACTCAAGCTCAATACTATATGAGGATAAAAGTGTTTTATTATCTGCAACGGCAAGTTCATTCAGAATTTTCATAATTTCTATAAAAGATTCAAAGCTGTTCATCTTTGAAAGATTGAGAAACGAATCTTTTAGTTTCTCAGCCGTTTCTGTAGAAAAAAGAATTCCTCTGATGGAGTCTTTCATCAGATTATTGATAGGTTTCAGGATATTTTTCTCCATCAGTGACTGTTGAAAGAAATCCTGATTAAATTGTATGGTGATTTCGTGGGTTTTTCTGTTCTTACATCTGTAATTTGCCCAACAGTGTGGTAAATTGGGTCCTACCAGCACCAACTCTATATTTCCGATCTCTCCGGTATGGTCTCCGATCATTCTTCGGTAGCCTTTCCCCTTATAAATAAAGTTGATTTCAATTTCCGGATGATAGTGATAAGGAAAGTCAAATGAGGCTTTAATCCTGTCAAACACGAGAAAACTATCCTCAGGAGATAGTGGAGTTATTTCTCTCAGAATATTTTCTAATTCGCTCATACAGGCAGTTATGAAAAAAGGTTAATACTTTTAGGTTACAATACAAATCTTTGTAAAAATGATAAAATAATATCAATGTAAAAACATATTTTGAATTTATTTTATTTCAATTTTATATATCCAACATAAGAAATCATAGGTTAAGTAATTTAATACAGTTCAAATCATGCTTTTTTTTTATCTTTAAACTAAAGTTAAAGTATGCCGCAACAGCTTATTTTTGAAGATCACTATAAAAGACTCGGACTGGAAGTATTTTCAGAAGAAAATCTGGAGAATTTCAACGGAAGTCGGTTCTCTTCAGATATTAAAGTATTTTTTATTCCTTCAGGATATGAACTTACAGTAGATTTTAATCATTATAAAACAAAGAAACCTTCACTTTTCTTCCTCACCAACCAACATTTGAGTATCCAAAAAGGCAAAGATGAATCTATTCTTCTTTTCTACAACCGGGATTTCTACTGTATTCAGATCCATGATAAGGAAGTGGCTTGTGACGGCCTTCTCTTTCATAATGTATTTGAAATTCCTTTTGTAGAACTTGATGATTCAGAAACTTCTCTTATAAAAAGTTTGTTTCAGAATATTCGGGATGAACTTAAAGGGAAGGATTCTTCCGCAGAGGAAATGATTAGAACCTATGTAAAACAGATCATCATACGAGCTACCCGCAAATGGAAGAAACAAAACTTAGACAATGATACCATCAGAATTCCTGGCAGTGAGCTTGATATTTTCAGAGATTTCAGCAGACATCTGGAAATTCATTTCAGAGAAAAACATAATGTTGCTGATTATGCAGAGCTTCTTCACATCGCTCCGAAAACTTTAACTCATAAATTTAAAAACTTAAAGCTGGAGTCTCCCAACCAGTTTATTATTAACAGAATTTTATTAGAAGCAAAAAGGTTACTTTTTTATACGGATAAACCTGTCAAAGAAATTGCTTATGATCTGGGTTATGAAGATCCCGCCTATTTCAACCGCCTTTTCACGAATAAAACGGGAAGCACACCGGTAAATTTTAAAAAAAATTACATCACGGGAAAAAAGTACAATAGTTAAGTCATTTTATCTATTGAATACTCCCCGCCATAGATATACCTTTGTAACATCAAAATCAAACAACATTACTAAATACAAAAACAAACATTATGAGACGTAACGCAACAGCCGTTTGGAACGGTACCATTAAAGAAGGAAAAGGACATTTAACAACTCAGAGTACAACTTTAAACCAGACTCAATATTCTTTCAACAGCCGTTTTGCGGATGGTGTAGGTACCAACCCTGAAGAATTGCTGGCAGCAGCCCACGCAGGATGTTTCACCATGAAACTGGATGCAGAATTATCTCAGGCAGGCTATAATCCTGAAGAATTAAAGACGACTTCTGTAATTACCCTTGATCCCAATATTGGTAAGATTACAAAATCTGAACTGACTCTTACTGCTAAAGTTCCGGGAATCTCAGAAGAAGAATTCCAGAAATTTGCTAAGATTGCTGAAGAAGGATGCCCTGTAAGTGCAGCATTCAACTTTGAAATCACATTGAATGCTACGTTGGAAAACTAATTTAAGTAATCATTCAATATCAATAGAAACGGGCTTTTAGTCCGTTTTTTAATTTAAAAAGAATCCATTAGCCTCAGCCAAAACTTAAAAGTTAGAATATTACCTGATTAAACTTTTTAAAATAAAATATACCGAGTGGTATATTTTTGTATATTTGCATCATATTTAAACATTTATAATGTCGAAGGCAGAAAAGACGAAACAGCATATTATCGAGAAAACAGCAAACCTTTTTAATACCAAGGGTTATATTTCCACATCGCTGTCTGACATTACTCAGGCAACCGGACTGACGAAAGGCAGCATCTATGGAAATTTTGAAAACAAGGATGAAGTAGCCATTGAGGTTTATAAATACAATGCGGGATTACTGGGCAAAACACTTAGCCGCTCTTTTGGTAATGAGTATCCAACTTCATTGGATAAACTGCATGCTTTTGTAGATTTTTACCGGAAAAACTGGAAGTTTGTCTTTGCCAACGGCGGCTGTCCGTTAATGAATGCTGCTACGGAAGCTGACGATTCTTTTCCTGCCTTAAAAGCACAGGTGCAAAGGTCTTTTGAACAATGGATGACAAAAATATCAAATGCCATTGCTGAAGGACAAAGTAAAGGGGAAATTAATAAAAAAGTGAATGCTGAGCAATATGCATCCTTATTCATCATGCTTATTGAAGGTGGAATTCTACTTTCAAAAACAATGGGTGACCAAAGTTTTCTCAACCACGCTTTAGATAAAGTCAGTCATATGATTGATCATGAACTCAATATTCTTCCATCATAAATAATACCATATGGAAACAAAAAAAGTGGCTATTGTAGGATACAACAGAATTCCCTTTGCCAGAATGAATACCGCTTATTCAGAGCAGGGCAATCAGGATCTTCTTCTTGCTTCTCTCAACGGATTAATAGATCGTTATCATTTAAAAGGAAAACGACTCGGAGAAGTTGCGGGTGGTGCAGTTATTAAACATATTTCTGAGAGCAACCTCATCAGAGAAACAGTGATGAATACCACTCTTGACCCTGCAACACCTGCATGTGATCTACAGCAGGCATGTGATACAGGAATTGAAGCTGCTATTTATATCGGAAATAAAATTGCTCTGGGTCAGATAGACTGTGGTATTGCATGCGGTGTGGAAGCCATGAGCAACATTCCATTTGAGTCTTCACCAAGGTTAAGAAAAGCCCTGTTAAAAGCCAATAAAGAGAAATCAGCGTTTGGAAAAATAAAACAACTGCTAAGCCCGAAGCTCAAAGACTGGATGCCCATTCCTTATAAAGGGCAGGAACCCAAAACAGGTCTTGTCATGGGTGAACACACAGAAATTACCGCCAAATATTACAAGATTTCCAGAGAAGAACAGGATGAACTAGCCTTAAAAAGCCACCAGAATATGGCAAAAGCTTATGATGAAGGATTTTTTGATGATATGATTACTCCTGCTTTTGGTTTAGAGAAAGATAATAACTTAAGACGCGATAGCAGTATTGAAAAGCTCTCACAACTGAAACCCGCTTTTGATAAACAGAACGGAACTTTAACGGCAGGAAATTCAACGCCATTTACGGATGGTGCTTCCGCAGTTTTGCTGGCCAGTGAAGAATGGGCAAAAGCCAATAACCTTCCTGTCTTAGCTTATATCACTTTTTCAGAACTGGCAGGAATAGAATATGTTGAAAATAAACAGGATTTACTTCTTGCTCCTGTTTTTGCAGCAGAGAGAATGCTTAAAAAAGCAGGCATGAATTTATCTGATTTTGATTATTATGAAATTCACGAAGCATTTGCAGCACAGGTTTTAGCCACAATAAAAATCTGGGAAAATGATGAGCTGGCCAAAAAATTCGGATTGGAAAAAGCTCTTGGGAAAATAGACAGAAGTAAACTGAATATAAAAGGAGGAAGTCTCGCCGCCGCCCACCCTTTTGCAGCAACGGGAGGAAGAATTATCGCAACACTGGCAAAACTTCTCCATGAAAAAGGCAGTGGAAAAGGATTTATATCCATTTGCGCAGCACGTGGACAGGGAGTAACGATGATTTTAGAAAAATAAAAACGCACGTATGGATAGATTAGCACAATTAAAACAATTCATCGGAAAAGAATTTGACCAGTCACCTTCTCCTTTTATGAAATGGCTCAATCCTGTTGTTCTTTCTGCAGAAGAAGGTCAGCTGGAATTTCAATATACCATAAGACCGGAATGGCTGAATCCTATCGGAAACCTCCACGGTGGAGTTACCGCTGCCATTATAGACGATATCATTGGCGCTACTATGTTTTCTTTAAATGAAAATTCTTTCATTACCACGATAAATAATGTCATCGATTATTTTTCAACTGCAAAAGAAAATGATAATATTGTAGCCGAAACTAAAATCATTAAAAGAGGTAAACAATTCGTAAATGCACAATGCGAGATATGGAACGCAGACAAAACACGATTGATCGCAAGAGGAACCTCTAATTTATTCAAAATCAATAACTAAGTATGAAGAGAGTTGTCATTACAGGTCTGGGCGCAGTGACGCCTTTGGGAAATAATGTCGAAGAATTTTGGCAAAACAGTATTAAAGGAGTCAGCGGAGCAGGACTCATTACCCATTTCGATACGGAAAAGTTTAAAGTTCATTTTGCCTGTGAGGTAAAAGACTTTGATCCTAAAGTATATCTGAATCATAACGAAATCAAGAGAAGTGATTTGTTTACACAATATGCCATGTATGCCTCATCAGAAGCCATTCAGGATTCCGGCCTTGAACTTGAAAAGATGGATCCTTTTGATACAGGAGTGATCTGGGGAACAGGACAGGGCGGAATGTGGACTTTTGAAAAAGAAGTAATGGATTTCGCTGCTGGAGATGGAACACCACGTTTCAATCCGTTCTTTGTACCGAAGTTTATTGCCAATATGGCTTCAGGAATGATTTCTATGAAATATGGGCTTCAGGGAATCAATTATACTACAGTTTCTGCCTGTGCTACGGGAAATACAGCATTGATGGATGCTTTCAATTATATCCGTCTCGGGAAAGCAAAAGTAATTGTCAGTGGAGGTTCCGAAGCTGCTATCACTCCGGCATCCATCGGAGGATTCTCTATTATGAAAGCCATGTCTACAAGGAATGATGACTTTGCTAGCGCGAGCCGTCCTTATGATGCAGACAGAGATGGTTTTGTAATGGGTGAAGGTGCAGGAGCACTGGTGCTTGAAGAATACGAACATGCTGTTGCCAGAGGAGCAAAAATTTATGCAGAATTAGCCGGAGCCGCCATGACGGCAGATGCTTATCATATGACAGCACCCCATCCGGAAGGAGCAGGAGCCATCAAAGCAATGCAACTGGCCGTGAAAGAAGCAGGAGCTAACATGGAAGACATTGATTATATTAATCCTCATGCTACTTCCACTCCATTAGGAGATATGGTTGAATTAACAGCCATCAATAAAGCATTTAAGGGAAGTAAAAACCTTGATATCAGTGCCACAAAGTCCATGACCGGGCATTTGCTGGGTGCTGCCGGAGCGGTAGAAGCCATTCTTTCAATCAAGGCTATTCAGAATGGAATTATTCCTCCAACAATCAATCTTCACAGTATTGATGAGAATATTCCTCAGGATATCAATATTGTTTTCGGAGAAGCAAAAGAAAAAAACATCAATTTTGCGTTGAGTAATGCCTTTGGATTCGGAGGACATAATGCAACTGTTGTTTTTAAGAAATTCTCTTAATTATCATAAACTTACGACAGATTTTCATATCTGAAATTGAATTATACATTCTTCCTTAGTCAGAAGAATAAAATTCTGAAAATATTTAACGGAAATAATTACAATCCTTGTGTTTTTAAAGCGCAGGGATTTTTTATATATAAAAGTTTTTGTAAGTTCGTTCCGTCACAAAATATTTTATGAAGAAACTTTTCTATGCATTATTAATTCTTATTTCGAATTTTCTTTATTCTCAGAATAATTTTGAAATTGATCTCAGTTCAGATTCATACATTAATGATAGCCTTATGTTAGGAGCTCCAGCCACCAGAAACGGGTTCGGAGAGCTTTATACATTCAAAATACAAACCAACAACAACATTTCTGATTTTGGAAAAAAGATCAGGATGAAACATTCTATTTATTATTTTAAGATTCAAAAGAAAAATATTGCCAGTGGTTTTACAGAATACCCTCAACCAGTAGCGTTTGGTTATATGGGAAAGAACGGTAAAGCGGGTTATAGTACAAAAGTATTTTTCTTAGAAGGAGGAAAATATAAAATTGATTTACCCAAAGACTTTAATAATGTAGAACTTAATATAGACTCCCCTACCAACAGAGAATATAAGATTTTACAAAAATCATTGGAACCGTTTTATATAAAATCAAAAAATCCCTATCAAGGTGATAGCTTGATCAATATAGACAAAAAACAGGAATTTTTAGGAGAATACATCAGGAAAAATCCCAATTCGTATGTTGCATTATGGGAAATTGTGAATGATTATACTCTTAACGATTACCATCCTGCTTATTTGAAAAACTTAAATTTATTTTCCGCAAAATTTAAACAAAACGCATTATACAAAGGTGTTGAAGCCCGTTTAAACGCAGAACAATCTACATCCATTGGACAAAAAATACCTGACATTTATTTTGAAAAGGGGAATAAACTGACTTCGGAAGATTTTAAGAAATATAAATTAACCTTTATTGATTATTGGTCAACGACTTGCGCCCCTTGCATAAAAAGTATGCCTGAAATTGTGAATCTGTATCATGAATATAAAGGTCAAAATGTAAACTTCATTACAATTACAGACGAGCAAAAACCCAATAGAATGGAGGTTGCCAGGAATATTTTAAAGAAAAATAATGCGGATTGGATAAACTTTTTTGATGTAAACAAAGACTTCCAAAAAAAAGTGAATGCTACAAGCTATCCTCTTCATTTCATCATCGATGAAAACGGAAAAATAATTGCCCGAATCAGCAATAGCATTGAGGAAGCCAGAGCTGTTATTAAAGAATTTCTACAATAATTCTTCAAAAGAAAAAAGCAGTCAAAACTGACTGCTTCAAACATAACGAATTATATACCCCTTATAAAGAGATTGACTTGTAACTATTGAGCATCCGGGATAAAAAAATCCTCGGCATTTTCAGCAATCGGAATATAGAGTCTCTCCCATTCTTTGCTTTTCACCATATCCCAGCTGTGACCGGTTCCTTTAAGATCTTCAGCAAGAAGAACTACTCCCGGTTTAATCATAAAAGTAGAACCATCTGTTACTTTAAATCTTATATTGCCCTTGATGGTAATCACATATTGTCTTCTGGGAGCCGGATGAGCATTTTTTTCCCACTCCTCCGTTTTATTGCTCATCCAGAATGTTGTGGTATTCATGTGTTTAAGAGTGGGGATTTTCCCTTTCTCAAAAGTACATGATCCGTCAGGATTGTTGATTAATCTTATAGCAGGAATAAACTCAGTGGAGGTCTCCGAAGTGACACTTACATTTTTATGGTTTTTGTGTTGTGCATTCATAAATCCTACAGTACTTACTAGTAAAACAAGGCTTAAGCCCTTAATGATATTTTTCATTATAAATTTAATTTTTTATTTTTAATTATAAACAGTATCATAAACCAGCATTCTTTCAAAGAATGGTTTATATTTCTGAACCAAAGCAAGATGCTCAGGAAGTTTTCCATAAGCTTCAAGTTCTTCCAGGCTATCGAACTCCATAGAAGCATTATAAGTAAATGTGCTGTCTAAAACACTTCTCGGGCTGGAAGCTGCCGGTTTTCCGTAACGGAGATTCTTCTGATAAGGAAGCTTTTTAAGGCCTTCAAAAAAATTTTCAAATTCTTTTACCTCAGGCCCGGAAAGGTCTTTTCTAAGCCAGAACAACAAATAATGGAAGTACACTTTTTTCTTTTTTTAGGATTAAACATGGGTAAAGCAGACGCAAACATATTTCCTGAGATCAGCAGCAAAGCAGAAGCCTGGACTGAGCGGAATAAAAATTTTCTTCTTTCCATTGTCATTTATTTTAATTAAAATCTATTCTGTATTTAAGGACAAACTGCCATTTCCGGTCTGAAACTACGGCATTGTTTGAAGGGTCATTGGTATAAACAGGTCTGTTCTGAGCGTCAAAGGTTAAACGGGAAGACATTCCGTTCATCAGCAGAGATATTCCTGCATCATAGATCACAGCATTATCATGAAGTCCTTTCAGATCTGACAGCTGCATTCCTACGGCAGGCTGAAGCTGAAGACTTTTCTTTTCTTTGTCCAGATAAGGCAGGGTTCCTCCCAGTTGTACATAATATGTATTTCCGGTTCCGATAACAGGCATTGCATTTCCTGCTCCATTCAGACTCGCTTGTGTAACATCTACAGAAGTTGCAGGATTATTGGTACCAACATACCGGATATAATTGGGTCCGTAGTCGTTATGCATCGCCATCCCATAAGCGCTTATTGACGTTCCTTTTTCTTTATTCAGTGGTGCATCATAAAATAAATCTACTGCAAAGCTTTTCATATCATCATTCACTGTATTCTTACCGGCATCCAGATGCCATAATGCATTGTGAATATAATCAAACCCGGCTCCCAGACTCAGTACATTCTTCTTCCCTACATAAGTTCCTGCATTAAAGGGAGTGGAAATATTTTCCTTGTCCAAAAAAGCATATCTGAAATATCCTGAGAAGTCTTTTCCGGGGGAGTTTTTACTAAAGGAAGCTACATTCAGTTTCGGATCAGAAGTTGCCATGGTATAAGGATCAGCCACTACCAGACGGTAATCAAATCTTCCGAGCTGTCCTTTAATATAGGCACTCAATTCCCTTACGGTATAATCTGTTGTTCCCGCATTGGAGGTTGCGTAAGCTGGAAGGTCGTATAACAGCGTATTCAAAGGTCCTGTAGTAAATCTTGAGAGGCCGCGCCATGTAGAACGTCCTGCACCAAGAGCAATTTTATCATTAAAAGCATATTCAGCGTAGGCATCCAGAAGGTCAAAATAATTACTTCCTTTTGCATTGACATTCACGTTGGTAGTTCCACCCTGCAATACAAACATCAGCTTTTCTGTTGGCTTATAAGTCATTTTTACACGAACCCTTCTAAGCGAAAGGTCAGACAGGTCTGATTTTGCTTCGTTATTGACAAGGCTTCCCGGATTAAGCTGGGTATATCTGGCCCACAATTCTGCATATCCGCTAAGAGAAATATATCGTGAGTGTTCTTCATTGAAATAATGAGTTAATCCGGGATTATTAAAATCATTTTTTTTCTGGGCTTCTAATTTCCCCATGAGTCCCAATAAGGAAAACAACGCGATTGCTGTTTTGAAAGAGGTAGTCTTCATATTTTTCTATTCTTATCTTTTGTTGATTTCAACGGGACAAAATTAGATTGCTACAAGCCCGACAGGTATTAGAAATCTATTAGAAACCTTATAGAAAACTATTAAAAGGGGGAATGTTTTCTGATAAAAGAAAAATATAAAATACCTTTGTACAGTGCTTTGGGAATAAATGAAAGTCAGGCTTTTAAAATCAAAAAAAACGTTTGAAAAACCAACACACCTATTCATCGTATTTCTTTATGAAAATTTTAATTGTAGAAGATAATTCACGCGTTTCAAGCCTTTTGAAAAGAGGGCTGGAAAGCCAGCAATATCAGGTTTATATTTCGGAAGATGCAGAAGATGCGATTGTCCTGCTGAATAAAATAACATTTGATCTGGCCATTACGGATATTATGCTTCCGAAAATGAGTGGTATTGATCTGTCCAAACTGATCAAACAGCAATATCCTGACCTTCCCATCATCATGCTTACCGCTCTTGGAACCATTGATGAAAAAATTGAAGGATTTGACGCCGGAGCAGATGACTATATGGTGAAACCTTTTGAGATTAGGGAGCTCTATGTGAGAATCAAAGCTATTCTGCAGAGGAGATCAAATAAAAATAAAGAAGCTTATCTGACCGAACTCGAATATCATGACCTGAAGATCGATAAGAAATTCAACAGAGTTTTCAGAAACGGAGCGGAAATAGAACTTACTCCCAAAGAATTTAAACTCCTGGTATTTCTGGTAAGCAATGCCGAAAGAATTCTTACCCGTGAAGAAATTGCCGAAAATGTATGGGGGAATCATTTCGACACCGGAACCAATTATATTGATGTCTATATTGCTTATTTACGGAAAAAGATTGATAAAAATTTTGATCATAAACTGATTCACACCAAACCCGGAGTAGGATTTATTTTTGCTTCACAATTATGAAAATAGCAACCCGAACAGCACTCATTTATTCCATCCTTACGGCAGGCATCTTATTTTTGTTTGCTTACGTTCTTTATTTTGTTTCTGAAAAAAACAGAGAAGATGAATTCAATGACCGGCTGGGATACAAAGTGATCTGGCGTTCAGAATTTATATTTGATGCCAGAATCAGTGATGAAAAAATCCGTGAACTCCACCAGCGTAACCAAAAACTTCTGAATGAAGCAGACATCAGCGTTTATAACAGCAAAAAAGAACTTACCTTCACAGATCTTCCTCCTCTCAAAAGCAATGAAAATATCTGGATAAAATGATCAGATCCGATAAAAACAGAATATTCTGGCAGCGGGGTGATCGTCAGTATATTGCCATTCAGCTCTCCTCCAACGGAGAAAAATATTATATTATTGGAAGTGCGGTAGACGTCACGGGAAAGGCCCATATTTCTGAGTTTAAAAAAGATATCATCATCATCTACATCAGTTCGATTGTTATCATTTTTATTATAGGATTTCTTTTTTCCTATTATACGCTTAAGCCTTTAAAGGATATCATTCTCCAGATCCGTGATATTTCAGAGCACAACCTTAATAAACGGCTGGATATTCCCAAGGCAAAAGATGAGATTTATGAACTCACGGAAACTTTTAATTCTACCTTCAACAGGCTTGAAAAATCCTTCAACAATCATAAGCAATTCGTGACCACTATTTCTCATGAATTCCGGACTCCTCTTTCTACCTTAATTGCAGAACTTGAGCTTGCCAAGGAACTTAACGTTACCTTAGATGACTATAAGCTTTCTATTGACAATGCTCTGCAGGATGCCAATGACGCTTCGGAGTTGTCATCTGCCTTGTTAGATTTTGCCAGAGCCAGCTATGATGTATCACAGATCAGTTTTACCAATCTACGTCTGGATGAGATTTTAGCAGAAGCTAAGCTTGCATTGCTGCAGAAAAATGCCGGCTTCAAAATCGGGATCAATTATATGAGCAATGCCTCAGATGATGATGAAAACAATTATGATTTTTATGGTAATCCTTACCTGCTGCAGGTTGCTTTTTCGAACTTAATAGAGAATGCCTGTAAATATTCGGCAGACAAAAGCTGTCATATTGAGATAGAAACCCAACAGGAACATATCAAAATCCATTTTATTGATCATGGGATCGGTATTTCAGAAAAGGATCTTTCAAAAATTTTTGATCTTTTTTACCGCGGTTCCAATAAAAGTTTCGAAAAAGGAAACGGAATCGGTCTTTCCATTGTAAAAAGAATTGTAGAAATACACGAAGGAAAATTGACTATCAATTCTGAAGTATCCAAAGGAAGTGTATTTACTGTGGAATTTCCTTCCAAAAATTAAAAAGCAGTCAAAAATGACTGCTTTTTTAATCTTACGCTTTCAACCATTCTGAGGAAGAAAGATAATTCTGATCAGGATAATAGATGAACAGACAGTTTTTTCCTTTAATCGTGTTGATTATAGACTGCGTCAGTTCTCTTGGGACGGCAGGGCATCCCCAGCTTCTTCCAATTCTTTTGTGCATTGCAGCAAATGCATCACTCACATAATCCGCACCATGCATTACAATTGCTCTTCTGTATGCAGCATCATTAAAGCCCTTATCCATTCCCAATAATTTCAGAGAGTATCCGTTATCACCCTGATAGGTTGCATCCGTGATATAAAATCCCAGGCTGCTCTGCAGCGAACTTTCCTTGTTAGAAAAATTCGTCGCAAATTCTTCGCCGGTATTTTTTCCGTGTGCTACCAATGAGTTGAACAGAACTTTTTTGTCTTCGAGGTCAATGATCCAAAGTCTTTTTGTGTTAGAAGACATAGAAAAATCGCAGATAGTTAATAAATGCGAATCCTGGGTAAGCAATCCTGCTTTTTTTAAATTTTCATAGCCCGTCAATGCTTTTGAGAACACTTCATAATTCAGTTCATGCCCCGGCTCAAATGCAATAGATTGGTACAGTGCTTCTGATGAAGACACTGCTGCAGTGTTCTTCTCAGATTTCGTTTCAGCTACTTTTTCAGTTTTCGTTGTTTTCACATTCTCACTTTTCACCACCACTTTTGGGGAAATGTAGAATGAAGTCGTCACCATGTAAACAAGGCCTAATACGCTATAAAATCCTTTCATTCAATACTATATAAATCCAAATTAGTGGAGCAAAATTATAAAAACATAATTACCAAGGGGTTATAACTCTACAAAGTTTAACGCTATTTAAGAAACTTTAACGTCCTGATTTTGTGAATTAAAGTGGTTATTTTTGAGAATCCGGAACAAATTCCAGACTTATAGAATTCATACAATATCTTAATCCTGTAGGCTTCGGACCGTCATCAAAAACATGTCCCAGATGGGAATCACATCTTTTACAAAGTACCTCTACTCTATCCATACCGTACGACTGATCTCTTACATAATAGACTCCTTCTTTATCAGCTTCAAAGAAACTCGGCCAGCCACAGCTGCTGGAAAATTTTGATGTCGAACGGAACAGATGATTTCCACATACCGCACAATAATATTCTCCTACCTCATCAAATTCGTTATATTTTCCTGTAAAAGCTCTTTCTGTTGCCGCTTCTCTGGCTATTGCGTATAGATCCGGAGCAAGGATTTTTTTCCATTCTTCATTGGAAACATTGAGTTTTGAAGTATCTGTTCTGGAATAGTATGGATTGTTTTTTGCTTCTGTATTTTCCATAGGAGTTTTTTTAATAGGTTTATATTTCTGCGTACATGCCTGCAGAATAATTAACAGGGTTATTGAAATTAAAAATTTCATAGTAAATTTTAATTCTTTAACCACGAATGGTTTCATAACCAAATTTAGTAAATTTGAGAACATGAATGACGAAGCAAAAAGAAAACAACTTAGAAAATATAAAGCATTTGCCACCGGATTATTTGTCCTGATGGCTGTTATTTTCATTGTTACCACTATTTTACAGAAGTCTGATAACTCTCACTGGATTGGCTATGTCCGGGCCTTTTCCGAAGCGGCAATGGTGGGTGCTCTAGCAGACTGGTTTGCTGTAACGGCATTATTTCGTCATCCTCTGGGGCTTCCCATTCCTCATACCAATCTGATTGAAAACAGTAAACAGAGATTGGGAGACAACCTTGGAAGTTTTGTAGTGGGTAACTTTCTTTCTCCTCAAAATATACGTCCTTATATCCAAAAACTTAAAGTTTCCAACTTTGTCGGTGAATGGCTGGGTAAGGAAAAGAGCCAGGAGATTTTGATTAAAAACCTGTCAGATATCGTTCTTGATATCCTCAATAAACTGGATGATTCTACGGTAAGCCAGTTTATCAGCAAAAAGGTTTCTGAAATGACCGATGATATCAAGCTTAACAAAGTGGTGGGAAACGGAATTGGCTACATATTGGAAAAAAATGACCATCAGAGAATCATCACCAATCTTTCAAAACAGATCAAAGAATACATCATTGAAAACGATGAAATGATTCAGGAGCGGGTAAAAAAAGGCAGTTATTCGTTCATTCCATCTTTTGTAGATAATAAAATCGCTGATAAAATTGCCGATGGGCTTTCTGAGTTTTTCAAAGAAATAGAAGAAGATCCCCAACATGAAGTAAGAGCATTGATAACCCAAAAAATTCATGAATTCTCAGTTGACCTGAAAGAAGATCCAAAGTGGGATGAAGAGTTTAAAACCATTAAAAACGGTCTTCTCAAAAATGATAAATTGGATGAATATTCCAATGATATCTGGGTTTCCATAAAAAAAACATTGATGAAAGAACTTCAGGAGGAAAACTCGGCTTTGAAAAACTATCTTACTAAAAATTTGAATGAGTTTGCCCAGAATTTAAAAACAGATGAAAATCTTCAGAACAAAATTGATCATTGGGTTCGGGTGACAGCTTATAAATATATTCTGAAAAACACTCATCAATTCGGGAATCTCATCAGTACTACCGTTGGAAACTGGCAGGGAAAAGAACTCAGTGAAAAGCTGGAACTGGAAGTGGGAAAAGATCTGCAGTTTATCAGAGTGAACGGGACGCTGGTCGGTGGGCTGGTAGGATTGATCATCTATACCATCGCACACTTCTTCATTTAAAAAAACTAAAATCCACGACAACTCAACCATGAAAAAAATTTTCAGTGTCTTCTTTTTCTTTTTCCTCACTTTTTTTATCGGTCAAAAAGTTGAATTAAAGAAAGTAACAGATTCTTCCCAGACTTTTACCGGGGAAATCGGAGGAATACCAATTACTGTTGAACTTAGCTACACAGGCATTGTCGATTGTGATCAATACCAGCATTATGTGGATGGATGGTATTATTATGACAAATACAAAAAGAAAATCCCGCTTACCGGAATATATGACTATTATGGAAATTTGTCGCTGTATAATTTTGGGACGAAACAAAAACAGAAATCAAAGCTTCTGAAAGAGCAGATCACCTCGCTGCAGAAAGTTGAAAAAACGGATGAGATGGCACAAAAGCTTTCGCCGCAGGAATATCTTATATTTGAAAAGATCAATACGGATAAAAATCCGGTGACGGGGTCTTTTTATTTTGGGAAAAAAGTTCTGCCTGCAAAATTATTTACGGGCAATGCTATGATCTACCGCCTCAACAATTATCTGTACTTACCGAATAATAAAAAATCAACACCTATGATTTTATCAATAAAGCAGGCGGAAACGAGCTAATTTCCTATTCTTCAGGAGAAAACGGGAACCGGGTTTTATTGTACTTTGAGCAGACATCGAATTTTAATGCCTGTGGACAGTGCGGGGCAAGTGAAGGAGAAAAAGGCTATAGAGTACTATACTTCACAAAAGACTGGAATTATAAAAACTATGAAGAATTCCTTACTGAGAGCTGCCGGGAGAATATATATGACGTTACCAAAACGAAATCCAAAGACAAACAAACAATTACCTATAAAATAGGCAAATCCGAAAGCACTCCGCCCCATACGCTTACAGTAAATATTAAAAACGCATCTGTTGTAAAGTCAAAATAAAAAAGAGAGTCATATCAACTCTCTTTTATTTTATCTCGGTAATCTGCTGGCTCTTTTTAGTAATTCCTGATTGATGTCGTTGATCAGTTGCGGGCCTTCATAAATAAATCCGGTGTACAACTGAACCAATACAGCTCCTGCATCCAGCTTCTCCATCGCATCTTTAGCAGAATGAATTCCTCCTACACCAATGATTGGAAATGCCCTGTTGCTTTTATCAGAAAGGTATTTGATCATTTTTGTACTTCTTTCACGAATGGGCTTTCCACTTAATCCACCATTTCCTATCTGTTCTAAAACTTCGGGGGAGGTTTTCAGCCCTTCTCTGTTCACAGAAGTATTGGACACTACAATTCCATCGATTTTTGTTTCTGCAATCAGTTCAATAATTTCATCCAATTGATTATTATTCAAATCCGGTGCAATTTTCAGTAATATAGGTTTCTGTACAGATTTTGACTGGTTTATCTTTTTCACTTCCGTAATCAGCTCTTTCAGATAGTCTACGTCTTCCAGCTTGGCGTGGCTTCCAACATTCGGGCAGCTTACATTTAGGACAAAGTAATCTACATGAGGATGAAGACCTTCAAAACAGTCCAGATAATCCTGGGTATAATTTTCCGGGCTTGTATCTGTATTTTTCCCGATGTTTCCACCGATGATTATTTTTCCTTTGTTAGATTTCAGCTTTTCAATAGCAGCTTCAAGACCATCGTTGTTGAATCCCATTCTGTTGATGATCCCACCATCTTCAATCAAACGGAACAATCTTTTCTTAGGATTTCCGGCCTGAGCTCTTGGAGTTACCGTTCCGATTTCTACAAATCCGAAACCAAGATCTCCCAATTCGTTAAATAACACTGCATTCTTATCAAAACCCGCAGCCAGTCCTACAGGATTTTTAAATTTTAATCCGAAAACTTCTCTTTCCAGACGCTTGTCTTCAATAGGTTTTGGTAAAAACAGTTTGGTAAGAAATCCAAAATTTTTAAGCATTGAAAATGTAAAATGATGAACTTCTTCAGGATCAAATTTGAAAAGGATCGGACGAATGAGCGATTTGTACATTGAAAAAAAGTTTTACAAAATTACTCATTTTAAAATTAATGCTAGATTGATGTATGATATTTTATCGAAATGGCTCATCTATAGTATCTATAAACTGGAAAACAACTGTATACTCAACAACTCAGTGGGATTTTTTTAATGCGGCGACCGCAAAGAAAGATGATTATCCTGAAAACATTTTGGTTCGCAAGGGGGAACGAAGTGCTCTTGCGATCGGAAATAAAAAGCAGACATAATTAAACTTTGCGAACATTGCTTTAAAACAATGGGCACAGGGAAAAGTACTATTAAATACCTTTTGAGATACTTAGAAACACCATGCTTGTGATAAGTCAAGGTTTTAATGAAGAGTACTCACTCAGATCGAATTTCAGAATATCCCCTACTCTTTTGAACTCTTCATCTATAGTAGCATTTACTGTAATTCTTTCGTTAGAAATGGGATGATTAAAAATCAGCTGGTGTGCGTGAAGCGTCATTTTGTTGATGTCAAATGTCTGAAGCCACAACTTATTTTGTTTGTTGCAACCATGTTTCCGGCAACCTAAAATAGGATGGAGAATATGTTTAAAATGTTTTCTCAGCTGATGAAATCTTCCCGTTTCAGGAATGGCTTCTACCAAAGAATATCTCGAAGTCTGATGCTTTAGAAAAGGTAAATCTATTTCTGAAGTCTGCAAACGGCGATAGTTTGTAACGGCATTTTGCTTAACTTCATTTTCATTAACCAAGTCATAATCAATCGTTTCTTCTTCTTTTGTCCAACCCCGAAGAATGGCCAGATATTTCTTCTCTACATCGCGTGATGCAAACTGCTCGCTCATGATTCTAAGAGTATCTTTATCCAGAGTAAAAAGCAGAACCCCCGAAGTTTTCCGGTCTAACCGATGTACGGGATACACTTTTTGCCCGATCTGTTTCTTCAACTCCTGAATAGCATAGGTATCAGCTTCTCCGGCATAAAAAGATTTATGAACCAGTAATCCGCTGGGTTTGTTGATGGCAATAAGATGCTCGTCATGATAAAGAATTTCTAACATCCGGCAAAAGTAAAGATTTTTCGATTGATATTATATGCTACCATCTTTGTAAACCTAACAGGGTTAGACATTCCTTTATCAATAGCCCCGATCTGAGAGAAAATCCCGCAGCGAGGCGGCGGCGCGAAGCAGAGCCGCCGAGCGAGGAATTGCAACGGAGAGCGGGTTCCCGGCTCCTGAAAAATTAAATTGTCAATATTTGTCTGTTTATTAACTGCTTTTTTTATTGAATCTCATGATTTTGGATCCAAATTGCTATTTTTGCATTTCAGACGTAAAAAAATTATGGCAAAGCAAGAAGATGTTTTCAAGAAAGTGATTTCTCACGCTAAAGAATATGGTTTTATTTTCCCATCGAGTGAGATCTATGATGGTTTATCCGCTGTTTATGATTATGGACAGAACGGTGCCGAACTAAAAAATAATATCAAACAATATTGGTGGAAAGCTATGGTACAGCTTAACGAAAATATTGTCGGCATTGATTCGGCGATCCTTATGCACCCAACAACCTGGAAGGCATCGGGCCACGTAGACGCTTTCAACGATCCATTGATTGATAATAAAGATTCTAAGAAACGTTTCAGAGCAGACGTTTTGGTGGAAGATTATTGTGCTAAAATTGAAGATAAAGAGAATAAAGAAATCGAAAAAGCAGCGAAAAGATTCGGGGATGCTTTCGATAAAGATCAGTTTGTTGCTACCAATCCAAAAATTATTGAATACAGAGCAAAAAGAGAGGCTATTCTTTCAAGACTGGCAAAATCTCTGGAAAATGAAGACCTTGCTGATGTAAAAGCTTTGATTGAGGAGCTTGAAATTGCAGATCCTGATACAGGTTCTAAAAACTGGACTGAAGTAAGACAGTTCAACCTGATGTTCGGGACAAAGCTGGGAGCTTCTGCTGACAGTGCTATGGATCTTTATCTGAGACCTGAAACGGCTCAGGGTATTTTCGTTAACTTCTTAAACGTACAGAAAACTTCACGTCACAAGCTTCCTTTCGGTATTGCGCAGATCGGTAAAGCATTCAGAAATGAGATTGTTGCGAGACAGTTCATTTTCAGAATGCGTGAGTTCGAACAAATGGAAATGCAGTTTTTCGTAGCTCCGGGAACAGAACTTGAATTCTACGAACAGTGGAAGCAGAAACGTCTGAACTGGCACAGAGCTTTAGGTCTGGGGAATGAGAACTACAGATTCCACGATCATGAAAAGCTTGCTCACTATGCGAATGCTGCGGCTGATATTGAGTTTAACTTCCCATTCGGATTTAAAGAGCTGGAAGGTATTCACTCAAGAACGGATTTCGACTTAAAAGCGCATGAAGAATTCTCAGGAAGAAAACTTCAGTTCTTTGATCCTGAGAGAAACGAAAACTATGTTCCTTATGTAGTGGAAACTTCTGTAGGTTTAGACAGATTATTCCTTTCCATATTCTCTCATTGTTTAAGAGATGAAACGTTAGAAGACGGTTCAGAAAGAACAGTTTTATCGTTACCTCCGGCATTGGCACCCATTAAAGCAGCTATTCTTCCATTGATGAAGAAAGATGGTTTAGCAGAATATGCAGAAAAGATTTTCAATGATCTGAAATATGATTTCAACCTGTTCTACGAAGAGAAAGATGCGATCGGAAAACGTTACAGAAGACAGGATGCCATTGGTACTCCATACTGTATCACTGTGGATCACGATTCTCTTACAGATCACACGGTAACCATCAGAGACAGAGATACGATGCAGCAGGAAAGAGTTCCTGTTTCAGAGCTGAGAAGAATCATTGATGAAAAAACGAACTTCAGAAATTTACTTTCTCAATTATAGTTTAAAAGCCCTGTTTTTTCAGGGCTTTTTTATTTTTCATACATTCCGGAACAACCTACCACAAAAATGATTATTTTTAGCGGACTAAAAACTAAACTAATAATAACCATGAAAAAACTGATGTTTTCATCACTTGCTGTGGCATTGCTCTCAAGTTGTGTCTCTAATGATAATCCGGCCGACCACAGAGACAACAGCAATAATTCTCAGAACAATAATAACGGGCCTTTTCATCTCTTAAAAAAAGCAACAGACGTCAACCCGGGTGGTCAGCCCTATGTGGTGGAATTCAAATATAATGGAGATAAACTTGTAGAAACATATAATGCACTGGATGATGATCGAGTTGTTTATACTTACAGTGGAGATTATATTGCTAAAACAGAAGAGTTCATTGGTGGCACTCTGGTTCTGATGAGAGAATTCACCTATTCTAATGGAAGGCTTTCAACGGAGAAAATTACTGATAAAGAACAGGGAACGCTTACCTATACCAAAATCTATCAGTATCTCAGTGATACCCATGTTCAGTTTGATGAGTATAAAAGCGGAACTTATAATCCTGCAACAGGAACATATTCCAATCTTGTATTTGCACAGGTGGATGTCAATTTAACCAATGCCGGAAATGTGGCCTCAGCTAAATATACTTATAACGGAGTTACCTACAATATCACCAATACTTATGACACTTTCAATAATCCTATGAAAGGGATTAAAGGTTTTGTTAAGATCAATTTATTTGACGTGAGTGATGGTCAAATAGGTTATAATAATTTATTGAATCAAACCGAGAGTTATTCCGGTTCATCTAACGGAACCAATAAAATTACAGCCGTTTACACGCTTAACGGAGATAACTATCCTACCAAAGCCGTTACTACTTATGAAAGCTCGGGTTATGGAACAAGCACTCATAACTGGCTTTACGAATACTATTAGTAATTGTTCTGCCTTTTTAGATCATAAGCTTTGGAAATATTTCCAGGGCTTTTTTATTTTTCGCAACATATGGGTTAATTTATTACTTTTATCGCTCAAATTTTAACCATGAAAAAAATAACGCTGATGATGTTTGGACTGATCCAGACATTTGCATTTTCTCAAACTCAGGACCTGACAACTCTCGCTGCAGGTGATCACGTGGGAATGAATGCTCTATTCGATGATAAAGACAATCTTTACGGCTACGTTTCTCTATACTCTTACGGTAAATCCGGTGATAAGACCAAGAAGTTTGAGTATGTTATCCTCGATAAAAACCTCAACCCTGTTGCCAATAAAGAGTTTGAGGGAGATATTACGGCTGCTTCTTATTTGGGATATGTTGATTTTAAAGGTCAGATTATTTTAAAGCCTTCCATGATGGATTATTCTCTTGTGAAGAGCAAAGAAGTCTTTACTCCGGTTTCTATGGTAATCGATCCGAAAACCAACTCTATTACCCGAAAAATATATTATGATTATCTGGAAAACGGCACTTTCAAAGAGATCAACGAACCGAAGAGCTGGAAGGAACAACGTAAGGAAAACCGTGATGAGAAAAAAGAGAAAGGCTATAACTACGTTTCTGCGGTAGGAGAACTGAAAGAAGGTGGCTATTTTGCTGTTGAATACAAAGATTATGGGAAGTATGAAAACAGCAACAGCCTCATGAGGTTTGATGACAACAAAAAGGAAATCTGGAGATACAAATACAACACTGACGGAAGTAAAAAACTGTACACTACTTTATCCGTTCTGGAAAGAGACGAAAATTATATGTACTGTATCCTGAAGAAAGTGAATGACAAACAGAAGACATTCAATCTGATGGTTCTTGACATGAAAACCGGAAAAGAAACATCCAACAAACCGATTACCGGATTATCTGATGATACAATAGACAATATTGAATCCTTCTACTCCAACTACAGAAAGCTTGATAATGATAAAACTTTTGATGATAAAATAGTTCTGCTGGGAAGAAACTATGATGATTCAGAATCAGTAGGATTTGCAAGAATGATCCTCAACAAATCTGATTTTTCGGTAGATATGAAAGCGATCAATTATGAACCCAATATTTCTGCTTTTCTTCCCAAGGTCAACAAATATGGAATGGTAGAAAGCGGTTATATGCTTCAGACCAAAGATATGTACTTTATGAACGATGGAAGTGTGGGTATTTTATCCGAAAAATATAAACCGGCAGGGCAATACAACGCTCCAAAGACTACAGATCTTGTGTATATCTACACAGATAAAGATTTCAAAGTGAAAAATGTTCAGGTTTTTGAAAAGGAAAAATCAAAATGGGTCAACAGTGATTATCTCTTCTCACAATACCTCAACGGTGGAAAAGACGTAGTGTTTTTCTATCGTGACTATCAAAAAGACGAAGTAACCAGGCAGAAAAGATGGAATTTGTTTATCAATACCATTATTGATGGAAAATTCAAACAGGAGATTATTCCGATCTCTGAAAAAGATAATTATGCAGTAACGCCATACGTTGGAAAAGAAGGCTACATTCTGCTTCGGGAGTATAATGAAAAAGAAAAGTTTAACAAGATCCGTCTGGAGAAATTAAATTATTAATACAAAAAGAACCCTGACTAAACATCAGGGTTTTTCTTTGACTTTTGAATACAGCACTAATAATATTTCCTTTACTCTAAATTCTTTTATTTAAAATTCGGTTTTAATTTTATCTAGGTAGGTATAATCTTCTTTAACCTTTGCTACATAAGGATCTCTTCCTTCTGGCCTGTTCAGAAAATTTGAGTGGAAAACCTCCGTTTTTGAGTTGAAAACAATTTGGGATGCAAGCGTTTCCGATAACGGTGCATATTCCGTAGAATTCAAGGTTAATAATGTATTATATAGAAGGCAATATCCAGGATACTTTGTATTGACCAATTCCTGAGCATATTGTGCTATTAATTTAGCTTGATCTGTAGTGGGTGCAGTATTTTGAATACCCAGTAAATCTTTTTTCGCAAATAATATATAAATCAGATATTGTTTTGAAGCCGTACTTAAATCTGCACTATAAAGTGCATTGATGGTTTTCCAGTCAACTTTGGGGTCATTCATCTTATGGGCAAGATCATTTTCAACATTGAAAACCATAAAATCTGTATGAGCATCAAGATAAGGCAATTGCTGCGTATACTCTTTTCCGGCTGTCTTTCCAGATGAATTGTTGTTATTTAAAATGGATGATTTGGATAATACTTTATCATTTTCTGTTGTACCTTCTTCTTTAGAACAACTTGTTACAACTGAAGATAAGACTATGATAGTTAAAATGAATTTTTTCATGGTATTTTACTTTATTATTAAAAATTTATTTTTTTTATTTCATGGGAATCAATTTACTTCAGTATTTACAATAGGGTTTGAACTCCGATCTTTTGGAATATTCCATTTATATCGACGCCATAATCACCAGAAAACACGTAATAACTTGATGTATTTAAGGTTTAACAGCTAAAACTGTAATTAGTTTTTTAATCTGCTTAATCAATCTATTTTAGCGATTGTCTCATTCGTCTGATAAAAATCTGCGATATTCTTTATTTCATCAAGGCTTAAGTTCCACATAAAGTTCAGAAACTGCTGATAACTTTCACTTTGATTTTTAGGTTCTATTCTATCCAGATACCGGTTCAGATTATAATTTTTTCTTGCTTCATATATTTTGGTAAAGCATCTTCCCAACCAGCTTTTATAGTACTTTTCCTCCTCTTCATCCTGTAAAAACTGCATGGCAGCATAGATTCCAAGTCCATAATCTTCTGAATGGAAATAATTGGGTAAAATCTCCATTCTCGCCGTTTTTCTTAATGTTAAAAACAGATCTGAGGGTTTTTCCGGACTAACAGGAGTTTTAAGCTCTGTAAATGTCTTTTTAAGCACTTCTAATCTTCTGGAAACTTCAGGATGAGAAGCAAGAGAGTCTTTGTTCAGCTTTTCTTTATAGAAATTATAATTGTACAGAGAGAAATCTTCCTTCTTCATCCATTTTTCATTGAATGCCTGCTTGGGAAGATTAAATAGTTTTTTATATGTTTCTACCTTCAGCTCTCTTGGTGAAATGGTATCAAAATCCTGCAATCTCTGAAGAGCATTGATGAATTCTGCTTTCTTGAAATCACTGTTTTTAAAGATAACATATCCCAAAGAATCTGCCTGCATTTCGCTTTGCCTTCTTTCTACTCCTTTCTTGTAGGCTGTATTTTTAAAAATATCGAAAGCCTTTTGGTTCTGGTCCTGACTTCTGCTTGTTGTAGTAGATTTTATGTTCTGCACCACCACTTTATCCTGTTTATCCTGTTCGATAATTTTCAAAAAAGTCTTCAGGGAATGCTCCTGGATTTTATGTCCCAGCTCATGGGCAATCACCGCGGCAATCTGTTCCTCATTATTCAGCCAGCTGTAAAGCCCCATGTTGATGACAAAGGTTCCATCAGCAAGACAATAAGCATTGGGTGTGTTGTCTTTTGCAATCAGAATTTTCAGGTCCTGAGGAATTGTAGGATTATTCTTTTTAAGACGTAGAATCATAGACTGTATACTGGTTTCAAATTCAGATTTAAAGATAAAATCCTTATTCTTCACCTGCTTTTCAAAATCAGTTCCGAATTCTTTATAAATTTTGGATAATTCAGAACCTGTTTTTCCGGAATATTGGGACTTTAATCTCTTTACAGTGGCTTCATTATTTCCTTCAAAACTCTTTAAAAACGCTTTTCTCTGTATATAATCTGCGGTATCTATTGGTTTATAAATCTGGGCTATTCCCATAATTGAAAATAGGAAGTACCCCAATACAAAAAGTTTTCTGGTCATAGTTTTCTTCAATAAGAACAAAAATAACTTATTTGCTGATTCATTTTAAATTTTATAACCAAATTATTCTAAATTTGTTAAAGACCCATTCGTGAAAAAATGAGAATACTAAAGTATATGATAGGTGGAGCTGTAGCAGGTGCAGCAGCGGCTTATTTTTTTGGATATGATTACTTATTTAGTGGTATTTCCAAAACCTACCTTAAAGGAAAATCAAGTGCATACATCGACGACGGAGATCTTTTCCCCAGCAACCCTATTGCGACGGAAGAGCCCAGGCTATGGGAAGAAGATCCTGACTACAACAAAAAAGATTTACCTAAATACTTAGTTGAAAACTTAAAACACTCCAGAACAGCAGCTTTGGTAGTGATAAGAAATGGAAGAATTCTTCATGAACAATACTGGGAAGGCTATAACCAGCTATCCCAAACCAATTCTTTTTCTATGGCAAAAGCAGTGACTGTGATGCTTTTGGGTAAAGCACTGGAAGAAGGAATTATTCCATCTATTGATGAAAAGTTTTCAGATTTTTATTCTGAATTTAAAAACAAACCCTTTGGAAATAAGGTTACCCTTAAAAATTTAGCTCAAATGGAATCCGGACTGGACTGGAATGAAGACTACAACAATCCTTTTCTGCCCAATGCTAAAGCCTATTATGGAAAAAGCCTTGTAAAAGCTGTATTCACAAGAAAATTCAAAGAAGAACCAGGAGTCAGATTTGAATATCAAAGCGGTTCTACACAACTTCTTGGTTTTGCTCTTCGAAAAGCACTGGATAAACCATTGGCAAATTATTTATCAGAAAAGTTCTGGGCTCCTTTGGGAATGGAGCAAAATGCTAAATGGACTACGGATAATCATGGTATGGAAAAAGCCTATTGCTGTATTCATTCCAATGCAAGAGATTTTGCCAAGCTGGGACAGTTATTTCTGGATGATGGAAAAGCGGGAGACCTGCAAATCCTCAATCAAGATTTCATTGAACAGATGAGAACTCCTACTGAAAAGTCTGAAAACATTTATGGAATGGGACTTTGGATTAATCATGACAACCCCATCAAACATTATTATTTCCTGGGATTACAGGGTCAATATATCATTATGGTTCCGGAGCACAATATGGTTATTGTAAAAACCGGAAGCTATTCCAACAACCCTAAAAATGACAGAGGAAGACCTGATCAGGTAAAATTTCTTGTTAATGAAATTGTACAATTATTCCAATAAAAACGATGGAGAAATACAGTCCCAAAATTGATGCCTATATTGAAAAATCACAGGATTTTGCGAAACCTATCCTGCATTATATCCGTGAAACCGTTCATGAATTCTGCCCTGATGCTGAAGAAACCATGAAGTGGAGCTTTCCCCATTTTATCTATAAAGGGAAAAATCTTTGTGCTATGGCTTCTTTCAAACAGCACTGTACTTTTGGGTTCTGGCTGGAAAAAGAAATGAAAACCATGCAGGAGATCACTCAGAATATTGAGAAAAACTCGATGTTCAGTTTAGGAAAAATTACGCAGGTCGGAGATCTTCCTTCCAAACCACAGCTGAAAAAAGCAATTAAAGAAGCGATGGAGCTTACTGATATGGGCGTTACCATGAAAAAAGCGGCTCCTTCCAAAACAGAAATGGAAATTCCTGATTATTTTCAGAATGCATTAAATGCCAATCAGAAAGCTCTTGACCTATTTTTAAAGGCTTCTCCGTCCTTTAGAAAAGAATATATTACATGGATTGCAGAAGCTAAAACAGAAACTACCCGAAATAAAAGAATGGATCAGGCTCTGGAATGGATTGCTGAAGGTAAAGGAAGAAACTGGAAGTATGAAAGGAAATAAATACACCCAATTAAGAAAAAATTATTTCAAAAAATATAGAAGATCATTAATAAGTTCATGGTATGATCTCTTGTACTCTGATTTCAATATTATTCCTGTTTCAAATTCCTCCATAATCACATCATAGCCATTGGTTTTAGAATAGTCATATGCAGAAATATAGATGAGAACATTCCCCTTCTTCATTCCTACAGCCATAGTATCTGCATCCCAGTAGTCTACAAATTCATATCCGGAAAAGCCTTCCAGAGATAGTTTTTCTAATAAATTATTGATATCAGTACATTTATTTTCCATTCGGCAAGAAATCGTGAAAAGGGAAAAATAAGCAGAATTTTTGAATTAAAATAACATCAATGAAATCTAAAGTTAATATAAAAAATACTATTTTACTATCCGATGTCTGGGCAGTCCAATCTCATGGGCCTGTGGATAAGGCTTCCTATGAGTCATGCTTACATCTTCCTTAATCTGTTGATGGATATCATATTGTCTTTCTTTATCATAAGAGTACCGCGGATCAGGAATCATCGGCATTTTGGCCATTTTATGGATAGTAATTGTGGGAAAATGATAATCTACTTCTACTGTTCCCAAAAGTAAATAGCATCCTCCTCCCTGAAAACCATATTGTTTCAGACTGTCCGGAAAATGTGCGGTATCAAAATAATCTCCATTTGCATCAATCCACGTCCCGAAATACATTTCTCCTTTCTTCGTTGGGACATGTTTTCTGGCAATCAGATAAGCCAACATTTTCACTTGCTTTTTATGAAATTTCAATAAATCTTTTACAAACACAGAGCCTCTATATTGGGTCTGTAACAAGTCGAAGGGGCTACATGAAACAGGAAAGCCAATGAGTTCAATTTCGTCAAAAGCATCTTCAAACTGTTCTCTTTTTAACTGCGGAAGTTTAAACTCATGAACGGGTTCTTCAATCAGCATAAGCCCTCTTTGTTCCGGTTTAAAATTGACCAATAACAGCCTGGCTTCCACCAGCAATTCATTTTTAGGTTTCCCCGTAAACCTGAATGCTCCAATAAAAATTAATATCTGTATTGTTTCAATACCAATGGGAATTCGTCTGATAAAATCTTCCAGAGATTTGTAATCTCCATTTCTTTCGCGTTCTTCCACAATTCCGTGGGCAATTCTTGTTTCTAATCCTTCCAAAAGCATTAATCCCAAAAAGATATCTTTCCCTTTTAACGTAGTCTGGAATTCACTTGAATTCACACAAGGAACCTGAACGTTTCCACCTGACATTTTTGTTTCATGAATATAGACTTCGGTGCGGTAAAATCCTCCCTGATTATTAATCACAGAAACCATAAACTCCAATGGATAATATACTTTCAGATAAAGACTTTGGTAGCTTTCCACCGCATATGAAGCTGAATGTGCTTTACAGAAAGAATACCCTGCAAAAGACTCAATCTGACGAAAAGCCTCAGCAGTAAGCGCTTCAGAATGCCCCTGCTCTTGACAGGATTTAAAGAAGTTGGCCTTTACTTCATTCAATTTTTCAATTGATCGCTCTTTTCCACTCATCGCACGACGCAGAATATCACCGTCAGCATGAGTAAGTCCTCCGAAATATTGTGCAATTTTAATTACATCTTCCTGATATACCATAATGCCATACGTTTCTTTTAGATTTTCCTCAAAAACAGAATGAAAATATTCAAACTGATCCGGATGATTATGCCTGAAAATGTATTCCCGCATCATACCACTTTGTGCTACTCCAGGTCTGATAATAGAAGAAGCAGCAACGAGGATTCTGTAATTGTCACATTGTAATCTTCTTAAAAGCCCACGCATGGCGGGAGATTCTATGTAAAAGCAGCCGATCGTTTTTCCTATGGCCAGATATTCATTGGCTTTTTCTTCATCTTTGGAAATGCTTGTATCACGGATATCAACATCAATTCCTCTTGTTTTTTTAATAAGATCTACGGTATCCTTTATTGTTCCCAGACCTCTTTGAGACAGAATATCAAATTTCTCTAATTTAACATCTTCTGCCACATTCATATCAAATTGAACAATTGGAAATCCCTTCGGTGGCATTTCAAGGGCAGAATAGTTTGTAATAGGTTCTTCCGAGATTAAAATTCCGCAGGCGTGCATACTCCTTTGATTGGGAAACCTTTCCATCAGCCTGACATATTTATGGATCGTTTGTACGACAGAATTCGTTTCATGAACTTCCATTGGCTTTTTCGTCAGTTCATCCAACTCATCTTTAGGCAATCCAAAAGCTTTCCCGACCTCTCTGAATCTCGATTTGTATTTGAATTCAACGTTTGTTCCACAAAAAGCAACGTGATCTTTCCCATATCTGTTAAAAATATATTCCAAGATTACATCTCTGTTCTGCCAGCTCCAGTCGATATCAAAATCTGGAGGACTTTTCCTGTTAAGGTTGAGAAATCTTTCAAAATAAAGGTCAAGCTCCAAAGGACATATATCTGTAATACCGATACAATAACTGACAATGGAGTTAGCTCCGCTTCCACGTCCTACATGCATAAACCCCATTCTGTTACTGTATCGTACAATATCCCAGGTAATGAGGAAATAAGAACAAAAGTTGAGTTCATCAATTACTTTCAGTTCTTTTTCCACTCTTATTTTTGCTATTTCATGATCTTTACCATAACGCTTTTCAAGTCCTAAATAGGCTAACCTTTTTAAAAGTTTAACGTCAGATTCTTTGGACTTAGTATAGTATTGTTTGTTCTTAACTTTTTCAAAATCAAATTCAAAACTGCAGGCTTCCAGCAAATTTCTGGTATTCTTTATCATCTCAGGATACCTTTGAAAAGTACTGATGATTAAATCTTCGGATTTAAAATATTCCGATTTCCCACAAATATCCTGTTCATTCAGTTTCGACAACAGGGTATTTTTGTCAATAGCCCTTAATATTTTATGAAGATTATATTCTTTTTTAGTGCTGAATGTAACCGGATGAAGAACCACCATTTTCGGAACCAACCTTTTAAATTCAGGACGGATCAATAAGTTCAGTTCTTCTTCCCGGATTCCAATAAACTCATTTTCTTTTAGCTTTGAAGGAATGTTATCTATCGGATAAACAATAAAAACATTTTTAAATACAGGAGCTGCTTCAGAAAGTTCACCTCCATAACAATTATGATCTGTCAACATTTTATTGACTTCACCAATCCCGGAGAACTCTTTTGCCACAGCAATATAAAGCAGCCTGTCTTCTTTTCTGACCTCAATTCCGGCAATAGGTTTAATGCCTGCCTTTTCACATTCTTTCTTAAAATCATAAATAGCAGTAATCGTATTGATATCTGTTAATGCCAACTCTTTAATACCCAAAGAATGTGCCTGCCGTACCAATTCTTCTACCGATAAGGTACCGTAACGAAGACTGTGGAAAGAATGACAATTCAGAAACATGATCAAAAGTTTTATATATTATTTTCCAAAATCAAAACCGGATGCCCTGCCAACTGCATCAACACCAAACCGGTTCTTCAGATAATCCATTGTCTGGTATAGGCTCATCTGTTCTTCTGTATCTTCAAACAGATTCATCTGATGGTTGCCATGCACGAGTCCGGTAAACCGTAATCCTACCAATCTCAGTCTCATTCTTCTTGTATATACCTGGTTGAATAGTTCCAATGCCACTCTTGAAAGTGTATGGTCAGCTGAAGTATAAGCTACTTTGTACTGTTTAGTTTCCGTATCGAAATTGGCATATCGGATTTTTACTACCACAGTTGAAGTAAGCCATTTTTCTTGTCTCAGTTGATAAGCCAATTGCTCTGCCATTCCCGATATCAGCCGTTTTAATTCTATAATATCCATAGTATCGTTGGTAAAGGTTCTCTCGGTTGAGATAGACTTTCTTTCAGAATAAGGAACCACAGGATTCTCATCAATTCCATTGGCTTTTTTCCAAAGTTCTTTTCCGTTGAGTCCGATCATTTGCTGCAGAACAAGTACCGGCATTTCAGATAAGGTATGAATGGTCCGGATTCCGATTCTTGATAACAACTGGAAAGTCTTTTCACCTACCATTGGAATTTTTTTGATGGATAAAGGATTTAAAAATGGCTGTACTTCCAGTTCCTTGATTTCCATTCTCCCTAAAGGTTTAGCTTCTCCCGTACCAATTTTTGAAACGGTCTTATTCGTTGACAGTGCAAAGCTTATAGGAAGGCCTGTCTCTTTAGTAACAGTTTCAGCAATTTCTTTGGTCCATTGATAGCAGCCAAAAAACTTATCCATCCCTGATAAGTCCAAATAAAATTCATCAATACTTGCTTTCTCCATCACCGGAACTTTTCCTTGTATAATTTCGGTTACAGTATGAGATAAATTTGAATACATTTCATGATCACCCCGGATTACTTTTGCATCAGGACAAAGTCTCAGTGCCATACGAATAGGCATTGCAGAGCGAACCCCAAATTTTCTGGCTTCATAAGAACATGAGGCTACCACTCCACGGTCTCCACCTCCTATGATGAGAGGAATACCCTGAAGCTGCGAGTTATTACGTCTCTCGCAGGACACAAAAAATGTATCCAAATCCATATGTACAATTGCACGATTCACGCTACAAATTTAGTTACGTTTTTAAACAAAATTTGTATTTTTGTTGTTACAATTTATAACAATGTCAATTTTTTCAGACAACATACGCTTTTTAAGAGGCAAGAGAGAAAAAACTCAACAGGAGTTAGCGAATACTTTGAAACTCACCCGTTCCAGATACGTTTCTTATGAAGATGGCAGATCAGAGCCGCCTATCGAAATATTAATCAAAATCTCTAAGTTTTTCAATCTTAGTATTGACCTTCTTGTATCTGTTGACATCAGGAAGTATCCGCTGGAGGATATTCTGAAGCTTCCCGACAATCGAATTGTCTTACCTGTTATTGTGGATCAACTAGGAAACAACAGTATAGAAATCGTTCCGCAAAAAGCATCAATGGGTTATTTATCCGGCTACAGTGATCCGGAATATATTGAAAGTCTGCAAAGAATCTCACTTCCTTTTTTAACCAATGGAAAGTACCGTGCCTTTCCGGCCCAGGGAGATTCAATGCCGCCTTTTAAAGATGGCTCTTATATTATCGGGAAATATGTTGAAAATATTGATGATCTGAAACCGAATAAAAGTTATGTTTTTGTGACTTTGAATGATGGCATTTCTTATAAACGATTCATATCCGGAAACAAAAAATCAATAACTGTTGCTGCCGATAATTCATTTTACCAACCTTATGATATTCCATTGGGAGAAGTTGTAGAAATATGGCAATATGCATCAGGAATTTTTCCTGAAGATTTTGATTCAACCAATTTTGAAAATTATAATCTTAAAGATATGTTTTCAGAATTGAGAAATACTATTACGGAATTAGAAAATAAAGTGTTTATTATAAAAAATCAAACAATGTAGTTGATTCTTAATGAATAAAATTTAATAATACGACATATTTTGTCGCATTAGCGCTGTAATTTTGTTTTCAAAAAACAAATTATGATATAGATTAAATCATTCTTAACCGTTCTTCCTCAAGGTCGAGCTGATAGAGCTGATGGCGGATAATTTCTTCATTAACGGAAATATCTTTATTCAATTCTGAAAGAAACTGTCTCTGGCTTTCCAGCATTTCAAAAAAGATATCTTTGGTCTTTTCATTCATCCATTCAGTATTATTGTTCTGGATCTTTTCCTCCCATTGTTTCAGCATTCTTTCTAATCCTGCATGGCTGTTCAGTTCAGTTTCATGTTTGGTTTTAAGAAAATGATAAACATGCTGTTTCAGTTGATGTTTTATTTCTTCCCTTGCCTTTTTATCTTTCTCTTCATCTGTAAAATCATCAAATACATGTCCATATTTGATGAAGTATGGCAAGGTAAGTCCTTGTACGAGTAATGTAAGAAGAATCACCACGAAAGTAATGAAAAGGATAAGGTTTCTGTTGGGAAAAGGAAGTCCGTTTTCAAGGGTAATCGGAATGGCAAGTGCAGCAGCCAATGAAACAACTCCTCTCATTCCGGTCCATCCAAGCATCAAAGGCATCAACAGGCGTCTTCTTGCCGAAGAAGCACGGGGAGCGACACTTGGCCGGAAAATCAATGTAGCCAGCATGGCGGCATAAGAACTTATGATTCTGGCGGCAATCAGAACACCGGTCACCAACACTCCATATTGGATAGCAATTCTCAAAGGAATTCCTTCTGACCGCAACCCTCCAACAATTTCAGGAAGCTCGAGCCCGATGATTAAGAAGACGATACCATTCAGAATAAATACAAAACTCTGCCATACACTATAGCCCATAATTCGGCTAGTACTGTTGAGAAATATCAATCGTTTGCCTGACATATACAAACCTCCGCAAACCACAGCTAAAACTCCGGAAGCATGAAACTGTTCTGCTATCCAATACATCAGATAAGGTTCAATAATCGTTAAAGCAATATCCGAAGAAGCTTCTGTAGGGAGTCTTTTGTGAACCTGTACAAAGATCCATGCTAAGAGTAAGCCAATTCCGGCACCTCCGATGATCATCCATACAAAGTCTAATGAGGCTTCCTGCCATATAAATTGTCCGGTTCCTACAGCAATCAAAGCAAAACGGAATATAATTAATGAAGAAGCATCATTCAATAAACTTTCTCCTTCCAGAATAGCAGAAGTAGTGGACGGGATTTTTACAAATTTCATGATCGCTCCTGTACTTACTGCATCAGGTGGAGATACGATACCTCCCAGCAAAAACCCGAGAGCAAGTGTAAATCCGGGAATAAAATAATTGGCAGTCACTGCCACTGCCAGTGCCGTAAAAAAGACCACTAAAAAAGCAAAGCTTCCGATAATACGCCACCATCGTTTCATTTCTTTAAAGGAAATAGACCACGCAGCTTCAAATAAAAGAGGAGGTAAAAATATAAAAAAGATAAGATCCGGATTGATCTTTACAACCGGAAGACCTGGTACAAAACTAACAAGCAGCCCGAATACAACGAGCAAAACAGGATAAGCAATTTTTAATTTTGTAGCCCACATATTGAGCAGCACAATGGCAGCCACCATGGCTAATAAAAAAGGTAGGATCGTATGCATTTACTATTGTGTTTTATCCATCATATTTACTACTTCTATTTGATTTTTAAAAATTTAAAAGCAATTTTTTCTCATTTTTTGGATGTACAGATGAGCTACTTGTTGCTAAATCTCTTTTCATATTATGTTTTTTATCTAAGGTTGAATATTATAAAAATTTAAATAAAACACGTCAAGTTTCGTCGCCTCTGCGCTATACTTTTGTTTTATAACAAAATAAAAAATATGGACAAAGTAACCTTAGAAAGGATTCAGAAACTTCACCCGTTGGTAAGAGATGAAGTGAAGCAGATTATACAGGAATGTGATGAAGCTCTTACCGGAAGAGCTAAGATACGAATCACTCAGGGATTAAGATCTTTTGAAGAGCAGGAAAAGCTTTATGCCATCGGAAGAATTACTTCAGGAAAAAAGGTAACCAATGCGAAGGCAGGGCAAAGCATCCACAATTATGGACTTGCCGTAGATATCTGCCTGATGATCGACGGGAAAACAGCAAGTTGGGATACCGCAAAGGACTGGGATAATGACAAAGTTGCAGATTGGTACGAATGTGTGAAAATTTTTGCCCGTCACGGCTGGGACTGGGGTGGAAACTGGAAAACATTTAAAGACCTTCCCCACTTCGAAAAAAAGAATATTCCCTCTAAAAAAGGTCCTGTAAAAACCAGTTGGAGAACGCTCTTGAAGATGCCAAAAGACCAACAGAATTACGTTATTTTTTAGTATCATTTATTTGAAATTAAATATAATACGACACGTTCTGTCGCCTCCTCAAGTTACCTTTGCTTTATAAGAAAACAACAAAAAAGCAATGAAATCTCAATATGGAATCTCAACATTTTCTGACCAGTCAATAAGGTTCTGTAGATTTAAGATTGCATGTGTCCTTTTAACAAACCATTAAAAATATCACATGAAAAAGACAACCATTCTTTCTTTGGACGGAGGTGGAATAAGGGGAATTGTAACCTGCATTATTCTGCGTTACATAGAAGAACAGCTCCAGTATTATGATAAGCCTTCCGCCAAGCTGGGAGATTATTTTGATCTGGTAGCTGGCAGCAGCACCGGAGGTCTGATTGCTTCTATTATTCTCTCTCCTGATGAAACCCGAAAAGCAAAATATTCTATTCAGAAAGGATTGGAATTATATGCTGAAAAGGGGGGCGACATCTTCCAGGTTTCCTTTTGGGAAAAACTGGTTAATCCATTCGGATTATTGAATGAAAAAATTTCCCAGGAAGCTCTGGAAAAAAATTTACATGATTTCTTTGGAAATTTAGAATTAAAAGAATTAATAAAACCATGTTTAATAACAAGTTATGACATAGAGAACAGAAGGGCAAAACTTTTCAACTCGTGGAAAGCAAACCTCAGCACAGATAATTTCTATGTAAGAGATATCTGCAGAGCGACTTCAGCGGCTCCTACGTATTTTAGCCCTGTTCAGATTAAATCCATGTATGGCCAGATTTTCAGTTTGATTGATGGAGGAATGTTTGCTAATAATCCCGCGCTTTGTGCTTATGCCGAAGCAAGGAAGATTCCTTTCGCAGAAGTTTTAAAAAACCATCAGAAAGCTAATCACCCAAGCGTAAACGACATGATCATTGTCTCTATCGGAACAGGAATTGAAGCAAGACCTTATTCTTTTAAAAGATTGGAAAAGGCTGGAAAAATTGGCTGGGTAAGCCCAATCGTCGACATTTTGATGTCTGCCAACGCAGAAACAGTGGATTATCAGCTGGAACAAATGTTTCAGACGCTGGGACTTAGAAATCAAAAAAACTATTACCGATTGAATCCTTCACTGAAAAATGCTTCTCCCGCAATGGATAATGTAAGAAGATCCAATATCGAAAATCTGATACAAGCCGGATTGAGCTATATTGATGATCACAGAGAAACTTTGAACCAGATTGTTCAGAAACTCATCAAAAATAAAATATAAGCTTTTTACCTTATAACAGTATCATATAAGCTATTAAGATTATATTTAAAAATTAAAAAATCTTTTTAAAAACACGTCAAGTTTTGTCGCTTTGCCCCATTACCTTTGGAGTATTAAAAAGACACAACAACAATTCTTAAAAACTTTTAAAAGCCTTTGAATTCAACATTTTCTCATGCTGAACAGTCTAAAATATGTTCAAAATATAACCAACACCTTACAACACAAAACATGGAAACACCAGATCACAATACCGATGTACTCTTCAATGAAGATCTCTATACAATAGAATGGAGTGATATCGAAAATGCTGAGATGGACTATGAAAACTATCTCATTGACATTGAAAACTTCTTCAGGGAAGATTTTGAAAAAGGATTACTCGAAGAAGATATTTTTTAAATAAAAATTAATACACGACAAGTTCTGGCGCTGTTCAACATTACTTTTGAAATCTCTATAATAACCGTACAGCAAACTCATTAAACATTCTCAATTCCTTTGAATTCACCATTCACAAAATGCTGAACAGCCAGAACTATGTCTGAAAATATAGCACAAAAGTGAGCATGCTTTATAAAAGAACAGATCACAGCAATCAACTTATTAATCAATCACACAACGTTTTATGAAAACAAAAGAAGAATTAAAGCTCTATTTTGAAAATGGAGATATCCCAAAACAGGAAGATTTTTGGGAATGGCAGGACGCTTACTGGCATAAGGATGAGAAAATTGACATGCGCAAGATCGCAGGTCTGGAGAATGGTACATTCAACATACTCTATGCTGAAATGGATGCTGATAAAAATGCTTCACTGGCTTTCTTTTCAAAAAGAAAAATTGTGATAAAAGAAGGAACACTCACTATTCCCAAAAATTTCACCGCAGGTCTGCAGGTAACTGACGTAGAAATCCCTGACTCTGTAACAACTATCCAGGAAAGCGCATTTAGTAACGGCGGCTTAACGACCTTTACAATTCCTCCAAAGGTAACCGAAATCCCCAATTGGGCTTTTTACAATAACAGATTAACGTCTTTATTTATTCCGGACAGCGTTATCAATATTGGAATACAGGCATTTACAGCCAATCAACTGAAAGAACTTCGTCTTCCCAAAGGAATAACGATTATCTCACAAGGAGCCTTCTCTGCCAATAAGCTGACATCTGTTGAGATTCCCGATGGAGTAACAGAAATTCACTCGGATGCTTTTGTCAGCAATCAACTCACCTCAGTAACCATTCCGGCCAGTGTACTCAAAATTGAAAACAATGCTTTCAGAGTTAACCAGCTTACAAAAGTAACATTAGGCCCTGAAACGACCTATTTACCTTATTCTTTTGACAGCACAGTGGAAATCGTGGGAGGAAAACTCATCAATTAAAATTTTTAAGCAAATGAAAACAAAACAAGAATTAAAAAAATATTTCGAAAACGGAGATATCCCAGTACAGGAAGAATTCTGGGAGTGGCATGATTCCTATTGGCACAAAGATGAAAAGATTCCTGCAGATCAATTAGATTATGATCTCTCTCAAAAAGCAGATGTAAATGCATCCAATCTTAGCCCACAGAATGCTCAGCTTTGGAAAGAAAAAATTGAAACGCAGACAGCTATTCAGGTTCCGCAATTAAATGGAAATATCTTAACGGTATTTTATACGGGTGAGAATGGGGTTCAGCAAAGTAAATCTGTAGATTTAAGCAGTCTGGTAACCCGTGATATCAGTATTGAAAATGCAGCATATGATGCCTCTCAAAATATGATTACCATTACCCAGAATGACGGTTCTGCCTTTCATATCAATCTTTCTGAATTCAGCATTATTCCTACTACCAATGCTGATGGAAGTGTAACATTATCACAGGAAGGACAGGAAAAAATCACTGTAAAAAAAGTAGCTTTAACAGGAAGTTATAATGACCTTTCTGACAAACCCACTTTTAGCGGGAATGATAATTTACAGAATGTCATAGACAGAGGTAACGGAACAACCAAACCTATTATTTTTCAGCCAAGCCAGGGCAGAGCAGGTGAAATCAATTTCAGCCCTACAACGTATTCCTTCTGGTTTGGAAATTTGAATACGGATCACACCGGAGCTTACGGACTGGGAATTGGTTATAACACATTATCAAAGTTAACCACCGGAGCAAATAACGTAGCTCTAGGTTCTTACGCTTTAAATGAAACCACCACAGGAAGATGGAATACCGCAACAGGTGTTTCAAGCGGAGCTAAACTTACAACGGGTAATTTCAATGCTTTTTTCGGAACACAAGCGGGAACTGAAACAACAACAGGAAACGGAAATACGTATATCGGAGATGAAGCAGGAAACAAAAATATTGCCGGAACCAATAACACCGCGCTTGGTCTGGGAGCCGCTTATTCCTTAACTAATGGTACTCAGAATACTTTTTTAGGTGCTTTTGCCGGAAATATTCATGGAAAAGCGACAACTTCAGGAGCATGGGGATCCAATACTTTTGTCGGATATAATGCCGCCTCCACTACGCATGCTATGGGTGTTTGGGGTGATAACAATGTCGTTATCGGCTGTAATGCCCCATTAGGAGGTTCAACCTTCAACAAACTGGTGATTGAATCCAATCCGGTAGCAAGACGCCATGATTTTGTAACGCCTTTAATTGGTGGAGACTTTGCTGCAAGAACATTGGATTTTGACGCCGTGATTTCTGCAAAAAGAACACCTTTAGCAGATAACACTTATACAAAAGTTGCGGTTCTTAATGCCGGTAATGTATTGGGATATAAAAACCTTTCCGATTTTCAAAACTACATTCCTATCACAGGAACAGAAGCAAACAATCCTGTTTCCGGTCATATCCAGTTTGAAAATGCCGAAGCTCCGGAAATTGAATCTCTTCTCTATAAAATCAATACTCAGGACGGAATTAAAAACCAGGTAGGTTTCTTTCCAAGCGGAGTTTTGATCACATCAGGCAGTGTAGATAATTCTATACAATCAAATTTAGATGTCAGTAAAGATTACGGTGTATTGGCTAGAGCTTATGGTGCAAAACTTAGTTTAAGTAATGCCGGAGCCTCTTTAACGAGTTTTACCGATCATTCTGACGGTAAAGGAATTATGGTAAGCAATTATCCTGATGAGCCTGTTATGGTAGAACATCAGGTATCAAATGCCAGAGGATTAAGTTCTAAAACTTATTTTGGAGACAACGCACAGGAAAATGATTACATCCAGAAACAATATGCAGACAAACAGCATTCCTACAGTACCAAAGAAGAGCTGACGGGTGGAAAATGGATCAACGGTAAGCCTGTCTACAAAAAAACCTTGTATCTGGATCAAATTCCGAGAACAGGTGAAATTGACTTAAGACCTGAATTCCCGGATCTCGAAACCATTATCTCCAACGAAATGTTTACAGAATGGGATGATCTTAAAGCGGCATTTGCAGGTAATCAGTGGCGAACAAAAGTCTACATCACTATTGAAAGAGAAAGAGCAATTATTGAACTGTTGAATACACCTGATTATGATTATTCTCTTATCAACTCGTTTACTCTAACACTTGAATACACCAAAAAATAAGAACAAAATGCCAACAAATAATACATCAACAGTAAAATCCGCATTTACTGTCGGAAAATCCTTAATAGGAGAAGGAATTATTAACTATAAAGAAACAAACCCTATGAATACCAATAACGCATCACAATCACTTTTCAGATTTGTAAGTCTGAGAAACCCTCAATTAACAGAAATTAAAGACAAAAACTTAGGATTTATCCACAGACCTAAAGGAGTAACCGGTGTTTTTGACACAGCGGTCGTTGGAAGACCTGCCAAAACTTTAAAATTTACAGCCATGAAAAGGGCTGCCGGAGAGTTTAACAATTCCGGATTCGAAAGCGAAAAGAAAATCGAAGAAGGAGCATTTAGAGACCTTCTGATGATCGGAAGAAAGCTTTCTAAAAAAGAAACATTAGAAAGCGCTGACTGGACGTTCGTTACGGATTATTACAAAAGCCTTATTAATACCAACAGACAGCTGAACGCAGAAGGAATTGCTATATTTTCCCAACTTTGGAATAATTATATTTATCAGATTGTTACCCAGGGAGATTTCTATATTAAAGAAGCAATCAGCCACATTTTAATGGCTATTCAGCTTGGTTTTGCCAGCAATCAGGACCTTACAGATCAGGAAATCATCAAAATTAATGGAGAAAAACCATTGGAAAAAGCAATGGATGGAAAAATCATACTTCCTACCATCCTATTTTCAGAAGATACGGAAACGGCTTCTTTAGTTTCATCTGCAAACGCTGAAAGTTCCGAACCGGTTTTGGCAGCAAGAACAGTTCAGAGATTAGAATCTGAAGCAAGAACTTCTTTTGTATCCAGTAAAGCCATCCACAGAAAAGAATCCCTGAACACACTGAATTCCGAACTGGAAAAGCTTCAGAAAAAATTCCATAAATCCAGACATCAGGCCTACCAGGATGAGTATTCCAGATATATGACAGAAAACAAAGAACGTTTGGAACTGTATGACAGAAAGCTGGCCGAAGTAGACAGTAAAATCACTCCGGACATGTCCGAAGAAGAAAAAGAACGCCTTTACAGCACTTTGAAAGAATATGAAGTTGCGCCTTTCGTATTTACGTACAAAAATGAAATCAATTTGGAGGATTTGCAAGCAAAGCTTTCACCGGAATCTTTCGACCTTTTTGTAGAACTTTTCGGTGAATCCACAACCAGCTTAACTTCTGTGGCAGAAGATACAGACAGCCTTCAGATCCTTTCCCACGACACCTTGAGAATGGGTGCGCAAACTATTGTTCTTGATGATGAGATTGAAAGCTATGCTGATGCTTTACTTGTTGTAAGAAACAATATCTCTGCTTCCATGGAGACGGCACTTCAAAACAGTCCTCTTCCGGAACAGCAGTATGCCAATATCGGCGGAGCTTCAATACCTCTTATTCAGAATACCGCCAGAACACCGATGGCATACAGCTTATATGCTCACAGTGCTTACGTAGTAGCAGGCAGCAGAGGATTTGTTAATTTTTCTTTTGAAGTTGAAGATGTTTCGTGGAGTGTTGCCAATGCTAAAATTACGGCTACAACAGATGCTGCCGGAACTTTCGAAGAAAATTACAGCAATATTTCTGTAGTTGATAATAAAATTACCTTACCTGCGGCTTTGGTAAACAGATTCAGAACCAGCTTTAGTTTCAAAATAGAAATTATTTTTGATAACGGAAGCCAGGCTTATGGAGAGATTGCCACACAATATCTGAAAGAAGACTTAAACCTTACCGGAATGCTGACTCTGAAGCGTGCAGCAGTTGAAAATCCGGGTACACCTGAACCAGGTACAACCCAAAAACGAAAAAATTTCGGGATCAAAAGATTGGGTGTAGCAGATTATATGAAAGTCGTGCAAAGTGTTCATGCTTATGTTCCGGGAGAAGTGTCCAATATTGAGAACGTTATGGCAAGCGAACTGAGACATAAGTCTTCCGTTTCCAGAGAGTACTCTGAAATTATGGATACAACTTCCAAATCTCAGGAAACGGAGAAGATGTCAGACACTTCCAAAACTTCCAGAACGGATATGCAGACCGAAGTTGCGAAAGAAATTGAAAAGCAGCAGAGTATTTCTGCGTACACAAGATTCAGCTATGGAAATGACAGTGCCATGAAGTTTGAAATCGGAGCTGACTATGCCAATAATACGGCACAGCACGACAGTACAAGACAAGCTGTAATGAAATCTCAGGAAATTACAGAAAGAGCAATGGAAAGAGTTCTTACTAAAATTTCAGAAGAAAGAGTACAGAAAATCATCAAGGAATATACGGAAACCAATGTTCATGAATATGATAACAGAGGAAAGGTAACCAACACTGATAATGCTGAAGCGGCACAGCCTAAACACATTACCGGAGTTTACAGATGGATCGACAAGAAAATGAAAAACCAGATCTACAACTATGGTAAGCGTACGATGTTTGAATTTATGGTTCCTGAACCTTCAAGATTACACCGTCTGGCTCTTACTGTTGCCAAGGCTCAGGTGCTTAAAGCTCCTGTAGATCCAAGAAAAGCACCGGAACCATGGTTAATGGCAGATCCAAAATCTGCAACGATTGTACAGATCCAGCATTGGGCTCAGGAATACGGAGTAACTTTAGAGGCATTCCCGGAAGCAACCAAACAAGTAATTCATACTGCTTCCAGCGTTCCTCAGACAAATGATGATTTTGGAATTGATCATACACAATTTACCATCCCAGACAATTATGCTGGTAAAAATGCAAGTTTCGCGTGCAGGTCAACAAGAAACAGAGGTGGTGGATGGTCAGGATCACGTTATTCTGAAGTGATGTTCTCAAACTTAAAAGGAGATATGATTGGCCGTTCTGAACGTGGTGGAGACCTTAATTTTGACGATGGATCATCTGGTTTCAATATCACAGGTAATGTATCTTTCCAGGTGAAGGGCCACAACGTAAGAAGTTATACCATCAAAGTCGTTGTGAACTGTGAGCTGAGCGATGCCTTTATCAGCAAGTGGAAAACAGACAGTTTTAATGATATTATTAAAGCCTATGAAGCTGCTTATGCCAAATTCCAGGAAGATCAGGCAAGATTAGACGCAGAGCAAAAAGAAAAAGAAGCTCAGCTTAAAGAAAGACAGGATACTTTCTACCGTTATATGGAACATGACGTGTTAAAGCACAACTGTATTGCTTATTTATTACAGGATTACCTTTATACATTAGGCCAGGAAACAACCAATGGTGCTGATGAGAAAACAACCATGGATAATTTCCAGGTATACCTGAATGAAAATCTGGACAGATATACAGCCCTTGCCAAGTTTATGGAACAGGCATTCGAATGGGAAATTATGGATTACACCTTCTACCCATACTATTGGGCTAACCGTAAGAGCTGGCAGGAATTCTACATCAGCGAAAGTATGGACCCATTGTTCAGAAGTTTCCTGCAGGCAGGTATGGCAAGGATTATCGTTACCGTAAAACCAGGTTTCGAAGCAGCTGTTCAGTTCTTCCTTGAAACAGGATTGATCTGGAATGGCGGTTCTGTTCCGGTAATCGGCGACCCAATGTACATGAGTATCGTAGACGAAATGAGACAGCCTACCGGAGAACCTCAGGGTAAATACTGGATTACCAGAATCCCTACTACCTTAACGATCCTTCAGGACAAATCCACAGGACTTCCGGTAAATCAGCCATTACCGATTTTCCCGGAAAATACCCCGGAAAATTGTGAAAACCCATCAGAATTGGAATTTGAAACAAGCTTCAGATTGGATGAAGATGCACAATTACAGCATGGAGATAAGGAAACAAGCACCTTAGATTAAACTATTCAATGAAATGGTGGCATAAAGCCGCCATTTCTTTTTAAACACTTAACACTTATAAAATGAAATCAATAAAAGCATTAGGAACTCATGACATAGCTTCATTAAAGATGCCTAAAATCACCAAAATAAGTGGCTTGGGACTTTCGCCTGAAAATAAATATGGCCATTTAAATGGAAGTGGCCTTACCTATTACCACAAATTTTTAGCTTATGGAGATATAAATAAATTGGTGGAAGAATATAACGATCCCAAATTTCTAAAAGCTCATACCGATACTGATCTATTAATATTTTACTTACTTGGAAGCAAAAATGAATTATATATTACCATTACCGGGAGATCAAAAGATTACAATAAATTATTAAGCTCTCAACAAGAATTTAAATATGAAGGATTTAAGGATGATATAACGTTTAAAGAATATGTTATCAATAATATCATTAATGACAGACAACAAGGATTTTCTTTTTCTCACGATGAAATTTCAACAGCTATTGATGATGCGATATCAGATTATCAATTTATTATAAGCGAACAAAATACTAAGCAGGAATCCAGATTTGCCATTCCAAGCCAGGTTTTAAAAAACAAAGTAAATTTAAAAGAGCAAGGTACTATAAAGGCTTTACAGGAAGTAAACAGAACCATTGCCAAAATGAGAGCGGAAGAAAAACATGCCTATAATGAGTGGATCATTTCTAAAGCAGATCCCTACAATTATTTTGGAATTCACTTGAACAATAATAAAGATATTTCTCTAAAAGACCTGAAACAGCTCATTGCCCAACTGAAAGATTATAAAAAGAATATGGGGGAGCTTAAAGACGGAAGAATCACCAATATTGAAGATATGAATTCCTTTGTAGAGCAAAATCTTACTGCTGGAGGAAGTATGTTCAAATGGTTCATTGATACTCCTTTCTTCAGTTTGGATATGGAAACCAGGAAAAAATACATCGAAATGTATTGTGGAGAAGAATCTGCTTTCCCAAGATTCAGTATTTCAGGAGGAATCTCTAATGGAGATATTGTTGCTGCATTATTTAAAACCTGTTCTAATAAGCAGGAGCTTTTTGATATTATAATCTGTTTAGAGCAAGATGGAAAACTCTTTCATTTGCTTAATAACTTAAAATTTCAGGCATTTTCCCAAGTATGTACTATTATCACAGGAGTTTATATGACCTACATTAAAAAGGGAGAAATGAACAAAAAGTATGCGGATTCCCTTGAATTTGGCAGACAGATTTTATTCGATAACAGAACTTTTGGGAATCGTAATATTGAAGAATTTGATATAAAACACAACAAATTAAAATTCACAACAGATCTCAATCTTTTTGTAAAAGTTGGAAAAATGAGTCTTGTTGCTCCTTTTCTATCAAATATGACAAGAGAAGATCTGCAAAAACCTATTTCCTGTAATCCTCTTGACATCATAAGTGTAACTCCTGTAGAAGATATTGAAAAATATAAACTGAAAAAAGGTGAAATCTATTTACTTCCTGCTTGCTTTGTCTATCTCCTATATAATGAAGAAACATGGGAAACCAATATACTTGCCGCAGAAGTTACGATACAGCTAGCCTTCTGCCTTCTTGGTGTGGGTGAAATAATGGCAGCTGTAGAGGCAGGAAGTACAATTGGTGTGGCTTATTCCGCAACCGGTGTCGTAATAGATGCTGGTTTTGGAGCTACATTGTTTAAAGAATTTAAAAAAGACCATCCTGTAATTACAAAGTACATTCATTATGCAATGTGGGCACGTTTAGCAACCGATTTCATTAATGTAAAAGGGTTGTCACAAGAGCTCAGAGCCTCTATGAATGCAAAGAAAATTAATTTTGAACCCTATGAAGCAACAATAGATGGAGTAAGAGTTATAAAAGGAACAAAAAAGATATATCGTCCGCTTTCTATTGGATTGCTTAGTGTTATTCCACCTGCCATCCCGGCACTTTATGCAGCACAAGGAGGACGGAAGCTGTTATTTTATTTACAAGGAATAAAAGAATCAATAACAGATGTTACCATTTTCTTTAAAGGAGCTGAAATTTTTTCAGGTAGTAAATCTGCAGCTAAGGAATTTATGGATGCAGCAGTAGTAGTTTACAAAAATGAAGGGCAAGCAGCCATGGAAAATTTCTTCTTTGCGAAACAAGCTTCCGAAAGAACAAGAATTTTACATTCACAACTACCACCAGGAGATATACATGTAGGGAATTTAATTAAAAAGAAAAATGGAGAAGGATATTTCTATGAACTTCACGAATTAAATCAGACATTGCATTACAAGAAAAATTGGACTGTATATGATAAAATAAAAGAAGATCAATTTTTATGCAATGTATATGTAGTAAAAGATAATGGTAAAAACTTATATTCAGGTGATTTTTTTATTCCTCCAGCTTTAAACGCAACTTTAAGGGCTAATAAAGCAGATCTTTCTGACATCAGTCTGGGGAAAACTATGTATGATGACGGTTTTGTCTCACTTCAGATGGACCTTGGAAAGGAATTTGACGGAATCTATGGTCTTTACCAAAAGAGCTCAGCATATGTTGCATATGGAGGAGAATCTGTAAATTTAACCCGATTTAAAAAAGCCATGCAAGGAAAACCTATTACAAAAGATAATATCATAGAAGCAGTAAAACAAATTGCTCCCTATAGTTGGGCAAAAGAAAAAGGCTTTGATAAAATTGAATTGAAAACTCCTATGAATGAATTCAATGATCTTTTAGGAGATATTAATAAATTAGAAGAACTAAAAGTAATATATCACAAATAACTAATTATTATGAAAGAAGAAAAAATAGATAAAATCATAATCTCATTAACAGATGTAAAAAAAAATGGGTTGCATAACCCAGATGGTACCTATGTAGGCTTTGATGTACGCACAGAGGACTATAAAGAAAATCCTGAATGGAATGAATTTGATTTCAAAAAAGAAGTTTTTGAAGAACTTTTAGGAGATGACTTTGGGAAGAAAGACTTTTACTATGAACCCAACACATGGGAGTTTGTTGTTGATGCACTGGAAAATAAAATTAGAGATGTACTGAAAACAATGAAAAAAGTACCGGAAGAGCATACCAAAAATCCTATGGAATATTTGAAAACTTACAAAAATGAACATTTTGATCCTATTACAAATCGTTCTATTTTTTATGAAGATGTTAAAGAATTTCTTGGTGAATTATATCATTATAATATTCGGGAAAATGTCAGAGATAAAAACTTATATTATTTTCAACTTTTTTACAATCATCTAAAAAGTAGTTTCAAAGAAGGTTTCCCTTTGTATATTACGGCAGCCACTATTGAAGACCAAAAATAAATGTCTATTTAAAACAAAAATAAAACACGACACGTTTTGTCGCATGAACCGCATATATTTGTCTTATAAAACTTTACCATGAACGCAGCGTTGCTGCACCCTAAAAATAGAGAAATGAAGAAAGATTTTTATCTGACAAGATATGCCTTAATAATTAAAAGATTAGAAAGTTCTCCGGCTACCTATTCACAGCTGGAGGACTATCTTTTAAACTCTTTTGAATTCCAGGATGCGGGAATCAAGAGCTACTCTATCCGTACCCTGCAGAGGGATATCCGGGAGATTTCCGATCTTTTCAATCTCTCCATTCATAACAAAAAGAAGGGAGACAACCGGTATTATATCGAGAGCCGCCCGATTATGGAAGTGGATGAATACAATCAAAAACTTCTTGAGTCCTTCCAGGTGAGCAACGCCCTGAATCTTCATCCGGACTTTTCAGATTTTATCTTTTTTGAAAGCCGTAAACCCACCGGTGTAGAACATTTTTATGATCTGTTCTTCGCCATCAGAAATAAAAGAGTGGTAAGTTTTGAGCACTACAATTACAAGAACAAACTGATGACCTCCAGAAAAGTGCACCCTTTGGCTTTAAAAGAATCTAAAGACCGATGGTATCTTATTGCTATTGATACCAAAGACAAAGTTTTAAAATCATTCGGACTGGACAGGATCAATTATCTGGATGTAGCCAAAAATCAGTTCAGGGAAAAGTACAAATACAACTTCAGGGAGCATTTCAAAAATGCATTCGGAGTGATGAACCTTGCAGAACAAAAACCACAGAACATTGTATTGAAATGCAGCCGACATCAGGGAGAATACATCAGAAGTTTCCCTCTTCATCAATCTCAGAAAGAAACCAAAGAAACACCGGAAGAGATCTATTTTGAGTTCTTCCTCCACCCTACTTATGATTTCATGCAGGAGATTCTTTCTTACGGAAAAGAAGTAACCGTTCTGGAACCGAAAGGTTTAGTTGATGACATCCGCAATCATTTACAGGAATCTTTGAACCGTTATCTTGAAAGCTGATCATCAGGAATATATTTCATATTTTTTGTTATATTTACATAAATAAACCTTTATTGAAAACTTTATTCATTGGCATCAGCTGCTTTATTTCTTCCTTTTTTCTCGCACAGCAGAAAGAAGAGTTCAGACTCGTAAAGAGTTATTATAATCAGCACAGAAATATGCTGAATAAAGAGTTCAAAAAGAAATTTGATGCAGAATCCAATACGGTAAAAAAAGCTGCCATAAAGGGAGACTTCCTTTTTTTCATGAAAAAAATGGATAGCATTGAAAACAATGCCCTGATCGGAGCTTTATTAAAAGTCAGGAATCTGGAAGACCTTCAAACCATTAAAAACCCCAGACTCACCTCATCTGAAAAGTTTGCAGATGCTGAAAAGATTGCGGATTATCCCGGAGGTATCAATTCTTTGAGGCAGGAAGTCGCCAATCTGCTGTATGTTGACGGAGTATATTCTAAAGAGAAGATGATAAAAACGGATGTGGATTTTATTGTTGAAAAAGATGGAACAGTCAGTAATGTTCATGCACAGGGAGATAATTTTACCTTTAATAGACAGGCAGAAATTGCTTTATATTCTCTGGCGGAAAAATTTTCCCCGGCAATGCTGAAGGGCGACCCTACTATTTACCGCTTTAAACTTCCTTTAACTTTAACGATAACAGATTAATGTTTACCGACGAATATTACATGAAAATGGCGCTGCAGGAGGCAGAGGCCGCTTTAGAAAAAGATGAGGTTCCTATCGGATGTGTAGTAGTTTCCAACAACAGAATTATTGCAAGAGCTCACAATCTCACTGAAACATTAAATGACGTGACCGCCCATGCCGAAATGCAGGCCATCACCTCTGCTGCTAACTTCCAGGGAGGAAAATACCTGAAAGACTGTACGCTTTACGTAACGATGGAACCTTGTGTGATGTGCTCAGGCGCACTTTCCTGGTCTCAGATCTCGAAAGTAGTGATTGGAGCGCGGGATGAACAAAGAGGTTTTATCAATAAACATCTTTCTCTCCACCCTAAAACAGAAGTTATTACGGGAATCATGGAAGCGGAATGCTCTTCTATTGTTAAAGAATTTTTTAAAAGTAAAAGATAATTAAAGACAAAAGCCGGAGGATATTGATATTCTCCGGCTTTTAATTTTATAAATAGTAAGACGATCTGTTTAGTCTTTTAAGATACAATATCTCACCAGATCAAAATATTCTCCGTCCTTTTTCATTTCTTTTATCAGAACAGCCTCCTGCTCCATTCCTGCTTTCTCCATAATTCTTCCGGAAGCAGGATTGTGGGGAAAATGAGTAGCAAAAATTTTATTCAGCTTCAATTCATTAAAGCCAAAATCTATTATTGCTTTTGCAGCCTCGGTTACATACCCTTTGTTCCAGTAAGGAATTCCTATCCAGTAGCCAAGTTCAGCTTTATCATCATCTCTGTCATGCAGCCCGATAGCTCCTATGATTTGACCTTCTTTATTCCGGATAGCAAACGTATACCCTGTATTATTTTCAAAAGCTTCTTTCGACATTTTCACCCAGGATCTGGCATCATTTTCCACGTATGGATAAGGAATATTGGAGGTAAGGTCAGAAAAAATCCTATGCTGAAGAAGTTCAACGATAAAAGGGATATCCTTTTCTTCCAGCTGTGAAAGGATCAGTCTTTCGGTTTGTAGTACGGGAAATTTTTCCATTATATTAATTGTAAGATTGAGGAACTAAAGTATCAGCTGGATTCAACCTAAACCTTAATCATTTAAATTTATAAATCTTTTCCGAGGAAATAAAGACCTTTCAAGGTATGGAGCCTGTCCATCACATGAATCTTATCCGTCAGAGGTTTATAGACATGGGAAACTCCTCCTGTTGCCACTACAAAACAATCATCGTTCACTTCCTCATTGATACGGGTTACAAAACCTTCTACCATACCGAGAAAACCATATACCATACCACTTTGCATACAGGTTACCGTATCCAGTCCCAAAACAGATTTTGGTTTCTTCAGCTCGATATCCGGAAGCTGTGCGGTCTGGTTAATCAGTGAATTCAGAGACGTAACAATTCCCGGAGCAATAATTACCCCTAAAGTTTCTCCTGTTTCAGCTACGCAACTTGCTGTAAGGGCTGTTCCGAAATCTATGACAATTTTCTTTCTGTTCGGGTACAGATTATGTGCAGCCACCAGGTTTGCATAGATATCGGTTCCCATCTGCTTAGATTTAGCCTGTACTCCGGAAGGTGTATTTCTGTCAACAATCACAGGATTTGTTCCATGAATTTTTTTGATCCCGGAGCTCATTACTTTGGTAAGCTGAGGTACTACGGATCCGATAATTACCTTATCAATCTCTTTCGGATCAATTTTATAGGTTTGATAGAGCATCAGCATCTGTACATAAAGTTCATCTGCTGTTCTGTAAGGTTTTGTATTGATGACCCACGAAATATCACAATTATCGCCATTGAAAAGACCGAATCTGATATTGCTGTTTCCTACGTTTATTACAATTGAATTCATTGACATATTTTTCAGAAGAAATTCATGATATATAATTGAAATTTCCGCTTGATTTTGAGGCAATAAATTTAATAATTTTAAGAAAAAGAACCTGTCATTATCAAACTAAATTACAATGACACACTTATTTTTTCTTTCCTGAGAACAAATCACTATATTTAATAACACATTATAATTATTCTGACTAACTCATGAAAAAACTGATCCTCGGTACTTTACTATGCCTCAGCGTCACCATTTTTGCGCAATCCGGCAATTCAATGGCAAGCATTTTACAAAAAATAAAGAGTCAGTCGAAAATTGATACTCAGGATAAAACAGTTTATGATCTGATGGATGAGTTTTATCAAAAAAATCTTCAGGCTGACAATGATGAAATGACTCCCGAGTTTACCCACAAACTTCAAAGAGCAGTTTCTGATTCAAATACCAAGAATATACACCTGCTTTATCTTTTTTTGATGTATCAGCAGCATATCAGCCAGGCCGTAGCAGAAGGAAAAAGCCCCAATCCGGTGTTTCAGATAGAAACTATGCATCTTCTGGAAAGCGAAACAAAGGAAGTATATGGAAAGCTCCCGGCAATCATTTACATTTTTAAAGCAGAGGCTTTAGATAGCGGCTCAAAAAAAGAAGAAGCACAAATGACGGTGGCCAGCGGCTTAAAAGAATATCCGGATTCTGTTCCTTTAAAGGTATACAGTTATTTAAATACCAAAGATGAAAATTTGCGGAAGGATCTTACTCAAAATCATCCCAATCACTGGATGGTACAGCAATTTGGAATAAAATAAAAAAAACCACAGATTCATCTGTGGTTTTTTCGTTGTATATGTCTATTGTTATTTCACTTCAACAAAGTTATTTTCCATATTCACATCTGCAATTCTCTGGCTGAAATCAATTCCCAGGACAGATAATTGAGATTTTGTGTAAGGAATGGTAAGCGTATATTCTTTCTGAGTCCAAGGCCAGTAAGGCATTGTTTTAAACTCACCATACGCATCCTTTTCTTTCCATGTATGAGTCATATTCATTGGAATCTGATACGTAACGATCTTCTTATCGGTTGTCATTACGCCAAAATCAATTGGCATTGGAACCTGGCCATTATTGACTAAGGTAATGGTAGTAGATTTTGCATCGTATTTTACATCCTTAATTCCGTAATCGATAGTTTTTGTAGTATTGATCCAGTAGTTATGGAACCATTTCAGATCCATCCCCGAAACTTTCTGTGCAATGTGAAGGAAGTCCCTGTCTGAAGGATGCTTCATACTCCACTGGTCATAATATTGCTTTAAGGTTTCGGCAAGATTCTGCTCTCCCATAATATATCCAAGCTGCACCAGGTATAACTCACCTTTTACATAAGATGCAAATGTGTAAGACGTCCCGTTATCATGGTGATCACCTAACCAAACAGCTGGCTCTTCAATTCCTTTCTTAACAAATTTTCTGTAGGCATCCAATCTTTCAACAAAAGGATTCGGAAGATCTTCAGGGAATAACTGATACATGGTATAGCCTTCCGCATAGCTTGTAAAACCTTCATCCATCCACGGACGTACAGATTCGTTAGTGGCAAGCATCTGCTGATACCATGAGTGAGATCCTTCGTGAGCCATTAATCCCATTAAATCTTTAACACTTTTAGCTTCTCCTAAAATCATGGTACACATCCCGTACTCCATTCCGCCGTCTCCCCCTTGAATAAAGGCATAGGTAGGATATACATATTTTCCGAAATGAGCATTCATGATCTGGAAATACTTCGTGATATACGGCTGAGATTCACCCCACGCTTTCGTTTTATCATTTTTCTGATACACCAGATATACTTTCGGACCTTCCGGAACATTGAAGCTTTCTACAGAATAATCTCTGTCTGCACTCCATGCGAAATCAAGGATGTTTTTTGCCGTCCATTTCCAGATTGCCTTTTTATCTTTTTCCGTTTTTATTTTTGCATTGGCATCATAGCCTTTCACTTCTGAAGGGTTCTCCAGAATTCCTCCTGCTCCAACTACATAATCTTTATTAATCTTAATAGTAACATCAAAATCGGAGAACGGCGCATGAAATTCTCTTCCCAGATAATCGAAAGTTGCCCAGCCATCATAATCGTATTCAGCAATTTTCGGATACCACTGCGTCATGGTCATGTCTACTCCTTCTCTGTTGTTTCTTCCGCTTCTTCTGATCTGCATAGGAATCACAGCATCCCAATCCATTGTAAAGGTAGTCGTAGAATTAGGTTTGATAGGTTCTTCCAGATACACTTTCATAATGGTTTCCTGAACTTCAAATTTCAGCTCTTTCCCATTTTGTTTAATCCAGTGAATGTTCTGAGCTCCTTCCTGGTCTTTTGGAATGAAAGCGAGTCTTGAAATACCGTCTTTCTGAAGTCTCCCATCACCATTTTTTCCCTGTGAAGCTACTCTCTGATCCATCATGGAATTAGGTTTGAAGGCATTCCAGTATAAATGGAAATAAACCACATTCAGCTCATCCGGCGAATTGTTGGTGTATTCTAAAGTTTGTTTTCCCTGATAGGTAAATTTTTCAGCATTAACATCAATATCCATCTTGTACTTCGCAGTCTGCTGATAATAAGCTCCTTGCTGAGCCTGAAATTGTGAAATGATAAACGCAAAAATGATTGCAGCCGATTTTCTCATTTAAAATTTTATTTTTTCTAAAGGTAGGTAATTTAACTAAGAACCTCAAATAGGAGTTATTCTGAGGTTTTATTCTGTTTGTTATGGTTTTAGATGGATTTTATTTCGGGTGGTTAAATTCTTTTTTTAACCTTATTTGTGATCCTTGTCAAGGTTTTAGACCTTGACAAGGATACTTTATCGGCTTTTCAACAGTTTTTTAATTAAAGTAATCTGGCCCAGGTGATAGTAGCTATGCTCAATCATTCCGTCGATATTTCTTCGGTAAGTTCCATATTTTTCATCAACGAAAACCTCATCAAGTTGGGAATCCGGCATTTGTTCCAATAATGCGGCAAACCTTTCAGAATCCGTCCAGAGTTTACTCAACAAGGCTTCCCATTGTTGCTGAGATTCTATGGAAGGAATATCAAAACTGAATTTATCTTTAATCTCAAGATCTCCTCCTTCAAAGACATTGACAATTCCTGCAATATAATAATCAATGTGAAAAGTGAGCATCGCAATAGTATTTAAAGCATCTACTTTTGTTACCGCCTGTTCCCAGCTCACCTCTGAAAGCTGATCTTTAAAATTGGTATTGGCGATCCAGAAACCGTCAAGCAGTACTTCTCTGAATCTTTTGGCAAGTTGTGAAACTGAGCTCATGGATATTTTATTTATGTTTCCTAAAGATAAGTTTTTATTTAAACACAAATGTTACCAATAAAAACCACTATTTTAAACACAATAAAATAGTGCAATTTGTGCAAATACATTTGTGACATTCGTGTTTAACTAATTACAAAAAAACCTCAAATACAAAAGTATCTGAGGTTGATATTATAATATTGAATTACAATTATTTTTTAGCAGAAGCTTCTTTTTTACCACTTCTTAAAATCTTTTCAAGGATTCTTAAAGTAATCAGATACGTTGGTTTCACCCCTGTAAGACCCAACCCTCCTGAAGATAATGTACTTCCTGTTTCCAACGGATTATCAGATGCATAATAAGCATACATTACAAAAAGATCCGGTGAAATATGATGTCTGATTTTAGATGCTACCTGAATGGCTTTCTGATAGTGAGCGCCTTCCATTTCAAGACCAATAGCTTTCCATGAAGTATTCATAAAATATGATAAAATATCTTTATTCTGAAGGGAAGTTCCCAAAACGGTAATCATTGGCCCTTCAAAAGCTTTTAATTCATCATCTTTAAAGTCTTCCAGTTTTAAGGCATTTTCAAAAGGATAATTATCTGCTGTTCCTTCAAAGATATGGGAAGTAGGAATCATGATATCACCTTTCTCTCCGGTAAGAATACCTGCTTTACCCATAATGGAAACAGATTTTACATGCATCATATACACTTCTCCTTTATGCTCAAAAGGTCTAAGTAATTCATCCATTACTTCAAAAGCCTGCTCTCCGAATGCGTAGTCAAAAACCATTACCACATCATCTCCTCCGAACTTGCAGTCTGCAAATGGCGTATTTTTCAGGTCTGTTTTGCTGAGGTCTATGATCTGTACATCAATATTACTTCCACTCTTATCTGCAATATGAATCATCCCTTCATCCAAAGCATATTTTAAAACTTTATCACGAAGTTCTTTCTTGTTGGAGATCTCTTCATACAGTTTATAATCCACCTCGTGGTGCTGCTTCTTTTTAAGGGCATTATTGGCATACAGCATATTTTTCACCGAGTGCATGTTGGCTGAAATAATATGTAACGGACGCATATGAAGATCATTTTCAAATAAAACCTCTTTCACTTTGTTCGCCCATTTTTCTCCAAAATAGTGGTGACCTACTCTTTCTTTTAATATAGAACTGAAATGAATCTCTCTTTCTCTGCTTCCTTTTGCATCATCAAGACTTACTTTTGCTAAGTTGTAAATGATTTTAAACAGACGGTCAGGATTATGATCGTCACCAAAAGTATTATAAGCTCTTAAAGTCTCATCAAAAGATCTTCCTATTAAAGAAGAAAGATGAATAAGTGCTACTTCTTTTTCTTTTCTACTGTATTTCTTTTCACCTTTTACCACTTCTTCAATAATTTTGAAGGCACGTGTCGGCTTCCAGTTTTCATCCTGGATAAATGCCAGATTACGGACTTTGTCAGCTTCTATAAAAAGGAAGGTAAGGTGGGTAAGAATATCATAAATTTCGGAACGGCCCAAAAGAACCTCAATATTCATCTGGTGTTCGTCTATTCTATAACAGTTTCTTCTTCTTTTCTTCGGAACAATGGGTTCGAAACTTCCTTTATCAAACCCTTCATCAGATGTAAGATGAATAAAAGCACATTCTTCAATTCCTTCCGGAAGTCTGTCCAGTACATACATCAAACCGTCAAGTTCCAATTTACTTGGAATATTCATGGTTCCATAAATTTCGGGATTGATGGTCTTCAACAAACTTCTGATACTTTCTCCTGAAACTCCGCCCGGCTTGAAAAATCCTCTATAAAATAGGTGTCTCATAGAGATATATAGTCTTTCAATAGCCTCTGTGGTTTCTCTTGCTCTAGAATTTGTCATAAAATAAATTTCACACAAATATACAAAATCTTTGCCCACTTTATTTTAACTGTCTTTTAACAAGTCGTTTAATCCCATCGTATTATTTTAATTTGCACAATATACAGTATATTTACATTGACATCTATAAAACAGGCGCGAATTCTCACATCTTAAACATTAAATCACAAACACCCCTGTTAAAAAACACCAAACAATTGTTTAAATTATATAAATTTTCAGATCACCCCTAAAATTTTTAGGGTTAAAATATTTTTGATTCATTTTTTTTGTAAATTTGCGCTGTAAAAAATCAACCCAATTATGTCAACCTTAAGATTCAAAGCATTAGAAACCCTTCCATTTAAGGATTTCAGAAAAGACAACTCTGTTGAGATCCCTGCGAAATTATCAGAGCTATTCTGTAAAAATGTTTTCTCAGAAGAAACCATGAGAGAATATTTAACAAAAGAAGCATTCGGTTCTATCATGGATGCGATTAAAAAAGGAACTAAGATCCAGAGACATATTGCAGATCAGGTAGCTGTAGCGATGAAAGACTGGGCAATGAGCAAAGGGGTAACCCACTACACGCACTGGTTCCAGCCTTTAACAGGTACTACTGCAGAAAAGCACGATTCTTTCTTTACACCCATTGAAGGAGGAAGAGCAATTGAAAGATTCAGCGGAAACATGCTTATCCAACAGGAACCAGACGCATCGTCTTTCCCTAACGGAGGTATCAGAAATACTTTTGAAGCAAGAGGTTATACAGCCTGGGATCCTACGTCTCCGGCATTCATTATGGGAACTACATTATGTATTCCTTCCATCTTTATCTCTTATACAGGAGAAACACTAGATTACAAAGCACCTCTTTTGAGAGCTTTGAATGCTGTAGATGAGGCTGCGACTAACGTAATGCAGTATTTTGACAAAAACGTAACGAAGGTAACTCCTACTTTGGGTTGGGAGCAGGAATATTTCCTTGTTGATTCAGCATTATACCAATCTCGTCCTGACCTTGTATTAACAGGTAAGACCTTATTAGGACATTCTCCTGCAAAGGGGCAGCAATTGGACGACCACTATTTCGGTTCTATTCCTACAAGAGTAATGAACTTCATGAAAGAGCTGGAAATCGAATGTATGAAGTTAGGAATTCCTGCAACAACAAGACACAACGAGGTTGCCCCTAACCAGTTTGAGCTTGCTCCAATGTTTGAAGAAGTAAACGTTGCGGTAGACCACAACTCTCTGTTGATGGACATCATGGCAAGAGTAGCTCACAAACACCACTTCCACATTCTTTTCCACGAAAAACCATTCGCGGGAGTAAACGGAAGCGGAAAACACAACAACTGGTCATTAGCAACAGATACTGGTGAAAACCTTTTAAGCCCTGGAAAGAATCCAAAGAAAAACTTACAGTTCTTAACATTCTTTGTTAACACGATTAAAGCTGTTCACGAATATGCAGACCTTTTAAGAGCAAGTATTGCTTCTGCAAGCAATGACCACAGACTTGGTGCCAACGAAGCTCCTCCTGCAATTATTTCCGTATTTATCGGAACCCAGTTGTTCAGTGTATTGGAAGAACTTGAAAAAGTAACCAACGGAAAACTATCTCCGGAAGAAAAAACAGAATTAAAATTAAATGTAGTCGGAAAGATTCCAGAAATCCTGTTAGATAACACAGACAGAAACAGAACTTCTCCATTTGCATTTACAGGAAATAAATTTGAAATCAGAGCGGTAGGTTCTTCTGCAAACTGCGCAGAGTCCATGACCGTAATGAATACTATTGCTGCAAAACAGCTTAATGATTTCAAGAAAGAAGTGGATGCTTTAATTGAAACAGGTCTTAAGAAAGACGAAGCCATCTTCAACGTATTGAGAGAATACATCAAGCAGTGTAAAAACATTATGTTTGAAGGAGACGGATATTCTGATGACTGGGCGAAAGAAGCTAAGAAAAGAGGATTAAACAACCTTAAAACCACTCCTGAAGCTTTGAAACAGGAAATGGATAAGAAGTTCTTAGATCTGTATGAAGAAATGGGAATTTTCAACCACAGAGAAGTGGAAGCAAGAAACGAAATCAAGCTAGAGAAATATTCTACAGTAATTGATATCGAATCAAGAGTATTAGGAGATATCGCAAGAAACCACATCATTCCTTCCGCATTAAATTATCAGAACAGATTAATTGAAAATGTAAAAGGTCTTAAAGAAATCTTTGGTGATAAAGAGTTCAAATCTTTGGCAAAAGAACAAATGAGTTTAATTACAAGCATTTCTGAAAATGTTTCTAAAATTAAACTTGGGGTTGAAGAACTTCTAAAAGCGAGAGAAACTGCCAAAGGTATTTCAGACAGCCAAAAACAGGCAGAAAGCTATTGTAATAAAGTAAAACCATTATTCGATCCGATCAGAGAAGCTTCTGACGCACTGGAAATGATGGTGGACGATGAGCTTTGGCCGATGACAAAATACAGAGAAATGTTGTTTACAAAATAACGTCCTGTAAAGTTCCATATTAGTTTAAATTCCTCGGTTTTCCGGGGAATTTTTTTGTTTTATTAACAACCCTTAAAATTAGAGTTTTATGTCACAAAACCTGATTTCTAGAAGAAAGTCGATTAGGTTTGTTAAAGAATCTTAATAAAAAAAACCGCACACTTACCAAAAACAGGCTGTTGCGGTTTATTTTTCTTTAACATATGTAAATTATATGTTAAAATGTGTTAAAATAAGATCCTGACAATTATCATATCAGGGGTCTTTTGCTCGGAATCTCTACTTTTGTAATGCTTTTGAAAATAAATATTCCTTTTTAACACGGATAATCAAATATATATGAAGAAAAGAGTTTTGTTTTATTTAGTTGCTTTAGTTACTACAGTTTCATTGCAATCGTGTGCTACAAATTATGTGGTTTCAAAACCAGCAACTTACACAAAAGAATACAAAACAGATGCCAAACTAGCTTCTATAGATAACAAAAAAATGGAGCAGGATAAGCAAAAACTTATCGACTCTTTCCTTGCAGAAAAGGCGGCATCTATCGCTAGTGCTAAAAAAGCAGTTAAGAATTCTGAAATTGCAAAAGCAATCAAACATAATAAAACCATTGACGGTATCCTTGAAGAAGCTGAAACATACCTTGGAACTCCTTACAGATATGGAGGAACAACCAGAAACGGTATCGATTGTTCAGCTTTTGTTCTTTCTGTATTCGGAGCAGCAGCAGGGCTTAGCTTACCTAGAGTAGCGGCTTCTCAGGCTCAGGAAGGAGAGAGAGTTGAAAAAGGAGAGCTACAGAAAGGAGACTTAATTTTCTTTTCTCACGGAAGAAGAATTTCTCACGTAGGTATTGTAGAAAGTGTTTCTGAAGAGGGTGAGATTAAATTTATCCACGCAGCAACATCAAAAGGGGTAATGATTTCTTCACTGAATGATTCTTATTGGGGACCTAAGTTCAGATTCGCAAAAAGAGTGATCAACGAAGAAGGAGAAGCTTACAATAACTTAGCTGCTACTACTCTTGCTACACCTGCAAATTTTTAATTTTATAAATAATTGATTTAAATAATGAAGCCGTCAGAAATCTGACGGCTTTTTTATGTGCTCATTTTTGGCAAGTTTTCGCTAAAACCAATATGGGAATAACAGTTAAAGAGAAAAGCGGTTAAAATCCGCTCCTATTGATTTAATTTTGAAATTTTAATATAGCAGTTATACACGGCTGAAGATATCAACTGTTCTTGTCAATTTCAATATCTAATTTATACAGTAGTCCATAGATTTCAGAAAGTGAAAATCTAGCCTTTTTAAGCTTATTTAAAGCCGGATCTATCGAATAGTTTACCGATGTCCGGAAATCAGCCTTTTCGAGGTTTGTAGCATCAAAAACAGCGCCTGACAGATCACAATTACTAAAGACGGCATTTGATAAATCACATTCACTAAAATCGACCTCAATTAACTTGGTATTTTTGAAAACTGTTTTCTTAATGGATGTCTGATAAAAAACGGAATTATGTAAAGCACTTCCATCAAATCTGAAAGAGAGTCCGAATGCATTACATTCATTGAACTGAAGCCCGAACATTTTACATTCTTTGAAGATCACGTTATGGAATGCTGTTTTTATCAATTTTGCCATGCTGAGGTTACACTCGATAAACTCACAGTCCGTAAAGCTGAAGCCAGATAGGTTTCCATACTCAAAATTACAGTTTCTGAATGTGCAGTTTTCATACTCACTTTTTTCTAAAGGAAGTTGCGTGAAATCTTTGCTCTCGAAATCTTCGTCTGAGAAATAGGATTGTTTCATAAAAATGTGTTGATGAAGTTGATTTTGAAAACGAATTGGTCAGCAGAACAATGATAAACTTCCATCATTCAGCTTCCAACCTCCCTTTTTTACACCAAACTATTCTTATCCGAATAATTAAGCTTAAAGAAGATAAAAGTCATCATCGAGAAAGCCAATAAAGAACTTCCTCCGTAACTGAAATACGGAAGCGGAATCCCAACGGTTGGAAAAAGCCCCATAACCATCCCTAAATTGATTGAAAAGTGCATCAGCAGAATCGAGGCAAAGCAATATCCAAATACCCGGTTAAAAGTAGACTTCTGCTGTTCTGCCAGATAGTAGATTCTTCCGATATAAACCATATAACACAGGATAAGAACTGCACTTCCAACAAAGCCCCATTCTTCTCCTACGGTACAAAAGATATAATCTGTTTCCTGTTCGGGAACGAATTTCCCTTGGGTAACGGATCCTTCACGGTATCCTTTTCCCCAGATCCCACCTGATCCGATGGCTGTTTTTGAATATAATAAGTTGTACCCGGAAGTATCTCTGAATGCCTTTTCACCCTTATAAAGAACCTCAATTCTTTCTCTCTGGTGTTTCGGCAGTTTTTCTAAAATATAAGGTGATCCGAAAGCCAGTCCGCACAATATAAGAATAGAACCTGCAATTCCTGAAATAGAAATGACGTCCCATGACATTCTATGATAATTCATCGCGATCAAAACACCGGCAATCACTAAAACTGCTACTGCAACATAAATGGGAGGAATAGCCAGTGAGATCAGAAAAACTCCGGCGAAAATAAATCCTATCCCGAATAAAAGACCACTCAATCCTTCTCTATATAAGGCGATGAAAAAGGCGATGAACACAAGCATAGAACCTACATCCGGAATAGCCAGAACAACTGCTGCCGGAATTCCTATAATAGCAAGGGCAGTCCAGATAGATTTTTTATTTTTAATATTAAAATCCGGGCTTGAAACAAAATTAGCCAGCATCAAAGCAGTGCCTATCTTTGCAAACTCAACGGGCTGCATGGTAAAACTTCCAAACTTATACCAGTTTTTCTGGCCCAGAATTTCTTTACCAAAAGGGAAAAGACCTATCAACAGTAAAACTCCTCCAATGTAAATAATACCAGCCATATTCTCAAAGAATTTGCTTCTTCCTACGAATATAACCAGCCCTACAAATACAGAAATACAGAAAAAAACCAATTGCTTCTCTCCTAGTTTCTGGTCAACACTGTAAATATTTGCAATGGCAAAAATGCAAAGCAGGAAATACAGCCCAAGGCCAAGTTTATCTATTCCTTCTGTCCATTTCATTGCTTTACAGGTTTTTTAGCAGTGTTATTCTTTTTAGCGTCCTCTTCTATTTTCTTTTGCAGCTTAGCCTTTTGTTGTTTTACCAATTCCAGACTATCCTTTATTCTTTTTTGTTTGATGGAATCAGGTTTAGGATCAACATATAGTCCTTTACGCTTCAAATCTGCAATCCATTGTCTTTTATATTCAGGCATGAAACTCGAGGTAATCATTTTTTTGTAAAGATTTTCTCTTTTCAAATCACCGGTAATATATTTTTCAGCAATCACTGTACAGGCTGGCCCTGCCCATGTAGCACCAAATCCCGCATGCTCCATTACAGCTACTACAACAATTTTAGGCTTATCAGCAGGAGCAATAAGTACAAAAATGGAATTATCCTTCCCTTGCGGCACCTGTGCTGTTCCTGTTTTTGCTAATTGTGTAAAGTCATTGGATTTCAATCCTCTTGCCGTTCCTCTCAACACTACGGCTTCCATTCCTTTCAATACCGGTTCAAAATGCTTCGGATCAACTAATGTTTTATGTTTAACCTTAAATCTTGGATCCGGATTGGGTTTCCCATCAATTCCTTTTACAATATGAGGAGTATAATACCATCCTCTATTAGCAATAGCCGCCACATAATTGGCCAGCTGAATAGGAGTTACCAAAACATCGCCCTGCCCCATTCCGTTATAAATAGCACCAGTGGACATTTCATCCCAGTTTTTAAAATCAGTTCTCTGAGAACCGCTTGCCTTCATGATGGCTTTAAATCTTTTTTCGTAAAAATCTCCTGAAGGTATTCTACCCCTTGCCCCAACGGCAAAGTCATTATTTAAAAATTCACCGACTCCGAAGCTGCTCATGATTTTTTTCCACTCATCAACACCTTTTGAAGGATTTCCCGGATATTTCTTGATAATAGCAATAAAGGCGTAGGTGAAAAAACAGTTACTGGAAACCTGAATGGAAGGAATAAGCGGATCTGCTCCACCATGGCCTTTAATTCTTTTCCCTTTATAGAAAAATCCTCCTCCACAAGGAAAAATAGTTTTCTCGTCCATCACACCCATCTGCATTGCTGCTAAAGCAGTCAGTAATTTGAATGTTGATCCCGGAGGATATCCGGCCTGTAGTGCACGATCAAAAGTTGGCTTATTTTCATAAAGGGTATCTTTTGAAAGGGCATATAAGTTTTTTGATTTATTAGGTCCGGTAAAAAGGTTTGGGTCAATATCCGGTCCGGTTGCAGCTACTAAAACTTCTCCGTTATTAGGATCTAAAGCTACAATTGCGCCGTGTTTGTTAACCAGCATTTCTTCTGCCGTCCTCTGAAGGTCGTAATCAATGGTTAAAGTAATATCTTTACCTGTAATCACATCTTTATCCAAAGATCCGTTTTTATAGGAGCCGATATTTCTGAGTCTGATATCTTTCTGGATGTATTTCACTCCTTTTACTCCGCGCAGCTCTTTTTCGTAGGATTTTTCAACCCCTGTTTTTCCAATGAAATCTCCCGGTAAGTAGTATAGTGAATCTTTTTTAATATCTCTTTCATTCACCTCACTGGTATAACCGAGAAGGTTTCCGGATGTGGAAACTTCATACTGACGCTGAGGTCTTGATACAATATTAAATGCGGGATACTTAAAAATAATTTCCTGAACTCTTGCAATATCTTCTCTGCTGAGGTCTTTAATAAAAGTCATCGGGGTCAGCTTAGAATAATATTTTTCCTTTTTGATCACATTGATTTTATTGATAAAATCCTGTTTTGTAATTTTCATTAAACTACAAAACGCCAGTGTATCAAAGTCAGGTTTCATCAACGCCTGGGTAAACGAAATTTCATAAGCAGGCTGGTTACCCACCATGATTTTCCCATTTCTATCAAAAATGACTCCACGCTGTGGAATAACATATTCTGTTTTGATGGAGGTATTAGCCGCATTTAAGGCATAGCGGTCTGTAAACAACTGCAAATAAGCAAGCCTCGCCACAAAAATAAGGGCGATGATAACGAGGATGGAAAAAATTTTTAAATAACGTGTGTTCAAACTTTTTGTTTGATTTTAAATATTAATGCGTAGATGACTATAAAGATAAATGAAATTACACTTGTCACCAACACATTAAATAATATTTCAAAAAACCTGCTAAACTTAAAGAACTCAATATACTGTACTAAAAGCTGATGCAGGAAAATACTTGAAAATAAAAACAGCAAAAACTGCGCCCATTGAAGGGACTGGAATGAGAAAAAGTCCGTAGACGTATCTGTGGAAGTCCTGAAGATCAACGTTCTGAAATAAGCGATTAACGTTGTTGCAAATGCATTGATCCCCCATGAATAGAGGAAACCGTCAATAGACAGCCCTATTAAAAAGCTCAATGCCAGGAACTGAAATTTGTTTCTGAAAAATGGATAGAACATGACAAACACAGGATATAATACCGGAGTATATTTCCCGAAAAGTGTAATCCTGTTCAATACAAATATTTGTAATGCAACCAGAAAGATCATGATCAATATATCGGTAAATAAAGTCCTGCTAATCATTTTCTTTTTTTATTACAGCCTGCATAGTATCCTGAATCTTCTGCACTTCTGCTTTCTTAAGATTCTTCACTACATACACTTTATTCAACGCTCCCATTTTTTCACTCAGCTCTACGGAAATGTCCCAGAAGCCGGTTTTATTGTCCACAGAGTATCCTGCAATAGTACCAATGGTTACTCCCTTAGGGAAAATAGCAGATTTACCATCTGTAACAACAGTATCACCTACTTTCAATGCAACATATTTCGGAATATCTGCCAGGTGCATCACCCTTGAGTTATCTCCATTCCATGTTAAAGTACCAAAATACCCTGAGTTTTTAAGAGCTGCATTAATTCTGATCTTGTTAACACTTAACACGGATTGAACCAATGCATAACTATCTGTAGAATTGATTACAATTCCCGCAATACCTCTCGGCGCCATTACTCCCATTTGAGGAAAGACTCCGTCTCTACGGCCACGGTTGATTGTAAAATAATTGTTTCTTCTGTTGATACTGTTGAAAACAATTTCTCCATCAACAAAGGTATAGATCTGCCCGCCACCAATGGTATCGTGTACTCTTTTAAAAACAGGATTTTTCTCTCCGTCTTTTCCATAGAGTTCAGTCATAAGGGCTTTATTCTGAACCACAAGATCTTCGTTGATCTGTTTTAGCTTCAGATAAGAAACTCCTTCATCAATATATCCGGAAACCCAGGAATTGAACGCAGCCGTTTGGCCTGCAATCCAGGATCTCTGCATGGCATTTCTTGAGAATATCAAAACCAGAGCAATAATTTGCAGGAATATAAAGAAGACGAAAAGAGTATTCTTCGAAAATAATCTCAGCAAAAATCCCATTCAGATATAAAGTCGTAAAAAGTTAAAATTATTTAATTAAGAAATTGAACTTATCCATATTCTTAAGGGCAATACCTGTTCCGCGAACTACAGCTCTCAACGGATCTTCAGCTACAAATACAGGAAGACCTGTTTTCTTGTGAATTCTGTCCGCAAGACCTCTTAATAACGCTCCTCCTCCAGCAAGATAAATACCTGTTTTGTAAATATCAGCAGCCAATTCCGGTGGTGTAAGAGATAATGTTTCCATTACGGCATCTTCAATTCTGATGATTGATTTATCTAATGCACGTGCAATTTCTTTGTATCCAACCATAATTTCTTTTGGCTTACCTGTAATAAGGTCTCTACCCTGTACCGGGATGTCTTCGATATCTACATCAAGATCTTCTACCGCAGAACCTACTTCAATTTTGATTCTTTCAGCAGTTCTTTCTCCGATATAAAGGTTATGGTGAGTTCTTAAGTAATAAGCAATATCATTGGTAAATACGTCTCCTGCAATCTTAACAGATTTATCACAAACGATACCTCCTAACGCTACAACAGCAATTTCCGTAGTACCACCACCTATATCGATGATCATATTTCCTTCAGGCTTTTGAACGTCAATCCCAACCCCAATTGCAGCTGCCATTGGTTCGTAGATCAATCTTACTTCTTTTGCGTTTACTTTCTGAGCAGAGTCTCTTACCGCTCTTTTTTCAACTTCAGTGATACCAGAAGGGATACAGATTACAATTCGTAATGCCGGTTGAATGAATTTACCTTTGATTCCAGGAATTTTCTTGATAAATTCCTTGATCATATGTTCAGAAGCGTGGAAATCAGCAATAACCCCGTCTTTCAAAGGACGGATTGTTTTGATATCCTCGTGAGTTTTACCCTGCATATGCTTGGCCTGCTCTCCGACGGCAATCGGCTTACCCGATGAACGTTCAATTGCAACAATTGAAGGTTGATCTATAACAATTTTATTATTATGGATGATTAGGGTATTAGCAGTTCCAAGGTCTATCGCAATTTCTTGCGTAAACATATCAAATAAACTCATATTTTTCTTCTGATTTTAAGTTTACAAAGATATAAATTTAAGACTACTAAAGAAATTTCCCACCAACTTAATTTGGTTAAAATTTTATTAAAATTTATAATTCTTTATTAACTTTCAATTTAGACATTTACAGAGTTTGATTTCAACTAAAATTAATAGGATGTTAAAAGAGCAAAAAAGGTAATTACAAAAGGGTAAAAAACCAAGAAAACACAGTATTGAAGAACAAAACAAAAATTCAGAAACGTCAACAATTCTTTTCTAACACGGAATTTTATCATTTTATCATTTTGTCTTCCCTGCCAGAAACACCTTTTCTTCCCTTTTATAGTTTTTTACGATAATTATCATATACACTATCTGAGAGAGGTTAATTAAAAAAATCGTAAATTTGCGACTGCTTATGTTACAGTATTCCAACATTCATCGAACGTCAAATTTTGCCGTGCTTTCAATAAGCTACGAAAAAGCCGACGTAGAAACGAGAGGAAAGTTTGCATTCTTTGATGAGAACATCAAAAACTTTGTTTCCAGAGTTCATCAGGAAGACCTGGGTGATGCATTTGTGGTTTCCACCTGTAACAGGACCGAAATTTACACCACATCTCCCAATTATCTTTTAGTAGCTGAAGAGTACTGCAAAACCATTGGAGTACAACTTACAGATTTTCTTCAGTTTGCTAATATTCTTACCAAAGAGGAAGCATTGATTCATCTTTTCAGGGTAGCAGCTGGTCTTGAAAGTCAGATTATCGGAGATTTTGAAATTATCGGGCAGATAAAAAAAGCATACAGCCGTTTCAAAAAAGAAAGACAAAATTCTAATCCTTATCTGGAGAGAGCCATCAATGCGGCTATTCAAATTTCGAAAAGAATAAAAAATGAAACCGGCATTTCCAATGGTGCGGCTTCTGTTTCTTATGCGGCGGTTCATTATATTCTAAACAACCAGAAGAGAATCACTGAAAAAATATTCTTCTTTTGGGAGTAGGTGAAATTGGACAGAATACCGTTGAAAATCTGGTAAAACATGTCTATCAGCCGAAAATTAAAATTGCCAACAGAACTCAGGAGAAAGCGGAAAAGATTTCCCAGAAATATAATATTCCTCACGTTGATTATTCTGATTTTGACCAGGAATTAAAAAATACAGATATTCTTATTGTGGCAACAGGAGCCAAGCATCCTATTGTCAACCAGTCTCACTTCCCGAACGGAAAAGAAACACTGATCATTGATCTTTCTATTCCTCATAACGTTGAAAAGAATGTTACAGAAAATAAAAATGTAACCCTGATTGACGTAGATGAGCTTTCAAAACAGATTCAGGAAACGATTCAACAGCGAGAAAGAGAAATCCCGAAAGCTGAAAAAATCATTAAGGAACTGATGAAAGACTTTATTGAATGGGAGAAAAAAAGAAAGCTGGCACCCAATATTCATCATTTCAAAGCAGTTCTAAAGAACATGGAACGTAATGAAATGCATAATTTTTATAAAAAGAATAAATACATAAACATCACGGACATGGAACTTTCTGACAAAATGATCCAGAAAATCACCAACCGTTTTGCAAAATATATCATCGATAATCCTTTAAAAGCCGAAGAAATTAGTAAATTAATGCACGAAATATTAGTTGAACAACCAAACAACGAATTCAATGAAAAGCATTAGAATCGGAACGAGAAATTCCGCACTTGCACTTTGGCAGGCTAGAGAGGTTGCGAGGCACCTTCAGAACAACAATTATTTAACGGAAATTGTTCCTATCGTTTCTTCTGGCGATAAGAACCTTAATCAGCCGCTTTATTCTTTAGGAATTACCGGGGTTTTCACAAGAGATCTTGATATTGCTCTATTGAATGACGAGATTGATATTGCCGTACATTCTTTAAAAGATGTTCCCACTCAATTGCCTCAAAATATTGAGATGATCGCTTATCTGGAAAGAGATTATCCACAGGATATTCTGATCAGAAAAGAATCTTCAAGGAATAAAGAATTCCATGAACTTAAACTCGCTACAAGCAGTTTGAGAAGAAGAGCTTTCTGGTTGAGAAATTATCCGACTACTGATTTTTCAGATATCCGAGGAAATATTCAAACCAGACTTCAAAAACTTGAAGACGGAGATTTCGATGCTACGATCTTATCTTTGGCAGGTATCAAAAGAATGAAAATGGAAATTGATTACGAAATGCTTCCATTAATGATCTCTGCGCCTTCACAAGGGGTAATCTCTGTAGCCGGACATACTGACAAACCGGAAATTAACGAAATTGTAAGCCAGATCAATCATCAACAGACTCAGATCTGTGTAGAGATTGAAAGAAACTTCCTGAGCACTTTAGAAGGAGGCTGTACTGCACCTATCGGAGCATTTGCGGAAATCATCGGTGATCAGATCCGTTTCAAAGCGGCACTTTGCTCTCTGGATGGGAAAAACTGCATTTCTGTGGATGAAAACTTTGTGTATACTCCAACCGAGAATTTTGGAGAAAAGTTTGCAAAAGTTGTTCTTGAAAACGGAGGAAAAGAATTAATGGCAGAAATCAAAAGCCAGATCTGATAGCTCAGATTTACATTTTTACCTTCCTTTAGCCACTCTTTTTCATCTTCTTAATTTTACAGACATGAAAATCTTATTTACCAAAAATATAGACCCATCAATTATATCCAAAGAATTAGGAGAGGATATTTTGGTCGACTGTGTTGAGGTAATTAAGACTAAACCCATTATGATCAGTCCTTTTGAGCTGAAAAACTATTCTCTGATTTTCACCAGTGTCAATGGAGTTGCTTCTTTTTTTAAAAACAGATTCAAACCCAATGAGAATTTTACAGCCAAAAACTATAACAAAATCTATTGTGTAGGTGAAAAGACCAAAAGAGAGCTTAGAAAGCATGGTTTTGGAACATTTAAGGTACTGAAAAATGCTGAAACTCTTTCGCGATTCATTATCGGAAAATGCCAGCACGAGCAGTTCCTGCACTTTTGTGGTAATCTTGCCATCAATGTTCTGGACAAAGACCTTCCTTTACAAAACATTAAGTACAAAAAAGTTACAATTTATAATACTGAGGAAATCAATCCTATAATAACTGAAAAATATCATGCTGTGGTATTTTTTAGTCCGAGCGGAGTTCGTAGTTTTGCAAGGCGAAATTCTCTGGAAGGCATGAAGCTTTTTTCCATTGGCGAAACCACTTCCGGTGAGCTGAGAAATTATACGCAGGAAGAAATTTTTACTTCTGAAGAAAATACACTGACATCCATATTTGCATTGATCAGAAAAGAAATCGGAAGTAGGATTTAGAATATCTGTTACCGGATATTGCGGTAATATTAGTTACAATAGATTATGATAAAAAACGACCTATATTTAAAAGCACTTCGCGGAGAAACCGTTGAAAGACCTCCTGTCTGGATGATGAGGCAGGCTGGAAGATATCTGCCGGAATTCATTGCTTTAAGAGATCAGTATGATTTCTTTACAAGATGTCAGACTCCAGAGCTTGCTGCTGAGATCACTTTACAGCCTATCCGCAGATTTCCTTTGGATGCCGCGATTCTGTTTTCTGATATCCTGGTAGTTCCGCAGGCAATGGGAATTGATTTCAAAATGAAAGAATCTGTTGGACCATGGTTAGATACTCCAATCAGAACAATGGAACAGGTTCAGAATATTGAAACTCCGGATGTGAATGATACTTTAGGGTACGTTTTTGATGCTATTGAACTTACCTTACAGAAGTTGGATAACGATATTCCATTGATCGGTTTTGCCGGTTCTCCATGGACCATTCTTTGTTACTGTGTAGAAGGAAAAGGAAGTAAAGCTTTTGATATTGCAAAATCCTTCTGCTTCCAACAGCCTGAAGCAGCACATTTATTATTACAAAAAATTACAGATACTACAATCGCTTATCTGAAGAGAAAAGTAGAAAAAGGAGTTTCTGCAGTACAGGTTTTCGATTCCTGGGGAGGAATGCTTTCTCCTACAGATTATCAGGAGTTCTCATGGCAGTACATCAACCAGATTGTTGAAGCATTAAGCCCCCTTACTCATGTTGTAGTATTTGGAAAAGGATGCTGGTTTGCTCTGGAAGATATGACAATGTCTAAGGCTTCTGCTCTTGGAGTTGACTGGACTATTAAACCGGAATTCGCAAGAACTTTAACGAACCATACAATGACGCTACAGGGGAACTTTGATCCTGCAAGACTTCACTCAACACCTGAAACGATTAAGAAGATGGTGAATGAAATGATCAACCGTTTCGGAAAAGACAGATACATTGCTAATTTAGGCCACGGAATTCTACCGAATGTTCCTGTCGAAAATGCTGAAGCTTTCATCAGAGCAGTAGTAGACTGGAAACCGAATTTGTAAGATTATTCTCTTAAAAATACAATAGCCTTGTTATCCGTTAACAGGGCTTTTTTATTGTAATTAATTTTCCGGAGGTTTTTACATTTGATTATTACCCCTTTAAATCACATCATATGAAAAAGCTAAACAAAGTAAAGATGAAAAGTATTATAGTAGAAGGACAAATCTGCCTGGAATGTGCTACCGGCAATTATCCGGTCATTACTGAGGGCCTGTGTTATTGTATACCAATAGACTAATAAAAAAAGCAGCTCAAAGGCTGCTTTAATTCTATATCGTAGAGATTCTTTATTAATTAACTCAACATTCTCTGTGCTTTTCTAACACCTTCCACCAGGGCATCAATTTCTTCGAAAGTATTATAAACAGCGAAACTTGCCCTTACTGTTCCGGCAATATTAAAGAAGTTCATGATAGGCTGTGTACAGTGGTGTCCTGTTCTTACAGCGATTCCCATTTTATCAAGGATCATCCCTACATCAGAGGCAATACCCACTCCTTCCAGATTAAAGGATACAACACCTGTTCTTTTTGCTTTCTCACCATATACTTTCAGACCCTCAATTTCTAAAAGATGTCTTTGAGCATATTCCAACAAAGCATTTTCATGGTTTTGAATATTCTCACGACCTACCCTGTTCATGAAATCAACGGCAGCACCTAAAGCGATATTTCCTCCTACATTCGGTGTTCCTGCTTCATATTTGAATGGAAGACCTGCATAGGTAGTTCCTTCGAAAGAACACGTCGCAATCATCTCCCCTCCTCCATGAAACGGCGGTAAAGCTTCCAATATTTCTTGTTTTCCATATAAAATACCTGTTCCCATCGGAGCATACATTTTATGACCTGAGAACACAAAGAAATCACAATCCATCTTCTGTACATCAATATTGAAATGCGGAGCAGACTGAGCTCCGTCTATCACAACATAAGCATCGGTATTTTTTCTTGTTTTAGCAATAATTTCCTCAATTGGATTTACAATCCCCAAAGCATTAGAAACCTGATTTACAGAAACAACCTTCGTTTTTTCACTCAAAAACTGATCAAAATAATCCATCTGAAGGATTCCGTTCTCATCAATCGGAATTACGCGAAGTTTCGCTCCGGTTCTTTCACACAGCATTTGCCATGGAACAATATTGGAATGGTGCTCCAGATAAGAAATAATGATTTCATCATCTTTCTGCAGTTTCTGTGTTAAAATATAAGCGATAAGGTTCAACCCTTCTGTTGTTCCCTTTGTAAAAATTACTTCAAAGTCATGTTCAGCATTGATGAATTTCTGAATCTTTCTTCTTGAAAGCTCCATTTCTTCTGTTGCCAGCTGGCTCAGTGTATGAATTCCTCTGTGAACGTTGGCATTAAGTTCTGTATAATATGCGTGACAGACTTCCAAAACTGAATTTGGTTTTTGGGATGTAGCTGCATTATCCAGATAAACCAAAGGTTTACCGTTCACTTCTTTGTCCAATATAGAAAACTGGCTTCTTATTTCCTGAATGTCAAACATTTATTTATTTTTTAAATTAAAACGTCCTTATTTAGAACTCTTCAAATTTACGGCTTTTTTTCCGAAAGGAAGCATGGGGTTGGCTCCTGATCATTGTCAGTTGATAGAAATATTCGATAGTGTAAGGTGAAGAAAGACAATAAAGCAAAAAGATGAAATTGAAACCAAACCTTTTAAGTTTGCTCAGTTCTTTCAGCTGAGACTGGCTATCAAATAAAAAACCCGCCATAACTGACGGGTTCTTATATTGTTTAAATAAGCAATTCTTATTCTGCTGCAGTTTCTGCTGCTGCTTCAGGAGCTGCACCTTCTTCAGTTGCAACTTCTTCCTCATCATCATCATCCATTGCAGCTGCACCACCTTTCATTGCATTTCTAGACATCTTAACAGCAACTACTACTGCATTGTCAGGGTGCATGAAAGAATATCCTTCTGTTTTGATACCACCGATGTAAAGTTTGTTACCAATTCTTAATGGAGTAACATCAACTACTACTTCGTCAGGTAGGTTAGCAGGGATAGCTTTTACTTTTAGTTTTCTGAAAGACTGACGTAAAACACCACCAGCTACAACACCTTTTGAACGTCCTGTAATTCTTACCGGAACTTCCATGATCACTGGCTTATCATCAGATAACTGATAGAAGTCAACGTGAAGAATTTTGTCAGTAATCGGGTGGAACTGAATATCCTGAAGAACAGCTGGAATTGTTTTTCCGTCAACCTCAATAGATACCGTGTGTGCTTCAGGAGTGTATACTAATCCTTTGAAAGCTCTCTCTTCAGCAGAGAAGTTCAAAGGTGCTTCACCTCCATAAACAACACAAGGAACTAATTCAGCATCACGTAAAGCTTTTGTAGACTTTTTGCCCACGCTTTCTCTTTTTGTACCTTGAATTGTAATAGATTTCATTTATAAAAAATTTAAAAAATTGTTCTTATTTTAATTTGCAACTTATTTAAAATCAATTAAATAACAAACTTGCTGCTAATTGATTTGTGCTCATGAACCATTGTCATAACGTCTGCAAATAACGGGGCGCAAGATAGCACTTTTATTTTAGATGACAAATTATTTTTAACAGGAATTGAGTCAGTTACAATAACTTCCAGCAGTTGCGAGTTCTCAATATTCTCGTAAGCCTTTCCTGAAAGCACTCCGTGAGTAGCCATAGCTCTTACTGTTTTTGCTCCTTTTTCAATTAAGATATCTGCAGCTTTGCAAAGTGTACCTGCAGTATCAATCATATCATCAATAAGGATTACATTTTTACCTGTAACATCCCCGATAAGGAACATTTCTTCTACAACGTTTGCTTTTTTTCTTTCCTTATAAGCAATTACTACTTCAGCACCTAGGTGACCGGCATAGTTTTTCGCTCTTTTTGCACCTCCCATATCAGGAGAAGCAATGGTAAGGTTATCAAGATTCAAAGATCTGATGTGGTCTACGAAAATAGTAGAAGCATACAGATGATCTACCGGAATCTCGAAGAATCCCTGAATCTGATCTGCGTGAAGATCCATTGTCATGATTCTTGTCGCTCCTGCTGCAGTAAGAAGGTTAGCAACTAATTTTGCACCGATCGGCGCTCTTGGTTTGTCTTTTCTGTCCTGTCTGGCAAGTCCGAAGTAAGGAATTACTACGGTGATGCTCTTTGCAGAAGCTCTTTTTGCTGCATCAATCATTAGAAGAAGTTCCAAAAGATTGTCTGCAGGAGGGAATGTAGATCCAATCAGGAAAACTCTTCCTCCTCTTACAGATTCGTCCAAAACAGGCTCAAATTCCCCGTCGCTGAACTCCTGAAAGTTGATTTTTCCTAATTCTTTCCCATAACTCTGGGCAATTTTCTCTGCCAAGTCCCTGCTGGTTCTTGTACAAAATAGATAACTTAACTGATCGGCCATTTTTACTTTTTAAAAGATTTTGCAAATTTAAAAAAAAACCACAAGATTTACTCTTGTGGTTTCTAAGTTTTTATTTTATCAATTATTAAGGGAATTTAACTCCTGAATATTTGTTCGGATCTACCTGCGGAAGTGTAGACTTATATTTAGCATTGATAGACTTGATAAATTCATTAGCAACAATACCGTATCCGCGTCCTGTCAGATGAACTCCGTCTAAAGAGAAAGCTCCGCCGGTTACAAATGTCGCCGTATATTTTACTCCATCCCAAATAATTCCTGATTTAGAATTCAATTCCATCATTTTAGCGTCCATATCCACAAAGGCAAGACCTTTGTCTGTTGCTGCTTTTTTTATCGCTGTGTTATATCCTGCAGTAGCAGCAAGGACTTTTGCAGTCTCAGCTTCAGTAAGGACAAGCTTATCTTCTAATGGTACGGAAGTACCTCCTCCAGCCTGTGGAGTAAGAACTTTACTAGCTGGTAAAAGAATTAAATCCTTCGCTGTTGTTTGTCTGTATTTTGGAAGCCCCGGAACAGTTGACAGATCTTTATCTACAATTACAGCTCCGTTGACTGCCGCTCCAGCAGTAAATTTAATTAACCTTCTCTGATATTCAGCATCGCTGATCGCTCCTAAGGTTTTAGCCTGCAGCAATCCTGCGTTATACTGAGCATATCCTGTATTCAGCTGAGTTACCTGAGCATCTGTCAAACCTGTAAGAGGCATAGCAGGAATTCTCGTAAAGTAAGGGACATTGGTAACTGTAGGAATATTAGCAATAACACCTTTTCTTTTTGTACCGGCAGGGAATAGTTTATCTACTAAATAAGCATAGGTATTACTGAACCCTACCCCTACAGCACCATCTACTGGCGTAATCGGAACATTCGGATCAGCTCCTCCTGAAGTTGCATATAATAAAACATCATTATTTCCTATCCATAAAGAAATGAAGGTTGGGTCTTGTTTTAGGGCATCTTCTACTACTGAAGTTGTTGTTGATGACGCAAACCTTACGAAATATGGATTTGCAGTAGCAGGCGTAGAGATTAATCCGGCTGGATTCCCATATCCCGGAGCCAGTAAATGCGCTACTCTTGCTCCCGGAACTCCCATATTCTGGTAAGGACCACCAGCAGAAACATTATCTAATGCTGCTCCTGGAGCTGTTGGACCGGGAGTTAATGCTCCGTTCACCACACTTAACACATATTTACCTGCAAAATCTCCTGTTGCTGGGTTAAATAAATTGGTAAACCCTCCTGTGTCATTAGGCATCATTGGCTGTTTAAAAGCGCCTCCACCTGCTAATTGCATTTGCGCTGCAATCATGCTTGGATAAGATTCACTCTGTCCACTGCTGTAAAGAGCTCCATCTCTATAACCAGCAGTTAATGAGTTTCCTAATGAGATATATTTTGAAAAGTCTGCGTCTCCTTTTGTTACCGGGATATCTTTCACATCCGTATCGAAATCCGTATTACAGCTTACTGTAAAAAGAAGTGCAGAAACTGCAATTGTCGATATTATAATTTTTTTCATAGTCTTCTAAAATTAAAATGGATTATAGGATAAACCTAGACCTAAGTAAAATGCTGTTGCTTTCGACTGTCCGTAGAAACCTAGATTAGCATTATTTACATTTCTGTATTGAGGCATTGCATATCCTCCTGCAATATCAATTCCGAATTGTTTCAGCTTAAAGCCAATCCCTCCTGTAATAACATACGTATCATATGAAGGTGTTTCCGGGATAAAGTTTTCTGTAGTGTAAGGTGCTTCATCATAATAAGCTCCCAAACGTCCGTAAATCATATTGGTAAATGCATACTGAGTTCCCAGTCTGAATGTTTTAGAATTTTTAAAGTTTTTAGGACTTGTAAGAACAGTTGGATCTGATGGGTTGTTTCCAATAGGAGCATTCTCGAAATCTAAAGTAAGCTTACTGTATCTTTCCCATCCGTGATAGTTAAAGTCAGCAGAAACCTGCCATTTTGGTGTCACTTTATAAGTTAAACCAATGGTGTATTCTTCCACTAACGGAAGTGTTGCAGAGAACCCATCCTGTCCGGCAGCATTTAATTTCAGCTGATTATAGATAGATTGAGAAGGGAACTGGAAAGTAGCTGTACCATTTTTAGCTTTCATATCTATTGCTGAACGGTAAGCAATACTTACATCTAATTTCGGATCAGGTCTGAAGTAGAAACCAAAACCATATCCGTGTCCGCTTGCTTTTTTATCGTTGATATTTACCTGTCCTCCAAATTGTGTTACTGCTTTATCCCAGTCTACAACTCCTTTTGCATAGATATAGCTGGCACCAAAAGATACCCATGGAGCTAGTTTTACAGAAACCATTGGCTGGAAGTAGAAACTTTTCAGTTCTAATTTTTGAACCATTTCTTTACCTTCCCAGTCATTCGGCCACTTAATTGTACTTCCAAAAGGTGTTGTTACACTTAGACCTACGGTAAGCTTTTCTATCGGTCTATAAGTAATTGCGGCATAGAAAGGAGTTCCTACAGGGTTATCTGTCTCTGTACTTTGTAAAGTATTGAAGTTTTGAAAAGTAACCTTGTTACTTGCTGCAAACCCTCCTGCCACTACACTCAGCTTGGAAGGGATAAATGACATACCCGCCGGGTTAAAGAATGTCACACTCGCGTCTTCGGCATGAGCACTAGTATGCGCCATTGCCAATTGTTTTACCCCCTGCAGGGAAACTCTGAAGCCTCCTGCGTAAGATAGAACTCCCGCCAATAAAGCAGTTGATACTAATATTTTTTCATAGACTATTATTATATATATAAGCCAAATATAAAATTATTTTGAATACGTCTGTTAATATTTCCTAATATTTTAAACAATATTACAAAAGAAAACTATGTTTAAAATAACACCTCAAAGAAAATAAAATACAAAACAATCATTATTAAACACTTAAAATAGTTTAAAAACCAAGTCATATTCATTGTTTAATTTTAAACGATCGTTTAAAATTAAACAATAATGCACTAAAAAAGCAATCCAGGAAAGGAAAAAGATAATAAATGTTAAAGAAAAAAAAATAGAATAAATTAAAAATCAGCATTTTTATTCCCTTATAAAGCCTCTGACTACATCTACAGACATCATTCTTAGTTAAAATAGGGAAATCTTTTATACCGAATTCACCTTATTTAAGTATTTTAGAATCGCATAAAGATAAAAATACATAAATTTGCAGATTATAAATAATAGAAAATATGAGTTGTGGATGTAAAACATCCGGCGATTCTGCACATTCTTGCGGTCCTAAAAAAACCGCAAATGGCTGTGAAAATGTAAATACCTGCGGGAATAGTTATAAATTAAGTGTTTTTGACTGGCTTTCTAACATCAACAATCCGGCACCAAACAGGTGTGATTTTGTAGAAGTTAGGTTTAAAAATGACAGAAAATCTTTTTATAAGAATGTAAATAATATTCCTTTACATATAGGTAGCGTAATTACAGTAGAATCAAGTCCGGGACACGATGTAGGCGTAGTAAGCCTTACGGGAGAATTAGTAAAGATTCAGATGAAAAAGAAAAAATTTTCGGAAGAATCAGCACTCAAAATATACAGACAGGCCAACCAAAAAGATCTTGAGGTATGGCAGGAAGCAAGAAAAAAAGAAGACGGCGTAAAGCTTGAAGCAAGAAAAATTGCACAAAGATTAGGCCTTGAAATGAAAGTTACCGATGTGGAATATCAGGGTGACTCTTCAAAAATAACCTTTTATTATACTGCTGATAACAGAATAGATTTCAGACAGCTGATCAAAGATTACGCTAGTGCATTCCGTACCAAGATCGATATGAAACAAATCGGTTTTAGACAGGAAGCCGCCAAAGTGGGCGGAATCGGGTCTTGCGGACGTGAACTTTGCTGCTCAACATGGCTTACAGATTTCAGGTCTGTAAACACCAATGTTGCAAGATATCAACAGCTGAGTATCAATCCTCAGAAACTGGCAGGACAATGTGGTAAGCTGAAATGCTGCCTTAACTATGAGCTTGACAGCTACCTGGACGCATTAAGCAACTTCCCTTCTTCTTCAACTACTTTGGAAACAGAGAAAGGAAAGCATTCTGTATTAAAATCGACGTTTTCAAAAAGAAAATGTGGTTTGCTTATGTAGACAGCTCAATTGCATGGTATGATTTTGATATTGACCTTGTTAAAAAATTGATTTCAAAGAATAAAAGAGGAGAAAAAACACTTCCTCTTGAAGACCTGAAACAGCCTGAAACCTCTACTCACACGATCGATTTGATACAGGAAAACAATGTGGACCGTTTCGAAAAGAAAAACAGAGGAAACAACAGGAACAGAAACAACCAGAGCAACCAGAATAAGCAAAACAACAACCAGCAAAGTCAGGGTCAGGGCCAAGGACAAAAAAGAAACAGACAGGAAAGACAAGAGAGACCGGAAAGATCTGAAAAAACCGAAAACCCAAATGCTCAATCTGCCAATCAGCCTAGACCTCAAAAGCAGCACCCACAGCAAAAAACACCTGTGGAAAAAGCAGTGAATAATTCTGACGCTGATAAAAAACCACAGAGCAACAATCCGAACAAGAAAAAATTCAAAAAGAAATATCCTCCAAAAAAAGATAACAATGCATAAAATTTTAGGATTACTTTCATTTATCCTTTTCTTTAGCTGCAACTCTTCCTCAGGAGGAGATGTCATCATGAATTCCGTTGATAACAAATGGAATAAGAAAAGTGAACAAAAATTTAATCTTGAAGTTTCAGATCCGCAGAATCCTAAAAATATTATATTTGTCGTAAGAAATAACAACACTTATCCTTACAGCAATATAAGGTTTATAGTGAATTTCACCAATCTACAGAACAAAAAAAAGGAAACAGACACTTTAAATTATGTTCTGGCTAAACCAAACGGAGAATGGCTTGGTACAGGGTTTGGTGATACGAAAGAAACTTTGTTTCAGTATAAAGTAAATTACCAGTTTCCGGGAAAAGGAAAATATGAAATCGGTCTTACTCAGGCGATGAGAAATGATAACCTTCCGGGAATTGAGGATATTGGGGTAAAAATAGAAACGGCTAAACCGTAACCATAAATGGAAGAAAACAAAAAAAATACAGGAAATAAGGGGAAAACATTTCCTCTGCCTCCCAAGAAAAAGAAAGATACCTCCTGGAGAAAATGGGTTTCATTTATCTGGATCGGACTCATTGCGGTAGTTCTGGGAATTTCAGGGCTTTTCTTTTCGGTTTCTCAAGGATTCCTTGGGGAAATGCCTGATGTAAAAGAACTTGAAAATCCGGATATCTTTGTTGCTTCTGAGATCATTTCTTCAGACGGAGTAACTTTGGGTAAATTCGAAAAAGAAAAGACTCAACCAATTGTTTATAAGGATCTCCCTCCTTATCTTATTTATGCTCTACAGGCTAAAGAAGATGAGCGTTTTAAAGAACACTCAGGAATCGATTTATACTCCGTTGCCAGAGCCGTAGCATATGGTGGTGGACGTGGTGGAGGTTCTACCATTACTCAACAGCTTGCCAAACTTCTTTTCACAGGAAATGCTTCTCAGAATAAAGTTCAGAGAGCATTCCAGAAACTGAAAGAATGGGTAGTAGCAGTAAGTCTTGAGAAAAGATACACCAAAGAAGAAATTATCACTCTTTATTTCAACAAGTTCGACTTCCTTTTCAATGCTAATGGTATTGAAATGGCTTCCCGAGTTTACTTTAACAAGAAAACGTCTGAACTTACATTACCGGAAGCTGCAACATTTGTAGCAATGCTTGAAAATCCAAGAAAAACAATCCTTACAGATACCCTGAAAAGGCTAAAGAAAGAAGGAATGTTGTATTGGATCAAATGCAGAAAACCGGATACATTGATGCTGCAACTTATGAAAAAGCAGCCAGTACCCCGATTGAAGTAGACTTCCATCCTATCAAGAGTATCACTGATGGATATTCTGCTTATTACAAGTTCTATCTGAGAAAAGAGATTGACAAATATCTTGAAGCTCATGAAAAAGAAACCGGTAAAAAGCTTAACCTTTACAAGGACGGTCTAAAAATATATGTTACTCTTGATTCTAAAATGCAGAAATATGCTGAAGAGTCAATCAAAGAACACTTAACAGATCTTCAGAAGAGATTTGATGCAGAACAGAGAGGAAGAAAGAATAGACCTTTCTACTATCTTAATGATAAACAAATCAAGGACGTAATGGTTCAGGCGATGAAAAGAACCGGCCGTTACAAATTACTGAAAGCTGATGGAATGCCTGAGGATTCTATCATGATGGAGTTCAAAAAACCTATTAAAACTTCGCGATTCACATGGGCAGGAGAAGAAGAGGTGGAAATGTCTCCATGGGATTCTATCAGATACCACAAACAAATTGCACAGGCAGGTTTGATGTCTATGGTTCCGGGAACCGGAGAAATCAAAGCTTGGGTAGGTGGTATAGACTGGCAGCACTTCCAATATGACCATATCAAGCAAGGTAAGAGACAAGTAGGATCTACATTCAAGCCTTTCGTATATGCTACTGCTATTATGAAACTTGGAATGACACCTTGTTCTGCTGTTTCTAACGGAACTTATGATCATAACGGATGGCATGTACCGGGAAGAGGTGGAATGCTTACTTTAAAAGATGCATTGGCACACTCTCAAAACCCTGTTGCTGCAAGACTTATTGAAATGACAGGAGTAGACGCTGTAATCCAGACGGCAAGAGATCTGGGAGTAACAGAAGATATTCCTAGAAACAATACCATTGCTTTAGGTTCATCAGACATCACGATTTACGAAATGCTAGGTGCTTACAGTACTTTTGCCAATTATGGTAATTACAACAAACCAGAGATGATCTGGAGAATTGAAGATGCCAACAGTAGAGTAATCAAAGAAGTAAACGTAGAGCCTAAAGAAGTAATGAACCCAATGTATGCCTACACTATGATTGAACTTATGAAAGGTGTTGCACAATACGGAACTGCTTCCGGAGAATTAGGAAGAAGAGGAATTTCAAAAGCTGTGGAAATTGCGGCTAAAACAGGAACAACTCAGAATAACTCCGATGGATGGTTTATGGGAATCACACCAAAACTGGCAACCGGAGCATGGGTTGGATGGGAAGACAGAGCAACCCACTTCTTTGGAACAGGTGAAGGTCAGGGTGCGAGAATGGCACTACCAATCTGGGCAATTTTCATGAAAAAAGTATGGGCTGATAAGAGCTTAGGAGTAACTCCTGATGACAAGTTTGTTAAGCCTTCAGACTGGAAAGACGGATGTTCAAACCTTAAAGGACTAAGCGGAGGATATGGAGATGAAGGAAGTCTTCAGACGATCGATGAGATCAAAAATCCAAGGCCGGCAGATCCAACTCCTAAAAAACCAACAGAAAAGAAAGAGGACAACATCAATGAAAACCTTCATTCTAATGATGAAGTAGATTTCAATAAATAAATTCTCTTTTAGAAATACACAAGACCTTTCAATAATTTGAAAGGTCTTTTCTTTTTTAATTAATACCTTTGAAGGATGAATATCGAACGTATCAGACAGCCATTTATTGAAACTTTTCCTGGTGATTTTTCCAATAACCCTATGCAGAGAAACACTCCAAAAGTCTTATTTGCTACTATTAAGCCTGCAGGTTTTGATAAACCCGAATTGATTGCTTTTAACGAAGCTTTATCAGAAGAAATTGGCCTGGGAAAATATGAAGATGAAGACCTGAATTTTTTGGTTGGAAATAACCTTCCGGAAAACGTTCGAACATACGCCACAGCTTATGCAGGACATCAGTTCGGAAACTGGGCAGGACAGCTTGGAGATGGAAGAGCCATCCTTGCTGGTGAAATTACCAATGAGGCAGGAAAAAAGACCGAAATACAATGGAAAGGAGCCGGTGCTACTCCATATTCCAGACATGCTGATGGAAGAGCCGTATTAAGGTCTTCTGTACGCGAATATCTTATGAGTGAGGCCATGCATCATTTAGGTGTACCTACAACAAGAGCGCTTAGCCTTGCTTTTACGGGTGAAGATGTGATGCGCGACATCATGTACAGTGGAAATCCACAGCTTGAAAAAGGTGCAGTGGTCATCAGAACTGCTGAAAGCTTTTTACGTTTCGGACATTTTGAACTTATGTCTGCCCAAAGAGAATACAACAATCTTCAGGAACTTGCCGATTTTACCATGGAAAATTATTATCCGGAAATTACAGCTACTGACAGTACGAAATACAAAGATTTCTTTGAAAATATCTGCACCCGAACGGCTAACTTAATGGTTGAATGGTTCAGAGTCGGTTTTGTACACGGAGTAATGAATACAGATAACATGTCAATTCTCGGATTAACCATTGATTACGGTCCCTATTCCATGATGGATGAATATGATTTGAATTTCACACCCAACACAACAGACCTTCCGGGAAGAAGATATGCATTCGGAAAACAGGGACAAATTGCTCAATGGAATCTTTGGCAGCTTGCCAATGCTCTTCATCCGTTAATCAAAGATGAAAAGTTTTTAGAAGATACTTTAAATAATTTCGGAACTTATTTTTGGGAAGCTCATGACCAGATGCTTTGTAAAAAGTTCGGTTTTGATCAGCTTCAAAAGGATGATGAAGAGTTTTTCACCAGCTGGCAGGGTATTATGCAAGAACTTCAGTTAGATTACACTTTGTTTTTCAATCAACTGAAAAAAATAACCCAAGCCACAAATATATCAGAACATTTTAAAGATGTCTCTTATATTATTCTGAATGAAGAAAAGCTGGAAAAGCTAAATAGTTTCATCAAAAGATATGAAGCAAGAAAAGCTTTAAACTCTATTTCAGAAGAAGACTCTTTAGCTATAATGGAAAAGGCAAATCCAACATTTATACTCCGAAATTATCTTCTCTACGAATGCATTGAAGAGATCAGCAATGGCAAAAAAGAGATGCTGGAAAAGCTCATGAAAGCACTCGGAAATCCATATCAGGAAATATACCCCGAGTTCTCCGCCAAAAGACCGTCTGGATATGATGATACTGCCGGATGTTCCACACTTTCATGCAGTTCGTAATTAACAAATATTCATAAAAAATCAAAAAACATGTAATTATTTTCATTTTTTTATTACATTTACTAACAACTTTAAACGTAAACCAAATGAAAACAAAATTACTATTCATTTCCCTAATCTCTTTTGTATTTGGGAATGCACAGATTCTCACAGAAACTTTTCAGGGTACGACATTTCCTCCAACAGGATGGACAACCGGAACAAATGTGGCTTCAAGACCTTGGGGATTTACCACTACCATATTTAATGCAACCGGACAAGCAACATTCAATATCAATGGTGGAAAATCTGCCGCTATAGGATGGATTGCCCAGGCACAGGACGCTCATTTAACAAGCCCCTCCTTCAGTTTGGTAGGAACAACAAGTCCGGTACTAAAGTTCAATGCTAAAATTGGATACGAATACATGGTTGATCCAAATCCTAACGGAGATTTAAAAGTAGAGGTCTCCACAGATGGAGGAACTACCTGGAATCAGGTATGGGTTGAAGAAAACTACGGAGTATATACGGATTATGAAACATTAGCAATTACCGTGAGCTTAGCTTCCTATGCAGGGCAGGCGAATGTAAAATTCAGATTCCACTATGTTGCCAATGATGCAGATAGTCTTTCCATAGATGATGTTCAGGTTTTAGCAAGTGCTACATTAGCGACTCAGGAATCCAATGCTAAAGTTAAAGAGTTCACAAACATCTATCCAAACCCTACAAAAGGAGAAATCAATATAAAAACAGACAAAAAAATCAAATCTACTACAGTAATTGATGCAAGCGGAAAATCTCTACTCAACAATACTTCAGAAAGATTGGATATTTCTTCGCTTCCAAAAGGAGTTTATCTATTAAAAGTAGACTTCTCAGACGGAACTTCCAAAACCGAGAAAGTAATCAAACAATAACAACGTTTATACAAACTTTTATAACCACCAATTTTGGTGGTTTTTTTATTTTACTTTTGCAAAAAATTTGACCCGTGTCTTTTATCAAAACAAAATTTATCAATTTTCTTAAACTGGTTTTCCCATCCACTTATACCGAACTGGCAGTATTTCTGTTTTTCACTGTCTGCTATGGAATTCTGGGATCTTATATTGCCCTTCATTACAGGATTATTTTTGACAGCAGAATTCCATGGGATGCCTATTTCAGCTTTGACAACAAATCTATCCTTATGACAGGAGGCAGCTTTGAGAGACACCCTTTATCTTACTATTTTTTTAACTGGATAAGAGAATTTTCGTTATTTATTTCAGGAGGAAAAATGGATGCTAATTTCAGGCTTACTCTGGCATGGCTCAGTAATATCATCATCACATTGAACATTGTTCAGGTATTTAAATATGTAAAGAATATCATTCAGCTTCCTTTATGGTTAAGCCTTTTAATCGTATTATTCTTTGGAGCTTTTGCCACTAATATCATCTTGTCTTTCACACCGGAAAACTTTACCTACACTTTATTTTTACTATCGCTATACAACTACTATGCGGCAATCAAACTAAGGAAAGAAGAGAAAATACCAGCAACAGCCTTATCATTGGCTGGGATTACTATCGGAGGACTTACTATTACCAACTTTGTAAAAGTTTTCATTCCTCTTATTTTTGAGAAAGGCATTTTTACAAGCTGGAAGAAGTTCGGAAATGCAACATTAAGGGCAATAATTGCGGTTATTTGTTTTATCCTGCTTTATCTGAACAGAATCGATTTTAAATATCAGAATATCTTTTCAAAAACCAATCAGCAATATGAAAAGTTTTCCAATGTAGAATCTATGCCGACATGGGATATGATTCTTTCATTTTTCTTTGGCGGGAATATTCTTTTCCCCAGCTTCATCATGTCGGACAAGCACAATATGAAAGGGTTCAATTTCAAAGGACTTTATATGGATCTTTATTCATCTGCCATTCCTTACTTTTTCGTAGCAATATTATTAATCCTGATAAGTTGGAGTTATTTTAAAAATTTCAAGAATAAATGGGTCCAGATCATTACTATTTCATTTGCAGTTGATATCATCATCCATTGCGTGATGAGATTTGGTCTTCATACTTCCTACATCTACGGAGGACATTTTGTTTTTGTCTATCCTTTGCTTGTAGGATGGCTCTTTTTTGCGTACAGATCATCACCGAAAATGATGTCATTTTTAACATTCATTGTGGCAATATTATTTACTTATCTGCTGATCAACAATATCTTTAGAATGGCAGAATTCTTCTGGTTTATGGAAAATTATTATCAATAAAAAAAGCTGAGAAATTTCTCAGCTTTTTGTTCTTTATATTGAAATAAATTCTTCTTATTTCGCCTCGGCACAGAAAATTCTATACTGTACTGCAACTGCAGATTTAAAGTATTCTCTGATTTTCGAAAGATCACTGGCGGCACTTTGTTTTGTGAAATAACTTCCAGCTAAAATCTTATAATTTGGTCTTAAAGAAGCATCGGTCTCCACTTTCAGATTCGGGAATCTTTTTCTGAAATAAGACTTCACCTCATTAGCCTCCTCATTACTTTTTACCGTTGTAATCTGGATTTTGAACCCTAAAATTCTAGGATTTTTCTTACAGATTTCAGCATTGGTAAGCTCTCTGCTCGGTACAAAGATCTTAGGTGGTTTTGTATTGATTCCTGTAGAAATTCCACTATCATTATTACCGAAATCTTTAGGAGAATTTGTTGGAGTAACTTTCGCACACTTTCCTTCAATTCCTTCCAAAGCAGCATTTATTTTGGAATCCATTGTCATAATAAGCTCTGTTCCTGACAGGGTATCCTTTTTAACAACTTGTTGTGCTTCAATATTATAAAATCCAAATAATGATAATATCGAAAATATTTTGATTAGATTTCTCATTTAAACTTGTTTCCGCAAATTTATACAAATTAAAAAACTATACCAAACTGGTTATTTAGAATCAATACAAATTAAACGTAAATGATATTTTCCCTTTTCGATATACCGTTAAATTCCTGTTAAAAATATTATTTTTGCGGAATTGATTGAATGTTCAATAATTTACTAACATAAGATAATTTAAATGATTAGTTGGAGAAAGCATTATAAAAAAACGTTGATCGCAATAGGCTTATTGCTATCAACCAGTGCTTCATTTTACGGGCAAGACGGCGATCCTAAAAACGGAGAGAAACTTTTCAAAGCGAATTGTACTGCATGTCACGCGCTGGACAAACAAGTTGTAGGACCACCTCTAAAAGGGGTTGTAGAACGTGTAAAGACAGAAGGTGGTGTAGACAAAGATTGGCTTCACAAGTGGATCAAAGACAACAAAGCTCTAAGAGCTTCTGGGGATAAATACGCCAATGAGATTTTTGAAAAGTTTAACAAGACTGAAATGCAGGTCTTTCCAAATCTTACAGATAAGGATATTGACGACATTTTAGCTTTCACAACTAACCCTCCTGCTCCGGAGGAGAAAAAACCGGAAGCAACTCCTGCAACTGACGCTACTGCGGCAGCTCCTGCAGACAAAACTACAACAAACGTTGTCATCATTTCACTTTTAGCGATCGCAGGTTTACTGGTTTGGATCTTGGTTAAGCTAAGACAATTGGTAAAACTAGGTCAGTCTGAAGATTTAGCTGGACTTAATGAAACAAGAGTTCGTTCTTTCAGTGAAATGTATGAGAAGTTCCACTTCATTGGTAAAGGTTTATTGGCAATCCTTGCTATTTTAGCCGCTTACGGAGTATGGAACTGGTTAATGTGGATCGGGGTTTACAAAGGGTACAAACCTGAGCAACCTATCTACTTCTCTCACAAAATTCACGCCGGAGAACAGAAAATTGACTGTCAGTTATGTCACTCTAGTGCTAAATACGGAAAAGTATCTGAGATTCCTTCTATGAACGTTTGTATGAACTGTCACAGAACGATTTCTGAATACAACGCAGATCACTACATGGAGCCAGGAAAAGACAAGGCATTCTATGACGGAGAAATTCAGAAGATCTACGCTGCAACAGGTTGGGATCCTGCAAAACAACAGTATACAGGAAAAACACAACCGGTTGAATGGACAAGAATCCACAACATGCCAGACTTCGTTTACTTCAACCACTCACAGCACGTAATTGCTGGAGAACAAGCGATCATCAATTCTTTCAACAAAAAGAATCCTAACAACAAAATTGATGTTGTATGTAAAGCTTGTCACGGTAAAATTGATACAATGAATGTTGTTCAGATGGCAAACGACTTTACTATGGGATGGTGTATCGAGTGCCACAGAACGACTGAAGTTGATATGAACAACGGTTATAATAAAGAGTACTTCAAAAATCTACATGACAAGTTGAAAAAACAATATCCTCAAGATGGAGGTAAGATCACTGTAGATGCAATTGGAGGTCTTGAGTGTGGTAAATGTCATTATTAATAACTAAAAAATTAGAAGTATAAATGGCTTCAAACAAAATACAATTCAGAAGTATTCATGAACTTAAAGATCCAGCTTTGAATAATAAGCTGGCTCAGAAAGAGTTTCAGGAAGAAATTCCGGTAGAAGATTTCCTTGGAGATGCTGAGAAAAACGGATCTAGTACTTCAAGAAGAGATTTCCTTAAATTACTAGGGTTCTCTACAGCAGCAGTAACATTAGCTGCCTGCGAAGCTCCGGTAATCAAAACGATTCCTTATGTGGTAAAGCCGCATGATATTATTCCGGGAATCCCTAATTATTACGCTTCAACTTATTTTGACGGTTTCGACTTTGCTAGTGTTTTAGTAAAAACCCGTGAAGGTAGACCTATCAAAATTGAACCCAACCCGGCTGGTGGTGATTTAGGTAAAACTAACGCAAGAGCTCAGGCAAGTGTACTTTCTCTTTATGATAACGATAAAGTAAAGCAGCCTAAACTAGACGGTAAAGATGAAACTTTCGATAAAGTAGACAGTTTCGTTATCAAAGGGTTGGAAGAAGCTAAAGCGTCAGGCAAAAAGATTGTGGTTTTATCACACTCTTTTCCTTCACCAACTTTCAAAAAGTTATTCGCTGAATTCAAAGCTAAATATCCTACAGCGGAATTAGTAACTTATGATGCATTCCCTTACTCTGCAGGATTAGATGCAGCACAGGAAGTATTCGGACAAAGAGCATTACCTGTTTATGACCTTAACGGTTCTGAATTGGTAGTTTCTTTCCAGGCTGATTTCTTAGGAGATTATAACGCTTCAAGCTTAGAGACTTCTTATGCAGCAGCTAGAAAACCAGGAGCAAGCATGTTGAGACACATTCAGGTGGAGTCTAACATGTCATTAACTGGAGCTAACGCTGACTCGAGATACAGATTAAAACCAAGTGCTGTAAACAAAACTTTAGTGGAAGTTTACAATGCAATCGTAGGTGGTGGTACTACTGATAAGACTGCAACTGAAATTGCTAATGAATTGAAAGCAAAAGGAAGCAAAGCTGTTGTTTTCGCTGACGGTTCTAAAGGAGCACAGGTTTTAGCACACTTAATCAACCAAAAATTAGGCTCAGTAGCTTTCACAGGTAAGGCAAACTTCCTTAAAGAATTCAACGCTGCTAAATACCAGGAATTCTTAGGATGGGTAAACGGTGGACAAGTTGGTGTATTGATTACAAACAACGTGGACCCTATCTACTCTCATCCAAAAGGAGAAGATTTCAAAAAATCGTTATCAAAAGTTCCTTACGTAGTTGCTGTAGCAGATAAGAAAAATGAAATGTACAAAGCAGCGAAAGCTGTCATTCCGGTAGCGAACTGGCTAGAGTCTTGGGGAGATATCGAACCACAGACTGGTGTATATTCATTAATGCAGCCAACAATTCAGAAAATCTACAAATCAAGACAGATTGAAGAATCTTTATTGGTTTGGAAGAATGGTAAAAACAATGCAGCAAACAACTACTACGATTATTTAAAAGCAAGCTCTGCTTCTCTTTTAGGTGGTACTTCTTTCAACAAAGCATTGTACAACGGTATCAACGCTTCTACCAACGCAACTACTTTAGCTTATGCAGGAGGAAACGCTGCTCAGGCTGTTGCTGAACTAGGAAACTTTAAAGCTTCTGAATTAGAATTAGTATTATACACTAAGACTTCAATGGGAGACGGTACTCAGGCAAACAACCCTTGGTTACAAGAGTTACCTGACCCAATCACAAGAATGTCTTGGGATAACTACCTTACAATTTCTCCTAAAGATGCAGAGAAATTTGCAATTGACAACGATCTTAACGCGAGAATGCAGTTAGATGGTTCTATTGTAAACCTTACTGTAAACGGAGTTAAAATAGAAAACGTTCCTGTATTCGTACAACCAGGACAAGCCGAAGGATCTGTAGGTCTTGCACTTGGTTATGGTAAGAAAAACTCAGGAGCAACTGCTGATACTGGAGTAAATGCTTATCCTTTATTTGACGGTTCTAACCTTGTGCTTTCAGGTGTTAAAATTGAGAAAACAGGAGAAGATCACGAGTTCGCAGGTATCCAGCTTCAAAATACATTGATGGGTCGTTATGAAATCGCGAAGGAAGTTCCTTTGGCAGATTTCATCAACGTAGCTTTCGATGATGAACACAAAGGATGGAACAAACCTTTGGAATACCACACGATCAGCGGAGCACTTCCAGCGAGAAAAATCGACCTTTGGGATGCTTTTGATGATACAGATGGTCCTCACTTTAACTTATCTATCGACCTGAACTCTTGTACTGGTTGTGGAGCATGTATTATTGCTTGTCAGGCAGAAAACAACGTTCCTGTAGTAGGGAAAGAAGAAGTAAGAATGTCCAGAGATATGTACTGGTTAAGAATTGACCGTTACTATTCTTCAAGACAAACGGTAGAAGTATACGAAGGATTGAAAGAAGGAATGGCTGTACCAGAATTATACGGTACTGCATTCAACAAAGAAGGAGGTGCATTAAACCACCCAGCAGACAACCCGGATGTAATCTTCCAGCCAGTAATGTGTCAGCACTGTAACCACGCTCCATGTGAAACTGTATGTCCGGTAGCGGCTACTTCACACGGTAAGCAAGGTCAAAACCATATGGCTTACAACAGATGTATCGGTACCAGATATTGTGCAAACAACTGTCCGTACAAAGTAAGACGTTTCAACTGGTTTACTTATAACCTAAATGACAAGTTCGATTTCAACATGAACAACGATTTAGGAAGAATGGTACTTAACCCGGATGTAGTTGTAAGAACTAGAGGGGTAATGGAGAAATGTTCAATGTGTATCCAAATGACTCAGAATACTATTCTTGAGGCTAAGAAAGAAGGAAGAAGAGTGAAGGATGGAGAATTCCAGACTGCTTGTTCTAAAGCTTGTTCTACTGGAGCAATGACATTTGGAGACATGAATGATAAAGATTCTTCAATTAGAAAGCAGTATGCATCTAACAGAAGATATTATTTACTAGAGGAGATCGGAACAAAACCAAACGTGTTCTATCACACTAAAGTAAGAAACAGAGTAGAAAAATAAAGTTTAAATAATAAATAGGTAAAAAATGTCAGGACATTACGAAGCTCCGATAAGGGAACCTCTAATTATTGGTCACAAAACTTATCACGATATTACAGAAGATATCGCACGACCTATCGAAGAAAGAGCAGGTAAATTATGGTGGATCTCATTATATGCTGCACTAGTTCTATTCCTCTATGGATTCGGCTGTATCGCTTACACTATCGGGACAGGTATTGGAGCATGGGGGCTTAACAGAACTATTAACTGGGGTTGGGATATTACCAACTTCGTATGGTGGGTAGGTATCGGTCACGCCGGGACCCTAATCTCCGCAGTATTATTATTATTTAGACAGAGATGGAGAATGTCTGTAAACAGATCAGCAGAGGCGATGACGATCTTTGCGGTTGTACAGGCAGCAATCTTCCCTGTAATCCACATGGGTAGAGTTTGGGTTGGATACTGGGTATTCCCTTTACCAAACCAATTCGGTTCTCTTTGGGGGAACTTCAACTCTCCTCTACTTTGGGACGTATTTGCGATCTCTACGTATTTCTCAGTATCAACTGTATTCTGGTTTATGGGACTTATCCCTGACTTTGCAATGATCAGAGATAGAGCTAAAACTCCTTGGACTAAGAAAATTTATACATTCCTTGCATTCGGTTGGGGTGGTAAAGCAAAACACTGGCAAAGATTTGAAGAACTTTCTTTGGTTCTTGCAGGTTTGGCAACTCCACTTGTATTCTCAGTACACACTACCGTATCATTTGACTTCGCAACTTCAGTAATTAAAGGATGGCACTCAACAATCTATCCTCCTTACTTCGTTGCTGGTGCAATATTCTCAGGATTTGCAATGGTACAGACCCTATTGTTGGTTGCAAGAAAAGTGTGTCACTTAGAAGAGTATATTACAATGTATCATATCGAAATTATGAACATCGTAATCATCTTAACCGGTGGTATGGTAACTGTAGCTTACGCAACTGAATATTTCATCGGATGGTACTCAGGATCTAGATTCGAAGATTTCACATATCTTTCTCCGGGTGCTGCTGTAGGACCTTACTGGTGGGCATTCTGGTCATTGATCATCTGTAACCTTGTTATTCCTGCTTCTTTCTGGTTCAAGAGACTAAGAACGAACATTATCTGGACATTCATCGTTGCATTGATCATCAACATCGGTATGTGGTTCGAGCGTTTTGATATCATCGTTATCAACCTTTCAAGAGACTACTTACCAGGATCATGGACAATGTTTAAGCCAACGATCATTGATGTGGGTGTATACTTAGGAACGATCGGATTCTTCTCTGTATTATTCTTATTATATGCAAGAACATTCCCTGTAATTGCACAGGCTGAATTAAAATCGATTTTGAAAATCTCAGGTGAAACTTATAAAGCAAAAGAAGGAGATGAGCACCACTAAAATTGTATACGGACTTTATGCTGACGACGACGATTTAATGAACGGCGTTAAAGCATTCAACGATAAAGGAATCGCAATTAACGAAGTTTATACTCCGTTTCCGGTTCACGGACTAGACAAAGCTTTAGGTTTAAAGAAAACTAGAATTTCTGATGCCGCTTTCATCTATGCTTGTTATGGTGTAACTATTGGTGCTACTCTTACCTGGTACGTGATGAATCACGACTGGCCTCAGAATATCGGTGGTAAACCAGCTTTTGACTGGGGACACAACATGCCGGCATTCGTAGTTCCAATGTTCGAATTAATGGTATTCTGTGCTGCTCACATGATGTCTTTAACTTTCCTAGTTAGAAACAAAATGTATCCAGGAGCTCCTGCTCAGAACCCGGATCCAAGAACGACTGATGATAAATTCATGATGGAATTCGTAACTGAAGATGTAGAATCTGTAAAACAGTTGCTTATTGAAACTGGAGTTGAAGAAATAACTGTTAAAGACGCTTAAAATGAAAAAGAATGTATTAAAAATTACAGCGGTTTTAGGTTTAACAACAGTTTTACTTAACTCTTGCGGACCAAAGGAGAATACTCCGTTGGTATATTTCCCGGACATGTATTTTCCGGTAGCTTATGATCCATTGATGAAAGCTCAGGATGCTTATTCAGATCATGAAAATGAAATTCCTGCTTTTGTTAAAAATAATGGTGCAACAGGTCTTTCTCCGGTTGAAGGATCAGTTCCTCAGAATAAAGACGGAGTTTTTGAAGAAAGCTTATTACCTAAGAATGTTGACGAGTACAACGCAGGGTATGAAGCATCTAAAAAACTTACAGCATCTCCTTTGAACCCAGCTAATGCAGCTAAGGATCTTGAAAGAGGTAAAATACTGTTTGATCACACTTGTGCTGCATGTCACGGTACAGGAGGTGATGGACAAGGACCTATCGTTCAAAGTGGAGCATTCTCTGGAGTACCCAACTATGCTGACAGAGAAATTACTGTAGGATCTGTTCATTATGTATTAACAAACGGTAGAAATGCCATGGGATCTTATGCGGGACAATTGAACGCAGGAGACAGATGGAGAGTAGCAATGTATGTGATGAGTGCTTTCAAAAAAGGAGCAGCAGCACCGGCAGCAGCTACAGCGGCGGCACCAGCAACAACTGAAACGACTACCGAAACTAAAAAATAAGAAAAGAAATGTATAGTTTTTCACCAAAATTAAAATCAACTTCTATAATACTTCTTGTTGTAGGTTTAGTTCTTTTCGGTATTGGTTTCTTTTTGAACAAAGGAATATCTACTGAGAAAATAGAACAAATGATGGAAGCTGTTCATGCTTCAGGTCATACTGCTCCTACACACTCAAGTGAAATGGTTGGACCTCAGGATCACGCGGCTCACCTTGAGCACGCTACATTGCAGGTACACAACCAGCCTTTAGCAGCAATACATTTTGTAGCTGTATTTTTCTTTGGAGTAAGCTGCTGCGTATTATTCTTCTATTCTATTCAGCACGCTGCCCATGCAGGATGGCCAATCATCATTACAAGAGTAATGGAAGCTATTGCTTCTTATATTCCTTACGGTGGTGCAATCCTGGTAATCCTGATGATCTTAAACATCACTCATAATGGTCACTTATTCCACTGGATGGACCCTGAATTGACAAACCCGGATTCTCCGCATTTTGATGTGATCTTATTTGAAAAGAAAAAATTCTTAAATATTCCTTTCTATGCAGTAAGAACTTTAATCTATGTGATTGGTGCTTCTTTCTTCGCTTGGAAATTGAAAGCTCAGTCTAAGAAAGTAGATGAAACGAAATCTAAAGTAGAGTATCAAATGCTTTACAGATGGGCAGTAGGATATATTGCATTCTTCGGATTTGCTTCTGCAGCTTGGGCTTGGGACTGGTTAATGTCTATTGACCCTCACTGGTATTCTACAATGTATATCTGGTATTCAATGGTTAGTTGCCTTTCAAGTGGTATTGCTGTAATCATCCTATTAAGTGTTTACCTTAAGAAAAATGGTTTCTTACCACAGTTCAATGATAACCACTTACACGATTTAGGAGTATTCCTTTTCGCTACAAGTATGCTTTGGACATATACATGGTTCGCTCAGTTCATGTTGTACTGGTATGCCAACGTTCCGGAAGAGGTTAACTACTTCTTCGGTAGATTCCAGCACTATTCTCCTACTTTCTTACCGATGTTGATCATCAACTTCTTATTACCACTATTGGTATTAGTAAGCAGCAGCATCAAGAGAAACTACAAAGTAGTTACTACAATGGCAGTAGTAGTAATCTTAGGACACATCTTAGATTACTTCAACATGGTAATGCCAGGAACAGTAGGACCATACTGGAACACTCCTGAAGTATTCCTGTTAATCCTAGGAGCAATCCTGTTCGTAGCTGGATTATTTATGTTTACTGTACTTTCAGCTTTATCTAAACTGAAGTTGATTCCTACAGGAAACCCATTCTTACACGAATCTGAAATTTATGAGTATCCTTTCTAAGGACTTGTAACAAAATAAAATTATAAAAGACTGATTGTTAAAACAATCAGTCTTTTTTTATGTATATCAGGTAACTCGTCGCCATTGATGGGATCAACAATTAAAAAAACTTACTATGAAAACCAAACTTTTCCTTTACACATTCTTTCTTTTTTATATAGTTTTATTTCTGCACAGACCATCACTTTCGTTTCTGAAAAAAGTAATGCTCCCCTTCCCAGGGTTTCAGTGTTTGGGAAAGATGGAACTATTCTGGCATACTCAGATATTGAAGGCAAGATTGACAAACAATCATTATCTCCCTCGCAGGAAAAGTTTCAGCTTGTCTATAATAATTTTCCTGTTGCCACCTTATCATATTCCGATTTTGACCAGCCCATTATTAAAATCAATGATCAGGTAAAAGAGATTGAAACCGTAGTTATCAAAAATAACAAACCTGCCAAATACATTTTTATCAAAGGAAATTTTAATGCTTACGTGACCGTAAATAATAAACTGAATAGTTATACCGATGGAATTGTAACCTATATTTTTGACAACAAAACAAAAAAGCTAAAAAGTACAAACGTGGAACAATACAGGGTTTTCAGATTGACAGAACCTAAAAACGAGAAGAAAGAAACTTCATCATGGGATTATGGAAATTCTCTACAGATTCCAAAACTTAAAAATGTAGGAAATCCGGAAGAATATAAAACAAAAAGAAATATCATCAGAGAATTGAAAGGCGATCGTAAAGATCAGATTGAGGTGACAGGCGGAGCACTTCAGGAAAAAGAATTTTCATTTTTCGGATATCGATTTTATGATATCAGAACCATATTGAATATGTCTTTTGAAAAGGGATCAGAAAAGACATTGAAAGATTTTCTTGAATACAATGAACTTGTTTTTGTTAAGCTTAAACACAAAAGCGAACCCGAATACAATCAGATTGCCGTTTACACAAATTTCTATCCTACAGAACTTAGCTTTAACAACGACAATGATATTGAAAAAGTAAAATTTGATAAAGAAAACAGTAATTACAAAACTTCTTACTGGCAGGATTCTTCATTCCCGAATATGCAGACCATCTTCAGCAATTTTTTCAAAGGAGACTTAAAAGAACAACCCCAAAAAAAGTAAAAATATAGGATTATGGCTATTATGAAAAAGAAATAAAACAAGCCATAAAACATAAAGTGAAAATAAAATCCAGTATTAATAAAGGTTTTATTAAATTTGCAACAAACCAAATAAAAATGAAAAAGTTTTCTTTTCTACTTGTTTTCAGTCTGTTGCTTTTTACAGCATGTAAGAAAGATCATGTAGATGCTACGAATACTAAAACACTGCAGTCAAGTATCAATGATATGACTTCCAGTTTACCTACCATTAAGCAGATTAAGTTTAATGAAGCTCTTTATATCCTTAAAACATTTGGAGTAGAGGCAGACGGTGATATCAATGAGCTAAAAGCCCTTGGAAAACTGATTAACGGGAAGAAAGTTCCTGAAATCATGTCTTTGGCTGACGAAGTGGCTCAGAAAAACGGAATAGAATGGGCAAGTACTGCCCCACCATCACTTGGAGAGATGAATATCTTCGGGGATGATAAAGCTAAAGAAAGCGATCCTAATGATGTGAAAGCAGGATCACTAAGCCTTGTGACAAGACCTACGGGAGATGACGGAACCGGAGCACCTACAGCAATCCAGATTGTTCCAAGACTTGTAGATGCAGCCGGAAACCCTGTATCTTTCACAGGAGCTGGCCTTGAAGCCACTCTTGAAGTCTTCAGTAACGGTGTAAGATTGGCTACTGCTAAAAACCTTATGCAGGATAATAACTTTAAAGGATTCAATTTAAAGTTCTCTTCTATCCCTGCTTCAAAAGTAGTAGATAATAAAATTGATATCACGGTTTCTGTAAAAACAACTGCCAAGACTTTCAAAATGTCTAAAATCGGGCTTGATGTCAATGCAGCAGCTCTAAAAGTTCCTGCCATCCCAAAAACTGATTCGACAGCGGTGACAGAGCAACCAAGCGCAGTGATAGATCCAAACAATCCAACAGCAACTCCTGGAGCAACTACGGATCCTGCAACAGCTACTCCAGCAACACCAGCTGCACCAAAGCAGCCTACTGCAGACCCTAAAAATACAGTAAGTAAGTTCCTGAACAGTGTGAGTTCTCAAAACTTAAAAGCAGCATACGAAACAGCCAGTAATCCAAGCTGGGGAAGTTATGAATCTTTCTCAAATCCTACTTCAGGCTTTGGATCTGTAAAAAATGTAAATGTAAAAAACATTACGACAAGTGGAGCTAATGCTAATAGTGCGAGCGTAAACGCTACTTATGATGTAACGGATAAAAGTGGGAAGACAACTTCTTTAAAAGTAACTTTCGGGCTTAAAAATGTAAATGGAGACTGGAAAATTTCCAGCTATAAAATTAATTAATAAATGGCTTCAGCAGAACTGATCAAAAGATTAGAAGAAACAATTGAAAATATCCCTGATTTTCCGATTCCGGGAATCCAGTTTAAGGATATTTCACCTATCTTTTTAGACCCAAAACTTTACGAAGATGTCATTGCAGACCTTGTTGCATTCAGTAAAGGAAAAATAGATGCAGTCTGCGGAATTGAAAGCCGCGGTTACCTTTTTGGAATCGCTATCGCTGTGGCATTGGAAGTACCATTTATTCTAATCAGAAAAGCAGGAAAACTTCCCCCGCCAATTATTTCAGAAAAGTATGATCTGGAATATGGAAGTGCCATTATTGAAACCCGTGAAGGCCAGATAAAACCTGGACAAAGAGTTTTAATCCATGATGATCTTTTAGCCACGGGAGGAACTACTGAAGCTGCAGCAAAATTGGTAGAAAAGCAAGGAGCAATTGTTTCACAGTTTAGTTTCCTTATCGGTTTGCAAGGCTTGAAGGGTGATGAAAAACTGAAAAAATTCGGTGCAGAGATCTACCATATTTTAGGATACTAAGATTTAATATATATGCTTCGACAGGTTCAGCATGACAACGCTAATCATTTACTGTGAGATTAGAACAGGCAGTATCAGAAGTGTCATGCTGAGCATCTCGAAGCATCTTTTTTTTAATAAATTCATCATTCACCATTAACAATTCACAAGATTTCGTCAATAATACTCACAAAGTATTTTGTAAATCTCTCAGAAACAATTAAATTTGCATTTCAATTTTTAAAAACTTATGGCAAAATTGGGAAAGAGTGCTCAGAACGAGCAAGAAGGTAAAGAAACAGTTGAGTTCTTTAAAGACCTTGACAGAGAGGCTTTAAACACTGAAAGATTTGTTGAAAAATATTCAAAGCCGCTTGGTTTTGTATTTGGAGCTTTGATTTTAGGAGTTTTAGGATTCTTTGCTTATAAGCAATTTGTAATTGCTCCAAAGAACACTGAGGCTGTAAAAAGTTTCCTTGCTGCTCAAAAAAATCTTACGGAAGGTAAAGATAAAGATGCCTTAGGTGGAAAATCTGCAGCTAATCCTGGTTTTATAGGTACAGCTAATGAATATTCTTCTACTGAAATTGGTAAACTTTCTGCTTACAATGCTGGTTTATTAAAATTCAAAGAAGGAAAATTCCAGGAAGCATATGATCTTTTGGATAAATTCTCTTCCAAAAACAAAACCTTGATGGCAATGAAGTATGGAGCAATGGCTGATGCAAAATCAGGTCTTAACAAAAATGATGAAGCTCTCTCTTTATTAGATCAGGCTGCTACAGCATCTGATGATCCTTATACAACGTATTATTTTACAAGAAAAGCAGGTATTGTTGCTTTAGGATTAAAGAAAAATGCAGAAGCTAAAAAATACTTCTCTGCAATTGACGAGAAATATCAGGACTACGACAACGGAATGTCTGATTCTTATATCGAAATGACTAAATATTATTAAAAAATGGCAACAGTTAATCTATCCGATTACAAGCCACTTCATATAACTAATGCCGAAGATTTTTCTATCGGCATTGTTTTTTCTGAGTGGAATGATTTTGTAACTTACAATCTTCGTGATGCAGCTTTGGAAATCCTTGAAAAAGAAGGGGTAAAACCTGAAAATATCAAACTTTTCCCTGTACCAGGAGCTTTCGAATTAAGCTATGCTAGTATGCAGCTTTGCAAAGAGAGAAAATATGATGCAGTAATTTCTATAGGATGTGTGATCCGTGGGGAAACTCCACATTTTGACTATGTATGCTCTGCAGTAGCGCAGGGAATCAAAGACTGTAACATCATGACGGATACTCCTACAATCTTCTGTGTATTAACAGATGATAACAAAGAACAATCTATTGCAAGAAGCGGTGGAGATCTTGGAAACAAAGGGGTGGAAGCAGCCGTTACAGCGCTAAGAATGATTGACTTCAAAAAGAAATTATCTGATAAAAAGGGGAATATCGGTTTTGGACATTCTTAACTTTTTATTCACTTTAACAATATAAAGGGGCTATTTTTAATAGTCCCTTTTTTATTAGTATATAAATAATTCATAAATCTTATTAATAAAAAGGATGTTTTTCTTTTTTTCCGTCAAAAGTTCCCTACAAAAACTATCTTTGTGAAAATTAATAAAGACAGACAATACATGTTTTTAAAAAAAATAAAACCCTTCCTGTATTTAGGAATTTTCTATCTTATTATTTCGTTGATAATAAGAACCGTATTCTTTTTTCATCCTATTACTACTGCTAGTTTTGGATTTTTCGAAGTTGTAAAAGTTTTGCTGATAGGTCTGGTGAATGACATTTTTGTTTTCATACTGGCCAGTTCCATTCTCGCTCTTTACTTCCTCTTTCTTTCCAATTCAAAATATAAAAAACCTTACGGACACATTATTCTGAGTGCTCTGGTTCTATTCTTCCTTTATATATGGCTTGTGCCGAACAATATTTTCAAGCAGTATGGAGGTTCCATCATGGAAATAGCCCTTGTTTTCGTAGGGATAAAAACTCTTTTCTTTGGATTGATGCTTTTCCTTCCTACTCAAAGGATAAAAATACGTAACACATTATATTTCATCACATTATTATTATACGTTCTTCTGATCATTTTCAACGGAGTCAGTGAATACTTCTTCTATAATGAATTTGGAGTTCGTTATAATTTTATTGCTGTAGACTATCTTATTTATACCAATGAAGTGATTGGGAATATCATGGAAAGTTACCCTGTAATTCCATTGTTTTCTGCCATCATGCTTGTTACCCTTACCATCACGTGGTTCATTTATAAGAAAACAAAAGATGAATTGCTGGAACTTCCGGACTTTAAACAAAAAATGTTTCTTCTGGCTAGTTTTATGGTACTTTGCGCGTTAAGTGCGCTGGCAATACCGTCTTTGATGCAAATCAAATCTGACAATGTTTTCGCAGACGAAATTGAAGCCAACGGACTTCCTAAGTTCTACTGGGCGTTTACCCATAATGAACTGGATTACTTCCAGTTCTACTCGCAGATTAACCAGCAGCAGGCCGAAAAGAATTTCTTAAGCCAATATGCACAAAACACTTTATCAAGAGCTGTCGTTGCGGAGCAGCCTGAAGTTAAGAAAAATGTAGTATTAATCTCCATTGAAAGTCTTTCTGCAGATTTCATGGAACATTATGGCAATACCCAAAAAATCACTCCTTTCCTGGACAGTCTTGCTGATAAATCTCTCATGTTTACCAATCTGTATGCAACCGGAAACAGAACAGTACGCGGCTTGGAAGCTTTAACATTGTGTATTCCCCCAACTGCAGGGGAAAGTATCATCAAGAGAGATGACAATAAAAATAAATTCACAACCGGAAGTGTTTTCAAGTCTAAAGGATATGATGTCAAGTTTTTATACGGCGGATACAGCTATTTTGATAATATGCAGGACTTCTTCGAAGGGAACGGCTATGGAATTGTAGACAGAAACAACTTTAAACCTGAAGAAATCACTTTTGCCAATGTTTGGGGTGTTGCTGATGAAGATATGGCAAGAAAAGCTATTCAGGTGATGAATGCCGAAGCCAAATCAGGAAAACCGTTTTTCAATCACTGGATGACGGTTTCCAACCACAGACCTTTTACTTATCCTGACGGAAGAATTGATATTCCGGGAACGGCAAAATCCCGTGAAGGCGGTGTAAAATATACGGATTACTCTCTTAAGCTGTTCTTTGATATGGCTAAGAAACAGGATTGGTACAAGAATACGGTTTTTGTTATTATTGCAGACCATTGTGCATCCAGCGCCGGGAAAACAGAACTTCCAATGGATAAATACAGAATTCCTGCCATGATTTTCTCTGAAGGATTTATTCAGCCTCAGAAATTTGATGCACTGATGTCTCAGATAGATGTAATGCCTACTCTTATGGGATTATTAAATTTCAACTATCAATCTAAATTCCTGGGTCAGGATGTGTTTAAACCTGAATTCCAGCCTAAAGCTTATGTGGCAACCTATCAGGATCTTGGATTTATCAAAGGTGAACGTTTGACTATTATTTCGCCGGTTAAAAAGGTAAAACAGTATTCTTTGGAACTGGAAAAAAGTGATCTGAAACCGGAATTTAAACTGTATTACGACGAAAAATTATTAAAAGATCCAGATCAGAAACTGGTTGATGATGCTGTATCAGCCTATCAATCTACTTCTTACTGGCTCAAAACAAAACAACTCAACAGATAAATATCTAAATATTTTCGCTCATAATCTGGCGTAAAATATTTAAATTAACCCATAAATTTATTAGTATGAAATGGACAGACGACAGAGGCGGAAACGTTGATGACCGCCGTGGTTCAGGAGGCGGAAGTGGCGGTATGATTGTAGGAGGCGGACTCGGAACTTTAATTATAGCAGCCATCGTATTCTTTTTGGGAGGTGACCCATCCGGCATTTTGAATTCTGGCGGCATGCAGTCTTCAGGAAATTCCGGGGAACAGAGAGAGCTTACAGCCGATGAAAAACAAGTTGGAGAAATGGTTGATATGATGGCCAAATGGAATATTCTTACCTGGGATCAGATTTTTAAGGAAAATGGAATGACTTACAATGCTCCTCAGGTAGTTCTTTTCGAAAATACAACATCTTCAGCATGTGGTACTGCTCAATCTGCTATGGGACCATTCTATTGTCCGGCAGATCAGAAAGTCTATATGGATATGAGTTTTTTTGGTGAACTTCAGCAAAAATTCGGAGCTAAAGTAACAGAATTTACAGTAGCTTATGTTCTTGCGCATGAAGTAGGACACCATGTTCAGACCCTTTTGGGAACTACACAGAAAGTAGATGCGTTAAGAAGAAGCGGAAGATATTCCGAAGAGCAGATGAACAGAGTATCCGTAGCTACAGAATTACAGGCTGATTTCTATGCCGGAGTATGGGCAAAAAGAACCAATGACAGCAAACATATTCTGGAACCAGGAGATATTGAGTCTGCCATAGATGCTGCCGAAGCGGTTGGCGATGATAATATTCAGAAAAGAGCACAGGGATATGTGAATCAGGAAAGTTTTACTCACGGCTCTTCTGCACAGCGTAAAGAATGGTTTATGAAAGGTTACAACACCGGAGATATCAGACAGGGTGATACTTTCAACCAGCTATTAAAATAGTTTTTATCAAAAATTATAATGATATAAAAAAGCGGTCTTGACTTAAGACCGCTTTTTTATTTATTGCAATTCGATCGGATTTGAATTTTTCTTAGCCTCTTCTTTCACCCTTTCTTCCATTCTTTTTCTCATATCGGCAGGATTTTGATTTCCGCCGCCGGGACCTCTTCCGCCTCCGCCTATTCTTATTGTATTAGAAAATCCACCTTGTCCACCTCCACTTTGGCTCATAAACGACATTGGATCAGCTTTAAATTTTTGCTGCTGCTTGATATAATCTGTTCTTTTTACTTTCAAAGTATTTCCAAACTGGTTCAAAGCCGGAAACTCAGCAATTTTATAATTTTTCATTAAATCAAAAGAATAATCTCCTTTATCATCTTCCACTTTTACAATCAGTCCCGGAAGTCCACCGAACTTATAAGGTCCGTCCTGATAAGGTAGGTCAGTTGTAAACCACGCCGTCCATTTTCTTCCACCAAAATCAGTTTCAGCTTTCTGAACTTTATACTCGCCTATTTTTCTCGTTTCTGACTCTATTTTCCAGTTCAGTGGTCTGTCTTCTTCATATGAATAAATATCACGCCCAATTCTGTCTTTGAAATAGGTCTTTTGATTTGTTTTATCTTTTTCAATGGAATAGCTGATATTCGTTCTCAATCCTTCCATCTGATCTCTGTTGATGCTTGCTCTTCCGCCTCCGCTCTGAAATGCTTTTTGCATAATAGAATCTCTTTTGATTCTGTTTTCAGAATAAAACACTGATTTCTCCGGAGAAATATCCAGATAAGCATTTTCAGTCTTGATATCTGTTTTATTTTCCGCATCAGGCTTCATCGTCACCTGATATACGAATCTGTTGGTTTGTGCAGAAACATTCTGTATAAAGAACGCCAATGCGATAATACCTATTTTTTTCATTTATATTTTTATTTATTGAGCATTATCAAAAGAAAGACTTATTGTATCTATTTTTTGACAAGTTTTCTCCTTTATTGCTTCATTATAGATCTTCTTTATAGATTCAAAATATGATTCAAGGTTAAAATTATAAATAAAACCTTAACAGTAAACGGCTTAGTTTATCTTTTTTTAACATAATTTATCCTCGCAGAAATAGCTATTAATATCAGAATCATTAAAATAGATATCTTCGATTTGAGATTGCGGAAATTAGTTCGTATTTTTGCATCATTAAATCATTCTAAATAAATACAATGATAAAAGTATCAGACCATGCAAAGGAGAAAGCCATCCAGTTAATGACGGAAGATGGTTTTAACCCTGCTGAAGATTACATAAGAGTAGGGGTAAAAAGCGGCGGATGCTCTGGTTTAGAGTATGTTTTAAAGTTTGACAACGAAAAAACAGACACAGATCAGATTTTTGAAGATAATAACATTAAAATTATTATAGATAAAAAATCCATCCTTTATTTAGCAGGAACAACTCTTGAGTATTCAGGAGGATTGAACGGAAAAGGGTTTGTTTTTAACAACCCGAATGCATCCAGAACATGTGGATGCGGGGAATCATTTAGTCTTTAGAGAAAAGACATTAGATCCTAGATTTCAGACCTCAGAGCTACTCTGGATTTTGAAATCTAAAATCTGAAATCTAAAAAAAAGTAATGAGTAAATATACAGAAGACGATCTAAGAGTCGATCTAGAAAATAAAAAATATGAATTCGGTTGGGAGACGAAGATTGATTATGAAGACTTCCCGACTGGTTTAAACGAGGACATCATCCGTGCGATCTCTGCTAAAAAAGAAGAGCCGGAATGGATGACTGAATGGCGATTGGAATCTTTCAAAATCTGGCAGAAAATGGTAGAGCCTGAGTGGGCTAATATCAAATATGAAAAACCAGATTTTCAGGCAATCCGTTACTATGCTGCTCCAAAAGTAAAGCCTGAACTGGCAAGCCTTGACGAAGTAGATCCTGAACTATTGAAAACATTCGAAAAGCTAGGGATTAATATCGAAGAGCAAAAAAGACTTTCAGGAGTTGCTGTAGATATCGTAATGGACTCAGTTTCTGTGAAAACTACTTTCCAGGATACACTGGCAGAAAAAGGAATTATTTTCTGTTCGATCTCTGAGGCTATTAAAAACCACCCTGATTTGGTAAGAAAATATCTTGGAAAAGTAGTTCCGAGAGGGGATAACTTTTATGCAGCATTGAATTCCGCAGTATTTTCTGACGGAAGTTTCTGTTATATTCCTAAAGGAGTAAAATGCCCGATGGAACTTTCTACTTATTTCCGTATCAACCAGGCAGGAACAGGACAGTTTGAAAGAACGCTTCTTGTAGCTGATGAAGGAAGTTATGTCTCTTATCTTGAAGGATGTACAGCACCGTCAAGAGATGAAAACCAGCTTCACGCAGCGGTTGTAGAGCTTATCGCTTTAGACAATGCTGAAATTAAATATTCAACAGTACAGAACTGGTATCCTGGTAATGAAGAAGGTAAAGGAGGTGTATTCAACTTTGTAACAAAAAGAGGACTTTGCGAAAGAAATGCAAAAATCTCCTGGACACAGGTTGAAACAGGTTCAGCAGTAACGTGGAAATATCCATCTTGTATCCTTAAAGGAGACAATTCTATCGGAGAGTTCTACTCTATTGCGGTTACCAACAACCACCAGTATGCAGATACAGGTACAAAGATGATCCACATCGGAAAGAATACCAAATCAACGATTATTTCAAAAGGTATTTCTGCCGGAAAATCACAAAACTCATACAGAGGACAGGTAAAAGTAATGCCTTCTGCAAAAGGAGCAAGAAACTTTTCACAATGTGACTCTTTATTGATGGGTAATGAATGTGGAGCTCATACTTTCCCTTATATTGAAATCAAAGACCCTACGGCACAGTTGGAGCACGAGGCTACGACTTCAAAAATCGGGGAAGATCAGATTTTCTACTGTAACCAGAGAGGTATTGATACAGAAAGAGCCATTGCTCTGATTGTAAATGGTTTCAGCAAAGAAGTTTTGAACAAGCTTCCAATGGAGTTTGCTATTGAAGCTCAGAAATTACTTGAGATTTCATTAGAAGGTTCAGTAGGATAATATTATCAAAAAGAACCCTTCAGATAAAAACAAATTGATTTAAAGGCAAGGTTTTCAGAGTTTTTATCCGATGATCAACCGCTAAAACGGAAATATAAGTTATAGTCTTTATTGAAGATTATTATAAACATAAAATATAAAAAGCTTCTCTCCGTCTATTGAGGAAATATCCTAATATAAAGACGATGTGTATATAAAGGAAAGAAGCTCATACAATTATAAAAAGCAAAAGTTAGCAAGAATGTTACAAATTAAAGACCTTCACGCCAAAATTGAAGATGGCGCAGAAATATTAAAAGGTATTAATCTTGAAATAAAGCCGGGCGAAGTTCACGCGATCATGGGACCAAACGGAGCTGGTAAATCTACCCTATCTTCTGTAATCGCAGGAAAAGAAGATTACGAAGTAACTGGTGGAGAGATTCTTTTCGAAGGACAGGACATCAGTGAAGAAGCTCCTGAAGATAGAGCTCACAAAGGGATTTTCCTTTCTTTCCAGTATCCAGTGGAAATTCCGGGAGTTTCTGTAACGAACTTTATCAAAGCTGCTTTGAACGAGACGAGAAAAGCAAACGGACTGGAAGAAATGCCGGCAAAAGAAATGCTTGCATTAATTCGTGAGAAGTCTGAAAAACTGGGAATTAAAAAAGATTTCCTTTCAAGATCATTGAACGAAGGATTCTCCGGAGGTGAAAAGAAAAGAAATGAAATTTTCCAGATGATGATGCTTAATCCTAAGCTGGCAATTCTTGATGAAACTGATTCAGGATTGGATATCGATGCTTTAAGAATCGTAGCAGATGGAGTAAATCATTTTAAAAATGAAGGAAATGCAGTTCTTTTGATTACGCATTATCAAAGATTACTAAACTATATTCAGCCTGATTTTGTTCACGTTTTAGCAGATGGAAAAATCATCAAAACAGGTGATAAGTCTTTAGCATTAGAACTTGAAGAAAAAGGTTACGACTGGCTTCTTAACTAAGAAGAATATATATTATTTCAGAGATTAACCTTTCCTGTAATCATTCATACAATGTGGCAGAAAAGAATCTCTACTATTAAAAATTGGTTTTCCTATTCCTCGGAATAACAATATTTTAGTTAATAAAAAAAGAAAAAATGGTGCAAACCACAGATATACCAGTAATGGCATTAAAAGAACAAATTATAGAGAACCATAATGAATTTTTGGAGAGTCTTCGTCACAGATTTCTGGATGAGGAAAGAAAAACAGCGCTTCAGAAATTTGCAAACCTTGGTTTTCCTACTAAAAAAGACGAAGAATATAAATATACCAATCTAAAGGAGATCACGGAAAAAAGCTACAACTTCTTCCCGAAAGAGCACCACAATATCACTAAAGAGCAGTTTGATGAACTACACCTTGGAGAAGAAAATTTTGATTGGATTGTTTTTGTAAACGGTAAGCTTCACAAAGAGTTATCTAAAGTTTCTATTGAAAATGTAGAATTCCTTTCATTCAATTATGCATTGAATGATGAGAAGCATAAAGAGGTTTTTGAAAAGTATTTCAATACGATTGCTTCCAAAGAACAGGCTTTTACGAACCTGAACCTTGCTTACTGCAAATATGGCTTCTTCCTTAAAGTTCCTAAAAATGTAGTGATTGAAAAGCCAATCCACGTTTTTTACATTTCTCAGAATCAGGAGGAAAACACATTCTACAATACCAGAAACCTTTTGATCGTAGAAGAAGGAGCAAAAGTAGAAGTGATTGAAAGCCACCATAATTTTGACAGCACTTACGTACTGACAAACTCTGTGACGGAAATCTTTACCTATCCGAATGCAAAAGCTGACTGGCACAAGCTTCAGAACGATAACAACACAACCTATCTTATCGACAATACTTTCGCAAGACAGGAGAAAGACAGTTTAACAACGGTAAACACATTCTCTTTCGGAGGTAAACTGGTAAGAAACAACCTTGATTTTATTCATAATGGATCTAATATCAATTCATTCATGAACGGAATTACCATTATCGGGAAAGATCAGTTGGTAGACCACCATACAGCAGTTCACCACAACTTCCCGAATTGTGAAAGTTACCAGAACTACAAAGGAATCTTTGATGGGAATGCTCACGGAGTTTTCAACGGAAAAGTTTTTGTGGACAAAATTGCTCAGAAAACAAATGCTTATCAGCAGAATAACAATGTATTGCTAAGTGAAGGGGCAAGTATTGATACAAAACCTCAGTTAGAAATTTTTGCAGACGATGTAAAATGTTCTCATGGATGTACCGTAGGACAATTGAATGAAGATGCTTTATTCTACCTTAGAGCAAGAGGAATTTCTAAAAAAGAAGCTCAGGCATTACTTTTATATGCTTTTGCGAATGATGCAATGCAAAACATTGATATAGAGCCTCTAAAAGAGAAAATTTCAAAGCTTTTAGCTGAGAAATTAGGAGTTGATATAGAATTCTAAGACTTATATATTGATAAACAAAAGCACTTCAAAATGAAGTGCTTTTTTATTGTATCATATAGTATGTTTCTACTTATTTTTTCAACCAGCTTTGGTTATCTTTATTTTCTGAACGTTTCTTACCATTATCAAAATTATAAGCCAATCCTACGCCTAAAGTCTGCTTCAACTGAGTCTTCCATATCTGATTATGATCATACAAAAGATCCAAAGTAACGTTGGTAGAAATATATTTATTGATTTTCATGCTTAAAACTCCGCTATATCCAAGGACAAGCCTGTCCGGATGATCAAGGTAGTTTGAGAATACAGAAGCCGTATTCAGTAAGGTTATGTTCTCCATAATTTTCAGCTTGTACATTGCCGTTCCCAGAAAACCGAATTGGAAAAGAGAAGAATCTCCATCGTTTTTAAGACCGTAAGTTCCTGCCTTCTGAAGATCTTCGTCTAAAACGAAAGTCCATCTGGCATTTGCAGGCCGTAAAGTAACTGTAAGATTATCATTGGGACGGTATGTAACCCCTGCTCCTACACTCAGATATCCGGGAGCCATAAAATTGGAAATCTTTTTTGCATCAGGATTATTTCCATCTTCATAACCCGGAGCAAACTGAGTCTGAAGCCCTGCTCCTGCAGACAAATACCAATGTTTGGCAAATTCTCTACCATAGTTTGTAGAAAGATTAATGACATCCTGTGTTTTTCTAACTCCGGTTCCCTGTGTGTTATTTTGCCCGTATCCCAGAATAATAATATTTTCCCAAAGATCTTTCCCTTTTTCATACGTCAGGTTGTAATTAACACCAGCAAGCCAGCCAACGTTGTTAGCTCCACCTCCTACCCAGTTTGAAAAGGCAGCCTGGTTAAGCATTAATGTATTTTGCCCCTGAATAGACCATGCTTTAATGGTGTCTGATGCCGGAGCTTCTGTCTTAGCCTCCTGAGCGAATGCTACAGCTCCCAAAGAGATAGAACTGATCAATAAAAGTTTTTTCATAATGTTGATTTATTACAAATGTATAAATAATAATTTATGCCATCATAAAATTCACTTTAAAATGAATTTAACATAACTAAAAATACGCGCATAAACAACTGAAATTAAACGACTTGTAAATAAAACAATTCCTAATCAAACTTAAGTCAACTTAAAATTACAGAATTTTATAAAGAAAAAACACCTCATTTCTGAAGTGTTTTTTAACTATAATATAAATTTTCCAAACTATTTTTTGATCCACCACTGGCTGTCTTTGCGATCAGAACGTTTTACACCATTTGCGAGCGTATAGGCAAATCCGATTCCAAGAGTTTGTTTCAGCTGTGTTTTCTCTATCTGATTATGATCGTATAGCAAGTCTACGGTCACATTGGAGGATATGTATTTATTCACTTTCAGGTTCAGCAAAGCTCCATAGGCAAGAACTAATCTGTCCGGGTGATCAAGGTAATTCGAGAAGACAGAAGCCGTATTGGTTAAATAAATATCTTCCATTATTTTCAATTTATATATTGCTGTTCCCAGAAAACCGAATTGTAATAACGAAGTATCTCCATCATTTTTTAAACCATAGCTGCCTGCTGTCTGAAGGTCTTTATCCAGTACAAATGTCCATCTGGCGTTGGTAGGACGTAACGTTACAGTGAGATCATCATTGGGTCTGTATGTGATACCCATCCCGACGTTCAGGTAGCCCGGCGCCATAAAATTGGATATCTTTTTCGCATCAGGGTTATTTCCGTCTTCATATCCTGCAGCAAACTGTGATTGAAATCCTGCTCCCATAGAGAAATACCAGCTTTTTGAGAATTTTCGTCCATAATTGGTAGAAACATTGATAACGTCCTGTGTTTTTCTGATACCCTGGCCTTTTGTATCATTCTGCCCATATCCAAGAATAATGATATTTTCCCAAAGGTCTTTATCTTTTTCATACGTCAGATTATAATTCAATCCGGCAAGCCATCCAACGTTATTGGCACCACCGCCTACCCAGTTTGAAAAGGCAGCCTGATTAATCATTAATGTGTTTTTTCCTAAAACCGACCAGTATTTTATGGTATCTACCACTGCGGAATCTTTTTTCAATTCTTCTTGTGCACTTGCATATATTCCTATAAAACAGGAAAGAATCAATAAAAACTTCTTCATTACTCTAAATAATTTTCAATGCAAAAATATTAATATAATTTTTTTAAAAGCTAAAATCAGCTTTAAAAGAACCAATTTCTATAAAGTTGAATTACCTCATAACAAGATATTTCTATAAAATCAATGCCCAATAATGAGTTCAAAAGTTAAATTTAACACCTTTTGTCTTAAAATCAGGACGGTAGAAACTTATTCATCGACAAATTTTCCGAAATTTATCATTGGCTTTTGATTTGACGTAAAACCCACATGTTCAAAAATGTAATTTCCAAAAGAGCGGTTATATACCCATTGCTGATGCTTTCAACGATGTGGTTCGGGTATTTTTTACAAATGCAGGGCTTTTTTCAAAGCTGTTTTGGAGCCATTATTCCTCTCTTGCCTGAGGGATTGCTTGGTGTAGTTACCTCTCCCCTTTTACATGGAAATATCGATCATATTATAGGAAATTCCATTCCCATAGCAGCACTTATGTTTTTGCTGTATCAGTTTTATCCATTGGTTGCCAACAAAGTTTTTATCATCGGCTGGCTGGCAACGGGACTTTTGGTATGGCTTCTTCCTCCTATTGATATTCTTACCGGTGAATATATGTACACCTGTACCATCGGAGCAAGTGGCGTGGTTTATGTACTCGCTTTTTTCCTATTCTTCAGCGGGGTATTTAAATGGAATACGAAGCTTCTCACAATTTCAATGCTTGTTGTGCTTTATTATGGCAGTTTGATATGGGGGATGCTTCCTGAAGAACTGTTTTACAACATGCAGGAGCCGAGCAAAATTTCTTGGCAGGCCCATCTTTCAGGAGCTGTAGTAGGCAGTATTATTGCATTTGCTTTTAAAAATGTTGGCGAAAAGAAGAAAAAATTTATCTGGGAGTTTCCAAATTATTACAGCGAAAAAGATGATAAATTGTGGCAGGAATACAAGGAAAATCATCCTGAAGACTTTATGGAACTTCCATACAAGAAAAAAGATGATATCTGGGACCATTTGGATGAATTGAGAAAAAGATAAAACTTATTTCATTACATTTGAAAAAAAACACACATGACCTCAGAAGAATACTTTTATGCCATCGCCCTCCGCGAATGCAGCCAGATTGGCGATATCCATTTTCATAAACTTGTCCGTACTTTCGGAAGCGCTCAGGAAGCCTGGAAAAGAGCCAAAAAAGAATATAAAAAGCTGGAAGGAATAGGACAAAGAACAGTTTCAGATATTGGAAATAAGTCTCATTTGGAATTCGCAGAAGAAGAATTAAATTTTTGCGAAAAAAATAATATTCAAATCAGGTTAAAACACCTCAAAGAAATCCCGTCTCTACTTAATGAATGTAATGATACTCCCGCTATTCTTTATCAAAAAGGGAATATTGAGGATGCACAGCCAAAAATAAGTATTGTAGGAACCCGAAATATGACCGCTTATGGAAAACAGTTTATTGAAAACTTTTTTGAAGCAACACGATCCTCAAAATATACATCCATAAGCGGTCTCGCTTTAGGCGTCGATAAAGAAGTTCATGAACAGTCTATTTGTCATCAAAAGCCTACTGTAGCTGTTCTTGCACATGGTTTTCAATATCTATATCCGGCAAAAAACAGAAAACTTTCTGAAAAAATTTTACAGGAAGGAGGAGCATTAATAACGGAGTTCAGCTCTTCCAGAAAACCTGACCGGGAAAACTTTATCCAGAGAAACAGAATTGTGGCAGGAATATCCCCTGCAACGATTGTAGTGGAAACCGGTTTCGGAGGAGGCTCTGTGAGCACAGCAGCCTTTGCCAATGATTATAACCGTGATGTTTTTGCACTGCCTGGAAAAATTACAGACAGTTCTAGCCAGGGATGTAATCAGCTGATTTTCCATAATAAAGCAACGGCAATTTCTACCATAAAAGATCTTATAGAACTCCTTGGATTAAATGATCCTAAAGAAAAAATGGAAGAGTTATTTCCTTATAGCGAGACCAAACTACAATTATCTGACAATCAGAACTTAATATATCAATCTATTCAATCTTATCCTCAAATCTGTTTAGACGATCTCTCCATGAGAATTGATCTTCCTACTCATAAAATCTTACCAATAATTTTAGAATTGGAACTTTTAGGGAAAGTAAAATCATTTTCCGGGAGGCAATTCATCGCAATTTAAGATTTAATGATTTCTTAATATTGCATTATTTCATATATAACATTTCATTTTTAATAAAATTTAAACACAAATTATCAATTTAATAATATTACGAAACATTATTATTTAATTTTTAACAATGTTAAAATATAGTGTTGTGAATCTTGAAAAAAAAATTAAATTTGTTGACAATAATATTCAACCTTAATATATGGAACAATATAATATTGACCAGAAAATCCAAGAGTTTATTGCAAAAATTGAAGCAAAAAATCCTAACGAACCGGAATTTTTACAGGCTGTAAAAGAAGTTGCCGTAACCGTAATTCCATTCATTGCTACTAAAAAAGAATATACCGGAATGAAGCTGCTTGAAAGAATGGCTGAAGCTGAAAGAATTATTATTTTCAGAGTTCCATGGGTTGATGACAAAGGAGAAATTCAGGTTAACAGAGGTTTCAGAATTCAAATGAACTCTGCTATTGGACCATACAAAGGAGGAATCCGTTTCCACCCTACTGTAAACTTATCAGTTCTTAAATTCCTGGCGTTCGAACAAGTATTCAAAAACTCTTTGACAACTCTTCCAATGGGAGGTGGTAAAGGAGGTTCAGATTTCGATCCACAAGGAAAATCTGATATGGAAGTAATGCGTTTCTGCCAGGCTTTCATGACAGAATTATGCAAACACATCGGTCCTGAAACAGACGTACCTGCAGGAGATATTGGTGTTGGAGCAAGAGAAATCGGATATTTATTCGGACAGTACAAGAAAATCAGAAATGAGTTTACCGGAGTTCTTACAGGAAAAGGTCTTGCTTACGGAGGTTCATTAATCCGTCCTGAAGCTACAGGATATGGTGTAGTATACTTCGCAGAGCAGATGCTTAAAACGATCGGACAGGATTTCAAAGATAAAATTGTAACAGTATCAGGTTTCGGAAACGTAGCGTGGGGAGTTATTAAAAAAGCAACTGAACTAGGTGCTAAAGTTGTAACAATCTCTGGTCCTGACGGATATATCTACGATAAAGATGGTATCAGCGGAGAAAAGATCGATTATTTATTAGAACTTAGATCTTCTGGTAATAACAGAGCGGAAGACTATGCTAAAAAATATCCATCAGCTGAGTTCCACGCTGGAAAACGTCCTTGGGATGTGAAGTGTGACGTAGCTTTCCCTTCTGCAACTCAAAACGAACTGGATTTAGATGATGCAAGAAAATTAGTTGAAAACGGATGTATCTGTGTAACTGAAGCGGCTAATATGCCTTCTACACTTGATGCTATCAACTATTTCTTAGATAATAAAGTATTATTCTCTCCTGGTAAGGCTTCCAACGCTGGAGGTGTTGCTACATCAGGATTAGAAATGACTCAGAACTCTATTCGTCTTAACTGGACTTCTGAAGAAGTTGATGCAAGATTAAAGGAAATCATGATCGGTATCCACAAAGCTTGTAGAGACTACGGAAAAGACGAAGACGGTTATGTAAACTACGTAAAAGGTGCAAATATTGCCGGCTTCGTAAAAGTAGCAGAAGCAATGTTGGCTCAAGGAGTTGTGTAACAAAAAACAAAGGTTGGGAAAAACTCCCGACCTTTTTTGATATAGCCTGTTCCCGGGATAATGGGAAAAAAGTAAAAAGTGAAAGGAGAAAGCGCTGCTATATGCAGCGCTTTTTTTATTTTTATATGATGCAAAACACCTTTAAAAATATTGATGAATATATTCTTCTGTTTCCGATAGATGTACAGAAAAAATTACTGGAACTTAGAAAAGTAATTCATTTACAGGTTCCGGATTTGGAAGAATATATTGGATATCAGATGCCGGCCTTCCGGTACAAAGGAAAACCGTTGATTTATTTTGCAGTATATAAAAAGCATATCGGATTCTATCCCGGAGCTGAGGGTATTTATAATTTTAAAAAAGATTTTGAGGAAAGAAAGTATAAATTTTCAAAAGGAGCTGTTCAATTTCCCATCACTGAAAATCTGCCGCTGGATCTGGTCACCAAGATTTTATTGTTCAAAGTGGAAGAAATTGAACAAAAAAAATCCTGAAATACAAGATTTCAGGATTCCGACTAGTGTTTGCTAAGTGCTTTACTTTTTCTTCTTTTTGTCTTTCTTCTCTTCTTTAGGAGCATCTGCAGGCTTAGTAGCCTCAGTAGGCGTTGTACTTACTGATGGATCCGTTGCAGGTGCAGTTTCCATTGTAGTTGCAGGTGATTTTTCCTGTTGATTCTTTGGATCCGAAGGACTTGTAGTCTGTGTATTCGGTTGTTGAGTCTGAGTTGTCGTAGTGTTATTAGTAGAAGTATCGGCCGGCTTTTGTGGTGTTGATTGTGCTGATACTGCTATTACTCCGACTAATGTAAACGCTGCCGTTAAAAATAACTTTTTCATAATGTAATATTTAAATGATTGTTTAACTTAAACGAGACATCATTTATAAAATTATGTGTAAAAGACTTATTTAACGTACTTTATAATTATTTAAGAGGAATTTGCAAAAATGAGTTAGAGTGATTTGGCTGGAAGAGGGATGTTGGAAGCAGGAAGTTTATTAGATTAGAAGTCGCAGTTTTTCTGATCAAAGATGAGAGCTCCCAATCCCCATCTCCCCTCTTCCTGCTTACAAAGCTATTTTCCTATATTCTTCATCATTTTTTCTACAAATTCAAATGCTGCAGGGCAGATAACTGTATTTTTCAGCATCAAATTATTGATCTGATAAATCTTTTTACGGTCTGTATGAGGATATTCACGGCAGGCTTTTGGTCTTACGTCGTAGATAGAGCATGTATTATCGTCGTTCAGAAAAAAACAGGGAAGATTCTGCAATACCTTATCATTATCTTCATCTACTCTCAAAAATTTTGCTTCAAAGTCTGCAGACTTTATTCGGAGATGTTTGGAAATTCTCTCAATATCTTTTTCGGTATAGAGAGGTCCCGTTGTTTTGCAACAATTGGCACACTGCAGACAATCTATTTCTTCAAAAACTTCATCATGTGTCTCCTGCACTATATAATCGAGATTCTTGGGCGGTTTTTTCTTTAATCCGTCCAGAAATTTCTTGTGTTCTTTCTGCTTTTGTATCGCCTGTTTTTATAAAAATCTAAATCCATTTATTCTTTGTTTCTCACGGACTCCGGAAGTTCTTCTTTTTTATACTCGTTAATTTTATCCAGATCCAGTACCGTTGAGAGATTTTCTTTATTTGGATAATACATCGGAACAAATTTGGCTCCATATACAATTTCTCCAGTAGTGTATGAAGATCTTTGAACCACCGTATTTGAAAATACTTCATCAAATGCGCGTACCTGTACGATGAGCTCAAGATCTGTATTTTTAAAATCCTCTTCAGAAAAACCGTAAAACGGAGAGTTTTCATCAATTTTATGCACTACAGTCCAGTTGAGAGCCAACGTATTGATCTTACTCATCTGCGTGGTAAGTCGGTAAAAATTACTTTTGGCAACCCCATTTTCCACAACTTCAATAGCTACCGATAAAATTACGTCGGCATCCGTCAATGCATTATTTTTATAGGGAGCAAGCCTGAACATCAATGCTGAAGATTCCTGAAAAGGAGCAATAACTGCTATATCAGAAAATCTAAGATATGCCCGTGGTCTTGAAAATCTTCCGTAAAAAAGCCCTGTTGCAATGGCAAAGGTAAGCAATCCCAGAAAAGCTTCAAAAGTTGCTACAAGACTTGCCAAAAATCCTACCGGAGCTATCCTCCCATATCCAACTGTGGTGAATGTCTGGGAACTAAAGAAAAAGACATCAATAAATTCATTGAGTGGATCACTTTTATCTATTCCTGTAAGATGCTCTACCCCAATCAGATAATAGATCATTGCAAACAGTAGATTAATGAGAATATAAGCGATAACCAGATAAGAAATAAAACGAAATGAGGACAAATTCAGCATAGTGTGATACCAGCTTAACCTGTTAAAAACATTAACGCCTCTTCGCTGAACATTCGGGAGACCATCTTTATTGATGAACCTTCCTGAGGCATTGTTTCCGAAACCACTGTTCTCCGCATTTTTCTGACGGATCTTTTTTCTGAATCCTCCTGTCATTTTTTAATCATTTTGACTTTGTTATATTATGATTTTCCTCTACAATAAGCCAGTTGATGATTAGCTCTTTCTTTCAGCATACAGATATTTTAAAAGGCAAAGTTAAGCATAGAACACATTATGATGCTTAATTTTTTAAGTAATCATTTTTTTAAATTACTCCCTTCAGATGATAGATGATTTTACCATGGACTCTCTATAAAGCTATTTACTTAAAATGAATAAAAAAACAGCAGAAATTCAAATTTTTCTGCTGTTTATATCATTTATTAAATCCCAATTACACAATAGCGTTTCATGCGGGGGCAATTGGGCAATCTCAAATTCCGGCGAATTAATTACTAATATTATTCTTTAATAATTTTAGACTGATATTTATTGGTCCCGTTACTTATTGAAATAATATAAATTCCCGTTTTCAGATCTTTTATTTTATCGTTAATTTCCTTATTGATGTCACTTAGAGAGCCTTTTGCTGAAATCAATAACGTCCCTGTCATATCAGATAATTCAGCGTTCAGATTTTCTCTTGAATTTTTAATATGGATAACCAGTTTTTGTCCATTCTTTAAGGGATTCGGATAAATAATAAAGTCATTATTATTTGTCTTACTATCCTTAACAGCTAAAGTATTTGCGGGATAAACGAGAATTTTTTGCCCGTTATATCCTACTGCATATACTTTCAAAGCATTGGAAGGGAAATCAACATATGTATTGGCCAATGTAGTATCTCCAGTTCCTACGATAGAAACACTGATGAGCTGGTCACCTGCATCATAAGTTTCAAATGCAACAGCATTATTCCACTTAGAATTATTTACCAATAAAAACTGACCTTGCGCATTGTTCACAATCTGGGCCCCAATTCCTGTAATTCCTGAGACAGGAAGAAGATTTTTATAGGCATTCACGCTATTTGCCGAAAGATAATTAATCACAGGAGATACTGGTTTTGCATACCCCTTCATTAAAACATAGGCTTTCACATCATCAATCATACTTTGTGTAATCGTAAGCTGACCGTTTGAGTAATCTGAAATTGTAGCATTAATAGGTTTTAAAAAACCTGTATTGGTAAAGAAATCTGTAAGGTCTTCCTGCACAGCGTCACAGGTATTTTTCACAAAATTCATGACCATTTGTCCATTGGTAAGCTGGGTTTCGTTTGTGTTTCTTACTTTTTCAGCTACTGTAGCAAACCAATGTGCATAATCTATTCCCGGAACAGCAGGTATAACCGGAGGCGTATCTTCATCTGACATATCCGAATCAAATGCAAGCGTAGATGCACTTTTTGAAGCACCCGCCAATTGATAATACAATTCTAATTGCCAAAACGGAATAAGGCTTCTGAAATTTGCATCTGCAGGATTCACATAATCTGTTCTGAACTGATCCATAATACTCTTCCCGTTAATTTGGGTTTGAATAATAATTTCTCCAAATCTGTTTCCTGCCACTTTAGGGAAAGCCGTTTTATCAGCAATTTCACCTTCCAGTCTTGTAAATCTGTTAGCTCCTGTTGGTGAATACAAATTGTAATATGCCCAAAGCGAGTACATATTATTTGTAATTTCTGTCGTTCCGATCCATCTTAGCCCAGGTCTAATCTGATTGACATGCCCTAATTCATGAGCGACTCCCCAAAAGTCCAGACCAGTTGCTGAAGCAGAATTTGAAAGCCCCCAAGTGAGATCTAAATGAGCACCCAGGCCTCCTGCATACCAGCCTCCAGAAGATTCTGTATAAACAAGCTGTCTGTTTTTAAGATTTTTATTAAACTTAAAAAAGCCCATCATTTCTCTTTCAGATTTAACAATTGCATCGTATTTATCAATTAAAGGCTGAGCGGTGGTGAAATGGAAATTGCTTATCACAGACTTATCCATCATCAATTTCGTGTAATAACCTTCTATATCAATTTTTGGATAGACATCATTAGTCAGCATTTCAATCCATTCTGCAGACGCTGTACCCTTTTTATATATACCATTTACAATCCCTGCTGTAATATTTGCCGATACAGGTAATGCATTTACATCATCAGTGTAATATGAAATGTATCCCAGTCCGGCATTTGTAATATTAAGAATATTCAGTCCATTTTTCAATTCATAAGATTTTTCAGGAGAAGCTCCTTCAGTAGCGAAATCTCTTATTTTTAAATAAACTTTGTTTGCCTCCGTAATATCTTTGGCAAAAACAATAGCAGTAGTATTAGCCTGAAATGCTAACCCTGTCGGATTTTCATAGCCATTATAATTCCCTAGCTTATACTGGTTGTTTATGGATTCAATTGTTTTATATGCCGTAAAAGTCTGAACTCTGTATTTTCTATTATAGGTATTATTAAATAAACACTGAGCTAACCCTTTAATGAAAGGTGAGGGAATTGCATCAATATCCTGCTGGGTTATTGTTGGTTTTAAAGTACTGAAAAGAGTATCATTAAAAATATTTGAATAAGCTGAAAGATTAAAACTATTAGGGCTGTTCTGAAAAAATTCCATTTCAGCACAACTGGCAAAATTGTTTTTACCATCAAGAACCTCAATCTTTATATTTAAAGGAGTAATGGCAGAAGGAAAAACTACCGTTTTAATAGTACTCGTTTGTCCAAAATTTTGAGTAGCAATATCAACATAAGCAGGGTTAGAAATGGTATTATAACTTATTTTTACATTTCCGAAAAGACCATTAGGCCCGCCATCTTGTCTTGGGGTGTACCTTAAATAATTCATAGATGTCTGCCCATCAAACTTATAAATCAGAGAAATAGGAAAAGTGGCTGCTGTAGCATTCCAGCTGCAATGATAAAGCGTACTTACATTACCATCAAAGGATTTCTCTATATTTTCTCCCGATTGGAAACTTGAAGCCGAAGATCCTGCCACCTGAGGCAACACAGGAATATCCGCATACCCTGAAAACTCATTGGTGGGAAGTGTACATTCTGTTTGTATAGGGTCCATCTGTTCTTCAGAATAAAACTCCATCTCTGCACAACTTGAAAAATTATTTTGAGCACTTAGAACATCAATCCTAATAACATCAGGATGAACAATTGCTGTTGGCAAATCTATTGTTTTTGCCGTATTATCAGATGCCCAGGAAATAACTCCGGTTGCTGCTATAAAAACAGAAGGATCGGATTGCGTAGAATAGGAAACCTTCACACTTGTCCATATTCCATTAGGACCTGTTGTTCTAGGCTTGTACACCAACTTTTTTACACTTTTTACCCGACTGGAAAATTTGAAATTTAACTGATCCGGAAGTGCAGTACTCAAATTATACCGCGAATGATAAAGTGTATTCACATTATTATCATTACACATTCCTGCCTCCTGCCCGGGCTGTGGTGGTTGTAACGAACTTACATAAGCTATAGGCATTTTATATTGCTGAGCAAAAACTATCTGTAAGAAGAACAGAAATAAAAGGATAAAATAATTTTTTTTCATCTTGTTGTAATTTTTGATTAATAAAATTTATTCAGAGCTACTGCTATAAAGGCGATATAATTGAAAGATTTCCAATTTGATACTATTGTGTCAAAATGGTTGATTAAAGAACGAAAGCTGTTCAGCCATGCATTAGATCTTTCTATAGCCATCTATTCCTGTAAAAAATTCATCAAAATAGCTCTCAGTGAAAACCATCTTGAGAACAAAAATTAGGAGCCAGATTATTTTTCTATCATAGCTTTGCCAAATACATGTACATCAACCTAAAAGTTTTATTTCTAAAATTAAGAATTAAAATAATTGCAAAAACTTATACCTACCTGTTTTTAATAATACACCACCAGTTGAATTATATTATTACAATCCCGCTTTACATTAAACTGCTGAAAAAATGAAAAAAACAATACTCCACTTTTACCCTTTTTTAATAAGAGAAATTCTATATCTTTTGTGCCGGTGATTCCAGTACGGTAACACTTACATTGCTGACAGATTTTACGATTCCTGACTCTCCGTGTATATTGGTAAGAAAATCAGGGAAGCTTTCGATAGGAAAAGCCCAATAGTAATGTCCATCTACGGGAGAGGGAAAGTTCGCCTGTAATCTTCCTTTTAATTTCATCGGTACAAAGTATTCAACGGATGATCCCTTCAATTTTGTAAGGACAGAAATTGTTTTTTTAGAATGAGCGGGCACAATGGTTTTGTAGCTGCTGGTTTCAGTAACTTCTTCAGAATTTTCTGTACCTTCAGTAGTATCTCCTCCTACAACAACTTTTGTACTTGCTGAAGCTTTTGCAACTAACGGAATATCAACGGATACTGAAGCTGCCACTTCAAATGAACCTGAAACGGTCCGTTTCCAGGAAGTAGAATATCCTTTTTTATAAGAATAGGTTACCGTAATTTCACTTTCTCTGTCGCCATTGTTAATTGCCTCCGTAGTGTAAGCATTGTCCGGTAGATCTGCACCGTCCGTTTTTATTGTCACCTGAGGAGTTCCCAAAACAATGGAAACATTAGGATTTGGAGCTGTATTCCGGGCATCTCCATCTACAGAAAGGTCTGGATTAAATATAATTCCATCCGGAACCTGGCCGGAATAAGCAAAAACGTTTTTCAACCGTGTTCTTTCTCCTGAATAACTGACATCATATCCCATATCTTTCAGGTGATTTGCCTTGAAAGGGATTTCACGCTCTTCATTTGGCGAACTATAGCTGGCACCCAAACTATTATTGCCTGATAATTTAAACTCATCTACAATTTTCCAGCCCTGCTGAAGCATCTCTTCCTCAGTCAACTGTGATTTCTTTACTTCAGAATAATGTACTTTTTCTGAATCATCATTCATAGCACTCACTTCATCCCTTGAACATGATACTGAAAACATCAATAAGAGAATACAAACAGAATTGATTTTTTTGATCATTTTAATAATTTTTCAGTGTTTAATAATTAAATTTACAAAAAATGAATTCTTTTAAGGTCATTTTTTGCGAATTAATCAAATTTTAATCTTTCCCAATTTTCCATTGTTTTATAATATGTTGTTCTCTAAAATACTGTTTACATGAAATTTATCAATTTCGCGACTGAAATTTTTAATACGAATTATACTAACTTTGAAGTATGAAAAAGCTTGAATCAAGAGAAGATATTGAACACCTTGTCAATTCATTTTACAACAAAGTTGTTAAAGATGAAACCATTGAATTCTTTTTTAATGATATTGCTAAAGTAGATTGGGATAAACATCTTCCTAAAATGTATTCTTTCTGGGAATCTATTCTTTTTGGGCAGATGAGCTATAAAGGAAATCCAATGGGTGTCCACTTCCCGGTTAATGAGATACAAGCTATGGAACAGAAGCACTTTGACAGATGGCTGCTGCTTTGGCGTACGACTATTGAGGAAAATTTCGTAGGCGAAAATGCCGACATGGCGATTTACAAGTCAGAGAATATAGCAAAACTGATGGCTTTCAAAATGGAGCTGGCGAGAAGGTTGTAGTGATACGGGATTCGGGGTACGGGATATCGATGTAGAGGTTAACTTCCTGGATTTATTTTACAGATAAAAAAGATTTATAATTTTTTATTTTTTCTTTCTAAGGAACAATTACTGTAAAGATATAGGCTGCCAGATTCACCAGCAGAACAGTCCCGTACAGGACGTTTGTTTTTCCACGACTTAAAGATAGCATCACAATAAATACGGATAAAGAAAGCAGAATAATGTCTTTTTTATCCAATCCCAATACAAGTGGAATATCATACATAATACATACCGCTGAAACCGCAGGAATAGTCAGTCCGATACTTGCCAGTGCAGAACCCAATGCCAGATTTAAGCTGGACTGGATTTGATTGGCTCTTGCTGCACGGATTGCAGCAACGCCTTCAGGAAGAAGAACCACGGCAGCAATAATTACCCCAACCAGGGATTTTGGAGCTCCAAGGCTCTGTACCATTCCTTCTATTGTATCGGACAATCCTTTGGCCATCAGTACAACAATAACAAGACAGATTACCAGAAAGACAAAGCTGATAAGTGTTTTTGGTAATGAAGGAATATAATGTTCTTCAGGATGCTCATCAGGAACAATAAAATAACTTCTGTGGCGCACAGTCTGTACCATCAGGAAAACCCCATAAATGGCAAGACATGCGATAGATATAAAAATAAGCTGAGCTTCGTTATAGAATGGTCCGTTGACACTTGAAGTAAAATTGGGAAGAACAAGGGTAAGTACCAGAATGGAAACAATACTCACCAGATAAGTAGTTGCTGAAGTTCTTGCAAAGAACTGTTCATGATATTTAACGCCACCTACCAAAATACATATTCCAAGAATTCCGTTGAGAATAAGCATTACGGCAGCAAAAACGGTATCTCTGGCCAGCGTGATCGCCTGATCTCCGCCGGCAACCATCAGCGAGATGATAAGCGCTACTTCAATAATGGTGATACAAAGCGCCAGGATGATTGTTCCGAAAGGCTCCCCTACTTTATGAGCTACAACTTCAGCATGATGTACTGCTGATAAAACACTTCCGATCAATAAAACACCGGCCAGAATATCATAAAGGACACCATTTCCCATCAAACCGGAAAAGTAGTATCCTACCGCCAGAATAGGAAAAATATAGGTATAATGTAAAAGTTCTTTTAGTCTCATATCGTGACTACAAAATACAAAAAATCTATAATAATTTCAATATTAAAAGAAAATATTAATAATATTTTAATGAGGCCAGAAGTTAAAATCCTGATAATCTGTGAACATATGGAACAGAAGCCCGATTCCTATAAGCCTGATATTTCCTTTAAAGAACAACAGCAAAAAATACACCGCAATGGCATAATAAGAATGTAAAAAATGAAAACCTATACTTTCTCTTGACGGATCAAAAACAGGATTGGCAAAAAGATGGTCCAGATCTACCAGCATGGTAGCGAGAAGAATAAAATATGCTTTTTTCCAATTTTTACGATAAAAAACCAATGCGATAAATATTGGAAAAACGAAATGCAAAAAGTAATGAGTAAAAGTTTTGAGCAATGTGATGTCTGATGGAGCCATTAATGAAAATTTTATCGGTTTCTATGCTTACCACCGTAAAATTAAGGGTAATTCTCCTTTATTCGCTTTTATTTTTATCCAATAATTCTGAGCCTTGTTCCCATACAACACGTAATCAATGTCAGAAATGATCTTCTTTTCAGTGTTATTCAATGTTTTCAAAGAAGAATACAGCAAAGCATTATTTCTGATCAGCATATAATTTTCTTTGAGCTGGGGAGATAATGATACTGGTTTTCGGGTAGATTTTATGACAACTCCTTTATTATTCCTTTTGATTTCATTGGGTTGAAAAGGAATAGCCGTGAATTGATTTTCAGCATTGATCCACATTTTAGACTGAAAGTACTTCCAGGTTTTTTCAGGATTATTACTCTGAATATTGATCATATAACTGGGCTGGGTAATCTTTTGAACTGTCTTTTTTTCAACTTCATTGAAATTATCATCATATTCATAAGTGACAATGGTATCATTGATCTGCTGGAGATTGGCCGTAGCTTTTAAAGACACAACCTGTGATGAATCTGCAATACTCTTATTAAAAAAACGGGTAAAATTTTTGATGTTTTCCTTATCAAGCTCCAATTCCAGAAATTGATTTCCTTTCTGAAGTTTTGAAGCAATTGTATTAAAAATCTCCGGATTTGAATTATTATTGATTTCAATTTCATCCTCATTTAGCTCAATGGAAAAGTTTCGGATTTTCTGCCCTGAAATGAATGAAATGCTTCCCACTGTATTTTGAATAAAACGGTCTGCCTCCCAAACAGGATGTCCGGATTGGTGGAGAAGTTTTTTCTGAATAGTTCCAAAAGCGAGGTCAGAAGTTCCTGCAATACAATGGTTCCCGTTGATCATAAAGAAAAACTGATCTTTCTGAAAAACGTTATTTCCTTTGGCCACAAAGTCTTGTTTCTTTAAACAGGTAATGAATTTTTGCGAATCTTTAAGCTCTAAAACACTGTACCATTCTGAAAATTTAGTGTCTTTAATATGAAATATCTGCAGAAAATCCGGAATTCTGATTCCTGCATCTTTCAGTGAACCGGAGGTTTTACTCTTTGCTTTGCTTCCGGACCATTTTGAAGGATGGGTTGCTAAACTGAAGAGGTATTGTCCCGTTAATTTCTTCGTGTCGATTAAGATCACGGTATCTGCGTTATCAGGAATATACTGAAGGCTTTTATCTTTGTGAAAAGCCACAAAATATACTGAAACAGCAAGCAATAAAAATAACGGGACAATAATCTTCTTTTTGTTCATCTATAAAATTTGAGGCTTCTTTTCTGTTTCTTTAGCTTTAAAAACCTGATCGAATATATCAAAGAAATACATTAAGCTGTTTTCTGAAGAATCTTTGATGTTATAATTCATCTCAGTCTGGATGCTTTCTCCTTTTACTTCCGTTTTATAATACAGTTCTCCTGCATTTTTTTGATCGCCTCTAACGTTTTTCTCTCTTTCGGGCTTTTGAATTCTTTGTCTAGTCCTGTTAATAGCTTCTGAATATCCAGTCTGCCGGACAGTGGATATTTAGCGGAGTCTTTTGCCCATTTTCTGGAAACATCAGATTGGTTTACTGGTAAATTATTATCTGCAGCACTCATAAGGTACACAACCCCATCTTTCACAGTAAAAAACAACTGATCTACATATCCTCCGTTTTTCTCTTCTTTAAAGGTATAAAGGTTTCCTTTTTTAGAGAATCTCTTAGACATTTTTTTGTTGGTTGTAAGCAAATCAAAAATACGGTTCCAGTACCCTTCATTCTCTGTTGCAAAAGCGAAAGTGAAGTTAGGAACAGCAATTTCTTTTGTTTTCTTTACTTCTTTTTCATTGAAATCAGCATCGTATTCATAATCGGTGTATTCTACGGTTTTGGATTTTAATTCATTCAAAACAAAGATTCCGTTTCCAGGTGCAATTTTGGCAATGGCTTCTTCATCCAGTACTATCTTCATAGTTTCCATGATCAGCTCCATTTCTTTTTTGTACTCGTTTTCTCCTGAGTTCTGAAGAAGACTGTACATCATGTCAAAGCATTTTGCGCCATTCACATTCATTGCATAGTAGCCGACACTTTTTTCATTGATCAGCTCCAGCAGTTTTTTGTTTTTCTTCCCTTTATAAATGGCAGAAATATTCTTTTGAATGTCACCATTTTTGTGCTGATAATTATTAACCAGCCTTACTTTGTCTTTATCAAAATACAGATTGTATGCATAGTTGGAATTGTACATGTTTTTGAAAAACTGTCCATAGCCGTAATACTTTGTCATTTTTCCGTAGATGCCTTCATTTACAATTCTTCCGTAGTCTGTATACACAAAAACATCGGAATTGGAATCTCTGAACGAAAGCATTTCTTTAGGCACTTCAATTTCTAAATTTGAACTGAAATATTGGTCAAAACGATCTTCTGCGTTCTTTTTAACAACCCTGAAGTTTTCTCTACGGATAGAATCCTGCTCTTTCTGGAAAGCCTTTTCTTCTTCCTCATCATAAGCATCTTCCGGCATTTCTTCTCCGTTTTCAGAATTTTCAGCAGTTTCTTTATCTGCAGGATATTTATGATGTTTCTCCAGGTATTTGATATCTTTCTGGATTCTTGCAATCTCGTTGTTGTTATCTTTTATACTTTCTTTCAGATACTTAATATCATCATTGAGACTTTTGATCTCTTCTTTATAATCAAACGGCTTTTCCGGTTCTTCGGTATACACTGTATCTCCCGGCTCTGCGTAAGCGGAGTCCACCACTGCAACTGCTGTACTGTCTGCAACTGCTTCCTCTGCCCAAAGATCCTTATAAGGTTTTGTATAGCTGATCATACTGAGAACAGCACGGCTCCCGTTCCATGCTACAAAAACATCATCATTGATATCTACGTAAGAATAGTTCTTTCTGCTGGAAACTTCCTGTCCTTTTTTCTTTACAGAATTAATAAACTCCTGAAACTTTTCCTTATTATCAATGATAAAATGGGTATTATATGCTTTAATGGAGTCATTAAAGCTCGCATAATGGTATTGAACAGCGTCGTATTTGATTCCTGTTTTGGAATAATCTGTCCATGAAAGATTTTCTTTACTCTTTTTGCTGAGCTCATGCAGCAAAGGATTCAGTTTATTCCAGTTGATTTTATTATTAAGCTGCTTTCCGTTGACTTCCATATAAAATACGGCATCGGAAGGAATTTTCATGCTGTTTTGGGCTAAAATCAATGTAAAGCCAAAGAGGACGAAAATAATGGTTTGTGTTTTTAAAAAGATAGATTTCATGACTATAGTTTAGAAATTTATTGAAAAAGGATGGTATTTTGTATTTGTTTTTTCTGAAGGATTACATCCAGAATATCTGCTTCCAGTTTAAGAGCCTTTTTGTTGGGAGAAAGCACGTAAGTAGTATTCGATTGTGATTTCACTGGAGTTTCAAACTGCATGATGGAAGTATATTTCGCATCAGTAAAAACCTCTTTGTCTGCCTTACTCATCTTGTCATAATCAGCCTTGAAAGTATTGACTTTATTCCTTATCAATGTCTTTTTTTCAAGATTCTGACTGTAAACCTGAGTCGGAACCATTTTACCCAATATTTTCTGGGCTTTCAGTTTTTCCAGACCTGCATTAATGTTTTCAATCTTTTTGAAATTACAGCTCAGCTTGATGATGTAATTATCAAAATCCATGGAGGTTTTCACATTGCTGATTCCGGGAGTTCCTTTAAAAATTCTGGCAGCCTCATTAATTTTATTTTCAATTTCTGACTTTTTAGGAACTTTTTTTCCGTTGATGGTTTCCATTTTAGAAATTGAAGCAAGTCTTGTTTTGCTCTTGCTTGCGTTAAGAATAATGGTATATTCTCCTGTTCCGTCAGCTTTTACATTCACTTTATCCAGAATATCAAAACAGCTTGTCAGGAACAGCAAAGGAATACATAGAAGAAATAATCTGAGAAAATTTTTCATGATCAGGGTTAAAAGCACAAAATTACTTAATTCTGGCCTTACATCCTTATAATCTTTGATTTTTTGGGCATAAATAGCTGTTTCCCGGTACTTTTTCAGGGGAAAATACGGTATTGCTTCCGTATATTATTTTTTAAACACGCCCTTTAAGATAATCCTGGCGAAGATCTTCATCCAGCTTTTCAATAGCATACCGAAGACAGGTTCTGGGCATTTCTTTATAATATTGGTTCAGATAACCGATCAGCTCGTCTTCATTTTTATTTCCCATTTCTCTTAGCAGCCATCCGTTTGCTTTGTGCATCAGGTCATGGGAATGTTTCAGATTTCTGGTGACGAATTCTTTGGTCAGATCAAATGATCCTTTTTTTATATAATGCATTGTTCCGACAACAGCAATCCTTTTATGCCACATCTCATCAGATTCCGAAAGTTGCTTAAGAAGGCTTTCTTTCTGATTTTCAAAAGCATATCTGCCTAAAATCTTATAGCAGGTAGAATCTACCAGATCCCAGTTATTGATATAAGGAAGATGATCCAGATAAAAAGCGACCACTTCTTCTTTTACTGCCTTATCTTTTGTTTTCTCAAACTTTGAAATCAGCATAAAAAGAGCTGTCAGCCTGTGCTCGTGATATGTTGAAGAAAGTAATGTACTGAGTTCCTTTAAATTTATTTTCGAATAATATTCTTTGGCCACAGAGCGTTGATCCGGAACTTTTACGCCCAGAAACAAGTCGCCTTCACCATATTCTCCTTTTCCTGTTTTGAAAAATCTTGGAAAAAACTCCGCCTTTTCAGGAATGGATAAAACAGCAAGTGCTTCCTGTATTTCTTTAACAATGCTCATATGATTTTAAGCGTTTTCTTCTACAGCAATATTTTCCTGCTCCTCTTCTTCTTTGGCAATCTTATTCGGATTGGCCACTTTAGCAATGGTAAGACCCTGAACAATGATTGAGAATACGACGACACAATAGGTAATACTTAAAATAATTTCACTGTATTCACTTTTAGGAACAGACATCGCCAATGCAATGGAAACTCCGCCACGAATTCCTCCCCAAACAAGCACTTTCACCGTTTGTGGACTGAAACTTCTTCTCAGGGAAGTAAATTTTGTAGGTCCCCAGATCGAAATAAATCTTGCCAGCAAAACGACCACAATGGCCACTAAGCCCGGAATCATGAAATGTCTGAGATCTTTAATCATCAAAAGTTCAAATCCGATGAACAGAAATAGTACTGCGTTCAGGATTTCATCAATCAATTCCCAGAATTTGATCAGATAATCCTGAGTAACGGACTTCATTTTGAAACTTCTGTTGAAATTTCCCATAAATAATCCTGCCGCCACCATAGTCAATGGTCCTGAGATATGCATCTGACGGGCAATAAGATAACCTCCCATTACCACTGAAAGCGTTACTAATACGGAAATAATATAATCGTCCACTTCACGCATCAATCTTGAAGTAACCCATCCTAAAAGCACCCCGAGTAAAAGACCTCCGCCCGCTTCCTTAAGGAGAAGCAATCCTATCGTTTCAACACTCAGATCCACTTCTTTTCCGATCGCCAGCTGCAAAATCACTGTAAAGACCACAACTGCCATACCGTCATTGAAAAGAGACTCTCCGGCCACTTTTGTTTCCAGAGATTTGGATACATTCGCCTGTTTCAGTACACTCAGAACCGCTACCGGATCGGTAGGAGAAATCAAAGCACCGAAAACAAGACAGTAGATAAAAGGAAGTTTAACCCCCACATAAGGAAGCAGATAAAACATTCCAAATCCTACAACAAAAGTAGAAATCACAACCCCTACTGTGGAAAATATTACTACAGGTCTGAACTGTTCTTTCAGGTCATTAATATTAATATGAATTCCTCCTGCAAAGAGCAGAAAATTAAGCATGGCACCCATCAGAACTTCTGTAAAATCTATTCCGTTCATCAGGTTATGAAGATGTCCGAAAGTTCTGGGAAGAACCGTTTCTCCGAACAGGACCAGAAAAATAGAAACCACAATGGCAATGACCATAATTCCGATGGTACTCGGAAGTTTTAAAAACCTATAGTTAAGATAGGCAAATATTGATGCTAATACGATTAATGCTGAAAATGAATAATATAATTCCACTAAGTGTTTTTATTTTAAGATTAATTGGTGAGTTCCAAATAGAGTATTTTGATATAAATCTGCTTCCCGTCCTTTTCCCATATATCAAACATCGCATCTTTAGAAGCTTTTGAACTCCTGGTATAATCCTGTCCTATATTCAGAATGTTGAGCAGAATATACTCATCTCCTACCGAATTGACGATATAGGCCGTTTTCTCGGATTTTCCGTCCCCCGAACTTCTTATCCCTTCAGTAAGTGCACGGAATTGGTTCAGATGATGGATAAAGTTATTTCCATCCTTTACAGAATCGTAAGCCCTGAGAAGAATCAGCAGCACATCCAGGTTGGTAGGATCTTTATCATACAAAGCTTTTCCCTGTTTGATACAATCTGCAAAATTGTTTTGTTTAAAGGCTTCTACCAGACTTTTAAAGCTATCATCTGATGTGTTTATTTTATCGTTTCTAAAATTTCTTCCGTAGTACAGATATTGAGATTCTATACTGTCCAGAGATTTAGGGTATCCTTTAAATTTGAAAATAAGCTTATCGTAATTATACGGAGAGTCGGAAGTCCTGAGACTTTTCTCAATAGCTTTTATATCAATTTTTGATTTCTGGCTGAACCCAAAAACCGAAAACATGATGAATAAAAGGAAAAAGTGATACTTCATTAATTGTTGCTTTCTTCTTCGTCGTTGTCGAAATATTCGAAAAGAAAATCGTTGTATGGAAATCTGGAAATATGAATCTTCATGACCTCATCATAAATCATTTTCTTCATTTCCGGGAAGTTTTCTTTCGTTAACGCAGAGATGAAAACCGTTGGATATTTAGATTTTGCCATCCAGGTCTTTTTCCATTCTTCCAGAGAAATATTTTTACGGGTTGAAGGGGTAAGATCATCTTCATCCTTTTTCTCATAGCTGAAATCGTCAATTTTATTGAAAACCATGATCATCGGCTTCTGATGAGCGTTGATTTCCATCAGGATATGGTTAACAGATTCTATATGATCTTCAAAGCTTTCGTGAGAAATATCTACCACATGGATCAAAAGATCGGCTTCACGAACCTCATCCAATGTAGATTTAAAAGATTCTACCAGCTGAGTAGGAAGTTTTCTGATAAATCCTACGGTGTCTGTCAACAGAAACGGTAAATTTCCAATTACCACTTTTCTTACCGTGGTATCCAGTGTAGCGAATAATTTATTTTCCGCAAAAACTTCAGATTTTGAAATGGAATTCATCAGGGTAGATTTCCCTACGTTGGTATATCCTACCAAAGCAGCACGAACCACTTTCCCACGATTGTTACGCTGGGTAGCCATCTGCTTGTCTATCGTCTTCAGTTTCTCTTTCAGCAAGGTAATTCTGTCACGGATTATACGACGGTCAGTTTCAATTTCCGTTTCTCCGGGACCTCTCATCCCGATTCCCCCTTTCTGACGCTCAAGGTGGGTCCACATTCTTGTCAGTCGTGGTAAAAGATACTGGTATTGTGCCAGTTCCACCTGAGTTCTCGCATATGAAGTCTGGGCTCTCTGGGCAAAAATATCAAGAATAAGATTGGTACGGTCCAGGATTTTAACCTCCATTTCCCTTTCCAGGTTTTTAAGTTGTGAAGGAGAGAGTTCATCATCGAAAATTACGGTTCCGATCTCATTTTCTTTTACATATTCTTTTATCTCGATGGCTTTTCCGCTACCGATAAAGGTTTTGGAATCAGGCTGAGTTAATTTTTGGGTAAAGCGTTTTTGTACGGTTGCTCCTGCTGTGAAAGCTAAAAACTCAAGTTCATCCAAATACTCCGTCAGTTTTTCTTCATCCTGATTCTGGGTAATAACACCCACCAGGACAGCTTTCTCATAGTTATGTTCTTTCTTTTCTAACATTAAGTTCTGTCTATGTTTATGATTTTTACAAGTTAATATTTTTCAGAAAAAAAACAAAATCAATTTTTATTTAATAACATATTTTAATATAAATTTAAGTTTACTGATGAATGATTTATAAAAAATCAATAACTTTATATAATAAATTTCTGATTTATAAAAAATCAATAACTTTATATAATAAATTTCTGATTTTTAATTATTTAAATCAAAAACTAATCTCCGGAAATCATGATTACCCATATCAGATGTATGATTATTGATGATGATGAACTGGACAGGCTGGTTCTTCAGCATTATATCAGGCAATATGAAAACATTGAAATTGTTGCCACTTTCGACTCTGCTGAAAAGGCAGTTCCCTATCTTGACATTCCTGTTGATCTCCTGATTACCGAAACCAATTTAAGGGGGATGAACGGTCTTGAGTTCAGAAAGCTGGCCCATAAGATCCCTGCCTGTATTTTCGTAAGCTCTCATCCCGAACTGGCTGCCGGAGCTTTTGAGATGAATACTTTAGATTTTATTACCAAACCGCTTACCGCAGAACGCTTTCATTATTCGATGGAAAAGCTTTTTGATTTTTTTGAAGTAAAAGAAAAATGTGAATGCTATGATGCCATGGTGGGAGAAAACTGCATTAAAATAAAAGAAGGTGGTCATGTTTTTCAGATTAAAATGAAAGATATTCTCTACCTGGAAGCTCTGAAAGATTACACCAGAATCATCACACTTGAAAAAAATCATTGTATTTTAAATTCACTGGGAAATCTTCTGCAAAAAAGTTTTTTTAATTCTTTTGTCAGAATACACAGAAGCTATGCTGTCCCACGTCATCTTATCCGCGGAAAAAGCTGTCACGAAATAGAACTTCCACATCGTATAAAACTTCCTATTGGCCGAACTTACAAGGACAATCTTTCCTTTTTTAATCCTTAAAAATACATCATAACAATTCACCAGTGCCATTGGTCGATTATTTCTGCCGTTGGTCTATTTTCCTGTCATTCAATGGAGATAGGTGGTAATTTAGTCTTCCCAAATTCCCCGACAAAACACATCTATTAATCACCAAAACTGTTATCCATGGAAAGAATATCTATTTATTGTATTATTCTGTCTGTCTTTTCCATCTCCATACTACACGCTCAGGCTGTAGTTTTAGCAGCGGGATTGGATGCATCAGCAGCTAATGGTTTTGTTTCTTACAGTGTAGGTCAGACAACCTACCTCGAAAAAGGAACAGGACAAGTTCTCGAAGGCGTTCAACAGCCTTACGAAATCATCACTCTTACCACTTTTGAAAACTCCTCTGAACTGACTGGTATTTTACTTTACCCTAATCCTTTCAGAGATTATTTGTATTTAGATTTTACGTCAAATAATTTTAAAGGCTCAGAATATCAGTTATTCGATGCCCAGGGCAAGCTGGTAAAAAAAGATAAGATCTCACAATCAAAATCTGAGCTTAATTTCTCCTCAATTCCTTCCGCGATGTACATCATACGGATTACCCAAAATGGAGAAAATATCAAAACTTTCAAAATCATAAAAAAATAAAACGCCATGAAAAAAATATTATCACTGTTTTGGATCCTGACAGGTTTCTTTATGGGACTGTCCCAGGCTCCGGAAAAAATGAGCTATCAAGCTGTCATGAGAAATGGTTCCGGACAACTCTTAGCCAACCAAGGAATTGCTATAAGAGTAAGCATATTGCAGGGATCTCCTGCCGGAGCAGCAGTCTATTCTGAAAGACTCACCGGAAATACCAATGCCAACGGACTCGTTAGTCTCGAAATAGGAACAGGAACAATCCTTACCGGAACATTCGCCACTATCGATTGGTCCTCAGCAAGCTACTATTTAAAAACAGAAACAGATCCAGCTGGTGGAACCAACTATACCATAGTAGGAACAAGCCAGTTACTAAGTGTACCCTATGCTTTATATGCTAAATCTGCCGGAGTGAGCGGAGGAAGCTTTACGATCCCCTACTCCAATACGGTAAATAATGCCTCCACTTTATTTTCATTAATCAATAATGGTGATGGAACTTCTGTGGAAGGAGCCAACAGCACAACCACATCCAGTATTGCTGCTGTAAGAGGAATTGTAAGCAATACAGCCCCCGGAGGATTTTCTTCTGCAGTACGCGGTATCAATAACGGAACCGGCGGACTGGGAATTGGAGTCTGGGGAAGCCAGGCTGGAAGCGGCTGGGGCGTATATGGCGTTACTCCCAACGGTTTAGGAGTTTACGGAAATGCCAGTGGAAACGGATATGGTGTTTACGCAAACAGTAATACAGGAACAGGATTAAATGCCACAAGTAACAATGGTATTGCTGCCAATATTTCTATCGTCAATAATGCTAACGCCAATAGTGTTCTTACGGCATCTACTGTAGGGAACGGAACAGTTATCAATGTTTCCACCACAGGTACTGGAGCCGGAATACTAAGTTCTACTGCGGGAGGATTTGGTGCCCACGGGATCACCTCTTCCCAATCATCTGCTGGGATTATAGGAGACAATACCGGTGCAGGTGAAGCAGTTGTGGGTAGAACGACCAGTGATATTGCCGGAGCGGTTGTGGGCCGTAATGATGGAGGAGGATATGGAGTGAGAGGATTTGTTGCGACCAATACATCCGGAACGGGTATTGGTGTTTACGGTCAGGTAGGTTTAAATAACAGTACCGGACGTGCGGGAAGGTTTGAAAATTTCAACAATACAAATACTGATGCTAATACTTTTGAAGTGGCATCTAACGGAAATGGAAACATCCCTGATAATACCAAAGGCAATGCTGCTTCTTTTGTACTCAATAATACCAATAGTGTAGGAGCTGCGGTAAGAGGGGAGGTCAATACTATTTTTGGAAATTTTGGTGCTGCTGCTATTTTTGGTGTCTCATCCGGAACCGGAGGACGAGCCGGACTATTCTACGCTTCCAATCCTGCCGGAAACGGAGCATCATTGATCGCTTTGACAGACGGTAACGGTAATGCCATTACAGCCAATGCAGGTAAAGACGGCAATGGGGTTGAGACCAATATTGATGGTGCCGGAAATGCGCTTTATGCATGGGTTCCTTCTTTTGCTACCGGACGTGCCGGACGATTTAATATTTTCAATGAATCAAACACCAGCGATGTTATCACTGTAACCACTGTTGGAAACGGTATTGCAGGTAATTTCAAGGTAGATAAAGTGACCGGAACCTCTCCTGCAGTAAGAGGAGAAGTCAATTCACAGTTTGCCAACTTTGGCACAGCAGGAATTTATGGAGTATCTTCCGGAACCGGAGGATACGCAGGCCTTTTCCACGCATCCAATCCTGCAGGAAACGGCCCTGCCTTGATTGCTATTGCAGATGGTAATGGTAATGGTATCACCGCTAATGCATCCAACACCGGAGATGGTGTAGAAACCACTGTAGACGGAACAGGAAGTGCAATCTATGCATGGGTTCCTAATTTCAGTAACGGACGAGCTGCCAGGTTTGTTAATTTTAATACATCTAATACCAATGCAGCACTTACTGTAGAAACTCATAGTGCAGGATCTCTGGCTTTGTTTAAATCAGGAAACCCGGGAACCGTAAACGTTGCCCGTATTGATAATACCGGAAAAGGATTTTTCAATGGCGGCACACAAAACAGTGGTGCTGACGTTGCGGAAGCTTTTGATGTCAACGGAAACATCTCTGAATATGAACCTGGTGATATTCTGGTTATCTCAACAAAAGCAGATAGAACGGTTGAAAAATCATCAACTCCCTACTCTACTCTTGTTGCCGGAGTGTATGCTACTAAACCTGGTGTACTGCTTACAGAAGAACATATCGATATTGATATATCCAATAAAGCGCCAATGGGTGTCATTGGTGTTATTCCTACCAAAGTATGCCTTGAGAACGGAAAAATAAAAAGAGGAGATCTTCTGGTGACTTCATCTAAAGCGGGAGTTGCCATGAAAGCCAATCTCAAAAAGGTAAAAATAGGCCAGGTCATCGGAAAAGCACTTCAGGATTATGACCAAAAAGAAGTTGGAAAAATTCAAGTATTAGTCAATATAAAATAAACCGTCATGAAAATAGCATATATCATCCCATTATTATTTCTAAGCACTCTTATTTATGCTCAGGAAAGTAAAAAAACGACTGCTGTAGAAGAAGATCAGGCACTGGTTGTAAAACAGGCAAAAGAACAACAGGCAGTCCAAATTCAGGCTGATAAGGAAAGAGCTGAAAAAAATCCGGTAAGTACCGGGTTGGCATCTGATCGAGGCCTGGAAGTTAAAAAACAGGAATCCAAGCCCAAAGCAGCTGCAGACAATTCAGGAAAGCTTCTTCCTAATACAGCAAGTCTTGAAGATATTAAAAAAACGATCCCAAACAGACAAGCATATCACAATAGTATAAATTCCAGGAACACAAAAACGACAGTTACCGGGCTGCCTAACACGGCAACTCTGGAAGAAATAAAAAAAACAATCCCCAAAAACTAATGACTCTCAAAAACTGATAACCTCAAAAAGCTGATAACCAAACTAGATTTTTCAAACAAAGAAGTCCGCTATTATGCGGACTTTTGTTTTGTATAGGGAGAAATGGTATGATTAATCCCAATCAGCAGCTACAAATTTCATAGTATTTCCATGATCATCTGTTAGAGTAAGAAAATGCCCTTCAATAGAATAATGAGTCATCGTTTCTATTTTCTTCTGAAAAGAGTTTTCAAGATTCATATCCTGACAGGCTTTCATTGTACTTATTCCTTTTGAAAATTTCACTTTTCCTTCTTTTTTAAATTCAGAAGCAAAAGACATCCGGTTACATCCCATATAAACACTTGCCTGAATTTTACCCTTTACCCTATTGGCTGTCAGATTCATTTCGGCTTTATTGGCTATTAATTGATCTTTTGAAAAGCCATCAAAAGAAATGAGCATCCATTGCCTTTGAAGAAAAGGATCTTTGGTGGGCACTGAGGAACAATTTAAAACGAGTCCTAACAGTAAAACTGCAAAAAGTGGTAATAGTATCTTTTTCATGCAGATTATCATCCCATTTTCATACCATTCCGGGACAGAATCTCGTAAAAATTAGTAAATTAGCGACACAAAAATTATTTTATAAAATGAAAAGACTATTTCTACTATTCACTTTCTTACTGGGCTTTGCTCAGATGAGGGCGGATGAGGGGATGTGGCTGCTAATGCTCATCAAAAGACTTAACGGTGTTGATATGCAAAAAGAGGGTCTGCATCTTACGCCTGAAGAAATTTATTCTGTGAACAATTCAAGCTTAAAAGATGCTATCGTAAGTTTCGGTGGTTTCTGTACTGGTGAGATCGTTTCGGATAAAGGACTTATATTTACCAACCACCACTGTGGTTACGGTGCTGTTGCTGCGGCTTCTACACCAGAAAAAGATTATTTGAAGAACGGTTTCTGGGCAATGAAACAGAAAGACGAATTCAATGCAAAGGATCTTTATGTAAGATTTTTAGTGAGAATGGATGATGCTACGCAAAGAATCAATTCTAAACTAAACAACAATATGACCGGAGCAGAGAGAAAAGCTGTGATTGATGCTGAAACTAAAGCAATCCAGACTGAAAACTCTGAAAACGGAAAATATACGGTAGTCGTAAAAGATTTCTTCAACGGAAATGAATTCTACTATTTCGTATACCAGGATTATAAAGATATCAGATTGGTAGGTGCTCCACCTTCATCATTAGGAAAATTCGGAGGAGATACAGACAACTGGGAATGGCCAAGACACACTGCAGATTTTACAGTTTTCAGAGTATATGCTGATGCTGCAGGAAACCCTGCTGAATATTCTCCAAGCAACACGCCTTTGAAGCCTAAGCACTTCCTTCCGGTTTCTCTTAAAGGAATTAAGCCTGGTGACTTCTCAATGATCTTAGGATATCCTGGAAGAACAAACCGTTACCTAACTTCTTACGGAATTCAGCAGATGGTAACTAAAGATTACCCGGCATGGGTTGAAGCTTCTAAACTGGCCATGGATGTTATGAAAAAGTATATGGACAAGGATAAGGCAACTCAGCTTAACTATGCTTCTCAATATGCTTCTGTAGCTAACTACTGGAAAAACAGACAGGGAACTATCGATGCTGTAGAGAAAAACGGAACTATTTCTGACAAACAAAAGATTGAGGAAACTTACAATAAGTGGGCTGCAATGCCAGGAAATGATCAATACAATGGCGTTTTAGAAGATATTGGTATCTACTACAAGCAAGTATCTGATAGAAATGTTGAAAGAAACTATGCGACTCAGTTTACAAGAAATGCAAAATATATTACCCTTGCTGCTCAGCTAGGATCTGCTCTTAAAGCGTATGCTGCTCAGGATATGCAGGGAAGATTAGCGATGAAAGCTAAAACAGAAGCTGCTATCAAAGCTGCTTATGAAAACTTCAATCCAGCTTTGGAAGGAGAAATGCTTGCCGCTATGACCAGCCTTTACCAGGCAAGAGTTAAAAACCCAGACGTTGCTTCTGCTACTATTTTAGGATTGGATGCGAAGACTGTTTCTAATTTAGCATATTCTTCAATCTTCGCTAATAAGACTTCTGCAACCAACTTCTTATTGAATCCGGATGCATTGAAACTTGATGCTGATCCACTTTGGAAAGCAGCTAACGGAATTGTTGCTGATCAAAAAATAAGCATGGAAAGATTTGTAAAAATAGATGATAATTTTGCGAAAAATAACCGTCTGTTCCTAGCTGGTTTAATGAAAGCTATGCCTGAGAAGAAATTCTACCCGGATGCTAACTCTACAATGAGATTAACTTACGGAACTGTAGATAAATTACCTATCAGAAATGACAGAAACTATTTTGGTATTACGGATAACTATTATACAGATATGACTGGTCTTGTTGGAAAATACAAGAAAGGTGATGAAGAATTTGATCTTCCTCAAAGAGTAATTGATCTTTACAACCTTAAAGATTTCGGTCAGTATGCTGATGCTGCAGGTTATATGCCTGTAAACTTCCTTTCTAACAACGATATTACAGGGGGTAACTCCGGTTCTCCGGTAATTGACGGAGACGGTAACCTTATCGGTATTGCTTTTGACGGGAACAGCGAAGCATTAAGTGGTGATATCGTATTCGAACCTGAATGGCAGAAAACCATCAACGTAGACGTTCGTTTTGTTCTTTGGACAATCGATAAGTTTGCGGGGGCAAGAAGATTAGTTGACGAGCTGAAGCTTGTAAGAGATGCAAACACTCCGGCTGATACAAAAACTAAAAACTCAGGGACTACAACAATGCCTAAGAAAGTTAAAAAATAATCATCTTATCTGATATATTTTTGAAACCGTGAAAGTAAATTTCACGGTTTTTTTATTTTTGATTATTAAAATATTGATCATGAATCCTGAACGTATCGAATTTACAGCCATTATTCAGCAGAAGGGAGCAATGAATGCTGCGTTTGTAGAATTTCCATTTTCTACGGAGGAATTGTTTCACAAAAAAGGACAGGTAAAGATAAAAGCTGTGTTTGATGATAAAGTTGAATACCGCGGAAGTCTTGCCAAAATGAAATCAGACTGTCATATTTTAGGTTTGACTCAGGAGATCAGAAAGAAACTTGGTAAAACCTTCGGAGATGAGGTTTCCGTCTCCCTTATTGAAGATAAGGAGGAAAGAGTGGTTGAAATTGCAGATGATATTGCCCTTGTTTTTAAAGAAAATCCGGGAGCAAAAGCTTTATTTGATGCAATGAGCTACACCCACAGAAAGGAATACATCCGCTGGATTGAAGAAGCCAGGAAACCTGAAACCAGAGAAAACAGAAAAATAAAAATGATCCAGATGATTCTGGATGGGAAAAAGGGAATATAGACCGCTTTAATTTTCCCTCTCAAAAACGATACATTTAAAAAAAATTGAATTACGAAAATATTTTTTGTCAGGATCTCAAAAAGTAGCCGACTATAGTTGCAGATATCATTTATAACTATAAAAATTTACTTTTATGAACAAGTTTATTTTCAGAACATCAGTTTTAGCAGCTACTCTAGCTGCATTTTCTCTAACTTCATGTAGCGATTCTAATAACGACATGATGATGGACATGGGTTTTCAAAGATCCATTACTTTTGAAAACGTTGTAACTCCCAAAGATTTTGTAGAAAGCGGAAGTTTTCAGGGAGTAGGAACGCCTCCTATTATTTTGCCCGGTCAATCTGTTTCTGTTAAATTCAGTGCAGGAAAAGCACAGGCTTTAATGTTTGCTACGATGTACGGAGCTTCAAAAGACTGGTTTTTTGCGTCCCAACAGCCGGGTATCAAATTGTTTGACGCTAATGGAAATGCTATTACCGGAGATGTTTCTTCAAGTGTACGACTATGGGATAACGGAAGCAAAGATGACACCACAGGACAGGTTGAAAGCAAACCCATTATGCAGGTTCCTAATGTCAATGCTTCACAACTTATGAAGCTTAATCTTGCTTACAATGATGTAACTTCAGAATTTACCCTGACCATTACCAATACCTCCGGCGGAACAGCCAACGAAACTCCTTTTTCTCCCGGTGTATGGGCTGTTTCCAACTACAATGGATCTCAGCTGCTGAACAGTGCTCCATTTTTTACACCTAATGCTTTATCCAATCCTGAAATCACAGATATTGCTCAAATGGGAAATATCAGTAAAATGATGACAAAACTGAATGCCAACACAGGAATTATGACGGGACTTTCTCCTGCCTTGGTGGTTGTTTATCGTGGTGATAAAAATCCAATTTATGAATTAGGCAAATTAGACAGCGGAATGGGACTGAAAGATATTGCACAGTTTGGAAATGTAGCCAAGCTTCAAAACAGTTTAAAATCTTTACCTAATGTAAAAGGAGTATACGTTGCAGGAAATGCTCCTGTAACTCCGGGAAGTAAGGTAACCACAAACTTTAATGCTGAGCCTGGTGATAAAATTGCTTACGCAACCATGTTTGGTTTTTCCAATGACTGGTTCTATGCCAACGAACAAAGCATTGATGCCAATAGTAAGGGTGACCTCAGCCTAAAAACTTCATTATTTGATTCGGGGACAGGTATTGACCAATATCCGGGTGCGGGAAATCATCAGGCATTGTTTGGCGGAACCCCACAAAGTGAAAATAAGGTTATTTCCAAATTAGGAACCCCATATCCTGTTCCTGCTGTACAGAATGTGATTAAAGTAACCATCAACTAATCTTCAGATAAGAAAAGGTCAGACAATACTGTTTGACCTTTTTTATTATGCTGTTCGGATAATAAAAATACATCCGTTTTTATTATTGTTTCAGTGCTCCTTCCAGATACTGTTTCCCTCCTCCATTGGTAACGGTTATAGAGCCTTCATAATGGCTTACCTTCACTCCCAGGTCATTATTTATTTCTTTAAAATACCCAGCATTTTCTCTGCTATAAAGCGCATCTCCCTGCCAGAGAAATTGTGCAGACTGCCCTGTTTTGTTTTGAAATGTAAGAACTCCCAATGGATTTACCAATCCCCGGGATTTAATATCCACCACTGCACTTTCATTAGCCGCGAAATCCTTTGACAATACAATAACGTTATTCATCTATCCTGTTTGGTTTTCAGTTAATTAAAAAATGGGATAAGATTTTTTCATTACCCTGATCCAAATATCCTGGTCCACTGCGACAAAATCTGACGTATTTGCTGAATAAAAATTAAAAGCCCAAGCAGGATCTGTCTGGGCTTTTTCAATTATCAAATTCTATTCAACCGGAATTCCAAGATATTGTAAATAGGAATCCAATATTTTTTTATCAAATACAGGTTCGTGAATGCCTGACCCTTCCAGATACTGAATAACATTGGAGCAATCCCATACATAAGTATTCTGGTAAAGTTCTACTGTGGATAATCCTTCATGCATATTATCACTGAAAAGACTCGTTAATGGATACAAACGGTTTTTGCTGTCATCTTCCCATTGTTTTCTCCATTCTTTATAAGGAAGGTCTTTAAGTGTGAAAGGATAATATTTTTTCATGAGTCCGAAGAAATCTTCCAAAGTAAGATTGGTTTCCGGACGGGCAATCAGGTTGAATTTCTTCCCTATTGCCTCTTTATTTTTGGTGATATGAGCCATCGCTTTGGTCATATAATCTACCGTAATAAGTCCTTCTCTAAGCTCAGTGAGCGCGGGATGCGATTTGAGCTCTATACAATTTTTCACCAATCCAGACCACCATTGATAAGAGGCACTTGCCCCTGTTTCGCTGTGGCACATGGCATACCCAAGACGGTACGTAATTAATGGTAGCCCTTCTTTTGCCGCTAAATCAGCAATGGCTTCCATCACCCATTTACTTCTTACATAACCAATATCTTTACTTACGGACATCAGATTCTGTTCAATATCATCAGATTCAAACATTACTGTTTTTCCTGTGAATAGATGTCCCCAGCTATATACGGAAATGGTTGACAGCAAGGCGAGGCATTTTGTTCTTTCCGCTCCTGCCAGTTTTATAATTTCCCTTAGCCCTTCTACATTCGGTGCTTTCATATAAGAGTAGGGTTCGATGAAGTTGACTGAGCTTCCGGAGTGATAAATCAAATCGGTTTGTTTTGCCAGTTTTGTAAATGTTTCTTCTGAAAGTCCTAAAGACGGTAAAGCCAGATCTCCGATAACAGGAATAATTCTAGATTTCTGTTCTACATTTTGAGGAATATGATATTGTTTAAAACATCTGTCAATTTTTTCCATTGCATAAAACTCATCCTGAGCTCTTACAAGACAGTAAATATCAGCATTTGTAGTATCAAGAAGCTCCTGTAACAGGTGAATTCCTACAAAACCTGTGACACCAGTTAAAAATATTGTTGTTGGATTTTCCACCTGTTGAGGATCAAATCCACCTGCAAAAACAGTTCCCGCAGCAAGATAAACATCTTTCTGAAGCTCAACATATGGTTCTACATCTTCCATGGGGATTGCTTCCCTTGTCTCTCCTAATCTTTTAATAAGAACTTCTGAAAGTTGCTGTAATACGGGATACTGATATATATCCCGCAGATACACTTTTACATCCAGTTTCCTCTGCAAAGCAACCGCTACCGTTGCAACCAACAGAGAGTTTCCTCCAATATCAAAGAAATTATCTGTGATATTGATGACAGGACGCTCCAATGCAGACGACCAGACATCTGCAATAATTCTTTCGGTTTCGTTGGTTGGAGGCTCAAATGAAATCAATTCTTTTGCTTCTTTATCGGCAAGATCTTTTAAGACCTGCGTATCTGTTTTTCCATTTGCTGTTAACGGAATTTTATCTATAAAAATAATTTGTGCTGGAATCATATAGCCCGGAAGTTCTTTTTTCAATGCATTTCGGACTGACGAAATATCTGCTACTGCTCCAGGAGCTAATACAACAAAAGCAATAAGATATTTGGTACTTCCTTCCGTTTCTTTACCAATAACCATAGCTTCTTTAATATTTTCCTGCTGGATCAGTGAACGTTCTATCTCTCCCAGTTCCACTCTGAAGCCACGAATTTTCACCTGATTATCAATTCTTCCTAAGAATTCAATATCACCATCCGCGTTCCATTTGGCAAGGTCTCCAGTTCGATACAGCTTTTCTTTTTCATTGAATGGACTGATAATAAATTTAGCTTCCGTAAGTTCTTTATTATTAAGATATCCTTTTGCTAAAAGATTTCCTCCAATACAGAGTTCTCCTACAGCTCCTACGGGCAGCAATTCCTTATTTTCTCCCAAGATATATGCTTTTGCATTGGCAATGGGTCTGCCTATAGATGAAACATATTTTCCATTAATATCTTTCACTTTTTTATAAGTAGCGTATACGGTACATTCTGTGGGACCATAATAATCCACCAGCTCATAGCTTAATTCTGAAGTAAGTACCGGCTTTAGCTTCTCACCTGCTGTAAAGAGATATTTGAGCTTCAGATCATTATAATTGCGGGTAATATCCACTACAGAAGGAGCCAGAACAGTAGGCACAAAGCCATGGGTAATACTATTTTTTCTGTAGTAATCTACCAATGCCTGAGCTTCTGTTCTATCCTCATTATCTGCAATAAAAACCGTTGCGCCTGAAGTAAGAGCCGACCACGTTTCCCACACAGAAATGTCAAATGCCAATCCCGCCACAAGAGTTAATTTTGAGCTATGATCCACATGAAAATGATGATTATGCCATGTTACCAGATGCTGTATAGCCTGATGGCTTACCATTACACCTTTGGGTTTCCCCGTCGAGCCAGAAGTATAAATTGTGTATGCAAGGGCATTCTGGTGGATATTAATTCCTGGATATTCTGATGATAAATGATTAAGATTCTCCATATTGCTCATATCAAATACTTTTACCTTTTCGGTTTCTGATAAAAGTTCTCCAAGAATTTGATTGGTAATGATAAGATCAGCAGTGGTGTCGGAAAGAATATATTCTACTCTTTTGACAGGATAAGCAGGGTCTATCGGAACATAGGCCGCACCTGTTTTGATAACTCCAAGTACAGCAATGATCCATTCTAAAGAGCGGTCCAGCCAGATGGGAACATATTTTCCTTCTTTAATACCATGGCTCAGTAATAAATTGGCTACCTGATTGCTTCTCTGATCCAACTCTCCATACGTAATCTTCCGATTCTGATAAACCGCAGCAGTCTTATCAGGATGAAGGATTGCCTGTTTCCGGAAAAGAGATTCCAGGGTTTCTTCATGATGATAATCCCAACCGGTTTTATTAAATCCGTTGAGCAATTTTTCTCTGTCTTCAGAAGACAGTAATACCGCTGAACCTATCGATAAGGTTCCTGATGAGGGAATTGTGTTTGACATAATAATTTGATTTGGATTAAAAATTTGTAATTGGCAGCTTAATGCTTCGATAAGTTCATTTTAAACTCCTTGAAATGAGAAAAAAGGACGTAAAGCATAACCACAGCTTATTTTACTCAATGTGTTTTCATAATAGTTTTAAAAACCGAATGATACAGAGTTTCACTCGACCCTGTCAGTGAGCAGACCGGTAAACAGTGTTCAAACGATGTTTATTGCAGTCGAAAAGAAGAAAGAATACATTGCAGATATTCTTCAGGAATTAGAGACAAGACTCTATTCAGAATTTAAAGATTTAATTTTCATAATGTAATATTTTTAAAAATTTGGTAATCAAACTTATCATAATATTTCAAACTATGCGTTACATAATTACGATCATCTACCACATCCCGAAATAGATATTGTGGAAGAGATGAAAATAAAAAAACTGGATTACAATACATTACGTAACCTAGAGTAAAACTTTTCTATATCTATACTTAACAGGATCAATGTATGGGAATATTCTCTACATTTGTAAAACAAAATAAAATACACTTCATTCTAGTATGGATCAAAAACTGAAGAGAGACCATGGATTTATACACATTCCATGCAATGAACTGGATATTTTTATACTTTCTGACGGATATTTTGGTATTGGATATCACCAGCCTATCTTAGCACCAGGCATCCCTCAAAATCTTGTAAAAGATGAACTTCGTAATCTTTATCTATCTGAATCTTATTATGAAGCACCTATTAATGTTATGCTTATTAAAAAAGGTGACCGCAACATTTTAGTGGACACAGGAGAAGGGTTTTATGATGAAGAAAACGCGGGAAAATTGGTTTACAGCCTTACTGCAGCAGGATTTACGCCTGAGTCTGTTACTGATATTCTGATTACACACGCTCACCGGGATCATATCGGAGGAATTCTTTCTAAAAACGGGGATTTCGTATTTCCGAATGCCCATTATTATATTTCCAGTCAGGAATTTGAGTTCTGGACAAGTGATGAACCGGATTTTCAGAAAAGTAAAAACCCGGAAGGAGGAAAGCCAAGCATACCTTTGGTAAGAAAAGTTCTTTCTGCCATAAACAGCCGGCTTACAAAGTTTGAAATGGGTGATCAATTATTCTCATGCATTCAAACAGAAGCTGCTCCCGGACATACTCCGGGTCATATTATTTATACAGTAAATGATGGGGATTTATCAATAACCAATGTGGTAGATCTTTTTCACTCTCCCCTGCTTATCGCAAAACCGCATTGGGGAACACAATGGGATATTGACTTTGCAACAGGTGTTGAAACCCGCAAGAAAGTTCTTGAAAACTGCTATCAAAACAGAACACTTATCTGCTCTGCCCATCTTCCATGGCCGGGAATAGGATATATTAATAAAGTGAATGATCAGTTTCAATGGATTCCTAAAGTATATAACAATCCTTTTTCGATCAATCTTAAAATTGACCAGAAGGCAGGTACAGTATAAATTTTTCTAAGAAAAAGAGGTCGGATCGTTTATCCATTCCAGAATTCACGATCCAGACTTCGGTATTGTATGGCTTCGGAAATATGATGAGACAGAATCTTTTCAGATTCTTCAAGGTCGGCTATTGTTCTGGCAACTTTAAGAATTCTGTCATAAGCTCTTGCCGAAAGATTAAGTTTTTCCATAGCTAATTTGATGAGACCGAAAGACGTTTCATCCAGTTCACAATAGGCCTCAATTTCCTTAGGTCCTATTTGAGCATTACTGCTGATATTGAGGTTTTGATATCTTTTATTCTGAATATCTCTTGCTTTCAAAACCCGCTCTCTGATATCTTTGCTCTTCTCTCCTTTTCTTTTCTCGGAAAGCTGCTCAAATTCTACCTTTTGAACTTCAATATGAATGTCTATTCTATCTAAAAGCGGCCCGGAAAGTTTACTCATGTACCGCTGCATTTCGTAAACAGATGAAGTATTATTAGGATCATCGGGAAAGAATCCGCTTGGACTGGGGTTCATAGAAGCTACCAGCATAAAACTTGCCGGATAGTTTACAGTAAATCTGGCTCTTGAAATCGTTACTTCACGATCTTCCAAAGGCTGTCTCATGACTTCCAGCACAGTTCTCTTAAATTCGGGCATTTCGTCCAGAAACAAAACTCCGTTATGAGCAAGAGAGATTTCTCCTGGTTGTGGATAACTTCCTCCTCCTACTAGAGCAACATCTGAAATAGTATGATGTGGAGATCTGAAGGGACGAACAGTCATCAATGATGTTTCCGTTCCTATTTTCCCGGCTACAGAGTGAATTTTTGTTGTTTCCAAAGCTTCTTTCAATGTCAATGGAGGCAAAATACTGGGAACCCTTTTGGCCAGCATTGTCTTTCCGCTTCCGGGCGGTCCGATCAGAATAATATTGTGTCCGCCTGCTGCTGCCACTTCCATCGCCCTTTTAGCGGTTTCCTGACCTTTAACTTCGGAGAAATCGAAAGGGAAATCATTGATTTTTTCATGAAATTCTTTTCTGGTATCCAATGTTACTTTTTCAAGCGCTTTTCCTTCATTAAAAAAATCAATAACCTCTCTGATATTTTCAACTCCGTATACTTCAAGATCGTTGACAATGGCTGCTTCTCTGGCATTTTGTTTAGGAAGGATGATTCCTTTAAAGCCTTCTTCTCTGGCTTGAATTGCAATGGGTAAAACGCCTTTGATAGGTTGTAAACTTCCGTCCAGTGACAGCTCTCCCATAATAATATAATCTTTAACGTTCTCTGCCAGTATTTGATCGGAAGCAATTAAAATACCAATAGCAATGCTGAGATCGTAAGCAGAGCCCTCTTTTCTAAGATCTGCAGGAGCCATATTAATGGTAATTTTCTTCCCAGGAATTTTAAATCCGACATTTTTCAGGGCTGCAGAAATTCTATAGCTGCTTTCCTTAATAGCGTTATCAGGAAGCCCAACGAGATGGTATCCTACTCCTCCGGTATCTACATTCACTTCAATAGTAATGGTCTGTGCAGCCACTCCATGAATGGCACTTCCATAAATTTTGATCAGCATGATGTGTTTTTGAAGTAAAAATAAACAATATAGTATTTTGAAAATCTGAATGTTACATTAATGATTTTCTATAAGAATAAGGATATCTAAAAAGATTTCAACAAAAGGGCATTGAGAGAGGTTCTTCAAAAACTATTAAGATTTTCATGTGGCTCAGATAGCTTCCCCTTACATACAACAGAAATTAATCATTCTTTTTTCAAGAGTTATAAAAGTTCTCTATATGAAAAGCTTAATATTTTTGGTTTTACGAAAGGAAAATTCCACTTAAAAATTATCATAGAAAGAGAAAAGGGAATAAAATCCGCTAAAGTATTCCAGCACAGTGGATTTTTTGTTTAACAAGTATGTTAATGTAATATATCCGGATCAATTATCAAGGTTATAGATAAAGAAATACATAAAGAATTCCTTCATTCTGAACAAATTTTACTCAAAAATGAATATTTACAATGAAGAAACAATACTAAAATTTGGTATTGAAAAAGACTATGAAACTATATACTAAATTTTATCTGCATGAAGAAGCCATGTGGAGAGCAAAACATATCACTAAGGCATATTCTTCCTATAGATCCAAAAGAAAGAAGACCTGTCTCCTACATTTGACTTTGCAAACATAAGAGACAGCCAGCCTCCTCTTGTATCAGAATAGTGTGAGTATATTCTTCTTAATTATCATTTAGTAAGCTAAAGAAATTCCTGCTCCCCACCCCATATCACTGTCATAGTGGGCACGAATACTTACATTTTTATTAAGAATATACTTCAATTCGGTCATGTATTCTTTGTCGGTATTGACCATAAAGCCTCCTCTCAAACGTTTTGATATTGGAATATCTTCTCTCATCAGCTGTAAACGAATGATACCGTCATGATATACTTCTGCCTGAAAGTTGATCAGCATCGGAAGGGTATACACGAAACCTAAACTGATTGCTCTTCGGGTATCTTTTTCGTTCTTTTGCCCGAAGATATTTTTCTCCTGTTCATCTATTCCCATTTTTCTATAGCGGAAGTCAAATCCTACAAACGGCATAAACCACTGCATCTTCCCGATGTATCTTCCCAAATGCGTTTCCACCTCATATCCGTGCATATTATTATATCCTAAACGCCATTCTGCAGAGAGGTTCCATCTTGCGGTCTGAAGCATTGCATCCCCGTCATTTCCATTGGTTGCAAAGTCATTCTGAATCATAAAATGAGGCATATTGCTTTCTCTCTGAAGCATGTTATAGGCTTCTTTTTTGTCTGGTAAATAAGGGTTTTTATAATCATCTACTGCAAAAACCCTGTTCATTCCTGCCATCATATGATAAAGGATATGGCAGTGGAAGAACCAGTCGCCTTCTTCATTAGCCTGAAATTCAATTGTATCGGTTTCCATTGGCATCACATCCAGTACATTTTTCAGGGGAGACTTTTCTCCTTTGCCATTAATTACCCTGAAATCAAAACCATGTAAATGCATCGGATGCCTCATCATGGAATTATTATAAATGGTAATTCTTAATATTTCTCCTTTTTTTACAGGGATTTTATCGGTTTCAGATAAGATTTTATTATCCATGCTCCACACATAGCGGTTCATATTTCCGGTGAGGGTAAATTTTAATTCCTTTACCGGAGCATCTTTAGGAAGTTCTGTGTTATAAGGAGATTGCAACATGGCATAATTCAGGGTTTTAATATGTCCTAGAGCATTGGCATTATATCTGTTACTATCCATATTCATTTCCTGATCTGCATTCATATTGTGTTGGCTGTGATCCTGTTTCTGCTTTCCATCACCTGTAATCTCAGGGTACATCACCACATTCATATCCATTTGGTTAAGGCTCATTTTCATTCCCATATCATTAAGATCTCCGTTCATTTTCATCATGTCATTCATCATTTTCATTCCTTCAAAGTATTTAAGTTTGGGAAGAGGAGAAATAAGCTGTTTGATGCCATTACCTACAAAGTAACTTGCAGATTGGGTTCTGTCTTCTGTGGTAGCTAAAAATTCATAGGAAACGCCATCCTGAGGAATGGTTACTACGATATCATAGGTTTCAGAAACAGCAATAATCAGTCTGTCTACTTCTATCGGTTCCACATCATTACCATCATTAGCCACAACGGTAATTTTACCTCCTGCATAACGTAACCAGAAATAGGAAGAGGCTCCTCCGTTTGAGATCCTTAAACGTACTTTATCTCCTGCTTTTAGCTTTTGCCCATCAACGGTTGTTAAATCAGTACTGTTATTTCCATTGATTAATACTTTATCATAATATACATCACTTACATCCATGGCCAGCATGCGTTTCCACTCATTGGTCAGTTTTGTTTTAAAGTGACCTTCTTTAATGGCTTCCACGTAAGACTGTGTGGCATTTTTTTTAATGGCCGCCCAGTCGTTGGCATTGTGAAGCATTCTGTTGATATTATCAGGATTCAGGTTCGTCCATTCACTTAGGATAATAGGAACTGTCGGCAGGTCATCAATTCCTTTTCTGAAAGTTTTGTCATCCTCTCTTTTTTTCATGACGAAGCTTCCATACATTCCAATCTGTTCCTGAAGTCCGGAATGGGAATGATACCAGTGTGTTCCGTGTTGAATAATCGGGAAACGATAGGTATAGGTAGCTCCAGGCTTTATAGGTTTTTGCGTCAGCCATGGTACACCGTCTTCTTTATTGGGTAAAAATACGCCATGCCAATGCAGTGATGTACTCTCTTTCAACTGATTATGGACTACAATTTCTGCGGTATCTCCTTCTGTAAAGGTAAGAGTAGGCATTGGTATCTGTCCGTTAACAGCGATGGCTCTTTTTTCTTTCCCGGCGTAGCTGACCAGGGTATCTTTTACATATAGCTCATATCGTACTACTTTCTGTGCCAAAACACCTTGCCAGCAGAAGAAAATCAAAACTGCCTGAAGTAATCTTATGGCGATATTCTGAGGTATATTCATTGTATTATTTTTATTCATAAACTTTGCTCTGCTCTTTTAACCATTCGGTCATTGTTTTAATTTCGTCATCACTCAGTTTTGCTTTTCTGTGCATCAGAGTGTAAGACGACAATGGCATTTGCCTGTTTACAATCTGTTCTTTTATTGAATTCAGCAATCTTTCCTGTTTTCGGTTGGAATAGGTTTCCCATTCATTGAAATTCAGGTCATTTTTCGCCTCTTTAATGTGGCTTTCTACAACTGATCTTACAGGCTGTATGTAATCGTACCACACATAATCGGTATTGTTACTGTGACAGTCATAACAGGAATTCCGAAACAGAGTTTGTACTTCAGCCGGCATTTTATATACTCTTGTAAAATCTTTTGTAGCAGCCTTGCCTTTATCTATATTAAAGGCGGGCTGATACATTTGTATTGCAATAAAAAGAAACAGAACAAATACCAAAATTCTTTTCAGTATTTGTTTCATTCTCAGAACTCTTTTTTCACAGAACCACAGTTTAACATCTGATTTCCATAGTAAGGATTTTTGATGTCTTTGGTTTCACTGATCCATACTGCTCCTTTACCGTCATTATACATTGGGCAATGATCCTGATACAGTTTTTGTGAACTACCAAATAAGGCGATAAGATCCGAAACATCTTTACTTAAAGAAGCCAGATGCTCACGCTGATGATCAATTTTCCCTGCATTATCACCAATATGTTCTGCATTCTCCTTTATGTTGTCTGCTATTTCTTGATACTCTTTTTGTTTACTGGAAGGAATACTTTTCACATCCACATTCTTGAGGGTCGACAGTAATTTTTTTCCTGCATTGGCTGCTCCCTTGTCATTGTCTGCAACAAGTGCATTTTTAAGGGCTAAATAATCTTTAACAATAGGTTCAATGCTAAAGTTTTGGGGTTGAGTCTCTGTTTTAACCGTTTCAGTTTTCTGATCATGAGCAATTACTGGTTCAGCAGAAACAGCTGAATCATGTGATGGTGATGTCTTTGTCTCAGATATAGATGTACTGTCCTGTATTTTTACCTCACTGTTTTTATTTGGAGACTGTTTGCAGGAGATTGCGGCTGTTAATATGATGATTGATACTATTATATGTTTCATTGTATTGATATTTACTTATTAAAGTTTTTTATTATTGATGGTTGATGGTTTCCTGAACACTCCCGCAGGTAAGCATTTTAGAACCGTAAAATGGATTTTTGATGGATTCTTCTTTGCTAAGCCAATTCGCTCCTTTTCCATTATTAAACATTGGGCAATGTTGGTAATACACTGTTTCGCTATGTTTTGAAACTTTGGTAAGGGCATAGATATTTTCAGACAGAAGCGCAAAAGTACCTCTCTGCTTTTCGATGTCTTTAGTAGTTGCTATCTTTTCTGCCTGTGCTGTCAGTTCTTTTAAAACTTTCATCCAAACAGTATGTTCTTCATTGGAAAGCTTACCCATTTCAACATTCCGAATCGCTTTTACCAAAGAGGCTGCCCTTGCCGATGAAGTCCCTGCATCAGTATTTACCAGTGCATCTTTTAAAGAAAAATAATTGTCAAAAACTGCTTTAAGCTGAAATTCGTTTTTATTTTCAGAGTTGTTAGCCTGGGTCATTTTGCTGTGATCATGATTAGCGTGTTCGTTATTCATATTCATTCCCTGATCTTTATTCATGTTGGCAGGTTTTAATTCTCTTTTGTACTGGCAGCAGCCCGGCAGCTTACTGTAAACATCGTCCGGAGCTAAGAACTTTTCACTGTCATAACCCGCTAAAGCAATACGCTTAAGTATTTCTTCCTGATTTGTTTTTTGGGCATCATAATTCAGGGTAGCCATTTTTGTATCTTCATTCCACTCTACGGATGAGATATTCTTTAGATTCCCGGCTTTTTCGATATTGGCTTTACACATTTCACAGTTGCCATATATTTTTACTGTCTCTGTCTTTGCATTTTTGATCTGTGCAAAGCTTATAGTATATGATAGTAATACAATGATTACCATCAATATTTTTGATAATGATTTCATTTTTTGATTTTTAAAATTGATAATTGGAATACGACCGTGTGTCCGAAAACAAAAGTTTGCCTTCGACAAGACCTATTTCTGGCTGTATAGCCAGATAATTATCCTATTTTGGGAGGTTGCCAGATAGAAGAAAACCCTGAAGAATAATAGGTTTGACTGAAACTAAATTTAAGTTTCGTTTCCTCAATGAAATGATTTTTGATTTTCAGACCGTCCATAACAGGAAGTCCTGTTAATGAGATGACAGTTCCGCATCGGCAGGAATTGTGTTTACATTTGCCATTGCAATCATTATGGTCTTTATCTTTTTTACAAAAACCAGTTTTACAGCAGAATTTATCTGATAAACTACTAGTTTGACACTTATAACCTAAAGTTTGATCCTTTTTTATATCTTTTTTTGTGCACGCAAAGCTTAAGTTCGGTACTAAGAAAAGCACCAGACACAGGATAAGGATGCGGCCGATATGTTTGTTATAAGTTTTCAACCAAACAAAGTTACAATATTTATCATTTATATCTTTTTTTATGAAATTATTTTTGTGAATTTTTCTGCGGGTTGATGTTATTTACAAAAAAATCAATGTATTTCTGAATAGAAAATTTTTCAGACAAAGCTCGTAGCAAAGGAATTTATCTCTTCATAGAATAAAAAACCGGTACAAAAAAATTTGTACCGACTCAACCATTATTAAAAACTAACGAAAAAGATTATTGGTCTGAATACCGGAAAAAATTAGTGTGAGTCAGGAAGCCGGATGCCGGAAAGAGAAAGCTCCTTTGGGGGTAATTATGACCGTCATTAGATTAACAAGGATGAAAATGTATCTATGAGCGTAAAGTATTAAAATAAATCACTTTAGTTCTTCTTCAATACAAGGAACATCCCCCTCTGACATCCATTCTTCCTTCCCACAATCAATTTTTAACCTCTTCAGATTGTATAATCCTATTATTTTTTTATCAATCTATTTTTATATTCTGTTCCATCTGTGCTTTTAGACACAATGATATAATTTCCTGGTACCAGACTGCTTACATCAATCGCCTGGTTATATCTGTGATCTACTTTCTTCAGGACAAGTTTTCCGGACATATCAATGATGATAACTTCCTTATAGACTTTATCCGATTCTTTCCCGATATAAAGGTGCTGCGCGGTAGGATTAGGATAAATTCTCAGATTATTATCTTTAATTTTTGTCTCTCCAGTTCCCAGATTGCTGCAGAATTCCCAATCTCCGAAAGTCACCTCAACAAATGCAAACGGGTCTAACATCTCACATTGATCCGGACAATATTCAGTACAGGCATAAAATCCGTATTTCCCTGAGTTGGTTGCAACGTAGGTGTCTCCTACTACACCTGCAATAATACAAGGATCTCCTGCTACCGGCGGATTGCTCCCTGGTACACATTTGAACCAGGTATGTTTGCCATATACTAAAGGAAATATATTGTCAAACTGTACAGAAGCTCCATTGCAGACCTTCACGGTGCCCATATTTTCTTCATAGGTGCCCGGTGTATAAGTAGTCATCATTGCCGGCAGACCATATACAAACCCATCTGCAAATGCGGTAGGACTCTCTGCTGTACAGTCGCCCTCAGAAACCACTACTTTAAAATAATTCAACTGATCGTTACCACTAATGGTTAGCTGCTGAGATGTTGCTCCCGGAATAGCTACCCATGGATTGTTATTAGGTGTCTGCCAGGTCCATTCCTGTTTGTACCACTGATACGTTGTGTACGTCTGTGTAGTGGAAAGAATTTCATCTTCCGTACTACAGAATAAAATCGTTCCCGGATACTTTTGCCCAAGTCTCGCGCTGGTAATTGTGGGTGTACATTGTGCTTTAATATTCAGAATACTAAATAGTACAACCGCTAAAAAAATTAGTTTTGTTTTCATATATATAGATTATTAAGTTTGGTGTTGTAAAAATGGTCTGCCTTAATCCAGCAGTACTCGTATTCCGAATTTCATATTAAATTGAAAAGGCTTTTCCTTATAAATGGTATTAGGAGCACTTTCTTCTTTAAAATGGTACCCTATTCCCGGCTCTGCATAAATTCCGACTTTATCAATAAGTTTCAACTGAAGCCCTACTGCTGTATTGACAGAAAACTGCAAAGGTTTAGGCTCCACACGTTCTTTTGAGGAATCCTTAATTTGATCATCGACAACATAAGTTGTTGTAATACTGCCCGCTATTGGTTTTTCTACCAACGCTCCAGCTGTAATATATCCTGTAAATTTTCCTTTTTGAATGACATTATAATTAACCTGAACAGGAATTCCTATATAATGAACTGTCTGATCTCCTTTAATATAATTATTATCACTTCCGGAATGCAGCTCAGAAGAAAGCTTGGTATAATTCAGTCCTGTTCCTATTCCCCATCTTTTCCCCAAATTATAGTAAACAGAAAGCCCGAATGTCACCGGTACTTTATGTCTGATTCTAGCTTCTACCGGCTGACTTTGATTGGCCAGTAATATGGCCGTCAGAGGATCATCATGATATTCGGCTGTAGCCCATACCTGATCTATATTCATCGCTTTTCCAGTGATTGAAGCATAGCCCGGAAACTGCTGTTCTGCAGAATTGGAACCCATATTTCCTGTAAGCATACCTAACATCCATGATTTTTTATCTCTGGATCTCGTGGCTTTACGCTGTGTATTTTCAGCATAGACTTCTTTTACTTTTTCCTGATTAAAAAGAACCTCATCAGAAGCCTGTTCTTTTACAGTTTCTTTCACTGTATCATCAATAACTGATGTTTTCTGAGCGATCTTACTTTCCTGCTGAAAAGACTCAGATGCTGTCGGAAGCTTGAAGACATCCTGGATCTTCTGATGGCTTCCAGCCTGATTTTCTGCTCCATTATCAGCATATCTTGGTGTCAATGTTTTCTCCGAAGCACCGGTGTTCAATATATTTTCAGATAAAAAAACATCTGTTTTTGATTTTACTTTACTGCCTGAAAGATTCTCAGTTTCTATAGTTTTTATATAATTTTTCTCCTTTTCTCCTTTCATATCTGCCGGTTTCTGAGACAGCGTTTTTTCGGTATCATTCTGGGGCAGTATTCTGGTCAGCAAAAACAATAATGCAATGGCCGCTGCAATCCCTCCTACGCGATAAAATATGGATCTGTTTCCTGTATTTGTTCTCTTTTCTTTGTTTGCTTCACCTTCATGAACCTCAGGAATAAATCCGGGAATACTGTTATTTTCTTCTCCGGAAAATAATTCATCTTTAATGTCATTCCACAATCCTTCCGGAACGTCCTCTTCATGGTCATCCATTCTGCTTCGCAGATTATTTAGCCATTCGTTATTCATATTGTGCTTTTTTTGACATTTTAAATTCTTTTATTTTCTGAGCAAGCAGTCCTTTTGCCCTGTGAAACTGTGATGCAGAAGAATTCTCTGCAATCCCCAGCAGCCCGGCAATCTCTTTATGGCTTTTTTTCTCAAATACAAACAAGTTAAAAACAGTTCTGTACCCTTCAGGAAGAGTTCTGATCATCATCATAATATCATCACGGGGAATTTCTTCAAAATCCGGTTCTTCTTCATTAGGAATATCTGGAAGATCATCTACTTCTATGGCAGATTTAAAGTCTCCTTTCTGCTTAATATGCTTCAAGGATTCATTGACTGTGATACGGGTCATCCAGGCTTTTAAAGAACCATTTCCTCTGTACTCAAAAGATTCTATCGAACGGAACATTTTAATAAAACTGTTTTGGAGGACATCATGAACATCTTCTTTTTCTGCCAGATAACGAGAGCATACATAGGACAGATTTCTGGAATAAGCTCCAAAAAGCTCTTTCCAGGCAGCTTCCTCCTTTTTCAGAAGGTGCTTTACCAAAATCTGTTCTTTACTTTCTTCCATATAATGCTGCTGCCTCCGTATCCGCCGGGATATTATAAAACTGTCAAGCAAAAATAGATTGCATCTTTTTAATAAGGCGCAATCCATTGATGATACTATCTATTAATTAATTTTTTATACAGAATGGAAAATTATAATCAATCACCTCATAAGGAGTAACCACTGTACCATCTACTGTAATTTTTTCTGCTGTAAGAGCATATCTAAGCGTTTGGTCTAACCCTACATAATATCCTTTCTGCTTAGAAACGAATTCTACCACTGTCTTTTTATTCACTCCGTCTACAGGAATCTGAAGTTCCATTGTTTTAGGGGTCAAAGTAAGCTCTATCACATTATTCGCGGTATTGATTACTGCAGCATATTTAACATCATATTTCACTTTTCCCAGTGTTTTTATGGCATTTTCTGCTTTCACAGGATCTTTCACCACAGTCTTTACAATTTCACTTATCGGAAATTCTGCAAATGAGATCGTATCTTTCTTTACTTTGAAATCTTTTACGCCTTCTCTTTTGATATTTCCCTGTACAATAATCAGTTTTCCTTTATAGTTACCTGGTAAGTTTTCTATTTTTACAGGCGGAATATCCGGTCCTTCATTATCATTACATGAGTATAGGGTAAATCCTACCAAAACCATTAAAACTGTTATAAAAAATCGGGGTACTGTCAATTTTTTCATTGCATTACATTTTCGTTAAACATTAATTATTTTCGAGTACTCATCTATATAAATCATGTTTTCTGAAAATCTTGCATCCTTTTCTAAAAAAAGAATAAAAAAATTATAACCAATTGATTTTGTGAATATAAAATTTCATCATCTCATTGCAAATTCCGTACCTGTTATAAAAACAAAGCTCTATTTATCTTTTATAAACAGCAAAAAGGAAACTACATGACATAGCTTCCTTTTTATTATTTACCAGTTGTATTTTATTGTACTCCGCCTCCAAGTGCTCTGTAAAGATCTACCTCAGCATTTAATTTTTCAAGGGTCACATTGATGGCTTCCAGATCATTCTGAAGTTTATTGTTCTGAGCAGTGATCACTTCCAGATAGGTAGCCATCCCACTTTTATATAACTTCAATGCATCATTGATTCCTTTGTCCAGAATAGCTGTTCTCTGTTCTAAAAGCTGTAATCTTTCTGAAGAACCTTTAGACTTTGCCATAGCATCGGAAACTTCTCCCACCGCAGTCATTACAGATTGTTTAAAATTGATGGCTGCTTTTTCCTGTTCAATTAAAGCAGTTTCATAAGATGTTTTCAGTTGTTTTTTCTGAAAAATAGGGGCAGCAAGATTGGCCGCAATTGCTTTGGTAATAGATCCGGGAATATCAAACCATGAGCTGAATTTATTGGAATTTACTCCTATCTGTGGGCTCAGACTGATACTTGGATACATAGCAGCTTTTGCCAATCCGGTTTTGGAATTTAAACTGATAACGTTAAACTCTGCCATCTTCAGATCTGGTCTTCGGCTCAGCAGTTGTGCGGGTAATCCTTCTGACAGCTTATTTTCAGGAATCATTGTTTTCAGATTTCCTTCTCTTTCTACTTTGTCCGGATATTCTCCACAAAGAATACTCAGTGCATTTTCCTGGATAGAAATATTCTGTTTTGCCAAAGGAATCAGCAGCTCAGCGGTTTTCTTCTGTGCTTCCGATTGCTGAACCGCCAATGAATTAATTTGTCCTGCCGCAAACTGAAGATTCATCATTTTAAGGGTATTGTCACTCAACTCAATATTCTGTTCGGCTATTTTCAGCTGTTCATCTAGACTGATCAGATTATAATAAGCCTGAGCTACCTGAACGACGATTCTGCTTTTGATGGCATTTAAATTTTCTTTTTGTCCAAAATATTCTGCAGCAGCAGATTCTTTCTGCATTTTAGCTTTTCCCCAAATGTCTACTTCCCAGGAAAGCCTCAGTGCGGCACTGAAATCATCCATGTATTTTGTACCAACAAACTGTTCATTCAGAGAGCCGTTAAGCGTATTGGTAGAAGCCCAGCTTCTGTTGGCACCTGCTGTAAGATCTAATGTTGGCATCAGACCCAGTTTAGCTTGTTTATAAATCAGATCCAGCTGTTCTATATTTTTCAAAGCGACATTCACTTCATTATTTCTTGAAAGGGCTTTATCTATTAGGCCTATCAATTTTGGATCTTTGAAGAATGTCTTCCAGGGAAGAATTACTGTATCTCCTGTCACCTGCATGGATTCTTTGTAGGTCTCGGGAATCTGAAGGTCTGTTCTTGTATATTTTTTCCCTACGGCACAAGACATCAGTAGTGATGCCATTGCGCCTGAAATAAGGAAATTCTTTATATTAAATATGCTCATTTGTCAATTGATTTTCTGTTGTAGTATACTTCTTTTTGGTAGAGAATTTCTCATCCAGATACTGAAAGAACATGTAGAGTACAGGAATGACGAAAACTCCTAAAACCACTCCACTTAGCATTCCCATGGCCGCACTTGTACTGATGGATTTGTTTCCTGATGCCATTCCTCCTGAAGAAATCATCAGTGGAACCATTCCCACAATAAAGGCTAATGAAGTCATGATAATAGGACGTAACCTCGCCTTTGCTCCTTCCAGTGCGGAGTCCAGAATCGAAAGACCTGCTTTTCGCCTTTGTATGGCAAATTCTACAATCAGGATCGCGTTTTTGGCCAGAAGCCCGATAAGCATGATGAGTCCCACCTGTACATAAATATTATTATCCAGCCCGATGGCTTTTATTCCTAAGAATGCTCCTACAATTCCTGTTGGGATGGAAAGCATTACCGCCAGAGGAAGAATATAACTTTCATATTGAGCTGCCAGTAGCAGGTACACAAAAAGCAAGCACAGTCCAAAAATGGCAATCGTTTGATTTCCTGCTGATTTCTCTTCCAAACTTAATCCTGTCCACTCGTAGCTGTAGTCGGATGGTAGCTTGCTTAAAGTCTGTTCCAGTTTATCCATCAATTCTCCATTACTTACGCCTGGTTTTGGAGACACGTTGATGTTTAATGAATTGTAAAGGTTATATCGCTGAACGGATTCCGGACCGTAGACTTTTTTCAAAGTAATCAGTGTATTCACCGGAACCATATCTCCTTTTTCATTCTTTACGAAAATATCGTTGAAGGCCTGCTCGTCCATTCGGAAAACACCATCTGCTTTAATATTCACTCTATAGAACTTCCCGAATCTTGAAAAATTCTGAGACTGATCTCCTGAGAAATAGGTCTGAACAGTTCCCAACAGATTGGAAATGCTTACTCCCAGCTGCTTTGCTTTATCTTCATTTACTTCAAGTTCCATCTGAGGATAATCTGCCCTGAACATCGTGTAGGCAAATGCTACTTCCGGAACCTGCATCAACTGACCGATCAGTTCATCTGCTTTGGCCTTAAGAACCTGAGGATCTCTTCCCATACGGTCCTGAAGTACAATTTCGGCATCATTCGTCATTCCGTAACCTTCTACAGGAGGCATTCTGAAGGTCATTACACTTCCTTCTTTGATCACTCCCAATTTTGCACTTGCCATGTCTACCACTTCCTGGATATCCTGAACTTCACCTCTTTCTTTTTTAGGCTTCAGTTTAACAAATCCCATTGCATAAGCCGGCCCTGCACTGTTACTAAGAAGGTTGTATCCGGTAATGGAAGTATTTTCCTGCACCGCTTCCACTCCTTTTAAGATATCATTGATCTTGTTGGAAACCTCTGTCGTTTTGGTCAATGCTGTCCCGGGAGGCATGCTTAAAGTGTACATGAAGAATCCGTCATCTTCCATTGGTACAAAACTTTTTGGCGTACTTGACATCAGCCAGCCTGCAACCCCGATAACAACTACGATTAATCCTCCTGCAATCCATTTTCTCCCTATTAAAAAGCGTACTCCTTTTGCATAACGGTTGGTCATATTATTGAATCCAGCATTGAATGCCACAGCAAACCTCTGCCCGAATCCTTTTGGTTTTTTACCTTCTCCCGAGTGATTGTTTTTCAAAAACACGGCACATAAAGCAGGAGTTAAAGTCAATGCGTTAACTGCTGAAATAATGATCGCTATGGCCAATGTATAGGCAAACTGCTTATAGAATAATCCTGCAGAACCGGACATAAATCCGATGGGAATAAATACGGCCGACATCACCAATGTAATAGAGATAACCGCTCCTGTAATCTCACTCATTGCTTTGTGAGTAGCTTCTCTTCCTGAAAGGTTTGTTCCTTCCATATTACTGTGAACAGCTTCTACCACTACAATGGCGTCATCTACTACAATCCCGATGGCCAGTACAAGAGCAAAAAGCGTCAGTACATTGATGGTAAATCCCAAGACCAGAAGGAAGAAGAAGGTACCGATAATCGCCACCGGAACCGCCACTGCCGGAATAATCGTAGATCTGAAATCCTGCAGGAATATAAACACCACTATAAATACGAGGATAAATGCCTCTATCAGGGTAGATTTCACCTGTCCTGTAGCTTCATCCAATCTTTCTTTGGTACTCATTACCTTCGTGTATTTGATACCAGGAGGGAATGATTTTGATAATTGGTCAAGAGCTTTATTCACTCCTATTTCAATCTGATTCGCGTTGGATCCTGTAGTCTGCATAATCGCTACAGTCACTGCATTTTTCCCATTGGAAAGGTTATCTCCGGTATTTGAAATGGCTCCGAATTCTACACGGGCAACATCTTTTAACCTAATAACCTGGCTTCCTGTATTTTTAACAATAATATTTTCATATTGTTCCGGCTTGTTCTTTTTTCCTTTATAGCGGATTACATATTCTAAGGCTGCATCAGATTCCTCCCCAAGTTTTCCCGGAGCAGATTCCAAACTGTGGTCTGCGATCGCTCTGGAAACATCTGCCGGCTCGAGTCCGTAAGATGACATTTTCTGAGGATTAAGCCATATTCTCATGGAATAATCTTTCAACCCGAAAACCATGGCCTGCCCTACTCCTTTTACTCTTTTAACCTGTGGAATAAGGTTGATATTCGCATAGTTCTGAAGGAAAGTTTCATCATATTGTTTATTATCTTCCGTATAAATATTGAAAATCAATACCATACTGTTCTGCTGCTTGGAGGTGGTCAATCCCATTCTCACTACCTCCTGCGGTAGTATCGGGGTGGCCTGCTGTACTCTGTTTTGCACGTTTACGGCTGCCTGATCAGCATTCACTCCCTGTTTGAATATAATGGATATCGAGAATGTACCATCATTACTTGCCGTAGACTTCATGTATTCCATATCTTCCACTCCGTTGATCTGCTCTTCCAGCGGTGTTACCACAGAACGGATCACGGTTTCACTGTTTCCTCCGGGATATGATCCTGAAACGGTAATCGTGGGCGGAGAGATGTCCGGAAATCTGGTCACTGCCAGCTGGTTTAATCCTATGATCCCTAAAATAACAATGATAAGGGATATTACCGTCGCCAGTACAGGACGGTCTATTATCTTTTTTAACATTTTTGAATTTTCTAAGAAAGGTTATACAACTATTTCAAAGGAACAGTGTGTGCCACCACCTGTGCTCCGTCTGTAAGGGCATCAATTCTGTTAATGGCAATCTTATCTCCTGCATTCACGCCTTCTTTGATAAAGTAATCCTGGGAGGTACTTCCTGAAACGGTAATCTGTGTCATTTTCACTTTATCCTTACCATTCAGTTTATAAACAAAGAATCTGTCCTGAATATCTTTTACAGAGGTTTTCGGAAGTTTAATCACACCATTAAGGGCATTATGAATCATCACTCTGGCTGTTCCTCCGGCTCTTAATAATTTGTCCGGATTCTGGAAAACAGCTTTCATCTGAATACTTCCGGTATTTCTGTCGAAATTTCCGCTTGCATTTTCCAGTTTTCCTTTAAGAGAATAAGTGGAACCGTCTGCCAGGATAAGCTCTACATTTTCTGCTGTATTTCCTGATGCCGCAGCCTTGCTGTGTGCAATAAAATCAGCTTCGTTCATTGAAAAGTATACATTCACACTGTTGATGCTTGAAAGCGTGGTTAGTGGTGATGGATCAGACGGGCTGATAAGATTTCCTACTCTGTTCGGAATTCTGCCTATGTATCCGCTCACTGGCGCTTTGATATACGTAAAATTGGCGTTAATCTTTGAGGATCCCAATGATGACTGTGCCTGTGCAACCTGTGCTGATGCCGCTTTATAACTCGCCTGAGCGGTTTTCAGCTGCATATCGGAAACTACTTTTCCTTCTACAAGAGGTTTCAGTTTCTCCACTTCAAGTCTTGCTGTTTCCTGTGCCGCCAGCGCTGATTTCAAGGCTGCTTCATTGGTATTGACCTGCTCATTGTACACAGATGGATTTATTCTGAAAAGGGTCTGTCCTTTGCTTACATACTGTCCTTCTTTGATATATACTGCCTCCAGATATCCTGTTACCTGTGCTTTAATATCTACATTATCCTGTCCTTCTATGCTTCCGGGATATCCTGTAGACACGTCAGCATCTCCGGACTTTACCTGGATAAAATCTGTAGGCAATGCCTGCTGCATCTGCTGAGTATTTTCCTGGCCGTTCCCGGAACCGCATGAGTACAATATCGCTGCAGCTGTAAGTGAAAGTACCAGATATCCTTTTCTGTAATTCATAACATTGGTTTTTAAATTTTACAGGAGCAAAATAACTTCATCTTACAGTGATATTCATTCAGAAGTTGGGTGAAGTGTCATTAATCGCAGATGAAACGTATGATAGGAAAAATGAAGGGAAAGCAGCTATTTTCGTTTATAAATGTGATAAAAAAGAATATTTCGGATGAAAATATAAGTAAAATTGTCAAATACAAATTTGTGGACGATATAAGTGAAGCAAAAAAAGACTGCTTTTATAGAAGCAGTCTTGTCTGTATTTTTCCAGGATTAATAATCCATCCAGGATTTGAAAACGGAAGCTTTTTCCCGGCTCACAATAACCTCCATATCAGGCTGTTTCCTTAGTTCCAGCTTCAGTTTCCCATTAAAATGATTTAAAATCTGCTTAACGGAATTGATATGAATGATAAATTGTCTGTTGGCACGGAAAAAGAATTTAGGATCCAATTGTTTTTCAAGTTCTTCCAGGGTTTGGGGAACATTTTCTACCACTCCCGTATTCAGCATGGCTTTGCTGATTCCCAATTCGGTATAAAAGTAAAGGATATCTTCTGCCAGCACGGTTTTATATCCGTCTCTGTGGGCGATCAGAAAACGTTTTCTATAGTCTTTTGGCTGGATATAATTCAACAGTCCTTCAATGGCTGTTCCTACTACCGGGACGGCTTCCATAAAGGTTTCATAGCGTTTTAAAGCAGCATCCAGTTCTTCTTCTTCAACAGGTTTCAGAAGATAATCTACACTGTTGTATTTGAATGCCTGTACTGCATATTCATCATATGCTGTGGTAAATATGACGGCACTCTTAACTTCATGTTTGTTAAATATTTCAAAGCTGAGACCATCTGCAAGGCGTACATCCATCATAATGACATCCGGGACAACATTATTTTCCAGCCAGTGTACTGTTGAGGTGATCGAGTCTTCCACGGACAATATTTCAATATGGGGTCTTAACTTCAACAACAGTCTTTTTAACCTGTCTGCATTGGGTCTTTCGTCTTCAACAATTAAAACTTTATTAATCTTCATATCAATGGGAGTTTTACAATAAATTTATCTACAGTTTTTTCAATTACAGGTTTAGGATATCCTAAGATTTCATATCGTGCAACGATATTGGTAAGCCCTACTCCTGAGGAATCCGGTTTGTTGATTAAAGGCAGAAATGTGTTGGAGACTACCAGCTCTCCTTCAGGGTTTGTATAAACGTGAATTTCCAGAGGGTTTACTTTGGATGTCTGATTATGCTTAATAGCATTTTCAACCAGCAACTGTAAAGACAGCGGAAGGGTAAATCTGGATCTGCACTCTTCCTGAATATCTATTTTGAATATAACGCCTTCCCCTATTCTTTTTTCAATCAGAAAGATATAGGACTCTAAAAATTTGAGTTCCTCTTCTACGGCGATAATGTCTTTTTTGGAATTGACCAATAAGTATCTGTATACTCTCGCAAATTTCTCGGAATACTCATACCCCAACTGCTGATCTTCGAGGATGAGTTCTGACAACACACTTAAGTTATTGAAAATAAAATGCGGGTCAATCTGAAGCTTAAGTGCCTGAAGTTCTGCCGCCATTGCAGCCTGCTTGTGTTTTGATGCCCTCAGTTTGTGTTGGGCAGCTTCTACTGCTGTTTTTTTCCAGTTTTCCAATAAATAATCAACAGTATTAAAAGCACTGATAATCAACGATATGACAATATTAGTAGCGATCCATTGTCCAAGAAGTGTATATTCTTTGCGGGAATCCATTTCAGGTAATGTTACTGAAGTACCATCCACGATTGCATTGATAATAATCACAATCAAAACACTTCCCACGATCTGAAGCAAACACTGAATGAATAATCGCTTTACGGTTCTGTTTCTCCAGGGAAGCCACTTATTAAGTGTTCTGTCTATAAATATACTTACCTCAGAAATAATGATTGAAAAAAAGATAATCCATGTGGCATCTTCGAGAATCATTTTTAAAGGAGCATCAAGGTAGCCTTTCCAAACGGGATCAAAAGGATCAATAAGGTAGGAAAAAACGCAGAAAGTGACCACTGCTAAGGCCCAGATCACCAGCCTTCTTTTCATGGTGGAAAGAATCTTCTTATTCCGTACTATTTTTTTCCTGATGGCAGAAATCCTGTTCATATCCGGGACTTTATGAATGTAAATATAGAAATAGATTTTATATGAGTATCTTCTATTTTGGACGAGACCGCCAAAACAATACCTGAAACGTAAAATAGCAGAGTTAAAATGAATGTGACGGTTCATCACCTGAAAAAGACATTTCATCATCATTTTATGCAACATCACAGTATTTTTATAATCAGGGAATAGCTGTCTATCATAGTTTTGTGGTATTAAATCCGGTACAATGAAAACAATAATTGTCTGCACAGATTTTTCCCACGAAGCTGAAAATGCCACTCATTATGCAGCATCTATGGCTAAAGAAAACAAATACAGGATTGTACTTTTCAATCTTCAGTCCGTTTCCATCCATGCCCTGAATGCACAGGCTTCAGCTGATTTTTTCTACACTCAAACGCTTAAAAATCAGAAAAAAATGGAGGATAAGGCAGCGGAACTTAAAAGATTATATACTGTTGAAACCCAGCATCATCTGGCTTCCGGCAATTTTATTGAAGAGCTTGAAAACTGTATGCAGATTCACGATTGTGATTTTATTGTGATGGGAATGGCTGAAAAAACTCTGGAACAGAAGCTTTTGGGAAACAGCGTAACAAGAGCTATCCACAGAATTAAAAAACCGATACTCATTGTTCCAGCTCACATAGAATATACAGGAATCAGAAAAATTCTTTTTGCTTATGATACGCACAAAAGCATGACCTGGTCTGCCATGAATGATATTTACCACTTTATTAATGAGTTCAATGCTGAGATTGAGGTCTTCAATGTAAGTGAAAGATTAGAAGATTTTGCTGAGGTTATTCATGATATTGACCTGAATTCCGGGTATGATCTGGATGATATTAAGTACAGCTTTAAAATGATTCAGTCCATTGAAGTCATCAAAGCGATTGAGGAGGAAATAAAACTGACCAGCCCGGACCTTTTAACCATGATTCCTTATAAATACAATCTTGTAGAATCTCTTTTCCATCGAAGCAAAACAGCCATAATGGCCTACAAGAATAAATTACCATTACTATCAATTCCCTTAAACATAGATTAAGAATCAATAAAAATCTGTTCACATTTGAATTATCCTTTTTGCCTGTAAAGGCTAAATTTTACACTTAATCTTGTTTAACAGGACCGGGAATAGATTTCCGGTCCTGTTTTTATTTTACAGATTTACTATTACTTTTCCTGCAACGCGGCTGGTCTCAACCTCCAGGTGTGCCAGTGCTATGTCTTCAAACGGGAAAGTTTTATAAACAAATGGTTTCAATGCTTCCTGCTTCAATAAGCCCGCAATTGCTTCTGCAGTTTCTTTTTTAGACTGTACCATCATAAACTCAATATTCACCTTTTTCTGCCTGGCTCTCAATGCAATATCCTCAGGAATCTCAGGCGTCGGAAGTGTTATGATAATACCATTCTCTTTTACAATATCTACCGAATCCGACAAAGCTTTTCCCTGAAGGGTATCAATGACGATATCTGCATCCTGCACCTTTTCATAAAAGTTTTCCGTTGTATAATCAATATGTTCATCAGCCCCCAGCGACAAAACAAATTCTTTATTTTTACCGGATGATATGCCGATAACATATGCACCAAAATACTTCGCAATCTGAACAGCAAAATGACCGACACCACCTGAAGCGGCATGGATCAGAACCTTGCTTCCTTTTTTAATTCCGGCAACATCCACTAATGCCTGATATGCTGTTGAAGCAGCCATTGAGGCTGCGGCAGCCTGCTGATGGGTAATATTCTGGGGCTTTAATGCCAGATGAGCCGCCGGGGCAGCCACATATTCTGCATAGACATTTCCTTTTCCAAAAAAATTGACCATTCCGAAGACTTCATCTCCAGATTTAAAATCAATTACACTTTTCCCGGTTTCTACGACTTCTCCCGAGATATCCCATCCTAAAATAACGGGCCTCTTTTCTTCAAAAATCCAGTTCAGAACTCCTTCATATGCTCTGGACTTTACATCTACAGGATTAATGCTTACCGATACTACTTTTACCAATACTTCATCATTTCCTATGACAGGCTTATCTATTTCCGTAAATTGAAGATTTTCAACGCCTCCTGCTTCGTTTACAATAACAGCTTTCATTTTTTTTGATTTTAATTATCGGACAAATGTAGTCTCATCATATCTTTGCAGCAAGTATGTACTTTTTAGTAATCTACATACTAAAAACATACTAATACTGATTATCAAACCATTGAAAAAATGTTAAAAATAAAAAAAGTTACCAATGAGCCATCCTGTCCTGTTGACTATGCCTTTAAACGGATTGGAGGAAAGTACAAAGGCCGTATTTTATGGTATCTTCATCTGAAGACAGTTATGCGGTATGGCGAACTTCGTAAAACCCTTTCTGATATTACCCCTAAAATGCTTACCCAGACTGTCCGGGAACTGGAAGATGATGGGCTTATCCATAGGGAAGTGTATCACGAAGTTCCTCCTAAGGTAGAATATTCTCTAACGGAAACCGGCGCCGAACTCATTCCTTTTATTGATTATCTGAGAATTTGGGGTGAAAACCAGATTGAAAAAGAGAGGATAAAAAGGTAAACCTTTCCTGCAAAGCCATGAATGTTCATCATGGTTTTAATTTTATTATTGAAGGAATACCATTGGATATTTTTAATTAAAAAAACAAACCTCGTAATTCCTATTCAACTGAATATCAAAAAGTCGTAAATTTAATAAAGGATAAAAACAGTGTTTTCACCCTTTTTTATAGTTGTGCCGTTCGCTAATTTTGTTCCATAAAATTAAAACCATAAAAATGAAAACTTCCTTTTTTACTAAGATTTCACCTCTGCTTTGTGCAGCTCTTATTCTGGCTCTTTGTCTGCTTAGCTGCACCGAACCTCCTAAAGAACCTGTAAGCAACAGTTATAAAAAGAAACTGATCAGCTACCGTGAAGGGCGCGTTCTTTTTGATGAATACACCAGAACCAATCATGAAATTCTCATGAAGTACAGAAACGGCGAACCCGATTCGCGATGGTACTGGTTTTCGCTTGAAGATATGGAAGGCTATATTAAATATGTAAAAGAAAATGCCAGAAAACAAAAATTAAAAAATCCGGGAATCAGGATCTACATGGGAAAATACCCAATGAACCACCCTAAAAACAGAATGGCAAAACCTGAATATGCAGGTTACCAAACTATATTTTTAGTACCTACCGCCCAAAAAAGAGAAAGAGAGAAGGCCATGGCCAGATCAGCCACCACCGAAGAAAACACAGACGTTACTTCAATAGAATCTATGAACATGACCAATCTGGCGCCTCCACCAAAAGCATTATCAGAAACAATGCCTTAAAAAACACAGCATTATGAACTGGAATATTGAAACAGGGAAACAGATATCGATGGCCATTTCCATTGTAGTGATGATTCTAATGGTCATAAAATACAGAAAAACCGGAAAGGAGAATTTATTTTTTATTATAGGATATCTGTTGTTTTCCCTGATTGATATTTCCTGTTATTTCTATTTCAAGCTGACCAATCTGCCTACGGACATCTTCTATGTAATTGGTTTTTTAATGATTGTATTTTTTTTGTATTTATTGTATTATTACCAATTACTGTATGTTCCGATGCTCAAAAAGATACAGACCATCATCCTGATTCTTTTTGTCCTCAATATTGTTGTGATGTTTTATACAGAAGATGATCTGCTTCATCATTTTTCTTTTAATATGCTCTATGCAGATATTCTTCTGTTGCTGTTTTCAATCATTTTGTTCCTGTACCAAACCTTTAATTCTGATAAAGTATTGGAAATCAAAAACTATTTACCTTTCTGGATATCAGTATCTTTAATGATATTTTTTATTGGAAGCATTCCGATACTTTTTTTCAGGACTACTGTTTCGGAGACGATTTATTTCTTCATTTTATTTATGCTGAATCTGATCAGTAACGGGATACTGATATTAGGTTTAATCTGGAACAAACAGGAAAGATAAGATAAAAGCTTTGCAGATATGGAAGAGAATAATCTGGTCATCATCTTTACGATTACTTTATTCATCGTTGTTTTGACAATGGTCTTCATTTATGCGGTTTTTATCAGGAAAAAAACAACCCTGCTGATTGAGCAGAAGGAAAAGATCTACGGTTTGAAAAGGAACTGGCGACTTCCCAGGTAGAAATGAAAGAACAGACTCTGAATTATATCGGGCAGGAATTACATGATGATCTGGGTCAAAAACTATCCGTAGTCCGCTTACGCCAGAACCAATTGATTACCAAACTCCAAAATACAGAAAAAGAAGATCTCATCGAACTCAATGAATTATTGGGAGAATGTATACAAGATATCAGAAACCTGTCTAAAACATTGATTACTGAACAGATCATTCATTTCGGACTGGCAGAATCCATTGAAAGAGAAGTGAAAAGGATCAAAAAACTAAAATTATTGAAAATAGAATTTATTACTCAAAAACAGGATATTGATATTTCGCCTAAACACGGACTGATCCTTTTCAGAATTATCCAGGAAAGTATCAATAATATTCTGAAACATTCCAAAGCCAAAAATGTTTCCATACACATGGAAGATGACTGTGAAAAATTACATATCAGTATCTCGGACAACGGAAGAGGCTTTGATATCAATAGTAATCAGGACGGCTCAGGATTAAAAAATATGGAACTGAGAGCCAAGCTGATTCATGCTGAACTGTCTATACAATCAGAACTGAATAAAGGAACACAAACTTTGATAACCTATCATAAAAATTTATTATGAAAAAAATTCCCATAGCAATCGTTGATGATCATACCTTAATCTCCAAAGCACTGGAGAATATGATCACAGAAAACACTCAATATCGGGTCATTATGAATCATCCCAACGGAGAAGAATTTATTGCTGGTGTGGAAAAGGCTTCAGAATTACCTGCTGTAGTTCTGATGGATGTTAATATGCCTTATAAAAATGGTATAGAAACTACAGAATGGCTTACAGAGCATTATCCTGATATTAAAGTCATTGCCCTTACCATGGATGATGATGAAAGAATATTAATTAAAATGTTAAAGGCCGGCGCTAAAGGCTATCTGCTGAAAGATATGCAGCCTTCCATTCTTTTCCAGGCCATTGAAACGGTATTTGAAAAAGGCAGCTTTTATACTGATTTTGTGGCTCAAAAACTATTGAAAGTAAAAACAGAAGAAGCCAAAAATGCGTCTTTGCTTTCAGAGCTGAAAGACCGGGAAAAAGAGTTTATCAAATGGGCCTGCAGTGAACTCACATACAAAGAAATAGCGGATAAAATGTGCCTGAGTCCCAAAACCATTGATGGCTACAGAGATTCGGTTTTTGTGAAACTGGATATAAAAAACAGAGCGGGTCTGGTACTTTTTGCTTTGAAGCATGATTTGTGCTGACTTAATTTTTAATCCTATTTATTCCCTGAAAAAATAAACATCTTTACATTCTATAGACGTATCCGGCAGCTTTTCAAGCTGCCGGATTTTTATTTCATAACCCACTCATACACAAACAAAAAAGGTGTTTTTCCTTTTTCAAAACGCGGTTTTCTCCTCTGTTTTTGCTCTTCTGAAAGATGGAATTTTGTCATAGAAAAAAACACAAAAAGGCAGCCCCCGAAAAGCCGGAACAGAGTAGGGAATATTTTTTAAAACTAATACAATGAAAAAAGCACTTATCGTAGGTATTAATGATTATGCACCCATCGGATACGGAGGTCCGGATCTTAATGGCTGTGTAAATGACGCTAGAGACATGGCAAATACATTGGTGATCTGTGGTTTTAGTCCCGCAAAGATTAAAATCCTGACCAATCAGAATGCTACAAGAGCGAATATATTGAACTATCTGAAATCCATGATCAGCACAAGCGTAAAAGGAGACTCTCTCGTTTTTTATTATTCAGGACACGGAACCAGAGTGGCCAATATCGGATCGGATCTTGAACTGGATGGTTTGGACGAAGCTATTTGTCCGCATGATTACGCCAATAACGGTGTCATTCGGGATGATGATTTTAAAACTGTTCTCAGCAAGCTAAAAGCCGGAGTAAATATGGAAGTTATCTTCGACTGCTGTTATTCGGGAACAGGAACCAGAAAAATGGATCTGGGACTGGAAGCTGATCTTCTCAACGAAACAGCCCGCTATATCCCTCCAATGCTTGAGGATGAGTTTTATCTCACTTACGCCAGCGAAATGGAGACCTCTAAAAATTCAAAAAAATCAACCATTCTCACTAAAGCGCTTGTGCCTGTTGCCGGAATGAATCATACGTTATGGGCTGCAGCAAAAGACAATCAGGTATCCATGGAAGGAAATATCAGCGGACAGATACGAGGCTATTTTACGTATCATTTCTGTAAAATATTGCGTGCTACCAACGGTAATATTGTAAGAAAAACTCTTGATAAACAGGTTGCCATTGCCTTAGCGGCTATGGGAGCTGCCCAGATCAACCAGACAGAAAGTATCACTGCAGAATTTTCACAAAAAATATTCACTTAACTAATAACCATTACCGGCGGAATCCGAAAAGCCATCAAAAGAGTAGGAATTTACCAGATTAAAAATAATAATCATGTCTAAAACCGAAAACAACAATCCAATGACCGCTGAAGAAGTTCTAAGACTTAGAACTGTTAAAGCAAAATCAACTGAAAAACCGTCAGCCATCGAAAAATTATTCAGCCAGGCTCCGGCTATGGAAACCATTAACGGAAGAACTTTTCCTAAAGGAATGAAAACAATAGGAATGCCTATGGATGAAAAAACAGCAGAAAACCGGGCACTGGAAACTGACCATTTCTACCCTACTCATGCTGATTTTGAGTACAATCCGAAACTTGAACCGAAAAGAGACCGTAAACCTAAATTTATCGACAGGGATTCTTTCCTGACTCCTGAAAATGCAAGAACCATTTTTGGAGTCGATCAGAGAAAAGTATACAATTCTACAGCCTATCCGTGGAGATGTGTCGGCAGAGTAGAAAGTTCTCTGGGGTCTGGAAGCGGTGTGATGATCGGGCCTAGACACCTTCTTACCTGCTCTCACATTGTAGACTGGCAGCCTAATAATACAACAGGATGGCTGAAATTCACCCCGATGTATTACAACGGAAGCGCTCCTTACGGAACTGCCTGGGGTACTTTAACGTATTACAAGTATAAAGTTGCAGGACCTTCTATTGATTCTACAGAAATTCAATACGATTATGTTGTGATTGTATTGGACAGACCAATCGGAAACAGCACAGGCTGGTTAGGTTCAAAATCCTATTCCGATTCATGGGACGGAGGTGCTTACTGGACTCACGCAGGCTATCCGGGAGATCTTACAGGAACGCAAAGACCTACCTACCAGACAGGTATCGCACTGGATGGAGATTTCTGGAGTGCTGATGACAACGAGAGCATGAGCCATAAGGCAGATATATGGCCTGGACAAAGCGGAGGCCCTTTCTGGGGATATTGGGATGGTTCTCCGTATGCTGTGGCTACTCAAAGCGCGCATAATCCAAGCGATAATTTTGCAAGTGGCGGCTCGGATTTAGTCAATCTGGTCATCAGAGCGAGAAATGAACATCCTTAATTTATTTTTTTAGTTTAAATAGCCCGGCCGCCTTTAAAGACGGCCGGGGTTTATTTCAGTTTAAAATGTTTCTAAAACTATTCCAAGTCATTATAAATTTGGCTTTGGACTTGGCTTTGCTACCTGACTGATTAATTTTAACCTATTGAGCATATTTTAAAAATCTAAAATGAAAAGTTTTTCTGAATAAAAATTATTACTTTTGAATTAACACAAATTTATTATATGAAAAATTTATTTATACTTTGTTCTATTTTTACTTTTTTGTCATTGTCCGGACAGGAAGAAAAGGTTATGAATCCTCCCCCTCCAAAAAATTACAAAGAAATACCAGAAAATTACAATATAGATGATAATTTAGTATATTTTAAAATTGAAAAACTATCTAAATCCTTTAATTTTGCGATTTTTGATAATGATATTTTGCCCGTTGAAAATACTTTTATTTTTTCTTTTATTGTAGAAGAAAATAGAACTATATCTAATATAAAAATTGAAAAGGGGAAAAACGAAAAAATACAAAATGAGTTAAAACACCTTATTTTTTCAGCTAAACTTCCTGCAACTTTTATTAACGATAAGGTAACATCAAAACGTTTCTATAGATTAAAATTTATTTTTGATTATAAAAAGAAAATTCTTAAAACAATTCTTTTATAAAAGTAGTTAATAATAATTACCATTATATATTAGACAAACTAGGAAGCTCGTTATTCAAATTCAAGTAAAAGAATTATAATTTTATTAACAAATTAAACCACTCAAAACTGAGCGGTTTAAAAATTACTTATTCTTCCTCATATATACTTAAACATAGAGGCTTATCTTCTTCCAGACACTCTCTTATAATATCGTGAAGACGTAATAAATCTCGTAAAGCCTTATCATTGTCATTGATATCAATAGGCCGGATATCAAGTTCTATAGTTTCTCCTTTATAAGTTACAGTATCTGTTCCTTCTTTTATAGGAATATGCACTCTTAATGATAACCAGTATTCGATTTGTCTTTCCAAAGCCTCATTAAAAGCCATTGTTTCTTCTTTCGTAAGAGGTGAATCTTTATAATCTGAAGATTCCAATCTATTAGGAATAGATTTACGAATTATTTGCAAATAATCCTCATCAGAATACATATATTTTGAACCATGTACATATCTATTCGCTCTATTGGCAATAAAATCAAAATGATCTTGATTATGTTTTGCTGTATTACTAAAAGTTATTTCCATATTATTTCTTTAAAAAATTAATTATTACCTCATTTTCTGTGATGTATTGAAGTCCATATCTTACTTTACCGAATCCTTTTGCTTTCATTTTAGAACCTGTAAAAGTTGATAATGCGGCTTCTTCGATACTTTTTCCAGCAGCTCCTGCTTCCCAGAATTTAGTTAGGTTAATAGATTGGCCTCCATAATCTTCATACATTGTTGCTTTTTTCCACCATCCTATAACTCCATCCAGTTGACCAAACTTCTTATTCGTCTGATAAAAAGCCATTGCATCAGAAAGAACTAAATCGCCTAATCCTGAATACTTATCAGTAATTGCTTTCGGAATATTAAAATCTCCCATAAGCATCCTTTCGTTACCATAAACAGGTAAACGATTTGCTTGAGCACTTTTCTCATCTAATAATCGAGTAAACAGATATCTAATTTAAATTGCAATCAAAAAAAGTTAACCGTTCAAAAATTGAACGGTTAACTTTTTAACTAGTCTTATTATCCGTATAAATTAGAATGATCAAAAATCATTATAAATTTGACATCGGACTTGGCTTTGCTCCTTGACTTATTAATCGTGTTTTCATATCTCGGAAATATTTTATGTCTCCAAATGTTCCATCTGAAAATTCTTCCTTATAATCTCCATTTCTTAATGTATCATGTAGAAACATTGGAAATACTTTATCCAAGTTTTGTTTATTTTTAGAAGAAACTCCCGGATCATTTTTATACAAACTAATACTATCTATACCTATCCAGTTATATAAAAAACGAATGTCTTCAAAATAGGGTCCGTCATCAATATATAATCGGTAGTTTGTAGGACGGTCAACTTTTCGAATAATATACATCCAATCATCCAGATTAAAATCTTTCCATAATTCAGGAATAATAACAAAAAGGCTTCTTATATTTTTATACCTAAAATCCTCAGAATTAAGCAGCTTAATTATTAAATCTTTAGAATTATAAGCTAATAATTCATTTTTTAAAGGCTTATAAGAATCCCAACCACTTTGTTTTATTCCATGATGTAATTTCTGTATAATCTGTTCCATTATTTTATATTTTATATGTATAGTATTTAAACAAAATACGGCAACTCATGGCTGCCGTTATATAATTATTTTTCAATTTAATCTAGTCCTTCATAAAAATCACTGTTGCTATTTCTTTTTAAAATACCATTTTCCCTTTTTTCAAAGATATAATCTCCATTAAAAATTAAATAATAGTCTTCGTTAGGATAAATTTCATTAGTGATTTTATGAACCATTTGTAATACAGATTTTCTTAATAATATTGAAACTGCATGTTTTTTTATAACATCAAATGAAACATAAGAAGCCCCTGCAAATTCCAAATCAATCAACTCACCATCAAAATCTCCGTTCACACTACCGAAAATAGAATCATAGAGTTTAGATATTAAGAAAAGTGAATTATCATGTGCTTTAATAAGGCCTGTTAATTCCTGTTTTTGTTCTAATTTTCTTTTAAAGCATATATTATAGGTTAGCCCCATTGTATTTTTTAATGATTAATTTTATCAGCTTTTGTTATATAGATAACCTCTTCCAGACCTTCAATAGTCCAATTTAAATGCTTCATATTCAAATGTTTTTTGAAATGAATCCTGCACTCGGGATTACCATTCTATAAAGTCATTATAAATTTGGCATTGGACTTGGCTTTGCTCCTTGACTTATTAATCGCGTTTTCATATCTCGGAAATATTTTATGTCTCCAAAAGTTCCATCTTGAAAGTCTTCTTTATATAATTCACCTTCCCTCATAGGATCTGTCAAAAGCACTGGAAATACACGGTCTAAACTTTTTTTACTTTTCTCAGGAATACCTGATCCGTTTTGGTATAATTTAATACTATCAACTCCAATCCAATTATATAAAAACCGTATATCTTCAAAGCAAGGCTCATTATCAATTAATACTCTATAGTTGGCTGAACGATCAACTTTCCGAATAATATACATCCAGTCATCCATATTAAAATCTTTCCATAGTTCTGGGATAACTAAAAGAAGTGCTTTTACATCAGTATCTCTAAATCGACTTTCATTTAAAATTTGAACAATAAGATTTTTAGTATCTACACTTAATAATTCATTTTTCAAACTTTTATAACTTTCCCAGTCATTAAATTTTAAAAAGCCTAATAGTTTTATAATAATTTGTTCCATTTTTATTATTTTAAATTTTCTATAAATATTCTCTTATTTATTTTCATACCTGTAACAAAACCTTCTTCATTAGCATGTATTATATAAATATCATATCTTGCTTTTTTTATAGGTATTCCAAGTTCCTGTAAAATCTTTTCCAATCTCATTGCTTCTTCAATTGTTGGTCTGTAATGACCAGATAGGTTATGTAATTCTGAAATTCTCCCATTTTTAAAACTCATACTTCCTGCTGCTAAAACATTCTCACGATTACCTAAAAGATGATGCTTATTCCCTATTCTTAATTCACCAGATTTTGTAATTACAAAATCATATTCTCGTGATTTAAAAATATTACCTGTAGACTGCTTGAAAATGCCATTAGAATCAAAAGTATATGAAAGAATAAAACCTTCTTCAGGCAATGATTCCAAAGGAAATTTATTTGCAATTTTCGGTATTCTTTCACAAAAAGCAATTATCCTATATTCTTCTAATATCTTTCCAACCTTTTCAGCATCATAGCTTACTTTTCTTATTTCCTGTAGGACTTTCTGATATGCTTTGTCATAACGGCTTCCCTGAGCAATAATCTCTCCTTTATACACTAAAGCAAATTTTCTGTTACTGCTTATTGAGCCGATGGCAGCAGGATTAACACCTCCCTTTTTTCCAATACTCTCCATAATGGCAGCAGCATCAAGCTCCATAAAGAATGCTCCATTCTGTATCAATGCATCACATTCCGATGTTTTTGAAATGAAACCTGCGCTTGGGATTACCCATTCTGTTGGATTAAACATACGGAGATCTTTCCTTTGATAAACTCCGCTGTTCAAATCCAAAAATACGGAAATTGCACTTGCACGCAACCCCTGCCTCACATTTTCTGCAACATTCACAGATGCTTTCAATAAGCTTAAGCAACTTCTGTAAAAAGCGACAGTAAGCTGTGCTAAACCAACAGCAAGCTGTGGTACTGCTACAGCAGATCCCAATACGTTATAAATAAGATCCCATTGCCGCAGAAACTCATCTCCTCCGGGAAGCTTGGCAATTTCTGCCCGGAATGCCTGTATGGTAAGATCCGGTAATGCCAAACTAAGATCTGCTGCCGCTGCTAATAAGAGATACGGGTTTCCGGATAATGCTAATGTTCCGATTCCAAAAACGACTCCTACCATATCGGCCACAATCCGGATCGTTTCATTAATATCTTCCCATTTTTCTGCATCAGCCAGCGCTTTTACATAAATAGCCGGAACCATCATGACAGTACCCCGCTGTTCCCCTTCTTCATTGGTTTCTGATGTATGCTGCTCAATGAAATAAACCATATCGAGAGGATAAAACTCTGCTCCTTCATCCAGATCTTCTGTTACCTGTTCTGTTGCATTAGGATCCCCTTCTTTGGGTACAATGAAAACTCTCTTTGTTACTTCTTTCTGCTGCTGAAGAAAAAAAGTTTTTTCATCTGATTTTCCAAAACCCAATAGATCTCCCGCCAGCCCGAAAACTTCAGTATTGACTTTATACTCATTTCCTATCCTGAAAGTAGGAGCTCCTGCTTTTGGACGGTTATCAGAAAACAGGCAATACTCCATAAGAATAGTAGCAAAAATGATACGGTTGGATTTCATTTCTCCATTAAACTCACTTACCCCATCCAGGTTGAAATAAATCCTGTTGCAGAGTTCAGGACTTTTTTTGAACTTGTCCACTAAAAAAAAACGATCGGAAAATGCTTTTAAGACATTGACTAAAGCAGAACTTCCATCCTTCCATCCGCTGAAAATCCCAGTATCATCAAGTTTTGTCAAGGCAAGAAGATGCCCAAATAACGTTTCATTTTCAAGAGCCATTCCCCGAAGAACAAACTCAGGAGTATTGGTATAAAGGAATTTAAGCTCCTCTGCACTCTTTGCTTTAAGAAAACTTGATTTAAAGATTTCTGTGAAGTAGTTTTTGTACTCGGAATAATTTTCAAAATCATCAAATCCTACATGCATGACCAATCTCCTGAATTCCTCATAAGAAAAGGTTTCCAGTACAATTGCTTTTTTTCTCCTAAGCTCTTCCCGATTAGCATCTCTGTGATAAAAATAAATAAGCTGGCAGGAGATCTTCTCTTGTGCAGCATTAATCACAAATTTGATTTCACACTCTGGTTGTGCCAGGTCAACAATCTCAGCATTCTTATTGAGATATGTTTTTAAGTATATAATGTTCTCTTTATCATCCTTAATGTATTTTTCTTCGGCAGTTCCATCATAATCATTGATGTTATAATTCAGCATAAACCGCTGATTAAACTGATTACTGTATTTTAATTTATTACATAACAGCTGTTTTCTTATATAATCATCAGTACGCCATTCTTTACTGATAATTTCTCTAAGCTCAAGTGTTTCCATAATTTTTCTTTTTTGAAAAAGGCAGAGCTTTAAGGCCCTGCCAGTAAAATGGTTATTGAATTCATCTAAACAAACTCTTGGTATTTAAGACAGTTTATTTAGCTCATTGCTTTTCAACTCAACAAATTCCTGTAAATAGCTTTTCAGAAGATCCAGAAAACCTACTTTATTGTTCTTCACAAGCCAAAGCATGTAATGGTGAGTATTCACTTTAACAATAGATGTTTTAGGATTTCCTTCTTCATCCAGAACAGGGTTCTGCGTTTCTTCATCTACTACAGGAACAAGTATTCTGTTAAAACTTTCGTCTCTCAGACTTGACCATTCCTCTTCCCCAATCAGCCATTCCGGAGTCGGAAGGTTGGAAGGTTCAATTTCATTGGTTTCTTTATTCCTTAAAACCTGCTGATAAAAAAGATAGGTTCTTGGAAGTTCTGTGTCTACTACCATTTTATTGATTCGGATAAATCTGTTAAAGGATGGAAGCATAGGATGTTCAGATATCTGGATTTCACCCAGGTTGAGATCTGTTGTATTGATTTCGTTTAAAAGCTGCTGTACCTGTTCTGGTAGTAATAATTTTTCTTTCATTGTTTTAAAATTTTGTTGGTTAAATATCAGTGTCTATCAATTCATAGACACTGCTTGATGAAAAGGCAGAATTTTCAGGCTCTGCCTTTTTATAGTAAGTTTATCTTAAAGTTTGTTACTTGTTACAATTTGTACAGTTCAACGATATTGGCACTTACGCCTGTATTTCCGCCTGTATTCATGTTATACATTCCGAAGGCAACCGGGCCTGTATACCCTGTTTTGGTATAGGTAACCGTTTTGTTATTGAAATTGACAATGACGGTCCAGCTTCCTCCACGTCTTATAAATGTTGCACTAAGAGCATAGGTAGGCTCCGCAGTGGTTACTGCCTCTGCTGAATTGTCAGGGAATATTTTACACATAGGATACCAGTAGGACTGAACCAGTCTGATATTCGCAACCGTTTGATTTAAGAGATCTACTCCATTGGCGGCATTTACTAATCCTACAAAATGGGTCATCGTTCCAAAACCGTTTGGTCCACTTATCGTTGCTGTTTTACCTGTAATTTCAACATTCATGTAAAAATCTTCATCTGCACCAATCAATTGATTGGTCTTTCTGGCTGCGATGAAACTTGAATCATCGGCAGGAGTCTTTACATTACTGTCGGAACTGTAACTTACGGCTGCTCCTGCCTGTGTAATGGCGGATGATACAGCATTATTGTATATTTTCTGTTCCCAAACAATATTATTGAGAGGAACACGCTGGATCTGGCTTGCCACACGGATGGTAAAACTTGTTAAGTACCATGCTACCCCATTCCACAGTCTTATTTTATATTCTCCTGCCGGAATATTTTTGAAATTGTAGTAGAAGGTCAGATCAATTCCATTGGTATACAACTGAACCTGTGAACCAGGGATGGCCGCAACAACAGTAGCCGTATCAGCAGAAATGCTGTCCTGAGTACATAACTCGACTTTAAAGCTTGTGGAAGGAAGATTTAAGTTGGCTCCTTTCAGATTAATCCAGAACGGACGATCTGTTTTATCCACCACCGGAGGGGATATAACAGCCACACTCATTGTTCCTGTGCTCCATCCTCCGTTCATTTTAGTTTTCCATGCGGCTCTCTCAGCTTCTGTCATTTGATTGGGCATTTCCAACAGTAGATTTTTACTGTCAACAATAGCGTTTAAGCCATCGGTATTTTGAACTACAACTTTTTGAAAATTAACGGTGTCAGAATTCTTATTGGGCAGCCCGGATAACACATAAGGGTTTCCTAAGGTATTGATCGAAAATGAGGCGTTAAGAGTATGGCTTCTTGCTGCACTGTTGGAAAGGTTTGCATTCATCATATTCTTCCCCAGATCACCTGCAGGAAGTTTGGCAACATTTCCGTTATCATTCATTCCTATGATTTTAGGATAATCCTGCGCATTTCCATCTGTCACAGGAATTTCCAGTTTCTTAGCTAATTTCTCTTTTGTCTTGATATTATACTGAGCCTGACTTGCGATTCCTTCTGCTAAAAGATCCGCATTTGAAATACTGACATGATTATCAGCTAATTCCAGGGGAATAGTTCCATCAACAACGGCATGGGTTTTTAAATCACCGTTTTCATCAACGGCATAATCTGTATAAGACAGGGAACCTGGAGCTGCTACCTGATAGATGGCGTTCACTTCTCTTTCTCCAATGGGAGGCAATTCATTGACACGTATAATTTTTCCTATAATTGGCATTTTTTTATTTTTTAAGGTTAATAATTATGTTATTTCCAGTCTCCCAAAATCACTTTCTGTCCTTCCAGCGATTCCACTCCAAGAAGATTGTCATTGGGTTCAAAATTGGTTCCGCAGATTTCTCCCAATTCATCATCAAACTTCACTCCCGGCTCACAGTTGCAAGGCAAAGCTTTTTCAACTTTCAGTCCAATAGATCCTGCCTGAAGAATGGTAAGGGAAGTCGGAATTTTCTCTCTCCACGGCTCTCCTTCTTTTGTCGCTTTTGGTGAGCGTAATTCATCCACAATGGATAAGAATAAAGGATCATCAATAACAGGGACTTCACCTCCGTTCCAGATTTGTCCTGTAGCCAGGAAATGTCTCACTGCTTCTTCAAATCCTGGTCTTACCGTAACAATAACTCTTGCCATACCTGACTGCATAAATGCTCTGAACGTAGGATCATTATCATCAAACTGATATAAATCTGCCCATGATTTTCTTTCACCCCAATAATAGGGGTAGAAATAATAACTCATGATTTCCCATTCAAACGCCTGCTCCATAAATTTGATAAATGCAGCATATTGATCCAGTTTTTCATCCACCTTAATGTCTGTATTCTGAAAAGTTTCTGTAGAAGCATTATCATTGGTATAATATCTTTTTTTACCGAAAGTGAGTAATGCATCAGGATTCTGATTCAGCATATAGGAAATACAGTTTCTTCTTAAAATGGTATTTTCAATTTTTCTGTAGAATCCTGGATTAGATCCTTTGATCTGAGCTCCTACAGCTTTTGCATCTGCCAAAGCAGCTTCATATTTGCTCAATTCAATTTTATAGGCTTCAATAATTTTATTGAATGCTTTCTGCAGCCAGCCATTTTTATATTCTTCCTGCAACACACATTTGATATTAACCGTTGCGTGGAAATAATGGGCATTTGTTGTTGCAATAGTGATAGGAACCTCTCTAACGAATTTCAAAAATGCATTAGACGAACTATCTCCTCCTACTAATAAGCTGGCCCCACTTCCCCAACCATTGTAACCAGGGAAAGAATTACTGCTTTTAACAACATAAGATTCAGTGATATAATGTTCCGGGATCGCAATAAGGTCAGATTTTGAAGACGCTTGTTTTGATTCCGTGGATGAGTAATCAATGGATTTTCCTACATACACAACTGGTTCCAGTCTTTCATCAACTTCAACATTGTAATAACCCAGCCAATATTTTAGTTTTGTGGAATCTGCCAGAGCACTCCAATCTTTGATCTGCATCCCGGCAGATTCTCTCGGATCAATAGGCTTTACCAATTGATTTTCAACAACATTACTTACCTTCATTCCTAGTGAATGTAATTTGGCAGGTTCCGGAATCATAAACTCAAACATCATTCTCTTTCCATAGTTAAAGATCTGGTTTTTGACTACTTTATCCACCCAGCGATATACCCCTACGACATGGTTGCTGCCTTTGGTGTTATCAAAACCATGTTTGTTGTTTTCCTCATATTCCTCAAGGATTTTATCAATTCGTTCTTCTTTCACTTTGGTGACAATCCTTTCCAGGGCTCTGGCGGTAACATCTTTAGCCTCGGTAACGGCCTGTCTGTTACTTTCCTCTTTGGAACTATGAGTAGCATAGTTGGCAGCAGTATTTAGCATATACTTTGCTCCCGCTCCCCATGATGCATTAAATCCTGCCTGCGCTGCAAAATCCTTAGATTCCTGAAGTACTTTAGAAATTTCGCTTTGCATCTCATTTCTTTCCGTAGAAGTAGTATCCGTCAATTTCTCTTTTTCAGATTCCGTAGATTTGGTAGTTTGGGATTCACTTCTTTTTAATCTTCGCGAAGATTTTTCTCTATACTCCCTTGCCATGACGTTTTCAATATGTGAAACATCTCCTTCTACATAACAGTAAGTGCTTTGCTCTACCTTTCGATAATCTGCAATCCCAATATTTTTCATTCCAAAGCCTGACGGGATGAATGTCTGATCATCCTCAGGTGTTGTCGGAGTATCTTTAATTTTCAGACAAATACTTCCTTCACCTGTCAGATTATAGGTTTTTGTTACTGAATCTATTCCTCCTGCAGTATATATTGTCATCGGAATTTTACAGGTATATACTTTTCCGTCATCAAGGGTAAGCTCTGCTTCAAGCTGGCAGCCATTCTTTATAGCATCTGTAATTTGTAATTGAGGAAAAACACCATCGCTAAACAGGGATAAGTAATCTCCCCCACCGGCAACTTGTAATTGATTTGAGGTTTGAACTACATTCCCATTATTATCCAATATTTTGATTATTCCTGAAGCTGATGAAAATAACGATGTAGTCTCTTTAGGTGTCATACTTAGCAACCATCTGTCCGAATAGTTCTGAAAAGATCTGGTTCTTAACAAAACAGGCAGACAGTTACTTGCCCCTCCATCACCTCCGGTACTTTTATTTTTTAATGTAAATGTTCCTGGTCCTTCAAATCTGTACATTCTATTTGCCGTCCACAATAACTTCGCTTTCATCGTATAGGCAAGTCCATCATTAAGAATAACTTCTCCTTCCAATAGCAAAACTTCATTTTTATCTATAACAGCAGCGGGAATTTTTTCCGGAGTATTGAATAAAGATGTTACGTTGGGAGCATCAAATGTATAAGCCAGGGTTCCACCTGCTAAAAGTTGATCATCATATGACTTTATATTGTAATTTCCACTTACAATGTGCTTAGGAGCATTGATATCAGTTGTTAGAATCATGGTATGATCCCCCAATCCCATATTACCACTCATTGTTCTTGCAAAAAAAGGAATCTCCTGAGTATTTACAGATTGCGTTACAGGAATAACAACACCTCCTACTGTTGTAGAAACCTGTGGAGTAAGATTTGTATTATTTAATATCGTTTGCTGCAGCTGCTGGCTGTTTTGTTCAATGGTCTGAAAAAGCTCTGTAAAGGTTGAAACATCATTTAATGAGTTTGATGTCCCAAAAATTCGTTGTAAAGATTCGTTATTTTCTTGGCTTAATTTTCTTTGCAGATCATCTGCCTGAATTTCAGGACGAAAATTAAATGTAAAAGTCTTTACTTCCGGAACCGGAATATATTTTAAACTTGATAGTCCTTCACGATTATCTGCTGCCAGGAAAATTTCCTTCTGATATTCCTGTTCTTTGACAAGAGCATCATATCTGGACTGCTCAGGTCTTACCTCTTCTTGATATTGTTTGTAGGCAAAATCATAAGCCGCTCCGTATTCTTTTTTATAATTCTTCTCAAGCTGTTCTAAAGTTCTTTTAAGCTCCTTATTTCCTTTTAAGTTAACTGTAGCTTCTGCAAACTTCAAGGCACTATCACTCAAAGGATAACTTTGCATACTCCCCTCTCTTGAAACAGCTGTATTTGAAGAAGCAGTCTTAGCACTAAAAAGCTCCTTAGGAAGAACAACTTTGGCTTTAATAACATCTTCATACTGCGTTTGAGTAGTTCCATCATAATTGGAAAGAATATGATCCAGATGTAAAAATTGCATTAAAGTTTCCTTTGCGTAAAAATCTTTTTGAGTGACCACCTGATAAATAAGATTATCCCAAATGTTAGAGTCAATTTCAACGATAGGTTTTGGAGTCTCTTTATAAGTTTTGATTTTAGCATCAAACTCCTCTTTGGTTGCTTTTGCTTTATTCTTTGCAACCCAAACTGACAATTCATAAAATTGTACACTTTTAGCTTTTAATGATGCTTCTGTTTCTATGGTTAACCCTGTGATCTTTTCACAGACGTTTTTCAAAGATTCCCCAGCTTCTACTCGTGGATCAATTACTCCCTTTTGTCTTAGATAGTTTCTGAAAATAAATCTTTTCTCCCTATTCTTTGGATCAGACAATTCTGCGCTGCGCATCGTCGCAAATCTGAATAAAGTTTGTGAGCTATTATTTTGATTAATTGCTTCCATTTTTTAATTTTGTTTTGGTTTTTATAAAGGTTGAGATCTGAAGCTCTTTTTAGTAGATTGTCTTCAGGTTTTAGCCTTATTTTTTTAGGTGGTTTCCGGCAAAAGATGTCCACCTGGAATTTTTAAGTCAAGTTTCATATTCTGTGTTTTTTCTTGAAGCAAAGATCACCCCCAGAAGCGACAGAACTCGTCGTATAAAAATATTTTAATATTTTTTTCAACAATAAAAAAACCACCCAATTGGTGGCTTGAAATGTATGTTGCATATTATTACTTGCTGAAGATAACATCAGTAAAAAATTTGAGATTACTCATATATTCTATCCTCTCTTTTTAACAGAAACAAATTTCAACTTACATTTTATCTTTTTTGACACAAAAAGAGAGCATATAAATGCCCTCTATAATTTATTCTTCTTTTCTAAACACTCTGTTTTTAAACTCTTCTGGTAATTCATTTTTAAATGATATCAATTTTTCTTCTATAAACTGTAAAGCCTTATTATGAATTGAATTCTCTCTATTATGACGATATCCAGGCGGATGACTGTAAAAATCTTTTCTTAAAGTCTTATACAGCCATTTGTATGTTTGAGAATCTACACAATAAACTACATGACGCTTTTTGACATGAGAACTTTTACCGCCTAAATCATCAAGATCATATTCAAAATCAAGGTTAAAGTTTTTTCCGGTTCTTTCATTATCTTCAAAAAATATAACAGATGCTTCTGTAAAAGCTTTTATCCTTCTCTTCGTTCCTCGATCATCTATTTTTGGACCAATATAGTCCATTTCTTCATTTAAGGGTGGAAAAGGATATTTAGTCGTATTATAATGAGGGATTAACAAAATAGAATCTCTTTCGTAAAATTGAATCAATACCATATTTTTAGAATAAGGTTTCCCTAAATTGTTCCCAAACATTGCTATTAACTTATAATTATAAAATCCGTGTTCACTCATATTTTTCATCTTTCCTAAAAACCCTATTGCTAAACTCTTCAGGTAACTCATTTTTAAATGATATCAATTTTTCTTCTATAAACTGTAAAGCTTCATTATGAATAGAGTTTTCCCTATTAAAACGATGCCCACTAGGATACTCAAAAAAATCTTTTCTTAAAGTCTGATATAATCTTTTGTACATTTCTGAATCTACACAAAAATTATGTGAAAATATTTATTGTGATATATTTTTCCACTGAAACCCTCTTTATCATATTCAAATTCAAGCTTAAAATGCTTCCCAGCTCTTTCATTGTCTTCAAAAAATATAACAGGCGCTTCCGTAAAAGCTTTTATCCTTCTCTTTGTTCCTCTGTCTTCTATTTTGGGACCAATATAATTCATCTCCTCATTTAAAGGAGGAAAAGGGTATTTACTGGTATCATAAGAAGGGATAAAAATAATAGAGTCCCTTTCATAAAATCTAATCATTATCATATTTTTAGAATAAAGCCCTTTTCCGAAATTATTCCCAAACAATACTACCATTTTATAATTGTAAAATTTATTTTCATTCATGTTTTAAAATTTAGTAGATAAACTCAGATTTATGCTTTTCCGACATAAAAAGAGAGCATAAAAATGCCCTCTATAATTTATTCTTCTTTTCTAAAAATTTTATCCCTAAATCTATCCGGTAACTCATCTTTTAGTAATACCAATTTTTCTTCTATAAACTGTAAAGCTTTATTATGAATCGAGTTTTCCCTATTATGACGATATCCAGGCGGATGACTGTAAAAATCTTTTCTTAAAGTCTGATACAGCCATTTGTATGTTTGCGAATTTACACAGTAAAGAACATGGCGCTTTTTGATATGTGAAATTCTACCATCTAAGTTATCTAGATCATATTCAAAATCAAGGTTGAAATTTTTTCCGGCTCTTTCATTGTCTTCAAAAAATATAACAGGTGCTTCGGTAAAAGCATTTATCCTTCTCTTTGTTCCTCTGTCTTCTATTTTCGGGCCCACGTAATCCATCTCTTCGTTCAAAGGTGGAAAAGGGTATTTACTGGTATCATAAGAAGGAATAAAAATAATAGAGTCTCTCTCATAAAATCTAATCAGCATCATATTTTTAGAATAAAGTCCTTTTCCGAAATTATTTCCAAACATTACTATCAATTTGTAGTTGTAAAATTCATTTCCATTCATGTTTTAAAATTTAGTAAATAAAGTTATTAAAATCAAACTCATTAAAATCAGGAAAATGTTTTTTTTGCCATTCATTATATTTTAATTTATCACCAATATATTTTGGTTTGGAATCTTCAAAAGTTTTATAAGCATCTTTTAACCCTTCCAAATGTTCTTTTATAAGTTCTTTTGGTGCTCCGCTTGCTTTTAGTCTGAGCACTTCTTTTACACGGACTTCATATTCCAAAAAGTTTCGTTCAACGCTTATTAAATATCCTAATTTTGGCATATCTTGTGGAACTTCTACGCCTGGTCTTCTAATAATTTCCGTTGTTGTCGCATATTTTCCTTGCAAGTTTCTCTCTAGCTGTATAATATGGTCAATCTCATGTTCAAGATCAAGGAAACGCATTTCGGGATGCCATTCTATAATTTTATCTATTCTCACCAATTCCAGCTGTCGGGTAAATACAAACTTTTCAGTATATCCCACATCTTTCGTAATATCTGCAATTTCTATTATTTTAATATTTCTTTCTTTTAAAAACTGCATCATCTCATCAAACTTTGGATGCAGCTTCATTTTTACGGTTCCCCATTGTATCGTTTCAGTTGTGCCCTTCTCACCTATTCTGGCAGATGTGTTGACCATAGTTTTGCTTTTCTTTACTATTAAAAGCAGCTTTTTAATTTGGTCTGCAAGGATATCTCCCTTATTATTCCAGATATTTTTGGTTTTATCGATGAGCCTTTTAAAGGCTTCCTTTGAAGATTTTGAAACTTCAGCCGCTATTTCTTCGCCTTTATAAAGTACTGTATAACCTGTTTCTGTAGTATTTCCTGTTTTTACAATAAGTAATTCATCTCTCTGCAGGTTTTGTATGTACCGGGTATAACCTCCCAATCCATTTTTTGAGAGTTCTTTTGCCACATCATCAATAAAAACAATGCTTTCTTCTACAGAAATAAAATAGCTATATAAAACTCTTTCAAAGTTTTTTGAAGAAACAAAATACAGTTTCTGTAATAATTTTCCCAAAGATTGGCTGGAACCTACTTTTAGTTTTTCCCCATTATAAAATACTTCATATGATTCCTCAGCAATTTTTTTCAGTGAAATTCCTTTAAACTGGAGTTCTCTTACTACCTGCTCAAGATACTTTTCCTGAGAAGAGGAAAGATTAAGAATCTTTCTCCATAATGCATATCTGTCTCCTTTTATTACTACTTCATCTATTTCATTAGTAACAATAGCGGCCTGTCTTGCTTCATAGGCTTCCAGTTCTTTAATAAGCTTTTCTAAATCTCTTTTAAAGAGAACCCAATTTCTGGGAATATTCTTTGCATTTCTTAAAGACTCTAATAAGGCTGGACCTTTAGTAAGAATGCCGTTAATTATTACTTTACTTAAAAAGCCTAAACCCGCCATCAGGTAAATAGTATCCCAATTTTCCACAAACCATTCTGCTCCGTTTTCCGATAGGAATTTACGTATCCCTTCATCCATCATCATAATATTCGTAAGAGCTAATCCAGCTTCTGTAAATCTTATTAATACGGAAGAGGTTCCTCCTGAATAGGCTGCTGCCAAAACAGCCGCCACATCTAATGTAATACGGACCATTTTTACTAATTCCTCATGATTTGCATGATCTGCCATATAATAAAGCATAATAGCGGCATTGGGTGCTGTTTTTACAGGCTTTATTAAAGACGTTTTTATATCAGTATCTTCAATGATCACCAAATCACAGGGGTTGAGGTTTGCATCTTCTACAGTTACAAAGTTTTGCGAGGTAACAGCCCCCATATTAGAAGCTATGACCCTTGTGGAAACTAATTTTTGGCTTGTAATTCTAAAAAGTTTATTCTCTGCCGTAGGTGTAAACTTATCAAGACTATATAAACTACCTTTCAAAAAAACGGGTTTATGAAGATTATTCCCTTCCAATATGATGAATGCATTGACAATAGTTGCAAAAGCAGATTTGGTTTCATAATCACTTATTGTATTATAAACCTCCAGCAAAGTCTCCTGATTAGCTTTAAGTTTATCAATAATCCATTTTATATCACTGAAGTTTTGGGCAATATTCATAATTGCAGAGCCTGTATCTACAAACCATTTTTCTCCATCATATCGGGAAAGTCTTAACAAATCATTCCAAAGCTGCTCATCTTTCCTATCCTTTATAGCAGATGGATATGCATTTTCATAAAGCCAGCTAAGTTTACTATCACTTGATTCCACTCTTGAAAAACCCTTCCGGAATTCATCATTGATAAACGTTTCATTCGCTGGTTTTATATTAATATATTTTAAGAGATTAATAAAATCAAAGACATTATAAGTTTTGAGAACTAAAGCAACATCCGTTTTCTTTGTAAGACTTTGTGTGTAATGGTATGTTAATATATATTCAATTTCTTCACCTTGAGTATCTATTCTTATATCATAGTTGATTTCTTTTCCTGGCTGTATCGTAATATAACCTGTTTCAGAACCGAGTACTGCAGTAATTTTCAATTCTTTCTCTTTCAAACTTAAAGGCAGTCTTACTTTGAACGGAATATCAATATCACCAACATAGCCTGAAGAGAAAGGAGAATAAAAATAATTGTTGCTCGCTTCTTTGGTTTCATAATTCTTAGGATCGAACCAAAGTTCCTTAACTCCTTTATATACTAAATCATTTACTAATTTTTTATATCACTCATGTTTTTGAAAATTTGTGTTTGTCTTAAAATAGGTTAAGATCTGAAGCTCTTTTTAGTAGATTGTCTTCAGGTTTTAGCCTTATTTTTTTAGGTGGTTTCCGGCGAAAGATGTCCACCTGGAATTTTTAAGTCAAGTTTCATATTGTGTTTTTTCTTGAAGCAAAGGTCACCCCCAGAAGCGACAGAACTTGACGTATAAAAAGATTATTTTATATTAATCCTTTCAAGTAAAAACTTTAGTATTCTCAATATTTTAATACATTTGTTTAAAACATACTTCAGATGAATTTCGAGCAGATCAACTTACACCTTGAGGCTTACAAAGAACACAACCAGATTCTGGATGCAGCAAAATATCTGATCCACTCTTTTGACTTGGAACATGAGAACTTTGCTGGATTTGGTTTCAGGGAAGAGCTATCTCCTACTTCAATGCTTCTTACGGCAGAAGGAGACCTGGGAGGACCCCAAACCGTAATGATCCCACGAAATTTATTTGATTTTGACCTGAACCTTGTTCTGAATATGGTTGCCCACGAAATGCTTCATGTAAGACAAAAAGCACCCGGACAAGTTATTGAAGACAAAAATGAAAGGGAATTTCAGGCGTATTATGAAATGCTTTTTCACAAAGTTTTCCCGCAGATCCCGGAAGTTTCGGATTTTCATAAAAAATTCTTTGGAGGAAAAGCATTGGAATACTACAAAAGAATGGGTGAAGGCTCAGTATTGCAGCAAAAGTATGCAGAACAGAAAACAGAAGTAGAACATTTAATAAACGAATTACCATGACAGTAAAACCAGAGATCACCTGGGCAGATTTTGAAAAAATAGACATCAGATGCGGAACGATAATTTCTGTGAATGATTTTGAAAAAGCAAGAAATCCATCGTATCAGCTGGAAATAGATTTTGGAGACCTGGGAATCAGAAAATCATCTGCTCAAATTACCTCTCTTTATAAAAAAGAAGAACTTGTAGGAAAACAAATTTTAGCGGTTGTCAATTTCCCTAAAAAGCAGATTGCCAATTTCTTCAGCGAATGTCTTGTGTTAGGCTTATATGGAGAGGACAAAAAAGATGTTACACTTTTGGCTCCTTCATTGCCAACAAAAAATGGAATGCAGGTAGGATAGATACCCAACAAAACACATATGATACAGAACATACCCTTAGAAAGAGTTTTATTCCTTGACATTGAGACTGTTCCACAGGCAGGATCATGGGACGAATTATCTGAAACCGAGCAATATCTTTGGGATAAAAAAACCAAATTTCAGAGAAAAGACGATATCTCCGCAGAAGAATTTTATGACAGAGCCGGTATTATGGCCGAATTTGGAAAAATCATCTGCATCACCATCGGAATGGTCGAAAAGAATGAAACGTTAAAAATAAAAAGCTTTTCCGGACATGATGAAAAGAAAATGCTTCAGGAATTTGGAGAAATCTTCAACAGTCCAAGGCTTTACAATGTGATTCTCTGTGCACATAACGGAAAAGAATTTGATTTTCCTTGGATTGCCAGAAGATATCTAATCAATGGAATGCAGCCACCGGCACCGTTCCAGATGTTTGGAAAAAAACCATGGGAGGTTCCCCACATAGATACAATGGAGCTTTGGAAATTCGGAGACTATAAGAGTTTTGTATCGCTGGAACTACTGGCGCATGTCTTTGGTATTCCTACTCCGAAAGATGATATTGACGGCTCAATGGTTTCATCAATTTACTACATAGAAAAAGACTTGCAGAGAATTGTTGACTATTGTGAAAAAGATGTCTTAACTTTGGCAAATATTTTCCGGCGCATGCGTCAGGAAGATTTGTTGAAAAGGAATATCAATCTAGATTAAAAAATGAAATTTACAGACGATCAAATTGCTGACATTGGTGAGGAAATCATTGGTGTATTAAAAACCGTATATGACCCTGAAATTCCGGTAGATATTTACGAATTAGGGCTGATTTACGATGTCCAGATCTCCGATGATGCTGACGTAAAAATTATCATGACACTTACTACTCCCAACTGTCCGGTTGCAGAAACACTTCCTCAGGAAGTAAAAGATAAAGTGGCTGAAGTAGAGCATGTAAACAGTGTAGATTTAGAGCTTACTTTCGAACCGAGCTGGAATAAGGATATGATGAGCGAAGAGGCGAAGTTTGAGCTGGGAATGCTTTAATCACTCTTAACAAATATAAAACCCCGAAGAAGTATTTTCGGGGTTTTTATTTTTAAATATCTTTTGCGATTTCCTTGCCTTCTCTCCTGCTCCATTCACTCCATGAACCTACATACAGATCCGGAATGGGAAATCCTGCATAATCCAGGGCTAAAATTGTATGACAAGCTGTAACACCTGATCCACAATGAATAATAAGGTGTTCAGGTTTATCTTTTAAGAATTGGCTGTATTTTTCTTTTAAGATTTCCGGGCTCAGAAAATTTCCGCTTTCATCAAGGTTTTCAGAAAAAGGAATATTAATCGCTCCCGGAATATGCCCCGCGACCAAATCAATAGGCTCAGATTCTCCTTTATAACGATAAGCATCTCTTACATCAATAACTGTAGAAGAATCGTTTGTTAATTCATTTTCAACCACTTCCAGACTCGAAACCGGAAGACTCCAGTGATTTTTTTTAATTAAAGCTGCTTTATCAAATTTCTCTTCCCCGGAAGAAAATTCTAATCCTGCTTTTTCCGCTGCCTGCATTCCGCCATCAAGAACCTGAACTTTTTCCAACCCGAAAGATCTCAGCATCCACCATGCTCTTGCTGCTGCATTGGAAGCACTTTTGTCGTCATAGACAACAATATGGGCCTCTTCTGATATCCCCAGATCAGAAAGCGTTTCAGCAAACTTTTCTACCGACGGAAGCGGATGTCTGCCTCCAAAAGCTGCATTTTCTCCTATTTCAGCCAGATCTTTATCCAGATCAATGAATCTTGCTCCGCGAATATGTTTTTCAAGATAATTTTGCTTTACATCTTTTCCGGTTCTAGCATCAAGAATAATAAGATTTTCAGCAGGGATATTTTTGAGTTCAGATGACGAAATTATTGGAGTCATTTTGTTGATTTTTGGGTTAATTTAATTATGTTTTGGCTAAAGCCATATGTATTTTAATATAGTAAAGCGGGCTAAAGCCCGCTCCTATTGATAGTTTTCTCGCAGATTCTGCTGATTAAGCAGATCTTCTTTTCTATCTGTGGGATCTGCAGAATCTGCGAGAAATTTATTCTTCTTAAAAATGAAAAATATCCTTCGCCTTGTTATAAGAACTTTCAAAGTTCAGAAGGTTCAGCTTATGTTCAGCTTTTTCCACACTCATAAAATTGATCACCTGTTCTGTAGGCATATTTCCCACAAGATCATCTTTAGCCATTGGACATCCTCCGATTCCTTTGATGGCACTATCAAATCTTCGGCAGCCTTGATCGTAAGCCGCTTTTAATTTTGAATAAGAATCTTCATAACGGTTATGAAAGTGTCCCCCGAAATTAATTTCAGGATATTTTGAAGGTATTTTTTCAAACAAAAGAGCAATCGTTTCAGGAGTTGCCACTCCGGTAGTATCTGATAATAAAATATCTTTTACTCCGATGTCCGAAAACTTTTGTGCCCATTGGTCAACATCCTCCCACTTCCACATTTCGCCATATGGATTTCCAAAAGCCATCGAGAAATAGATATTAAGCTGTTTCCCTTCACTTTTTACCAGCTCAAGCATTTTAATGATTTCATCGAAAGCTTCTTCCTGACTTTTATTCGTATTTCTGTGCTGAAAAGTTTCAGAAATAGAGAACGGAAAGCCCAGAATATCTACTGACTCGTGTTTTAATGCTTTTTCGGCTCCTCTGTAATTACCAATAATAGCAGAAACTTTGGTCTTGGAACGTGATTTGTCGATATTTTTTGCCACCTCATCAGAGTCAGCCATCTGCGGAATCGCTTTAGGAGAAACAAAACTCAGGCAGTCCAATACATCAAAGCCAACATCCATCAAGGAGTTGATATAATCTATTTTTTTATCGGTAGGGATAAATTCTCCCCATCCCTGCATTGCATCTCTAGGACATTCGGTAAGAAACATTTTTACTTTTTGATTTTCTCAAATATAATAAAACTAAACTACTTGGTACACTATATATACAAAGCTAACACTATTTTGATTTTCAAAGATTTATATCTGATTCATAATTTCAATAATTGATATTAAATCGCAAATAACGTATTCTCAGCATCAAATTTGCTAACTTTGTTAAAATTTATGATATCTGATGAGTACAATAGAATTCAACCCTTTGTGGAAAGAAAAATTACTGAACCGTTTTCTTAGCTATGTAAAAATATATTCAACCAGTGATGCAGAAAGTGAAACTACACCTTCTACTGAACGTCAGTGGGATATTGCCAACTATATTACTGAAGAACTTAAGACCATCGGTCTGGAAGATGTTTCTATAGACAGCAATGGTTATATTATGGGCTATGTTCCTTCTAACCTTGAAAATGATGACAGACCTACCATCGGATTTATTTCACATTATGATACTTCACCTGATTTCAGCGGAGAAAATGTAAAACCTCAGGTTTGGGAAAACTATGATGGAAACGATCTTATTTTGAACCAGGCAACAGGATTCACACTATCTCCTTCAAGATTTGAAAGCTTAAAAAAATATGTTGGTCAGACATTAATTACTACTGACGGAAATACGCTTCTTGGTGCTGATGATAAAGCAGGCTGTGCAGAGATTGTAACAGCTGCTGAATATCTTATCGCGCATCCGGAAATCAAACATGGAAGAATTGCTATTGGCTTTACTCCTGACGAAGAAATCGGAAGAGGAGCTCATAAGTTTGATGTTGCTAAATTTGGTGCAGAATGGGCTTATACAATGGATGGCGGAGAAGTTGGAGAACTTGAATATGAGAACTTTAACGCGGCCGGAGCCGTGGTGAAAATCCACGGATTAAGTGTTCACCCCGGTTATGCTTACGGAAAAATGATCAATGCTGCTCTATTAGCGGCTGAATTTGCTCAAATGCTTCCTGCTAATGAAACACCTGCCACAACAAAAGGCTTTGACGGGTTCTATCACTTAATGGATATTACGGCTGATATTTCAGAGGCTAAACTTCAATATATTATCCGTGATCATGATGCAGATAAATTTGAAGCCAGAAAGAAATTCATGGAAGAAAAAGTAGCTGAATTCAATCAAAAACATGGAGAAGGAACTGCTGAAGTAGAGATTAAAGAGCAGTACAGAAACATGAAACAGCAGTTTGAAGGTAAAATGCACATTGTAGACCTCGCTGCAAAAGCAATGACTGAAGCAGGTATAGAACCTAAGATCAAAGCGATCAGAGGAGGTACAGACGGTGCTCAGCTTTCTTATATGGGACTTCCCTGCCCGAATATCTTTGCAGGAGGAATCAACTTCCACGGACCCTACGAATATGTAGCTTTGGAGAGCATGGAAAAAGCAACTGAAGTCATTATTAATATTGTAAAAGCTTAATAATCATGAAAAAGGTCTTAGCATCAGCATTCATTTTCACTTTTATTTTCAGCAGTGCCCAGGTTTCTGAATTTCAGAGGGCAGACTCACGCTATGAAAGAAAGAAAACGGCTCTGTATAATAAATATCCTAAGCCTAATGATTTAAGAACCAAGAAAGAATGGCTTTTGACAGAGGATAAAATAACAGCTTACAAGACCGCTTTGGATAAAGCTTCTCTTGAGGATCAGAAAATGATCAACGCAGATCCTCCTGTAAAAACAAAAGTGAGTAAGGAAGCAGAATACGATAAAGGAAAAACCGCTTTTCAAAAACTTTTATATGAAGCTGTAAATCTTGATTTTCTTAACTTTTCTTCGGAAACCTACAAGGCAACGATAAGTTTTGTTGTAGATTCCAAAGGGAATGCTCTTGATCCCAAGGTAAAAGGAAACAATGAAGATGTAAACGCATTCATTGAAGCCGCTTTCTACCGGATTAAAGATAAGGGCAAGTGGAAACCTGCAGAAGACAAAGGGAAACCGGTCTCTTCAAATGTTTCCGTTCCTTTAACAATGTCCTTTAAAAAATAATATATAGAACCCGCTATGATGATAGCGGGTTTTTATTTTTCATATAATAAAAACATAATCAAAGATCATTATGTTGTTGATATTAATTTAACACAATTCTTTTGTAAGTTTTAAATAATTCACTTAATTTTGATTAAACCTTAAAATCACTTTATATGAAAATGAAATCCAACCACTTTAAAATCAACAGAAATTTTTACTTTTCCTTTCTATTTTCTTTTTTCTGTTTGTTTCTTTTAACGTCTTGTTCTCAGGATGATCCGGCGGATGCTCCTGTTGAAAAACCTGCAGAGTCTACCCCTATGAAGACTTTGGGAAATCTGACTTTACAGAAGAATGTTATTATTCTGAATGATGAATCAGTAAATGCCATTTCAACTCACAATGAAGGAGAAATTACATTTAGCCGTATGACACCGCAAACGGATAGCATCTCCGTGGGAACAGTTATTGTAGGGACTAAAATAGAAGGAGATCAAGTGAACACCATTCTTTCAAAAGTAAGTTCTGTCTCAAAATTGAACAACCAATTTACAGTACAGACTTCCAGTGCGAAGCTTGAAGAATTTATCTACAGCGGAACCCTGAGCGGTGTGTATGATCCATCCGGTAAAGCTCCCGTCAATATTGATGGAAGAATGGTGAATTATATTCCTGTAGAAGGGATGGTTTCTGAGCAGATCAATCAAAGAATACATTCTATTGAAGCTAAAAACCTTCAAAATCAGAAATTAATTACTTTCAACCGTTATAATTTTAATAAAACGTATTCCTTTCCTCTAACTTCAGCTGGAACATCCAGTGTAAATGTACAAGGAGGATTTACACCAAAGATTGATTATAATATCACATTCTCATGGGGACATTTGTCTAACTTCTATGTTAACCTCATCATGGATGATATCAGACTTCAGAGTACGGCAACTATTGTAGGAAGCCTGGGCTACACCGCAAGTACTACAGACTATCTAAATATTCCTATCGTTCCTATTGTTTTGGGACCTACAGGACTGATCTTAAGCCCTACCCTATCTGCCGGACCTTTTCTGGGAGTACAGGCTACAGGAAAAGTACAGGCAAAGCTTTTGGATCTTGAAGGAAATGCTAACTTTTTAGTAAGCAAAACTCCGGAGATTAACATTAATCTTCAAAAGAAATCAGAACCTGCTATTACTCTTGCAGAGGGAAATTTATCTGCTGAAGGTGGTTTAGAAGCAAAAGGAGCTGTAGGATTAATGTTCCTTACCATTCCTATTGCTAACTCAGGGTTGAAAGGAAGAGCCTCTGCCCTTTCATCTTTAGGATTAACTCTTGTTCCTGCAAGAAAAGGAGTGATTACAGTAAAAGGTAAAATCCAGGCGGATATGTTCTACGGCTTTGGAATTGCTCCTTTACGATATGAAGGAACCATTCCTCTTTTCCAAAAAGAACGTGTGCTGTACCAGAAGGAATTTAATTTCTAAATACTACTTTTCTTATTCATCATAAAAAGCCACTTTCAGAGTGGCTTTTCTTTACATAAAAGCTCCACATAAAATTCATTTACAACACATTAAGACAATTTTATTATATTTACAAGGATGTACAATTGTAAACAATAACATTTAATACCAATTATCATGAAAACAATGAAAAAACTTTTGAGAAAAGACTTATCTGCAATTCTGGGCAGCGGCATAGATGGCTGTCATATGGGAGGCAACTCTTACAATTGTCAGGACGACTGTCAATGCGCATGGGGATACGCTTGTGAAATGTATGAAGACGGAAATCCGGGACAATGCATTGCAGTAGGTGGCGGTGGAAATCCTGGCGGAGGTGGATGTACTCCTCCTTCTATTTGTGAGGAACAGCCTTATTAAAATGAACTAATAAAAACCGGAAGTATTTCTGCTTCCGGTTTTATTTTTCACCTTAAAAAAGATCCTTATCAAAGCATCTCTGCCATTCATCAAATAAAATTTAATTTCATCCGCCATAGTTGTTGTTTTGCATCAGATTTTTAACAATAATTAAATTATGAAGCAGCAATTTTTCGCTTTAACTGCATTGCTATTATGCATTTTTTGCAGCATGGAAACTAAAGCACAACAGACTCCGGCTTTTCACATTGGGGTAAAGGGAGGGGTAAACTTTACAAAAACCTCCACGGAATCTTCTTTAGAAGGGAAATACGGATTCGGTTATCAGGCAGGTGTAATGACAAGAATGGATATCGGAAAACTGTATGTGCAGGGAGAAGCTCTGTTCAACAAAAGAAAAACATCATACCAATCCCAAGACGGAAGCTCTTCAAAACTTTCATGGAACGCTATTGATATTCCTGTGGTAGTAGGATATAAACTGATTAAAGCAGATGACTTTAATGTGAGAGTATTTGCCGGAGGTGTTTACAGCTATGCTTTCAACAATAAAGTATCTGCCTCTCAGGCCATTCAGGAAGGGTTTAAAAAGTTTGACAAATCCAATATTGGCGTTACAGGAGGTGTAGGATTAGATTATAAGAACTTCACGGTAGATCTGAGATATGAGACGGGTCTTACGAGCATCAGTAAAGAGTTTAAGTCCAAACCCCACAGTTTTTCCCTTGGGATAGGTTATTTCCTGTTCTAAGAAACTTAAATTATCTTTACCATTAGAAACTGTTTTCCCTGCAGTTTCTAATTTTTTTATCAACCTATTTCCAATTCCATGACAAAATCTTTTATTGTAAAAGAATATATATTCACTTTTATTTTCTGGCTTGTATTAGCGATTGTATTGTGGTTTAATTTCCAGAGTACAACAGAAAGTTATCTTGCGATGACCCAGGCTGCGATCATTGCGGCATTTTCGTTTACATTTACTCACTTTTTAACCAATAAGCTTCTTCCGAAAGCACTTCGGGAAAAGAAAATGAAACTGTTCCTGGTACAGCTGGTAATGGTTATTTTCATGCTTAGTTTGGTTTTCTCCGTTATATTCACGTATCTTGAAGTGGAGCCCAAAGATCAGCTTCCTGAAAACTTCACAGATCAGCTACCTTTTTTGTGGAAGGGGTTTTATATGTCTCTGCCTGCCTCATTTCTTATCAACGGAGCAGCGTGTGGTGTAAAATTTTATAATGAACACGGAAGAATAGAGCGGGATCATATTCTCCTTCAGCAGGCGCATCTGGAAAACCAGCTCAAGCTTTTACAGGACCAGATCAATCCTCATGTGGTATTTAATATCCTGAATCATATTCATATTCTGATGAAAACGGACACCCAGCTTGCTGATTTTTTGCTTATGAAATTTTCGGATATTCTCCGGTATCAGCTGTACCATTGCAATCAGCCACTGGTACCTTTGGATAAAGAGATTGAGTATCTCCAAAACCTTGTTGAGGTAGAAAAACTGAGGTGGGGAAATGAGCTGGACGTAAAAGCCCAATGGCAGATCAATAACAGAAAAGCTTCTATTGCTCCTTTACTTTTGGTTCCTTTCATAGAAAATGCATTTAAATACGTTTGCAGGCTACCAGGACATAAAGGTTATGTGAAAATCTCCTGCAAAGAAAAGAATAACAGTCTTTATTTTTATGTCGAAAATTCCTATTCGGATATGGCAACCTATAAAAAGAAAGACGGAACGGGTGGAATTGGTCTTCAAAATGTAAAAAAACGGTTGAAATTACAATATCCGGACGCCCATGATCTGAATATCGAATCCGATAATCACATCTTTAGAATAACATTAACACTAACACTATCTGACAGTTATGAGCTCTAATATTCCTAAAATGAAATGCCTTATTATTGATGATGAGCCTCTCGCTAGATTCCATCTTAAAGAACTGGCCGGTCAGATTGATTTTGTATCGGTTGAAGGAACGTGTGCAACAGCATTGGAAGCCGACGCAAAGGTAAAGGAGAGTGAAATAGACCTTCTCTTCCTGGATATCAACATGCCTTATCTTACGGGCCTTGAATTTCTGGAACAGCTTGAGAATCCTCCTTTATGTATTCTCACTACTGCTTATTCTGAATATGCGCTGGAAGGATTTCGTCTTCAGGTGGTAGATTATCTGTTAAAACCCATTGCCTTCAACCGGTTTTATCAGGCGGTAAATAAGGCTCAGCAGCAATTTATCATCAGTGAAAAGCTGAAAAAAAATACTTCGCTTGATGATCCTTTTCTGTATGTAAGGCAATCTGATACTTTCATTAAAATTTCTTGGGTAGACATTCTCTACATTGAAAGTATGCAAAACTACACCAAGCTTCATTTTAAAGATAAATCACTGATTATTCATCAGACTATGAAAGCTATTGAAGAATCCCTTCCTTCAGATCATTTTTTCAGGATTCATAAATCCTACCTCATCAATATTACCCATATTGATATGATTTCGGGAGGACGTCTTTTCATTAATAAAATTGAGCTTCCGATATCCCGTACCCGAAAGGAAGAACTGCTTAATCAGGTTGTTTATAAGAAATTAATCAGTAAATAGAAGAAAAAGCAGGAAGCAGGGAATTTAATAACTCCAGGCTTCCGGTATTTTTTATGGAAGATTCCAGCGTAGTGATAATGCTGCATAAAATGTGCTTGAAAATCTGGGATCTGCTATCTTCTTGTCTCTGAAAATACTGCTGATTTTGCGGTCATTTTCGCTGAAGCTCCTCAATATGGCAGTTCCGCCGGTGAGGCGCAAAGTAAGCCGGTCGTTAATTTTTAATTCCGGTCTGAGTCCTGCAGTGATCTGCTGATATCCTAGCAACATCGATTTTCCGTTTATATTTCTTTCGGCAGTCATTCCATTCAGTTCTACAACAGCCTTTAAAGTAAATTTATCTGAAAAAAGATATCCGGCTTCCATCCCTTCCGGGAAATTGATCTTAAACTTAACTTTTCCGTTTGTTTTCCAATCGAAATAAATCCAGGGCAAAATCATAGGAACACCAAAAGCAGTAGTAAGCACCGGACCGGCTCCCAACGAAAGGTTAGGATTAAAATGTCTGATAAATAAAATTCCACCCTGTCCAAGTACATCATCGAAATCTATTTTCTCAAGGTCGGTATATACTCCTACCGATGCCGTCATCATCATACTCCACTTTTTACCTAAAGGTCTCATATGCTGTATTCCGGCCTGTGCATTCAGCATCTGATCAGGAAACAACTGAGTTTCGTAATTTTTATGCGTCATCTTTGCATAAGAGCCACTTAATAGCATAGACCACGACCTTACCTTCCCGTCAGTATCTTTTTTTACAGATAACGGAATACTTAGATTCAGATCGACTCTTTTAAAATCACTTTTAGAACTGGTCTTTGTACTATCTTCCGGACGGATGTAATTGGATGCAGGAATATATTCGGTTTTAAGCTCTGCGGAAAGCCCAGACTGTGCACTTACCCCATATCCTAATGGCAATATACAGCATAAAGCTGTCGAAAGGGTTCTTTTCATATTTAAATTTTATGCAAAGAGAACCCTTTGACTATTTTTTACAAAAATTACTTGATTAAGTGCCCGGATTGTATGACAACCGGATTAAATAACAGGATCAATTTCCGGATTAGAACTGGTGTTTAAGCTTTCTCTTTTTTGAGTTTTAAAAATCCGGTATCCGAACCACACTGCAATCAATGCCATTGCTGAACGTGTTACCACCATAGGAATGATAGAATCTGCTTCTAAGAATCCTATCAAACCTGATAGTAAGAAAGTTACCATCAACTGCATAAAACCAAGCAGTGCCGCAGCTGTTCCTCTGCCTTCTTTGAATGGAGACAAAGCATGAGCTGATGTAATAGGAAACAAAATACCAATAGCCAGTAATGACAGATACAACATAGCAATTTCTAAGGCTACAGAAAGATTTTCAGCTGCAATCAGAATATGAAGGGTACATACCACCAATAAAACAATTGTAGCAGCAAATAAAAGTGTTGAATTGCTTATTCTTTTGATCAGTTTAGGCGTAATATAAGCGGCTGTTATCAATGCCAGTGAGTTAAAAGCAAATATAAAGCTAAATGTACCACTCGAAAATCCATGGATCTCCATGAATAAAAACGGTGCATTGGAGATATAAATAATCAAAGAAGCAAAGGCAATACTTCCTACCAGGGTGCTGTTGATAAAGTCTCTGTTGGAAATGATCATTTTCAGCTGATCTTTTAGTCCTTTTTCATTCAACATCTCATCATCGGAAAGATGAATTCTGGTATTGGTTTCCGGCACATACTTGTAGACCATGAAAAAGGTAATCAGCCCCATGATGCATAAAAAGGCAAAAGAACTGTTCCATCCCCAGAATTTAAGGAATACACTTCCCAGTAACGGAGCTACAATCGGGGCAATACCACTGATCTGCGACTGCTGTGAAAAGATAGTGACAGCCTTATGCTTATCATAGAGATCAATAATAATTGCCCTTCCGATAACAATTCCGGCACTTCCTCCGAATGCCTGTAGGAAACGCATGCCCCATAATACATAAATATCGGAGGTAAAGTAGATAGCTGTAGCTCCTATGATAAAAAGCAAAAGTCCGCAATACAACATGGGTTTTCTTCCTTTTTTGTCTGATAAAGGTCCCCATAACAGCTGCCCGAAAGCAAATCCGGCAAAAAACACAGAAATGGATACCTGAATGTGTCCGATATCGGTATTAAAAATCTTCGCCATACTTGGGAAAGCGGGAAGATAAAGGTCTATACTTAACGACTCTAACGTGTTGAGTAGTGCGAGAATAAACACTACGATGTTCAAATTCTTCTTCATAAATAACAATAAGCCTTCTCAGGCGATTTTTTCAGCTGCAAAATTGCTGTAAAAAGTATCGTTTTTCAATAAAAGAACTGAAGGAAGGATAGCACAAACTGAGGATTACTCTATCTGATTACCCCCGGATTATTTATTTAAAATAAAAAACAAAGGAACATTCTGAGGATTAACCTTTTCCAGGCCTGAATCCTTCCGGATTCTGCCGGGTATGCTTTTTAAAAAACCGGGAAAAGTAAGAAGCATCGCTAAAACCTAGTTTAAAAGCAATCTCCTTTACCGTTAAAGCGCCAAAACTAAGCTCTCTTTTGGCTTCCAGAATAAGTCTCTGCGCAATCATTTTTTTCACTGTCGTTCCTCTTGAAAGCCGGACAATGTCATTGAGGTGATGGGCACTTATTTTGAGCTGTTCAGCATAAAAGTCTGTATTTTTCTCTGTGATATAATACTCTTCTATCAAGGCTGCAAGTTGCTGAATCCTCGGTTTTTCATCTTCAGCAGTATTCTGCATCGTAATCTGATCTGTAATGATCAGGCAGAAGGCTCTCAGATAAGCTTTTAAAATTTCAACACGCCCGGATCCCAGATATTCTCTTTTAATCATTGAAATAAGCATATTTCCGGTTTCACTGCTTTCTGCATCCAAAAAGAAAGGTCTTGCTCCGTTGGCCAAGACCACTTCCGTATCACAGGCTTCTTTGAAAATTTCTTTGCTTATGGCCAGCACATAGCCTTTTTCATCACGGAGTTTCATATTAAAAACCTGACCGGGAACGATAATACAGAGCTGATTATTTTTTACGGTATAGCTTTCAAAATCCAGTTCAAGACGGCTATCTGTATGTACTTCTTTGAACCAGATAATCTCAAAAAAATTATGCCGATGAATATCCTCGAAGTTCTCCGGATGTCCATTTTCTAAAGTGTTGACCTGAAATTCTTCAGACATCAGATTATGAACAGGAATATTTTTTTCAGATGAATTCATTGCTAATGTATTTGATCAGAGAAAGCGAAAACCGCAGCAAAAAATACTACGGTTTTCTTACAATATTTAAAATTAAATATAATTTTTCGATTTTATTGGCTTAAAAAAGCATCCCATCCCTGAGCGGTCAGAGCAACCAATTGGTTTGATCCTCTGGCTACCATAAAGTTTCCTTCTTCTTTTTCTACGGCATGCCCTATAATGGTAAAGTCAGGGTGATTTTTAATTTTATCAAAGTCTCCCGATGAGATCGTGAATAACAATTCATAATCTTCACCACCACTTAAAGCTGTCATTACAGGATTTAAGTTCATTTCATCTGCTGTAGAGATCGTAAGATTGTCTAACGGAATTTTTTCCTCGTACAATCTGAATCCAACATTGGATTGATCTGAAAGGTGAAGGATTTCGGAAGCCAGACCATCTGAAATATCAATCATAGAAGTTGGTTTAATATCCAGTTCTTCCAGAATCTTTTTAACGTCTGTTCTTGCTTCAGGCTTCAGCTGTCTTTCAAGGATATAATCATAGCCCTCCATTTCTGGCTGCATATTCGGATTAGCAAGGTACACAGCATGTTCTCTTTCCAGAATCTGTAAGCCCATATAGGCTCCACCTAAATCTCCTGTTACAACAAGAAGATCATTTGGTTTTGCACCACTTCTTTTTACGATGTTTTCTTCATTTTCAATTCCTACAGCGGTAATACTCATTACAAGACCCGAATTAGAACTTGTTGTATCTCCTCCGATAAGGTCAACCTTATATCTTCCACATGCTGCCTGAATTCCTGAATAGATTTCTTCTAATGCTTCCACTGGAAAACGATTGGACACCGCAAGGGAAACCAATATCTGTGTAGGTGTTGCATTCATTGCTGCAATATCGCTCAGGTTTACCACTACCGCTTTATAGCCTAAATGCTTTAAGGGAACATATCCTAAATTAAAGTGTACACCCTCCGCCAATACATCTGTTGTAAGAACTACTTTTTTGTTATCAGGATTAATAACTGCTGCATCATCTCCTACTCCAAGCTCTGAAGATTCATTGGATAACGGAAAATACTCTGTCAAATGTTTAATAAGACCAAATTCTCCTAATTTTGAAATGGGCGTCAGCTCCTGTGATTTATCTTCAAACATAAATTTCTTTTTATAAGTGATGGTTGATAAATGATAATTGATATTCCTGAATACAGATTTTCATTCTGTATCAACCATCATTCATCATTTATATATTAATTTCAGCCGGGTCAATATTGTGTGGGTGGAAAGGAAACTTTTTGAAATCTTCTTTCGATAATACAACAGTGTCCGCGGTTTTATATTTATTCATTGCTTCCACTACATCATCCGGCGGAGTGGTCATTTTTCTAAGCATCATATCAATCCATACGCCTGTAGCTTCTGCCGTAGCACAGTGCATTCCGTCCGGTGTATAGAATTTGTGTACGAAACGATAGATGGAAGAGTCTTCTGCACATCCGTCTATTTCCACACTTACGATTACCGTCTGATCTGCATAGATCTCTTTGAAGAAAGAATATCTTTCATGCAGGATCACCGGGCCGATTCCCCATCTGCTCAGCTGGGTAACCCCCATTTTCTCTTTAGTCATAAAAGCCATTCTGGCCTGTGCACAATATTGCACATATGATGAATTGGCCAGGTGCTTATTGGCATCAAGGTCGCTCCATCTTACTTCAAATTTATGGTAGAAAATCATATGAAAATCGTTTTTGATATAATTAAAATTATAATCTTCAAAAATACTCAAATAAGATGGTTTATAAAAATTGTACTTTTGAAAAAATAATCTTCCGCATAGGATTACCCATACATGAAACAGATCATTATTATCGGAGGCGGTGCTGCAGGCTTTTTCTGCGCATCTAATCTTGACGAAAAGAAATATACAATTACAATTTTAGAACAGAACTCAGATGTCCTTCAGAAAGTTAAAATTTCCGGAGGCGGACGCTGCAATGTTACTCACGCATGCTTTGATCCAAGAGAACTGGTGCAGTTTTATCCCCGTGGAAACAAGGAATTACTAAGTGTATTTACTAAATTTCAGCCTGGTGATACAATGGAATGGTTTGACCAGCGTAATGTTCCTTTAAAAATTGAAAATGATAACAGAACTTTTCCTGAAAGCAACTCTTCCCAGACCATCATCAATACTTTTCTGAATGAAACTCAAAAGAAAAATGTCACGGTGCGGACAAAATGTACGGTAAAAGAGATTGAAAAACAGGACGAAAAATATATTGTAAAGACCAATTCTGGAGATTTTGAAGCAGATTATATCGTTTATACGACCGGAAGTTCTCCAAAATCATTGAAAATTGTCGAAAATCTGGGGCATAAGATTGTAGACCTTGTGCCTTCCCTTTTCACCTTCAATATTAAAGATGAATTGCTGAAAGACCTTCCTGGAACAAGCTTTGAAAATGCCGGAATTTCTATTCCTAAACTTAAAACGGAAGAAAGCGGGCCTTTGCTTATTACGCACTGGGGACTTTCCGGACCTGCTGTTCTGAAAATATCTGCGTGGGAAGCCATCAGTCTGGCAAAACTTAAATACAACTTTGAAATTGAAGTGAATTTCATTTCCATAGAAATGGATGAAGCAGAAGAAGTATTCCATAATTTCAAGCAAAGCAACCCTAAAAAAACCATCGGACAATCAAAGATCTTTGATATTACCAACAGATTCTGGCAGAAAATCTTAGAAATTTCAAAGGTCGATCTCAACAAACAGGTGGCTAATATTTCCGGAAAAGAGATGCAGAAAATCCTAGAAAACCTTTGCCGAAAAAAGTTTCAGGTGACCGGAAAATCTACTTTCAAAGATGAGTTTGTAACAGCTGGAGGTGTTGATTTAAAGGAAATTAACTTTAAAAACATGTCTTCCAAATTACTTCCTAATTTCTATATTGCCGGAGAAGTTCTGAATATTGACGCCGTGACCGGAGGATTCAATTTCCAGGCATGCTGGAGTGAAGGATGGCTGATTGCACAGGATCTTAACAGCTTGTAAAAAATGATTACTTTTAATAAAAACTAAATACATGAAAAAAAATTTCGGTTTCTTTCTTTTACTATGGTTCTTTTTAGGACACAGCCAGGAAAAAACAATCGTCTCTGACTGGACATCATTCACACAAGCTGTCAATATAGAGCATAAACAGAATTGGAATTTCCGTATAACGGCAAAAATCAGAAAAGAGAATGAGGATAATGGCTCCAATTGTGGGTTATGGTGCAGAATAAATAATAAAGATGAGTCTACCAGTTTCTTTGAAAATCAATATTATGGAATCCAGGTAACCCGTGAATGGAAAACCTACGAAATAAAAGGAACCATCAATCCATCTGCGAAGACCATGACTATCGGAGCATTTGCTCAAAACAACGGGGATTTTTATTTTGACGATTTTAAGCTGGAAGTCAATGATGGAAAGTCAAAAAAGTGGATTGAAATCCCTTTGGAAAATTCAGGTTTTGAGAAAGATATTACATCAGGTGGCTGGTTTGAAGGAATCCATTCTCAGAAAATAAAGCACGTAAAGCATTTTACCATTGAAACTTCGGATTATCAACCATTCAGTGGTAACAAATCTTTGTTGATTAAAGGTCGTGGTATTATCGGAACAATGCCGGAAGGAAAATTTATGGATGTTAACGGCATCAAATTATATTATGAAACCTATGGAGAAGGTGAGCCGGTTCTTATGCTTCATGGTAATGGCCAATCTATCAGTGCCTTTATGAACCAAAAAGACACCTTTGCTAAAAAATACAAAGTGATCATTATAGATTGCCGTGAAAGAGGAAGATCTACTTATGACAAAACGAAGGAACTTACCTTCGATATTCAGACAGAGGATATTAAGCAGTTTTTAGAAAAGCTGAACATCAAAAAAACAAAAATTCTGGGCTGGAGTGACGGAGGAATTCTAGCACTGTCTATGGCCATGAAATATCCGGAAATGGTAGACAAAATTGCCTGTTCAGGAGCCAATATTTTTCCGGAAGGAGTCAAAGATCATGATTTAAAATCCATGAAAGAAATGCTTGTAAGCCTTACTAAAGAGAACAAAGACCATAAAAATGACATCTTTATTGATCTTCTGAATCTGGATTTGAAGTACCCTCAATGGAAGTATGAAGACCTGAATAAAATTCAGTGTCCATCATTAATCATTGCTGGTGATAATGATCTTATAAAAACAGAACATACGGTAAAAATCGCAGAATCTATCCCCAAAGGACAATTAGCCATTATCCCCAATGCCAATCATTATGTTCCCGAAGAAAAACCGGAATTATTCAATGAATTAGTCATTGATTTCTTTGAAAATAAATAATCTGAATAAAAAATAAACCATGAAAAAAATAGTAACCTTCGCGTTGTGCCTTGGATTTGGGCTCGCATTTTCTCAGGTAAAGGAAACTGAAATTTTACCAGCTAAAGATCAGTCTGAAGAGCCTGTTTTGTCAAAAGACATAAAATCTGCAGAATATCCCGGAGGACTGATGGCACTTCGAAAAGATATTGCTGACAGAATAAGGACGAGAAAAATAAAAGGGAAAGGTATAATCACTGCGAGGGCAAAGTTTACAGTTAATGTTGAAGGTAAAATAGATGACATCATAGTAACCGGAGATAATGCCGATTTCAATAAAGAAACAGAAAGAGCTTTAAAGTCTTTGAAAGCCCAATGGAAACCAGCAAAATCTAATGGCATAATTGTCCGCAGCTATTATACTTTTCCTCTTAATATAAACTTTGAATAACGGACAATGTTATCCGCCAAAAGAAATACTGCAGTTTTCTTTAAAATCCTTTTAGTTCTTGGATTTGCATATTTCTTTTGGCTGATGCTGAAAATCACCTTAGAATATATTCCTTTTAATCCTGAAGTCAGCTTTCTGATGATTAAACAGACAGAAGTATCGGAAAGACCGGAATATCTTTATTTTTTCTATACCCATGTTTATACGAGCATCTTTGTGCTTTTTTCAGGTTTTCTGGCTCTACTCAGAAGGAATTTTGGCGTCAATAATTTCCACAGGAATATGGGAAAACTATATACTTTTCTCATCCTGATTTTTGCAGCGCCTTCAGGAATTTATATGGGAATTTTTGCCAACGGAGGCCTTTTTTCAAAGATTTCCTTTATTATTTTAGGCTTTTTATGGTGGTTTTCAACATTGAAAGCCTATCAGCTGGCAAGACAGAAAAGGTTTAAAGAACACAAACAATGGATGTGGCGTAGCTTTGCTTTTACTTTATCTGCTATTACCCTGAGAATGTGGAAGGTAATTATTGTATATTTATTTCATCCCAATCCTATGGATGTCTATCAGATCATTGCATGGCTGGGCTGGATTCCCAACATCCTTATTATTGAATATTTAATCACAAAAAAACATCTATGAAAATTGTAAATTACACACTGATTTCCCTGCTTACAGTTGCTATGTTAAGCTGCAAAAAAGAAGGAAAGATTACTGAATCAGGAAAAGATTCTCTGGCTGCAAAGAAGGATTCTGCGGTAGTCCCTGAAGTTCACCAGGAATATTACGGAATTTATACCGGCGAATTTGCCGGAATGGAAAAGGTAGTTGATCAGACAGATGGCTCAGAATATGATGTCAGTAACTACAAAAGAATTTCTTTAAAGATCAACAGGATCACCAAAGACAGTGTTTACGGACAAAGTATCGTGAATGGGAATCAGCGCCCGTTCAGAGGTGTTTTCAATGAGGCTACAACGTCTTTTGTGCTTGATGAACCGGGCAATGACAAAACAGACGGAAGATTTGAAGTAAAATTAAAGGGAGACAGCTTAACCGGAAAGTGGAATGCTTTTGATAAAACAATGGTTAAAGCACCTTCAAAAACGCTTAAACTTATTAAAAAAGAGTTTGTCTATAACCCGAATTTTATGCTGGATAAGGATTCTGACCTTGTAGACTGGTCAAATCCAAAAGAATTTACTGAAAAATACACCGATGAAGAAACCGGAAAAACAGAAAGCTATAAAACCTCTAAAAACCGTATCGCATCTGAAGCCATTTTCAAACTGAATGCTTCCAAGCAGAAACTGACAGAAAAGGATCTTAAAAACTTAAGAAAACTGGATCTTGAGATCATCAAAAATTCAGTATTTGCAAGACATGGCTATTCCTTCAAAAAAGAAACTTACAGAAATTTCTTTGAGCAAACAGACTGGTATATTCCTGTTTCGAGCAATGTAGATAATGATCTTTCGCCTATGGAAAAGGAAAATGTGGCTTTACTGAACCGTTTTACCAAATATGCGGAAGATAAATATGACAGTTTTGGAAGATAGAGAAAAGATTTTTAGGTGGCAGGGATTAAGGAGTAGAGGTTAAACCATCACGGTTTGTCATTTTTACGAAAACATAGAGCAACAGACAGCCTACAGCATAGCAAAGATTATCTATCCATGAGAAAGAATTTCCAATGACAATATACATCAGGCTTCCAGGACGGAAGCCTAGTTTTTCTGCAATATTGAAATACTGTGCAAATTCTACCATCCATGAAAAAATAAGAATTCCCATAATCAGTTTCTGATCATTTACTTTTACGAAACTTTTTACAAACGTGTAAAGAAGCATAACCACAATTACATCCCCAAGATAAGCTCTCACAAAGAAAATATCACTTAGTTTGGTGGCAATCAACACTTCTGCAAGAAATATAAATACGGAGAGAAGCAGATACTTCAGGCTGAACTGGAATTTCATTTTAAATTGAGTTTAAGGCATAAAAAATCGGCATTCTAAGAACACCGATCTTATCATTTTATAAAGACAAATATATTATTTCTTTACTTTGATTGTACATCCGATGGCTACTGTTTTAGTCATTTTTACAGGTTCTCCTTTGATCAGAGCATTTACGGCATCCTGAGCATAGTATTCTGAGACATCATTCGGATTATCATAATTGTTGTCGATAGCACCAATGTATTTTACGATGTTCTTTCCGTTTTCTTTTTTCAGCACAAAAACATGCGGAGTCTTTTTAGCACCGTATTGAGGATAAATTTTCTGCCCTTCATCTACAAGATAAGGAAAAGTAAATCCTTTCTGCTTTGCTCTTTCGATCATCTGCTGATAGCCATCTTCGGGCTGTACGTTGGGATCATTAGGATTAATGGCAATGACCGGATAGCCTTGAGTTTTATATTTTTTATCCAGTTCAATGATTCTGTCCTCATATTTTTTAGCATAAGGACAGTGATTACAAGTAAATACTACTATGAATCCCTTTGCGCTTTTAAAATCACTTAGGGAAACCATTTTCCCGTCGATATTTTTAAGCTTAAAATCGGTAGCTTCGTCCCCTACTTCATAGCCTTTTACAAATAAAATATTCTCTTTCTGTCTTATATTTTTATCATCATCTTTCGCTGTAAAACTTAGTAATCCTAGCCCAACGATGAATGCAGTCATTACAATTTTCAGATTTTTCATAATTTAATTATTTATTGTAGATTTTCTTTAATTGTTTTTTCCAGATCTTCTTTGCTCATCTCACCGTCATTGAAATGGATTTTTGATCCGTTTTTGTAGAACAATGTTACCGGAATATTTCCATCCCAGTCTTTTTCAAATCTTGGAATCCAGGTGTTCATCCTTTTAATATCATCTAACAAAAGTACTTCAGCAGTCAGATTTTTATTTTTAATAAATTTCAAGACTCTTTCTTGATCCGCCAGTCTGTCCAACGAGACCAGAATCATCTTATACTTCTCATTATCTGCATATTTAGTATTTACCTCCATAAAATGGGGAAGTTCTTTTACGCATGGACCACAGGTTGTAGACCAGAAGTTGACCACAAGCAATTTATCTTTTTCCTGCTGAATACGCCTTTCCAGGTCTTCATATTTTACGACAGAAACTTCCGTCTGCTGGGCTTTGAAAACAGAGCAGCATACAAACAGGATTAATATTTTTATTATATTTTTCATTATCAAAATATAAACAACTACAATACAACAATATACAAAAATAAAATTCATCAATTCCGTAAATCTTTTACAAATAAACATTTTTTTGGTCATTGATTCATTTTTTTGATATTTTTACAGCCTTAAATGATAATCATGAAAAAAACTTATTTACTTCTGCCAATTTTCTTTTTGGCATCATGCACAAGCAGCAATGACGATGATACTTCATCTAACAACAACGGAAATAATACTAATAATGACAGCCCGGTTCTAGTAACAAAGATGGTTTCTGACGGAGAGACCTCAACCTATACTTACAGTGGTTCTAAAATTTCCCAGATTAAAAATATTACCAATGGTGAAATTACTCTCTTCAGTTATTCTGGAGATCTCATTACTCAACAGGTAACTACTGGTTTAAGCACAAGTTATAAAACAACGTATAGTTACGACGGAAGCAGCAGATTAAGCAAAAAAATATATAGTGAGACTTCCCTTTCTTCCGGAACGACTTCTACAGTAGAAACCAATTATAGCTATCTTTCCAGTAATAGTGTGAAAATTACTTATACCGCAAGCTTTACCGGATCTTCAGCCATAAGAACAGGCAGCAAAACAGCAACATTAAATGCTGATGGTTCGCTTAGCAGCTGGACAGAAACAGCATCCGTACCTAATAATACAGGAGGTTTTCATAGTGCCACAGGTACTTTACAGCCGATTGTGTACGATACCAAGAATATTCCTTTTAAAAATGTAACAGGTTTTTTAAAAATTATTGATAGTGAAGATGAAAACGGATCTGTACACAATATCATAAGCTATAACCATGTCCTTAATTATAACAATGGAGCTGGAAGTGGAGAATGGGGAATCTTTAAATCCACTTACGAATATAATAACAGCGGATACCCAACAAAAAATGTCAAAACATACTATAATAAGACAGGAACGGGGGTAACGAATAGTGAATTGATTACCTATGAATACAATCATTTATAATAAAGAGAGCCGACAAGGCTCTTTTTTTTTGCAGATATGTTAATTTTTTCACAAGCATTAGAATTATATAGATGATTTTTATATATTTGATTTGAATCAAACTAAAAAATACCATGAAAAAATCAAACAATCAGAAAAAACTGACTAAAAAGGCATTGAAAAACATTACAGGAGGAAATGGACCAGGAATATGCTGGGAAGGCCTTTGCAGGGTAAGAGGAACAGATGATGAATATACCATAGGACCTTTAGACAGCACCGGATTTTGCTGCTAATCCAATACACTAAAAACAATAACCAAAATCAAATCATCATGAAAAAATCAAACATTCAAAAAAGAAAACTGACAAAAAGTGAGTTAAAAGAAATTACAGGAAGTGGCAGAGTATGCTGGGATGGATTCTGCCGCAGAGGAGAATTTGAAGAATGGCAGCTAGGTGCTGGTGACAAAAATGGCTATTGCTGTTAGGATCACATACACTTTGTTAGATCAATAAGGATTGAGGTAGCCCTCAATCTTTTTTATAAAATAGATTTTCGATTTGAAAAGTTAACAATTTGACTCACAATATTTTGAACATAATAAAATAACTTGTAAATTAGCTTTTACCAAATTAAAATTATTATGAAAAATTTAAAAAATCAGAAAAGAAAATTGAGTAAAATTGAGCTGAAAGAAATCAGCGGCGGAGCAAACAGACCAGTATGCCCAAGAGTAATCAGCTGTACAGATCCTCATACCGGAGAAGAACGATATGGTGTTCCCGGGATGCAGGATGGATTCTGCTGCTAACACAAAACAACTGTAAAAAAATGATTGGATTACCCTCCAATCATTTTTTTTATCGCATTCAGCTTCATCAAAGCTTCAATAGGTGTTAAAGTATTGATATCTATTTTCGTCAGTTCTTCCCGGATATTCTCAAGAACAGGATCATCCAATTGGAAGAAAGAAAGCTGCATATTTTCTTCTGTCACTCTTTTGATACTTTCAGAAGTACTTCCACTTCCCTGCGTTCTGCTTGCTTCAAGGGTTTTAAGAATCTCATTCGCTCTGTTGACCACTTTGACAGGCATTCCGGCCAGTTTTGCCACGTGAATACCGAAACTGTGCTCACTACCGCCCGGAACAAGCTTTCTCAGGAAAATAATATTCCCTTTGTTTTCCTGGATAGAAACATGGAAATTTTTCACTCTTTCAAAATTCACGGTCATTTCGTTCAACTCATGATAATGCGTTGCAAATAAAGTTTTTGCCTGCGTTGGGTGCTGATGAAGATATTCTGCAATAGCCCATGCAATGGAAACTCCGTCATATGTTGAAGTTCCACGACCGATTTCGTCCAGTAAAATCAGGCTTCGTTCTGAAATATTGTTCAGAATATTGGCTGCCTCGTTCATCTCTACCATGAAAGTAGATTCTCCGGCAGAAATATTATCGGTAGCTCCTACCCTTGTAAAGATTTTATCCAGCAATCCGATCTCCGCATGTTTTGCGGGCACAAAACTTCCTATCTGTGCCAGAAGGCATACAATCGCTGTCTGACGCAGAATTGCCGATTTACCGGCCATGTTAGGCCCTGTTACCATAATAATCTGCTGCGAATCCTTATCCAGGAAGATATCATTCGGGATGTATTTTTCTCCTAACGGAAGTGCATTTTCAATGATCGGGTGTCTTGCTTCTTTTAAATCGATAGCATAACCGTCATTCAAAACGGGCTTTGTATAACTCTCAGATACAGCAAGTTCAGACAATCCTGCAGCCACATCAAGCTGGGCAATGATATTGGAATTCCCCTGGATCTGATCAATATAAACCATTGTTTCCCCACATACATTTCTGTACAGGGATGTTTCCAGAACGCCTATTTTTTCTTCGGCGCCAAGGATTTGGTTTTCGTATTCTTTCAGCTCTTCGGTAATGTATCTTTCAGCATTCACTAAGGTTTGCTTTCTTACCCAGTCATCCGGAACTTTATCTTTATGGGTATTTCGGACTTCAATATAATATCCGAAAACGTTGTTAAAATCAATTTTAAGGCTGGTAATCCCAGTTCTTTCAATTTCCCTCTGGCACATTTCGTCCAGAAAACCGCGCCCTTTGCTCTGAAGATTTCTCAGTCTGTCAAGCTCTTCTGAAACTCCTTCTTTAATGATATTTCCTTTCGCAATACTTACCGGCAGTTCTTCATTAAGGTGATTTTGCAAAAATTTAATCAGTTCATCCAGGTCAAATAAAGGCTCTAACCACGACAGCACATCTGCATGAGGGTGTAATAAAGCTTTGATTTTATGGATATTAATTAAACTCTGACGTAAATATCCCAGTTCTTTAGGTGAAATTTTTTCAGCAGCCAGTTTTCCCATCAACCGGTCAAGATCAGAAATGGATTTCAGAAGCTGGCAGATTTCATATTTCAAATGATCATTTTCGTTTAAGAAGTCAATCAGAGAAAGCCTTCTCATGATCTCATCCACAGATTTTAAAGGAAGAATAATTCTCCTTCTCAAAAGCCTTCCTCCCATCGGAGTGGACGTTTTGTCAATGATATCCAGTAGTGACTTCCCCTGTGGATTACTTGGATAAACAATTTCTAAGTTTCTCAGAGTAAAATTATCCATCATCAGATAATCTTCCTGCGGAATAATCTGCAGTTTTGTAATATGTGCCAGCAGATTATGATGGGTATCTTCTACAAGATAAGCAAAAATAGCTCCTGCTGCTGTAATGGCCAGCGGAAGACCTTCCACTCCAAAACCTTTTAAAGAATTGGTTTTAAAGTGATTTGTTAATTTTTCATAGGCAAAATTATATTGGAAGGCCCAGTCTTCAAGCTTAAAGGCATTTTTATTTTTGATCTGTTCTGGAATCTGTGTACTTCTCTGGAAAATAATCTCACTCGGATCAAAGGTATTTACAATGTGTAAAAGCTTTTCCAGGTTTCCTTCGCTTACCAGAAACTCTCCTGTGGAAATATCCACTAAAGCAATTCCGTACTTCTCTTTTTCCTTATGCAATGAAAGAAGGAAGTTGTTCTTTTTGGAATTCAAAACCTGGTCATTGAAAGTAACACCAGGTGTAACCAATTCAGTAACACCACGTTTTACAATTCCTTTCACCATTTTCGGATCTTCCAGCTGATCACAGATCGCAACTCTCATTCCCGCTCTTACCAGTTTTGGAAGATAAGAGTCTATTGAATGGTGTGGAAATCCTGCAAGTTCTACACTGCCTTCTCCATTATTTCTTTTGGTAAGGACAATTCCTAAGATCTGGGATGTTTTCACAGCATCCTGCCCAAAAGTTTCATAAAAGTCCCCTACCCTGAAAAGCAATAGCGCATCCGGATATTTACCCTTGATGGTATTGTACTGAGTCATTAATGGAGTTTCCTTCTTCGTTTTTGCCATAGTAAAAAATGAGCCCCAAATTTAAAAAAATAAATTCAGGGTAAGAGAATTGTTTAGGGGTTAATCTTCTATACTTTTCTTTATCAGTAATTAATCGTATTTTTCAGCCATCAAATCACATTATTCATGGAATTTCCTGTTTTAGAGACTGAAAGGCTTATTTTGCGTCAGCTTACTTTTAATGATACCCAAGATCTTTATGAATACTTTTCTCTGGATGAAGTTATGGAATATTATGATCTGGATACCTTCAAGACGGAAGACGACTCGCGTCGCATTATCCAGCATTTTAACAGTGAATTCGAAAAGGGAAAAGGCTTCAGATGGGCTCTGGAACTGAAATCCACCGCAAAAGTTATTGGAACCTGCGGCTATCACAACTGGTACAGGGAACATTTCAGAGCAGAAATCGGCTATGAACTCAATCCCAAATTCTGGCAGCAATCCTATATGAAAGAAGCCATTCTTCCTATTTTAACCTACGGATTTGAAACAATGAGGCTTCACCGTGTAGATGCTTTCATAGACCCTTCCAATATTTCTTCTGAAAGACTGTTGACTTCTTTAAATTTCAGCAAAGAAGGGACGTTGAAAGATTATTTCTTTGAAAAAGGGAAATTCGTAGATGCAACCATCTTCGGGCTTATCAATAAATAAGTTCAAAAATTTAACGCTAGGAAGCAAAGAAAATTGATATTGATGCTTCTTATTTTCGTTCGCAAAGGCGTTCATTTAGCAATTGAATTGCTTTTCTCGCTGAATGAAACGCCTTTGCGAACCTTTATAAACAGATAAGCATTAAACTAGCGTTCAATGCGTTAAAATTACCTAAACTCTAATTCTTATCATTTAGAAAGATGCTTTTCCAAAGCTTCGGAACTTTTCTTGTAAGCCCATTTCTGCTTATAATTCACCCATTTGGCTTTGAAAAGCTTACGCATTAGTTTATCCGTGTACCTCATAATGAAAACATGATAGAGCATACTGGCAAAGACATTGGGTTTATTGGGAAGAGCTCTCAGTGAAAGAGAAAAACCTGGTTCCAGATATCTGTTGAAGTGCCAGAATGCCCCGGGAATAAAAAGGGCATCACCATGCTCCATGAAGATTTCGTATCCTTTGGCATATTTCAGCGCCGGAAACTTCTCATAATCCGGATTTTCATAATCAACCTCGTAAATGGTATGAACGGATAAAGGAACTTTATATAAAAAGGGCGACTGCTTCTGATCAAATAACAGAATTCTTTTCTTTCCTACGAAATGGATATGCATAAAATCACCCAGATCCACATCATAATGCATTAAAACATGGGCCTCACTTCCACCGAAGAATAACGTGGGCAGTCTTTTAAAAAATTTTATTCCAAGATCAGGGTAAGTAAAGTTTTTCAGCAGCTCAGGAAGCCTGTCTGTAATGATATAGAAAAAAATTCGCAGATCAGAAGGCTTGCTTTTGATGGTGTCAATATAGTCCTTCATTTTCATACGGGTAACCGGAGCATCAGAACTTTTGGCGGCATCAGCCGGTTTGTTATCATATAAAGGAACTTCCTGATCTCCTGCCTTTTCTTTGATGTAGGCAAGATTCCATTTGTCAAAAGCCTCCCACCGGCTGGCAAAATTCTTAATCAAAAGAGGTTTTTGCTTTTTAAAATAATTTTTCTGAAAATCTTCTTTACTGATATCATTTACAACATCTACGTTTTCGAGGATCATGTATTTTGTATTTAATGCGAACTAAAAATAGTGTTTTTTTGAAACGTGAGAAAATTAAGATTAAAAAGGCTGGAAGCTGGAAGATCGATGCCGGAAGTTAATATTTGTCTGCAAACCTTTATACATCATTGCTTAAAAGATTTTTTATGGAAAACTCAAACTTCTTCTTTGGCTTCCATAACTTCTCACTTCCGTCTCCAGACTTCCTTACTTAATTAGCAGAGCTCAGATGAAAAAATTATATTTGTAGTAATAAGCGAGTTTATGAGAGTCTATAATACCAAACATTTCATTAAAATCCTTTTCAGTTTACACAAAAGTGATACTTTAAAAATTCTTTTCCCGAGTATGATTCTTGTAGGATTATATTCCTGGGGAATTCAGTATCTGGAAGTTGAATATCTGCACCTTACCACAAAATCAGGAGTGAGTAATGTAGGCATGATTCATTCTCTGCTGGGTTTTGTGCTTTCACTTTTGCTGGTTTTCAGAACGAATACTGCCTATGACAGATGGTGGGAAGGTCGAAAACTTTGGGGAAAACTGGTGAATGATACCAGAAACTTTGCCATAAAAATCAATACTATTCTTGGCGATAACCGCCAGGATGCTGAGCAGATTGCTAGATATTTAAAATATTTCCCGCACTTTTTAGCCAAACACCTTTCCAAGGAATCTACAAGGCTGGCTTTGGATGAAGATTATTCTGAAATTGAAAATTCGTTGAAAAACCATGGACCAAGTGAAATTGTTATTCTATTAAGCCATAAACTGAATCAGTTAAAAAAAGAAGGAAAAGTTTCTGAAGTTGAAATGCTGTATTTAGATACCCAGCTTTCCGGCTTTCTGGATGTATGTGGAGGTTGTGAAAGAATCAAAAACACACCCATTCCTTATTCCTATTCTTCTTTCATCAAGAAATTTATTATTCTGTATGTTTTTGCGCTTCCTATTGCTTACGTTATTACAATAGGGCTTTTTATGATTCCGCTTACTGTTTTTGTGTATTATGTATTGATGAGCCTTGAACTTATTGCAGAAGAAATTGAAGACCCGTTCAATAATGATGAAAATGATATTCCTATGGAAACCTTAGCTCAGAACATTGAGAAAAATGTACAGCAGATTATGATCAGAAAATAAAAAATCAAGCTTTTAAAGCTTGATTTCTTTAAGTTCGCCATCCTGTTTTATCTCTACAAATTTGCTTTCCCTGTTGGCAGCAGAATATCCGTAGAAAAAGGTGCTGTATATAGGAGTGGAATACAGATAAGCTCCATAGCCGTTATAAGCATCTGAGGTTCCTGTCTGCTGCTGATAACTTGCCGTTGCAGTAAAGTTGACAATGGTTTCAAGATAATATTTCCCGGGTTTGAGTTTTTCAAATTTAAATCTCCCATGGTCATCGGTTAAAGCTTCCACTCTGTATTTAAAAGCCTCTTCTGACATATATACGGTGGTCTTTTTATTTTCGTATTTTCTTCTCATGTCATAAAATTCCTGGAAATAAGGAGTAACAGGAAAAAGCATAACAACCGTACCTTTGGGAGCATAATGCTTTTCTCCAAGTAACGGTTTGATTCCCCAGTTGTTTTTTTGTTTGGTAGAAGCCACTCCTTCAATGGTAGAGTTTCCAAATCCAAGCATGTCTCTTGCGAGCTTTTTATCAAAAAAAGCTTGAGGATAATAAGTATTTTGTGCTTCCAGGTAAATAAATCCCCATATTAATATGAATAATGTGAATAATTTTTTCATAGTATATTTTTGAGTCAAATATAAGTATTTTACTATTTTTGAATTAAAAATAGCTATGAAGTACATGTTTCTATTGTTTTTTTCCACTGCTGTCCTGATCACGGCACAGAAACCTTGTGGATATAAAGACGGATTACAGGAAGGAGCCTGTAAAGAATTTTATGACAATGGCCAGGTAAAAAATACTGTGGAATGGAAAAAAGGGAAACTGGATGGCGATGCTGTTTTTTATTATGATAACGGAAAAGTGCAGTCGAAAGGAGAATATAAAAAAGGATACAAAGTAAAAGAATGGTCGTATTTTGATAAAAATGGAGTTCTTACTTCCAAGGAAGTTTTCAGAAATGGAGAGAAGAATATTTATGATAACAGCCTTACCGCTACTTTTTATTCTCCTGCAGGTAAAATAACTGAAATTTCCAATTACAAATTCAATAAATTACAGGGAGAAAGCAAGACCTTTCATGAAGATGGAAAATCAATAAAAGATATTGGCCAGTATGACAACGGGCTGGCTACAGGAAAATGGAAAGTCTTTTATCCATCTGGAAAATTACAGCGTGAAACTGAACTTGCCAACGATAAAAGAAACGGCAACAGAGTTCATTACCGTGAAGACGGAAGCATAGAAAAAACAGAGGTCTATAAAGACGGAAAATTAATCTCAACAAAATAATACAATTGGTACAGAAACTAAAACTGGAAGAACTTAACAGAATAGATGTAGAAACATTTAAGAAGGTTGAAAAAATTCCGTTGGTCATCATTTTAGATAATATCAGAAGTATGCACAATGTAGGTGCAGCCTTCAGAACGGCAGATGCCTTCTTAATTGAAAAAATAATCCTTTGCGGAATCACCCCGCAGCCACCTCACCGAGAGATTCATAAAGCGGCATTGGGAGCAACGGAAAGTGTAGACTGGTCTCATGACGCAGATACCAATAACGCGATTGCTGATCTGAAAAGCAAAGGATACGAAATCATCGGGATCGAGCAGACTACCGACAGTCAGCTTATTACAGATTTCACCATCGACAGATCAAAAAAATATGCCTTAATTTTAGGAAACGAAGTAGAAGGAATCAGCGATGAAGTACTTCCGAATATTGACGTATTTTTAGAAATTCCACAACTTGGAACCAAGCATTCTCTTAATGTAAGTGTGTGCGCCGGAATTGTGATGTGGGAATTTGCAAAAGCATTAAAATAAAAAAACTGCATATGTCCTTAGTAGACAGTGCAGTTTGAAATAAATCTAATAAAAAGTAAAAATGAAAGGCGACAAAGGTACTTTATTTTTTTTTACAAACAAATTTTGACGGCATTTTTTTTGTTTCATCTTAAAAAAAGTAAGGTTTTCAGAAAAAGTTTCGTTTAATTTTTTATAAATTAGCACAATGTTTATCAAGGACTATATCTCAAAAGACTTTCCATGTTTTAGCCTGTCTGACTCCATAGAGTCGGCCAGAAACCTGTTGGAAGACTTCGGATATTCTCATGTTTTCATCAAAAAATCTCATCACTTCTTCGGAGCCATTGCCATGGACTTCCTGTATGAAGAAGATGGAGGAATACTGAAGGATCTGGAACACCAGATTGAACGGTTTGCAATTCTGGAGGACAACAATGTCATGGACAGCATCCGCCTGTTTTATACTTTCAGCTCCAATGTGATTCCGGTGATTAATAAAAATGAAAAATATCTGGGGTATATTACCTGTGAAGATGTTTTTCAGGACCTTTCCCGTTATCCTTTATTTTCAGAAACAGGAGCTATTCTTACCGTAGAAACTCCGGCCAGAAAATATTCAATGACGGAAATTACCAACATCGTCGAAAGCAACAATTCGAAGTTTTACGGAGGATTTATAAGCTTTATGTCTGAAGAGGTAGTTCAGGTCACCATAAAGATCAGCAATGAAAATCTGGCCTCGATAGACGCTACTTTTGACCGGTATGACTACAGAATCGTTGAAAAATATTATTCTGATGAGAAAACCGATCTGTTTAAAGACCGTTATGGTTTTTTACAAAAATTCATAGAAATATAACATGAAGGCAGCCATATATTCTCAGAAAAAAGATCTTGATACTTTTTTATATTTAAGCAAGTTTATCTCTGAACTTGAAGCAAGAGGTGTAAAATCTGTTCTGTATGATGAAATGGCTGAAGCACTTCAGTTTTCAAAAATATTCGAAACTTTCAATTCCAAACAGGATCTTCTGGATAAAGAAGTGGATCTGTTTTTCACTTTTGGTGGAGACGGAACCATTGTCAACTCTCTGACATTTATTGAAGATCTTGAAATTCCGGTGGTTGGAGTGAATACAGGAAGGCTTGGATTTTTAGCTTTTTTCACGAAAGAAGAAGCCTTTAAGGAACTGGATTCCATCTTAAAAGGAAATGTAAAAACAAGCCGCCGTTCTGTAATTGAAGTGGTTTCTCCAAAACTGGAGGGAGTTTTTCCTTACGCATTAAACGACGTTACCGTTTCCCGAAAAGAAACCACCTCCATGATTACCGTTGACTCTTATATCAATGACGAATTTTTGAATGTATTCTGGGGTGACGGCGTGATCATTTCAACACCTACAGGTTCTACCGCCTACTCTCTGAGCTGCGGAGGCCCTATCATTTCTCCCAATAACGAAAATTTTGTCATTACTCCAATTGCTCCTCACAATCTGAATGTGAGGCCGCTGGTTGTGAATGATAAAGTAGAAATAAAATTCAGGGTGGAAAGCCGCGTACCGCAATACTCTCTTTCCTTAGATTCCCGACTGATACATATAGAAACCGACAAGGAAATCATCATTAAAAAGGCAAAATTCCAGCTTCTTCTGGTGCAGCCCAACAGTTTGAGTTTCTATGAAACCATCCGTCAGAAGCTCCTTTGGGGCAGAGATAAAAGAAACTAGTAATTTCTTAAAAATGATTACCTTTACACGAAATTAAAACACCTAATAAATTTATAATAAAAAGTAAAACATGAGCAGAATTTTTCCGGCAGGAGTTGCCACAGGTCAGTTAGTTACTGATATCTTTCAGTATGCTAAAGAAAACAAATTTGCATTACCTGCAGTAAACGTAATTGGATCAAGCAACGTAAACGCTACAATGGAAACTGCAGCGAAATTAAACGCTCCTGTAATTATTCAGTTTTCAAATGGAGGAGCTGCTTTCAATGCAGGGAAAGGATTAAGCAATGACGGACAAAAGTCTGCAATCTTAGGAGCAATTGCTGGAGCAAAACATATTCACACTCTTGCAGAAGCTTACGGAGCAACGGTAATTCTACACACAGACCACTGTGCAAAGAAATTACTTCCTTGGATCGACGGATTGATGGATGCTAACGAAGAATTCTTCAAGCAGACAGGAAAATCTCTTTACTCTTCTCACATGTTAGACCTTTCTGAAGAGTCTTTAGAAGAAAACCTTGAAATTTCTGCTAAATATTTCGAAAGAATGGCTAAGCTTCAGATGACTCTTGAAGTAGAAATCGGGGTAACAGGAGGTGAAGAAGATGGTGTTGACAACTCAGACGTTGATAACTCAAAATTATATACTCAGCCTGAAGACGTAGCTTATACTTATGAAAAATTAAAAGCTATTTCTGATAACTTCACAATCGCGGCTGCTTTCGGTAACGTTCACGGAGTTTACAAGCCAGGTAACGTAGTTCTTACGCCAAAAATCCTTGACAATTCTCAGAAATATGTTCAGGAAAAATTCGGAACAGCTGCAAAACCTATCAACTTTGTATTCCACGGAGGTTCAGGATCTACTTTAGAAGAGATCAGAGAGGCTATCGACTACGGAGTTATCAAAATGAACATCGATACTGACCTTCAGTTTGCATACACAGAAGGCATCAGAGATTATATGATCAACAATATTGATTATTTAAGAGCTCAGATCGGAAACCCTGAAGGAGAAGAAAAACCTAACAAAAAATTCTATGACCCAAGAGTTTGGGTAAGAAAAGGTGAGGACACATTCTCTGCAAGATTGGTAAAAGCATTTGAAGATTTAAATAACGTAGATACTTTAAAATAAGAACTGTACATTTGTACCAATGTAAAAAGTATTCATAGGAATGCATTTACATTGGTACATTTTACATTTATACATTAATACAAGCAAAAATGGCATTCGACTGGTTTAAAAGAAAAGCAAAAAACATTACCACTTCTACTGATGAGAAAAAAGACGTTCCCAAAGGCCTTTGGCATCAGACTCCATCCGGAAAAGTAGTGGAACATGATGAACTAAAGAGAAATAACTATGTTTCTCCCGAAGACGGATTTCATGTAAGAATAGGAAGTGCAGAATTTTTTGACATCCTTTTTGACGGTGGTAAATTTACCGAACTGGATGCCAATGTTGAAAGTATTGATATCTTAAACTTCAAAGATACAAAGCCTTACAAAGACCGTTTGAAAGAAGTAAAAGCTAAAACAAAGCTTACAGATTCTATCAGAAACGCTGTAGGAACTGTAAAAGGAACTGAAATGGTAGTTTCTTGTATGGATTTTGCTTTCATTGGTGGATCTTTGGGTTCTGTAATGGGAGAAAAGATCAGAAGAGCAGTAGATTACTGTATTGCACACAAACTTCCGTATATGATTATCTGTCAGTCCGGAGGAGCAAGAATGCAGGAGGCTACTTACTCTTTGATGCAGCTGGCAAAAGTTCAGGCTAAATTAGCTCAGCTTTCTGAAGCTGGACTTTTATACATCGCTTATCTTTGTGATCCTACATTCGGAGGAATCACTGCTTCTTTCGCAATGACTGCTGATATCATTATGGCAGAACCGGGAGCACTGATTGGTTTCGCAGGACCAAGAGTAATCCGTGAAACAATCGGTAGAGACTTACCGGAAGGATTCCAGACATCAGAATTCTTACAGGAAAAAGGATTTGTAGATTTCATCGTAAAAAGAACTGAAATTCAGGATACTGTTGCCAAAACAGTTAATTTATTAGCTGTAAAAGCATAGTATCTGTAACAAAAACAATACAATCTCTCTCTAATTAGGGAGAGATTTTTATTTATGAGGACTTTTAAGATATTTTTCAATACCATCCGAAGCATGAGTTTTAAAAAGATTATCCGTCTTTTATCACTTGTCCTTCCTCATCCTCTTTTCGCTTTACTGAGTTTTTATGCAACAGTAAAAGCGTTTACCATTGCACAGAAAAAATTCCCTGCAACGGCCTCCAACAATGGAATTGGAAATGCTTTCAGACACGCGCTGTGGTGCTGCTTCATTATGATGTATTGCTGCAAGATCTCTTCCCCTAAAAAAGCGCTGGATTTTTGTAAAAGAATCACAGATATGCATGAAGAACTCTTCCCTAATGAGCCTTTGGAAACCAAAATGGATCTCCATAACAACAAAATCGGAATGGATTATTTTATGGAAATTTTACCCGGAATTCATCGCCAGTTCTTTGAAAAAAGCTTCTTTGTAGATGCTTTGATCAAAAAAATGGATGAAGCCAAAATTCTGAAGAATCTTGATGATGATTTTGAAGGACATCTTGTTTATCTGGAAGAGTAAATCATTTTAGTTTTAAACGCTAGAGAGCGTAAGGAAAATCTAAAAACTTAATGCATATTTTTTGTTCGCAAGGGCATTTCATTCAGCAATGCTCTTTAACTTAAATTCTCTTTGCTTAGTGCTAACGCCTTTGCGAACGAGAAAAATCATTTTCCCATTATTTAGGAACTTTGTGAAAAATGCGTTAACAATAAGCTTTAAGATTAGAGACCATCATTAGTTTTCTTTCACACCGGAATTACAAAAGACTTTAGTTATTTTTGTGGTTTGAAGTATTTTCGATAAGTTTAAACAATTAAATCAATCAGATGGTTCTCAGCAGAATTTGGTCGGCTTTCATTATCATTGCCATTGCCATTGCCAGTATAAAATACGTTTCGTCAGGTAACTACAAAACCATTTTCAATGATATGGTGGTGGGAAAAGGAGGTGATACAGTAAAGATTGCATCTCAACCTATGAACAGCCTATCTCCTATTGTCAGAGACAGCCTGATGAAAAAAAATGATTTTGCAGACAGCAGAATTCACTATAAAACAGATTCTTTAAAACAAAATGTAAATGTTTATCGCGTTCAGGAAGCCGATGGAGTTATCGGAACCTCTGAAACTGCCGTAAAAATCTGTCTTGGTCTTATCGGAATCATGACCTTGTTTATGGGATTCATGAGTATTGCTGAAAAAGCAGGAGGAATTAACCTTCTAAGCCGTTTGATTCAGCCATTTTTTTCAAAATTATTTCCGGAAATTCCTAAAAACCATCCTGCATTCGGACATATGCTAATGAATTTCAGTGCCAATCTTCTGGGATTGGATAATGCTGCCACTCCTTTTGGGTTAAAAGCGATGGAAAGTCTCCAGACTTTAAATCCCAATAAAGATACTGCCAGCAATTCGCAGATTATGTTTCTGTGTCTTCATGCCGGAGGAATGACATTGATCCCGGTCTCGATTATTGCCATCAGAGCCTCTATGGGATCAAAGACCCCTACAGATATTTTCCTTCCTTGCATGATCGCCACTTTTGCGGCAACTTTAGCTGCGATGATTATTGTTTCTTTATACCAGAAAATCAATCTTCTTCGTCCGGTGGTAATAGCTTATGTAGGAGGAATTTCAGCAATTATTGCTTTATTGGTAGTATACCTTGTACAATTGAGTAAGGATGAACTGGATGACTTCAGTAAAGTATTAAGCAATGGTTTAATTCTGTTTATCTTCCTTGCGATTGTATTGGGAGCTGTTTATAAAAAAATTAACGTCTTTGATGCCTTTATTGAAGGCGCAAAAGAAGGCTTCACCACCTGTGTTAAAATTATTCCTTATCTGGTTGGAATGCTGATTGCGATTTCATTACTAAGAACTTCCGGTGTATTTGATGTGATTATTGACGGGATGAAATGGGTAGCCAACGTTGCCAATATGGATCCGAGATTTGTGGATGGACTTCCAACTGCATTGATCAAACCTTTATCCGGTTCAGGAGCCAGAGGAATGATGGTGGATACGATGGCCACATTTGGAGCAGATAGCTTCCAGGGAAAATTAGCGGCAGTACTTCAGGGAAGCTCAGATACGACGTTCTATGTAATTGCAGTATATTTTGGTGCCGTAGCCATTAAGAATACAAGATACACGGTAATTGCCATGCTTCTGGCCGATTTAATCGGCGTTATCACTGCCATTGCATTGGCCTATTTATTTTTCGCATAATGAAAAGATTCTGGTTGAACAATGCTATTAACTTTAAACATTAAACTTAAAACTTTAAATCCATTATGATCACAGATAAAGAATTCACCTTAAGACTCATCCGCCAATTAACTCAGGCATTAGAAAAATTGATTCTCGACAAACCTGAAGAAAGCTTAATGCAGAAAGAACTGGATTTTGATACGTTGATGAGAGACATTTTCAAGATGAGCTTCACAGAGGTTGCTTCTAAAACCAAGGAAGAAATGATCGCGATTGTGAATGAAAGACAGGAAAGAGATCACAAAGATTATTATGAAATGCTGGGAAATCTATTTTATTTCAATAGCAGACATGATCAGAACAAAGATTTTCAGGATAAAGCCAAGACATTCTACGAGCTTTATCTTCAGACCAGTGGTATTTTTGCACTACCCATTATCAACAGAATAAATGAATTAAAAAAAGCACTTGAATAAAGTGCTTTTGTATTTTTAGAATGTAATTTTATAAGTTCCGGTGGAAGAAGTATTGGCTTTTTCTGCTTTTACATATTTCTTAACCCAGGCCACAGACGTGGATGAGACACAAGGATCTGAAATCCCGCCGGCTCTTCTTGCGGATACTACATTCCCTGCTTTATCTACCGTATAAGCAATAGTAATTGATCCACTTGCTGTACAGCTGTGAGAAGGCTGTGCTCCTCCTCTTCCCATTGTTCCCGGAATATAACCGACTAATTTTCTGTCGATTCCTACTTTACTGTCTCCGTTTCCATCACCGCCTAAAGGATCTCCCGCGTTTCCGATACCATCACCAGTTCCCTGGCTTCCGGCTTTAGTTCCTCTTCCTTTAATCAGGTTGCCTATGGCTGCGGTTCCTTTTCCGTCACCATTTCCTGTTTTTGAATTGGCAGTGGCCGCTCCAGATTTTTTAGTATTTTTTGAAGCACTTGTACTCGTAGCTTCTTTTTTCTCAGCTTTTTTGGATTCCTCTTTTTTAGGAACAGTAGCTTTTGAATTATTTCCTGTAATAACTTTTTCCTTAACCTCTGTTTTCTTTGGTTCGGGAGTAGGAACTGGTTCTGGCTTTATAACTGTTTTTGTTTCCGGAACCGGAGTTTCTGCGGGCTCTGGTGTAACTTCTTCCGTTGCAGCGGCAAGACTTCCAGGCTGTTCAGCTGGTTCTTCAATCCCCTTTCCATTTCTGTTATCACCAAAATTAACCAGCATAGTAGTAACCACTTCAGGATCTTTATCCAGTTCAGGTTTTAATTTATATAGAAAAACAAAAAGCAGAATAGCAGCCCAGATCAGAATAGAAAGCAGTGCGCTCTTTACTCTGTCTTTATTTTCTTCGTTTCTGTTTGCTGTATAGCTTTTCATCTTAAAACGTAATTCTTTCCGGAAATCCGGATATGTTATTTGTCTTTAACGGTTGCAATAGCAATATTAAATTTATGTTTCTCAGCAATTTCCATCACAAAAACAACATCTTTATGCAATGTGTTTTCATCAGCTCTGATCGTAAATGATTTATTGGTCTGGCTGGCTAATTTATCTACAATAATTTGCTCCAGTTCTCCTTTATTGGCAGGATTATCATCTACAAAGAACGAGCCGTCCGGTTTGATGCTTACCGTTAAAGGATTGGGAATATTATCGTCAACTGCTCCGGCTTTCGGCAGATTCACATCAATAGCGCTTTGATTGGCAGCTGAAGAAGTGATCATAAAGAAAATCAGCATCAACAGGATAACGTCTGTCATCGCTGCTAAACTGAATTCCGGATTTGCTTTATTTCTTCTTTGAATTTTCATCGTAAGAAAGATTTATAAAGGTTTGTTGATAAGGTCTAAAAATTCTCCTGACATATTCTGAGCTTTCAGGACAAATTTATCAATCCTTGTCAATAGAATATTATAACAGAAGTTAGCAGGAATTGCTACAGCCAAACCTACAGCGGTCTGCCCTAAAGCGGTATAGATCCCCTCTGAAAGTGTTTTCGGCGAGAAAGATCCTGTTGCGTGGGAAAGATTAAAGAAAGCAATAATCATCCCGATTACCGTACCTAAAAGTCCCAACATGGGTGCAATACTTGGTACTACAGCCAAAAGGTTCAGGTTTTTTTCCATATTGGCAACCTCTACCTGTGCCTGAGATTCCATAGCACTTACAATATCAGAAACAGGACGTCCTAATCTTGAAATTCCTTTTTCTAAAATTCTTCCTTCCGGAGAGTTCTGGGTTTTGCAGTAATCTGCTGCCGCCTCTATTTTTCCTGCCTTGATGAAGTCTTCGATATTGTTCATGAAGTTGGAATCTGTTTTTGATGTAAGCCTTTTGATAAAGAAAAATCTTTCAAAAAACAGGTATAGAGAAAACACTCCCAATAGTAATACAGTGACCATCACTATTTTAGCGAAAGCTCCTCCATGGAACATAATTTTCCAGAATGAGAACTCTAAGTTGTCTGCAGCAACTGCAGGGGTAGCGATTTGTGCAAATAAAATCTGAGAAAGTTCCGTTAACAGCATTAAATGTAAATTTTATTAAATTTCAACGACAAATGTAGGAGAATATTATGAATTGAACTCTTAAAAATTGCTTAAAAACAACTTAAATTTTGTTACAATTTTACAAATAGCAAATTTCTTTCCAAAAAAAAATTTTGAAAAGAAATCTGGTACGAAAAAGATAGAAGCCTATGTTAGTCTTCTCCTACCTCAATTTCATCTTGCTTAAATTCGCATTTTAATCTAAAGGGGATCGGTGTATCTGATCCGGTATAGAAATCATCAATGGTCCCTTTCCAGATGACCTGAAGCTCCCCTTCTTCATTTTTTTCAAAAAGAAGCTCATTATCATAGATGTAGGCATCTTCGTCATCGAAAAGGTCTACTTCTGTATAGGTTTCTTCATCAGAGTCATTGATGATGATGGTTTTTCCTTCTATTTCCGCCGATTCAATAGGAAAATCAAAAACTTCAAGTGAAAGCTGCGGAAAGTTGTACTGTAATGAATCATCATCCACGTGATCCAAACTGTCATCCGTAATCACTTCAACCTCTAAAAAATGTTGCTGGTTGCTGTAAACTGCCTTACAATAAGTATTTCTGATATTGTATTTTAGCGTTTCGTCCGGATGGTAAATTTTTAAAATCCCTTTCATTTTTTCTTAAAAAAGAGCTGTAATAATATGATTGTTAAACGTTTTAGACAAAGATAAAAAATTGATTCAAAGTTGAAAGGATTTTGAAAATAATTTTTTAAAATCAATGCAAACAATAAGTCTGAATCTCCCAATAATACTTATTTTTGTTTTCATAAAGATTCTGAAAATGAAAAACATTTTATCAAAAAGTATTCTAGGATTAGGGTTGGTGATTGGGCTTACTTCCTGCAAAAAATCGGATTCTCCCCTTACAAAAGTGACTCCCAGCAATCTGGATTCTATCGCTTCCAACTATTATGAGCAGTATCTTAAACTATATCCTTTAGATGCTACCGCACAAGGAGATACAAGATATAATGATCAGCTTCCTATCAATATTGATAAAGATTTTATCTCAGGAGAAATTGCTTTCTACAATTCTGTGCAAAAACAACTGGAACATGTAGATTATAAAACCCTTTCTGACGAAGACAAAGTGGTCTATGATGTTTTGGATTATACTTTAAAAGATAAAACTGAGGCCTACGCCTATCATCCGGAATATATTCCTTTTACTCAATTTGGAGGACTTCCGTTAACGTTCCCATTGTATGGAAGCGGGCAGGGTAATCAACCTTTTAAAACAGAAAAAGACTATAGCGACTGGCTGAAAAGAATGGAAAAATTCCCGGAGTGGATGAATGCAGCGGCAGACAACTTCCGTGAGGGAATCAACAATAAGATAGTATTACCTAAAAAACTGGTTATCAAAATGATTCCTCAGATGAAAGCAGAGGAAATTACCACTTCTGACATGGAAAAGAATATTTTCTATGGTCCGATAAGAAATTTTCCGAAAAGCTTCTCTCAGGCTCAGAAAGAAAAATTTTCAGCACTTTATAAAGATGCTATTACCAAAAAGATCATTCCGGCTTATATTAAAATGGGAACATTTTTAGAAAAAGAGTACCTTCCGAAAGCAAGGGATACAGACGGATACAACAGTCTTCCTAACGGAAATGAGATCTACAACTATTATGTAAAAAGCTGGACAACCACTAAGAAATCTCCTGAAGAAATTAATAAGATCGGACTTCAGCAGGTAGCTATGCTTCGTGCAGAAATGGAAAAAGTAAAACAACAGGTAGGTTTTACGGGCACTCTTGAAGAATTTATCACTTTTGTAAAAACGGATCCAAAGGCAATGCCTTATAAAACATCTAAAGAGGTTTTAAATGCATTCAACGGAATCTTAACTAAAATCACTCCGAAGCTGAAAACAATGTTTAATGTAACGCCAAAAACGAAGTTTGAGATCAGACAGACGGAGAAATTCAGAGAGGCAAGTGCCAGCGCAGAATATATGCCGGGAACTCCGGATGGAAAAAGAGCAGGTATATTCTATGTTCCGCTTCCTGACCCTACTAAATTCAATGTTACTTCAGGAATGGAATCTCTTTTCCTTCATGAAGCCATCCCAGGGCATCATTATCAGGTTTCTTTGCAACAGGAGAACACAAAGCTTCCTAAATTTATGAGATTCGGATGGTTAGGAGCTTATGGTGAAGGGTGGGCCCATTATTGTGAGACATTAGGACCTGAATTTGGGTTATACACAGATCCTTATCAAAAAATGGGTTACCTGAGTGATCAGATGCTGAGAGCTGTAAGACTGGTAGTAGATACAGGGCTTCATACAGGAAAAATGTCACGTGAAGAGGCTATCAAATACTTCTTAAGCAATATTTCTTACGACGAGGGATCTGCCACTGCAGAAGTAGAAAGATATATGGCAATGCCGGGACAGGCTTTAGGCTACAAAATAGGATCCTTAAGAATCCGTGAGCTAAGAGAAAAGTATCAGAAAGAACTTGGGAACAAATTCAAGCTGGCAAGCTTCCATGATGAAGTATTAAGCCAGGGATGTCTTCCTTTGGATGTTCTGAACAGAAAAATGGAGCTTTGGGCTAAAAAACAAAAATAGTTTCTTTTATGAGACTATTTTTATTTTTTACCGGTATTTTATTAGTGTTATTGAGCTGTCAAAAGAAGCACAATTTTGAAAATTTTACGGTTGACAAGAGCTTACCTGGCAATGATACTATTCTCCTTCTTTCCAAATATCCGGAACTGAAGCTTTATAACAGTGAAATTGTTGAAAGTGAAACAAGGACAGCACATATTGTTCAGGCTGCAAGTTACTCAGATGGCTTTCGTAAAGGAACATTTTTATTCGATGATTATAAATGCAAAGCTCAGTATCAGAATGATACTCTTACCATCAAACTGAATAACAATAACGGATATTTTGGAAACGGAATTTTGATTAAGGTGTTTAAAAACCACTTTTACATCAAGGATATTGATCCAAAAACCTTAAAAGGTGAGGAAAAATTCATAAAATCTAAAGTTTTTAGTCAGAAACTGATTCTAAATAGTAAACAATTCACCAAAAATGACAGCATTTATGGCTTTATAGATTATAAATGCAGTATTGACAGTTTGGTTGATAAACACTTTAAAGGATATTTTAAAACCATAATACAATAAAAATTGATATGATCACAGAAAGCCTCAAATCTCTTTACAACAGAGATTTAAATAAATTAAAACAGAGCTAGAAGCCTATCAAAACGAAGAAAATCTTTGGAAAGTTGATAAAAACATAGCCAATTCTGCGGGCAACCTGGTTCTTCATCTGGTTGGAAACCTCAACCATTTTATAGGAACGCACCTTGGAAACACAGGATATGTAAGACAGCGTGACCTGGAGTTTTCATTAAAAGATGTTCCAAGAGCTGAACTTATTGAAAAAATAGAGGCAACTACAACAATGATAGATTCTACTCTTTCTCAATTATCAGAAGACGACCTGAAAAAAGAATACCCACTGGTTGTTTTTGAAAATAAAATGACTACAGATTACTTCCTGATTCATCTGATTGCTCATCTGGACTATCATTTGGGACAGATTAATTACCACAGAAGGTTGTTGGAATATTAAATCATGTCCTTTATCTCACATGATGTTTTTAAACCATGTCAAGGTTCAGAACCTTGACATGGTTTATTTAGCGACCACAAAGTAATTGTTGCGTTTTCTATCAGTTCGCATAGATCTTTCACTCAGTCAGGGCAATATTGCTTTTGCTAAACGAAGTGTCTTCGCGAGCTATTTCAACGTGGTTTTTATAAAGCCTTAGCGGACATAGTGGCAAAATAATTGAATTATTTTTCAAACATCATTTTCGTAATAAAATCCTTCTCTCCTTTTCCTCTTGCCGGAGAATATTCTCTTCCATAGAAAATAATCTGAAGGTGAAGTTTATTCCATACTTCTTCAGGGAATAATTTTTTGGCGTCACGTTCTGTTTCCACCACATTTTTTCCGGAAGTAAGTTTCCACTGCGTCATCAGACGGTGAATATGGGTATCCACAGGAAAAGCAGGAAATCCGAAACCCTGACTCATTACTACTGATGCCGTTTTGTGCCCTACGCCCGGAAGAGCTTCCAATTCTTCATAAGTCTGGGGAACAATACCATTATGTCTTTCTAACAGAAGTTCGGCCATTTTCTTCAGGTTTTTGGCTTTCGTATTAGATAATCCTATTTCTTTGATTAGTTCTTTGATTTCAAATTCTTCCAGCTTAGCCATTCTTTGCGGTGTTCCTGCTACCGCAAAAAGTTCGGGAGTAACCTGATTTACTTTTTTATCTGTAGTTTGTGCAGAAAGTGCTACGGCAACCATCAATGTATAGGGATCAGTGTGATCTAACGGAATAGGTGTAGTGGGATATAATTTTTCCAGTTCTATCTGAACGAGCTCAGCTCTTTGTTTTTTTGTCATGTATGCCTTAAATTTGAACAAAATTAAATCATTATGCTGAAAGTTGGAGATAAATTACCTGAATTTGAAGGATTCAATCAAGACGGAGAAACAGTAACCTCATCAAAATTAATTGGAAAAAAACTGGTCGTTTTCTTCTATCCGCAAGCGAATACACCAACCTGTACAGTGGAAGCCTGCAACCTTAGTGATAATTATACTAAGCTTAAAAAAGCAGGATTTCAATTATTGGGAATAAGCGGTGACTCTGTAAAAAGCAAAAGAATTTCCACAGCAAGTTTGCTTTTCCTTATGATCTTATTGCAGATGAAAACCGTAATATCATTGAAAAATTCGGGGTATGGCAGGAGAAAAAAACGTTTGGAAAAACCTATATGGGAATTGTAAGAACCACTTTTATTTTCGATGAAAATGGTATTTGTACAAGAGTGATTGAAAAAGTAACTTCAAAGACTGCTGCTGAACAGATTCTGGAGGGATAACTTTCTTAAAACACAGATATCACAAATATTTTCACAAATAACCCAGATACATTATTGTGCTATTTGTGAAAATATTTTTTTATAGATTTATTATTCGGTTTCGTAATAGTTGAGTTCTTCGGTTTCGCCTGGAAGTATGACGTGTTTTTTAAACCTCAAACCTAATTTTTCAATCAGCTTTTGGGAAGAAATATTATCCTTTGAAATAATGGCTGATATTTTTGTTAATCCGAAATCATCCATTCCGATCGATTTAACCTTCTGAGCTGCCTCAAAAGCATAGCCCTTACCTTCGAACTCTTCCAACAGAGAATATCCGATATCCACAATATCAAGTCCTTCCCTTTCGAAGATTCCTACCGCACCTACTTTTTCATTTCCATCTTTGGTTATTAAAATATAATTTCCAAATCCCAGCCTTTCAATCTGTGGGGCAAATCTGTTTAAGATGTAATTTTCAGCATCTTCAATGGAATTTACATTGCGGTTGCCAATATGTTGAATGAATTTTGGCCTGTTATAAAGTTCAAAGACAAAATCTTTGTCTTCACGGGACATAGGGCGAAGGATCAATCGTTCAGTCTCATAGGTATTATTTGCGCTTGGGTGTTTTTTTGGGCTCATCTTTCTTTGGTTCTTCTTTTTTTTCGATTTTTAAAAGTCTCGGGTTATTAGCACATTTTTTATTGTAAAGCTCAATATAAGTTCCATTGTCTTTAACATTGTTTACAGCACCTGTAGATTTATTGAGTGTTACTGTATAATGTGTTTTCTGGTATGGACATTCCTTTGAGGTGAGCTTTCCAAGGTCCAGATAGTAATTCGACTTATCTTCATGATAATTACCCGCAAGGTCCTTAAACTCTTCATCTATCATATATCCGTCAGCGGCTAATACAACAGCTGCTTCCTGAGCATTATCAATTCTATCTACAAACTTCTTCAATCCTTCGACATCCGTAACGTAATTTACTTTACCTCCTTCCGAATAAGCGATATAATAAAAGCTGTCTTCACTAGGGAAAAGATTGAATCCTGAGAATTGAGGAGTATAATTTACCTTACCCGAAATCTTTATTTCCTGACCTTTCCCATAGCTGTTGTACACCAACACCCATGAATCCACCCTATTACCGGGGTTGATCTGCTGTAAAATAGCAGGAATGCTTGAAAACTTTTTCTTCTCCTGAGCAAATCCTAAGACTCCCAAAAGTGAAAATATAACAATTGTAAATCGGGTTGCAGTTTTAATCATAATTTAAAAATCAGCAGAAAATATACCAAATATTACATAAACTTCTCGCCCTTTTTAAAGTTTTTTAAGTCAAGAACATAATCTTTAATGAGCTGATCATTATCCCTTGGGCAGATAAGAAGCGCTTTATCTGTATCTACAACAATGTAGTTTTCAAGGCCGTCAATAATCACTGCCTTGTTATTATTCTTTAAGCGGATGATATTCCCTTTTGAATTATAAGAAAGTAAATGTTTCAGTTTTACAGCGTTTCCGTTTTTATCTTTTTCTGTATTTTCATAGACGGAAGTCCATGTACCTAGATCACTCCATCCTAAATCTGAAGGAATCACGTAAACATTCTTTGCCTTTTCTAAAATCCCGTTATCAATGGAGATTTTCTGAACCTTCGGATAAATGGTTTCAATACAGCTGTTTTCTTTTTCGGAGTTATACTCACAAGCCATAAAATGCTGCATCATCTCAGGAAGATAGAGATCAAAAGCATGGTGAATACTTTTCACATTCCATACAAAAATTCCTGCATTCCAAAGGAAATCACCACTTTCCAAAAAGCTTTGGGCGATTTCAAGAATAGGTTTTTCTGTGAATGTTTTTACTTTAAAATATTCTGATCCTTTTTTCTCTACAAACTGAATATAGCCATAACCGGTGTCGGGTCTTGTTGGAGTTATTCCTAATGTTACCAGATAATCATGCTGTGAAGCCACCTCAAATGCCAGCTCTACTTTTTCCAGAAATACGTCCTCTTTAAGGATCAGATGATCTGCCGGCAATACAATCATTGTTGCATCCGGATTGATCTCAGCAATTTTGTTAGCCATATACAGATTACAAGCTGCTGTATTCTTCATCAACGGCTCACCCACAATATTCTCTTCAGGAATTTCCGGAAGCTGCTGATGGGAAACAGGAACATATTCCTTATTCGTAATCACGAATATCTGCTCTTTAGGAATTACCTTGCTGATTCGGTCATAGGTCTGCTGAATCATTGTGCGTCCGGTTCCTAAAATATCCTGAAACTGTTTTGGAAATTTCTGCGTGCTCATAGGCCAGAACCGACTCCCGATTCCCCCGGCCATTATAACGCAGTATCTATCTGATTTTAACATTCTTAGCTACATTTTTCTACCCTCGCTAAAGGCTTGAAAGAATACTTCCTTCCAGTAGCCAGGTTCTTACAAAGATAGTTTTTTTTAACCAGACCTTCTAATAAATACTTTTCGTTGCGATAGATAAAAAATTCTCCCTTTTTAAGTTCCTCGATAAATAGAAGAGTATCATCCTGTTTTTCAGTATGGAAATACCTTACCAGATCAGGGCTTGCCATGAAATTGGCTTTTGGCGATTTTGAAAATTTTATAATGATAGGTTTGAGTTCTTCATCATAAATTTCAAGGCTTTCCAGAAGCATATTTCTGAAAGTTTCTTTCCATTCATTACCGTGGGGAGAGATTCTTCGCCCATATTTTTCGAAAGCAATCAGATGAGCAAGCTCATGAGTGAGTACAAAGAAAAAAAGCTGTGGGGTAAGGGTAGAATTTACCGTAATTTCATGAGAATTATCCGGAAGTTTTCTGTAATCTCCCAGCTTTGAATTTCTGTTTCTTGTTACTTTTATATGTATATAGTAATCTGCAAACCAGACTCTTAAATATCTAAGTGTATTTTGAGGTAAGTATTTTTCTAATGATTGAATTGGCATTTTACAAACTTAATGGAATTCCTGCATAGAAATTCAATAGTTTAAGACTAAAAAGATAATTATATTTTGCTTGCGCTACTGATCCTTGTGCATTTGCATAATTATTTCTCGCCACATTAACGTCGTAGATAGTGGTTCTTCCGGCAGCATAACTTTTATCGGCAAAATCAAGAGCCAGTTTTGAGCTTTTTTCAGCTTCCACTGCAGCCAGATAGGTTTCATAATTGGCATCAGCATCAAACTGAGCTTTCTGTACGTTTTGTCTTACCGTCTGTTTCTGTTGTTCCAAGGAATTCTTGGCTAAACTTTCATTTATTTTAGACTGTTCTACCTGAAGTTTTGTTTTCCCTTTATTGAAAATAGGAATATTCAGTGATAGCCCCACGTTTTGTCCGAACTGATCTTTATATTGTTCAAAAAAAGTTCCCTGTACAGTACCTGGCATAGGATCAAATTGTCTGTTATAGAAAGTATTAAGACCAGCGCTCGCTGTTAATGTAGGCCAGTATGCAGTTTTGCTTACTTCCGTTTGTGCCTCGGCAGATCTTATACGGCTTTCCGCTGCTTTTATCTGAGGCTGTATCTCATACGCAGTGGTAAGCACTTCATCCGCGGTAGTAAGCTGTAAATCAAGCTTTTCAGGAATATTTACATCTTCCACATCAAAACCTTTATAATCTGAAAGCTGTAAAAGCTGAACGATGGCAAACAAAGCACGTCCAACGTTTACTTCTGCAGTTTTAAGGTTTTGTTTTTCTCTTGCCAATGCAGCTTCAGCCTCTGCCAGAACCGTCTGGGCTGTTGTTCCAACCTGAGTTGTGATTTTAGCTCTGTCAAACTGTTTCTGCGCATTATCCACGGCACTCTGAGAGATTTTAACAATCTCTTTATTCAACAAAGTAGTCAGATATTGCTGAGCGATCTGAAGAGAAATATCATTTTTAATGGTTTCAATGTCATATTGGCTTGCTTCTACATCAAACTGGGCTTTTCTTACATTTTTCTCTAACCTTCCATTATTATAGAGCAAAATATCAGCACCCAGACCAATACTGTTATTGAATCTATCGTTTCTAAAGCTTCCTGCTCCTAATGAGCCTTGCCCGAAACTTACCCCATTCGTCATACTCCCCGATACTGATGGTAAATATTCTTTTTGGGCTGCTTTAAGATTATATTCCTGGTTTTGTTTGTTATACTGATTTTGGATAACCTGAAGATTATGCTCCACTGCATAGCTTACACATTCTTTTAAGGACCATTTTTTCTGAGCGCTTAAACCCAGATAACCTAATCCAAAAACGATGATCCAAACTTTTTTCATATTCTATATGTTTATTTGTTTTTAATGGTCATATGGAATCGTGTTATCTTCATAAGTACTATACCATGTAAATCACAACGATTTCATATTAAGATTTTTCAATATTAGACGAATTAAATATAAAAAGTTACAGATTGAAAAATTATATTTTATTTTAAAAAAACTTTTGGGAATTTTGCACCATGACAAATGAACAATATCAGGAAGCTATCGACTGGCTTTTCGTACAGATGCCCAACTATCAGATAGATGGACAGAAGGCTTATAAACCTGGGCTTGATAACATTACAAAGCTTTGTGCTTTCTTTGGAAATCCTCAGGATAAAATAAAATGTATTCACATTGGCGGTACCAATGGAAAAGGTTCTTCAAGCAATATGCTGGCATCGGTTCTTCACGAAGCCGGTTATAAAACAGGATTATACAATTCTCCACACCTTATAGACTTCACAGAGCGCATAAAGGTGAATGGAAAAAATTGTAATAAAGAATTTGTCTTTGATTTTATTCAAAAACTGAAAACGATTCCGGAAGACATCCGTCCCTCTTTCTTCGAGTTTACGACCATCATGGCTTTTGAATATTTTTATCAGCAGCAGGTAGATTTTGCCATTATTGAAGTAGGATTGGGAGGAAGACTGGATTCAACAAATATTATCAAACCGTTGATTTCGGCCATTACTAATGTTCAGCTGGATCATCAGAATATTCTTGGAGATACCATCGAAGAAATTGCATCAGAGAAGGCTGGAATTATTAAACAATATATCCCGATTATTTCCGGTGACGAGAATGAAGCCGTTAGAAATATCATTCAGGATAAAGCAACGAAAGAAAATGCTCCATTTATAGATGCTACTCTTATAAATACCAACCTTGAATCTGATCTCAAAGGGAATTACCAGAAGAAAAATATCAGAATTGTATTGGCCGCTGTAGAAGAATTAAGAAAGCTTAAAGTAAATATTTCTGATGAAGCATTGGAAAAAGGACTTCTCCATGTTCACCAAAATACAGGATTTATTGGCCGTTGGTTCGAGTTTTCACAACATCCACTTACGATTTGTGACACGGGTCACAATCAGGCAGGTCTGGAGTATGTTTTTTCACAATTAAATTCAATTAACAGACACAAGCATGTTATTTTGGGGTTTGTGAATGACAAAAAAATAGATGATGTAATGAAATTACTTCCTGAAAATTCTGAGTTCTATTTTGCAAAACCATCCATCAACAGGGGAAGACATCCCGAAGATTACGAAAATCTGCTCCAGGAGGCGAAAATTTTTTATAAAATTTTTGATTCCGTGCAGGAAGCGTATCTCTCTGCAAAAGAACGATGTACAAAAGAAGAAATGATTTTTATTGGCGGAAGCAACTTTGTAGTGGGAGATTTTTTAGAAAAAAATTTGGAGATTAAAGAATAAGTCGTATATTTGCACCACTCTAAACAAGAGAACAAGTCTAGAGGGTTCTTAGCTCAGTTGGTTCAGAGCATCTGGTTTACACCCAGAGGGTCGGGGGTTCGAATCCCTCAGGACCCACAGAAAAGGAAACGAAACCTTTCAAAAAAATTCGGGTTCTTAGCTCAGTTGGTTCAGAGCATCTGGTTTACACCCAGAGGGTCGGGGGTTCGAATCCCTCAGGACCCACAAAAAATCTCTCAGATTTCTGGGAGATTTTTTTATTTTACCCCTAAGCAATTTATAAAGCTTCTCCTCCACTTTTCCTTATATTTATCTACCTTTGCCTTCACTTGAATTTCGCTTGCTGTGAATAAACTTCATCTTATATCATTTAATTATCCCTACCCTCCTTCCTATGGTGGAATTATTGATGTGTATTATAAAGTTAAGGCATTATCTGATCTGGGAATAAAGATTCACCTACATTGTTTTGTAGATCAAATACCTCATAAGATTGATCCGGAAGTCAAAGAGATGACAGAAAATGTGTTTTTTTATCAAAAGAAAAAGAATCCACTTCTCTATTTCTCCGGAACACCTTTCGCTGCTGCCATCAGAGATTCTGAAACCCTACTTAAAAATCTGGAGAAGCACAAAGCTCCTATCTTGTTCGAAGGCTTGCAAACAACCCATATTATACGGTTTTTGAAGGATAACAGACACCAACTCTACCTCCGTCATCACAATAACGAATCAGAGTATTATAAAGGCCTCTCTGTGTCTGAGAAGAACCCATTTAAAAAGATTATTTACAAAATTGAAGCTGTGAAGTATTCCGGATATCAGAAAAAACTTTTAAAGAAATTTGAAGCTGTATTCTGCTTATCTGAAAAGGAATATAATGAAGTACAAACTTATTCGGAAAATGCACACCTGATTCATATCTTTCACGGTAATGAATCGGTAAAGGAACTGGATCAAAAAGGAAAGTATTTTCTATTTCATGGAGATCTCACCACTGCAGACAATAAAAGAGCATTAAATGAGACTATCGGTTTATTTAAAACGCTTCCGCAATATAAACTGATTGTTGCTTCCGATCGTGCCAATGAAGAGATTAAAAACAAAATCTCAGAAGTTGAAAATATCAGCCTTACTCCTATACAAACCACAGAAAATCTTTACCGCCTTCTGAAAGATGCTCATGCCAATATTTTGATTTCTTACCAGAATTCCGGAACAAAGGTGAAACTTTTTAATACGCTTTACAACAGCCGTTTCGTGATTATTAACGGGAATATTACAGATGATCCGGTTTTAACAAATTTATGCCTGTATGGCGATGATATGAGCCAAATCCGTCAACAGATTATCTCCTCAGCTGGAAAGGACTATCATGATACTGAAAAGAGAAAGGAAGTCTTAGAAAAAAACCATTCTGATAAAGCCAAAGCTAATGAGATAGTTAGGATTATTTTTAAAAATTAATCCTGTCCACCACTTTCTGAATATTAAACTCTTCAAGGCAAGCCCAGTCACCTCTGTAGCATTCTTTATCTCCAAAGACAGAACATGGTCTGCAGCTCAGGTCTTCCACCTGAACAACATCTTCTTCGCTTTGCCCGAATCCTAAAAAGCCGGCATAAGGATGAGTAGCACCCCAAATAGAAACACATCGCGTTCCTACAAGACTTGCGAGGTGCATATTGGCAGAATCCATGGATATCATCAGTTCAAGCCCGGCAATATAATTGAGTTCTTCCGTAAGATTTAATGTTCCGGCAAGGTTTTTTGTATTAGGAATCTCTTCTGCCCATTTTTCGAGAGTTTCCGTTTCTTTTTTACCTCCTCCAAAGAAATATACAGTATGTTTCTGAGCCAAAATTCTTACCAACTCATAGGATTTTTCCAAAGGGAGCATTTTTCCTTTATGCTGGGCAAAAGGAGCAAATCCAATTCCAGATTTTTGTTCTGAAACCGGTCTTAATTGATGAGAAAGTTCAACTTTGAATCCCATTTCACGAAAAACGTCAGCGTAACGTTCCACTGTTTTTTTCAGCTGCATCTTTTCCAGATTCCAGACATCCGTAAGATGTTCTTTTTCCTCTTTACCTTTATTAATTTTAAAGACCTTAAGTCCCTTTCTTCTATATATTCTGTCTAAAACTTTGGTTCGGATTACATCATGGAGGTTGGCAATACAATCAGGATTAAACTCACGAATCAGTTCATTACTTAGTTTTCTCAATCCAAAAAGACCTTTGTAGTCATCCAGATCAATCCCCTTAAAAGTTACATTGGAAATTCCAGCAAACAACGCCTCAAAATTTTTCCTGGAGACCATAATAATTTCCACACCGGGGTTCTGCTCCAGAAATTCTCTGAAAACAGGTACGGTCATCGCAACATCTCCGAATGCGGAAAAACGATATGCTAAAATTCTGGTCACGGTTATGATTTCAGTTGGTAAGCAACTGCATAAAACTTGATCTGCTTTGTCATCGCCATAAGCCCGTTAGCTCTGGAAGGTGAAAGAAATTCCTGTAGTCCTATTTCTCCGATAAAATCAAAATCAGAATCCAGGATTTCCTGAGTGGAATGTCCACTGTAAATACTTACTAAAAGAGAAACGATCCCTTTTGGTAGAATACCATCAGAATCTGCATTAAAGAAAAGTTTCCCGTCTTTAAATTCAGCATCAATCCAAACTTTGCTCTGGCAGCCTTTAATCAGATTTTCTTCTGTTTTCTTATCTTCAGCCAAGCCTTTCAGTTCTTTTCCAAGATCAATGATGTACTCATACTTTTGCTCCCAATCTTCAAGAAAAGCGAATTCATCTATTATTTCCTGCTGTTTTTCTTTAATGGTCATTTTAAATCAAATTTCTTTTGCAAAGATAACCAATTTTGTAAAAATTATTTACAGGATGCTTTTTCAAAAAGTTGGAGGATTTTTGTCTCTTCATTCTCCCAGCAAAATACATCTGCTGCCTTATTTAATTCGCTCTGATAATACTGTCTTCCTCTCTGAAGAACAAGATTGATTGCTTTTTCAATGGTTTCAGGCTGATGATCCGGAATAACTTCTCCTACATTAAATTGATTTTTTATCCTTTGCATTTCCGGAAAATTAATCATCACAAGCGGTACTCTCGATTGGATATAGTCACAAACCTTATTAGGAAGTGAATAATAGTAGCTTACTCCATTATTTTCTTCGAGACTGAATCCTGCATCAGCGGTTTTTGTTATTTCCCTGAGATTTTCCGGTTTCAGCTTACCCAGAAAAAAGACTTTATCCTGAAGTTTCTCCTGAATAACAAGTTCTTCGTATTCTTTTTTCTTCGGTCCGTCACCAGCAATTTTCAGAACAGCACCTTTAATGTGGTGCATGGCAAGAATCATCTTTTCTATTCCTCTGGATTGATTGATGGCCCCCTGATACAAAATAATTTTAGGATGATTTTCCGGAATTTCGGGAGCAGAAAGAATTTTTCTCGGAATATTTCTAACCACTACCGGATTGACATTATACTGTTCATGAAACCATTCGGCATAGCTTTCACTTTCTGTCATCATCAGTTCCATATGAGGCACCAGCTTTCTTTCAAGTACTCTCCAGAACTTCTGAGAAAACCTGTTTTGAACCGATGGCATTTCTGTGAAAATTTCATGACTGTCAAAGACTAACGGAATATTCAGTTTTCTGGCAATGAGATAATTTGGCAGAAGTGCATCAATGTCATTGGCATGGAGAATCGTATCTTTGTCCGCTTTTTTCTTCAGTTCTTTGTATAATTTCCAGTTGAATTCAAAATAAGCGGTCTTAAGGCTTTTAGACTTCAATCCTATTCTGGAAAAGGGATAAGGGCGTTCCATTTTTTCATTTCCTTCCCAGTCGTTACCAATCAGATCTATGGAATACCCGTTATCAAAAAGGGTTTTGCACACCTTCTCTATCCGTTGGTCAGTATACAGATTACTAAAAGCAGAAGTAATAATTTTTTTCCTCATCAATCTTTCTTGTCTAGTATTAAATAATAGATTTGAATGAAACAAATAAGCCCGTTTGGTATGATAACCGGCCAAAGCATTCCATTAAAGATACCATAAATGACAAAACAAATACAGCCAATCATGTTAACCACTCTGATTTTTTTTACATCTTTCAGTATGAAACTCAATACGATAAAAAGAGAAGCAGAATAGCCAATGTAAGTGGTAAGTTCAGAATTCATGGGGAAAATTTAAGGTTACAAACTTAATCATTTTCAATAAGATAATAAATTTTTTTCTGCCATAAAGTCATTAATTGATTTTTGGTAAAATATTTGTAATTTAGATAATGAATAAAAGGTAATGTTGCCTTTGTTCTAATGAGATATATTATGGATTATAAGTTTTCACAAGGTTTGAGCCAGGTGTTCAAACAAAGCAAAAGCGAAGCTAAAAGGCTCAAAAGTGAATTTCTTAATACAGAACATCTACTTTTAGGTATTATAAAAACGGAAAACTCTGCAAAAGAAATCCTTCAAAACCTTAATGCGGATTTAACACAAATCAGAAGAAAAATTGAAACTTTAAATACAGCAAGTCTTAATCCTATTTCTGAAGAGGTTACCAATATTTCTTTCACTAAGATGGCAGACCATGCTATTAAACGTGCAGAGTTAGAATGCCGACAGTATAAAAGCAATGAAATTAATACCGTTCACCTGCTTTTAGGTATTCTTTATAAATATGAAGATCCTACTTCAAATATTCTGGGAGCTTATGACATCGACTATGAAGGAGTTTCAAGAGAATACCAGACTATGCTTAAAAATTCAGGACAGTCTCCTCAGATGAGTGCTTACGATGATGATGATGAGAGAGAAGAATTTGAGCAAATGAGAAAGCCTACAGGAAATCTAGGTTCTGCAAAAAGTAAAACGCCTACATTGGACAACTTTGGTAGAGACCTTACTTCTTTGGCAAGGGATGGAAAACTGGACCCGGTGATTGGCCGTGAAAAAGAAATTGAGAGAGTTTCTCAGATTTTATCACGTAGAAAGAAAAACAACCCTCTTCTTATCGGGGAGCCTGGAGTTGGTAAATCTGCCATTGCTGAAGGGTTAGCACTAAGAATTCAACAGAAAAAAGTGTCGAGAGTTCTTTACGGAAAACGTGTGATCACTTTAGATCTGGCAAGTTTAGTTGCCGGAACTAAATACCGTGGTCAGTTTGAGGAAAGAATGAAGGCCATCATGACAGAGCTGGAGAAAAACAGAGATGTCATCCTATTTATTGATGAGCTTCATACGATTGTAGGAGCTGGAAGTTCTACAGGAAGTTTAGATGCTTCCAATATGTTCAAACCGGCTTTGGCAAGAGGTGAAATTCAATGCATCGGGGCAACTACCCTGGATGAATACCGTCAGTATATTGAAAAAGACGGAGCTTTAGAAAGAAGATTCCAGAAAGTAATGGTGGAACCTACTTCTATTGATGAAACCGTACAGATCTTGAATCAGATCAAAGATAAATATGAGGAACATCATAATGTAATCTATACTCCGGAAGCGATTCTGGCTTGTGTCAATCTGACATCGAGATATATTACAGACCGTTTCTTACCAGACAAAGCTATTGATGCGATGGACGAAGCCGGATCACGTGTTTATATCAAAAACATGAAAGTTCCTACAGAAATCATTGATTTTGAAAAGAAGATCGAAGATATCAAAGAACTGAAACAGAAGGCTGTAAAAGCTCAGGATTACCTTGAAGCAAGAAAGCTGAAAGATGAAGAGGAACGTCTTCAGATGGAACTTAACTCGGCTCAGGAAAAATGGGATAAAGATGTAAAAGAGAAAAAAGAAACCGTAACAGAAGAAAATGTAGCGGAAGTGGTTTCTATGATGAGCGGAGTTCCTGTGACGAAAGTTGGTAAGAACGAGCTTGACAAACTTGCCCAAATGGATGAGAAACTGAACGGAAAAGTAATCGGTCAGGAAGATGCTGTGAAGAAAGTTGTTAAAGCTATTCAAAGAAACAGAGCAGGTCTTAAAGATCCTAACCGCCCTATCGGTACCTTTATTTTCCTTGGAACAACCGGGGTTGGTAAAACCGAATTGGCAAAAGTAATGGCAAGAGAGCTATTCGAATCCGATGAATCTCTGATCAGAATTGACATGAGTGAATACATGGAGAAATTCGCTGTTTCAAGACTAGTAGGTGCGCCTCCGGGATATGTAGGATACGAAGAAGGTGGTCAGTTAACGGAAGCTGTAAGAAGAAAACCTTATGCAGTAGTTCTTTTGGATGAGATTGAAAAAGCTCACCCGGATGTATTCAATATTCTGTTGCAGATTTTGGATGAAGGACACGTTACAGACAGTTTAGGAAGAAAAATTGATTTTAGAAATACCATCATTATTCTGACTTCAAACATCGGAACAAGAGATCTTAAAGACTTTGGAGACGGTGTAGGATTCGGAACTTCTGCGAAGAAAACAACTTCAGATTCAAGAGCAAGAAGCACGATTGAAAATGCCCTTAAAAAAGCATTTGCACCGGAATTCTTAAACAGAATTGATGATATTGTGATCTTCAACTCTCTTGTACAGGATGATATCAAGAAAATCATTGATATTGAACTGAACAAGCTTTATGGCAGACTTGAAAAATTAGGATATAAAGTAGATCTTACTGAAGAAGCAAAAGACTTTATTTCTGAAAAAGGATGGGATAAAGATTTCGGAGCAAGACCATTGAAACGTGCCATCCAGAAATATATTGAGGACTTATTGGCAGAAATGCTGGTAAACAAGCAATTGAGCGAAGGAGAAACTGTAGTTCTTGATCTTAATGAAGCAAAAGACGGGCTGATCGGGAAAACACAGAAAGCGAAAAAATCGGCTGAAAAGTCTTCTCAATCTTAAATAAATAATTTAATTTCAAATAGAAAATCCCCGGGAAGTTTCCCGGGGATTTTTGTTTTATAAGCTTGGCTAAAGCCGAATGAATTTTGGTTTCTGACTAAACGGGCTAAAGCCCTTTCCTATTGATGACTGAACTCTTAAAGTCCCACCACAAAACCAATGTTCGGGATCAGACCGCTGGAAAACACACTGGAATTCTGTTTCCAAAGCACGTTATACATTAAACCCAGCTGCATGAAGGAATTGTTTCCGATCCGCTGCATATATCCTCCTCCAAGGTATAATGCATTCTCTTCCGTATTGTATTTATAATCGTAATATTTATCCTTGTAATCAACAAAATAATGCTGATAGTTAGCTCCCACGTAAAATGATCTGGCAAAATAATAGTTGACAAAAGGACCTACTCCAAACATGGTAGATTTATAATAATCAGAAGTCTGCCACGAAACACTTCCTACCACACCGCCTTCAAAATCATTAGTAAATCTGTAACCTACTCTTGGCGATGCAGACAGATTAAAAGCGCTGTTACTTCCAAATCCTAATCCAATGCCTCCTCCAAAAGTCCACTTGCTGTTTTCCTGTACGGGTGCTCCTACTGAAATTTGGGAAAAAACTGATCCTGAAACTATCAGCATCATAGAAATAATAAACTTTTTCATATGTTATATTTTTGGTCTTACAATTATATTCTCATCTGTTTCCATTTGCAGAGATGGATAAAAAGATGACATATAGCTCTATCGTTTTTATCAATGTTTAAAATTATGGTTTTTTTACGAATTTTTTAATTGTATTTTTGCCACATCAAACTAAGAACTCCCGTTAAGAGTTTCGTAAAATTGAATACAATGAAAGTAGTAGTAGGCCTCTCCGGAGGTGTAGATTCTAGTGTTACAGCTTATTTGCTGCAGCAACAAGGCCATGAAGTAGTGGCTTTATTTATGAGAAACTGGAACGATGCTTCCGTAACATTAGAAGATGAGTGTCCCTGGATTGAGGACAGTAATGATGCCCTTATGGTGGCACAAAAGCTTGGAATTCCTTTCCAGGTGATAGACATGAGTGAACTTTACAAGGAACGTATCGTTGACTATATGTTTGCCGAATATGAAAAAGGCAGAACTCCCAACCCTGATGTATTATGTAACAGAGAAGTAAAATTTGATGTTTTTATGAAGACCGCAATGTCTTTGGGTGCCGATAAGGTAGCAACAGGACATTATGCAAGGGTAAATTCTACTTTTGATGAAAACGGTAAAGAAATTTTCCACCTTCTTGCAGGAAAAGACAATAATAAGGATCAGTCTTATTTCCTTTGCCAGCTAAGTCAGGATCAGCTTTCAAAAGCGTTATTCCCAATTGGAGAACTTACAAAGCCTCAGGTAAGAGAAATTGCAAAAGAAATCGGACTGGTAACGGCAGATAAAAAAGATTCTCAGGGATTATGTTTTATCGGAAAAGTAAGTCTTCCCCAGTTTTTACAACAGCAATTAAAACCTAATGAAGGGGAAATTGTAGAAATTTTCAAAGATTCTCCTTTATTTTCAGAAGAAAAACCTGAATTCTCCTCCAAAGAAGAGGAACTTGAGTTCTTATCACGAAAAATCAATTATAAAAAATCTGACGGAAAAGTAATCGGGAAACATCAGGGTGCCCAGTTTTTCACGATCGGACAAAGTAAAGGCCTTGGTATAGGCGGACACAAAGAAAGCTGTTTTATCATCTCCAGAGATATGGAAAACAACATTCTTTTCGTAGGAGAAGGAAGCCATTTCCCGGGACTTCATAAAAAAGCTCTGAAAATTGATAATTCTGAACTGCACTGGGTACGTGAAGATTTGAGGCTTCAGAACGGAGGATCTATGGAAGTAATGGCCAGATTCAGATACAGACAGCCTTTGCAGAAAGCAACCCTGTATCAGTTTGAAAATGCTTTTTATATTGAATTTGATGAACTTCAGTCTGCTATTGCTGAAGGACAGTTTGCTTCATGGTATATTGATGAGGAGCTGATCGGCAGTGGTGTGATTTCGTAAGAGTTTCGGGTACGGGATTCGGGTGATTGAGATTGTTTTTTTAAGAAAATATTTTTTTGAAATTTTTCTGTAACGTTTTTTAAGTTATCATACTTACGGAGTAAATAACAATAAAAAATACTACTATGAAAACATCTACAAAAAACCAGTATGCTTATGTAAACAATATTCTGATTGCAGTTGTATCCTCTATTTTCGGTTATAATCTTTATCAGGCCATTGTACATCCGGAAAACTCCAATATCGCGATCAGTCTTATTTTGGTAGTCCTGACTTCCGTTATGGTTCGAAAATATGGCTATCAGCCCGCAAAAGAAGAAAAGAAAGATATTTAATATCAACAACACATAATAAAGCCCGGAACATTTTTGTTTCGGGTTTGTTTTTAATAATAAATTTTATTTTATCTTTTCATTTACATAACCTGAGATAAAAACCAATGTAACAATACCTTCTGCTATTAATATCACAACAAGAAATCCAACAGGTTTTCCCAATATGACACCTCTGATAAGCTTGATAATTCCCAACAAGAAAATAAATCCTGCGAAATAAAATGCCGTTCCCGAAATGGTTTCTTTCAAAGAATTCAGCAAAAAAAACGAAGCGTAAAATCCTAGAACCAGAATGACATAGAACTTCAAAAAGTCAGGTCCTTTAAGAATAACCGGATTAAATGTCTGATGGACTGCCATAAGCCATATAAAGCCTATCACAACCGGAACTGAATGAATGATGAGTTTTTTCATAATGATGAGTTTTATTATCCTCCACAGCCTCCGCAGCCACCGCAACCACCGCAGCCTCCTCCACAACCACCTCCTCCGCTGCAGCTTGAGCCACCACAACTTCCTCCATCATTATTTTGCTTATCTTTTCTGTTAGGGTCAGAAACCTCCTGATCTCCTATGATTGAAACGATCGTTCCCAGAATGAAAATAATCCCGAATACAACTCCAGTAACCATTAACCCTGAAAAGCTATCTCCTTCTGTACACGAAAATAAAAGCAGTAACACAAATATGGGAGCAAAGAAGGCCATTTTTCTAAGCCAAAATTGTACTTTTGACTTTTTCTTACGCTCTCTCCAGATTTCTTCTGGTGCTTCCTGCCGGAATATCTGCCGATAACTTGTTAAAGTATCTTCAAACCAGTTCTGATGTCTTTCTTTTTCCGCAGAGCCTCCTTCGGAAGGATGATGATGAAGCGGTCTTTTTAAGATATGGGGACAGAATTCCTCCCAATAATTCTGCGTATAAATCAGATGCATATGCCAAACCTTGTCAACGATGTTACTGGGAGAAGCTCCGTGGGGAAGAATACAGCAGAGATACACGAACTTTTTGTATTCTTCAATTGCTTTTCTTGCGAAATCAAGACTCCAGCGTTCTTCTTTGGCCAGCTTTTTTGAAAAAGGGAAATCAACTCCCGGAGCATCCAGAGAAAATTCCTGTATCCTGTTCCAAAGAGACTCATCTTGTAATAGCATTTTTGTTTCCATTGTTTTGATTTTTGTTTTTCTACTCAAATATCAATGGATTATAAAATATAAAAGTCTTTCAAAAATCTTTTTTAGTTTGATAAAAATCTTAAATTAGTCTTATAAATAAACACCATGAAAAAGGAAGATATCTTGCATATTGAGAAACTGATGAATTTCTTAAGCCGGCAATTTTTAAAGAAAAACCATTGGGAAGATGTGACCAAAACCGAATGGTCTTATATAAGCGCTGAACTAAATGAACTGATTATCAATGATCATTCAGAAAAAGAGATCAAAAAAGAACCTGATATTCTGGGAACAAATTATCTGTATGAGCATCTGATCATCAATAAACTGAAAAAATTTAAACAGAACGAGAATGCGGTTTTAAGCAGACCCAACCTTGCTAAACTGAGTTTAATTGTCAAAGTTTTGGGATATTCCAATTACATAGATTTCATAAATTCAAATACGGAAGCATTCAATTTTAATGATCTAAGGATTGATATGAATAATACCAATATGAATGCCGCTCTTTTAGACCGTTTAGTAGGGTGCTGGTATTCTTATAACAGAAATCTGCCCGATAATCCTTTGATGGCAAAAGAAGACCGCATATGGCGTTCTGCCATGGAAATTTATAAGTCGGAAACCACAGGAGAATATTTTATTGAAAGAAGCGGTGGTGATCATCACAAATATTTTGGAAAAGTAACAGCCTATTCTGATTATGTTTTCATCATCATGAACAGCAATACTTTTATTCGTCAGAGACATTTCATTTCAAGGATAAAGGATATTAAAGAAAAACTTAAGAATCCGGACTATAAACTCCACGAAATCCACTTTATAAGCACCTGCATTAGTTTCAATCAGGAGCCGATTGCTTTATTTGAAATCTTCAGAAAAGCGGACAGAAAAAACTTCATTTCTGATTCCATCAGTTTTCCCATTGACAGTGACGAAATACCTGAATCAATTGTTAAACAACTTGAAGATACCGAATCTAACAGAATAGATTACAGATAGTTAAAAAAATAAAGATTATCGGACAAAAAAATAATTTAACAATAAACATCATCATCAATCTCTATATCATGGCCCCGGAATAAGACTATTTCGGGGTTTATTGTATTTCTCTTATGCCTGGAATATATTTAAACCTTAAAAATCAATTCATTACCGCAATAATTCTCTAACTTGATGGTTCTAAATATAAACCCTTCAATCGTCTTGCTATGGAATATTATGAATTGTATGAAGTTTTGAAAAATCATTTTGATTCCGGAAAAGACAGGGCAGAAATTCAGGAACTGAATGTAAGCATTGAATCAATTCCTTTTGAATCCAAGGTATGTGATCTGCTTTATGGCTCAAAGAAACAACAGTGCAACAAACATCAGCAAACCCTCGAAATCAACAAAAATGGTTATCTCTTGTACAACCAACCTGCTGTAGACATCAAAGATTTTGATATTGAATGCAATAAAAGATTTGAATATCATATCCTGAAGCGGGCAGATATAGAAACAGCCGAAGGAGTTTTGTTTTTTTTCCATGGACTGAATGAAAAGAAATGGGATAAATACCTGCCATGGGCGTATGAATTGGCCCAAAAAACACAAAAGGCCATCATACTGTTCCCTATTGCGTTTCATATGGATCGAGCAGAACCTATCTGGAGTGACCGCCGTCACATGATGGAAGTGGTTAATTTTAGGAAAAAAAAGTATCCGGAAAACATGAATTATTCCTATGTAAATGCTGCGATAAGTTCCAGACTGGAAGCGCATCCGCAAAGAATATTCTGGTCCGGGCTACAGACTTATTCTGATATTACAGAAGTGGTAAAAGATATTAAAAAGGGTAAAATCAAGGGTATTTCTCCAGAAGCAGATCTGGATTTATTTGGGTATTCTATAGGATCATTTCTTGCTTTAATTATCAAAATGGCTGATCCTCATCATTATTTTACCCGATCAAAAGTGTTTTGCTTTTGTGGTGGAATGACGATTGACAGGATGTTTCCGATATCCAAATACATCATGGATACTCAGGCAACAGTTAAAATGCAGTCTGTTTTTACGGAATTGTTGAGCTCTGATTTTAAGTCAGATTCACGTCTGAAACATTATCAGAATGAAGCATTGCATCCACAGGAAAGCTGGTTCAAAAAAATGCTCCGCTACAATTATTTCCAGAAGGAAAGAGAAGAAAGAATTCAGGAAATCCAATCTCAGATCAAGGCTTATGTATTAGAGAAAGACAGTGTTGCTCCTCCGATAGAAGCACTCAATACGCTGCAGGGTGGCTACAGGAACATCAATGTAGATATTGAAATCAAAGATTTCCCGTTTGAATATTCCCATATGGTTCCATTTCCGCTTACCCACAAGCATTCAAAAGAAGTTACCGACGCATTCCACCAGTTTGTACAATCTGCCAGTGATTTCTATAATGCCTGATGATTAATTTTTCAGGGATAAAATAGAGAGAGAAATAGTTTAAAAATAAATAGAATAAGATCCATGGTGTTTGTTTTTAAGTTAATCTTTATCAACTGACCAACCAGTCTTTAAAATCTTTCACACGGTCTCTGCTGACCGTTATTTCTTCTTCAGGCTGAAACTCAAGGTCCACTTTATAGTAAGGCGAAGTATGGATGTTTTTGATATAATCCGAACTGATAATAAATTGCCTGTTCACCCGGAAAAACTTTTTCTCATCGAGTACATCTTCCAGCTCATCAAGTGTAAAATCTGATGGATAGGTACGGTCTTCCGTCTGAAGATAAACGATTTTATTCTCACTGAAAAAACAGCTTATTTCATGAGTCTGTATAATCTTAAGGTTGTATCCTATTTTCACCAGAACTCTGGAAAGCGTAGACTTTTCTTTTCGGATTAACTGTTTGATATCCTGAGAACCATTAGTGTCATTGGCTGGAATAAATGATTTAAATTTCTCCACTGCTCCTTCCAGGTCTTCATCAAGAATGGGTTTTAAAAGATAATCAATGCTGTTCAGTTTAAAAGCTTTCAGCGTATATTGGTCAAAGGCTGTTGTATAGATAATGAAACCTTTTGTAGGTACTTTTTCAAAGATATCAAAAGACAATCCATCCCCTAAAACAATATCTGAAAAGATCAGCTGCGGATGTTCGTTTTCAGAAAACCAGGCAACACCTTCTTCCACCGATTCTATTTTAGCAACGATCTCTATATCAGGAAAGTTATTCAGCATTCTTTCTAATTTCCTTGAAGCAGGTTTTTCATCTTCTATAATAACAGTTTTGATCATTGAGTTTAAGTTTTAGTTTTCAGATTTTAGGAAATAAATTTATATAAAAGTGGACAGATTTTAATAGTGTATCGTTTTTTTCTCTTTTCTGAGTTCTTTTTCAATCATATCTTTTTCCCATTCGGAATCAAAGAGAAATAGTTTTGCAGCTTTTACCAGAATAATAAATCCCCAGATTCCAAGGATGATATATCGGTCAAACCAATGAAAGCTAATCATCTTTTCTCCAAAAATATCATCAGGAATGATTAGAACGGCAAATAAGGCAAATATAAAAAGGCTTTTATAGAATTTTCTGATATTGTTGGTTCTTGTGTGGGCAGTATCGTAATCCATGATATTATAAGTTTTTAAGTTATTGTTTAAAGTGTTTTTATTTTCTGTTTTTCATCCTTCTCCATCAGTTCTCTGATTTTTCTTTCTTCCCAGCTTTTACCAATTCCGAATACGCTTAAGGCATGAAATGCAATTCCTACTCCCCATCCCAGTGCAGGCCATAGAAACCATAAATATCCGGGAGCAGTTACAATGTTCAGTATTGCTAAAAAAGGAATAACGATACAGTACGAGGTAAGGTTTCCATAAAATTCTTTCAGGTCTTTCACTCTTCTTGAAGCTTTTCTGTAAGCAATTGTTTCTTTGTCAGGTAAAATTTCCATAATGATTTGTTTAAAGGTTGATTTGTTTTTTCTTGAATCAAAGGTAGCTCAGGAAAGTACCACGAATCAATTTTATGTTACCGAATGGTAGATTATGCTGTCTGAACTGTAAAACCTCTCATTAATAGATAAAAGGGATCAGTTTCTTTGTTCCTTTACTGTATTCAATATACTCATCCCCAAACTCTTCTATCAAGGCCTGTTCTTCAATTTTTATTCTGTAGGCAAAGGCTAAAAACGGAGGAACAAAAGCAAAGACTAATGAAAGCCAGTTATTGAGATACAAACCGAGGCCAAAAGAAGTTAACAGGGAAAAAGCATAGGAAGGATGTCTCAGATATTTATAAAATCCTTCTTTTTTGATTTTATGATCCTGTCTGATGGTTACATCTACTGTAAAATATTTTCCCAAAGATCTGATGATGATGTATCTGACAATGATACCAACAAGAATAAAAAGCTCGCCCAGATAAAGTATCCAGACGCCATCAGCCATTGGAAAATGAAAATTATAAGACATGAATATTGCACTAACAATAGAAAAAGGAATGACCATCCATAAAATATTCAGAGTGGATTTATCCTTGTTTTTTTGATCTTCTTTGCCGGATTTCAACATGTTTTTGTAAAGGAATTCTGTAAGAAACCAGGCTGCCATTGAAATATAAAACAAAGTTGATAAAGCATTCATTTTCAATAAAATTAAGATTAAAAGTATTTTTAAAAAGATAGTTTCTCTAATGCTCTTTCTGTTTATCCATCAGTTCCTTGATCTTCTTATCTTCCCATTTCTTGATAAAATTAACACGGGGCAGAAAAACGGTAACTGCATGTGCTGCAAGTCCTATTCCCCAAAAAGTTGCCGTGAAAAAGTTTTTAAACTGAAAATAACTTTCACCAGGTTTCAGGTGCATACAATTATAGACAACAATCAGAGCATTTACTGCTATATAAGCGAATACATGTCCGTAAAACCCACGCAGTCTTTCTACCTGTCTTCTTGCTTGTTGATATTCAATATTGTTTTCGTCAAATGTTCTCATGGTTCTATTTTTTTTGTTTGTTCATAATTTCACGAATCTTCTTTTCCTGCCAGGATTCACCTACTCCAAACACCTGAAATGCATGAGAAGCAACGCCTATTCCCCATCCCAGTACAGGAAACCAGAACCAATGATTTCTGCTGCTCGTAAAAAGATTAATAAAGATTAAAAAGGCACTTACCGTACAGTAAGAAATAAGGTTCATATAAAAACTCTTAATCTCTTTTACTCTTTTTTGTGCCCGTTGGTAAGCTGCAGAATCATCTTCAGGTTTTGATATGGAAACTTGTGGTTTAGCCACGAGCATTGGAAGTTTTACTTTAAAATGATCTTCAGATTTTTCGATGAAGACATTTCGCTCTGTAATAAGGGAATAACGCTGTACAATATTGGCCAGACCAATTCCTGAGCTTTCTTTGATTTGTTCTCTTACCTGAAGATTATTTTCAATGCAGAGCATATTTCCGTCTGAAAAAATTCTGATGATCAGAGGTTTTGATGATGTGGCAAAATTGTGTTTGATACAATTTTCCAGCAAGAGCTGCAAAGCCAGTGGAACTACATATTTCTGATAATCCTCTTTAGCAACATCAAAGGTAAAATCCACACTGTCTTCAAATCTTGTTTTCAAAAGTTCACAATAGGTTTTTGCAAATTCTATCTCGTCTTCTACTGTTACCAGTTCTTTATCTTTTTGTTCAAGTACATATCGGTAAATCTTTGACATTGAAGCAGTAAACTTTTGTGCCTGACGAGGATTTTCATCAATCAACGAGCTTAAAACATTCAATGAGTTGAAAAGGAAATGTGGATCCAGCTGGTTCTTTAAACTTTCAAACTGGGCATTTGCAGATTTGGCGATAAGCTTCTGTTCCACCACTTCTTTTCGGGAAGTTTTCTTCAGCTCTTCCATGAAACTTCTGGCATGAAGGAAAGCGGATATCAACAATGCTATATTGATGGTAAACCAATTGAGGAAATTATATTTTCCAAGGAAAAACTCTTCTGTAGTAGCTGCTTTTTGAATAAGTACAAAATTGACATAATTGCAGAAATAGACCAGTACAAAATTGGCGACAATAATTGAAATAATACTGATAACCGCTCTTTTGGTTGTAGCCTCAGACCATGGGACCTTTTTATTCAGAAAACTGTTCAATAGCCCGTTTCCTCCTCCCAATACAAAAGAATAAATAAAAGAGATAAGCAGGGTATATAAAAAGTTTTCAAGATTCTTCTCTTCTGTAAAGACAAAAAAGAAAAACATGGAGACTGCAAGCGATACCCAGAATAGTACGATAAAGTTTTTCCGTTTCATGATCTGTTTTCTTGACTCAAAATTAGTTTTTATTAAAGGTATCAAAAATTAATTGTTACCGAAGGGCTGATTTTTCGTTCTGAACGGTACAAAAAAACCTTCACGAGTGAAGGTTGATTGATTTGAAATACAGAGAAAACTACTTTGCTTTTTCTGCCGGTAAGCTTAAGAAATAGTCTGCTTCTCCTTTTCCCCAGTTAGGGTCCAAAGCTGTTTTGGGTTTGTAGGCTTTAAACTTTGCCTGAGCATCTTTAAACATTTCCAATCCTTTGGTTTTGCTTCCTCCGTACTGTTCGGGAGTAAAATAGACATCTTCTGCTTTGATAAGTGCAATTCTTGGGTTTGCCGGGTCTAATTTTTCTGCAATATTAAGTTCATCAGCAGCTCTTGCCCCGTCTGTCATATAACGCTGGGCAGGATTCACCATCATTCTTAAGGAATAAGACATTTTTTTCAACAGATGAATTTCCGCATTATCTGCTCCTGCAAGGTTCTGAGCCAATGAAAGACTTTTCTCTGCCTGATCTGCAATACCATCCAGTTCCTGCATTTTTCCGTCCCTCATCAGGGTTCTTCCTTTTTGGATATAAGAAAATGCGGCATAGTAAGCAGGTAACCACTTTGAGCTTTCCTTACTTCCTATTCTCTGGAAATCATTTGCAAGAGCCTGGAAATCTTCTGAGGTTTTGCAGGTTTCAATTCTGGCTATTTTTTCAGACATTGTTTTGTCATAATCTGCCTGTGCAAAAGCTGTTAAGCTCACAAAAGCTAAAGCAAAACTTAAAAGGTATTTTTTCATGATATCAAATTTTAAAAGTGAGTTATGTTTGTTCTAAGATATGTTTTTTATAAATTATTATTGATGGCATCATCTGTTTTGTCTACTCCAAAGCTTATAAACGCTCCTATGAAAACAAAAGTATTGACAGGCGGAACAATTGCAGAGCTTCTGGAGCCATTGGCTGAAAAATTATAGCCATAAATATTCTTTGATCCTAAAATATTGCTAATACTCAATACAAATACCGGAAAAGCTTTTGCATCTTTTTTACCGATATTCGGAAGATAATTGACGCTGAAATTCAATGCGTTGTAATCCTTAAGTGTTCCTTCATTCCGGATAAAATTTACAGCTTTTCCATCTTTAAATGTGGAGGCAATGTCATAATAAGGCCGTCCTTTGGCGTAAGTATATGATAAATTGACCCCAAGCTTCCATTCAGGAATAAATCTTTTTGCGACTGCTGAAAGGGTATGTTCTGCTGCAAAACTCGGCTGCAGGCTTACCGGATAATTCAGGAAATCTCTTTTTGAATCCAGATAAGAGTAGCTGATCCAGTAATCGATATTTTCAAATGTCTTTTTATTATCTCTCCAGAAGAATTCCAGTCCTTTTGCATATCCATAGCCATCATTATTTAAAGCGGTCTGAATCTGCTGATTTTGCTCTTTGTTCTGGGTAATATTGAACGTCTTAATCAACTGGTCATATTTCTTGTAAAATGCCTCAAAACGTAAAGTTCTGCCTTCTGAAGCTCTCTGAACCTGGAAAATATAATGCTGTGATTTCTGAAAACCAAGATTGGCAGGTCCATTGATGTATTTACTTTCCGGATTCTGATAAAAAATCCCGTAAGCTAATGAAGTGGTCCAGTCTTTTGCAAGACGGTAGGCAATCGCAAAACGAGGCGCAATATTATCCTTTCCTAAAAAAGAAGAATGCTCTGCTCTCACCCCTATTTTTGCTGACAATGCATTGCTGAAGCCAAGATCTGTTTCCACGAAAGCAGAAGAGATCAGGTCTTTATAATGTTTCTGTACAGCTTCAAAATTCAGATTTTCATCGGTATTATTCAGTTCAACTCCTCCTCTTAAGGCACTGATTCTGTTGATCTTTCTTTCAAGAACTGCTTTGAAGTTCACATAGTTTCCATCAGTCAGAAGCTGGCTTCTGTTGGATTCAATATCATTGGTTTCCGTAGAAAAATGAAGATCCGATCTGTTGTAGGAATAAGAACCGCCCACATTAAGCAGATATTTTCCGAATTTCTGTTTAAAAGAAAGGTTGTGAAATGTATTTTTACCGTTAAGCTTTACCAGACTGAAATCAGATCCGGGTTTAAGACTTTCTGATCTCACACCCATTTTATTGGAATTGAACATTCCGTAATATTTGAAAAAGCCTCCTGATTTTGTTTTAAATCTGAAATTAAGATCTCCGTTAAGACCTTGGGGAGCTTCTACAAAGTCTGTATTAAAATTTAAGACTTTCTGCATCAGACTTAAAAGAGAATATCCTGCTGTAGCACCGTAGGAATAGTTTTTATTATCTCCTAACTTTTGAAATCCTGCACTCAGAAAAATGGGTGAAATCCCAAAGTTATAGGAGGTTTCTTCCGGAAGATCTACACTTTCCAGCATCAATGCTCCCGAAAGAGCCTGCCCGTACAATGCAGAATAGCCACCACTTGAGAAAACATTTCCTTTAAAAAGTGAAGTATTGAACTGATCTCTCCCCGCTATTCCCGGAACAGAATTAGAAAAATAATTATTGATAAGACTTCCGTCCATAAAGATTTTAGATTCCGTTCCGGTACCTCCACGAATGAATAAACCTTCTGTTCCTCCTACTTTCTGTACTCCCGGAAGATAAGTCAATGCTGAAGAAATCTGTCCGTCTGCTCCTGCCGTTGTATAAATATCAATGGGAGTGAGTAATGCTGTTGCTCTTTTTTTATCACTGGCTTCAATAGATCCTGCAGAAACTACTACTGCATCAATCTCACTGATCTGTTCTTTAAGATCAATATTCAAGGATATATCTTGATTTTCAATAGAAACTGATCTTTCTACATTTTCATATTTCGGGTGGGTAAAAGTAATTGTATGAGCTCCTTTTTCTGAAGTTTCAAAGGTAAAATTACCCTGAGCATCTGTTGTAGCCCCATCATAGGTGTCTTTGAGCGTTACATTTACTTCGGCGACTCCTTTGTTTTTAAAGGATACTTTCCCCGATATTTTCACCTGGGAATATCCCATAATGGAAGTGAGAAGAAGAATCAGAAACAGTATGTTTTGTCCTTGTGTTTTCATTTTTATTGTTTTCTGGAATCAAAAATAGCATGAGAAATACCTTTCTGTAAAAAAATTATTACTGAAAGGCATTCTTTTGCTCCCGAATGGTAATTAATGAACCGGAATGCAAAAATCCACGATCATCTTCGCATCCGGATGTTCTTTAAAATTGGAGTGATAGATTTCATAAGGAAAGGTTCTTCTCATGGCGTAGTTGTTTTCGTTCATCCATAAGAACAGAGAAACCCAGCATTGTTCAAAATCATCCAATGTCACCTCTCCGCTTCCTACAATGTACTTTCCGCCTTCTAACGTTTCTGAAAATACTTCTCCCTCCTGTTGCTGCAGTTTTTCATCCAAAAGCATACAGGCGTGAATCCTGACTTTATCGAGAGGTGTGATTTTACAGCTGTCGTGATATACAGAAATCATTTTAAGATTTTCCCGCGGAAACAGGTTTTTCTTTTTTGCCCAGTCTATCAGGATATTAAAAGAAGGTTCTACGTTGGCCATTCCAAGGCTCATAATGGATGCCAGATTCATTTCCGGCATTTCTTTTATTTCGATTTTCAAATTCATTCTAGTCCAGTTTAACAGGTTTTCAATATTGCAAATGTATTGGCTGAAAACCGTCTCAACTTGTCCGTTCTTGCTTTGTGTTTGTAAAATCCTGTGAAATTTTTCCGGTGCTGATCTGCGAAATTCTGTGGGCGCGAGACCGTAATATTTTTTGAATGTTTTGCAGAAAACAGAATGATTGGAGAAACCAAGATCCCAATAGATCTCCTTGATCTCCATATTTTTATGAACTGCTAAATGAAGAGCACTTTTCTCTATTTTCTTTCTGATAATATAATTCTGAAGGGTTTCTCCTGTAACCAGCTTAAATATTCTGTGAAAATGAAAAGGTGAATAGGCACATATCTCTGAAACTTTTTCCAGAGACAGCTCCGCATCAATATGGTTATCAATATATTGAATTGTTTTTACAATCCGTTTTTTATATTCTTCCACTTCAAAATTATTAGTTTACAAAGATATTTGTCCGGAATGAAAGTCTGTTGTCTTTTATTGCTATTGTCTGGAAGTCATTTCGCTTTTTTTGTCACGAGATCTCCTCTTCAAAACGTTTAAATAAAACAACATCTTGTTTAACTTTCTGATCTGAAGATGCAATATACCCCTGATAATCTTCATGAATAAAAATTTCTCTGGTAAAGAACTTTTCTTCTTCAATCCTGCATTCGTTATTGACCACTTCAAAAGAATCCAGCGGAAGCATCAGCCCTGCTCCATGAGCCTTTATTACAGCTTCCTTTCTTGCCCAATAAGTGAAGAATTCTTTCGTTTTATCCTCAGCATCATGAATTTTCTGAAGCTCTCTGGCCGTCATCTGAAATATAAAATCCTGATAATTGATCTTCGGATCTCTGAATTCAACATCTATTCCCAAAGGATATTCTGCAATAGCACAGACCGCAAGCTCTTTGGAATGCGATATATTAAAATGAAGATGATGGTCTTTTAAGTAAGGCTTTTTATTGGGAAGAACTCCTGTTTCTACATCAGAAATATTATAATACGTTTTCAGACCGTATTGTAAAAGCACCTTTCCCAGTAAAGAAAGCTGCACATCCTGCCATCTTCTGTATCGCAGGATATTCTGATTAACCTCCTGAGAAAAAGCAGGCAGGTATAGGTCTAAACGTGACTGATGTTTTTCTTCGCTGATGAATGTATAAAGAATGATCATTTTCTATTGGTTTCCAGCTATGAAGGCTTAATTAAAATGACTTTTTAACGACTAAAATAAAGCTTTTTTTCATCTCTTTTTAAACAACATATTATTCATCTCAAGATTTTGGAATTTAAAGTTAAAAGATGCTTTATGCCAGTAATTATTTAAACCAGTTTTTTAAAAAAGAGTGAGATCATAAAGCGCTTTGGAAAATCTTTTTTAAATTTATCGTAAAATCACTATAAATCATTTAACAAATGAAAGTACAAACATTAGCATTATTGGCGGGATTTGCAGTTTTTGCCGTTTCATGCGGAACCACAAAAACCTATTCTGTAAATGCCAAAAGCGGAACACAGACGGGGGGAACAGCGAAGTTTACTCAAAATGGAAATGAAGTAACAATGAAGCTTGACATCACCAACCTTACTCCTGGAATCCATGCCGTACACATTCATGAAAAAGGTGACTGCTCAGCTGCAGACGGAACTTCTACTGGCGGCCACTGGAATCCTTCGAAGAATGATCATGGTAAATGGGGTGCCGAACATTTCCATATGGGAGATATAGGAAACCTGGTTGCTGATCAGAACGGAACGGCGACATTGACTTTCAAGACAGACAAATGGTGTCTGGGCTGTACAGACGAGTCTAAGAACATTATCGGAAAAGGTCTTATAGTACACGCTGCAGCAGATGATTTCCATACCCAGCCTACTGGAAATGCAGGAGGAAGAGTAGGATGTGTAGAAATTAAATAATTTACTTTATTCAATAAAAAAACCGCTAATCTTTTAATTAGCGGTTTTTTTATGTTTAGGATTTAGCTCCCATATCTGATACAATATTCATTGCTTCCTGCAGGTAAAGATCTTTTTTCAGATTCTTGATCCACATTTCAGATTTTTTCTTGAAAGCTTCGTCTTTTTTCTCTCTTTCAATTTCACTTGGATACATGATGAACTGAAGACCGTTCTCAAATTTCGTCAAAGCTTTGAACTTTTCAATCTGAGATTTTCTGTTCTTCATCAGCTCATTGAATTTTGTAATATTCAAAGTGATATTTTCTTCCTTATCCAGTTTTTCTCTCCACTGAGCAGATTCTAATAGCAACTGGTAATTGCTGTTTTTAGCCATTCTGTCTGCACTTGCCTTCTCCAGAGCCTGGATATTGAAATAGTTCAGTTTCTGGAATTTTGTAGGTGGAATTTTATCCCACGCCAATGCATAATCATCATATCGCTCTCCTACTTCAGCATACGTAAAGAAGTCTTTCATCTGGATATCAGAAACAATTCCTTTTCTCTGGGTAGATTCTCCGGTAATTCTGTAGAATTTCTGGATCGTCAGTTTTAAAGATCCGAAATCATCTTCTGTATTCAGGAATCTGTTCAAATCCACAAAAGTCTGAACAGTTCCTTTTCCGAAAGATTGTGGAGATCCGATAATCATCGCTCTACCATAATCCTGCATTACTCCTGCAAGAATTTCTGAAGCTGAAGCCGAAAGTTCGTTTTGCATGATAACCAACGGACCTGTCCAGATTGGAGTTTCATTTTTGTTCTTAAGTGTCTGTATTTTTCCGTTTCCGTCTTTTACCTGAACATAAGGACCAGCTTCCATGAAAAGTCCCATAATATCGCCTACTTCAGTTAAAGAACCTCCACCATTATTTCTAAGGTCAAGAATGATTCCCTGAATGTTCTGTTCTTTAAGCTTAATGATTTCATTTTTGATATCATCAGAAGCATTTCTTCCTTTGGCGTTTTCAAAATCAGCATTAAAGCTTGGCAGGTTGATGAAACCGTATTTCTTACCATTTGGAGCATTCACTACAATACTTCTTGCAAATGTATCTTCGATAGCAACTTCTTCACGGATCATGGTTACATCTTTAATGGAACCATCTTTTTTCTGAACAGTTAAGGTTACCGGAGTTCCTTTTTCACCTCTGATCAGTCTTACCGCTTCATCAGAAAGCATTCCTACTACATTTACAGCATCTTCTTTCGGCTTTGATCTTACTTTCAGGATTTTATCTCCTTCTGAAAGCTGCTTGGATTTCCATGCCGGTGCACCAATGGTAAGCGCTCCTAAGTAAAGGTTTCCTTTTTTCTCCTGGATCAGGGCTCCGATACCAATTACTTTTCCGGTGAACTGGGTATCAAAATCTTCTTTATCTTTTGGAGAATAATAGTTGGTGTGCGGATCAAATACTTCAGTATACGCATTCATATACACGGTAAACCAATCCATTTTCTTTCTCTTTTTGAATCTCGTGAAAGTATCTTTTACAAGGTCTTTTACCTCATCAGTCGCTTTTTTGATCTTCTCGTCCTGAGTAAGTGGCTTAAATTTGATCGTATCTTTCAGTTTGTATTTCTGAACAGAGTCTTTCTTTTCTTTCTGAGCTTCTTCTTTGCTGTTCATCGACTCAACTTCCTGGAGGATGTTGTATTTGATGAATTTTTTCCACTCATTATACTGTTCCTGTTTGTTGGCAGGTACTTTTTTTAGTTTGGGCTCAAGAGTAAGCGTTTCATCTTCCTGAAGATTTATGGGCTTGCTGAAGATATCCTGTGTGATTTTATCAATCTCATCCACTCTCTGGTAAAGTCTGTCAATGGTAAGCTTATAGAATGTAAGATCACCTTGTCCGATATAGTCATCAAGCTTTGTTTCATGCTTGCTGAATTCATCCATATCAGATTGCAGAAAATATCTTTTCGCTGGATCTACCAATTCGAAATAATGCTTATAAACGTCCTTCGAATAGGCATCATTGATAGATTTCGGGCTATAATGCAGATAAGAAAGTGTGTTTTTTACGCTCACCATTATTGTCTGCATCTTTTCATCGTCATTCTGTGGCGAGTTGAAACAAAACATTAGACTGGTTAATGGAATAAGGAGTAAAAATTTATTCAGTTTGAAATTTTTCCACATAAACTGTCTTTATTTATTAATTTTTTTAAAATAAGTATAGTAATTAGTAGCAGTAAGTTTGGTACTGTTACAAATGATCAAATTTAATACCTTATTTACAAATATCGACAGTTTTGATCATTTTTATTTAAAGAGATTTACAAATAATCAGGACAGTATGAGCCATTTCCTATTATCAGACAGTTTCGTTATAAAGTGATACAGATCAATCCTTTTTTTCAAACACACCTAAATTTTTAATTTTTAATCTAAAAACAGAAAACACATACCACAAAAATCAATTTTTAGCCATAAAGGCATAAAATATGCAGAGAATTAACCATACAAATTCAAAATATTAAGTCATGAAAAGTTTATTATGGTTAGTAGCAGTCATCTGCATCGTTGTTTGGCTATTGGGAATGCTAGGAGTCGTTCCCGGAATGAGCACAGGTTATTTAATTCACGTTTTACTGGTTATTGCTATTATTGTTATTCTTTATAATATCATTTCCGGTAGAAAACCTCTCGACTAGTTTATTATTTTGTACGACCACTTAACATTAAAATTATCAGGCTTTACAGGTGTTCTTCACAGGATAACAAGAGATTTTCATGGGAGGCACCTGTAAAATTCTGAGTTTGATGAACTAAAATTCATATTAAAATTCCTTCATTTTAGTCAGATATTCTGCTTCTGGCATTTTTCTTTATCGGTGCATTGATCTTCACTCTCTGAAGCAAAAGCAGAAGGATTTTATTTCTATTTCACAACAGCCAATCCCAATCTGGTATTTTATGGCGTCTGATTTTTACCTACATTTGATGTGTTGAAAATCTATTTGTTCAATTCTGAAAATGAACAAACTCACTCTGTTTAAATAAAAAATTAAAGATAATTTATGGAAAGACCACTTATTCTGGTGACTAATGACGACGGAATTACAGCTCCTGGTATCAGAAATCTTGTAAATTTTATGAATGAAATCGGAGAAGTAGTGGTTGTTGCCCCCAATTCTCCTCAAAGTGGAAAAGGCCACGCTATTACCATTAATTCTACCCTAAGCTACGAAGAAGTTACTCTGGATGGCCCGCAGACAGATTTTTCCTGTAGCGGAACTCCTGTTGACTGTGTAAAAATGGCTCTTGATAAAATCCTGACCAGAAGACCCGATATTGTGGTTTCAGGAATCAATCACGGGGCAAATTCTTCTATCAATGTAATCTATTCAGGGACCATGTCGGCTGCAGTAGAAGCAGGTGTAGAAGGAATTCCTGCCATTGGATTCTCATTACTGGATTTCAGCTGGGAAGCAGATTTCACTCAGGCTAAAGAATTTATTCAGAATATTGTAAGAAGAACATTGGAAAACCCAATGCCAAAAGGAGTTGTACTGAACGTAAATATTCCTAAACTTCCGGCGGAAGAGATTAAAGGAGTAAAAGTCTGTAAACAGGCCAATGCCAAATGGGAAGAAAGCTTTGATGAGAGAGTAAATCCTCATGGTAAAAAATATTACTGGCTGACAGGTTATTTCAACAATATGGATGATTCTGAAGATGCTGATGAAACAGCATTGGCCAATGGATATATTTCTATTGTTCCGGTAAAGTTTGACCTTACAGCTTATGAATACATGAAAACATTGGAAGAAGTGATGACTTTTGAAGATGTAAAAGAAGTAAAATAACAAGAAAATAATAAAAGCGTGAAATTTCATTTCACGCTTTGCTTTTTATATGGCTAAAATAAAACTTTATCTTCTTTCCTGAGTTCTTCCAGATAAGCCTTTTTTTCATCTCTGTAAAAGAGGTTCATGGTTTCAAAAGGTATTAGCTTCAGGTCTTTATTGACAATATGTACGCACGACTTCTTCACCGCTCTTACATCAAAATCATGAGCATCCATAAAGTTCATGATAATTATTCTGAAAAGGTTATCATAATCGAGATCCGGAGCACAAACATCCGGCAAGCAGCACAGTAACTGATTGACTTTAGGCTGAACTTTATCTACGGAAATTCCGGTGCTGAAAATATCCAGCAGCTGCATATGCAATCCTTTATCCTGTTCATAAACAATGGTATTCCTTGATTCATTATTCAGAAGATCTGCAGGATTGATATACCGGGTTAAAGGAATTGTTTCGCCCTGCAGTTTCAAGATATATCCCATAGCAAGAGCATCCGGATTACATGGAACGGGAATAATATCATCAGAATTTAATAACGGAAACTGATTGATAATTTCCTGTCTTACTTCAGTTAAGGTAATTTTTTCATGAGCAGAATCTTCCCGGTTTCTTCCGGCAATTTCAACCGGCTGAAAGGTAATTCCTCTTACGCACTTCTGTTTTAGGGCAAATTCTATAATTTTTCCAATTTCATCAATATTTTTATCTTTTTGAAGAACAATAACCAGTGTCGTAGAAAGGTTAAGCTCATTGAGTTTTTCCAATGCTTTCATTCTGACCGCGGTAAGATCCTTCCCTCTGAAATCTTCCAGGACTTCAGGTTTAAATGAATCAAACTGAAGGTAAATTTCAAACTCGGGAGCATAGGTCGCCAATCGTTCAGCAAATCCCGGATCATTGGCTATTCTGATTCCGTTGGTGTTCAGCATCAGATGTTTGATCGGTTTTGATTTGGCAATATCCATAATTTTGAAAAATTCCGGATGGATTGTAGGTTCTCCTCCACTGATCTGCACCACGTCTGGTTCCCCTTCATTTTTTACAATAACATCAAACATAGCCTCAATTTCTTCCAGGCTTCTGTGACTTCCATAGTGGGGTGAGGACATTGCATAGCAGGTTGGACAGGTCAGATTACAACGGTCTGTAACTTCTACGATAGAAAGACAGCTGTGCTGTTCATGGTCTACACATAATCCACAATCATAAGGACATCCATATTCCACATCGGTTCCGAAATGAAAGGGCATTTCAGAGGCTTTATTATAGTTTCTTATATTTTTATAATACTGTACGTCAGAAGCTATTTTTGTTTTAAAAAATCCATGATCCGGACATCTTTTGGTCATAAAAACAGTTTCGTCCTCAATAATGATTTTGGCTCCTACCCTTTTAAGACATTCCGGGCAAAGGCTGATTGTATAATCGTAATAGGTATAATTTCTTACTGGCATAGCAATTTTTTTAAAGTCCTCCGCAAATATAACCGCTGATTAATCCACAGATCAGAAGAGAGATCAGCATGGTCTGAATAAATTGTTTTCTGGTGAATTTTTGGTCTCCTTTCCTTTCATAAATAAGTTTTGTAATAAAAGCGACGATGAGGGAAAAAACCAGTGCAGCCAAAATAATTGCACCAATAATCATTATCACTACCCCAGCCAGATTGAGATTGCCTTCTAAAATAGTTAATGTTTTCATCTTGAATATTTTAAATATAAAGATCCGGTATTTTTGATTTTATAAATGTAGTAAATAATTACACAGATACACACCATTTGAATTGTACCTATATTTCCAATGATTTCTATTCTTGGTTTTATAAAATCCAAAAGGAATCTGAATGTAAAATAGCTGAGCATAAACAGCTGAAAAATAAAACCGGAAGGGTATTTTTTACGATTCTGAATATACTTTAATCCCATCCACAGAAGAAGTAAAAAGGCTATTTCATACAAGGCAACAGGATGTCTGAGATATTGGTCCCCCAAATACATTCCAAAAACAGAATCAGTAGGAATACCATACGTTTCTTCATAAACCCCTGTAAGAAAACATCCTATTCTGCCTATAATCATGGCCAATATCAGGGGAAAAACAATAAGATCTCCCGTACTTTCTTTATGATGTACAATCTTTTTTGCCAGCTCTACTCCCAATAAACCAAAAGCCAGTCCTCCTACAATAGTATTGTTTGACCAGACCTTTCTGAAGGAAAAATTTTCAAATAATGCATAAGGATTTTCAAGATTACCGATCAGCTTGGAACCTATCAAAGCTCCGGCAGTAGCACCAATTAAAACTGCCGCAGAAGTATTGAAGGAAAGTTTTTCCTTAGACTTACGTTTCAGATAAAAATAATATCTCATGCCCAAAAACATTCCGGCAGCCTCAAAAAGCGGATGCGCAAGGATTGTTTTGCCGAAAATATGAAATGTTACAGGAAAATCCATTGTTTCAAAAATACACTATTTCATATTATTCACTACCTTTATTCTGACAAATAATTACAAAATGCGTATAGAATATGACATAAAACTGGGGTTCAAGGATGTAATGTTCCGCCCTAAGCGTTCTACTTTGAAATCCCGTTCGGAAGTTGATTTACTGAGAGAATTTACCTTTAAACATACCAGGAAAAGATGGACAGGAGTCCCTGTAATTGCAGCCAATATGGATACGGTAGGAACTTTTGAAATGGCAGTGGAACTGGCCAAGGAGAAAATTATTACCGCGGTTCATAAGCATTATACTCCTGAGGAATGGAGCAAGTTTCTCAACAGCCAGCCTGAAAGTATTCATCAGTATATTGCACTGAGTACCGGAACCGGAAAAGCTGATGAAGAGAAAATAAAACAGATCCTCGATAAGCACCCAAAAATTGAGTTTCTCTGTATAGATGTAGCCAATGGTTATTCTGAGCATTTCGTTGAATTTGTGAAGAAAGCAAGAGCCAATTTCCCGGATAAAATTATTATAGCAGGAAATGTGGTTACCGGAGAAATGGTAGAAGAACTTCTTCTGGTAGGTGCAGATATCATAAAAGTAGGTATTGGACCTGGATCTGTGTGTACGACCAGAGTAAAAACAGGAGTGGGATATCCTCAACTTTCTGCGATTATTGAGTGTGCAGATGCTGCTCACGGTTTGGGAGGGCATATCATTGCTGACGGCGGATGCAAAGTTCCCGGTGATGTAGCAAAAGCTTTCGGCGGCGGTGCAGATTTCGTAATGCTGGGCGGAATGTTTGCCGGGCATGATGAAAGTGGTGGCGAAATGATTGAAGAAAACGGTAAAAAATACCGCCTTTTTTATGGAATGAGTTCTAAAACAGCCATGGATAAGCATTCCGGAGGTGTGGCAGAATATCGTGCTTCTGAAGGAAAAACAGTAAAAGTGGCTTATAAGGGGCCTGTTTCAGAAACGGTAAAGGATATTTTGGGAGGTGTACGATCTACTTGTACTTACGTAGGTGCCTCAAAGCTTAAAGAACTTTCCAAAAGAACTACTTTTATCAGGGTTCAGGAACAGGAAAACCAGGTTTTTAAGGACTAAAAATACAACAAAAGGCTTTAGATTGATTATCTAAAGCCTTTATTTATTCTTTTGTTCTGATGTATTTTTTATTGAAATATTTTTCAAGCTGATCATTTACATAGGTTTTTTCCTCTTTTACAGAAGCCATTTCATCCATATATAAAATTATGGGAACTTCTTTTATTTTATCTACCACAACAGAATCCTGAGACGAGTTTTTAATTATATCAACTCTTTCATTCATCTCTCTTTCATATTCCTTAAGATCTGTAGTCAGAAGCTCCATAACTATATTTCCACCATTAAAATCCATGTTAAAATAAGAATATTTCTCCGGGAAAACTTTGGGCTCAGGTAGAAAAACAATGAAAAGAGAAACCCACCAGAACTTTTTAATTTTTTCAAATTTAAAAAAGACGATCAGAGATAAAGTGATTAGAAAATAGAAGATAATACTTTCAAATTGCCTTGCAATGGAGGTTAGAATATACCCTGTAAATAGTAAAGGAACCAATGAAACCACCCAGAATAAAACAGCTTTTTTAAAGGTTATCTGACTCATTATCTTTTTGAGTTCTTCTTCAAAAACCATCATAAATAATGGGAGTAATAATAGAACTTTGGCAGCAACATAGAGTGTATTAGCTCCAAAAAGGCCTATTCTTTTTACCCATTTTATAATTCCTTGTTCGCTTTCCCCCATTCTGTTGAAGTTCCCAGGTGCAAGAAAACTTACCAATAAAAAGACGCTTGCAGTCAATATCAACGTCAGATTTTTCTTATTGCGTTTCTGATAATAAGTCACCAACAGAATTCCCCATACAATCAATGCTAGAATTTCATTGGAACCCATCAGCAATATAATAAGTAGTAGAGAAAGAGAAAACCAGATATTCTCTCCTGAATCTTTATTTTTTTTAATAAAATAGAGTAAAATACCCGCTAAAATGACAGGAACGAAATAGATATTGGAACCTGTAATCCAGAAGTAATGCTCAGGCAGACTTACCAGAAGCATGGTATAAAAGAAAAACAAAAGGAAGCCTTTCTTAATAGACTCTTTGAAAGAATAATTGAAATATTCTTTCAAGTTTACTGCGGAAACTCCAATAAAGGAGAGCATTAAAAAAACAGGATAGATTTTCGGAACAATATTTTTACTGTCATAAAAGACAGGATTAAACATATTTATAGAATATCCAAAATACCTTCCGCCCCATGTTGTATAGGTATCCGTAAAACATTGTAACAGCCCAAGTTTTCTGGTGGCATAGGAACAAAAATAATCATCGGTCTGGTATACATTAAAGAGACTAATGTATGCCAGACCGATGATTAGTAAAACGGACAAGAATAATACTATATTCTGTGGTCTTTTCATTTTTTATGTTAACATTCCGCCGTCAACGTTTAATGTCTGTCCGGTAATGTATGCCGACATTTCGCTGCCTAAGAATACACATGCATTGGCGATATCTGCAGGCTGTCCTCCTCTCTTCATTGGAATTTCTTCTCTCCATCCCTGAACTGTTTTTTCATCCAGAACAGCAGTCATTTCCGTTTCGATAAATCCAGGTGCAATTGCATTACATCTAATATTTCTTGATCCTAACTCCAGTGCTACAGATTTTGTAAATCCGATCACCCCGGCTTTAGAAGCTGCATAGTTGGCTTGTCCGGCATTACCCTTCACACCTACTACAGAAGTCATATTGATGATAGATCCTGATCTTGCCTTCATCATCGGCTTGATTACCGCTTTTGTAAGGTTGAAAACTGAATCTAAATTTACTTTGATTACTTTATCCCAATCTTCTTTGGACATTCTCAATAACAGGTTATCTTTTGTAATCCCTGCATTGTTTACCAAAATATCAATCTGCCCGAACTCTGCCATTACTTCCTCCACCAATTTCTGAGCTGCATCATAATCTGATGCGTCAGACTGATATCCCTTGATTTGGGTTACAGAACTTAAAGCTGCTTCTAATTCTTTTGCTTTGTCTACAGAGCCGGCGTAGGTAAATGCTACTTTTGCCCCTTGCTGAGCAAACATTTCAGCGATACCTTTACCGATTCCTCTTGTAGCTCCGGTAATTAGTGCTACCTTTCCTTCTAATATTTTCATATCTATTGACAATTATTTTCTTTTTATAACTCGTTCAGCTTGTGACAGCTGCCTCTTCATGTTTCTACAATTCCTTTCCGGAATTAAACGGTTTGCAAAGATATTATAAAATGTTATTCAACCCATTTAAATTGTCAAAATACTACTATTTTTTTGATGATTATCAGGATTTTCATTAAAGTTGACCAAAATTATTTCTGAATCTGGTGAAATAAATAAAGTCTGTTTTTTTACTCTTATCCAGTCTTAATACCTCTTTCTGCCAAAAGTATTTATCATAAATAATGTCTTTCAAAGGCTCATTCTGAAAATTGGAAACTCCAAATTTTCCTTCTTTTTTAACGACAATTTCGTTTTCAGCATTTCCGAATGTTATAATATCTTCGTATACAAAAGGTACAATTTCTGTTCCCTTCCCATCCAGGACTCCATAAAAGTTGTCTGTGTTTCTGCAGACCAAAGGTTTTGAATATTGATTGAGAGGATTAAAATAGTCAACATCTTCATTTTTTATCTGGCTGATATTTTTCAACTCAGATAATGACTGATCTTTCACTGAAAACCTGTAGTAACGATTATCTTTTCCAACAATAAGATTATCAGGATAAAAACCTAAAATCCGGACCCCGTCACCCACAATATTTTTAAGATCTTTATCGAGAAACTTCTCTTCATTTCCTTTTTTAAGGTAAATAAAGTCTTTCCCAGAAATGGTAAAACTTCTGATGAAATCATATTCCAGTGGAAGAATAACATTTCCTTCCAGATCTATAATTCCTGATTTCTTTACCTTATCATTGTAGACACCAAAATAATTATTCAATAAAGGATTTAGATATTTAAAAGTCTGCACATACAGCTTCTTGTCTTTTTTGCTGAAAACTGTTGTCTTTCCGTTTTTTGTAAGGTAGATATACTCTTTTTTACCAAAGTATTCCGGGGTGATATCATTATAGATTTCTTCAGCAATTGTTTTTCCATCAGCATCAATCAAACCATATTTTCCTGTAGCCTTATTTTGGGTAACCAGATAAGGATAGGCATTGATATTTACCACTTGTTTTGAAAATTTATGCAGAGTCTCTCCGTTATTTCCAATGATTTCTTTTTCATTGTCTTCATTGATGATCAATGCTCTACCCTCATACAAGCTATAGTCTTCTTTAAATTCGCGATTGCTGAGTTGTTTTCCTTTAAGGTCGTAGAGAAACCATTTTTTATCTTTTAAAACCAAGAGTCTGTTCTTCCCTGAAAAACGAATCTTTTCAGCATAAGGAATAATTTCCTTTCCATTAAAGTCATAGACAGCTTCAGCATTCTGTTTTGATGAGATGATACAATCTTCACTCCACCATGGGGTATTAAATTCCTGATCGTTGAGAGGAATAAGTTCTGTTCCTTTTTCGTCAATAACAGCTGATTTTCTGCCATTTCCTTCCTCAGAATATAGAATAAACCGGTTTTTAAAAACATGCAGAATACCTCCTTTGTAAGGGGATTCAAATGTAACCGTTCCTAAAGAATCTACAATTCCCTGTTTCTTGTAACCAGTATCATAGAATGTTCCATATCCTTCCGAATAAGAACTGATCTCCTTCCCTGTTTTTTTCGACAGGATCACCTTCATATATTGGTTAGTCTGTGCTGTACAGACTACAGAAAACAATACAAAAACTAATTTTTTCAAAGAAAATTAAATAGAATTATTGACAATAAGAACGATCTCTCCTTTTAAAGTTTTACTCTTGGAGAACTCAATTAATTCATTGATTGTCCCTCTTTTAGTTTCTTCAAATTTCTTAGAAATCTCACGGCTTAAGCTTACCTTGGTTTTTTCTCCGAAGAATTCTTTGATCTGTTCCAGAGTGGTATTAATCTTATGAGGGCTCTCGTACAAAACGATGGTCTTTTTTTCTTCTGCAAGCTGCTTCAGTTTGGTTTGTCTTCCTTTTTTCTGCGGCAGAAATCCTGCGAATAGAAATTCATTATTAGGAAGCCCCGAAACCACAAGTGCCGGAATGAGCGCCGTAGCTCCGGGAAGGCAAATCATGTCAATATTATTATCTGCTCCTGCTTTGGCCAGCAAATATCCGGGATCTGAAATACCAGGTGTTCCCGCATCGGTAATAATAGCGATATTCTCACCATTTTTAAGATCTGTAATCACTTTCTCCGTTGCCTGATGCTCATTGTGTAAATGATAGGACTTTAAAGGCTTGGAGATCTCAAAATGTTTTAAAAGTATTCCTGAAGTTCTGGTGTCTTCACATAAAATATAATCTACTTCTTTCAGAACATTTACCGCCCTGAATGTCATATCTTCCAGGTTCCCAACAGGTGTGGGAACAAAATATAGGATTCCGCTCAAAATTATAAGAATTTATTTTCCACCAATATCCAAAGTCTCTGTGCATATTCATCCACCTTATTCCATTTTCTGTCATAGTACAGATCACTAAGGTATTCTTTGGCTTCTTCCAGTGTTCTGAATTGATTCAGCTGATAAACAGTATCGTTCAGATCTGCCTGGCTTCCCTCAAAAAGCATCTTTGTAAAGGCAAGTCTGTCATTCAGATCCAGTTTAAATTCAGGTTTCAGCTTGTCTGCTTCCATGAAATTGGTCGGAATATTGGATTTCAGAATACTTCCTTGGTCTTCTGTTACAACCGGAGAAGTTTTCTCTTCTTTGTGAAGCTCCAGATGGTCGTCATCAAAAAGTGACTGAACAGCCTTCATTCCTTTGATATTGGCTAATTTTATTTTTTTCTCCCGATGGTATTCTTCTAAATTTTCGAAGCTTTCATCGGAACGATGTTTATCTGTTTTTTCAGTAACAGGCTTATCGATTTCGACAATATTTCTTCGGTCATATACTTCAGCCAGAATACTTTCTTCTTTTGCAGGTTCTTCTGAATGGTCATTTTTAATCTCACTCAGAATATTTTCAACATTGGAAGTTTCTGTAGCCATTTCTCCCTGTTCTATGGAAACATTTGAAACCACAAATTGTTCTTCGTTTTCTTCAATCAGTATTTCATCATCCAGCGTTTCTGTATCAAAAATGCTCGGAATTGTTTCCGTTACAGAAGATTTTACATCATTTACTACAACAGAATCCGTTTCTTTTTCAGACTTCGTCACAATAATTTCATCTTCCTGTTCTTCTATTTCATTGAGCTGATTAGTGAAAACAGCTTCTTCCTCTGTGACTTCATTATAAAACAGATCTTCGTTAAGATCTTCATCCGAATCCGGTGTAGAATCTGCAAGAATTTTATCTTCATCTACAAAGCTCAAAACTGCTCTCTGTTCCTCTGAAATTTCATTTTCATCAATTTCATTCAGCTGATTATTAAAAACAGCCTCTTCTTCAAGGGGTTCATATTCTGGAGTCTCTTCCTGAATATTTTCCGGTAATTTTTCTTCCTTGTTTTCTTCTACAAAGCTTACAATATTTTCATGGAATTCATTTTCAACAATTTCATTCAGCTGATTGTTGAAAACAGCTTCTTCATCAGGTTCGTCTGAAAAAACTTCATTTTCATCAATTTCGTTCAGTTCATTATTGAAAATTGCTTCCTCCTCCGTCACTTCGTTTCCGGTATCATGATGATCTGTTTCTCCTGAAACAAAAGAGACATACTGATGGTCTGGATTCTGCATCGGATTGTCTGTTACGAAGTATTCAATATTTTTTTCCAGCAGTTTCAAAAAAGAAATCCTGTTAGCAAGCTCATCTACAAGATCTTGCTTGGAAAGTAATTCGTCTATATTGCTTATTTTGTCCAGATTATCAATGATATTCATGGATTCAAAAAAAATCTTTTCCTTTAAATCTTGGATATTCTGCATAATAAGATTCTTATTAAAATTGCTTACTTTTGATGTTAAAAATATACGGCTAATTTAACAAATGTTTTTAGAAAATACAATTAATCATTCCAAACAAAGTGGTTGGATGGAAGTGATTTGTGGCTCTATGTTTTCCGGTAAAACCGAGGAACTTATCCGCAGATTGCGAAGAGCGGAAATGGCAGGACAGAATGTGGAAATTTTTAAACCAAAAATGGATGTACGGTATTCTGAAGAAGATGTAGTTTCCCATAATCAGAATAAAATCCGCAGTACAGCAGTAGAAAACCCTAATGAAATTCTTCTGCTGGCTTCGAATTGTGATGTAGTAGCCATTGATGAAGCTCAGTTTTTTGATGAAAGCATTGTTGATGTTGCCAACCAGCTTGCCAATAGTGGTATCAGAGTAGTTATTGCAGGGTTGGATATGGACTTTTTAGGCCGTCCGTTCGGGCCAATGCCCAATTTGATGGCGACTGCAGAGTATGTTACAAAAGTGCATGCTATTTGTAAGAGAACCGGTAATCTTGCCAACTACTCGATGAGAACTTCACAGGGAGATAATCTGGTGGAACTGGGAGAAACAGAAAGTTATGAAGCAGTAAGCCGCCGTGTTTTTATTGACGAAGTACTTTCAAAAAGAAAATAATCGGATAAAGCAGACGACGAAATCACTAAATTGTAAAACTGTTTGCTATAAACCGTAAAATATATTCAATAATATAAAATGAAAAGCGAAAAAGCTACACTGTAAAATATTTAAAAAGGAAAAACAGGATGATGTCATAAATCTCAGCCCTTTTACTATTTTACCTTTTTGCCGGTTCGCTAAAAAAAAAGCAGAAAGGGTACCAATGAATTATACAGTACAACACATTGCAGAGATCACCAGTTCACAGGTCATTGGTGACGGAAGTTTATTGATCAAAAATATAGCATACGATAGCAGGATTATTTATTCTATCAAGAATACGGCTTTCATTGCGATCAATACTCACAAAAATTCCGGTGAAAAATTTATTGAATCTGCAATGGACAGGGGTATCAATGTCATTATTTCTGAACATCACTATCCGGAGTTTGAAAATATAACCTGGATTATTGTTGAAAATTCCGTAGAGTTTCTTCAAAAATTAGCAAAGTATCATTTCGAAAATTCTCATTTACAATCGATCGGAATTACAGGAAGTAATGGTAAGACTATTTTAAAAGAATGGTTATATCAGTGCTTATGGAACGAGTTTCCTACGGTAAAAAGCCCTAAAAGTTTTAATTCCCAGGTTGGTCTTCCTTTGTCTCTTCTTCAGATCAACAGTTCCCATCAGCTTGGGATTTTTGAGGTAGGAATTTCAAAACCGCATGAAATGGAAAAACTTGAAAATATTTTCCACCCTCAGATCGGACTGCTCACGCATATCGGAACTGCTCACGCGGCCAACTTTTCTTCCGAGGAAGAATTGATTAATGAAAAAATTATTCTTTTCAAAAATTCTGAAGTGATCATTTATAATGGAGATAATTTTTTGGTTGATCAAAAAATTAAAAAATCCTATTCTGATAAAAAATTAATTTCTTACGGTTTTAAAAAAGAGAATCAGGTTTTCATCAAAAACAATATTTCCAAAGATGAAAACATCATCGTTGAATATTTAGGTGAAGAAATCAGTTTTCCGGTTCATCAGAGAGACGAAGCGACATTAACCAATGCTATGGCGCTTATCTCGGTACTCAAGGAACTGAATATCGAAAATAAAAAGATCGTTGAAAAAATCAACCTTTTAAAAGCCGTTGAAATGAGGCTTGAAGCAATTGAAGGAGTTAAGGGCAATATTGTCATCAACGATTCTTTTAATCTGGACCTCGACTCTTTGAAGACTGCCCTGCAGTTTTTGAATGAATACAACAAATCTAAAAAATCACTGGTCTTAACAGATATTGTAGGAGTAAACTCCAACGCCAAAGAATTATATGAAGAAGTTTCTGAACTGGTGAATGAGCAAAATTTTGACTCAGTCTTCTTAATTGGCGATGAAATATCAAACTTTAGTGAATTATTTAAAACTAAAACATATACTTTTATTGATACTAAAGAGCTCATTGAAAGTAAACATCTTACTGAAATAGAAAATCAGATTATTCTGCTCAAAGGAGCCAGAAAATTTGAGATCGAAAAACTGAAAGATATTCTTGAACTCAGAAAGCATGATACGGTATTGGAAGTAAACCTTAATGCAATTCTTCACAATATCAACTATCATAAATCATTGCTGAAACCGGGAACTAAAATGATGGCAATGGTGAAAGCCAACGCTTACGGGCTGGGAAGCTTTGAAGTATCAGAATTTCTTCAGCATCATCATATAGATTATCTTGGGGTAGCCTATGCAGATGAAGGGGTAGAACTTCGTAAAAAAGGGATCACCACTCCTATTATTGTGATGAATCCCGAGCAGCACAGTTATCAGACGATTATAGAATATAACCTGGAGCCGGAAATTTACAGTTTCAGAGTTTTGGAATTATTTTATGAAGCCGTTCAGAAATCCGGATATGATAAAAAATACCCGATCCATATCAAGCTGGAAACGGGAATGCACCGTCTTGGTTTTAAAGATTTTGAGCTGGATCAGTTAAGCGAAACTTTAAGCCACAAAAATGTAAAGGTTCAGAGTATGTTCAGTCATTTATCATCTTCTGATATGCCTGAAGAAAAAGCATTCACTTTGAAACAACTGGAGATATTCGAAAAAAATTCCGATTACCTTATTGAAAAACTAGGCTACACTCCTATCCGTCATATTCTGAATTCGGCAGGAATTACCAGCTATAAAAATCATCAGCATGACATGGTGAGAATCGGTATTGGTATGCTGGGAGAATCTGCAGATCCTGAAATTCAGAAACAATTACGATCTGTGGTAAGCTTTAAAACCGTAATTTCACAGATATCAACCGTTGAAAATGGTGAATCTGTAGGCTACAGCAGAAGATATAAAGCAGATCATCCTACAAGAATTGCAACGATTCCTGTGGGATATGCAGACGGAATTCCAAGATTGATCGGAAATCAGGTAGGAAATGTAGGTGTAAATAAAACTCTTGCACCTATCGTCGGAAATATCTGCATGGATATGATGATGATTAATGTAGACCATATTCCCAACGTAAAAGAAGGTGATACCGTAACTGTTTTCAACGCCAAACCAAGCTTAAAAGAATTCGCAGGATACTGCAAAACGATAACCTATGAAGTATTAACCTCCATTTCCCCGCGGGTGAAACGGATTTATATAAAAGATTAACTATGAGAAAACTCCTGATTCTGCTTTTCATATTCCCACTGTTATTGATCCATTCTCAGGTAAAAAAAAATCTGGTAATTCCGAAGAATCCAAAAATAGGGCTGTCTCTGGCCGGTGGTGGTGCCAAGGGTTTTTCACATGTCGGAGTTCTTAAAGTACTGGATTCTTTGGGAGTGAAAGTAGACTATATTTCCGGAACAAGCATGGGAGCTATCGTAGGCGGATTGTATGCCGCCGGATACTCCGGAAAAGAAATAGAAAAAATAGTCATGGATACAGATTTCTATTCTCTTATTATGGATCCAAAGTCCCGGCAGGAAGCCAGCTTTTTCAATAAATCTGTAGACAAATATCTTTTATCCATTCCGCTCAAAAACGGTAAAATCACACTTCCTTCCTCTATCAGTACCGGACAAAGAAATGTTTATCTTCTGAAAGAACTTTTTAAAAACGTTTCCAATATTGAGGACTTTTCCAAAATGCCTATTCCTTTCCTTTGTGTCGCTACCAATCTTGAAAGCGGCAATATGCAGATTTTTGAAAAGGGAGATCTCGTACAGTCTATTATGGCGAGTTCTGCGTTCCCTTCTTTAATGGATCCGGTAAAAATTGGGGACAGCATTTATATTGACGGAGCGATGACGGTAAACTACCCCTCAAAGCCTTTAAAGGACAAAGGAATTGACATCGTCATAGGTGTGGATCTTAATCAGGATCTTTCTAAAAGAGAAGATTTAAACAATATTATAGCCATTCTAAACCAGGTCATAGATTTCGGTATCAAAAGAGATACCCGAAGACAATACAGATATACAGATATCAATATTAAACCCAATCTGAAAGGGATGTCCGCTACAAGCTACGATGATAAAAAGAAAATTCTGGACAGCGGATATGTGGAAGGTATGAAATATTCCCAGGTATTAGACCAACTGCCAAAGAGATCATTTGACCGTCTCAGACAACAGGTGAACCCTATATATTCGAATGTTTATAAAATAGACAGTATTTCTATTGAAGGAAGCAAAATTTATGGTAAAAACTACACGCTGGGAAAAATGGGACTACGCCTCCCCTCCTTACAGACCTATGGAAGCATTAATAAAATGATAGATAAACTGGTTGCTACCAACAACTACAAATTTATCAATTATGATATCGTTCAGGAGAATGACGCCAATTACCTGAAGCTTTACGTCACTGAAGATGATGCCCGTCATTTTTTAAAATTCGGATTGCATTATGACGAAGTTTTTAAAACGGGGCTTCTTTTGAATTATTCTGCAAAAAGGCTTTTATTCAAAAATTCAAACCTTTCGGTGGATCTCGTTGTAGGAGATCGTCTCAGATATTACCTTAATTATTTTGTAGATAACGGATATATTCCGGGAGTTGGCCTCTATTCATCAGGAATGAGCTTTGATATAAAGAATGTAGATAATTATGTAGTAGACCGCTGGGAATGGATCAGAAATGAAGCTTATATACAGTCGACCTGGAAGGATAAATTTGCCATTGGCGGCGGTATTAGCCACGATTATTTTAAAGCAGAAAACAGCAATGGAGATAACAGGCGATACAGCCGTTTTCTGAACCCTTATGTTTTTATTAAGACCGATACTCAGGATGATAAGGAATTCCCTACAAAAGGGGTTTATTTTGCAGCAGAAGGAAAGGTTGTAGATCTTTTAAAGTCTGAAGTTGATAAAAGAATCATTCAGATTAAAGCGGACCTTAAGCTTAATATTCCGCTAAGCAAACAATTCAGCTATCGTCTCAATCTGTTTGGAGGAGTTACTATCGGTGAAAACCTTCCAGGCTATTACCAATACAGATTAGGCGGAATTTTTGAGCAGAATCTCATTAATTTTAAAAGTTTTGGTGGATTCTATTTCGCCCAGTTGTATACAAACAATGTAATACTGGCATCAAATGATGTTCAGTTTAAGTTTAATAAAAACTATTTTATCAGCGGAAACTTTACCTTTGCCAACTTATCAAACGATATTAAGTTTGAAGATGCAGTTAAAGTAAATTATAGCTCACTGGGAATTACGGCAGGTTACAAATCTCCTTTCGGACAGATAAAAGTAAACTTCAGCCACTCCCTAAAAAATAACCAAAAAGGTATATTCAGTGTTATATTAGGACACTGGTTTTAAAAAAATGATACAGTTCTTTTACGAAAACTTACCAGAATCGGTAAGTACAGATTACAAAAAATGGCTGGAAGATCTTATTCTTTCAGAAGGAAAAAAATTAGGAGAAATCAATTACATTTTCTGTGATGACGAATATCTTCTTAAGATTAATCAGGATTATTTGCAGCATGATTATTATACAGATATCATCACTTTTGATTATGTAAAAGGTAAGACAATAAGCGCTGAGATTTTCGTATCTTTGCAGCGCATTTCTGATAACGCCTCTACCCTTTCCCGAGATTATGAAGAAGAATTAAGAAGGGTTTTAGCCCACGGTATTTTACATCTTGCAGGCTATAAAGACAAGACGGAAGAGGAAGAAAAAGAGATGCGGAGAATGGAAGATCTGTACCTGGATAAATACAGGGATTTAAAGTTTTAAAATTGAAGAATCACTTAAAGTCCCATATCTAAAGTACTCTATTCTAGCAACAATATAAGTTTACCTAGAGTGCATTCTCCAAAAATGTTTCACGTGAAACATTGGTTATAAAGATAAGATTTAAAGCTTAAAATAAGCGAGATAAAAATGATTTCAGAAATATATGATGTAATAGTAGTAGGTGCAGGACACGCAGGTTGTGAGGCAGCAGCAGCAGCAGCTAACCTGGGTTCAAAAACACTGCTTATTACAATGAATATGCAGACCATCGGACAGATGAGTTGCAACCCGGCAATGGGCGGAATCGCAAAAGGACAGATCGTAAGAGAAATTGATGCAATGGGAGGATATTCCGGAATTGTGGCAGACAAATCTGCAATCCAATTCAAGATGCTTAATCTTTCAAAAGGTCCTGCGATGTGGTCTCCGAGAACCCAAAATGATAGAATGCTTTTTGCCGAAGAATGGCGCTTAGCATTAGAGAACACTCCCAATCTTGATTTCTTTCAGGATATGGTGAAACAACTGATTGTTGAAAATAATAAAGTAGCCGGAGTGGTTACTTCTTTAGGAATTGAGATTAAAGCAAAATCTGTAGTTCTTACGAACGGAACTTTTCTTAACGGATTAATCCACGTTGGAGATAAACAATTAGGAGGAGGAAGAATGGGTGAACCGAGAGCTTTTGGAATTACAGAACAACTGGTCACTTTAGGTTTCGAGGCAGGAAGAATGAAAACCGGTACTCCACCAAGAGTAGACGGAAGAAGTTTGGATTATTCAAAAATGGAAGAACAGAAAGGAGATGAAAATCCTCAAAAGTTCAGCTATCTTGATACACCAAAACTCACCAAACAACTAAGCTGTCATATCGTATATACTAATGAAACGGTACACGATATTTTAAGAGAAGGCTTTGACAGAAGTCCAATGTTTAATGGAACGATTCAAAGTTTAGGCCCAAGATACTGTCCAAGCATTGAAGATAAAATTAACCGTTTCGCAGAAAGAAACAGACACCAGCTTTTCGTAGAACCGGAAGGATGGAAAACTGTGGAAATCTATGTCAACGGATTCAGTTCTTCTCTCCCGGAAGATGTACAGATCAAAGCGATGAAACATATACCAGGATTTGAAAATGTAAAAGTTTTCCGTCCGGGTTACGCTATTGAATATGATTACTTCCCTCCTACCCAATTAAAGCATACCCTCGAAACTAAATTAATTGATAATTTATATTTCGCCGGACAGATCAATGGAACAACCGGATACGAAGAAGCAGCTGGTCAAGGATTAATTGCCGGAATCAATGCACATAATAAAGTACATGAAAAGGGAGATTTTATCCTAAACAGAGATGAAGCTTATATTGGAGTATTGATTGATGACCTAATTACAAAAGGAACTGAAGAACCTTACAGAATGTTTACTTCCCGTGCAGAATACAGACTCCTTTTAAGACAGGATAATGCCGATATTAGATTAACAGAAAAAGCATATCAGCTAGGACTGGCAAAAGAAGACAGATTAAGACGCGTCGAAACTAAAGTATCTGAAAGTCAATCACTTGAAGAATTCCTTCGAGAAACTTCTTTAAAACCAGGTATTATTAACCCTGTCCTGGAATCTATCGAAAGCAGCCCTGTTGATCAGGCGTACAGAGCAGCACAAATCCTTACCAGACCTAATATGACGTTAGAAAAACTGGATGAAATTGATTTTATCAAAGAAGTTTCTAGTCAATATAATGATGAAGTAAGAGAACAGGCAGAGATCAATATTAAGTATAAAGGATATATTGAGAAAGAAAAAGAAAACGTTGCTAAGTTAAATCGTCTGGAAAACATTAAAATTCCTGAAGATTTCGATTATACGAAGCTTTCCAGCCTTTCTGCAGAAGCAAAGCAGAAGATGTCTAATGTACGTCCGAAGACTATTGCACAAGCTGGAAGAATAAGCGGAGTTTCTCCGGCTGATATCAATGTTTTATTAGTTTATTTAGGTCGTTAATAAAAATGTTTCACGTGAAACATTAAAAATAAAAACAAGAATTAAGGTATTTTCAAGCATAAAAGCTTTTGAATATCTTAATTTTTTTATCATACTAAAGATATTTATTTCAATGAAAATAAAAGATCATTTTCTTTCACAGGAAATATTTGAGATTGAAGAAACTGAAACAAAAGGAGTTTTTAAAACTACTCCTATTCCATCCAATATTTCCAGATATTATGAAAGTGAAGATTATATTTCTCATCACCAGGATTCCGGAAGTTTGAAAGAAAAGCTTTATAAGTTTCTTCAATCATTCAATCTTCAGTACAAAAAAAATATCCTGATAGACAGAATAAAAAAAGGATCAAAAGTTCTGGACTACGGATGCGGCGCAGGAGAATTTGTAAAGTATATTGAAAATGATTTTGAAACCTATGGATTTGAACCGGATTCTGATGCCAGAAAAGCAGCACAGGGAAAAATAACCAAGGCTTCTATTTTAGATGATATTAACAAAATTGAGGAAAATACCTTAGATGCTATTACACTATGGCATGTATTTGAGCACATCGAGAATCAGGATGAAATGCTTGCTGTTTTTCATGAAAAATTAAAAGAAAAAGGAATTCTTGTGATTGCAGTTCCCAACCCTACTTCCTATGATGCGAAACATTATAAAGAATATTGGGCCGCTTATGATGTTCCAAGACATATCTATCATTTTTCAAAAAATGGTATGGAAAATTTGATTTCCAAAAATCCTGACTGGAAAATGAGAAAGATCAAACCTTTAGTTCTTGATTCGTATTACATCTCTATGTTGAGCGAAAAATACAAAAAATCACCTCTATTTTGGTTAAAAGCAGTGATCTTTGGAACAATTTCCAACGTAAAGGCATTATTTTCGAACGAATTTTCAAGTTTGATATATATTATCGAAAAAAGATAGAAAATCGATTTTTAACCTATTTATGAAGGTCGATTTTCGGCGTTTTTAGCTTAAAAAATAAAAACTCAGGATTTTTCTCCTGAGTTTTCTTTTTAAATATCATGTCCTAATAATAATTCTTCCTCAATTTTATCAAATAAAAAAAAATAAAAATATGTACCCTACTCTATTTTTTAAAGTTGAGAAAAATGTCCATCACCTACACAGCATTTTATGTACTTAAGATTTTACTAAACCTTCCCATTCAGTTTTCAACAAAAGCATAAAAAACAGCAAGAAAAGAAGAAATTTAGTTTCAACAAGATAAATTATTACAGAAATAGCCTCAATTCAGCTTCAAAATAAAATAAGATACAAACACTCTAAAAAAGAGAAAAAATTGATTTTTAAGCTATTTATGGAGTTCATTTTTCGACATTTTTATTAAAAGAAAAAATTAAAGCTGATTTGGTAAATATAATTCTGACGACAAAAAAAGAAAATCTAATTTCTTCTTAAGGTAATTATTCCACGATAAAAAAAAAGCTCCCCTACTCCACTCTACCATTTTTAATAAAAATAATTTTTCCCTACTTCAAAAAATAAAATTGATAAAAATTGAAAGGTTGTATTTTTTTTACGAAAAAAGGAAAAGATAAAAATACAGAGAGTTTCAAAAATCAATACTTGAACAAAAATTTAAAACTTGGAAGCACCTAAACAATGTTAAAACTTCATGGCAAATTTTTAAGTCTAAAGAATAAAAAATTAAAACTTACTTAAATTTATCATGTAAACGGATCTTAAAAATTCAAAAAAAAATTAACTTATTCATTTTTATTATAGTTACCTATGGATTTCTATTGTTTTAGTAAGAATATCACATGAAAATAATAAGGAAAAATAGTTAAAAAATAAGTTTAATGATTAATAATCAATAATATACAAAGCTATCACTATAATGTGAAATAAATAAATGATTGAATTTAAAATTTTCAAAAATTTATATCTCCATTTTCTAGTAGAAATTTAAATACAAAAACAATCTAGAATACTATTTCCTAAAAAGATAAAGTGAAACCTATCTCTCCAGAATAATTTAAAAAAAATAAATAGAATCACTTTTCAATGGGAAGAAAAAATCATAAACCTTCCTTCAAATCCTCTACTAATCTTCATAAGATCATATCAACTACTCCTTCTATATTTTTCGAAATACAAAGTATAATTCACAGAAAAAAATACCGCTTTTTATATCAATTGTTTTGCAAAAATAATGGTCATTTATCAAAGTAAAATGAGAATAAAACCATAAATAAAATCACATAAACTCGTAAATTTTCTAAGAATATTCTGATCATAAATTTCATTAAAAACATAAGTCTCTGAAAGATAATTCAACCCATCTCTATATAACTAAAAGTTATATCTAAAATAGCATTAAAACTACGATCAATAAAGGATTTTCTTTAAGTTTAAGAAATAAAAAAAGCCTGCTAATATAATTAGCAGGCTTTGAAATATCTTTTATTTTCTATTAATTATTGATTGCAGCTACCCCTGGCAATTCAAGTCCTTCAAGACTTTCAAGCATGGCTCCACCACCGGTAGAAACGTAGCTTACCTGATCAGCATATCCGAATTGTTTCACGAAAGCAACACTGTCCCCTCCTCCAACTAAAGAGAAAGCACCAAGTCTTGTTGCTTCAGCAATACTCTCTCCTAAAGCAACTGTGCCACCAGCAAAGTTTGACATTTCAAAAACTCCGATAGGACCGTTCCAAAGGATAGTTCTTGAATTCAACAATACATCATTAAACTGATCTCTCGATTTGTGACCCGCATCAAGTCCCATCCATCCTTCAGGGATTGCATAGATATCAGCTTCTTTTCTCTCCACATCATTACTAAAGCTTTCAGCGATGATGGCATCAGACGGAAGATATACTTTTACTTTGTGCTCTTTAGCTTTTCCTAAAATCTCAAGGGCCAAAGGAAGTTTATCTTCTTCTACAAGAGAATTACCGATTTTCCCTCCAAGAGCCTTAATAAAAGTAAATGCCATACCTCCACCAATGATCAGATTATCTACTGCAGGAAGGATATTCTCTATAATGGTAATTTTAGTTGAAACTTTAGATCCACCCAAAATAGCTGTAACTGGTTTCTCACCACTTTTTAATACTTTGTCGATTGCCTGAAGCTCTCTAGCCATCAGTAAACCGAAATATTTAGTTGACGGAAAGTATTGAGCGATTACTGCTGTGGAAGCATGAGCCCTGTGAGCCGTACCAAATGCATCATTTACATAAGCGTCTCCTAACTTTGAAAGCTTCTCTGCGAATGCAGCATCTCCTTTTTCCTCCTCGTTATGAAAACGTACATTTTCCAATAGTAAGATCTCTCCTGGTTTTAAATCTGCAGCTGCTTGCTCTGCCTTCTCTCCAATACACTCATCAACAAATTTCACTTCTTGTCCTAAAACAGCAGAAACTTCGCCAACAATATGTTTAAGGGAAAATTCATCTTTAACCTCTCCCTTAGGTCTTCCAAGGTGTGTAATTAAGATGACAGAACCACCATCATTAAGGATCTTTTCCACTGTTGGTTTCACAGCAACAATTCTTGTGTTGTCAGTCACTTTCAGTTGATCGTCCTGTGGAACATTAAAGTCCACTCTTACCAGAGCCTTCTTATCTTTAAAATTAAGATCATTGATTGTTTTCATAAGTAGATTTATTTTTTGCTAAGCCCTATGAAACCGTTGTGCTCAAAATCCGTTTTAGCTTTCGGAAAAATCTCGCAAGAACAATTTCATAAATCTCATTGAATTTTTGTTTCACAAATGTAAGGTTTTAAACTTTTTCAACAGTTTGATTAAAATAAAAGTTTTCAAAAAGTTTCCCCGAACCCAATCACCCATTAATCAACAATTTTATCTCTTTTAAAAAAAGAATAATGTAGTTGTTGTTGAGTGTTGTGAATTTCGGGGATAAGTTTTATGCTAAAAATTGATAACATTCAACTTTTACTCAACTCATATTTAACTCACAATATAAATCTCTGTAAACCCGCTATTTCACATACTTATTAACAAATGTTGATAACTTTGAGATGAAACCATTATTAGTTATTTTATTATGGAAAAATCTGGGGATAGCTGAAGAAAACATCTGGAAAGTTGTGGTAAAAGTTTGAGAAAAGATTTTCTATTACGAAATAAATTGATCTTTAAAAATAGAAAGTTGAGAAAAGTTTTCCACAGTTATTCACATACCTTTTCACAATTAACTCAGGGTTTACTAACACGAATTGTTATTATTCTTACCTTTGTAAGGAAATAGAATCTAATAAAGCTTAATAAGAGTATTATGAAAAGAAAAATTGCTATCGCAGCGGACCATGCAGGCTATGAATATAAGGAGATTGTTAAGAACTACCTTTCAGAACGTTTTGATGTTCAGGATTTTGGAACGTTTTCCACAAACAGTGTGGATTATCCAGACTTTGTACACCCTGCGGCAACCTCTGTGGAAAACGGAGAAAATGAGCTGGGAATTCTGATCTGTGGAAGCGGAAACGGAGTTCAGATCACTGCTAACAAACATCAGAAGATAAGATGCGCTTTATGCTGGATGCCGGAGATTGCAACACTGGCAAGACAGCATAATGATGCCAACATGATTTCAATGCCGGCAAGATTTATATCTAAAGAACTGGCACTTGAAATTGTAGATAAATTTCTTTCAACAGACTTTGAAGGTGGAAGACACCAGAACAGAGTTGATAAAATTGCAGTTTGCTAATTATAATAAGGCTTGTAAATCACTTTACAAGCCTTATTTATTTTTTATTCGTACATTTGCAGTGTCCAATAGAAATTACACTCTATTATTCTCCAAAGCCTTTCTTATATTTGAAATATATTTAATAAAAGGTTTTTCTCTTTTCTTCTCCAGAATTGTATTAAATTTATACAAAACTAAAGCTCCCGTTGTAAGCAAAATGAAAGATAATTTCTGATGATTTACGGAAAGATTCTAATGATGAAATTGAATAACCTTATACTAAGGAACTAATAAGGAAGATTTAGAAAAAGGTCTTAATTGAGATAAGACCAAAACAATTAAAAGAAAAATTAAAATGCCAAAAAAAAGAAAATATATAAGTCATAAAAATGATTTAAAGATGATGGAGATCGGAAGAATGATCCTCCGTTTTATGAATGCAAATTCATCCAAAATTTATAATTATAAGCAGATCGCTGATGGGATAGATTACAAAAATCCAAGACAAAGAGAACTTGTGATCCAGGCGCTGCATAAACTTCAGGGATCTGAAAAGATTAAAGAAGTTGAAAAAGGAAAATACATTGTGAACCTGAAAATCGCAGGAACGCTTACCGGAACTATTGACTTTAACCAAAGTGGAAATGCTTATGTAAGTGTGGAAGGTTTGGAAGATGATGTCTTCGTTCATTCCAAAAATGTAAAGGATGCATTGCAGGGAGATAAGGTTCTTATTATAACTTATCATTATAAAGGAAAGAAATTAGAGGGCTCTGTTTTGGAAGTTTTGGAACGTACCAGAACGGAATTTGTAGGAACATTTCAGAAGGTTGCCCATAAGGAATTTGGGTTTGTGGTTTGTGATAAAAAGACAATCAACACAGATATCTTTATTCCGAAAGGAAAATTCAACAATGCTGAAGATGGCGATAAGGTGATCGTAAAAATGACGGAATGGAGACCGGGTGACAAAAACCCGGAAGGTGAAATCATTCAGGTGCTGGGTGCTCCGGGAGAACATGAAACGGAAATCCACTCTATTCTTGCAGAATATGGTCTTCCTTACGAATTTCCATCGGAAGTAGAAGCTGATGCAGATAAAATTGACAGAAGCATCACAGATGACGAGGTGGCAAAACGTTGGGATATGCGTAATATCTGTACGTTTACCATTGACCCTAAGGATGCGAAGGATTTTGACGATGCTTTATCCATTAGAAAACTGGAAAATGGAAACTGGGAAATCGGAGTTCATATTGCAGACGTATCTCATTATGTAGTTCCGGGAACTATTCTGGATGATGAAGCCTATCAGAGAGCTACTTCAGTATATCTTGTTGACAGGGTTGTGCCGATGCTGCCGGAAGTTTTGAGTAATGATGTATGCTCCCTTCGTCCGCACGAGGATAAATATACCTTTTCAGCTGTTTTTGAACTGAATGATAATGCTGAAATTCAAAAGCAGTGGTTCGGAAGAACAGTAATCCACTCAGATAGGAGATTCACATATGAAGAAGCTCAGGAGCGTATCGAAACCGGACAGGGAGATCTGGCGGAAGAAATCAATACACTTGATAAGCTGGCGAAAATAATGCGTCATGAACGTATAAGAAAAGGAGCCATTACTTTTGACAGAAGTGAAGTAAGATTCAATCTTGATGAAAATAATGAACCGATTGGTGTGTACTTTAAAATCAGTAAAGACTCCAATCACCTGATCGAGGAATTCATGCTTTTAGCCAATAAAAAAGTATCAGAATTTGTATCACTTTCAAGAAAAGGTGAGATCACCAACAATACATTTATTTACAGGGTTCACGATGATCCGGATCCTGCAAAACTGGAATCTTTGAGAGACTTCGTTGCTACTTTCGGATATAAAATGGATTTGGCCAATACCAAAAAAGTGGCTGCGTCTTTGAATAAACTTCTTCATGATGTAAAAGGAAAAGGGGAAGAAAATATGATTGAAACTCTTGCGATGAGAAGTATGAGCAAAGCTGTGTATTCTACAGAACCAATCGGCCACTATGGTTTAGGTTTTGAGTATTACAGCCACTTCACCTCTCCTATCCGTCGTTATCCCGATTTGCTGGCACACCGTCTTCTTCAGCATTATCTGGATGGAGGAAAATCTCCAAACAGAGGTGAGCTTGAAGAAAAGGCAAAACACTGCAGTGCGATGGAAAGACTGGCAGCAGATGCGGAAAGAGATTCCATCAAGTACATGCAGGTAAAATTCATGGAAAAACATCTGGGAGAAACATTCAGAGGAGTGATTTCCGGAGTAGCTGAGTTTGGTTTCTGGGTTGAAATTCCTGAGAATGGTGCTGAAGGTTTGATCAAGTTAAGAGACCTTGTGGATGATTCCTATATGTATGATGCGAAAACCCATGCTGTATACGGAATAAGACATGGAAATAAATATCAGCTTGGAGATGAAGTTCAGATTAAGGTGGTGAAAGCCAATCTGATTCAGAAGCAGCTTGACTTCCAGATTGTGAAGTAAAGAATTAAGTCTTTAAGAAGACTGTTGATAAAATTATAAAGGCTGATGTGTTACCGAACCGTCAGCCTTTTATTTTCTAAATATAAAAAGTATGAAATGTACTCTCCACTCCTCTCCTATTCCTTAATAAAAAATTACATTAAAGTGTTATTAAAATCCACTTGATATATCATAACTTTATTGAATAATTAAATCATAAAGTCTAACTTTGTATTAAACGAAATGAATTTTTATTCATTTTAAAACACTACTTAATGCTAGAACTTGTACTATCTGCCGTCATATTAGGATTTATGCTAAGCCTGGTTTTCATAGGACCTATTTTTTTCCTGCTTATTGAAACCAGCTTTTCCAGAGGCCCCAGACATGCTCTGTCACTGGATCTTGGTGTGATTACGGCAGATTTATTATGCATTGTAGCGGCGTACTATGCCAGTACGGATATTGTTTCTTTAATTGATAAACATCCAGGTTTTTACAGGATCACTTCTATTCTTATTTTCATCTACGGAATTGTAATGCTGGTGACCAAAACCAAAATGCACCTGCCCGGAGAAGAAAAGATCATTGGTCAAAATTATATTAAGACCTTTTTCAACGGTTTTTTCTTTAATCTTCTGAATGTTGGAGTCATCCTTTTCTGGCTGGTAACGGTAATTTCCGTAAGGAATCAATATCCGGACACCAGCAGTTTTATTTTATACATCAGTATAGTACTGGCCACTTACCTGTCTATAGATCTTGCCAAGATATTTCTTGCCAAACAGTTTCACGATAAATTAACACAAAAACTGGCCAACCAGATCAGAAGAGTTGTTGGCTGTATTCTTATTATATTCAGTTTCTTTATTTTCCTGCAGAGTTTTAAAAAGTTCAACCAATTTGAAAAACAACTGGAGGAAGCAGAAAAGAAAGAAGTAAAATATCAAAAAGCAAAATGAAAAAAATGATCTTTCCAAAGTCTCTTAAAAAAGGAGACAAAATAGCTGTTATTTCCCCTGCAGGTGCAGTAGATACTACTCAACTGGAAAAGGGAATAGAAATGATTAAAAGCAGAGGTTTTGAACCCGTTCTCGGAGAACATCTCTACACTAAATTTTCAAACGGATATAATTACGCCGGAACAGAAAAGGAAAGAACAAAAGATATCAACTGGGCCTTAAACGATACGGAAATAAGAGCTGTATGGGCTTCAAGAGGTGGTTACGGATGCCAGCATCTTATTCAGCACCTGAAGTTGAAAAACTTTACAGAAAACCCGAAATGGTATATCGGATATTCAGACAATACAGTCATACAAAGTTATCTGTTAAAAAAAGGTTTTGTTTCCATTCATGGACAGACCATTAAGACATCAAGTTTTGGAGTGACAAATGAAAGCTATGATCTGATCTTTGATATCCTAAAAGGCAAAAAGCCTAAATACGTCCTAAAATCTCACCCATTCAATAAAAACGGGAATATTCAGGGAGAACTGGTCGGAGGAAATTTAGCCCTTATCTACGCTCTTCTGGGAACGAAATATTCATTCGATTTTAAAGACAAGATTCTGTTTATTGAAGATATAGGAGAAAACTTCTATGCACTGGACCGTATGATTATGAGTCTGGAGCTGGCAGGTGTCTTCAACAAAATCAAAGGATTGATTGTTGGTGGAATGACCAATATGGGAGATGAAAAGGAAAATAAAAACTATGAAGATAGCTTTGATGAGTTCGTTTACAAACTGATCTCAGACAGAATTTCAAAGTATAATTTCCCGGTAGTATTTGCCTTCCCGAATGGGCATATAAAAGACAACAGACCACTTTTAATTGGTGCAAGCGTGAAAATAAAAGTGGATGCTAAAGTAAAAATAGATTTTTAAAGTATCAGTACTCTCCTATCTCCAAACTCTTAACTATACACTATGGCACATCATAATGATTTTGGAAAAATAGCAGAGAATCTCGCTGCTGATTATCTTCAGAAAAACGGCTATACCATTAATGCCAGAAACTTTCGTTTTAAGCAAAACGAAATTGATATCATTGCTGAAAAAGATAATCTGATTATTATCGTGGAAGTGAAAGCAAGATCCACCGATGCGTTCATCCTTCCTCAGGAAGCTGTAACCAAAACAAAAATAAAATCCATTGTTTCTGCAGCTAATCATTATCTTGAGGAATGTAATAACGATCAGGAAGTCAGGTTTGACATTATTTCCGTTCTTCCCGATGATAAAAAAAACTTAGTTATTGACCATATCAAAGATGCTTTTCAGGCCTTTGATGCAAATTAATAAATCAATACAACAATGTTTGAATGTAACAGAATCATGACATTGATAGAGGAGTGCATTCGGACATTTAACAACCAATTTTATGAAGACAATATTAATCACCGGTGCAACTTCCGGTATAGGTAAAGCCACTGCAGAGCTTCTTGCAAAGCAAGGAAACAGAATTATTATTTGTGGAAGGAGAAGTGAGGTGCTGGAGTCTGTAAAAACAGAACTTTCCCAATACACCGAAATATTTAGTTTAATATTTGATGTAAGGAATCTTGAAGAAGTGGAAGCAGCTATTAATTCTCTTCCTGAGAACTGGAAAGATATTGATGTTCTGATTAATAATGCTGGCAATGCTCATGGGTTAGATCCTCTCTCTGCTGGTAAGACGGACGACTGGGATTCTATGATTGACGGAAATGTGAAGGGATTACTGTATGTTTCCAAAATGATCATTCCAACTATGAAAACTAAAAATTTAGGTCATATTGTAAATATCAGTTCTGTAGCAGCAAGACAAACCTATGCGAATGGAGTAGTGTACTGTGCAACAAAGAAAGCAGTAGACGTTATTTCGGAAGGTATGAGACTGGAACTTACCGAATTTGGAATCAAAGTAACCAATATCCAGCCGGGAGCTGTAGAAACCGATTTCTCTCTGGTAAGGTTCAAAGGCGATAGTGAAAAGGCTTCAACGGTGTATGCAGGCTATGATGCCCTGAAAGCAGAAGATATTGCTGATGCCATTGCTTACTGTGTAAATGCTCCGAAACACGTTACTATTTCAGATATGACTATCTATCCAAGTGCTCAGGCTGAGCCAAGAACGATTTATAGAAAATAGTCCAAAATAATGAAGTAAATTTGCAGAAAATTAAATGCAATTTTGCTGTTTAGCTTAAAACAAAAAAATGAAAATTCTATATCTGGAAACATCATCGAAAAACTGTTCAGTAGCCATATCCGATAATGAGAAGTTATTGTGCCTTTGTGAAGAAGTTTCTGAAAACTATAAACAGTCTGAAAGTCTTCACACTTATGTAGAGTGGGCATTGGAAGGAGCGGGGATTACGCTTAAAGATATCGAAGCCGTTTCTTTAGGAAAAGGTCCCGGATCTTATACCGGCCTAAGAATCGGAGCTGCCTCTGCTAAAGGGTTTTGTTATGGACTCAGAGTTCCTCTGGTAGCAGTGAATTCTCTTGAAAGCATGATAGAGCCTTTTTTAGGCGATAACTACGATTTTATAATACCTTTGATCGATGCAAGGAGAATGGAGGTTTATACGGCCGTTTATGACGGTAAAACAGGGGAGGAGTTATCCAAGACCGAAGCCAAGATTCTGGATGAAACATCTTTTGAAGAATTTAAAGATAAAAAAATTCTGTTTATAGGGGATGGCGCTAAAAAAGCAAAAGAAATTCTGAATCTCCCCGATGCTGTTTTTAAAGAAGATGTTTATCCTTCTGCACAATATCTCATCAGAAAGACTCTGGAGAAAATACAAAACAAAGAATTTGAAGATATGGCTTATTTTGAGCCTTTTTATCTCAAAGATTTCCATGGAGTAAAGAAAAAGAAAAGCGAAGAATAAATCTTCGCTTTTTATTTTATTGAGGTCTTGGCGGGATCTTCGATCCTGATTTTGTCTCAGTAGGTTTTTTAGGATTTTGTGGTTGCCCCGGGCTTGCTTGTGGAGCTGTACTTATATTATCCAGCTTCTGTACTTTTCCACTATTCATTTGTGGAACTCCCGTATTTTGGGTGTTGGGTTGTACAGGTGCTCCTGATGGTTGTTGAGGAATATTATTTCCTTTGTTGTCCGTTGCCTGGAAGCTGAGGTCACTTTTCAGATAATTCAGCATTTCTTTAGCTCTTATCCCTTCAGGTGTTTTGGAATAATTCAGGGCAATCTGTTCCAGCTGCAGAATCATAACTTCTTTTCCACTTGATTTTCCTGCATTGAAAGCATTTAATAAATACAGCTTAGGAACCAGAGCATCTTTCGGAAACTTCTGAATCGTCTGATCTATAATATCTTTACTTTCCACAAATTTTTCTGATTCAAATAGTGCATATGCCTTTTTGTATTCGTTTTCAACTTCTTCAGTTGATTTTACAAATGATTTATTTTTAGGATTTCTGGCAAATTCAGCGTAAGAAGTATAAGGATAATCAGCTAAGAGAATTTGTTTTGCTCTTTCAGAAGCCTGTGGATTTTTCTCATAATTCATGGCAAAAATCTCATACAATGCCTGTAACATCACTTTTTCTTCCGGCTTTACATCAACAAGATCATAAAGTGTTTTCGTGGCCAGTGGAGTATTGGTAAAATAATTCTGATACATAATTCCCAGACCTAATGAGGCGGTATCTCTGTCCTTTTTTAACTGAGATAATTTTCCCTGATCCGTAGGAATCTGTTCAATATAGTACGCAGGCTCAAAACGTCTTGGATTAGGCGCAGAGGTTACTCCCAACGCTTCATTTTTCATATCTTCAATAGACGCCATTTTCTTGGAAGAACGCCAGTTATCGGCCAGGGCACGGTCTCCCCAGATCTGCTTAAATGAAGAGGTTCCTTTGCTTACCGTTCCTGAATTGCTGAAATAAAAACCTTTTGTAGTGACTCCAAAGTCTTCAAAAGAATTGCCACTATTGGCAAAAATAGAATTGGCACTGTAATCTCCGGTATCAAAACCTTTACTTCTTTCTGCACGTCTTCTTTCCTGTTCCTCTTTCTCTTCTTTAATCTTTAATTTGGCAATATATTTTGTGAAATAGTCTGTTTTCTGAGCATCATTCATTTTTGCCAGAGAAAGAATACTGTCATTCTTTTTGATCAGATAGTAGTTTTTGGAAATCTTTTTAATATACTCGGATTGATCTTTTAACAGGATTTTTGATGGTTCATAAGTCATTACGGCAAGCGCAGAATCATAATAACTTCCGGCCCCTATATAATCATTTTTGTCAAGATAGCTTTTTCCTATTTCATAATAAGCCAATCCACGGATCTGAGGATCAGAAACCTTTTCAAACAGTGATTTTCTGAAGAATTGCTGTGCTTCATCCTTTTTGCCTGCTTTATTAGCCATTAAACCTAAGGCATAATAAAATTCGTTCTTTCTGGAGCCATACATCCCTTTTTTACTGATTCCTTCCAGGTAATTTTTGGCTCCTGCATAGTCTCCTTTACCGTTAAAAGTTTTGGCGATGGCAACCTGAGATTTTACTTCAAATTCGAAATCACTGGCATATTTATACGCTGCAGCATAGCTTTCTCTTGCTTTATCATTCTGATTCAGATTTTCCAGCACCTGACCTCTCAGATAAGCGATTCTGCTTTTCAGTTTTCTGTTGCTGTTCAGTTCAAAAGCATTATCAAGTTCTTTGGCGGCCTCTTCTTTTTTCCCGGCATCAAGCAAAGATTCGGAATAGTAAATGCTCAGCAGTTTTGCATAGCTTTTACTGATATCTTCACTTTTCAGTTTGGCAAATGTTTCATGCGCTCTGTGATAATCTTTGATCTGATCATAAGCAAGCCCCTGATAGATTCTCGCGAGTGGAATCCTTTTGTCATCTTTCATACGGGTGAAAACATAATTCAGAGCATCAAGTGCTTCCAGAGATTTACCCCGATAAATTCTTGCCTGGGCAAGGATCATGTAGGCATCAAAAATCTGTTTATTTTTCTCCTCACCATTTCTGGTTACGGAGTATTTATTGATTGCTTTTAAAGCTTTTGCTTCTGCAATTTCGAGAGTAGTGGCTCCTTTGGTCTGTTCCCCGTCAGGTCTTGAAGGGCCATTTCCCTGAGGTCCGCCGGGAATATTGGGAATTCCTGAATTACCTCTTCCAGAAGGTCTGTTGGCTACTTCAGCCATCTTCATCGAATTTTCGGCAAAAGCCTCAGTCTGTCCAAGATCACTTCCTAAAGGCTGTTCTTCATAAGTCAGAATAGGAATGTAGGGAGCATAAAAGTTGTCCTTATGCCCTTTGTCTCTGGTGGTAAACTCACTGTTTAATGCATCTTTTGCATTAAATAATGTGTTATAATATGTGGAAAATCCTTTCAATACTCTTGATCGCTGCTCCGGCTTTTTCGTTTTGGTAGCACATGAAGCAACAAGATATATGACTAAAAGGAATAATATATTCTTTTTCATTATTCAATATAACTCGCTAATCTGCTTTTTATTATCAGCAGTTTGATGATTTTGTAAAAATAATAAAATTTTATAATGAATAATATTTATATTTCGTCAGGAAGTATTTTATTTCTTCTTTAATGGAAGTTTTAAACCTGATAATCTTTTAAATCAGAGAAGATTCTTTCAGGATTTTATAAACAAGATGGGTAGGAAGTCCCATAATGGTATAATAGCTTCCTGTAAGGCTTGTGATCTTTGCCATTCCCAGCCATTCCTGAATACCATAACTGCCTGCTTTATCAAAAGGCTTATAATTCTGAATATAATAGTTTATTTCTTCATCAGAAAGAGTGTCCAGAGTAACATCGGCTACATCTGTTTCGGTAATGGATGTATTGACGGTTTTGATGGTAATGCCCGTATAGACCTGATGCGTTCTTCCCGAAAGACTTTGAAGCATAGTAAAGGCGTCATCTTCATCTTTTGGTTTTCCCAGGATCTGATTATCGATAGCGACTACCGTATCAGCAGTCAGAAGTACTTCGCCCGCTTCAAGTTTTCTAAAGGCTGAAGCTTTTAAATCAGAAAGATAAGCCGCAGCATCTTCTATTTTGATGTTTTCCGGAATAATTTCTTCACAGTCTATTTTTACAACTTCAAATTCAAAGCCTAAACTAGAAAGAAGTTCTTTTCTTCTTGGGGATTGTGATGCTAAAAGTAATTTCATACAGATACTTATACAGATTGAGTATTATCGTCATGCCAGTTCCCCTGAACTTTCATTACCTGTTCAATGACATCACGAACTGCACCGGTTCCTCCTTTTTTAGGAGAAATATAATCGGAAATTCCTTTTACTTCAGGAACCGCATTTTCAGGACATGCCGCAATGGCTGAGCTTTCCATGATGTGAATATCCGGAAGATCATCACCCATGGTCAGAATTTCTTCGTTTTTAAGATTGTATTTCTTCTTAAAATCTTCAAAATCATTCATTTTATTGTGAGACTTCGGATAGTAATCCTGAATACCCAGGTAATTGATTCTGTGCTTTACCATCTCATCATTTCCTCCCGTAATAACCCCAATTAAATAATTGTTTTTTAAAGCTTTTACTACTGCATAACCGTCAAGGACATTCATTACCCTGCACATGTTTCCTCCGGGAAGCAGATATACGCTTCCGTCAGTGAAAACTCCGTCAACATCAAATACAAATGCCTTAATATCTTTTAATTTCTCTTTATAGCTCATACATTTTCTGAATAGAATGATTCATTGTTTTATAAATTTCAAGACTCTCGTCTTTTAATAACTGTTCATGCAGCTGTAAAATCCTTACATCATTTCTTACTGCCGGACCGGTTTGTGCCAGTTTGGGTTCAATTTCATGAATTTTCTGAACCGTTTCATCAATGAGGGGTAAGAAATAATCAAACGGAATATCCTGGGAATCTGAAATTTCTTTAGCTCTTGAAAAAAGATGATTCACAAAATTGCAGGCAAATACAGCAGTCAGGTGAATATATTTTCTTTTTTCGTGATTGCTTTCCATCACTCTTTGTGAAATCTTTGAAGCAAGATCAAACAATATTTTTTGATCTTTTTCATTTTCCGCCTCTATAAAAAATGGAATTTTTTCATATTCAAGTTCTTTGGATTTTGAAAAAGTCTGTAAAGGGTAGAAGCTGGATTTTCTATACACACCAGCCAGCACTTCTTTTGGAAGAGATCCTGAGGTATGGGCAACCAGACAATCTTTTCTTGTAATAATTTTTGAGACTTCTTCTACAGAATGATCACTTACACAAAGAATATAAAGATCTGCTTCTTCCAGATGATCTGTGGAATAAGGAATATTTAATTCTTCAGAAATTTTACCTAATTCTTTTTCGTTCCTCCCAAAAATCTGGGCTACAGGAATACTTTTCAAAGTGAAAGCTTTTGCCATATGATAGGCTACATTTCCGGAACCGATGATTACAATTTGCATATAACAAATATAAGATTTTAAGCTGAGCCGGGAAAAGAAGAACACTTCAGAAATTCTGTACTTCAATATAGGCACGTTTATTGCGTAAGTGTCTCATATTATTTTTAATATTTACATTGAAAATTGAATTTTTAATTTAACTTTCAGCTATTTTTGTAATCCAAAACAATGAAGGCATCTTATGAAGATTAAGGACGCGGAAATTATTTCGTTGATGCAGAATCCACGGACCCAGGATAAAGGGGTTCGTGCCTTGATGGACGCCTATCAAAGCAGATTATACTGGCACATAAGAAGAATTATTGTGGACGGAGATCTTGCACAGGATACTTTGCAGGAAACTTTTATTAAAGCATATCAGAATTTTCATCAGTTTAAAAATGATAGCCAGTTGTATACCTGGTTGTACAGAATCGCTACCAACGAAGCACTACAACAGGTCAACAAAATGAAAAAAATGCAGAAAACGGATGAGGATCCGGAGTATCATATGCAGAATCTCGTCGCAGATAATACAGAAGGAGATGCTGAAGAAATACAGATTTTACTGCAGAACGCTATACAGAGCCTGCCCGAAAAGCAGAAACTGGTATTTATGATGCGGTATTATGATGATTTGCCCTACGAAGAAATATCAAAAATTGTGGATATGTCGGTAGGCACTTTGAAAACAAATTATCATTATGCCAAACAGAAAATAGAAGAGTATATTAAAGAAAATTACGAAAAATAATTTTTGACAACCAAAGATGAAAGAGTTCGACATAGAAAAATTAGAGCGTAAAAACATTTACACAGTTCCTGATAATTTGTTTCAAAATATTCAGGAGAACGTTATGAATGATATAAAGGCAAGTAAAAAAGCACCTGTCTTTAAGCTGAACTGGATGTATGCAGCAGCTGCATCACTGGCTTTGATTTTTGGAGCAACTTATGTTTTTAATTCAGATAATGATTCCCCTGAACAGATACTGAACTCTAAAACAGCTTATGCTGCCAATGACGGAGCGCCGAAAACAGAAAGCGAGCTGGCTTATGAAACTTTAAAATCTGATTTAACTTCTGTTGAAAATAATGATCAAACAGTTGACAATCAAAAAAATAACAATGTCTACGCTTCTAAAAGTGTAAACGAAACCAAAAAAACTGCAGAGACCCCTGAACCGGTGAAAACTGTAAAGAAAAAAGAAGAAACACGAATGAATGAATATCTGGACTCGTTTTCTAATTCTGAAATTGCAGAGTTAGCAAGTAATTCGACTCAGGACGTTTATTTGGATATTTATAATTAAAAGAAAATGAAAAAGATATTATTGACGTTTTTGATTATTTATGGCTTTGGATTAAATGCCCAAAGGACAGACTATGATTGGAAAAAGATGGATCCTAAACAAAGGAAAGAAGTCATCAATAATCTTTCTCCGGAAGAGAGAAAAGACCTCCTAAAGAAATTCAGGAACAATATGATCATGGATAATCTGAATGTTGATCCGGATGATAAAGCCGAATTTACACAATTGTATAACGAATATCTGGATAGCCAGAAGCAGATAAAAAGTCAGTTTAATTCCAATTTTGATCCCGAAACTTTATCAGATGAAGAAGCTAAAGCTAAGCTGCAGCAAAGTTTTGAAGTGGGACAGAAGTTATTGGATAACAGAAAAAAATATGCAGATAAAATGCAGCAGGTAATTCCCTGCCAAAAAGTTCTGAAGCTGTTTCAATCTGAAAAGATGATGAAAGATAAAATGGATGAAAGAAAACCTCACGGAAATCATGACGCTTCTGGATCCAGACAGAACCCATAATAGTTTATTTTTTTAATGTTGGACGGCTCTTACAGATCTTTCTGTGAGAGCCGTTTAATTTTTACAATAAAAAAATTATTTTTACCACAAATTCTATCTATGAAAAAAGCACTTTCCTTTTTATTATTTTCTTTAGTATTATTGGGTCAGAAAACAGAAACCATTGATCTTTCAAAATCTATTAAAGATAACAAAAACTCTATCAAAAGTCTTACAGTGATAGATCAAAGAGGTAATCAGGAAATCGGAATGGTGATGTACCATAAGGATGAGGTAAAAGTTATTTTCGAAAATAATGCCAGCAAAGACATACAGGATTGGTTTTATAAATACAATCCGGTAAGGGGAAATGATGAGATGATTTTTTTGCTTGAAAATTTGAATGTTTCAGAAGATAAAAAGGAAAAGTATTCTATCGGAAAGCTTGAATTAAAGGCAAGTACATTTATTAAGAAAGAAGACGGATATCATTTTATTGATAGAATAGATACTGTAGCAACAGTTTCATCACGAACAACTCCTTATCTGGCACAAAGTCTGGCAAGAAAAGTAACTTTAATTCTTACTGACCTTTTTAAAGAATCTTATAAAGCAACACCTTGGGAACTTAGTATTTCAGAAAATGATTTTCCTGATTATACTTCTGTATTGAAAGAAAAACTTAGTATTCTAAAAGCAGATGAATTAAAAGAAGGAGTTTATAAAGACTATTACAGCTTTTTTACTCACCATCCTGAACCCGGATTTACTTTGCAGACTAATGATAAAGGAGTCGTTACTAAGGCCATAAAAGGAGAGGAAAAAACGGCAATAAGACATTTTTATGGTTTCGTGTATAAAGGCATTGCCTACAAAAATATCCCTGTGGGTTACACTGAGATTTTTAAAGATGATAAGGGTGTTTTTATTGAGGTAACAAAAGCAGAATTATTTCCTGAAACTGCTACAACCGGGGTTACAATTGGTGCAGCAGCAGGAGGTCTGATTGGTGGCGTTATTGGTGCAGTGATAGATGTCAGTTTATCAGGCAAAAGAAAGAATACTGTAGGACCTAAAGTTTATCTTGATCCTTTTACCGGAAATTATGTGTTACCGGAAGACTTTGGCAAAACAAAATAATATTTAAAAAGAGGGAAAATTTTCCCTCTTTTCTTATTGTTATCTGTGTTTCAGTTAAAAGAAAGAATTAAGAATGAAAAATTCTCCTGCATTTTCTTATCTTTGCAAACTACAAGATTCTTAAATGAAAAACATACGAAATTTTTGCATAATCGCTCATATCGACCATGGTAAAAGTACCCTGGCAGACCGTCTATTGGAGTACACGAATACCGTTACCCAAAGAGAATTACAGTCTCAGACGCTGGATGATATGGATCTGGAGAAAGAACGTGGGATTACAATCAAATCACATGCTATCCAGATGGATTATGAGTATAAAGGAGAAAAATATATTTTAAACCTTATTGATACCCCGGGACACGTTGACTTCTCTTATGAAGTTTCCCGTTCTATTGCTGCCTGTGAAGGTGCACTTCTTATTGTAGATGCTGCGCAAAGTATTCAGGCACAGACTATTAGCAACCTGTATCTTGCATTGGAAAATGATTTAACGATCATTCCGATTTTGAATAAAATTGACCTTCCGTCTGCAAATCCTGAAGAAGTAACCGATGAGATCATGAACCTTATCGGATGCGAATATGAAGATGTATTGAGAGTTTCCGGTAAAACAGGAGAAGGTGTTCATAACCTTTTAGAGCAGATTGTTGAAAGAATTCCTGCACCGGTAGGAGATCCTGACGGCCCACTGCAGGCTTTGATCTTTGACTCTGTATACAACCCGTTCAGAGGTATTGAAGCTTATTTTAAAGTAGTGAATGGAAGCATCACTAAAAATGAAAAGATCAAATTCTTCGCTACAGGAAAGGAATATGGAGCTGATGAGGTAGGTACATTAAAACTGAAGCAGGTTCCCAAGAAAACGATCCATTGCGGAGACGTGGGATATCTTGTATCCGGTATTAAAGATGCCCGTGAGGTAAAAGTAGGAGACACCATCACTTCATTTGAAAAACCTGCGGATGCTCCGATTGATGGATTTGAGGAAGTAAAGCCAATGGTATTTGCCGGGATTTATCCGATTGATTCTGAAGATTTCGAAGAATTAAGATTCTCTCTTGAAAAATTAAGACTGAATGATGCTTCTCTGGTTTTCGAACCGGAAAGTTCCGCCGCTCTTGGTTTTGGTTTCCGTTGCGGATTCTTGGGAATGCTACACATGGAAATTGTTCAGGAACGTCTTGACAGAGAGTTCAATATGAATGTGATCACTACGGTACCGAACGTATCTTATTTTGGATATACTAAAAAAGAACCTGAAGTTCCCATTCTGATCAATAACCCGTCTGAAATGATGGATCCTTCAACGATGGACAGAGTAGAAGAACCATTCATCAAAGCGTCTATCATTACAAAATCCGATTTCGTAGGAGCAGTAATGACTTTATGTATTGAAAAGAGAGGAGAAATTGTTAACCAGAGTTATCTGACATCAGAAAGAGTAGAGTTAATTTTCAATATGCCTCTTGCTGAGGTGGTATTCGACTTCTATGACAGATTAAAATCTATCTCTAAAGGATATGCTTCATTCGATTATCATCCAATCGGATTCAGAGCTTCCAAGCTTGTAAAAATGGATATCCTGATCAATGGTGACATGGTAGATGCTTTATCTTCATTGATTCACGATTCTAATGCTTATTATATCGGTAAAAGAATGTGTGAAAAGCTTCGCGAACTGATCCCGAGACAACAGTTTGATATCGCTGTTCAGGCTGCATTAGGGACGAAAGTAATCGCAAGAGAAACGATTAAGGCCTTGAGAAAAGACGTTACCGCAAAATGTTACGGAGGGGATATTTCCAGAAAACGTAAGTTATTGGAAAAGCAGAAAGAAGGTAAGAAGAAAATGAAGCAGATTGGTAGAGTAGAAGTACCACAATCGGCGTTCATGGCTGTACTAAAATTAAATGATTAATTATTAATCTATTATAAAGTAAAACCGCTTCATCAGAAGCGGTTTTTTAATGCATTTATTTTTTACGCGTATATTTTATTTCCATTGTTTTATATTCCTTTCCGGTCTTGGAATCCGGGCCATACATTTCAAGCTTTTGAGTATTATCATCCACAAAGGTGAATACTTCTCTGAAATCACAGTCTTTTCCAGGTCTTGAAGGATCTGTCATTTTCCCTTTGAATTCAACTGATTTTGTGGAAGGGTTCCAGTCGCCTTCGCTATGCATGATTCCGGTTCCCATATTATCGATCCACGTACTGACAAACTTTTTCTTTGCGTTATCATATCCCACAATGCTCATTCCTTCAAAAGGCATTCCCATAAAGTCTCCTTTGTGATTTGTGATCTGATAACGTCCGCCAAACATCATTTTATTGGTCGCTTCAGATTTACTCATCATAGGTTTGGCTCCGTTTTCCATCCACATTGTCGTTTCTCCTGTCCAGGTTCCATCAGATTTTGTAAGCATTTTCTGCATTTCTCCCGGAGTTGAGTACGCCATCCAGTCTTTCATGGCGGTTGCGGAATCTACAGGTTTCCATTCAGATGTAGAAGCTGAATCTGTTTTATCAGAACCAGTGGAAGCTGTCGTTTTTCCTTTCTCACAAGCTATTAACAGAATAGCAACGGAAAGAATTGTTAATAAATTTTTCATAATGATTTAGTTTTAAGATGGTTAGAAAGATAAATTAAAGATAAGAACTTTTATTATAACGGAAATTATTTTTTAATACAACCATAAATTGTAACTTTGTGTATTCGTAACGCAAATCAATTTATGGAGTCTCCAAAAAAATTACAGGATATAAAAGTGGCTGTAGATGCCGTTATTTTCGGATATTTTGATAAAAAAGATCTTCAGATCCTTCTGATTAAAAGAAATATTGAACCTTTTAAAGGAGGCTGGGCACTTCCGGGAGGGCTTGTTCTTGATGATGAAAGTGTAGATGATGCGGTAAAAAGAGAATTGTATGAAGAAGCCGGTATAAAGCCCGATTTTTTGGAACAACTGTATACTTTTGGTAATCTGGGACGGGATCCAAGAAACCGAGTGGTTTCTGTGGCTTATCTGGGGCTAGTGAACCCGTCTTACCATGAATTGTTTGCTGATTCAGATGCTGAAGATGCGCAGTGGTTCAGTATTAATAAACTTCCTTCAGTTGCTTTTGATCATAAAACAATTATTGAAACTGCTCTAAAAAGACTTCGTACAAAAATTCAATACCAGCCAATCGGCTTCAATCTTCTCAATGAAGAATTCCCTTTTTCAGATCTTGAAAATCTTTATAAAACCATTGTCGGACAAGAAATTGACAGAAGAAATTTCCGCAAAAAAATCATGAGTTACGGATTGCTTAACGAAACCAACAACGTTAAAAAAGAAGGCAGCGGCAGACCCGGAAAACTTTTTACTTTCAATAAAGAAAAATATAAAGAGCTTGAAGAGCAGGGCTTTTACTTTGAGATTAAATAGATTGTTTTAAACACAGATTTCACAAATGTCTTGCACAAATATTCATTAATATTTACAGGCATTTTCGGAATGCACATTATACAGTATTAAGACATTCAATAGGAAATATCTAACTCCGGATTGTATTATCGGTCTTCAGTCATTCTGACGGAGGAAGAATCTCGTAATTGGTTAGATTCTTCACTACACTGTTGAACTACGTTCGCAGACCTTCAGTCTGTGTTTAGAATGACATTGATGTAATAACAATTTTTAAGATCAAATTCCACCAGTTTTAGCTGAAACCTATCAAATTTGTGTCATTTGTGATTAAAATTTGTGTTATTCGTGTTTGTTAAGATTAAATTATTATTGCTGAAAATCAATCAATTATATTTATTAGCGTAAAATTAACACAAATAAATTTGGTGCAAAGACTGATATTCTTTTAAATTTGTGTCAAAATAACGCAATCATGAAATATACCTTACAAAATATTATAGAACGCTTTCAAAAAAAGGAAAAGATAAAATATCTCTTTTTCTGGGGACACACGGCAAAAGATATTGTTACCAAATCATGTTTAAGCCAATGGTTTCCAGGAAGTTTTGAAGAAAACGGAATTATCTATAGAACAGCAGAACATTATATGATGGCTGCAAAAGCAAGATTATTTAATGATGCTGAAATGGAAAAGGAAATTTTAAAAGCCGCTACTCCGAATCAGGCAAAAGCTCTGGGTAGAAAAGTAAAAAACTTTGATCCGAAGCTTTGGGATGAACATAAATATCAGATTGTAACTCAGGGAAATCTTTTGAAATTCTCTCAAAATCAGAAATTTAAAGACTTTCTTTTATCAACCGGAGACAAAGTTTTGGTGGAGGCAAGCCCTTATGATAGAATCTGGGGAATCGGGATGCTGGAAACGGATAGCAGAGCAGAAAACCCTTTATTATGGAACGGAGAAAACCTTTTAGGATTTGCCTTGATGGAAGTAAGAAATGAATTAAGAAGATAAAAACACAAACCAGACACAAAATATTAATTATGGAAAAAATAGAATTACACCCACAAATATTTCTGATTGAAAATTTTCTTACTGAGACTGAATGTGATCATTATATCAGTCTTTCGCAGGAAAAAGCCTTTGAAGAAGCAAAAATCAATGTATTCGGACGCCAGCAGATGAATAAAGGAATCAGAAATAATGACCGACTGATGGTTTTTGATACTGCAATTGCTGAAGAGCTTTTTAATAAGGCTGTAGAGTTTCTGCCTCAGGAATGTGGTGGATATCAACTTTTTAACTTTAATGAAATGCTCAGGGTTTATAAATATGCTCCCGGACAGCAGTTCAAAATGCACAGAGATGGAAGTTATATCCGAAATGAAAAGGAGAAAAGTTTCTACACTTTTATGATCTATCTGAATGATGATTTTGAAGGCGGAGAAACAGAATTTGAAAACCTGTTTACAGTAGCTCCGAAGAAAGGAACCGCTCTTGTTTTTCACCACCCTTTAAGACACGAAGGAAAAACACTGATCAGTGGCTTGAAATATGTTTTGAGAACAGATATAATGTATTCAATAGTATAATTCAACCGGATCGGAGAAAGGCATTGCTATGTCTTGTTTAATTAGTGTAATTTTAACACAAATAAAAATATTTGATCATGGAAGATGAATTAAAACCCAGATTTATCGAATCATTACAAAGAAATAATGATCAGATCAGAGAAGACCGTGCAAAAATCATCGGAGCAGATTCCGAACTGATTTACAGGCGCAGAGTGGAAGATATCGAATTAAAAATTAAAAGACTCGAGCGCGAACAGGAAGGGCTTATTGATATCAGTCCTTTAGACAGAAACAGTCTGACTTTTGCGGATTTCAATCCTGAAGCATTCGTTCAGAAAGACATGGAATTATCATTAACAATTAGAAATCTGAATATTCAGCTCGAAGTAACCCAAAAGAGATTTGAATATTTATTTGGAAAAATACTGTAGTCATGGGAAGTACAAGATATGATTTAGACGCTCGTTATGACAGAGCAAGCAAAGCAGGTTACGGAACAAAATCAGCAGGGGAAATTTTCACCCAGAATGCCAAAAGAATGGCTCATGAATCGATGAATCCTCATGGAGTTTCTTTCAGGGAATCCAGAGATTCAGAAGTTCACCCTCATTCAGTTCCCATTATTTTAGGATTAGATGTTACCGGAAGTATGGGACATATTCCTCATGAGTTGATCAGAGATGGATTACCGAAACTCATGGGCGGAATTATCCAGGGAGGCGTTCCTGATCCGGCCTTATTATTCCTTGGAATCGGAGATCATGAATGTGATGGTTATCCGCTTCAGGTGGGACAGTTCGAATCAGGAGATGAAGAACTGGATATGTGGCTCACAAGAACTTATATTGAGTCCGGAGGTGGTGGAAATGCAGGAGAAAGCTATCTTTTAGCGTGGTATTTTGCAGCATTTCACACCAGAACAGATGCGTTTGAAAAAAGAGGACAAAAAGGATTATTGTTTACCGTAGGTGATGAACCTTGTTTAAAAATACTTTCTGCATCTGCAATCAGGGAAATCATGGGAAAAGGACAGCAAACCTATACTCATTTTGAACTGCTGGAAGAAGCAAAGAAAAAATATGAAGTATACCACATCAGTGTTTTGCATTCCGATCAGGCACTGAGAGCAGACAGAGGCTGGAAAGAATTATTAGGACAAAACTGTATTTCCATAGCAGATCACAGGGACATTCCGAATGTTATTAAAAACATTATCTGTGATAAGTTTAAAAGCAAAAGCATCGGAACAACAGGAACAGTAGGATTGGATCAGTTTCAGATGCTTTAGAAATCTGTCAATGTCGTCCTAAAATAGGAATGACAATACTAGAAACCTCAAAAATTAAAAGACATGAAAAAGGCGCAAATAGTAATAGGACTTGGTTTTGGTGATGAAGGAAAAGGAATTACCACAGATTTTCTGGCTTCTCAGAATCCGGAAGCTGTTGTGATCAGATTTTCAGGAGGACAGCAGGCTGCCCATACCGTAATGATGGATGAAAGAAAGCATGTGCATTCCAGTTTTTCCAGTGGTGCACTTCGTGGTCTGCCTTCTTACTTTACCGAGCATTGTACGATTCATCCGGTTTTTCTTCTGAATGAAAGAGAAGAGTTAAAAGCAAAGAACGGAAACATTGAGCTGCATATCCATCCATTGGCAAAGCTGACAACTCCTTTCGATGTATGGCAGAACAGAACAAATGCCCGTAATCTGGAACACGGAACCTGCGGAAAAGGAGTGGGAGCCACGATGAAAAGAAACGAAAGTCCTTATAAACTATTTGCTATAGACCTTATAGCACCCAGAGAAATGCTGATAGAAAAACTGAAAGGAATTGCCTATTACTATGGTTTTGTAGAAGAAGGCGAGATCAGTGAACTTTTAGAACCTTTCTTAAATGCTATTGAAGCTATTGATTGGAAGATAAATGATTATAAATACCTGGCTTCGTTTGATCACCTCATTTTCGAAGGAAGTCAGGGTATTTTACTCGATATGGACCATGGCGTTTTTCCCAATGTGACTTATGCACATACGACTTCAAAAAATGCCTGTGAGATTTGTAAGCTTTTAAAGATTGAAGATATTGAAATGTATTATGTGACCAGAAGTTATGCAACCCGTCATGGAAACGGCTGGATGAGCAATGAAAAAGAAATGAATCTGAAAAACAATGAAGAAGAAACCTGTATATTCAATGAATATCAAAAGGAGCTAAGAACCGGAGAAATAGATTACAAACTGCTGAATTATGCCTTAAAACTGGATGGAGCTTATGCATTTCCGGTTAAAAAAAATCTTGTCATTACTTGTCTGGATCAGATTGATGAGGAATTTAAAGTAGAAAATCTTGATGAGGAATTTGGTGTTGTCTATGGATCCTATTCTCCTTATTCTAAAGATTTTAAACGGATTTTTTAAATTCAGCAGTTAAAAATGTTAATTTTATTTGGAGAGGAGGAAATGATAGAGAATAAAAGAAAATAACCATGAAAACTATACAATATTTAAAAGGGGATGCTACGGTCCCACAGGCCAAAGGAATAAAGATCATCGCCCACATCTGCAATGATATCGGAGGTTGGGGAAAAGGTTTTGTACTGGCAGTTTCCAAAAGATGGGAAGAGCCGGAAAAAGAATATAGAAACTGGCACCGTTTCAGAAGTAAAAATAATTTTGCTTTAGGAGAAATTCAATTGGTTCAGGTTGAAAAATACATTTTTGTAGCCAATATAATCGGGCAAAAAGGAATAAAAACCGGAAGTAATGGTGTCCCTGTTCGGTATGATGCCATTGAAAAAGCTCTGGAAAAACTTTCCAACGAAGCTTTGCTGCTGAACGCAAGCGTTCATATGCCAAGAATCGGATGTGGACTGGCAGGAGGAAAATGGGAAGAAATTGAACCTATTATCGAAAGAACATTGCTTGTAAAGAATGTGGAGGTATATGTGTATGATTTTTAATAAATTAACCAACAATGAGAGAATTTGAAATAAGAGCAGATTATAAAAATGACACGCTGATTGTCTACCAAGCCTATAATAAAGCAATTGCAAAATCAGCCGTAGAGGATCAGAAATTTACAGCTCCTTTTTCATTCAACAGGATGACCTGGATAAAGCCTTCTTTTCTCTGGATGATGGAGCGCAGCAATTATGGACAGAAATCCAATCAGGAATGTACCCTGGCCTTACATATTAAAAGAGAAGCCTGGGAGAAAGCTTTAGGCAAAGCAATTCTTACTTCACCTGAAAAAAGGGTCTATCCCGATCCCCGGAAATGGGAAAAAGATTTTGAAAATGCCGGAATATATGTGCAGTGGGATCCTGAAAGGAATATTAAAGGAGCAAAACTGAATTACCGTTCCATTCAGGTAGGAATCAGCCGCGCATTGATTGAGGAGTTCAATGAAGAATGGATTGTAAAAATAGAGGATTATTCTCCTTTGGTTAAGAAGATTCTGAATCTTACCAGGTCGGGAGAATTTGATAAGGCAAAAAAACTGCTGCCGGTAGAAAAAAACTATCCTCTGTCAAAAGAACTGGCTTACAGAATTGGAGCCACAGTATAACCAAATAAACGAACGTCATGAAAACAACAACATTATATAGACCAGTAGGAGAAAAAGAAATGATCTTGATTATGGAAAGCGGATTTAAAAATTTCCTCCAAGACTGGAATGGCAGCCTATTTTTTACCCCGTTCTTAATGAAGAATATGCTTCAGAGATTGCAGAAAAATGGAACACCAGAGACGAAGCTGGAGACTATCTTGGTTTTGTAACCCGGTTTGAGGTGTTGGAAAAAGTGACGGATCAATATCCTGCACAGAATGTCGGGGCTAGAAATCACAATGAATTATGGGTTCCTTCTGAGGATCTTAACAGCTTTAATAAGGCAATTGTAGGAGATATCAAAGTAATCAAAGTCTTTATAGGAGATGACTTTAAGAAGGCTGCAAGTGCTGATTTGGAAGATTTGATGATCAAAATAAAAAAACTAACTATGACTAATAAAGGAATGGCAAAAGATACTTTGGATATCTTAGCTAAAAATATTATATTAACGAACATAACGAAAAAATAAATATAGAAAACGAGCTGGAAATCAGTAAAAAAGAAACCTCTCTTTTCACTCCGGAACAGCTTTCTGAAATGAAAGAATCTCCGTTGCCGGAAATCAGTTTTGAAACAAAAATTGAAACCTGGAAGTGCAGTTCTTTAAAAGCAATTTTACAATTATCCGAAGAAGAAAATCAGGAGAAGATCATGTGTCTCAATTTTGCATCAGCAAAAAATCCGGGTGGAGGATTTATCAATGGAGCAGAAGCACAGGAAGAAAGTCTGGCAAGAACTTCCGGACTGTATGAAAGCTTACTTCAGGCATTTGATTATTACACAATTCATCGTGCAATGGAATCCTGTTTTTATACCGATACAATGATTTACAGTCCTAAAGTTCCTGTTTTCAGGAAAGATAAGGGAGAGTTGCTTCCTAAGCCTGTTCTGTGTAATTTCATCACGTCTCCGGCAGTCAATACAGGGGTGGTAAAACGTCAGGAACCGGAAAGAGCACATGAAATTCTTGATGCAATGGATCTTAGAATGGATAAAATGCTTTCACTGGCTTTACAACAAGGAAATGAAGTTCTGATTTTAGGAGCCTGGGGATGCGGTGTCTTCAAAAATGATCCAAAAGAAATTGCAGGATTATTCGGGAAATATCTTCAGGGAAAATATAAAAATAAATTTAAAAGAGTGGTTTTCGCAGTGCTTACCAAGAAAGAAGAAATGCTGAAACCATTTGAAGAAATACAATGAAAATAGAACTAAAAAAATATAAAGAACAATTACAAGACTGGCCTGCACAAGGATATCACATCATGGCTCAATATGACGATGAAAAAATTGTGGTATATCAGTCCTATAGAAAGGAAATTGGAGAATTTGCAGTGAAGAATCAATTCTTTGGCGGAAGTTTTAGTTTGGAAAGAATGACCTGGATAAAACCAAATTTTCTTTGGATGATGTACAGAAATGGCTGGGGGAGAAAAGAAGGTCAGGAGCATGTTTTGGCTATTCATTTGAAGAAAGAAGCTTTCATAAAATATCTGGAAAATGCCATATATTCTTCTTACAATACAAGTTTTGGGATTTCCAGAGAAGATTGGCAGAAGCAGGTAAAAGAATCTTCAGTCAGGCTGCAGTGGGATCCGGATCATGATCCTTTTGGAAATAAACTGGAACGAAGAGCCATACAGATTGGTTTAAGGAATGAATTTATTCGATCTTTTTCTAAGGATGATATTCTTCTCATTGAAAATATTTCAGATTTTGTGGCAGAACAATATCAGTTTGTACTGAATGATGATTTAGATAACCTGATCATCCCTGAGGAAAAACCTTTATTATTTGATGATGAGGTTTTAAATAGAAAACTCAATTTAAGATGAAAATAGAATTAATAAAAGGAGACATTACAAAAATCCAAGCTGATGCAATTGTTAACGCAGCCAATTCATCCTTACTTGGTGGAGGCGGTGTAGATGGAGCTATTCACAGAGTGGGAGGATCTCAGATATTGGAAGAATGTGTTGCGATCAGAAATAGACAAGGAAAATGCAAAACGGGAGAAGCGGTAGTAACAAATGCAGGAAATCTCCCTGCAAAATATGTTATTCATACAGTAGGACCAGTTTGGAACGGTCACGAAGAAAAGGAATCCATTCTTCTGGCAAACTGTTATCATAATTCTTTGAATTTGGCAGAAAGCCTTGGTGTGAAGACGATTGCTTTTCCTAATATTAGTACAGGAGTCTATAGATTTCCAAAAGAACTGGCAGGAAAAATTGCGGTAGATGAAGTCAGAAAATTTCATTCAGATAGTATTGATAAAGTTATTTTTGTCTGTTTTGATGATGAAAATGAAAATATTTATAAAGACCTTTTACAACTGTGAAAAAAAATAATTTCAGATTCGTAGATCAACCTGAAGATCCTAACGTGGGATTGGCAAATGAAGAAATTGCTTTTCTTCAGAAAGAATTGAATCTGCGGTTTCCTGAAAATTATATTTATTATCTTCAACATGCTGGAAAAGAATCAAATGTTTTCCCTGTGGAAAATGATATTGTAAAGCTGAAAAAATACCAAAATCAATTGAAAGATGCTTTGAAGCAAAGAGGCTTACTGAGCACCGAAAGTCTTTTTTGTTTTCAGTATAATATAGAGTATGAACCTCTGGTGGGACAGGATTTTGAAACCTTTTATTTTTTCAATTTATCACATCCTGAATCTCCCGATCTGTATATTTTTGGAGACTTTATCACCAATTTTGATTGGCGAGGATATGATAAAGAGCTTACAAATAAAGAAAATTTTGTAGATTTTATCAATCATAAAACGAAAGATAAATTTGGGGAAAATCGATTTAAAAGAATAGGAAATACCCTTTTAGGGATTCTGCTAGCTCCTTTTATTATAATCGTGCTGATTATTGTTGCTGGCCAGGTTTTAATAGAAAAAATTAAAAACCAATGAAAAAACTAACCATATTAAGCGGTGCAGGAATCAGTGCCGAAAGCGGAATAAAAACCTTCAGAGACGGAGATGGTCTCTGGGAAAATCATAATGTAACGGATGTGGCAAGTCCGGAAGGATGGAAAAAGGACAGAGCTTTGGTTCTGGAATTTTACAACCAGAGAAGACGTCAGCTACATGAAGTACAGCCCAACGAAGCTCATCGCTTACTGGCAGAGCTGGAAAAATATTTTGATGTTCAGATTATTACCCAGAATATAGATGATCTTCACGAAAGAGCAGGATCTACCAACATACTTCATATTCACGGAGAATTGTTCAAATCATGTTCTTGTAATAATAAAAGCCTGATTTATGAACAGAAGGATGATATTAAAATTGGTGATAAAGCTGAAGATGGAGCGCAATTAAGACCTTTTATCGTTTGGTTCGGAGAAGATGTTCCTTTATATCAGACTGCAAGAGAAATCGTAAAAGAATCGGATATTCTGCTGGTTATCGGGACTTCTTTGCAGGTATATCCCGCAGCAGGACTGATTCATGATATCAAAGACGATTGTCTTTTAATTGTCATCAATCCTAATGAAACAGGATTTGGATATGGACAGAGAGCCGTAGTAATGAAGGAAACAGCTACGCAGGGAATGAAATTATTATTTGATAAACTGGTCAATTTAGCCTGATGGAAAACAAAGTAAAAGCGGGAATTATGGGTGTCTGCATTGGAGACGCACTGGGTGTTCCGGTAGAGTTTGAAAAGAGGGAAGATCTGAAAAGAAATCCGGTAACAAAAATGTTGGAATACATGTCCTGGAATCAACCCAAAGGAACGTGGAGTGATGACAGTTCTCTTACACTTTGCCTTGCAGAAGAGCTTACCAAAGGCTATGATCTGGAAAAAATCGGACAAAGTTTTGTGAAATGGAATAAGTATGGTCACTGGACGGCCCATGGAAGGCTTTTCGATATCGGAGGAACTACAAGACATTCTCTGGCAAGATTAATCAAAGGTGAAAGTGCCAGATTTTCAGGAAATATTTTTGAAGAAGATAACGGGAATGGTTCTCTGATGAGAATTCTTCCCCTTGCCTTTTATCTTGAAAATGGAAATGATATTCAGAAAATTTATCTTACAGTAAAAGAGGTTTCGGCGATAACTCACGGGCATTTCCGGTCTGTTTTTGCCTGTTTTATCTATGTCATTTTTGCCATTCAATTGTTGAAAGGAAAGAATAAAAGAGAGGCATACACGCATACACAGAAAGTGTCTTTAGAGTATGCTGAAAAGCAAGGTTTTAACCCAAATGAAATTGAACTTTTCAGTAGAATTTTAAAGAATAATATTTCCGGATATCCTGAAGATGAAATCAAAAGTGGAGGATACGTTCTTCATAGCCTGGAAGCTTCAATATGGTGTTTTTTAAACTCGGAAAGCTACTCAGAAGCAGTTTTAAAAGCTGTCAATCTGGGGGAAGATACCGATACCACAGGAGCTATAACCGGAGGTATTGCCGGAATTTATTATGGATATGAAAATATTCCTGAGGAATGGGTTGCAGAGCTCGTGAGGAAACATGATATTGAGGCATTGTGTGAGAAACTCATAATAAAAACTTAAAACTAAGATAATGGAAAAAAGAACAATTGAGGATATAGCTTATTTGATTAAACAAGCTGAAAAAAATAAAGAGAATAAACCCATAATTTTTTTAGGAGCTGGAGCTTCGGTTTCAGCAGGAATTCCTTTGGCAGGAAAAATTGTTAAAGATATTCTTAATATTCATAAAGATAAGCCAACAATTCAAAGACTTAATAAAGAAGAAAGAGAAAATTATTACAAGCTAATGTCTGCATTATCAGCCCAAGAAAGAAGAAATTTATTTGCAGATTATATAAATAATAAAAATGTAAAATTAAATGTTACACATATATATCTTGCACAGTTACTGAAGGAGGGCTGTATAGATTATATTTTAACAGTAAATTTTGATGATTTAATGTTGAAAGCTTGTGCATTATTTAATTTTATTCCACCTGTTTATGATGTTTCTGTTTTAAATGATTTTACAACTACGAATTTTTTAGAAAGGTCTGTAACATATTTACATGGGCAACATCATGGTCAATGGTTATTAAATGCTGAAGGAGAGTTGTCTAAAGTTAGAGCTTCTATTCCTAAAATATTTGATAGAATTTGTCATAATAGAACATGGATTGTTATTGGTTATAGTGGAGAAGATGAACTTGTAAATGAAATTGCTAAAATTGGAAGTTTTGAGAACGAATTATATTGGGTGGGTCATAACGAGAAATCTCTTTCTGAGAAAGTTAAAACAGAACTTTTTGATAGACCAAGAATGAATGCTTATCATATACAAGGATATGATTCTGATAGTTTTTTCCTAAAACTCCACTCAGAATTAAAGTTAAAAACACCTGAAATATTTAATAAGCCGTTTTCATTTCTAAACAATATGATGGACCAGGTAACTGACATAGTTATTGATGAAAAAAGCAAACATAAAGGTCTTTTTAATGGAATAAAAGATAGGGTGGAAATTAGTAAAAAACAAGTAGGAGAAGCAATTGTTACTATAGAAAATAAAGAAGATGAAGATACTCTGATTCAAAAATTATAGAAATGACTATAAAAGAAGATTTTTCTATTGAAAATGCAGAAGAAATGGGAAAAATAATAATAGCAAATAATTATAATAAAGCAAAAGAAGTATTGGGTGATTTTTATAATGATTGGGCAGTAAAAGTAATAAAAGAAGAAGGAGATAACTCTAAATATGGTAAGGCTTTAGATTTGTTGAATAAAGCAAATAGTTTAAATGTAAACCAAGTAACTTATTTTAATAATTGGGGAATTGTTTTAACCAGTTTTGCCACAATGAAAAAGAGTAAAGAACTTTTCAACGAAAGTTTTGATAAATTTAAAATGGCATTAGATATTGATCCTCAGGATATTACTGCTATGATTAATTGGGCATATAGTTTATCTAATTTGGCATATTTGGAAAATAGCAAAGAATTGTATGAGGAAGCATTCGAGAAGTATGAAGAATTATTAAAGCGAGGAATAGATGAAAAGGATAGTTTTGTTTTTGATACTTGGGCAAACTCTCTATTATTTTATTATTATCTTATAGAAGATGAAAAAATAAAGGATGACATATTAAATAGTGCATTGGAAAAAGCTCAAAAAGGATATGAGAATGGTTCCAGTCCATATAATTTAGCTTGCGCTTATTCATTAAAAAATGAAACTAAAAAAGCTTTGAGTTTACTTAATGAAAGTCTAGATAAAAATTTGATAACTGTTTCCCATATCGAGAAAGATAAGGATTGGGATAATTTTAGAAAAAATAAAGAATTTATAGATTTATTAGATCAATATAGATGATAGAAAACCATGAACGAAATAGAAAAGAAAAAGATAAGTAAATTTTTAAGCCTGATTTTGAGGCATCAGCCGGAAAGTATAGGACTTATACTGGATGAAAATGGCTGGGCAGATGTAGAAGAGCTGAGATCGAAATCAGCCAAAAGAAGAATATATTTTACTCACGAAGAATTAGATGAGGTGGTAGAAACCAACAATAAAAAGCGTTTTGCTTTTAACGAAGATAAAACCATGATCAGAGCAAGTCAGGGACACTCTATTGATATCGATCTGGCATTGGAAGCCAAGCAGCCTCCGGAATTTCTGTATCACGGAACAGCTGAAGCCAATATTTCTTCTATTTTAGAAAAAGGAATTGAAAAAAGAACACGTCAGCATGTACACTTAAGTGCTGATAAAGAGACCGCTGCAAAGGTCGGGATGAGACACGGCAAACCTGTGATTCTGACCATCAGAACCGGAACAATGCATCAGGAAGGATTATCTTTCTACCAGTCAGCGAACGGAGTTTGGCTGACCGATTTTGTGGATGCAAAATATATTTCAAAATAAAATGAGCAGAACATTAGTCATAGGAGATATCCACGGAGGGTTTAAAGCCTTGTTGCAGGTTCTTGAAAGAGCAGGAGTGACCGAAAATGATCAGCTGATCTTTCTGGGAGATTATGTGGACGGATGGAGCGAGTCTTCGCAAATCATACAGTTCTTACTGGAACTTTCCGAAAGACAGGATTGTATTTTCATTAAAGGAAATCATGATGCATGGTGTGAAGATTGGTTGAATTTAGGACAAAAACCTGATTTGTGGCTTTTCAATGGAGGAAAAAGTACAGTAGAAAGTTATGCTGATTATTCTCTTGAAGATCTGGATATTCATCTCGAATTCTTTCAAAGGATGAAAAATTATCATATTGATGATCAGAACCGGTTGTTCATTCATGCCGGATACGCTTCCATGCACGGTCCTGAAAAAGAAGTGTACTCAAGCAATTACCGTTGGGACAGAACGCTTTGGGAAACTGCCGTGGCAATGGATAAAAAACTGTCGAAAAATTCTGAATTATATCCTAAAAGACTGCTATTGTATAAAGAAATATTCATCGGACATACGCCTACTCTTGATATTGGGATCAAAATACCAGCCAATAAAGCTAATATCTGGAATATGGATACCGGAGCAGCCTATACCGGATCTTTATCCATCATGGATATTGACTCCAAGCAATTCTGGCAAAGTGATCCGCTTCCTTCCTTATATCCAAAAGAAAAAGGGCGAAATTAATACTGTTGAGAACAAACCTAACAGGTTTTCAAAACCTGTTAGGTTTTTATCTGCAAAACAACTTTAACTTTTCAATCTTTTGCAATTTTGACTGCCAGCACATCCCCGTTTCTCACAAAAGATGATTAATTTTAAAGTCTGAAAATATGACTTCAATGAAACTGAAATATCTTTTATTCACCTTAAGTTCTACCTTGTTTTTGGCTCAAAAATCGTTTCAGACCCCTTTTGAAAAAGGGAACGGAAATCAGACAGTTACCTACGACGAAATGAACAGCTATTATCAGGATCTGGCGAAAAATTTCAATACTATTCAGTACCTTAAAAAAGGAGAAGATGACAATGGAAAGCCAATTTATGTAGTGGTTTATAATCCCTTTCCTGAAAAAGACCTTGAAAAATTAAGAAAAGACAAAGCCATTCTTTTTGTCAACAATGGAATTCACCCGGGAGAGCCGGATGGAATAGATGCTACCATGATGTTGATGAGAGATCTTGCGGCTAAAAAAATTAAAACTCCGCAGAATTTTATTATTGCTGCGATTTCCGCTTACAATGTCAGTGGAATGTTGAACAGAGGATCCTACTCGAGAGCCAATCAGAATGGACCGGAGCAGTACGGTTTCAGAGGAAATGCAAGGAATTATGACCTGAACAGAGATTTTATCAAAGCAGATTCTAAAAATGCCAGAAGCTTTCAGGAAATCTATCAATGGTTGAAACCGGATATTTTTATCGATAACCATGTCAGCAACGGAGCAGATTATCAATATACGTTCACCTATATTTCTACATTTAAAGAACGTTTGGGAAATACCCTTGGAAATTATTTCTACAATGATTATCAGGCTAAAAATATTGAGGATATGAAAAAACTGGGGTATGATAGTACTCCCTATGTCAATATCCACGGAGATGTTCCGGAAGTAGGATTTGCCTCATTTGAAGATTCTCCGAGATATTCTACAGGATATACTTCCCTTTTCAACTCTCTGGGAACAGTTCCTGAAACCCATATGCTGAAGCCTTATGATAAAAGGGTAGATGCCACTTACAAATATATGCTGGTGAATCTACGGAATTTAGATAAAGATTATCATAAAATAAAGCAGCTTCGAATAGAAAATCTAAAACAATATCAGGCTGGAAAACAATACGGAATCCGTTGGAAAATAGATTCTACGAAGTTCTCCACCATGGATTTTAAAGGTTATGAAGGAAAATATAAGCCCAGTGAAGTTTCAGGCAAACCAAGACTGTATTATGACAGAAATAAGCCTTTTACGAAGAATATAAAACTCTTTACGACGGCTGTTCCAACGGGATATATTACCATTCCAAAATATTATGTAATTCCGCAGTCGCAGTACCGGGTGATTAAAGAATTTAAAAGAAATAATATTCAGATGAAACCGATACAGAAAGACAGTACTTTAACGGTTGAGTCCTATAAAATTAAAGATTTTAAAACCGTTAAAAATCCTTATGAAGGGCACTACCTGCATTTTGAAACTACGGTTGATGCTACACAGAAAAATAGGGTATTTACAGCCGGAGATTATCTGGTTTCAACCAATCAGCCTGGTGTAAAATATATTATAGAAACCCTTGAACCTGAAGCATTAGACTCATTTTTCAATTGGAATTTCTTTGACGGAATTCTGGCACAGAAAGAATACTATTCCGCTTATATTTTCGAAGATACAGCTGCTGAACTTTTGAAAAAGGATAAAAAATTGAAAGAAGCGTTTGAAGCTGCCAAAGCATCGGATAAAAAGCTGTCAGAAGATGGAGATGCACAATTAGATTGGGTGTACAGACATTCTCCTTATTTTGAAGAAAAAACATTCAGACAGTATCCCGTTTACAGAGTGTTGTAAATATTTTTTCACAAAAATTCTGATGATTTTTTTGTTTTTTTATAGTAATTTGTTAATCAATGTTTTAGATTTTTATTAAATTAGTATCAAAAACAAACACTATGAAACAAATTTATCAATTCGTAACATTGCTGTGCTTTATACCAATAGGTTTACTGGCGCAATATTCTCAAAGTTTTGATTCGGCAACAATGCCTGCTGACTGGACAATAATTAATGGTGGAGATCCTGGAACCTGGGAAACCTTTAGTTCTTATGACTCTTCATTCAACGCTCCTCATTCTGGGACCCACTTCCTTGGATTGGAATACGGCAGTACTTCCCATGATGATTATGCCATAAGCCCTGCTATAGTGGTCACTGCAGGAGTATCTGATAAGCTTACTTTCTGGGCAAGAAACAGAGGGGCAGGACTTGCTGAGACGGTGGATATAAAAGTATCAACCACAACTCCTACTATTGCAGGCCTTACCAACACGCTCGCAGCAGCAGTAAAACCTCCTACTTCGTGGAATCAGTATACGTACGACCTGACTCCTTTTGTAGGACAAACAATTTATATTGCTTTTCATTCCACTACAGAAGATGTTTGGTTTATAGGGATAGACGATTTCCAGATTTCAACAAACAGTTTATCGGTTTCTGATGCAAAAGCGGATAAGAGCCGTGCATCCATCTACCCAAACCCGGCACAAGATGTTTTACACATCAAAAATAAAACTAAGATCTCTGAAATTAGCATCTATGATCTTAACGGAAAGCTAGTGAAAAAAGAAACGATGGATACAGAAAACGGAACTGTAAATGTAAGTGAACTTGCAGCAGGGAATTATATAGTGAAGGTCAAAGATAAAGAGACTGAAAAAGGCTATAAAATGATTAAGAAATAACATTTATAATAGAATAAAAAAGACGTTTCAATTGAAACGTCTTTTTTATTTTGGTAAGCCTCTCTTCAAGGCCATTTCTGCTCTTTTAATTGCCATTTTCTCTTTCCAGTCCATATAGCTCTTTTTAAAGTTCGACTTCATAATGTCGTCAAATTTACGCTGTACGGTAAGATTCCATAGAGAATGTGCTTTTACTGCCCATGATTTGTCCCATGCTCTTAAGGAAATTGAGAAACTTCCGTCCAGATATTTCATCCAGTGCCACCATCCTGTAGGCATAAATAAAGTATCACCATGCTCAAGATAGCATTCAATACCTTCTACACCATCCAGTGCCGGGAATTTTGTGAAATCCGGATTTTCGATATCATAATCCTCAAGTGCATACGTAGCATAGGGTATCTGATAAAGGCGTTCTTTCCATTTATAATCGAAAAGAAGGATATGTTTTCTTCCATTGAAATGGGTATGGAAAATATGGGCCATATCGATATCGAAGTGAAGGAAGGTTACAGAACCTTTTCCTCCAAAGAACATATTCGGATATTTATCAAGAAAGCCTCCCATTAATTCTTTAGGAGAAATATAATCTTCCAAAAGTTTAGGAGCATATTTTATGGGGTCGAATAGGAAAATTCTAAGATCAGTAGGTTCTCGCTGAATAAGATCTATGTAATCTCCAAACTTCATTTTTGCTGCTGACGCATTGATGGGAGCAGAAGGGTCTGCCTTTGAGCTGTCATATAGCGGGACCTCCACATCTCCTACAACCTCCTTCATATATTCCATCGTCCATTTTTGGTAAGCAGGCCATTTTTTTGCCATATTTTTGATGACAACGGGCCTTCTTGGCTTCAGATATTTTTCGTAGAATTCTTCTTTCGAAATGTCATCTACAACATCTATAGGCTTTAAAATAATTCCCATTTTATAAATTTTATGTTACAAAATTATTAAATATATATTGATGTACCAGTGTTTAATTTTTTTTTAATCTATGATTCAAATCAGATTTTCCTATTTAGAATAAGTAAGATTATTAATTTCTTAGCTTCTTCTTAAAATTGTTCTTTTATCTAATCAATAAGACAAAGTCTATTCAGATTATGTTACATAAATCAAAAAATAAATCATCCACTTATTTTGCAAATTTTTTATGCCAAACATCATTTTATGATAAATTAAATATTCGCAAAAGCGGATAAACAGATTGTGAATCTGCTTAAAAAGATTTCTTTTTTTCAAAGAAAATCAAAAGCTTAAAAATTATCACTATGTTTGTAGTGATAATGGTTTAACTTTTATCTATAAAATTCATCTTTATAAAAAGTGTAACAAAAAACAATATCCATTAACTAATTGAGCAAATAATAAGTATGAAAAAAAATATTTCCTTATTTCTGATGCTTTTCTTTACGGTGCTTACTTTCGCACAGAAAACGATCTCAGGAAAGATCACGGATGATGACGGGGTAGCAATACCAAGCGCCAGTGTAACGATAGAAGAGCCCGGTAAAGATGCTATTCTTGCTTATGCCATTACGAATTCCAAAGGAGAATATAAAGTAACTTTTACATCCGCTGAATCCAATGTGGATTTAAAAGTGAAAGCATTCAATCAGAAACCTCTTACGAAGCAAATTAATAACAGCGATCAGACTCTGAACTTTAAAATGCAGTCTGAAGCTACAGAAATTAAAGAAGTACAGCTGAAAACCAAAATGATCACTGCAAGAGGCGACACCATCTCTTATGATCTTAAGGCTTTCAATAGTAAAAACGACAGAACCCTTGCTGATGTAATGAAAAAGATTCCGGGAATTGAAGTAAACAAGGACGGAACAATTCTTTATCAGGGAAATGCCATCAATAAATTCTACGTCAACGGAAAAGACCTTATGGAAGGAGGTTATGGAACCATCAACAATTCCCTTCCTAAAGATGCTGTACAGAAAGTAGAAGTTCTGGAGAACCACCAGCCGGTAAAAATCCTTCAGGATAAAGTCCCTTCAGATCAGGCAGCCATCAATATCAAACTGAAAAACTCTGTCACCATGACTGGAAGAGGAGAAGTAGGAACCGGATTTGGAGATCCGTGGCTTTGGAATGTAAAACTGACGCCTATGTTTTTCGGGCAGAAAAGCCAATGGGTTGTCAATTATAAAACCAATAACATGGGTGAGCAGGTGGAAAATGAAGGAAATATTCTGGCTTTTGGAAGCTCATGGGAAGGAAGAAGAAGTAACATCTCGCAAAATAATTGGCTAAGTGTAGAGAATGCATCCGTACCTGATCTTCCTGTAAAAAGATATTTGATGAACAGTGTTCATTATCTGTCAGCAAATTATCTTACCAATATTGATAAAAAGAAAGAATGGGAGCTTAAAGCCAATGCCAACTATACCAATAATGCGGTGGAAAGAGAGTCTAATAGTGTTACTAGAGATATCCAGCAGGGGACACAATATACAACAAGGTTCCTGAACAATTTCTATACAGACAAATTAAAAGGAGAACTGATTTTTACAAAAAATGCAAAAAAAGGATTCTTTAAAAATACAACAACATTCTCTCAATTCTGGAATGCAGATAGGGCTTTTGCGGAAAGAAATGATAAGCAGGGTTACAGGATAGGAAACGAAGCATTGGAATCACCTACAACATCTTTCCAGAACTCCTTAAGTACAATTATTCCATGGAAAGAAAAAATGGTGAATTTCAAATCCTATCTGAGCTATCAGAATGATAAACAGATTTTAGAAATTTCTCCTGCCAATTATTTACAGTTTCCATATAAAGAACCTGGAAGTACTGATTTTACAACCATAAAATTCACACCAGGCAGTACTGCTTTGCAATATTTCAGGATTAAATCTTTAGATACATCACATTCTGCAAATATCAGTTTCACTTCAAAAGGATGGACATTCACACCACAGGTAGGACTTGATTTTTCAACTGATAATTTGACAACAAATTTTGATGGAAGTACTGTAGATAATAAACCGGATTTTGCAAATTTAACTTATGAAAATGATCTGAAATTTACGAGAGTTAATCCATCGGCTTCCGTAGGAATCAATTATAAATCTGAGTCATGGAGTTTATTTTCAAGTTTCCCTGTAAACTTCAATAATATTAAGGCTGAAGATGCATTTAGAAATGTTTCCAAATCATTAAGTAAAGTAACTTTTACTCCTAATGTTTTTGCTCAATATTCATTTGCTTCCTTCTTCAAAGCGAGTTTGAATGGAGGAATTAGTAATAACTTCGGAGATATTCAGACAGCTTATGCAGGATATATTCTCACAAGTCCAGGAGGATTTAATGTGATGAACCCTAAAAATCCGATCCCTCAGACTACTACTAAAAATGCAGGAACAAGATTGGAGTACAGAAATCCGTTAAATAACCTTTTCTTTAACGTTGGATATAGAATAAGTGATGCAAAAAATAACCTTATTGCTTCAAGTATCGTTAATGAATCAGGCTTCAGAGTAACAGAATACTTGGAGAAAGAAAATAAAAGGACCAGCAATACCTATTATGCAGAAATAGGAAAGTATTTTCCAAAATTTAAAACCAATGCTTCATTAAGTTATAACAATACCATTTCTAAATCTCAATCCATCAGAAATACTGATAATATTGATAATAAAACAAATGGAAATACGCTAGGAATTAAATTTAACAATACTTATTTCTCATGGATGAGTGTAGATTTTAACGCATCTAAAACATGGAATAAGACATCTAATATTTTCCTTACAGATAATAAAGGAAAGTCAGAAGGATACAGCCACAATCTTAACGTATTTTTCTATCCATTAGAAAACCATACCATAGGGTTTTATTGGGATCAGATCAATTCAAAATCTGCAGACATAAAGTATAATAATGGTTTCTTTGATGTTTCATATCAGTTCTCATGGGCTAAAAAGAAAATTGATTTTGAATTAAAATGGATGAATATAGCAAATAAGAGAGTGTTTGAAAGAATCGATATTGATAATACGAATATCACACAAACAAGTATGCAACTCCGCCCAAGTCAGGTGATGCTAAGTGTAAAATTCAACTTTAAATAAAAAAAAACCAATCCATACGGATTGGTTTTTTATTGAGATATACTGAAATTAAAAGCTTTGCTGGTCTGCTGAAGGCCCATAGCTTCCCGGCAAAGGAATATTGTTTAGTCTGTAATACACTCCCAGTTGAGCCCTGTGATGCGTAATCTGGTTTAAAGCATGCCGGATGGCTCCGTACTTGCTCCAGCTTGCCAGTTCGTGCCCATCATTTTTAATCGTCCAGCTGGGATTCAGATCGTTTTCTGTACTGTTTTCCAATGCTGTTTTTGCAGACTGGTAATCATCTTCCAGTTTTTTCATGAGTTCATCTCTTGTAGAAAGAATGGTAGGTTTATAATCTCCCTTGGCAAAATCCAGTTCCGAAGTTTTTAAAATAGTGTTCGGCCATTCAAAAACTTCTACCAGATGGGTAGCAAGAGGCATCATTTTCATGCTTTTTTCATGCGGAGCATAATCGTTTTTTCCTTCAGGGAATAGTTCAATAAATTTTTTTGTGGTTTGGAACTCTCCCTCCAGTTCGGATTTTAATTGAGATAAGGTATCCATAATATTTTGTTTTTTAGAAACTTAAAGGTAAGCGTTTTAAATATGAAACTGTTTTAAGAGAATCATAATTTTTTAATTAGTAAAGATTTGAAACAGGTGAATATTTTTTACCGAAAAATAAAATTTCAGAAAAACTGTAACAAAAGAAGACAAGTGATTACTAATTATATAAAACTTGCTACAATGAAAAAGTTATTCTCTGTATTTCTTATTGCTCTTTTTGCATTTGCAGGAGCTCAGGAGTCAAAAGAAACAGCCAACCGTTTCTTTTATGAACTGACTTTTAAGCCGAAAAAAGATTCGGCGAGAATGGATAAGATTATTACTATTCTTGATATTACCCCAAAGAAATCAATCTACCAGGATTATACAATGCCGGCTCAGGATTCTATCATTAAAGTTCAGATAGAAGAAATGGAGAAAACCAAATCTTTTAAGGATATGACCAAGTTGATTAGGTGGCCGAAATTTTCATATAAAATTATTAAGACTTATCCTGACATGAAAGTACAGTATGTAGACAGAATCAGCAGAAATCTGTTCTCATATGAAGACGATCCGAAGTTGCAATGGAGTATTCTACCAGATAAACAAAAAATAGGCGCGTACAATGCTCAGAAAGCAACTACTGAATTTGGAGGAAGAACATGGACTGCATGGTTCAGTTCGGATATCCCTTTTCAGGATGGACCTTACAAATTTAAAGGACTTCCTGGTCTGATTGTAAAAATCGAAGACGCTGATAAAAACTATTCATGGCAATTGAGCGGAAATAAAAAGATCGAAAATTATGATGAATTATCATATGCCGATAAGATCAATGCTAAGATGGGAATGATGAGCAATACAGTAACACCTACATCAAAAGAAAAGTTTCTTAAATCTTATGAAGGATACAAAGCAGATCCTTTTGCAGAATCCCGTCCATATATGACTGCAGAGAATATGAGCAGACCCATGCCGGGAACAGACGGAACTGTAGGAGATTTCATGAAAAGGCTGGAAAAGCAGGTGAAAGATTTCTTCGGGTCCAATGATAATCCCATAGAAAAAGAACAGCCTTCTGACAAGAAGAAAAAGTAAGACTTCATATCAACTAAATTATATTTTGAATCAACCCAGATACAGCAATGTGTTTGGGTTGATTTCTTTTTATCAGGTAAATTCTACGTTTGACCAGCAGAAATTTTAAAAAATTCTCAGAAAAAATTTGATTTTATTTTTTATTCTCATATGTTTGCTAAAACTAATTTAAAAATTATACCATGAAAAAATCTATTGTCGCAGTTCTGCTGACAACATCTGCATTGCTATTTGCTAAAAATGAATCTCCAAATAAAAATACGGAGCCCCAAAAGGCAACAGAAACTGTTTTAGTCACCAAGAAGACTATTGAAAAAACAGATCAACTACAAAAACCTATTACATTATCCACAACTGCAAAAGAGAGGGAAAAGGAATTGACTACAGAAGAAAAATGCGCTATTGAACTTGCTGTTGGTCCTGTAATTGCGGGGCCTCCTGTTCATTGTTTTCAGCTTGGAGCAGAAGGATAATCTTAATAAGATATAAATAAGCCCAGATACAACGATGTGTCTGGGCTTATTTCTTTTATCTCAAAACGTTATTTAGATTAAATTTAAATAGCGTATATTTGCAGGACTAAAAATTAGGCTTTGAAAGAGAAAGGATTACATAAATTAAGTGGATTCCCTAAAAATAAAATGGGGAAGATATTGGGATATGATAACGACCATCTTAAAATGCCCAATAAAATTATTGAAATGGGGCTTCTTCCGGAGACCATTTTCAGAATTTTGTATCAGGCTCCGTTCAGCGGGCCAATGTATGTAGAATTTGGAGCAGAAAAAAGCCGGATTGCTCTTCGTGAGGAAGAAGGAGATTACATCATTGTTGAAGAATTGAATTAATGCAGGAAAACAAGAAAAAACAGATACTTTTAGTCGGGAATCCTAATGTAGGAAAGTCAACGGTTTTTAATACGCTTTGCAACAAAAAGCAGAAGACCGGGAACTACGCCGGCGTTACCGTTGCAAGTCATTCGGGAAACTACATATACAAAAATGAAGAAGTTGAGGTGATAGATCTTCCAGGTTCTTACAGTGTATACCCAAGCTCAGAAGATGAGGCCATTTTCTCCAAATATCTTATTGACGAGCAGAAAAACTACGCAGGAGTTGTTTATATTCTTGAAGCATTAAGTTTAAAAAGAGGGCTGCTGTTGTTTCAGCAGATTCAGGACCTTGGCATTCCAATGATTCTGATTGTCAATCAGATTGACCAGGCAGAAAGAAGAGGAATTACTATCGATATTCAAAAATTTTCCGAAGCATTAGGCATTAAAATTATTCAGACCAATGCCAAGGAACAGATCGGGATTGATGAAGTAAGGGAAGCTGTTTATAACAATGAATTCGTAAAAACAGATCAACTTTCTTTTGAAACACCAAACGAACACAGAGACTTTATTCAGAAACTGGCAGCACATAAAGGTTTCGATAACGAATATAAAGCATGGATGAGCCTTTCTCTGGGAACAGATCTTGGAAGAATCGGCGGAGTAATGGAACAGCTCAATGAACCTGATTCTAAAAGTTTGGTTCCTAAAAGATTACAGGTTCAGGAAACTGTAAGAAGGTACCAGAATGTTGACAAAATACTGGCTGATGTTATTTTTAAAAAGGCTCAGTTCAAAGAATTATTAACCGAGAAACTGGATAAAGTTTTGGTTCATAAATTCTGGGGTTATGTGGTCTTTTTAGCTATTCTGCTGATTATTTTTCAAAGTGTTTTCTTCCTTGCAGAATACCCGATGAGCTGGATTGAAGATACATTTTCCTGGCTGGCCGCATTTACAAGCGAACATCTTCCTGAAGGACCAATTAATTCATTGATTTCAAATGGAATCGTTCCCGGAATCGGAGGAATTGTGGTTTTTGCACCACAGATCGGAATTCTCTTGTATTTCCTTTATTTATTGGAAGATTCAGGATATATGGCAAGAGTAGTATTCCTGATGGACAGATTACTTCGTCCTTTCGGGCTTAACGGAAAAAGTATCGTTCCCCTTGTGTCAGGGACTGCCTGTGCGATCCCGGCGGTGATCTCTACAAGAAATATTGAAAATGTAAAAGAAAGATTGCTTACGATATTGGTAACCCCATTTATGACATGTTCTGCGAGACTTCCTGTTTACAGCATCATTATCGGACTGATTATATCAGAAGGAACATTTTTAGGAATCAAATACAAAGCACTAGTCCTGATGGGAATGTATCTCCTTGGGTTTTTAGTCGCTTTATTCTCTGCAGCAATCCTTAAAAGATTTATTAAAAGTAAAGGAAAGACGTATCTCGTAATGGATCTTCCAGCCTATAAAAAACCACTTTTCGGATATGACTTTAAAATGGTTTTAGGAAAAGTATGGGACTTCATTACCGGAGCCGGAAAAATAATTTTCATCGTAAGTATCATTATCTGGTTTTTAAGCTATTTCGGGCCAAGCCAGAAAACAAATGAATTTGTAGCTGCAGATGTTCACTTAGACCATTCTTACCTTGCTAAGATGGGTAAAGGAATAGAACCTGTAATTGCTCCTCTTGGTTACGACTGGAAAATGGGAGTAGGAATCCTTACAAGCTTCGTGGCAAGGGAAGTCTTTGTAGGAACAATGTCTACGCTCTATAGCCTGGAAGATGATGCTCCGGAAGTGAAAGTTATTGATAAAATGAGAAGAGATGTAAAACCAAACGGTGAAAAAGTCTTCAGTTTTGCAACCGGAATTTCGGTGCTTCTTTTTTATGCATTTGCAATGCAGTGTGTTTCTACACTTGCAGTAGTCTACAGAGAAACCAAAAGCTGGAAATGGACTGGCTTTCAGGTAGTCATGATGACAGGTTTGGCATATTTTGTGTCGATGATAGTATATCAGATTTTAAAGTAATGGACTCATCATTAATCATTCAGTACGTACTTATTGTATTAATTGTAGCATTTGCTTGTTACTCTTTATTTAAAGTACTTAAAAAAAATTTCGCTCCTAAGAAATTCAGCTCCAAAAGAACCAACTGTGATAAAGATTGCGGCTGTTCTTAAACAAGGTTTAATAGAAATAAAAAAATAATAGTATTTTCATCCTTTGAAAATATTAATTATTTTGACTCTAAAAAACACAATTTCAGTTCTCTTGTTGTTCTCATGCATTTTTTACGCTAGGTGTCAGACAGATACAACACTAGTAAAATCGTATAGAGATCAGGTGATGATCCGCCTTAATCTGGATACCAATCTTGAAAAGTATATTCTTTCCCAGCGAGGAAATGATAAAATGGAACTGTCCATCAATAACAAAACAAGAACGTCCGTATCTATTGACTACCGTGCCATTAGTGCAACCCTCTCTTTTTCCCCAAAATTTATCCCGGGAAATAATGAGGATGATCTGAAAGGGAAAAGTTCTTATACAGATCTGAGCTTCAGGTTTTTTCCAAAAAGATTTATCCAGACTTTTTATTATAAAAAAGTAAAAGGGTTTTACGTGGAAAATATGAAAGATTTTGTTCCGGACTGGCAGGAAGCAGATGCTTATTTACAGTTTCCAGACTTAAAAGTGGTGAGTTTTGGAGGAACAACATCGTATGTGTTCAATAAAAACTTCTCAGCCAAAAGTGTATATACTCACAGTGAATGGCAGAAAAAAAGCAGCGGAAGCTGGATTCCTTATCTGGATTATGATGTCAGCTTTTTCACCAATACAATAAATGAAGTGAAAAACAAGGAAGTTCAGTATAAAATAGGGGCCAATATGGGATACTTTTATAATTGGATTATAAGAGATAAAGTGAATGTTGCTCCCTACCTTTCTGTAGGACTTGGAGGACAGTTTTCAGGCTCCCAGGAGAACAATGAGCAGAAAGAAAACGAACAGTTTGTAACCCTGAGAATGGAAGGAGGTCTTCACGTGGGATATAATTCAGACCGCTTTCTTTTTGGAGGAAGGATGAACTTTAGGGCTTATACGTATCAGAAAAACGGAGAAGCAGTTGAAAATAATAACCTTTATGGACTGTTATATATTGGGTATCGTTTTGCACCACCGAAAGTTGTGAAAAATACCTACGATAAAGTCCAAAAAAAGATTCCCGTTCTATAAGTTGAAGGGTCTTTTAAGTATCTTTGCGTTGGAAAAATTCAGAAAGAACAAAATAAAAGCAAAAACATCATGTCATTAATAAAATCTATTTCCGGAATTCGCGGAACCATTGGTGGAAGAGTAAATGATAACTTAACACCGCTGGATGTTGTAAAATTCGCATCCGCATTCGGAACCTGGCTTCAAAATAATAAAAACAAAAAAGATCTTACCCTTATCATCGGAAGAGATGCCAGAATTTCTGGTCAGATGGTTTCCTCTTTAGTTACAGCTACATTGCAGGGATTAGGAATTAATGTGGTAGATCTGGGTCTTTCTACAACCCCGACTGTTGAAGTAATGGTGCCTGAGCTGAATGCAGACGGTGGAATCATCCTTACTGCTTCTCATAATCCAAAACAATGGAATGCCCTTAAATTATTAAACGAAAAAGGAGAATTCATCAGTGGTGAAAACGGAGCTGAAGTACTGGCTTTGGCAGAAAGCGAAGATTTCAACTATGCAGAAGTAGACGATCTTGGAAAATATGAAACAAGAGACGATGCTTTTGATATCCATATTCAGCAGATCCTGGATTTACCGATGGTAGACGTGGAAGCAATCAAAGCAAAGAATTTTAAAGTAGTTCTTGATGCTGTAAACTCTACAGGAGGAATTGCTATTCCAATGCTTTTAGATAAATTAGGTTGTGAAACCATCAAATTATATTGTGAACCTACAGGACACTTCCCACACAATCCTGAACCGTTGAAAGAACATTTGGGAGATATCTGTGATCTTGTGAAAAAAGAAAATGCAGACTTAGGAGTGGTGGTAGATCCGGATGTAGACAGATTAGCCCTTATTGATGAAAAAGGAGAAATGTTCGGGGAAGAATACACCCTGGTAGCCGTTGCAGATTACCTGTTGAAAAATAAAAATGGAGTAGCAATCTCCAACCTTTCTTCAAGCCGTGCATTGAGAGATGTAGCACAAAGCCACAATTCAGAATACTTTGCAAGTGCTGTAGGAGAAGTAAACGTTGTTACTTTGATGAAGGAGAAAAATGCGGTGATCGGAGGAGAAGGAAACGGAGGAATTATTTATCCTGAATTGCATTACGGAAGAGATTCTTTAGTAGGAGTCGCTTTATTCCTAACACATTTAGCTAAAGAAAACAAGACCGTTTCTGAATTAAGAGCAGGATATCCAAGCTATTTCATGGGTAAAAAGAAAATAGAACTTACGCCGGAGATTGATGTAGATGCGATCTTAAGCAAAATGGAACAGGAATATCAGAATGAAGAAGTCTCTATAGTAGATGGTGTTAAAATAGACTTTGAAAACAACTGGGTTCACCTTAGAAAATCCAATACAGAACCAATCATCAGAATTTATACTGAAGCTAAATCTCAGGAAGAGGCAGATCAGTTGGGAGATGATATCATTGCTAAAATCAAGAGTTTAATCTAAAAATATATGAAGAGCGGACAAACAGTCCGTTCTTTTTTTATACCAGAAATGTTTGAACATATTAAAAACAGATTTCCTTTCCCTAAAGAAAAGTGGAGAAAATTTCTGGGCAGCTTCCAGCGTATGAATGTTCCTGCCAAGACTTTGCTTTTAAAAGAAGGTGAAGTTTCCTGCAATGCCTATTATCTTGAAAAAGGGATGGTAAGAGCCTGGTATAATAATGACGGAAAAGATGTTACCTTTCAGTTTTTCCCTGAGAACACAATGTTTTCCTCTCTTGAAAGCTTTAAAAAAGGTTTACCAAGCATGGTTTCATTTGAGACCATAGAACCCTGTATTTTATACAAAATTAATAAACCTGATGTGGAAGCTTTTCTGGAAGAAGTTTACGAAAATCCGGAGCTTAGAAACCTTTTTATGGATGCTCTTTTCGAAAGGGTATTCGATTATATGAAACATTTCTTTTCATTCATTAAGGATACTCCGCAGCAGCGATATCTGAATTTAGTTAAACAAAAACCTGAGATCATCAAAAGAGTTCCCCAGCATTATATTGCTTCCTATCTTGGCATTACTACTGTACATCTCAGCAGAATCAAAAGCAAAATATTGAAAGAAGGACTTTAAGAGGATGGAAGGTGGAAGCCAGAAGCTGTAGATTTAAAAAGACACCGCATTACTTGGTATTTGTCCTGTTTAAATTTTAAACGCGATGTTCGCGAAGAATAATAAAAATGCTCGCAAAGACGTTCCAATCATCAAAGGTCGCTATTCTTTGCTGAACGAAATGTCCTTGTGAACAAATAATAATAACAATATCATGTTTCCTAGCGATTGCTGCGTTTGTTAACTCTGTTACCGGCTTTATAAACTCCCAACCTCCCGCTTCCAGCTCCCTTTTCCAAACTGATAACAAATGTTATCGCTTCACAGCCTTCTACACTCCTAATTTTGTATAAAAATTAAAAGAATGAAAGCAGCCGTAGTATTTGCAAAAGGAAGCATTCCTCAATATGCAGATTTCCAGGAGCCTGAAGTACAGGAAAATGAAATTTTGATTTCAGTAAAAGCAGCATCAATTAAAAATCTCGACAGAGCCAGAGCAGGTGGAAATCATTATTCAACAGAAAATCAGAAACACCAGCCAGCGGTTATCGGAACAGACGGCGCAGGATATCTGGAAAACGGAAGTAAAGTCTATTTTTTCAGCAAAAAAGGGACTGTATCCGAAAAAGCTGTAGCAGATAAAAAGATGATCATTCCAATTCCTGAAGGACTTGATTTTTCTCTGGCTGCAGCATTGCCCAACGCCGTTATGGGCTCAGCAATGGCATTAAAGTTCAAAGCAGGAATACAGCCTGGAAATACTGTACTGATTAATGGAGCAACAGGAATTACAGGCAGAATGGCTGTCCAGATCGCCAGATTATATAGAGCACAGAAAATTATTGTTACCGGAAGAAATGAAGAATCTTTGCAGTCTTTACTTGAACTGGGTGCTGATGAGATCGTTTCTCTAAAATTGGAGGACAATGATTTTAAACAAAAAATAAAAGAAATTCATCAGGAAACCCCGATAGATATTATCATAGATTATGTCTGGGGTCATTCTGTAGAAATGATTTTGTCTGCTTTCAAAGGAGACGGAACCTTTTCCCATAAGACAAAGCTTGTAACGATAGGAGGAATGAGCGGGGATACCATTCAGCTGTCTTCTCAGATCCTCAGAGGAACTGATATTCAGATTTCAGGATCAGGATTGGGAAGCTGGACAAAAGAAGAATCAGCGCTACTTTTTTCGGAAATTATCCCGGAAATGTTTCAGGCAGCAGTTGAAGGGGAAATTAAAATGGAAACTCACGAAGTTGATATTAAAGATATCGAAACCATATGGAACGCTGAAATAGAAAGCGGAAAACGTCTGGTCATAAGAATTTAACCCCAATTTCCGTTTTTTTATCCACAATCCTTTTATCGGTTTTCTTTTTTTACTATTTTTATAATAGAAATTTATGAAATGGAATATTCAAAAAAAAGTTGCAACTTTGCATAAATATTTGAATATCAGTTTCAGATGTATTATTAACTAAACGTTTGCCGAGGTTTGTAAGCAAATTCAAGCGTTGGGCCGACAAAGAGGACACTATTGGAAGAGTATTTTGGAAATGAACTTGTAAAAAAGTTCGAGGAAATGATGGAAAACAATGACGAATTCTACTTCGATACCGAAGAGTTAGAAGACATTATTGTTTATTATTTGGAGCTTGGTGACTTTAATTACGCTGACATGGCTGTTAATTATGGGCTAAAGCTTCATCCCAATTCGTTGGATATCAAGATCAAAAGACTTGAGATCCTTCTGGAGTGGGAAGAGTATAATACGGCGAAAGAACTTATTGACGAACTGAAAGGTGCTTCTATGGAGCATACAGACTTTTTGGTTTGCTACGCTAAGTATTATTCGAACCTAGGAAATCCCAGAAAATCCATTGAAATCTGTAAAAAAGCTTTGACATTAGAGGAAGAAGAAAACTTTCTCCACAACTTTATTGCGGATGAATATGTGAATCTCGGAGATCCTTTTAACGCTCTTAAACATTATAGAAAAGCACTGAAAGAAGATCCTACGGATGAATATTCGCTGGAAAACTGTATGGTGTGTTTCAGTGACCTGAATAAGAGTGAGGAGGCTATTGCCTTTCTTAATGAATATTTAGATGAATTCCCTTATTCTGAAACCGCCTGGTTTGAATACGGTCAATTCTATTTCAACAGAAAAAATTATGATGAAGCGATAAGAGGCTATGACTATTTACTGGCAATCAACTCAAACTCTGTAGGAGTATATGCCAATAAAGCAGCCTGTTATGAAGCTTTGGGACAATACCAGAAGGCCATCGAAACTTATGAAGAAATGCTGGAGCTGGAATATACAAAAGCATTTACTTTTTATAAGATCGGATTATGCAACAAGGCTTTAAAACAGCCTATTTTAGCTTTAAATTCATTCCAGAAATCATTGAGAGAAGACCCTCAGTTTTATCTTGCGATGATGGAACAGTCTTATCTTTATGAAGAAATGGGAGGAATGTCTGAAGCATTACATTTTGCCAAAGAAGCTACCCAGCTGAATGAAAACAATCTTGACTATCAGAAGAGACTGGCATTTTTATTCATCGATTCGGGGAAGTTTGAAGAAAGCCTTTCTTGTCTTAAAAAACTGGTGGATGCTGAACCTTCAAGGTTCTACAACTGGTATGCCTATTCAGAAGTTTTAATGTTAGTAGGAGAGTATGAAGATGCGGTAACAGTCTTGAACAGAGCCATTAAAAAACATCACAGAGCCGAGCTGTTTTATCAATTGAGCAATTGTTTTTACAATCTGAAAGAACAGGATAAAGGAATGGAATCTCTTCAAAAAGCATTGGAACTTGATCCTTCTTTAGCTAAGGATATGCAGAAAAAATATCCTTTCATTAAAGACGAAGTGAAAAAGGTCAAGGCCAATAAAGTGAAGAAAAAGAACTAGATGTCTCTAACAAATAACAGAAAACCTGCAGAAATGCAGGTTTTTTTATTGATAGTTGTATTCGTAGAAAAATTTATCCGGAACACTGGTATTTGCATTTCCATTCACATCAAGAGATTGTCTGCTTTCTTCAGATGGATAACCGGCAGTATTAAAAGTAGTTGTATACTTGTGAGACGTTGTTCCGGTTGCTGTTCCTCCTCCGGCAGTCGTATTGGTAAACTCTCCTTTATAAGTACTTAAGCTGTTCTTAATATTCGAAAATAGCATGCTTATCCCATCACTGCTTTCATTTCCATTGAATATGATTTTGTCAAAACCTTTGACATTTTTGAAAGGATAGTTCTTATCAGTATAGGTATAAGTCTCTTTTTCTGTATAATTAACCGTATTTCCATTGACGATTCCGGTTCCTGATCCTACGTTACTTACCATATTTCCATTGCTGTACGTAAATACACTGTTGATCGTATAAGAACCGGCAGTTCCTGAATTCGTCTGTCTTTTTACATTGATTTCCGTATTGCTGGTATAGTTATAAGTAAATGCAACCGTATTCTGTACAGTTCCGGTAGTGGAATATTCCTTTATGACAGCCGAAGCCATGCGCCCATTAGAATATCCATATTCTACAGAGCTTTCAAGAACATTATTTTCGTAATGTTTAATCCCGGAAACATAATCATCGGTATAAGAGAACTCCACTCTTTGTCCATGATTAATGTTGTTAATCATACTGATGATTTTGGTTCCGTTGTAATTGATTTTCATTACAATACCGTCCATCGTCATCTTAGTGGGAAGAATTACGCTTTGATTAGACGGATCACTGTTGTCAAAAGGAGTGTCATCAGAGTTGGAACAAGAAAGTGTAGATAAGGCTATAGCCCCAAAAAGTAGAAGTTTTTTCATAGTTATAAGTTAAATCATCCAAATATAATTTAATTTATAATATGATTTTATTTTTTTGTATTTGTTCTTAAAAATATGAGTCCGGCAATAATAACTCCGGCTCCTATAAATTGTAAATAAGTGAGTTTTTCACCATCAATGATTCCCCAGATAATTGCAACGATTGGCATTACCAAAGTAACCGTTGAAGCAAAAAGAGGAGAGGAAACTTTCAGCAAACGATAATTCATCATCATTGCCAATCCGGTTCCGAAAACAGATAAAAGGCTGACAAACATAAGTCCCATCAGATTATCCTTTGAAAAGCTGAACTCTGAAAAGAATCCTGTACCTGTTAAGGCGATAATGGACGGAAGTAATAAAACAAATGAGAAAACAAAAGCAGATAAAACCGTGGAAGATACCTCCATTAGTCTGGATTTCACGGTCGTTGTGCTCATTGCGTAGCATAAAGTAGCCAATAAAAGCAACAGAATCGGGATCATTTTCAATTCTCCGCTGTCTCCGCCTCCAAATGCGAGGATACAGACTCCGGTGAAGCTTATTAATGTGCCCACAATTTGTTTTTTAGTTGTTTCGAACTTCCATACCAAAGCTCCAACAATAATGACGAAAATAGGCATCATGGAGTTGATAATCCCTGCAATACTACTGCTTATTTCGGTTTCAGCAATCGGAAACAGAAACATGGGGATGAAGTTTCCGGTGAAAGCAGCCAGAATCAACCATTTCAAATGTTTTTTAGGGAAAAGTTTGTAATTGGAAATAGCAACCGGAAGCAGAATAATGCCGGCAATAAGAACTCTTAAAGATCCAACCTGAAACGGATTGAAGTGTTCCAGTGATTTTTTGATTAAAATAAAGGATGATCCCCAGATAATGCTGAGGACAACCAGAAGAACCCACTTTTCTTTATCTGCGTTCATTATTTTCGTGTAAGATTTTTAGAAATTCTTTTTTGGGAATCATTTTTGCCCCCAAACTCTCCAAATGTTCGGTATGTGACTGACAGTCAATTATTTCAATGTTTTTCTTGTTGCTTTCCACAAAATTGATAAATCCTGCCTTTGAAGCATTACTTACCTTAGCAAACATACTTTCTCCGCAGAATACATTTCCAATCTGCAATCCGTAAAAACCCCCTACAAGTTCTTCATCCTGCCACACTTCAATGCTTTTGGCTAGGCCGTATTCATGGAGTTGAACAAAGGACTCCATCAGTTCATCAGAAAGCCATGTGCCTGACTGCCCTTTTCTGGTGGCTTGCTGGCAGTTCCTGATGACTTCCCTGAAATTCTTATTCTCAGAAAAAGTAAAAACATTCCTGTTTAAGATTTTTCTCATTGATTTTGAGATTTTTAATTCTTCAGGAATAAGAACAAATCTTGGATCTGGACACCACCAAAGGATCTCCTCTCCGGGATTGTACCATGGAAAAATGCCCAGCTGATAAGCAAACCAAATACGTTCTACAGACAGGTCGCCACCAAAAGCAACCACTCCCTCATGACCCTCATAAAGCTCAGGGTCAGGAAATGAAATCTCGTTTTTGTCTAATCGGACCATTTTTAGAAAAAAAATCCCACTTCAAAAAGCAGGATTTATATTTGATCTTTATTCTTTAATTAGAAAGGTAAATCATCATCGTCGTCTCCGGCAAACGGATTCTCATTAGAAACTGGAGATGCAGATTGCTGTGGCATCGCCTGAGTAGGTTCTGAAGCATTGTCAGAAACTTTTTCTACTCTCCACCCTGTAATAGAGTTGAAGTATTTAGTTTCACCCTGAGGAGAAACCCATTCTCTCCCTCTGATGTTGATTCCTACTTTTACGTTTTCTCCTTCTTTAAGATTATCTAATAAACTGATTTTATCAGATAAAAATTCTATGTTTATCGGCTGTGGATACTGTTCTTGGGTCAAAATAACCATTTCTCTTTTTTGAAACCCGCTCGCAAATGTTTGAGCATCAAAAAGTTTCTTTACCGTTCCTTGTAATTCCATATCGTAAATATTAACGATGTAAAAGTAAGAAAATGAAATGTAATAAAAGAAGGCGTGAAAAAAAATATGGAAATTTTATTTTTTTTCCTGAAAAGTTTGGTAGTAAAGGAAATTGTCCTATATTTGCACTCACAAAAACGAAGCAAGCTCTTTAAAACTTACAATATAAAAAACCAGCGGATGTGGTGTAATTGGTAGCCACGCCAGACTTAGGATCTGGTGCCGTGAGGCGTGGGGGTTCGAGTCCCTTCATCCGCACTATGCGAAAATAGCTCAGCTGGTAGAGCACAACCTTGCCAAGGTTGGGGTCGCGGGTTCGAATCCCGTTTTTCGCTCCACACCATGCCCTGGTGGTGGAACTGGTAGACACGCAGGACTTAAAATCCTGTGTCCGCAAGGACGTACGGGTTCAAGTCCCGTCTGGGGTACAAGACCCTCTGTAATATCTTACGGAGGGTTTTTTGTTTTAATAGAGAGTGTTCTTTAAATAAAAATCTTATATTTGTAAGAAATCAGGTTGAATCTGAGTATTCAGATCAGCAAAACCAGCGGATGTGGTGTAATTGGTAGCCACGCCAGACTTAGGATCTGGTGCCGTGAGGCGTGGGGGTTCGAGTCCCTTCATCCGCACAATTCGAAAGACTCTGGAGAGTTTTTAAGAAGGTTGGAACCCTTGGTTCGAATCTTTTTTTTTGCCCACACCATGCCCTGGTGGTGGAACTGGTAGACACGCAGGACTTAAAATCCTGTGTCCGCAAGGACGTACGGGTTCAAGTCCCGTCTGGGGTACAAGACCCTCTGTAATATCTTACGGAGGGTTTTTTGTTTTAATAGAGAGTGTTCTTTAAATAAAAATCTTATATTTGTAAGAAATCAGGTTGAATCTGAGTATTCAGATCAGCAAAACAGCGGATGTGGTGTAATTGGTAGCCACGCCAGACTTAGGATCTGGTGCCGTGAGGCGTGGGGGTTCGAGTCCCTTCATCCGCACAATTCGAAAAACTCTGGAGAGTTTTTAAGAAGGTTGGAACCCTTGGTTCGAATCTTTTTTTTTGCCCACACCATGCCCTGGTGGTGGAACTGGTAGACACGCAGGACTTAAAATCCTGTGTCCGCAAGGACGTACGGGTTCAAGTCCCGTCTGGGGTACAAAGCCCTCTGTAATGTATTACGGAGGGCTTTTTTATTTCTGTTGAATTTCTATTCAACATTTTCAGACAGAATATTTCTTCATTTTCTTTTTTTTTGTCGGTTTTTTTGTCAGTTCTGTCAGTCTAAAACAAAATAAATTTACCATGCCATATTAGAACAGATACCGTTTAACAATAAAAAAAAATTATGAATTTAATCAAAGACGAGGAAATTTTACAGTCTGTTGTAAAAAAAGCATGGAAAGATCCTGTATTTAAAAACAGTTTAATCCAGAACCCGGTAGCTACTATGGAGAATTTTTTGGGAAGTCCTATTAATTTGCCCGCAGGGAAGAATCTTGCGTTTGTGGATCAAACAGACTCTTCTACCATTTTTGTAAATATTCCGGCAGAGCCGAATATGGACGATATGGAACTAGACGAGGAACAGTTGGATATCATATCCGGCGGTGCGAATGAAGGAGACCCACCTATCTACATTAAACCAGTTAATTCTGATGGAAGCATTTTTGGTGGAGGGTAGATTGTAAGATTCTATAAATCGTGTATAATTCCTGTTTTTCAAGAATTATATACGATTTTTAATGAACCCAAAACATTGTCTGAATTCATTTGATATACCCTATACTTACTTTATACCAATGCTATAAACCTTTTCGCTATGATAAATTATAAATACATATTGTTTTTTTGTTTTTTATTTATCGGAAATCACCCTAGAGCTTTTTCTCAGACTCATGTAAAAAAAGAGAATCACTCTACAATCAATAAAAACAAGGCAGACAGTCTTTTGAATATTGGTATAAAGAAACAGGAATCAGGAAATTTTGCGGAATCTGTAATATACTTTAATAAAAGTCTGGAGAGTTACTACGAAAATAAAGACTTTAAAAAAGCGGGAGATTGTTATAGCTATTTGGCGATTTCCTACTCTCTTCAAGGAAATTATGTTCAGTCTCTTTCATATTTTGAAAAAAGTATCTCTGAATATAAGAAATCCGGATATAAATTAGGAATATCTTCAGTTACCAATAACATGGGCGGAACTTATTATTACCTAGGTAAACTGCCTCAGGCCCTTAGCTGCTATCAGAAAGTATTGGAGTTACAGAAAGAAATTAAAGATCCGAAAACCATAGCAATAACCACTCAAAATATAGGAGGTATTTATTCTAAACTTGAAGATTATTCCAGCGCTTTGAAATATTATAAAAGGGCATATGATGTATATAAAAAAGTAAATGATGTAAAGGCTATTGCTCAGAACTTAAATTCAACCGGATCTATTCAGGTTAGGATGAAAGATTTTGATCTTGCTTATAAAAATCTAAATAAAGCCCTTAGCATTGCGAACGAACAAAATGATAAGCAGATTAAAGTAGAAGTACTCAATAATTTAGGAACTTTATTTTATAGAAAGCTGGACTATTCTAATGCTCTGGCCTATTTCAATAATACATTACAACTGGCAAAAGAAATGAACAGCCAGCAATATATAGGAGATTCTCAAATTGCTATCGGTAATATTTATATAGAACAAGGAAAAAATAATGAAGCGGTAAAACTGTGTAATAAGGGATTTGCTATTGCTCAAAAAATTGGTTCTCTCAGCTTAAAAAAAGATGCCTGTGACTGTCTGTACCAGTCTTATAAAAAATTGAACGATAATAAGAGAGCTCTTAGCTATTATGAAAAATCAAATATTTTTGAAGATAGTTTAAACTCTAAAGAAACGTCCAATAGGATGATGAATATGGAGTTTCAGAAACAGCAGTTAACGGATAGTATTGCCTATGTAAAGAGAGAACATATCATTCAGATAAAACATAAGGAAGAGGTACAGGAACAAGAAAAGCAAAGGAATATTTTCATTGTTTCTTTATGCTTTATCCTTGTTGTTGCCGGAGGTTTATGGAGCAGGCTCAATTTTGTAAGAAAATCCAGAGAAGCTCTGAGAGTAGAGAAAGATCGTTCAGAAGAGCTTTTACTGAATATTCTTCCGGAAGAGATTGCTGAAGAGCTAAAACAAAAAGGAAGCGTAAATGCCAGAGATTTTAATTTGGTATCCATTCTGTTTACAGATTTTAAATCCTTTACACAAACTGCTGAAAGGATGTCTCCTCAGAGTCTGGTGGAAGAAATTAATGTATGTTTTAGAGCATTTGATCTTATCTCTGAAAAATATCAAATTGAAAAAATAAAAACAATAGGAGATTCGTATATGGCTGCGGGAGGCATTCCGAAACCTGATCAGAATTCATTGAAGAATATTGTTTTAGCCGGACTTGAAATGCAAGGGTTTATGGCAGAAAGAAAAACTGAAAACATACAAACCAATAAGCCTGCTTTTGAAATGCGATTAGGAATTCATGCAGGGCCTATTGTCGCAGGAATTGTAGGCGTGAAAAAGTTTCAGTACGATGTGTGGGGAGATACTGTCAATACAGCCAGCAGAATAGAAAGTAATGGGATGGTAGGAAAAGTAAATATAAGCGAATCGCTTTATCACCTTATTAAAAATGAAGACTGCTTCGTTTTTGAATACCGCGGAAATATCCAGGCAAAAGGAAAAGGAGAACTTAAGATGTACTTTGTTGAAGCCAATTCGGAAAGAATATAACAGATAGTAATCATTGACAGTTTTGAAGCAAAACTTGGCAAATCTATAGAGAAACAACTTTCTATCTTTACCTTATTGAAAATGGAAGTTATCAGGAGCAGATGTTAAAAACGATAACCGTGTAAGAAGAAATAGAGCTGACAGTTTTGAAGCAAAACTTGGCAAATCTGTAGAGAAACAACTTTCTATCTTTACCTTATTAAAAATGGAAGTTATCAGAAGCAGATGTTAAAAAAGATAACCGTGTAAGAAGAAATAGAGCTGACAGTTTTGAAGCAAAACTTGGCAAATCTGTAGAGAAACAACTTTCTATCTTTACCTTATTAAAAATGGAAGTTATCAGGAGCAGATGTTAAAAATGATAACCGTGTAAGAAGAAATAGAGCTGACAGTTTTGAAGCAAAACTTGGCAAATCTGTAGAGAAACAACTTTCTATCTTTACCTTATTAAAAATGGAAGTTATCAGGAGCAGATGTTAAAAATGATAACCAAGTAAGAAGAAATAGAGCTGACAGTTTTGAAGCAAAACTTGGCAAATCTATAGAGAAAATACTTTTTACTTTTACCTTATTAAAAATGGAAGTTATCAGGAGCAGATGTTAAAAAAAGATAATTGACAAAAAGAAATAGAACTGACAGTTTTGAAGTAAAACTTGGCAAATCTATACAAAGAAAGCATTTTACCTTTACATCAACAAAATGGCAATGTTATGGAAGACAAAAAAGAACAAATTATACAGGCAGTTATATCTAAAGCTTGGGAAGATGCGGAATTTAGAAAAGAACTACTCTCAAACTCAATAGAAGCAATAGAAAAACTGACAGGTGTAGTAGTGGTTTTGCCTGAGGGAAAAGAGCTGGTTGTTGTTGATCAGACAGATAAATCTAAAGTGTATTTGAATATACCAGCAGAGCCTGAGTTAGAAAATACAGAACTGACAGAAGAACAATTAGAAATAATTGCAGGAGGAGGACAAATGATTTGGAAAGATTTAGCCGACTCTTTATTTCCTGCTTTTAAAAATTGTATTAAAATATAAAAAGCAATATCATGGAATGTAGAAGTCATACAAAAAGAATTGTTATCCATGACTGCGCAGAATAAATAATAGTGAGAACTTAAAAAAATAATTTTAACATGTAATTTTAATAGTATGATGGTTAGTCGGAATTTAGAAAACACTTTGGAAAGACCAATGTATTCAAAGTATTCTATGCAAACAATAAATAGTTTTCTCAAAATTATGTTTCAAAATGATGACATGCCACTGTTAAAATTGGAAAAATTAACCAGAGAAAAATTAACTGAACTTATCGATCAAGAGGTAAGAATAGAGAATGTTGAGATTACTAATGATCTATTTTTATTATTCTCTAGCCTTGCTATCGAATTACAAAAAAAAGATATAAGATCTGAAGAGACCTGTACGAAGATTAATGAATGCATGGCTAAAGTAGATCTGAATGACAATGAAAAGGCTATTTTACATATGGGTTATTTCCCAATAATGGCACTTTATCATTATAAATTGAATAATTATGAAAAATCAATTCAATACTCTCATCTAGCCATTCAAAATGATGATTATCTTTTGGGAAAATATCCTGAGTTATTCACCCATAAGACGTTGCAGATACAAAATATAATTAAAACACATCTTTTATTTAATGAAGTGGATAGAGCATTTAGTTTGTGTAATGATATGTTAAAATATTTAATTGATGGAGATCAATTTGCCTATCCTGTAGGTCATTGGACAAATAATTTTAACATTGAAAAAGAAAGTGAAGTAATTAATGTTTGTCAAACGGTAACGATCGTCGTGAAAGCTATCATCACCTTGACTAAAAATAGTGAAGACGAACAAAGGCTTTTTTCATTGGCATTTGCAGGAATTGAAGGAAAAAAAATAAAAAATCCGGAGATAAAACTCATATTACAATTCTTTGAAATGAAATTTTCCCTTTACTCATCCCAAAAATTTGATGAGGTGCAAATTAATAAATGGAAAGATAAAGTCATTGAATCAAAATATATCTCTATCCTTAAGCCCCTTTTCTCTAGTTTGTTCCTATCCATGGAAACCAACTCCAGGGGGATTATTAAAAGATATCTCTTTAGTTTTTAACTAAAAGATCACCCATCATATAAGTCATAACTGTTGTCTGGAAGGCGCTTCGAAAAGCCTTCTCTGGAGCAGTGTGCGCCTTAAATAAAGAATATAAAAATAAAATAAACATTAAAACTTAAAAATTTAGAAATTATGAGTTATCAAGCCATCTCGGAAGAGAAAAAAGAACTAGTTAGAGACGTTATGTTCAAAGCTTTAAATGATGCAGCTTATAAAGCAAGATTAGTAAGTAACCCTATTGAGGCAATCAAAGAATTGCACCCGAACTTTACCCTTGGAGGAAACAAAAAAATCGCTGTTGTAGATCAGGTAGATAATGATACCTACTACATCAACCTATCATATCTTTCATATGCTCTATTTGGAGGTGATATTGAAGAATTTGAATTATCAGAAGAAGAATTAGGAATGGTTGCCGGAGGTAAAACAGTTCCAATCGGAAGCTGCCAGTTCTTAAGCTGCTTTGGTGGTAGTATAACAGAACCATCTGCAGAAATAGTATAAATCTAGATACAATAAATAAAAACAAAAAAATTAATTAACATTTAAAAATTCAAAAATTATGAGTTATCAAGCAATTTCAGAAGAGAAAAAAGAACTAGTTAGAGAAGTAATGTTTAAAGCTTTAAACGATGCAGATTACAAAGCAAGATTAGTAAACAACCCTGTTGAGGCAATTAAAGAGCTTCATTCAGATTTTACTCTTGGAGGAAACAAAAAAATCGTGGTTGTAGATCAAGTAGATAACGATACCTACTACATCAACCTATCATATCTTTCATATGCTCTATTTGGAGGTGATATCGAAGAATTTGAATTATCAGAAGAAGAATTAGGAATGGTTGCAGGTGGTAAAACAGTTCCAATCGGAAGCTGCCAGTTCTTAAGCTGCTTTGGAAACGGTTTGACTGAAGATACTGCTACTACTGAAGGTTAGTATATTCATAAAAACTGAATACATAAATAAAAAGAGAATGCACATTCTCTTTTTATTTATTTTACACCATGACTTCCTGTTAAAACGATTGATTTTCAATTGAATATATTGAGTTTCGGGCCTGGATGAATAAAGTGTATTTAATCAAAATGGTAAAAATTTTGTCAGAGATAATAACCTTGAATCCATTTATAGAAAAGAAAAGTCTTTAAGAATGTTATAAATATTAAAAATTAATAGAAAATGACCAATTCCACTTTAAAAGAACCCACCTTTGTTGAAGAAAGAATGACATCTTATCTATGCTCTATTTATGAGAGGAATATCACAAGGATGCTGCCTGAATTTATTAGAAATAATAATGAATTAACTTTTGAAGATTTCTTTGAATATTTAATAAAAGATAACTGGCAAAACATTCGTCGTCAATTTCCTGTTTTAGAGGAGTACTTACCTCTGCAGAAAAATAAAATTCACAATCAATACACCAAGATCATTGAATCATATAAAGATTGTTCTGCAGAACTATTTGACAATATGTTAATTGAAAATGAATCTATTGCAGTTCAGGATATTAAAATAGGAGAGGGTGATTTTCATAATGGTTTTTCAACCTCTATGGTTTTTTTAGAAAATGGAAATAAACTGGTTTTCAAGCCAACCAATGCATCAATTTCTCATTCTCTTTTTTATTTCCTAGACTGGATTAATGATCATATATCCCTGGGCGATTACAAATATCAAATCCTCAATAAAAAAGATTATCATTGGCAGGAATTTGTACTGGGAAAACCATGCAATTCAGAAAGTGAAATAAAGAGTTATTATGAAAGAGCGGGATACTTATTATGTATTCTTTATCTTTTAAATTCTACTGATTTTCATGCTGAAAACCTTATTGCTAATGGAGATACACCTGTAGTGATTGATCATGAAACTTCAATACAGCCTCAGATTTCAGAGCATCTCAGAGATAATTTCAAATCGTTTGATACTCTTAATTTAGAAAATATAGATAAGCAGGATACTGTCATTAATTGTGCGCTTTTACCTTTTGGGAATGATGCTAAATTTATTCCGGCAGGAATGTGTGGTTTGGGGTATTCAAAAAACACGCATGCCTTTGTGACCAAAAAAGAAGGTGTCAATAAGTTTACCAAAGACTGGAAAATGGAATACAAATCAGTCAAAGTAGATTATATTCAGAACAATATTCCCACATTCAACGGTAAGAACGTTTTCGTGGATGAATATTCCGATCAGTTTATCTCAGGCTTTGAAAAATGTTATAATCTGTTTCTAAGTGAAAAAGCATTTTTACTATCTGATCGTTCACCCATTCAAAAATTCAATAACCTTCCTGTAAGGTATATATGGCGTTCGACCAATGTATATGGTAAAATTTTAAATGTCATGAATTTACCCAACAATCAAAAGGACAGAAAAAAATACACCCAAAGAATTGAAGATTATCTTTCCATTGCTTTTAAAGATATTCCCGAAGGCTCTGATTTACGTTTTATTCTGCAACATGAAATCGCTCAAATGTTAAGAGGAGATATTCCTTATTTTGAGGTGAATACATCATCCAGGGATTTACACACAGAATTTGGAGTCGTAAAAGATTTTTTTGAGCTTAGTGCAGTAGAAAACATCGAAAGAAAATTAAACAAGCTTTCTCAGGAGGATTTAGAGTTCCAGAAGAAAGTTATATTTGAACAACTTAGGTAGATATTTATAGTTAAACATCATTTAAAGTTATGGAAATAAGAAAAATCATATTATTAATCATCGTATTGGGTTGGTTTAATCTATTTGGACAAAAATCTAAAGTTTTTAACTTAGGTGTTTTCCATATGGGAAATACTACTGATGCCAACAAGGTAAAATACGATTCAGACAAGAACAATGTTGAGATTGATGCTATAATTAATATGCTGGCAGATTTTAAACCGACAATGATTTGTGTAGAAATCATTCCAAATAATAATGAAGAACTTAATAAAGATTATTCTAATTTTTTACATGACGGAAAATATAAGACTAAATATAAAGGAGAAGTAGAGGCATTAGCCTATCAAGTCGCCAAAGTTTCAGGGGTAAAAACTATCTATGGAATTGATGATAAAGAAACGGCAATGTACAACTATAATATTGCAGATGAGTTGAAAGATCCGGTAGACAGTTTGACTTCAAAGAATTATAAACTTAACCTTTTTAAAAAATTTGCGAAAGTGGAGAGTTTGTCAACCTTAGAAAAATTAATATTCTTCAATTCAAAAGAGACTTTAGAAGGTTTGATTAACATTAATGCGGATATATTAACGTATAGCAGTACTAAAGGAAATTTTGAAGGTGCAGATGAAGCGAGTAAATTTTATAAAAGGAATTTAAGAATATTTTCAAACTTAAACCAACTTCCTGTTACAAAAGATGATCGTGTTCTGATCATTATGGGAGCTACCCATACAGCATTTCTTAATGAGTTCCTGAAAAGAAGCCCTAAATATGAACTTGTTGATACTTCACAATATTTGAAAAAGAAATAGATCTTTATTAGAATATTTTTCCTTTCAACAGAAGATAATTCTTACTTTTTTAATAACCCAAGCTCTCCTATCCACAGGTTTTCTTTGAAACCATGGAGTATTCATTTTAGATAAGAGATTTCTATTACTATTAAAGAACTTTTCACCGGGACTGATTTTAACATCTGAGTATATATCCAGGGAAGAAGAGCCTATATTATATTTTTATTGTCCCTGTTTATAATTATACAGGAGACATTCTTACTTAAATCAGCTTATTATTTGTAGCATATGCAATAGCCTCTGTAATACTGCTCACTTCTAGTCTTTCAAATAGCTTTCTTCGATGGAACTTTACCGTATCCGGAGAAACAAATATAGCTTTTGCGATATCATTGATCGTAAAGCCTCTTGCACAAAGCTGTAAAATTTCAAGTTCTCGTTTGGATAAGACTGCTTTTTTTTCTGCTTCCCATATATCTTGGTCCAGCCTGTAATGATAGACTTTATTTTCTCCGTTTTGATATATTTTAATATTCCCCGAGTCTCTCTCTGAAGAAATGGAAATAAGACATACTGCCTTCCATATTTTTCCATCCTTATTAAGAAATAAAGGCGTTAATTTTTGATTAACTAAAATCTTTTTATTTTCCTTGTTTATAATATGAAAATCATAAGAAATGGTATAATCCAGCCTTTTTTCAAGAGGAATCTTATCATAAAAATCAAATCCTACAGAATTGATCTTTAACAAGAGTTCCAGGTCCTTTTGAGGAACATATTTAAAATAAAAAGCATATCCCATCTCCAGTACTTGCTCTGGAGTATTGCCACAAAGAAAAAGCGGGTTGTCCGAAACATATTCAAACCCCTGCTTCATATAGTCAATTACATAAATACTTGTGTAGGTGGCTCTTGAAAATGCCTTAATCGATTCCAGATAACTGAATTGTTGTTCCTTCTCCTCTTCCGTTACGCTGCTTATTGTATTCCTATGATTAAAGAAAGAATCCTTTTCATCCATGCTTATTTTGTCAGTTTTATACAAAAATAATATAAAATGAACATAATATATGGTATTACGGTATAAAATTTTTCTTTTTCACATTAAATCATGGTTATTTATTTAAATCCCTAAATAGGGATTAAGTTTTTATAAAGAAAACTCAGATGACTACACCAAAGTGTAGTTGTTTGGCTTTCAGTTGAATACTACAATATGGTGTAGTGGAATTGACATCCCTGCCAAGTAGATTTGTTAAAAACAACTAAGCCATGAGAATCACACAAAATTACTTAAACCAATTAGAGCTGGAACAGCTCGCAGAGCTAGCCCAATTTGTAGTAGAAGAAAACTTTAATCATCATTCTGATAATGTTATACCAGAAATGGAAATTCAAAATGATGTTAAAGATGTATATAATGAAGAACTAAGCTATTTCAAAAATTCTGAAATTTTTGTTGTAAAAGATACAATGGGAAGCATTCAAGGTTCTATAAGAGTAATTAAGTGGGATTATAAAACAATACTTCCTATTCAAAAGTTATTCAATATCAATCCTTTAGACGTTGGTTGTTCTCAAAATGCCTCTTCAGTATGGCATATTGGAAGATTTGCAACAAACAAAACCAATCAAGACCGTACATTGTTTAAGAGATTAATGGTCTCTGCCATTACTCCAATTTGTAATGACAAAAATAGTATTGCCTTTGCAGAATGCGACAGCAAGCTTTTAAGAGTAATGAACCTGATGGGCATAAAAGCCGATGTAATAGGCGATTCTATTAATTATCTGGGATCTGAAACAATTCCTGTATCCATGAACTATGAGGGGCTTAAAGGTTTTTATGATGCCAATAGATATCTGGTTAGCTAAAAATGAAATTACAAAACTGTTTAATAAAATCCCCCTTTTAAAATGAATACAGCAAAAACTATAGACTGGAACTCTCCTGATGTTTTGGAACAGATTATCCAGAATATTAGAAACCCGTTAGAGAATATCATTACGGTAAGCAAAAGCACAGCATTACATCATAAAGAAAAAAGGATGAAATCATATTTTCAAGCAGCAAGGAAATAAGTGATATTATTGAAGAAATGATGCTGAAAACAAAAGCAAAAACACTGAATCTGACATTTCGTGGCCGGCCGGAAATTTTTGATATCTACGAATCCAATGAAAATGTTCGCGGGTTGTGCACAGACGAGATTAATCCCCAGAAAATAGCAAAAGTAGATCAGGATTGGCTTGTCAACTTAGAAAAAGAAATTTTTGGCTCTTTGAACCAGAATGAATTAAACCTTTATGAGCTTTCCTATAAAATGGCCGTGAGTGAAAGGCAGTTACACCGAAAAGTGGCCAACCTGGTGTATCTGACGCCTAATAAATATATAAGAGTCTTGCGACTTCATAAAGCTAAACAGATGATAGACGACTATATACAAAAATCTATCTCTCAAATCGCATATGCAGTAGGGTATAATGATGTGCATTACTTTTCCAGATTATTTGCAGATCAATATAATATTACCCCTAAAGAACTCATAAACTCTTTAGAATAACAGGTATAAAACAAAAATATGAACTTAACAGAAGAACAAAAGAGAGGACAAGAAGCATTTTTTAGAATTATTTCTGAAGCTTGGGAAAATGAAGATTTCAAAAAGTATTTAATAGAAAATCCAGAAGAAGCTTTAGAGAAATTTTTTGGAAAAAAAACTCCTATGGGTAAGAAAATTAAAGTAACCGATCAATCAGATCCGGACTATTTGTACATCAATATCCCGGTAAAACCCCAGAGGATGAATAAGGAGGAAGATCTTAAATCAAATGAAGGGAATAGTAACGGTGTGATAACAGATTATAAAGGATTGTATAATTCGTTGAAAAAAATAAATAAACGTCAGGAATAGCAGTTTTTTTGGCGAAATTATCAATGTGAAACAAAATATTTTAGCATAATCTTAAAAGAAATATAATTATGAAAAGAGTACTTTTTTTCTTAGGTCAATTAAATGACAGAGATGTAGAATGGATGATTCATAATGGAAGTAAATTAGAACTACCCATTGGATATACGCTGATCAATAAAGGTGAATCAATAGATAGCTTATTTATTGTTTTATCGGGGCAATTATCCATCTATGCAGGTAACAGCAATGGAGAAAGTATTGCAACACTTGAAGCGGGAGAAATTGTAGGAGAGATGTCTTTCCTGGAATCACGGCCGCCATCAGTTTCTGTAGTTGTAACCAGGCCATCAGTAATATATCAGATTTCTCGTGATACAATAAGTTCCAGAATGGCAGAAAATCCTGAATTCAGATCTAATTTCTATTATGCTCTGGCATTATTTCTTTCAAACAGATTACGTAAAACAACAGACCAGCTAGGATATGGCAACCCTGAGGAAGAAGATCTTATCGATATGAATGTATTGGATGGTGTTGCTAATGCAGGAGCTCGTTTTGGACAGATACTTCACAGATTTTCAGAAGTTTAATCCCAGAAATATTCATTGGCGAAATGAGACTTTATAAATTTATCTATTTATTATTTACAGGGATCGGTATCACTAATTTCTATGGACAGTCAAAGATAAGTAGCGATTTGGTAACCATTTCGAATATCGCATTTGAAAAAAACCCGGACATCATAAGAAGTGGTTACACAATCCAGGATGCAGAGGGTGATTTTCAGATCCAGAGAAGCGTATTTGATATCAATCTATTCTCTGAACTTTCTGTTAAACATAACCGGTACACACTTTTCGATGCTGATACAAGAAATCAATATATAGATAAATTTTTGAAGACAAACACCCTGGACTTTTCAGCCGGAGTACGTAAAAAATTAAGAACAGGACAAATAACAGACATAAGTCTTAAATATGGTTTTAATAATAATAACTTTCCTTATGACAGCTTTAACCAACTTGTTGGGCCTTTCTGGGGAAATCATCTCGGGTCTGTCAATTTTTCATTAACACAACCTTTATTAAGAGGAAGAGGAAGAGAGGTTACTACTCTGTCAGAAAGAGTTTCTCAGCTGTATATAGAAAATACTAAAAGCAATAATGAGTTTAATAACTCATATACCATTCTGCAAATTGGTAAAGCATACTGGAATTATTATCTGGCTTATAAAAGTTTAGAAATTTATAAAGAAAATGAAAGCCGGGTAAGAAATGTAATGGAAGTTACAAGAGAACTTATAAAAGCAGATAAAAAACCGGCCGGAGATTTAGCTCAGGTAAACGCAGACCTCTCAAACCAAGAAAAACTGACAGCTCTTGCAGAACAAAATCTGTATGCAGCAAGAATAAATCTGGGGCGGGTAATTGGATTAAGTAATGAAGAAAGTCTCCGGTTGGATGCTCCTTCCAATGAATTTCCGGCTATTGCTGAATCCCAATACAGAGAAGGACTTGACAGAAGTAGTCTGATAAAAATAGCTAAAGAAAAAAGAGGTGATCTGAGAGCGGTTGAAAAAATTTCTGATGCTTTGGAAATGCAGTATAAACTTGCAGAAAACAATACAAAGCCTCAATTGGATCTTACCGGTTTTGTTTTCTATGGGAGCGCCATTGCCGGAAATGGAATAGACAAAACATTTTCTTCATTTACTAATAATGAGGGAAGGAATTTAGGAGCAGGTGCTAAGTTGACATTTACTTTTCCCGTAAATAATAATCTTGCGAAAGGAAATTATGCCAAAAGTCTTGTTGCCTTAAATGATCAGAAAATCTCAAATGATAATCTACAAAGGAACATAGAGCTGAATATCAGTAATGCCATCAATACTCTGGACAATAGTGTTGTTGTTTTAGAGAGAGCAAAAGAGGCTCTTAATTCATACAAAGATGCTTTTAATAACGAACAGGTAAAGTTACAAGCGGGGCTAACAACCATTCTCAATGTAATTTTATTTCAGGAAAGGCTTACATCCTCAGAATTGGAATACCTGCAGGCGTATCAGCAATTTGCCAATGCAATTATTAATCTGAGACATGAAACAGGAACATTAATATCTCAGGGAGATAAAGGATTTACTTTAAGTCAGAACGTTTTTTACACGATACCAAACATCTCTAATTATTAAATATTAAAATTATGTCAGCAGGGTTTTTTAGAAAGTCGGCATTAGAAAAACTGTCTACTCCGGAGAAATTAGATCAGCTCATAAAAGTTACGGGACCCAAAGCCTGGATTGCCCTTTTTACGGTTTTTATTGCATTGGTAACAGGAATTTGCTGGTCAGTAATGGGTACAGTAAAAACAAAATTGAATGCTACAGGAGTGGTACTTGGAGGAGAAGTACATGAAGTAGTTGCAACCTCTCAGGGCCAGCTTGTTAAGCTTCATGTCTCTATCGGGGATGATGTGAAAAAAGGAGATATTATTGCTACTATTCAACAGCCCGAACTTTATCAGCAAATAGAAGATGCCAAGGCTGTACTCTCAGATAGAAAATTTGAGATGGGAAAACTAATGGCTTATGGCAGTCAAGGAAATCAGCTTGAAGGAAAATTAATTAACCAGAACAGAGTCAGTATTCAGGGAGAAATAGAAGCGGAAAAGAAAAAACTGGCATTCCTTTACAGCCAACTGGAATCAGAGAATAATCTGCTGAATAAAGGGCTCATTGTAAAATCTCAGGTAGCTGGTACGAAACAACAGATAGATGCCTCAAAAAACACAATAGAAAGATTAAAAGGACAAATGGCGGAAGCATCAAGCCAGCAGCATAACCTGGGTTTTGATCTGCAACAAAAAATCACGTTACAAAATCAACGTATTTCAGAGGCAGAAAGAAATCTTCAGTTTTTATCAGAAAGATATGAAACTCAGAATAAAATTAAAAGTCCTTATGATGGAGAGGTTGTGGAAGTTTTAACGGATGCCGGAGGAGTTGTAGGAGCAGGTACACCATTATTTAAATTAAAAAATAAAGGGACAGAAAACTTTGCCGTACTCAAAGGAGTTTTATACATCCCTTCTCAGGATGGAAAAAAAATTAAGAAAGGGATGGAAGCTCTTGTTGTCCCGTCTACTGTACAACCTCAGGAATATGGATTTATGGAAGGAAAAGTAACTTATGTTTCTGATTTTCCTATTACTGAAAGAGGAATGATGACTTCAGTAAAAAACGATCAGCTGGCTAAAGGGTTATTGGCTTCGGGACCTCTGTTTGAAGTGCATGTAGAATTTGAGAAAGATCCTAAATCCTATAGCGGTTTCAAGTGGACCTCTGCCAAAGGACCCAATATTTCAATAAAGGAAGGAACTTCATGTAACGGAAAAATCACAATAAAACAAGAACCTCCCGCTACCATTGTAGTTCCTGCATTTAAGAAATTTTTTGATCTATACTAATAATCGAGTTTTACGGATGGAAAAGAATACAAATTTTGTGATAGGAAAACTGGCGAGACCTGTAAAGGTTCCTACAGTTTTGCAGATGGAAAGTGTAGAGTGTGGGGCTGCGGCATTAAGTATTATTTTAGGACATCATGGTAAATTTGTGCCGCTGGAAAAACTAAGAATTGCCTGCGGAGTATCCAGAGACGGATTAAAAGCTACCAATATTATCAAAGCAGCCAAAGAATTTGGGCTTGAAGCAAAAGGATACTCGAAATCCATTGAAAAATTAATGCAAATTCAGACACCCTCTATTATCTTTTGGAATTTTAACCACTTTTTGGTTTTAGAAGGATTTACAAAGAAAAAAGTATATTTAAGTGATCCGGCACAAGGAAGATATCAGGTGACTCATGATGAGTTCGATGAAGCTTACACAGGAGTTGTACTTACCTTTAATCCCGGTGAAAAATTTGAAAAAGGAAACGAAAAAAGAGGTTTAATGTCTTCTTTAGCAGCCAGAATATCTAATTCTAAGCTGAGTATTATCTATCTTATATTGGCCAGCCTATTCTTGGTGATTCCAGGGTTGGTTATCCCATCTTTTATCAAAATATTTATAGATAAATATCTGATCAATGGGTATTCAGGATTTGTGATGCCATTACTTCTTATTATGGGAGGCGTTTTAATAGTGAACTCTGTATTGGTATATATCCAGCAATATTATCTTTTGAAGTTAGAAACAAAGCTTGCCCTTACTACTTCCAGCAAATTTTTGTGGCATGTATTTCATTTGCCAATCGTCTTTTTTACCCAACGTTACAGTGGAGAAATAGGGAATAGAGTTTCTCTTAATGATAAAGTAGCCAAATTATTAAGTGGAGATCTTGCCAACGCCGCACTTAATATAATTGTAGTTATTTTTTATGCCTTTTTGATGTTTTCCTATGATATTCCTTTGACCTTGATAGGAATATTTATGGCAGGAATCAATGTAATGGTCTTACGATATGTTTCTACCGCAAGAAAAGATGGCAACAGACGCCTGAGTAATGAAAATGGTAAGCTTCTGGGAACGACAACATCTGGAATCAGTATGATCGAAACCCTGAAGGCATCAGGAAGAGAAAATGATTTTTTTACCAATTGGGTAGGATATCTTGCAAAGGTAATGAATGCGCAGCAAGAACTTGGATGGCTAACAATCAGGCTTAATGCAATTCCCCCTCTTGTAACCTCTCTTACCACAACATTCATTTTAGGAGTAGGAGCATTAAGAATTATGGATGGCGAAATGACTCTTGGTGCATTGGTAGCTTTCTCCTATTTGATGAGCAATTTTATATCACCTGTTAATCAACTGATCTCTGTAGGAGCGATGCTGCATGAAACAGAAAGTGATATGAACAGAATAGACGATGTTATCAATTATGAAGTAGATGATCAATTTAAGGAAGTCCAAAATGGAAAACCTATAGTTAAAACTGAAATGGACAATAAGCTGGTAGGATATTTTGAAATGAAGAATGTTACCTTCGGTTATAATACAACATTACCCGCTCTTATAGAAAATTTCAACTTAAAGTTAAAGCCCGGAAACAGAGTGGCCCTGGTGGGAGGATCAGGAAGTGGAAAATCAACAGTTGCTAAAATAGCCTCCGGATTACACAAACCCTGGAACGGCGAAATTTTACTTGATGGAAAAAACAGAGAAGAAATACCAAGAAATATTATTACAGAATCATTAGCAGTAATAGATCAGGACGTCCTGATATTCAACGGAACAATCAAAGAAAATATTTCTTTTTGGGATACCACTATATCTGACAAAAGCATTATTCAATCTGCCAGAGATGCGGCTATTCATGATGTTATTGCATCCAGAAGTGATGCTTATGACAGTTCTGTTTTAGAAGGTGGATCCAATTTTAGCGGAGGACAGCGACAGCGGTTAGAAATAGCAAGAGCTCTGGCTACCAACCCTTCAATTCTGGTAATGGATGAGGCCACCAGTGCATTAGACCCAACAGCAGAAAAGGTCGTTATGGATAATATTAAAAAAAGAGGTTGTACCTGTCTGATTGTAGCGCATAGGCTGAGTACGATTATTGATTGTGATGAGATTATCGTAATGGAATATGGAAAAATAGTAGAAAGAGGAACACATCATGAATTGATGAAAAAAAATGGGGCCTACTCCAAATTAATTGAAACGAAATAAAATCTAATACCATGCCCGTAAAAGAAAAGATATATATAAATGTTGAAAATCCTTTTACCCTAAATAATATCAACAAATTTTGGATGGTGCTTTCAGGTGAGGTAAATGTATTCTATACTAAAGTTGATGAAGAAGGCAATTATCTTATCCCGTTAAAGCACTTTTATACAGTGCAGAAAGGAGAAATCATATTCAGTTTGTTAACAGAAAACAATACTGGAAATAATACAAGGCTTATTGCTTTTTCAAATGAAGCCAAACTACTGCCAATTGATAAGAGCAACCTTCTGGAGATGGATCATTTCTTTTTAAAGAATATGATGAATAAGTGGATCTCAAAAACAACCTCTATCGTATGCAATAGCAATAGCCCCAGAGTTTACAAGGCATTAGATGATTATAAAATAACGCAGTTAGAAAAGAATAGTATCGCCTTCCCTTCAAGTGGAATCAATTGGATACATATTTTGAAGGGAGAAGTGAACATATATGCGGAAAGTACAAATATTAGCTATGATAAGCTTCCTGGATTTCTCACTCCGGTATCTAATAAGCTGTGGATCAGGTCGCTAACTGATGGTACTGAAGTGAAAGTATTAAGTACAAGAGAAGTCCTGCAGGATGAAATTTACTTTTTGCTTTCATTAACAAAGCTGGAAGAACATTTTTACAACCAGCTTAATACCATTATAGAGACCCAGAAACAGGAAGAAAGTAAACATTTTCAGGAGAAACTTTTAATAGAAGAAGAGGGAATCAGAGCTACATTACAGAAAATAAGGTCTATTGTAGCGGGGAATGATGAACGTGTTCATATCCAGAATTCAACCCTATTTAACAAAAAAAATATTCTTTTTTCTACCTGTCGGTTAATCGGAGAGCAGTCCGGATTTAAAATGGATGAACCCAAGCATATAGAATCTTACGAAAATAGTGTTACGAATCAATTATATGCCATAGCCAAAAGTTCTAAAATAAGAATAAGAAAAATTATACTGAGGGGAACCTGGTGGAAAGATGAAAATGGCCATCTCCTAGCATTTACAAAAAAAGACAAAACACCTGTAGCTTTATTACAGGCAACATCCAATAGCTATATTATAAAAAACCTATCTACTGGTATAGAATCCACCGTAAATAATGAGATTGCAGAAACATTAGAGCCAATTGGTTATATGTTCTTCTCTGGGTTTGACGGAAAAATGAATTCCATAAAGAAAGTAGCCCGTTTTGCTACAAAAGGAGTAAGAAAAGATGCAAAATTATTGATTTTTGCTGCCTTAGCAGGAAGTATGATGGGATTATTAATACCCATCTTATCAGGAATGATGTATGATGATGTAATTCCTACAGCAGACAGGTCTCTTCATATTGAGATCTTTTCCATTATGATTATGATGGCTTTAGTTACAGCGGGATTAAATCTTGCTAAAGGAGTTCTACAGCAAAGGTTGGAAACCAAATCCAGTATTAATTTACAGGCAGGTGTTATGGACCACATGCTGAGATTGCCCGTTACTTTTTATAAAAAGTTTAGTGCAGGAGATCTTACAAACAGAGTTTTAAGCATCAATGCAATCCGTCAGATTGTTTCAAACACACTGATGACAGCGGTATTGAGTGGGGCATTTTCTTTTGTGAATCTCGCACTTCTCTTTTACTATGATTCAAAGCTAGCTTTGATAGGCGTAATATTAGGCCTTATTGCAGTTATTTTCATGATTACTATTGGCTGTTTGAAATTGAAGTATGATAGAGAAGTTTCCAAATATCAGGGAGAAATACAAGGATTTTTGTTTGAGTTTTTATCAGGGATTTCTAAAATTAGAATAACAGGTGGAGAAAAAAGGGTTTTCGCTCTTTGGGCAGATAAGTTTTCGAAGCTAAAAAAATTAGGATTTATTTCAGGAAGTTATCAGAACTTTGTGGAAACATTTAACGCCTCTTATCCACTTCTTACAAGCATTTTCTTTTTCTCTTTCCTATATTATACCGTGCTTAATTCTGATACCACAACGGCTATGTTAACGGTAGGTGCATTTATGGCATTCATTACAGCATTTAATCAGTTCCTGAATGATAGTTTAAAGCTGAGTATGGCTTTAATAACATCTCTCAATGTTGTCACTCTGTATGAAAGAGTAAAACCTATTTTGGAAGAGGAGACAGAATCTGCAGAACAAAGTGTGGATCCGGGAGAACTTGCCGGAGATATAGAAATGAATTCAGTTTCCTTCAGATATAATCAAGATCAGCCTCTGGTCCTGAATAATGTTACTTTTAAAATTAAGCCAGGGGAAATGGTTGCCTTTGTAGGTGCTTCAGGTTCAGGGAAATCTACCATTATGAGATTGCTTTTAGGCTTTGAATATCCTGAGCTGGGATCTATTTATTTTGATGGAGACTCTTTTGATTCAATGAATAAAGAATTAGTTAGAAGACAGATCGGAGTCGTATTACAAAATGGATCATTGATGTCCGGAAGTATTTATCAGAACATTGTAGGAAATTCAGAATTGACATTAGATGATGCCTGGGAAGCGGCGCGAATGGCTGGCATGGAAGAAGACATCAAAAAAATGCCTATGGAAATGCATACCGTTGTAAGTGAAGGAGCGGGAACATTCTCAGGAGGACAAAGACAGCGTCTTATGATTGCGAGAGCAATTGTTCATAAGCCACGATTGTTATTTATGGATGAAGCTACCAGTGCGCTGGATAACAGAACCCAGAATATTGTCTCAGAAAGTCTTGATAAACTTCAGGCAACCCGTATCATTATCGCTCACAGATTAAGTACTATTAAAAATGCAGACCGTATTTATGTGATGGATAAAGGAACTATTGTTGAAACGGGAACCTATGATGAGCTGATGGAGCTTGAAGGACTTTTCTCTCAATTGGCAAAAAGACAGATCGCTTAATGTACAAATAGAATAGATGTCCGTACTTAGAAATATAGAAAAACTTGAGACCTATCTGCAGAACAAATTTTCTCCAGAGAGAGTAAAAACGGTAGATTTTGAAGAAAATGGCTGTGTGGAATTCTGGAAATATTACCTTGAAAAAACAGATGAGTCTCATTTTCAGATCTTAAAATATTTTTATCCTCAACTCTACTTTCCGATAGAGACAGAAATAAATACAACAGAAGACTATATCCATGCTGTTTTGAAAGGAAAAGATACTTTTAAAAATTTACCATCACATTTACTGTTGAATCATGCTGAAGGCCTATCAATTCAACTATACAAGGATATTTCAGGAACTATTCCGGTAATTTCGATAAACGACAGCCAGGATTTTGTTGCCATTGCACAAAGCCTTCTCTACAAGAATAATCCAATACCAATTCCCTCCTCTATGGGAGCATTTCTTGCCAGCGGAATCAATAACTGGGAGAGAATTCGTGCTTTAAAAAAAGTATGGGGAGAAAATCATCCTTCAAACAGCTGGAATAATGAATTTTCCAAAAATATTCTGCCCAATCCGGAGCTTTATAAAGACAAGATAATTGTAGTAAGTACAAAACCTTACAGTAATGTTCAGGCAGCTCACCTGGGGCTTTCAGAGGATGAATGGAAAGCATATTCCTATTCCATAAGACTTGAGCATGAATGTACTCATTGGTACACCTTAAAAAGATATGGCTGCGCTTCTAATAATCTTCATGATGAACTTGTTGCTGATTATATTGGGATAGCCAAAACGTTAGGAAGTTATAATAAAGAATGGATGCTTGCATTCATGGGACTGGAAAACTATCCTCAATACAGGGAAGGAAGCAGACTGGAAAATTATATAGATCGTATTGATATTTCCGGAGATAGCTTTCAAGACCTTACTGCAATTATAAGAAATGCTATTGAAACCATTGCAGGGTTTGATGAAGTGTTAGGGAGTATAAAATCAGTACAAGACCAGATAGCGAGGATGGAAGCCCTTTGTGAAACCGATCTTATCGATATAGCCTCCAAAAGAGGAGGCCATATGCTAATGATAAAGTATAATGAAAAGGTTGCGTATAGCTGCTAATTGGTTAATTAACAGTTGTTAAATAAAATTCCGGGAATTTTTTTACAGGTTGATTCGTTGCAATATTGAACGCTATTTTTACACAACTTGCTGCTGCAAGAAATGAAGCAATTGATAATTGCGGTGGAGGAAGTTGTTTGTTTTCTTTAATGTAACTTTCTACAATATCTTCAAGCCATTGCTGAGGGTTTCCCCAATATCTCATGTGGCTGGATACGTACTGAACAACATTTAATTCATTAAAGTTTTCTTCATCTTTCTGCAAAGATTCCAATCCCATATTTTCGCTGATTACCATAACCAATGCTCCCCAGCCCAGATTATAAGGGTGCAGAACAGGGATGTTTTTTTCCTGACACATCTTATCGAAAATAATTGGGATTTCTGTTGAAAAGTCAAGGGCATTGATAGCGATGTTATGGTTTCCAATGATTTCCTCAGCATTGTCTTTAGTAATAAACTCACTGTGGAAACGAATGTTGGCATTGGGATTAATGCTTTTCAATCGGTGATATAAGGTTTCTGCTTTATAAGAAGAAATATCCTGGTAGGTATAATTCTGCCTGTTCAGATTAGATAATTCAATGGTGTCGCCATCCACGAGTGTAATGTTTTCAAAACCAAAACGTAAGGCACATTCTGCTATGTTACTTCCAATACCGCATCCGGCAAGTAATATAGAAAAATCTTTGATAATCTTCTGCTCCTCTTCTTTTACATATAGCCTGTTTCGGGAGTATTGCTCTTCCATTATTTATATTTTAGAAACAAAAATATAGGTATGAGAGAGAATTACTACTACACAAAAGTTTAGTTTTTGCATTTTTACAATAAAAAGAAGAAAGGAATAATTTTGATTTTACAAGAATAATCTAATCGTGTACGTATTTATTTTATCTGTTATCGGCTTTCTTTTCAAGATTCTCCAGCCTTTCAAAAATACTGGTGAAAATATTTTTCTCAGTAGTAGAAACGTATCCTACAATTTTATAATATTCCGTACGAGATTTGGTTATTGTTTGTTTATCAGTAACATATGAGAGGTTTCCATCCTGATAAATAAGAAGATGGTTGATAGATTCTGTTTTCTGATCTGCTTTGTTCAGAAATAGAATATCACCGTATTGATATTGTGGTAGCAAAGGTTTTTCAGAAGTAAATTCATACAAAAGATCAACGGATGCTAATATTTTTTGCATTACTGCCGTGTTTGGATTATTTTCTTCTATGTCTGTCTTTGCTTCTTTGCTGTTTTGAATAGCCAGCTCCGGGAAAAGCATCAGCTGATCTATATCAGAAACGCTTACTAATTGGTTTACCTGGAGGATTTCTGTCAATAATTTGTCAAGATTAAGGTTAAAATGATTAGCTACCTTTAATATAGTTTCTATCTTAGGTTCTGCACGCCCTTCCTCATAAGAGCTTATTACTCCTCTGTTTAAATCAAATAAATCAGCAAAAGCCTTTTGGCTTAGTCCTTTAACCTGTCTTATTTTTTTAATATTAGTTCCAAAGAAGCTCATTTTGTATAATCTTTTTTGCAAAGATAGAGAATCTGAAACAATTATTTGCTAATAATATTTGCATTTTGAAAATTTTATTTTATATTTGTCTAGACGAAAAATAAAACACTAAACCAGCCATCATGAGAAATCAAATATTCAGAACGGTCAAAGAGTGGTTGTTAGATTATGAGTTTAACATCACGTTGGAAGATGAGGCTCAGAGAATCTTAATCATCGAAAAAGAATCCAACGGGATAAAAAACATGATTCTTATAATATCAGACTCTATTCTGATCATGGAACAGTTTCTTTTTGAAATCAAAAATCCATCCGAAAAAATATTTCTGAGACTCCTTCAGAAAAACAGAGACATCGTTCACGGAGCATTTGTACTGGACGGAAGCGGAAGAAGGGTGATTTTCAGAGATACACTCCCAACCGATAATATGGCGCAAAACGAAGTGATGGCTTCCATCAATTCTTTAGGAATCCTTGTGGGGGAATTTACAACGGAAATGCTTGAAATGAGTAAGTAATTCACAAAAGATATTTAAAATGAACATTTTTAAAAGATTGTTAACGATAGGAAAAGCAGAAATCCATTCTGTGATCGACAGCTTTGAAGACCCAATCAATTTAACGGAACAGGGAATCCGCGAAATGAAAGAACAGCTGGGAAAAAGTATAGAAGCTCTCGCTCAGCTGAAAGCTCTTGCCATACGCAAAAAAAATGAGGCAGAAACTGAAGAGCAAACTGCCAAAGATTACTATAATAAAGCTATAGTCATTGTTCAGAAAGCCGAAAAAGGAGAAGTGGAGACCGCTGAGGCAGACCGTCTTGCTAAAGAAGCACTGAAAAAACAGACCTCTTCATTGGAAAAGGCAACAGCTCTTCAGAAAGAACATGAGAAACTGTTTGCTGACTGCGAAAAGTTACAGGGTAATATCAACCATTTGAAATCAAGCATTACCAAATGGGAAAATGAATTGAAAACCCTGAAAGCAAGAGTTCAGGTGAGTGAAGCCACAAAAGATATCAATCAGAAGATGACCCAGATGGATACCGGAAGCGCGGTAAGCATGCTGGAAAAACTGAAGGATCGTGTTGTACAGCAGGAAGCCCTTGCAGAAGCTTATTCTGACCTTTCAAAATCAGGAAAAAGCATTGATGAAGAGATCGATGCCATGGTAAACAATAATGATACAAAAGCTGAAGAAGCTTTAAACAGATTAAAGGAAACCCTTAAAAAAGGCTAATATATGACCTTTCAGGAATTTTTAAATATAGCATTTTCTCCGGTAAATACGGTGCTGACAGTGCTTCTCGGGCTTTCAGTGGTCTATTGGCTCTTTACCATTCTTACAGGGTTGGATATCGATGTAGGAATTCATTCCGACCTGGATGCAGATGCTGATATAGAAGCTCCGGACGGTCATCTTCACGCACCCGATCATGATCCTTCAGCCTGGATGCATTTCCTGAAATTTCTGAATCTGGATATCGTTCCGGTCACGTATTTTCTTACACTTTCATTGCTGATCACATGGCTGGGCTCGTTTTATCTGAATTATTTCGTACCTCTTCCTACTTGGGCAGGAATACTGATCCTTTTTCCAATGATGATTGGAGGAATGCTATTAACCAAAATCATTCTGAAGCCGCTGAATCCCTTTTTTAAGGAAATCAATCATAAAGGTGAATTATCGTACGCCTTTTTAGGAAGAGAAGGCCGCCTGAAATCAAGCATTCAGGATGATAAAATAGGGATGATGGAAGTCTTTATCGGAAGCGATCCTATGACGCTGATGGTGAGAAGTAAAGACGGAAGCAGGCTGGAGCATGGAACCCGGGTTATGATTGTAGATGAGGAACCCGAAAAAAGGATTTACTATGTACAGAAATCAATAAGATATTAAAATAAAAAACTAATAATCATGCTAACTATTTTTTTGATCTTGCTGAATTATATCATGGATATCATCTTCCAATTCTTATAAAAACAAAAAAAACACATCTATATAAACTATAAACTTATAAAACTATGAACTTACCTTTAATTGCTGGAATTGTTGTTGCTGTGGTAGCATCAATCGGATTGATTTTCTGGATTTTATCGATGTATAAAAAAACTGTTCAGGGAATTGTTATTTTAAGAACTGGTTATGGAGGTACAAAAGTCTTCTTTAATGCCGGTATTGTTATTCCTATTATCCATCGTATGGAATCTATGGATATCTCCGTAAAAAAACTGGAGATTTCAAGAGAGGGAAGAGCAGGCTTGATCTGCAAAGACAATATGAGAGCAGATATTCAGGTGGCATTTTTTATCCGTGTCAATAAATCAGTAGATGATATTGTGAATGTAGGGCAAACTATTGGTTGCCAGCGTGCTTCTGATGCCCAGACATTAAGAGAATTGTTTGAAGCTAAATTTTCAGAAGCTCTTAAAACAGTAGGAAAGAAATTTGATTTTACAGAATTATATGAAGCAAGAAGCGAGTTCCGTCAGGAAATCCTTGATATCATCGGAACAGATCTTAATGGCTATGTTCTGGACGATTGTGCGATAGACTACCTTGAGCAGACTTCAATTGATAAATTAGATAAAGATAATATCCTTGATTCAGAAGGAATTAAGAAAATTACTGAACTTACAGCGACCCAAAATATTAAAGCCAATCAGGTTCGTCGTGATGAAGAAAAAACCATTACAAAACAAAATGTAGAAGCCAGAGAAGCCATTCTGGAACTTGAAAAACAGCTGGCAGAAAAAGAAGAATCTCAAAAAAGAGAAGTGGCCAATATCAAAGCCCGAGAAAATGCGGAAATTCTGAAAGTAGAAGAAGAAGAACGTCTGAGATATGAAACCGTTCGTATTGCTACAGAAGAAAAACTGCAGATTGCAGAAGAAAATAAACTTCGTCAGGTCGTTATTGCTGCTAAAAATAAAGAACGTGCAGATCTGGTAGAAACAGAAAGAGTATTAAAAGATAAAGCCCTTGAAGCTACAGAAAGAGAAAGAATTGTCTCTCTTGCTCAGATTGAAAAAGAGAAAGCAATAGAGCTGGAGAAGAAAAGTATTCAGGATGCGATCCGCGAGCGATTAACCATGGAGAAAACCGTAGTGGAAGAGCAGCAGGGAATCAAAGATCTGGAAGCCTTCAAAACAGCAGAAAGAAACAAGCAGGTAGAAATTACCGTTGCCACTCAGGAAGCAGAGAAAAAGCTGATCGAGGAAACAAGAGCTGCAGAATCCCGCAGATTGGCAGCAGAAAAAGATGCGCAGAAATATGTAATTGAAGCACAGGCGAAGAGAGATGCAGCAGAAAAAGAAGCTGAAGCCCGTAAGATCATTGCAGATGCGAAAGCAAAAGAAGAAGCAACCGTAGGATTATCAGAAGCTCAGGTAATGCATGCGAAAGCAGATGCTGCAGAAAGACAAGGCGTTGCAGAAGCAACTGTTATTGAGAAAAAAGCTGATGCCAACAAAAAAGAAGGAATTGCCCAGGCAGAAGTCATCAAAGAAAAAGCATTGGCAGAAGCAGCAGGAATCACAGAGAAAGCAGAAGCCATGAAGAAACTGAATGATGCCGGAAAAGATCACGAAGAATTCCGTCTTCAGCTTGCCAAAGAAAAAGATGTGGAACTGGCTCAGATCGCTATTCAGAAAGATATCGCAGAAGCGCAGTCTATGGTACTGGCGGAAGCTTTCAAATCTGCAAAAATTGATATCGTCGGAGGGGACAATACTTTCTTCGACAATGTTATAAGACAGGTTTCTGCAGGAAAAGGGCTGGATAAGTTCATCAGCCACAGTGAAAATGCACAGATTGTAAAAGAAAACCTTCTGGGTGATGGAGAAAATATCATCGGAAAAGTGATGGGAATGGTGGATAAATATAAAATCTCTTCTGATGACATCAAAAATATGAGCATTGCTTCTTTGATCTTTAAACTGAATGGCGTAGCCAATCAACAGGAAAAAGGTATTCTGGAAAGAGCTCTGGACATGGCTAAACACCTGGGTGTGGAGCACAAGCCGGTGAATAACAACCATGTTTAATACAAGAGTGCTTTAAATGCTTAAAAGATTCTAACACTCAAACCTTATAGGTTTCCAAAATCTATAAGGTTTATATCAAAAAAATTTTCAAAGTACCACAAGTTATACAAAGACCTGCTGTAATTCAGCAGTCATGACAACCTAAATAAAAACGATGTCAGAACAACTTAATTCCGGAACTTACGAAATTATTCAGAACCGTTTAAATGAGCAGAAGAATGATCTGATTCAGAGACTTCAACAGCTTAATGAAAACCGTAAAAATATATTTGGCGGAGTCGATTTTTCGCTTGTAGCCAATGAAAGAATTTCTACGGATCACAGCTGTATTGCCAAAGATATCTATTCACTGGGTGACCACCTGATTTTCGGGTCTAATGCACATCTGGGACTTCAGACGGAAATCAATATTTCGGACGTTTTTTCAATATATACAATCAATAATGACCGGTTTGAACCTCAGGATCACACCCTGATCAATGATGAGGTTTTCATTGACGAGTTTAAAAACCTTTACAAATATTACAGAAATACTTTCTTTGCCCGATTTACCTTCACGGAAAACTATCTTTATATGGTTTTTCAGCTGTCGGAAAGTACTACAGATATCAAAGCCTTTAAATGGCTGATTAAAGGGAATCACTTGACGTATATCGATTCGAGAAGTGCCTCCGAAACCTCATATCCTCAGCAGCATGGCTTTGTATGGACAAAGGCAACAAGAGATATGCAGAGATCCGGAAAACATCCTCATATTTCCTTAGCAGATAAAGTTTTTGTAGAAAGCATCGGTGGAGATATTACCATCAAAGTAGAAGACAATACAGATACCGGGAAGGGAATTTATTCTGAAGATGTCATTCACAAAGATCAGAATCTGGATGATGCAGAGATTCATTTCTGTGATCTGGATAATCTTGTTTTGTTTAAGATAAAGCCTTATCAGGAAACAGAACGCTATTTTATTTATAACCACAAAGAAAAGACCGTTTCCAGAGCAGATGCTCTTAAATATTCGGGACTTTTGCTTCCCGAAAATCAAGGGGTATTGTTTTCAAACGGATATGCGCTTCAGACCGGAGGATTAAAAGTGATTTCTCAGGATCAGAACAGGCTTTACTATCTGAAAACCATTACGGAACCGAACGGAGAGAACTTTTTGTATGTTTTTTATGATGATAAAACGAATAACTATCAGCTTATTTCTTACAATATCATCACCCAGACCATAGAAACTCCGATCCGTTGTAGTGGATTTACGTTTTTACATGATGGAAAACTGATCTATCTGAGAGAAAGCATCGAAACCACAAAGCATCATCTGTCTCAGATCTGGCAGACTCCTTTTTCTAAAGAACTGTTACCCAATATTGAAAAAGCAGACAGTTTACTTTACAAAATAGGAAATAAGGATATTGTAAGAGTAATGGCAGAGAGTCAGGAGCTGATCACCCTTCTGAACAAAAAAGACTCTTACAGTGGTTTATATGATGATATCGTAAAGCTCTCAACCTTTATTCTGGATACTTACTATTTCCTTGGTGAAGATGAGGTCCAGAAGCTTGATGCACCATTGAAGGAGATCAGAGCGATTGCCCATTCTGCCATCAATGAATACGAAAAAGTAGTAGAACAGAGAAAAAATACAGAAGAAGCTTTAGAAAAGATAAAACAGTCCTGTGAGAAAGTTCTTGATGATACCAAAAGGCTTCATTATTCTCAGCTTACAGAATATATTGATGCTCTTTCTCAGATCAGAGCTTTAAGGGGTGAAGTGACAGGAGCAAGAGAGCTTAAATATGCAGATACTGCTTTACTGGATAAATTGGAAAAATCCCTTGCAGACCGTTATACAGAACTTTCAAATGCCTGTGTAGAATTTCTGCTTCAGGAAGGAGCATTATTGCCATACGAAGAAAGAGCACAGCAGATTTCCGAAGATATCATTGGATTACAGAAAGCCATTGATGCCAAAACAATTGAAGAAAATATCAATACCCTTTCCGGGCAGCTTGAATTATTGGTGGATATCGTTAATAACCTTAAAATTGAAGACACCTCCCAGTCTACCCAGATTATTGAAAACATCTCTCTGATTTTTGCAAAACTGAATCAGGAAAGACTTGAACTCAGCAAAAGAAAAAGAGAAATTTCAGGAAAAGAACTGGCTTCAGATTTTCAGGCTCAGATTACCTTATTTGACCAGTCTGTGATCAATTTTCTGGAGCTTTCGCAAACTCCTGAGAAATGTGATGAATATCTGACCAAACTTTCTATTCAGTTGGAAGAAATGGAAACGAAATTTATTGATTTCGAAGAATTCATTCAGCAGATAGGAATCAAAAGAGAAGAGGTTTACGGACATTTCCAGAATAAAAGGGTACAGCTTACCGAAGCAAGAAATAAAAGGACTCAGAATCTTTTTGATGCTGCACAGAGAATCCTGAAATCCGTACAGACCAAAGCAGAATCTTTTGACTCAGAAAATGAGATCAATGGCTATTTTGCCGCCGATCTGATGGTGGAGAAAGTGAGAGATCTCTCCAGACAGCTCGCAGAACTGGAAGATTCAGCAAAGTCGGAGGAGGTTCAGACCTTGTTAAAAACCCAGCAGCAGGAAGCAGTTAGAAAGCTGAAAGATAAAAAAGAGATCTACGCAGACGGGGAAAGCGTTATTGCATTGGGAGACTATAAATTTGCAGTCAATCAGCAGAAGCTGGATCTTACTTTGGTGCTAAGAAATGCTCAATATTACTACCACCTTACCGGAACCAGCTTTTATGAACCTTTAAACTTCACAGCTGATGAATTTAAAGAAGTATGGAATCAGGAATTTGTTTCAGAAAATAACAAAGTAAAAAGATTTGAATACCTCGCCTGGAATGTGTTCTCCGCTCACAAGGAAATAACCTCAGAGGCTGAAAACGAAAAGGCTGTACAGCAGTTTACAGCAGAGCATTTCGGAGAAGGACTGGTAAAAGGAATTCATGATAAAGATGCTGAGACAATTGTATTGAAACTTCAGCAGATGCACAATGAACTGGGACTGATGAGGTTCACAACAGAGGAAAGATCATTAGCACAGCTTTTCTGGTTTTTCCTGGAAAATGATAAAAAAGAATATTATACCAAACAGTTTGAAGCAGCCGCTATTATTGCTGAATCATTCACTATAAAGCAAGGGTTTGAGTATTTAAGCAGAGAACTTTCAGAAGAAATGAAATCTTTTGCATCAGCCCATGGTATTTTTAAAGAAACGGATTGTATCAATGCTGCCACCTACCTGAAACAGGAAGACAAAGAAAACTTCCTGATTTCAGAAAAAGCAGCAGCATTGTATGAATTGTTCCTGAAAGAACTGAAGGAAAAAGGCAAAGACCTTGAGTTTATTAACCAGCTACAGGTGATGTATGAATATCCTAAGGCATGTTATTATATTGCGGAAAGCGCGGTAAAGGCCTTGGGTTCAGAGGTTAACCGGGATATTATGCCGGAGGTGGCAGCATTTATCATTACCCAAAAATTTGATCCGAAAAATATCAAACACATTGCGTATGAAGTAGCCATAAAAGAGCTGAAGTCGCTTGAAAAAGAGACAGAATATCATCTTAACTACTTTGAGTTTGTATCCCGCCTTAGCCATTTTAATACAGTTACCGTTCCTAAATACAAACAGCTTCAGGAATTGAAATACAACTGGGTAGATGAAAAGAAAAAAGCATTGAAGCTGGATACTTTCAAGCCTCAGGTATTAAGCTCATTTGTGAGAAATAAACTGATTAATGATGTTTATTTTCCTCTTATCGGAGCGAATCTTGCCAAGCAATTGGGAACAGCAGGTTCAGACAAAAGAACAGACAGAATGGGAATGCTTCTTCTGGTATCTCCACCCGGATACGGAAAGACAACCCTGATGGAATATATGGCAGAGCGTATGGGACTGGTATTTATGAAGATCAACGGACCATCTTTAGGATACGATATTGTATCAACAGACCCTTCTGAAGCCAAAAATGCTGGGGCAAGACAAGAGCTTGAAAAACTGAATCTTGCGCTGGAAATGGGAGATAATGTTATGCTTTATCTTGATGATATCCAACACTGTAATCCTGAGTTTTTACAGAAATTCATCTCTCTTGCAGACGGACAGAGAAAGATTGAAGGAATATACAATGGAGAAAGTAAAACTTATGACCTTCGATCCAAAAGATTCTGCCTTGTCATGGCTGGAAATCCATACACAGAGAGTGGAGAAAAGTTTAAAATTCCGGATATGCTGGCCAACCGTTCAGATACATACAATCTGGGAGAAATATCCGGATCGAAAACAGATCTTTTTGACCTGAGTCTTATTGAAAATGCTTTAATGTCTAATGAATATCTGACCAGGCTGACCAATCCGGGAATGGAAAACCTGTATGAACTTTATGATTGTGTACTTACAGATAATCCTGCCGATAGCCTGAAAGGAAATTTCAGCTCCAGTGAAATATCAGATTTCAGCTCAGTACTGAAAAGCACGATCACAGTGAGAAATATGGTGTTGAAGGTGAACAAAGAATATATCGCGTCCGCAGCTATGTCAGACGATTACAGAAATGAGCCGCCATTCAAACTGCAGGGATCTTACCGTAATATGAATAAGCTGATTGCACAAATACAGCCTATTCTTAAAGATAATGAAGTTACCCAGATTGTCCTGAATCACTATCAGAATGAATCTCAGACACTGACAACCGGAGCAGAAGCCAATATGCTGAAACTGAAAGAACTGATAGGAATTCTTTCAGAAGAAGAAACAGAACGCTGGAATGAAATAAAGAAAACCTTTGTTAAAAATAAAACCCTGAAAGGACTGGGTGAAAATGATAGAATGTCGCAGATTGTAGCACTGCTTGCGCAATTCGGAGACGGACTGGAAGGAATCAAAGAAGCTCTTAAAAAAGCAGAACAATAACCATGAGACTTTAAATAGTTGTCAACAGGCTGTTTCAGATAGAAACAGTCTGTTTTTTATTTCTATGCTATTATCAATTGTGCGAATTAGGATTTCTTCCAGACAAAATCTGCTTTATATGCGAAAGGAAAAAGATCAGATAAAAAATCTGTACCCATAATATTCTATAGTTCTGTATCTGTGTCCAAAATTAAATACTCCATAATTTTGTTTAGCTAAAGAAGAAAATATGGAAACAATCACTCAACATCAGAAACAGTTTCAATATGCTGAGGCTTATGTATCAGACATGTTGGTGCTGAAAAACATTTTTCTGGAAACACAGAATTTGAAGCAGGTAGATCAGAATTTCGGACTTCCTTTTCTTTTGGCTAAAAACGGAAAAGAAACTGTTGCTTTTGCCAGTCTTATCATCAACGAAAAGGATGAAATATCTTTTAAAATCTATGATAAAAACAGAATGACGGAATCAGAAAAAAGGAATTTTTATTCCCGGGCTGAAAGATATTGCAAAAATAATAATACATCCAATTTCAAGGATCCGGAGCAATTAAAAAGCAGTATCAACAGTATGATCAGTTGGCTGAATCCTGAATAAAAACAGGATAAAATTGTACATTTACTTAAAACCCGGATTCTATGTCTAAAGATGTTCTGTACCTTAAAATAGCCAATTCTGTCACAGAGCAGATTAAAAGTGAAACTCTGCAGTTTGGAGACAGGCTTCCTTCATTGCGAAGTGCCCAGAAATTATATAATGTAAGTCTGAATACCATAAAACAAGCGTATATGGAACTCGAAAGCCGTTCGCTGGTAGAATCACGTCCGAAATATGGATATTATGTAAGCCAGACTTCCCAGCGAAAACTGGCGCTGCCTTCTGTGACACAGATGAAGGTTTCTGAAGGTAAAAACACCCCTCAGGATTTGATTGACAAGGTGTTCGGAAGTATCGGAGGAACAGATGTTACACAATTTGCTCTTGGAATTCCGGGTAAAAGTCTTCTTCCGGTAGCTAAGATGAAAAAATGCATGATTGATGTGATGAAAAGGAAAAGTGACAGCGGAACCAACTACGAACCCGTGCAGGGAAGCGAAGTGCTGCGCCGGGAAATTGCCAAATGGTCAATGGTTATGGAAGGGAAAATCACAGAAGATGATCTGGTCATCACTTCCGGAGCGATGAATGCCGTTTATAATTGCTTAATGGCCGTGACGCAACCGGGAGATTCGGTGGCAGTGGAAAGCCCTGTGTATTTTGGAATTCTTCAGGCCATTCAATTATTGGGACTGAAAGCAGTAGAAATTCCTACGCATCCTATTACAGGAGTGGATCTGGATGCTCTAAAGAAAGTGCTTCCAAAGCTATCTGCATGTTGTTTTGTGGTAAATTATAATAATCCACTAGGATTTCAGATGCCGGATGAAAACAAAAGAGAATTGGTTAAAATGCTTACCGAACACAATGTTCCTTTGGTAGAAGATGATGTCTACGGAAACATCTATTTCGGAGCAGGAAGACCAAAGCCTTGTAAGTTTTATGATGAAGCAGGAATTGTGATGTGGGTAGGCTCGGTTTCCAAAACATTGGCTCCGGGATTTAGAGTAGGATGGGTAGCACCTGGAAAATTTAAAGAGAAAATTATTCGCCAAAAACTGGTTCAGACGGTGAGCGGACCTTCTTTGTTTTCAGATGTGATTGCAGATTTTCTTGCCCACGGACGCTATGATCATCATCTTAGAATGTTTAGAAAAAATTATACGCCAACTACCTTCAGATCCAGAAATCGGTGATTGAATATTTTCCGGATAATACCAAAATCTCAGAACCCAAAGGCGGTTTTATGCTCTGGCTGGAACTGGATAAGAGAATATGCACAGAAGATCTTTATGATTTGGCGGTCAGCCAGAAAGTAAACTTTGCCCCGGGAAGGATGTTTTCACAATATAATCAGTATCAGAACTGTATGCGCCTGAATTATGCATTAGAATGGACAGACAGAGTGGAAAGTGATCTGGAAAAGCTGGGAAAAATGATAAAAAACAGAATTTAATAAACCTTATAGTGATGAATGATATCAAGAATGAAGTAAAAATTATAACGTATGAACCTCAGTATAAAGAAGCCTTCAAAGCTTTAAATGAAGAATGGATCAAAACATTTTTTGTAATGGAAGCGGGAGATTATAAACTGCTGGATCATCCGGAAGAAGAGATTTTAAATAAAGGAGGACATATAGCCTTTGCTTTGCTGGATGGAGAAGTTGTAGGAACCTGCGCATTGGTAAAAACGGAAGATCATCCTCTTACTTTTGAGCTGTCAAAGATGGCAGTAAGTCCTAAAGCTCAGGGAAAAAAAATAGGCTATCTGCTGGGAAATGCTCTAGTGGAAAAAGCAAAAGAATTAAAGGCAGAAAAAGTTTTTCTAGTTACCAACTCTATCCTTGTTCCGGCTATTAAGTTGTACGAAAAGCTGGGCTTTATCCATATCCCTATCGGTCATGCCGAGTACGACCGTGCAGATGTCAGAATGGAGTTGATCTTTGCATAAACAAAAAAATATTAGAACTCGGATAGGAATATCCTTGTTCTAATATCAAATTTAAATCTAATTGCTTTACTGTTTTATTTCTTGATGAATGTCTTGGTCAGTGCTTTTTTGCTTCCGTTGATTTTAATGAAATACACCCCAGCCGGAAGATTTCCGATATTGATTTTTTCATCGTAAAAACCTCTTGAAGACTTTAAATGGGTTGTTAAAACATTTGATCCTTTACTGTCGATGATTTCTGCTTTAATTTCCTTATCCTCAGATTGATACTGGATTCCAAGGAATGTTGAAACTGGATTAGGATAAATTTTAAAATCTTCAATGATTGCTTTCGTTTCTTTTGCTGCCAATATTTCTTTGGAACATGCCGGAATTCTATTCACTCCATCTATTCCCCATGAAGACTGTACCGGAATACAAAGCCAGTTCAATACCGTAGGGAAATGATCTGTTTCTCTTGTTGTAGAGGTGTAATCATACACTTTAAAATTATTCACTATACCCGCATTATAAGTAGGAGAACCTGTCACGGTCATATGATTGGCGTTTGGACCAGAGTCAGTCAATGTATTTCCTGAAGTTCCATTACACTTCCAGTTGGCTAATAATTGAGAATAATAAGGATGTGAAGTTGTAATATCCTGGTTCGCCCAATTCACGATAACATCATTGGGAAGAGCCGATTTCCAGATTCTTACATCTTTATAAGAAGCCGCCAGATTAATTCCGTAAGCATTGGTTCCATCCTGATTTAAACTCAAAGGAAGCCCGGAATCAATATTTCCGATGGTATTCATTTTAGCAAAAGTTACCGGAACACCATCTTCGTACAATGTTACAAGACCATCTCTGTCAAAGCTTGCCGCAATATGTTTCCACTTATTTGTTTCCACTTTTCCGCCTACCAGGTCAATTCTGTTCGTTCCATCTCCAATATTCATTTTGAAAGTCTGTCCTGAATATCCTGAGAACACAAATCCTTTATTTTTCCCATTAGCCCAGTTTTTATTACTGATCATCACCGGATCACTGGAGTAAGCTGCATTAGGCTTTACCCAAAACTCGATGGTGAAATCCTGATTAGCTCCAAAATTAAAAGGAGTCTGGCTTGCTGGCTTTGCATAAGTTCCTGCCGGGAAATTCAATTGATTGAATGTTTTATTGGATTCTATAACAGTTTTGCTGATCTGCTGAGGAATAAATCCAGGATTGGAATATACCGTAAAAATATTTCTTTCAGAAAGATTTCCTCCTCCATGAGAACTTTCAATAGCACCGTGATCTGTTGTCAATACTACCAGCCAGTCTTCGTTGTTATAAGAAGGCCTGTTTTTCATAGCTGCAACAATTTCTCCAATATAAGAGTCCGTAGTCTTAATAGAATTGACATATTGAGAAACAGTAGATGAGAATCCATAAGAATGTCCGGCATGGTCTACATCATCAAAATCTACAAAGAGAATATCCGGATTATCATTCTGTAAAGCTGTAACAGCTGCGTTTTTCACTGCAAGATCCGTTGCGAAATTACTTTTTACATCAGCGGTTTGAATGATTTTGTCGTTAATAGGCGACCAATGAGCCAGAGAAATTGTTCTTAGAGCGGGATTATAAGTCTCTGCTCTTGTTAAAAAATCCGGATAATTGACATAGTTTGGGCTGGCAAAGTTATTGTCCTGAACATTGTGCTTGGTATGCCATACGCCGGTAAGCATGGTGCTCCATCCGTTTCCGCTCCAGGTGGTGGCAGCGCAAAGTCCGTCGATAGAATAAATAGACTGACTGATGAGGTTTTGGATGTTGGGAGTTGGTGTAGACATCATGACATCTGCACGACATCCGTCAATACCGATAAAAAGAACTTTTTTGGTCTGAGCTCCAAGGAAACAGCTCATTACAACAGCCATTGACAATAGTTTTGTTTTCATGGGGAAAAAGGGTTTTTAGAATTGTGAAAGTTTACAAATAGTAATTTATTTTTAACTATTGTAAAATTAGTTTACTATTTGTAAAAATTTATGAACGGAAAGTTAATTAATTGATAATTAAAAAGATCACCGAAAAAAGCTTAGATATTAACCACAAAAGCCACAAAAGAAAAATGACTCTGTTTATTTTAAGTTACATACTTTGTGAATAGAAGATCAAAAAAGGTTTCTGAATATGTCGGTTATAACAAATACCTAATGATCCGTACTACATTCTCCTCCTCCGGAGGGCTGTCGAAAATTCAAAGAATTTTTGAAGGGGCGGTAAAAACACAAACATTTCCAATAGAAAAACCATGGAAACATTTGTGTCAAGAAGTATTTAAAAATAATCTGAAAAAATGGATTAAAGGATTCCCTCAGCTTCAGAAATCGTATTCAGAATATAATCAGGAGCTGCCTTTTCAAGCTCTGATTTACTCTGAGCTCCGGAAAGTACCGCTACTGTTAATCCACAGCCTGCATTTTTGCCCTCTTCAATATCAATCACAGAATCACCTGCCTTTAAAACTTTATGAGCTTCAGTAATATTGAATTTCTTCATTGCAAGATGAATCATTTCAGGACTTGGACGGCTTTCTGAAACATCATCAGCAGTAATCAAAGCATCAAAATGAATACTTTCTTTCCAGTTGAGTTTATCTAAAAGCTGGTGGGCGATTTCTGAGGTATACCCTGTATTTAAAACAATTTTTTTGTTTTGAGACCTCATATTCAATAAGAAATCTTGCGTTCCGTTGATGGGTTTTACATCCAGATTTTGATAAGATTCTTTCAGCTGGTCAGAAAAATTCTCAAAAATAGCAGGAGCATCTTCTTCGTTCCCATTGATTTCTTTTAAAAGACTTGTGATCGCTTCCAGTTTTTCCATTCCGGCACAGCTGGATAATACTTTTTCCAGGCTTACTGCGTAGCCGTAATCATTTACAGCATTGGTAAGTGTTTTGTAGACTACGTTATCTTCATCAATTGTTGTTCCGGCCATATCCAGAACGAGTAATTCTATATTTTTCATTTGAATTTTATGCGTAAATTTTTTCAATATTAAATTTGGAAAAGCCACCGCTTCCCGTCATTCCCTTTCCTCCGATACCCGTTACAATATGAATGTTAGCGGATGGGCTGTGCTCAAAAATATCTTTTGTTTTGCACTGGGAATAGATTCCGAACCATCTCCTCTGAATTTCATACGTAGGAAGATCAATAATTTTCTTAGCCTCATGAATCATGAATTCATCAATCTCCATATTAAGATCATACCCCAAATCATCTGCATTTTTGGCATCTGCATATTCGTGAGAATCTCCTATAATGACAGAACCATCCAGAGCCTGTTTGAATAAAATATGAACTCCGTATTTCTTCTCAAACGAATTAGGATCTTCTAAAGCCTTGATTTTCTGAAAAGAAGGACATTCGCTGAAAGATTCATACCTTCTTACAGAAAGTCCAGTAAGGATATTTCCCTGAAGTGAATAGATTCCTTGTGGTTTGGTCTGAAGCATCTGCAGCTTACTCACTTCCAGATCACTGTCATTGAATACTTTAGTATATAAAGTTTTAAACTCGTGTCCACCGCAGATTATGATTTTGGAAGCGTTAAATTCCGTTCCATCAGCCGTTACCGCTGTACATTTCTGATCATCTTCATGGGTTTCCAGTACAGTTGTATTGTAGAAGATCTGTAATCCCATTTTTTCCTGAAGCAGCTTGTGAAGTTTTACAATCATATCTGCAGAATCTACGGAAAGTTCCTGAGGAAAAAACAAACCTCCCTTGCAATAGTCTGAACGGAGACCGTCAAATTTCTTGATGCAGTCGTTCTTAGATAATAAAACAGATTCATACTCATTATTTCTGTTGATTTCATATAGCTCTTCAATCAGTTGAAGCTCTTCATCATTGGAAGCAATATAGATGGAACCATTTTGTCTGATGGTAAGGTCTGCCTGATCATGAAGTTCATTGTAGATGGTAAGGCTTTCTCTACCGAAGTTTTGCCATTTAAGATCCATTCCGGAGGGTACTACCTGTCCGAAATTTCTTACTGTGGCACCCTGAGGAACAGAATTTCTTTCCAGTAAAGCTACCTTAAGATTTTTCTTCAGCGCATGATAAGCATGGAATGTTCCTAAAATTCCGCCTCCTACAACGAGTAAATCAAATTTTGTTGTCATTTTGCAAATATTTATAAGATTTTCGACGTATCGAAATTGATGAATTGATTAGATTTAGATTTGGGTTTTGACTTTTTTCTGAAGGTCAGAAAAGCAATCACCGAAAGAACGAAAACCGTTATTGTGATGATATAATTTAAGTGGATATAAAAATGTAACCACGAAGTTTGGGCCGAGCCAAAGTTTTTATACAAAAGAATCAGAACACTTCCCAGATAACCAAAAGAATCTACAATATAGATCAGAAAACCTACATTACCTTTGATTTCAAAAGCGGCGATCATCCGGTCAAAATAAATTCCGTTGAAAGGAATATAGCAAATGTACATTCCGAAGCCTGAAACCGTCATCCATAAAAAAGGAGACAGAGAACCCTGCTGAAACAGATATGTAGAAAGTCCTACCGTAAGAATTCCCGCAAAGAGAATGTAATGATAATAAGCAAATGCCTTTTTATTGTTCTTTACTTTTACCATAAAGCTTAAAATTACCAGAACCATTATGGCGATAGGAATTTCCGTTAAAGTGAAAATAGAACTGTCAAAAGTAAAGTTCAGTCCGTCCCAGATTTCACGATTAAAATTATCTCTGAAATCCCTTAAAACGGTTAAACTGATATATAAAAATATGATGCACACAATTGGAACAAAAAACTGTTGAATCAGGGCTTTTCTTTCTTTACCATTCAACGGTTGTCTCTTATTTTTAAGCAAAATATCTTCTTCTGAAGGTTTGGGAATTCTTTCAAGCAATAATCCGAAAAGAATCAGAGGAATAATGAAAATAAGTCCTGCTGAAAAAGGCATCCAGAATTCTGAAATGGAAAAAGTATCCATCAGAAATTTTCCTACAGATTTTGTAAAACCAGAAGAAACCACAAAGCTTGAACATAAAAATAATCCTATGATTTCGGTGGTTTTTCGTCCTTCAATATAAGAGAAAACAATTCCCCAGATCATTCCCAGCGGAATACCATTAATAAACATGAAGAGAATATTGTAAGGAGCAGGAACGGCTGCAAATCCTAATAAGGAAAGCTCAGCAATAGCAATGAAAGTAAAGAGATAAGCGATTCGTTTCTCAGGTTTCAATTCCGAAATAAATTTGATCCCGATGAATTTTGAGATAAAATATCCAATAGCTTGGACAATGATAATCAGAATCTTATAATCTACTCCGAAATAGGAAAGCCCTTCGAAGGAAGCTACGGTAAAAGGTTTCCTGAAACCGTACATGCAGAAGTAAACACCGAAAGCAGCAAATGCGGCCTTCAGTGTTACCAGTGTTTTTTTATTGATGGTTCTGGCCATGGTAATGGTTTAGAAGTTCAGTTTTATTCCAAGATTGAAACGTACTCCATAATATTCCACCTGTTCAGGACGGTCTTCGCTTTTTCCGAAGTGGTAAATCAGTGGTTTGTTCAGAATATTATTCACATCCGCATACAAAGTCAGGTATTTGGTAAATTGATAAGAACCTCCGAAATCCAGATTGCTGTATTTACCATAATAAGAATCATTGATATCCTCCTCAGCGTATTCTACAGCATACTTTCCTTTGTAGTTATAAGCCAGTCTTGCATTGAATCCTTTTTTCTCAAAGAAAAGCTGCGCATTGTACAATTCTTTTGCCTGGTAGGGAAGTGCTACCGTTCTTCCGCCTGGCTTTTCCATTTCGGAAGTCATGAAGGTGGCATTCAATTGTACTCCAAAGTATTGTAAAAGCCCTGGAAGGAAGTCAAATCTTTTATTAATTCCCAACTCAACTCCTCCTAACCATGCTGCTTTCCCATTATTAGGAGCTGTGAATTGTACGCCATTGATTCCGTTGTAATTTCCGATAAAAGAGTCCTGGAAAATAGGATCAGTAATCGATTTATAGAAAACACCGCCACTCAGAATCCCTACGTTGGAAAAATAATATTCTCCCATTAGGTCAAAATTCAAAGAATAGGTAGGATTAAGATTTGGGTTTCCCCCTTTGAACTCGTTATCTGCTTCAATATAAGTTCCGCCCGGAGTAAGATCTCCAAAATTAGGTCTTGAAAAAGTTCTTGTCGCAGCAAAACGAAGATTGGTTTTATCGTTTAACGTATATTTTAAATGAATCATTGGGAGAACAGCCAGATAGTTTTTAGTATTTTCTACCGGTGTCAGTACGTTATCATTCACGCTGTATCCTCTTACTTTAGTATTGGTATTGGATAACCTGATTCCTCCTAAAATGATGATTTTATCATTCAGTTTATAGGTTGCCATTCCGTAAGCATCTGCATGTTTTTCAAACACATCAAAGTTTCTTCCTAATGCTTTATTATATTGCAATGCTTCGGAATCAGCAGTATTGATTTTTAAATTTCCCTGGTTGTCATACCAAAACTGGTTCATTCCTGTGGTTGAAAGTACCGGACCAAAAGTATTGCCGATATGGGCATTCATTTCACTTAAATATTTCGGTCCGTTGGGCTGTGTTGTGAGATATTGTGAATAATCTGATAGAAGAGGGGCTGTTCCACTGCTCCAGTTGTAGAAAATATCGGAGAATTTTGCATTACGTTCTTTATCTCTGTATTTAAAACCATATTTTAAAGTCAGTTTATCAGAAGCATTGATCTCATGGTTGAAAGCCGCTACGATTTTATCCTTTTCCTCCACAAAGACTTTATAAAATTCAAGATCTGTAAATCTCATCTGAGAAGCATCCATTTTAAAGTTCGGGTCACTGTAGAAACCAAATAAAGCATCCGGATTTTTATAATCTAATTTTCCACCGTCAGCTTTCCAATATGCTCTCGGACCATTTCCATGATTTGAAATATAATCAGGATTGATGCCTACTCCAGATTGAGTATACTTGATGACGTAGTAAGAATTGTTCTGTTTATCAGGAATATTGCCGTACTTAAATTTGTTGTCATAATAAGAGAGATCCCAGTCGATTTTTCCTTTATTTAAGTTATGAACTGCTCCCAAAGAAACAGAAGTAAGTTCTGTTATCAGTAAATTGTGGATATTCTGGAGCTCTACTCTTGCTGTATTATTAGCACTGCTGAATTTATCAAAACGGATTCTGTGTTTATAGTGGGTTTCATCATCCGATAAAGTACCATACATTCCTTTTAAATAGAAGGTTGTTTTTGGAGATAATACATATTCAAAAGCGGTATTGATCCCTGTTGTTTTTCTGACTCCGTTATAATCGCGAAGTTCCAACCTGAAAACCCCTTCGTCACCACTTCTTCGTGCTTCAAAATTATCGGTAGACCAGTTTCTTATGAAATGCGCAAAGTTGAATAAATACCCGAATTTTTTATCCTTTGTTCTTCCTCCATATAAAAATCCAAGGTTGTAGACGCCTTTATCAGACTTTGCATTATAACCGCTTCCCACAGTAGCTTTGAACTCTGTTTTCATCGGTGGAGTTTTGGTGATAAAATTGACACCGCCGCCTATTCCGTCAGCTTCCATATCTGGGGTAAAAGACTTGTTTACATGTACATAGGAGATCAGTTCTGTAGGAAAGAAATCAAATGCCGTAGCTCTGGAAGTCGTTTCTTCCTCTGCGGTGGGAAGTCTGTTTCCATTAATGGTTGTGGATGCCCAGAATGGCGGAAGTCCTCTCAGGGAAACAAATCTTCCTTCTCCCTGGTCTCTTTCAATAGAAACTCCCTGCACACGCTGTACGGTTTCTGCTGCATTTCTGTCCGGTAGCTTTCCGATTCCGTCAGAAGCGATGACATTGGTGATATTAATGGCATTTTTCTGAAGGTTTAAAGCTCTCGCTTCCGTATTTTTTAACGTTCCGGTAACGACAATTTCATCAATATTTTTTCTCGGTTGGGATAGTTTGATAATTCCTAAGTCAACCGTTTGTTCCGGTTTAAGATCTACATTGATATCTGAAGATTCATAACCGATGTAGCTGATTTGTAAAGTATATTGGCCTTCTTTAATATCGTTGATGGTAAATTTCCCTTCAATATCAGTCGTTATATTTTTAGATAAGCCTTTTATTTTGACTGTGGCCCCGGGGAGAGGCTGACTGTCGTCAAGCACAGTTCCTATAATTAACTGCTTCTGCGCTGTAACAAAGACTATGAAACAGACAAAAACAAGGGTGAATAATTTCTCTAAATTTGTTTTCATTTTTACATATATTAAATTTTTTATGCAAATCACGCTAATAATTTTAATATATATAAATATTTTGTATTAAGTATTGTTTAACAAATAAGCCCGGTTTGTTACGCTTTTTTTACTTTAAAACCAATAGGAGTTAACCTTTGAAAATTCAGGAAAACAAGCTTTGAAGTAAATGTTTCAACGTTTTTAGTAAATATTTACCATAAATAATAAGAATTGAAATCAGTTGAAAATGGGCCTTTTTTAATTCATATTTCGTTCATCTTGGAAGAAAACAGGAAAATGAAAGTTGCATATTTGTAAACTTTTGTGTTGCCTGAAAATCAGAAATTAAAGGATAATGATTACAGTAGATGATATTTTAGACACAAAGTTTTATGATTCAAACAGTATGTTTTTAAGGAATCAAAGGCTGCTACTTGTCGCTGATGAAGCGTTACATACACTTGGACTGAATCTATTCTTGACGTGTCATTCAGAATAACAAAAGCAAAATAAAAAAAGAAATAGTTAAGCCGTATAAAAATAAAGAACAAGCATCACACAGCTTTCATCACTGATGCTTACCGGAACATGAGGAAATTTTCCGTTGAAATACAAAGAATCACCCTCTTTCAAGATGACTTCTTCATTATCAATTACGTATTTTACTTCTCCTTTCAGGATATATTTGAATTCCCACGCATCCGTAATGACTTTTTCCCTTTTAGAATTGGGCTCAAGAGTTAGTAAAACAGCTTCAAAACCTAAAGAATGAAGACTCTTGCTGAAGATATGCATATACTTAAATCCTTCAGCTTCTACTTCTTTTTCAATGACTTGCTGGCTTTCTTTCGGAACATAAATGAATTTGGCGTTGGATTTTTTCTCAACCCCTTCAAAAAAATAACTGGCATCAATCTCCAGCGACTGAATCAGATCCAATAACACAGGTAGTGAAGGAATCGTTCTTCCGTTTTCAATTCTAGAAACAAGTCCGTTGCTTACATTCGCTTTGAAGGCCAGCTCATTAATGGTTAAATTATTCTTTTTTCTAATATCCTTTAATCTCTTGCCGATACCTATTAAAAAGTCATTCATACTGTGTGTAATTTAACCTGAATTATATTCAAACAAAGGTAATATTATTCCATAGAGTTTGGATACAGGAGGGAATCAATTCATTGAAAATTATTATTTGTTGCTTGCTTCCCCGCATTCTTTCACTTTTTCTCCCCAAGAAAATTTCCCTATTTTTGTAAAACTCCTTATTTCATCTATGAAAAAAATTATTCTTATCGAAGACGAAACCAGTGTGGTGTCCTTTATTAAAAAGGGACTTCAGGAAAACGGATATGAAATTTCTGTAGCTTTTGATGGGCGTACAGGAGTGCAGCTGGTGCAGGCTAATGATTTCGATCTGGTAATTTTAGACATTATGCTTCCGGAAATGAATGGTCTGGACGTGTGTAAAGAAATAAGAAAAACCAATCAGAGTGTTCCGATTTTATTTCTGACTGCTTTGGGAACTTCTGAAAACATCGTTCTCGGATTGGAAAGTGGTGGAGATGATTATCTGGTGAAGCCTTTTAAATTCATTGAACTGGTAGCCCGTGTAAAGTCTTTACTAAGGAGAAGCAACAACAACGGTCCACAGGAAATTGCCGAACCGGAGCCGGATAATGAACATGTATTCCAGTTTTCGGATCTGATGGTAAATGATTATACCAAGAAAGTAACCCGCGCCGGAGAAGAGATTTCTCTTACTTCCACAGAATATAAACTGCTGCTGTACTTCCTGAATAATCCTGAAAAAGTAATTTCAAGAGCGGAAATTCTGGATGCCGTCTGGGGCGTTAATTACGAGCTGGGAACCAATGTAGTAGATGTTTATGTAAATTATTTAAGAAAGAAACTGGATAGCCAGGACGATAATAAGTTGATTCATACCGTGATAGGGATGGGGTATGTGTTAAAAAAGACATAATGAATGTTTAACAGAGTCATTACAAATCAAACCAAAACGATGGTACTCTTGATGTTGGTTTTTACCGCCATCATTTTGCTGTTCAGTGGTTTGGTGTACTTTTCAATTGTTAATTTTTCACACCAGAGATTTTATGAACTGCTGAAGATCAGGACAGCAACGATTGTTCAGATCGAAAAAAGCAAAGATCATCTCGACCTTCCGGAAAATTATGTTCTCAACAGCCTGAATGATGAGGAACTTCCAATGGAAAAAGACTATGTTTTTGCCGTTCCTACAGATTCCAATTTCAAAAAAATATCTCAGGAAATTCATATTCCTTCATACTTCTTTAAAAATATTATCAAGGAAGGAGAGTCCAATTATAATGATGAAGAATTCTATTATATAGGACAGAGCTTCAAATATGATGATAAAGATTATATTGCTATTGCTTCTGCTAAAAACCATTATGTTGTTTATTATCTGGGTTTTTTAAAGCGAACACTGCTTACCTGCATTGTACTGTCTCTGTTCTTTAGTATGATTTTCTCTTTTTATTTATCTAAAACTTTATTCAGACCGATCTTAAAAATCACTGGAAAAGTAAAGGAGATCAGTTCTGAAAACCTTCACTTAAGACTGGAGTCTCAGCCTGATAATAAAGAACTTAACGAACTGGTGGATACTTTCAACGATATGCTCAACCGCATTGAAACTTCTTTCGAAACCCAGAATCATCTGATTGGAAATGTTTCCCACGAATTGAGAACTCCGCTTACCTCTATTATGGGAGAAGCCGATGTTGCCCTTTCTATCAGCAGAACAGCGGATGAATATAAAGAAACCCTGGGAATTATTCTGGATGAAGCCGAAAAGCTGGATAAAAAGATCAAAGCCTTATTAATGATTGCCCAAACCGGATTCGATGGGAAAATCCAGAAAATGGATAAGGTAAGAATTGATCAGTTGCTTTGGGACGTTATAGAAACGCTCAGAAGAATTGATTCCCGGAATAATATCTATCTGGATATCAGTATGCTTCCCGATAACCCGAAGAAACTGAAAGTACAAGGGAATGAGCAGTTATTGCATCTTGCAGTAGCCAATATCATCAGTAATGGCTGTAAATATTCTAATTTCCAACAGGTTAAAGTCTCTCTGGGAGCAACCAATTCGGATGTGTACATCATTGTAAAAGACAACGGTATTGGAATTCCTGAAGTGGAAATGAACAAAATCTACGACCCGTTCTTCAGGGCTTCTAATACCAATAATTATGAAGGCTACGGAATCGGACTTCCATTAGCGAGAAACATCGTAAGAATGCATCATGGTGAACTGATTGTAAGTTCGCACGAGAATCAGGGAACAACCGTACAGATGAAGTTCCCGAATTTCTATAGCATGCAGAAAGGCGAAGAGATAAACAAATAAGAATCTCTATTCTAGCATTTTTTACTCATTTTTCATTTGTTTTGTTTTGAAAAACAAATGTTTATATCTTTTTTTTGATCCTGATTCTTTCCTATATTAAGGGCTCTTAACAATTTTCTAATCTCATTTTAATCTCTTTAATCACATTTTAATTCCATTCCAAAGATCTTCTAATATGGTCGTTCTAGTTTTGTATCATCAAAAAGATAAACACAATACAAAATAATAAGAACATGACTAAAACAATTTTAATTGCAACAGATTACTCTCTTGAGTCATTGAATATATTGAAAAAAGTACTTAAAGAGAAAGATGCCGCTGAAGATCAAAACCAATATAACATTCTTCTGACTTCCGGGTATGATTCCGGAGATTCTATCAGAGATCTTTTGTTCAGTACCAAAACATCAGTTTTCAATAAAATAAGACCTACAGAATTCTGCGATGCCTTTGGAATTATCAGTAATAAATATCCTCACCTGGTTAATAAAATCATCTGTGATGTGTTTACAGGAAGTTTCCAAAGAACATTCAATCAATATGTAAAGGCGGAAAATATTGAGGAAGCTTACTATGCTCCATCTATTAAAAGCAAAGGAAAAGGCAAATTTGATCTGATTCCTTATATCAAAAAATGCAAAGAGCTGAAGTCTCATGAAATTGCCATCGAAGTAAGAGAAAAGCTTCCGGAAAGAGGAAGACTGGCAGAGATCTTTGTAGAGGTCTAAAGATTAAACACAATTTAAAAACGATTAAAAATGTTAAGAAATTATAGTAACAGCAGGACACTGGGAGACAATATCAGATTGGGGACGCTGACTGCCTTCACAGCAGGTACTATAAACATTGCTTCCCTATTGATATTTCTCTCTTTTACATCGAACGTAACGGGACACTACGCTATTTTAGCAGCGGAAATCAGTAAAGGAAACTGGACGCAGGTAGGAGTTGTAGGAGGATGGATCTTTTTGTTCTTCTTCGGAAGCTTTCTGTCCAACTTCATTGTCATCAATTTTAATAAGAAAAGTAAATATTTTGCCCATTCCATGCCCATTGTGCTGGAAATTATATGTCTCCTTTTTGTAGGTGTATACGGGCAGTTTTATTATCAGAAAACATTAGAAGAGACAGAATATTTAGTAGCATTGATGCTTTTCGCGACAGGATTGCAAAACGGTTTAACGGCAAGTATCTCCAATTTCTCTGTAAAAACAACCCACCTTACGGGAACAACTACCGACCTGGGAATTCTGGTATCCATGTTTACCCAGAAAAAATACAGGAGAAACGGAGAACTGATTGGCAGAGCAAAACTTCTGATGAGTATTATGCTTGCCTATGTAATGGGAGCTGTATTTTCAGGGTTGACATACTATTATCTGGAATTCAGAGTCTTCTATGTCATCAGTATATGTCTTCTGATTGTCATCGGGTACGATGCTTATAAAATTCATATCCGTCACTTCAACACGAAGTACAGATACAACAGGATTTACAGAAAGCCCAATATTTTTGCTTATCTGTATGAGAAAATCCACGGTATTCCTAAAAGAGAGAAGAAAAGAAAGCTTGTCTTTGAGGATTAAAATAGAAAAACACACTATTAATTTTTTGTATAAACTAGCTGTAAATGCCCTTATTTTGTTATGAAATAGGGGCGTTTTTCTGAAAAATCAACTTCTGGATCGGTATTTCTATTGTTTTTAATCATATTTTCATGTCTGTTAAAATAAAAGTTTCCGGATGAGACGGATCAACTTGCTAACGCCCTTCATTACAAACATTAAAAAAATCGGTTGGGGATAAATAGGTAAAAATGTTGATAATTAAATATTAAATCACGATTTTAGTATTTTAATTCCCGTTTTCATTGACTATTTTTGTAAGTTGATTTACGTTTTTATGTCAGATATTATTCAGCTTTTACCGGATCATGTAGCCAACCAAATTGCAGCAGGAGAGGTGGTGCAGAGGCCTGCATCCATCGTGAAAGAACTTTTGGAAAATGCTATTGATGCCGATGCAACGAAGATTGAATTGATCATCAGAGATGCCGGGAAAAACCTTATCCAGGTGGTAGATGACGGAAAAGGAATGTCCGAAACAGATGCCCGCATGGCGTTTGAAAGACATGCTACCTCCAAAATCAAAGGAACAGAAGATATCTTTAAAATCGCCACAAAAGGTTTCCGTGGTGAAGCACTGGCTTCTATAGCAGCGGTTTCCCAGGTGGAGCTCAGAACGAAACAGAAAGATACTTCGATTGGAACCAATATCTATATCGAAGGAGGGGTTTTCCAGTTTCAGGACCCGGTTCAGACAGCAGACGGATCAAATTTTTTAGTGAAAAATCTTTTCTATAACGTTCCTGCAAGAAGGAAGTTTTTGAAAAATAATAATATTGAATTCAGACACGTAATCGATGAATTTCAACGTGTTGCACTCGCTCATGAGAACCTTGAGTTTTCACTGTTCCATGATGACGAAGCTGTTTTCAGGTTGAGAAAAGGAAGCCAGATGCAGCGTATTGTGGATGTTTTCGGAAGAAAGCTTCAGCCGCTTTTAATTCCTATTAAAGAGGATATTATCTGGTGTAAACTGCATGGCTTTGTTGCCAAGCCTGAAGGTGCCAAGAAAGCAAGAGGCGAACAGTTTCTTTTTGTGAATGGGAGGTATTTCAGAAGTCCGTACTTCAATAAAGCCGTACAGGAAGCATTTGAAGGGCTTCTTCAACCTGGATATGTACCTTCGTTTTTCCTTTTCCTGGAACTTGATCCTGAGAAAATAGATGTCAATATTCACCCACAGAAAACAGAAGTGAAATTTGAGGACGAGCATCTTATTTTTGCTCTGCTCCGTTCCACCATCAAAAGATCTTTGGGAATTTATAATGTTTCTCCAAGCCTAGATTTTGATAGAGATCCTGAACTGGATGAAATGATGAATAAACCGATTCCCAGCAAAGGAAATGGAGGCGGGTCCGGCGGAGGTGTTTTTAAAATGCCTGAAATTATTGTAGATAAAGACTATAATCCGTTTCTGGAAGAAAAAAACGTAGTACATCCGGAGGAAATCCAGAATCTTACGGAAATGTATCATCAGAATATTACAGCAGAACCTTCAAAAATTAACCTGTTTGAAGATGAGGATTTTGATGAAGATCTGATGAGACTTCCTAATGGATACTGGCTTTTCAACAAAGGAGATGTCACCTTAATGCTGGATTTGGGAAGAATGCACAGACTATTGGTTTCTGAAGGAAATAAATCTACCAGAAAATCCAATACCAACAGTCATGCTCTTCTTTTCTCTCTGGAGTATCATATGAATGAAATTGAAAAGACAAAGTACAATTCAATCAAAAAATATCTTCCGGAATTAGGGTTTGACATGAAAATTGCTCATGAAAGTGTACTTCGAATAGATTCACTTCCTGAAGGATTGAAAGAAACCCAGGCCATGAAGTTCCTGGAAAACCTTTTTGAGATCCTCGACTACAAGACAGAAGAAGAATTTTTGCAGTATTACCATAATCAATGGAATAAAATGCAGTCGAAGTCAAGATTTGACTTTATTTATAAAAAAGATGCGGAACAACTGATTAAAGACTTTACAGCATTAGGCTTCCCGGAATTTTTACCGGACGGTAAAAGATGCTTTTATGAAGTTCCGTTTAACGACTTTAAAAACAAATTTTAAAGAATATGTTTAACAATATACCGCCAATAACAAGGAACATAATCATTATAAATGTTATAGTGTACCTCATATCTAATTTTATTTTTAAAGGATTATATGATTCTTTGGTAGGTTATTATCCTTTTTCTCCACTCTTCAAATCATGGCAGGTAATTACGCATATGTTTATGCATGCTTCTCTTGATGAACCTGGAGGGATCATGCATATTTTATTTAATATGTTTACTTTGTTTAGTTTTGGACCTATTTTGGAACAGACACTGGGAGATAAAAAGTATCTGATATTGTACTTCGCAAGTGGTCTTGGTTCATTTTTCTTGTTCAATCTGTGGAATTTTGTTGAGATTCAACAGATTGTTTCTGCGTTGGAAAGCTTAGGAGTAAATGCTTCAGAAATTTATTCGAGGGTGTCCCTTAACACGGCTGAGTATTTAACATTCCATGCATCTAGCCAGGAAGCGCAGAATTTATCAGATCAGCTTTATAGAGATTTAAGATCTCCAATGTTAGGAGCTTCCGGAGCTATTTTCGGTGTAGTAGCTGCTTTTGCCACATTGTATCCGGATGCAAAAATCGGAATTATGTTTATCCCTGTTCCTATGAAAGTAAAATATCTTTTACCAATTATTGTTGTGATTTCAATATATCTTGGGGTGTCAGGAAATGGAGGAGGCATTGCCCACCTTGCCCACGTTGGTGGTGCTTTGGTTGGATGGCTGCTGGCAAGAATTTGGAAAAAACATTTGTACCGTTTCAATTAAAATAATTTTGTGAAGATTTTCCGACTTATCGTATTAATTATCCATCTGGGAATTTTATTTCTGCTGTTGGGTACTTTATTGAATGCTTATGTACCTCCAAAGATTTTTCCATGGTTTAATCTGCTTTCCTTAGGTTTTCCTGTGCTTATTATAGTATATGTGATTCTTACAATTTTCTGGGTATTCAGCTGGAAAAAAAGAGCTTTTGTATTTATGTTTGCTGGGTTAGCATTTATAAATCCTGTAAAACGTTGGGTTAACTATTCTGATAGGAAAGGAGGTTCCGAAATAAAAGTGGTTTCTTTCAATACCAGAGCTGGAAGAGTAGGAAACAAAGAGCTCGAACCCTATCTGAAGTCTCAAAATGCAGATGTTCTTCTTTTACAGGAGGATGCGGGTATCAAATATCAATTTGAAGGCTATAAAAAAGCAAATCCCGGAGGAGGCTTAACAATTCTGACCAGGCACAAAATCTTGAAACAGCAAATTATAGAGCCACAAGATGGAGAATTAAGAATTCCTGGTTTGCTGGCTGATATAGAAATTAAAGGCAAAACCTACAGGTTCATTGATGTCTATCTCAATCCTTTTCGCTTTCAGAAAGAAATGGTGAAACTTAACGGAGATACCGATAACGACGAACAAAAAATAAAAGATGTTGTTAAAAGGCTGATTCCCACCTTTAAAAAACATCAGGATCAGGTCACACTTATTCGTGAAGCTATTGACAATTCTCCTTATCCTGTAATTCTAGCGGGTGATTTTAATTCTGTACCCAATTCTTACGAATATTATCATTTATCAGAAGGGCTTGAAGATGCATTTGTGGAAGCAGGAAGAGGAAGTGCAACCAGTTTTCACGATTATAAATTTCCCATTAGAATAGATTATATTTTCTCTTCCAAAACTGTAAGGGCAATATCTTATAAAGTTGACCGTTCTGTAAGTATTTCAGATCATTATCCTGTCACAGTTAAGTTTTCTACGGAAGGCAAATAATCATAAAAATAGTTAAAGTTATCTGCTTGGTAGGATTTTTGTTGAAAGAAAACCGTACCAAGACCGTTTTTTCATGAAGTCGAACCAGATATTACTATTTATACATATCGTTATTGCTGTATTGCTGTTATGCACATTGGGGAATGCATGGATTCCACCTAATATTTTAGGCAACCTGAATCTTCTGTCTCTTGGTTTTCCTTATCTGATCCTGTCACACCTGCTTCTTACACTGATCTGGATCGTAAAAAAAGAAAAAATTGCGATTGCTTTTGCACTGGGTACACTTATTTTCTACAATCCGATCAGACGATGGGTGAACTTTTCTCCCAAAACAGAAAATTTAAAAACAATACGGGATATTAAAGTATTGACTTTTAATGTGAAATACGGAGAATATGGCTGGGATAAAGTAAAAGATTATATCAAAGCACAGGATGCAGACATTATTCTGGTACAGGAAAAAGATACAAACCGTGTTATAAAACGTGATCTTATAAAATATCCGTCAGTTATTCTTAAAACTAAGCATAAAATTGTAAGACAAGCGGAACTTATTGATGAAAAGGCTCGCGGAAATTCATTCTATGCTGATATAGACATTAATGGGAAAGTAATCAGAATTATTAATGTGTATCTTGAACCCTTCAGGCTTCATAAATCGATGTTTACGAAACTTGATAAATTAGGTTTGGGAAATGTTTCAACATTACTTTCTCATATGACACCGACCTTTCAGGCACATGAAGATCAGGTAAAAAGAATTAGAAAAATGATAGATTTATCTCCTTATCCTGTTATCCTGGCAGGAGATTTTAATTCTGTTCCTAATTCATACGAGTATTATAATCTTGGAAAAGATCTCCAGGACGCGTTCTTAGTAGCAGGAAAGGGTAGTGCAAGCAGTTTTCATGATTATAAAGTCCCGTTAAGGATTGATTATATCTTTACTTCAAAATCAATCATTCCTTTAAGCTATAAAGTAGATCAATCTGTGAAATTATCGGATCACTATCCAGTAATTGCAGAATTTCTGTTAAATTAGTTCCATGAAAAATTTACTGGCTGCGATTTTTGTTTTTACCATTCTTTTTACTGCGTGTTCCAAGAAAGAATCTCCGGGTTTTGGGGCTGAACAGGAGGTGAGAGTACGTTATGATACAACTGCTGTTGACTCCTTTTCTACAGGAGCTGTTTCAGTGGATATTGCACGAAAAATAAGAATGTCCTCTCCTCAGTATCTTGATTCTGTAAAACAGGCTAGAAAGCTGCAGGAGGAAGAAAATAAGCTTAAAGCAGAGCTTGAAAAGGAAACCAAAGCAAAACAGGAAGAGGAAAAGAAAAAAGCAGAAGCTGAAAAGAAACTGAAGGCAACAGAAAAACCGGTAACACCGGAAATCAAATCAGAATAAATCTAAATTCCATTAAAAAATAAACAATATGAAAAAACAAATTTTAGCTGCAGTGGTGATCTCAATATTCACTGTAGCATGTACAAAATCAACAACAAAAACAGAACAGGTAGAAAATCCTGACGGGTCTACTACCACAACCACAACTACTACTACCGAAACACCGAACGTTGTGGATACTGCAAAAATCAACAACGCGAAAGAAGACGTTAAGGCTAAAGTAGATGAAGCAGGCAATAAGATTGATGCCGCTGCTCAGAAGGCGAAAGATAAGATTGATGCCACTGCAGATAAGACAAAACAAGATCTTAACAAAGCAGGACAGGATATCAAAACTGAAGCTAACAAAGTAGGGCAGGATGCAAAAGAAGCTGCTAAAAAAGGAGCTTCAAAAGTAGAAGAAGCCGCGAAAAAAGTAAAAGAAGATTTAAGCAAATAAATAATAAAAGCCGTAGTTCAATAGAATTACGGCTTTTTTATATGCAATTGAGAGTTAGGAATCTTTCTCTCTTATTTATTCATTTCCAATAATGGATCAATATATTCTCTGTCATTGCTTAACCTTGGTACTTTATTTTGTCCGCCTAGCTTTCCTTTAGCTTCCAGCCAGTGATAGAACAGATTTTCTTTTGCAATATGTACAATCGGTCTTTTAAGAGTCATATTGTTGTATCTTTTCGCTTCATAGTCTGAATTGATGGTCTTTAAATGTTTATCAAAAGCATCAATAAAATGATCCAGATTATCAGGATGCTGACTGAATTCAAAGATCCATTCGTGGGCACCACCTTCATTTCCTTTCATAAAAACAGGAGCTCCTGTAAAGTCTGTGATTTGTGCTCCTGTTAATTCGCAGGCCTTTGAAAGGGCAGATTCCACATTGGTGATCATCAGTTCTTCCCCAAAAGCATTGATATAATGTTTTGTTCTTCCTGTTATTTTTATTCTGAAAGGATTGATCGAGGTAAAGACAACGGTATCGCCAATCAGATATCTCCACAATCCTCCATTGGTGGTGATTACCATTGCGTAGTTTTTCCCTACTTCCACATCTTCCAGACTTACGACTTTCGGATTTGAAAAATGAAACTGATCCATAGGGATAAACTCATAAAATATTCCATAATCCAGCATCAGCAGCATCTCATCACTATCTGATCTGTCCTGGATACCAAAGAAGCCTTCGGAAGCATTGTAAATTTCGTAGTAATTGATGTTTTTTCCGATGATCTGTCTGAATTGCTCCCTGTAGGGCTTAAAGCTGATTCCACCGTGAAAAAACACCTCTAAATTAGGCCACAGCTCAGAAATACTTTCTACATGAGTTTCCTTTAATACCCTTTGAAGAAGAACCATCATCCAACTTGGTACTCCAAGAATACTTCCTACATCTTCATTTTTTACTTCGGAGGTGATTGCTTTAAGCTTACTTTCCCATTCTCCCATCAAAGAAACTTTCTTACTCGGAGTGGTGGTGATTTCTACCCAAAAAGGAAGGTTATCAATGAGAATAGCAGACAGATCTCCGAATTTTGTATTGAAATCAGCGTACAGCTCAGAACTTCCGCCTAAACGTAAGTTTTTATAATTAAAAAGCTGGTTTTCAGGGTGGTTGTTGGCGTAGATAGAAACCATATCTTTTCCGGCTTTCATATGACAGTATTCAAGGCTTTCTGCAGAGATCGGAATGAATTTGCTTTTAGCATTGGTGGTACCCGATGATTTGGCAAAATGTTTTATGAGACCTGGCCAGCTTACATCTTTATGGCCTTGTCTTGCTTTCTCAATAAAAGGTTCCATTTCTTCATAGGTAACAATAGGAACTTTGCTTTTAAAATCCTGATAACTTGATATTGAATTGAATCCGTATAGTTTGCCATATTCCGTGTCTTCCGCATGAAACAACTGAGAAAAGAGTATACCTTTCTGGGTTTCAATAGGATGGTCCATGAAATTCTGTATCTGGTCAATCCTTTGACGGATGAACCAGTTGACTACGGTATTGAAAAGTGCTTTGGTTGCCATTTCAACAAATATAATGATATTTGAATTTTCAGAAAATTTTTTACGTGATTAAATAAAAAAACCGTTACAAATTTTGTAACGGTTTGATATTTAGTTTATTGATTCTTAGCAATATTCATCGTAAGCTGCCTGAAGGTTAGCTGCGATAGCTCCTGCAGGGTTTCCTTCAATGTGGTGTCTTTCCAGCATGTGAACTAACTCACCATCTTTGAAAAGTGCTACACATGGAGAACTTGGAGGGAATGGAGCAAGGTGTTTTCTTGCTTCTACTACAGCCTCAGTATCAAATCCTGCAAATACAGTTGTTAGATGATCTGGTTTTTTGTCTCCCGTTAAAGAGTATACTACTCCCGGTCTTGCAGCACCTGCAGCACAACCACATACGGAGTTGATGACCAATAATGTGGTTCCGGATTGTTTTAACGCATCTTCTACCTGAGCAGGAGTTGTTAAATCCTGAAAACCTTTATCTGTAAGCTCTGCCTTCATAGGCATTACTAAATCTGTTGGATACATATATTTTGTTTTTTATCTGTACAAAGTTAAGCAATTCTTTGCGTTTGTTCAATATATAAAAACTATCAATTGATTAGTCATATAAAATTAACCAAGTATTAATATTGTAATAATATTCTAAAAAAAGTGAATTAACACTAGGAATAATAAAATATTATTATTAAATTTGAAATGATTCTGAAAAACAAACGACCGTGAAAAAACATTTGAAGCTTTCCCTCAAGCAATCAATCACTTAAATACTCTCTGAAATATGGTAGTAGCTTAATTCTCTTTCAGTTTAGAATCAAACTGATTAACAAACTTTAATATCCAAAGAAAGTGAAGCCCGGAACTGTTCAGTTCCGGGCTTCTAATCAAATCGATATGCAAAGGTTGTATATCCTATAGTTATGGAGTGAGAATCGTTTTTAAACTTTGAAATGAATCTAAGTTTAAAAACATATCACCATTAAGAAAGGAGCTTTTTAGCCATCTCAGAAATACTTTTTCCGTCTGATTTTCCGGCTAATGCTTTTGATGCCACTCCCATTACCTTCCCTAAATCTTTAACAGATTCAGCTCCGGTTTCAGAAATAATATTTTTAATTTCTGTTTCTAATTCTTCAGCAGAAAGCTGTTTAGGTAAGAATTGCTCAATAACTTTCATTTGAGCATCTTCTACTTCTGCAAGATCATTTCTTCCCTGTGCAGTAAATTGATCGTAAGAATCCTTACGTTGTTTTACCATTCTCTGAAGAATAGCAATTTCCTGTTCTGCTGTTACTTCAGCTCCGATAGCTTCCGTTTTAAGCAGTAATATCTGAGATTTCACAGCACGCAGAGAATCCAAAGCCACTTTGTCTTTGGCTCTCATTGCTGTTTTTATAGCTTCGTTTATTGTATTTTCTAAACTCATGGTTTCAAATTTAACAATGTATCAATGTAACAGTTTACCAATAAATGTCTGGTAATTGTTACATTGGTACATTTCTACATTGTTATATTATTTAGTCTACATCTTTATTTAAAAATCTGTTTTCTCTGATCTGCATGGATCCATTGTTATCAGACAGATAAGTGTTGATGTTCTGGTCTGATGCATTGTTTCCGTCGATCGAAATATTTTTTCTTTTAAAAGCAGGAATAGATTCGAATTCACTTGTGCTGTCAAAATTCTGGTAGCGGGAGTTGAATTCTTTTAATTTATTTCTTCTTTCAATTACTCTGTCCTGATCAATCGTTTTATTCACGAAAGTGAATTCTGATTCTTCAGTTTTTGGAGTCTCAATTTCCGTTTTGTGTTCAAAAGTTGATCTTGTTTCAACCTTTGGCTCTTCCTGTTTCTGGTAGAACGTTTCAATCTTTTGAGCTGGTTCAGCTACCGCAGCATTGGTAGGAGTATTAAACTCTGCTTTTGGCTGCCCGAAATCCTTACTAGGCTCGTTTCTGATAGGCTCGTTTACAAAGAAGCTGAACTCAACAGGTTTTTCATTTGAAAATGAATTGTTGAAGGAAGTTCCGGATTGTGGTTCCTCTTTTTTGTTTTCAAAATCAAATGAAAAAGACTGGATCTCAAGATCGTTAGGATCATCATGTTCCTCATCAATAGCTAATAAGCTATATTCTTCTTCTCCTTCTTCTTCATTTCTCCAGTTTTGTTCCGGTGTATTTACTGTATCTTCCTCTTTATCAAAGAATTTGATTTCAGTTCTTGGCTGCTCTTCTTCAATAATCATTTTTTTTTCAGCAGAGGTCACATTGAACGGAGTGTCGTGATCTTCGTCATCCAGCCTGAAAAGGTTTTTTCCTCCAAAATCATGCGTTGTCTCAGGAGCTGATTCTCTTTCTTCTCTTGTTTTGAAAGGAGAGTTTTTAGGTGCTTCAAAACTGTCGTTAAGACTGATTCTGATTTTCTCAGTAGGTCCTGCGAATTTCTTATTATCATTAGAGAACCCTGTTGCAATTACAAGAACACTTACTGCATCTCCTAATTCTTCATCTGCACCCACCCCGAAAATGATATCTGCAGTGTTTCCTGCTTCTTTCTGGATGTGGTCCATAATGATACCGATCTCATCCATGGTAACTTCTTCAGCCCCACTTCTGATCAATAACAATACGTTTTTAGCACCTGTGATCTTGTTATCATTTAATAACGGAGAATCAAGGGCTTTTCTTACAGCTTCTTCAGCTTTATTTTCACCTGAAGCTGTTCCAGTAGACATCAATGCAGTACCTGAATTCTGAAGTACAGATTTAGCATCTCTAAAGTCAATGTTTACATCAAAGTAACCTGTAATAACTTCTGCCATACCTTTTGCAGCATTGGTTAACACTTCATCGGCTTTTGAGAATCCCTGCTTGAATCCAAGGTTTCCGAATTGCTGTCTTAGTTTATCATTGTTGATGACAATAAGCGAGTCAACATTGTTTCTTAATTTATCCAGACCGTTTTCTGCCTGCTCCAACCTTCTTTTCCCTTCAAAGCTGAAAGGAACGGTAACAATACCTACGGTAAGAATTCCCATGTCTTTCGCTACTTTAGCAATGACAGGAGCGGCTCCGGTACCTGTACCACCACCCATTCCGGCAGTGATGAACACCATTTTGGTGTTTTGACCCATAGCAGCTTTGATATCTTCAATACTTTCGATGGCTGATTTCTCACCAACTTCAGGATCGGCACCAGCTCCAAGACCTTCTGTGATAGAAGTTCCCAACTGAACTTTATTGGCTACCGGGTTATTATCTAAAGTCTGAGCATCTGTATTACAAATCACGAAATCAACTCCGTGGATTCCTTTCTCGTACATGTGCTTCAGAGCGTTGTTTCCACCGCCCCCTACACCGATTACTTTTATAATGGATGAATTTCCTTTTGGCAAATCAAATGAAAATCCTTGTGTACCTATATTTTCCATAACTATACTTTTAATAATTGATAAGTGATAGATGATAATTGATGAATGATATTCGTCTTTAATTTAATAAATATTAATCTATTTCAGGTATCATTGATCATTAATCTTTTATCATTTATATTTATTTACTCTACTTCTTCAAAGAATTTTTTTACTTTTTCCATAAGCGACTGCCCGAAGGTCAGTTTCGCTTTTCTGTTCTCTTGCTTTTCATTTTCAAAAGACTGCTGCTCCTGAACCGGGGCTGCCTGCTGAACGGGTTGAGCCGTTTCTGCCTGTGCTGCAGTGACTTCCGGTTTTGGCTGCTCTGTAACAACTTCTACAACTTCGTCAATATTCTGTTTTTTGTCTCTGATCTTTAAACTTTCCATCAGTAATCCGATAGAAGTAGCAAATTCAGGGCCTTTCAGATACTGATTTTTATCATTGGCGATATATTCATTCGCAAAACCGATTCTGCTGTCAAAACCTGTTGTATAATTGGCCAGCTGACGAAGGTGTTTCAGGTTTGAACCACCACCCGTAAGAACAATTCCGGCAATCAGTTTTTTCTTTTGTTCAAAAGCACCATAAGCCTTCAGTTCTGTATTTACCATTTCCAAAACTTCTTCTACTCTTGCATTGATGATCTGCGCTAAAGTTTTTAAAGAAATCTCTTTGTCCGGTCTTCCGTGAAGTCCGGGAATGGTTACAAAAGTACTGTCTTTTTCTAATTCGGGAACAGCCGAACCAAATTTTACTTTCAGTTGTTCTGCATGTTTTTCTATGATGGAACAGCCTTCTTTGATATCTTCGGTAATAATTCCGCCTCCGTATGGAATCACACAGGTATGACGAATGATATTATCTTTAAAGATTGCAATATCTGTTGTACCACCACCAATGTCAACAATGGCTACACCGGCTTCTTTTTCTTCTTTTGTAAGGACAGCTTCAGAAGATGCCAATGGTTCTAAAGTAAGGGCTTCCATTTCTAATCCGGCTTCACGAACGCATCTTGCAATATTTCTGATGCTGCCCATTTGCCCTACTACGACGTGGAAGTTGGCTTCTAAACGTTTTCCATGCATTCCGACAGGTTCCTGAATTTCCCCCTCGGAGTCCACTTTATATTCTTGAGGAAGTACGTGGATAATTTCTTCTCCAGGAAGCATAACCAGCTTTTTTACCTGATCTTTTAATGCTTCGATGTCATCGTCTGTAATAAATTTATCAGGATGTTCACGCATAATATAATCGGAGTGCTGCAGAGAACGGATGTGTTTTCCTGCAATACCTACCGTAACTTTGCGGATAGGAACTCCGGCGCTGGATTGTGCTTCGGATACTGCAGCCTTGATTGAATTAATGGTTTGTGAAATGTTATTCACAATACCTTTATGAACACCAAGACTCTTAGCTTTTCCTACACCGAGAACTTCTATCTTCCCGTGTGCATTCCTTCTTCCGACAATCGCGACTATCTTCGTTGTCCCGATGTCCAGACCTACTGAATACTCTTGATTTTCCATTTTATATCGATTTGATTTTTTCTACTTTTTTATCTATAAGGATAGGCTCCTATTTGTGTATTAAATGCCCTGAGGGACTTATTCTATTTTTACTTTTGCCTTAGGCTTGGACTGCGCCTTGACGGGGGGCTTTTTCTCTGCTTTTTTAGTTTCTTTTGTTTGTCCTTTCGGTTTGGTACTCTCTTTCGGTTTTACCGAGGTGGAGCTGGTCTTTTTTACCTCTGCTATTTTGGGTTTAGCTTCCGTCTTTTTAGCGGCTGTTGGGGAAGGAACTTTTGCCAATTCCATCTTTCCTGCCTTTAAAATACTGTCATTTTCTTTAAAATAAGGGTTTAAAGTAGTGACAATCTGATTCTGATATTTCACCGAAACCATGCTGTATTTCTGAGGATCCTGATACACAAGATATTTTTCCACAAACGTTTTAAATCCTTTTACTTTAAAATCAATATTATCAAGGTCTCCAATTTCCACTCTATAATTTCCTTCACTTGTCAGAAGGCTATAGCTGTCTTTACTTTTTGAGATTCCGATAAAGTATTTCTTACTGAAATCATCTTTATCAATTTTTTCTACCAGTTCTGCCAGCTTCTCATATTCATCAGGATTTACGTTTCCTGTTACCAGCATACATGGGTGAGAATAGGTTCTTGAAATAGGGAATTCAACTCCTTTCTCATCCACATAAAAGTCTTTTCCGTCTTTATTTAATCTGAAAACAGGCACTCTCTGTTTGATATCCAGATTCAGCTTTCCGTTCAGGTTCAGATAAACATTGGCGCTGTCTACCGCTGGCAGGGAATTGATCTTTTTTTCCAAAGAAGGAATATTGAGATCTCCCACTTTTCCTGAAGGATTTTCTTTTTTTACAATTTCCCTGATATCTTTTTCATCAACAAAATATACCGGAGTTTTCTCGTTCATTTTTACAGAAATCTTGTTATCCGTAATCTGCTCACGGCTGAATCTCCTCAACGAGAAGCTCAGTAACAATCCCAGGATAATTACGGTGACAACAATTTTTAATATTCTGTATTTATTTTTCATACATTTTTTGTATTCATGTATTTATGTAAAATGTATTCATGAATACGTAAATACATTATTACTTTTTACAATTTATTTATCCATTCACAAATAGGATCATACAGAGTGTCTATATTTCCTGCACCTACCGTAATGAGAATGTCAAAATCTTTTTCTTTTATTTTTTCAAAAGCACCGGATAATGTTGATACTTCTTTTTTATCTAATGTTACTTTGTCCAGCAGCCAGCTTGAAGTGATTCCTTCAAAATTTTCCTGAAGTTCTCTTGCAGGGTAAATATCAAGAAGAATAAGTTCATCCGCTTTGCTTAAACTTGCAGCAAACCCATCTGCGAAATCTCTTGTTCTGCTGAAAAGGTGAGGCTGGAAGGCTACCAGAAGTTTTTTATCCGGATAAAATGTTCTGATTGAGCTCATTACAGCATTGATTTCTGTAGGGTGGTGAGCATAATCATCAATGTAAATTTTACCGTTTTGATAAATATGTTTGGTATATCTTCTTTTAATTCCCTTAAAATTGGCAATTGCTTTTTTCAGCGTATCAAAATCTGCGCCTAAATTATGCAGGATAGCCAGTGCTGCAGTGGCATTTTCCACATTATGAATTCCCGGAATTTCCCAGACAAAATCTTTTATTGTTTCCGTTGGAGTATGGAAGTCAAAATAAATTTTATCATGCTCCATACGCAGGTTGTCTGAATAATAATCTGCAGGCTCATTTACCGCATAAGTTTGATGCCCTCTGCCAATTTCCAATCCTTTTCTTACAAAAAGTTGTTTGTCTTGAGGAACTAAAGCTGCAAACTGTCTGAATCCTTCTTCAATATGATTAATGTCTCCATAAATGTCCAGGTGATCTGCATCTGTAGAAGTTACTACTGCCCAGTCCGGAGAAAGGTTCAGGAAGCTTCTGTCATACTCATCTGCCTCTACTACAGAATAGGTAGAACCGTTGTACAGGAAGTTGGATTTAAAGTTTTCAGAAATTCCTCCCAAAAAGCATGAGAAAGGAAGATCGGCCTCTTTACACAAATGAGCTACAAGGGTAGACGTGGTGGTTTTCCCATGAGTTCCTGCAATGGCAATACAGTCTGTATTTTCAGTAATTAAGCCTAAAACTTTAGCACGTTTTAAAACTTCAAACTGATTTTGATTGAAATAATCCAATATTCCAAGCGTTTTGATAGCCGGAGTATAAATTACCAACGTATCTTCTTTCTGAAGGGAAGTAATCCTTTCATCAATAAGATCTTCAAAAACAATATCAATGCCTTCATTCATCAGATTCTGAGTAAGCTTTGTATTGGTTTTGTCGTAACCCAATACTTTTTTTCCGGATGCATTGAAATAGCGTGCCAATGCACTCATTCCTATACCTCCGATTCCAACGAAGTAAAAAGTCTGATATGTTTGTAAAATGTTCATTTATATTTTAATCTTTAATAACTCTTTAATCAGTTCAGAGTTTTATTACTATATTTTGTATTATAAGGCTTTCATCAACTTACGCTAGTGACTCGTTAATGAATTAAATTTTAACGGTGTCAGGCTGAGCTTGTCGAAGCCTTCTAATCTTTCATCCTATTTTTTGATAGCAGTGGTAATAAATCCCAGTTATCATTTATTATTGCTTCTTTCTTTTTCCTACTCCAGCCTTTAACTTGTTTTTCAAATCTTATAGCTTGATTAACATCATTAAACTCATGGTTGAAAACAAGTTCCACAGGTTTTCTTGTATACGTGTAACTTTCAGAATTTAATCCGTCATTATGTTCGTTAATTCTTCTTTCCAAATCATTGGTAAAGCCTGTATAGTAAGAATTATCGGAACATTTTACAATGTATACATAATATATTTTCATTCATTAGTGTTTGCTTACTGGCCCTTCGACAAGCTCAGGGTGACACCTCTAATACTAACTGTTTTATTTACTCATGTCAGGCTGAGCTTGCCTAAGCCTTTCCTAATTATTTTATTACTTTGAAAATCTCGTCTACAATCTCTTTTGCAGCATTTGGCTTGGCAAAATATTTCAGATTGTCGGACATTTCTTTTCTTATCCTTTCATTTTCGCAGATTTCTGATAATGTATTCCAGAATTTTTCCTGCATTTCAGAGTCTTTTACCATTCTGGCAGCATTTTTTTCAACCAGGTTTATGGCATTTTTGGTTTGATGGTCTTCCGCTGCAAAAGGGAAAGGTACCAAAAGCACCGGCTTTTGTGCTACAGCCAACTCTGAAATGGCAATAGCTCCGGCTCTGGAAACAATGATATCAGCTGCTGAATACGCCAGTTCCATGTCTTTGATAAATTCTTTCAAATGAATGGAAGCTGGAAGCTGGAGGCTGGAAGATAATTCTTTGTAATCCAACTTTCCTGTTTGCCAAATTAATTGATATCCTTTTTCTTTCAGATTCTCAATATTTTCTTTCCAGGCATTATTCAATGTTCTGGATCCCAAAGAACCTCCTACAGAAAGAATCGTAAGTTTATCTTTATCCAGTCCCATTTTCTCTTTTGCCTGAGCGGTTTCCTGCATTCCTGAAACAATATTCTCACGAATCGGATTTCCCAGAAACTTTATTTTCTCCGTTGGAAAACCTTCTACTTTAGGATAAGCTGTGAAAACGGCTTTCGCTTTCTTGCTTAAGATTTTATTGGTAACTCCTGCATGAGCATTCTGTTCCTGAATAAAAATCGGAATTCCCATTTTACTCGCTTCATAAAGCGCGGGTCCGCTGGCAAATCCTCCTGTTCCTACAGCAAAATCAGGAGCGAAGTTTTTGATAATCTTTTTAGACCTTGATAAACTTTTCAGAATCTTAAAAGGAAGTCCCAGGTTGGATAACAGATTACCTCTGTCGATTCCTGCGATATCAATTCCTTCAATTTTATAGCCTGCCTGAGGAACTTTTTCCATTTCCATTTTTCCATTGGCACCAATGAACAAAAATTCTGCATCAGGAAATCTTTTTCTGATCTCATCAGCAATGGCAATGGCAGGGAAGATATGTCCTCCTGTTCCTCCGCCGGATAATAATATTCTTAATTTTTTGTCCATTTTAAGCGATATCGTTTATTTCTGCTATACTTTGTTTTTTGCCCATTCCTTCTTCGTCATAAATCTGAATTCTTGAGCTTATATTTAAAATAATACCTAACTGTAAATAAGTCACCAGCATTGAGGTTCCTCCGTAACTGATCAAAGGCAGCGGCTGTCCTGTTACCGGGATGAGGTTTACAGCAACGGCAATATTTACCGAAAGCTGAATGAAGATCATTACCCCGAGACTGAGCACGAGCAACGATCCGAAAAATGCCGGCATTTTACTGGCGATCATCACAATCCTGATCATCATAATCAGGTACAAACTGATCAGAAAAGCGGCTCCAATCACCCCATATTCTTCTACAATCACTGCGAAAATAAAGTCGGAGGCAGATTGCGGAAGCATTTGTTTCAATGCACTTTTCCCTGGGCCCATTCCGGTAATTCCGCCGTGTACAATGGCTGCTTTGGCCTGCATTACCTGATAATTTTTTGCTTTTACGCTTTCATCATCTACATCTGCTGTTTTGGCTTTGCTTGATGTAAAGGTTTCAATACGGCTCATCCATGTGTGAACACGGTTTCCACCGATCATATTGGTATTTAAGGCAATCAATAAAAAGAACACAATGGCTACAAATGATGCGGAGATAAATCCTGCAATGTATTTCCAGTGAAGCTGTCCTATTATGAGAACCACTACGGAAACCATTAAAATCATTAATGCCGTTGAACCGTTATCTTTGGCTACCAATACAAAAACAAGCAGGATAGGCCCGAAAATATACATGATATTCTCTATCGGAAGCCTTTCCCTGGTGATCTTTTTGGTCAGATACCTGCACAGATAGATGATCAGCATTAAAAAGGCAAATGATGAAGGCTGGAAAGAGATTGGTGTTCCCGGAATTTTCAGCCATCTGGAAGCACTTGCTCCATCAATGGTTTGTCCGGTAAACATGGTAACAATCAACAGAATAATCATCAGGCCGAGCAGGATACTGCTGAGCTTTCCGATGTATTCATATTTTATAGTTCCTACCAGTCTCATAATGGCTAGTCCCAGAACTACAAAGAACATATGTTTGATAACGTGGCCTGTTGTGGTCCCGTTATTGACAATGTATTCGAGATTTGAACTTGCAGAGTATACCGGGAAAATAGAGAAAATGGAGATCACAAGGATGACCATCCAAAGTACTTTATCGCCCTTTAGAAATTCAAATCTGTTTTCTGTGTTCTGTTCGTCCATATTTAATGCTATTGGCTAATGGCTAATGGCCATTGGCATTTAATACCTGTTCTTTAAACTGGCGTCCTCTGTCTTCATAGCTTTTGAACAAGTCAAAGCTTGCGCAGCATGGAGATAATAAGACCGTGTCGCCTTTTTTAGCCAGTGATTTTGAAATTTTCACGGCTTCTTCCATACTTGAAGTATCATAAATAAGCTCTTTTTTATCTTTAAAGAAATCGATGATCTTCTTGTTATCTACTCCAAGACAAACAATTGCCTTTACTTTTCTTTTGACTAAATCTTCAATTTCGGTATAGTCATTTCCTTTATCTAAACCGCCAACAATCCATACGGTTGGCGTTTTCATGCTTTCTAAGGCATAGTAAGTAGCATTTACATTGGTTGCTTTACTGTCGTTGATGTATTTTACGTTATCAATTTCAGTAACGAACTCTAATCTGTGCTCTACGGCCTGGAAGGTCATCAATGAATGTCTGATGCTTTCATTGTTGATTTTTAATATTTTACCGGCAATAGATGCTGCCAGGCTGTTAGCTACATTGTGATTTCCCAGCAGAGACAATTCATCAACTTTCATTGCGAATTCGTCTTTCATTTTTACCACAATTTCATCATCATTCACAAAACCCCCTTCCGTTAATTTCTCTTTGGTTGAGAAAGGAATCATTTTCGCCTTTATTTCAAGCTTTTCAAGAAGATTTTTACTCATTTCATCATCCTTGTTGTAGATGAAGAAGTTATCATTCTCCTGATTTTCTGTGATTCGGAATTTGGCCAATGCATATTCTTCATAATTGTAGTTGTACTGATCCAGGTGATCCTGAGACAGATTCAACAATAAAGAAATATAAGGTCTGAAATTCTGAATATCATCCAGCTGGAAAGAGCTTACTTCCAATACATAATATTCATGGTTTTCATCTGCTACCTGCTTGGCAAAGCTGTATCCTATATTTCCTCCTAAACCTACATTCAATCCGTCATTTTTCAGGATGTAGTAGATCAGTGAAGTTGTGGTTGTTTTTCCGTTGCTTCCGGTAATGGCAATGATCTTTGCATCTGTAAATTCTGAAGCAAATTCAATTTCAGAGGAAAGTCTGATTCCTTTTTCATGAATTTTATTGATGATATCAGCCTTTTTCGGAATTCCCGGGCTTTTTACGATCCAGTCAGCATTTAAAATCCTTTCTTCATCGTGGTTTCCTTCTTCAAATTCAATTTCATTTTCGGTAAGAAACTGCTTATAGTTATCCTTAATGGCTCCTTTATCTGAAAGAAATACTTCCAGACCTTTCTTTTTAGCCAGATAAGCAGCTCCGCATCCGCTTTCTCCACCTCCTAAAACAACTATTTTCATATTATAAAAGCTTTATGCTATAGGCTTTAAGCTTTATGCTTATTGCTTACAGCTTTTATTTTTATCTCATTTTTAATGTGATCAGACATACAATGGCCAGTATTACTCCGATGATAATCATTCGGTTCACGATTTTACTCTCGTGGAAACCTTCTTTCTGATAATGATGGTGTAATGGTGACATTTTGAATAGTCTGTTGTTTTGAGCATATTCCAGCCCATATTTTCTTTTTCTGTATTTGAAAACAACTACCTGAAGCATTACAGACAGGTTTTCAATTAAGAAGATTCCGCATAATACAGGAATCAGCAATTCTTTTCTTAAAATAATGGCTAAAACAGCAATTACTCCTCCCAGCATTAAGCTTCCGGTATCTCCCATGAAAACCTGTGCAGGATAAGTGTTGTACCAGAAGAATCCAATTACAGCACCTACCATTGCGACTGCAAAAATGGTGGTTTCCCCCATGTTGGGAAGGAACATGATATTGAGATAGTCTGCAAAGATGATGTTCCCGGAAAGGTACGCGAAAAGAGCCAGCGTGAGCAGTATAATAGCACTTGTTCCTGCTGCAAGACCATCAATTCCGTCGGTGATGTTGGCTCCATTGGAAACGGCTGTTACAATGAAGATTACAATGGGAATAAAGACAATCCATGCCCACTCATGGGCATCTTTATCATTCATCCAAAACAAAATTCCACTATAATCGAATTCATTATTTTTTGCAAAAGGAACAGTGGAAACGGTAATTTTTTCTGTAGGCATAAAGTTTTGCTCTACATTGTTCCTGTTCACTACTTTAGCATCTGCATATTTTCTTTTAACGGTAATATCCGGGTGGAAATACATTGTAATTCCGACAATTAGCCCTAATCCGACCTGTCCTACAATTTTGAATTTACCACTTAAACCGTCTTTATTTTTTTTAATCTTCTTTAAGTAATCATCAAGGAAACCAATAGCACCCATCCAGAACATAGAAACCAACAGCAGCACAATGTACACATTGGTGATTCTTGTAAACAGCAATACAGGAATGATGGTTGCCAAAATAATGATAAGCCCTCCCATGGTAGGAGTTCCTTCTTTTTGTTTCTGCCCATCCAATCCCAGATCACGCACCAATTCTCCCATTTGTTTTGTTCTCAGGTAATTGATTACTCTTTTTCCGTAGACAAGAGCAATAATCAATGAGAATAGTACAGCCATTCCGGCACGGAAGGAAATGTATTTCAACAATCCTAATCCCGGAACGTGAATTCCATGGTTGGTTAGATATTCGTATAGATAGTATAGCATAGTTTCAATTGTTAATAAATGATCATTGATAATTGATGAATGATTGAACAATTATTCTTTCAGTTATCATTTGTAATTTATTTGCTCATTAATTTCCAAAGCTCATTAATTACTTCTTTGTCGTCAAAATGATGTTTCACACCATTGATCTCCTGATAGTTTTCGTGTCCTTTTCCGGCAACTAAAACGATATCTTTAGGTTCTGCAAACTTGATGGCCATTTTTATGGCTTCTTTTCTGTCCGGAATTGAAGTGTATTTACTGAAGTTCTGTGGTTCAACGCCTGCTTCAATTTCTTTGATGATCTGTGCAGGATCTTCTGTTCTCGGATTGTCTGAAGTGATGATTGCCAGGGTTGATTTTTTAGTGGCAATATTTCCCATTTCAGGTCTTTTGGAGTGATCTCTGTCTCCTCCGCAGCCGAATACGGTGATTAATCTTTCGTTTTTGGTTCTGATATCGTTGATGCTGTCCAGAATGTTTTCCAAAGCATCCGGAGTGTGTGCATAATCTACGATAAAGAAAATTCCACCATCGGATTTGAAGGTTTCAAATCTTCCGGAAACTCTTTTTAATTTGCTGATAGCCTGAAGAATTTCATCCTGCTCAAAACCTAGTTCAGCAGCAATTCCAAAGACAAGCAGTAAATTATATACATTGAATTTCCCGGTCAGTGTCGTCCAGAACTCTTTTCCGTTGAAGTTCAACAGCATTCCGTTGAAATCCACTTCCAATAATTTCCCGTGATAGTCTGCCATGGTTTTCAAAGCGTAAGACTTCTTTTTAGCCTTGGTGTTCTGAAGCATGACATTCCCGTTTTTGTCATCCACATTGGTGATGGCAATAGCGGTATCTTCTAATTGATCAAAGAATCTTTTCTTTGTTTTTAAATATTCTTCGAACGTTTTATGATAATCTAAATGATCATGAGTAAGGTTGGTGAAGCCTGCTATTTTGAAGTGTAGTCCTTCAATTCTATTTTGGGCAATTCCGTGTGAGCTTACTTCCATGAAAGCAAATTCGCATCCTTTTTCTACCGCTTCCGCCAAGATCCTGTTGATGGTAATCACATCAGGAGTGGTGTGGGTTGCCGGAATAACTTCTTCACCAATTCTGATTTCAACAGTAGAAAGTAAAGCGGCCGGATATCCAAGGTTTTTAAAGACATCAAAAAGAAGGGTCGAAACGGATGTTTTTCCGTTAGTTCCTGTAACTCCTATCAGTTTTAATTTCTGAGAAGGGTTTCCGTAGAAGTTGGAGGCAAGATGACCTAATGCCTTAGATGAATCTTTTACCTGAACATAGGTTACATGTTCCACCAATGTTTCAGGGAATTCTTCGCAAACAATTGTGGCAGCTCCTTTTTCAATAGCAGAGGCAATGAATGAATGACCATCCACTACTGTTCCTCTCATGGCAATATAAAGAGAGTTTTCTGTAACCTTTCTGCTGTCGATCACCAATTCAGTTACCTCACGGTTATTATCACCGTGGATTTCCAGTACTGGGATTCTGTTTACTAATTCTGTTATAATCATCTTTATCAATAAGGTCTTGCCTTATTTTGGTTTAAATGGTTCTTCCGAAACCTTATTTTAATTTTGCAGAGATAAATAAATTCTCTGGTTCTTACTGATCGTGGTGCCTTCCAGAGGGAATTGTTCTTTGATTCTTCCTACTCCTTTATAATCGACACGGTAGCCTAAGTTTTCCAACTGCGGGATTACATTTTTCCCGATTAATCCTACCACATTAGGCATTTGCTTATCATTGACCGCTACTTTGACATTAGGCTCCACCATTTTGCTAAGGTTTACCTTTTTGTCTACAAGCATTTCTTTTTCAATATTCTGAGGCGTTTTCAGGAATGTTTTTCCTGCAATTTCCTTAAACACCGGCGCTGAAACGGAACCTCCATAAAATCCTTTTGCGGTATTAGGTTCACTGATCATGACATAGCAAGTATATTTTGGAGCATCAGCTGGATAGAATCCTGCAAACGATGCACGATATTTCATTGGGCCAGGCAGCCAGTATTCGAATCTTGCGGTACCTGTTTTTCCTGCCATTTTCAGGTTGGGAGTAAAGATGCTTCGTCCGGTTCCCTTTTCTACTGCTTTGGTTAAAGCACTGGTCATCATTTTAATAGCTTTTTCAGAAGCCATTTTGTTTACCATTACTTCAGGTTTTGCGCTGTACATCACTTTTCCGTCTTTCATGATTTTATCAATGAATAAGGGCTTAAGCATTTTTCCTCCGTTGGCAACTCCGTTGTAGAAGGTTGTCAGCTGCAGCAGGTTGATGTTGGAAGAATATCCGTAAGAAATAGAAGCCAGTGTTGCGGCATTCCATCTTTTATTTTGCGGTGTCACGATCTTCGGTTTTGTGATTCCCGGAAGCTCGATATCCATCTTATCGAATAATTTCCAACGTTTCAGGTGATCAAGAAAAATCTGTGGCTTTTCAGCATAATACTTTGTGATCAGTTTGGCTGTTCCTACGTTACTGGACTTCGCCAACACATCACTGATATCGTATGTTCCTCCTCCGTGGCCGTCAGAGATTCTCTGTTTTGCATAGACCCAAACTCCGTTTCCTACGTTTACCGTTGTGTTTTCATCGATAAATCCATCGTCCATTGCTGCCAGAAGCGAAATGGTTTTAAAAGTAGATCCGGGCTCGATGTTATCTTTCAGCGCGTAGTTGTAAGAGTCTTCGTATTCTCCTTCTTCTGTTCTTCTTAAATTAACAAGAGCACGTACTTTTCCGGTTTCCACTTCCATCACAATCACGGTTCCGTGCTTAGCTTCGAAATTAATCAGTTGCTTCTCAAGTGCGGAGTGCGCAATGTCCTGAATTCTAAGGTCTAAAGTCGTATAAACATCTTCTCCGTCTACCGGTTCCTGAACTTTCCAGAAGTCGATCGGTTTCCATTGGGAAGAATTGATTCTTTGCTCCAGCCTTTTACCGTCTGTTCCGGTTAAATATTTTGAGAAGGCACCTTCCAGTCCGGATTTAAGCTCACCGTTGTCCATACCGATGGTTCCGGCTCCGATTTCTGAAGTGGCCAATTCTCTTTTATAGTTTCTGTCAACAATAAATCCTCCTTTATTTTTTCCTCTTTTGAAGATTGGAAACTTTCGGATTCTGTCGTATTGATCGAAATCCAGCCCTTTTACCAAAGTATAGTACTGGTTTTTCTTTTTCTTCTGCTCGTCAAACTTCTGTCTGAATTCACTTCTTGGTTTTCCGAACATTTTGCTCAAGGAATCAGTTAGCGCTCCGATATTGTTGGAGTACACCGTATCTTTCATTGTTTTGAAATCAAGATAGATGTCATATCTCATCACTGTTGTAGCGAGAATAGAACCATCGGAAGCAAACAAATTACCTCGGGCAGCTTTTAAAGTGGCCTCACGATAGTTTTTATTAATGTAATCATCTTTTATTTCCTGGACATTGGTATTCTGAAGGATGACAATCCTTGCCAAGAACATGACAAACACGCACAAAGCTACCACTGCAAAGAGGTAGCCCCATCGTAACGTTTTCTTACGTTTATTGTCGTATTCATTTTGCTTTTGCATCTGTACTATCCAGTTTTATTAGCAATTTGTGAGGGTGGTTTTCCAGGGTCATCAATGAATCCCGGGCAACCTCTTTCCCCAGCTCTGATTCCATTTTTACTTTGATCAGCTTACTCTGGGCGTAAGCGTTTCGTGATTTGTATTCTTCTGTTTCTTCCTTTAAGGCGTTTACAATTTTTATTTTTTTATTGACGAGATGGTTAGTATAAATCATGGCCATCATCAGAACGAACAAGAGAAGAAAATACTTGTAATGTATTTTGATCTCATCACGATTCAGAAAGTTTCCTTTTATAATGTCTATAAAAGTGAGTCTTTTCTGGGGACGATTTGTTGTTCTTTTTGCCAATTTATGATGTCAATTTGCTTCGCAGTGAATTTACTTCGTGTCAATAGTCAATTTTATTTTGCTAAATGATTCACTATTGAAGATTCACTCATTCACATTTTATACTTTTATTCCTGTTCTCATCTTGGCACTTCTTGCTCTTGAGTTTTCTTCGATTTCCTGATCGTCAGGAATGATCGCTTTACTCTTTATCAATTCGAATGCCTTTTTATAATTTCCGTAGATATCTCTTTCCGGCTCTCCTTCGAACATTCCGTTTTTCAGGAATCTTTTTACCAAGCGGTCTTCTAAAGAGTGATAGGAAATAACGACTAATCTTCCTTCCGGTTTTAAAACATTATAAGCCTGAACCAGCATTTCTTTCAACACTTCAAGTTCCTGGTTGACTTCAATTCTTATCGCCTGAAAAAGCTGAGCATAGAATTTATTTACCTTGTGAGGCGGAATATAGCTGAACAATTTTTTCAGATCTTCCGTTGTATCTATACTTTTAGTTTTTCTGTGATGAACAATTTCTCTCGCCAGCTTTCTTGCTTCTCTTAATTCTCCATAGTGATAGAAAAGATCTGCAAGTTCACTTTCTTCATATTCATTAATCACTCTTTTGGCATCCAGATTCTGCATTACATTCATTCTCATATCCAAAGGAGCATTGCTTCTTGTAGAGAAACCTCTGTCTGCTTCATCAAACTGGTGAGAAGACACGCCTAAGTCTGCCAAAACACCATCCACCTGTGAAACTCCATACATCAGCAATGAGTTTTCCAGAAATCTGAAATTCTGATTCACTAATGTAAACCTGGCATCATCAATTGTATTTTTAAGTGCATCCAGGTCCTGATCAAAACTGAACAATCTCCCTTTGTCGGAAAGTCTGCTCAAGATTTCTCTCGAATGGCCTCCGCCTCCAAAGGTGCAGTCCACATATATTCCGTCAGGATTCGTTACCAAATCATCAACACTCTGCTTCAACAAAACGGGGTTATGATACATGCTTAATTGTGTTTTTTATTTACTATATAATCAATTAATAACCTACAACAGTTATTCTTCATCGAAAGAGCCCATCACATCTTCGGCAAGGCTTGCAAAATCAGCTTCGTTAGTGGAGATTACCTTTTCATAGGCATCTTTATCCCAGATTTCGAAGAGTTCTCCTGCACTGGTAATCACAATATCCTTTTGAAGATTTGCGAAAACCGTCAGGTCTTTGGAGATCTGTAATCTTCCTGCATTATCCAATTCTACTGTTTTTACTCCTGCCGTAAACATTCGTATGAAATCAGCATTCTTTTTTATGAACCTGTTCAGTTTATTAATTTTACCCATCAGTTTGTCCCATGCATTCATAGGATAAACTTCCAGACAAGGTTGGAACACAGATCTTTTGACTACAAACGCCTTATCGTCGAAGTTTTCCATCTGTTTGATTAAAGATGAAGGAACTTTTAAGCGGCCTTTGTCGTCAATTTTACACTCATATGTTCCAATGAAATTTTTCATTTGGGACAAATTTATATAATAATTTCCAAAATTTCCCACTTTTTCCCACTTTTTGACTCAATGTTAATAAGTTTTATTAAAGATTGAATTTCAATAATGTAAAATGCTGATATGAAGAGACTTGTTAAAAGTGCTATTTAGGCCATAATAAAGCGCGTTTGAAAAAAAAAGTTAAAAAGGAGAATATTATATTATTTTTATCTTAAATTAGGATAATCAAAATTTTTTTGAGGTTTAATTTGTATTTTTGCAGGGCTTTATTAAGGCGTTTTATGATATTTAGTACAAAAAAAGAAAAGAAATATTCCTATGTAGAAGCGGGAGAAGGACATCCATTAGTGCTGTTGCACGGGTTAATGGGTGGTTTGAGTAATTTCGATAAAATGGTAGATTTTTTTTCGGATAGAGGCTTTAAAGTATATGTTCCTCAGCTGCCGATCTATGATCTGCCGGTACTCAATACGAATCTTACCACGATTGCAAAATATATTATCAAGTTTATAGAAAGTCATATTGAGGGGCCGGTCTCTATTGTAGGAAACTCAATGGGAGGTCATGTAGGACTTATATTGACTTTAGCAAGACCTGATCTAGTAAAGAATCTTGTTCTTACCGGAAGTTCCGGGCTTTATGAAAGAACTTTCGGAGACAGTTTTCCGAGAAAAAATGACCGATCTTATATCAGGAAGAAAACGGAGGAAGTTTTCTATGATCCAAAGGTAGCAACAGAAGATCTTGTGGATGAAGTTTTTGCAGTTGTCAATGACAGAATGAAAGGAATAAAAACAGTAATGCTGGCAAGAAGTGCCATCAAACACAATATGCTGAATGATCTTCCCAAGATTGTGACGCCTACCTGTCTGATCTGGGGTAAACAGGATAATGTTACTCCACCCGAAGTAGCCGAAGATATGCACAAGTTTATTCCTAATTCGGACTTATTCTGGATTGATAAATGCGGCCATGCAGCCATGATGGAAAAACCAGATGAATTCAATGAAATCCTGTATAACTGGATAAAAGATAAAGTTTAAAACATATAAATGACCATTAAGAGCTTTTCTTAATGGTTTATTTTTCTAAAATACATTCAAAAATGATTATCAAGACAGCAGAGTTTGTAAAGAGTAGTGGAAAATGGCAGGAATGCCCTGAACCAAATATTCCCGAATATGCTTTTATTGGAAGGTCGAACGTAGGAAAATCATCACTGATCAATGCCATGATGAATCATAAAGATCTGGCTAAAACATCGCAGACCCCGGGGAAAACCCAGCTGATCAATCATTTTTTGGTGAATGAGAACTGGTACCTTACCGATTTACCAGGATATGGCTATGCCAAGGTTTCAAAAGTCCAGCGAAAGGATTTTGAAAAGCTGATCACCAATTATATTCTGAACAGAAGAAATCTGGTCAATCTTTTTGTATTGGTAGATGTAAGGCATACTCCGCAGAAAATCGATCTGGAATTTATCCAGTGGTGTGGTGAAAGTGGAATACCGTTTTCCATTGTCTTCACAAAGGCAGATAAACTGAAACCGAATGCTGTTATCAAAAATGTTGAAGACTATAAAGCTGAACTTCATAAAACGTGGGAAGATCTTCCCGAATTGTATATCACCTCAGCAGAAAAGAAAGAAGGAGGAGATAAAATTCTTGACTTTATCCAAAAGACCAATGAGTTTTTAACTAATAATAATATAAGTTTTGATGAGTAATATGATCTGGAAAATCAAAACATTTGAGGAGTTTACTGTTCCGGAATTATATGCAGTACTGAAAGCTCGTATTGATGTTTTCGTTATCGAGCAAAATTGTCCTTATCCTGATCTGGATAATTATGACCAGAAAGCCGTTCATATCTGGGCTGAAGAAGAGGGACAGGTACTGGCCTACTGCCGGATTTTTGATAAAGGGATAAAATATGATGAAACTTCTATCGGAAGGGTTCTGACCACAGAGCTGGTGAGAGGTAAAAGTCTGGGTAAGCAGTTGATACAATATGCCGTAGAAACTATAGAAAACCGTTTTCACACTACTGAAATCAAAATATCCGCACAGGATTATCTTTTAAAATTTTACAGCGGGTTCGGATTTGTAGATACGGGGAAAAAATATCTGGAAGATGATATTCCGCATACGGAAATGATAAGAAAATAGAAAAGCGAGGAAATGTATTCTTCGCTTTTTAATTAAATATATTGAGTGTGTTTTTATTTTCCTGCGATTGCTTTTAAAATAATAGGCTCCAAATTGGAAGGAAGATCAGCAGATTTGATTTGATAGTTTTTAATTTTCATTTCTTTAAACCAATTTTCCCAATATTCTTTAATAACAGCTTCTTCGAAAGGATTTCCTTTTTCTGGATTGATTCCCAAAACAATGACTTCGAGATTACTCAGGTTTTCATTTGCTTTTACAAATCCATAGCCGTTTTTTTCAATAGCATCTTTAAAACCAGATGTTGTTAGGTTGTTAGCTTTTATAAGTTTGGTTGTTAAATAGGAAGTTTTGTATGAATTTTCTTTTTTTTCTTCAAACTTGGTATTTTGATGATACATATAACCATCTGTCAGAATGAACAGAATGTTTCTTTTATCTTGTTTGATACAATAATCATTAACTTTGTTTTTAAAGAATTCCCAGATATCCGAACCGACATATTTGCCGTCTTTTATAGCTGACTGATAAATGTTTATAGGTAATTCTGAGTATTTTTTATCAACAGAATCAAAATAGCTCTTTGGAATATCTTTATTAAAAGAAATTTTCAACTCTTTTGTGAAATCATTTATTTTTGGGTCTGAAGGCTCAGGATTAAAGAAAACTTGCATCTGATCGTCATAAGTGATGATCTTTTTTGATTTAACATGATTTAAAAATCCTTTTTCAATGGCTTTAATATACTCTGTATCCCGTTGAAAATATTGCATTGTAGGATTAGGGTTGGTTGCAGGATCAATTCTGTCTGAAAGATCAATCAGGATACTGAGATTGATATTGTTTGAATCAACAACAATAGTATCTTTCTTTTCTATCTCTGTTCTGTCATCTTTACCTTTACAGCAAGAAGCCAAAGAAATAATGAATAATAAATAGAATATCTTTTTCATAATTTTCAGTTATAAAGATGATAAGTACACTAAATTCTGATTGTCGGAATTAGCACCTACGGTTTCTAAATTGGTATTGTAGGTGACAATACAGTCGTCAATCATTGTTTGTTTTTCCGTTCTTGAAACGGCTATTTTTTCACCGATAAAAGTGATCCAGCCCTGAACATATTCCGAAGCATACAGTTTGTAATCTTTGGTTGGAATGATGACTCCGTCGATAATATTCTGAAGCTCTTCGATTCTTCCTCGTGTCTTGATAACAGTTTCTTTTATCGTTCCGATACTGGCAAGGATTTCTTCAATTTCTTTTTTCAAAACATTAATCTTTTCCTGAAAGAATTCGACTTTTTTCTGTCTGATTTCCTGTTCGTTTTTAATCTTATCCTTTTCACGATGTTCTTTCATTACAAAATCAAAAACCAGCCCCCAAATAATGTAAACAATAAATCCGGCAAAAATAATTCCCCAAAACTGAATTTTGGTAAAAGCTATCTTAAGATCAAAAGATGGAGAATTAAAGGTTCTATTTAATTCATATAATTTTGATTCAATTTCGTAGGCTAAAATGCAATCAAAAATAAATGTTACAATAAATAATAATCCAAGCTTGATATAGTTGGCTCTCGTTTTATTCTCCCAGAACATATGAATTAAATAACCTAATCCAAGAAATACAAACGGAATAAGGGTAACAAAAGCACCTTCAATAACTCCTTCGTTCCATGCCTTACTGAAAGCTTGAGCATCTAAAACACTTTGAATTATAGTACTTTTAGCATCGAAGCTTTTAAAGAAAGCTGAATATGATGTTGATATATAAAATGTTGTTAAATATAGAGTAATAGGAATCAAAAGAATCAGGCCGATCCAGAATTTTGCAGATGCACCTCTTGTAGCTTTTACATTATATTTTTCCGGGTTCCTGGGAAGATCAAGGATCTCAGCTTTTAATGTTTCAATGGTATGCTGATGATTCTCAATTTCTGTGTTCTTGTTTTTTAATTGTTCCTCTTTGGTCTCCTGTGAAACGAATAAAGCTTTGATTTCAGTTTCCCGGTTTTTCTGTTCGTTTACATAGGATTCTTTCAGGTTTTTCTGCTTTTCAACCATTTCTTTTTCTTCATTCTGAAATTTTGAATAAACGGCATCCAGACAAATGGATAGGGTAGAGTGGTTTCCATTGGTTCGCGAACTGTCTCTGTATCCTGCTTCATGATAGGTCCTTTTCCGGGTTTCTTCCAGAGATTCATTGTCCGGATTGTTATTGTTTTGAGGAAACGGTTCCGGTGTTGGTTCTATCGGAACGGATTTGAGTTTGAATAAATTTTTTATGCTGGTGGTATCCATGATGTGTTAGTTTTTTAATTCATATAAAATTTCGCTTTTATTCTTGCCAATTTTTATGGCTTCAATGAGGTAATCTACAATAGCTGTTGTATTTTCTTGCAGAAATCCAAACATCAGAACATATTTTTGCATGGCAGAATATTCATTCGGAGAAACAACTCCGTCGGCCCAGATCATGACGGTGAGGTCATACAGATAATCAACTTTTTCTTCGATCGTTTTGGGTATCAATGACTTTAAATTGATAGGGTTTAAGAGTATGTCGTCTAAATTTTTTGATGAAATTCCTCTTTCTTCTGCACATTTATAAAGCATTTTCAGTTCTAATGCACTGAAATCGTCATCACAGATTGCCATTTGATAGAGTCTTAGAAAGTGAGCTTTGAGGCTTTCTGTTATTTGATTGTTTTCCATGATGGTTATGTCTTATTTTTTAGGATTAATAATTCTGTCTCTGGAAACAGTTCTTTGGTGTATGGGAGGTAAGTGCTCTGAGGTTTTTTCGGTAATTTCTTCTTCTTTTTCTTTTTTTTGTTCTTTTCTTTCTATGAAATTGATTAGCAGAAATAAAATTCCCGTTATAATATCAATTGGGATCCAAATGTTTTTCCGATACAGATAAATCGGGAAAACGGGATTGAAAAGAATGAGAATGATTAGAAATAGTATACTGAAATAATGTTGTTTAGAGCTCAGCGTATTGTATAAAACCAATAAAGCTCCAATGGAAATAATAATTCTAAGGAAAGTATAATATTCTATAGGAAGTTTGAAAATACCAGCGAAACAGCATAACGCACAGAAGGTGAGAAATGGTTTCATTTTTTTGATTATTTTAGATCGTTATTAAAAACATAACCTTCTTTTCCTCTTGATTTAACCTTTACTTTGTACCAAGATCCTTCTGTTGACAACTTTATCAGTTTAGTATCTTTAGGGACTATCGCTATTATTCTGGATTTAGATGTGGGCTTTTCAAAAATATTTATGGTTTTAATTTCTGCAATATTTCTATTATTGGAATTAATATTGACATTAACTTTGTCAATATATACCTTTGGGGGCTTACTTGATTTTGCTTTGGTGGATTTATAAGAATCAGAAGGTTTGTATTTTCCAGACTTACTTTTTTTACTGGAATTACCCGATGATGAGCTTCTTCCAGAAGAACCTCCTCCACAAACGCCGCACGTTCCACCACCACTGCAGTGCCCGCATCTTGAGCAATTTGAACAGGCTGTACAATAGGAAGAACCTGTACATCTTCCACCATGTCCTACATTGTCATTGGCTTTAAAACAGGAATTTAAAATAAATATACTGAAGGTAAGTATGATGAACGAGATTAGTTTTTTCATGTCTAGAATATTAATAGTTAATTGATTTTATCTTCAGATGAAATTTTCATTCATAGAGATTTCTCTCATCGCCTGTATTTTTAGATAATCATTGGCGTTTTTGTACTGTCGGAGAGAACTTGATAATGCAAGTGTGAATATTTCAGTTTCTTTATAATTTACACGCAGTGAATAGCTTTTATTTTGGATTACCAATTCAAGATTTCCTCCTCTTGCGTTGTGGGAAATCAATTTATAGAAAGGAATTTGGAAGCTTTTCCCTCCGGCATTGAAAATAATTCTTGAGTTGGTAAGATATAGAGTTCCAGGATGAGTCTCCCTTATATTTTCTTTTACGGGACGGTATCTTCCGCCGCCAATTCTGGCATTTACTCCTTTCATAACTCTGAAGGAAACACCGGTACTTGTGCGTGAATATCCTGCATGAACAAGCTTGTTTTCAATAAGAGTTGCATTAACGTTTAAATAGCATTGTTCATCTCTTGCTAACGTTATGGAAGGATTGTAAATAACTGGAAAAATACCATGGTCAAGATTCCATAATAACTTGGCTTGCTGTAAACTTTTAATTTTTCGGTCAGAAAGATATACTTTAATGCTCTGATGGTCAATTTTCAGATTTCTTGTCGCCTGTTTCAGCTCTGTTTCTTTTATTGGAGAAAGGCGGTTATCAGATATCTTTTCTTCAAGTATTCTATTGAATAATGAAAAAGCGATTTTATTTTTGATCTCTCCTGCTTTATTTAACGGAAATTGAAGAAAGTTAGCCATGTTTGTAATTTGCTGTTCTTCTAAATCAGTCAGTACACGATCTTCATAACATTTCTGAACCAGATTTTTTACCGTTTTTTCTGAGATCCTATTTTTTTCTAACAGTACTTGCTGATCAGATAAGTTGAAATACACTTTAATCTCGTTCAGTTTAAGAATTTTGCTTTGGGTGAGATTAAAATCTGAAATAGCATTACAAAGGGTATTATAATAAATTTTTCTCCCAAACCTTAATTTTTGTTTTTCAGTTAATACTTTTTTGTGGTTTAATACATTTTGTTGATAGACGGGTAAAATAGTATGAAGATCAGAATAGTCTATGGTTTGTAAGATTTTATGAGTTCCATCAAGATTGATCATTCTTATTTTATTAGTAATAAAATTACCTGTTGGCGGGATTAAAAATATACCCAATATCAGCATTACAATTGATGCCTCAAAACTCTGTTCTATTAAAAGACCTAACGAAATAAGAAGAAATGAAACACCCAAAATCCACCGTAAAGCTTTCAGAATAATTATAAAAGTTTTCATGGCTATTAATTTTTATCCATAGTTTTCCAGCGTCAGATGAAGCTGATTTCTGTAATTATAGATTTCATCAAGGGTATTCAATAAAATCTTTTCTCCTGCTTCTTTTCCGTTGTGGAAAGTTTCCAGATATTTATTTGTTGTATTGAAGTGTAATCTGCAAAGTGGTTTTCTGTTATTGTCATCCAATAAAATCCCGAAATAGGATAAAGTATCCCGATAGGCAATTCTCGAAGAAGGAATTTTCTCTCTCAGAATAGCTTTTACAATTTGGAAGCCTTCCAGTTCTTCTGCAGTAGTTACGATTTTAGAATCATTATTTTGATCAATAGATTGTGATGATTTTATATCGTCTTCTTTTTTCTCTATCTGTTCATTAATGCTCAATGCGGACTTTAGCCGGAAGCTGATCGATTCATTAATAGAAGTAGTTAATGCTTTTTTAGCATACTCTTTAAAAGAAATCATTCTGTTGGCTGTTAAAGGCTTTTCAAAGAAACGGTTCACCAGAAGTTTTACCAATTCATCAGATGGATTTTCAATTTCCTTTTCGAATTCCTTTCTGATGGCTTTGATATACTTTAATGCTTCTGCAGAATCAAGTATACTTTCCAGATTATAATCTTTTTTGGTGAAACTTTCTAGAATTTTGATGGAACTGTCTTTTAAATCTTCAATATTGATGGTGAAAAACGGTTTTTCATCCATAATATTGGGCTTTTCCAGATCTGTATAAAAGTTGTACACAATTCCATTGGTCAAAACTCCGAATCTTGTTTTGGAAACATGATAATACCTGTGAAGCTGTGAATTGTGAGCATCGGCGCTTTCTTTCCAATGCTTACATTCAATAATGAAGATGGGCTCATCATTATTTTTGATCACATAATCTACCTTTTCTCCTTTTTTTGTTCCGATATCACAGACATGCTCCGGAACCACTTCTGTGGGATTAAAAATATCATATCCCAGTATTTGTATAAAAGGCATTACGAAGGCATTTTTTGTGGCTTCTTCAGTTCCGATCTGGTCTTTAAGTCCCATAACTTTCTGCTGCAATTGCTCCAGTTTAATTTTAAGATCCATAGTGTTTAGTTTTTTAAAGTTTCGTCAATGATTTCAGCTGTCGGGGCATTTGATTTTACAGAAGCAATACCATTTTCCATTCCGGATTTTGTACTATACATCTGGCTGTTCCCTATAATTTCACCGTTTCTTGCTTTTAGAACGAAATAGTCTTTTCCATTTTTTGCAAGTCTTCTGTCGTACCTTGCAAGATCCTGAGAATTGACTTTTACAGATTCGATGCCTTTTTGACAGGATACTTTCTGAACATACCCTTCACTGGTTAGAATGATTTCACCGTTTCCGGCTTTCAGATTAAACTGATACTCTTTGTTGACTCTTTGTGTGATTACGAATTTTCCCATGATTAATTTTATTATTAGATAATCCAGTGATCATTTTTGGTAATAATCACTGGAAATAATGACTTGTTAAGCGTACTGAATTAATTCCCAAGTAACAGATTTACCATCATAAGGAGGCATTCTATTTCCTTTTGAAATTGGAGCTGTTGTAGAAGGATTTCCAACGACTTTCCAAACTCCAGATTCAGGACAATTTTCTCCTGTCTTCGCTTTTGTTCCTAATGGTTTTCTTTCCATTGTAAAAATTTTTATTGGTTTAACAGTCCAAAAATATGAGCATTAAATTTTGGTTCGTTACGGGTTTCCGTAAAACGGGCAAAAAATAAAAAAACCTTTCAAAAAATTTGAAAGGCTATATGTAAAATGAATTGTGTATTATATAATCCCGATGTCCTTACAGAAGGCTACCAGCTGCTCATTGCTGTTTATTTCAAGGTCTTCTTTCAGACTGTTTAATCTTTTTTCGACACTGCTCAGGCTGGAGGGTTTAATATTTCTTTCTTCGAGGTGGGCGGGAATGTTTTTTTGTAAGATTCCTTTAGAAAGGAGGGAGACGAGAGTAATGTCAAATGTAGAAAACTCATAGCTGTTGAACTTTTTCATATCCTGCTTCAGATCAAAAGATAAATAGTTTTCGCCGATATATACAGATGCAATGGCCTTTTTCAGTTCTTTTGAATCGTTTCTGGCTTTACGGATATATCCGTTGATTTCATAATCTGAAAAAAGATTTTCTATTACACCCGTTTTATGTTCTGCCGAAAATACAATGATTTTCAAGTCAGGCTGTATCTCTTTTGCTTTTCTGATGAGTTCTTTTCCGTCTTTAAGGTTTTGCTCATGATGATCATCTTCATAATACAGATCTGTAATCAACAGGTCATAAGGATATTCTTCCCGTAATGCTTTCTGAATTTTTCCTATAGCATCATCACAGTAATATACATAATCTACTGTAGGAATATTCAGCTCCTCAAGAGTTTTCTGAACAGAAATATTGATGCTTTCATGATCTTCGGCAATTAAAATTTTTTTGAACATGGTTATACGGTTTAATTAAAAAATGGGTTAAGACCCCAAAAGTATATTCATTTAATTTTTAGTCATTACGGTTTCACGTAAAAGGGACAAAAAAATGATATTTCAGCAGACCTGATCAGATGAGACCGATATCTTTGCAGATGACGATCATTTCAATGTTATTTTTTGCGCCAAGACTGTCCCTGAGTTCGTTCAGCCTCCTTTCGATAGACCTGATGCCATATGGGATCATTCTGTGCTGTTTCAGAGAAGTGCTTATTTCACTTTGCTTATAGCCTTTAGCTAACAGCTCAAGCAATTTGATATCATACGCATCAAACTCAGAAGAAATATGACGCATTGTATTCAGAATTTCCTGGGGAATTACGGTTTCTCCGTTAAAGATTTTCCGTATTGTGCTTTTCAGATCTTGTCCGTCACGCCTTGCCTTACTTACAAATCCATTAATCTGATAGATTTTATAAAGATCGTCAATTGTTTTTGCTTTTTTTTCAACAGAAAATACCACTACTTTTAAAGCCGGTTGAACTTTTTTTGCTTCAAGAATAAGCTCCTGTCCGGAATGAAGTTTCTGAGGAATATGGTCTTGTGCAAAAGACAAATCAGCAATAAGCAGATCATATGGATTTTTTCTTTCCAAAGCTGTTCTGATCCTGCTTAACGCTTCATCACAATAGGTTACATAATCAAAATCAGGAATGTTTAACTCTTTTATTGTATTCAGGATTCCTTGGTTCATTATTTCCTGATCCTCAACGATTAAAACTTTTTTGAACATGGCTGCATAATTAGGAAACAGGGAATGAAAGATTGACCTTCAGCCCCTTTTCAATTTTTGTTTCAAAAGTAAGGGTTCCGTTGATTGTTTTAATACGGGATGCCGCATTACGTAAGCCGTTTTTATAAACAAGATCCCCCGGAATTCCTATTCCATTGTCTTTGTACTGAATTTCAACGACATTGTTTATTTTTTCAAATTTAACCGCAACATGACTGGCCCGGCTGTGTTTTTTCATATTCACCATCAGCTCACGGACCATTTGGTAAACCTCCTCTTTTACTGTGGGAGAAACGGACTCCCAGATCGCAGGACTGTTTCCTGCGGTAAAGGTTTTTACGGTATCATTATTAAAAGAAGCAATAAGCTCTGAGATGACTTTGCTGAACTCTTTTTCTTCTCCAATTTTATCGTAGGAAATATCTCTTGATTTTTCATACACAAATTCCAGTTCATCAAGCGCTTTATCCCGGTCAAAATCTTCCTGGTTTTCAATTTTTGTCATCACCTGGTAAATACCATTGGCAACCACATCGTGCACTTTTTTAGACATCTTAAGCTGGGTGTTTTTTACCTCGATTTCTTTTTCTTGTTCAAGCTTTTTCTGTCTTTTTTTATATAAAATAATAATAATAATTAGTAGGCCAATAAGTAATCCCGAAAGAATGTATTGCCATAATAATTGAATTTCTTTTTCAGCCTTTTCAGCTTTTACTTTTGTATTTTCATACTTTATAAAAGCAAATTTATTAGTGTAATCATTACGACTGGCCTGTATGCTGTCGGATAGATTTTTATATATTCGGAAGTGATTATTTATATCTGCTGGCTTATCTACATAAATTATTTTTTCAAGAGCTTCAAGTCTATCTTCAGGGCTTTTGTTTATTTGAGCAATATCAAGCATTTTTTTAGCATAATAAAGTGATTTCTCTGGATTTGATTTCTTATTAATTTCTGCTAAATGAGCATAGCTTGAATTAGCTCCCCAAAGGTCATTATTTTCTAACTTAAGTTTTAGAATATTTTCTATGTTAGTTTGAGCATCTGTATTATTGTTGTCTAGCCATTTTATATATTCAATATTATCTTTAATTCTATTTTTTAAATTTAAATCTGAAAGGCTTGATAAGTTAAGCTTTTGTAAAATGTTCAATGCTTGTTTATATTTCCCTGATTTATATACTGCTACAGATTTATTATTTAATATACTTAGCCGGTTTTGTTCAGATTCAATTTTAACAGAGAGCGCTTTATCATACCATTCAATTGCCTGAGGATATTGATTTTGATTTAACTTTAAATTAGCCATAGTATCATATAATGCATAAAGGCTTTCATCATTTTCCTTCATCATTTTTAGTGCTTCTACCAATGTTGATTCCGCACCTAAAAAATCACCTCTGTTTTTTTGAGCATTTGCTTGTACAATTAAACTTTTAGAAATATTAGAAAAATCATTTTTTTTACTATAATAACTTATAGCTTCTTGGAGCTTTAAATAGGCCTTAACATCATCTTTTTCAAGAAGTCTAACACCTTCTTCGTATAATTTATCAGCTTTTAATATGTCATTATTCGTTTCCAGTGTATCCTTGCATGAAGCAACGAGACAGAATGAAAAAAGGAAAAATAATAAATTTCGTATCATTTTACTAAAATAAAAAAAACCACTCTAAAGAGTGGTTAAAATTTCTATTTTTTAGGAGGAAGGGTTGTTCCTGTTTCTCCTCCTGTATCGCTCTCCCCTGTTCCTCCTACAGGATCTGTAGCTCCACTTTGAGGCTGAACTGTTTCAGTAGTTGGGTTATTATCATTTGCAGTTGTAATATTAGCATTATTGTTTGAGAATGCTAAACCGATTAGCATCAATATAATCTCGATCATTTCCGTAAAATTTTAGAAGTTTTTTGACTGTTTTTCTTCCTCCTGAGATGTATTTATCTCAGGCTGTACACAATTAAAATTTCGAAGCGCTTCTTAATTTTTTAGGGAAGTGAACCTTCAAAAACGGAGGAGAAACATCTGCTTCCCAATCCGGAGTTTTCCTCCGTTTTATCTGGTGATTTTTGAAATCAGAGTTTTTTAGATTTTATTTTTAATGTTTGTAATTGTCCCTGATTTCTTTTACAAATATCCGATAGTATGTTGTCTTATGTGAGACAGTGAGTGGACAGATAAAGCCATGTAAAATGCTGTGTATTACGGAAAACCGCAATTGTATTGTCTAAAATGTGTCTAATTTGGACAGCAAATTAATCCATTATCGAAATTGTATGTTTGAGAAAAGAAAATTGCTCATAAAAGCAGCATATGAAACCGCAAAAAAAGAACTTAAACTTGAAACAGATGTTTATAGTACTGTATTTGATTTTTTAAGTCAGAAACTAGAAGAGAAATTTGGTTATTCTAAAGATGGAAGAACTTTTGTACGATACTACAATAGATTGGTACATGAAAACCGAGACTATTCTATTGACGATCTAACTTTAGATCAATTAAGTTGGTATGTGGGGTATGATAATTTTAAAGATTTTTCTGAGAATTATACAATTAGGAGAGATCATGGAGAGACTCAGATAGAAATGAAAATTGGAAATGATGAAGATTCTTTGTCAGAAAGACTTTCTAAAATAATTATAAACATTACGAATACGCCTGTTTTTAATATTCCACATATGGCAAAAAATGGAATGGGAATAGGAGCTCTCATTCTGATTTTATTTGCAGGTTTTTCTTATGGACGAAATGAAGTCAAAGAAAATCAATGTATGTACTGGGATGGGGAAGAATACAAGCTAACATCCTGCGATGATAAAAATCCCAAACACAAGTTAATACCCGTTGATACTGTCAAGTTGAAGTATTTTAGGAAAATTACCAGACCAGATACTTTAACGGTAGAAAATGGATTGGGGAGTTCTTGGTACACAAAATATGATAATGTGGTAGAGTTTTTTACAATGGATGGAATAAATCCAGATAATGGCAAAAGTTTAAAAAATGCAACGAGCCATATGATCACAAAATACGCCGGGAAAAATTCAGAACCTTTCCTGATTGAAAAATAAATTTCCTTCACAATAATTTTAAACCCAACTAAAACAAATCCTTACCCATTTTATGGTAACAAAAAAGCGAAGAGATTTTCTCTTCGCTTATGTATTTTATACTAGCTTTTAAATATCAGGATTCCATTTTCTGGAATAATATTAAATATCAGTAGGAGCGGACTTTAGTCCGTTAACTAAATTCATATCATCAGATCCGGCTTTAGCCAAAACTTAAAAATGTAAGACTTTACTCTGCATTCAGCATTCCCAATTCCCCGAAATGCTTTTTGAACTTCTGGATTTTTGGTCCCACTACAGCGCTGCAATACGGCTGTGTCGGATTTTCGTTATAATATCCCTGATGATATTGTTCTGCAGGCCAGAATTTGTCGAATTTCGTTAATTCCGTTACATAGGTACCAGCCCATCTTCCTGATTCCTGAGATACCTTGATGGCTTCTTCAGCTTTTGCTTTTTCTGCATCATCTTTATAGTAAATAACAGAACGGTACTGGGTTCCGATATCATTTCCCTGTCTGTTCAATTGAGTAGGATCATGAAGGAAGAAAAACACATCCATCAGCTGTTCATAAGAAATAATGGCAGGATCATAAGTGATCTGTACCACTTCCGCATGTCCGGTTTCTCCTGTACAGACTTCCTGATAAGTCGGATTGTCTTTATGTCCGCCTGAATATCCTGAAATAGCAGATTGTACCCCTTTAAGCATATTGAAACAGCTCTCCACGCACCAGAAACATCCGCCTCCGAAAGTAATCTGTTCTAAATTATTATTGTCCATTGTAGGTAATTATATTGTTTTATGATCTCTTCCTTTATCCGGAAAAGCTGATCAAAAATAGGAAAAACTTTTTCATTTAAACACGATTTTATGTCTGAAACGTAAATTACAATGATAGATGTGACAAATGGTTTTCAAACACAAATAACACCAATGTTTCACAAATCACCACAAGAAAATACAGGATAATCATCTGTGAAAACCTGTGATCTGTGGGAAATACTTTCACTACAAGATGTGAATGGCGGATATCCGGAACATTTTAAAGCAGCTGGTATTAGTGATGTCATGCTGAGCTTTGTCCAAGCATATTAATTGCGCTAATTTAATTTTAAAGACAAATAACACCAATGTCTTCACAAATAGTGACAAGAAAATATAGAATAGTCATCTGTGAAAATCTGTGCGATCTTTGGGAAAAACAAGAAAAGCACCCTAAAAGGATGCTCTGAATTATTTACAATAGCGTTCAGTTATTTTTCCCAAACTAAAGCACTTGCCCCAAGAATGGCAGCATCTGCTTCGTCAAGCTCACTGAATACCAGTTTTACCTTATTTCTGAAAATAGGAAGAAGGTTTCTTTCCATATGCAGTTTAGCAGGCTTTAAGATAAAATCTCCCGCTTTGATTACTCCTCCAAACAGAAGAATAGCTTCCGGTGAAGAGAACATAACAAAATTAGCCAGGGCTTCACCCAGTTTCTGACCTGTATATCTGAAAACCTCAATCGCGATAGGATCTTCCTTGATAGCACATTCGTATACTGTTTTAGAATTGATCGCATCTTCAGGATATTGGTTCAACATGGATTCCGGGAATTCTGCCCTCATTTTTTTGGCTGTAATGGTAATTCCCGTAGCAGAAGCATAGGCTTCCAGACTTCCTTCAGAACCTGTGCTCCAGTGTTTTCTCCCGCCTGGCTTTACAATCGTATGTCCCAATTCTCCGGCAAACCCATCGTGTCCATAGATTAAGCTTCCGTTGGCAATAATTCCACTTCCTACTCCTGTTCCCAGCGTAATCATGATGAAATCTTTCATTCCTCTTGCAGCTCCGAAAAGCATTTCTCCCAGTGCCGCAGCATTCGCATCATTGGTTACTGTACAAGGAAGGCCAAATTTTGCCGTCATCAGCTCAGCGAAAGGAATAACACCTTTCCATGGAAGATTAGGGGCAAGTTCTATGGTTCCTTTGTAATAGTTAGCGTTTGGTGCGCCTACTCCGATTCCGTCAAAGTGAGCTTCAGTACCATACTTTTCCATCATTGGACGAACATGTTCATATAAAGCATCGATGAAATCTTCCACTTTGTCATAGGCATCAGTTCTCAGATTTCCTTTATCCAGAACTTCACCACGGTGGTTTACGATTCCGAATTTAGTATTGGTTCCGCCGATGTCAACTCCAAGGGCAACTTGTTTTGATAAATCTATTAATGACATTTCTATTATTAAATTCTAGGGGCTAAAATTATAAAAAAGATTGTATTAATGGATTATTAAGTAGGTTTTATTTAATACTTTAAGCTGTTTTTATTGGTTTTTTCTTTTTTCTCCCCCACCAGATCATAAATCCGGTAACCGGAAGAGAAGCGCAGATAATACTTACAATAAAAGCGATGATCTTGGTGGGAAGTCCCAGAATAGCACCAACGTGAATATCATAATTGGCGCTCACAACCTTTTCTCCAAAGTTTTTGTCCTTAGGATCATGAGTGTGCAGCAATTCCCCTGAGTTCTCATCAAAGATTAAGCTGCTGCTTTTATGGTAAGAATAAGAAAGATGTTTTACGTACACCTCAAAGTTGGGATGTTCGTGGTCATCCATATGCGGATGTCCTAAATCGATAGCGAAACCATAAGATTCAGGATATTTTGTCTGTACTGTATTGATGATTTTATCCAGTGTTCCTTCTGTTCTTAATTCGATAGGTGCCTTTGTTTTAATATGTGAGAAGTCAGGATACTTTGTTTGTCCACCGGAAAATATCACGTAAATCATCGCCTGTACTACAAAAAAAGCATAGAAAAGACCTGTAATTGAGAAGATTAAAGCAAAAATCGACGCGTAAAATCCTAAGACATTATGGAGGTCGTAGTTCTTTCGTTTCCAGCTTTTGATATTTTTCCATTTGAAGGCAAATCGCTGTTTTCTTGCTGCTTTGTTCTTTGGCCACCAGAGGATAATCCCTGAGATCAGCATAATGATAAAAATGATAACAGGAATTCCAACCACATACGTTCCCCAGTCCTGCTTCAAAAGATAGCTCCAGTGGATCATTTTTACAATATTGAAGAATCCGTTTTTTTCATCATAGACTCTCAGTACTTTCCCTGTGTATGGGTTTACATAGGCCTGTTTGTAGATAGGAAATTCATCAAAATAGTTCCAGGCATCTGTATTATGTTCATACCAGAAGAAAATATAGGACATTTTTTTATCAATAGGAACATTTACCCAGTGGATAGGATATTTCTCTTTTACCTGTTCTGCCACAGCCTTTTCCATCACTCTGATGGGAAGGACCTGTTTCTGCTCTATATTTTGCTCGTGATGGTAGATGACGTCTTTTCGGGTGATATTTTCCACTTCATCTTTAAATACGTATAATGCTCCGGTAATAGAGATAATAAAGATCAGAAATCCTATTCCCAACCCGAACCAAAGATGCAGCTTGGCAGACCATTTTTTGATAAAGCCCGGTTTCTTTTTATGATGATGCTTTTTCTTCATATAACAGTAAAAAGTAAAGCAAAGATATGCTTTACTTTTTATTTAGATTAATTAAAATTTGTATTCAATCATGAATGTCCCTCTCAATCCAAGAGCATTGGTAAAATCACTGTCTCTTGCAGTCCACCATGAAATAGCAGGCTGATACAGTTTGTTGAAAAGGTTTTCAATACCTAATGATACTCTCCAGTTGGTGTCAACCTCATAACTGGATTTGAAATTGAAAACAGTATACTCAGGTACATATCCTTCACCATAAGCATACAATCCCGTCTTGGTATTTGGTTCAAATCTGTTTTGCTGGAAAGAGTGAAGCATATCAAGACCAACGGATAGAGCTGGAACAGGTCTTGCCTGAACATAAGCCAATACTTTAGGCGCAGAAATTCTGCTGTTGTTGATCTTGGTTGAATAATCACCGTCGTCCTTTATAGAGGTAATTCCTTCCATCCAGCTGTAGCTTCCACCAAACTGAATCCATTTTGTAGGGCTAAAGTGTAAAAATCCTTCTACCCCGTATACAATCTCGGGAGATCTCTGAATCATCAATGCTCTGTCTGGACTTTGTACGAATGATGCTCCCAGTTTCGATGTGCTTACATAAGAAGTTAATTCATAATTCAACCAGCTGGAAAGCTGTCCTGTTGCTCCCAATTCGTAGTTGTTTACAATGATTGGTTTTGTTTCCAGGCTTTTGATGGTTTCAGAAGTTGAGGTTCTTAAAATTCTTCCTAACTCATTGATAGAGTAGGCCTGAGAGAAGCTTCCGAAAAGGTTGATATAAGGCTCAATATTGTAACGAATTCCAATATTTCCTACCAATGCATTGTAGTTCAGTTTTCCACCCGCGACAGGAATACTTTTGGTGAAAGTTCCGTCACTTTTCAGGGTAGAAAGGGTATTGAAGTCATCTACATTTACTTTGATGTTCTCGTAACGAAGTCCTCCTTTGATGGTGAACTTTTTAAACAGATCTATTTTTGCCAGTACGAAAGGTGCAATATTGGTCATGTTCATATTCGGAGTCCAGAAACGTCCGTCTTCCAGTTTTTGTACCGTTTCATCATTCAGAATATCGGCTCCGTAGATAATTTCTCCCTGAGAGTTGGCTGAGTTCCAAAGCTGGGTATCAAAATTGAATCTTGCTCCTGCTTTTTTTGAGATTACATTCGACTGCCCGCCGTTGAAAAAGGTGTCGCTGTAACCGTAAACGGTTTTAAAATCCTGATAGTAAAGGTTGATATTCAAAGACGTTCCTGCAAACAGGTTCTTATTGTCGTAGCTTACTCTTATGTTGTGGTTTTTAGGAGTTCCCTGAGGAGTGGTTTCCAATCCTTTTCCAATTCCTTCACCAATGGTTGGCGTGATACCGTATTTACCTGTTTTTAGTCCTACATTCAAATCTGATCTTGAAGAATAACCAATATAAGAAGCCTCAATTCTCTGATTTTCGTTGACGTCATAACCTATTTTCAACAGTCCGTTGTAGTTGTCCATCTTCGCAATGCTATACGTAGGACTTATCAAAACACCATCACCGTCTTTTGTATATCCTGTTCTTTCGTAGGCTAATGAAAGGGTATAATCAAACTTGTTGATCTTTCCCGATAAAAGCTGACTGGCTCTTACTCCTAAAGTACCTCCATAAGGCTGCCCTGTAAGCCCGATCTGTGAAATCCCGGAGATTTTTTTATCTGTTTTGCTTCTTTTTGTAATATAATTGATGATCCCTCCGTCTGCTCCGTTACCATAAATGGAAGAAGCTCCTTTGATTACCTCTATTCTTTCGATCGCTGAAGGGTCAATGGTTCTTAAATCTCTTGCTCCGTTACGAAGTGGGGTAGACTGTGGAATTCCATCAATCAAAACCAGAACCTGACGTCCTCTTAAGGTCTGTCCTGTATTGGATGTCTGTCCCGAATTGGTTCCTAAACTGGGAACGGTATACTGCAGGATGCTTGTGATATCTGAGTTAACGGTCAGCTGAGACTGAATCTGTTTCTCTCCTACCACCGTTACGGAGCTTGGAACTTCTTTGATGCTTTCCTTTTTTCTGGAAGCAGTCATGACAACCTCGTCTACATTTTTAGTTTGTAAACTATCTTTTACCTGAGCAAAAACAGTAGCAGTTCCTAAGCAGGCAGCTGATAAAAGCACTTTTTTCATTATATTTTCTTTCCTTTTTTCTTTCTTTTTCCCCACCAGACCAGAAATCCGGTTACAGGGAGCGATGTACATGTGAGGCCGGCTATAAACCAGATGACCTTTCCAATGATTCCGAAGTAGGAACCGGTATGGATGTCGTAATTGGCGTTGGAATATTTCTCGGCAGTATTGAGATTGTGATGAGGTTTATTGGCGAGTAGTTTTCCGGAGTATTTGTCGAATGTCAGGATGTTTCTTTCACTGTATCTTCCATCCATTCCGTAAACCGTTACCGGAAGATTCTTCAGTTCTTTTCCTTTTTTATTCTTTCCGTTCAAAGTAATTCTGAAGCTGGATGATTTTGCGTACAGCTTTTGAGTTTGTGTCGCAGCGAGATCAAAAACAGCTTCATTCTTTGCTATCAGAGAGTCCGGAGATTTTCTTTCTTTTTCCTTTGGAAGTTCCCATGAACCTGATAATGCAAAAGTAAAAGTGTTTTTTACATAGGGATAAGCAAAATAAAGCCCTGTAATACTTAATAGCAATGCAATAAATGATGCATAGAATCCAAGAACATTATGAAGATCATAATTTTTACGCTTCCAGTTTTTTACATTTTCCCAGTTGAACCAAAAACGTCCTTTTCTTGCATTTTTGTTTTTAGGCCACCATAAGATGATTCCTGTAATCAGCATAGCGATAAAAAGGACAGTTGGGATTCCTACAGTATACGGTCCCCATTCTGAATTAAGCAGAAGTCCCCAGTGGATATATTTCAGGATGTTGAATACATCATACTTCTCATTATAAACCGCCAGGATTTGCCCGGTGTACTGATTCACATAGACTAGTTTGTTGATGTGTACCTGCTGAAAATAATTCCATCCTTTTTTGCTTTTGTCATAGTACTCAAACTGGTAGGATTTATTTTTATCCAAAGGAATTTCTACAGCGCTTACAGGATATTTTTCATTAAGTTCCAGCGTAACTTTTTCACGAAGCAGATTAATAGACAATGGCTTTTTTCCGATATCCTCCTTTTTCAGGTAAATGGCTTCTTTGCGTAAGCTATTCTGTATTTCATCCTTAAAAACATATAAAGTCCCTGAAAGAGAGACTATAAATACAATGATTCCAACAGATAAACCCAGCCACAAATGCAGCTTTGCAGACCATTTTTTTGTGGAAGAAACCTTCTTTTTATGATGATGCTTTTTTCTCATAGCAAAAAGTTAACCCCATGAGGGGCTAACCTTTGATTTTTTAAAATTTATATCCTATTGATACTCTCCAGTTACGCGGAGCATTGTAGATCCAGGCATATTCTCCTCCATCACCTCTATATCCGCTGTAAAGCTTTCTGTTAAGAACATTGTTCAACATAAAGTTAATATCGAATTTTTTAGCAACATAAGAAACGCCGAAGTTGGTATCAAAATAATCAGGAAGACTCTGATCTTTTGTGGCACTTACCCCATACCAGGATTGTCTTCCTCCCTGATATTGATATCCTGCAGAAATACCGAAACCATTTAAAACACCATTCTGGAATCTATAGTTGATCCAGGTATTCTGAACATTTTTTGCATTTCCTGGAGACTGAACTCCAATTCTTGCAGGATCTGTGTCTTTGATGGTTTTTGCATCAGTGTAGGCATAGTTTACAATGATGTTCAATCCTTTGATGATTTCTCCTTTGATATCAGTTTCAAAACCTCTTGCTCTCTGCTCACCTGTAGCCACTTGGAAGGGCTGTCCTTCATTTTGTTCTTTAGGTCCCGCAACAAGAATATTTTGTCTTCTGATTTCGTATACTGCAAAAGTAGAGTTCCATTTTCCTCCGAACCAGTCTTTTTTCAATCCGAATTCAATATTCTGTCCTCTGAAAGGATCTGTAATTTTGGTTTTGTTAATTCCTGTTCCGGATTGTGGTACGAAGGTTTTATCATAGATACCGTAAGCAGAGAAATTTTCATTAATAGAATAACTCACTCCAACTCTTGGTGTAAACTCACCAGCTGTATCAGGTACAATGGGAGTCCCTGGACTTAGATTAGGATATGCGGAATAAGTTTTACCGCTTGTATATCTTCCTGCTAATGTTAATCTCAATTTATTATTGAACATTTCAATCTGATCCTGAGCGTAATAAGAAGTATATTTTACGCCCTGATCGTTATAAAACGGAGCAGAAGTGTTTAATGTATAAAAATCAGAAGATGGAAGTTTTGAAGGATCTACCCCATAATTTACATTATAAATGTCAATTGGGAATAGTAAGGTTTCTTTGCCATCTACAATTTTTGAATAAGAAGAAAAGTCAGCAGTGTATTTTCTGTCTCCGTAATCAAATCCCGCGATTATTTTATGAACAATATTCCCTGTATTAAGTGTTCCTCTCACATAGGTCTGGAAAATATGATTTTTTCCTTTTGCCTGCCAGTTGCTTAAGGTTCTGTTTAAAACATTTTTATTGGCTGAATCAAAAGTTCCCCACCAAGAACCTCCGTCGTAATTCAGATCCATATAAGCATACTGTGTGCTCCAAACCCAGTCTTTGAAAAGCTTCTGGTCTAAACTTAAGAATAAACTCTGGTCTTTTACTTCAGTTTTCTTAAAGTTAGGGTCATTAAAGTTGGTATGTACATTCAGTGAAGCGTATCCGTCGTTTGACATCAGATAAGCTCCAGGCTGATTGAATTTTAAGTATTGATAGTTGTATTGAGCTGTAAATGTAGTGGTTTTTGTAGGTCTGAAAGTAATGGAAGGGGCAACAATGAATTTGTTTGTTTTGTCATTTTCCACCCAGGATTTATTAGAGCTTCCCATCAAATTGATACGGTAGTCTAAAACCCCGTCTTTTACAAGAACTCCATCCAGATCAGCTTCTCCTCTGAAAAGATTATAGCTTCCTGTGGTGAAACGTACACTGTTGGCAAATTTTCCGGTAGGTTTTTTTGTAACTACATTATAAAATCCGGCAGGATCTCCCATAGAACCCATAAATCCGGCAGGACCTTTTACAAACTCTATTCTGTCTATGATAGATGCGTCAGGATTGATGGGTCCCCAAGTAGAAGAAACATTCATCCCGTTCATGAAAGTAGCAATACCTGCTCCTCTCATGAAAACATTGGAATATACATTATCCCAGTGTTCTACTTTTCTTGCCCCACTTACGTTACGGACTATTCCTTCAGACATATTTAGAGTCATCTGATCAGCAAGAACCTGTGAACTTACAGACTGTACATTTTGTGGCAGCTCAAGAATAGGAGTCTGAATTCTCAGTGAACCTGAAACCTCATTCAGCTTGTACTTCTGATAATATCTTCCGTTAACAACTACTTCTTCAATATCATTGGATTTGATGGTGTCTTTTTTTTGCGCAGAAACCAACATTGTTCCCAGTGCGGAAGCACAGATCAGTACATTTTTCATGAAACTCAAATTTTCTGCAAATATATTATTTTTAACTGTTCTAAATAAATAATAAGATTGATATTTATCATAAAATTATTATATAGTGAATAACAAAAAACCGCTATGGTCAATGCCACAGCGGTTTTTGTATGATTTTATTAAATTTTTCTTAAGCCGGAATTTCGCCTTTATATAAGAAAGAAATAATTTCTTTGTTTAATTTATCGATCATTTCACTGAATAAGTGGAAAGATTCCTGCTTGTAAATTACCAATGGATCTTTCTGCTCGTAAACAGCTCCTTGTGAAGATCTTCTTAAGTCGTCCATCTCACGAAGGTGAAGCTTCCAGTTTTCATCGATAATTGATAAAGTGATATTCTTTTCAAAATCGTTCACTAAACTTTCACACTGAGTATCGTAAGCTTCTTTAAGATCAGCTACAATTGTCATTGTTTTGTGTCCGTCTGTGAATGGAACCTGGATCATTTTGAACATTGAACCTTGATTTTGGTATACATTCTCAATGATTGGGAATGATTTTTCTTTCAATAGGTTCAGCTTCATTTTGTAGTCTTCCTGAGCTGCTTTGAATAAGATATTCGTCAGATCCTGAACGTTTTTATTATTAAAATCACTTTGAGAAACCGGAGATTCCATTGTGAATGTTTTAATGATTTCGTATTCAAAATCTTTATAATTTCCTGAAGCTTTTCCTTTCGCAACGATAGAATTGGCAACATCGAAAATCATATTTGTGATATCATATTTCAAATGGTCTCCGAATAAAGCATTCTTTCTTCTCTTGTAGATTACATCACGCTGTTTGTTCATAACGTCATCGTACTCAAGAAGCCTTTTTCTTGTTCCGAAGTTATTTTCTTCCACTTTTTTCTGAGCTCTTTCAATAGACTTACTGATCATAGAGTGCTGAATTACTTCTCCCTCTTTGTGACCCATTCTGTCCATCATTTTAGCAATTCTTTCAGAACCGAACAAACGCATTAAGTTATCTTCAAGAGATACATAGAACTGAGAACTTCCCGGATCTCCCTGACGTCCCGCTCTACCTCTTAGCTGTCTGTCAACACGTCTTGAATCGTGTCTTTCTGTACCGATGATGGCTAAACCTCCTGCATCTTTTACTTCTTTAGAAAGCTTAATATCGGTACCACGACCTGCCATGTTGGTTGCAATGGTTACAACTCCCGGCTGTCCTGCTCCAGCTACAATCTCAGCTTCTTTTTTGTGAAGCTTCGCGTTCAATACCTGGTGTGGAATCTTTCTTAACTGAAGTGCTTTTGATAGTAACTGAGAAATCTCAACAGAAGTAGTACCTACCAGTACAGGTCTTTTCTGTGCTGTTAATTTTTCAATTTCCTCTATTACAGCATTATATTTTTCTCTGTTAGTTTTGAAAACTAAGTCTTGCTTGTCATGTCTTAAAATAGGACGGTTGGTAGGAATTACCACAACGTCTAATTTATAGATTTCCCAAAGCTCTCCAGCTTCAGTTTCAGCAGTACCCGTCATTCCCGCAAGCTTGTTATACATACGGAAGTAGTTCTGAAGCGTGATGGTTGCAAAAGTTTGAGTAGCTGCCTCAATTTTTACATTCTCTTTCGCTTCGATCGCCTGGTGAAGACCGTCTGAATAACGACGTCCCTCCATGATACGACCTGTCTGCTCATCAACGATTTTTACTTCACCATCAATGACTACATACTCATCATCTTTTTCAAATAATGTGTACGCTTTCAATAGCTGACTCATCGTGTGAACACGCTCGGATTTTTCAGCAAAATCAGAGAAAAGTCTTTCTTTTGCTTCAAACTCTTCTTCTTTAGAAAGGTTCTTAGCTTCTACTTCAGCAATCTCAGTTCCGATATCAGGAAGTACGAAGAAGTTAGGATCAGAGTTACCCTGAGACATGTATTCAACACCTTTGTCTGTAAGGTCTACCTGATTGTTTTTCTCCTCGATTACGAAGTAAAGATCTTTATCTACGATCGGCATATCACGGTTGTTGTCCTGCATGTATTGCGCCTCAACTTTCTGAAGCAATGCTCTGTTTCCGCTTTCCGATAAGAATTTGATTAATTGTCTGTTTTTTGGAAGACCTCTGTATGCCTGAAGTAATTTGAAACCACCTTCTTTTGTATTTCCTGCAGCGATTAATTTCTTCGCTTCATTGAAAATAGCAGAAACGGTTTTCTTTTGTACTTCAACAATTCTGTCGATAGAAGGCTTAAGAACATCAAACTCCTGTCTGTCTCCCTGAGGAACCGGACCTGAAATGATCAATGGTGTTCTGGCGTCATCTACCAATACAGAGTCCACCTCATCCACGATAGCAAAGTTAAGTTCTCTTTGTACCAATTCTGAAGGTGATGTCACCATGTTATCTCTCAGATAATCGAAACCAAACTCGTTGTTCGTTCCGTAAGTAATATCTGAGTTGTATGCTTTTCTTCTTCCGTCTGAATTCGGCTGGTGATTATCGATACAATCGATAGACATTCCGTGGAATTGATAAAGAGGACCCATCCAAGCGGAGTCTCTTTTTGCTAGGTAGTCGTTTACGGTTACAACGTGCACTCCTCTTTCCGGAAGTGAATTTAAGTAAATAGGTAATGTTCCTACCAAAGTTTTACCTTCACCGGTTGCCATCTCGGCAATTTTACCACTGTGAAGAATAACCCCTCCGATAAACTGAACATCATAGTGGACCATATCCCAAACTACAGGAGTTCCGGCAGCGTCCCATGAGTTTTTCCAAATAGCTGTGTCTCCCTGAATGCTAACGAAATCTTTTCCTGAAGCGACAAGTTCTCTATCCCAGTCACTAGCAGTTACACGGATTTCTCCATTCTGAGCCCATCTTCTTGCCGTTTCTTTGATCAATGCAAAAGCTTCGGGAAGAACCTGAACCAGAACTTTCTCTTCAATTTCGTAAGATTCTTTCTTTAAAGACTCAATTTTTGAGAAAAGAGCTTCTTTTTCATCAACGTTGGTTGAATTTTTTATCTGCTCTTTTATCTGTTCTATTTGAGCTGTGATCTTACTGGTTGCAGATTTTATATTCTCTTTAAACTCAGCAGTTTTTTGTCTCAACCCATCATCCGACAATTGTTGAATGCTAGGTTCTACAGCTCTGATTTTTGTTACAACTTTTTTTACTTCTTTTAGGTCCTGCGCTTTTTTGTCTCCCAAAAACCCTTTAAGAACTTTGTTTAAAAAACTCATAAATTTTTTGCTTTATGCTTAATGCAAAATGCTTTAAGCGTTTTAAATAACACTTATCGTGTAAATTATATATAAAAAGGGCAAAAAAGCTCTAAGCATGCAGCCTAAAGCTTATCGCTTTATTAATATTCGTCCTCGTTCCAAAGGAAATCCTCGTCAGTAGGATAGTCACTCCATACCTCTTCGATAGATTCATAAATTTCTCCTTCGTCTTCAATAGCCTGAAGGTTTTCTACTACTTCCATAGGTGCACCAGTTCTGATGGCGTAGTCGATAAGCTCTGCTTTTGTCATTGGCCAAGGTGCGTCACTTAAATATGAAGCTAATTCTAATGTCCAGTACATAATTTTCTAATTTTTTGCAAAAGTATAAAAATAGGTTGTATAATAAACTTTTTTATACTTGATTTTCAATTCTTTTTATAATTTTTCTTATAAATGGCTGTCACAAACTAACTGGCAGCTATGTCAGCAATTTACTTATTGTCGTTTTCTCAAAAACCATTCCACAAATTTTTTTATGCCATTTTGGAAGTCTGTGGCCGGTTTATACCCTATCAAATCCATTGCTTTTGCAATGTCGGCATTGGTTTTTGTGACATCTCCCGGCTGCAATGGCAGAATTTTTTTGATGGCAGATTTTCCCAGCGTCTTTTCGATTGTAGCCACCATTTCAGACAAAGTGATTACTTGATTTTCGCCCAGATTCACAATTTCATAAATTCCTGAATTGTTTTCAAGATAAAGAATAGACTTGGTAATTCCATCAATGATATCATCTATATAAGTATAGTCTCTGGCCGTATTTCCGTCACCATAGAAAGGAATTTCCTGATTTTCCGAAATGAGCTTTGTAAACTTGTGTATAGCAAGGTCAGGTCTCTGTCTTGGCCCATATACCGTAAAGAATCTGAGCTGGATCATATCTATATGGTATAGATTATGGTAAACATGTCCTATAATTTCTCCGCTTTTCTTGGTAGCAGCATAAGGAGAGATAGGATTGTCTACATTATCTGTTTCCGTAAAGGGAATTTTCTCATTGTTTCCATAAACACTTGATGAAGATGCACAAATGAATTTTTTAATATGGAAATCCTTACACAGTTCCCAAAGATTCATAGTACCTCGTACATTCACTTCTTCGTACTCCAGAGGACGTTCAATAGAAGGGCGAACACCGGCAAGTGCAGCAAGATGGATCACCATGTCAATATGATGATTCTTAAAGATGTTTTCAAGACCTTTTAGGTCCCTGATATCCTGCCAATAGAGGGAATATTGGTCTGAATGGGTGAGGGAAACCAAACGCGGAATATCCGTCTCTTTTTCTGAGAACTCAAAATCCGAATTTTTACCGATTGACTCCAAAGTATTTTTAATTTTTACCTGATAGTCATAGAAATCATCAAAATTGTCAATGTTTATGACAGAATGTCCATTTCTTAATAATCGTTCAATTAAATGGGAACCGATGAACCCACTACCGCCTGTTACAAGATAAACCATTTGTATTTTTTATGAGCACAAAAATATAAATTTTACTTTTTGAAAAATATAATCATTAAATTTACTTAAAAAGTAATATAAATATAATATGCAGTTTCAAGGGCAAATTTTAAAGATGACAAGCGTCGATGCTAAGCCAATCCAATACTACCTCAATCTTTCTGGAGATCTGATCCATATGAATGAGCTGTTTGGAAAGGAGTTAAGCATCAAACATACCGGATTTCAATGTGTAAATTGTGGTGAAAATAAACCAATTTACAGAATGGGATTCTGCAAAAACTGTTTTTTTGAAAGCCCTTATGCAAGCGATACCATTATCCGCCCGGAACTATCTACAGCTCATTTGGGAGTTGCAGAGCGAGATCTTGAAGTTGAAAAACAAATTCAGCTGCAGCCACACACTGTTTATCTGGCCTATACAGGAGATGTAAAAGTAGGCGTAACCAGAAATACACAGATTCCTACGAGATGGATTGATCAGGGTGCAACTTTTGCATTACCCATCGCAAGAACGGAAAACCGTTATGAAGCAGGAATGATAGAAGTAGCTTTAAAAGAACATCTGGCAGATAAAACCAATTGGAGAAAGATGCTGCAGGATGATTTTGAAGGAGAAGTAGACCTTGCTGATTTCCGACAAAAGATAAAAGAATATTTTCCCGACGATTTCCAGAAATTTTACAGTGACGGTGAAGAGCTGTGGATGTTTGATTATCCTTTTGAAAAACCGGAGAAAGTTTCATCGTTTACATTAGATAAAAACCTGAGTTTACAGGAAAGCTTACAGGAATTAAAGGTCAGTATCTTGGATTTGAAGGAGGTAATTTTATCAATGTAAGAGGGCATGAAGGGTATGTAATAGAACTGGAAATAAAGAATTGATCTATATAATAGGAAAGAACCAAATCACAAAATATGAAAAAATGGGTTAAAAGGCTATTAATAACTTTCGGAGTCCTGGCAGGAATTCTTCTTGCTGCGAATTTCGGACTGAATCTATGGCTCAAAACCCAACTTCCGGAATACATCAAAAAAAATACAAACTATAAAGTTTCTTACAAAACGCTGGATGTTGATCTGGGAACAGGAAATATCTTTGCAACAGGAATTTCAGTTAACAGTAAAGATCCGCAAAATACAGACGTTATTGGTTTGCAGGGAACTATTGATACCTTGAAAATAAGCCGTTTCGGAATTTATGATGCTGTTTTTAATAAAAGAATCAGCTCGTCAGACCTTTTGTTGGCTAAACCCAATTTAAATGTCATTCTTGCCAAACCTGTCGACCGCAAAACCGGAAAGAAAAGAAATCCGGTTTCATTTGAAAATATAAGAATTAACGAAGGTAAAATTGCTGTTTTCAGGCATACAAAGCAGAAATTTCTGTCTGTCCAACAACTGGATCTGTTTGTAGAAAATTTACAGATGACGGAAGAATCCGTAGAAAATAAACTACCCGTTGTTTTTGACAAATACAGCATCAAAGGACAAAAATTCTTTCTTCGTCCAGATGAAACATATGCGGTTACCATCAGCAGTATAAATACAAGTAACGGACAGATGGCTGTTGAGAATTTCAGGCTGACCCCGCTGCTCTCTTTTGCTCAGTTTAAAAAGTTTTATCCTAAGAAGGCTCAATTATTTGAATTTGCAGTTCCCAAAATGGATTTTACGGATGTTATTTTAAACAAAAATAAAGTTTCACTTACGAATGCAGACTTTGAGAATCCTGTTCTGACAGTCTATAATACAGGAGTAAAGACCAAGAAAGCCGAAAAAAAAACAAATTTTGAAGTTGATTTAAAAAATATAAAGCTGAATAATGCCATAGTAAAGATCACAAAAACGGATGGAAATAATCTTCTGTCAGTAGGGAATCTTAGTGTAAATATCAATCAGCTGATGTTTAATAAAGAAACTTCTGAGCAGATTATTCCAATAGGATATAAAGATTTTACTATAGCCGCAAGGAATATTGAATATTCCAATGCTCAGAATATTACAATACGAAGTCTTGCGCTGAAGCCTGCAAACGGTGAAATCAGGGACGTCATACTGACACCAGGGCACCCTGCAGAGAGAAAAGCAACAGTAGTGTTAAAAACAGATCATATTGCTTTTAATATCAATAAACTGGAATTCGTTGATAAAAAACTGAATGTGGATCTTAAAGATCTTCTCGTAGAAAATGTTAACGGAACTTTTAAAGCAGGTGAAAAAACAACCAATAAATCTGCCGGACCAGGGATTATTAATTCCTTTATCATCAGAAAAACATCCTTAAAAAACTCAAACATTACTTATGATAAAGGAAAACAACCACTGACTTTCCATGATCTTAACGCAACGGTAAATGATATTGAATTATCACCTAGACCTAATCAAAAAGGGCTGTCCTTCAAAGTAAAAGAGTATTATATTACCACTAGAAATCTGGCTTATAAAACGCAGTTTTACAATATGAGCCTTGGGCTTATTAAACTGAATAAAAATAAGGTACAGATTAACAATTTTGCCATGAAGCCTCTCGTTTCAAGAGCACAGTTTATCAAAATGATACCCGTTGAAAGAGATCTGTATAATTTAGAAGCCGGACAAATTACTGCAAAAGGAGAGTGGGATCTTTTTTCTCACAACAAAATGGTTAATGCTTCCCAGGTAGACATTGAGTCTGCAAATGCGAATATTTTCAGAAGCAAAATTCCTAAAGATGATCCGAAGATAAAAGCATTATATTCTAAAATGCTGCGTTCCATTAAGATTCCGATGACCATTCATAATCTGGATCTAAAAAACTCTGTCCTGGTCTACGAAGAAGATACTCCTGAAAGTATGGGACCGGGAAAACTGACCTTCAGCAACTTTAATATGAACGTTAAAAACCTGAATTCATCTAAAATTAAAGGAAAGCCAACAAAAGTAGATATTAACATCAATTGTTCTTTCATGAACCTGTCACCACTTTCTGTCAACTGGAACTTTGATGTTGCAGATCATAATGATAGATTTGCAATTTCCGGAAAAACAACCGGTCTTCCAGCAAATGGAATCAATCCTTTTATCAGGCCTTATCTTCATGTGACAGCTACTGGAGGAACTATTCAGGAAATGCTTTTTAACTTTAAAGGAAACCCTGCCGGATTACACGGAACTTTTAATCTTAAACATAAAGACTTAAAAATTGCCGTATTAAATAAGAATAACCATGAGAAAAAAGGGTTTCTGACTGCAGTAGCCAATATTTTTCTGAAATCAGATTCAGGAAGCTTTCCGGAAGCTGTTACGGTAGAAAATGTAGAACGTGACCCTACAAAGTCTTTCTTTAATCTTTTCTGGAGAGGAATAGAGCAGGGATTGAAGAAAACCCTGATTGGTAAAAATGTTGAAAAAACAGAAAAGAAAGTCAAAGAAGCAGTTTCTTCTGTAAAGGATATGAAACAATCGGTAAAAGAAATAAAACAGGAAATAAAAAATAAAAAAGAAACTCCCCAACCGGAAGCAGAGAAAAAAGAAAAGAAAGGTTTCCTGAATAATGTGTTCAGAAAAAAGGAAAAAACTGAAGAATAATTCTTTAAACCATTAAGACAGATCCTTTTGCGGCCGGTCATAACCACTGTACAGTCTTTAATTGAAAACAACCTTAATGGTTTAAAAAATTAATATGTGATTGAGTTGTTAAAAATTGAATTCATCACTTTCCTGAATAGGGATATCTCTTAAAAACTTGTCAAATTCTTCGCCTGGATAATTGCTGTCTGCACCATAGGAATCTATAATCATCCCACGATTTCCTGCATTGTCCTTCACAACATAAAGTACAGCATTATCATCAGGATTGCTGTCTCCCTCGAAGCGATAAGTTTTTAAAATGACCAGTTCAGAGGGTTGATACACCTTGTCAGAGTTTTCAAACTTCATTTCACATTTATCATTCATTCTGAACTCCCTGTGTATTCCTCTTTCAGAGAGTGTTTTCATCACCTGGCTCAAGGTTGTCATTCTGTCTATGTTTTCTGGATTTTCCATAATAATATTTTTATTTTTAAGTACAATAATTAAACCATTGCAAACTTTAAATATAAGAAAAATAGCAGATTGCAATTTTCCTAAAAATAAAGTTGAATGTTAACAAAATTTATAATTAAAAAAAATAAAATAGGTATGCTTTTTGCAATGGTATCAATAATAAATCAGAGAAAATATGAAAAAAGAAGTTGGAGTTTTACTGGCAGGAGGAGTTGGTCTTTTGGCAGTATTGAGTTTAATAAGCATTAAAAAATTTTGACTAAAAAAGATAAAAAATATAGTGATTCCTATTCGGACTATCACAGACACTTTGATGAAAAAAATAATGATGATGAAACTCATGGAGTAGAATTATTCGCGCTGAAGTAGTAAAAAAATATATTTAATTATGTTTAAATCCAACGCTTTTGAAAGTGTTGGATTTTTTTGTGGAAAACTTTAATGTTAAAACTCATTATTTTATAAAAATTCCATTCTAATTTTACACCGGAATGCAAAACGAAAATTTCATAAAAGGTCAGGGAGCTCAGCGAAACGTTGTCAATCGTTTCGACAGGTATACCTATGAACCAGAAGATGAGGATTTCGAAACCGTAAAGACTTCTTTTACGGAAGTATTTCCCAAAACCATTGTCAATCAGGTCAAAAGTGAAGACCTTCCAATTGAATATTCGATGAACCCTTATCAGGGATGCGAACATGGCTGTTCTTACTGCTTTGCAAGACCTACTCATGAATACTGGGGTTATAGTGCCGGGGTTGATTTTGAAAGAAAAATCATGGTAAAGAAAAATGCCCCTGAGTTATTGGAGAAATTTTTTCAAAAAAAGGGCTATAAAGCCGCCCCGATTCTATTGTCCGGAAATACCGACTGCTATCAGCCGGCCGAAAGACAATTTGAAATTACCAGAAAATTACTGCAACTCTGTCTTGATTACAGACATCCTGTCAATATTTTGACAAAAAATGCACTGGTGCTAAGAGATCTAGATATTTTAAAACCTATGGCAGAACAGAATCTGGTATCTGTTTCTCTAAGCATTCCAACCATCAACGAAGAACTGAGACGAAAGATGGAGCCGAGAACAAGCTCTGCAAAAAATAAATTAAAAGCAGTTGAAATTCTTTCTGAAAACAATATCCCCGTACATGTAATGGTAGCACCCATTATCCCAGGACTCAATAGTGATGAGCCTTTAAACATATTAAAAGCTATTTCGGATGCAGGTGCTTTAGGATTCGGTTATACCCTTGTAAGACTAAACGATACCGTGGAACCAGTTTTTATAAACTGGATTGAAACCCATTTTCCGGACAGGGCACAAAAAGTTTTAAATCTTATCCGCTCCATGAGAGGAGGAAAACTGGGTGATAAAAGATATTTTGAACGACAGAAAGGAGAAGGGAATATTGCAGAAATGATTCATACCACCTTTAAGATCGGCAAAAAGAAGTTTTTTGAAGGCAAAGAGTTTCCAAAGCTTTCAACGTCTAACTTTACTGGATCCCGCGATCAGCAGCTACGGTTATTTGATTAAGCTTGCCTTATATATATAATATAAAATAGAGCCTACCTCTTTATTCTTCTTCCCGCACTCTCAAACCCTTTTACTCTCAAACTATCGAACTTTTTTCAGGAGCTAATTCCTGCTATCCATTTCTACTCCTCGCGCCAGCGCTCTCCTACGCTCCAACCCACCACTCTCCAACCCAAGCTGCGGGGTAACCATTGCTATCAGGGCTAGGGAAGGAGTCGTTAATGATAAGTGGTGAATGATGAATGATGAATGATGAGGTTCTGGTTATTGTGTTTCGAGATTTGGGTCTCCATGTATAAAAGGAATATTGGTTTGAATTTTCATATTGCAGAATTCTATGGAAACATATTATTGAGTATAAATCCCTATTCCCATTGTATCATTCCGCAGGAATCCAAATTCTTTACAAGAGCGCTTGTAAGTTGGCAGGATAATATCTGAGGTCTTTTAGCAGTTAGTATTAGCCATGTCATGCTGAGCTGAGTCGAAGCATTATAATTAATTACGGGTACAGGAGTTAAATCTTATTGTTCTATATTTATATATTAAATATACTCTTCAGTCTTCGTCGAGGAAAGTCAGCTCTCTAGTCTAGTCTCTCTATTATATAATATATACTTTATTTGATCATAGCCACCCAAAACCCCGCATCCCGCACCCCGAATCCTCTTCTCTCCCCCTCAAACGCTCAAACTCTCCCACACTCCCACGCTCTCACCCCGATCTTCCAAACAAATGTTTAAAATTTTTCTCTCTGCCTTCCAGTTGATTAGGATAAAAACCTATCCGAATATGAAATTTATGTTAAATAAACTTGTTTTGCGTTGTATGAAGTTACTATCTTTGCCCCACTGAAAAACGAAAGACATTCAGTAGCGCAGAAGCGCCTTTAGATGGGCAGAAACGATATTACTTCCAAAAAGAGACGGACGAAAAAAACTTTAAAACTTTTTGTAAAAAAAAGTTGCCAGTTTAAAAAGAGTTTGTATCTTTGCAGTCCCAATTAGAGGGAGCGCAGGAGTATAGAGATTGAAGTTTTGAGAAGGATTAAGGTTACTTAAAAAACTTTAAAATTTTCTTCAAAAACATTTGGTCATTAAAAAATAAAGTTTTACTTTTGCACTCGCAAATACGGAGCAGCACTGACAGAGAGATTGCTTCGTTGAAAAGCGAAAGATATAAAGATCATTGACATACAATATAACAACCAAGTAAGGAAAAACTAAAGCGTTAAAAACTTTGAGTGAGTCAGACAAACATACAATGGAGAGTTTGATCCTGGCTCAGGATGAACGCTAGCGGGAGGCCTAACACATGCAAGCCGAGCGGTAGAGATCTTTCGGGATCTTGAGAGCGGCGTACGGGTGCGGAACACGTGTGCAACCTGCCTTTATCTGGGGGATAGCCTTTCGAAAGGAAGATTAATACCCCATAATATACTGAATGGCATCATTCGGTATTGAAAACTCCGGTGGATAGAGATGGGCACGCGCAAGATTAGATAGTTGGTGAGGTAACGGCTCACCAAGTCTACGATCTTTAGGGGGCCTGAGAGGGTGATCCCCCACACTGGTACTGAGACACGGACCAGACTCCTACGGGAGGCAGCAGTGAGGAATATTGGACAATGGGTGCGAGCCTGATCCAGCCATCCCGCGTGAAGGACGACGGCCCTATGGGTTGTAAACTTCTTTTGTATAGGGATAAACCTACCCTCGTGAGGGTAGCTGAAGGTACTATACGAATAAGCACCGGCTAACTCCGTGCCAGCAGCCGCGGTAATACGGAGGGTGCAAGCGTTATCCGGATTTATTGGGTTTAAAGGGTCCGTAGGCGGATCTGTAAGTCAGTGGTGAAATCTCACAGCTTAACTGTGAAACTGCCATTGATACTGCAGGTCTTGAGTGTTGTTGAAGTAGCTGGAATAAGTAGTGTAGCGGTGAAATGCATAGATATTACTTAGAACACCAATTGCGAAGGCAGGTTACTAAGCAACAACTGACGCTGATGGACGAAAGCGTGGGGAGCGAACAGGATTAGATACCCTGGTAGTCCACGCCGTAAACGATGCTAACTCGTTTTTGGAATGTAAGTTTCAGAGACTAAGCGAAAGTGATAAGTTAGCCACCTGGGGAGTACGAACGCAAGTTTGAAACTCAAAGGAATTGACGGGGGCCCGCACAAGCGGTGGATTATGTGGTTTAATTCGATGATACGCGAGGAACCTTACCAAGGCTTAAATGGGAAATGACAGGTTTAGAAATAGACTTTTCTTCGGACATTTTTCAAGGTGCTGCATGGTTGTCGTCAGCTCGTGCCGTGAGGTGTTAGGTTAAGTCCTGCAACGAGCGCAACCCCTGTCACTAGTTGCCATCATTAAGTTGGGGACTCTAGTGAGACTGCCTACGCAAGTAGAGAGGAAGGTGGGGATGACGTCAAATCATCACGGCCCTTACGCCTTGGGCCACACACGTAATACAATGGCCGGTACAGAGGGCAGCTACACTGCGAAGTGATGCAAATCTCGAAAGCCGGTCTCAGTTCGGATTGGAGTCTGCAACTCGACTCTATGAAGCTGGAATCGCTAGTAATCGCGCATCAGCCATGGCGCGGTGAATACGTTCCCGGGCCTTGTACACACCGCCCGTCAAGCCATGGAAGTCTGGGGTACCTGAAGTCGGTGACCGTAACAGGAGCTGCCTAGGGTAAAACAGGTAACTAGGGCTAAGTCGTAACAAGGTAGCCGTACCGGAAGGTGCGGCTGGAACATCTCATTTTAGAGCGTCTTAGGACGTTAAACAAAATCAGTGTCGTAAGATACAAAATACTTACTTAAAGCATAGCTTTAGTTTTTTGTTTGGTTGATATATAAAAATACAAAACCCACTAGAAATTAGTAAAGGGATTGAGAGAGGCAAAGAAGATAAAAGCAGAGAGAGAAAGACGAAGAAATTAGTCTGTTATCTATCAGTCTATCATCTTTTACGTCTAAAAGACAGTCTCGTAGCTCAGCTGGTTAGAGCGCTACACTGATAATGTAGAGGTCGGCAGTTCGAGCCTGCCCGAGACTACTAATTGAAAGACAGGAAGAGATCAGCTATTAGACATCAGACATTTAGGTCTGAGATCTGGAATCTGATATCTAAAGTCTACTAGAGGGGGAATTAGCTCAGCTGGCTAGAGCGCCTGCCTTGCACGCAGGAGGTCAAGGGTTCGACTCCCTTATTCTCCACAGTTTTGGAGGACTGATTTAAAAGTTACGAATGGAGCCAAAAACAACATTTGTTCATCAGTTTGAAAGAAAGAAATTAAGATCATTGACATTAACGGTAAAGACATCACAAAGAGAAAACCGAGCGCATAAAGCGCTTGAGTAACCAATAGGAAAGAAATCGTTAAGGGCGTATGGCGGATGCCTAGGCTTTCAGAGGCGACGAAGGACGTGGTAAGCTGCGAAAAGCTGCGGGGATTGGCACACACGAATTGATCCGCAGATATCCGAATGGGGCAACCCGGCATGTTGAAGACATGTCACCTCGCAAGAGGAGCAAACCCGGAGAACTGAAACATCTAAGTACCCGGAGGAAAAGAAATCGAAGAGATTCCGTAAGTAGTGGCGAGCGAAAGCGGATTAGCCCAAAAGTCTTTTTATGTTTAGAGGAATGTTCTGGAAAGAACAATCATAGAAGGTGATAATCCTGTACTCGAAAGGCATATAGAGATGATAAATGAGTAGGGCGGGACACGTGAAATCCTGTCTGAATATGGGGGGACCATCCTCCAAGGCTAAATACTCCTGAAAGACCGATAGTGAACAAGTACTGTGAAGGAAAGGTGAAAAGCACTTCGAATAGAAGGGTGAAATAGAACCTGAAACCGTACGCCTACAAGCGGTCGGAGCAGCGTAATGCTGTGACGGCGTGCCTTTTGCATAATGAGCCTACGAGTTAATTTTACTAGCGAGGTTAAGGTATTAAGTACCGGAGCCGGAGCGAAAGCGAGTCTGAATAGGGCGCATAGTTAGTAGGATTAGACGCGAAACCTTGTGATCTACCCATGGGCAGGTTGAAGCTCTGGTAACACAGAGTGGAGGACCGAACCGGTTGACGTTGAAAAGTCTTCGGATGACCTGTGGGTAGGGGTGAAAGGCCAATCAAACTGGGAGATAGCTCGTACTCTCCGAAATGCATTTAGGTGCAGCGTCGTATATAAGTTTATTAGAGGTAGAGCTACTGATTGGATGCGGGGGTTTCATCGCCTACCAATTCCTGACAAACTCCGAATGCTAATAAATGTTCTACGGCAGTGAGGGCATGGGTGCTAAGGTCCATGTCCGAGAGGGAAAGAACCCAGACCAACAGCTAAGGTCCCCAAATATATGTTAAGTTGAAGCAACGCGGTTGGACTGCATTGACAGCTAGGATGTTGGCTTGGAAGCAGCCATTCATTTAAAGAGTGCGTAACAGCTCACTAGTCGAGCGGTCCGGCATGGATAATAATCGGGCATAAACATATTACCGAAGCTATGGATTTATATTTTAGATATATCTGGTAGGAGAGCATTCTATTTGCGCCGAAGCAGTACTGTGAGGTATTGTGGAGCGGATAGAAAAGAAAATGTAGGCATAAGTAACGATAAAGCAGGCGAGAAACCTGCTCACCGAAAGACCAAGGCTTCCTCAGCCATGCTAATCAGCTGAGGGTTAGTCGGGACCTAACGCGAACCCGAAAGGGGTAGTGGATGGACAATGGGTTAATATTCCCATACTTGCTCACAATAAAAGGGGACGGTTGGATGTAGCTGCTGGAGACTGACGGAATAGTCAAGGCCTAGCCTTCGGGCGAAGCTGCTGTAGTGTAATCTGATCCAAGAAAAGCCGAAGTGAAGCAACCCGTACCAAAACCGACACAGGTGGTCGAGGAGAGAATCCTAAGGTGCTCGAGTGAGTCGTGGCTAAGGAACTAGGCAAAATAGTCTCGTAACTTCGGAAGAAGAGACGCCAACAGCAATGTTGGCCGCAGTGAAGAGGCCCAGGCGACTGTTTATCAAAAACACAGGACTCTGCTAAATCGAAAGATGCTGTATAGGGTCTGACACCTGCCCGGTGCTGGAAGGTTAAGGAAGGTGCTTAGCGTAAGCGAAGGCATTAACTGAAGCCCCAGTAAACGGCGGCCGTAACTATAACGGTCCTAAGGTAGCGAAATTCCTTGTCGGGTAAGTTCCGACCTGCACGAATGGTGTAACGATCTGGGCACTGTCTCAGCCACGAGCTCGGTGAAATTGTAGTATCGGTGAAGATGCCGATTACCCGCAATGGGACGAAAAGACCCTGTGAACCTTTACTATAACTTCGTATTGACTTTGAGTAAGTAATGTGTAGGATAGGTGGGAGGCTTTGAAGCAGGCACGCTAGTGTTTGTGGAGCCGACGTTGAAATACCACCCTTTACTTACTTGGAGCCTAACTTCTTTCAGAAGGACATTGCGTGGTGGGTAGTTTGACTGGGGTGGTCGCCTCCAAAAGAGTAACGGAGGCTTTCAAAGGTACCCTCAGCACGCTTGGTAACCGTGCGTAGAGTGTAATGGCATAAGGGTGCTTGACTGTGAGACCTACAAGTCGATCAGGTGCGAAAGCAGGACATAGTGATCCGGTGGTTCCGTATGGAAGGGCCATCGCTCATAGGATAAAAGGTACTCCGGGGATAACAGGCTAGTCTCCCCCAAGAGCTCACATCGACGGGGAGGTTCGGCACCTCGATGTCGGCTCGTCACATCCTGGGGCTGGAGAAGGTCCCAAGGGTTGGGCTGTTCGCCCATTAAAGTGGCACGCGAGCTGGGTTCAGAACGTCGTGAGACAGTTCGGTCTCTATCTATTGCGGGCGTTAGATGTTTGAGAGGGCTTGATTCTAGTACGAGAGGACCGAATTGAACAAACCTCTGGTGTATCAGTTGTACCGCCAGGTGCACCGCTGAGTAGCTACGTTTGGAAGAGATAAGCACTGAAAGCATATAAGTGCGAAACTCGCCTCAAGATGAGACATCTTTTAAGGGTCGTTGTAGATGACGACGTTGATAGGCTATAGGTGTAAAGACAGTAATGTCATAGCCAAGTAGTACTAATTACCCGTAGATTTATAGTCTATGGTTACTAATATAAACCAGGTGCTTTATGCGCAGTGAAGGTTTTGTCTTTGTGAAAGTTTTTATCGCTTAAAACAGATGTCAGATATAAGACATCAGATACCAGACCTTGAAGTCTGAAATCTGAAATCTATCCTCTGATATCTTATATACCTTCTTTAGGGTGGTTTTAGCGGTGGGGCTCACCTGTTCCCATTCCGAACACAGAAGTTAAGCCCACCAGCGCCGATGGTACTGCTAACGCGGGAGAGTAGGCCGCCGCCAGTTTTTATTTTATTTTTAAAAAACCTTTATCTTTACGATAAAGGTTTTTTTGTTATATACCTACATCAACACCAAACCCACTCAACATACTCCCCAAACTAACTAACACAAAATCCAAACAGAAACAGAAGTAATGAGTAATAGGTAATGAGCAGTGGATAATAGATAAAGATAATAGATGTTCGTAGTAAGTAGTCCATCTCATCTATCCGCTATTCTTCTTCCTCCAGCTTCAGGCTTCCTGCTTCCAGCCCTCTGTTTTTTATTCTTTATCCAACGATGGGTCTTTACCTTCAATACTGTTTATTCTTCCCAGGCTGTTACTCCTAAGGAGTCTAAATAAGGTTTTCTTTATTAAAATGCTTCGACTCCGCTCAGCATGACAATGCCAATACTAACTGCTAAAGAATCGTGGACATTATCCTGCCATCTTGCATCCTTTAAACCTCTAGTAAATAAGTCTGGATTCCTGAGGAATGAAATAATTGGAATAAACGTGCATCCTTACACTTGCAGTTCTGAGATCTAATCGCTGTACCTCGTACCTCGGAAATTAGGATCTCTATCTTTTAAGGCCGTAAATCGCTTATTGTGGTTGAAAGCTGATTCACGTATATAAACGAGATTTAATCCCTCAGAATTCACCTTATTTTAAGTCAAAAGAAATAAAAAAACCGCTTCTCTAAAGAAACGGTTCTTATGGGTTACATTTTGATTGTAATCTTACATATCATTGTTGGTATCCGGGCATTTGAAATCATCGCTGCAGGTTGCACAAACAATGGTTCCATTACAATAGTACATGCAGAAATCTGCTTCAGGAAGGGTGGCACCTCCTGAAATGTTTTTTAATTGGTCTTTTTTTAGTTTTTTTAGATTTTTCATATGGTTTTAATTGAAAATTTGTAAGTAAAGTAAAAATAGTTAAAATATTTTTAATTAATAATCTCTTTTACATTAAAAATAAAAAATTAATATAACAAACAGCTTTGAGAGCTATATGATCAATGATTTGTATATAAACATTTGATTGCTAATAAAATAAATGCTATTTTTAAGGTAGCGTTATCCGAAAAGCTTACAGAGTAGGAAAAACTAAAACTATAACTATGAAAACACTAAAAAACTTTCAAGAGACGACAAGAGAAGTATTGTTGCGGGTGCCAATTTCCCAGCCTATTGCTTAGAAGGCGGTGGACCGTGAGAAGGCGGCTGTTCTGCAGGACAAATCTGTTCGGGGGGAAAATGTGTTCCTTACGAAAATCCTGGAGGTGGAGAAAATCCTGGCGGCGGTGGAGATACATATACCTGCATCTGTCCGTGGGGTACTTTTACACAATCGACTCCTTGCCCAGAATTTTATTGTATAACAGGATAGGACAAAATTGTATTATTAATTAACTCTCATTATAGTTGGAAAATTATTGATTTTATTCAGTAAATATTGCTAATTTACGCAAGCGTTATCCGAAAAGCTTTCAGAATAGGAAAAACTAAAACAATAACTATGAAAAATTTAAAGAAAATTGAGAGAAAAGAATTGAAAAGTATTTCAGGAGGAATTGATAAGTGTTACGATCTAAGGGATTCTCCTGATGATCCTTGTCAGGAGCTTAATGATCAAAATAACGGTTGTTACAGAATGAATAGCTGCACAATGTTATGTACACGCGTTTCCTGTTTAACTGGAATGTAATATAGTAAAAACGGCTGACTCTATTTGAGGCAGCCGTTTCTTTTTTATTTTTTAATCAACCCCAGTTCGATCAATCTTTCATGCAGGAATTCTCCGGCAGTAGTATCTTCGTATAGCTTTGGATTGTTTTCATCTACACAATTTTCAAGGGCATTTAAAGACATTGCACTGATAGGATGCATAAAGAAAGGAATTGAATATCTTGAAGTACTCCACATTTCTCTTGGCGGGTTTACCACTCTGTGAATGGTAGATTTCAATTTGTTGTTGGTATGTCTTGAAAGCATATCTCCAACATTGATCATCAATTCATCTGGTTCAGCAATGGCATCAATCCATTCTCCGTTGTGGTTTTGAACCTGAAGGCCTTTACCTTGTGCTCCCATTAGAAGAGTGATAAGATTGATGTCTCCATGAGCTGCTGCTCTTACCGCATCATCTGGCTCTTCAGTGATTGGCGGATAGTGAATAGGTCTTAAAATAGAATTTCCTTCTGCGATTTTGTCATCAAAATAAAATTCATCTAAACCAAGGTGTAATGCTAAGGCTCTTAACACATACTGTCCTGTTTTCTCAAGCATTTGGAATGCTTCTTTACCAACTTCGTTGAATTTTGGAAGTTCATCAACGATTACATTGTCTGGATACTCACTTCTGTATTTTGAATCATCAGACAGATACTGTCCAAAATGCCAAAATTCTTTTAAGTCTCCTTTTTTGAAACCTTTAGCAGTTTCTTTACCGAATCCTACATAACCTCTCTGGCCACCAATTCCGGGAATCTCATACTTTTGTTTCGTTTCCACTGGTTGTTCAAAAAAGTTTTTCACCTCTCCATATAAATCTTCTACTAGGTTGTCATCAAGAAAGTGGCCTTTTAAGGCTACAAAACCAATTTCTTCATAAGCTTTTCCGATTTCATTTACAAATTTCTGTTTGCGTTCCGGGTTGCCCGAAAGGAAATCACGCAGGTCTACACTAGGTATTTTATCCATTTTTAGAAATTTACGAACAGCAAAATTACATTTTTTTTAATTTAAATGATTTTAAAATCATTATTTATAAGTTAAATTTGCTGTATGAAAAAATATTCTTCTAAGAGAAGTATCCAAATACTTGCACATCTTCTTCAGCAGTACGGAATTGCAGATATCGTAATTTCTCCGGGGTCAAGAAATGCTCCTTTGGCCATCCATTTTTCAGAGGTAGATCGTTTCAACTGCTACAGCATTGTAGACGAAAGAAGTGCAGCTTTCGTGGCAATGGGAATGGCAAAAAGTGAAAAGAAGCCTGTAGCGGTTACCTGTACCAGCGGATCAGCAGTAGTTAACTACTATCCCGCGGTTACTGAAGCTTTTTATCAGAATGTGCCCCTTTTGGTACTTACTGCAGACAGGCCGACAGATTTTGTTGATATATTCGATGGTCAAACGATCAGGCAGAAGGATGTTTTTCATCAGCATTCCTATGGCGACTTCCAGCTTTTGGAAGACAGCAAGGAGAATGCAGAAGATATTAATTTCGATATCATTAAAAAAGCTATTGAACTTTGCTTTGAGAAGCAAGGTCCGGTACACATTAATATTCCTCTGGAAGAACCTTTATATGAGCTGGTATCTGAGCTTCCCACTTTCCCAACTGTGGAAAAGACCATCAAACGTAAAGAGTATGAAATACCGTCCAATCTGATTGCAGAATGGCATACTTCGCAAAGAATTATGCTGTTGGTGGGAACAAGAGACTACAGCCCGGAACTGGAAAACCAGCTGACTCAGTTGGTGAAAAATCATTCTGTAGTGGTATTGAGTGAAGCCAATTCAAATTTGCACCATGAGAAGTTCTTCAAACATATAGACCGTTATATTTTCAATTTTACCGAAGAGGATTATAAAACATATGCTCCTGACCTGTTGATTACAGTAGGACAGAATGTGGTTTCCAAAAAAGTAAAGCAATTTCTGAGAAGTGCCCGCCCAAAACAGCACTGGCATCTTGATGAAGTATGGCAGCCTGATACTTATTTCTCACTGACAGAAAAGATAGAGGTGAAGCCGGAAGTTTTCTTTTCAAAACTGCTGAAATTTATCAATCTGGAACCTAGACCTTATTTTAATCTTTGGGACGTTTTAAGAGATAAAAAAGATGCTAAACACGAGCAATTTTTAAATACAATTGATTTCTCTGATTTTTATTTCTTCAATAAAGCATCACAGACAATTCCTGAAAACTATAACATTCACTTCAGTAATTCATCTGGGATCAGATATGCCCAGCTGTTTGATTTCGGAAAGAGAAAGATCTATTGTAACCGAGGAACAAGCGGTATTGATGGATCTACTTCTACAGCAATGGGATTTGCCATCAAAAATGAAAACCCAACTTTATTGATCACAGGAGATCTTAGTTTCTTCTATGATATTAATGGTCTTTGGAACCAATATATTCCACCGTTTGTAAGAATTATGATCTTCAATAATGGTGAAGGTAATATCTTTAAAATCATTCCGGGACCTGGAAATGCCAACCCGAATACATTAGACGAATTTATTGCTACAAAACACCGCAAGAACGCTGAATCCCTGGCGAAGCATTTCGGATTCTCCTATATCAGAGTAGAGGATGAGCTTACGTTGGACAGAGTGCTTGAGAATTTCTTCAAACCTGATGCACAGCCAAAAATCCTGGAAGTAAATACTCACGGGAAGAATAGTGCAGATGTACTGAAGTCGTATTTTGAGTTTATGAAATAGATTTAAAGATCAAGATATTCTTCACTCCCTGGCAGATTGATAATTCTGTCAATAGGATAGATAAACATATCATCGAAATCATTCAACGCATTAATGATCTGGAAATGGGTGAATTGCTTTATGTTCTGTAAAGTAATCTCCGTTTCTTTGATCTTTTTTTGCTTTAAAAGATGCTGTCTTTGTACTCCGTTCAACAGATAAGTCGAAGGCGTAAACCAATCTTTTCCTTTCAAAAACAAAAGGTTAGAGAAAGATGTATCGGTGATATGATTGTTTTTAACAATGATAATTTCTTCAGCTTTCGCCTTAGCTTTCATTTTATCCAGTTCTTTACGATCCTCGAATTTGAATGAATAGTCGAAGCTGTTATTTTCTACCAGTTTGAAATCATGTATTTCCGGGATTGCGTATGGAATCATCTGTGTCCTGATTCTTTTATCGAGATCATAGGCAATTCTCAGTTTGAAAAGACCATCCTCATCATGTTGCAGGTTTTTATAGATTTTGGCCAGATCAATAGAGTCTTCCTTCCCGAAATGGGAAAATGTCTGATTGACACGTTTCTGATGTAGATCCAATAGAAAAACCTCCTGATCTTCTACTTTAATGCTTTCAATGAATTGGGACATAGATTTTATTTTTCATTTCCTGATACTCGTCTTCTAATTTACTCATGTGCGTTATACCGCCTCCGCTTTTGAAATAAAGTTGGTCTTCTTCTTTTTCTATAAAGCGTATCATTACACAACTGTCTACATTTTGGCCGTCAAACCAGCCGCAAACTCCCGTATAATATCCTCTGTCATATCCTTCCGCATCCAGAATTATTTCCAGTGTTTTAGGTTTGGGAGCTCCTAAAATAGAGCCGGCAGGAAGAAGTTTCTGCATAATACTTCCTACTTTTCCTTCATATTCAGGTTTTATCATTCCTGAAATTTCAGAACTCATTGCATATAGATCCTTTTGCTGGGTTTTGATAAAGTCAATATGCTGGAACTGGTCCACCTTTACTTCATCAGCGACCATACTCAGATCATTGCGGAGAAGATCTACTACGGTGTAATGTTCTGCCTTCTCCTTTCTGTCATTCTTCAGAATTTCTGCTGCATTTTCAATAGCTGCGTCAATTGTTCCTTTCATAGGATAGGTGAAAATTTTTCCATCAATGATCTTCACAAAAGTTTCAGGAGAAAAAAATACAAAAAAATCTTTATAAAAAACTTTGTACTTTGCATTTGAGTGGTAAAAAATTTCTTCTAAGGTTAAATTGGTCTCAATTCGTGTTTTTCTAGTATAATTTACTAGGTAAGAGTTTCCCAAACGAATATTTTCCTGAACTTTATTAAAGCCGGCCTGAAAGCTATCCAATGTTTCAGGAAAAGACTTCCATATTACTTTTTTGTCCAGTTTATGTGTCTCCTTTGTGTTTGAAAAGTCTTGAAAATCAATAATTAAACCTTCTTTTTCAATTTCATGCTCCTGATAGATTTCAACATTCTCCGAGAGAAAGTCTATGACGAAAAAATAGGGAACCTTCTGAAGAGAAAGTTCGTCCATTTCCATAAATTTTTGATGATTCACTGAAAACATTCTGCAAAAGTACTTATTGATGTTTACTTTTGCATAAATTTTTTTATGATGCAGAATAAATATCCTCAGAAACCGGGAATAGATTTTATATTGAAGCAGGCTTTTTTTTATTGGAATAAAACACTCGTTTTTCAGTTGATGTTTTCCATTGTCTTTTTTGGAATCTTGCTTACAGGAGTGATGCTTTTCGGAGAGAAGTATGATATTTTTTCTTATAATAAAGAATTGCAGGAAGCCTTTATGCAGGGCACTCATGTTTATCTGAAGAAAATGGAGCAAATAACAGCTACTGAAAATTATCAGATGTTTACATTGGCAATCTGGGCAACCACGGCATTTCTGTATCCTTTAAATCTTGGAATGTTCCAGATCTTCCGTAAGATGGATCTTAAAGAGAATATTGTAATAGGAGATCTTTTTGCAGGGTACAACGGGCTTAATTTTTTTAAGTATGTAGGCTATTTTCTTTTCTGGTTCTTTATTTACAAATTTACCATTCCTACTGTTGTATTGGCTATAATTTGGGTTGCTGTAACCATTTTTGTTGCTCCATTGATGTTCTTTACCAATAAAAGAATTTTTGAAGCCATTTCCTTAAATTTTAAAGCGCTTAAAATGTATTTCGTTGAAATCATGGTGTGTGTGATCGTTGCTTTTCTATTTAAGTACTTAGGTTTTGCTTTGTTTCTGATAGGTGGACTTTTCACTTTTCCTTTTTGGAATGCGATGATTTATTCACTTTATAAAACAGTCTTTTCGGAGAAAAGTTAAAATTCATTCGTGTTTAATGGGATTTTTTACTAAAAAAAAGTAAATTTGGTAAAATCATTAAATATTTAAACTATGTCTGAATTTAACGAATTTGATCAGCAAGGCTCTGTACCCAACAGAGAAACGGGATCAATTATTTCTCATGCTTTTGAAATGTACAAAGGCGTTTTCGGTTACGGAATTGTAGCTATGATCATCTATCTGATCGGAGGTTCTGTTATTCAAATGCTTACAGGATTTGATTCTGCTTCTATGGTAGAAGAGATGAAATCTTCAGGAGGCGATTTTAATTATTGGAGTGCACCGGGACTTCCTTTATATATGGGAGCTTCCAGTCTTTTTGGCCTTTTATTATCTCCTTTGTATGTAGGATTGATCTACATGGTGAATAAATACAATACCAAAAACCCTATTGAGTTTTCCGATCTTTTTATCGGATACCGCCAGAATTTTGTGAACATTTTGATTTATAGTCTTCTTGCCTGGATTATTTCCTCGATAGCTCTGGCATTGTGTGTTTTGCCTATCATTTTTGTATATCCTTTCCTTTTAATAGGATATCCGATTCTGTTATTTGAAAATGCTTCAGCTACAGAAGCTTTATCAAAGTCGTTCAACATTGCTAAAGAGAACTATGGAACTTTCTTATTGACAGGGTTTTTAGGGTTTTTGATTTCTATTGCAGGGGTTATTCTTTGCGGAATAGGGGTTATCCTGACAGCTCCGTTTATTATGATTGTAATGTACTCAACCTATTGTGCTTTCTTAGGAAAACCAAGACAAATTATGTTCAGCAAATAAAAATATAAAAATACATGATGAATAAGGACAAACAAATAAGCAGTGTTGCGATAAAGCAGATGTCATTGCTGGCCATCATTCTGGTATTGGCTGGATTGATCTGTTTTAATCTGGCATTGTTTATTCCGTCGGTGTTGGGAGCAATTACCATTTATGTAGTCTGCAGAAAATACAATTTTTATCTGCAGGAAGAAAAAAAATGGAAACCGTCACTGGCAGCCTTTGCATTGATGTTTGCGAGTCTTATTGTTCTTATTCTTCCGATTTATTTTATTGCCGATCTCATTATTGATAAACTGGGAAATGCACAGGCTTATATGGCCAAATTCAATGTTTTCCTGGACAAAATACATTCTTATATCTTCTCAAAAACAGGGTTTGATATTCTGAGCAAAGAAAATATGGCCAAGCTGAAAGATAATGTAGGAAAATTTTCTACTTCTGCAGTCAGTGGGACATTCAATACCCTTACCGTAGTAATGTCTATGTATTTTATTCTCTATTTTATGCTGGAAAGACCGAGACTCTTTGAAAAGATCCTTACTTCTTCCGCCCCGCTGAAGCGAGCAAACATCTCCCTGATCGGCGATAAAATGAGAAAATTAATTATGGCCAATGCAATAGGAATTCCTGTTGTTGCAGTAGGACAAGGAATTGTTGCTCTTATTGGTTATCTGATTTTCGGTGCGCCGGGAGCTATTCTGCTTTTTGCTTTAACAGCTGCTGCATCAGTAATACCGGTTGTTGGAACAGCTATTGTATATGTGCCGGTGTGTATTTTTATGATTGCTGAAGGAAATACAGGACAAGGTATAGGTTTAGCCATCTACTGTCTTGTAGTAGTAGGTCTTACCGATAATCTTCTTCGTTTTACCCTTTTAAAGAAACTGGAAAATATTCACCCATTGAATACTGTATTCGGAATCATCATGGGAATGAATCTTTTTGGCTTCATGGGACTGATTTTCGGGCCTATTCTGATCTCACTAACCCTTCTGCTGGTTCAGGTATACAGAAATGAATTTTCGGATGAAGAAACCCCTCCTGATCTTGAATTACCCGGTCAGGATGATATTAAAGAAAAATTAATTTAATTAGATAAAAACGTGGAAGGACTTAATCCCGAAATATTAAAAGAAATCTGTGTAATGAAAATGCCTTTCGGTAAATATGAAGGAACGGTTCTGGTGGATCTTCCCATCAGCTATCTGGAATGGTTTAATAAAAACGGAATGCCAAAAGGAAAACTGGGAATGCAGCTGTCAACAGTTTATGAGATCAAATTAAATGGTTTGATGGATCTTTTGACTCCTATCCGGGCAGTAGTGAGAAACGGATTGTAAAAACTAAAATATATCAATCTCAGCGGTATCGAAGATAGAACGACATATATGTCTAATTGAATTTGGAATAATTTTTTAGAATTAATTATAAAATGAAAATGATTGGCTTTACCGGAGATAGGTAAAGCCAATCATTTTTTTAATTAAGGATATTGAGTGTAATTATTGTTTAGTAAAAATCAAATCTTTTGTTTCAGGCAGATAGATATTAATATCTGTTCCGCTGGGACATTTACTGTTGTCAAGAATTATATCATTTGGTTTATATTCCCATGAAATCTGTGTAGAGTTGATTTTTTTTAAAATTATTTTGCCCCATCCAACGTTGCAATTTGTACCACTATAAAAGAATATAGCAGAATTATTATAAGGTTTCGTTCCTATACTATAAAGGTTTATTGAAGGGATATTATTATTCTTGGTGTCTTGCAAAACTACACCAGAAGAGTTTTTAACAATATACTTTATATCTAAAATATCTGAGTAATAGATTTTTTGTGAACTTTTTTGTAACTTATTTTCTATTTTGGAGATATACAGTGTGATACTTTTCCCTTGAAAATTTCCTTGAAATATTCCAGTGTATGAATTTAGTTCGTTATTTAAATCTTTTAAATAAGAATTAGCAGGAATGTCCTTCAAAGAAGTATTTAATGGAAGTGTTGTTTGTGCTTTACAAGATAAAAAGCTTATAAAAAGACTAAAAAGTATTGTTGTTTTGATATTTGTTTTCATATTCATTGATTTATTAACAAGTAGTTGAGGTTGGCTGATTATTGCCATTCAGATTAATATTTTTTACACTACCATCATTTTCTATTCTTTGTAAGTTAACTTTTCCTTCTAATCCCATATTTTTTATAGTTTCAAAAAAAAGTTTTTCCACTCCTAAATTATTAATTGTTCCATCACTATTAATATATGTATTACCATTTTTTGCAAAATCAGTTAAATCACTTTCAGTCTTTACATAATCAAGAATATAGCCATTTATATTGTCTTGTGAATAATTGGTTAAAGCATCCTGATACGATCCGTTAAACCAAATAACATAGTGCATGCCATTTGGAGCCACCATTCCAACGAATGCATTTTTAACATTTTCAGAGTTAGAAGTTGGTTGTGCTCTCGCAAAACCTAATAACTGGTCAACATCTGGTGGTGATAACATAGGTATTCCTGTTGGAGTATGGTTATGATAACCTCCTGCATAGCCTGTTTTATCTCCAAAATTTACACTGTGTGCCCCTCCGCTTATGATCTCGGAGGGCGTTCCGTCTACTTTCAATTTTACTCCTTTTTCACCACCTAAAGTAGATTGTGCTTTAAGCTCATCAATTTTTGCTTTGACAGTGGTATTGGTTATTATACCAGTAGTCTTTTCACAAGGATTCTTCGGGTCCTGAGGGTTTTGTGTTTGGCTTCCGCCAGCTCCTCCGTAGGTCTCAGATCCGCCACTCATTCCGCCGCCATTGCTTCCGTAATCTACATAAGGTTGGTAATAATGATTAACAGGTCCGGTAATGTCTCCATAAACAGTAATTATGACAGGTAGTATATCTTCTGTTTGCTCAGGCTGTCCACCTCTTGATGCTATTGTAGGTGAATTATAAACGTTTTGAAAATTTGTAATTATACTCTGTACTTCAGGTGAATTATTTTTCAAAACTATAAAATTAACCCAATCTCTTTTGGGATTGACCAATCCTACCAATACTGCATTAACTGAGCCGTCTTTTATGATAGGGTAGGCAATTCCTTTTGTTGTTTCTCCGTAAGTAATACTTCTAAGATTAAAATAGATTTCTCCTACATTATCATTAAACCTTTTAGAGTAAGACGGATTATTCTTCATAAATGTTTGAATAATTTCTTTAAAAGGTTCATGATAGCTGATGTATTCAGAGCTACCTTTTTGTGATTTTTTTTGCGAAGCCAGATTGTTCTCAAACCTACTAAATGCTTCGATTTTTTCTCTTTCAGTTCTTTTTTCTTCTTGAGTAACTTCATCAGTTCTACACGAATTGAAAAAAAACAAAGATACTGTTACTAATAGCAGTAATCGCAAGATAAATTTTTTGTTCATCGATTTGTTATAATTTTTAAGTCGGCAAATATATAATATTTTTCATTTGGCAGCATATCGTTTTTCCCTGTATTTTGAAATATTTTCCCGCCAATTTATATATGTGGAACGACAAAATGTGTCATATTATTAGTTTTCAATCTCGTATTAAATAAAATTAAGCTGATTGATGGATCTTTTGATTCCCATCAGGGCAGCAGTAAGGAATGGATTGTAAAAATTAGAATATACCCATTTTAGTATATAATTTCGGCGGCATCGAAGATGCCGCCGAAACTATTTTATCATTAATCTTTTTAAGCTTTCAAAGCTGCAATTTCATCTCTCAGCTTGGCAGCTTTTATAAAGTCAAGATTTTTTGCTGCAGATTCCATTTCTTTCTGTTTCTGAGCAATCATTTTCTCAATATCTTCACTGGCATAAGTCGCTTTTGTTTCCGCAACTTTCTGAAGGATTTCTTTTTGCGTATATTTTTCATCCGGGAAGTCTTTGCTTCTTCCTACGAGATTTTCGGATATCTTTTTATTTAGGGCTTTGGGCTTCAGACCGTGATCTTCATTGTACTGCATTTGCTTGGCACGGCGGTATTCGGTTTCATCCAGGGTAGCCTGCATGGATTTTGTGATTTTGTCTGCATACATGATTGCCTTTCCGTTCACGTTTCTTGCGGCACGGCCCACAGTTTGGATCATTGATCTTCTGCTTCTCAGCATTCCTTCTTTATCAGCATCCAGAATGGCAACCAGAGAAACTTCAGGTAAATCCAGACCTTCTCTCAATAAATTAACCCCAATCAGTACATCAAAAAGACCTAAACGAAGATCCTGCATGATCTGAATACGTTCCAGGGTCTCTACATCTGAGTGAATATATCTCGTTCTGATTCCGAACTTGGTAAAGTATTTCGTAAGTTCCTCTGCCATTTTCTTGGTTAAAGTAGTTACCAGTACTCTTTCATCCGCATCAGCTCTTTTCTGGATTTCTTCCATCAGATCATCAATCTGGTTCAGTGAAGGTCTTACTTCAATAATCGGATCAAGAAGCCCGGTAGGACGGATGATTTGTTCAATATAAGCACCTCCCGTTTTTTCAAGTTCATAATCTGCAGGCGTTGCAGAAACATAAATAACCTGATTCTGAATAGCTTCAAATTCTTCAAACTTTAAAGGTCTATTGTCCATCGCTGCAGGAAGTCTGAAACCGTACTCCACTAACGCCTCTTTTCTGCTTCGGTCTCCCCCATACATGGCATGAACTTGCGGAACAGTTACGTGGCTTTCATCAATGACCATTAAAAAGTCTTTAGGGAAATAGTCAATCAGACAGAAAGGTCTTGTTCCCGGAAGACGGCCATCCAGATACCTGGAGTAGTTCTCAATCCCTGAGCAATAGCCCAGTTCTTTAATCATTTCAAGATCCAGTTCAGTTCTTTCCTGAAGTCGTTTTGCTTCTAATGGCTTCCCAACGGAGCTAAAGAAATCCACCTGTTTTACCATGTCGTCCTGAATATCTTTAATGGCGCCATTTAAGGTTTCCTTCGATGTTACAAAAAGATTGGCAGGATAAATCTGTATCTGATCAAAATTATCCTCTACATTTCCAGTAACAGGGTCGAAACTTTGAATCTTTTCAATTTCATCTCCAAAAAACTGAATTCTGATCGCATTATCAGTGTAGGCAGGGAAGACATCGATTACGTCCCCTTTTACACGAAATGTTCCTCTCTGGAATTCATTCAGTGTTCTGGCATACAGTGCATTAACTAGAGAATGGAGAAGTGCTGTTCTTGTCACTTTCTCACCAATAGCGATAGAAATCAAAGATTTATGAAATTCGGTAGGATTCCCGATACCATAAATACATGAAACAGAAGCCACAATCAAAACGTCTCTCCTTCCCGAAAGAAGGCTGGCAGTTGCAGAAAGACGTAGTTTTTCTACCTCTTCATTGATACTCAGGTCTTTTTCAATATAAGTTCCTGTTGTGGCAATATAAGCCTCAGGCTGGTAATAATCATAGTAGCTTACAAAGTATTCCACTGCGTTTTCGGGAAAAAACTCTTTAAACTCCATGAAGAGCTGTGCAGCAAGCGTTTTATTGTGTGCCAGTACCAGAGTTGGACGTTGTACTTTTTGTATCACATTCGCAACAGTAAAGGTTTTTCCGGAACCTGTTACCCCTAAAAGTGTTTGATATTTCTCACCGATCTCTATTCCTTCAGTAAGTTTTTCAATAGCTTGAGGTTGGTCTCCGGTAGGTTTATATTCTGATTGAAGCTTAAAATCCATAGAAAAGAATGTATACAACAAAAATACGAAAGAAATTATTAGGCTGTATAATGTTTTGAAGGTGAATATTTTGATAATATAATTTTAACTTATCATCCTTGATTTTTGATTTTTTGAAGTTGTCTGATTACGAAAAATTGAAAAAATAAAAAAGCGCTGAAAAAAGCGCTTTATTGTTATGGTCGTGTAAAAGTCATTGTTGCCGGAACTTTCAATACTGAAGCAATGGTTTTTCCATCTTTCATTGCAGGTATCCATACTGTTTCATTACTGATTTCAGTGACTGTTTTTAAAAGTTCCCGGTTCAGAATTTCATTTTCTCCCGAAGTAGTTACCAGAGTTGTCTTTCCTGCTTCATTGATATGAATATACGCGGTAGAGGTTATAGGGCTGCTATAGTCTCCTAACTTACTCACATCTACGCTTCTGCTTATTTTGATTTTTAAGTCTTTAGGCCCTCCGGGATATTGTGCTGGAAATTCGTTCGTATTCTGTTGGGTATTGACCGATGAATTTGTGTTTTTACTTTCGTGTGTTTTATCTACTTTCGGAATTATTGTATCCGGAACTTTTTTCAATTTCTCTTTTTGGGAATCTATTATACCAGATGACTTTCCTTCTTCCTTGGTTTTTTCAAAATAGTCCTGACTTTTTAAATCTGTTTGTTTTGATTCCTTGTGTACAATCTGATCCGGGATCTCTGCTATTCTTTCAGAAAGATAAACATGAGTGGAATTTCCTGCATATGTTCTTTCAGAAAATAAGACAGCTGCAGTAATTAAAACGGTGATTCCTGCTGTTTTCTTTAGCAGACTAAATTTTGATTTTTTTGTTTTCATCATAATAAATCTTTTTTTGGTGTTATTAAAATTAAATGAATGAGTCAAAGGAGGATTTTGATGGTTCAGAATTTCTTCAAGAATAAGATTCTGGTAATCTTTGATGTTGCAATTGCTTTTCACGACAGCTTCGTCTGCCAGGAATTCATGATTTGTGATCATCGCTTTCTTATAAAGGAAAAGAACAGGATTGAACCATGTAAAGACTTTTAAAGTGTTCAAAATTAATAGGTCAAGGCTGTGATTTTGTTCAATATGAGTTCTTTCGTGAATGAAAATTCTTTGATCTATTGTATCGTTTTTCATATAGTTTTCGCCCATATACATTGTATTCCAAAAACTGAAAGGGGAAAGATTTTCTTTTGTCAATAATATAGTATGGCTTTGGTAAATATGTCTCTTTCCGGATATTTTTTTGAGCTTCACAAGGGAAATAAAGCTTTTTATCAACAGAAATAGGGTGATGAAAATATAAATTTCCCATACCAAATTCATCCAGTTAAAACTTTCCTGCTTTTGAGGGATAAAAACCAGTTGTTGTGCCGTTTCTTCTATGATCATTTGCGGCATTTTCTCAGTGCTGTGATTGGGAAGAGTAATGGTAACAAAAGGAATTATATAAGAAAGTACTAACGAACTTAATAAATAAAGCCTGTTGAATCTGAGCATTTTTTCTTTTTCCAGAAACAGATAATAAACAGCAATGAAAATAGAAGAACACAGAATTATTTTCAGAATAATAGCAGTCATATTTATTCTTTAATTTGTTCATCAATAATATCACGAAGTTCTTTCAGTTCCTTTTGGCTAAGTTTGGCATTGGAAGTAAAAAATGATGCAAACTGCGTTACAGAGCTGTTAAAAAAGCGGTCAATCATGGAAGTCATTTCTTCCTTAAAATATTCCCCTTTTTCTACTTTTGGAAAGTATTCGCGGGAATTTCCATAAAGTTTATAGCCTATCAGTTCTTTGTTTTGCATTCTTTTAAGTAAGGTTGCAATAGTTGTTGGTGCTGGCTTTGGATCCGGATAGGCTTCCAGTATGTCCTTCATGAAAACAGCTTTCTTTTCCCAAAGAATTTCCATAAGGCTTTTTTCAGAATCAGTTAGTTTAATATCTTTCATTCTACAAGTTTGTAATTTGTTCTACAAATGTAGAATAAAAATTGATATGTGCAAATTTTATTGGCATTATTTTTCCATTCGTTGTATAACATCTAATTATAATGATATGAAAATCAATCAATTTTATATTCCTGTAGTAAGCCTTTTTCTTTTTTTATCTTCATGCAAAGAGAATCATGCCAATGCTCAGCAGACTGGAAATGACGGAAGTGTGGAAACGGAAAATCCTAATTCTGATTATAAGCCTGCATTTAAAGGGCAGACAAGAATCAAGGCTGTAAAAACAACAACGCCCTATGCCATAGAAATATTGAATAAAGACCTTGGAAGACCATGGGGAATTATCAATCTACCTGACGGAAAATTTCTCATCACAGATAAGAAAGGGTATATGAATGTGGTTTCAACAGATGGAAAACAGGTGTCAAAGATTGAAGGTTTTCCAAAAGTAGATTCAAAAGGACAGGGCGGAATGCTGGATGTAGCACTTGATCCTGATTTTAAAACCAACAATATTATTTATTTCAGTTTTTCGGAACCTTTTGGAAAAGGAAACTTAACATCTGTAGCAAAAGGAAAGCTGTCTGCAGATCTTAAAAATATTTCAGAAGTAAAAGTTATTTTCCGTGCTGAACCTTCTTATGACGGAGATAAGCACTACGGAAGCCGTCTGGCTTTTGATAAAGATGGGCATTTATTTGTCAGTACAGGAGAAAGATCAGATAAAGTAACCCGTGTATATGCGCAGAAAACAGATAATTATCTAGGCAAGATTTTAAAGATTACAAAAGATGGTAAACCTGCGCCGGGAAATCCTTTTATTGGGAAACCCGGTTATAAACCTGAAATATATGCTTACGGAATCCGAAATCCGCAAGGAATGGCTATCGATCCCAATGGCAGGCTCTGGGATGTTGAAATGGGGCCAAGAGGGGGTGATGAAATCAATCTGATTCAACCGGGAAAAAATTACGGCTGGGGAGATGTAACCTATGGTATCGAATATTCAGGGGATAAAGTAGGACAGGGTATCACTCAAAAAGAAGGAACCGAACAACCTGTCTATTATTGGGATCCTGTGATTTCACCAAGCGGAATTACTTTCTATACAGGAAATATTGATGAATGGAAAGGTAATCTCATTATCGGATGCCTGAGTGGAGAGCACATTAACAGAATTGTTATGAAAGATAATAAAGTAGTGGGTGAAGAACGTCTTCTTACAGATCAGAAAGAACGTTTCCGTGATGTATTAAACGGGATGGATGGGAATCTTTATGCAGTAACAGACAGCGGTAAGCTTTATAAAATTTCAAAAAAATAAGAAAAAAACTGTATCAAAATTTTATTCTGAACACAGACTGAAGGTCTGCGAACGTAGTTCAATAATGTAGTGAAGAATCTTATGTTATTGGTTTATAAATGAGACTCTTCCTTCGTCAGAATGACAAAGGTGAAATTATTAACCTTTGATACAGTTTCTTTTTATTCTCTTAAAACTTAAAATTAAGTCTGGCAAAAACCTGTCTTCCGGCAAATCCCATCTGTACAGGATCAAAAATACCTCCGGCTTCTGTATTTCCGTCGGATACATGTGTAGTCTGTAAAGTAGGATATCTGTTGAACAGGTTTTTACTTCCTAAAGTCAGATTCAGATTCTTGCAGAATTCATAACCGAAAGAAAGATCGGTGGTCACTTTTGGATTATAGACCTGTTCTGAGTCGTCATAACCAATCAGGGTTACTTTATCAAATCGTACCATCTGCAGATTTACATTGAATTTGTTGAGTCTGTAATTAAGGTTTAAATTTACTTTTGTCTTCGGAGCAGAAGCAAGAATAAATGCTTTTTCTCTTGCACTCAGGTAAGTATCTTCTTTCCCTGCCAGCTGTTCTGAGGTATTGACTTTTGTGATTTCCATATCATTATAGTTTCCTGCTAATGTAGCAGTCAGTTTTCCGGAACCGATATTTTCAGTATAGCTTAAGATTACATCAACTCCTTTTGTTTTGGTATCGATGGCATTGGAAAAAAACTGTACCTGGTCGATAAATGGATTCTCTTCTTGAACTTTTTCTGGTAAGTCTGCTTGTGCAAAATATCCGGTAAGAACAATTCTGTCTTTAACACGGATGTAATAACCATCTACGGTGGCTGTGAATTTTCCAGTATTGAAGGTAAACCCGGCGCTACCGTTCACTGAGGTTTCCTGCTTCAGTTGAGGAATTCCCAGGCTGCTTGCGATGTTACTGTCATTAGAAGCGAGCTGAATAGTGACCAGTTTACCGCCCTGGAAGTTGGTAAATTGCTGGCTGTAGTATTTCTGAGCCAGAGAAGGCGCTCTGAACCCAGTAGAAACGGATCCCCGGAAAGCAAACTGTGGCGTGATCGCATATCTTGTAGCAAATTTACCATTCAGAGTGCTTCCGAAATCATTATAATTTTCAAACCTTCCGGCAATGCTTATCATCCAGTTTTTAGTAACATCCAATTCTGTATCTACATAAGCAGCAAAGTTGTTTCTGCTATTTCCTGTATCTGTAGAATAGCCGGGAAAACCTTGTGAACCACCTGGCCTTACATTGCCACTTGATGGATTCGTAACCAATAAGTTTTGAGGTGTGTTTGGAGTCACCAGATTTCCATTGATATCATACATGGCGTAAGAAGCCTCTTCTCCTTTGATGATATCAAATTTTTCATATCTGAATTCAGATCCGAAAGCAACGTTAAGCCCTTCCAGTACTTTGAACTGTTTCACAGCATTAAACCCAGTTGTATTCTGCAGCAGAGAATGTCCTCCTGCATTAAAGCTTGTAGGAGATTTGACTCCTAAAGTGGCATTAATTGTATTGTCTATCTGGTAAGTAAATCTGTTGTTACCAAAAGCATTATAAAAATCTACATCCCAGTCTGCAACTTTGAACTTTAATCCGTTGTCAAACGTAAAATCCGTAATGCTGGTATTTTCAACCGGGTTAAATCCTGTAGGGTAAACTTCAGGAATATTACCGTCTGCATCTGGGGTTCTGGTCCATGCATAAGCCTTAGTATTTCTATGTGAAAAACCTTGGCGGGAATAAAACTTCAGACCATCAGATAACGGGACTTCAATATTTCCGAAAAAGTAGATGTTCTGAGCTTTTGCATCTCCGAAACGCTGTCTGGGAGAGGTGTAAACATCTGGATTGGCATTTCGTATGGCGTAATCTTTATTGATGAATTCTACAGTAAAGTTTCCGAAACCACCTTTTGATCCTATTTTAGTTCCCAAATTTCCATTGAAATCAAAGGTGGTTCCGTCTACTTTGTGATCTGATACTACGTCATTATTACCTGGACTTTTGAAAAGATTCATACCTGTGAATAGATTTCCTTCAAAACCATTATTTCTGTCATTCAAAATAACATTAATTACTCCTGCAATAGCATCCGAACCGTATTGGGCTGATGCTCCGTCACGAAGAACTTCCACTCTTTTTATGGCGCCAATCGGGATTGTATTCATGTCATATCCCGTATTTCCTCTTCCTTTGGTTCCGAAAAGGTTAATCAGTGAAGATTGATGGTATCTTTTTCCATTTAACAAAAGTAAAGTCTGGTCAGGACCAAGACCTCTTAACGTAGCTGGATCTACAGCATCAGCACCGTCGGATCCTGATTGTTTATTGGAGTTAAAAGAGGGTGCTGAAAATTGTAAAAGCTGGTTGATTTCCACTTGTCCCGTTGACTGGCTTACCTGTTTGATGTCTATAATATCAATAGGAACGGGCGTGTTTACCACTGTTCTTTTCTTGTTTCGGCTTCCGGTAATGGCAACTTCGTCAATTTTTGATTCTTTCAAAGTATCTTTTACCTGCTGGGCATAGGAGAAGGCAGAAACTCCAAGGAAAATAATGCTGATATATTTTATTTTCATATTAATAATTTTAGTGATGATTCAATCAAAATTATCAATATTTATTTTTAAATCAACATGAAAATAAAATATTTAGTATGGATATCTTAATTTCGTGTTGATTTGTGATAAATTCGGAAAAATAATAATCTATTATTTAGATTTAATTAAAATTTTTAATGTTAAAAGCTGGTAATGATTCTGTTAATTCCTTCTTCTAAAATTTCCTGGGATGTAGAAAAGCAAATTCTGATATGTCCTTCAGCTCCTTTTCCGAACCATCTTTCTGATCCCGGAACAATAGCGACTTTCCCGTGAGTTAAGACATGTTGGGCAAACTCATCACTTGTCATTCCGTTTTTAATCTTTGGAAACAATACAAAAGTTGCCTCCGGGAGATTAGGTGTTACAATTTCTGAATGGCTTAATAATCTGAAAGCAAGATCTCTATTGCTCTGTAAGTGAGCCAAAAATTCTTTGTACCATGGTTTTGCCTTCTCCAGTGCTACACTTCCGGCAATTTGAGACAAAGTAGAAACCCCTTCTATTGTAGAGTTGAAATTGGATTTTTCTGTGAAATCTTCAAGAATATCCTCATCATTGCAGAGTACGGCTCCAATCCTCAATCCTGCTATTCCAAATGATTTTGAAAACCCATACACGGTAAAGCTCTTTCTCTTTGCCTTATCTGAAACGGAAGAATAGGTATGAAAGTCTTTATGATCATAAATAATATCACTCCAGATTTCATCACTCATCACCCAAAGATCATGAGCAGATGCAATTTCTGCTACTTTTATCAATACTTCTTTAGAGTAAACTTTTCCGAGCGGATTGTGAGGATTGCATATGCTGATAAGTTTAGTTCTGGGATTGATTAAAGAAACCATTTTTTCAAAATCAATTTCTCCTGTTGTTGTATCCGCAGGGCAGAGCATTACTTTCCCACCCGCAGTTTCCACCGATTTTTTGAAAAGAAAATCTACAGGATCCAGAATAATGGCTTCATCTCCGGGGTTGAGTACATAGGATGCAATAAGGAACATTCCCTGGGCAGCACTGTTGACAGCCAGAACATTCTCCGGTGAGAAGCTTCCGTGTTTTTCCAGGTTAAAGTGATCTGCCACGCTTTTCTTAAATTCCGGAAGTCCGGAAAACGGGCCATAGCTGAGGTAACCGTCTTTCAGGTATTCAATAATTCCCTGTTCTATTTCAGGTGCTGTTCTGAAGTCGGGATCAGCTGCTGTAAGAGGAATGATTCCATCTTCGAGCGTAGCCCATCTTCCGTTATATGCCTTTCTTTTCAAGGCTTCAAGGTTGATATCGTTATTGGTGAACATTATTATTTATAAGATATGGGTAAAATATTTTCGGTTTGTTGGTTGAGTGGAAGCAAAAACTGATTGAGTAATATCCTTCCGTTGTTAATATGAACTTCGATTTCAGGTTTTCTCTTAGCTTCGTATTTACTGAAGGCGGTCTGTATATTTTCTTCTTCAACTAAATATTTCGTTAATAAAAGTGAGTCTTTCAAAGCAGAGGTAACTCCCTGACTGGTAAATGGAATCAGTGGATGTGCTGCGTCACCTATGAATACTGTGTTTTCTTGATAAAATGGATTAAGTTTTTCAAGTTCATAGACATTCCATAAATGTACATTTTATAGTCCGATTTTTGGATGATTTCCGGGATTAGAGGATGCCAGTTTTCAAAAATTTCAATCATGTATTTTCTTAAGTTCTCCACAGAATATTCATTGATCATGTATTTTTGGTTGTCAAACTGTGAATACCAAAGAACAGTATCATCAGAAAGTTTAAGAATCCCGAAAGTAAGGCCTCCGTCTTCATGGTGGAACTTCATAAAGTCATTTTCAATAGAATTGGCAATTTCTTTGTTTTGAATGATATTCACGACTTCACTTTCTCTTACCACTCTCATCATTTCATCTTTAAAAATATGTTTTCTGATGCGGCTTCTGGAACCGTCAGAGATGACAGCAATGTCAGCATCAATATCAGTTCCATCGGAAAGCTTCAGTTTACCGTTCTGTAGATCATCAAAAATGATAGTTTCTTCGTAGGTTATCTTTTGCGGAGTAATATTTTGTGCTAATAAACTGATCAGTGAATGTCTTGAAATGGCGAAAACATGATCCAGATTCTTTTCAGCCAGTACTTTTCCAGTGTGAGAATATTTTGTGTATTTTTTTAAAAAGTTTCCATGCTTAAGAAGCAGTTCGGAGTCAATAATCTGGTAAAGATAATCCATTCCTTCCTGCGGAATAAGAAAGCCGTGGCCTGCCAGATCTTTCTTTTTTCTCCTTTCGTAAATGTGGTAATCGATCTTGTGCTTTTCTAAGTAATTCGCCATGCTTAAGCCAGAAATACCGGCGCCCACGACAGCAATTTTCTTCATTTTCGGAATAAAGTGTTTTTCAGGTTGTTTTTTTAAGTATTTTTTTTAATCACCCTTAGGTAAATGCAAAATTAAAATTAAAAACCTTCACTATTTCAAAAAAATAAGTCAATTTAATTTTGATTTCATGAAAAATAAAAAGAAAAACATAAAATATACTGTGCAATAAAAAAATATGATTGATTTATATGTGTTTATAAGATATGTTCTATTGCAATATCTTAATGATTTTTAGTGGATTAAGAGATGGCTGGTCTTTGAGAACGTAAAGAATCAGATTGTTGTTTGTTTAAACCAATTTTGAATTTTAAGACATAAAAAAACCGGAAAGAATTCCGGTTTTATGATTAAGCTTTTTCAAGCTGAACGGTAAAGTGTCTTAAAATTTCCGGTTCCCACGTGATCTTGTAGCCTTTTGCTATTTCTTCGCGTCTTTCGTATACATTTTTGATGGCAGCAGCAATATAATCCATGTGGTTGTTGGTGTAAGTCCTTCTAGGAATTGCCAGACGTACCAGTTCTAACTTCGGATAACGGTTCTCTCTTGTGTCAGGATCTCTGTCTGCCAGTAAAGTCCCGATTTCTACAGTTCTGATCCCTGCTTCCTTATAAATTTCCAGTCCTAATGTCTGAGCCGGATATTCTTCACGGGAAACATTCGGAAGGAAGTTCAAAGAATCGATGAATACGGCGTGTCCTCCGATTGGTTTCTGAACTGGGATTCCATATTCAATCAGTTTATTTCCAAGATATTCAACCTGAGAAATTCTGCTTTCAAGGTAAGCAAACTCAGTAGCTTCATCAAGTCCTACGGCCAATGCTGCCATATCTCTTCCCGCCATTCCTCCATAAGTAATAAAACCTTCGTAAATGATGGTGAAATTGGATGCTTTTCTGAAAACTTCTTCGTTATTCAAAGCTATAAATCCTCCGATGTTTACTAAACCATCTTTTTTAGAACTCATAGTCATTCCGTCTCCGTAAGAGAAAATTTCCTTACAGATCTCTTTAATGCTTCTGTTTTCCTGTCCTGCTTCTCTTTTTTGATAAAGTAAGCATTTTCAGCAAATCTCGCTGAATCAAAAAATACAGGAATTCCATATTGGTCGGAAAGGGCTTTTACTGCCTTCATGTTTTCCAAAGAAACAGGCTGTCCTCCTGAAGAATTACAGGTAATGGTAATTAAACAGAAAGGGATGTTTTCTTTAGGATGGCTTTTATAAACTTCTTCCAGTTTTTCAAGGTTGATATTTCCTTTGAATGGGTGAAGATCATTAATGTCAAAAGCTTCGTCTATGGTACAATCAATAGCATGTGCTTTTCTGATTTCGATATGTCCTTTTGTCGTGTCAAAATGCGAGTTCCCAGGAACTACATCACCTTCTTTTACCAATACTGAGAAAAGGACGTTTTCAGCAGCCCTTCCCTGGTGTGTTGGTAATAAATATTTGAATCCTGTAATTTTTTCAACGGTTTTCTGTAACTGCTCAAAAGAACGTGATCCAGCATAGCTTTCATCTCCGGTCATCAAAGCAGACCATTGTCTATCAGACATTGCTCCCGTTCCTGAATCGGTAAGCAGGTCAATATAAACGTGCGAAGATCTTAGGTTGAAAAGGTTATAATTAGCTTCTTTAAGCCATTGTTCTCTTTCTTCTCTGGTGGACTGATAGATTTCTTCCACCATTTTAATGCGGAAAGGTTCCGCGTACGGTAAATTCATGAGTTAAATTATGTTTTAAATTGTTTGTAAAGAAAATGTGCTTGAAAATAATTTTTCAAAATTCATCAATGTATAGATAAGTCGGAAAAAGAGATTATTCCGGAGCCTTAAATATATTTTCATCAGAATGGAATCCGGCTACACCGCCGCTCACTGCAAACTTCATGGCAGAAGCTGCTGTCATTCCCACTACAGGTTTGATGTTTTTTCTTCAGTAACAATTACCCAGCCCGAAATAGCGTACGAGTGGGGAAGGTATACCGCAACGTAATTATGCTTGTCAACGTCCGACATTTCTTTTTGAGTTAAAAAACCGATTCTCCAGATTTCCGGATTCTCGTTGGTTTTTACCCATACAGGATCGTTGAATTTTTCTTGTCGCCTACGAATGAGGACATGACGTCTTTCGTAGGAGTGTAAATGTGTTTTACTCCCGGAGTTTTCTCCAGTAAGCTGTCCATGGTATCGAAAAAGAATCTTCCGACCACGAATTTATTTCCTAAATATCCTAAAATAGCTGTAAACAAAATAATAGATACGAATACAAGCCCGGGAACCTGCTTGGCTAAAGAAGGAACAAGGTTGTCAATCGCGCTTACAATATACCAGATTACAAAAATAGTAAGCCCTATAGGACCAATGATAACCAATCCCTGGAAAAAATTTTTCAGGAACATATTGGCGATATTTTCAAAGCTTGGCTTCTTCAAGGTGTATTCTTTACTATTCTTATTTTAACCGTGGATGGTTTCTTTATTTCCGTAGGATTTAATAATATTGGCTTCATACTCCAACCATTCTTCCCAACGTTTGTTTACTTTTTCAGGGTCTCCGAGCTGTCTTGCAAATCCGATGAAAGTAGTGTAATGATTGGCTTCAGAAATCATCAGTTCTTTGTAGAAAACCTTAAGTTCTTCATCTTTGATATTTTCCGTAAGAACTTTGAATCTTTCACAGCTTCTGGCTTCAATCATAGCGGCAAAAAGCATTTTGTCTACGATGAGGTCTTCTCTGCTTCCCTGTACAATAAATTTTGCCAGTTCATTCACGTAATCATCTTTTCTTGCTCTTCCAAAAGTAAAGCCTCTTTTTTGATGATCTCATGTACCTGATTAAAGTGATCCAGTTCCTCTTGTGCAATGGCAAGAAGTTCAGTCACAATCTCAGGATATTCCGGAAGCATGGTGATCAGGCCTATAGCATTGGTAGCTGCTTTTTGCTCGCACCAGGCATGATCCGTTAAAATTTCTCCAATGTTTCCTTCTGCAATATTTGCCCACCTTGGGTCGGTAGGTAGTTTCAACTTAAACATGTTGTAAAATTTTTGTAAATTTAAACAAATTGAGGTAAGAAATGTGACTTTATTTCAATTTGATCCTTAAAGTCTTAAGATGCGGTCTTTTTTCTTAAGAATTCCAGAATATTCCAGCCTGAGGTATCTACTTTTTTCAATCCTGCAGAAATAATGAAGGCTAAAATGATATTAATTCCATAAATAATGACCATCAAAAGCCACCATGGCATGTTTTCTTTTAACGGAACGACCAGAAAATAAACGAGTGAAGAGCTGATTCCCTGTGCAAAATAGAAGAAAATAGCATTTTTTCCGATGTAGGTGATGAAATTTTCTTTTGTGATTTTCAGTCGGTTGTAAAGAACAAATAATGTTGTAAGAGAGAATAATGCCCAGATGATGTAAGGTACTTTTGGTGGAAATTTATTTTTATTGATTTTATAGAAGATGTCTCCTCCGTAGTACCAGAACATCCATATGAGAGCTGCTCCTACAAGTCCATATAATACAGGAATAGCTTTGGTAGGGATCTTTTTTCCACGCATTTTGTGGCCGGTTAAAAATACAGCAAGGTAAAATGCAACGTATCCAACTTGCCCCGTCGGATAATACTCCGGGAAGATGTTGAATAATAAAGTTAAGGCAATACAAAGTCCAATAAACCAATTGATATGTTTTGGGAAAAACCTTAGGATAAGGACACCGAAAACGGTGAGTATATAATACACTTTAAGATACCAGAAACTTCCCATCACTACAGGAAAAGTATCGGCATTGGTGTACTGATGAAGATACCAGTTTCCCAGATTTTCCCATTGAGGGTATGTTGAGATGCTGGTTGTAGAATATTTAGATCCAAATGTAGAATAAAAGCTCTGAAGCCATTCCATAGAAAAAAAGCTGAGTCCAAAGACTTTAAAGAAGTAATCTAAAAAGAACAGGAAGGTCACAAAAATCATATAGGTAATCTGGAGTTTCAGAAGACGGTATAATGTTTTTTCAATATTGGCTCCTGAAGTAATTCCGCTGAGTGCGTAAAATAGTGCCACATCAAAGACCAGAGAAAAAACTCTTACTTCTGCGGGAATATAAAACTGTCCAGACCAGAATGCGGTATGGATAAATATGATGGAAAGTGTTGCCAGTCCTTTGGCGAAATCAATGTAGAGATCTCTGTTCATTATAGATTGCTTGGAAGTTCTTTAGTGATTCGTTTTAGCTGTCCGTGTTCAAAAAAGTATAGATTGCCTTCCCATTCAGGCTTTTGGCTGTGCTCCAGCCCACGAAGATCGTTTTCGAAATATCTCATGTACTTCATTCTTATATTCGAGTTATAAAAATCATTGTCAATAGCAAAAAGAGGTTCCGTGAAAACGGCTGAGCGTTGAGCGGTTGTCTCGCTGATATTATGATAGCCATTCATGACCAGGAATAGTTTATATCCTTTTTCTTTAGCATACGTTTCGTATGAAGACATTGGCAGACACAATTTTGATGAGCAGCCATTGGTAAATACATATACTAATGCTTTTGGATGGTTTGTTAATTCTTTCTTTAGCTGAGAGTCGTTTATCTTATAAATATGCTCAGTGTCTGTTTTTGAAAAGTCCTCTATAGGGATAATGCTCTGCTGTTCAGTGGATGAGAGCTTGCCGTAATCATTTGTTATTCCCGCAACAGTACAGGAGTTTAATATGAAAAAGGAAATTATAAGTAACCAATACTTCATGGAATTATTTTTTTTCAAAAATACAAACAAATTGATTGGGTAAAATATAAAAGCTTTTAAAAACAAAAAAGGGGCGGAACATACTGCCCGCCTCCTTTCTTAAATATGCTAAAAATGAATGTTCTCGTTTATTGAAGATGTTTAAATTCTTCTGCAGAAATTTCTCCCGACTGAATTTTTCTAAGTTCATCTATATATTGACTCATGTATGCGTCAATTTCAGGATTTACAGTGTTCTTAGCCATCTTGTAAGTTCCATTTAGTACTCCCTGATAGTAATAAAAGAAGTTGTAATCGAAATTGGATGCATTAAGATCGTATTGTCCTAAAAGAAATCCTAAACGAACTGCTGATCTTCTCTGTGCAGGAGTTCCATGATGGTTTACATTGGTTGTCTGATAATCGCCGATACTTTGGGCAAATTCATAAGCTGCTGCAATTTCTGCAAAGCTGGTTTTATTGTATCCGTTAGGTCTTCTCAAATAGTATCCTGCAAAACCATCTGCTTCAAGCTCATTCGGTCTGTACGTTGATTCTGATACGGAAGGAAGATTGAAGATATACTGTAACTGATGTCCATACTCATGGGCAAGGATCATTGCATTTACAATATCACCACCTTTTGATTTTGCATCATAATAGATGGCATAACCATAATAGATTTTTCCTGTAGAATAAGAAATGGCATTGTACGTTGAATTGAAATTGGATGGATCGTTCACAAAACGCAGCGTAGGATTGCTTCTTCCCCACATGCTTGCAATTTTAGTCATTTGCCCATTCATAAAATTGGTGTCTGTGGAGTTTTGAAGCCCGGTCAGTAAAACTGAATTGGTGCTCCAGTTGTTGTCTACATAAGAACAGATTTTTTCAAGATCCCCAGGCTGATCAATTTTTGCACTTAGTGCTTCTTGCTGAGGTTGAACATTGTTGTCCATTTGGTCATCACTACATGCTGTTAAAGAAGTAACAGCAATGGCGCCTGCTAGTAAGCAGAGATTAAAGTTTCTTTTCATATATAAATTCAATTTGGTAAAACGAAGGTATGAAATTATCTCTTAAGTGTGAGTACATTATTGAAAAAAATTATTCAAAACATAGTGAATAGGATTTTAATAAAAAAAACATTGCTTTGATTGTAAGCTATTTAGAAATTTATATGTATATTTGCACCTCGAAATAACTAAAAATTTATAAACAATGTTTGCAATTGTAGAAATAGCAGGGCTTCAATACAAAGTTGAGCAAGACCAGAAGTTGTTTGTAAACCGTTTAAAAGGAGATAAAGGAGGAAAAGTTTCTTTCGATAAAGTTCTTCTTACTGTAAACGGTGCAATCACTGTAGGCGCCCCAGCTGTAAACGGAATCACTGTAGAAGCAGAGATCCTTGACCACGTTAAAGCTGATAAAGTAATCGTTTTCAAAAAGAAAAGAAGAAAAGGTTACAAAGTGAAAAACGGTCACAGACAATCTTTAACTCAAATCGTAATCACTGGTATTACAGGTTTTGAGGGTGGAGCTAAAAAAGCTGCTGCTAAAAAAGAAACTGTGAAAGGTGAAGTTCTTTCTGACAACGCAACTGTTAACTTTGGTGAAGATCACGAATTGAACTATCACTTAAAGAAAAACAACTTGTCTCAGTCTAAAGAGAACAGAGAAACTTTAATTACTTTAGGTAAAGCAGTTAAAGTTGAATTAGAAAAGAATATTCTTACTCATGAAGAAGTAGATGCTGCTATCATTAAGAATATCGATCAATTTAAAGCACTTAATAAATAATCCAGTAATAAAATGGCACACAAGAAAGGAGTCGGTAGTTCCAAGAACGGTAGAGAGTCTCACTCTAAAAGATTAGGTGTGAAGATTTTCGGAGGACAAGAAGCTATTGCCGGAAATATTATTGTTAGACAAAGAGGTACTCAGCACCACCCAGGTGATAACGTGGGAATCGGTAAAGATCACACTTTGTTTGCATTAGTAGATGGTAAAGTAGTTTTCAGAAAGAAAGCAAACAACAGATCTTTTGTATCTGTAGAGCCAAACGCATAATTTAAGCGTTTTATAAAAATTAAAACCTCAGTTTTTACTGAGGTTTTTTTATTGGCCTTTTTGATGTATTCATTTATTCGTGAAATATTTTATATTTGTTAACTGTTCAGATTTGAATCAGTTGCGATAGCCGAAAAGTAAAAGAGTAGGCCAATATTAAAACAAGATATCTATGAAAAATGTAAAAAAATTAACCAGAAAAAAATTAAAGGAAGTAACCGGAGGTGTAGCAGGAGAATGTCCTTCCATGTTTCAGTCTTGTGAAGAATGGTGCCGATGGACTCCATGGCAGAAATCACACTGCATGCTTTCTCAGCCATGTACAGAATGTTTTGAGTAGTAGCAGAAATTATAACCCCTAATCTTTTTTAAGACAATAATTAGAGCTGAACCTTTAATAATATTCATCTTTTTAAAAGTAAAAAGCATTACATAGTATCTCTACATTGTGAGATATTGATATGTTTTTCCGTAACCCAATAAAAAATTAATGCGGAAGCCGAAAAGCAAAGAGAGTAGGCAGCAAATAAAACTAAACAATCATGAAAAATTTAAGAAAATTAACCAAGAAGAATCTGAAAGAAATCAACGGAGGAGCGGGTACAGTATGGTGTCCGCCAAAGCCAATTACTTCATGTAGTACATGGTGCGGACTGACAAAGGAACAGAAAATGCGTTGCCTTCTTGATGTAGAAGAACCTTGCGAATGTTTTTAATTAAAGCTTTACAAAAAAGTTCGGCGGCTTCAAAGAAGCCGCCGAACGTGTTTTATATTATAATCTGTTTAAAATCCTACCTGGAACCCTGCTTTAACCCCGAATTTAGAAATATCAGGTCTGTCAAGATAATTTCCTCTCCAGTTGAAGTCTACTCTGAAGATTCTAAGATTTCCAATTCCTATATTTTCAATCCCGAATCCATATTCATAATAGATATGTTCGCTTGGTGCAGAATATTTAAAACCTTCTACATTGATCGCTTTGGAGGCATCACTTAATGTACCATAGGCTCCTCTGATAAATGCAACTTCTCTAAGTTTCAGTTTTTTAATCAAAGGAATGTATGAAAGGATCTTACCGTTAAAATGATGCTCTAATTGAAGAGTTGTATACGCATCCGTCACAAACTCATAATAGTTAAGCTGAGAGAAAGTATTCGGAACCAGACCATAGGAAAGGTTTGCCGGAATAATATTCTGTAATGCCAAAGGAACTGTATTGAAGTTCTTTCCAGCTTCGAAATTAACCACCAGTTTTCCCATACTTCCAATTAAAAATGGCTTGTAGAGCATGAACTGGAGTTTGTCATAATTGAAATCAGCATTAAATAATCCTTCAATACCTCGTGTATATCTTAAAACGATAGTTGGAGCTAAGTTTCTGGCCTGGTAACGGTCAATACCGGTTTGTGAAAATTTTGCACCAGGTTTGGCAATTAAACTGATGGTAACATGAGAATCATTAACTGTTTGTCTTAACTGTCCATCTTTGTAATACATCAGATTGAATTTCTCAGGAATAGCAGACTTAATACTCTGCATCACTCCATCTACTCGGATCTGGAAGTTCTTCCATGGTTCAATAGCTGCAAAAACACTTGTTTTGTTTACTGAACTTAAAGAAATGTTTTCTCCTCTTGCAAAAAAGGTACTGGTAGATGAAGATTGCGGCGTAACACCATCCCCTGATGTAAGCTGTCCCCCAAGCTGAACAATATCTCTGCTGGTTCCTGCTCCAATCATAAAGCGGTTAAGCTTATTGAACATATATCTTGCTTCTACGCCATATTTAAACTGTTGATCTTTGAAACCATAAGCTGTATAAAACTGGGCTCTCCAGGTATCATTCAATCCGAAATAGGTTCTTGCTCCTAATCTTATTCTGTCCCCTTCTACTTCATTTCTTCCGTAAATTGAGAAAATAGGACCAATATCTATTCCTTTAAAGGCATTATAATAACGTGAACCGAGGGTTTCAAACAGTTTTACCATTCGGTTGAATTTCGGTGTCTGCTGAAGCTGGTCAAGCATGTTATAAACGCCCTGTTCTGCTTTAGATAAAGTGTCAGGTCTTGCTTTAGTCCAATATGCATCGTCTTTATTGGTGAACTTGTCTTCGTATTCTTCTTCGGTACGTTTGAATACTTTAGGATCAAGAGGCTTGTTGAACTGATAATCAGAATAATCTACCGATCTTTTGGCAATGATACTTTTTGCACCTTTCTTTTTTGAGAAAGGACTCATTTCAAATTCAGTGATCAGTTTTTTAGGAAGAAATGTAGCGTCATCAGGATTGTCGTATTCTACCTGAGTATACACACTGTTGACAAAGTTGACGTTGATCTTCTGTGTTGACTTTAATGTTGCTCCTAAAACAGCATAAGTATCGGTGTCAATATAAAGGTTTCCCTGGAATGCAAGAATGTCTTTTCTCTTAGGCTGATACCTTATCTGAAATGCTTTCTCACCACGAATCGTAATGGTATCCATAAGGCTATAATCGTAAGTACTGAAACCATCACTTCCGACAGGGCTCTGGAATCCGATATCGAAATAATTAAGAGTATTGTCGTAGATATTAATATCACGGTATAAGTTTTTAGCAGAAACCGTAATCACCTGGTTATCCTGAAAACCTGAAGTTTTCTGGGCTACTAATGTTCTTTTGCTGTTTTTTTCCGGTTTATTTTTACCATAATTTTCGTAAACGGCTTCGTTCAGAAAAATAGGAAGTCCAAGTCTCCCGCTTGCTGTGGAATCTGCATAATCGAAAATGAAATCCAGTTTATTGAAAATCTTTTTCTTCATGAAGGCACTATCAAGATTGTTTAGGTCAAACTGCGTTTTTTCATACTCTTTATAAGAATAGGTGTCGAATTTTTCCAGTCCGTTATTTCTTTTTTGTGCCCATACTTTCTGCATAATTGCATAAGCCGGATTTTCTTTCTTGCTTTTGTATTTTGTTTTTCCGCTTTGAAGAACAATTTCCTGAATGTCGCTTACTTTAGCCTGCGAAAGCTGTACGAAAATATTGTCAGCATTTTCGGGAGTGATATCAAGGGTTTCTGTAGTATAATTTTTTCTGGAAAATCTTAGCTGATGGATGATGCTATCAGACTGAATAATAAAACTGCCTGAAGTTGTAGTCAGGGCAGGTGTTTTACTGTCGTTGATAAAGATATCAACTTTATTGAGTTCTTTACTGCTCTTTTCGTCAACCACCTTGCCGCTCGCTTTGTTTTGAGCGCATACGGAACCGGCGAGAATCAGAAAGAAAAATAAAAGATAGTGTTTTTGGGAGTTATTGTTTAACATCATTCGTTTCTTCAGGCAATTATCATAAACAAAAAGCATGCAGTTTATTTAAAAAATAGGTAAAAAAATAAAATATTTTTATTCTATCCTATAAAACGACAAAAATAGCGAAAATAATATATGTATGGATTAAAAAATAATCGGGAAATTTTAATGCTTAAAATATAATAATCAGGAGATTAAAAGAAAGGTAACGTTCCTGTTTTTTAGAAATATTTTGCAGCCGTTATGAAGAATTTATATCATAAAAAAAGACTTACAGAAATGTAAGTCTTTTTTGCTCCTCCTGCTGGGCTCGAACCAGCGACCCTCTGATTAACAGTCAGATGCTCTAACCAACTGAGCTAAGGAGGAATGTCCTTTGTTTTAAGTGGTGCAAATATAATAGGAATATCCGTACCAAGCAAGTTTTTGTTCCTGAATATTGAATGAAAAAAGCTATTGGTTTATTTTTCAATAAATTAAATTTTAAATATTTTTCTGGGATGAGCAGGAGGTTATTCATGATTTTATAAATTCCAGCCGATAAGCTTTGGGACTTTTGCCCCGCTGCGTTTTAAAAAATTTATTAAGATGGCTCTCATCAGTGAATCCCAATTCGTCGGCAATCTCTGAAATTCTGTTGTTGCTGTGTTTTAAACGGTGCTCTATTAAGGTGGTTTTATAATTATTCAGATAAGACTGAAGGGTTTCACCGCTATGTTTTTTAAAGTATTTACCGAGATAATTTTCAGAAAACCCGAACTCTTTGCAGATAGTTTCAGTTCGTATTTTTTCAGGTTCGTAGATATTTGCCTGTATATAATTCAGAATACTAATAATTCTTGATTCTGAGGTTTCATCGATCTTCTGAGGAAGATATTTGGCAATATTGCGGGCAACAATAACAATGAGTGTATTAATGAGTTGTGCGGTTATATCGCTGTGATACAGGTCTTTATTGACGGCTTCTCTTATCAAAGCTTCTACGATTGGTCTTACAAGTGTTTTATCTGTCTGATTTTTTAGGATACATCCGGGTTTGTGGTTGGCATTTTCAAGAATAAATTCCAAACGCTTGATATTCTCTTTCGAAATTTTATCACTTTTTAAATAAATATTACTGAACCTCAGAAAGAAAAAACGGGTTTTAGTATCAATCCAAAACTGGCTGCAATCCTGTGGGGTCAGGAGAAACATGTGATTATCCGAATAGGAAAAGCTGTGCTTATTAATGCAATGCTGCCCTGTGCCTGATAAAATAAAGACAAGTTCAAAGAAGTTTTTTCTGCTCTCTTTATCAGGGAATGTTTCTAATGTTTCAAAATGAATGCTGTATGGCTCATATAATACGTCTCTGTTCATGAGGGTTGTTTTATATTGGCAAAATTATACAAAAATAGGGAGGTTTTGTACCGGTAATTTGCTAATTATCAGTATAATTTTGCCTTGTTCAAATATTGGAATTGTCTACCAGCATAAAAAAGTTATCCGCTAAAAGATCAAATTTCATTATTAAAAATTATAACATACTAATCATATATGCAGATGAAAACCAATAGATTTTTTTTGATTTCTTCAATTTCAGTACTATTTTTCTTCAACTCAGCTAAGGCTCAGCAGAAGGTCATTCAAACAGACTTTACTAAAGGAATTTGGGAACAGGTGGGAAAAGGATTACAGCGTAAATGGATATCCGGCTCAGAAAGTACTTTTGCCTTTTGGAAAATGGATAAAGATGCTCATGTAGCTCCCCATAGTCATCCGAACGAGCAGGTGACTTATATCAATAAGGGAAGTGTAAAAGTACTCATGAATGGGAAAGAACATATTATAAAGGCTGGTGGCGTGCTGGTGATTCCTGCAGGTATTACGCATGAGTTCTTCTGCCTTGAAGATGGAACCGAAGATCTGGACTTTTTTACTCCTTTGCGTAAAGACTGGATAGATGGATCTGCATCTTATCTTTCAGCACATGGGAAAAACCTTGAAGTCGTAGCGCAGTTTACTGATTCCAGACCAGGAAATGTAGCCGTGAGTCATAACGGAAGGGTATTTGCGACGATGCATCCTTTATCCGATCCCAAACAGCAATTGGTGGAAATCCGCAATGGGAAAGCAGTACCTTTTCCGTCTACGGATTTACAGAAAAACGGACAGCCGGCTGATAGTCATAAATTTGATACTCCGCTGGGAGTCACTATAGATAAAGGAAATCGGCTTTGGATGATTGATATGGGGCTTGAGCTTGGGAAAACCCGTCTTTGGTGCTTCGACCTGAAAAAAAATAAAGTCGCTGAAAAGATAGAATTACCAGCTGATATTGCACCGAAAGGCAGTTTTATTCAGGATGTTGCCATTGATGAAAAAAATGGCTGGGCTTACCTTGCTGATATTGCCAATCCGGGAATTATTGCATTGAATCTTAAAACAAAAAAAGCAAGGAGGTTTGGTGGTCATCATGCTTTACAGTCGGAAGATGTTGATATGATTATTGATGGAAAGGTCATTGATTTTGGAGGCAAACCGTCCCGTGTAGGCATTAATCCTATTACCCTGTCAGATGACAGGGAAACATTATTCTTTGGTTCTATGAATGGAACATCATGGTATGAAGTTCCTGCCCAACTTTTTAGAGAAAATAAAGATGACCATGCAATAGGAAAATCCATTAAGAAACTGGGAGAAAAACCTGTGAGTGATGGTGTGGCTACAGATCAACAAGGGAATCATTACATTACTGATCTTGGAGGTCATGGTATCAGTAAGCTGGATAAAAATGGAAATCTTACGGAATTCATTAAAGATTCAAAATTACAGTGGCCTGATAATATTGCAGTTTCTGATGATGGCTACCTGTATATTTCAGTCAACCAACTTCATACAACAACAGCGTTTTCTGGTCAACCGGATGCCGGAAAACCTCCGTATTTTATATACAGGGTTAAATTATAAGCCAAAATTTTTAAATATAAATCACATAAAATATAAAACAATGAACAAAACGTTTAAATCTGTGGCAGTACTGAAGTCTAAACCGGAGAAAATAGATCATTTGAGAAATGCTTTACTACAACTGATAGAACCAAGCCGTAAGGAAATCGGCTGTATGTATTATATTCTTTTTGAGGATAAAAAATCTGCCGGAACTTTCTATATGTGGGAAGCGTTTGAAGACGAAAAGGCTTTTGAATTTCATACCCAAACTGAACATTTCAAGAACTTTGCAGGTCAGATGGATGAATTGATGAGTGAGCCTATACAGCTTGTTGAGCTGGAAAGAATTTCAGAGGAATAAAACTCTTGTTATCATAAAAGTTAAGATCATACCAACGAAAAAGACCTGCACTTTTGCAGGTCTTTTTTATTTTATAGTTCCGGAGTTTTATTTTTTTAAATCTTTAAGGATTTCCTGAACAGCTCTTTCCAGTTGTGGGTCCTTGTTCTGAAGACGGTCCATAAAGGTGTTTTTTACATAAATATCAGGTTTTACACCTGTCTTTTCCAGGTTCTGTCCGTCTAATGTGTAAGTTCCCCATGAAGGAAGTCTGTAAGAAGATCCGTCTACCAACCCTTTTGCTGAAGTGAAAATAATCCATCGATAAGTATCCTGACCGATAATTTTACCCAGCTTTAGCGCTTTGAACCCGGCTGCTGTCATTTCGGCATCACTTAATGAAGCTTCATTAATCAAAAGAACAATAGGCTTTCCGGAAGGAGCGAAGTTCGGTTGTGTTGTTATTTTTCCTTCACGATATTTCCATTGCAGATAAGGTCTCTGAGAAAGGAAATTCAATACTTTGTCATGAACATTTCCGCCGGTGTTGTAGCGTAAATCGAGAATAACAGCATCTTTTCTGTTTTCCTGTTCTACCATGTCCAGAAGAAAATGATCCAGCTCATCAGTAGACATGTTTTTCATGCAGGAGTAGGCAATACGGTTGTTGCTAAGCTTATCTACACGCTGATGATTATTGTAGATCCAATCGTCGTAAAGCAAGCCTTTTAATTCTCCATTAGAAATCGGATGTACTTTGGTAGTTACCGTTTTACCATCACGATTAAAGGTAAGAACCAGCTCATCCTGTTTTTTAGGGCTTGTGAAATACGTTTCTATATTTTCGTTAAGATCAATCTTTTTCCCGTTTACAGAAGTCAGTTGGTCTCCAGGTTTGATATCAACGCCGGAACGGTAAGCAGGGGATTTTCTCAGAATGCTTTCTACCGTGTAGGGCTGGTCTTTTTTGAAGATAATTCCTGTTTCGTTCGTAAAATAGTTCAGGAACATGGTTTCTTCCTTTCCGGTAGAAGAAAATCCGGTGTGTGAAGAATTAAGCTCTCCTAAAAGATCATTCAATAATATTCTGAGGTCATTCCTGTTATGAACATACGGAAGATACTTGGCATATTGCTCCTTTTTAGCTTTCCAGTCGATACCATGGAACTTTTCATCGTAGAAATTTTCTTCCACACCTGTCCATGCTTCAGCGTACATCTGGGTAAATTCTGATGCCAGATCTTTATCAAAACTGTATTGGATGTTGATCTTTTCAGGCTTTAATGCCGCTACAGTTGTTTTGTAAATATTACCTTCTATCAGGGCAAACAGGTTTTTATCATTTTTGGTTAGATAATAAGCCGCTTTATCGAAAACTTTTTCAGATTTGGCAGGCTCAAAATCTGTGAATACCTTTTTAAACAGCTGTCTTTTTCCATTGTCCTGATTAGAATTGAAAAGAAGAATTTCTTTTTTATCATCAGCGAAAACAGCTGGATCATCCTGGTATCCATATCGGTCGGTAACCAGTTCAATTCTGTCAAGAGTGTCATCAGGATTAACCTTCAATTCCTTGATTACCGGCTCTTTTTCTTCCTTTTTATCCTTGTCTTCCTCTTTCTTATCCTTCTTGTCTTTTTCTTTATCTGAAGATTTTTCCTCCTTCTTTTCTTCAGTGAAGAGATTGTCGAATTTTTCAGACTTAAATGGCTCGTCAAACCAATCCAAAGCCATACGGTAAATGTTGGATTTCTGCATGCCTAAAGGATAAGACGGATTGGTCCTGTCGCTGGCGAAATAAATATATTTTCCGTTTGGAGACCACACAGGATCTTCTTCAGAAACGCCGGTATTGGTAAGGTTTAAAGTCTGTCCTTTTTTGATGTGATAGATGAAAATATCGAGCTCGAAGTTTCTTTTTGCCGAGAATAATACATATTCGTTATTAGGGGAGAAAGAAGGCCTTGAGTTTTGGAATGCCCAAATCTCGTCTTTTACAATAGTTGTAGATGTAAAACTTTTTAAATCCAATAATCGTACTTCATCTCTTCCGCTTAAATAAACAGCTTTTGAAAGATCACTATTGAGTGTGATGCTGCGGTTATTTCTTGAATCTTCCGTTAATTGCTTCGGCTTGCCTTTTCCATCGGCCGGAATAGTAAACCAGTTCTGATAGCCGTTATAAGTCTGGTTGTAAAGAAGAGTACGGTTATCTTTCAGCCATTTCACTTCCATGGCGCATTCTTTTCCATCAGAGACCTGCTGGGCAAATTTTCCTTCAATATCAGAAACGAATATGATTCCACGGCTTATGAATGCCATTTTTTTTCCGTCCGGAGATACGTCATAATAGGAAATATTATTTTCCACATTGAAATTCTGAGCTTTTTCCAGGGTTTTGTTGGTATTCAGGCTGATGTTGAGAGGAGTTGTGTTTTTTGAGGCGACATCATAAGTATAAAGCTGGTAATCCTTTTCAAAAATAACTTTGGAACCATCTGCTGAAACAAATGGTTTTTTAATGGAAGTTTCAAATTTCGTTAAGGCAGTCTTTTTACCATTTTCGATTTTATAAAGATTATATTCTCCATTATTTTCATCAGAAATAAAATAGATAATACCATTTTTATCTACACTTGGGTTGAAGTCTTTTCCTTCATAGTTGGTGTACTGTTTGAAAGAATTGTTTTTTGGGTTGTATCCAAGAATATCAGGATTATTTTCTCCTTTATAACGCTTACGCTGTACCTGATGGGCACTTTCTGAAGAACTTGTGAAAAGATATTCTCCTGAAGAAGTTTCTACAAGACCATTGGTATTATTAAAATAATTGTTGAAAAGCTTTTGTGGGGTTTTCCCCTCAATTGTAGTTTTAAAGCTGCCGAAATTATTATTTCTGTTGGAAGTAAAATAAATCGTTTTGCTGTCCCACGCCCAGCTTTCCATTTCATCCCTTCCGGTATGGAAGGTTAATTGCTTGATAGTTCCTCCTCCTGCAGGCATTACATACACATCATAATTTCCATATTGATTAGAACTGAATGCAAGCCATTTTCCATCCGGGGAAAGACGGGGATTAATTTCTTCTCCGTCCAGAGCGGTAATTCTTGAAGCGTTTCCTCCATTAGAGTCTGCTTTCCAGATATCGCCGTCATATGCAAAATAAGCTGTTTTTCCATCCGGACTTAATGAGGGACCTGATAAAAAATAAGACTTTTCCTGTGCCGAAATCCCTGCAATAGAAAATGCTGTTAATAACGAAATAATAGTTTTCTTCATGGTAGAATGGGGTATTTATGCAATACGATATATTGATTTTATTATTCTTTGTTGTTGCAGAGAAATACTCATCTGAAGAAAATTTTCTCAGTTTGAATAACTCTTCCAATAATAGTCGAATTATTACGGAAATAGTTACATGAAACACCTGGAAAACTGAATAATATCGTTGAAACAGAAAGTAAGTTGCACATGGTTATTGTATAGTGCAGTTGTACAATTCGTCAGATTAAGCCACAAAAAAAGACTCACATTTCTGTAAGTCTTTCTGCTCCTCCTGCTGGGCTCGAACCAGCGACCCTCTGATTAACAGTCAGATGCTCTAACCAACTGAGCTAAGGAGGAATGTCCTTTGTTTTAAGTGGTGCAAATATAGGACGAATATTTATACCCTACAAATATTTTTAAGAAAAATTTTAAAAAAATTATAATTTACCCATAAATACTTTGAAGATGTCACTTCCAAAGATCAGTAACATCAATCCTAACAGGAAGATAACTCCAATCATCTGTGCGTTTTCCAAAACTTTCTGCGGAACAGGTTTTCCTACAATAATTTCATATAAAGTAAATAAAACGTGTCCACCATCAAGTCCCGGAATCGGAATAAGGTTCAGGAATGCCAGCCATACGGAGAACATTGCTGTAAAGCTCCAGAAAGCCACCCAGTTGATTTTAACGCTTCCATCCGCATCCTTATCTACAGGCATATTCTTTACAATAGCAATAGGCCCTCCAACGTTTTTATACCCCTGAACTTTAGAATTGAACATGATTTTGAACTGCTTAACCTGAGTCGTTAATGCTTCAATAGTTCTTGTGAATCCTCTTGGAATAGCTTCTCCGAAAGAATACTTTTTATTCGTTACAATATCTTTTGCTATGCTTTTGGTATCAATGGCGATCCCCAGTTTTCCGTTTTTGTCCACAGAAACTGCCGGTAATGTCTGTACAGCTCCGTTTCTTTCAACATCCACAGAAACTGTTTTTCCTTTATTTTCACTTAAAAGAGTGCTTACTTCATCAAAGAATGCCGCTTTCTTTCCGTTGATTCCTACAATTTTATCACCTTTTGCCAGTCCGGATGACTGGGAAGAAGGAGTTGCCAATGAGTCAATAACCATAGATACCCTTGGAGAGATGTATAATTTTGCTTCTTTCTGCTTAAGAACATCTGCAACACCGTCTGCATTGACAGGGAAAGTAACTTCCTGTCCGTTTCTGTTTACGGTAACATGATCTCCCAAAAGGATATTGATGGAAGTATTTTCAAGTCTTTCTGCCGGTTTTCCGTCTACACTAATGATTTTGTCACCATTTTGGAAACCCATTTTCTTTCCTGCAGAAGTGGCTTCAATACCATTTTTAAATTTTGTAATATCTGTATAAGTTTCTCCGTTGAAGAATGATAAACAGCTGTAGATTAACCACGCAAGAAAAAAGTTAACGGTAACTCCTCCCAGCATAATGATAAGTCTCTGCCAGGCCGGTTTTGATCTGAACTCCCAAGGTTCTGCCGGTTTTTTCATCTGGGCAGTATCCATACTTTCGTCCACCATTCCTGCAATCTTCACGTATCCTCCAAAAGGAAGCCAGCCGATTCCGTATTTTGTTTGTTCAGGATGTTTTCTCCAGTCGTTGTCCGGAAGTTTTGATATATCGATAGGAACTTCTTCCTTCTTTCCGTTCACTTCTATTACTTCAGAATCCGGTAAGTTTTTTGATAAAAATTTATACTGCCATTTTCCGTTGATTTTCTTCATGGAGAATATGGAGAAGTAAGGATCAAAAAACAGGAAAAACTTCTCTGCTCTGGTCTTGAACCATATTGCCGGTAAAAAATGCCCAAGCTCATGAAGAAGCACAAGTATAGAGATGCTCAGAATGAACTGAAAAAGTTTGATTGCTATTTCCATTAATAAATTTTAGATTTTAATTTGCAAAGGTAACAATTATCAAAACTATGCCAAATAAAAAAGCTCCCCGAAACGAGAAGCTTTGTCATATTTAAAGACGATTTGATTATAAATTGAAAGAAACGCCAAGACTGCCATTGTTGCCTACTTCTGCAAAAACCCCAATTTTCTCTGTGAAGAAATAACGGGCTCCGATGTGAGCGCCTACTCCAAAGTCTCTTCCAAGCACTCCAAGGTCTACTCCAGGGTAAATATCCCATTTTGAAGGCAGGTTCAAGGCTTCCTGTAAATGAAAGTTCAGTCTTCCGAAAACAAAAACACGATTATCCTTATCATTGTCTTTGTAATTGTCAAAATACCCATTGATCCCGGCACCCACTGAAATAAGTTTGTTGAGTCCATAGTCGTAAGTTCCCGTAATTCCGGTTCCATATCCCCAGGCGCTCAGCCCCAGTTGTATTTTCTGATCTCCCTTTCCTGTCCAGGTCTGAGCATTAGCCATAGCACCAAAAAAGAAGATCGCCACCATAAAAAACAATTTCTTCATAAATTTTTAATTTTAAGGATAATAATAAAAAATATTTCTATCAAAAATGAAACCGAAAGAATAGCAATAATATAAAAATGGTTGACTTTAATAAATTATTAAGAAATAAATTCTATTTTAAATACTAAAGCATTCTTCAACCATTTAATTCTACTTTCGTAAAGTTAAAAGATGTATTTTTATACTTCATATATGAAATAATTTAAAAGAATAAAAGATGAAAGTTGTAGGACTTAATTTAGATATCATATGGAAAAAAAAAACTGAGAATTTTGCGCGTATAGAAAGCGAATTGCTCAATGTGGAGGCAGATCTGTTTCTGCTTCCTGAAATGTTTTCAACAGGTTTCTGTATGGATGCTTCTGAAGTTTCGGACAGAAATAATGAATCACTGGAGTTTTTAAAAAAAATCTCAAAAGAGAAAAATGCTGCATTTTGCGGAAGTGCTTCGGTAGAACAGGACGGCAATTTTTACAATAGAATGTTCTTTGTAAAGCCGGATGGCGAAATCTCTTATTATAATAAGAGGCATTTGTTTTCTTTTTCCGGAGAAGATAAAGTATACACGCCAGGAAAGGAAAGAGTAATTGTTGAATATAAAGGAATACGTTTCCTGCTTCAGGTGTGTTATGATCTACGTTTTCCTGTCTTTGCAAGGAATAACGATGATTATGATGCCATATTATATGTTGCCAACTGGCCCGAGAAAAGGGTAGGAGCATGGGAACATCTGTTGAAAGCCAGAGCTATTGAAAACTTATCTTTTGTATTTGGTTTAAACAGAATCGGGACCGATGGAAATGATCTGTTGTATCAGGAAAGCTCTTACTGCTTCTTTGGAGATGGAAAAGAAATTTCTCAGAAACAGGGAAATCTTGTATCTGCAGAATTATATATGGAAGAATTGAACGATTTTAGAAAGCATTTCCAGTTTTTAAATGACCGGGATAGTTTCTCCATTCAACTATAAAAAATAATAAAGGCTGAAATTCATGTGAACTTCAGCCTTTATTATTTTTTTGTTTTTTATTTAAACATATTGTTGCAGAAGGTTCGTTAATGTGTTCACATCATGAACACCGCTTTCCTTCCATAGCATTTCTCCTTTTTTGAAAATGGCCAGTGTAGGGACTCCACGTACGCCATACTGAGCTGCCAGTGCAGGATATTGATCTACATCTACTTTTATAATTCTTGCTCCTTCGCCAATATTTTCTTTTACTGTATTTAATACCGAAGACTGTACTTTACAAGGCTGACACCATGTTGCGAAAAAATCGATAAGTACGGGTCTTTCGGAATCTATGATTTCCTGAAATTTTTGTGACATAGTTTTGGTTTTATTAGTTTGCATTTTTGTTTGTTTCATCCTGGATCGCTTTTACATTTTTCCAGGTTCTACCATCATAAGCTTCCACACCATTTTTCTTCAGAATTTCCATCGCCTGGTCAGCCTGGGCTCCTTTATTGCAAAATACAACAACTTTTTTACCTTTTAGAGTTTCTATATTGTTTTGAATCTCTGCCAAAGGAATGTTGATGGCATTCTTTGCTGTTCCTGCGGCATATTGCTCCGGAATTCTGACATCCACCAATGTTACATCAGAGCTGTTAACCATTTCTTTGATGTTAGCGGTAGAAACAGTTGCTGTAGAGTTTGTCTTGCAGGCATTTAGCGTAAATGTTAATGCTAAAAATAATCCGAAAAACTGAATTTTCATGTCTTACAGGGTCTTAGATTGGCATACAAAATCTGTGGTTGGAAGTTTTTCCGTTTTTTTGATTCCGTTAAAACCACCTTCAATTTCGGTAAAGTTTCTGATTCCGTGTGAGTTAAGGATGCTTGCGGCAATCATGCTTCTGTACCCACCTGCGCAGTGCAGGAAGAAATGTTCAGAATCATCAATGGTACGAGCCCAGTCACTGATAGTGTCTAGTGGCTTGTTATAAGCATTGTCAATGTGTTCTGCGGAATACTCCGTAAGTTTTCTTACATCAATTACTGTAGCGTCTGCCGTAAATTGTTCTGCAAATTCAGCCGGAGTAATTCTTTTGATCTCATCCGTTTCCTTACCTGCATTTTTCCATGCTTCAAAACTGCCTTTCAGGTAACCAATTACATTGTCAAAACCTACTCGGCTCAGTCTTGTGATTACTTCCTCTTCAGTTCCCTCATCAGTAATTAATAATAAAGGGTGTTTTACATCTACAATAAGCGTTCCTACCCATGGGGCAAAATCACCTTTCAGTCCTATATTGATAGAGTTGGGAACAAATCCTTTATGGAAATCCGCAGCTCCTCTTGTATCTAAAATTAATGCTCCTGTTTCTTCTGCCAGAGCTTCGAAATCTTCAGGTGTTACAGGCTGCAATCCTTTGTTCATCACAACGTCCAGACTTTCATAGCCACCTTTATTTAAAGCGACATTCATCCCGAAATATTTTGGAGGAGCTGTTAAGCCATCCAGAACTTCTCTGATGAAAGACTCTTTATCCGGTTGATTAAGAGCGTAATTGGTTTTCTTTTGGTTTCCTAAGATATCAACTGTCTCTTTCTGCATATTCTTTCCACAAGCAGATCCGGCTCCGTGAGCTGGATATACAGTGATGCTGTCATCCAATGGCATGATTTTGCTTTGAAGACTGTCGTAAAGAATTCCTGCAAGATCCTCCTGAGTAAGATTAGTTGCCTTCTGGGCAAGATCTGGTCTTCCAACATCTCCTAAAAACAGCGTATCACCAGTAAAGATTGCAGTTTCAACACCATTTTCATCGATTAAAAGGTAAGTACTGCTTTCCATCGTATGCCCAGGAGTGTGCATGACCTTTATTTTCACTTTTCCGATCTCAAAAATCTGATTGTCTTCAGCAATAATAGCGTCAAATTCCGGAGCAGCAGTAGGTCCATATACAATAGGAGCACCTGTTTTGTTGCTTAAATCCAAATGTCCTGATACAAAATCTGCATGGAAGTGAGTTTCAAAAATATATTTTAAAGTGACATTGTCTTTTTCCAGACGATCCAGATAAGGTTTTACTTCTCTTAGCGGATCAATAATGGCAGCTTCATTCTCTGATACAATATAATAGGCACCCTGAGCCAGACAGCCCGTATATATTTGTTCAATTTTCATTGGGGTCTTTTTTTAATGAGTTAAAGATACGAAGTATTAGATCAATTCTAAATGAAATGTTAAATCCCATTGATAGTTTCTTTCAATACTTTGTTAAACGTACGTTTAGTATATGTTGTTTTTTTCAGCAAAAAGAATGCCTTACATAAAGATAATGGTAAATGCTGTTTTATATCATGTTTAGTCCCTATATCCTTCCTGGCAGAAAAAAAATAATGATCGTGGTTTAAAATTTGATTATTGAAGGACAAATTTATTTTCGAAAGAAGCGGAGAGAAGTTCTTCAGAAAATATCTTCACATATTTTACAAAAAATTTTATATTTATAAGTTAAAAAAGCGATCAAATGGCAGACAAAACACAATTTATTGAAGAACTTAACGCTAGATATACTCCAAAAGGAGAGCATATAATATTAGGAAAAGGAATGTTGGATGGCGAAGTGGTGACAGAAGTCAATGTAACCATTCCTCTGAAAACCATAAATCGTCACGGTCTTATTGCCGGTGCTACCGGAACCGGTAAGACAAAAACGTTACAGGTGTTTGCAGAACAGCTTTCTCACGCAGGAATTCCGTCTTTGGTTCTGGATATTAAAGGAGACTTTTCCGGGATTGCAGAAGCAGGTCAGATGAATCCTATCATTGAAGAAAGGTATGGCAAAACACAGCTTCCTTATAATCCACAAGGTTTTCCGGTAGAACTCATGAGTATTTCCGGAGGAAAAGGTGTAAAATTGAGAGCTACGGTTACAGAATTTGGGCCTGTTTTATTAAGCAAAATTCTTGAATTGAATGATACCCAGCAAAGTATCATGTCTATAGTTTTCAAATACTGTGATGATAAAGGACTTCCATTGATTGATCTTAACGATTTGAAGAAAGTACTGCAGTACGTGACGGATAATGCACAGGGAAAAGCTGAACTTGCAGCTAATTATGGATCTATTGCATCAGCATCTTTGGGAGCTATTTTAAGATCTATTGTAGCTCTGGAACAACAAGGAGCGGCAGGATTCTTTGGTGAGCTAAGCTTTGATGTTCATGACTTGCTGGAAACAAGAGACGGAAAAGGAGTGGTTAATATCTTACGAGTAGCAGATATCCAGAACAAACCACAGCTTTTCTCCACTTTTATGCTTTCTCTTTTTGCAGAAATTTATATGACATTTCCGGAAGAAGGAGATAGCGGGAAACCAAAATTGGTATTATTCATTGATGAAGCCCACCTGATTTTTGATGAAGCTTCCAAGGCCCTTCTTTCACAAATTGAAACGATGGTAAAACTGATCCGTTCCAAAGGAGTGGGGATCTATTTTATTACCCAGATTCCTGGTGATGTCCCTGAAAATGTACTTTCCCAACTAGGATTAAAAATACAACATGCCCTAAGAGGTTTTACGGCAAAGGATAAAAAAGAAATTACCAAAGCCGTTGAAAACTATCCTACCACAGAATATTACAATGCTTCCAGCCTGATCCAGAATCTGGGAATCGGAGAAGCATTTGTTACAGCACTTGATGAAAAAGGAATTCCTACCCCATTAGTACATACTTATCTGATCTCTCCGGAATCAAGGATGGATGTTTTGAATGACGCGGAAATCTCTGATCTGACTTCAAGATCAGCACTTGTTGCAAAATATGAGCAGGCAATTGACAGAGAATCTGCTTATGAAATGCTTACCAATAGGATGGAACAGGCTGCACAAAACCCGTCACCTAACCAAAAGGCAAAGCCGGTAAAAGAAGAACCTGGAATGTTTGAACAGGTATTGCAAAGTAAAGCTGGCCGTACTTTTACCTCTACATTAATGAGAGAAGGAGCAAAAGCTATTCTCGGAATGTTCGGTCTGGGAGGCAGAAGAAGATAATTTTGAAAGACAATCTGCTGTATTTTGATATATTTTTTGTTATTTTAGCAGGTTATCTTTACTTAATAAAGAAAAGTAAGACCGTATTTTATTGGGGAATAAAGCGGCGGTTTTAAATATTAAACCAGAAAAACAGCAGTTAAAACATTCATGTATTCAATTATAGATATAGAAAGTAATGGTGCAGGTTATAGAAATGAATGCATTATAGATATCGCCATTTACAGATATGACGGTCAGAAAATTATAGACCAGTTTATATCTCTGGTAAACCCTGAAGGTGATATCACTCCTTTTGTACAAAAACTGACCAGTATTACCCCGAAAATGGTCAAAACTGCTCCAAAATTTCATGAAATTGCCAAAAGAGTGATAGAAATTACTCAAAATACAACTTTGGTGGGGCATAATATTGATTTTGATTATAGGATGCTTCGCCAGTCATTCAAAAGGCTTGGTTATGATTTTAAAATCAATACTTTAGATACAATTCCGTTAGCAAAAAAACTGATTCCTGATGAGGTAAGTTATTCCTTGGGAAAACTGGTGAAATCATTAGGTATTCCATTGACTAACCATCACAGGGCGGAAGGTGATGCAAGAGCTACCTTAGAACTTTTCAAGCTTCTGATTTCAAAGGATACCGAAAATGAGATCATTCAGAAGCAGCATGATGAGTCTAACGCCAAAACGTATATCAATAAAATCAAAGAGCTGACTCAAGATCTTCCTAATGATAAAGGTTTTGTCTATTTTCAGGATGAAGGTGGACGTATTATGTTTTCTGATTATGTTCAGGATATCAACAAATTTTCCAAAAAGGTTTTCAATTCCAAATCAAAAAAATGGGAACAGATTCAGAAAGATGTTGAGCGGATTAATTTTGAACTTACCGGAACAGATATTATTGCCAAACTGATACTGAATTCCAAGAATATTAAAAAGAAAGAAGTTTTACCTTTCGGACTATATTTCAGGAATAATAAATATGTGGTTGAGAAAAATAAGCTCAATAAAACCGAGAAGCCAGTCTTGAAATTCAGGTCATTTACCCAGGGAACAAAAGCTGTTCAGTTTATTGGTTCTCAGGAAGAATTTAAAGATTTTTCTGTCTTGAAACAAAAAATTGAATTCAGAAAAAGAAATGAACTTTGGCTTGGACCAGGAAGAAAATTAGGAGAAAAGTTATTTTTAATCATAGAAAACGGGAAATTGGTTTCCTTTGGATTCTATGAGCTGTTTACGCAGATTCAGACACTGAGTAAGCTGGCTAAGTTGAAAATTGATCTTCCGTTATCTTCCACAGATCTGAATAATGAACTGCAGTTGGCTCTTCTTCGTGGGGATTTTGAGACATTACCGTTACCGAAGTAAAAGAGCGTCTATACGTTACAAGTTGTCTTCTGAAGACAATGGTTGTACAATCAATTTTCAAAAAGTAAAAAATAAATAGTATTTTTGCAAAAAATAAATACAAGCAATGCAAAATTTTAAACAAAATAAAACTGGAAAAAAGGGAGCTGTAAAGTTTTCTAAGGTTTGGAATATTTAAAAGAGTTGTCTTGCATAAAAAATAATCAATGTGGCAGACTCTTTTCTGAAGAATCTGCCTTTTTTTATGTTAAAATGAAATTATGAATTCAAAAGAATTATTAAAGATTGCCAATGAGTTTGGCACACCAGTGTACGTTTATGATGCGGAGTCCATCAAAATTCAATATGAAAAACTTACCTCTTCATTTTTAAAACATACGAAGTTCTTCTACGCAGCGAAGGCTTTAACGAATATCAATATTCTTAAATATGTCAAGAACCTGGGTGCATCTTTGGATTGTGTATCTATTAACGAGGTTAAACTAGGGTTGAAGGCAGGATTTTCGAAAGAAAAGATATTGTTTACTCCCAATTGTGTTGACCTTGCCGAAATAGAAGAAGCAATGACTTTTGGAGTTCATATTAACATTGATAACATTTCTATTCTTGAGCAATTCGGGAATAAATACGGGAACACTTATCCTATTTTAGTAAGAATCAATCCGCATATTTTTGCTGGTGGGAACTATAAAATCTCAACAGGGCATATCGATAGTAAATTCGGGATTTCCATTCACCAGGTTCGTCACATCGAAAGAGTGATGAAAAGTACTAACCTGAATGTTGAAGGACTTCACATGCATACGGGAAGTGAAATAAAAGATCCGGATGTATTCCTTCAGGCTTTGGAGATTATGCTGGAACTTTCTGAGCATTTCCCGAACCTTAAATATCTGGATATGGGAAGCGGATTCAAAATCCCTTACCAGGATAGTGAAGAAGAAACTGATGTGAAAACATTAGGTAAAAAAGTAGAGAAAGTAATTTCTGAATTTTCTAAATCTACAGGAAAAAAATTCGAATTATGGTTTGAGCCTGGGAAATTCTTAGTTGGGAAAAGCGGATATTTATTGGTGAAAGCTAATGTAATTAAACAGACAACGGCTACTGTTTTTGTTGGAGTGAACTCCGGATTTAATCATTTGATCCGTCCGATGTTCTACGATTCTTATCACATGATTGAGAACCTTTCTAACCCAAAAGGAGCAGAGAGAATTTATACTGTTGTAGGAAATATTTGCGAAACCGATACTTTTGCATGGGACAGAAAACTGAATGAAGTAAGAGAAGGAGATATCCTTGCTTTCCACAATGCAGGAGCGTATGGTTTTGAAATGAGTTCAAACTTCAACTCAAGATTAAAACCGGCTGAAGTATTGTTCTTAGACGGAAAAGCTCATTTGATCCGTAAAAGAGATGAGTTTGAAGATCTGTTGAGAAATCAGATTGAAATAGTGATGTAAAATCCACATATAATATAAACAGCCGCCTTTTAGGTGGCTGTTTTGTTTTACAGCGGAATATTAAACCTCACGGGTTTTCAAAACCCGTGAGGTTTGAATAGAAAAAAATCAAAATTAAATTACAAGTTTTTAACATTGCGTTAGGGATAGAGTCTCAACTTTATTCGTTAAATTTGATAGAGATAGGAAGATTTTCTTCTTCTCAAATACTATTTTCATCTAAAAACAATCACCAAAACAGAGTAATTATGGCAAAAAACATCGCAGAGCAGATTGTTGAAATGCTCGAAAATGCCAATGTGAAAAGAATTTATGCTGTAACAGGCGACAGTCTTAATCATCTGAATATTGCAGTCAAAAAAAGCAGTATCCAATGGATTCATGTAAGACATGAAGAAGTAGGAGCTTATGCTGCCGCTGCAGAGGCGGAGCTTGATGGGTTAGCTGTATGTGCCGGAAGCTGTGGTCCCGGACACGTTCATCTGATCAATGGAGTTTATGAAGCTCATCGCTCTCATGTTCCAATGCTGGTCATTGCTTCCACCATTCCCAGTGATGAAATGGGCATGGATTACTTTCAGGAAACCAATACGATAAAACTGTTTGACGACTGTAGTTACTATAATCAAATGATTACCCGGCCAGAGCAGGTACAGAGAACTGTACAGACTGCTATCCAACATGCAATTTCCAAAAAAGGAGTTGCGGTGATAGGTCTTCCCGGAGATGTTTCTGAATTAGATGCCGAAGAAGGCTCTACTTCCACTCAAATCTTTAAAACAAATCCTGTCATAAGACCTTCGGATGAGGAGTTGAAAAGCTTGTCAACACTGATAAATAATAGTAAAAAAGTAACAATCTATTGCGGAATAGGCGCTGCTGAAGCCCGTGATGAAGTGGTTGCTTTGTCCAATCTGTTAAAAGCGCCCGTAGGATATTCATTTAGGGGGAAAATGGCTATTCAGCCCAATAATCCAAATGAAGTGGGACTTACAGGTCTGTTAGGATTTCCTTCAGCCTATCACGCCATGCATGAAGCTGATCTTGTCATTCTTCTGGGAACGGATTTTCCTTATCAGAAATTCATGCCTGTAAAAAATAAAATCGTCCAGATTGATGAAAGTCCTGAAAGATTGGGAAGAAGAGCAAAACTCGAACTAGGACTTGCCGGAGATGTCAAAGAAACCATCAAAGCATTATTGCCGTTACTTGACGAAAAAACTGATGTTCATTTCCTGAACGAGCAGCTGGCATTTTATGATAAAGTGAAAGAAAGCCAGTTGGAGTATGTGAAAGATTCGGGAAAAGAGAATGCTATTCAGCCGGAATATGTGGCCCATACTTTGGACAAACTTGCTAAGCATGATGCTATTTTTACGGTAGACACCGGAATGTGCTGTGTATGGGGAGCAAGATTTATTACAGGAACAGGCGAAAGGAAAATGCTGGGTTCATTCAATCATGGATCAATGGCTAACGCAATGCCAATGGCAATCGGAGCAGCTTTAGCTCATCCTGAGAAACAGGTGATTGCCCTATGTGGAGACGGAGGATTGTCTATGCTTTTAGGGGATATGGCTACTATTTTTCAGTATAAACTCCCTGTGAAACTAATTGTTTTCAACAACAGAACGTTGGGAATGGTAAAACTGGAAATGGAAGTTGGCGGGATGCCAGATAATGAAACCGATATGATTAACCCGGATTTTGCCATGGTAGCACATGCGATGGGCTATCCGGGAAAAAATGTTCATCTTCCCGAAGAAGTAGAAAGTGCCATCAAAGAATGTCTGGATCACAACGGACCTTATCTTCTGAATATTTTCACCAATCCTAATGCACTGGCCCTTCCTCCTAAGATTGAATTTGATCAGATTATGGGAATGACAAAGTCTATGGCCCAGCTGATGCTTGGAGGTAAAATGGATGAGGTTTTTGAAACCGTAAAAAGTAATTATAAACACATTAAAGGGTTACTGTAAGATTAAAAAATAATGAATTCAAAACTTGTATTGAATTCGCAATATTTAAATTCTGAAACTTCATGCTTTGCGTGAAGTTTTTATTGTTTATAAATAAGCTAAATATTTACCTTTGTTTATTATTTAGTATACAAAATTATGAGAACGATATTTTTATTTTTAGCCTTATGTGTAATGAATTTTTCATTGGCGCAGGATCAGGAAGACCGTGATGATTCTTTTATCAGGGAAAGCAATAAAAATGTTCTGAAAATAGATATCAAAGAACCTTTTATGCAGGTGGCTGTAAAATGTAATGATTTTAAACCTGCTGCTTTCGAAGGAGGTGTCGTGGCCTATAAAGAAATCCTCAACAAATATATGTATGCATACCTGAATTCTGATTTCTATGCTTTGACTGGAGATTTTACCTTTACCCTAGTGCTTGATGCTAAAGGAAAAGTAGTGGATGTGAAAGGAATGCCCAAAGTACAAAACAGTGAAGTTTTTTTTGACGATATGCAATATGTAGTAAGAAGAATCAAGAAAAACTGGACTCCGGCCTCTTGTGGCGGACAGCCTGTAGCTTCACAGATCAAGGTTAAAATGAACTTCTCTTCAATGTCTGTGGATATTGATTAGATGCAAAGGTTTTCTTTTCAAAATTTAAACACAGGAAGATATTTAGTGAAGAGATCAATTAAGATCTGAAAAAAGAAATAAAATGAAACATGACCATGATTAAAAAAAATTTGTTGTTTATTACTTTCTTTGCAACAAAATTAATTTTTGCTCAAAATGAAGTTTTGGATAAATATCCTTATGGCCAAGATTTTTACGTCGGAGGTGTAAATCAATTAACTAAGGAGATGGTAATGGTTGTTAAAGAGAAAAAGTTGTTGCCTTGCGAAAAAAGCGAAGAACGGTATAATGTACAGATTCTTGTGCATGAAAACTCAACCATCAATTATGTTAAAGATTTTGATACTTTAGAAATTCAAAAAAATAAATGCGCATTTGATTTCAGCCGTAAAATTATTCCCCATCTCAAAAAATGGATGCCGGCAAAAGTAAACGGAAAGTTTATTGGAGCCATTGCCAAAATTGAAATAAATCCTTTTTATTTAGTTAATTCCAAAGATGATCCAAGTAAAAACGAAAAGAAAGGCCCAACTTTTAAAAAAGGAATAAAAGCTTTTGGATTTGAGGTTAAGTCTATTTTTGAAAGATTCGTAAAGAAAAACGAGGACAAAAGAGCTTTGTTGACATTTGTTGTGAATGAGAATGGCGAAATGGAGGATTTCAAGATTGAAGGTGATTTTTTTGACTATGAAAAGAAAGATATCATCAATAGTCTGTCTAGAATAAAAGGAAAATGGAATCCTGCTACATTTAATAATATTCCAATTAGAGCTAAAATTACTCAACCAATTTTTCAACAATTTGATCTACAGAGAGAGTTGGAAGATCAGGATAAAATAATGGATCAAAATTTCCATGATAACAGATACAGATAATCTCCTGACATTCTGTCACAATATTTTGTATCTTTGCAAACTTATTCGTTCGTAATTTTAAATTACGGACCTTAAATTGATTATCGTGCAGGAAAAATATATAGACGAAACAAAACAGGGCGAAGCTTTTGCTATTGCAGAAAAACCGGAGAACTCTAAAAAACTGTTTTTAGAAAGTTATGGTTGTCAGATGAACTTCTCTGACTCTGAGATTGTTGCATCCATTCTTAATGAACAGGGCTATAATACAACGATGAAAGTTGAAGAAGCAGACCTGATTCTTTTAAATACATGTTCCATCCGTGAAAAAGCAGAACAGACTGTAAGAATGCGTCTTTCTCAGTTTAAAAATCTGAAAAAAGAAAGACCGAATATGACGGTTGGTGTACTGGGATGTATGGCAGAAAGATTGAAAACCAAGTTCTTGGAAGAGGAGCAGTTGGTTGACCTTGTTGTAGGTCCGGATGCGTACAGAGACTTACCGAACCTTTTAAAAGAAACTGATGATGGAAGAGATGCCATCAACGTTATTCTTTCCAAAGAAGAGACTTATGCCGATATCAATCCTGTCCGTTTAGGAGGAAACGGTGTTACCGCTTTTGTTACCATTACAAGAGGTTGTGATAATATGTGTACATTCTGTGTGGTTCCATTTACCAGAGGAAGAGAAAGAAGCCGTGATCCGCACTCTATTATTGAAGAATGTAAAGATCTTGCCAATAACGGATATAAAGAAATCACCCTTTTAGGCCAAAACGTAGACTCTTACCTTTGGTATGGAGGCGGTCCTAAAAAAGACTTTGCCAAAGCTTCTGAAATGCAGAAAGCAACAGCCGTTAATTTTGCTCAGCTTCTTGATTTAGTGGCTAAAGCCGTTCCGGAGCTGAGAATCAGATTCTCTACTTCAAATCCTCAGGATATGAGTCTGGATGTATTCAGAATGATGGCAAAGCATCACAACATCTGTAAATATGTACATCTTCCTGTACAAAGCGGAAGCAATAATATGCTGGAAGCGATGAACAGACAACATACCCGTGAAGAATATCTTGATCTGATCAGAAAAGCAAAAGAAATTGTTCCGGAAGTCGCATTCTCTCAGGATATGATCGTTGGATTCTGTAATGAAACAGAAGAGGATCACCAGGATACTTTAAGTCTTATGAGAGAAGTAGAATATGACTACGGTTATATGTTTGCCTACTCAGAAAGACCGGGAACACCGGCGCACAAGAAAATGGAAGATAATATTCCGGCTGATGTAAAACAAAGACGTCTTGCTGAGGTTATTGCCCTTCAGGGTGAGCTTTCAAAACAAAGAATGAAATCTTATGTAGGAAGAGAGCACCAGATCCTTATCGAAGGAATTTCCAAGAAGAACAAAAATCAGTGGAAAGGAAGAAACTCTCAGAATGCGGTATGTGTCTTCGATAAACTGGAAGGACAGAAAATAGGTGACATTGTGAACGTTTTTGTGTATGATAATACGCAAGGCACGCTTTTAGGGAGGACAGTAGAATAAAATTAAGTTACCATCACTGAAAAACTTAAAAAAAGAAAATATATATTCTTAAAAAAAGATCAACGGGTATATTACCGTAAGATTTTTAGTAAATTGTGAAGGAAAGACAGTACTGTTCAGATTATGGTATATGAGCCCAGGTCTGAAAGAGATAGAAGGTTTAAAAGTAGTTTACTATCATTATTCAACCTATAAAATTAAAAATGGAAAAGTTTCAGAGGTATTACCTTAGCTTTTTGTTACTTATCGTTTACACCAATACTATTGCACAGGTCAACTGTAATGCAGTAGAGGGTGAGAACTGTAAAAAGGCGTGTGAGTTATACAACTGGGCTTCAGATTTACAAGGTCTAGCAGAATCTCAGGAAGCTTTCGATAAAGACATTGAATTGTGTCCCGATTTTTCCTATGCTTATATGGAAAAAGCAGTTCCATATCTTAAAAACGGGGACTTCATAACCTGGAAGATTCTAATAGATAGAGCAGTTGCTTTAGACCCTAAAATGCACCTTGGTTACAGAGGCTGGACAAAGTTTCAGTTTTTGAGAGACTATAAAGGGGCAATTCAGGATTTAGAAGGGTTAAAAAAATATGAGCCCGGAGATTTAGGAAGATCTCAGAACGGGGACTATAACCTGGACGTAGTAAGAGCTTTGTCCTACAGTGCTTTAGGACAGAAAGAAAAAGCAGCAGGGATTATAGAAAGGCTTCTGGCTACCAGAGGTTATGTGAAGGGAATGTTCGATCATTATCAGCTGGGAGTTACCTATTTCGAGCTGGGAAGATACGACAGAGCCCTGGAAAATTTTGAAAAACAAAGCAAAGAGTACGACTTTGCTGAGAATATATACTTTAAAAGTAAAGTTTCTAAGATCAGAAACAAAGATTATTTGGATTTAAAAATGTTAGCCTTACAAACGTATGATGAAGGGAAGACCATGAAAGATGTCTACACTCATCACTTTAACAAAGTCTACAGACAACAGATTGAAGAGCTGTAGAAGATTAACATTCAGTCAATAATCAAAAATTTACTTATGAGCAACGAGCTACAAAACATAAAAAACCGTTTCGGAATTATCGGAAACTTTCCTGCACTTAACCGTGCCCTCGAAAAATCTATCCAGGTTGCACCTACAGATATCTCTGTACTTGTGATTGGAGAAAGTGGGGTAGGGAAAGAATTTATTCCGAAAATCATTCATTCAGAATCCAGAAGAAAACATCAGCCTTATATCGTTGTAAACTGTGGAGCCATTCCGGAAGGAACCATAGATTCAGAATTATTCGGACACGAAAAAGGAGCTTTTACAGGGGCTACAGCTACAAGAAAAGGATATTTTGAAGTAGCAGACGGCGGAACCATCTTTTTGGATGAGGTAGGAGAACTTCCTCTACAAACTCAGGTTCGTCTTTTAAGAGTGCTGGAAAGTGGTGAATTTATGAAAGTAGGTTCTTCACAAGTGCAGAAAACCAATGTGAGAATTGTCGCAGCTACCAACGTTAATATGATGAAAGCTATCCACGATGGAAGATTCCGTGAGGATTTGTATTATCGTTTGAATACTGTTCAGATTGATATGCCACCTTTGAGAGAAAGAAAAGGAGACATTCATTTGCTGTTCAGGAAATTTGCAATTGACTTTGCAGAAAAATACAGAATGCCGGAACTGGAGCTGGAGCAGAGTGCTGTTCATTATATAGAAAGTTATTCTTTCCCGGGAAATGTCCGCCAGCTAAGAAATTTAGTAGAGCAGATGACCGTTGTGGAAAGAAACAGAAATATCACTGCTGAGAAGCTTGCCGAGTATATTCCGATGGAAACCCATCTCCCAATGGTCGTAAATACTCAAAGTACTCCCAAGCAGAGCGATTTCGGAAGTGAAAGAGAGATCATGTATAAAATTCTGTTCGATATGAGGAATGATATTAATGATTTAAAATCCTTAACTTCGGAACTGATCAAGAACAGAGGAACAGCAGATCTGAGCAACCATGAGAAAAACCTGATCAACAGGATTTATACCCCTGAAAGTCAGCCGCAGGTGAATTCCGGATCTTTGTTATATTTTGATAATAATAACGATACTCCGGCAGTTCAGACTCCAACAATTATTTCTAGTCCTGATGATAGTTATGAAGATATTGAAGATATCGAAATTGAGGAAAACAGACCAGAATCTCTTTCTCTTCAGAACAATGAAAAAGATTTGATTATCAAGGCCTTGGAGAAGCATAAAGGACGTAGGAACAGAGCTGCAGATGAGTTGGGAATCTCCCAAAGAACTTTATACAGAAAAATAAAACAATATAACCTGGAAGATTAGCAAAACATAAATAATGAAAGTCAATTTAACACCCAAGCCGATCAATTTTAAACTCGGAGAATATATAAACAAAGGTTTCGAACTTTTAAAGAAAGATTTCGGGAATATTTTTATAGCATTTTTAGTATGCTTTATCATGTCTATTATTCCATTCTGTGGATTATTAGCAATGGGTAATTTATACAAATACCTTCAGAGGCTGAACAGAAACCAGCCGACAAGTCCCGGAGATATTTTTGATTTCAAAGATTTCATGCCTTATTTTATGTTGCAGTTAATTGTTTTTGGTGGTGTTTTATTGCTTTATATCCCGTTATTTGCTGTGCTGGGTATATCAGGAGCAATTTCCGGAAGGGATGAGCCCAATCCGATGGTAGGACTTTTTATGTTTCCTTATATATTTTTAATAATAGCAGCTATATATTACTTTGTTCTAAAAGGCTTTTATATTATTCCGTTAATCAGTCTTAAAGGAATCAAAGAAGTAAAAGAAGCCTGGAATATTTCCAAAATTATGAGCAAGGGAAATCTATTGTCAATTTTTCTTTTCTCATTGGTAGTGAGTATTTTGTCCCAGATTGGTATTGTTGCTTGCGGGATAGGAATTTTTCTTACCTTACCATTCTTATACACAGCAAATTATTTTGCTTATGAAGATGCTATTCAACAAATTGAGTATGATGAAATTATTGAAATTGGATCTAAAAATGAACTTTAAAATTAACAATATCAGCTTGAAACAATCACTGTTAACGGGAGTGCTTTTTGCATTGCTTGGAGTTTTAAATTCATGCTACAGCTTTACGGGATCGTCTCTTACAGACGAGAAAACAGTTCAGATTAATGAATTTCCCAATAATGCTCCTCTTGTAAACCCTGCATTATCACAACAGTTTTCTACAGCGATTCAAAACAGATTCCTTCAGAGAACCACTTTGAAAGGAACAAAAGAAAATCCGGATATCCTGATTGAAGGAGAAATTACAGACTATTCCATTACCCCTACCACCATCAGCTCCAATACCCAGACCAACCCTTCTGGAGGAGTGATTCAGCAGGCACAGAATAAACTTACGATTACAGTAAAGGTACATTATGAAAATAAAATTCATCCGGATGCAAGTTTTGACAGAACATATTCTGATGAAGCCGCTTTCAACAGTGATGTATCCCTAAGTCAGATCGAAGACCAGCAGGTAAAGCTGGTAACAGATAGAATTATTAATAAAATATTTAACGACATTGTAGCGAATTGGTAAGATGAATCCGAGAGTTTTAGAATTAATAAAAAATCCGAAAAATATTCAGTTAGAAGACCTTGGTCTTTTGAAAGAAGAGATTCACACTTTTCCTTATATTCAGAATATCAGGGCGCTTCATCTGTATGGAGTGCATCTGTATGAAAAAGAAAACTATCAGAAGGAACTTTCTGTAACGGCTGCATATACTACTGATAAAAAGATTTTATATCAGCTGATCAACGGAAAGATCAGACAGGAGGTGAAACCCGAAATTGTGGAAGAAAAGAAACCTTCTAAAACAATTGAAAAACCTGCCCAATTTACTCCAAAGATCCAATCCTTCCCCATCAGAAGAGAAGAAGAAGTTTCTTTGGAAAAACCTTTGGAAGAGGAGAAAAGTACTTGTGTCTTACCAACCGCACAGGAAGTTAAACACATTTATGTAAACGGTGAACGAAACAGAATTTTATTTGAAGGAGAAGAAAACTTCCTGGATGAGCAAAATTCTGAAACCATAGATATTGAATCTACCCTTGAATCTGGAACTCTGGTAACCCAGAAGACTGAGTCTACAGTTGAAGAACCGGTTCAGGAGAAAGTAGAATCCGGACAAGTTGAAACTAAGGAGAATGATGGAGAGGCGCTTACGGCAGAAACTATCATTCGCGAAGATCAGATTTCTTCAGAAAAAGAGGAAGACAATATTGAAGAAGAAGGAAATACCAGTTTTCATGAAGTAGCACCTTTATTATCAGAAATAAATAGTGAGGCAGCAGCAGAAGAAGAGCCTGTAAAAGAGGAATCCGGCCATAAAACTGAATTGGTTTCTGAGGAAGAATCTGCTTACCAGGAAAAAATACAAGCTGAAGCAGAAGCCGGAGAAGACTTTACACCGGAAACCATCATCGACGAAGATCCGATTTCTGGTGTAAAAGAAGAAAATGGTAATGAAGGATTGCCTTCAGTGGAAATATCTGATGCGGAAGTAAGTTTCCATGGAACAGATTCATTTATGCCAGACGTTAAAATCCAGGCTAACAGCGAAGAATTAATGGAGACTGTTGAAATTTCCCAACCGAATATCAATAAACATGAGGAGGAAATGAGACGCCTGATTGAAGAGGTTGAGAAAAAAATGAAGGAAACTAAACTTGCTCAGCAAGAGGAAGAAATAGAGCCTGAAACAGTTGAGGATCATGAAATTAGCTTCGCTGATACTCAAAACTTTCATTTCTGGTCAACCAGTGACAATAAGCCTGAAGAAATAAAAGAAGAACCTGTACAGGAAGGAGTTATTGAAAATCAATTACCTGTAGAAGAGACTAATTCTGAGTTGGCTGAAGAAAAGATAGAAGAAACTCCTGAAGTACACTCTGCATGGAAACCGATGAGTGTGGAGTCCAATATGCCAGATTCTTTAATCAGTAAATCTGAACAAGCATCAGCTCCCGAAATACAATCTCTGGTAGTGGAAGCAGCTTATGTTACTGATTCTGAGGGTGTTACTGAAGAGACACAATCTACAGAAGCTGTTAAGGAAGAAGTTTTGCCAGTAGTGGAGACTTCAGAAACTGAAGATGATAATGCTGCCCCAAGTGAATCAACTGAAGAAGAAAAAACGGTAACAGAAACTTTAAAAGAAGATGTTCCCGTAATGAATGTTTCATTCTTCGGAACCGATATTTCTACCCTTAAGGTTGAAGAAAAGAAAGAAGAACCTGTAGTAGAAAAAGTACAGGAGGTTACTATGAAAAATACTACTCCATCATCAATAGACAGCAATGTTCCAGGTTTTATCAATACGTGGCAGAGCTGGCTTAAGATTGGCAGAACAGAAGAAATTGTAAAGGAAAAGTCAGAAATTAAAGAAAAGGCTATTGAAACCTTTATTGAAAACAATCCTAGAATCAGTCAGTTAAAAGAAGAAAGCACCTATGTTGTAAAAGAAAAGAATGACGATATCTCACATTTGATGACAGAGACATTGGCGAATCTTTATTTTGAACAGAAACTCTATACAAAGGCCATAAAAGCATTTGAAATATTGATCAAAAAGAGTCCTGAGAAGAAAGACTATTTTGAATCCAAGATTAAAGATATTAAAGACTTCAGAAGTAAAAATTAAAATGAAAAAGGTACTGTTCTCATCAGTACCTTTTTCATTTTATAACTTCTGAGAATTGCTTTTAGTGCTTTTTAATTTTTTCCAGGCCTTCCGCCCAAATACAATAACAACAATTAATGTGATTAGAGCAAATATGGCCGCTATTACCGGAGCTGCCATTGCGAGAACAGACATGATACCTGCACCAGCTGTCTCTGTTGTTCCTACCATAGAGTTTCCTAAACCTCCGGTAGTCGCAGTAGAAGCAGCCCTTATTCCTGCAAATCCAGAGCTGATGGTAGCTGCTGTACCTCCACCGGCAATTAATGCCAAAGCCCATTGTGGGAAAGTTCCAAGATCAGCAAACTGACTCGCAAATAATATGGAACCAGCTACTGTTGCCATGGGAATAGAAACAGTATCTAGTAAATGGTCAACAAAAGGGATGTAATAAGCCAGTATTTCAATGATAGTGGCTATTCCTGTTGTAATAAGCGTAGGAAGACCGGCAAGCCATTCAAAATGCTCATTCATGGGAATCCAGTTGAAATAGGAGGCAAGGCTTACAATAAACATAGGAAGAAATACCCGGAAGCCTGTAGCAGCTGCCAATCCAATCCCAATAAATGCACTGATGATATAAGAAAAATAGGGAACGTTATCTAACATATTAATTTTCAGATTTATTGTTTTCTCTAAAAATACAAAAACTATATGATATTTGGAGTATTGCTAATGTCTGAGTTTGGGGTCGAGTGATACGTGATACGAGTCTCGAGCTTTGCAATTCGTGGTTTATTGTAGCGTAAAAATATTTTATACATACTTATCTGAAAATTTGTGTGATCTGTGGGAAATAAAAAAAATCTGCAAGAAAATGTCTCACAGATCTTTTTATTTTAAAGAAAAAATTATTTTTTCTGCGCTTCACAGAGTTTGATAAACTGTGCTTCCACATCCTGAAATTTAGGAGGCATCTCAGAAGAAACCCAAAACAGCATTGCCATAGTTTTTTCTCCAAAGGCTTGCCTGAAAAGATCTCTATTCAGACGATAGCATTCTCTCAGTAACCTTTTGATACGATTCCTGTGTACTGCTCTTTTAAAATATCTCTTAGAAACAGAAACTCCAAATCTTGCAGTTTCTACAGAAAGGTTGGGCTTATCCTTTAGAATAATAATTCTAAGGTTTCCGCTTGTTCTCCATTTACCTTTCTCAAAAAGCAAACTGATCTCTGTGTTTTTTTTGAGCTTTTCCGCTCTGGGATATTTGGAATTTGTCATTTACGAAATGTAAATATATTTTTTTATTTTTCTCCCGCATATTTCACAGATTAAGACATGAAAATCGTTTTAAAAATCTGTGAAATACATGAGAAAATATTTTAATCCTGATTTAATAAATGATTAATCACTTCTGAAGCGGTATACAACCCGAAAATGGCAGGCATATAACTTATTGTTCCGTAAAAAGATCTTTTATAATTGGTCCCGTCAGTCATTTTCAGACTTTCCTCATCCTGGATGTCATTGGCAAAAACACAACGGACTCCTTTGTCAATTTTTACTTTTTTCAGCCTTTTTCTTACCTGTCTTGCGAGGTGGCAGTGTTCAGTTTTGCTGATATCCCTTACCATTACCTTGCTTGGATCAGTTTTTCCACCGGCACCCATTGAACTTACAATTTTTATTCTTCTTCTTTTGGCAGCGATAATCAGACAAAGTTTTGGCGTTACACTGTCAATACAGTCTAAAACATAATCAAATTTTGCAGAATCCAGAACTTCATCCATTCTTTCAGGATTTAGAAACTCATTGATTTTGGTTAAATTAAGATCGGGATTAATATCTAAAAGTCTTTCAGCTACCACTTCTACTTTATGCTTTCCAATGGTGGAATGTAAAGCCGGTAGCTGTCTGTTGATATTGGTAATGTCTACGGTATCACCATCTACAATCGTCATATTGCCAACTCCGGCTCTTGCAAGAAATTCAGCTGCAAAAGAACCTACGCCGCCTAAGCCAACAACCAAAACAGTAGCTTTGTTCAATTTTTCCAAGCCTTCTTCTTTTACCAGAAGCTCCGTTCTTTCCAACCAGTACTTATCCATTTTTTATTGAGTGTAAATTTTCTAAAATTTGTTCATTGAGCTGTTCCAAAGAAATACCTTTTATTTCCGAAACTTTATCATACAATTCTTCGATGCTAAAATCTTCATTGTCAGTTTCTAAAAAGAGTTTGTCTAATGGAGTGTTTTTCAAAATATCCTGCAAAGATAAATTATACAAAACAGCTTTTCCAAAACTCAGGTAAAAATTATTGGCAAGAAGGTCTTCGGCAATTTGATGTTTTTTATTAAAACCATGAATGATCATGGGCTGCTCGGCTTTCTTTTTAAAAGAAATGACCTCATAAAATTTTCTTACACAATGAATAATCATGGGTTTTTTGACTTCATTAGCGACCATGATCTGTCTTAAAAAAACGTCTTCCTGAATTTTCTGATCTATAGAAACTAAAGAATCTAAACCACATTCACCAATGGCAAAACAATTTTGAAACATCATACTTTTCATCCATGAAAACTGCTGTTCGAGATTGTTAACATCAATATCTTGGGGATGAATTCCAATAGAATAAGGGAAATCAGGCGGAATTTGCTCAATGTTCATATTGTAAATTCCGTTTTTGATATATTTCTTATGATGATGAAAATCAAAAAAATCCATATTCAAAAGTAAGTATTTTCAGAATTAATTTAAAATTATTAAACGATCGTTTATAAATGTGTTAAAAATTTCTTAACTTTACTCAAAGTACACTTCATGAAAAAAAAATTTACAGAAAAACAGATTCACATATTGGATATTGCAGAAGAGCTCATCGCCAAGAAAGGATATGAGGGAACTTCTGTAAGAGATATTTGTTCCAAAGCAAATATCAACGTCGCCATGATCTCTTATTACTTCGGTTCTAAAGAGAAAATGATGTCCTATCTCTATCAGTACAGAGTACTGAAAACAAGAGAGAATTTTTCAGAATTTGCAGATACAATCAAGGATGGTAAGCCTGAAATGCAATTACGGGAAATGATTAAATATATTGTTTCTCAGCTTTTCAAGTATAATTATTTTCATGGTTTCGTGACCCAGGAGCTTCGTCATACAGAGAATCTGAAAGATGAACTGCTGGATTTCTATCAGCTATTTGTGAAAAAACTGGATGAAGTCATTAAAAAAGGTGTCGCATCAGGAGTTTTTACTTTTACACCCAAACCTGAAGACATTCTTACCATGATCATCGGATCCACTTTATTTGTCATCAGGAATAAAAATTTCTATGAGCTCTATGTTCCGAGCAAAAATGAGGAAACCTATGCAAAAGAAGCAGAGAAAAAGGTGAGAATGAATCTTTTATTAAGTGTTTTTGCGATTTTGGGATACGCTGCAGACTAAAATTACGTTAAATATTCATAAAAAAAAATCTATTGGCAAAAAAGTTATATTTTTGCAAATTAGTAAATCGGCTGTATAATCCGAAAACTGTTGAATTTTATATATGAAAAAATATATTTTAGGTCTTTTTGCTGTAGCGGTGATTACATCTTGTGTAAGTCAGCAGGAGAGAGCAATGAGAAGTGCTGATAAAGAATTTATCTTAAAGGCAGCTAATGAAAATTTTGCCAAGAAAAAATGGAAAAATGCATTGGCTCTTTACGACAGACTTGCCAATCTTGTGGCGGGAACAGATGATTTTCCTAACGTAGGTTTCAATACAGCTTATGCCAACTATTACGACAAAAGTTATAAGCTGGCAGGACACCAGTTTAAGAATTTTGCAGTAAGTTTTCCAAAAGACCCGAGAGCAGAAGAAGCAGCCTATATGTCTGCACTGTGCTACTATGAAGGTTCTATGGATTACAACCTGGATCAGTCGAGTACAGAATTGGCCATTAATGAGCTTCAGGAATTCCTGAACAATTATCCCAACTCTGAAAGATCTAAGAATATCAGCCAATTAATTGATGAATTGTCTTATAAGCTGGAATTTAAAGCTTATGAAAATGCAAGACAATACTACAAAATGGGTGAGTATAAAGCAGCCAATGTAGCATTTGAAAATGTTTTGGAAGATTTTCCAAGTACAAAACTTCGTTCAAAGATTTATGACTATATCATGAAGTCACGTTATGAATTGGCGATGAAGTCTGTATATGGTCTCAAAGATGAACGTATTGAAAGTGCTCTTACTTATACAAAGCTGGTAGAGAAAGAACTTCCCAACACAGAATATTCTAAAACAGCAGTAGATCTTAGAGAAAAACTGGAAAAAGAAAAACAGAACTTCGTAGTTGTTAAAAAACAAACTGAGGCCAGAATTGCGGCTTTAACAGCAAAACAGAAAAAAGAAGCTGAAAAACTGGCAGATAAAGATAAAACAGAACAGCAAATCAAGGATCAAATCAGCAATGAAAAGAAAGCAATGCAGTTACAGAGGGACAGTGCAGCACTTAAGACACCTCCTCCTGCAGCGACTTTCAAAATTCAAAGATAATTCGTAAATTTGCCATCTTAAAATAAAAATAATTTTCTCAAAATGAGTGTAAAAGATACAAAAGCAGAAGTAAATACTATTACTTACGACAAAGATAAGATTGAAGATAAAGTAGGTTCAATCTATGAAGCTATTGTTATCATGGGAAAGAGAGCAGAGCAGATCAATGCGGAAATCCGTACGGAACTTCACAACAAATTGGATGAATTTGCCGTTCACAATTCTACATTAGAAGAGGTTTTCGAAAACAGAGAGCAAATTGAGATCTCTAAACATTACGAAAAGCTTCCAAAGCCAACTTCAATTGCTATTGAAGAATGGTTAAACGATGATGTTTATTTCAGAAAAACAGAAGAAAGAAAATAATCTTCTGTATTTTAATAAATCAAGGTCATAAAGGAATTTACTTCTTTTATGACCTTTGTTGTTTTTAAAGCCTCATTGTGTGGGAAAAAATAAGTACTTTAGTATTTCAAAAAATTAGAACTAAATGAGTGTTTCCGGTAAAAAGATACTTATCGCTGTCTCTGGAGGAATTGCGGCTTACAAAATTCACTTTCTGATCAGAGATTTTGTGAAGAAAGGTGCCGAAGTACAGGTTATTATGACTCCTGATGCAGAAAACTTTGTAACGAAACTAAGCCTGTCTACATTATCCAAAAAATCCGTGTATTCGGATTTTTATAGTGATAACGGAACATGGAACAGTCATGTGGAAATGGCCCTGTGGGCGGATGTTATGATCGTTGCTCCATGTACGGCCAATACACTGTCAAAAATGGTTCACGGAATGTGTGATAATCTTGTTATTGCCACCTATATGTCTGCAAAATGCCCTGTATTCATAGCTCCTGCAATGGACCTTGATATGTATGAACACCCTTCTACAAAAAAGAATCTGGAGCTGGCAGAAAGCTTTGGACATATTATTATTCCTGCGGAAAATGGAGAGCTGGCCAGTGGACTGATCGGGCAGGGAAGAATGGCAGAACCGGCAACTATCTTTAATACGGTAGAACAATATTTAAGTTCGGATATCCAATCCCGAAGCCTTGAAGGAAAAACGGTTTTAATTACCGCAGGACCTACCTATGAAGCAATAGATCCGGTAAGATTTATCGGGAATCATTCATCAGGAAAAATGGGATTCTCTCTCGCAGAAGAAGCTTCAAAAAGAGGAGCTAAAGTAATTCTGATTTCAGGACCGAGTTTTCAAATCATCAATGATCCGAATATTGAACTTTATAAAGTGACTTCAGCAAAAGAAATGCTGGCTAAAGTATTTGAATTTTATGAAAGTGTTGATATTGGAATTGCCAGTGCAGCCGTGGCAGACTATGCTCCAAAAGAAGTGGCGAAGGAAAAAATCAAAAAGAATGATGAAAATCTTACGATAGAATTGGTTAAGAATCCCGATATCCTTAAAACAATGGGGGAAAAGAAAACCCATCAGTTTTTGGTAGGATTTGCACTGGAAACGCAAAATGAAGAAGAAAATGCCAAAGGAAAACTGGAAAAGAAAAATCTGGATATGATCGTTCTCAATTCCTTGCGCGATGAAGGAGCCGGTTTTAAAAATGATACCAATAAAATCAAGATATTTACTAAAACAGAAAAGAAGGAATTCAATCTGAAATCCAAGGATGAAGTAGCAAAAGATATTCTCAATTTTGTTGAGGCTCAACTTTTAAAATAATTTTAATAAATTTCCGTTCTCAATTTTTAATAGGCAATGAAAAAAATTATAAGTTTATTTTTTCTGTTATTTCTATATACCCAAAGTTTTTCTCAGGAGCTGTTGGCAACAGTGCAAGTAAACTCCCAACAGCTGGGTGGAAGTAACCAGCAGGCGTACAAAGCGTTGGAGAAAAGTCTCCGGGACTTTATCAATAATACCAGCTGGACAGGTAAAAGACTTCAGAATTTTGAAAAAATAAAATGTGCTTTTTCTATTGTTATTGCAGAAAGAGATGTTAACAAATTCAAAGGATCTATTGTGATTCAGGCAGTAAGACCTGTGTACAATACAACTTATGAATCTCCTTTAATTAATCTTCAGGATCAGAGATTTGCTTTTGAATATGTTGAAAATGAGAGTCTTATTTTTAATGAAAGACAATTTTCCGGGAAGAATCTTACCGATGTGATCAGTTTCTATATTTATGTTATTTTAGGTCTTGATTCGGATAGTTTCCAGTCTATGGGAGGATCACAATGGTACGCAAAAGCACAGCAGATTGCACAGAATTCCCAAAACAGAAACTATGAGGGTTGGAATACCATCAACGAGCCGAGAAGCCGTTCTATTTTGATTAACGAAATTATGAACCCCAACTGGAATCAGTTACGTTCTACCATTTATACTTACCACAGAGCTGGATTAGATAATCTTTTCAACCAGGATCAGACTGCCGGGAAAAAAGTCATTTTTGATGCCCTGATGCAACTAAAAATGTACGAAAATAATTTCCAGCAGGCGTTTTTCTTTAACCAGTTCATGGATACCAAAAGCGATGAAATTTTCAATATTTTCAATTCCGGAAATAATGGAGGGTTGATTCTTAATGATCTTAAACAGACAATGATCATCCTTTCACCAAAGAATATAGAGAATAAGTGGAATAAATGGAAAGTCTAGGATTTGTGAGCAGGTTTAAAAACAGTTAGCATTATGGATGAGTGAACAGTCAAAAAACGATTTCTTAACTCATTAAAAAAACTTATTTTTACAGTTCAAACTCAAATTGGATTATAACCCGGATTATCAATGCTTTCGAGAATTTACATTAAAAACTTTGCCCTGATTGATACCCTTGAAGTATCATTGAAAAATGGTTTACAGGTTATTACCGGTGAAACGGGGGCGGGGAAATCTATTATTCTAGGTGCTCTTCGACTTATTTTAGGTGAAAGAGCAGATGTAAAATCAATCGCCAAAGCTGAAGAGAAAAGTGTGGTGGAAACCGAGTTTTCTCTCAATAATCAGTTTAAGAAATTCTTTATAGAGAATGATCTGGACTACGAACTTCAGACTATTATCCGAAGAGAAATACTTCCCTCAGGGAAATCCCGTGCATTTATCAACGATGTGCCGGTAACGTTAGATATTCTTAGAGAGCTTTCCTCACAACTGATTGATATCCATTCTCAATTTGAAACATCCAATCTTTTTACCTCAGAATATCAGTTTAAAATTATCGACGGGCTTTCTGAGAATAAAAAAATCATTGAAGAGTATCAACAGGAGTTTTCTGAATTTCAAACGCTGAAGTTGTTATTGAAAAAACTGAAAACCCAACTTTCGGAATTCAATAAAGAAAGCGATTATAAAGAATTTTTACTCAACGAATTGGAAGAGCTCAAGCTTGATGATGTTGATTATGAAGATATTCAAAACCAGCTTTCTATCCAGGAAAATGCAGGAATGATCTCTGAAAATGTAGGCCAGATTCTGTCAAGGTTTCATCAGGAGGAAATAGGGATTCTGTCATTCTTTAATGAAGCGACCAGTAAACTTTCAAAAATTTCCGAAATTTCTACCAGTTTTGCTGAACTTGATTCAAGATTGGAAACCTCTTTTGTAGAGCTTAAAGACATTATCTCTGAGTTGGAGCATGAAGCGGAAAGAGTTGAAATCAATCCTGAAAACCTGATATATCTTACCGATCTTAATAATAAAATCAATGCGTTATTTCTTAAACATAATGTTTCAGAGCTTAATGAACTGATTGAGATCAGAAATCAGCTGGCTGGAGATCAGAAAGGAGCCTCAGATTTAGAATTACAGATTGAAGAAACTGAAGAAACGATCTCTCAAAAAGAAAAAACACTTCTGAGCCTTGCTTCAAAACTTTCAAAGAACAGACATAAGAATGTTCCTGTTTTCATCAAAAAAGCAGAAAGTCTTCTCAAGAAATTAGGACTGGAAAAAGCAAAGGTGGATATAGAATTGCAGGATGCTGACGAATTTAATCAGTTTGGAAAGGAAAGTATTCAATTATTGTTTCAGGCCAACTCCGGCTTCCCTTTAAAACCAATTCAAACGGCTATTTCCGGAGGAGAAAGATCAAGAGTAATGCTTGCTGTAAAGAAAATTATTGCAGAAAGTGATGAGTTGCCAACCCTTATTCTGGACGAAATTGACACTGGTGTTTCAGGAAAAGTAGCTGAAGAAATCGGTAACCTGATGAGAGAAATGTCTGAAGACATGCAATTGATTGTTATTTCCCACCTTGCACAGGTTGCTGCTAAAGGAAACGATAATTATAAAGTAGTAAAACAAGATATTTCCGGCAGAACACAATCTACTATTATTCCATTAAGCAGTGAAGATAAACTGAACGAAATTGCCCAATTACTTTCCGGAAGTAAAATTACGGAAGCAGCTTTAGCACAGGCAAAAGAGCTTATAGGATAATTAAATAAATCCACTTTTTTCTTAAAAATTTGTAACATATTTTACATTATATTTACTAATGTATAAAAACTAAAATATGTTTCTAAAGTTCCTTAGGCTTGAAATCAAAAGCTTTTTTCGTGGTACATCTTTAGGGATCAATCTGACCATGAAAATTCTCCGTTTAATAGGAATTCTTTACTTTATCGGATGTCTTGTGGGTGGAGCATTTATTGCCTTTTTCTACATTCAGGAGGAAATGCACCAGGATCCTTTAAAGGTAGTTTCAAAATTCATGATTATTGCCTGGATTATTGATCTTGTTCTTAAATATCTCTGGCAGGAAATCCCTACACAGAATATTAAGCCGTTTCTTACCATGAATATCAGGAAGAATACATTGGTCAATTATATGCTGGCTAAGACGTTTCTTTCAGCATTCAGTTGGCTGAGTTCCTTATTCTTTATTACATTTTCACTGATTGCATTATTCAATGGATACAGCATTCCAGGAGTCTTATTATGGCTTATAGGGGCGGTTTCATTACTTTACATGAATAATTTTATCAATATCTTTTTCAATGGTAAAGAAACGCTGGCAGTCATCATAGGAGTATGTTTTCTGGGTATAGGAGCGCTGGGGTATTATAATATTGTTCCGGTTTTGTCCTATTCTGAGTTGGTTTTCTTCAGCTTGTATGAAAAACCTTACTTTGCACTGATTCCTGTTCTATTGTTTGTTATACTTTGGTGGGTATGTTTCCGCTACCTTCGCAATGAATTTTACCTTGATCAGGGGCTTGAAGCCAAGAAAACAGTCGGGAAAACAGAAAATATTGCCTTCCTGAATAAATATGGTGTTATCGGAGCATTTATCAATAATGATATCAGAATGCTGAGACGCAATAAAGTAACCAAAGGAATTTTGTTTGGAAGCTTTATGTTCTTGTTCTATGGATTGCTGATGTTTAGTTCTTCACTCTACAAAACTCCGGCAATGATGATGGTTATGGGACTTTTTGTAACAGGTGGTTTTCAGTTTCTGTTCGGGCAGCGCGTACCTGCTTTTGACAGTTCCTATTTTCCATTGATGATGACTCTGAATGTTCCTTACAAAGAATATCTGAAAGCGAAATGGTGGCTGATGAATATTATAACAGCTGCTTCTGTAGTCATTGCTCTCTGTTATGTGTACTTTGGCTGGGAGATCTATGTTACATTCTTCGCGGCAGGATTATATAATATAGGTGTTAACTCTCAATTTACCTTGTGGTCCGGAGCTTTCAATAAAAATCAGATCGACCTGAATTCAAAAGAGAAAAGAATGGGGCAAAAAGGAAGTTTCAGTTTAGTGACAATGCTTCTGCTGATTCCTAAAATGCTTCTCCCAATGGGAGTATTTGCTTTGACAAAATATCTATGGGGAATTACTGGCGGAGTGATAAGTATTGCAATTATAGGAATTATCGGCTTTTTTCTGAGAGAGAAAATCTTCGATATCATTGTAAAACAATATAAAAGAGAGAAATACAGCACATTGGATGCATTTAAAAATATAAATTAAGCCATGATCAATATACATAATCTATCAAAAACATACGGAAAAGCAACGGTTCTTAATATCGAAAATCTTGAAATTCCTAAAGGGGAAACATTTGGCCTTGTAGGAAATAACGGAGCAGGAAAAACAACTCTTTTCAGCCTGATGCTGGATCTGATTCAGGCTACGACAGGATTTGTAAGCATTGATGGTATTAAAGTCAATGAATCCGAAGTCTGGAAAAATAAAGTATCAGCATTTGTAGATGATACCTTTCTCATTGGATATCTTACTCCGGAGGAATATTTTTATTTTCTTGGGGAGCTGAGAGGTCAGAATAAAGCATCTGTAGATGAATTCCTGAAACCCTTTCATGATTTTTTCAATGGTGAAATCCTGAAATCCGGGAAATATGTCCGTGATCTTTCAAAGGGAAATCAGAAAAAAGTGGGAATCGTAGGAGCAATTATCGGGAATCCTGAAATAATTATTCTTGATGAGCCTTTTGCTAACCTTGATCCGTCTACCCAGATTAAGCTTAAAAACCTGATCAAGGAATTATCAAAACAGGATGGCGTTACTTTCCTTATTTCCAGCCATGATCTTTCCCATACCACAGAAGTCTGCAACAGAATTGTAGTGGTGAACAAAGGTCTTTTGGTAAAAGATATTCAGACTAATCCGGAAACATTGAAAGATCTGGAACAATATTTTGCAGATCAGGTTTCAGTTTCGGATATTTAATACCACAAAAATAGAGGTATGAATACAATAGAATCACAGAATGTAACAGATTATCCCAACAGCAATACTATTTTCATGGTCTGGAAACTTAATGACAGCCCTGAGCTGAAAGAAGTTTTTCAGGAACTATGTGCTTTGGTTTTAAATCTTAATAATTCAGTGTTTAACCGTTTCCCGGACAGCAGAGCAAGCTGTGTCATGGGAATTGGTGCAGATGCATGGAGAAAACTGGAACTTCAGACACCAATGCCCAAAGAATTAGTCAATTTTGAAGAAATAAAAGGAACGAAACATACCGCAGTTTCTACTCCCGGAGATCTTCATTTTCATCTGAGAGCAGACAATAAAAGCCTTATTTTTGATATGGCTGTCGAAATTTCCAGGTTATTGAGCTCAGTGGCCGAAAGTATTCTGGAGGTTCATGGATTCAAATACTGGGATGCACGTTCCATTCTTGGTTTTGTAGACGGAACGGAAAATCCGCATGGAGACGACCGTGATTATTTTGGAAAAATAGGAGATGAAGACCTTCAGTATAAAGGAGGAAGCTATCTTTTTGTTCAAAAATATCTTCATAACATGGATGCCTGGAAAGGCTTATCCACGGAAGAGCAGGAAAAAGTGATCGGAAGATCAAAAGAGAATGATATTGAAATGTCTGATGATGTAAAACCATCAAATTCACACATTGCCTTAGCTAATATCGAGGGCGAAAACGGTGAAGAATTGAAAATCGTAAGAGATAATATGCCTTTTGGGAATCCTTCTACCAATGAGTTTGGAACTTACTTTATTGCCTATTCAAGTACATTCTCCACCACAAAGAAAATGTTGACGAATATGTTTATAGGTGATCCTCCGGGAAATTATGACAGAATTTTAGATTTCAGCACGGCAGTTACAGGAACGCTTTTCTTTGTTCCTACCAGAAATTTGCTTGATGAATTTTCAGGATAAAATGCAAGGCTGCCTCATTCAAGGCAGCCTTTTAACTTTTTTTAGTTGTTTCATGGTGCTGTTTTAATTGAGCTTAGAATTAAGCTGGACCACCAGTATCACACATACCAACAGGAGTCAGACAAAATGCAGAAGAGTTGCAAGGATCTACATCGGGTTTTGTACAGCATGCATAATAGCCGTTTGCTTCTATTAAGTAAAGGTTACCAAGGCATGTAAAGCCCGCGCCTAATACTACTTTTAAATTTTCTCTATCTAATTTTTTTAGATTTTTCATGGATTTAGTTTTAAATTAATTATATCTCTAATATAGGAAAAAAATAAATACAGAGTACTTTTAATTAAAATATTGCCATTCAGTTTTTTATTTAAAGGTTTTTCTTTTGTTTCTCGAAATAAAAAAAGTAGGGAATTTGTAACTCTGGACAAAAAAAATCAACTTATTGTAGTAAATAATAAAATATTTTTTTTCAAGTTGTAACCTTTTTTTGTTTTGATTGTCTTTAGTATAGAAACAGCATAAGCATGAAACTTTTGTTCGGAAATAAAAAGAATGATTTGTTAAGCCTCCTGAAGAAACAGGATCCGGCTGCACAGAAGATTTTCTATGAACAGAATGTAAAGAGATTCCTGAGTGTAAGCAAAAGCTATGTGAGCGATTTGTATCAGGCCGAAGATTGTCTCATTAAAGCATTCTGTAAAATTTTAAGCACATTGAAAGCTTCAGAGGAGAGTCGAACCTGGAAAGCTGGGCAAGAAGAATTGTTGTAAATGAATGCCTGAATTTTATCAAAAGTCATAAAACTGTTTTCTATCTGGACGAGATTAATCAATCTTTTCATGAAGATATCCATGAAGCAGAGATTGATTGTAATTTTAATGCTCAGGAGCTTTTGGATCAGCTTCCCGATGCCTACAGAATGGTTTTTAACCTGTATGTACTGGAAGAATATTCTCATCAGGAAATTGCCGATACTTTGCAGATTTCAGTGGCTGTCAGCAAAACACAGCTGTTCAGAGCAAAAGAAAAATTAAGAAAGATCTACTTTCAACAACAAAAAAAAGTGAAAAATGAAAACGTCTAAAGATACTATTGAATTTCAGATCAAAAAACAGATGGAGGAAAGAGAAATCACTCCATCACGCAATCTGTGGTCCGAAATTGAGCTTCAGAATAACAATAGCCACCGTTCCAAATCAAAAATGAACTGGTTTTTAGTAGCGGCATGTTTGATTTTGACATTCAGCTTGGGAAGCGTTCTTTTTTTTCTTAATCAACCTTCCGAAACTCAGCAGGAAATTGTGAAACAAACCGGAAAAAATACTACAGAAGAAATGGTAAAAGATCCGGTTCAGAATCATGCTCCGCTGGCAGTTGAGAATAATGATAAAAAAGAAATGAAAAAAACTCTTTCTGATGATAAGCAAGAAGCGATTGCTCCAGTTGCAATAGGCCAGAATAAACTTATCCCTAAAGAAAATCTTCCTTTGAAGAAACTGGATATCACTCAGATTTCTAATCCTAAGATGGTGGCAAAAGCCGATTCTATAAAAACTCCGGTTAAAAAGAAAAAATATGTAGACCCATCCACACTTCTTTTCTCAGTAGAGCATAAAGATGTTATCGAAAAAACAAAGGATGGAAGTAATGTGGCTACTATTGATTTGAATGCCAGATAACGTATCCGTAAAAATTTAAAAATTAATAATATGATCAAGAAATTAATCGTAATGGGATTGCTGTGCTCTTTTTCAGCATCATTCTATGCACAAAAGACATTCAATATTAACCTGTCTTCTAAAAAAGATACAGAGGTAAGCCCTATTGTAAAAGAAAAAGTAGAAGAATATGCTGCAAAGATCAATACCATCATTCAGGAAGAAAAAAAGCTGATGGAAGAAGAATTGGTCGTTTTACAGGCAAGAAATCTTGATAAAGCAGATTTTGACAGAGAAAAAGCTCAGATTGCCGACCGTTATTCTGAGAAAATGGATAAAAGAATTGAGGAACTTGGCTTTGATCTGGATGACGTTATTCAAAAGCAGGTAAGATATTCCCTTCTGAATACCGATGTTACCTCTAAAGAAGAGCTTAAAGAAAAATTATTGAAAAAATTCCGTCCCAGCAGAAGCTTTACAGGATATTTCTCTTATGGAATCATGACACTTACAAACAGTGCTCAGGATAATGTCCTGGATAAAAACATAGGATATGCCAATAACCTGGAGTTTGGTCTGAAACTGAACTATCAGCTTAGCAGAACAAGCCCGTGGGCGGTAATTTCCGGGTTAGGATTTTCCTGGAGAACAGTAAGAGCAGATAATAATATGCTGTTTACAAGAAGTGCAGATCAGGGAGTCGCTTTGGCGCAATACAACGGAAACCTTGATAAAAGCAAATTGAGAACCGGATATATCATGGTTCCCCTTGGGATGCAGTATAATTTCTCAAAACTTAAAAATGCCGGAATGGATATCCAGTACAGAAGTTATTATACGGGTTTTAAAATTGGAGCCAATGTTTATGGAGGGGTAAAAATGTCTACCAACAATATTGTAAAAGGAAATGACGGTGAAACCAGAGACCGCGGAAACTATCAGGTGAATCCTTTTGTATATGGAGCACAGATTACATTTTCGTACAACAGTTTCAGCGTGTTTGTTAAAAAAGATTTCAGTAACTTCTTTAAAGACAGTTATTTCAAAAATGATAAAGCACTGATATTTGGCTTGGCCATTGGATTAGATTAAATATATTTTGACAGTAAAATGAAAAACTCCGGGAACTGTTCCCGGAGTTTTTACATTGTATCAGTTATAGAATCATTATTTTAAACTTCCTACCATATCTTCAGGTTTTACCCACTCGTCAAACTGTTCAGCAGTTAGCAAACCAAGATTAATGGCTTCTTCTTTCAACGTTGTTCCGTTTTTATGGGCCGTCTTAGCAATTTTAGCAGCATTTTCATATCCGATATGAGTATTTAAAGCCGTAACAAGCATTAAAGATTTGTCTACCAGCTCTTTAATTCTCTCATGATTCGGCTCAATACCTACCGCACAATGATCGTTGAATGAAATACATGCATCGGCAATCAGTTGGGCAGACTGTAGGAAATTGTAGGCCATTACCGGTTTGAAAACATTCAGTTCATAATTCCCCTGAGTTCCTGCAAATGAAATTGTAGTGTCATTTCCTAAAACCTGAGCACAAACCATCGTCATTGCTTCATTCTGAGTAGGATTTACTTTCCCCGGCATAATAGACGATCCCGGTTCATTTTCAGGAATATGAATTTCCCCGATTCCGGAACGTGGTCCTGATGCCAGTAATCTTATATCCTGAGCAATTTTATATAAAGAAACTGCCAGTTGCTTTAAAGCTCCGTGAGATTCTACAATCGCATCATGAGCAGCAAGGGCTTCAAATTTATTTTCAGCAGTAACAAAAGCGTGTTTTGTAAACTGAGCAATATATTCTGCTACTTTTACATCATAGCCTTTAGGCGTATTCAATCCTGTTCCTACAGCAGTTCCTCCCAATGCCAGTTCAGAAAGATGAGGTAGGGTATTTTTTAAAGCTCTCAATCCGAATTCCAATTGAGCCACATATCCTGAAAATTCCTGTCCAAGAGTAAGCGGAGTGGCATCCATCAGGTGGGTTCTACCAATTTTTACCACATCTTTAAAGGCTTTTGATTTCTCAGACAACGTATTTTTTAGTTTCTCAACAGCCGGAATGGTTACTTCCACCACTTTGGTATACGCAGCAATGTGCATGGCAGTGGGATAGGTATCATTCGAAGACTGGGATTTATTCACATCATCATTCGGGTGGATTTCAGATTTTTCACCCAATGTTCCGCCGTTATTGACATGGGCTCTGTTGGAAATCACTTCATTCACATTCATGTTCGACTGTGTTCCGGAACCCGTCTGCCAGATCACCAGAGGAAACTGGTCATTCAATTTTCCCTCCAGAATTTCATCACATACTTTCGCGATCATATCTCTTTTTTCCACTGGAAGTACTCCCAGATCAGTATTGGCATAAGCGGCAGCCTTCTTCAGGTAAGCAAAAGCTTCAATGATTTCATGCGGCATTGAACCCTCAGGTCCTATTTTGAAATTATTTCTGGAACGTTCCGTCTGTGCACCCCAAAGTTTATCTGCAGGTACCTGCACTTCTCCCATGGTGTCTTTTTCTATTCTGTAATTCATAGTGTTGAAATTTGTATGATCTTTTATTTTTTACGCCAAAAAAATTGTTGGTAGTATCATGTTTAATGAAATAAATAATATTTTGGCTTTGTTTATTTAGCTTCTATAAAGGTACTTATAAACTCAGAAACCTCCAATTTATAATCATTATAAATATCAATTTAAATGACTGATTTTACTCATATTTTTTTAAAGGAGGCGTATTTTTGTAGAAACAAAAATTGAATGGATTTTAGATATCAGGATCCGTATCCTATTCAGAAAGATGATACGGTGTACAAAAAACTTACATCAGACTATGTAAAGGTTGAAAAACTGGGTGACAGAGAAATTTTAACAGTAGATCCTAAAGGATTGGAACTGTTAGCTGAAGAAGCGATGGCAGATGTTTCTTTCATGCTTCGTTCTTCACACTTAGAAAGCCTTAGAAGAATCATTGATGATCCTGAAGCTACAGATAATGACAGATTCGTTGCTTATAACCTTTTACAAAACGCTGCAGTAGCTGTGGAGGGAGCTCTTCCTTCGTGCCAGGATACAGGAACGGCTATCGTAATGGGGAAAAAAGGAGAAAATGTGTACACGGGAGTAGATGATGGTGAATATCTAAGTAAGGGAATCTTCAATACCTATCAGAAAAGAAACTTAAGATATTCTCAGGTCGTTCCTTTAACGATGTTTGATGAGAAGAATTCCGGGTCTAACCTTCCTGCACAGATTGATATCTATGCTAAAAAAGGAGATTATTACGAATTCCTGTTCCTAACAAAAGGAGGGGGTTCTGCCAACAAAACATTCTTATATCAAAAGACGAAATCCTTATTGAACGAAAAATCTCTTGAAGAATTCATTAAAGAAAAGATTTCGGATCTTGGAACGGCTGCCTGCCCGCCTTACCACTTAGCATTGGTAATCGGAGGAACTTCAGCAGAAGCCAACCTTGCAGCAGTGAAAAAAGCATCTGCAAAATATTACGACAATCTTCCGACAGAAGGAAATGAGGCCGGACAGGCATTCAGAGACCTTGAATGGGAAGCAAAAGTTCAGAAAATCTGCCAGGAAAGTGCCATTGGAGCTCAGTTTGGAGGAAAATACCTTACCCACGATGTAAGAGTGATAAGACTTCCGAGACACGCGGCATCTTGTCCGGTAGGAATGGGAGTTTCCTGTTCTGCAGACAGAAATATCAAAGGGAAAATTACCAAAGAAGGAATTTTCCTGGAGCAGCTGGAACAGGATCCGAAAAGATTCTTACCTGATACTCCTCCACATCTGGAAGAAGCTGTTGAGATTAATCTGAACAAACCAATGCCGGAAATTCTTGCAGAGCTTTCCAAATATCCGATCAAAACAAGATTAAAACTGAACGGAACATTAATCGTTGCAAGAGATATTGCTCACGCAAAAATCAAAGAAATTATCGACAGCGGTAAACCAATGCCGGACTATTTCAAAAATCACCCGATCTATTACGCTGGACCTGCAAAAACTCCGGAAGGAATGGCTTCAGGAAGTTTCGGGCCTACTACTGCCGGAAGAATGGACGTTTATGTAGACGAGTTCCAAAGTCATGGTGGAAGTATGATCATGCTGGCAAAAGGAAACAGAAGTAAGGATGTTACCAATGCATGTCATAAATACGGAGGTTTCTATCTTGGATCTATCGGAGGGCCGGCTGCTATTCTTGCGAAAGACAATATTGTGTCTGTAGATGTGGTAGACTTCCCGGAATTAGGAATGGAAGCAGTAAGAAAAATTGAGGTAAAAGACTTCCCGGCATTCATCATTTCCGATGATAAAGGCAATGATTTCTTTGCAAATCTTGCTCACTAATTAGTTTAAAATTAAAATAAATAACAAAATAGAACGCTGATCTTTTGTGTAAAAAGGAAAAAAGTTCTATTTTTGCCTAAAATCTTTAAGAGAATGATAACGATATTATCAGCATTTTGGCCGTTCTACCAGTTCCTTTGGACTATATTCTTCATTACTATGTTCTTAGTAGGATTCTGGTGTATTTTTATGTTCTTCGGATTAGTAATCCCAATGTGGCTAACTGAAGGTTTGAAAGAGTATTTCGGAAAAGTAAAGCCTTTCGACCCTGAAGATATCAGAAGAAAGCTTATTACTGAGCAGGAAGGTGTAGAAGTTATCTATAACGAGCCGAAAGGAAACGGACCTTTCCTTCACGATCACGGACATCATCATTAATTGATTGTCATTGCTTTTTCACCTGAATTCTGAAAAAGTAATATCAAAGCAAAACAACATATATAGACCGCTTAAGCAATTAAGCGGTTTTTCTATTTATTATTCCTCAGACTTTCAGGAGATACCCCAAATTTCTTTTTAAACGCCCTCGTGAAGTTCTGGAGATATTCATAACCGCACTCAATAGCAATTTCTTTGATCATAATTTCTTTATTGGTAATCATTTTCTTTGCTTTCAGCATCCTGAGCTCTGATATATAATGAGCAATCGTTGTATGATACTGCGTTTTGAATTCCTTTCTTACAGTATTCTGGTTCAGTCCAAAATATTTTCCAATCTCTTCTGCTTTTATATTTCTATGATAATTTTCATCAATGAATTTCCTGATCATTTCAGGAGTTTTTGGAGTATCCTCGAGAATATTTTTCTCATTAAATTGCTCAAAGATCAGGATAAGAAGTTTAATAATCTTTGCTTCTATGAATAACTTCTGCATAATTCCCCGTTTGCTATAACCAAGAATTTCTTTAACAATCATATGCATCTCAACCGTCATATCCGGCGGCGTTTCTTTATGAAGGAATATAAAATTATTATGAATCATGTTTTCCAGAATCTCAGCATTCTCACGATTTAGTTTTGGATTGATGAGGTTAAAGATATATTGGTAATTAATCTGAATGTGGAGATACCTCAGAATTTCCTGATTTTCTGTCCATAGTTCAGCAACACCTTCTTTGGAAGAATAATGAAGTATATATTGATTTTTCCTGAATAAAAACTGAGTGCCGCAATCATGACCTTCTAAATTAATGCCGTCACTCAACATGAAAATCAAATTAAAACTTGACTTTCCCTCCAGCATATAAGACTTGAAGGATTGATCAGGACAAAGGTCTTCCTGCATGATGATTTTGATGTCCTCGGATATGAACAAATGTTCACTTTTTGATTGACTCCTCATACAACACATTTTTACAGCCATGGTACAACTTCTTAAGATAAAAGTCCTTCGCAGGATAACCAAAAGTTCGAAAATGATAACTCGGGGTTAATTGTCTGAGGTACTTTTGCGCAAAATTAAATTAAATTTAGAATAATTAAAAATAATATTCATATGTTTAAAGATTTATATTTTGCAATACGGAAAATCAGAACAGGATTAGTATTGTTAACCGTTACTGGAAGCTATATGTGTGCCCAGCAATGGGAAAATGTTGGAGGCATTCAGGATGTATCTGCAGGAGGAAGTGGTTTCAATAATCTTGTTATTGACAATTCAGGAAATTATTATCTGTCCTATTATGATGTTTCTGTAGCTAAAGGTTCTGTTCAGAAATTTAGCGGAAGCTCATGGTCTTACTTAGGCGGTGTTCCAGGCGTAACTACAGGAACAGCCACTTATAACTCATTGTCTATAAGTCCAAACGGAAACAGTATTTATTATACCAATCAGCTTGGTTATCCAGGCTCCGGGATGGAAGTACGTTTATTTACAGGCTCTTTATGGTCTCAGCTTCCTAATGCTACAGACAGCTCGGTAAATTATCAGGCTTCTGCGGTATCTTCTGATAATATTATATTCACTTATGGATCTTACGGTTCCGGAACAGTAAAAAAATATTCCGGAGGTGCATGGGAACAGGTCGGAAATGCAGGTTTTTCAGGAGGTGCTGAATTTGCAGAAATGGTAATAGGAACCAATAATATGGTGTACACCTGCAATGTTTCCGGAGGGATAAAAGTATATCAGAACAGTACAGATGCCAGCTCAGCACAAAACTGGACACTGGTAGGCGGAACAGCAGCAGATGATTCTTCATCAGGAGAGCAGTATAATGCTGATATTGCTTTAGATGGAGCAAACAGGATCTATATTGCTTATGTTTCCAACTCCGGAGGAGGAAGAAAGTTGAATGTCAGAAAGTTTGACGGAAGCTCCTGGGTACAGGTTGGAAATGCCAACTTCTCAGAGGGAAGAGTACAGCATGTTGCTTTAGCCGTAACAGAATCAGGAAAGCCATATGTGGTAGCCAGCCGTTTTGAAAATGATAATTTCCTGAGAAATACCGTTTATCAATTAGACGATTCGCAAAACTGGGTTCCTTTTGGAGGTGATTTTATTTCAGCTGGAGAGGCAAAATACAATGATTTAGCAATAGATAAGGCACAAAATTATCTTGTTTTGGCTTATTCCGACAATACAACAAGGGTGAAAAGAATTTCCCTGAACCTTAATCCGCAAACATGCAGCAATACAGATCCTGGAGCCAGTGTTGGTGATATTGGTTGTGTAAGTTTTATGTATCGCGGACAACAGGTTGCTTATACTACGGTAAGAGGAGCAGACGGAAAAATCTGGCTTCAGCAGAACCTTGGAAGCTTACAGGTGGCTACATCAGTAGCGGATGCGAATTCTTATGGAGACCTTTTCCAATGGGGAAGATGGGATGATGGACACCAGCTTAGAAATTCCCAGATGGTACCAGCACCATCTCCTAATACTCCGGAAGGAGCAAGTACCACTGCTGGAGCTTATGTTGCAGGATCTCCGGCATGGTGGGCAAATTTTGCAAGTGGAGATACATGGAATGGGGCATCACTTGCAGATGTCAATGCTTCAGTAGGTATAGATCCTTGTAAAGCAATAGGACCAGACTGGAAAATGCCTTCTCAGGCAGACTGGACAACTTTAATAGGAGCAGAAAGTATTGGTAATCCGGCAACAGCTTACAGCAGCAATCTCAAATTACCGGCAGGAGGATACAGAAGCTCCAGTGACGGGAACTTTACTTTTGTAGGGCAAAGAGGGTATTTCTGGAGTTCAGATACATCAAGTTTAGGAGCGAAATATCTGTATATCGGATCGACAATTGCCAATCCGTCGGCCGGAGCTATGAGAGGACAGGGATCATCAGTAAGATGCATCAAGCCTACCTCTTCTTTGAGTACTTCAGAAACCAAACTGAATCAATCTGTCATTGGAGTGTATCCTAACCCTACAAATGGAATTCTTATGGTTAAAGCTGATTCAGGAATTGAAAAAGTAAATGTTGTGAACGCTGTAGGACAAAGAATGAATGTGCAGTTCTCGGATCATCAGATCAACATGACTGAACTTCCTTCAGGATTGTATATTGTAGAATTGAAATTAAAGAATAGACAATCCATTTCTAAAAATATTATAAAAGAGTAAGCGAAATTCAATACCGAAGATTTTTGCCAAAAAGAATTAGTTCATTACAATTACTTTTATTGGAAGGCTCATGAAATTTCATGAGTCTTTTTTTATTCGATTTTTTCCGAAAAAAATGAAATATTTCCCGAAAACTGATTCAAAATGATGGTTATGAATAAAAAATAACACTATATTCGATAAAAAATAAGATATGAGAAAATTTTATTCCGTTGTTTTTCTGCTGATTACAATAGGTGTTTTTGGTCAGATCAATTATACAATTTCTCCCAATCCATTCAATGAAACAGATGCCATTACGCTTACAGTTCCAGGTGATCAGATTGACGAGTCTGCCTGGGGAGTTTCCAATAATGCCATTTATATCTGGACATGGTCGTTTGATACCAATTATCAGAATAGTCAGGATTGCCCTACCAATGGCAGCTGGAACAATTCCAATGATCTGAATAAGCTGAATTATAATGCTGCTACAGATAGTTATTCACTCACTTTTACACCAACTTCTTTTTATGGAAGAACAGGAATCGGAAGGTTTGGGTTTTTATTAAAGGATAAGACGGGATCGCATCAGACTTCACCCGATATTTTTGTAAACGTAGGGACTTTAAACTTAACGCTTACAAATCCATTGGCGAACAGCCTCACTTCAGTTCCTACGGGAAATTCCATTACTATTACGGCGACGGCAAGTACCAATGCTACATTTCAGCTAAAAGCCAACGGAACTGTTGTCAATTCAGCAACAACGCCTTCACAATCTTATTCTTACAGTTATACGGTTACTCAGGATGCAAATATGGAACTTGTGGCGACACAGGGAACCAATTCCAAAACGGCAGCATTCATTGTACAGGTTCCGAGAAATGTTGTTTCCCAGGCAATATCCAACTGGATCAGACAGGGAATCAATTATCATCCGACAGATCCAACCAAGGTGGGATTGGCTTTATATGCTCCGGGAAAAAATTTTGTACACGTCATAGGAAGCTTCAATAACTGGACGGTGAATGATACCTATTTAATGAAAAAAGACACCACAAATCCCGATCTGTACTGGATTGAACTCAATGGAATCACTCCTCAGCAACTTTATACCTTCCAATACAGAACAAACGATTTGAGAAAAGTAGCAGATCCTTATTCCCCACAAATTTTATCTTCTTACGATGACCCGTGGATTTCGGCTTCTACCTACCCGAACTTACCAGCATTTCCTGCCGGGCAGGGTTTTGAAGTGTCAACATTTAAAACAGGCCAGACCGCTTATAATTGGCAGGTTTCCAATTTTCAAAGACCTGCGAAACAGGATCTTATAGTCTATGAATTATTACTGAGAGACTTTACTCAAGAAAAAAACTGGCAGTCATTGATTGATAAAATCTCGTATTTAAAGAATTTAAAGATCAATGCTATAGAACTGCTTCCCATCATGGAATTTGACGGAAATCTTTCCTGGGGATACAATACTTCTTTCCATTATGCATTAGACAAAGCCTATGGAACTCCGGAAAAATTCAAAGAATTTGTAGATTTATGTCATCAGAACGGAATTGCAGTCATTCTGGATGTAGCGTTTAATCATGCTACAGGACGCTCTCCTTTAGTTAGACTTTGGAATATTGATCCTGATGGTGACGGCTATGGTGATGTTGCACCGAACAATCCTTACTTTAACCAGGTACCGAAACATTCATACAATGTCTTCAATGATTTTAACCATACAAGTCTTTCAACGCAATATTATGTTGAAAGATGTCTTCAGCAATGGCTGACTGAATATCACATAGACGGATTCCGTTGGGATTTAACCAAAGGATTTACGCAAAGCTGTTCTGAAAATGATGAAGCCTGTACCAATGCCTACCAGCAGGACAGAGTGGATATCATGAAAAATTATGCTGATAAACAATGGGCCATTGATCCCAATTCTTATATGATCTTCGAACACCTGGGAACTGATGCAGAAGAACAGCAATGGGCAAATTACAGAATAGCAGAAGGAAAAGGCGTTATGCTTTGGAATAAACAGACAGATCCTTACAATCAGAATACGATGGGCTATCAGGAAAACAGCAACTACGACCGTATGAATCACAGTCTTCACGGATTCACCAATATGAGTGCCGTAGGTTATGGAGAAAGCCATGATGAAGAGAGGCTGATGTTTAAAAACCTTACCTATGGTGCTATAAACGGAGGTTACAATGTGAAAGACCTGAATACCGCTCTTGAAAGAATGAAAACTTTCGGGGCCACGTTCTTTACTATCCCTGGTCCGAAAATGATCTGGCAGTTTGGAGAATTAGGTTATGAATTCAGCATCAACAGATGTGCGAATGGTACCATCGACAGCGGATGTAGAACCGATGAAAAACCTGTAGCATTCACTTTAGGATATGATACCAATGCGAACCGAAAAGCAGTCTATGATACATGGGCTAAAATCATCAACATCAGAAACAGTCATCAGGTTTTTAAATCTAAAACTTACAGTATAGAATCCAATAACCTTACGAATGATCCTACTGGTCTTATCACAAGAATTTATGTGTATGATGCAGCTATTACAACAGGAATAAAGAATGTTGTCGTATTGGCCAATTACACGACTTCCGCACAGAATGTAGTGCCTTATTTCCCTTACACTGGTCAATGGCAGAATTTAATGGATAACAGTATTTCGAATATAGTTTCCACAACGGCTCCGATCACTTTACAGCCCGGAGAATTCAGAATCTTTGGAAATTATGCAGGTGCGTTGTCTACTGTAGATACCAATGCGGTCAACAAATTATCTCTTCAGATTGCGGATAATCCGGTTCGCAACGGAATCGCTCACCTCGTTTTCAATAAAGCAAAAAAAGGTGAAATTTCAATTTTTGATATGACCGGTAAAAAACTGGATACTTTCAAACTGGATAAAGAGAGCGGAACTTACGATGCGAAGGTTGATTATCCAGCAGGCACGTATCTTGTGCAGTTGAAATCAGATACAGGAATAGCCATTCAAAAGATGATTATTGAATAAAATAAATTATAAAATAAAAAAGGCAAATTTGCGGATCAGCAGATTTGCCTTTTTTTGTAAGTTCAGAAAAATAGTCTACTTTTGCAGTAGATTTATCAAGAAAGGTGGAGGGATTTGGCCCGGTGAAACCTTAGCAACCTACACGATTCCAGAAGTGTAAAGGTGCTAATTCCAACCCTTTGGGGGAGATAAGTGAAGTCAATATTCTATATAAATTCCATTTCTTGAAGTCTTGTGTATCTGCGGAAAGATCCGTCAGATTCGTATTATTAATTGGCAAGAATAAAAATGAAAAAATTAAGCACAGCTGTATTATTGCTTGGAGCAATTCTGGTCGCGGCTCAGGAAAGTGAGGAAAAAGGAAATCAGATCGAAGATATCATCATCGTCGGAAACCGTAATGTCAAAAGAACAAAGCTGGAGACACCGGTTCCTGTAGATGTAATTAATATCGACAAAATCCAGAGAAGTTCTCCCCAAATGACTGCTCAGGATCTCCTGAATTATGTGATTCCATCGTTTAATGCAGTGAGACAGTCTGCTTCTGATGGTACCGAACATATTGACCCTGTTACTTTAAGAGGTATGGGACCCGATCAGGTTTTGGTGTTACTTAACGGAAAGAGAAGACATTCTACTTCTTTGGTAAATTATCAGAATACCGTGGGAAATGGTTCTGTAGGAACAGATTTGAGTACCGTTCCCGTAATTGCAATTGATAGAATAGAAGTGTTAAGAGACGGAGCAGCTGCGCAATATGGTTCTGATGCCATTGCAGGAGTGATCAACATAATTCTTAAGAAAAATACAGGAGCTTCAGCAAGCCTTACCTATGGATTAACCGGAAGAAATGATGGTGATACTTACCAGGCAGGAGTTAACTATGGAACCTCATTAGGAAAGAAAGAAGGCTATATTAATCTTTCATTACAGCTAAGTCACAGAGGAAAAACCACTAGAACGCAAAATCACGACCTGGATATTTTCGGGGATAATTTTGCCTATGAATTTGCTGGTGATGCTGAAGCCGTAAAAGCTGCCAGAGCTGCAGATGATGCAGAAATTGTAAAAAGAGGATTAACACGTGATGATTTTAATTTTCAGATCGGAGATGCCCAGATCAGACAGGGACAGCTGTTTTTCAACTCAGAATATCCTTTTAATGATCATTTTAAACTCTATTCTTTCGGAGGTTTCAGTATTAAAGAAGGAGAAGGGTTTGGTTTCAGAAGACTGCCGAGCGAAAAGTCTAATGTAGTTTCATCCATTTATCCGAACGGATTTCAGGCTACTCTGGCCTCTCAGGTATATGACGTTTCTTATGCTGTAGGTGCGAAATATAATGTTAACGACTGGCTATTTGACCTTAGTAACACCTTTGGAAGCAATACTTTCAATTATAATGTAAACAATACGAATAATGCTTCTCTGGGTGCAAAATCACCCACAAGTTTTTATGCAGGCGCCCATAGTTTTCTGCAGAATACCATTAATCTTGATGTTTCTAAAAATATAAACCGTTTCAATATCGCATTTGGGGGAGAATTCAGATTTGAACAATACCAGATTAAAGCGGGTGACGAAGCATCCTATACCCAATATGACATCAATGGAAATGTAGCCACTGAAGGATCAACAGTGCTTGGTGCAGGCGGATCTCAATCCTTCATCGGATTCTCTCCCAACAATGCCTTGAAGAAAGACAGACATTCCACGGCAGTATATGCAGATGTTTCCTATGATTTGGATAAAAAACTCAACATTGACGCTGCTGCCAGATTTGAAAATTATTCAGATTTCGGAAATACCTTGAATGGAAAACTCGCTGTACGATATGAGTTTGTAAAAAACTATGCGGTAAGAGCCGCTGTTGGGACAGGATTCAGAGCACCATCATTGCAACAACAGTATTTTAATAATTCCTATGCAGATATTTCTACTTCGGGTTCTAAGATTGTTACCAAAGGAATATTCAGCAACGATAGCGAAGCCGCTAAAATTCTTGGATTTGATAAACTCAAACAGGAAACTTCTGTCAATGCAAGTGCTGGATTTACGCTGAAACCTTTAAACAACTTGACAATTACTATAGATGGATACTGGATCAAAGTAAAGGATAGAGTTGTGATCACCAGCAATATAACAGATAAAAGACTGGATCAGTTTAAGGTAGAAAGCGGAAGATTCTTCGCCAATGCCATTGATACAGAAACGAAAGGAGTAGATGTAGTGGTTTCCTATGACTGGATTCTTGGGAATGGAAAATTAAATTTGAATCTTGCCGGAAACTATACGGAAACAAAAATCACAGATTTTCATTTTCCTGAAAACTTAGGAACGCCTCAGGATCAGTTTTTTGGTCCCGATCAGATCAATATCATTGAAACCCTGTCTCCAAAAACAAAAGCTTCATTAGGATTAAATTATGGAATAGGAAAATTCAGTTTTCTCGTAAGAAATACCTATTTTGGTAAGGTAATAAGAGATGGTTATCCGTTTGGAGACGTGCAGGAATTCTCCCCAAAAGTTGTGACAGACATCAGCGTTGGGTATGATATTACTAAAAGTATCAATTTTACAGTAGGAGCCAACAATATATTTGATGTCTTTCCGGACCGCCAGATTTATAAAAATTCATATTATGGAGTATTCAAATATGCGCCTGTACAGATGGGAACGCTGGGGAATTATTTCTTCGGAAGGCTTAATTTTAATTTTTAATCATTAAATGAGTACTTCCTCACATCAGATTGGCTGGAAAACAGCCGCAGCCATCGTCGTTTCCAATATGATCGGAACAGGGATTTTTACCACCTTGGGATTTCAGCTTTCCGATATTACCAACACCTACAGTATTTTCCTGCTATGGAGCATCGGAGGAGTTCTCGCATTGTTCGGAGCTTTTTGCTACGCAGAATTGGGCTCCCATTTTAAAGGAAACGGAGGCGATTTTATTTATCTTAAAGAAACCTATCATCCCATTTTCGGATATCTCATAAGCTGGATTTCGCTCATCATAGGATTTTCCTCTCCCGTAGCGCTGGCAGCTTTGGCTATGTCAAAATATCTTTCTGTATTTGAATATTCTTTTGGAAACGGATTTGCCATAGCCGCGATATTCCTGGTGGCAATTGCATTATCATTCAGCCTGAAAACATCCAGCAGGTTTCACAACTTTTTTACATTCATTAAGATCGCTTTTATTATTGTACTGGTTATTCTTGGAGTAGGAATTTCAAATTCACCCCAGATCGGCAACAGCCTTAATTTCAGTGACAGCTGGCAGAATGAGATCATGCTTCCTGCCTTTGCAACCTCTCTGGTATTTGTGACCTATTCCTACACAGGCTGGAATTCAGCTTCCTATATTGCGGGAGAAATAAAGGATGTGCAGAAAAACCTTCCTAAATCATTGATTATAGGAACTGTTTTTGTGACGGTAAGCTATATTCTGGTGAATTATATTATGCTGAAACACGCTCCTGTAAATCAGCTGGCAGGAAAAGAAGATGTGATGGGCGAAGCGGCAGTCAATATGTTGGGTCCGGCTTTTGGAAAAATTGTTAATATTTTTATAGCCCTGCAGCTGATTGCAACCATAAGCGGATACTTGTGGGTTGGCTCAAGACTGACACAGGCTTTTGCAAAACATACCCACATCTGGAAACCATTGTCATCTGGAAATGCAAAAGGAATTCCGGTAAGAGCTATCTTTGCCCATGCTGTGATTGCTGCTATTATTATTTTAACGGGAAGCTTTAAAGAAATTTTTGTTTATACAGCTTTTATACTACAGCTTTTTGCCAGTCTTGCGATTTCGACGGTTTTCTTTCTGAAGAAAAAAGACAGAAAAATCTTTAAGTCGAATGCTTTCCATATTTTTCCGGCAGTTTTTCTTTTGTTCAGTATCTATATCCTCTATTTTACATTCATTCATAATCCTAAGGAAAGCTTGATAGGATTGGGAATTATCGCTGTAGGAATTATTTTATATCTGATAGACAGAAGACTTTCTAAAGGATATCAAACTTAGTTTTGATGATTCAGAAAGGGAATAAACAGATTGGCAAATCTACCTTTTTGTGGTTTTGTATCCTTTATCCCTAATGCTCAAAAATTTATGATGATTTGGAATTTTAATTTTGAATTAATAATCCTTATCTTTGCACCCACAAAATTTCTACAATGTCTAAATCATTAATTCCAAAATTAGAAGCTATAAAACAAAGATATAATGAGGTTGCAGACCTTATTATACAGCCTGATGTCATTTCAGACCAAAAAAGATATTCTTCTTTGAACAAAGAATATAGTGATTTGGGAAAAATTGTAAGAGTTTATGATCAGTACAAAGGCGCTTTGGACAGTATCGCAGAATCTGAAGAAATCATTGCAGATGGTTCAGACAGAGATCTGGTGGATCTGGCTAAAGAAGAAAAACTGGAAGCTCAGGCTAAAATTCCCGGATTGGAAGAAGAGCTGAAAGTATTGCTGATTCCTAAAGATCCTGCAGATGACAAAAACGTTATCGTGGAACTACGTGCCGGAACCGGAGGTGATGAAGCCGCTATTTTTGTGGAAGATATCTACAGAATGTATACCATGTATTTCAAAACAAAAGGATGGAGACATGAAGTGACAGATTCTAACGAAGCAGCGAAAGGATACAAGGAATTGATCATGAAAGTGGAAGGAGAAGGTGTTTACGGAATCATGAAGTTTGAATCCGGAGTTCATCGTGTACAGCGTGTACCTGAGACAGAATCTCAGGGAAGAGTACATACTTCTGCCATTACGGTTGCAGTTCTTCCGGAAGCTGAAGAAGTAGATTTTGAACTGAATCCTGCAGATATTGAAATGCAGACTTCCCGTTCAGGAGGTGCCGGAGGTCAGAATGTAAACAAGGTTGAAACGAAAGTTCAGCTTACCCACAAGCCTTCAGGACTTGTTGTCGTATGTCAGCAGGCTCGTTCTCAGTTGGCTAACCGTGAGCTGGCGATGGAAATGCTGAGAACAAAATTATACGATATCGAATTACAGAAAGTACAGGGAGATATCGCAGCACAGCGTAAATCCATGGTTTCTACCGGTGACCGTTCTGCAAAAATTAAAACGTACAATTATCCGCAAGGTAGAGTTACAGACCATAGAATCAACAAGTCTATGTACAACCTTGATGCTTACATGAATGGCGATATTTCTGAAATGATTGATGCCGTAATCATGGCAGAAAATGCAGAAAAGATGAAAGGGGAAGAAGAAAATTACTAAAAATCGAAATAAAATAAAACATAGCCTCTGATTTTTCAGAGGCTTTTTTACATACTAAATACAATTTAAACTATGAAAAACTACAAAATTATTTTCCTGCTATTGCTTTCCGTGATGGGACAGCAACTGATGGCTCAGACAGAAGTGAAGAAACCCAAAGAAGCCTTTGAACTCTTTTTCGGAACTTTTGTGAATAATGATGAAACAGCTTTGAACAAACTTAACGATTATCTAAGACCTACTGTAGAAGGTCAGAATGCGTATCAGGTAGATTTTAAGGAAACTTCAAAAGAAATGATAAATGGCAGCGTTGAGAATTTTCTGGCTGCTTTCCCAAAAGCTACGGCTTCAGCATGCAAAAAAGAGGCGGAAGAGTATTTTATCGCGATGTTTGGGAATTTTAAAACAGGAAAACTGACTGTTAAAAATGTAAAAGTTGTCCCGAATGAATATGTTAAGGACGAAAAAATTGCAGAAATAAGTTATTCCGTAAGCTTTCTGGTTCCCTCGAAATTAACTTCCGGACCAAAAGGCGATCTGAGTAAAATAAAAGCAGAAGAACTGAAAAAATATCTGGTTCAGGCAGCTCAGGATTTCAAGAATGCTGATAAAACAGTAACAGCTGATCAGAGTTTTAATCTTTACGAAATGAAAGTAGGAGACAAAATATATTACTGGAACGGAAGCCCGGATGAGATTGTTTCCAACCTTACCGATTTCTATTTTGAAAGTTTCGGAGCTAATGAATAGTCTAAAAGTACCATCATAAAGAATGGAAAAGTCCCAATACAACGGGACTTTTTTTATTTCACATACTTTGCGTATTTTTGAGAAAAACCGATCAGTATGAATTTTAAGCCTATATTGTTAACCGCTGGAGTATTGTTTTCAGCATCTTTTTATTCTCAGAAAATGAATTATCCTAAAGCATTAAAAGGAAACCAGACAGATACCTATTTTGGAACTGCCGTTTCTGATCCTTTCAGAGATCTAGAGAATGACTCTGAACCTACAAAAAAATGGGTGGATGAAGAAGTTGCTTACAGTCAGAATTACCTTTCTAAGATTCCGTTCAGGGATAAAATCAAAAGCCAGCTGAAAGATATCTGGAATTATGAGAAAATTTCAGCACCTTTCAAAGAAGGAGATTATACCTATTATTATAAAAACGATGGTCTGCAGGCGCAATCTGTTTTGTACAGAACCAACAACAAGACCAATGCTACAGAAGTATTTTTAGATCCTAATAAATTTTCAGAAAAAGGAACGACATCTCTTTCCAATCTTTCATTCAATAAGAAAGGAAACCTTGCAGCTTATTCTATTTCCGAAGGAGGAAGCGATTGGAATAAGATCATCATCATCGATGCTGTGACTAAAAAACAGATTGATGAAACTTTACTGGATGTAAAATTCAGTGGAATTTCATGGCAGGGAGACGAAGGCTTCTATTATTCAAGCTATGACAAACCTAAAGAAGGAACAGTACTTTCCGGGATGACGGATAAGCACAAAGTATACTTTCATAAACTGGGAACAAAACAGTCTGAAGATAAATTGATTTTCGGAGGAGATAAGACCCCAAGAAGATATCTTAGTGCCGGAGTTTCTGAAGATCAGAGATATCTTATCATTTCTGCTGCTAATGCCACGAATGGTAATGAACTGTATATAAAAGACCTTAAAAAAGGAGGAGACTTTGTACAAATTATGAGCGGATTTGACATTAATGCCAGCATCGTAGATACACAAGGTGATGATCTTTTCATTTTTACAGATAAAGATGCTCCGAATATGCGTCTTGTAAAAACTACCATTGCTAATCCGGCTCCCGCAACATGGAAAGACGTAATTCCACAAACTGAAAACGTATTGGGAATCTCTTCAGGGGGAGGATATTTCTTTGCAACCTACATGATTGATGCGATAGACCAGGTAAAACAGTTTGATAAAACCGGAAAATTGGTGAGAGAAATTACTCTTCCGGGTAAAGGAAATATCTCAGGATTCGGAGGAAAAGAAAAAGAGAAAGATGTTTACTTCTCTTTCAGCAATTATATTACACCGGGAACGACTTATAAATTCAATGTAGATTCCGGAAAGTCTGAAATCTATCAAAAACCTAAAGTGAAGTTTAATCCGGATGATTATGTTTCGGAACAGGTATTCTATACTTCAAAAGATGGTACAAAGGTTCCTATGATGATTAATTATAAGAAAGGAACTAAACTGGACGGTAAAAATCCTACTATTCTTTACTCTTATGGAGGTTTCAACATCAGCCTTCAGCCGTCATTCTCTGTAGTCAACGCTATCTGGATGGAAAATGGTGGTATTTACGCTGTTCCAAACATCCGTGGAGGAGGAGAATATGGTAAGAAATGGCATGATGCAGGAACAAAACAGCAGAAGAAAAATGTTTTTGAAGACTTTATCGCTGCCGGAGAATACCTTCAAAGTAAAGGTTATACTTCAAAAGAATACATGGCCCTTTCCGGAAGATCAAACGGAGGATTATTAGTAGGAGCAACAATGACAATGAGGCCGGACCTTGCGAGAGTAGCCTTCCCGGGAGTAGGAGTGTTGGATATGTTGAGGTATAATAAATTTACAGCAGGAGCAGGTTGGTCTTACGATTATGGTACTGCAGAAGATAGTAAGGAAATGTTCGAATATCTGAAATCCTATTCTCCTGTACATAATGTAAAAGCAGGAACTTGCTATCCATCTACAATGATCATTACCAGTGATCATGATGACAGAGTAGTTCCGGCACATTCATTCAAATTTGGAGCAGAACTTCAGGAAAAACAAGCATGTAAAAACCCAATTCTTTTAAGAATTGAAAAGAATGCAGGTCACGGAGCTGGAAGATCAACAGATCAGGTGATCAGTGAAAATGCAGATCTTATATCATTTGCTTTATTTGAGATGGGGATAAAGAAATAACTTAAATTTATACCTATAAGAAAGGCCGGACATTTGTTTGGCCTTTTTCTTTTGCTAAATGAAAGAAAAACAGAATATTAACAGAAGTTTCATGTTTCGTTCAAAAAAATTAACTTTACGGGGACAAAAATAATTGGAATGCGAAAGACAATTTCTGTGAAAAAACCGGATTTTAGTGTATTACCTCAGGAAAAAGAGATTTACAATTTTGAAAAAGACGGCCTTGAACTCAAATCATCCTATGAAAAAAAAGATGTAAAAGATGAATCATTAACGCAGACTTCACCAGGAATTGCTCCCTATCTGAGAGGGCCGTATTCCACCATGTATGTTCAGAAGCCATGGACAATTCGCCAGTATGCCGGATTTTCCACCGCTGAAGAATCCAATGCTTTCTACAGAAGAAACCTTGCGGCAGGTCAGAAAGGACTTTCCGTAGCATTTGACCTTGCAACGCACAGGGGATATGATTCTGACCATTCAAGAGTGGTGGGAGATGTAGGAAAAGCAGGAGTTGCCATCGACTCTGTGGAGGATATGAAAATCCTTTTCAATGAAATTCCATTAGATCAGATTTCAGTTTCAATGACCATGAACGGAGCTGTACTTCCTATTTTGTCATTCTACATCGTAGCGGCAGAAGAGCAGGGAGTAAAACAGGAGTTGCTTTCCGGAACTATTCAGAATGATATTTTGAAAGAATTCATGGTAAGAAATACTTATATCTATCCGCCAGCACCTTCCATGAAGATTATCGCAGATATTTTTGAATACACTTCGCAAAATATTCCCAAATTCAATTCCATTTCCATTTCCGGATACCATATGCAGGAAGCTGGTGCAACGCCTGTACTTGAAATGGCTTACACATTGGCAGATGGTCTTGAATATGTAAGAACAGGAATAAAAGCAGGAATGAACGTAGACGATTTCGCCCCAAGGTTATCCTTCTTCTGGGCAATCGGAATGAATCATTTCATGGAAATTGCGAAAATGCGTGCCGCAAGATATATCTGGGCAACCCTTTTGAAACAGTTTAATCCACAGAATCCAAAATCTCTGGCATTAAGAACCCATTCACAAACTTCAGGATGGTCTTTAACGGAGCAGGAGCCTTTCAATAATATTACAAGAACGGCTATTGAAGCGTTGTCTTCAGCATTAGGAGGAACGCAGTCTCTCCATACCAATGCACTGGATGAAGCTATCGCCCTTCCTACAGATTATTCGGCAAAAATTGCAAGAAATACACAGATCATTCTTCAGCAGGAAAGCGGAATATGTGATGTCGTAGATCCGATGGGAGGAAGTAACCTTGTAGAAAGCCTTACTCAGCAAATGATTGAGGAAGCAATGAGGTATATTGATGAGGTAGAGCAGGAAGGAGGAATGACCAAAGCCATTGAAGCCGGAATTCCAAAAATGAGAATTGAAGAAGCCGCAGCAAAAAAACAGGCTAAGATCGATAGTGGTGAGGAATTTATTATCGGAGTCAATTCATTCAAATCCTCATTGAAGCAGGATCAGATAGAAATTTTAGATATTGACAATACTGAAGTTCGCAGAAAACAAATTGAAAGGTTAAATACGATCAAAGCAGAAAGAAATACAGAAGCTGTTGGGCAAATCCTGAATGACATCCGCGAAAGCGCGAAAACAGGAAAAGGAAACCTTCTGGCTCTATGTATCGAAGCCGCAAGAAGAAGAGTAACCCTTGGCGAAATGAGTGATGCCATGGAAGAAACCTTTGGAAGATATAAAGCAAACATTAAAACAATCTCTGGTGTATACGCAATGAATGCCGGTAAAAACGAATACTTTGAAAAAGCCCTTAATCTGACTCAGAAATTTGAAGAAGAAGAAGGACGCCGCCCAAGGCTAATGGTCGCTAAAATGGGGCAGGATGGACACGACAGAGGCGCGAAAGTAGTAGCTACAGCATTTGCCGATATGGGATTTGACGTAGACGTTGCTCCATTGTTTCAGACGCCGGAAGAAGTGGCTAAGCAAGCGGTAGAAAATGATATTCACATTTTGGGAGTTTCTTCATTGGCTGCAGGACACAAAACATTAGTTCCGCAGGTAGTGGAAGAATTATCTAAACTGGGAGCAGACGATATTACCATCGTTGTAGGAGGAGTGATTCCGCAACAGGATTATGAATTCCTTTATGCCAATGGTGCTGACTTTATTTTCGGGCCCGGAACCAATCTTCCGAAATGTGCAGTGGAAATTTTAGAAAGATTTTTAGAAAAATAAATAGAAAAACTTAATTTCTGTACTGAAATTAAAACATAACCTATGAATCTGAAAAATATAATAAAGCCTACGAGGAAAAAGTTGTTTCTTCTCGTAGGCTTATTTATTATCGCCGGTGCTTTCCTTTTAGCTTCAGGAAAAAATAAATCCATACAAAGCTCAAAAACCGTTGCAGATACTGCTTTGGTTAAGGAACATTTGACAGCACTTACCCAAACAGCGCAATTTAGAAATCATAAAAATATTGACCAGCTGAGTCATATCGCAGATTATATTCATCAGACGTTTGCTCCTTATGGAGACAGTACCGCTTTTCAGGAATATAAAGTAGACGGGAAAATTTACAAAAACGTTATTACTTCTTTTGGAACAGAAAATACCAAACGGATCATTATTGGAGCACATTACGATGTTTGTGGAGATCAGCAGGGAGCAGACGATAATGCCACCGGAGTTACTGCCCTATTGGAGCTCGCTAGAATGTTGAAAGGACAGAAGCTGAAGTACAGAGTAGATCTGGTTGCTTACACGCTGGAAGAGCCGCCTTATTTCAGAACCGAAAATATGGGAAGCTATATTCATGCAAAATACTTAAAAGACAACAAAATTGATGTCTATGGAATGGCCAGTGTAGAAATGATAGGTTATTTCCGACTCAAAGCAGATCAAAACAGAGACGTTCTCTGCTCCCAAATTCATTGCAGGAATAGACTATTCCGACCATTTGAACTATTGGAATTTTGATATCCCTGCCCTCATGATCACCGATACTTCTTTTTTCAGAAATAAAAATTATCACCAAACTACGGATACTTTGAAAACACTGGATACAAAACGGATGACAAAGGTAATTGATGCCATTTTTCTCAGTATTATTCACCTTAAGTGAAAAAAAATATTTTGATTTTCAGAAAAATGTATATATTTGCACCTGAAAATCAAGTTTAACCAATAAAAAAACAACGAAGCAATGTTCAGAACTAATCAGAATTCTACAGTTGGATTGCCACTTATGGTGGTAAGGCTTCGCGGTTTGGTACATTCTTAGAATAACAGTACAATGAAATATCAGAACCCGAAGTCGTAGAGATTTTGGGTTTTTTATTGCGCAATATTTCAAACTTCAAGTTTCCCCGAAATCTTTTTTTAGTGTCATTAAGGGCAAAATAGGAGGAGGTCATTCCTCAGAACTATTAAGTCTATTATTAATCCATTCAACTAGTATTTTAGTTGATTAAAAGTTGTGTGAGATAAAAAATAATTAAGTTTCTATAATCTCACATCAGGCTTCTGTTCACAATGGAAAATGATAACCTTCTGCATTTCCGCCTGAGAAGCGTAAGAAGCAGAAAAAGAACAATTAGAAAAGATGTAGAAAAGCAGATAAGAACAAAATACAAACGTAGTAGAGAGCTCTGGAAAATAAGAAGAAATCTTCCGTTGATACCATTAGATAAACCTTATCAAAAAGGATTTGTAAGATTCTTTGTCGTAAGGGATGATGTAAAACAATCCAAGGACGGAGATTTTTTCGAAGGAATTTTAAAGAAGATAAATACCTATATGTATTCTGATAACCGAAAATTTCTAAAAAAGAAAAGAAAATTAGGAAGAAAGATATATGTAGAAAGAGAACAGAAGCTCAGGTATATTACTTCATTTTCCTGGAATTATCCAAAATGGGAACTTACCGACAGAGAAAGACAATACTTTGAAAAGAAGGATGACTATTGTCCTGTCCGTAAAATATTCGGAACCTACTACAAATTTACTGAACCATGGAGATTTACTCTGAGAGTAAAACCCAACATGATTACTCATTACAAACCCTTGGATCTGGAGCTGGAAAAAGAATATGCGGCGCTGGATTCCTATTTGGGACAGCATAAGGTAATAGGGATTATTCACAAGACTATTTTATGTAAGTCGAATCCATGGAAAGAAAGATATCAAAGAGAACTTATCAAAAGCAGGAAATATGTTTCCTGCACAATGTCTGCAACAGAGATTGCAGAAAGCTTACAGGACTTATAGGTCCAACTGTTATTTAAAACAAAAACAATGGGAAATTTAAAACTAAAAGGAAAAGATATATTAAAACTGGGCTATCCAAATAACCAAAGCGTCAACGTAGCATTGGAAGTCATGAAAAGAAATTTTGCAACGAAGAATATTCATCATGTAAAAGCTATTTTAAAGGAGATCCTGCTGAATCCGGAAGAATTTGAAAAAGATCTGACTTTCGGACAAATTGCAGAAACTTTGCTTTCATCCAAAAAAAATGAAAAAAGAATGCTGAATTCACAACGTGCTTCCTTTCAGATTTTTGGTAACAATATCTCAGAAGAGGCTAAAAATCAGTTGTACACAGCTTTGAAACTGCCTGTTTCTACTCAGGGAGCATTAATGCCGGATGCCCACAGCGGGTACGGACTTCCCATAGGAGGAGTTCTGGCAGTGGAAAATGCAGTAATTCCTTACGGAGTAGGGATGGATATTGGTTGCAGAATGAGCCTTAGTATTTTGGATACACCGGTTTCATATCTTGAAGGAGCAAGAGATAAATATGAAAAAGCGCTTGCTGAGCATACAAAATTCGGAATGTATGAAACGCATAAATCTCACATAGATCATGAGATTTTCGACAGAGATACATTCGATATGATCCCGATCTTAAGAAGATTAAAGGGAAAAGCCATCAAACAGATGGGATCCTCAGGCGGAGGAAATCACTTCGTAGAATTCGGGGAAGTGGAAATCACTGAAGAGGACGAACAAATTGGTCTCCCAAAAGGAAAATATCTGGGAATACTTTCTCACAGTGGCTCAAGAGGCCTGGGGGCAGAAATAGCACAGTATTATTCAAGAATGGCGACAGAACAATGTCCGTTACCAAAAGAAGCACAAAACTTCGCATGGCTGGATTTGAGTACCCATCTTGGATTGGAATACTGGACGGCAATGAACCTTGCCGGAGATTATGCTTCAGCCTGTCATGATGATATTCACAGAAGGCTTGTAAAAGCAGTTGGTGGAAGAGTGAAAGCCAGAATTGAAAATCATCACAACTTTGCCTGGAAAGAAATCCATAACGGTAAAGAAGTAATCGTTCATCGAAAAGGTGCAACACCTGCCAATGAGAATGAATTGGGAATAATTCCGGGATCTATGACCGCAAAAGGGTTCATCGTTCGCGGTAAGGGAAATCCTGAATCCCTGAATTCAGCATCACACGGTGCAGGAAGAGCTCACTCACGAGGAGAATGCAGAAGCCTTTTCACTCAGCATGATATCAAAAAAGAGCTGAAACTTAAAAATGTCACATTGATGGGCGGAAATGCAGAAGAAGCACCAATGGCCTACAAAGACATCAATGAAGTGATGAATGCACAGTGTGAGCTGGTAGATATTCTGGGAAGATTCCAGCCGAGAATTGTGAGAATGGACAAATAATGCGCCTCATACTTTATAACCTTACAGGTTTCAAAAACCTGTAAGGTTTAATCAGAAAATATTGAAAAACAAAAAATGGGAGCACCACATAACATAAAACGATACGGTGAAGTCTGGCCGGAATTCAGAATTCAGTCAGGACTCGGAATTTTAGATAAATTAAAAGATAAAGTCATTATATCAGGGGGTTGGGCATGGCATTTTATGTCAGAAACAGGACATACAGAATACAAGCATGCCCATGACCACAAGGATATTGATGTTTTTGTAAAAAAAGAAAATGTAGCAGAAGTAGTTATCATTCTTCAGCAGGAAGGATTCCAGAAAGTCTGGACACGATATGACCATCTGCCGAGTGACGAAAACTTTCGCAGGTATGAAAAAACAGTTGAACTGGAAAATGAAAAACTTTACAGAATTACCATAGACTTCTTTGAAAGAGATGATCTAGAGACATTAGAAACCAATGGTTTTACCGTTGTGAGGCCTGATATTTTACTTTCTTTTTACAGAAATATTCACTCCAGTGACAAATGCTGGGCAGTGATGGCCGCAAAAGAACTATTACAAAAGGGAATAAATCCGGTTGGAAACCCTTTATTAAGCAAAATGCCAACATAAAAAATGGAAAAATTAATACAGATCACTTCGGGAAGAGGCCCTTTAGAATGCCAGTGGGTAGTAGCCAGGGTTCTAAAGGCCTTTCTTGAAGAGGCAAAACACAATACAATAGAATACGAAATCATTCATCGTGAAAATGGAGATGAAAACCTGACATTAAAATCAGTAACCCTGCTTTTGAAAGGAAAAGACCTAAGCTTGTTTTTAAAAAGCTGGCTGGGAAGTGTTTGCTGGATAGGGAAAAGTACATTCAGGAAGCTCCATAAAAGAAGCAATTGGTTTATCGGAATTTTTGAACTGGAAAATGTAAAAATGACTGATTTCCATGAAAAAGATATCCGGTTTCAGACTGTAAGAAGCCAGGGAAGTGGAGGACAAAACGTAAACAAGGTGAATACCGCTGTACGTGCCACCCATATTCCTACCAACGAAACTGTTTTTGTACAGGATTCCCGTTCACAGCTGGAGAATAAAAAACGGTCTGTGATCAGACTCAAAGAAAAGGTGATGGCAGTTTATATACAACAACTGGAAAGAAAACTAAAAGAAACCTGGTCGATGCAGATGCAGGTAGAGCGCGGAAATCCGGTTCGTACATTCTCAGGGACAGATTTTAAAAAGAATTACGAAGACAAGACATTTAAGAAAAGAAGAAATGCCTTGAAAAATGAATTAAAAAACTACAGAAATGACCTTAACTAAAAGTAAATATTATTTTGAAGCATTAGACTACTTTCCTTTCAACCTTGCTGAATGTATGGATGCGCTGAATTATGCTTTATCCTATGAACCGGAAGATGCGGACAGTCTTTGTCTCATGGGAAGAATATATTCAGAAGAATTAAAGGATTATGAAACTGCCAAGAAATACTTTGATGAAGCCATGCAGAGTAATATTGGGAATATTAATACTCCCAAATATTATATTGAATGTCTTTTGAGTAATGAAGATTATAGAGAAGCAGAAAAACTGATTGAATTTGCTTTGAAACTAAAAGGAATTGATAAATCAGAAATCCTGACCTGTCTTTCTCTTCTTCAGGAGAGAAGCTTTGATTACAAACAGGCTTTGGCAACACTTAAAGAAGCTAAAAAATTTGCTTACAACCGTGCAGCACTCGAAATTATTGAAGACAGAGAAAAACTGGTTAAAGGAAAAGTAACCAGGACAAGAACCGTAAAAAAGGCCGAATAATCTTTTTTTGATTTATAATAAAAACAGTACGACTACTTCAAAAGTCAAATCATTTGACTTCTGTCATTCTGACGAATGAAGAATCTTATTGATAACCATAAGCGTGAGATTCTCCATTACATTTCGTTCAGAATGACAATTTTGATGTAGTCTTATTTTTTATTCACGGAGATCAGATAATCATACACCATTTGATGTTGGTCATCAGTAAGCTTGGCCTTCGGAGCCATTCTGCTTAAAGTATTGATCCATCCCTGGTTGTCATGCTTGGTTGGCTCCGGAAGCTTATGGCATTTTGCACAGGAATTTTCAAAAATGGTTTTTCCTTGCGCCAACTGCTCAGATGAGGTGTACTTTGGCCCGTTAACAGCCACACTTTTCGGTCCGCAGGATACCAGAAATGCCGATGCTGCAATACCTGTTAAAATGAATTTTTTCATATCCTAATATTTTTTTGATGATTACTTCTTTACAGAAACAATATAATCATAAACCCATTGATGCTGTTCATCCGTCAATTTTGCCTTTGGAGCCATAGAATTCATGATTCCTACCCATTGCACAGGGTTGTGTGAAGCAGGATCTGGTAATTTATGACATCTTCCGCAAGAGTTTTCAAAAATAGTTTTCCCCTGAGCAATCTGTTCTGCAGTAGAGGTAGAGGTTCCTGCAGTAGTAGCGGACGTAGAAGCTTTCGGCGTACAGGATACAAGCAAAATAGCCGTAAACGAAGCCGCAGCGATGAGTTTTTTCATGTTTCTTCTTTTGATATAAAACAAATGTAATAAATTCCTGAAGCCGTTGATACAGGATATTCTAGTTTTAATTTAGAAGAAATAAAAACTAAATTCATAAAAAATTGATAATTCCAAATAAAGCCAATTTGTGTCTTTTGTGTGATCATTATGATCCAGGTATTGACCATTCACATTTTAATTATTAATTTTGAATTAATGAAATTTTCTACAGAAGAGCTAATAGAGGGAATACAGTCAGGAAACAAACGCCTGATTGCAAAAGCTATTACATTGGTTGAAAGTAAAAAAGAAGAGCACAGAGTACAGGCAGAAGAACTTTTGAAGAAAATTATGCCTCTTACCGGAAACTCTTTGAGGGTAGGAGTAACGGGTGTTCCAGGAGCAGGAAAATCTACTTTTATAGAAAACTTTGGTCGCCTGGTTATTGCTCAAGGAAAAAAGGTTGCCGTTTTGGCTATTGATCCCAGTTCGGCCATCAACAAAGGAAGTATTCTGGGGGATAAAACCAGAATGGAAGAATTGGCCAAAGAAGAAAATGCATTCATTCGTCCTTCTCCTAGTTCAGGATTTCTGGGAGGAGTAGCCAATACTACTTTTGAAACCATGATGATCTGCGAAGCTGCAGGCTATGACTATGTTTTAATAGAAACTGTAGGAGTAGGGCAATCAGAAGTTCTGGTGGCTGATATTACCGATGTCTTCTTATTCCTTAAAATCATTGGAGGAGGAGATGAACTTCAGGGAATAAAACGAGGGATCATGGAAATGGTAGACCTTATCTTCATCAATAAAGTAGATCAGGACAATCTTCAGAAAGCAAAAAATACAAGACTTGAATTAAAAAGAGCTCTAGACTTTATTCCGCCTAAAGAAAAAGGATGGAAGATTCCAGTTTTACTAGGTTCTGCACTTCATAATCAAGGATTACAGGAAGTCTATGATACAATATTCGAATTTATTGATCTGAAAAAGAAAAGCGGGCGTTTTGAAGAAATCCGTGTTCAGCAGGCTGAAAAACGATTTGAATATTGGGTTCAGGAATATATTTTATCCCTGATGAAAAAAAGTAATGCTGTGGAGGAAGCTTATCATATGCACAAAAAAAATGCTTCAGCCATGGTTTCCAATCCAAGTACTGAAGCAAAATTATTTGTTGAAAAATTTTTATCGAACGAAAACAGGGATTAAAGTTTCTCTTTGTCCTGTTTTACCTCAGTTTTAGAAATGTATCCATCATAAGTAATGGGCTGTCTGTCACTACTTCTCATAGAAACGAAAGCTTTTCCGTTTTTAAATACTTCAATATTAACTTCGTCTACGTTTCTTACATCTTTAGGTTTGAACTTAAAAGTCCAGGTTCCTTTTTTATTCTGAGTTTTAGTTACCGTAAAATCTTTTGAAGTAAATCGGTAGCTGTTATCACTGGCACTTCCAAAAGTTGGATTGAACATCCTTCCAAAATAAGGCAACACTACATCCAGTGTATTTTTACTGACATCAATGGTATAATCTCCATTCAGATTCAACATTCTTGTTGCTGTGGCATTAGGCATTGAATTCATGACATTAATAACATCATAATTCGTAGGATTGGCTCTTTGTGCATAGAACGTAAATTCCTGGGAATTCACCAAAGTGTCCACTGTTTTCGGATCTAATGAACCTTGTGAAGCACAGCTCTGAAATAAGAACAGGAATCCAAAAATCATCAGTAAAGAAATATACTTTTTCATAATGATATAATTATTAAATTTAAACAGCAAAATGTATGCAAATATATTCTTTCTGAAATATTTTGGAATAAAAATTGTTAAGGTTGAATTATTAACACTCAAACTATGAAAGTTACACATCTATTTGGAATGGGAGCTATTGCTCTGTCAGCTGTTGCCTGTACTACAAACCCGATTACGGGGAGGTCTTCTTTACAGCTGGCCAACAATTCGGAAATTTTAACAATGTCTTCACAGGAATATAGAACGACATTGTCTAAAGGTAAAGTGATTACCGGTACAGCAGATGCAAAGAGAGTGGTAAATGTAGGAAACAGAATTAAAAATGCAGCAGAAAGATATTATCAGAGTATTGGAAGATCAGCAGATCTTGCAAGCTACAGCTGGGAATTTAATCTTTTGCAGAGCAATGAGCTGAACGCCTGGTGTATGCCTGGTGGAAAAGTTGCAGTCTATACGGGAATATTACCGGTAACAAAAGACGATAACGGACTTGCAGTTGTAATGGGACATGAAGTTTCTCACGCGCTGGCAGGCCATGGAAACGAAAGAATTTCTCAGGCAATGGTTGCTCAATATGGAGGGGCAATCCTGGGAGGAACAATCTCAAATTCACAATGGGCAAGTGTTTTCCAGAAGGTTTACCCTATCGGTTCACAGGTTGCTTTATTGAAATACGGAAGAGGTCAGGAATCTGAGGCAGATGAAATGGGGCTTTACCTGATGTCTATGGCAGGATATGATCCAAGAGCAGCCATTCCTTTCTGGAACAGAATGGAAGCCGCATCTACAGGAGCAAGACAGCCTGAGTTCTTATCTACCCATCCGAATCCGGAAACAAGAATTTCAGATATCAACAAAGATCTTCCGAAAGCTTTAGAATATTATAAGGCTGCGGGAGGAAAATTATAATTAGAATTTTAATCTTGAGTAAGGCCTTATTAAATTTTTAGTAAATTTGGTAAGGCTTTTTTATGTAACCACCTAAACACAATATTATGAAGAGTTTATCAATTACCGGACTTATCCTTTTAGCTGTTTCTGCATTACTTTTCTATTTAACAACCGATTTTGCCGTAGAGCAAATAAAAATTTCTCACATTATGGGAATCATGGCGGGAATCGGGATCGGGCTTATCATTGGAGGAATGGTAGGCTATGTAAGTAAAGGAAGCGCTATAAAAGCGGAACAGAAGAAAAAAGAATTCAAACAGCTGCAGAAAGACAAAGAAGAGCTTGAAAAACAAGCTGCAGAAATTGCAAAACGCCAGGCTGAACTTGAAGCACAAAATAAAAACCCTCAAATTTAAATTTGAGGGTTTAAAGTTGTTATTTTCAATAATTCATTAGAATTTATATCCTAAACCTACCATAAACAAATTAGGTCTGTTGTCATATCTGATTTCCGAACCGGAAACTTTGTTGATGAAATTTCTTTCGTCTTTGCTGAAAGCGCCCTCATATCTGGCATTTACAATAAGCTTTTTGATTTCAAGCTGCGCACCGAACTGGTATCCTACTGTAAAGTCATTTTTAGCATTTTCTTTGAAATCATTGTAAGTATTGTCTTTATTTAAGTTAAAACTTCCTACAGGTCCTACAAAAACGCCCAGCATATTCCCTAAAAGATTATATCCTAAAAGAACCGGAACATCGATACGGTTGCTTTTTACATCAAAAGTAGTGTTCTCTGTAGTAAACTCATTTTTGAAGTGAGTGTAATAGATTTCCGGCATCACAAACAAGGAAGTAGGAAGACCTACTTTTAATGAAAGCCCAACATTGAAACCTACATTATTTTTACCAGTTCCCTCAATCGCATCATTCACTGTTCCTTTGATATTGGACCATGAAGGAGAGCCTGTCGGAAAAATTAAGTTGGCTTTACCTGCCAGTGAAATCTGTGCAGATGCCCACATTGAAAACCCTAATAACGCTATACTAAGTACCTTTTTCATTATCGTCTATTTTTGTATTTGTCGTTTCAATCGTTTTATTATTCTCTAGTAAATATTCTCTCAGCTCTTTAAACAGTTCTGAAGAATAAACGAAGTCAATCAGATTTTTATTGCCTGCAGTAATCAGAATGTCTTTGTTGCCTTCCCATTCTTTGATTCCCAGTCTTAGGTATACAATTTTCTCGCCAATCGTCATTACAGAGTTCATATCGTGGGTATTGACAATGGTTGTGGTGTTGTATTCCTTTGTGATCTCGTAAAGAAGATCATCTATTACTTTTGAAGTATAGGGATCAAGTCCCGAATTGGGTTCATCACAGAACAAATATTTGGGATTGTTTACAATTGCTCTCGCAATAGCAACCCTTTTCTGCATTCCCCCTGAAATTTCAGAAGGATATTTCTTTTCAGCTTTATCAAGGTGTACTCTTCCTATTACTTCAAAAACCCTTTTCTTTTTTTCTCTGTAGGTAAGATTGGTAAACATGTCAAGAGGAAACATAATGTTTTCTTCAACAGTTAAAGAGTCAAATAATGCGCTTCCCTGGAAGACGGTCCCGATTTCTGAACGGAGATGTTGTTTTTCATCTCTGGTCATGGTATTGATATCTTTTCCATCAAACAGAATTTCTCCTGATGAAGGCATATATACATTCAATAAACTTTTTAAAAACACTGTTTTTCCTGAACCACTCTGTCCAATAATCAGGTTTACCTTTCCTTTATCAAATGAAGTTGAAATTCCCTTCAATACTTCAACATCTCCAAAACTTTTCTTAAGATCTTTTACCTCAATCATCAGCTTAATATTAATTGGGTTAAAATTAATTCGGAAATGATAATGAATACCATTGTCCATACTACCGCCTGTGTACTGGCTCTACCTACTTCCAATGATCCTCCTTTCACATTATATCCGAAATAAGAAGGTACTGTGGCAATGATGAAGGCAAAAACAGTTGTTTTGATAAATGCATAATAGATAAACAGATTGGGCATATACATTTGGATTCCCACTATATAATCGTTCTCGGTCCAGTTTCCGGTCAGAATTCCGGCAATATATCCTCCGCCGATACCAAATACTATACTGATAGCAATAAGAAGAGGGTTAAAGAGAACACAGGCAACAATTTTAGGGAAAATCAGAAAATTCGGAGAGTTTACTCCCATGATATCCAGAGCATCAATCTGTTCGGAAACCCTCATTGTTCCAATACTGGATGCAATATAAGACCCTACTTTACCCGCAAGAATCAGACTGATAATGGTTGGCGAAAATTCCAGAACCAATACAGCCTTTGTAGCGTATCCTACAAATGAAGTAGGAATAGGAAAAGAAGAAGCATCAAAGTTGTTGAACATCTGAATAGCAACTACAGCCCCCACAAAGATTGATGTGAAGACGACAAGCCCGAAAGAATTTACTCCCAAATCATTAATTTCTCTCATGAACAGCTTCCAGAATACTCTCATTTTCTGAGGTTTCTGCAGGGATTTTCCCAAGAGGATAATGTATTCCCCTATCGCTGTGAAAAACTTTTTTAACATACTGCTAAATTAGACTTTTTTATTTAATTGGGCTAGGGTCAAGAATAAGACCAAAGCTTGGTTTTGTGTTAAAATTATTTCAATATTTTTGTTATTCCGTTCTTCATTTTGCATTTTTATCTCCTCCAATCACCAATAAAACGGTTTTTAAAATAATAACCAGATCAAGTACGAAACTCCAGTTTCTTACATAGAAAGCATCTGCCAGAACTCTTTTTTTCATTTCTACTTCCACATCTCCGAAGTCACCACGCAGTCCATTTACTTGTGCTAGTCCGGTAATACCAGGACTTACCATACTTCTCAGACTGTATCTGCCAATTTTAGGTTTGTAATAATTGTCGACAGCCAGCATGTGAGGACGCGGGCCTACCACAGACATTTCTCCTCTCAGCACATTGATGAATTGAGGAAGTTCATCAAGACTGGTTTTTCTTAAAAACTTACCCACTCTGGTAATTCTGGAATCATTGACAGAGGTGGTTTTGGTGGTAGATTCATCATTGACAACCATTGTTCTGAATTTAATACAATTGAAAACCTCTTCATGAAAGCCGTATCTCTTCTGAATGAAAAATACTGGACCTTTGGAAGTTGTTTTGATTAAAATAGCAATGATTGGGAATACCCACGAGCAGATTAAAAACAATATAATAACAGAAAAGAAAATATCAAATGTCCTTTTCATCAGGAAATTAGAAAAATAATCTAATGGATATCTGGCCTGATTAAGGACGGGCTGGGTCTGTATATAGCCAAGGTCATAAAGGAAAAAATCGCTTTGGGTGATACTTGGAATCAGTGAAATGTGAATCTTATGATCTTCGGCCAGTCTGAAAATTTCATTTTCCATTGCTTCGTCATAGGAGTTTTCCATCGATAAAAATAAGGTGTGGATTCCGTTCTTTTTCCAGAAATCTACCAGTTCACTGATCTTCACCCCGGTATGTTCGTATTCAAATATTCTGTATCCATAATCTTTACGGTCTGTAAAGATATTCTTCAAAATTTCTGTGGAATGGTTGTCTCCTAAAAACATGACATTCCTGTAATTGGCACCAAGAGACCGTAAATATTTGATTGCAAAATATACTAATGATTTTGCAAGAAAGATGGCAATAAAAAGGTAAAGGGAAAGCCAGTAAATATCCGAATTGAAAAATACATTCTTACTTACCTTTCCTATAAGCAGCACTCCCAGTATAAAAAACAGGAAATGAATTAAAAGCCGTTCAAGAAACAGGGTATAAGTAAGGTTTCTCGGAATATTGTATATTTTTGTCCTACCACTTAATAGTACCCAGAACAAAAACAACAGAACCAGAGAAAAACTATTCTGATACCAGGTTTCTTCATTGTATTTTAAACTTTCATTTCTGCTTATAAAAAAGAATATGAAGATAGATGCAATAACCATGAGGTCAAGCAACATAATGATTGATTTCAGGTATCTAGAGTATCGAATTCTCTGCATCTATCGGTATTATAGCGAATAAGCCCGGCTAATTTACACTTTTTTACGGGATATTCAGATATTTGTGCGTCTGAACAGAAGCCTGCCATTCAGGGTTTTCCAGAATGAAATCTGTGATCTTGGGATACATGTCGTTTCTTTTGCTCCATTCACTCTGAAGATAAAGCTTACAGTTTTGAGAAACTTTTGCAGCCTGTTCCTGAGCAAAAGTAAAATCATGCTGATTGAAAATAATGACTTTAAGCTCATTGGCCTTTTGATAGATCTCTTCTTTAGGAAGTCCTGTTTTCTTAGGGGAGAGAGTAATCCAGTCCAGTTGCCCGCTCATAGGATACGCTCCTGACGTTTCGATGTGCACTGTACATCCCAATTCTTTCAGTTTGGAGGTCAGGATATCTAAATTCCACATTAAAGGTTCACCGCCAGTCAATACAATTGTTTTACAATGTCTGGCAGCTGTTTCTGCAATTTCTTCTGCATTCATCAAAGGGTGGAGTTCCGGATCCCAGCTTTCTTTTACATCACACCAGTGACATCCAACATCACAACCTCCCAGCCTGATAAAATAGGCGGCTTTTCCGGTATGTGCTCCTTCTCCCTGTAAAGTGTAAAAATGCTCCATCACAGGGAGCATTTTACCTTCTTTTAATAAAATATCTTCTTCTTTATTCATTTTAAAATTAGTCGTTATAGACCGAAGTTTTGTAAGCAATGATGGTGTTTTTCATCAGCATCGCTCTTGTCATTGGGCCTACTCCTCCAGGTACGGGAGTGATCCAGCTTGCTTTGGCAGCACAGCTGTCAAAATCCACATCACCTGCAAGATAATATCCTTTTGGAGAGTCATTATCTACTCTTGTAATACCCACGTCAACAATTACTGCTCCTTCCTTGATCATATCTCCTTTTAAGAAATGTGGATCTCCCAAAGCGGTAATGACGATGTCTGCTTTTCTTGTATATTCTTCGATGTCTTTCGTGTATGAGTGTGTAAGGGTAACAGTAGAGTTTCCAGGGAAATCTTTTCTTCCCATCAAAATACTCATTGGTCTTCCTACAATTTTACTTCTTCCGATAATGACACAGTCTTTTCCTTTCGTTTCAATATTATATCTTTCCAATAAAGTTAAGATCCCGAAAGGAGTTGCCGGTAAGAAAGTATCCATTTCAAGAGCCATTTTACCGAAGTTTTCCGGGTGGAAACCATCCACATCTTTTCTAGGGTCAATAGCATTGATGATCTTTTCCTGATCAATCTGATCTGGTAAAGGCAGCTGAACGATAAATCCGTCTACCGCTTTAGACTTATTAAGCTCGTCAATTTTTTCCAATAGTTCAGATTCAGAAACAGTGCTTGGAAACTTGATTAAGCTGGATTGAAATCCTACTTCCTCACAGTCTTTCACTTTAGAGTTTACATAGGCCTTGCTAGCTCCGTTATTTCCTACAAGAATAGCTACCAAATGCGGAGCTCTTCTTTTGCTTGCGAGAATCTTTTCTACTTCTACCTTGATCTCCGCTTTAATTTCCTTGGATACTTTAAGTCCGTCAAGAATTTCTGCCATTTTTACTTTTTTACTTTATAGATTTACTTTTACTTTCTTTTTACTTACTATTTATTTTCTTTATAGTAATTGATCAATCCGTTGGTAGAGCTGTCATGAGAGCTTATTGCTTCATTGTTTTCAAGCTCAGGAAGGATTTTATTGGCTAATACTTTTCCTAATTCTACCCCAAACTGGTCAAAACTGAAAATATTCCAGATGACACCCTGAACGAAAATTTTGTGTTCGTAAAGGGCGATCAATTGACCTAATGAGAAAGGAGTTAATTCTTTGAATAATATAGAGTTAGTTGGAGTGTTTCCATGGAAGACTTTGAAATTGATCAGTCTGTCTATTTCTTCATCAGATTTTCCGGAATTTCTAAGCTCTTCTTCCACTTCTTCTTCCAGTTTTCCGAAGGCAAGTGCCTCAGTCTGAGCAAAAAAGTTCGCTAATAATTTGTCTTGGTGATCAGAAACATGGTTCGGGCTTTTTGCATAGGCAATAAAATCTGCCGGAATCAATTCTGTTCCCTGATGGATTAACTGGTAGAATGCATGTTGTCCATTGGTTCCAGGTTCTCCCCAGATGATCGGTCCCGTTTCATATTCTACGAATTCACCATTTCTGTCTACACACTTTCCGTTACTTTCCATATCTCCCTGCTGAAGATACGCTGCAAATCTGTCCAGATATTGAGAATAAGGTAAGATGGCATAAGTGGTTGCTGCATAAAAATTACGGTACCAGATTCCTAAAAGTCCCATTAATACGGGAACATTTTCCGAGAATTCTGCTGTCTGGAAGTGTTGGTCTGTATCAAAAGCACCTCTTAAAAGCTGCTCAAAGTTTTCATATCCTACAGAAAGTACAATACTTAATCCGATAGCACTCCAAAGAGAATATCTTCCGCCTACCCAGTCCCAGAATTCAAAAATATTTTCTTCTGCGATTCCAAACTTCTTAACTTCTTCAATATTAGTAGATAAAGCAACGAAATGTTTTGCTACATCTTCCTGTTTTCCTGCTTTCAGAAACCAGTCTTTAGCTGAATTGGCATTCGTCATTGTTTCCTGAGTCGTAAATGTCTTGGAAGCAATGATGAATAAAGTAGTTTCAGGATTTAAATCTTTTACTACTTCTGCGATATGATTTCCGTCCACGTTGGAAACAAAGTGAGCGTTTAATCTTGTTTTAAAATGCTTTAAAGCTGAACAAACCATAACAGGACCTAAATCTGATCCTCCGATTCCGATGTTGACTACATCTGTAATCTCTTTTCCGCTGAAACCTTTATGTTCTCCTGAAATAATCTTCTCAGAAAAAGATTTCATATGCTCAAGAACTCTCTTGATCTGTGGTTTGATATTTTCTCCATCTACGATAATTTCACGGTCGGAGAAATCTCTTAAGGCGGTATGAAGAACAGCTCTCCCTTCTGTTTCATTGATTTTATCTCCTGAGAACATTTTGGAAATAGCATCTTTTAACTGGCTTTCTTCAGCAAGTTGTAGTAAAAGATTCTTTGTTCTTGAATCGATTAAATTTTTAGAATAATCAAAAAGATAATTGTCCTTTTGTAGAGAAAACTCATTAAAACGGTTCGGGTTATACTGGAAAAGAGTTCTAAGATCAAAGTCATTTCCACCGAAGTGTTCGTCAAGTGCTTTCCAGCTGCTAGTTTGTGTTGGATTTATTTTTGATAGCATATTACAGAATTTTTATCAATCAGAAGATCATATATCGGATGAGAATAGGTTATAATCCATAATGATTTATTTCTGATTTGCAAATTTACGGAAAAATAAAACCTCTGATAAATTTGAAGACGATAAATAACATTTTTTTAAAAAACAAAACCCCAGAACAGGTCTGAGGTTTTGTAAAATGTGTTTTGTGGTAGGAGTTTTCAATACTATTCATCCATTTCGTTCAGAATGTTTTCCAATTGTTTTGCGCTTCCTCCATAGATGTATTTTGTCCATAGAACAATGCTGGTTATAAACCCTAACGTTCCTATTAGTACTGCAATGATTAATCCCTGTTGATGAGAAGCAGAAAGTTCTGGTAAAGACTTTCCCTGCTCTTTCATCGTATTGTAGATAACCAGTCCAATAGTAATAAGTAAATGTGGAAGTAATAAAAATCCAAAAGACTGATATCTTTCCATATTCAGACGAAGTTCATGATATATTTTCCAAAGACTGTTTTTAGTGTTTCCGGTATAAAGTTCCGTCTGTTTGTAGAATTTATAAAATCCTAGCAGATAGTATGAAGAGATAACCACCATCATCGTATAGGATACATAATAAATAATGTACTGTGAATGAGGGAATTTGAACTGTAAAGGGAAAAAAGCGATCAGAATGATGGCCAGAATCTGCATAGGAAATTCTTTCTTCATGTTTTTCTGGATTTTTTCTATTGGGTGTTTGCTTTCCTTTAATTGCTTTATGGTATCAGGAATATGGACATCGCTGTCTTCTTTATTCCACTGTTCTTTTAATTGATCAAAATTCATAACCTGATTTTTTTATGATTTGCTGTATTTTTTCTTTTGTTCTATTGAGTTTTACTCGCGCGTTGCCTTCACTAAGTCCTAAATTATTCCCTATTTCTTTGTGAGACATCCCTTCCATGAAATAAAATATGACGGCTTTTTCCAGAGAGTTCAGTTCCTGAACGGCCCTGTAGAAAATTTCCAGCTGCCTGTCTTTGGTGGGATTATAATCTTCCTGCTGAACTTCAAAGTGCGAAGGAGCATCTGTGTGATTATTAGATCTTTGCTTTTCCTTTTTTAAATAGGTAATTGCAGTATTGATGGCAACCCGGTACATCCATGTGGAAAACTCACTATTGCCTTTGAAATTCTGGTAGGACTTCCAAAGCTGGATTAGGATTTCCTGCTGCAGGTCTTCCCGGTCTTCTACGGAATCTGCATAGATCCTTGAAGCTTTATATAAAATGCCCTTGTGCTGGTTGACGAGCTTTAAAAAAGCGGTTTCAGTTGGATTGCTCACAATCGTTTCATGGTTTGGTTATAGTTATAAGCTTGATACAGGTTTTACCGTGTAACCTTTTGCCTGTAGAAGAGGAATAATTCCGTTTTCACCCATAAGATGAGATCCACCGACAGCAAAGAAAGAACTTTCTTTTTTCATCATGTCCGGCATTACTTTTATCCAGTTCTGATTTCTGTTGGTCAGCATGGCCTTTTCCTGATGAGCATTCATAAATCTTTCATCCTTAAAAAGACTGTATAAAGATTGTCCATTTTCATTTTTAAAAGCTTCAATCATCTGTCTGAACAATATTTGATATTCCTTGTCCATTTTCAGTTGAGCAATAATGCTCTTCAGGTCGTAAGCCTCATTGATTGATTTCATCTGATCTTCCACTTTTTCCAGCCCTTTTATGCTTTTTTTATCTTTCATTGCTTTCTGAAGAAGTTCCATTTCGTAAAGTTTTACTTCCGTCTGAGGGCAGGGGATTGCTTTGGTAGAAAGAAGAGCATACAATGCCTGAGGGCTTGAAGAATCTATACTTTTCAGATCCGTTCCGTAATTGGCAAGAACAGTATTCAGCTCTTTAGCTTCTACGGGAGAAAGCTGATCCGATATTTTTTTATCTGCTTTAAACATTTTCTGTAATGACATCATTTCAGCGGGATCCGTATAATTGATTTCCATAACAAAGTTGTCAGATTTCTCAAGCGCTTTCAATACCTTAGATTTGATCTCAAAATCTTTACTGCATAAGATATGAAAAGTTCCGGTAATATAAGAAGGCTTCGAAAGTCCGTTGCCGGATATTTCCCAAAGCAGGCTGTTTTCTTTGTTTTTACTTTGTGCGTTGGCTGTTATGAAATTCAATGACACTAATGCTGCGAATCCAAGTTTTATTAAATTTCTCATTGTATTAATTTTTTTGATTTTCTGTTCTTTTAAACAGTAGGTAAAGCAGGCATTACAATCGTTACAGTTTTTTTTCAAAAAAAATAAAAACCTCCTGAAAACAGGAGGCCGTAAAATCTAAAATTATGATGATAACCAATTGGTTAGGATGGTTTTTTTTATTCCGGGTTTTTTGAATACTCAGGTTTTGAAATTTTTCTTTTTCTTAAAAAATAGAAGATTGCAGCAGCAATTAATAGGAGTGGCCATACATTGATAAGCCCCACAATAATTCTCTGAATCAGATAAAAACCGTATACAAAGCCATCTTTAGCATCATAGATGAAATTGTATTTATACTTATTATCAATACTTGTAGTGTTGGTAACAGCAATTTCTGCAATACGCAACTGAGGTTCTTTGATGTAAATGTCAATCGTGCTGTATTTCAGATCATCCGTCATGTTCATGCTGGAAAGCTTTTGAAGATTTGCTTCAGACATATTCTCATCATCCAGCGTTACTTTATCTTTATTTGTTTTCAGCTTGCTGATGTTCTCAGAAGTTTTTTGATTTCTTTTCCCTTCTAGTTCAGAATACTTGATGTTGGCCGTAACATCCTCAGCATTGATTGATCTTGAATTAAGAAATAATTTATTGGTATTGATCGCTGTCAATAATTCTCCCAGTTTTTCCGTTGGAATACGTACCTGCATTCTGTTCTCTGTCTGGTATTTTTTAACCAGCATCGCCTTTTCATTGGATGTGTTGTAGGTGTTTTCAGAAACAACGTTACTTTGAAGATTACTATTGGTAACAAATCCTCCAAGCTCCTGAACCGATTTTTCAATAGCAATCGTTGCATTATACACATCTTTTACTTCCATGTTCACATCAGCTGTTTTGATGAACTGTTTGTCTTTTACTTTCATTTCTGCAACGGATGAAATACTGTCGGAAACAATAGCAGAAGCAGAATCTGTTGTAGCATATGCTTCAAGGTCTGTTGAAGCTACTTCTCCTTTTTTACATGAATAAATTCCTAATAAAAGTATAGCTGACAGAGATAATTTAATGTAAGTGGTTTTCATAGCGCTGATTTTTGTTGTTTTGCTTGAGTCAAAGTTCAGTCAGGATCTTTTGTAACACTTGAAAATCAAAAGTAAAAACCTTGTAAATAAAATTTTCGGTTTTAATGAATTGAAATATAGCATTTTGTAAAATAAACTTGAGCTTCAGCCATTGCTTTCGGAGCAGTTTTTGCTTATCTTTTACAAACCAAAACTACAATCTATCACTATGTCAAATACTTTTTCCAAAATCAGAAACGCAATAGGATTATTCACATCTATAGATTTTGATCAGCTGAGCGCCATTTCTCAAAAAGTGGATTTGCCAAAACTGATGCATAATTTCTCAAAACTGGATGATAAACAGCTTTCCGGGCTTATGAAAATGCTCGATCCCGAAAAGAAAAAGAAAGAACTTCCTCCCATTGATGGAGACTTTTATGATATCTACCATACTCTTACTCCTGAACAGCGTGAAATTCAGCTTAAAGTAAGAGCGTTCATGGAAAAAGAAGTTAAACCTCTGGTCAATCACTACTGGCTCAGAGATGAATTTCCTTTTGAGCTGATCCCAAAATTTCAAAAACTGGATATCTGCGGGGTTACTTATGAAGGGTATGGCTGTCCGGGAATGCCTTTCCTGATGGAAGGTGTTATTGCCATGGAGATGGCAAGAGTAGATGCTTCTATTGCCACTTTTTTCGGAGTACAATCCGGACTGGCAATGGGTTCTATTTATATCTGCGGATCGGAAGAGCAGAAGCAAAAATGGCTTCCTCAGATGCAGAAATTTGAAAAAATTGGTGCCTTTGGACTTACGGAGCCCGAAGTTGGATCAGGAGCAGCAGGCGGACTTACAGTGACCTGTAAAAAAACACCTGAAGGTTGGATTCTTAATGGCCAGAAAAAATGGATCGGGAATGCTACTTTCGCTGATCTGATCATTATCTGGGCAAGAGATCTGGATAGCGGAGAAGTGAAAGGTTTTATTGTAGAAAAAGATAATCCGGGATATTCCGTAGAAAAGATCAAAGGAAAAATGGCGTTAAGAATTGTTCAGAACGGATTGATTACCTTAAAAGACTGTCTCGTTACCGAAGAAAACCGTCTGCAGAATGCCAATTCCTTTAAAGATACAGGAAAAGTACTGAGAATGACAAGAGCTGGAGTAGCATGGATGGCCACAGGTTGTGCACGCGGAGCTTACGAAAGTGCTTTGGATTATACCCGAAAAAGAGAACAGTTTGGAAGACCTATTGCCTCATTCCAAATGATTCAGGGACATCTGGTGGAAATGTTGTCTAATCTCACTGCTATGCAGACGATGGTTTTCAGACTGTCTGAAATGCAGGATGAAGGAATTTTAAAAGATGAACATGCTTCTTTAGCCAAAGTTTTCTGTACCCTCAGAACAAGAGACATTGTTTCCAGAGCAAGAGAAGTAATGGGAGGAAACGGAATTCTGCTTGAGTACGATGTGGCCCGGTTTGTTGCCGATGCAGAAGCCATTTATTCTTACGAAGGAACAAAAGAAATCAACTCGCTCATCGTAGGACGATCGATAACAGGTTTCAGTGCTTTCGTATAGGTGACAGGTAGCAGGTAATAGGTTGTAGGTGCTGCAACCTGCAACCTATCATCTGCCGCCTTATGAAACTAAATGTTTATATTTTTCCTTGTTGTCAATAATCATCCAAAGATTGATCAGAAACATTACTCCGGCAATACCCATTCCCATAGGAGATTTATCCATTGTGAAAACATGCGTGACAATTCCTACCATGACAGGTAAAATAACAATGGCACCTAATGCTCTTGTTTTTGGGAAAATAAATAATAACCCGCCAATAACTTCTACAATGCCCACTAATGGCATCAGCCAGCTGATTTCTCCAAAAGCAGCGAAAAGTTTCATTTGTTCTGGAGTAGGTTTCTCCATGGGCATATAATTAAAAAACTTGTTTAATCCGGCATTAATAAACATAAGCCCGAAAAGTAAACATAAAATGAATTTTACTGTTTTCATGTTTGGTGATTTTATACCAAATGTAAAATAAAAATAGGATTCTTTGATTGTATTTTTATAAAAAATGTATAATTAATGTTAATGATAGGTTAATGTTGTGTTTTGGACAATTTCATTGTTTATATTTGATATTCAAACTAAACTAATACTATTATGTTGAAAAATCTTAAAAAATTAAACCGTACGGATTTGAGAGAAATCCAAGGAGGCGGAGGTGTTGGAAAATGTGATATAGGACCAATTGGATGTCCGTGTAAAATTCCACCAGGTGATCCTTGTTTAGGTGGCCCGGGTGGAGATCCTAGTGGACCTTCTTATGGATATTGTCCTGACAGCCAATCTTATATTCTTTGTACGGAAACGTGTCCAAATGGAATGAGCCCTTTGTGTGCTCTTCCATAAATAATATAAAAAAGACTGTCTCGAAAAAGGCAGTCTTTTTATTTAAAGTTACGAGTATACCAATGAGTCCCCATTGCTTATTACTCATTACTCATATTCTAGTCCATTTCCTTCAAAGTGATATTCTTGGAAATTTTGTAGCTTTTTTTCTTCTTATGAGGTTTGGGCTCTTCTCCTAGCAATCTTCCCCAAGGTTTTAGATCGTCTACTCTTTCACAGATAATTTTTATAATCGCAATCGCTGGAATGCACAGGAACATTCCTGCAATTCCCCAAAGATGTTCTCCTAAAAGGATTCCAATAAAAGAAAATAGAGCGTTGATCTTTACTTTAGAGCCCACCACAAATGGTAGGACAATATTTCCATCTACAGCATGAATGGCAATATACCCTAAGGCAACATAAATACAGGTTGAAGGCGTAGAAGTAGCAAACGCTATAAAACAGGAAATGAGAAGAGAAATAAAAATTCCCAGATACGGAATAACGTTTAATAATCCTGTGAGAACTCCTAAAAGGATAGCATATTTCACTCCCAGAATGGTAAGTAGCGTGGAAGTAAGAACAGATACAATAATCACCTGAAGGAAAAGCCCGAAGATATACTTCTTGGTCATGATTCTAATTTCGTTTACAGCTTCCTGTACACTTGCTTTATGTCTTTCATTGAAAACTGTAACGATAAAATTGTTTAAAAGTCTTCTGTAATTTAAAATAAAGATGAAAAACAGGGTGAAAAATATAATAAATCCGAATCCGGTTGAAAATATTCCAAAAGTAAATCCTAAAATGACTCCCGAAGAAGACAGCAGTTTAGTTAATCCCTGGTTAATATAATCCACCTGTTCATCCACTTTCACATTAAATGTTTTGGAAACCCAATGCTGAAGGCTGTTAAAAACAGTCGTAAACTGTTCCTTGAGGTGTGGAAGATCCTTACTGAAGTCAGACAGCTGATTGGTAAAGAAATAAATGATACCACCTAAAATCATCAGCATAATAAATACTGAAGTCATGGTAGACATAGATCTTGGAAATCTTAACTTTCTTTCCATAAAAGTGGCTGCAGGTAAAAACAGCATTGCCATCAGGAATGCCAGGAAAAACGGAGCTAAAATACTCTGTCCCAATGCCAGAAGATAGCCAAGTCCAATGATGGAAACCACCACGAGGGTAAGCTTGACAAGGAAAGGAAGTCTAAGAAAATTCATAATCTAAAAATATGCGGTGTGGAATAAAAATAAGAAAACCCTTCCGAATTGAAAAATTTTTTATTCAATCCTTCAGGATTTTCTTGGATTGTATCAAATTTTATTCCACCCAGCCAGATTGATTGTGATTTTTTACCTAAAACAGAAACACGCCCTGAATATCAGAACGTGTTTCTTTATTGAGAAGTTAATATGTTATAAGTTGTTTTATTCTTCAATGGCGATGTCAATGACTTCCTCCATTCTGTTGACGTAGTGTACTCTCAGATTTTTAAGATAATCTTTTTTGATTTCCTCCACATCTTTTCTGTTGGCCTCACAAAGAATAACATCTTTGATTCCTGCTCTTGTTGCTGCAAGAAGCTTTTCTTTGATTCCTCCTACAGGTAGTACTTTCCCTCTTAATGTAATCTCCCCGGTCATTGCCAGGTGGGGTTTTACTTTCTTGTTTTTAAATGAAGAAACCATGGATGTCAGCATAGCAATACCGGCAGACGGTCCATCTTTAGGAGTTGCCCCTTCAGGAACGTGTACGTGGATGTTTTTCTTTTCAATGTCTTCCTGAGGAATACCCAGTTCATCATGCTTAGCTTTAATATATTCCAAAGCAATAGTAGCAGACTCTTTCATTACCGTTCCCAGGTTTCCAGTCATCGTTAATGCCCCTTTACCATTGCTTAAAATACTTTCAATATAAAGGATATCTCCACCTACACTTGTCCATGCAAGACCAGTTACCACACCCGGAACTCCAGTGATTTCAGATAAGCTTTTAGGTCTTGGAACCCCAAGAATTTCATCTACTTTTTCTACTGAGATTTTTGGATCATAATCTTTTATCAAAGCAGTCTGTAGCGCTACCCATCTTCCAATGGCTGCTATTCTTTTCTCCAGAGTTCTCACTCCGCTTTCTGAAGTATGAGCTTCTATAATATGTTTGAGTTCTGCATTTCCAAGTTTGAATGATTTTGCATCCAGACCATTTTCCTCCTGTTGTTTCCTGATCAAATGTCTTTTGGCAATCTCAATCTTTTCCTCCAAAGTATAGCCGGCAATCTGAATAATTTCGGTTCTGTCTAAAAGAGGAGTCTGTATGGTTGAAAGTGAGTTGGCAGTTGCAATGAACATTACTTTTGAAAGGTCATAACCCATCTCCAGGAAATTATCATAGAAAGACTTATTTTGCTCTGGGTCAAGAACTTCTAGGAGTGCTGAGCTCGGGTCCCCATGAAGTCCCTGTCCGATTTTATCAATCTCATCAAGAACAATTACCGGATTTGAAGTACCGGATTTTTTGATGGACTGTAAAATTCTTCCCGCCATAGCACCGATATACGTTTTTCTATGTCCACGGATTTCACTCTCGTCATGAAGTCCTCCCAATGACAATCTTACATATTTTCTTCCTAAAGCATCTGCAATAGATTTTCCTAAGGAAGTTTTACCCACCCCCGGAGGCCCTACCAATAATAGGATAGGAGACTTCATGTTGTTTTTTAATTTTAAAACAGCCATGTGCTCCAGGATTCTTTTCTTAATATCTTCCAGTCCGAAGTGCGCTTTGTCAAGTACTTTTTCAGCTTTTGCAATATCAAAAATATCTTTTGTATAAGTTTCCCAAGGTAGATCTGTAAAGAAATCCAGATAGTTTCTCTGAACATTATAATCCGGAGAGTTGGGATTCTGACGTTGCAGTCTGCCGATTTCCTTCTGGAAATGGTCTTCTACCTCCTGACTCCATTTTTTTGATTTAGCTTTAGCAATAAGGTCTTCCACATCACTTTCAGGTCCACCGCCCAGTTCTTCCTGGATTGTTCTGATTTGCTGATTCAGGAAATATTCTCTCTGTTGCTTATCTAAATCTTTTGAAGTTTTCTGATGAATCTGGTTTCTCAGTTCCAGTTTTCTGAAATCCTCATGCATCAGCTCGTAGCACTGGTTGGCTCTTGTCATAAGACTTTTCTCTTCAAGCAGTTTTTGTTTTGCAATCGAAGAGAAATTAGCATTGGTGCAGATGAAATTCAGAAGATCATCATTATTGTTAATATTTTTAATCGCAAAGTTGGCGGCATTAGGAATATTAGGATCCAGTTCAATGATCTTTAAGGCAAGATCCTTGATGTTTTCCAGCAATGCTTCATACTCTTCCCGGTCTTTAGGCTGGGTATCTTTTAATTTTGATATTTCAGCTTTAAAATATGGTTGATTATCAACGATTTTTTTAATCTTAAATCTGTGAAACCCTTTGGTAATAGCAGTAATATTGCCTTCGGGAAGCTTAATGATCTTAATAATCTTTGCCAGTGTTCCGGTAGTATATATATCTTTTTCGGAAGGTTGTTCCAGATCCGAATTTTTCTGGCTTACAATTCCAATAAAATCCCCGTTTTTCTGTGCCTCTTCAAGAAGCTGTATAGAGGTTTTTCTCCCCGCAGTAATAGGAATTACCACATTAGGGAACATGACCATATTTCTTACGGGAAGTATAGGGAATATTTTCTGTTCGGAATTTTTATCAGTCTCTGCGAAATCGGAAAGATTGATTTCTTCAGTTACGATATCAAATCCGTCACTGATCATTTCTTCTAAACTAATATCTTCAAATTCTGTCATAGTCAATCGAATGACAAATTGTCATTTTCGTTTTTTATCGTTAAAGGGATTTTTATATAATATACTCTGAAAACGTGCGGCATATTATAATGTTTTAAAAATGCACAATACTTATGCCATTTGTTTTTTACTTAAAAATACGGTCAAAATTTCCTTTTTTAGATAAACTTTGCATTAAAAATCAAAATAAAGCAGTTCTGTTTCTGTAATTTCTTAAAAATGTGTATTTTCGCAAACTGATAAAAAACTATAATTTATAAAATGGCAATTTTAGGACAGATTAGGAGTAAGCCTTGGCTTTTAATGGGAGTAATAGCCTTAGCGCTTTTGGCGTTCCTGGTAAACCCCGATAGTATCGACAAGGTTTTTGGTAAGAATCCTGACGTTTTAGGAAAAGTAAACGGTGAGAAAATCACCCGCGAAGAGTTCAATGATCAGCTTTTCGTGTTGCAGCAGCAGGCTGAACAGCAAGGTCGTCCGAAAAACGGTCTTGAAGAGCAGGCGTGGCAGTTACTTGTACAATCTAAACTTATCAAACAACAGTTTGAGAAACTGGGCTTTGAAATGACTGATGATTATTTCTGGAATCAAATCCAGTACGATCAGATGTTTGCTCAGAATCAACAGTTCTTTGATGAGAAAGGTAACTTTAAAACTCAAGAGCTTAAAAAAGAAATTGAAACATTACAAAACACCAATCCTCAGGGATATGCACAATGGTTGAAAACGAGAAAGACAATCGAGTACAGACTAATGGCAAGACAGGTGTTTACTAATCTTTCAGCAGGGATTACTACAGGTAAGAAAGAAGCTGAAGAATTGATGAAGCAGAGAGATCAGCTTGCAGATATCGACTTTGTAAAAGTAGATTACGCAGCTTATCTTCAAAAAACAAAGATCAATGTTACCACACAGGATCTTGCTGATTACATCAAGAAGCACCCTGTAATGTTCAAAGCTGAGCCAAGCAGAAATATCGGTATTGTATTTTTCCCATCTAAACCTAGTGCAGCAGATGATGCAGCAGCCCTGAAAGAAATTACAAAATTATATTCAGGAGGTACGGATGCAAGTGGAGGAACTGAAAACTTCCAGAATACTAAAAACGATTCTATGTTTGTTGCAGCAAATTCTGATGCACCATTCAATCCTCAGTATCTGAATCCTGCACAATTGCCTCCAACAATCAAAGATCAGATCACAGCAGCAGCGGTAGGTCAGACTTTTGGTCCTTATAAAGAACAAGATGTATATGTAGTCTCTAAATTGGTAGGAAAAAGACCTTCAGATTCTACTTTATCCAGACATATCCTAATTGCATTCAAAGGAAGCCCTGCAGGTGAAGGGGTAACGAGAACCAAAGAGCAGGCTAAGAAATTGGCAGACTCAATTGGTGCAATCGTAAAAGCAACTCCTGCTAAATTTACAGAATTCCTTAAGCTTTCAAGCGATCCGAATTCTGCAGCTCAGGGAGGTAGTCTTGGATGGACAACACCGGAAACACCTTTCGTTCCTGAATTCCTTGCTTATCTTGCAAACAATCCTAAAGGAGCTACAGGGGTAGTAGAAACACAATTCGGTTACCATATCATCAATATTGAAGATAAGAAATCAGGATCAATGGGGTATAAAGTTGCTAACCTTGTGAAAGCAATCAAACCTTCAGATGCTACTGAAGCTGAAACAGATAAAAACTCAAGAAAATTCATTCAGCAGGTTCAAGGAAAATCTTTCAACGATTTTGTGAACATTGCTAAAAAAGGAAACTACCAGTTCTCCAATCCAAAAGCAGCAAAAAGATTTGAAGGTCAGCTTCAGGGCTTAGGTACTGAAAAAGATGCTGATATCCTTACCTGGGCTTTTGATAAGAAAAGAGAAAAAGGAGATACTGAATTATTTACAGTAGACGGAACAGGTGATAAAATTGTAGTATATCTGAACGGAAAACAGGAGGCAGGTCTTGCTGATCCTGAATCTGTAAGAGATCAGATTGAAGTTATCGTTAAAAATAAACTGGCAGCAAAACAAATCTCTGATAAAATTGCAGCAGCAAAAGCTTCAAGCTTAGATCAGATTGCCAAATTATTTGCAGCTCCAAAACAATCAGCTCAGGTGAATCTGTTGAATCCTTCTGTAGCAGGGGCTATGGAACCTAAAGTTGCCGGTGCAGCGTTCGGTGTTGCAAAAGGTAAACTTTCTAACCCGGTTGAAGGTGGAACAGGAGTTTATGTTCTGATCAAAAAATCAGAAACTGTAAACAAGCAGCCTGGAGATCTTAAGCAGTTTACAGAATCTCTTACTCAGAGAAGTGCTGGAATGTTCGGACAGGCCTGGATGAAGAGTCTTCAGGATAATGCAGATATCGAAGATTACAGAATCGAGATCTGGAACAAGCTGGGGAATCAGCAACAATAAGAAATTCATTTCAATGATATAAAAAGCGGCAAAATTTTTTGTCGCTTTTTTTGTATTTATGGCAGAATAATAAAGGAAAAGATTTATTTAAAATGTATTATATTTGCTTATTAGAAAAAAATTAGCAAGTGAAGTTCAGTAAAGAATTAAAAGCTGGTGTGATTGCACTTCTAGCTATCGTAGGCTTTGTGGTGTTGTTTCAGTTTATGAAAGGGAAAAGCCTTTTTACTACCGACAATATATTTTACGCAAAATATGACAATGTAGAAGGTCTGGCGCAGTCTGCGGCAGTTTCTATTAATGGTCTGAAAGTAGGGCAGGTAGATAAAATTATTCCTATCACCTCAAAAGATGGAAAAATTAATTTTGTCGTAAAAGTTACCGTCGACAATAAATTCGAATTTTCAAAAAACTCATCATTGGAGATCTTTGAGCCGGGATTAATGTCTGGTAAAGAAATGAGAGTAAACCTTATGTATGGTGGGCCGACTGCAAAAGACGGTGACACTTTAAAAGGTGCTTTCAAGCTGGGAACGCTGGGAAGTCTTTCTTCGCAGGTAGGTCCGGTAAAAGATCAGCTACAGGTGGTTTTACATAGAGTAGACTCTTTAATGGCGAATGCCAATCAGGTTTTTGATGCTCAGAACAGAGCCGAAATTAAAGCTTTACTAGCTAACCTTAATAAAACAGTAGGAGCATTACAATCCACAGCAGGAAGTGTAAATACGCTTGTAGGACACAATGATCCAAAACTGCAAAAAGTGTTGGATGATGCAAGTCTTACTATGCAAAGCGGAAAAGTAACACTAGATAAATACGGACATCTTGCAGAAAGTATCGACACTAAACAGTTGAATGCTACCATTGCAAGTTTAGATGCTACAGTAGGAAAATTGAATCAGGTGATTGGAGGTATTGATAAAGGAGAAGGAAGTTTAGGTAAACTGATGAAGGACGATCAACTGTACAACAACCTGAATTCAGCTTCTTCCAATCTGAATACATTAATCGAAGATATGAAAGCGAATCCGAAGAGATATATCAACTTCTCGGTTTTCGGTAAAAATAACAAAGACTAATACGCCTTATGCAGTACATCGATAACATTATTTTCCTGATTTTATTAGTAGCCGGGTTCGGGCTGTTTGCCAAAAGCCTGCAGAAGATATACAGAAATATCAGGCTGGGTCGTGAAATCAATAGAAGTGACAGAAAATCTGAACGCTGGAGTATCATGGCCAATGTGGCTATGGGACAGAGTAAGATGGTAAAACGTCCTATCGCAGGAATTTTACACATTTTTGTCTATGTTGGTTTTATTATCATTAATATAGAACTCATTGAAATAATTGTTGATGGACTGTTTGGTACTCACCGTTTTCTGGCCTCGGTTTTGGGACACGGATTCTATAGCTTCTTTACAGCTACATTAGAAGTGCTTGCACTTCTGGTTGTAATAGGTGTGGTTATATTTTTCATTAGAAGAAACTTTTATGGGGTTAAAAGATTAACAATGAAGGAGCTTTTCGGATGGCCGAAAGAAGATGCCAACTGGATTCTTATCATCGAATTTGCCCTGATGATGGCTTTCTTTAAAATGAATGCCTCAGATTTTATTTTGCAGTCAAGAGGAGTTTTACCAGTACATGGAAGCTTCCCGATCAGTGAGATGACATTTGTGCCGTTCTTGGAAATCTTCAACTTTGACAGCGGGTTTTTGATGTTCACAGAGAAAGGAGCATGGTGGTTCCACTTTGTAGGTATTCTTTTCTTTATGAACTATCTTTATTACTCAAAACATTTGCATATTATCCTGGCGTTTCCAAGTACATGGTATGCAAACCTTGATAAAAAAGGAAAGTTCAATAACCTTGAGTCTGTAACAAAGGAGATCAAATTAATGATGGATCCTAATGCAGATCCATATGCTGCTCCGGCTGAAGGCGCAGAAGCTGATGTACCTTCCAAATTTGGGGCAGAAGATATTTTTGATCTGAACCAGGTACAATTGCTGAATGCCTATTCGTGTACCGAATGTGGACGTTGTACTTCCGTTTGCCCGGCTAATATTACCGGTAAAAAACTTTCTCCGAGATTGATCCTGATGAAGACCAGAGACCGATTGGAAGAAGTGGGAAGAAACATTGATAAAAACGGAAAATTCGTAGATGACGGTAAAAAACTGTTGAACGATTATATCACGAAAGAAGAACTTTGGGCTTGTACCACATGTAATGCATGTACAGAAGCTTGCCCGGTATTGCTTGACCCGCTTTCCATTATCTTTGAAATGAGAAGATTCCTGGTGATGGAACAGTCTGCTGCTCCACAGGAACTGAATCTGATGATGACCAATGTGGAAAATAATGCAGCCCCTTGGCAGTATAATCAGGCTGACCGTCTGAACTGGGCAAACGAAAATTAATGTAACAATGTAAATAATGTAACGATGTAACAATCATTGGTAAACTGTTACATTTGTATATTGATAAATTTGATTTAGAATGGATTTCACTATAAAAACAATGGCAGAATATGCTGCCGAAGGAAAAGCACCAGAAGTTTTATTCTGGGTTGGATGTGCGGGAAGTTTTGATGACCGTGCTAAAAAAATTACAAAAGCATTTTGCAAGATATTAAATAAAATAGGAGTTGAATTTGCTGTTCTTGGACAGGAAGAAAGTTGTACAGGAGATCCTGCGAAAAGAGCAGGAAACGAATTCGTTTTCCAGATGATGGCGCTTACCAATATTGAAGTATTAAATGCTTACGAAGTAAAGAAAATCGTAACAGCTTGTCCACACTGTTTCAATACTCTGAAAAATGAATATCCAAGCCTTGGTGGGCACTTTGAAGTAGTACACCATACCCAGTTTCTTAAAACCTTAATGGAAGAAGGAAGACTGAAGATTGAAGGAGGTGCATTCAGAGGGAAAAAAATTACTTTCCATGATCCATGTTATCTGGGACGTGCCAACGACGAATATGAAGCGCCAAGAATGCTTCTTGAAAAGCTGGATGCCGAACTTGTAGAAATGAAGCGTTGCAAAACCAATGGTCTTTGTTGTGGAGCAGGAGGCGCACAGATGTTTAAAGAACCTGAAAAAGGAAAGAAAGACATCAATATTGAAAGAACAGAAGAAGCTTTATCTTTTGAGCCTAAGGTAATTGCTACAGGATGCCCTTTCTGCAATACCATGATGACGGATGGTGTAAAACACTTTAACAAAAATACAGAGGTTGCCGTAAAAGATATCGTTGAACTTCTTGCTGAAGCAGAAGACTTATAATTGACATCTTATACAGGTTTATGAAGCTGAAATGGAGACTCTCCTTTTTGTTTATCATTTCGATACTTGCTCTTCTTACATTCTGGAATTATCAGAACAGAGTATATGACTGGGATATGCCGGGCTATATGGGATGTATGTATACTTCCGAATTTCCGGACTCACCGGATAAAGTCCGAATCCTGACCTATGAGGAAATCAAGAAAGAGGCTCCTGCAGAACATTATACAGACATTATCGGAATAAAGCAATGGGACATTCCCAGGCAGTATTTCGTAAAAAATACCCAATCTTTTACAGAACAATTACCCTATTTTCAGATCAAAGTAGGGTATATTCTTGTGATCACCCTTTTTTATAAGCTTGGACTATCATCGCCAATGGCCGTATTGTTTACCAGTCTTATTTCTTACTTTTTTTCAGGAATATTATTATTTTATATTCTGAAACTCCTGTTTCCAAAGAAATACTGGCTTGCGATACTATTAACGATTGCCGCCATGCTTTTGCCACCAATGACTTACATGTCGAGGGTTTCTACACCGGATATGTTTATTTTTCAGTTTATGCTGATTTTTATGATCGGGTTGCTCAAAAAATGGAACAAATGGGCAATGTTTGTACTTTTATTCGGTATTACTTTTATTCGGCCAGATTATATTACATTCACCCTGACTTATATTATGGCTGTTTTCTTTTTCCATTATTTCCGGGAAAAGAAAATTGATATTTCTTTTATTGCACAGGGAATTGTACTTCTTGCCATGTATCTCGCCATCATTAAGTTTTATCATTATCCCGGATGGAAAGATCTGTTTTATGATACTTTTATTGACAGAAGACCTATTATTTCAACACACCCCATCGATGTTAGTTTAAAAGACTACCTGAGTATTATCTATATTAAAATCATTTATTTTAAAAAAGTCACTTTATCGTTGGCTATTATGATCGGAGTGATCTTCTGGCGTTCCAAAGACTCCTGGGTGAGAACGATTGCAGTTCTTTTTGTGGTGAATGTCTATATCAAATTCTTCTTCTTTCCGCAGTCGGCTGCATTAAGATTTTTCTTCCCTTTTATCTTCCCACTTTTCCTAACGATGCTCTATGTACTGAGTAAAAATACAATGATCTTAAACTCGGGAAAATTGCGTAATTTTGTATTTAAGATGATAAGGATATTCAATCAGCGTTAAATTAATATTCTGGTCAGTGATCAGAATTTATTTTTTTGATATGTTCTTGAAAAATAAATATTTGCATTATGAAAATCGAAGAATCTAATATTGTAGAAACCAACGACTACAGAGTCATTATATACCCGGCTTCAAGACCTTTTGAAACAAAAGAAGCTAAAGCTATTACTGAAAAACTATTTGATTTCCTTGCAACGTGGGCTGCTCATGGAAAACCACTTTCTTCTTCTTTTAAAATTGAAAAGAATCAGTTTATCATCGTATGTGTGGATGAAGAAAAAGAAATGGCTTCAGGATGCAGCATTGATGCATTAGGAAAGGTAATGAGAGAAATTGACGAAGAATATGAGCTAGGCCTTTTCGATAGGATGAAAGCAAGTTTTGTGGAGAATGGTGAAGTGAAAACGTTAAAATTAATAGACTTTAAAACGAAGCTGAGGAACGGAGAACTTGCAGAAGATATTCAGGTTTTTGACTTCTCTAAAAATACGTATCTGGACTTTTTAAGCCACTTCCTTCTTCCTTTGGAGAAGAGCTGGGCGGCTTCTATAAAATAATAGCTGTTAAGCTGATACAAAAGAATAATCATAAAGTGGAAAATATATTTCCACTTTTTTGTTTTAATGTATATTTGTATAGATTCGAGCAGTGACTAATGCCTAAAGTACTTTTTTTAACGACTTCCCACAGCTATAATGATGACCGTATTTTTTATCATCAGGCAAAAGCTCTTAGAGATAATGGGTATGAAGTGAAAATATGCAGTTTATATGCAGAGTATAAAGGTTGTATTGATGGGATTGAAATAGAATCTTTTGCCATTCTGGAAGAAAGTATAGAAACGAAAATGGAAACTTTCAGTAAAATTTGCAATTCTTTTCATCCTGAGTGTATCATCTGTTCTGAACCATTGGCTGTTGTGGCAGTAAAGAAGTTTGTAAAAGAACACAGGATAAGCTGTATCTATGATATTACAGAATGGTATCCTTCCATGTCAATGCTTCAAAAGTACAGGTTTCCGGTTACCATTTTTCAGGCCATAAAGTTTTCACTCATTCAGCTGTATGCCGGATTTTTAAGTACTCATTTCATTTTTGGTGAAACCACTAAAAAATTTCCTTTAGTTTATTTTTTTGGATTTAAAAAACAGATCATTGTTCCTTATTATCCGGATTCTCTTTATATCAAGGAAAGCATAAAGCAACTCGATCCGAACGTCATCAAGCTTTGCTATACCGGACAGATTTCTAAAGATAAAGGAATTGAAAATTTCTTCAAGGCAATAGATAGACTTCGTCAGAAAATGCCTGCACTTCATATCAGGATTCTTATTATTGGTTCAACTGTACAGGAAAGCGATGAGCTCTACTTTTCATCATTATTAAAGATATATTCTTTTGATGATATTGAGATCAGAAAACCAACAAGATTTGAAACATTTACAGAAGCATTTGAAGATGCGGATCTATGTTTTGATCTTCGGGAAATTAACTTTGAAAATAATCATTCTCTGCCGATAAAGCTGTTTTACTTTATGGGAGCAGGAAAGCCTGTGATTTATTCAGATTTGAAAGGGATCAGGGAGCATATGGGAGAGCTTTCGTTTGGAAGTCTTGTTGATCCTCATGATGCAGAAGCAATCTCGGATATTATCATCAATTATATCAGGAATCCGGAGCTGTATCGATCACATACTCTCAATGCACGAAAAGAATTTAAAGAAAAATATAATTGGGAACTCATAAAAGATTCCTTCGTTGATTTTGTAAAAAAATCTATTGATCAATAATCATCATGCAGCTTACTATCATTAAAACCTTTGTCTCACGTTTTCTGATTCTGATCCTCAGTTTCGGTCTGGTGATCTATTCTACGAATATGTGGGGAAGTGAGGGTAAGGGGACCATTTCTATTGTGGTGGCCAATGCAGCGGCAGTAAGCTTTTTCAGCAGCATTTTTTCCGGAAGCAGTGCTTCTTATTTCGCATCAAGATTCAGAATAGAAAAGGTTTTATTATATGCCTATCTGTGGTCTCTCCTGACTGGACTTTTAATCCCTTTTTTATTCAGTGTAGCTTCTATTCAGGGCGAATATCTATTGTATCTGATCGGAATATCTGTTTTTTCTTCACTCTTATCTACCAATATCAGCTTGTTTATTGGAACACAAAATATTAGAAAGTTTAATGTGTATACTGTTTTGCAACAGTTGGTCCATATTATCTTTATAGGAATATTGGTATATGGGTTTGGAAAGAAAGATGTTACTGTGTATTTTCTTGCACAGATTGGCTGCCTGGCGCTTCTTTTCCTCACTAGTTTTTTTCAGATTATCAAAAAATGTAATATTTCTGAAATATCATTCTGTAAAGAGGTGGGTAGAAATATGTTTGAATATGGCTGGAAAACTCAATTGAGTGCTTTTGTTCAGTTTTTGAATTACAGGCTTTCGTTTTATTTCTTAGAATATTTTGAAGGCATTGCCAGTGTTGGAATATTCTCTATCGGAGTTACTTTTTCAGAAGCGATCTGGACCATTACCCGCAGTATTGCAGTAATTCTATACTCGGATGTTGTCAATAGTAAAAGCAGGGAAGAATCTATTGAGAAAACCAAAGAATCTTTAAAACTGACCTTTTTTCTGATGATTGGTTTTGTGCTGGGTATCATGATCATACCCTCTCAGGTTTACGAGATGATTTTCGGAAAAGAATTCAGAGATACCAAAGAAATCATGCTCCTTTTATCACCGGGGATTTTTGCTATTGCGGTAAGTGATATGGTGGGACATTACTTTTCAGGAATGCGAGAACTGAAAATTCTTAATGTCAAATCAATTGTAGGTCTTGTGGTTACCGTCGTATTTTCTTTCATTGCGATACCAAAATGGGGAATTATAGGCGCTTGTGTTGCCACTACATCGTCCTATTTTGTTTCGGCCTTCCTGCTGTTCAGAAAGTTTTATAGTTCTACTCCGTTTATTTTTAGAGACTATATGGTTTCAAAAGAAGAAGTACAGCTTTTAAAGCAAAAATTTTTAAAGAAATAATTACTTGATAGCTCCCCTTAAATAAAGTCATTTTTCCTATTTTTACATATCTATTAATCCTTTTCTATGTGCGGAATCACCGGTTATTATTCATTTCATAAAAGTATTTCCTCTACAAATATTCTGGAAATGAATCAGGCGATCAGACATCGCGGTCCGGATGATGAAGGGTTCTGGATGTATAGTAACGGAGAGGGAGGCTCTTTTTCGGGCAACGATTCCACGCAAAAAATTAAAGAACAGTTTCCAGTTCTAAAAGAGAAAAATTCTAATATTGCGTTAGGTTTCCGGAGATTATCCATTATTGATCTGTCTGAAAAAGGGCATCAGCCTATGCTTTCAAAGAATGAGCAGATTATTATTACATTTAACGGAGAGATTTATAATTTTAAAAAATTAAGGAAAGAACTTGAGTCTTTAGGTCATTCTTTCTGCAGTACTTCAGACACTGAAGTTATTCTCAAAGCTTACCAGGAGTGGGGAAGTTCCACCTTTGCAAAGCTGGATGGGATGTTTGCGGTTTGTATTGTGGACCTTATCTCTCAAAAACTTATTCTGGCAAGAGACCGAGTAGGAATGAAGCCTCTTTTTTATCATCACAGTAAGGAAGGAATGGTTTGGGGATCAGAAATAAAAGCATTGTTGAAAAACCAACTGGTAAAGGCTGAAATCAACTGGAACGGAGTCTACACCAATTTTCTTTTTCAAACAACATTGGCTCCGCAAACCTGTTTTCAGAATATTTTCTCTCTGGAACCTGCATCTTTTATGACTATTGATTTAAAAAATCAGAAAATCACTACAGAAAAATTCTGGAGACTGCCTTCTCAGTCTGAAAAAAATATTTCCGATGAAGAAGCGGTAAAAAGGATTGACGAACTTCTTTCTGAAAGTATTTCAGAACAATTATATGCGGATGTTCCTGTAGCAGTGATGATGAGTGGTGGAATTGATTCAACGTTAATTGCCTCAAAATCAAGATATTTCAGCGCTAATGTTAATACATACACAATAAGTTATCCGTTTTCGGAAGAAGAAGTACATAATGCATCTCTGGCCGCCAGACATTTTGGAATTTCGCATGAGATAAAAAAAGTAAATGATGAAGAGGCACTGGAAGACCTTAAAGAAAATATTCAGCATTTTGAAGAACCTTACAGCAGTTTTGAAGTCTTGATTAATGCCGCAAAATATGCACATAATCAGAATTTTAAAGTTGTATTAAGTGGAAATGGAGCGGATGAGCTCTTTGCAGGCTATTCTCATACGCTGAAACTGAACAGATGGCTTCTGATGAGGAATTTTAATTTTATAGGCCCTTTGATCTTTACAAAGGATAAATTTTCACAACGGGTGAAAAACTACTTTTCCCAGTATCATATGTTTGATTTTTTCAGACAAAGCCAGATCAGTATGAGACCGATGGAAGTTAAAAGTCTTATAACCCCAGCTATTTATAGTAAAATAGATTTACACCTTTCAGAATATCATCTTTCAGAAGGAAAAAATTATGCCGGGTATTTTGAATACGACATGAAATATTCACTCTCTTCCCACCATGTTTTCCGGGATGATCTGAGTGCGATGAAGTATAGCGTAGAATTCCGTTATCCTTATCTGAGCAATAACCTGATAGATTATGTATCAGCACTTCCGGAAAATATCAGATTTAATGGAATTCAGAATAAACCTTTATTACGTAAAGCAGCTAAAAAATATCTTCCTCAGGAAGTTCTGAATATGCCCAAGAAAGGGTTTTCATTTCCGGTGAATTATTTCATTAAAAATGAGCAAAAAGTAAGAGACTTTATTACCGAAAATCTGGAAAGCTTAAAAAAGCGAAATTTCTTCAATGCTGCAGTGATTGATGAATGGTGGAATCATCAGGAACATGAATATGATTGGGTAAAAATATGGCAGCTGGTTACCTTTGAACTGTGGTATCAGAAATATTTTGAAAAATAAAGAAGGAGTCTAAAGATTAATATTTTACCTTTGTATTTATGATGAAATATTTTTGGGGCATTTTTATAGCGGTTTTTGCACTCATCAGTTGTAAAAATGATGATGATTCTTTGCAGAGAATAGATCAGGCGCTGAATATTTATATGAAAAACAGTGCAGGTCAGGACCTTCTGAACAGTAAAAAAGCCGGATCTTATACTGGATTTTCGGTAAATGATATTTTTGGAACCAAAGATATTGCCCCGGTAAGTATTCCATTGAAAATGACAACGGATTCCTTATTTTACATGGATTATCTGGCGGGTGCTAAAAGAAGAAGATTGGATTCTATCAGTCCTGATAATCCGGGAACAGGAACTTCTTACCATTCCAAAATGTTAATTACCTTTACAAAAAGTACCAATGTCAATGATAATGTTACGGGGACATTGGAAATTCAATATCGTAATACACCTACTGTATTTCAGGTTTCAAAGGTATTGTATGACGGAAATGAAGTGTTTTCAAAAGAGGCTGATGCACCTACTTCAATAAATACCGTTACGATCACAAAATAATTTTTAAATTTGTACAATTGTTAGCTTATTATGAGCTAAACATCTAATATTTAACATCTAAATAAAATGTTACAAGTCAATTTTTTGCGCGACAACAAAGAACGCGTTTTAGAAGGTCTTAAGAAAAGACAATTCAAAAATCTTGAGTTGGTAGACGAGGCTATCGCTGCCGACGAAGAAAGAAAAAGAATCCAGTTTGAGCTAGATTCCCAGCTTTCCGAAATCAATAAAATTTCGAAAGAAATCGGACTTTTGATGAAAGAAGGGAAAAAAGAAGAAGCGGAATCTGCAAAGTCTAAAACAGCACAATACAAAGAGTCGAGCTCAGAATTGAAATCCCAGCTAGAAGTTAAAGAAAACGATTTACTGAATATTCTTTATCAACTACCCAACATTCCCAATGAACTGGTAAAGAATGGTGCTTCTGCGGATGATAACGAAATCATTTTCCAGTCTCATCCTGTAGAAGGTCTTGGTGAAGGAGCAATCCCTCATTGGGAGCTGGCAAAAAAATACAACCTGATTGATTTTGAATTAGGGGTAAAAATTGCCGGAGCAGGTTTTCCGGTTTATTTAGGAAAAGGAGCGAGATTGCAGAGAGCTCTGGTTCAGTATTTCTTAGATAAAAACGTGGAAAAGGGATATACGGAAGTGAACCCTCCTCATGTTGTCAATGAAGCCTCAGGTTTCGGTACCGGACAGCTGCCGGATAAAGAAGGACAGATGTATTATATCAACGAAGATAGATTATATCTTATTCCTACTGCAGAAGTTCCTGTAACAAACCTTTACCGTGATGTATTGCTTGAGGAAAAAGATCTTCCGATCAAAAATACGGCATTCTCTCAGTGCTACAGAAGAGAAGCAGGAAGCTACGGAGCTCACGTAAGAGGATTGAACCGTCTCCACCAGTTTGAAAAAGTAGAAATCGTAAGAATTGAAAAACCGGAAAATTCTTATGCTGTTTTGGAAGAAATGGTAGAGCATATCAAAGAAATTCTTACCGATCTTGAGCTTCCGTTCAGAGTATTAAGACTTTGCGGTGGTGATACAGGTTTTGCATCTGCCATGACCTATGACTTTGAAGTTTGGAGTGCCGCTCAGGAAATGTGGCTGGAAGTAAGCTCTGTTTCGAATTTTGAAACATTCCAGGCAAACAGACTGAAATGCCGTTACAAAGGAGATGGTAAATCTCAGCTGGTTCACACCCTGAATGGATCTGCAATGGCTTTACCTAGAATTATGGCTGCATTGCTGGAGAATAACCAGACACCGGAAGGAATCAAGCTTCCTAAGAAGGTTGCGGAATATGCAAGATTTGATATGATCAACTAAATTAATCTATTTTTAGTAACAATAAAAAGACCACCATAATCCGGTGGTCTTTGTTTTATTCAGTAACGATGATAATCTTCTTATCAGCGTTTTTTAGTTTTGTAACATTATCGTAAATAGCTTTCAGATCATAATCTATTCTTATGGAATGATCATCAATCTGTTTTACCCAATCATGTTTACCTGAGATTGATTGTATTTTATTTTCAAATTTTAAGGTTGTACCGATCTTTTTGAAAAACATTACCATCATCCCGGCTACTTTCTCAGCTTCTTCCTTTGAGCTTTTGGTTTTGACAGCCTCTTCAATACTTCTAAGATTAAAATTTTCTGTATCGATGGTGAGGGTTTTTCCATCCCAGCTATTGTATATATTTTGATCTAAAGGGATTTTTTCGGTCTTTGTAAAACTTTTTAAAACCAAATAATCTTCTGGAGTAAAATGTTCCATTTTAAAAGAAAATCCTGCCAGCTTGTTGTCCTCCTTTGTGGATTTCATGAAAACTTTTTTCATGATTCTGATAGAGTCCGGATTTTCAGTTTTTAATTTTCCTTCCTTTTTGGCAAGATCATACATACTTGTCCAGGTAGTCGGAAGTCTGTCCATTTCCCCAAATTCCTTCTGCTTTAATGAATCCGGTGTCATCGCCATCATTTCAGCCATAAACTCCCTTGTATCAATATCTGTGACAGAAGAGGAGGCAGCATCTTTATGATAGACAATTTCAGAATTGATACTGCAGGATTGCAATATAAAAAGACTGATCAGAAATAAGATGATGTTTTTCTTCATGGTAGATTTAAATACAAATTAATGGCAGTTAACGGCTCCGTTCGGATCTTTAATAATTGTCATGGCTTCTGCTTTCGGAGAAACATAGGGAATTCCGAGTTCAAGACCTCTCAGAATGAATAATCCTCCCAAAATAATCATAATCACAGGAACTGCTTTTAAAACTTTTACTCTGAAGGCCTGATTCATGAGATTTCCAGCCAGAACTATAGCGAACATGAATGGAAGGGTTCCCAAACCAAATAAAGCCATATAAAAAGCTCCCTGCCATATCCCTCCTCCTGCGAGGCTGGCGGTAAGTGCCATATACACCATTCCACACGGTAAGAAGCCATTTAATACACCAGTCGTAAATCTTGAACGGTAATCTGCTTTCTGAAGTAATTTTCCCAAATTCATTTTTACGCTGTACAGAAACTTGGATAGGAAAGGAATTTTTGAAGCAAAATCTTTTCCACCAAATGAAAATACAGCCATAATGATCAGAAGAACTCCTGCCGTAATAGTGAGGTATTTCTGAAAGCCAGCCATTTCAAATCCTTGACCGATAATTCCGAGAAGTGCACCCAATAAGGAGTAGGTGAAAATTCTTCCGAATTGATAAGTAAGGTTCTGAAGATAGAAATTAGCTGACTGTTTTTTGGTTAATCCCATCGATAAAGCAATAGGTCCGCACATTCCGATACAGTGAAAACCGGAAGCAAAGCCTAAAGCAATAGCCGATACAATAAGTCCTATTTCCATATCACATCATAATCCATTCGGTAGTCTGTTTTATCTTTTGTCCAACTTAATCTTAATGTGTAGTTTCCTACTTTCAATACCTGTGCAGGAATTGTGAAAGACTGGCTGGCATCAAGCTGTACAGATTTTTTAATGTCTAAATTCTGGTCGTCGGTTCTGTTTAAAACAAATTTTACCGTAGTATTTGAGTTATTATATTCTTTAGGAAAAGTAATTTTAATTCCTTGAGTATCCTGGCTGTATACAGGTTTTTCCTGAAGATCATCTGCCTTTTTCTTAGCATCAATCACATCCTGGTACTTCAACTCTTCTTCGTAATAATTATCGGTTACCATTTCAGAATTCTTCTGCCCGTTCGGGAAAAGAAACATCATGGATAATATAAAAACTATGAATGCTAATAGTGCAATTACAACACCATGTCCCCAACTAAAGTTCTTCATCTTTTTCTAATTAAAATTGCAGTTTAAATGGTCCTTCAAAATAAGTCTGATAAGAGTCTATCAATTTACCTTTCATATCGTAAACACCGATAGTAATATTTTGTTTAGAGAGTTTCATATCATTTTCCGGGAAGCTGATGTTGATCGTTCCTTTGGAAATTTTATCTCTGTCTACCTGAATCTTACTTGATGCACTATACGTAATTTCACCATGTGCAGGATCTATTACTTTGATGGTAACGATTTTTTTTTCGTTCGTTTTATTAAGGAAGGTATAATTATAAGTGTTGGTAATTTTACCGTCTCTCACAAAGAATGTACTTCCCGCAGGTTTGATGAATTTAGCCTCCATCTCGCCACGGCTGTACAGAAGATATCCCAGGAATCCTACAAGAAGGAACAGGAATATAGAGAACCCTTTCATTCTTCCTGTAAATTTGAACTGAGTTTCTTTTTCAATTTCGTTTTCAGAAGCATATCGGATCAATCCTTTTGGAAGTCCTACTTTTTCCATTACTTCATCACAGGCATCAATACATGCGGTACAGTTGATACATTCCAGCTGTTGTCCGTCTCTGATGTCAATTCCGGTAGGGCATACCACTACACACTGGTGGCAGTCGATGCAATCTCCTTTTCCTGCAGCTTTACGATCTTCGCCCTTTCTCCATTTTGCTCTGTTTTCTCCTCTTTTGAAGTCATAGAAAACATTGATAGTATCTTTATCAATCAATACACCCTGAAGTCTTCCGTAAGGACAAACCAATGTACAAACCTGCTCTCTGAACCACGCAAATACAAAGTAGAACGCTGCGGTAAGAAGAATCATTACAATAAAATTGGTAGGATGTGCAAATGGTCCTTCCCCAACAATTTTAAATACTTCTTCATATCCTACGATATACATGAACATAAAGTGGGTAATAATGAGTGAAATGATAACATAAATAGTCCATTTCAAACTTCTTTTCCAGATCTTTTCACTGTTCCACTCCTGTCTGTCCAGCTTCATTTGCTTATTTCGGTCTCCTTCAATCAGATATTCGATTTTACGGAATATCGATTCCATAAAAATTGTCTGAGGGCAGATCCACCCGCAGAAAATTCTTCCGAACGCAATCGTAAAAACAATAATAAAGATTAAAGAGGCAATAGCACCTAAAGTAAGGATAAAAAGTCCTGTGGATAGAAAGGCTGTCCAAAAATGAAAAACTCCCTGTCTATTACATTAAACATCAGCAATGGGTTTCCATTGATTTTGATGAATGGTAATGTAAAATAAATAATTAATAGTAAATAGCTTACAATGTTTCTATAGTTGGTGTACTTTCCTTTAGGTTTTCTTGGAAAGACCCATTTTCTTTTTCCGGATTGCTCCATTGTCCCTATAGAATCTCTGTAAGTCTCAGGGTCCAGAACCTGTCCCTGTCCGCCGCGTACTTCTATATCTTCTATGTCTGACATATGTAATAGGTTTTAAAAAAGAAAAAACATAATTCGTTACTATTTTAATCTAATAACAAATTATGTTTTTTCATATGTTTTCTAATTTTTTAAATTATTCTTTTTCCCAATGTGCTTCGGTTCCCTGAGGAGCTGCTCCTCCCTGAGCCGGAGTCACTGGTGGCTGTTCCTGGTTGATGTGATATACATACGCTGCAATCTTCTCAATTTCTGCTCCTGAAACTTCTCCGTTTTTACCGAAGGCTCTCATGGCAGGGTTAGTAGGAGAACCATTCCAGTCCATGTGGAATACGTTTTTGAATAACGTTTTCTCAGGCTGGTTGATCCAGTAGTTATCAGTAAGGTTTGGCCCGATACCTCCACTACCGTCTTCTTTGTGACAAGATGCACAGTTTGTTTTGAATAATTCTTTACCTTCTGCAATGTTATCAGCTGAATACTTAGCTGTTTCAATCGTTACAGGAGGCTGAGATTTCTGATATTCTTCAATACTTGCCAACTGCTCTTTATATTCTTTTTCATATTCGCTTAACGGGTGAGCGAAGTCTGTGAAAGAGTAAGCTGCAATATATACAATACAAAAAGCGGTCCCAAAATAGAATAAACCTACCCACCATTTCGGTAATTGGTTATCCAACTCCATGATTCCGTCGAAACCGTGGTCGATAAGGATATCCTTTTCTTCAGAAGCCGATTGCTTTTTGAAAGCACTTTGGTACAATCTTTTGAAATAAGGAACTTTCTTTTCAGCTAAATATGCTGCCTTTTCCTCAGGAGATAATTTCTTGAATTTGTTGTTCTCAATTAGGTCTCCGATAGCTCCATGAATGTAAGCCAGGATACCAGCGATCACAACAGTTCCCCAGAAGTAAGGTGAAGAAAGGAACGCGTAGCTCTGTACAAATAAATAATAAAAAACTATTAAAAGTCCGATTATTATTAAGATGTTTATAACAACAGGTGTTCTTTGTTTCATAAAAAATAGTTTAATTTTTTAAATTAAAATCGTCATCTTCATCATCCCCAAGAGGTGCCTCTTCTTCTTCTTTGTAATATTTTTTAGGTCTGCTAAAAACATAGATTACTAAAGCTATGAAGAACAGCATAAAGAAAATCAGAGCCAGTGTCTGGTAGAAGCCAGCATTTTCAGTATTGGATAATATATCTTTAAAGTTCTGAGGAATCATAGTATGAACTTTTTAATGTTTTTTAGTTATTACTTGCTGTTTTGATTTCAGTTGTTTTGATATCAGTTCCTAATCTCTGAAGATAAGAAATAAGAGCTACAATTTCTTTTTTCTCTAGTTCTCCCTGAGGTCTCTTAGCATAAGCCTGCTTAAGGTCATTAGCTTCAGAGAAGATATCTTTCACAATTTTTGCTGATTGGTTGTTTGCCCATGTGTCTGCAGAATCAATTTCAGCCTTAGTATAAGGTACATCGAATACATTCTTCATCAGCTTCATCTTGTCTACCATCTTAGTTCTGTCTAAGTCAGTAGCAATTAACCAAGGGTAACGAGGCATGATAGAACCAGCAGAAGTAGATCTTGGGTTATACATGTGCTTGTAGTGCCAAGAACTTGGGTTTTTACCACCTTCTCTATGTAAATCCGGTCCTGTTCTCTTAGAACCCCATAGGAATGGTCTGTCGTATACGAATTCTCCAGCTTTGGAGTACTGTCCGTTTTTACCGTTGAATCTTGTAATCTCATCTCTGAACGGTCTGATCATCTGAGAGTGACAAGCGTTACATCCTTCACGGATATAAATATCTCTACCTTCAAGTTCCAGCGGTGAATAAGGTTTTACCGCAGAAATCGTAGGTACACTTTTCTTAAGAGATAGTGTTGGAATAATTTCAATTGAACTACCGATTGATATCGTGATGAAAGATAAGATACCTAATAATACCGGAGTTCTTTCCAGCCAAAGGTGAGTACCTTCTCCTTCTTTTCTGTTTTTGCTGATGTTTGCCAACGCTGGAGCTTCAGCAGGAACTTCTTTTTGGAATGATCCTTTTCTTACTGTAGCGATTACGTTTACAATCATCAGGATAGATCCTGAGATATAGAATAGACCTCCTACGAATCTCATTTTGAAGTAAGGAATAATTGCAGTTACCGTATCCAGCCAGTTTTTCCATAATAAGGTTCCATCCGGGTTGAACTGCTTCCACATTAATCCTTGTGTAAATCCTGAAATATACATTGGAACTGCATAGAAAATGATTCCTAAAGTACCTAACCAGAAATGCCAGTTAGCTAATTTTACAGACCAAAGTTTTGTTCTCCACATGATTGGTACCAGGTAATAGATAACCCCGAATGCCATGAAACCATTCCATCCAAGAGCTCCTAAGTGAACGTGACCGATAACCCAGTCTGTAAAGTGACCAATTTTGTTGATGTTTTTAGTTGCCAAAAGCGGTCCTTCAAACGTTGCCATACCATAACAGGTAACAGCTACTACGAAGAACTTAAGGATAGGATTTTCTCTTACTTTATCCCAAGCTCCTCTCAGCGTAAGAAGACCATTTAACATACCTCCCCAGGATGGTGCAATAAGCATGATAGAGAAACCTGTTCCTACCGCCTGAGCCCAAGCCGGAAGAGCTGTATACTGAAGGTGGTGAGGACCAGCCCAGATATATACGAAAATTAATGACCAGAAGTGAATAATAGACAGTTTATAAGAGAATACCGGTCTGTCTGCAGCCTTCGGAAGGAAGTAATACATTAAACCAAGAACCGGAGTCGTCAATACGAATGCAACCGCATTGTGTCCATACCACCACTGTACAATAGCATCTTTTACCCCTGCATATGCTGAATAAGATTTCCAGCCTGTGAAAGATAAAGGTACTTCAAGGTTGTTGAAGATGTGAAGCATTGCTACTGCAATCCAGGTACCGATGTAGAACCAGATGGCTACATAAAGGTGTCTCACTCTTCTCTTAGAAATAGTCAGGAACATATTGATACCAAAAATGATCCATGAGAATGCGATCAATATGTCGATCGGCCACTCGTGTTCAGCATATTCTTTAGAGGTATTAATCCCCATAAAGAATGTAACGAACGTAGCAACGATCATAAACTGCCAGGTCCAGAAATGTAACCAAGACAATGTGTCACTGTACATTCTTGTTTTTAATAATCTCTGTAATGAGTAATAAATACCCGTGTAAACAATGTTACAAACGAATGCAAAGATTACGGTATTGGTGTGCAGCATTCTGATTCTACCAAAACCAAATGCACCATGAGTGTTTATTAACCCTTCGATATTACCAGATGCCAAACTTTTAATGGTTGTGTCATCCGTCCCGAAAAAGAATTCAGGTAATTCAGGGTAGAAAAGCATTAATGCCGCCGTAAGCCCGAACGTAAATCCAATGAGACCGAAAACTAAGGTCGCATAAAGGAACGCACGGACAATACTATTGTCATAACTAAACTTCTGTGTTTCCATATCAACTATTCACTATTTTTCTCAATTTTTATTATTTTCTCCTATTTCTTTATCGTCTTTATTTTTGTTGCCGGTTTCATCTTTTTCTTCGACTTTTTCGTCATCAAAAAGGATTCTGACAGCCGGAGATTCATCATCTTCAAACTGTCCTTTTCGGGCATACACTATAAATACGACCAAGAAAATCGCAGCCAAAGAAACACTGCAGAGGATCATTAAATATAGAATATCCATTGGACAACAAAATTAACCTATTTTCGGGGTTCAAATTTAGTGAAAAATAATGACATTCATCACGAAATGCCGATTTCAGCTAATTTAAAATCAGTCTAAATAAGGGCTTTTACGCCTGTTTTTTGAAATGTTTGCGACCTAAAATCCAGGTTGAAAGTGTAGTAAAGGTAACCACTGTAATCGAACTGATTGGCATGATGATTGCAGCGAAAAGCGGATGCATATGCCCTGTAACAGCGTAACTTAAACCAACAATATTGTACAGAAAACTGATTATAAATGTCATTTTCACAATCGTGATGGAACCCTTACAAACGTTCAGGTAATTGTCCAGAGTAACTACTTTATCTCCGTTCATGATGACATCGGAAGATGGGGTAAAACTATTCGTGTCGTCAGCAATAGCAATTCCCACATTACTTTGTTTTAAAGCTCCTGCATCATTAAGTCCGTCTCCTAGCATTGCGACTTTTAAGTGCTGATCCTGAAGGGATTTGATGTAGTTTAACTTGTCTTCCGGGCTTTGATTAAAGGCCATTCCTTTGTAATTAGGAATAAGCTCTTTAAGTTGATTTTCTTCTGAGGAATTGTCTCCGCTCAGGATAAATATTTTGTAGTGGGTAAGTTTTGTGAAAAGTTCTTTCAGCTTCGGGCGGTATTCATTTTTAAAGATGAATTTTCCTAAATATTCTCCGTTTTTACTGATGTAAACCGCCGTTTCAAGGTTTTTAGGCTCCTGGTTGTTATACCTTGCTGAACCAATTTTATATAGGCTTCCTCTTACGCTTGCTTCGTATCCTTTTCCGGAGATTTCAACGAAATTTTCTACCGGGAAATAATCATCATTGACTTCAAAGAACTCATACAATGATTTTGAAAGCGGGTGATTGGAATTTTTTAATAAAGTTTTGATATTCAAAGAGTCAAATTCGCTGATCTCAGATCCTTCGTATTTGATGTTTGATTTCTTTCTGTGTGTAATGGTTCCTGTTTTGTCAAAAACAATCGTATCAAGTTTCGCGATTTTTTCAATCGTTAAAGTATCTTTTACGTAAAACTTATTTCGGCCTAAAATTCTCATAATGTGACCGAAAGTGAACGGAGCAGACAAGGCAAGTGCACAAGGACATGCAATAATCAGAATCGCAGAAATAACCTGAAACATAATTTTTAAATCAATAAAATACCAATAAGTTCCTGCGACTAAAGCGATACCTAAAATAATGAATGTGAAATATTTGCTGACGTTATTCGTAAGAGTATCGAGACCTGTTTCGTGTTTTTTAAATGCCTCTTTATTCCAAAGCTGAGTTAAATAACTTTGATCTACGTTTTTAATCACTTCGAGCTCTAAAGATGATCCTATCTGCTTACCTCCGGCAAAAATCTTATCTCCAGGCTGTTTGCTGATACTTTCACTTTCTCCGGTAATGAAACTGTTGTCGATATTACCTTCTCCGTTGATCAGAATAGCATCTACCGGAATGATTTCCTGATTCCTAACCAGAATTCTATCACCCACTTTTATTTCAGATAGTAAAATATTATCCTGTTTACCTTCGAAATCTACCTTGGTTACAGCAATCGGGTAGAAGGATTTGTAATCTCTGTCATAGGATAGTGCACTGTACGTCCTTTTCTGGAAAATTTTCCCGAGAAGCATAAAGAATAAAAGTCCACAAAGAGTGTCAAAATATCCTGGACCATAATCTGTTACCACTTCATAGATACTTCTTCCGTACAGAACAAAAATTCCTAAGACAATCGGAACGTCAATATTGACAATCTTATTTTTTAAACCGTACCATGCGGATTTATAATAGTCTGAAGCTGAATAAAATACAACAGGCGTTGCCAGCAGGAATATCAAAGTTCTGAATAAACCTCTGTAATGTTCCATCCAATAATCTTCCCCTCCAATATATTCCGGAAAGGCAAGGAACATTCCGTTACCAAAAGCAAAGGCAGCAATGGCAAATTTTACTAATAAAGATTTGTCAAGATGATCTTCATTTTTATCAGCGGTTTCAAGGCTGATTACCGGTTTGTATCCTAGATTGGTTAAGAATTTAGCGAGTTCGCTTAATTTCAGATCGTTATGGTTGAAGGAGATCTGTAAGGTCTTCCTTGTAAAGTTTACCTGGGAATATTTAATGTGCTTATTTAATGTATGAAGGCTTTCCAATAGCCAGATACAGGAAGAACAGTGAATAACGGGGATTTTGAAAGTAACAAGACTGGTGCTTCCTTCAGAGAAATCAGTAACCTTTTCAAAGATTTCCGGTGTGTCTAAGTAATCAAATTGAGAAGAATTTTCATCATTCGGACGAATTCCTGCTCCTTTATTAAGCTCATAGAAATTGCCTAAATGATTTAAATTTAGAATCTCGTAAACAGACTTACATCCGTTACAACAGAAAGTCTTTTCGTCAAATAAAATTCTCTCTTTTTCTATCCCTTGACCACAATGAAAACAGTTCTCGCTCACCCCATAAAATATTGAACTACAAAATTATAACAAATTTTTTTGTTTATCGCGTTAAAAAGTTCTATTTTTGTGATAAATATCATATAAAATGCCGCAGGAACAACAGATAGCAATTGAAGAGAGGTTCGCCAGAGTTTTTAATGATAAATCATTTAAAGAAAGACTTTCTAGCGCAGATTTTGAAAAATACATTAATGGCAAAAAGAAACTTAGTTTTCAGAAACATGATACTATTTTCGAGGATGGCGAAACTCCAAAAGGAGTGTTTGTCCTGGAAAAAGGTGCTGCCAAACTTTCGAAATCAGGAGCGTTCGGTAAAGATCAGATTTTAAGATTTATCAAAGAAGGAGATATCATCGGCTATCGTTCTTTGCTTTGCGGGGAAAATTTCCAGGCCAAAGCAGAAGCAATGACAGATATTGAATGTGTGTTTTTGCCTGCAGATATTTTCATGTATCTTTTGGAGGTAGACCCACAATTGTCTTTTGTAATGCTTCAGAAAATCTCATACGAACTAGGAGAATCTTCCAATACCATTACTTTCCTTGCACAAAAAACGGTAAGAGAAAGACTGGCAGAAATTCTTTTGCTGCTGGAACAGAAACTGGGAGTAGATCCTGAAGGCTTTATCAAGATCTCATTAACGAGAGAAGAGATAGCTAATATCATCGGTACTGCTACTGAAAGTGCCATCCGCCTGATCTCGGAATTCAAACAGGATAGCCTGATTGAAGTGGACGGAAGAAATATCAAGATCTTAAATCACGACAAACTCATGAAACTCGGTCACGTAGTTTTATAATCATACAAAAACTTAAGTCGGCTCAAGGCCGACTTTTTAACTTTTAAAAATAGATAAATTATGTCTGTTCACTCTGAAATTAAAAAAGTTACAACTGAAACCTTGCGTAAAATGAAATTCGACAAGGAGAAAATAACAATGCTTACAGCCTATGATTTTACCACGGCGAAGATGGTAGACGCAGGTGGAGTAGATGCTATTTTGATTGGAGACTCTGCAGCGAATGTAATGGCTGGTTTCGAAACTACATTACCCATTACGCTGGATCAAATGATTTATCATGCTCAAAGTGTAGTAAGAGGAACCGACAGAGCTTTGGTGGTAGCGGATTTACCTTTTGGAACTTATCAGAGTAATCCTGAAAAAGCACTGGAGTCTGCGGTAAGAATGATGAAGGAAGGTGGGGCACATGCTGTAAAAATTGAAGGTGGAAAAGAAATTTCCAAGTCTATCAAAAAAATCATCAATGCCGGAATTCCGGTAATGGGACATTTGGGTTTAACACCACAGTCTATCTATAAATTCGGAACGTATAAAGTAAGAGCTAAGGAAGAAGCTGAAGCTGAAAAATTAATTGCTGATGCACAGCTTTTGGAAGAACTAGGATGTTTCTCTATCGTATTGGAAAAAATTCCTGCAGATTTAGCGAAGAAAGTAACAGAAAGTATTTCTATTCCTACCATCGGAATCGGTGCTGGTGCAGATTGTGACGGACAGGTTTTGGTGTATCATGATATGGTAGGAATGAACAAAGGTTTCAGCCCGAAATTCCTGAGAAGATACCTTGACCTTTACACAGAAATTACAGGAGCAGTTTCTCAATATGTAAAAGATGTGAAAAGTGTAGAGTTTCCAAACGAAAACGAAAGCTATTAATCTATGCAGAACCAACAATCTATCCAGGGAATATTATCTATCGCAGCATTGATTTGTCTTGCTGTGGGATGGTTTAATCTGTTTTCTCCGGAAATTAATCATTTACTTTCTAGAAAAGTATTTTATGTGCTGATAGGAGCAAGTTTCTTTATTCAGGCTCCGCTGCTTACAAATAAAAACTTTGTGTATGCTATGTATGCTGCTGCTGCCATCTGTGTATTCGGAGCATTTATTCCGGAAGGCTCAAAACTTTCAGCTGTTAAAACGGTAGGCCTTCTGGCAGGAATTATCTTGTCTTTATCCAATAGAAGAAGATAGAATGAAATAGTATGAAGGAGCAGATTATATATGAAGACAACCATCTTCTGGTGATTAATAAAAAGGTGGGTCAGCTTGTACAAGGTGACAAAACCGGAGATGAATCACTATTAGAATCCATCAAGAATTTTATAAAAATAAGAGATGCTAAGCCGGGAAATGTTTTTCTCGGCTTGGTTCATCGTATAGACCGTCCTACATCAGGGCTGGTGATCTATGCAAAGACTTCCAAAGCGCTTTCCCGTTTGACGCAAATGGTGAAAAACCGTGAAGTAAAAAAAACATATTGGGCAGTTGTAGGGAAAGAAATGATCCCACAAAGTCAGAGGCTAGTACATTATTTAAAGAAAAATGAAAAAAATAATAAAGCCATTGTTTTTCCAAAAGCTACAGAAGGAGCAAAAGAAGCCATTCTTACCTATCATGTGATTAAAACACTGGATAATTATCTTCTTCTTGAGATTGATCTTGAAACAGGAAGGCATCATCAGATCAGAGCACAACTATCTAAAACGGGAGTTCCCATTAAAGGAGATCTGAAATATGGAGCGCCACGTTCCAATCCTGATGGAGGAATCAATCTTCATGCAAGGAAACTGGAATTTATTCATCCGGTTACCAAAGAAAATATTGAAATCATAGCTCCTGTTCCGCAGAATGATGCGATCTGGAGGGCTTGTGAAGAATAAAACTAAAAACTAAATAATATGAAACTTAAATTAATTTTTGTAATGACCCTATTATTGGTTATTACCTCTTGCTCTAAAGATAATGAAATTGAGACTCCTCCAGAGGTTATAACAGATAGACCGGCTAAAATTTCTGCTGCTTTTCCCCTTTTGAATGCAGGACTTATTATTTCTGGAAATGATGTAAATTATACATTTGAATATGATTCAGCGGGGAGAGTAACTAAAAGAAATGGATTTGTTTTTAAGGGTAATATAATGTATCCGGATTATTTTTTACATACTTCATATACTGGTATAACTTATACAGGTAATACTGCTGTTATGAAAAATTATAATGCTGGTGCTCCCAATGAAAGAAAACTTGAATTTGATAATCAAGGAAGAGTGATTAAACTAATCGTTCCTTCCGTTACTGATGCAACAAAGGAAAAACATATTACATATAGTTATAATATTGCGGGAAAACTTGCGGAAACCTTGACCTCTTTTCCTAATGCGGTTTACGATCCTGCCAATCCCAATGATTATATTTTAACCTATGTAGACACGTTTACTTATGATAATATGGGAAATATGGATAAGATAGTGACTAAAGAAAAGCATAATAATATAGAGGTTTATATTATAAAAGAAGTAGAATTTAAAGATTTTGATCTTGTCCCAAATCCGTTTCGGAAACTAGGTATTTTTGACGAGTACTTTTATTATTCACTATCCACTAATAATTTTGGAATGCTGATAACTAAGAATTATCAATTGGGAAATTATATAAATAGCTACACATCATTATGGAAGCGTTATTATAATTCAGATTGGAGTATGAAGCTTTTTGAATAAGATATTTTTGATTTAAATATCAATAAAGCCCGTTTCAATTTCAGAGACGGGCTTTTTATTTAAAATCATTTCAGATTTTGCCCATTCTAAAAAAATGTCTAACTTCGTCCCAAACTTTAGGGGTGTCTGTTACCAACAGACTGAGACTTTACCCTTTGAACCTGATCTGGATCATACCAGCGTAGGGAAAAGTAGATGACTTTTGCTGTACATTCTATTGTACAATAATGGCCATTCCTAAAGTATATTTAATTTATTAGGAATGGAACTTATAATCAACCACACCCGAAAAACATTTGATGTACTTCCTGCCAACCTGGAAGCATTACTGGCTATTGAGCTGCCTGGAAAAAAGAAAGGTATTGCTGTAGCTGTCAACAATCGCATTATTCCCCTGTCTGTCTGGGCGGAAACCATGCTAAACAATAACGATTCAGTGTTAATCATTACTGCCACTCAGGGCGGTTAATTCTCATATTTAATACCAATACTTATGGCTCACTCCATTACATGTTCGCCATTTCCGAACTCAAAGAAAATCTATATTGAAGGTACATTACATCCTATCAATGTAGCCATGCGTGAAATACAGCTTAGCCCCACGAAATTGACCAATGGCGGCTTTGAACATAATGCTCCGGTAACCATTTATGACACTTCGGGGCCTTATACCGATGAAAATGCAGTCATTGACATTCAGAAAGGGCTTCCAAGAATCAGAGAACAATGGATTCTGGATAGAAATGATGTGAATATCTTAGACGGAATTACATCTGAATACGGCAAAGCGCGTTTGGCAGATCCTCGTCTTGATGAATTGAGGTTTTCCTATGATCATAAACCTAAAGTGGCAAAGGATGGCAAAGAACTGACCCAGCTTTACTATGCCAAACAGGGAATCATTACTCCGGAAATGGAGTATGTTGCCATCAGAGAAAATCAAAGAATAGAGCAGCTTGAATCCGTATCAAAAGAAATGGCTTTTCAGCATGCCGGACAAAGCTTTGGGGCGAATACTCCCAAAAGTAAAATCACCCCGGAATTTGTAAGAGACGAAATTGCTGCCGGAAGAGCTATTATTCCCAATAACATCAACCATCCGGAAAGCGAGCCGATGATTATCGGGAGAAATTTCCTGGTAAAGATCAATGCGAATATCGGAAACAGTGCCGTTTCATCCAGTATTGAAGAAGAAGTGGAAAAAGCAGTATGGGCCTGCCGATGGGGAGCAGATACCATTATGGACCTTTCAACCGGTAAAAATATTCACGAAACAAGAGAATGGATCATCAGAAATAGTCCGGTTCCTATTGGTACTGTTCCGATCTATCAAGCATTGGAAAAAGTAAAAGGTGTTCCTGAAGATCTTACATGGGAAATCTTCAGAGATACTTTGATTGAACAGGCTGAACAGGGAGTTTCTTATTTTACCATCCACGCAGGAGTTTTACTAAGATATATTCATCTGACAGCCAACAGAGTAACCGGAATTGTATCCAGAGGAGGATCGATTATGGCAAAATGGTGCTTATTTCATCATAAAGAAAGTTTCCTGTATACCCATTTTGAGGAGATTTGTGAAATCATGAAGAAATACGACGTAGCTTTCTCTCTGGGAGACGGTCTTCGTCCGGGATCTATTGCAGATGCTAATGATGCCGCTCAGTTTGCAGAACTGGAAACTTTAGGTGAACTAACAAAAATTGCATGGAAGCACAATGTACAGGTAATGATTGAAGGCCCTGGGCACGTTCCGATGCACATGATCAAAGAAAATATGGAAAAGCAGCTGGAAGAATGCCATGAAGCTCCATTCTATACCTTAGGCCCTTTGACTACAGATATTGCACCGGGCTATGATCATATTACTTCAGGAATCGGGGCTGCCATGATCGGATGGTTTGGATGTGCAATGCTTTGCTATGTAACTCCGAAGGAACATTTAGGGCTTCCGAATAAAGACGATGTAAAAGTTGGAGTAATAACTTATAAGCTGGCGGCTCATGCTGCAGATTTGGCTAAAGGTCATCCGGGAGCACAGTACAGGGACAATGCATTGAGTAAAGCCAGATTTGAATTCAGATGGGAAGATCAATTTAACCTTTCATTAGATCCAGAGACAGCAAGAGCTTATCATGATGAAACACTGCCTGCAGAAGGAGCAAAAATTGCCCATTTCTGTTCCATGTGCGGACCGAAATTCTGTTCCATGAAAATTACACAGGAAATTCGTGAATCAGCAGAACAAGGAATGCTTGATAAATCACAGGAGTTCATCGAAAAAGGGAAAGAAATTTATATATGATCCTGGTCATTACTCCTGAATTGATTGTCCCGAACGAGACAGATTTCATTAATCAGATGTTTCAGGAAGGTCTTGATCTGCTTCACATTCGTAAACCATGGATCAGCCGGAATGAAATGATTGAATTTATCACTCAGATTGATGAATCTTTTTATACACAGCTGGTTTTGCATACGTATTATGACCTTGGGAAAGAATTTACTATTTCAAGGTTTCATTTCAGAGAGATTGATCGACAGGAAGAAATGTATAAGTCTTTTGCGAAAGAAAATACCATTTCAACTTCTGTACATGATATTAAAACCTACAATACTTTGGAAAAAGAATGGGAATATGCTTTCATAAGCCCGTTCTTTCCAAGTATCTCCAAAAAAGGATATGGATTGAATTCTACCATTAAAGAAGAAATAAAACATCGGAACAATCCGGATGTAAAATTGATTGCTCTTGGAGGAATTCATCAGGATAATATTCATGAAGTTTTCGATTCAGATGCTGATGGAGCAGCTTTATTAGGTGCAATCTGGGAAAGTGAAGAACCCTTAAAAGTATTCAAAAAATGCAGGAACGTCCTTATGTCATAAGTATTGCAGGCTTCGATCCCAGTGGCGGAGCAGGCTTATTATCAGATAGCAAAACTTTTGAGCAATCAAAGGTGATGGGGCTTGGAGTGTGTACGGCATTAACATTGCAAACTGCTTCGAAATGCCTGAGTTTAGAATGGCGGCCTATACATGAAGTAACTGAAGCGATTCAGGTACTGATGGATAATTATTCCGTTTCAGCCGTGAAAATTGGAATTGTGAAGGATGCCGAATTTCTGGGTAAGATTGTAAAAACAGTTCAAAAAGGAAATCCTGAAGTGAAAATAGTTTGGGATCCCGTTCTGAAAAGTACTTCTGAATTTACATTTTTTAACCTTGAAACACTTCCTCAATTAAAAAGTACGGTTAATAAACTTAGTTTAATAACTCCTAATTATAACGAATACCACATTTTAAGAGGAGATAATCTTTTGCCGGATACAAATCAATGCTCATTACTGATCAAAGGAGGACACCGTAAAGATCATTTGGGAACGGATATTTTAGTTGAAAACGAAAAAGAAACTTTTTTACTCCCGTCCGAAGACAATACAATCTATTTTCCTAAACATGGTTCCGGCTGTGTTTTATCTTCAGCCATTACAGCAGAACTGGCGAAAGGCGAAAATATGGAGAAGGCATGCCGAAACGGAAAACGATACATCGAAAAATTTTTAAAAAGCAATCCCTCTTTATTGGGAGCGCATTCATAGAAAACATGGAAAAATTACAATACATATCACAAGGAAATACCCTGCAGGAACAGGAACTTTGTATTCGGAAAGCCTTAGACAACGGGATCAAATGGGTACAGGTTCGATGGAAAAATGCTCCTGAAAACGAATTAATCAATCTTTGTGAAATTTCAAAACAACTTTGTTCAGAATATCAGGCGGTTTGTATTATCAATGACCATGTACAAATAGCCAAAGAAATAGATGCAGATGGTGTTCATTTAGGATTGAACGACAGTGCCATTGAAGAAGCAAGACTGATCTTAGACGAAAATAAAATAATTGGAGGAACGGCTAATACCCTTTCAGATGTCATTCAGAGAATCAAAGAATCTTGTGATTATATAGGTTTAGGACCATTGAGATTTACTACAACCAAAGAAAAACTAAGCCCTGTTCTGGGGTTTGAAGGCTACCAGGCTATCATTGATGGATTAAGAGAAAAATCAATAGACGTTCCCCAAATATTTGCCATCGGAAGTGTTACTCTCGAAGATATTTTACCGTTACAGGAAATCGGGATTTATGGTGTTGCTGTATCCGGACTTATTACCAGGCAGCCGACTATTATTAACGAACTAAAAAAGTAATGATATGAACAATCAGAAATTAGAAATAGCAGGAAGAACTTTTGAATCAAGACTGTTTTTAGGAACAGGAAAATTCGGAAGTATGAGAGATATGGTGCAGTCTGTTATCGCATCAGAAACCAATATGGTGACAATGGCGCTTAAAAGAATTGATGCCCAATCCAGTGAGGATGATCTGCTTGATTCATTAAAAGAAACCAACGTTCACCTTCTGCCTAATACTTCCGGAGCAAGAACCGCCAAAGAAGCTGTATTGGCAGCTCAATTAGCCAGAGAAGCACTGGAAACAAACTGGGTAAAACTGGAAATTCATCCGGACCCAAAATATTTACTTCCCGATCCAATTGAAACTCTATATGCCACGGAAGAATTGGCTAAATTAGGATTTATTGTCATGCCTTATATCCATGCCGATCCTGTTTTATGCAAACGTCTTGAAGATGCCGGAACAGCTGTAGTAATGCCGTTGGGGGCACCCATTGGAACCAATAAAGGATTGAGAACTCAGGACTTTCTGGAAATAATCATCAGTCAGAGTAATGTTCCTGTAGTGGTAGATGCCGGAATCGGGGCACCATCAGATGCTGCAAAAGCAATGGAAATGGGAGCAGATGCTGTTTTGGTGAATACTGCCATTGCTGTAGCCAGAAATCCGTTGAATATGGCTGTTGCTTTTAAAGAAGGTGTGATTGCAGGAAGAAGAGCCTTTGAATCTGGATTGGGAGCTATTGCCAACCATGCCGAAGCTTCAAGTCCGCTTACTTCATTTTTATTTGAATAAATCAAACTTATGAAAAGCTTTAAAGATGTTTTTGAAAACTATCAGTGGGATGAGGTGAAGAATAAGCTTGGAAAAGTAAGTCTGGCAGATGTAAGATACAGTCTTCAGAAAAAAAATAAAACTCTGGACGATTTCCTGAATCTCCTTTCACCAGCTGCCTCTCAGGAACTGGAACTTATGGCAGGAATGACGCAGATGCTTACCCAAAAACGATTTGGAAAAACCATTCAGCTGTATGCACCGCTGTATCTCAGTAATGAATGTCAGAATATCTGCACCTATTGCGGATTCAGTCTTGATAATCATCTGAAAAGAAAAACCCTCTCCGATACGGAACTGATGATTGAAGCATCTGTTCTGAAATCAATGGGAGTGAATCATGTGCTGCTGGTAAGTGGTGAAGCCAATAAAATAGTAGGAGTTCCTTACTTTCAGAATGCTGTCCGTAAGTTAAAGCCTCATTTTTCCAACATTTCCATTGAAGTTCAGCCCTTATTGGAAGAAGAATATAAGTTGCTTCATGAGGAAGGAGTACATTCCGTTTTAGTGTATCAGGAAACCTATCATCAGGATGTTTACAGAGAATATCACCCAAAGGGTAAAAAATCTAACTTCCATTTCCGTCTGGAAACTCCCGACAGGGTAGGAAGAGCAGGAATTCATAAAATTGGACTAGGAGTTCTTCTTGGACTTGAAGATTGGAGAGTTGACAGTTTTTTTAACGCATTACACATTGATTATCTTCAGAAACAATACTGGAAAAGTAAATTTTCTGTTTCCTTTCCAAGACTCAGACCGGCAGAAGGGATTATTGAACCTAATTTCATAATGGAGGACAAAGATCTTCTTCAATTGATCTGTGCGTATAGAATCTGGAATGAAGACCTTGAAATCTCCATTTCTACCAGGGAAAGTGAAGTGTTTAGGAATAATATTGTTTCTCTGGGAGCAACCGCTATGAGTGCAGGTTCAAAAACAAATCCCGGAGGATATGCGGTGGATAAAGAATCTCTGGAACAGTTTGAAACCAGTGACGAGCGAAGTATGGATGAAATTAAAATCATGATTAAAAAAGCAGGTTATGATCCTGTGATGAAAGATTGGGATTCCGTATATAATGGATTTTGAAATTTTAAAGCCATTAAGGATTTTGAAGGAGTGAAGTTGAATTAATAAAAATCGGAGATTTTTTAGATAGTATCTTTTTAAAGCGAAGCTTAACTTTCCTAAAAAAGCTAAAGAAACTTAATGGCTCAATTATCATAAAGTATGAAAAAAGAAGATCATTTTTCACGGTACAGCCGGCAGATATTTATTGAAGAAATAGGATTGGAAGGACAAAAGAAAATAAGTTCATCCAAAGTTCTTGTCATTGGGGCAGGAGGTTTGGGAAGTCCTGTTATTCAATATCTGGCTGCTGCAGGAGTAGGAACTTTAGGTGTTGCAGATTTTGATGAGGTTGAACTTCATAATCTGAACCGGCAGATTATCCATACCGAAAACAGAGTAGGATTATCCAAAGTGAAAAGTGCTGAAACCTTTGTAGGAGAACTCAATCACCAGATTACATTCATCGGTATTGAAGAAAAAATCAATGAAAATAATGCAGAGGTAATTCTGTCTCAATATGATGTTATTGTTGACGGCTCAGATAACTTTTCAACAAGATATCTGGTAAATGATACCTGCGTGAAACTGAAAAAGGTTTTGGTTTATGGAAGTATTTTAGGGTTTTCAGGGCAGGTTGCTGTATTTAATCATAATGGAAGTAAAAATTTACGGGATATTTTCCCTGAACCGCCTTTCGATGAGGATGTGCCCGATTGTGACAGTCTTGGTGTATTAGGAGCTCTTCCCGGAATGATAGGCAGCATGATGGCTCTTCAGGCATTAAAAATTATCATAGATCTTCCGGTGGGTGTGAATCAAATGACATTGGTAGATACGATGAAGTGGAGATTTCAGACGATAGATTTCTGAAGTAAATGTAAACACTAATATCACTGATATTTTACCAAATAACACCATTTTAATATCAATAGAAAGAGGCAGTAAAATGATTACTGCCTCTTTTATTTATCTTAGAAAGGATTATTGTGCCTGCTGCATTACGCCACCGTTATCCTCTTTTTTAGTCTGGTTAAGGATATTCGGATCCTCTTTTGCCAGTTTATTTCTTGTCGGAATTTTGTAGTTGATAGAAAATCCGAAATTTCTTGTATCATATTTACTGCTGATCATTACAGGAGTTCCTGATGGAGGATTAGAACGTACCTGCATCATCTGTCCGTTGAAAATATCATTCGCAAAAACAGAAAGTGTCAGACGGTTGTTCATAAACTTTTTCGTCAGCGTAATATCAAGCGAGTTGTTGAACGGTTTTTCTGCCGTAAAGTAGAAATATCCTGCTTTGGGTGTCAGATAGCTGTAATTAGCTGTCATTTTGATGTCCTTAGGCAAAAGAATCTGCGTCATGATATTGAAAATCCAGAACCCTTTATTATTCAGATTGTCAATTTCATGTTTCTGATAACCGGCATATAAGTACATGAAGTTAATTTTATCAGGGTTGAAATCAAACTTCATAATCTCACTCATAGGCTTACTGAAAATCATGAAAGGAACCGGCAATCCCACGTTGAAGTTGTGAATTTTCATATTTGAAATATTCACCTGCTCGTTGTAGAGTTTTCTTCCGTCTTTTCGGATGATCTGTGCCACCTGATTGCTTGCCGAACTTACACTATATCCGATAAATGCATAATCAAAAGCTGAAATTTTCAATTCATAATTATCAAAAATAGTAGGTTGTAGATTCGGGTTACCGTTTACTTCTGTACTGGGTCCTGAGAACGTCACGTTGTTCGGGTTAAGGGCAGAAATACTCGGCAGACTGATTTTTCTGTTGTAATTCGCGGCAATATAAACCTGATTCATCATGTTATACTGCACGCTTGCATTAGGGAAAAATTTAAACTTATTGAAAGGAATTAAATTAGCCTCTACCAGTTTTGCATCTTTATCAAAATATCTTGTTACTCCGGAAATATCATAGTTCTCAGCACGGGAACCTAATGTGAAATCAAATTTTTTCAATTTAGCCTGAAACTCTAAGTAGGTAGAAGCTGTCTGTCTTTGATATTCCAGATTGGTCAGACCAAAACTTTTCGTATCATAATCCTGTCTTTCATATAACCCACCAAAACTTACCTTTCCGCCATCAAGAAGTTTGATTGGCTGTGCATAATCTACTTTCAGGTTCGCGATATTCATCACAGATTTATTGTTCAGAATATCTTTTAATCCGTTAGTAGGGCTATCAAGAGGTTCATTGGGATAGTTTACAAATGTTCCATCCTGAAAATAATTATCCTGAGAAAACTTGCTGTCTGATTTTGTATACCCAAACTGGAAATCAAGTTTTTGAGATTTGTCAGCAAAACGTTTCTGATACGTTACCACGGCTTCCTGTCTCAAGGTATTGGTATGGGCAACATCCGAAGAAGTGTAAAAAGCTTCTCTTAAATCCTTCGGGTTTCTCTTGAACGGTAGATCTCCATGTCCGTCACTTAAAGTATAGTTATCATTATTGTTGTGATAAATATCGTAGTTCAATAATAATCTGTCCTGTCCTAAATCAAAAGTCAATCCGGATTTTGCAAAATATCCGCGTGCATATCGATCGGTATGGCTGTTCAAAAGTTCATCCTGCTTACCATTCAGCATACTTTCACGGTAATTTTGCCCCACATTCAGCTGCCACCCGAAATATTTATTTCTGGCGTTTAAGTTAACAGAGTTTGTGGTTCTGCTTCTGAATTTATCATAATTCGTGAAAGAATAATTTCCAGAATAGGTAGCAGTTAAATATTTATTAGCGTTTTTGTTGGTGATGATATTCATAATTGCACCTCCGGAAGTGGCCGGAAACTCAGCACCAGGCTGAGTGATCACTTCAATCCTTTCTACAGAATTGGCAGGCATTCCTTCCAGGAAGGAGTTCAGTTCATTGGACGTAATGTTCAAAGGTCTTCCGTTAAGATATACTTCCAGCATTTTTCCCTGATACATCATCCCTGCGATGTCGGTAGATACAAGCCCGGGAAGTTTTTTAATTCCTTCCAGAACGTTTCCGTTATTGAGCTGAGGTTGTTCAGAAAAATCAAAAATAGTACGGTCCGCCTTTTGTTCAACGGCTTTTTTAGTTTTGGTGATCACTACACCTTCAATTTGTTTCTCTTTAGGAGTGCTATTGGTCTTTTCCTGAGAGAAAACCAGCATAGAACTTACCAGAGATAAAGCGAATATAGTTTTTTTCATAATGTTTTTACTACTATTCGGTTAGACGATGAAAAATAAATTTTGTTACAGTCAGCACAGTAATTTATTTATTTTAATGAAGAAAATTCAATAAAATCATATTCTGCAGAAGAAGTAAAAAGTTGTCTTAATACAGCCGCATGGCCATTTCCTGCAATAACAAGAATTCTGTCTTCATTATTATGAGGAATGTTTTGAATATTGCGGAACATTCTCAGGTTCCTGCTGTACCAATAGAGAGCAAGCATATCTGCACCATCATATTCTCTCAGTTTAAAATCTCCGCTCAGATAAGCCCCATATCCATATTGATGGCTTTCTTTGGAATTCATATAAATAAAAGTGTCTAAGAGCGATTTGAAATTTTTAGGTTCAGAACTCTTGAAAAACCTGTTAAATTGTTGAGAAATTGCATCATTACTTCTAAAATCATACTCTTTGCTGAGGGTATTAAAAAATGTAGAATCGCTTTTTCCAAACTTCTTCTGAAGATCATCCCAAATAGATTCCGCATCAATGCTGAACAGTTCTTTTATTTTAAGGTCCCTGGCGATTCTCATAGCAAGCTGATAACGTTCGTCTCTTTTGTCCCGGTGTTTGCCGTCATTGTATTCCTTAAGCTTTTGATTAGCATTCCAGCTTGGCCAGGCCTCAATTGCAATTTTTGTTGGCTTAAATCTTTTGATATATTCTACAAGCTCGGTGACTTCATTTGAAGTTTTAGGAGAAAGTACATCTATCTGATCTTCTGTATTGATTTTATTGGCATCAAGATTTGGGTAATCAAAATGAAATGATCCGACAACCAAAACTTTTGTCTTTGGATTTTTAAAATAATCGGAAGGTTTTTTTTGAGCAAACACTGATGTAGACATGAATACAAGAAAATATAAATAAAAGTTTTCATGATTTTATTTTTTAATTACTATTACATTATTATTGTGCACGGTTTTTCTCTTCGAAATTCACCGTTCTGTTATTTGATTTTACTTTCTGATTTCCAAAATTATAAGTGATGCTGAGTGTCATTCTTCTGGCATCCCAATAGTTGTTGAAGGACTGTGTGTTATCGGTAAAGTACATATCAGCCCTTAATCCGGATTGTCTGAAAATATCACTCACTGAAAGATTGACCTGAAGTGCCTTTTCTGCAAAGCTCATCTTTAATCCTGCATCCAGGCTTGCACTGTTTTTCGCAGAAAAATATCCGTCTCTGGAAGGAAGATTGTTCCAGTAGTTGACAAATAGCATAAATGTTTTTGCCTTATTCAGCTGGAAGGTATTGTTCAAAGAAAAATAAAATGACTGTCCATTTTTAGCAACCAGATTGAATCTTGTAATCTGAGTTTCATTATAGCTGAAGGAAGTAGAGATATTACTTTCCCAGATTTTGAAATAGGTGTTCGTATAATTGAGATTGATTCCGTAAACATTCTGACTATAATAGTTTTCGTAGGTACTGACAAGGTTAATCCCATTCAGAAAGGAAATCTGGTCAAAATTATTCGTTGTTCTCTGATAATAAAGATTGGTAGAAAATTTACTTTTAAAAATATAATTGAATTCGATGTTATGATTGAAAGATGGCTGCAGACTTGGATTTCCTGTATAATACGTATTGGGATTAGAATACCATCGGAACGGATCTAAAGCTCGGAAGTAAGGCCGGTTGATTCTTCGTGAATAATTAATACTGAACTGATTGTTTTCATTGGCTTTATAAGAAACATAAGTTGTTGGGAAAAACTTTCCGTAATTATTCTCCGATTTTGATTGCGTAGTAGGAGAGAAGCCGCTGGTTTGTGAATATTCATAACGAAGTCCGGCCTTTACAGACCATTTTTCACCAAGGTCCTTACTGGCACTGATATAAGCTGCATAATTCTTTTCATCATAATCAAAAAGATTACTCTTTGCCGGATCTATGATATAATTCCCATTGGTGAAATTAAAATATTCTATATCTGAATTATTAGAAAACTGGCTGTATTTCGTACCTGTTTCCAATTGAATTTTTTTGAAATTTAAAGTCAAGTCTGCTTGTCCGGAGTATATTTTATAATCTACCGTAGAGCGATTTCTAACGATCTGAGTGGCATTAGTGGCAAGATTTTTTGTTGTAAAATTAACTTCAGTATCGGGCAAATTTCCATAATAATTAGATCCGAAACTAAGTTTATGTTCACCCAGTTTTTGATCAAAATAGAGATTAAGCATTTGGGTAGTAAAAGGAGACCGATGCTTTGAATCTGTCTCTGTTTGCAAAGTAGACGTACCATCTGTAAAGTAACTTTGTGTCGAATTGATATCCATATTGGTATGTCCTTTTGTAATGTCGTATACCAATCCTATATTGGAACTTTTAGAAAGAGAATAGTCGAAATTGGCATTCAGCCCAAGTCCGTCATTCATATCTCTTCTGTCATCCTTGCTGACAGAAGAATTTTGGCCGATAATATTATATTTTTCTACCGATCTTTTATCTCCGTCATAGCCCGTCACCTTTACAGAAGCTTTTATCTTCTCGTTTTGATAATTTACTCCTGCCACACTGCTGAAACCGGCATATGTTTTTTGAGTATAATTGGAATTCAGATAGCCGCTCCATCCAAGATTCTGATTCTTTTTGAGGATGATATTAATAATTCCGCTGTTTCCCTGAGCTTCATATTTAGCAGGTGGAGTCGTAATCACTTCTATTTTCAAAATATTTTCAGAACGAATATTTCTCAGATAATTGATGAGTTCTGATCCGGAAAGATTCAGCATCCGGTCATTCACCATTACAGAAACCCCATTCTTTCCGGCAATAGAAAGAAGTCCTTTGTTTTCATCCACCTGCAATAAAGGAGTTCCCGCCAGAACCTCAGTCCCTGAGCTTCCCTGTGAAAGCATCGAGTTCTGAACGTTGTAAACAAGACGATCCACTTTACGTTCTACCAGAACTTTTTTACCATTCACCGTCACTGCTTCAATTTTGTTGACGTTAATAGTGTCTTTTGTTTGTGCTGCTGTTAAAGAACAAATCAAGGTAGCTATAAATAAAAAATCTTTTTTCATGGAATATTAATGACAGATTAAAATAATGGTTGTGTTAAATTTCTCTCACAAAAGTATTGGAAGGGCTTCTGAATGGAAAGAGCATTTAGATGAAGGGCAACATTATGCGTGTCAAAAAAGTTTCATCGGAAAAAAACAGGTTTTTATCGAAAAGAGTAGATGGAGTATCGCTACAGTGATTTATATTTGAATATGAATAAAAAGCAAATTATCTGGCTTCAGATTTTTTATTGGTGTTTCAATTTTATAGGGAACAACATTACGCCTTATTTCTTTTTCCCTGAGCGAAGGGGATTTGAAACGTATGTGCTGAACTTTACCTATTTTATTACTGAAATCTCTACTTTTTATCTTTTGTATCTTGTTATTATTCCGAAAGTATTAAATCTTGAGAAACTTTATTCTGCAGTTTTAGTTTTTTTAATCTCTATATTAAGCTTTGGTGTCATTCGGTATGGAATAGAAGAAGTACTGCTTCCAATTACTCTTGGATTCAGAAATTATAATAAAGATACCGGACTTTTATATTATTTGACAGATAATATTTACAATGCTTCACTGACGGTTTTCATTGCCGGAATTTTGTGGATCGTGGAGAAATACGGAGTTGCTGAAAATGATAAAAGACAACTTCTGATTGAAAAAAAACAGGCAGAGTTACAGGCACTGAAGACTCAGATCAATCCTCATTTTATTTTTAATTCATTAAATAATATTTACTCTTTGGTGTATCAAAAGTCAGATAAAGCACTTCCGGCCATTGAAGAACTTGGGCAATTGCTGAGATACAGTACCAAAGATCTTGAAAAAGACTCAATTTCTTTGGATAAGGAAATTGGATATATAGACAGTCTGATTGCGCTGGAGAAGCTTAGAATCAGAAATCCTGAACTGTTGAGTATACAAAAGGATATTCAACACCCTCATCTGAAGATCTCACCCATGCTGTTGGTTCCTTTTGTTGAGAATGCCTTTAAACATGGTGATTTTCGTGATAAAGGTGTTGATATGAAAATTTCAGATCATGATAAGGTGCTGCATTTTTATCTTTTAAATTTTAAAACACAGAAAATGAAAGACACCGTTTCTGGAATAGGAATTCAGAATGTGAAAAAAAGACTGGAAATATTGTATCCTAAACACCAGCTTGAGATCAAAGATTCGGAGACGGAATTTATTGTAGACTTAAAAATTGATTTAAGGGATGAATAAGATAAAATGCATCATTGTGGATGATGAGCCACTGGCCATCTCTCTTCTGGAACATTATGTAGAGAAGATTCCCTTTCTTGAATTGGTATTTTCAACAGAGAATCCTATTCTGGCCTTGGAGTATCTGCAAAAAAATGATTCCGACCTCATCTTTCTTGATATTCAGATGCCTGAGCTTACAGGAATCAATTTTATGAAGATTGTAGGACCTGATCAAAAGTATATTCTGACAACGGCTTATTCAGAGTATGCCTTGGAAGGATATGAGCATAATGTAGTGGATTACCTGCTGAAGCCTATTTCATTTGAAAGATTTCAAAAGAGTGTATTAAAGGCTCAGGAGCGATTTTCTTTTCCACAGGAAGAAAATACCCATTTCTTTGTAAAATCTTCCGGGCAGAGGCATCGTATCGGCTTTCAGACGATTCTTTATATTGAAAGTATAAAAGACTATGTCAATATCCGGACTGAAAATGATGAGTTTATCGTTCTGGATACTCTTAAATCAATGGAAAACCAGCTTCCTGCAACATTTGTTCGGATTCATAAATCTTTCATCGTCAACCTGGATAAAGTCAAAAGTATTGGAGCGAAAAAAGTGATTCTTCCTGAATACGAGATTCCTATTGGAGAAAGTTATAGGGCAGGTCTTTTGGATAGATTAAAGTGATAAAATATCGGGATATTCATTTGAGACAGGTTTCTAAAACCTGTAAGGTTTAGAATATTTACCAAGTTCAGACCAAGTAAGTTGAAATAAAAAAAGACGACTTCAGTTGAAGCCGCCTTTCTATTAATTAATCTAACAATTAATCTTATTTTTCCTGTTGTTTGATCAGATTTAGCGCTGAACCGGCCTTAAACCAATCAATTTGCTGATCATTGTAAGTATGGTTGGCCATAATGATATCTTTAGTTCCATCGGTATGAATGAATTCTAAAGTCAGTTGTTTTCCTGGAGCGAATTGATCAAGATCTAAGAAATTAACAACATCATCTTCCAGGATCTTGTCATAGTCTGCCTCATTAGCGAAAGTAATTCCAAGCATTCCCTGTTTTTTAAGGTTCGTTTCGTGGATTCTTGCGAATGATTTTACCAATACAGCTTTCACACCAAGATGCCTTGGTTCCATGGCTGCGTGTTCTCTTGAAGAACCTTCACCATAGTTCTGATCTCCTACAACAATTGTTGGAATACCAGCCGCTTTATAAGCTCTTTGTACAGCCGGAACTTCACCGTATTCACCGGTTAATTCATTTTTAACTTTATTGGTTTCCATGTTGTAAGCATTCACTGCTCCAATCAACATGTTGTTTGAAATATTATCAAGGTGACCTCTGTATTTCAACCATGGTCCAGCCATTGAAATATGGTCAGTAGTACATTTTCCGAAAGCTTTGATCAATACTCTTGCTCCGGTAATGTTTTTACCATCCCATGCAGGGAATTCTTCCAATAACTGAAGTCTGTCTGAAGTTGGGCTTACATTCACAACAACGCTTGAGCCATCTTCTGATGGTGCCTGATATCCGTTATCATCTACAGCAAATCCTTTTGAAGGAAGTTCGAAACCTCTAGGCTCGTTAAGTTTTACCTGTTCGCCAGCTTCGTTCGTTAAAGTATCAGTAATCGGGTTAAAGTCCAGTCTTCCTGAGATCGCTACAGCAGCTACCATTTCAGGAGAAGCTACAAATGCGTGGGTGTTTGGGTTACCGTCAGCTCTTTTTGCAAAGTTTCTGTTGAAAGAATGGATAATAGAGTTTTTCTCTCCTTTTTCCGCACCTTCTCTGTCCCATTGTCCGATACATGGTCCACAAGCGTTGGTAAAGATTCTTGCGTTTTCAAATTTTCTGAAAGAATCTAAGAATCCGTCTCTTTCCGCTGTAAATTTCACCTGCTCAGAACCAGGGTTGATTCCTAAGATTGCTTTAGGTTTTACCCCTTTTGACACTGCATCCTCTACAATGGATGCAGCTCTTGATAAATCTTCATAAGAAGAGTTGGTACAAGAACCGATAAGTGCCCATTCCACTTCTAACGGCCATCCGTTAGCTTCAGCTTTAGCTCTGAATTCAGCCACTGGAGTTGCTAAGTCCGGAGTGAAAGGTCCGTTTAAGTGAGGAGTCAGTTCAGAAAGGTTGATTTCTATTAATTGATCGAAATATTGTTCAGGGTTAGCATATACTTCAGCATCACCTGTTAAGTGCTCTGCAATTTTATCAGCGGCATCTACTACGTCCTGTCTTCCTGTAGCGGAAAGATATCTTCTCATAGAATCATCATATCCGAAAGTAGACGTGGTAGCCCCGATTTCAGCACCCATGTTACAGATCGTACCTTTACCCGTTGCGGAAAGAGATTCTGCACCTTCACCGAAATATTCCACGATACATCCTGTACCTCCCTTTACGGTAAGAATTCCGGCAACTTTTAAGATCACGTCTTTTGCAGAAGTCCATCCATTCATTTTACCGGTTAATTTTACCCCGATAAGTTTAGGCATTTTAAGCTCCCAGGCCATTCCTGCCATTACGTCTACTGCATCAGCACCTCCTACACCAATAGCTACCATTCCCAATCCGCCGGCGTTTACCGTATGCGAGTCGGTACCAATCATCATTCCTCCGGGGAAGGCATAATTTTCCAGTACAACCTGGTGAATGATACCTGCTCCAGGTTTCCAGAATCCGATTCCGTATTTATCGCATACAGAGCTTAAGAAGTTGAATACTTCGGAGTTTTTGTTGATCCCTTCCTGTAAGTCTTTATCAGCACCTACTTTAGCCTGGATAAGGTGATCCGCGTGAGCAGTAGAAGGAACAGCCACTTTAGCTTTTCCTGCCTGCATAAACTGTAAAAGTGCCATCTGTGCGGTAGCATCCTGCATCGCTACTCTGTCCGGTGCAAAGTCCACATAAGAGTTTCCTCGTTCATACGCTTGTGTAGCATTTCCTTCCCAAAGGTGGGTGTAAAGGATTTTTTCTGAAAGGGTAAGAGGTTTTCCCACGATTTGTCTTGCTGCTGCAATTCTTTCAGGGTAACGTTCGTACACCTTTTTGATCATATCAATATCAAAAGTCATATCGTATTTTAGTTTTGTTCTTGTTCCGTTAATGCTTCTTTTCCCTGTGTTGAAAAAGAAAATCACTTATCTATGCATCAAAAAACGTTCCTATAATCCATAAACAGGGTGTTTTTGATTCTGAAATCAATAGATTTTATAACTTTCAATTTAAGAAAAATTAGAATTTATTTTCCAGCTTTTATCGAAAAAAAAACGTAATTATCTTAAAATAGAAACGTTCTAAACAAAAAATTGGAAGATTTTAAATCCTTAAGGACTAAAATCTTCCAATAATATAGTTATTCAATAGTCTTGCGACTTATTATCAATCTCTTAGTGAGCGCTTGTACTTGTTAATTCTTTAATAGAAGGAACGAAAGTAGTAAGGTCGATTCCTTCCACTGCAGCTTTGTACTCATCAATGCTAGGAATTCTTCCGATAATCGCAGAAAGAACAACAACCGGAGTTGAAGCAAGCAGAGATTCTCCTTTTTTACGTTCAGAATCTTCCACTACTCTTCCCTGGAAAAGACGGGTAGATGTTGCTAAAACAGTATCTCCTTTAGCTGCTTTTTCCTGGTTACCCATACAAAGGTTACATCCAGGACGCTCAAGGTACATTACGTTTTTATATTCAACACGGGCCTCTCCTTTTGGAGCGTTATCATCAAATTCAAAAGCTGAATATTTTTCTAATAATTCCCAGTCTCCTTCTGCCTTTAATTCATCAATGATGTTGTAAGTAGGGGCTGCTACTACAAGAGGAGCACTGAATTCTACCTTACCTTGTTGCTTTTCAATGTTTCTAAGCATTTGAGAAACAATCTTAAGGTCTCCTTTGTGAACCATACAAGATCCTACGAAACCAAGGTCTACTTTTTTCTCACCACCATAGTAAGAAAGATCTCTGATGGTATCGTGAGTATATCTCTTGGATACATCATCATTGTTTACATCCGGGTCAGCAATCATTGGCTCGACAATTACGTCAAGATCTACAACTACTTCAGCATAATATTTAGCATTTGAATCCGGAGTTAAAGCAGGTTTTTCTCCTGATCTGATCTCTTCAATTCTCTTATTTGCTTTGTCAATTAATCCCTGAAGAACTTTATTGTGGTTATCCATACCCTTATCGATCATGATCTGGATTCTGCCTTTTGCAATTTCCAGTGATTCGATCAAAGTATTATCTTCAGAAATGTTGATAGAAGCTTTTGCTTTCATCTCAGCAGTCCAGTCTGTAAATGTAAATGCCTGATCAGCAGGAAGTGTTCCGATGTGAACCTCAATGATTCTACCCTGGAATACGTTTTCTCCTCCAAACTGCTTCAACATCTGAGCCTGTGTAGCATGAACCACATCACGGAAATCCATGTGTTCTTTCATCTTTCCTTTGAAGGTTACTTTTACAGATTCCGGAATTGGCATTGATGCTTCACCTGTAGCCAAAGCAAGAGCCACAGTTCCTGAGTCTGCTCCGAAAGCTACTCCTTTGGACATTCTTGTGTGAGAGTCACCACCAATGATGATGGCCCACTCGTCAACAGTGATGTCATTAAGAACTTTGTGGATAACGTCAGTCATGGCGTGGTATTCACCTTTCGGGTCACGGGCTGTAATCAGTCCGAACTCGTTCATGAATTTCATCAGCTTAGGAATGTTAGCCTGAGCTTTTTTATCCCAAACGGAAGCGGTGTGACATCCCGACTGGTAAGCTCCGTCTACAGTAGGAGAGATTACAGTTGCGGCCATAGATTCAAGCTCCTGAGCAGTCATAAGCCCTGTGGTATCCTGTGAACCTACAATATTCACTTTGACACGAACGTCTGATCCTGCGTGCAGAACTTTTCCTGGGGTAGTTCCCACAGCATTTCTGTTGAAAATCTTTTCTACAGCAGTAAGTCCCTGTCCTTCATGAGAAATTTCTTTTGAAGGAGCAAAAACCGTCGGCGCTTCAATACCTAAAACCTGAGCAGCAAATGTCTGTAGTTTTTTACCAAATACGACCGCGTAAGATCCTCCTGCTCTGATGAATTCCATCTTTTGCGGAGTGAAAGATTTGGTAAGGTCGATCAGTTCCTGGTCGCCGTTAAATAATTTCTTTTCTTTTGTATTGATTGTTAAAACAGTTCCTGTTGCTACTGAATATGCTTCTTCAAGAACAATGTCACCGTTTTCATTACGAACCGGGTTTCCGTTTTCGTCAACTTTCTTTACCCAGTTTTTAAGGTCAATACCGATACCTCCGGTAACGTCTACTGTGGTAAGGAAGATCGGAGAAATACCGTTTGTTCCTCCTACAATAGGAGCAATGTTAACGAATGGTACATATGGGCTGGCCTGTTTTCCTGTCCAAAGAGCCACGTTGTTTACTCCGGACATTCTGGATGATCCAACACCCATTGTTCCTTTTTCAGCGATCAGCATAACGCTTGCATCAGGATGCTTTGCCTGTAAAGCTTTGATTTCTTCCTGAGCTTCAGGAGTGATCATACATTTTCCATGAAGTTCACGGTCTGATCTTGAGTGAGCCTGATTACCCGGAGAAAGTAAATCTGTAGAAATATCTCCTTCACCAGCAATATAAGTAACTACTTTAATTTCTTCAGCAACTTCAGGAAGTTTAGTGAAGAATTCAGCTTTTGCGTAGCTTTCAAGGATTTCTTTTGCAATTTCGTTTCCGCTGTTGAATGCTTCTTTCAGACGGTTCGTATCTGCTTCATAAAGGAAAACCTGAGTTTTAAGAACGTTGGCAGCTTCTTTGGCAATCGCTGCATCATTACCTAAAGCAAGGTCCAGCAGCACCTCAATAGAAGGTCCGCCTTTCATATGAGATAATAATTCAAAGGCAAATGCCGGGGAAATTTCTTCTACTACGGATTCACCCAGAATAATTTCTTTTAAAAATTTTGCTTTTACTCCCGCTGCACTTGTTGTTCCGGGTAGTGTGTTATAAATGAAAAATTTAAGAGAGTCCGGTCGGTCAGCATTACCTGAATCTTTAATTTGTGCAATGATTTCGCTTAGTAATTCAGCACCATCAATTGGCTTTGGATGAAGCCCCTGGGTTTTTCTTTCTTCAATCTCTTTGATGTAATCCTTATAAATACTCATAATAGAAGGTCTTTCAAAATTAAAGGTAGGCCTGCTTTTTCTTTACCGGGGTGTATAAATACAATTAATGACATTTTGAGTTCTCGCATTTTGATGCAACATTAACCGAATAAAGTCAGCATAATCTACACTTTTTCAAAAGTTTTTTAAAATTATCAAACATTTCAAAATGTTCCCAAAATTACGAAATTTTACAATTTTATAAGAATGAAATTATTTAGATTCTTTATAAATATGAATTTTATAATATCTATTTTTGGTCGTATTTTTGTAATCAAATGGAGAATATGAAAAATATCCTGAATGTTTTATGTGTTTTTATTTCGATTTTCGTTTTCTCACAGACCCGATCTGTGAAGAAAATCCCTGCGAAGAAAGGACCGAAAACCACGGCTAAAAAAGCAGCTTCAGCCAGCAAACCTAATGCTGATCTGGTGGTGATCAACATAGATCTTCCTGTTTTGATTCCTAAGAAAAAAGGAGATCAGTTCGGGTATGTCAATCAGAACGGGAAATTTATTATCCAGCCGGAATATCATATTGCCGTATTTTTTTATGAAGACTGCAACCTTCTGAATTCTCCTAATGAAAAAGTGAGAAAATTTGGAACAAAAGACTATGCTACGGTGGAGAAAAATATGATTTCTTACCGTATAGATAAGTCTGGGAAGCGAGTCTATAAGTTTAAAGATACCGATTTTGGAAAATGTAAATTTGAAGAATATAAACAACAGTTATTCCAGGCTTATATCCTGAATGGTTTTTACGGAATCATTGAAAAATCCAAATTTGTAAATGCCGCAGATTACAGACAATATCAGATCTATCCTCAATATCAGTATCTGTTCATTCTTGAAGGGGATGATGTAGCTAATCCAATGATTGTTGCTTCCAATAATGATAAATTTGGAATCATTGATGTTAACAATAAAGTTATTATTCCGTTTGAATATTCCAATATTAAAAGAAATTTCAGCTGGAAACTCGGTAAGATGTTTGAAGTGACAAAAGACGGCTCGAATTACTACTATATCGATGCCAACAACAAAACTTACTAAATAATTATAAATGATGAATGATGAATGATGAATGATGAATGATTCATTTGATAACTCCTATTTTTCATAGTGTTTTTTCCATTCTGTAACTATTTATTTACCACGTAATCTGATATTCAGAAGCCCACATCTCGTAACCCGATCGCAGTTCATATATTTTTTGTAATTTTGCGGCTGAAATAAAGGGGTGCTTTAACAGGCTGAGATTATACCCAATGAACCTGGAACAGGTAATGCTGTTTAGGGAATTGAAAATGTACCAATGAAACAGTATAACAATATACCAATTGCTAGACTGTTAAATTAATAAAATTGTTACATTATTGCTCAACCCCTTTTATTCATTAAATGTTAAAGATTTATAGAATGAAAGGATTATTTTTTTTAGGGCTTAGTGTAGGCTCAGTAGCTTTTATACAGGCTCAGAATAAAGATTCCCTAAAGGTGAGGGAAATTGAAGCAGTCAACTTTACCAAAAGGCTTCCGGTAGCAAAGGAAATCATCAATGTACAGAAAGATCTGGACAGTAAGAATCTGGGACAGGATCTTCCTATTCTTTTGAAAAATCAAACTTCCACTATTTCGACGTCAGATGCCGGAAACGGAGTAGGATATACCGGTTTCAGAATCCGTGGTGTTTCAGGAAGTGCCATCAATGTTATGATGAACGGTGTTCCATACAACGACTCTGAAAGTCAAGGAACCTTTTTTGTCAACGTTCCGGATTTGACAAGTTCTGCCTCACAGATTGTCATTCAGAGAGGAGTAGGAACTTCCAATAACGGGGTTTCTGCCTTCGGAGCAAGTATTAACGTACTTTCTAAGGATCCTGAAGAGAAATTTTATTTTAAAACGGATGACAGCTACGGATCATTTAATACTTATAAATATTCAGCAGAAGTTGGCTCAGGGAAATTCTGGAAAAACCGACTTTCTGTGATGGGAAGATATACTCATATTCATTCTGACGGATACATCGACAGAGCTTCATCCAACTTACATTCTTATAATTTCACTGCCTTATTTGAAGAAGGAAACACGAAATTACGTTTAATGGCTTTTGGTGGAAAAGAGAAAACATATCAGGCATGGAACGGGATTGATCGTAAAACCTGGGAGACTGATCCTAAATTCAATATTTCAGGAGCCATTTATGATGCCAACTGGGAGAATATTGTAAGTTTCTATGATAATGAAACGGATAACTACAGACAGAACCATTATCAGTTGCTTTGGGAACAGAAATTCAACGACCGCTGGAATCTGGAAACCACGTTCCACTATACAAAAGGAAAGGGATATTATGAAAACTACAAGCAGGGAGATCCTTTTTCAAGATATAACCTTCCCAATATAACAGAAGGAGGAGAAACGATAAAAGCTTCAGACTTTATCAGAAAAAAATGGCTGAATAACGATTTCTACGGAATGGTTTCTACATTGTACGGAAAGTTTGAAAATTTAGATTTGAACTTTGGTGCTGTGGTCAATCAGTATTACGGAAGACACTATGGAAATGTAACAGGAGTATTTTTTCCTCAGATTGATGAAAGCGAATATTACAGAAATCGCTCTGTAAAGAATGAGGTGTCTGGTTTTGCAAAAGCTTTATTAAGATTGAATAATTTTGAATTCTTTGGTGATTTGCAGCTCAGAAAAATAAATTACAACACAAAGATTCTGACGGCTGGTGATGGTGAAGGAGCAGATTTAAGTAAAAACTGGCTGTTTTTTAATCCAAAAGCTGGAGTAAATTACAGAATTGACGGAGGTAAAATATTCCTTTCTTACGCCCACGCCCATCGTGAACCCAACAGAGACGATCTGATGGCTAATAATGATGTAAAAGCAGAAAAGCTTCACGATATTGAAGCCGGTTTTGAAAAACAGTTCGGAATCGTTTCTTTTACTGCGAATGTGTATTATATGTATTATGTGAACCAATTAGTTCTGAACGGAGAACTGAATAACGTAGGGGCATTTATCAGAACAAATTCAGGGAAGAGCTACAGAAGAGGTATTGAGATTGGTGCTTTGGCAAAACTATCCAAACAATGGGAGGTTTCCGGTAACATAACATTAAGCCAGAACAGAAATCAGGATTTTAATATTCAGAATGGTGATGTTCCTAAAAGCCTTGGAAATACTCAGATTTCATTTTCTCCAAATGTTATAGCCAATTTAGGCTTGAAATTCAATCCTACAAAAAATTTCCAGTTTGCTTTAATGAATCAGTATGTAGGAAAACAATATCTGGATAATACCGAAGATGCCAATCTGCAGCTTAAAGATTATTTCCTTACAGATTTCAATGCTCAGTACCAGTTTAAAATTGCCAATAATGAAATTGCATTGAAGTTATTGGTGAATAACCTGTTCAATAAGAAATATGTGAATAACGGATCTGTTTATGATGGGCAGCCTTATTATTTTTCTCAGGCAGGAACGAATTTTATGTTTGGAGTGAGCTGGAAAATTCAGTAATTGACAAATCGGCCTTTTTGCTTTTTAACAGTTTTGACCTTTTTAAGCTTAAAAAAAGCAGTTTGAATAACAGTAAATCTGTTTTACTACAGATTAAGTAAAAGACTGTTTCGGCAGTCTTTTTTATATCCATTAAATATTACAAAAAGTCACGAAAAAGTTATAAATTTGCTGCCAAATGAATATTTCAGCATATATTTTAGAATACTTAAAACAATTTGGAACTGCCACAGTTCCAGGCTTTGGGGTGTTTTCACTGAAAAATTCTAAGGCAATTATTAATTCTGAAAACGGAAGCATTCTGCCTCCGGCCAGTCAGATTGAGTTTACAATAGATTACGAAGTACAGACTAAAGATCTTGCTGCTTTTATTGCAGAACAAAAACAAATGTCTCTGGAAGCTTCAAAAAGTGATCTTAAAATTCAGACTGATTTTTGGAAGAAAAAACTTCAGGCCGAACAGGTTCTTGAAATTCAAAACCTTGGAACAGTCTTCATTGAAGAAGGACACACTCATTTCAAGGGAAAAAGAATAGAATCCGGACGTCCGGACTTTTACGGATTGGAAGAAATCAGATTCTCAGATATCAATAACGGGGAAAAAGTGAATACCACAGTGAATCGCGAAAAGGATTTTAAATTCAAAAAAACAATTCTTTGGATTTTCCTTCTGGTTATTCCGGTTCTTGGGATTTTATACCTGGCGTTTAGCCAACAGGAACTTCTTTTTGGAAAAAAATCTTTCAATAATGTTTCTGTACAGACTTCCACCCATAGAATTGTAAAAGATACGGTGAAAGTAATGGTACATACCCCGGAAACATCCGTTTCAGATTCTTTGAAAAAAGATTCATTAGTAAAACCCGCCGGAAAAGTAAAACAATCTGCCCCGGCTGTCCCAAACAACACTAAGACTAGATGGCAAAAATAAAAAAAGCGTCAGAATCTCTGACTATTATGACCAATATCGTTCTTCCGAACGAAACCAATTCTCTAAGAAACCTTTTCGGTGGTGAACTTTTAGCAAAAATGGACCGTTGTGCGTCTATTTCTGCAGCAAGACACTGCGAAAGAAGAGTAGTTACAGCTTCTGTAAACCACGTATCTTTCAACCATCCGATTCCGGAAGGAGGAGTTGTGGTGCTTGAATCTAAAGTTTCCAGAGCATTTTCCACTTCCATGGAAGTGTATGTAGATGTATGGTTGGATGATCCTATCAATCAGAAAAAAGTTCATACGAATGCCGGGATTTATACTTTCGTTGCAGTAGATGAATTCAACCGTCCAATTCCTATTCCGGAAATGATTCCTGAAACAGAGGAAGAAAAAGAAAGATTTGCCGCAGCATTCCGTAGAAAAGAACTTTCATTGATCCTTTCCGGAAGAATGAAACCTTTGGAGTCTGTAGAACTTAAAAAACTATTCCAGGAACCGCAGGAGTCTAAGAAAGATAAAAAGTAAGCTTATATACTTTATCAATAAAAATGCTTTTAAACTTTGCTGAGTGCTAACGCCTTTGCGAGCTTAAAAGCATTTGTTTTTTCAGAAATTTGCGAACTTTGCGGTAGAATAAAATTGTAATCATTTAGGAATCTGTTCCTATCTCTAAAATCATTTATAAAAAATGAAAATACTTCTTTTAGATAAAAACCATCCTCTCATCACTGAACAGCTTTTGGCTCAGAATTTTATTTTAGAAGAGGATTTTACATCGTCTTATGATGAGGTTTGTGATAAAATTGAGAACTACGACGGAATTATTATCAGAAGCCGTATTCCACTAGACAAAAACTTTCTGGAAAAAGGGAAGAACCTGAAATTCATCGCAAGAGTAGGAGCCGGAATGGAAAATATTGATATTCCTGTTGCAGAAAAACTGGGAATTCAGCTGATCAATTCTCCGGAAGGAAACAGAGATTCTGTGGCTGAGCATGTAGTGGGAATGTTACTGGTGATCATGAACAGACTTTTTATTGCTTCTCAGGAAGTGAAAAACGGGATCTGGAAACGTGAAGAAAACAGAGGAGATGAGCTATTAGGAAAAACTGTAGGGCTTATCGGATATGGTAATATGGGAAAAGCTACTGCAAAAAGACTTTCAGGGTTTGGATGTAAAGTGATTTTCCATGATATTGTTCCTGATCTTTCTGATGAATATGCAGTACAGGTTTCATTGGATGAATTGAAGCAGTCTGCAGAGATTGTGAGCTTACACATTCCTTTAACTGCGGAAACCCATTATCTTATAGATGAAACATTCATTGCAGAAATGAGAAAGGAATTTTATTTTGTGAATACTGCAAGAGGAAAGAATGTTGAAACTAAAAGTTTAGTACAAGCATTGAAATCAGGAAAAGTAAAAGGTGCTTGTCTGGATGTTTTGGAATATGAAAAGTCTTCTTTTGAGAACATTGAATCAGAAAATGAAGTTCTGAAATATCTTCTTGAGTCAGAGAAAGCTATTGTAACACCCCATATTGCCGGATGGACCCATCAAAGTAAAGAAAAACTGGCTCAGTTTATTGTAGATAAAATTGTGGCTTCACATTGTTAAGATATTTAAAAAAATAAAATATAAAAGGCGGATATACAAAAAGTAAATCCGCCTTTTTACCCTTTAACATTTTACTTTTCTATTTCACTTATGTTAAATAATTCATAATATCCACCTCATATTTATTATTTATTTTGAGTTTTATTAAATTGCCGCTCATTTTTGAATCTCATGACGACGCGTAATTTTGTACTTATTTTAACTGTTCTATTATCAATATTTTCCTGTAAAAAAAAGTCTGAAGCCAAAGAAGTTTCGGCTGAAAATACAACCAATCTGCCCAACTATGGAAATGTAGATCTGAGTGATATTTTTACAAAGGGTGACGGACAGCTTTTGAACAGACAAACTACCGTAAGTTATATAGATCAGTATTACAAAAAAATATGGGAAGGAGGAGACCTTAGTGGTGGAATTCTTGTTGCCAAAGGTGATGAAATCCTGTATGAAAATTACAGAGGTTTCGGAAGAGAAGGAAACCAAATGCCAATCGATAAAAATACACCTTTGCACGTTGCTTCAGTTTCAAAGACTTTAACGGCAATGGCCATGATGAAGCTTATAGAGGCCGGGAAAATAAAATTAACGGATCACCTTACGCAGTTTTTTCCAGGATTTCCCTATCCGAATGTTACCGTTCAGACTTTATTGGATCAAAGAAGCGGTCTTCCAAAATATGAATATTTTATTACCAAGATACAACCTGCTCCGGCAGAACTTTCCAAGCCTTTTATTACCAACGAAGATGTATTGAATATGATCATCAAATATAAACCTGATCTGGCAAGAGATACGGATACAGGATTTATGTATTGCAACACGAATTTTGCTTTATTGGCTTTATTAATTGAGAAAGTGACTAAAACTCCTTTCCCTCAGGCGATGAAAGAAATGGTTTTCACACCATTGAAAATGAATAACACGTACATCTTCCAGGAAAAAGATATTCCTACAGCTTCGCAGTCTTTCTATTATGGAGGAAATAAGTTGTATCCTTTAGACAGACTTGATCTGATTTACGGAGATAAAAATGTGTACACTACACCAAGAGATTTATACAACTTCTCAAAAGCAATGTTTTCGAAAAATTTCCTGAAACCGGAACTGATGCAGATGGTATTTACTCCTTACAGCAATGAGAAAGCAGGAATGAATAATTATGGGTTAGGATTCAGAATGAAAATATTCGATAATGGCGAGAAGCTGACCTATCACAACGGATGGTGGCATGGCACCAACTCGGTATTTGCCCATCTTTTAAAATCTAAGGTTACCATTGTAGCTATTGGAAATAAATATTCAAACAAAGTATATACAGCTCTTGCATTATCAGGATTATTTGAAGATTTCCCTTTACAGAAAGAGAAACTTCATACGGTGATGCATGACAATAAAGATACTTTAAATTCCGGACAGGAAGTTTTTGGAGAATAATGTTTACTTTTGCCTAAACATTTTCATGAAAAGGTTTCTTTTATTATTCGTTATCTGTTTTCTTGTACATTCATGTGCAAGAGTAGGATCTCCTGTTGGAGGACCTAAAGATACTCTGGCACCGAAATTTTTAAGTTCAAACATTGATACAACAAGAATTAATGTCAAAAGAGATATTCACCAGCTCCGTCTGGATTTTGATGAATATGTGACGTTGAAGGATATCAATAAAAACCTGATTATTTCACCTCCCATTAAAGGGATAACGAGGATTCTTCCGTCCAATATTGCCAACAAATTTGTTCTGATTCAATGGTCAGATACCCTTCAGGCTAATACAACGTATAATTTCAATTTTGGAAACTCAATTGTTGATAATAACGAATCCAATATACTAAGGTATTTCAATTTTGCTTTTTCTACAGGAGATAAATTGGACGATCTTTATATCAGCGGTGAAGTGAAGGATGCTCTCAATACTAAAAAGAAAGAAGGAACTACAGCAGAAAATAAACTTGTGGTAGGATTGTATCAGCTAAAAGATACAATGGATTACAAGAAAAAACCTTACTATATCACAAAGGTAGATGAAGACGGATATTACGAATTAAACTATCTGACTCCTGGGAAATATAAAATTATTGCTTTTGAAGACGAGAATGGAAATTCTATGTATGATCCGGGTAAAGAAAAAGTAGGTTTCCAGAAAGATCCCATCAATTTTGAGAAATCTATTTCAGGGTTAAACTTAAAAGTATATCCTTCCAAAAAGGCTGTAAAGTATGTTGAAATGAAAGAAATCTCAGGCGGTGTTCTGATGACCTTTGAAGGAAATCCTGACGAAGTAAAAGTTCAGTCGCTGAATGAGAAACTGAAAGATGTAAAAATAACCCATACTCCGAAATCAGACTCTGTAAGAATCTGGTTTGATGCGGTAAAAGATAATGTAGGGCAGGACGCTAATGAAAAACTGATATTCACCCATAATAAAGGTCCGAAAAAAGACAGTGCTTACAGCGTGTCTTTATTTTACAGATACAATAAAAAGAATGTCATGGATCTCAACAGTGATAATGGAGGTGAATCATTAGCTCCAAAGTCAGATTTTAGGATATCTTCCAATTATATCGTTGATAAAATAGATCCTTCAAAATGGACACTTAAGATGAAAGGAGACAGTTTAACATCGTTACCATTTACTGCGAGAATTTCAGAAACAAATCCTTATCAGATTCAGGTTCAGTCAGATTTTGTAATGGGGAAAAGTTATGAGCTTACCGTACCTAAAGAAACAGTATCCTCTTTCTATGCAAAAAATACTCAGTCTAAGCGTTTCGATTTTGATGTTGACAAGATAGACCAGTTTGGAAGTGTTGAATTCTCCATTTCTAATGCACCTACGACAAATTATTGGATTCAGCTGCTGGATTCTTCAGATAAAATTGCCTATCAGAGATATATAAAAGGAGACAAAGTAAAATTTGATATCCTGAAACCTGGAGAATATATTGTGAGAATTCTGGTAGATAATAACGGGAATAAATATTGGGATGAAGCAGATTTTGCAAATGATGTTTTTGCTGAAGATGCCTATATTTTCTATAAAAAAGTGATCATTAGAGGTCTATGGGAAACAAGAGAAGAGTGGGATCTGAAGGATACCAGAACACTTGATAATCCTAAAGGAGCTACGCCCGCTGTAACAACTCCTGTAGTGGAAACTCCACCAGCTGCGACTGAAGTGAAACAGGAAGCTAAAAAAGAATTAAAATCTCAAAATGCTGTTTTAACGCCAGTAAAGTAAGTTGATGAAGATCGCTAAGAAAATAATATTCTGGACATTGGTGGCGTTTGCCCTGATTCAGTTCTTTCCTATCGATAGAACCAATCAGCCTGTGGATACGAAGGTAAACTTTGTTGATGCAAGGAAATCACCGGAAAAGATCAGAACGCTGCTTAAAAATGCATGCTATGACTGTCATTCCAATGAAACGGTTTATCCGAAATATGCTTTTATTGCTCCCGTTTCATGGTCTGTGAAGAGTCACGTGAATGAAGGTCGCGAACATCTTAATTTTTCTGTCTGGGGAACATATAATAAGGATCTGAAGGAAAATATGCTGACTAAATCCGTTCAGACCATTCAGAACAAAACAATGCCGATGCCGGGTTATATTGTTTATCATAAAGAAGCCAATCTTTCAGAAGCGGAAAGAGCATTGCTGATTCAGTATTTTGAAGAAATGCTGAAGACTAAAACCTACTAGTTTCTATCATAGAAAACTCCCGCAGATTTTACAAACTAAGCAGATTATTTAAAACAAATATCTGTCCGGTCTGTAAAATCTGCGGGAGAATATTTTACAAAAATTATTTCTTTATATAGCTCTCAAAAAATCTCTTCTGAGAATCGAAAGCGATATCTTCAAAATCCAGATCCTGTAAAGGAATCCAGACTGCTTCTGAGATTTCAGAGAGTTCAAGACTTACCTCAAATTTTTCCGGAACATTGTATTCATAAAAGAGATCGATCGTATTATAATCAATTTCCTTGTATTGATAGATGTTAGGAAGGCTGGTAAGGTATTTCAGGTTCGAAATATTGATGTCAAGCTGAAGTTCTTCAAAAAGTTCTCTTTTACAGGTTTCCTCTGCACTTTCTTTAGGGTCGACAAATCCTCCTGCAAGATCGAGCTTCCCTTTTTTAGGATCTCTGTTTCTTCTGGTAAGATAAATTTCGTCTCCACATCTGATGACAACTGCTACCGCACCTGCCACATTATTATACAGAGTAAAACCACATTCCGGACAGCTCCATTTCTTTTCACCATCCCAGTGTAAGGACTTCTTGCCACAGCTTGGGCAATATTTCAATATTTTCATTGAGCAATATTAATATTTCTCGGGTGATAACTCAAAATAACATCCCTTAATTCTTCCGTTTTCAGATGCGTATAGATCTCCGTTGTCGTAATACTTGAGTGTCCCAGCATTTCCTGGATATAACGTAAATCTGCCCCATTCTGTAACAAATGGGTCGCAAATGAATGTCTGAATGTGTGTGGTGATATTTTTTTGTTAACCCCTGCTTTATCTGTAAGTTCTTTAATAATAAGAAATACGATTACTCTGGACATAGAAGTCCCACGGCTGTTTAAGAACAGAGTATCTTCATATTTCTTATTGACTTTTCCTTTAGAACGCACCTCTTTGATATAACTTTCAAGCAAATCAGCCGTATAATCAGCTAAAGGAACAAAGCGTGTTTTATTTCCTTTTCCGTGTACCTTGATATATTGCTCTTTGAAATTGATATTGGAGATCTTCAGATCGATCAGTTCAGAAACACGAAGTCCGCATCCATATAGTACCTCTATGATGCAGTGGTTTCTTTTTCCAAGATCTGTATTGACCTCAATAGCAGCAATAATTTTGTTGATATCAGGCAGGCTTAAAGTATCAGGTAGATATAGTCCCAGTTTAGGGCCTTCAAGTAACGCCGCAGGATTGTCTTCACGATATTCATCCTCCAGCAGAAATTTGAAGAAAGCTTTGATGGAAGATATCCATCTTGCCTGTGATCTCTCACTGAATTTCTGTTTGGAAAGATTGAAAATGTATTCCTGCAGGTTTTCGTAACCGATGGAGTCTGGACCGACGTTTTCCAGATCCTCTTCTGCGTAATCTTTTAATTTCTTAATGTCCCGAACGTAAGCGTCGAGCGTGTTTTCTGAAAAATTTCTTTCGAAACGAAGAAATATTTCAAAATCTTTGATCTTTTCATCCCAAGTCATTTGTGCTTATTTTTTTAGTTCACAGTCCGATATTTGTTCTATTTCAATATTATGGTTCCTCAGGAACGATATTCCATCGTCATCCGAATACTCATTAATGTACACCAGTCTCGTAATCCCTGCCTGCAGAATCAGCTTGCTGCATTCTTTACAGGGAGACAGCGTTAAATATAACGTTGCTCCTTTTGCAGATTGGGTAGAGGCAGCCAGCTTTAATATAGCATTGGCTTCCGCATGCAATACGTACCAGTGTGTTTTTCCATCTTCATCTTCACAGCAGTTTTCGAATCCCGAAGGAGTCCCGTTGTAACCATCTGAAATAATCATCCTATCTTTTACGATAAGAGCTCCCACCTGTTTTCTCTTACAGTAGGAGAGTTTTGCCCATTCCTGAGCCATTTTTAGATAAGCTTTATCAAACTTATTCATACCGCAGCATTGTTTTTTTTCGAAATAATTTGGATTAAAATCTTTTAGAAAGATTTAGAAGTTAGGCTTTCTCTTCTCTAGAAACGCAGTAACTCCTTCTTTCTTATCTTCCATTTCAAAAAGTTCTCCGAAATATTTGATTTCAGTTTCAAAACCTTTCTCCGTATCCGATAAATTCACGGCATTGATAGCCTTCGATATTGCCATTGGTGAATTGTAGGCAATCGTGTTTGCTAATTCTTTCGTTTTGGTTAATAATTCTTCAATAGGGTATACTTCATTCACCAGTCCGATCTCTTTTGCTTTTTGAGCAGGGATCATTTTGGCAGAGAAGATCATTTCATTGGCAATACCTTTTCCTACAAGCTTTGGAAGCCTCTGAGTTCCTCCGTATCCCGGAATTAATCCAAGAGTTACTTCAGGAAGTCCTAATCTGGCGTTTTCCGATGCATATCTGATGTGGCATGCCATGGCAAGCTCCAAACCTCCTCCTAATGCAAAACCGTTTACGGCTGCAATGACAGGTTTAGACATATTTTCAATCTTGTTGAACAATGTATTTTGTCCGTTTCTTGCAAGTTCTTCAGCTTTTTCCTGTCCGAATTCACTGAATTCCTTGATATCAGCTCCTGCTACAAAAGATTTTTCTCCACTTCCGGTAAGGATAATGACTCTACATGAAGTGTCAGCGTTAAGCTCATCCAGTGCGGTACTGATTTCCTGAATTGTTTTGGCATTTAAAGCATTTAAACTCTCAGGTCTGTTTATGGTAATAATAGATAATTTATCTTCTTTTTTTAATAATATGTTCTCGTAACTCATTTTTCCACTTTAAAATATCATCCTTTGCAAATTATGAATTTTTTACAAAAAAAAGGAAAAAATATTATTTTTTTTTCCTTTTTTTTAATTTATCATTCAATATGATTATTTGGAATGATTCATCATATTTGCATCAATATTGACGTTTAGTTGAGAAGCCACTTTCATGCCAAGCTCAATGTTAGCACGGAAAAAGTGACATAACTGTCGGTTGATAATCTCATCTCTTTTTGGCCCGGTGATACCACTCATGCTGCCTACAATATTTTTGATCAGATGATCTCTGTCCTCAGCATTCATTGCTTTTGAATACAAAAGCCCCGGTTGGGTATAGTGATCACTGTCATTGTCATTTCTGTTGTAGCTGGCAACATGAGCACTGTCTAACTCATATTCATAGTTTTTATAAGATGAATCTGCTTTAATATCATCAAAACTGTTCGGATGATAATTAGGTTTGTCCTTGTACTGGCTTGAATCTGCCATATAACCATCTCTTTGGTAGTTGTTGACTTCAAATGGACATCTGTTCACTTCCAGCTGATGAGCATTGACACCTACTCTGTAACGATGAGCATCAGGATATGAAAATAATCTTCCCTGAAGCATTTTGTCCGGTGAGAAACTGATTCCGTTAATTAAGTTACTTGGTGAAAAAGTAGACTGTTCCACATGGGCAAAATAATTAACAGGTATTTCGTTAAGCTCCATTTCGCCTACTTCAATCAGAGGGAAATCATCGTGGAACCATACTTTGGTTACATCAAAAGGATTCCATCTGAAATCTTTTGCCTGCTCCTCAGTCATTACCTGTATAAATAAAGTCCATTTTGGGAAGTCTCCATTTTCAATAGCGTTGCAAAGGTCTTCCTGTGCAAAGTCCGGGTTTTCTCCGGCCATTTTTACGGCTTCTTCCTCCGTAAAGTTTTTTACACCTTGTTTTGTTTTAAAATGGAATTTCACCCATACTCTTTCATTTTTATCGTTGATCATGGAGAAAGTATGAGATCCGAAACCGTGCATATGTCTGTAGCCGTGAGGTGTTCCTCTGTCTGACATTAGTATAAGAACCTGATGAAGTGATTCCGGGTTTAAGCTCCAGAAATCCCACATCATCGTGGCGCTTTTTAAGTTGGTTTTCGGCACTCTTTTCTGAGTGTGAATAAAATCCGGGAATTTTTTTGCATCCTTAATAAAGAATACGGGAGTATTGTTTCCTACAAGATCCCAGTTTCCGTCTTCGGTATAAAATTTTAAGGCAAAACCTCTCGGGTCTCTTGCCGTATCTGCGCTTCCTTTTTCGCCTCCCACAGTGGAAAATCTTGCGAACATTCTGCATGAGTTTCCTACTTTTGAAAACAGCTTTGCTTTTGTGTACTGGCTGATGTCGTGTGTTACAGTGAACGTTCCGTAAGCTCCGCTTCCTTTGGCATGCACAATCCTTTCAGGAATTCTTTCCCTAACGAAATGCGCAAGATTCTCCTGAAGAATAAAGTCCTGCAGCAATACCGGGCCTCTTGGTCCTACCGTCTGTGAATCCTGATGTTCAAAATAAGGTGCGCCGTTACTTAACGTTAATTTTTTAGAATCCATATAATTGATGATTTGAATAATTGTTTCTTTTTCCTAAATCCAGTGTAAAGGTAATGAATATCAAATTTACTTGAATTTTTAATTGCTAATAGCAAAAACGTTATATCTTTGTAATAGATAATATTAATCAAATGAACATTCAGCAACTGGAGTATCTTATCGCCGTTGATAAGTATAAACATTTTGGTAAGGCCGCTCAGGCGTGTTTTATTACCCAACCTACGTTAAGTGCCATGATACAGAAATTTGAGGATGAACTGGATGTAAAGGTTTTCGACAGAACTACTCACCCGATTCGTACCACGGATGTAGGTCTTCAGATTATTGATCAGGCAAAGGTAATTATCGAGTCTGTCAATGAGCTGAAAAACAAAGCCAACCTTTTGAATAATATTCTAGGAGGAACTATCAATCTGGGAATCATTCCTACGGTGTCTTCTTTCATTCTGCCAACAGAGATTTTCAAATTCCTGGAGGAAAATCCGAAGATTCAGATGAATGTAAAAGAAATGACAACTGATAATATTATTAAAGCGCTGAAAGCAGGAGAGTTAGATGCCGGAATTATTTCCACTCCTTACGATACCGCTGACGAGTTTTATCAGGATTTTCTGTTCAATGAGGAGTTGATGATTTACAGTTCCAATACAGAAGCTAACAAAAAGAATTCTTATATCATTCCGGAAGATCTGAATGTAGAGAAAGTATGGCTTCTTGAAGAAGGGAACTGTCTGAGAAATCAGTTTGAAAATATTTGTCACCTTAAAGAAAATACCCTGAAACCTAAAAATTTAGATTTCTTAGCTTCCAATATCCAGACTCTGGTACACATGGTAGATAAAGTAGGAGGAATCAGTATTCTGCCGGAACTGGCACTGAGCCAGCTTTCAGAAGAGCAGAAGAAAAATGTTTTCAGATTTAAAAAACCTTTCCCGTATCGAGAAATCAGTATTATTTACTATAAACCGACTTTTAAGCAAAAAATTATTGATGAATTATCACATTCTATCAAAACTTCTTTAGAACTTAAGTTGAATTACCACGAAAGTCCGAAAGAATTTGTAAGCATTAAGCCTCAGTAATGGAAATGCTTTAAAGTGATAGAAATCATCAATTTAAATAAAAGTATAATTAATAAACAAAATTTTTGAGTATTACGAAAATAGTACTTAAATTTGCTGACGTTTATTACGAGGAAAAATTTGACCTGATTGCAACCTCTATAAAAAAATGCTAAAACAGTATTCTTTTTTTCTGGGCAATTTCATTCATATTTTTCGCAATACAATTTTTTAAATCTTTAAAAACAAAAGAATTATATGTCTTATTTATTTACATCTGAATCAGTTTCAGAAGGACATCCGGATAAAATTGCCGATCAGATTTCCGATGCATTAATCGACCATTTCTTAGCCTATGATAAAGATTCAAAAGTAGCATGTGAAACTCTTGTAACTACCGGACAGGTGGTATTGGCAGGAGAAGTAAAATCAGATGCTTACCTTGATGTACAGACCATTGCCAGAGAAGTAATCAACGGAATCGGGTATACGAAAGGAGAATATATGTTCAACGGAGATTCTTGCGGAGTTATTTCTGCTATCCATGAGCAGTCACCTGATATCAACCAAGGAGTTGACAGAGCTGTAAATGATGAGTCTTTCGAAGCTAAAGCAAATGCACAGGGAGCAGGAGATCAGGGTATGATGTTCGGGTATGCTACCAATGAAACGGCAAACTATATGCCTCTTGCGTTGGATCTTGCCCATACGATCCTGAAAGAACTTTCTGCTATCAGAAGAGAAAATAAGGAAATCACTTATCTTCGTCCGGATGCAAAAAGCCAGGTAACCATTGAGTATTCTGACGATCATAAACCAATCAGAATAGATTCTATCGTAGTTTCTACCCAACATGATGACTTTGGAAGTGAAGAAGAAATGCTGAACAAAATCCGTGAGGATATCAAAAATATTCTGGTTCCAAGAGTTGTTGCACAGCAAACTGAAGAAATCAAGGCTTTATTCAACGATCAGATCAAATATCACATCAATCCTACTGGGAAATTCGTAATCGGAGGACCTCACGGAGATACAGGTCTTACAGGTAGAAAAATCATCGTTGATACCTACGGAGGTAAAGGAGCTCATGGTGGTGGTGCTTTCTCTGGAAAAGATCCTTCTAAAGTAGACAGAAGTGCGGCTTACGCAACAAGACATATTGCTAAGAACTTAGTGGCTGCCGGAGTAGCGGATGAAGTTTTGGTACAGGTTTCTTACGCCATTGGAGTAGCTGAACCTTGTGGTTTATACATCAACACTTATGGAACTGCGAAAGTAGATCTTCATGACGGAGATATCGCTAAAAAAGTTTCTGCTATTTTTGATTTAAGGCCTTATGCTATTGAGCAGAACTTGAAATTAAGAAATCCTATTTATCAGGAAACAGCGTCTTACGGGCATATGGGTAAAGAGCACTATATAGCTGATAAAACTTTCAATAAAGGACATAAAAATGAGCTTACATTAGAAGGGCTTGAGTTCTTTACATGGGAAAAACTAGACAAAGTAGAGGAAATTAAAGCTGCTTTTGGAATTTAATTTCTCTTTAAAGAATAATAAATGAACTGCTTTATCTTTGGATAAGGCAGTTTTTTTTAATTTTACACCTTAATAATATAGAAAGATGATGAATTTTCGAACTGTAGTTGCTGCCATGTCTCTGTTTTTGCTAAGTACATTAGTAAAAGCTCAATATACCATGCATAAAATGATCAGTGTAGGGTATACTTACCAAAATCAAAGTTTTGGTGAAATAGGAGGTAAATTACTTTTCCTTAAAAATGATGATGTGATTTACAGAGTAGGAGGATCTGCAATGATGGGATCTGTGGATTCTAAATTTGCTATTATGCCCAAACTACAGGCTGATGTCCTTCTTAATTTTGAAAAGAATGTAGACTTCTATCATTCATATTACTTTTTAGCAGGTGTGGAAGGAACCAATAAATACATTGCCCCTAAGATAGGAGTTACCTTATTTGGGATGCTTGATCTTACAGGAGGTTATGCTTTTCCTATCGGAGATACCCGACTGAACGGCAAAGAGATGAAAGGACTGAATATTAATTTTACATTAAATGTTCCTACAGTCTTTATTCATGACATGTTTAAATGATATTTTTTAGATTTTTCTCTATAAAATTTAATAATAGGTTAACAGTTATTAAAAATTATTATATTTACATCATAATAATTGTACTACTGCCTATAGAAGAGACTCTACTCTAGAACTGTTTTGTTTATACAGCAAAGGCCAGAAGAAATATCTGGTAGAATGCCTGTCTGCAAATATTTATATTGAGAAGAGTTATGAAATCAAAATCGGATAGTTTACTAATTTCCCTTTACCAGAAAGGTGATGAGAATGCATTATCAACCCTCATTCACCGTCATCAGAGAGAACTTTTTACATTCATTTTTTACAAAATTAATGATGAAGATTTAGCTAACGATATCTTCCAGGATACATTCATGAAGATTATTGTCATGCTGAAAGAAGGACGCTATAACGAAGAAGGCAAATTTATTCTTTGGGCGAAAAGAATTTCCCACAATTTAATCATTGATCATTTCAGATCAAAATCCAAGAATATCAAAGTTTCAGAAACTACTTTTGAAACAGATGAATATTCTATCTTTGATTTGATCAGAGAACCTTCAGAAAATATTGAGGACCAGCTTGTGACCAACCAGATTCAGGAGGATCTTATGAGGATGTTACTGTTTTTGCCACAAAACCAGCAGGAGGTAATCAAACTGAGGTTTTTTGATGGTCTGAGTTTCAAAGAAATTGCAGACCATACAGAGATGAGCATTAATACTACGCTAGGAAGAGTAAGGTATGCACTGATAAACCTGAGAAAAATCATGGACGAAAACAATATAATATTAACCAGATAAATAATATTTTGTAAAATTTCACGTTTTTAAGGAAAACATACTTCGCTTATGAAAAAAAATGACTCCTTAAAAGTGAAAACTTTGAAACCTAAGAAACAAACAATTGATTTTTTGCTGAATTTTTCCAAAAGCCTTGAGATTGTGAAAAGCAAGAGCAAAAATTATCCTATTACAAAAATTAAAATTATTAACTTTGTGCTGTATGAAAATGCAGCACGTTTTTTTTGACCTGGATAATACACTCTGGGATCACCGCAGAAATGCCTATCTTACCATTAAAGATCTTTTTGAAAAACAGGAAATTACTTCAAAATATCATATTGATTTTGAAGAGTTTCATTCTGTCTATCACAATATTAACGAAGAGTTGTGGGAAAAGATCAGAGACGGAATTATTGGCAAAGAGTACTTGAGAGAACACCGTTTTTATGATTCATTCAAACATTTTGGAGTAGATAATAAAGAGCTTGCCGTTTATTTTGAAGAAAACTTCCTTGATAATATTGTGAGTCATAACGAATTGGTAGAAGGAGCAGAAGATGTTTTGGAATATCTGAAAGCTAAAAATTATACACTGCACATTATTTCCAATGGATTTCAGGAAGTAACGGAAAGGAAATGTACCCTGTCCGGAATTGCACCTTATTTTAAGACTATTACCAGTGCAGATGCAGTAGGGGTAAGAAAACCCAATCCAAGGATTTTTGAATATTCATTAGGCCTTTCTGAAGCCAGCAAAGAAGAAAGTATCCTGATTGGGGATGATTGGATTGCAGATGCCATGGGAGCTACAGATTTCGGAATGGATGCGATCTTCTTCAATGTTTATAAAGAAGATAAGCAGAAAGAAGGTTTAAAAGCCATTACCCATCTTCAGCAGATCAAAGAATATTTATAGAAATATATAAGATCATAAGATTTGATAAAAAGCCACTAAGACTGCCTTAGTGGCTTTTCTGTTTTCAATTTTCAGAAATCAATACAAACGTTGGTGATCATCTGTTTCAATGTGTGGTTAACTTAAATTTCTCCACCAAAATCATTTTTCCCAATTCTTTCCCAAATTGATTAGCAACTTTGCTTCATAATAATAACAGAAAATGTAATAGTATGAAAAATGTAAAGAAAATCACAGGAGTATTAATGATTATTTTTTTATTAGTGGGAGGCTTAGTAGCCGCACAGGACAGAGCAATCAATGCGAATCAGTTACCGAAAACAGCTAAAAACTTTCTTGCTGCTCATTTTAAAGGAATACCTGTGGCCTCGGCAATAGAAGACAGAGAAATCTATGGAGTAGATGAGTACAAAGTATATCTGACGAACGGAATGAAAATGGAGTTTGACAGCAATGGAAACTGGAAAGAAGTGGATGGAAAACACCAGAAAATTCCATATGGTTTCATTCCTGTTTCAATCAGAAATTACATCACGAAAAACTTTCCTAACACTTACATTATTAAGATTGACAAGAAAAGATGGTCTTATAAAGCAGAACTTTCCAATGGATTGGAGCTTGAATTCGATAGAAACGGGAATTTTAAAAGAATCGATGATTAACACTTAACCGAATACAAACACTAAATAGTAATACTATGGTCAATTGGAATGTAATAAAGAGTAACGGAAGAAAGATGTCTTCTGCTCAGATTAGAAAGAATATGGTATCATTTATGACAAGAAATCATCCTTGCAGCATCATTGATTCCATTGAAAAAGAATACAGTGCTTACAAAATTCATTTAATGAATGGTCTGTGTCTTGTTTTTGATGCAGATGGCCTGAATGTGAAATCAAATTAGTTTCTTTATGAAAAAGAACCTGAGGGAATCCGGCAGAGAGCATTTCCATTTTGTAGATTTATTATCAGTAATTTATCACATAACCCTTATACTGATGATATTATCGTAGACTTTCGGATGTATATTCCTTTCTCCAGCTTCCCTTCTTATAATTTCCTATATTTGACATAAGTTAATCGTGCACCAGAGCATATAGATCCGGAATATGAAGATTTTAATAGTAGAAGATGAACCCGAACTGAAAGATACCGTACAGAAATTTCTGGAGGCAGAACACTTCATTGTAGAGTATGCAGAAAATTACAGTGGCGGATTGGAGAAAATTATTTCTTACGAATACGACTGTATTTTGCTGGATATCATGCTGCCTGACGGAAACGGAATCGATCTGCTGAAAGAGATCAAAAAAATGCACAAGAAAGACCCTGTGATCATCCTTTCTGCCAAAGACTCAGTAGATGATAAGGTGGCCGGACTGGAAATAGGAGCAGATGATTATCTTGCTAAACCTTTCCATCTTGCAGAACTGATGGCGAGAATCAAATCTGTGATCAGAAGAAAAAATCAGGATGGCGAAAATATCATCCGCTACAAAAATATCAGCATTGACCCGGAGAACAGAACGGTGAAAGTAGGCGATGAAGAGCTTGTTCTTAACCGTAAAGAATATGACCTTCTCTATTATTTTGTGATTCATCCGGAAAAGACCTTACAAAAAACAACACTGGCAGAAGCCATCTGGGGAGATTATATCGATCAGGCGGACAGCCTGGATTTTATATATTCCCAGATTAAAAATCTTCGTAAAAAACTGAAAACCCTCAATGCAGAAGCTGATTTCCAGGCTGTATACGGAATAGGATATAAATTCATCTGATGAAAACTTCATTAAAATATTACACGATAAAATACCTGATCATGATCCTGCTGCTGATCATAGCAGTGTGGGCGGGTCTTTTTTATGCCTACATTCTGGATGAAGTACACGATAATGTAGATGATGGTTTAAGAGATAGAAAAATACAGATTATTAAAGCTGTTTATCTTAATCCTCAGCTTTTGAAGAATAATGAATTTGGATTCAATGAATTTAAAATCAATCCGATCAAAGCCGCAGATTATCAGAATAAAAGCAGGCTGTACAATAAGATGTACTATATGGAATATGATGATAAAGACCAGCCTTACAGGGTTTTGGAAGCCGACTTTATTGATCAGTTCAAAGGGCATCAGCGGCTTGTCATCAGAACATCTACGGTAGAAGAAGACGAATTGATATATGATCTTACAACAGCCTTAATTGTGCTTTATATCCTTTTGGTGATAAGTATCGTAGCAGTTAACGGATATCTCCTTAATAAAGCTATGAGACCATTCTATCAGATATTGGATAAACTTAAAAAATATCAGTTTGGAATTCCTTTTTCTCAGGAAAAGCAGAACTATAAGATCACCGAATTTGAAGAATTAAATGTGGAAATCAATGAAATGATTGAACGTAATGAATTGGTTTTCTATCAGCAGAAACAGTTTATTGAAAACGCTTCCCATGAGCTTCAGACTCCTTTGGCTATCGTGATTAATAAAATTGATCTGATGATCCAGAATGATGATCTTGATAAAAAGAACCTTACTTTTCTTACTGAAGTAAAGAATGATCTGAGAAGAATGGTTGGGTTAAACAAATCGTTATTAATGCTTTCCAAAATTGAAAACAGTCAGTTTAATAAAACTTCAGATGTTGATTTTAATGTGATGATCGCTCAATTAGTTCAGAATTATGAAGATTTCATTGCATTCAAAAAAGTAGAGGTCAGTATTATTGAGAAAGGAAAATTTGTTGCGGATTTTAATCAGGATCTTGCAGATATTCTTTTATCCAACCTTCTTAAAAATGCAGTTAAATATAACCATCAGGAAGGGATTTTAAACATTATCGTGGAAAATAATCGGATAACATTTCAAAACAGCGGAAGTGCTGAACCTTTAGATAAATCCAGAATCTTTAACCGTTTCTATAAACGGGGATCAGATCATACTTCTACAGGATTAGGGCTGTCTATCATCAAAACCATTATCAAGCAATATCCGGGCTGGGATATTAATTACGAATATGGAGATCAGATGCATTACTTTATTCTGACAAAGAATAATGCCCATTAATAATACTTTATATCAATAGAAAAAGCCTTTCGTCTGAAAGGCTTTCTTATGTTTAAAACTCAGGATTAAAATCCTAAACTTGTTCTTACTCTTTTAAGTGTTTCCAGCGCGATAGGTCTTGTTTTTTCCGCTCCTTGCTGAAGTTTTGCTTCAAGTTCATCAAGATTATTCATGTAATAAGTGAACGTTTCTCTTTCTTTCTCAAAACGTACCAGGATAAGATCCAGCAATTCTTTCTTAGCATGTCCGTATCCGAAGTTTCCGGCAAGATATTTTGCTCTTAATGCTTCAGTCTGTTCAGGCGTAGCAATCAGCTGATAAATCTGGAATGTTTTATCCGTTTCAGGATCCTTAGGTTCCTCTAAAGACTTGGAATCTGATTCAATGCTCATCACCTGTTTCTTCAACTCCTTTTCAGGTAAGAAAATGTTGATGATATTTCCTCTTGATTTTGACATTTTCTGTCCGTCTGTCCCGGGAACATATTTAGTGTCCTCCTGAAGTTCAGATTGTGGAAGAACAAGAATTTCACCCATCTGGTTGTTGAATCTTGAAGCGACATCTCTTGCAAATTCCAGGTGCTGAAGCTGATCTTTTCCTACAGGTACAATTTCAGCATCATAAAGTAAAATATCTGCAGCCATCAGAATAGGGTAGGTAAACAGACCGGCATTTACATCCTGAAGTCTGTCAGCTTTATCCTTAAATGAATGGGCTAATGTTAATCTTTGGTATGGGAAAAAACATGATAAATGCCAAGAAAGTTCACAGGTTTCAGCGATATCACTTTGTCTGTAGAAATATGTTTTTTCAGTATCCAATCCACAAGCAAGCCAAGCCGCAGCAATCTCGTAGGTATTTTGTCTTAAAGTCTGCGCATCCTTAATCTGTGTAAGCGTATGAAGATTCGCAATAAATAAAAATGATTCATTTCCTTCCTGCTTGGATAGTTCGATAGCAGGAATAATAGCCCCTAATAAATTTCCAAGATGGGGTGTTCCGGTGGCTTGTATGCCGGTAAGAATTCTTGACATTTGTTTACAATTTATATTTAAAAATTAATGAATAGCAAATTTACGAGGTTTGACGGGAATAACGAAAGATAAAAGATAAAAGATAAAAGATAAAAGATAAAAGATAAAAGATAAAAGATAAAAGATGTTGTTATTAAAATTCAACATCTATCCATTGGCTTTAGCCAAAACGTATCAACCTTCAATAATCTATATCTCTTTACGCATCATCCGTGAAAATCTGTGCAATCCGTGGGAAAAATATTAAGGAATCACAATTTTTTCTCCTCCAAATTTCGGTTCCACACCAAAAAGAAGATCCCAATAGGCTTTAGCTTTTGCAAAATACTCTCTTAAATTGGTCTTTAAACCTGCATACTTATTCACATCCGCTGCATTGTATCCAAAGGCTTCCATACCATTTTTTCTGGCCAGGAAAACGGCCCTTTCATTGTGAAACTTCTGAGAGATAATGATCAGTTTTGTCTGGCTGAAAATATCCTTTGCTCTTACCACGGAATCCAGCGTCCTGAATCCTGCATGGTCTAAAATAATTTTATCCTGTGGAATTCCTTCCTGCATCAATGCCAGCTGCATATCTTCAGGTTCGTTATAATCCTTGGTGCTGTTATCACCACTAACGATGATGTATTGTATTTTCCCGCTTTTGTATAAATCACTTGCAGCCTTAATTCTGTTATAGAAATAAGCATTTGGAGTTCCATTGCTCAGAAGTTTTCCGGTTCCCAGTAATAATGCGGTTTTTACTTGTGGTACATCAGCAGTATTGTAGGAAAGAAATGGTGCGCTGTCACTTTTGATGCTGTAATTCGCCCAGGCAATAAAAATAATTCCTGCAACGAAAAGAAGCAGGAAAAATTTAAAAATATTTTTGATTATTTTTTTCATCCGAAAATATATCTTTTAAAACTCCAGACCGTTCGGGAATGCTTTTTTTCTGAATATTAATAAGAATGCGGCACCTACTGTGATCGCAGAATCAGCAACATTGAAAATATATTTGAAGAACTCAATATGTTTTCCTCCTATCAAAGGCCAGCTTTCAGGAACGTACCAGTCTACCACAGGGAAATGAAGCATATCCACTACACATCCTTTCATAAATGTGGAATATCCGTGTCCGAAAGGAACAAGTTTGGAAATTCCGCCATAGCCAATCCATCGGTCAGTGCTGGCGTCATAAACTGTTCCGCTGTCGAAGATCATTCCATAGAACATTCCGTCAATAAGATTTCCGATAGCGCCTGCAAAAATGATCGCCATGGGAACTAAAAGATAATTAGAAGCTCCTTCTTTCAACCATTTTTTGAACATATAGATCATCCCTCCGATCAGGAAAACTCTGAGGATAACCAGAAAATATTTCCCGATAATTCCTCCGAAATGAAATCCATAGGCCATTCCGGGATTTTCCACAAAAGTTTTGTTAAAGAAACCATTGATAACAGGAATGCTCTCATTCAGTTCAAAATGGGTTTTGATATAAATTTTTGAAGCCTGGTCAATGAATAACACTAAAAGTGTTATTGCTAAGATCTTTTTCATTATTGTCCTTTAGGTTTTGAAGGCTTTGAAGCCGGCTTTACATTTTTATTATCGCTTGCTTTCTTGACCACTTTCTGTCCATTGAAAGAGCTCTTAACATGTGCTTTTTCAAATTTAATGCCCATTTCTTTGAGTACGCTTTTCAGTGCACTCAGCTCCATAGAATTCTTAGGATGTACTATGATAGATTCCATTTCTTATATTTATTATTTACATTTTGGACAGCTCATCAAGTCTTTTCCTGTCTTTCTCAGACAGATCATTCACTCCGTTTTTGCCCATCTTACTCAAAAGTCTGTCGATTTCTTTCTCCCGCTCGCGTTTATCAGAATTGAATTGATCATCAATGGTATAATTATAATTTTTTTTCCGATCAGGGAAGAATCTGTTTTTGATCCATTCTCTGTTGAAAAATAATATAACTACGGCAATGATCACTCCCAAAATTAATAATTCGTTCATGGGTATACATTAAAAATTAGGTTTATAAAGTATCCGTAAATACGATATAAACCCAATGTTATTTTACAAACCTTACGGTTATTTTTGCATGTTTTTCGCTTCGATGCTCAACGTAGCGTGAGGAACGGCTAAAAGCCTTTCCTTAGGAATCAGCTTTCCTGTTACTCTGCAAACACCATACGTTTTATTTTCGATTCTGATCAAAGCATTTTTAAGATCACGCACGAATTTTTCCTGTCTTCCTGCCAAAATAGAATTCTGTTCTTTGCTCAACGTTTCTGCTCCTTCTTCAAAAGCTTTGAAAGTAGGAGACGTATCATCAGTACCATTATTCTGGTCATTGATAAAACTTTCTCTGATAAGCTGAAGATCCTTTTCTGCTTTTTCTATTTTTTCTTTAATGATCGCTTTAAATTCCTGTAAATCAGCATCGCTGTATCTAACTCTTTCGTCTGACATATTCTTTCTCTTTTTTAATAAAATTATGAAATGGAATTTGAAATATAATAACTACAGGTTAATTTTTTTCAACATTTATCTTAAAATTAACCTCATCTATTTCGATTTCGTTAAAATTTAAAAGTGAAGATACAATTTCTATTTTATTTGACAAGACTTCGGAAGAAATATATTCTTCATTTTTCTTAATCTCATTCAGGAAAGGAGAGCTTTCTTCCAATGTGATTGAAATTCTGTCTGTCAGATCAAAGTCTTTGTCTTTTCGCAGGTTCTGAATTCTGTTGATGAATTCTCTTGCGATCCCTTCAGATTTTAACTCATCGGTTAACGTCAAATCTAATGCCACAGTTGTTTTTCCATCAGAAGTTACTGTCCATCCCGGGATATCTTTTGTAGAAATTTCCACATCATCAAGAGTGATCTCATATCCCTGAACGTCTGTTTTCCCTTCTTTTTCAAGTGTGGAAATCTGTTCTGCTGTAAGGTTGCTAATCTCTGCACCTACCACCTTCATATCTTTTCCTAATTTAGGACCAAGTGCTTTGAAGTTCGGTTTTATCTGTTTTACAATTAAATGGGATGCTTCTTCAGCATTAATTAACTGTAATTCTTTCACGTTCACTTCCTGCTTGATCAGATCTGCAACCGCAAGAATCTGTTCTTCTGTTTTAGCATCCAGTACAGGAACCAATACTTTTTGTAAAGGCTGACGAACTTTTACATTTTCTTTCTTTCTCAATGAGAAAACCATACTTGTAATGTTCTGTGCCAGATGAGTCTTTTCAACCAGATCCTGATCGATTAAACTTTCATCTGCTACCGGGAAGTCTGTTAAGTGTACAGATTCACAGTTTTCTTTACCTGTTACCTTATTCAGGTCCTGATATAACTGATCCATAAAGAACGGAGCAATAGGAGCGGATAATTTTGCTACTACTTCAAGACACGTGTATAGAGTTTGGTAAGCGGAGATTTTGTCATCAGAATAGTCTCCTTTCCAGAAACGTCTTCTGCATAATCTTACATACCAGTTACTCAGGTTATCGTTCACAAAAGTACTGATCGCTCTTGCTACTCTTGTCGGCTCATAATCTTCATAGAATGCTTTCACCTCTTTGATCAGAAGATTAAGCTCAGAAAGGATCCATCTGTCGATTTCCGGACGGTTTTCCACTTCTTTTTCTGAATAGTTAAAGCCATCTACATTCGCATACAAAGCGAAGAATGAATAGGTATTGTAAAGGGTTCCGAAGAACTTTCTTCTTACTTCGTCGATTCCTTCAATGTCAAACTTCAGGTTTTCCCATGGGTTGGCATTGGAGATCATATACCAGCGCGTAGCATCCGGTCCGTATACAGCAAGTGTTTCGAACGGATCTACGGCATTTCCTAAACGTTTTGACATCTTCTGCCCGTTCTTGTCCAGAACAAGACCGTTACTCATTACATTTTTATAAGCAACTGAATCAAACACAGCAGTCCCGATTGCGTGAAGCGTATAGAACCATCCACGGGTCTGGTCAACACCTTCTGCGATGAAATCAGCCGGGAATGCTTTATTATTGTCGATTAATTCTTTGTTTTCGAAAGGATAATGCAACTGGGCATAAGGCATAGACCCTGAATCGAACCAAACGTCGATCAGGTCGCTTTCACGTTTCATTGCTTTTCCTGAATCAGAAACCAATACCACTTTGTCAACCACGTTTTTGTGAAGATCCACAAGCTCATAGTTAGACTCTGCCATATTTCCGATGATGAAACCTTTGAAAGGGTTTTCAGTCATCAGTCCTGCTGCAATTGATTTTTCGATCTCGTTATAAAGTTCCTCTACAGAACCTATGATCTTTTCTTCCTTCAGGTCATCTGTTCTCCAGATCGGCAACGGAATACCCCAATATCTTGAACGGGATAAGTTCCAGTCGTTTACATTTTCCAGCCAGTTGGCAAAACGTCCTTCACCCGTAGCTTTTGGCTTCCAGTTGATGTCTTTGTTTAAATTAACCAGTCTGTCTTTTACAGCAGTCATTTTCACAAACCATGAATCCAACGGGTAATACAATACCGGTTTATCTGTTCTCCAGCAGTGTGGATAGGAGTGGACATATTTCTCTACTTTGAAGGCTTTGTTCTCTGTTTTCAACAGGATCGCAAGTTCTACATCCCATGATTTCTCAGGAGCCGTTCCTTCGTCGTAATATTCGTTTTTGATATAAGTTCCGGAGAATACCGCAGGAACATTATCTCCTTTGATGAATTTACCCTGTAAATCTACCAATGGTACAAGATTGTCATTTTCATCTTTTACCAACATCGGTGGAACCTCAGGCTGAGCCATTTTAGCAACTCTCGCATCATCCGCACCAAAAGTAGGTGCCGTGTGAACGATACCTGTACCATCTTCTGTGGTTACAAAGTCACCAAGAATCACTCTGAATGCATTCTCAGGGGTGTCATTAGGTGTAAACCACGGAACTAATTGCTCATATCTTGTATCAACAAGCTTTTCTCCTGTAAATTCTTTTAGTATTCTAAAAGGGATTACTTTCGTTTCCGGAGTATAGTTGGCAAAATCTTCATCTGTACCTTCTGCGTATTTTTTACCGAAAACTTTAGGTAAAAGAACGCTGGATAACACTACTGTTACAGGTTCAAATGTATATTGATTGAAAGTTTTAACTAAAACATATTCAATATCTCTCCCTACGGTAAGAGCCGTATTGGATGGAAGTGTCCACGGGGTGGTCGTCCATGCAAGGATATGAACATCTCCGTCAACATCATTGAACAATGCTGAAGAGTCTTTCTTTACTTTAAACTGAGCCACAACCGTTGTGTCCGAAACATCACGATAGGTTCCGGGCTGATTCAGCTCGTGAGAAGAAAGTCCTGTTCCTGCTTTTGGAGAGTAAGGCTGGATAGTGTAGCCTTTGTACAACAAATCTTTGCTATACAACTGCTTCAACAACCACCAAACGGTTTCCATATATTTTGACTTGTACGTGATGTACGGATCATCAAGGTCTACCCAATATCCGATTTTCTCCGTAAGGTTATTCCATACGTCGGTATAACGCATTACCGCTTCACGGCAAGCTTTGTTATAGTCTTCAATAGAGATTTTTTTGCCAATATCTTCTTTCGTGATTCCTAATTCTTTTTCTACACCCAGTTCCACAGGAAGACCATGCGTATCCCAGCCTGCTTTACGGAAAACCTGCTTTCCGTTCTGAGTCTGGTAACGGCAGAAAATATCTTTCAATGCTCTTGCCATTACGTGGTGAATTCCAGGCATACCGTTTGCTGAAGGCGGACCTTCGTAAAAAACAAACTCAGGATTTCCCTGACGAATCTCAACACTCTTATTGAAGGTTTTATTTTGTTTCCAAAATTCCGCTACATTCTCTGCTACGTCAATAAGGTTGAGGTTTTTGTATTCTTTAAATTGGCTCATTGTAAATATCTCAATATCGTTGATTAATTAAGTCTGCAAATTTACTAAAATTTGTCGGTTTATAATATATGTTTTATTTAGGTAATTTCTATTAAAAAGTTCAATTTCAGAAATATAATAAAGAAAGTGGGGGAAAGTGAATGGTGAATAGTGAATAAATGAATTTTTTCTGACAACTTTTATGTGAGATTTTATGCAGTATATTCAATAGAAGTGGGCTTTAGCCCACTTGAATAATAAAGTTTATTTATGGCTTTAGCCAAAACTTAATGGTAACGCAAAGTTCACAAAGATGTATGGATAATGTAAGATCGATCGCAAAGACGTTTCACTCAGCAGGGGAAATATGGGGTGAGAAAAACAAAATTGATTCGAAGTTTGGCTAGAGTACGAAGCACTGATTGGCAGAAATTTTGTACATTTAAGTAGACCTACTAAACCCAAATGCTGTATGAAAATCTTTTATTACCTGATGCTTTTTGTTTGTTTTATCAACACAGGCATTGTACAAGCTCAAAATAATTACCCTCAAAATTATTTCAGAAATCCATTAAACATTCCCATGCAGCTCGCTGCCAATTTTGGTGCTGTGCGGACCAACCACTTTCACATGGGACTGGATCTGAGAACCAACAGCCAGGAAAATCTGCCGGTTCTTGCCGCTGCAGAAGGTTATGTAAGCAGGATAAAAGTAGAACGGTACGGATTTGGAAATGCAGTGTACATCACTCATCCCAATGGTTATACCACGGTATATGCTCACCTGAATAAATATTTCAATCAACTTGATGAATACGTAAAGGAGAGGCAATATAAAGACGAAAAGTGGGAACAGGATATTACTTTTCAGCCCGGACAGTTTCCTGTGGAGAAAGGACAGCAGATTGCTTTAAGTGGAAATACCGGAGGTTCCGCAGGACCACACCTGCACTTTGAAATAAGAGATACCAAAACAGAGGAATGCTTAAATCCGTTACTTTTTGGCTTTGCCATTCCTGATAATATTGCCCCGATTATTAGCGGATTGTATTGGTATGACCGACGTTTCAGTACGTATGAACCAGGAGCAAATAATATTGCCGTAAAAAAAGAGGGAAATGCTTATACGGCTAATCTTATTCAGGTGAGTTCTCCGGAGATAAGTTTTGCCATTAAAGCTGTAGATAAAGCCAACAAAGGATTTAATCTTGGTATTTATCAGACAGAACTGTTTATGGATGGCAATCTGATGTACAGTTTTAAAATTGATAAGATCCACTATGATGATACCCGATACATCAACGGTTGTATAGATTATACCAAATTCATAAGAGATAAAATGGGAATCCAGCACCTGTCTGATTTACCTGGAATGAAACTGCAGCATTATAGTCTTCCAAATTTAAGTGGGATTATCAAACTTCAGGATGAAAATGTTCATGCCATTGAAATTGTCCTGAAAGATGTCAAAGGAAATACAAGCCGCTTAACAACAAAAGTTCAGTTAAGTAAAACTTCAGAGAAAATATCTTATACTGCAAAAACAATAATGGCTAATCAAGGGAAAATCATTACCACAGAAAATACAGAGATTGCTTTTAGTAAAAATGCCATGTATGATGCTGTAAATTTCAGTGCCTATGAAAAACCTGATACAGATCCGAATGCAGTTTCAAATACGATTGTTTTGCATAATCCATATATTCCCGTTCAGGATGAATATACCTTGAAAATAAAACCGAATAGAAAATTAACCAATACAGAAAAAGATAAAGCCATTATTCTTCTTGACTATAGCAGTGATAAAACCGTTGTCAAGGTAAAATGGAATGGTGATTGGGCAGAAGGAAAATTCAACAGATTGGGTACCGCAAAATTGATGATTGACAATAATCTTCCATCCGTTTCATCAGGCTGGGCAGAAGGAGCATTGGTTAATAGCAGTTCATTACTCTTAAAAGGAACAACGAAAGTGGGTGATATTATTTCATTCCGTGCCGAACTGGATGGCAAATGGTTGAGGTTTACCCGTGTAAAAGATAATTTTGTCTACATTTTTGATGAAAAATGTCCTAAAGGAAGTGGTTCTCATACTTTAAAAGTAACAACTATCAATACTGCCGGGAATACCAATACACAAACTTTTACGTTTAGGAGATAATTCATCTTTTAATACTTGAATCTTTAAATCTTTTAATTTTAATTAGATAAATTTGCCTTTTAAAAAATTAAAATCATTGGAATTTCATCCGTCAATCGAGAAAGAAGGGATTCAGGAAATCAAATTGTTTCAGGAAGAAAAACTTCATGAGCTTTTGAGGTATCTTGAAACTCATTCGCCGTTTTATCAGAAACTGTTCAAAGAAAATAATATTACTATTGAGGATATTCGTACTTTGGAAGACCTTCAGAAGATTCCTACCACCACAAAGAATGATCTTCAGCAGTACAATCATGATTTTTTCTGCATACCACCGGATAAAATTGTGGATTACAGTACCACTTCCGGAACATTGGGAGATCCGGTGACTTTCGGATTGTCTGACAGTGATCTGGAAAGGCTTGCGTACAATGAAGCGATATCTTTCGCCTGTGCAGGAATTCAGAAAGGAGATGTTGTGCAGATGATTACCACCATAGATAAAAGGTTTATGGCTGGGCTTGCTTATTTTCTTGGTTTAAGAAAAATGGGGGCAAGCGTAGTAAGAATGGGACCGGGAATTCCTGAACTGCAATGGGATTCTATTTTTAGATACAAGCCAAAATATTTGATTACAGTACCTTCTTTTCTACTGAAAATGATTGATTACGCTGAAAAACACGGGTTGGATTATAAAAATTCCGGCGTTTATGGTGCTGTTTGCATTGGAGAAAGTATCAAAAATCAGGATTTTACAGATAATATTCTTTCACAGAAAATCAAGGAAAAATGGGACATCAAACTCTTTTCTACCTATGCTTCTACGGAAATGAGCACTGCTTTTACAGAGTGTGAATTCCAGATCGGAGGACATCACCATCCGGAATTGATTATTACAGAAATCCTGGATGATGAAGGAAACCCTGTAAAAGAAGGAGAAAGCGGTGAACTTACGATTACGACTTTGGGAGTGGAAGCCATTCCTTTGTTGAGGTTTAAAACCGGAGATCTTGTAAAAGCCCACTATGAGCCATGCCAGTGCGGAAGAAATACGATGAGGCTAGGACCTGTTGTAGGAAGAAAGCAGCAGATGATCAAATACAAAGGGACAACGCTGTATCCTCCTGCTATGAATGATATTTTGAATGATTTTAATACTATCTTATGCTACCAGATTGTGATTCAGTCCAACGAAATCGGACTTGATGAGATTATCATTAAACTTAGTACAGAAGCAGATCACGAAGGGTTTGTCAATGAAGTGAGAGATCACTTCCGTGCAAAACTGAGAGTAAGTCCCAAAATTGAAATCATAGATTTTGATGTTCTTTCTAAAAAAGTTTTTAATCCAAACAGCAGAAAGCCAATCACTTTTATTGACTTAAGATAAAATTAAACCTAAAGAATAATTAACAGAGGTCTTTTTATATATCTTTGGGGCTTGAATAGTAAAACTAATACACTATGAAAAATTATTTCTGCTGCTTTTTGCAGCCATTACCACGGCAACTTTTGCCCAGGACAAAATTAATATTGAATCTGGAAATTTTGACTTTCTGAAAGATCAGACTGAGGTAAATGTTCAGTTTAAATTTGAAAATCCTCTTTTTCAGGCAGATAATTATACTGAAGCCCAATATCTTGAAAGAAGAAAAACAGAGACATTGGCTAAGAAAGGCGAGCAATCCTGGAAAGAATGGGATGAAGAATGGCAAAAGCATAAGGAATCTGTTTTTTTTGATAAGTTTATCGAAGGAGTAAATGGTAAAGCGAAAAAAATAAAATTCAGTAAAGGAGCTTCGGCAAAGTACACCTTAGTACTGCATACAAAATGGATCTACGCCGGATGGACTGGGTTTGTAACACAGCCTGCTAAATTATCATCAGAAATGATATTTGTTGAAACTGAAAATCCATCTAAAGTTTTAACTAAAGTTCAGGGTGATAAGATTGAAGGGATAGGAAGTAAAGGTAGTTATCGTATGGAATACGGAAGAATATCCGCTGCATATGAAAAAACAGGAAAAGAATTGGGTAAAGCTATTAAAAATGCTTTAAAATAAGAAAAACGGTCTGAATTTTCAGACCGTTTTTTTATGCTTGATTTTGCTGTTCCTGTTTTTCCAGCTTGATCAGGTTTGCAAGGTTTTTAATAACTGTATCATGCTTTCTCACAAAAGGATTGTCTTTATTCCAGACATAGCCTGCTAAAACAGCACAGATCTTTTTCTTTACGTCCGGATTTTCTGGTTGATGGAAGAATAATTCCTGAAGATTTCCGGTATACCATTCTTTTACATAGGTGGTGAAAACATCCACTCCATATAAAATGTAGTCTGTGTATTCCCTCTGCCAGTCAATTTTTTCTCCGTTTAATTGTCTTAATGCCAGTTTGGCGGCCAGCATTCCGGATTCTGTGGCAAAAGCCATTCCTGAAGAAAAAACCGGATCAAGGAATTCAGAGGCATTTCCTGTTAAAGCAAATCCGTCTCCGAATAAACTTTTTACTGAACAGGAATAATCTTTCAGATGTTTAGGTTCAAAAAGGAAATCTACATTTCCAAAACGTTTTACATAATATTCAGAAAGAGAAATAGCTTTTCTTAAAGCTTCCGTTGTATCTCCGTTTTCAGATAATTTGTCAATATATTCAGTAGGACCTACAATTCCTAAGCTTGTGTTTCCGTTGGAAAAAGGGATTACCCAAAGCCATACTTCTGTTTCAATAATGTCAAAAGAAATCAAAGTTCCTTCCTCTCCCGGTTCTCTGTTGATATCATTCACATGAGAAAAAATCGCAGAGTGAGGGGATAGTTTTGAAGGTTTTTCAAGATCAAGCAGGCGAGGTAAAACTCTTCCGTAGCCACTGGAATCGATAACAAACTTAGCATGGATCTCTTTTGTTTCCCCATCCTTGTTTCTTACCGTAGTTATAGAATCTGTTCCGTCAAATTTGATGTCTATAACCTCAGTTTCAAACTCAAGATCGATTCCTTTGTTAATGACTTCCTGAGCAAGCGTATTATCAAAATCAGCTCTCGGAACCTGCCAGGTCCAGTCCCAGCCTTCCCCGAATTTGTTGCTGAAATCAAAAATGCAGACTTCGTCACCACGAAGAAAACGAGCTCCAAGCTTTTTTTCAAAGCCCATTTTATCTAATGCAGGGAAAAGTCCGGCCTCCTCAAAGTGGTCCATTACCCTTGGAATTAAGCTTTCTCCAACTACGAGTCTGGGGAATTTTGTCTTTTCGACTACTTTTACGCTGACGTTATTGTTCTTCAGGTACGAAGAAGACACGCATCCGGAGGGTCCGGCTCCGATTACAAGAACGTCAACAAATTCTTTGCTCATCTTTGATTTTTTATTTTAATAATAACTTTTATCTTTGCCGCAAAATTAGTGACAAATAATTAATATTTTACAAAATTATCAACTATTACTTTTAATTGATGAAAATAAATAACTTTTTAGAACTGAAAGACTTTCAAAAAATTATCATTGAGAATGAAAAAATAGAACTGGATGAATCACTTTTATCAAGAGTGGATAAAAGTTTTCAGTTTTTAAAGGAGTTTTCAAAAAATAAAGTAATATATGGTGTGAACACCGGTTTTGGGCCAATGGCTCAGTTTAAAATCAGTGATGAAGATACACACCAGCTTCAGTATAACCTGATAAGAAGCCACTCTTCAGGAATTGGAAACCCTTTGCCTGTAGAAGAAGTAAAAGCATGTATGCTTGCAAGATTGAATACCTTATCATTAGGGAATTCAGGAGTGCACCAGTCTGTTATTTATCTGCTTCAGGAGCTGATCAACAGAGATATTACTCCACTAATCTTTGAACATGGAGGAGTAGGAGCAAGCGGTGACCTTGTTCAGCTGGCTCACCTGGCTTTGGTATTGATTGGAGAAGGAGAAGTTTTTTACAATGGAGAAAGAAAATCTACCAAAGAAGTTTTTGAAGTTGAAGGCTTAGAACCGATCAAAGTAGAGATCCGCGAAGGTCTTGCATTGATGAACGGAACTTCCGTAATGTCAGGAATCGGTATCGTAAATGCTTATAAAGCCAATCAGCTTACTGATATTTCTCTTAGACTTTCTTGTGCCATCAATGAGATTGTACAGGCTTATGATGATCATTTGTCAGAAGCCTTGAACGGAACTAAGAAACATTACGGTCAACAGAAAGTGGCAGAAAGAATGCGTGCTCACCTGGCAGACAGTAAACTGATCAGAAAAAGAGAAGAACATCTGTATACCCATTTTGAAGAACAGGAAAAAGTATTCAAGGAAAAAGTTCAGGAATATTATTCTTTACGATGTGTTCCTCAGATTCTAGGTCCGGTATTGGATACATTGGAATATACGGAGAAAGTTCTTGAGAATGAGATCAATTCAGCGAATGATAATCCAATTATCAACGTTGAAGACCAGCATGTGTATCACGGAGGAAACTTCCATGGGGATTATATCTCTTTGGAAATGGACAAGCTTAAAATTGTGGTAACCAAACTTACCATGCTTGCAGAAAGACAGCTAAACTACCTTCTGAATGCTAAAATCAACGAAATTCTACCTCCTTTTGTCAATTTAGGTAAATTAGGGTTCAATTTCGGGATGCAGGGTGTACAGTTTACAGCAACTTCTACCACGGCAGAAAGCCAGATGCTGTCAAATTCTATGTATGTTCACAGTATTCCAAACAATAACGATAACCAGGACATCGTTAGTATGGGAACAAACGCTGCTGTAATTTGTAGAAAAGTCATTGAAAATGCCTTTGAAGTTTTGGCTATTGAAGCTATTACCATCATTCAGGCGGTTGAATATCTTGGATTCCAGGATAAGGTTTCATCCTCTACAAAAGAACTGTATGATGATATCAGAAAAATTATTCCTGCTTTCTCAGACGATATGGTTATGTATCCGTATTTGGAGGAAGTAAAGAAATATCTGAAAGGAATGTAACTATTGGTTGCCATCAATTGTCTTTTAAAAAAGGCTTCCAGCATCAACTTAAAAAACTAAAAACGATATAAACACTAACGCATGAAATGTGCAATTGTAACAGGAGGCTCCAGAGGAATCGGGAGAGCAATCTGTATAAAACTGGCTGAAGAGAAAAACTATCACATCCTTATCAACTTCGCTTCAAATGAAACGGCAGCCAAAGAAACGTTGGCTAAAGTGGAAGAATTGGGTGCTACCGGAGAAATTCTTAAATTTGATGTAGGAAACAGCGAAGAAACACAAGCTGTTTTAACGGAGTGGCAGGAGAAAAATCCTGATGCCGTGGTAGAAGTGATCGTCAATAATGCCGGAATCACAAGAGACGGTCTTTTTATGTGGATGCAGAAGGAAGACTGGAATAGTGTGATCAATACAAGTCTGGACGGATTCTTCAATGTGACCAATTTCTTTATTCAAAAGCTGCTTCGTAACAAATACGGAAGAATCATCAATATGGTTTCTGTATCCGGAGTAAAAGGAACAGCCGGGCAGACAAATTATTCTGCTGCGAAAGGAGCTTTGGTAGGTGCTACAAAAGCCCTTGCACAGGAAGTTGCCAAAAGAAATGTTACGGTAAATGCCGTTGCACCGGGTTTCATCAAAACGGATATGACCCAGGAGTTTAATGAAGAAGAACTGAAAGCAATGATTCCTGCCAACAGATTTGGAGAAGCAGAAGAAGTGGCAGATCTTGTCGCATTTTTAGCATCTAAAAAATCTTCTTACATTACAGGTGAAGTGATTAATATTAACGGAGGAATTTATTCATAACATGGAAAATAGGGTTGTAATTACCGGAATGGGAATTTATTCCTGCATCGGGACGTCTTTAGAAGAGGTCAGGGAATCCCTATATCAAGGAAAATCCGGTATTGTTTTAGATCAGGACAGAAAAGAATTTGGTTTTAGGTCTGGCCTCACAGGAGTTGTTCCAAAGCCTGATCTGAAAAATCTTTTAAACAGACGCCAGCGTGTCAGTATGGGAGAAGAAAGCGAATATGCTTATCTTGCTACGCTTGATGCTTTAAAACAGGCAAATCTAGATGAAGAATTCTTGGATGCTCATGAAGTGGGGATCTTATACGGAAATGACAGTGTTTCTCAGGCAGTCGTAGAATCTATCGATATTGCAAGGGAAAAGAAAGATACAACATTGATGGGATCGGGAGCGATTTTCAAATCAATGAACTCAACGGTAACGATGAACCTTTCTACGATTTTTAAACTGAAAGGAATCAATCTTACCATCAGCGCAGCATGCGCAAGCGGTTCGCATTCTTTAGGACTGGCTTATATGATGATTAAAAATGGTTTCCAGGATATGATTATCTGCGGCGGAGCTCAGGAAACCAACAAATATTCCATGGCGAGCTTTGACGGATTGGGAGTGTTCTCAGCCAGAGAAGATGAGCCTGCAAAAGCATCCAGACCTTTCGATGCAGAAAGAGACGGATTGATTCCAAGTGGCGGAGCTGCCAGTCTGATTGTTGAAAGCTTGGAATCTGCCCAAAGAAGAGGCGCTCCGATTATTGCAGAAATTATCGGGTACGGTTTCTCTTCCAACGGAGGGCATATTTCAACACCAAACGTGGATGGACCGGCTTTGGCAATGGACAGAGCCTTAAAACAGTCAGGATTAAAAGCTTCAGACATCGATTATATCAATGCTCACGCAACTTCTACTCCAATTGGTGATGCCAACGAGGCAAAAGCCATCTATGAGATCTTCGGGAGCGAAGTTCCGGTAAGTTCTACCAAATCCATGACCGGACATGAGTGCTGGATGGCAGGTGCAAGTGAAGTTATCTACTCCATTCTGATGATGCAGAACGATTTTGTTGCTCCCAATATTAATCTGGAAAACCCTGATAATGAAGCACAAAAGATAAATTTAGTTGCAAAAACAAAAAATCAAAAAATTGATGTATTTTTGTCGAATTCTTTTGGGTTTGGGGGAACCAATTCTGCACTAATAGTTAAAAAATTTGATTAAAAACATGGAAAGGGAAAAAATTGTTGCTATTGTTAATGATTTTCTTGTCAACGAATTCGAGGTAGACGGAGACGAAATCAGTAACGATGCCAACCTTAAAAATACACTGGGCTTAGACAGCTTAGATTATATCGACATGGTAGTCGTGATTGAATCCAATTTCGCGGTGAAATTAGGAGAAGCAGATTTCAAAAAAATGGTAACATTTGATGATTTCTATACAACGATTGAACATAAGATTGCTGAAAAAAACGCGTAGTTATTGAGTAATTCTTTATTCTATAAAATGTGCCAATGTAACAATATCACAGTGATCCGGTAACGGACACTTCAAAAAGGTATTATTACATTGGCTCTCTGTTATATTAAATTATAGATATGAACAAGTGGAAAGGTAAATCTAAAGGAACAGTACTCGGATACAGAATATTCGTCTGGTGTATTAGAAATATCGGGATCAGAAGTTCATATGGTGTGCTGTATTTTGTGGCAGCCTACTACTCCCTGTTTCAGAAGAAAAGCAATCAATACATTCTTTATTATTTTCAGAAAAGACTGAACTATGGATACTGGAAATCCAAAGCTTCCATCTTTAAAAGCTATTTTACCTTCGGAAAAGTTCTGATTGATAAAACTGCGATTTCTGCCGGACTCAGAGAAAAATATACCTATGAATTTGACGGTATTGAAAACCTCAGAAATCTTTTAGCTGCTAAAAAAGGAGGTGTACTCATCAGTGCCCATATTGGTAATTTTGAAATTGCGGAACACTTTTTTGCAGATATCGACTTCGACTGCCAGATCAATCTGGTTACAACAGATCAGGAAGTGACCGTGATCAAGGAATATCTGGAAAGTGTTGCGGTAAAAAAGAGTAATATCAAGTTTATTTACGTGAAGGAGGACATGTCTCATATCTTTGAGATCAATCAGGCTTTGTCCAATAATGAACTCATCTGCTTTACCGGAGACCGTTATTTCGAAGGGTCCAAATATCTGGAGGCAGAACTGCTGGGAAAAAGTGCAAAATTTCCGGCTGGCCCGTTTTTGATCGCCTCAAGGTTAGGCGTTCCCGTAGTATATGTCTATGTGATGAAAGAGAATAATCTTCATTACCATCTGTATGCAAGAGTTGCCCAGAGTATCAAAAATCGTGATTCACGGGGACTTTTACAGTCTTATGTGCAAAATCTTGAAACTATGGTGAAAAAATACCCGCTTCAATGGTTTAATTATTTTGATTTTTGGGATGATGTTGATTAATTTTTCTATTTTTATCCCGTAAAAACGAATAAAAACTAAAAAACCATTAAGATTTACCGAGATTTAAGAGAACTCATAAAATTTCTATGCTTACTTTACTGAAGTAAACTTTAAATATCTTAAATTCCCTGTTTCTTAATTATTAAAAGCACATTTTCTTTTGAAGAAAGAATACGACATACTTGTAATCGGCAGCGGATTGGGAGGCCTTGTTTCAGCTCTTATTTTGGCGAAAGAAGGTCTGAAAGTATGCGTTCTGGAGAAAAATAACCAGTATGGGGGAAATCTGCAGACCTTTTCAAGAGATAAGCTTATTTTTGATACCGGGGTCCATTATCTTGGAGGTTTATCCAAAGGACAGAATCTAAACCAGTTCTTTTCCTATCTGGAAATTATGGATGATCTTGAACTTCAGTTGATGGATGAAGACGGCTATGACAGAATCAGTTTCGGAGAAGATGAAATAGAATATCCTCATGCACAGGGTTATCAGAATTTTGTTGAACAGCTTTCAAAGTATTTTCCCGAAGAAAAAGAAAACCTTGAAAACTATTGCGAAGAAATTCAGTATGTATGCAGCCAGTTTCCCAGATATCATGTGGTGGGAAAAGACAATTACAACGAGGAAATCCTGCATCTAAATACCAAAAGATTCATTGAATCTGTTACTCAGAATAAAAAATTGCAGTCAGTTTTACTGGGTTCCAACTTTTTATATGCCGGAGACTCGGAGAATGTTCCCTTTTATGTACATGCTCTGACGGTAAATTCTTATATCCAAAGTGCTTACAAATGTGTGAAAGGAGGAAGCCAGATCTCTAAACTTTTAATCAGAAAACTCCGGGAATATGGAGCCGAAGTACACAAGCACTCCGAAGTTTCAGAATTTGTTTTTAATGAAAATAATACACTGACCTCTGTCAAAACAAAAACAGGAAAAGAATATACCGCCAAACAATTTATTTCAAATATAGAAATCCGTTCCACCATTAAACTTATTGGTGAAGAAAGACTTAAGAAATCTTTTCTGAACAGGGTTTTAAGCTGGAAGCCGGTTTCATCGTGCTTTAGTATTTATCTTGTTTTAAAGCCTCATTATCTTCCGAATTTTAATTATAACAGATATCATTACTCCTCTGAAGAACAGGTTTGGAATGCATTCCAATACCGGAAAGAATCGTGGCCGGAAACGTTTATGCTTTCTTCTACACCTTCGAAACGTCATCCTGAATTCGCAGAAAGTCTGACGGCGATATCGTATATGGATTTTGATGAGGTTAAAGAATGGGAGAATACCTTCAATACCGTTGCCGATGAACATGAAAGAGGAGATGCTTATGAAAGATTTAAGCTTGAAAAAACAGAAAAAATGCTTGATGCTCTGGAAAAGAAAATTCCGAATCTAAGGCATGCCATTAAAACACTCTATACTTCCTCTCCTTTATCTTATCGGGACTATATCGGAAATTGTGAAGGAAATATGTATGGATATATGAAAAGCTCGGAGAATCCTCTTAAAACGATGGTTTCTCCCCGTACCAAAATTGACAATCTTTTTCTGACCGGACAATCCGTGAATATGCATGGCATCTTAGGCGTTACTATCGGAGCTTTTAACACCTGTGCTGAAATTATCGGAAAAGAAACGATAGACATGCGGCTGACCCAAATGATTAATAAAAACTAAAGTGAAAAAAACTAAAACCATTTATTCATCCTGTAAAAGAACTTTACTTTATCTCACTTTTTGTGTTTTCCTCACATCCTGCGGAATCTCAAAGTCAATCAAACATATTCCCGATGTAAAACAATATGCTCTGGAGATCCCGAAAGTAAACCAGATCAATGACAGTACCTTCAGCTACAATCAGAATTATCTTACCAAAAATAAACAGCAGCTCTGGGAACTCTATATTAAAGGAAATCCTTTGCAGCTTGGATATAATAGCGGAGCATTGACCCAAAACTTAATGCAGAAGCAGGAGAACATTTTCTTTTCAAAAGTGGAGGGTTTTGTGCCATCAAAATTCAGACAAGGGCTGTTAAGAGGTTTTTTAAAATGGTACAACAGAAAAATGTACCTCAATGTAAGAGAAGATTATCAGGCAGAATTATTTGGCTTGTCACGATATTCATCCGATCAGTATGACTTTATTGCTCCTAAATATTTAAGAAACCTTTACCTGCACGGTGCTCATGATATCGGGCATGCCATGCAGGATCTTGCCATGGTAGGCTGTACATCTCTTGCTATATGGAATGAAAATACTGAAGACGGAGACTTGTTGATTGGAAGGAATTTCGACTTTTATGTGGGAGACGATTTTGCTAAAAATAAATTGGTAGAGTTTGTGCAACCCGAAGAAGGAATTCCCTATATGTCGGTAAGCTGGCCCGGAATGATAGGTGTAGTTTCAGGAATGAATAAAGAAGGAATTACCGTGACCATTAATGCCGGAAAATCAAAAATTCCTTTAACGGCAAAGACTCCTATTTCCCTGGTTACAAGAGAGATTTTACAGTATGCAAAAAATATAGAAGAAGCCATTGCCATTGCTAAAAAACGAAAGGTGTTTGTTTCGGAATCTATCCTTGTGGGAAGTGCAGCTGATAAAAATGCAGTCATTATTGAAGTTTCACCTAAAAATTTCGGGGTATATAGAGTACAAAATACAAGCAGAGTGCTTTGTACCAATCATTTCCAATCTGAAGCTTATAAAGATGACAAAAGAAATCAGAAGCAGATTGAAGAAAGCCATTCAGAATACCGTTATGAAAAACTTCAGGAGCTTTTGCAGAAAGAAAAGAAGATCACTCCCGGAAAGATGGCTTCCATTTTAAGAAATAAGTCAGGCTTAAAAGATGAAAGTATCGGTTATGGAAATGAAAAAGCACTCAATCAGCTATTGGCTCACCATGCCGTTATATTTTCGCCTCAGAAAAAACTGGTTTGGGTTTCTTCCAATCCTTATCAGCTTGGAGAATTTGTTTGCTATGACCTGAATGAGATTTTTTCCGGTAGGCCATTATCGCAAAGTCTGCTGGCGAAAACAGAACGGAATATTGCAAGAGATCCGTTCGCAGATTCTGAAGAATTTCAAAACTATGAACTATCCAAAATGTACGGTAAAGAAATCAATGAGGCCGCTGATGATAAAAACGCGCTGTTGACAGATGATATTATCCCATCGTATCAGGCTATGAATCCCGATTTTTGGCTGGTCTATTATCAATCAGGAAAGTATTATTTTAGCAAAAGAGAATATTCAAAGGCAAAAATGGCGTTTGAGAAAGCATTGACGAAAGAAATTACAACAGTTCCGGACAGAAAAAATGTTGAAAAATACCTGAAGAAAACTTTAAAGAAACTGAAATGATCCCCAAATATATAAAACTGCTGTTCTGTATTCCTTTTGTTATTATTATCTGTTATTCTGTGTATTTGTGCACCGTTTACAGCTCAATACCTGACACCATCACTATTCACGGGTACGGAAGTATGAAAGACAATTATGGAAGCAAAATCTTTCTTGTGTTTCCTGTAATGATGAATCTCGCTGTTCTTTTATTTATCTGGTTGATCATCAGAAGGCCTGATAAAATAAAATTTACTTTTGAAATCAATGAGGAAGAAAGAGAAAAAATATACCATATCACCCAGCTCGCCCTGGTTATTATTTCGATATTTGTTACCATAATGATGACACCACTATCATTCGCTGATGTGGTCTTTAAATAATTGATTATGAAAAAACTTTTAACCTTATTCTTTACCGCATTCGCTCTGTTATCATTTTCTCAGGACAGAAAAGATATCGGAAATACTTTCATTAAAGCCTTGCTGGTTGATAAAAATATAGAAAAAGCACATGCTTATTTTGATCCTACCGTAGCGGGACAAATTCCGGTGGAACAGCTCAAAGCGATTCCGCAACAACTTCAGGGGCAGATTGGAGGACTTAAAAATATCCTTGAAGTAAATAACGAAGGAAACACCTATTATTACTATTCTGAATTTGAAAAGGAAAAACTGGATGTTCAGCTTACTTTTAGTGAGAATAATAAATTGCTGGGTTTCTTCTTAGTTCCTCACAAAACATTTGAAAAAAGAGATGAAAAATCCACACTGAAAATAAAAAGTGATGCTATTGAGCTGAACGGAACATTATTAATTCCACCTTCCAACAATAAAAAGAGATTGGTTATTTTCGTTCACGGCTCCGGACCTCATGACAGAGATGAAACCATTGGAGAAAACAAGCCGTTTAAAGACATTGCAGAATATCTTTTAAACAACGGAATTGCTTCCTATCGATATGATAAAAGAACCTATTCCCACCCTGAAGCATTCACGGAAAAGTCTACTGTAGAAGAAGAAACCATCAATGATGCTGTAAACGCAGCTCTTTATTTTAAAAATAATGCTGATTACAAAGGATACCAGATTATCATTCTTGGGCATAGCCAGGGAGCATATATGATGCCTAAAATTGCAGAAAAGGCACAGGTTTCAAAATATGTTTTTATGGCCGGAAATGCAAGACCACTGCAAGACCTGCTTGTTGAGCAATATGAATACCTTCATACGATTGACCCGGCTAAAGTTCCAGCTGAAGCTGTTCAGGAAATTAAAAAGCAGGCTGCTTTTTTAAACTCATCCCAATTTAACTTACATTCTCCTTCATCAGAGCTTCCTTTGGGCCAGTCTGCCGCATATTGGAAGTATTTGAAGGATTACAATCAGCTTAACGAAGTTAAAAAAATAAAAGCTCCGATGTTTTTTGCACAAGGGGGAAGAGATTATCAGGTAACTGAGAAAGATTTCAGCCTTTGGAAAGAAACATTGAAAAATGATAAGACTGCTGTATTTAAGTTTTATCTTACATTAGGTCACTTATTTATTGCAGGTTCCGGAAAACCATCTCCAAAAGATTATGAAACAAAAGGAAAAGTGGATGAACAGTTTTTAAAAGATTTGGTTCAGTTTATTCTGCAATAATGTATTCCGTGTACAATAGAAAATAATAATTCATTGTGATAGGCCTGGAACTTTGTTCCGGGCTTTTTTTAATTGTTTTCCGGGCTTACCTTATTCAGAAACAGAAAAGAGGTCACTCCTGCAATGGCCGAAAGTGTAATACTTAAGATAAAACTACCAATCACATATTGCAAAAGATTGTTCTTGATCAGTTCGAAATTTAAATCCTGACTTAGAATATCGCTGTTTCCACTTACAAAGGGAGCTCCCAGAAACAGAGAAGCGGCAATAATGAAAGGGATAAAAGGAGGAAGACTCACATTGGAAGCTACAAATGCAAGGACTTTATTAAGCTTAAAAAGTACAGATAAACTGATCACCAGAAGCGTTTGGAATCCCCAGAAAGGAGAAAGCCCTATAAACACTCCCAAAGCTATGGAAAATGCTTTTGTTCGGTTACTTCCGTCACTTTCTAAGACATCTTCCTGTATGAATCTTTTAAAGCTTTTTTTTTTGAAATTATTCACGAAATTTCTCGGAATAATATAAAATAGAGTAATCGTTACCAGAATTGTATTCAGAATACTGATTCTTGTGAAATCTTTGAAAGGTCTGAAATGGGAAACCCGCTCCACCGGATCATATAAAACCTTGATTGGAACATTTTTTACCGGAACATGCCTCCATGCAGTTCTTACAATAATTTCTATTTCAAATTCAAACTTTGGGGTAAAATATTTCTTTGGAATTTTATGCAAAGGATAAAGTCTGTAGCCGGACTGTGTATCTTCAAGCCTGATACCGGTTTCAAACCAAAACCAGAAATTGGAAAAACGGTTTCCGAAACTACTTTTCTTAGGAATCCCATCCTGAGACATATTTCTGTTTCCGATAAGAAGAACTTCCTCTTTTTCCTGAAGAAGAGCTTCTACAAATACCGGAATATCATCCGGATAATGCTGACCATCCGAATCAATGGTGATGGCGTAATGATATCCTGATTTCTTTGCTGCTCTGAAACCCGTTTTTAGGCCGTTTCCTTTTCCTTTATTCTCCGATAAGGAAATTACAGTGATCTGAGGATATTGAGCAAGAAGCTGAGGCGTGGAATCCGTAGAACCATCATTGACCACAATAATACTTTCGGTGTAGTCCAGAACGCCGTCAATAACCCTCTTCAGGGTTTTTTCATTATTGTAGGTAGGGATTAAAACGCATATCTTCTTTTCAGAAATAGCATTTTGTACTTCAGCAAGAAACATTTTTTTATTTTAAAGTGGCTTTTTCCGCCTCTGTCATGGTTTTAGATTGCATTGCAAACCTTTTGATATAGCCCTTCAGAGCTGTATTCTGTTTGCTGTAATTATTCAGCAGGAAAGCTTTATCATCTTTCAAACTTCCACGATATCCTACAATTTTCGGAATATTTTCCTGAACACTCATTCTGATAAGACGAAGTTCTGCATTGTTAGGATTACTTTTAATAATGCCTTCAAGACTTGTAGCACCTGTCTTTACCAGAGCTTTTCTGTTGCTTTTGGCAATTTTGGCTTCCATAATCTTTGCTGCGGCCTTGTATCCTACAGTTACAGCATCAGAGCCGGATTGTTTTTCCGCAGTTTCAATAAAGCTCGCAGTATTGGTAGTGGATTCATTCGCCTTAGCATAGCTGTTTCTCAGCGTTTCAAGATCAGATTGAAAGAAAAAAACAAATGCTGCTATGAATGATAAGATTAGTTTCATGACGATATTTTTTATAGCTTACAGACAATTTCAATGCAATAGTCTCGCCAAAAGAAGTCGTGTTTTTTACTTTAACATCTTCTTCATTTTCAGCAATATCCAGTTGAAGTACCAGATCAGGGGTTTCAAAAGGATTGATAATCGCCATGAACTTTACATTGGAAGCTGTTTTCAGAAATAACTTTGAACCTGTAAATTCCTCAGTCAGTTCCTTAATAATTTGCATCATACAAACACCGGGAGTTACCGGATTTCCAGGAAAATGGCCTTTGAAAATATCATGGTCTTTATTAAGATGAATATTAGCAGTAAACTTTCCGTCTTCTGCCTTATCGTATGATGTTAAAGTATAAAAGTCTGTAAGAATCGTTTGCATGATCTTATTTTTTAAGATTAAATGTATAATACATTCCCATCTGGAATGTTACGTTGGTATTGTCATTGTTAATATGCACAAAACCTTTTTTAATTCGGGCCTCTACGCCTATATTTTTTGTAATATCATAACCGGCTCCAAATAACAGTCCCAAATCTGCCTCAATAGGCGAATCGATATTTTTATGATCTGTCAGAAGTTCCAAGGTCGGACCAAAATGAATATTAAACTTTTCAAAATAGAATTTATTCACTACTGCTCCTCCTACATAAGAAAGTGTCGCTGTTTTTGAAGAAACAGCAGGATTCTGGCTTTCAAATCTTGCGCCCTGGCGGGTATAATAAATTTCCGGCTGAAGAGCATAGAATTTTGCAAACCGGATATTGGCCTGGAAACCTATGTAGAAATCCACTTTTGATTTGATATCATAAGCATTGGTACCATAGTGATATCCCTGATTGTCATTATAATAAAAGGACTCATAAGCAGGTCCGTCAGATATATGTGAAATATTGGCACCTACTCTGATTCCCGGATTGAAAGTGACCTGGGCAAAAGATAAGGCGGAGAAAAGTGCAAAAAGCAAGAAATATATTTTTTTCATGTGAAATTTATTCCGTCTCGGTTATTTGAAATAGCTTTATATTGATCTTAAAGTCCTTATGCTGCAGGTTTAAGCTGTCTGCGAAGATAGGTTTTTTTGCATCAAAAGTGAAATCGATTTTCTCTTTGTTATTTTTCGTGTAAACAATCTCTTTCAGTAAGCCATTTTCTTTGCTGAAGAACAGATAGTAGCTCTTCTTATCGATTTTTGAAAGGTAGATTTTAGCATTTTTATTTTCAAAACTTTCACTGACCGGATATTTTCTTTTCAGAAGCTGCTGAAAGTCATTTTTTAGAAAGTTGATCACTATTTTTTTATCCAGATCAGGAAGTACATAATTCAGTCTGAAATCATTATCAGAGACTTCAAAATCTATCAGTTTATTCCCGAAATCAGAAGTTAAGGCGACACGGTGCGTTGTTTCATTCAGTTTTTTGATGATCAGAATTCCACTCACATGGTTTTTATATATGTCCATCTGGCATTTGTATACATAATCTTCAGTAGACGAAAAGTATAAATTTTCAACCATCTTTTCAGAAGAAGAAACAGGTTTTGCTTCTGTTAACTGGTATGTTTTACAGGAAACAGCCAGGATCAGAATCAGGCTATAAAGAAAACTCTGACGCAGGAATGGAAGCATTGATCTTGGTATTTTTGAAAACAATATTCGTAGTATCCCCGGAAGACTCCGTCATATTGACCTGTGAAACTGTCGACTGGTTTTTAGGGAAAAACAGTTCAATCTGTTTAATATATTTCAGCAACTGAGAAGTCTTTGGGATAAACTTTGCCACATTGTAATTTCCGTTCTTAAAGTAGGTGACGGTAAACTCAGGATCATTAAACATGGTTCCATTCGAACTTCCTACAATAAGTTTATTGATTTTTTCAAATGTTTTGCTCTTCGCATCTACAGAAGATTTTTTTCCCTGATCATTGATGAAGATTTTATTGCTTTTAAAAACAATACTGTACTGATACGGTTTAGTGTACTTCCAGCTCAGCATATTGGGCGTCTGCAAAGACATTTTCCCATAGGTGACAATGCTTTTATCAAGGAAATCCATTTTTTTGGTCTGGGTAAAATCGCTCTGTAACGTTTTAATTTCTTTCGTGTCTGAGGAAACCTTCGATACAAATGCTTTGGCTTCAGCTCCTGACATTGCTGTGTTTTGCGCAAAAAAGAATCCTGAAACCAGTAAGAATGCTCCGAAAGCAATATTTTTAATCATTTCTATTTGAATTTATCACTGTATCAACAGTAAAGGTTGAATATTTTTTATCCTTCAAAAATACTAATAAATTGGTCAGCACCCGAAAGGTCTTTTCCGAAGTGTCATGAAGAAGGATAATACTCCCATTTTTCAGACCTTTGGTCACTCTGTTGTAGATCTTTTTTTCATCATCAATGATGGTGTCCAAAGAGCGTACATTCCACCCGATGCTTACTTTATTGGTTTTTTTGATTGCTTTTGCAATATTAGGGTTCGTCACTCCGAACGGCGGTCTGTAGAGATTGGTCTTAATATTTCCCACGTTTTTCATGATCTTATCACACTTTTCAATCTCTGTAATCATTTTTGAAGTCGATAAAAATCCTGTAGAATTGGAATGTGATAAGGTATGATTTCCAATCGTATGACCTTCTGCAATAATTCTCTGAAACGTCTCAGGATATTTTTCAATCTGTTTTCCAATACAGAAAAAAGTTGCTTTTATCTGATGTTCTTTAAGCAGGTCTAAAAACTTTGGGGTAAATTCAGTAGGTCCGTCATCAAATGTAAGGGCCACTTCTTTTATTTTGGTACGCCTATGAGTAATACTGTTCACAAAATATCCCAGCTCAATGTCAAAAGAACCCCAGACAACTACTGCAGAAAAAGCAAAAAAACAAAACAGATATACCCAAATACTTCCGTGGAACGCATAAATAAAAACGTTACAGAAAAGGTAGAATAGGATGAAGGGATAATGTTTCATTGCTGATTGTTTTATTACAAGTTTTATAGTCGTAATATTTATTGTATACCATTGTCACACTCCGTAGGAGTCCAGACTAATTTCTAATTTAGATTCCACGCTTCACTGCGTTTCGCTCTGAATGACAAATAGACCGTATAATTTTCAATTTCAACAATTATGCCTTTTCCAATAACACCAGGCTGTGATCATCACCAGCCAGATGGTTGTAAAGAAGTATATTCTTTATACTTTCCTTTTTTTCTGCATTGATCATCATAATTTCCGGGATCTGCTGTTCCTTCAGGATATGACAGGCCATAAAGGTTGAAAAACCACTTGCTGTATTGAATTCTCCACTCAAATGTTTATAATACAGCTGTGCTGAATCCGGAAACAGATTCATTGCTTTTGTATAATACATATCTGATTGTGCATCTCCACTGAATCCTAAAATAACCGCATCAATATCATGAGTGGAAAGATTGTTTTGAACCAGGAAATTCTGGATAAAATCCTTTACTTCATTCAATTCAACCTTGTTGCTGATCTGGATATTCTTAAGCTTAGCGTAAGAGTTTTCGGTCTTATCTTTTCCAATTACAAAAAAGCTGGCTCCTTCGCCCCAGATTACGCCATTGGTATTAGAATTCAAATAATCTGCAGGAAGATCTGCTTCTTTTTTGATCGTATTATTTAAGCAGTAAAGTTCCATGGTTCTGTCCGTCTGTTCGTCTGTAGAACCTACCAGAACATTTTCTGCTTCTCCGTCATTGATCTGAAGCTGAGCGTCCAGTAACGAAAACTCCAGTGAAGAAGAAGTATTTACATACGTGAAGTTGTAAGCATGACACTGTAATCCCAGAGCAATCTGTCCTGCTACCGTATTGTGAGTAGACTGGATGAAAAAGGTAGGCGTAAGGAACTCTTCATGATTATCAATCACGTTTTTTAGGAACTTTTCAGAATCCTGAGAGCAGCCCATTCCGGTTCCTACAATGATAGCATCCGGTTTTTCAATTTCAGCTTCCTTCAATGCGTAGTGAGATGCTACGGAGCTCATTTTTACGGTTTTAGACATTCTTCTGATCATCGCAGGCGGAATGAACTCTTTGTAATTAGGTTCTATCGCTTTAATGATGTTTGAAGAATTTTTAACAGTAAGGTTTTGAAGAATATTGTCGTTTAAAGTGTCCTGAACCGAGATACAGGATGCACTGTTGATGTATACTGCACTCATGATTTTGAGAAAATTAAGGTGGAACAGTTTCCTCCAAATCCAAATGAATTGGAAAGCACATGATTGATGTTTTTCTCTTTCAATTCGGTAACAGGAGTAAGGTCAAACTCTTCCATTTTTGTTTTAAAATTCAGGTTCGGGAAAATCACACTGTTTTGCATGGCTAGAATTGAAAATACGGCTTCAATTCCTGCTGCTGCGGCCAAAGTATGTCCTGTAAATGCTTTTGTGGAGCTGAATTCAGGGACCCGATTTTCTCCGAAGATTCTTATCATGGCAATTCCCTCAGATAAATCGTTGTTAGGAGTAGCTGTTCCGTGAACGTTGATATAATCTATATGCTCTTTTTCCACGCCGGAAATTTTCAGGGCTTGCTGCATTGCTAAAAATGCGCCCTGTCCGTTTTCCGAAGATGCGGTCTGATGGTGGGCATCATTAGCATTTCCATATCCGGAAAGATAAGCGAGAACCTTTTTGTTTTCTTTTTTGACCATTTCTTCAGATTCAAGGACTAAGAAAGCCGCAGCTTCCCCAAGATTCAGCCCTTTTCTGTTGTTGTCAAAAGGAGTGTTGTAGGAATCCGTAAGAATCATCAGGGTATTGAATCCGTTCAAAGTAAATTTTGAAAGAGAATCTGTTCCTCCTACAATCACACGGTCCAAAACCCCGTTTTTGATGAGCTTTGCGCCCATCATAATAGCATTGGCTGCTGATGAGCAGGCTGTACTAATGGTAGAAACCATCCCTTTTAATCCCAGATAACCGGCAATCGCCAATGAGGAATTTCCGGCATCGTGTGCGTCAATATACTTTTGCTTTTCAGGGAAGTCTTCGTAAGAGTAGAAGTATTTTTCAGTGATATCCATTCCGCCTACACTGGTAGAAGAAATCAAGCCGGTTCTGTAACCATTGATATCTGAAATTCCTGCACTTTCTACAGCTTCCTTTGCAGCGATCATTCCCAATAAAGAAGTTCTTGTTACGTTATTGTCTTCATCAAGCTGAAGCTGTTGTACAAGTTCTTCATTGGATAATTTTATTTCACCCGTTTTAATGGCTCCGGCATGACGGGTTTCAAACATTTCGATATCTGAAATTCCATGTTTTCCGGATTGCAATGAAATAAAATTTTCCTCCACATTGTTTCCGATGGAGGAAATGATGCCCATTCCCGTTATGGCAATTTTTTGACTCATGGTATTCAATAATGTAACAATGTATCAATCGAATAATTTACCAATAATTGCTACATTGTTACACTGTTATATTGTTATATTAATTTATTTTGTTCTGTTGTCCTCGATGAATTTTGCCATCGTATCGATAGATTGGAAAATCTCTTTTCCTTTTTTAGGATCTGCTAATTTTATTCCATAGTCTTTATCAAGAAGAACGATCAGTTCCAAAGCGTCGATAGAATCTAATCCTAATCCACCTCCGAACAGTGGATCAGTATCTTTGATCTCTTCTACAGATACATCTTCAAGGTTAAGAACTTCGATAATTTTGTGTTTCAATTCTGTTTTTAAGTTTTCCATAAATAGTATTTTAATGTAACAATATATCAATGTACCAGTTGACCAATGGTTGTTATTGCCTTTAGCATTGGTACATTATTCGATTGGTACATTGTTAAATTATAATGTGAGCAAATATACAAAAGCTTTGTAATTTTCCTGATACAATTCCACCCAGCCACACAATACTTTGTCAGCTTTTCCGGATAGAAGAATCTGTTCAGAATAGTCATTCAAAAATTCTTCATCAAAATCATCCAGTACGAAAAAAGCATTTTCTGTCTGCATTTTGTGTTTAATGCTGATTTCACCTACACAGATGTTGGGTAAAGTATACACAAAAACGGCAGGACTCGGATAGAAATTATCCTGATCGTTGATGCTTTCCTGATATTTGAAATCCGTATCCAGACTGGACGATCTGTTGGCAAAAACAATGGCTGTTCTGCTGTGGTCTTCATCTTTCAAAATGGTTTCAGCGGAAAGAAAGGCCAATTTACTCAAATGATCCATTTTATGAAACTTTGGATAGCTGAGGTCTAAACTTTTATAGGCTTCTTTGGCAAATTCCTGAAAGGTTTCGCTTGGGCTTTCAAAAATAAGATTTCCGTCAACGGTTATTTTTGAATGTTCTATGGTACAGGTATTTATTTTCTTCATCACTTTCAGTTTAACATTTTTCCAGTACAACAGCTGCATTACATCCACCAAATCCAGAAGCGGTCTTTAGAATATATTTAATGTCTGCAGTTTGATTTTTCTTGATGATATTCAAAGGTTGGGTTACTCCCATTTCTTTAAAATTCTTTGAAGGAATCAAAATGCTGTGAAGAGCACTTTCCATAGAAATAATACTTTCCAAAAGACCGGAAGCACCCAGGCAATGTCCGTAATAGCCTTTCATACTGTTGAGAGGAATATTCTGGAGATCCATTCTGTTGAAGGCAATGGCTTCCATTTCGTCGTTATATAGAGTAGCCGTTCCATGGGCAGAAATAAAATCAATCTGTTCCGGAGAAACCTTCGCTTCAGTCATAGCATTTTTGATACTGGCATATAAACCGTCACCGGTTCTTGAAGGTCCGGAAATATGATTGGCATCATTCACTGCTGAATCTCCCAGTACTTTAAATCTGAATTTTTCGTTTCCTGTTGACATTGAAGTGATATAAGCAGCAGCTGCTGCTTCACCAATATTAATTCCGTTTCTGTTTTTATCATAAGGTTTACAAGGTCCTGATCCTATTGCCTGAAATGAATTGAATCCTGAAATAACAAATTCAGAAAGCTCATCACCTGCAATCACAAAAGCATCTTTATATTTTCCTGCCTGAATCATATTTTTAGCAACAGAAATCGCCATTACCCCTGAAACGCAGGCATTGGAAACAATAATCGGTTTGGTTTTAAATCCAAAGAAATAAGCAATTTTTTCTGCTAATTTTGATAAATAAACACCTTCCGGTAATTCCGGCTGGTTTTTTAACAGACTGATATTTCCTTTTGTTGTGGAAAGGATGAAAGCCGTACTTTCCGAAACGGTATGTTTTTCAACAAGAGGCTGTAAGCTTAAAAGAAGCATCTTCTCCAGTCTTGTGAAATCAATTGTATGCTGAGCGAAGAATCTGTTGAACTCTTCATTCAGTTCGTCAGAATCAATCATAGAAGCATAAAAAGCCTCCTGATTGTCTATAATTTTATGTAAAGCAACTCCTGACTGTCCTTCTAACAGAGCGTTCCAGTTGGAATCAACATTGAAACCTAAAGGAGTTACACAATTGTAGTCTGTGATATAAATTTCCTTTTTCATGATAATCCCATTTTATCTTTCCAGTTTTGAAAAAATTCCGGATTGTAAAGGCATAAGCTTCCATTGCTATCAAGAAATACCTGAATGGTTTCTCCGCTGCATACCAGTTGATCTTCCTGATTGAAAAGCTCATATCTGTAAATAAGTTTGGCAGATACAGAATTGATAAAAGTCGTTACGATCTTAAATGTCTCTCCATACTTTAAAGGAAGAAAATGCTCACAGGTACTTTTTACAATAGGCGTTACATATCCTGCATTCTGGATATCAAGATAGGTAAGACCATGCAGACGACCGAAAGCTTCTCTTCCGTCTTCAAAATACACGATATAATGCCCATGCCAGACAATGCCCAGCGGATCTGTTTCATTGAAGCGTACTCTCACTTCTTCAGTACAGGTTAATATATTTTCTTTAGACTGCATTTTGTTTTTTTTCGTAAAAAATAGAAATAGCTACAGTGGCAATATAGAATAAGAAGAGGAAAACCAGTTCTTTGGCAATTCCACCAATTCCGCTGTTTCTTAAAATAATATCATAATAGGCATTCAGCCCCCAGTTCATAGGAGAAAATTTAGCTACAGTCTGCATAAATTCCGGCATTAAAAATACAGGAACCCAAATCCCGCCAATAGCAGCTAAAACCACTACAGAGGTTGCTCCAAATGGGGCAGACTGTTCCTGCGTATCGGCTATAGTTCCCAATAGAACTCCAAATCCAATTGCGGCCAGTCCTGCAAATAGTGTTACTACCACAAGCTGGAACATTTTTCCGGATACATCAAAGGCCGGAAGATCCATATAAGGGAAAAGGTAAATTCCAACGGCAACCATCAGTAAAAACTGAATAAGGCAGATGATAAGATAGGTAAATGTTTTTCCTAAAATATGGACAAAGTAAGGAGTAGGGCTTATTCTTGCTCTTACACTTGTGCCCTGACTTTTTTCTTTTACCAGATTGATGGATAAAGGGACTACAATAAAGAAGATGGCAAAAAGTGTCCATGCAGGAACGTTGTGCTGAACAGAGTTCGGCATCACATCCATTTCTCCTTTTTTGGGAGTGATTTCTTTAAAACTGATCAGGTTTTTATTTTCGTCAAGATTTTCTGTTGTTCCCAGCTGCTCCTGAAATGCCTTGTAAATCTTTTTATTTTCAATCTCAAAAACCATTTTATTCACAGAATTCATCACGGAGTTTTTGAATCCGGCATTGGTAGCGGGATCAAAATACAAATGAATTTCTTTTGCCTTTGGAGCTGCTGTTTTTACTTTTGCCGAATCTCCTTCCAGTCCGAATGAGCTTACAATGGTCTGAACTTTAGAGTCAATATTGGAATTTAAATCTTTCGTTAAATTTTCAGGAATGACAATCGCCATCTGGTAATCTCCGGAGAAAACAGCATCCTGGGCCGACTTTTCATTGAAGTTGGTCAGCAGTTGAAATGTTTTGCTGTTTTCAAGCTCTGCTTTTATGTTTTTTGATACCTCAGATTTGTCCTGATCGATAAAAATAATAGGAATCTTTGATCCTTCAAGGTTTTTAAAGGTAGAATCCTGAATAAGGGTAATGGTGACAATCAAAAGCAAAGGCATCACAAAGATGATGACGATTCCTCCAATATCTCTTTTTAGCAGAAGAATTTCCTTAATAAAACTTCTCCACAGTTTATACAACAACATCTCTTAATTCTTTTCCGGTTAATGAAATGAAAACGTCTTCCAGGTTTTCGGCATTGGCAATCTGCGAAACAAGTTCTTCAGGGGTTCCTACAGCATGAATTTTTCCATGATCGATGATGGCAATTTTTGTGCAGAATTCTTCAGCCTCAGAAAGGTGATGGGAAGTATAAATAATGCACGTTCCCTGTTTATTTAAATCCAGAAGATAATCAATAATTGCTTTTTTAGATTGAACATCCACACCTACAGTAGGTTCATCCAGAAAGAGAACTTTAGGATTGTGAAGGGTGCCAGCGATGAGGTTGCAGCGGCGTTTCATTCCTCCTGAAAATTGCCCTACCTGCTTGTTGGCAAATTTTGAAAGCCCCATGATTTCAAGGGATTCATCAATGGCTTTTTTAAGCTGATTATGCTTTAAACCATACAGGCTTCCAAAAAACATGAGGTTTTCTTTGGCTGTAAGTGTTGGGTATAAGGCATATTCCTGTGGAACAATTCCGATAATCTGTCTGATTTTAAAGCCGTCCTTCTGTGGAGATAAACCATTGATGGTAAAATGTCCTGATGTAGGTTTGATTAATCCTGAAAGCATGGAAATCAAGGTTGTTTTTCCAGCTCCGTTGGGGCCAAGAATACCATAGATTTCATTTTTACTGATGCTCAAAGAAATATCATTTACCGAAAACTCATCAGAATTTTTGTATTTTTTGTATAAGTTTTTAATCTCAATCATATTTTCTGCCATATCAGATCGCTTTTCTCAGTTTTTTATAGAAAGCTTCTTCCAGGTCTGCAATATGCAGCATTGTTTTTGAAAGTTCGTTATAGATATTGCTTTTGGAGTTTCTGTTTTTATAAACACGGGCAATATCCACGGCAAAGTCTCTCCAAAGGTCACCAATAGAAGTAATTTCTTTTGATAATTCCTTCAGCTCATCATTTTTAAGAATAACAGCCGCTTCCTGAAGAAATGCACCATAGATAAACCTGAAGCCTCCGCCTCCGGTTCCGATTTCTTCCTGCATCCTGATCAATTGTCCCAAATAATGGTTAGTCACTTTTGTACCTTTCTTTTCAGCCCATTTCGGGATGCTTTTGGCTACCCATCTCATAGCTTTTACTCCGATAAGCGGTACTGGCGCCAGCATATTTTTACAGGTATCCTTGATTCCTTTTTTGATGGCATCTTCAAGATTCACATTTTCCGGAACATACACAGGATAGTACATATGTCCTTTTGGAGGAAGTGCTCCTTTGGCGTATCTTACTTTTTCCAGTTCTGCTTCAGAAAGGGAAGTGGTATAATCCATTACCGGATCACTGATCAGAAATTTTCCGTCTTCTTTTCCGTATACCACAAGGTTGTGGGCATTGAAGTGAAATTTATATTCTTCAGGAAAATAAGTAAGGTTGAAAACGCCCACCTGAAGTCCTGTAGGAATATTTTGTTCCAGATTTCTTTCAAGCGCTTTTTGGGCATCCTGAGGATTGGAGAATTTTTCTCTTTTGATTTTAATTCCTAATCTTTTAGCTGCTTTACTGAAAATAGCACCCGGCATCGGACGATAGCTGAAGCCCGGAGCAAAATTCACCTTCAGAAAAGGAAGATAGACAAAAAACAGTCCTGAACCGATCCCGAAGATCATAGGTTCGCTTAGTTTCAAGCCTTTGTTAAGCAGTAGATTAGAAGCAACACCGTTTTCGCAATGCGCAGTCTGATGGTGTTCAAAGTTTAATTTCATTTGCAGATTGTATCTTTTCTCTGGTCAAATGGAACGGGCATTATTTCTGGCCCTGTTTCATTTATTTTCCGTTGAAGTTTTTTAATTCATCCACTGAAATACCGAATGCATCGGCATATTTTTTCAGTGCATTTTCGCTTAGTGTTTTGAATATTTTTGGTTTAAAATGTCTTTTTACCCTCCATTGCCACATTCCTACATATGAAGCCAGAACGCCAATATCCATTTTGTTCAGTTCCATAAAATAGGCAATAGGGCTTGCTATATTATGGGCAACATTTTGTTTTGCTTCCTCAATTCTCTCATAAATAAGTTCCATAGATTCATCCAGAGCAGCTTTCTTGGCATCCCAGCCTGTACTGTTTGCTGTCGTGTAGTTGTCGTTCTCATCCGTTACGTACAGAACTTCAGTCATGTTGGCGGATTTCAGGTTACTTTCGTCTTGAGGCAGGTCTTGTTTTTTCATCTAAATAATGTTTATATTTTTAGATTCCAGATGACATAAGGCTCACCTGTTTTTTGATTCTTTTAATCAGGTGGCTAAAATAGTGAAAATACATTATATGTAAATCATATTAAATTTGAGGGAGTTATTACCATGAAATAGAGACTGTATCATCAATAAATCTCCAGAATTGTTATAGAACCGTTTTTATTTTTCCGTGTTTCGAAAGAAGCTTTTAACTAATTCTATATAAAAGAATCTTAAAAGAATCCTATAAAGCTTATTGTTTCTGTTGGTAACGGTTCCTTTGTAACAAGTGTTTATATAAATAAGACTAATGGATGGAAATTTGGATTGAAAAATAATATTAAATAACTACTATGAAAAAGATTTTTATTTCGGTTTCGCTTTTCTGTATGATAAGTGCAATGGCACAGAAATTTGAGACTCAAAAACAGACGGATGCTCAAGGGTATACCTATGAAACGGTAAAGAATGACCAAACCGGAGTGCGTGTGTATACACTGAAAAACGGATTAAAGGTTTATCTGGCAAAAAATGATGATGCACCGAGGATCCAGACGTACATCCCCGTAAGAACGGGATCTAATAATGACCCAAGTGATAATACGGGTTTAGCGCACTATCTGGAACATATGGTTTTCAAAGGAACTTCGCACCTGGGAACTCAGGACTGGGCAAAAGAAAAAGTCTTATTACAACAGATCTCTGATCTTTATGAGCAGCATAAAGCAGAAAAAGATCCTGAAAAAAAGAAAGAACTTTATAAAAAGATTGACGAAGTTTCCCAGGAAGCCTCCAAATATGCTATCGCTAATGAATATGATAAAGCAATTTCTTCATTAGGAGCTACAGGAACGAATGCTCACACTTCACTGGATGAAACGGTTTATAAAAACAACATCCCTTCCAACGAATTGGAAAAATGGTTAAGAGTAGAGAAAGAGCGTTTTTCAGAATTGGTATTGCGTCTTTTCCACACAGAGCTTGAAGCGGTATATGAGGAATATAACAGAGCTCAGGATAATGACAGTCGTCTTGTATTCTATTCATTGATGCAGGCTCTTTTCCCAAAACACCCGAACGGACAACAAACGACAATCGGAACTTCAGAACATTTGAAGAACCCTTCTATGGAGGCGATCCACAAGTATTTTGATACTTATTATGTGCCTAATAACATGGCTGTAGTATTGGTTGGAGACCTGGATTATGATAAAACTATAAAATTAGTTGATCAGTATTTCGGTGCATTCAAATACAAAGAACTTCCGATGAAAAAGATGGTTACGGAAGAACCAATGACCAGCATTGTTACCAGAACGGTAAAAAGTCCTACTACGCCAAGAATGACTATTGCATGGAGAACAGATTCTTATGGAACTCAGGAAGCAAGACTGGCAGACGTAGTATCTGAAATTTTAAGTAACAGAGGAGATGCGGGATTAATTGACCTTAACATCAACCAGAAGCAAAAAACGCTTGGAGCAGGAGCGTATGAGTCGCCTTACAAAATGTATGGTACATTTGGATTAGTGGTAACGCCTAAAGAAGGTCAAAGCTTTGATGAAGCTAAAAAACTTCTGATGGATCAGCTGGATCTTGTGAAAAAAGGACAGTTCCCGGACTGGATACTGAAAGCTATCGTAAATGATAAAAAAGTTCAGCGTATGAAGAGCTGGGAAACAGCTGATGGACTAGCTACTGAGTTGTATGATTCCTATATCAATGTAAGAACATGGGAGCAGGAGCTGGATGAGATCAATCAGTATGATAAAATTACGAAAGCTGACGTAGTGAAGTTTGCCAACGATTTCTTTAAAGATAATTATGTTGTTATTTATAAAGAAAAAGGGGTGAATGATAAACTTGTACGTGTACAGAACCCTGGAATTACCCCGATTAAACTGAACAGAGAAGCTCAGTCTCCTTTCCTTAAAGATATTCTGAATACAAAAGTACCGGAGAGTAAGCCTGAATTTATTGATTTTAAAACAGCCATTCAGACTTCAAAGATCAAAGATAAGACGATAAGTTTTGTGAAGAATAAATATAATGAGGTTGCTCAAATCAGTTATATTTTCCCTTTCGGAACAGATAATGATAAAGAACTTTCTATTGCAGGAACTCTTTTCGAATATCTTGGAACCGATAAATACACTCCGGAACAGCTGAAAGAAGAATTCTTTAAACTGGGCGTAAGTTATAGTCTGAGAACTTCCAATGACCAGATGATCATTACATTAAGTGGTCTTGAAAGTAATATGAAGAAAGCTGCAGAACTGATGAACCACTGGATGACGAATGTAAAAGCTGATAAAGCAATTTATGCTCAAACGGTAAAAACAATTCTGGAATCAAGAGCTTCTGCAAAGAAAGATAAAGTGAGAATTATGGCTGCTCTTTCAAACTATGCTAAATACGGTAAAAATTCAAGAATGACAGACATTGTTTCGAAAGAACGTCTTGAGAGCATTGACGCCGTAGAATTGATGAAGAAAGTGAAAACGTTGAACCAGTATCCTTATCAGGTACTTCTTTACGGACAGGATCAGTCAGGATTGGAAAAAGCGGTGAAACCTTTTATCATTAATACAAGCCTTCAGCCTGCACAGGCAAAAGAATATGCTGAACCGGCTACTGAAGGAAAGGTATATTTCACAAATTATGACATGGTACAAATGGAAATGTCAAAAGTAGCAAAAGCCAGTACCGTAAACCTTAGTAATTTCGGGAAAGCAAATGTTTTCAATGAATATTTCGGAAGAGGATTATCTTCTATCGTTTTCCAGGAGATCAGAGAAAGTAAGTCATTGGCTTATACTGCCTATGTTTCTTATGGAAATGCTTCAGAAAAAGGGAAAGCAAACTATGTTACAAATTATATCGGAACACAGGCAAACAAGCTTCCTTTAGCTGTAAATGCAATGAATGACTTAATGGTATCTTTACCACAAATCCCGGCACAGTTTGAGAATGCAAGAGGTTCTGCCTTAAAACAGATTGCTTCTAACAGAATCAACAGAACAAATATTTTCTTCAATCAGTTAGCATTGAAAAAACTAGGGGTTGACTATGATATCAGAAAAGATATTTATGCTGAAATTCAGGGATTAACATTACCACAGCTTACAGGATTCTACAACACTGAAGTAAAACCTGTAAAATACAATACCGCCATCATCGGCAAGAAAGAAAATCTGAATATGGAGTCTATCAACAAAATGGGAGAATTCCAGGAAGTATCTCTTGAAGAGATCTTCGGATACTAATCCTTTGTTTAAAATAATGATAAAAGCGGGACAGAAATGTTCCGCTTTTTTGTTGTTTAAAACTCTTTCTCCCTGACCATCAGAGTTTCACGGATTTATAAAATGTTTCACGTGAAATAATTCATCTGGTGATGAGGTTTTCCTGATTGTAATTAACTGATTTTCATTTTGTTTATGAAGAAGTGATGACTGTGTAAATAAACAAAAAACGGACGTTTTTCCGTAAAATCATTGTAATCAATTCAATAGGAGTGGGCTTTAGCCCGCTTAAAAAAAGAGAAAAATCAATTGGCTTTAGCCTAAACCTATATTTTAAACACGAATAACACAAATGAATAACACAAATGAATGCACAAATGTTCACAAATCTATTAGAGAATATAAAATTGATTTAAAAGAAAAAGCTGTACATTTTGTACAGCTTTTCTATTCTATTTTTAATTGATCATTACGATTTTACTTCCTGAATAAAAAGGTTGATCTCCGCTCTGATCAATAATTCATCATGATGAAATGTTTCACAGAAAATATGGCAAATGTTCTCAAACTGTGAAATAAGTGAAGCTTTGGAAATGATTTTGTCATGTACTTTTGGAAGAGCGAAAATCTCGATCTTCTTGATATTGGTAATGAACCCGATCACTTTAGTATCAGCTTCGGGATTTTCAAAGAAGCTTTGTCCAAGGATAGAAGAGCAGGTTTGGGCCATATTTTCGATTAAGCCGGCTTCTGCAAACTGATTGTTGTGAACAAATATATTATCTTCTTTGATTTCAAAGGAAGTCACTACTTTTTCTTTGGTCAGCTCCAGGATATAGTCTGCCATCAGCATCGGTTCACGATGCGGTAAAAAGTTGTGTATATTGATGATATTTTCTTCCTTTATCTCCATTTCAGTTTATTTTACAGCGGTTTTCATTTGAGATTTTGCAATCACTTCACCGTTCAGTTTGGTAACAATATCTACAAGGGTTACTCCCATTACTTCATTAAGGATGGTCACCTCAGATTTCAGGTGGTCTCCTACTTTAGGTAGTATTTCGGCTTCAAAAGATTTGATAGCTCCGATATATCCCGTAGGTGCATCTTTTCCCAGCAGATAATATTTATATCCTGTATGCAGGGCAACGCTCTGCGCCTGATGCTCAATCAGTCCTGAAGCCTGGAATAATCCGTCCTGGATAAAAAGGTTATCTTCTTTTATTTCAAAACCAGACAGAAGATGATTCTCAGAATATTCTGATAATTCATGTACCATCACAAAAGGAAACCTTTGCGGAATAAGGCTTTCTACAAAATCTTTATCGGATGTTGGCAGTCTGTGTTTCATTAGCAAACCGTTAATAAAGCACAAGAATAAGCAAATCTTCCACTTTCAGGAACACAAAGAAGTACTTTTTCTCCTTTTTTTAGTTTTCCTGAATTCATCAATTCTTCAAGGGCAATAAATATAGATCCTGCACCGATGTTTCCAACCTCAGAAAGGTTATAGAACCATTTTTCTGCAGGGAAATCCATTCCTTTTTTAGCAAACTCTTCTTTCAGTCCATCTTTGAAATATCCTGAAGAAATGTGAGCCAGTACGTGGTCAATTTTTTCCGGATCCAGATTATGCTTGTCAAAAGATGATCTTAAACTTTCTGCTCCTTTTACAAGAATATATTTATCAAGGATTTTAGTGTCTTGTTTGATGGCAAAAATAGATTGCTTCAACCATTCATCAGAAGGGTAGTCGGCCCATGATTTCAGACTTCCGTCTTCCAGCTTATCACATCCTGCATACATACATGCTTCAATTTCGTGAGCATAAGAATAGAAATCAATGAATTCTATTTTTAGGGAAGTACTGTTTTCTCTCGGTTTATTTTCTAAAAGGAAAGCGCCTGCTCCATCAGAAAGCATCCATCTCAGGAATTCTCTTTTGAAAGCAATGATAGGTCTTTCCTCCAGTAATTTTAAATTTTCTGCTTCATGGTTGAATTTGTCAGCAGTCATCCATGCAGACATTCTTTCAGAACCTGCACATACTGCGTTGTCCTGTACACCGGCTTTTACAGAAAGGAATCCATAGTTGAGCGCATTCATTCCTGAATTACAAAGACCTGTTGAAGTATTAATTTCAATAGATTTTCCGATGTTAAGCTCACCATGCACCATAGAAGCGTGAGAAGGCTGGATCTGATCTGGTGAAGTAGTTCCTACCGATAGTAATTTCATATCTTCCTTTTTGAAATTTTCATCAAAAAGTCCTTCGATTGCTTTGGCAGTAAGCTGTGCATTAGAGTGGGTAGGATTCCCTTCTTTGTCTAAGGCGTAGTATCTTGTTGTGATTTTATTATTTCTTAGGATAAGTGATTTTGCTTTAGATGGCGCATCATTGATAAGCCCAAGATAAGTCTCCATTTCATCATTCGCTACCGGCTCATTGGGTAAGTATTTTGATGCTTTTGTTATAAATACGTCGTACATTCTATTTTAAATTAATTCCTTGTAAATATCTTTTTTGTTTTTGTCTTTTAAACCAAAATATAGGGGTTGTAAGCAGGTGTAAAACCAAAACGACAGGTGAGATAATCCATATCGCTGCCATCAAATATACCTTAAAGAATTTTATCAGCAATGGACGTTTCTCTTTTTTCTTGATAATCAGGTTAGACCATACTGTAAAAATTTTGTTTCCTACCTTTTCTACACGCACTAAAAACGCACGGATTTCAATCGCTCCGTTTTTCACAAGATCTGGTTGCAAACTATTAAGGTCGTCATTATTAAAATGTCTTTCAATAATCTCGCCATACTTTACAGAACCTGCGATTTCTTCATTGGAAACTCCTGCGGCAGGAAGCATTCCTGATTTTTCTTTCTGACCTGTGGTAAGCCATCGGAGAATCGTTAATACGCTGGTGTAATTGTCATGTCTGTCTACCAAAGCAATATTTCCTACGAGTTTAGCCTGTAAATCCCTTAAGTAAACCTTTAATTTTTCCTGGGAAAGCATCCACATATTTCTGGTTCCTGAGATCGTAACCACAGGAGTATCTTTAAGGATTGGTTTTGCATAATCACTCTTTAAAAAAGAAATAATAGGAATGGATGGTGTGAGATACCATACCTGATACCCGAATAGGATAAGGTCGTACTTTTTGTTCAGAATTTCTTCTGAAGGAGGAAGGATTTCTTTTGGAATCTGTAGATAAGATTCAGGAAAAGTGTTGAAAAAAACATCACTTGGCCAAGGAAACGGGAAGTCTTCTTTCAGTTTAATATTATAATAGGTAACATCATATTTCTCCTTTTGAGCTTCAAAAGGCCTGGCGATGTTTTTCACAATATCTTCGAGTTGCCCGGTTTGTGAATAATATATGACAAGTATATTTTTCTTCATTAGTTTTCTTTAGCGTTTACAAAAATATGTTTTTCATATTTATTATTTGGTTTTAAATACTTTTAATGATTCTGAACTAAATTTTAGTGTATAATGATCACTTTTAAAAGAATCATTTTTTGTATTTACAAAAATGATCGTTTCCGGCAGCTCCTGAATATCATTCCATGTAAAACGATCATGGGAGATGAGGAGTACATCAATCTTTTTGTTTGCCTCAGAAAGGTCTTTTATATACTGAATCTTTCTTCTTTTTACCAGATAGCTGTGTGCTGCTGTTGCTCTTTTTTCATCATTCTGAATCAGAGAAAAAACTCTTCGGCTTGCCTGGTATAAAGTTAATAATGCATCCTTCTGCCCAAAATCATCAGCTAAATGAAGAATATTGGCGTCATTCGGAATATGCTTGTTCAGTTCGAAATAAACAGATTTGTTGGCATTAAAATCCTCTTTTACTTCTTTTACCACTTCACTGTCTTTGTAAAGATAGCTCAGGAATAATTTCTTTCTAAAATAATTCTCATCCTCAATCTCTTCACGCAATCTGGCAAATTCTTCCCTGAACTGAGCGTTGATCTTCTTTGTTCTCTCAGAATAGTTTTTACCAAAACTCATGTTGTCTTTGCTGATTCTGTTCCCCACTTTTACCGTAATGCTTCCGTCGTAGATAATGAAGTCTCCTTTCGGCAATACCTCAGAGTTTCCGTGGATGTAAATAGGAAGAATATCCAATCCGAATTGTTCTGCAAGATAAAACGCTCCTTTATGAAACCTTTTCACATCATTGATGTAAGAACGTTCTGCCTCAGGGAACACAACGAGTGAATATCCCTGGTCAACTTTTTCTTTCAGTTTGTCCATTCCGTTCTCGATTCCCTGTGAAACGGGATAAAAGCCCAGTGCTCTTACCAGTTTTCCAAAAACAGGAGACTGATATACCCAGTCATTCACCAGATAAATAATTTTGTGGGTCGCCATTGCAATAGCCAGCGTATCGAGGAAAGAAGTATGATTGGCAATGATAACTGCAGGTTTGCTGAAATCTTCAGATGTATTTTTAATGACCTTCTTCTTTACAAAAGGATTAGAATAAAGAACGGAAGTTAAAAATCTGGCTAAAATAAGTTTGATAATATTCAGTGTCTGCCCATTGGAATTTTTAACAAAAAAACTTCCGAAGGCAGAAAACAGCAATCCACCCAATCCGTAATAAAGGAATGAGAATACTGACCATACAAACAATCTGAATGTGATGGGAGAAAGTCCTTTTTTCGCCCTGTTGGTAATGAATAATCTGAACCAGAAAGGATATAGGGTAGAGGTAATGATAATCACAGAGAACATTCCTATCAAAGCAACCAAAGCCAGGGAATGCAGGGCAGGATGCTTGGCAAAAATCAGAGAGCCAATTGAAAGGATCGTCGTGAAAACTGCAAGGATAATCGAAATTCTATACGTGGGTAATTCATTCTTTCCGGTAGTATGTTCTTTCTGCATAGCCTGAGTCAGGAAAATACTGAAGTCATCTCCGACTCCAAATACCAGCGTACACACTACGGTACTGAAAATATTTAATTCCAATCCCAGAAAATAAAGGATTCCGGCTGTAACAACTCCCGTTAAAACAATCGGGAACATGGTGAGAACCGTTAATTCAAAATTCCTGAAGAAAACGATGATCGTTAAAATGATGGCAAGAAGAGAATAATTGATCAATGTATTGAAATCTCTTTTCAGCAGGCCAAGGAAATTTTCGTTCATCTGCTGGCGGTCAATGGCAATGGCATCATGCTTCTTCTCAATATCCTTGATGAAAGTGTCCCGTTTTTTTTCATCTACTTTTACCACATTGGAAACCGTGTAAAAACCATTTTCGCTGCTCATGAATTCTGAAATCTGAAGCGCTTTTACTTTTTGATAATCTTTCAGACTCAATGCGGAATAATTTTTATGCAAAACTTCATTAAAACCATCAAAAGCGGAACTGTTGAAACCGAATTTATTTCCGTTACTGATCAGTTCGGAAATGGCTAGACTTTTCTTCTGGTCATTCCAGAATCGATTCCATTGCTCAATTTTTTTCTGTTGGTCTTTTTCTGAAAGCACCACACTTCCGATAGAGTTATAGCTTAAAATTTTGCCTTCTTTTTTCTCTTTTTCAAGGAAGCTGCTCAGTTCAGAATTTCTGCTTAAAGCCTGTTCTTCAGAATCACCATAAGAGATAGTGTAGATTGATTTTGAAGTAATATCTGAAAGTTTCTGAAGTTTTGCTTCACTGATTTTTAATTCTTTTGGAATATAATTCAGATCGCCGATATCTTCATTGAAACCTACATGTCTGAATCCAAAAAGGCAGGCAAGAATAATAATAGAGCATCCTATAATCAGAGGCTTGTTTTTCTCGTACGGATAAGATCCGATCTTGTCAATAAAGTTAGTATTAGGCTGTTCACTCTTCTCTTTTGGTTTATAAAGCTGAGGAACAATAATCAATGCTGTGATTGAAGAAAGAATCACGGTGATCGCTGCAAAAAGTCCTAAGTCCTTCAATGCTTCAGAACGAACAAAAACCAGACATAAGAATGAAACGGCCGTCGTTGCACTACTCAATATAATAGGCTGCGTAATTTCTTTGTAGAGCTCTTCAATATTATTGTTGTGTTTATAATGGGTAAGAATATGCAGGGCATAATCAATGGTAATTCCAATCAGAATAGCTCCCACACTGAGTGAAATTGCCGAAATCTTATCTTTAATAAAATAAAGAACCAATAAAGCAAGCAATACAGAAAATACTGTTGGTAAAAAAACAATGATGGGAGTAAAGACATTTCTGAAATAATAGATCAGTAGAACCAGAAGAACCGTCATGGAAATGACTACTGTGTTCTGAATATCTTTTTTGATCTGCTTTGCATTGGCTACAGCAATTACAGGAGAACCGAAATAGCTGATCTCTGTTTTTCCTTTGAACTGTTTGTTGATTCCGTCTTTGATGGAATTAAGCTGATCTACAAAGGCCTCATTCGCTTTCGTGTCATTACTTTTGTTTTTAGGATCAATGAAAAGCAAGAGGTTATTACCGTCTTTCGTTACAATATAGTTGTCTTCGAGTTTGAAATCTTTACTGATGTTTAAAGCATTTAATTTTTTGATTCCCAAAAAAGTAAGCCCCAGAGGATCTTTTTTAATAAACTCTTTGGTAACAAGACTTGTTGGAGAAACCAATGATATATAATTATTTTCTACCTGTCTGGCAATGCTGTCTTTCTGAAGTTTCCGGTCAATTTCCTTATAATCACTCTCATTAAGGAATAGAGGTAAATTCTGATTGACAAAATCAAAGGTTTCGGAGATTTCATTATCATTCACCTTACCCTGAACAGAACCGATGTATTTTTGTAAAGGCTCAATTTTTTTCAGAAACGTATCTGCTGTTTCGGAAAGCTGGAAGCTGTCTTCGCCGGATTTGTTCTCAATAATAACAATAATCTTATCCGAAAAATTAAGCTGTTTAAGAACCTTTGCCGTAAGATCTGACTTTTCATTTTTAGGAATAATCTGATTGATATCTTCCTCAAAATTGATCTTTGACGCAAAGAAAATGCATAAAACGGCAATTCCCAGAGCTGCAAATACAGACAGGATTTTATTTTTGGAAATCAGGTAATATAAAAATATAAAAAAGCGATGCATTGCATTTAAATCAAGTCTGCAAATTTAATTTTTTAAGCATTAGTTCAAAATAGTTAACGAGAAGTTTTCACTGAAAATCAATAAAATATTCTAGGAAGAATGAAAAAATATTCTACTTTTGCAAAAGTTCCCTTTTGAAAAAATGTATTTTAAATCACCATTATTATTAAAAAAATAAGAATCTGTTTTAGATATGTTGAAAAGAAATGATGAAAAAATAAACGGATTTCTATTTGTAATAGTACTTCCGCTTCTGTTGTTTGCTATGTCTTATTATGGATTTGAATCTTCCTATACAAGACTGAAAACATCAGAGACAACCCCTGACTTTTTATTTTCCTCGGTATATGCTTACAGAGTGATTCCCAATTATCTGAGTGTACAGATGACAGATTTGATGTACAATCTGATTAACGGACCTCTTTCTTTCTTCAAAGATTTTTTGTCAAAAAACGGAACCCCTTTTTATCATGGGCTTTTCCTGATGAACAGTGTGTTTTTTATTTTGTGTTCTTTGATTTTGAATGCAATTTTCCGCATGAAATCAACGGGACTTCTTCTGAATCTTAATGCAAGAAGGATTATTCATCTCTTATCCGTATTTTTATTGTGATCACACAGTATGCACCTACAAACTGTGACACCATTGCTCTTTTCTGTTATCTGGCAGGTGTATTTTTAACCTTGAAATATTTAGATACCCAAAAAATATTTTCTTTTTTATTCTCATTGGCCTTATTGGAATCTCTACTTTGGTAAGAGAAACGGCTTGTCTGAATATAGCCTTTTTTGCAGCAGTATTTTTCAATATAGAGGAGTTGAAAAAAGGAAATTATCAGGTAATCTGGAAAATTATACCGTTAGTTATTGCTTTTCTGATTCCCTATCTTGGATTGAGGGCTCTGCTTGTTCAGGATGAAACTACTTTTGTGGAAGGGTTTTATATTAACAGGAACTTTTCCAGCCCTTTCAACCTTGCAGGACTGCTGTTTGCATTAATTGTGATTTATTTTATATATGGTCTTTGTACAGAAGAAGAAAACAGAAGTGTTTTTGGAAAATATTTTTTCTTTTCCATTCCTTATCTCCTTATGATTACTTTAGTAGGACTTTTCTGGGAAGTGAGGCTTTTCCTGCCTTTAATTCTGACAGGAATAATCACAGCATATCATCAGTTTAAAAAAACATCAGAGATTTAGCATGAGTTTACTACATCCATATTATATAATTGCAATCGTCTATATGCTGTTCTTCAGTGTTCAGGAAGTATATGGAAAAAAGGTTGATAAAAAGTGGTTCTGGTTCCTTGCTGTTTATTTTATTATTATTGTCGGTTTTAGAGACAGTGTAGGCCCGGATTACGGAAGTTACAAAGGAATCTATATTTACTCTGATACCAAAAGCTACTACAGTATATTCATGAAGATGCTCCATATGGAAGGAACGGAAACTCTGGATGTGGAATGGCTGTATACCTTGATTAATAAAGTTCTTCTCAACTTTTTTGATGCACCTTTTTATATGGTAACATTCGTCATTGCTGTTTTTGCGATGATCTTTAAAGTAGAATATACAGAAGACAATACTTTTTACCCGTTTACTTTTACTCTCTTCATGTTTATTCCCAACTTCTTTATCGGGGAAAGTGGGCAGATCAGACAAAACCTGGGAACTTTTATCGTTTATTTTGCAATACGGTATATTAAAGAACGAAAACTCTGGCATTACCTGTTTTTTATATTCATAGGATCAGGTATACACAGTGTTTGCTATTTATTCCTGCCGATGTACTGGCTGGCTCGCATTCCGCTGAATAAAACGATGATGTTGATTATGATTGTAGGTTCTGTCTTTTTATCTCCTTTTGAAATCTATAGGAGTTTTGGAGGTTTCTTAGATGGTATGGCCTCTAACAGTACACTTGTAGAGGGTTTTAATGGATATATGGATGAAACGGTACAGCGACTTAACGGGGGAATTGGTATCCCGGAGGTCATGATGGCTATCCTTACCTTCTTCCTTTTTGTTTTTGATAACAAGATGAAAGAACTCTATCCCTACTATGAATACCATAGGAACTATGCTGTAGTCGGGATATGTCTTTACTTTATTTTTAGAAATAACCCTATCTTCTCATCAAGACTTGCAGGAGCATTTATTGGATTCTCGTATATCATTATTCCGAATGCAATGTATGTTGTTTCCGGAAGGGTTAAAAATATGATTTATGCATTTATCATTGCACTTGTGGTCTTCAATTTTGTTATTTTCTCTATGTTTAATAATATCAAAGCCGGACGATTCTCGATTGATCGTTATCAAAACCATATTCTTCCGTAAAATTTTGAAGGTTAAAATATAAAGGCAGCTTGAGGCTGTCTTTTTTTTGTGTAAAAGGTTTGTTAAGACTTGTTTTGTTTATTAGATTTATGTTAAATAATTAATAATGTAATTTAAATATGATGATGTTATTTATAAAACAAATCACTTTTTATTGAATAAGGCTTAAAAATTGCATTCGCTAATGACACTAAAACCTAAGGTATGAAAAGATTAGCTGGAAAATTAGCGGCAGTCATCTGCCTGATGTTATTTGGAATCATTTCCAAAGGTAATATCAAAGGAAATCTATGGCTTAATGAGAGTAAGGACTCATTGAAAAGACCACTGAATGAATTGACACCATTATTTCTTCCCGACTGGAAAAAAGCACCCAACAGTTACATCTTTGATCCAAATCAGAACAGCGAAGGATTGTTGGTTCCTGTAAAAAAAGCTTATGCGATGTGGGAAGGAGGCGGATATCTTAACGGAAGCGGCATTCCGGCAGGAACGGTAACTGCAGATGTTTTGTGGGAAGATGTTCATGGACTTATAAAATCAGGAGTAAATTATGCTCTTGAAATAATAGGAACCGGGCAGGATGCTAAGATAAAAGTCCCTGTCAATAAGACAAAAAAAGGGAATGCTGTGGTAGCTCTCAAAGTAAACGGAGAGATTTATTGGAGCTGGCATATCTGGGTAACAGATGATCCTACCAATGGAGTTGCCTATAAAAGTTTCAACAACGTCAAAAGGATGAAATCGGACGGAACAACAGAAGTTATCCCGGATTCCGATTGGAAATGGATGGATAGAAATCTTGGAGCTATCACAAGTTCTATCACAGCATCAGACTGGAATAAGAGTATGGGGCTTCTTTATCAGTGGGGAAGAAAAGATCCTATACCCCCTTTAGTAACCAGAGGAAATGATTTTTATGAAGCTTCAGGATCTATAGGCAGAGTAAGACATAGAGGAGCTAAAAATATGACCAACGCTGTAAGTATTGATGATCTCAGGAAATTTGTTCTGCTTTCCGCTGCAGAGGTTACCAATAATATAAGACTCTCTGTAAAAAATCCTTTGAGTCTTATTTATGTTAATAAAGATGATAATTCAGGTCAGGCTTACTACAACAATAATCTCAATCTTCCGGTCAATTGGTTTGGTAAATCTACGACTTTGTCGAGTAACAGGCTTTCAGAACTCAATCTGTGGTCTGATAATGCACAAGGGAAAATTGAGACCGTCTATAATACCGATGATAAGACGAAGCCTTATAGAGATAAGTCCCCTTATGATCCTTGTCCCAATGGATGGCGTATCCCTTCTATGTTGGTTGCAAATTTGGCTTCTCCCTCTTATGTAGATGATATCAGAATAGATTTTTCACCTTTTGGAGTCAAAACCAATATGGCAAAAAATGTTTTTGAAACCAATAAGTATCATATTATAATGCCTACTGATGCTGGAGTTCCTGCCTTCATGACGGGATTTAGAATTTATCCTAATCTTGGGTTTGATCTATCGGCTGTAGGTGGGTATAATATGGGGGTTTTTCCTGGAAATGGGCAGCTTATCAGGGGAGCGCATTTAGGACAATATAGTGATCAGCATCACATTGCATTGTGGACAGCAACTTTAACCCGGTTGTTCGATGCTTCTCCTGCTGTTACTGTAAGAGGGCTTTCCATGATTCCGGATAAAGGACAGCCAGATATTCCGGATGCTAATTATCCTAATATCAAAGGACGTTATTATTACTTTCCTATGGCCGGAATGTATACTTCAAATGCCAATGGCTGCAGATGTATAAAAGATCCGCTATATACAATTAATGATTATGATTTTCCAACAGAATATCTACCTGCAGTTACAGAGTACAAAGAAGGTTTCAATAATCCGAATACTTACCAGATCGTTAAAAAACCAACGGTTACAACCATTGACATTCCAGTCAGTAAAGCATTCTCTGTACAAAGCCAGTTACTGGGTAACGCTGATATATTAAATACTTCCAGTTTTAGTAATTTAAAAACTAATGTTCTCTGGTCAACCAATACAGCTCTTATCAGTAGAATTTCAATGGTAAATCCTTCACCTTCGTCATTGCAGGATATCGGTAATTCTAAAATATCTGTAGAAATTGCCCCCAATGAAAGTGGAAATGCTGTTGTTACATTACATAATGGGAGTATATCTTCGCCGGTATATTGGAGCTGGCATATATGGGTTACGGATTCTCCCGTGGAATCTTATACTTATCTTACAGAAACTCCAATAGCTGTCACAAATTACGTGAACTATGTTAATAAAGCTGATGCTGTATTGCAGACCACTTTCATGGATCGTAATCTTGGAGCAACAGATGCTTTTCCTAGTGTAGCCAATCCTCAGGCACCTACAACTGATGAGCTGCTGAAAATACGTGCTTCTACAGGATTGCATTATCAATGGGGAAGGAAAGATCCTATTCCTGCATTCCAGTATGCGGATAACAGAAGCTTTTACAATGTGTTTTTGGGAACCGTAGCTGCTAATGGAACAGTGGCTTACAGTACACTTAATCAGTCGGATTATAATAATCTTTCAGGAAACTATATTATACCTTATGACACATATGCGGGAACATCAAACGTACAGATAACGGATAAACCGGCAGACAGAATCTCCAAAATAATATCCTATTCTGTGAAGAACCCTCTGGTATATATGATCCCAAGTACTTTTGCTCCTTACAACAGTACAACTCCTAATTATACCAATGGTACAGACTGGTTGGCGCAAGAACCTAATCTGGCTTCTGACAGATGGGGTAGAGGAGGTAAGAAATCCCCTTTTGATCCTTGTCCTGAAGGATGGAGAGTGCCGGATCTTACAAGTGTAGCTCTGGTTTCAGGAGCGGATTTTGGACAAACTCCCTGGTATAAAAAAGATAAAAATGTAGCAACTTCATACAGTATTGCTACAGATTATTCAGGAATAAGAGTGAGAAATTCTGCCAATGCTACAGTGGGATATGTTTTTAATAATCCGGCATATCTTGTAGGGAATTATCCTGATTCCGGTTCAAGAGGATTCAGAAGTGTAACAGCCAATCAGACTGCGCAGGGAACATTTAATGTGCTCAACTTTCAGTATCCGGCAGTATGGACCGCTGCTTTAAATTCAAACTACATTGGACGATCTATTAATGTATTGTTTGATGCGGCCTCTACCACCAATAGAATAATCGTCTTTCATGATAATAATGATCCGTACTTCGGAACAGGATGCCGATGTGTGAAAATAAAGTATGATGCCAATGGTAATGAAGAAGGTCCTGCATCAGGAATTTCGGTTATATCTAATAGGCCTGCATTGATGAAAGAAAATGTGAAATCTAAGGCGGTCAGTAACAAAATTTCTATCTACCCGAGTCCTTTTTCCAATATTCTTTACATCAGCGCCACAGAAAATAAAGAATATAATTTTCAGATTTTTAATGTTCTGGGTCAACTAGTAAGGTCCGGACATTTTATCAACAATCAGACAGATCTTTCATCTTTAAGCGCAGGAGTATATGTAATAAGAATAAACAACTCCGAAGCAGTTGCGAAAATTATAAAACAATAAATCTTAAAATAAGGGACTAAAAGCAGAATGAGGCTTCTTGTTCTGCTTTTTTATAAGATAGCATATTTCTTACATCTATTATGGCTGATGAAAAATTCTATATCAATGAATGTTGATAATTGTATATCAGTCTAAAATCCATACTGCAAACGGTTTGTTTCTCCAAAAAATGAATATTGAAAGATGCTGTAAAGCGACCTGATTATTAAATTAAACCTGTTTAACAAAAAGTATATAATAAAAAAGCTTTACTTTTGCAAAAATTTTTAGTTAGAATGTCGAAAAATTTAGTAATCGTAGAGTCCCCGGCAAAAGCAAAAACTATTCAGAAATATCTAGGAAAGGATTTTGAAGTGAAATCCAGCTTCGGACACATCCGTGACCTTCCTAAAAAAGGAATGGGTATAGACCTTGCCACATTCAGTCCTGATTACGAAGTTTCAGCAGACAAAAAGAAATTGGTAACCGAATTAAAGGCTGCCGTAAAGAAAGCTGATATGGTATGGCTCGCTTCCGATGAGGACCGCGAAGGAGAAGCTATTGCATGGCATCTTGCGGATGAATTGAAACTAAAGCCTGAAAACAGAAAAAGAATTGTTTTCCACGAGATTACCAAAAACGCCATTCTAAAAGCAATCGACAATCCAAGAGATATTGATCAGAACTTAGTGAATGCACAGCAGGCGAGAAGAGTGCTGGACAGAATTGTAGGTTTTGAAATGTCTCCCGTTTTATGGAAAAAAGTAAAACCGGGACTATCTGCAGGTAGAGTACAGTCTGTAGCAGTAAGATTAATCGTTGAAAGAGAAAAAGAGATCCGTGAGTTTAAACCAAAAGCAAGCTTTAAACTGGATGGGATCTTTTTAAATAAAACAGAGCAGGAAATTGCTGCCAAGCTGAAAAAAGACTTTGAAAAGGAAGAAGAGGCAGAGAAATTCCTGGAGCAGGCAAAGACTACAGAATTTAAAATTCTCAATGTTGAAACCAAACCAGGTACCCGTTCAGCTTCAGCACCATTTACAACCTCTACATTGCAGCAGGAAGCTTCCTCAAGATTGGGTTATAATGTAACCAATACTATGCGTCTCGCACAGAGGCTATACGAAGAAGGGTTTATTACTTATATGAGAACGGACTCTGTAAACCTTTCCCAGGAAGCTATTGAAGGAGCTAAAAAACAAATTATATCAGAATATGGAGCAGAATATTCTTCTCCAAGAAATTATACTACAAAATCAGCTTCAGCACAGGAAGCTCACGAAGCGATCCGACCTACAGATTTTGGAGTGAAAACTGTAGCTGATGCCCAATTAAACAGGCTATATCAATTAATTTACAGAAGAACACTTGCTTCTCAGATGGCTAATGCCAAAATTGAAAAGACAGTGATTGAAATAGGGAATGCATCATTGCCACATCATTTTGAAGCACAGGGAGAGGTTATTATATTTGATGGTTTCCTGAAAGCTTATGGAATTGTAAAGGCAGAAGATGATGATGAGGAAAACAACGATAAATTGCTGCCGAAAGTAAGTGTGGGAGAAGTCTTGAACTATAAAACCATTACTGCTACTGAAAAGTTCACAAGACCAAGTGCAAGATACACGGAAGCTGGTTTGGTAAGAAAACTTGAAGAATTAGGGATTGGTAGACCGTCTACTTATGCCCCTACCATTCAGACGATTCAGAACAGAGAGTATGTAGATAAAAGAGAAATCGAACCACACACCCGTGAAGTGATCAAAATGTCTTTGACAAAAGATAAGATCAAAAAAGTAGTTCTTGAAGAGAAATTTGGTGGTGATAAAAATAAATTCGTTCCTACGGATATTGGTGAAGTAGTCAATGATTTCTTAACAGATAATTTCAGAGAAATCCTTGATTATGGTTTCACAGCAAGAGTAGAAGAAAGTTTTGACGAAATTGCAAGCGGTGATCAGAAGTGGAAAGAAATGATGACGAATTTCTACTCTAAATTCCACCCGAGAATTGAAGATGTAGAAGAAAATGCAGATCGTGCAACCGGAGACAGACTATTAGGAGTAGATCCAAAGACTGGTAAAAATGTTCATGCAAGAATCGGAAGATTTGGAGCGATGATCCAGATTGGAGAAACGGATGATGAAGAGAAACCAATCTTTGCTTCGTTAATGACGGGACAGAATATTGCAACCATTACTTTTCAAGAAGCATTGGAGTTATTCAAGTTGCCTTTCGACTTAAGTGAAGTTGACGGACAGCCGGTTTCTGTAGGAGTAGGAAGATTCGGGCCTTATGTGAAATGGGGAGAAACCTATATCAGTATTCCGAAAGGTGAAGATCCGCTTTCTGTAGATCAGAAACGTGCTGAGGAGATTATCAATGAAAAGAAGATTGCTGATGCTCCAATTGCTACGTATAAAGGAGAACCTGTAACCAAAGGATCAGGAAGATTCGGACCATTTATCAAGTACAAAGATATCTTTGTGAATGTTCCCAAAAGATATGATTTCGAAAACCTTTCACAAAGTGATATCAATGAACTGATTGACGCTAAATTGGAGAAAGAAGCCAACCGATATATCCAGCAGTGGGAAAAAGAAAAAATCTCCATTGAAAACGGAAGATGGGGACCTTTCATCAAGTTCGGAAAAGCCATGTTTAAAATTCCGAAAAAAGCAGATGATACAAAATATGAAGCTGACGAACTGAAAGAACTTTCTTTAGATGAGGTTAAAAAATGGATTACAGATCAGGATCCGAAAGCTTTTGCAGAAAAGAAAAAACCTGCAGCAAAAAAGGCAGCGACTACTAAGAAGACTACAGCTGTTAAAAAACCAGCTGCTAAGAAACCTGCAGCTAAAAAATAAATAATTTTAAGATTGAAATACCAAGCCGTTAACACCTGTTGACGGCTTTTTTTATGAACAAATAGAAACAGTCTTACTCAGTTCCTGTGTTTTTTGTATGTTTGTTACATCAAGCGATTAATCAATTATTACATTTTAAATTAAAATATGGACTTCGAAGACTTTATCATTTCACCAAGAAATTTTAAAACAGAGAGCTGGCAGATAGGAAATCGGATTACAAAAGATATCAGAGAAGACAGTATTGTTCTTTTGTTTGTATCAGACTATAGAGGAGCAGGCGGAGATGCGGAAGTGCAGGATTTTACGGCAGTAAGAAAAGAATTTTACAAGCTTTCACAGATGGACTTCGAAATTCCGGTTGTAGATCTTGGAGATCTGGTGTCCGGAAAATCTGTTCAGGATACTCATTATATCTTACAGGAAGTGCTGTCGGCATGTCATTATAAAAGAGCCATTCCGGTAATTATTGGCGGATCCAATGATTTTGCTTTTTCATTATTTTCGGCATTGAATTTCCATAAGAAAAGCCTCAATTATACCCAGATCAGTAATATTATCTCTCTTCAGCAAGGAGAAAGCATCAATGAACATACTTTTTTAAGCAAGATTTTCGGAGCCAAAAATTTCTCCATTAAAAACTACCATCATCTGGGTTACCAGAAACATTTGAATGAAATGGATTCCGTAAGGCTCATCAAAGAAGTAGAGTTTGATATTATCCGACTGGCTGAAATGATGAATTCTACAGAAAAAACAGAACCGTTCTTCAGAAAAGCAGATCTGGTGACCGTAAACTGTGATGCTATTGAAAGCTTTAGTGAACCCTTTTCAATGAATCCGCAGGTAAATGGGTTGAACAGAAGAGAAATCTGTGCCTATATGAAGGAAATCGGATTGAGTGAAAACCTGAAATCTGTCGGGATTTTTAATTATAATATTTATTCTGAAAACCAGCTGAATCATCAGCTTTTAGCACAAATGCTGTGGTATCTGATTGAAGGAATCAATATCCAGCATTCCCATCCTAAAGAAAGGCATTATGAACTGTTCTATGTTTTGATAGATGACAGGCAATATGCATTCAGGCGTGATACTTTCAGTAATTTGTGGTATTTTGGTGATGATGAAAATATAGAAAACTGCATTCCCTGCTCCAGAAAGGATTTTGATGAAGCTAAAAAAGGCTGGTTGAATGCAAGACTGACGAAAATTTAATGTATGACAAATGTTCCCTCAAGAGTATCCATTATTGTTCCCGTTTATAATGTAGAAAATTATTTGACAAAATGCCTTGACTCCCTGGTGAAGCAGAGTCTTCCTGATATTGAGATTCTTGTAGTGAATGACGGAAGTAAAGATAATTCTGAACAAATAATTAAAGAATTTGCACAAAAATATCCGGATAAAATAAAAGCTTTTACCAAAGAAAACGGAGGGCTAAGTGATGCCCGTAATTTTGGAATTGATAAGGCTACCGGTGATTACATTGGTTTTGTAGACAGTGATGATTATGTCACCGAAACTATGTTTGAAGAAATGCTTCTTTTAGCAGAAAAACACCAGGCGAAGATGGTGATCTGTAATATTCAGAAAGTAGACGAAAATGGAAAAATTATCCAAAAACTGACCCAGCTTCCCAATATGCCTGAGAAAATACTACTTGGAGATTATTTTTCTGTTTTTTCAGATATCAGCTATTTTGCATGCAATAAGCTATTTAAAAAGGAGCTTTTTAATCAGAAAAGATTTAAAAAAGGAATTCATTTTGAAGATATTCAGCTTATTCCACAGCTTTTGCTGGAATGTGAAACCATAGCGCAGACTCAGAATTTTCATTACCAGTACCTTGAACGTACTGATTCTATTACAAAAACCCATACGGAAAAAGGGATTGATATGTTAAAAGCCGTGTCTGATGTGGAAAAAATATTCAGTAAATCCCCATATTCCCACAAAAAAGAAGAGTTGAAAAATTTTCAGATTTTTGAAGGCGTATACTCATTTTTAGCCTATCTGGCCTTTGTTAAAAAAGAAGAAATATTTTATAGTATGTCGGATCAATTAACTCTTTTTATGAAGGAAAGACAAATAAAAATTCAAGATATATTGAAGTATAGTCGTTTTGGTAAGAATTATCTTTTATCTTTGCCTTTGAAGAAAAAGATTTTTTATCTGTTGTTTTTTGCAGGACAAAAAAGATTGATAAGAAAGTTGATTTAGTAAACACAAATGTAAGTACTATTGTTTCGGTCAATAGAAAATGATAATAAAGTTCCTATTATGATTTTTTATTTTGGAGATACAAGTGCTGAATTAGAAAAGAATGAAAAACTTTGAATTGTTCTTAAGCGGATCGGGGATACCTATTTTCTATATAAAAATAGGATTAGGTTTCGTATTCTCCTTTTTAATTACATTTTTCTCTATTCCTACCATTGTCAAGATTTCAAGAAGAAAGAATCTGATGGATGAGCCTGGAATAAGAAGCTCGCACCTTAGAGAAATTCCCAATCTTGGTGGAATTGCCATCTTTTATTCAATTGGAATCTGTGCCTCTATTTTTGCCTATGAATTGTTTGATCTCTACAAATTTTTATTTGCTTCATTAATTATCCTGCTCTATGTGGGGTAATGGACGATATTGTTGTAATGAGGGCTTACAAAAAACTTGTTGCACAAATTGTTGTGTCTTCCCTGATTGTTATTGGTTCGGATATCAGAATAAGAAGTTTATTCGGAATCTTCGGCGTATACGAACTGGAGTATTTCGTAAGTGTGATATTCAGTATCGTAACATTTATTATTCTGATTAATGCGTTCAACCTGATTGACGGGATAGATGGGCTTGCAGGAGGTTATTCCGTTATCTGTAGTGCTTTATTTGGAATAAGCTATTACCGTTTGGGAGAATATAACTATCCGCTCGTAATACTATCTGTTGTTATCATTGGGACTGTATTGGCATTTTTGTATTATAATTTGTCAAACTACCGTACCCGAAAAATATTTATGGGAGATACCGGTTCTATGCTCCTTGGCTTTTTATTGGCTTTTACATCTATTTGTTTTATAGATATTTTTATAGATAAGAAACTCATCGATGTTCCAAGATATCACCTTCAGTCTGCTCCTGTAGTTGCGGTGGCCATTTTGATTCTTCCAATCGTAGATACTTTAAATGTAATTATGATCAGACTTTACAATAAAAAATCCCCATTTGATGCCGATAAAAACCATATTCATCATAAGCTGTTAAAATTGAACCTTACCCATAGGAGATCAACTTTCTATATTATCCTTTACTATTTGATGATTGTTGGAGTAGCTTATTATTTAAGACATATTAATGTCAATCTTTTATTATTGGTGATCCTTTCAATAGGTTTTTTGGGTGCTTATCTGCCAGATTTGCTATATCGATTAAGAAATAACAAAAATTAACAATTAAATATTACTTTTGTAAACAATATTATATATATGATGAAAAACTTTAAATATTTATTTTTAATATTCCCTCTTTTAGTTACCTCATGTATTACAACAAAGGATGTAAGATACTTACAGCCAAGTGAGAGTCTCGTAATTAATGAAGAAGGTCTCGTTCCCTACAATATTCCTGTATACAGGATTACCAAAAATGATATCCTCAATCTTAACATTGTAACAACTCCCAAAGGAGATGCTGCACAGTTTTATTCTTCTTACAATTCCTCAGGAGGAATTGGAGCAGGATCCGGAACCGCAATAAGCCCTGCCATGTCTGGAGGCAGTTCTGTAGGAGGTGGAATTGGGAATAGTTCCAGTGCGAGCAGGGGAGGAAATATGAATTTTTATTTTAATGGCCTGAAGGTAGACTCTAATGGTGATATCAATGTTTTTGGAATTGGCTATGTAAAAGCCGAGGGGAGAACATTAGAGGATATCAGAAAAGAAATTCAGGAAAAAGTAAATGAAAATTTCCAGGAAGGAAAGTCTGAAGTAAGACTGAATACAGACGGTATCACCTATTATATTCTTGGTGATGTAGAAACAACAGGACTTTCAGGAGAGAAAGTAGCCCATAAAAATACCCTTACCATTACTGAAGCTTTAGCTATCAATGGTGGGCTGAACAGAACGATCGACAAAAAAGAGATCGTTATCCACAGAAAACTTCCGGAAGGAATCAAAATTGCCAAAATAGATCTTACCCGCGAAGATCTTATGAACTCTCCTTTCTATTATGTGCAGAATGGTGATGAAATTTATCTGAACACAAGAGCAAAAAGCTTGAATGGATTCGGAAAGGACCCTATTCAGACTTTGACAACAGGAGTTTCGGTGATTACTACAGCATTGTCTATTTATTTACTTCTTAAAAATCTTTAGTCATGATTCCAGAAAGAGTAAACGCTGCAGAGAAGAATAATTCTCAGAAAGAAAAGTATGGATCATTTGCATTATTTGATTTAGAACACTTTTTAAGAAGGGTTCTTAAGAACTGGTATTGGTTTGTATTCATGTTTTTTATTGGCTATACGCTTGCATGGGGATACACTCACTACTATGCACAAAATATTTATGCATCAGATTTATCATTAAGTACTTCCAGTAAAGGGTCTGAGTTTTTACCAACACAGGCTAATCAATCTATCAACTTCATTTGGGGAGATACCGGAAATCAGGATGGACTTTATCTGAAGAAAATGCTTTTATCCAGATCGCATAACGAATTTTTGGTAAAAGAACTTGACCTTTTTGTCAATTATTCTACTAAAGGACTGATAAAATCTACCTATCTGGATAAAGATGACTCACCTGTCTTTCTTCAGATCGATAAAAAACATCTTCAGCAGATTAATTATCCTATTACCCTGATACCCAAAGGAGATGGAGCCTATCAAGTAGTTTTACCCGAAGAAGGAGAATCTACCAACTTGTATAATTATGAGATTGAAGGCTTCCAGAGTATCAACGCATATAGCAGACCCGCTGATAAAATCATTAAAATCAATGAGTGGTACAATTCCCCAAACCTGAGATTCAGACTGGTTAGAAATCCTGTTCCCACTAAAATCAAGTTGGATAATATCATTGTAAAACTGAACTCAGTAAATGAGAGTGTAAATGAGATTGTTTCTACTACAGGTGTTGACTTTGATAAAGAGATCAGATCCATTATGATTATTACCAAAACAGGATATAATCTTAATAGTACAGTTAATTTCCTTAATAAATCTGTTGCAGAATTACAAAAAAAGAGATTGGCTGATAAAAATATAGTTAATAAAAACACAGACATCTTTTTAAAAGAAAATCTGGATAATATCCGTAAAAAGCTTGATTCAAGTGCTAATGTGCTGAATTATTTAAAAACCTCAGAAAAGCTTTATAATATTAAAGACAGAGATGAAAAATCTCTTGAGAAAATAAAAGAGTTGGAAGCTAAAAAAGCTGATATCATAAGCAAAATCAATTCACTTAACAATATAAAGAACACGCTGCAGTCTCAAAATTTTGATAAAATGATCGGAACCAATGCTGCTGGTTTTGAAGATGGCGTATTCTCAGCAACCGTTTCTGAACTGAAAGCTCTGTATACCAAAAAAGCAGAAATGGCTTCTATTTATAAGCCTTCATCAGAGCCGATGAGAGAAATCAACAGGCTTATTGATGAAGCAAGAATGGGATCATCGAATAGCTTAAGAGGATATTATAGCAGATATTATGATGAGATCAACAAAATTGACCGTGATATTTCAGGAGCCAATTCAGATTTAGCATCTTATCCTGAAAAAGAAAGAAGATATCTGGATGCAGAAAGAGGTTATAATATGATCGAGGCTACTTATAATAGTCTTCTGGGAAGACAGAGTGATACTAAGATGAGAATGGCGACCAATCAATCCGATATTACAGTGATTGACCCTGCAAAAAATCTGGGACAAAGACCTATCGGGCCTAATGTCAAGTTAGCGAAAACTGCCATTATCTCTGGATTGTTGCTGCTTCCATTACTCTTTATCTTTGTAGGTGAAGTATTAGACAGTAAAATCAGAAATATTAAAGAGCTTTTAAGTGCTACAAAAATTCCACTTCTCGGAGTAATAGGAAATAACAGCAATGAAAATATGCTTACCGTTCTGGAGCAGCCAAAATCATCTGTATCAGAAGCCTTCAGGGGAATAAGAGCCAATATGAGATTCCTGATGGACAATGAAAGTGAAAAAGGAAAAGTTATTTTGATTACTTCATCCATTGGGGGAGAAGGAAAAACTTATATCTCTATCAATCTGGCATCCGTAATAGGATTAAGTGATAAAAAAACAATCTTATTAGGAATGGACCTTAGAAAACCGAAAATCTTTGGAGACTTTAAGATTGATAATAAATATGGGATCTCAAATTATCTTACAGGTGAAGTAGATATTGACCAGATTATTAACAAAACCAAGATCCCTAATCTTGATGTTGCTACTTCAGGTCCTATCCCTCCAAATCCATCTGAGCTATTAATGAGCCAGAAAAATATCAGATTTATAGAAGAACTTAAAGAAAAATACGATTTCATTATTATAGATTCACCACCTGTAGGGCTTGTGGCGGACTCCTATGAGCTGATGAAGTATTCGGATGCTAATATTTATGTTGTACGCCATGAATACACAGAAAAATATATGCTTAAAATGATTACTGAAAAGTATCATAATGACGAAGTTAATAATTTAGGACTTGTCTATAATGACTATAATACCAAGCAAGGCTACGGATATGGCTATGGTTACGGTTATGGATATGGCTATGGTTACGGTTATTTTGATGAAGATAAAAATTATAAAGAGCCATTACTGATAAGGATCAGAAATAAAGTACAGGTATTATTCAACAAAAAATAAAGCATTAAACCCTCATTTAATGGGGGTTTTTTCATATTTAAAGTATTTTCATTCTATGAAAAAAAGAATATTTTTGCCACTTTGCCGTTTACTTTATAACAAATTATGTTTTTTTGTTTATTTTTAACTAAACATTAAGATTATCATTAATATAAAAATGTTTTATATTTGCAAAAATTAAATTTTAAAATAACCATAAATCCATATTCTTTTATGAATAAAAATTATTGTTTAGCTTCCTTGCCTTCCTTGGAGTGGTAAGTGTTAAAGCACAAAGAAACGAATTGGGAGTTCGTCTAGGTATGAGTAACCTAGTGGGAGATGTAGGAAGGACAAATTATATTTTACAGAAGCCGTTGGATTTAAGCAGAGCGTCAGATTGGGGCATCCCATTTTATGGTGGTTTATTATATAGATTTAATTTTAATCCGCATCAGACCGTTAGATTGGATTTGGGATACAATCAGATTCAGTTTAGTGATAAAGCGGCGAAAGAAGATTATAGAAGAAATAGAAACTCATACGGAAAAAACAATGTGTATGAGGCGAGTTTAATGTTTGAATATAACTTTTTCCCTGTAAATAATGAGCAGATCAGCATGGTGAGCCCTTACATCTTCGGAGGTATCGGTGCTTTGATGTTTGATGCTCCTAAAGCTACTCTTGTAAATGATTTCAGGAGAGATGCTGATGGTGTAGCACAAGCTCCGATCAATGAATTGGATTTTACAACCACCACAGATTATTCACTAGGGAAAAAAGTAACTATGCATATTCCTTTTGGGGTGGGTTTGAAGTATAAATTCAACCATTCCTGGGCTATATTTGCAGAAGCTACATTCAGATATACATTGACGGATCAGTTGGATCATAGTAAGATCCTTTCCAAAGATGTAAAAACTTCTTTTAATGCTGATATTTTGGATCCCGCTACAGGTGGTTCATTATTACAGTCAGGAAATTATTATGCGGTTTCTAAAGAAAGAGAAGCAGAGTTTATTAAAAAGAGAAATATTGGAGATGGAAGATCCAACGACTGGATAAATACTTTCAGTTTAGGACTTACATATTCGTTCGGAAGACCTCCATGTTATTGTGAATAATATGTCGTTGATTAAAGAAAAAATAAATTCTGAGAATTTACCAAAACACGTAGCCATCATTATGGATGGTAATGGGAGATGGGCAAAATCTCGTGGCGAAGAAAGAACTTTCGGTCACAAAAATGCTATTAATGCGGTAAGAAATGCCATTAATGCATGTAATGAGATTAATATCCCTTATTTAACACTGTATACATTCTCTTCAGAAAATTGGAATCGTCCAAGTGAAGAAGTGAATACCCTTATGAATCTGTTGGTAGAGACCTTACTGCTGGAAGCAGAAGAGATCTTCAGCAAAGGATTGAGAATGCATGTTATAGGGAATCTTGAGAAACTGCCTACAATAGTAAAAGAGCAGTTGGAACGTGTGGTAGAGCTTACAAAAGAAAACACAAAAGGAAACCTTGTATTGGCTATTAGCTATGGCTCGCAAAATGAAATACTGGAAGCCGTAAAAAATATAAGTTCTGATGTAAAAGAGGGAAAAGTAGAGATAGAAAATATAAACGAAAGTTTATTCGAAAACTATCTTTATACAAAAGATTTTCCTCCTGTAGATTTACTGATCAGAACCAGCGGCGAAATAAGGATAAGCAACTTCCTGCTTTGGCAGATTGCTTATGCAGAATTACAGTTTTTAAATGTTCTGTGGCCGGATTTCACCAAAGATATTTTCTTCCAATGTATTGTTGATTATCAAAACAAGGAAAGAAGATATGGTTTAACCGGTGAACAGGTAAATGGCCAATAAAATTTTAAGAAAAGAAAGACTCGATAAAATGAAGTTTAGACTATTACCCATCATTATGTTTGCTGCTTCTGCACATTTTTATGGACAAGTAACTCCACAAGACAGCACAAAAGTAAATAATGCTGTACATGCAGAAAATGAGGCAGGAACTTATACACTTAAAGACATCGTTGTAGATGGGGTAAAAAAATATACACCAGCTCAGATCTTAAGATTTACGGGCCTTACAAAAGGAGAAAGTGTAGACATTCCGGGACAGAAAATCAGCAACGCTGTAAAAAAGCTTTGGGATACCCAATCTTTTTCTGAAGTGGAAGTTTATGTTCAAAGTATTGAAGGACAAACGATTGTTCTGAAATTTCATCTGCAGGATCTGAAAGAACTTGGAGAAGTTAAATTTGCAGGAAAAGGAATCGGTAAATCTAAAAGTGAAAAACTGGCAAAGGATAATAACCTTAAACCAGGAACTAAGATTACTCAGAACTTAGTTTCAAGCCTTAAAACCCATGTTCCTAAAGATTATATCAAAAAAGGTTTTGCAGATGCTAAAATCACTATTGAGGATAAAGTCAATGCAGGTGATCCTTCTTTGGTAGACTGGACAATCAATGTAGATAAGGGTAAAAGAATCAAAATTGATCATATTGAATTTGAAGGAAACGATAATGTAACCGATAGAAAACTTAGAAATAAAGCTTTCAAAGAAACTAAGCAAAAGCGTTTCGGTATCGGTGGAATATTAAAGTCCTCAAAATTCATTGAAGATAAATATCAGGAAGACAAGCAAAGTCTTATCAGTTATTACAACTCCCTCGGATACAGAGACGCTAAAATTGTTTCAGATTCAGTATGGAGAAACAAAAGAAATAACTACGAAATCAATGTAAAACTTAGCGAGGGTAAAAAATATTATATCGGGGATGTTACATTCACGGGTAATACTGTATACGCGACAGAATATTTACAAAGATTATTAGGATATAAGAAAGGTGATATCTACGATGCTGTAGGTTTCAACAAAAAAGTTGGTGAAGACGGAGGTAAAGAGGATGATTCAGATATTAAATCTGTTTACATGAACAATGGTTATCTTTTCTCAAACGTAACACCTGTTGAAAAATCAGTAACAGGAGATGCTGTAAATCTTGAAGTGAGAATTAATGAAGGTGAGCAGGCTACCTGGAATAAGGTAACATGGCAAGGGAATACAACAACCCATGATCACGTAATTCTTAGAGCACTAAGAACAAAACCAGGAGAGCTATTCAAGAAAACAGAAATTAAGAGAACCTATTTCGATTTAGCAGGGATGTCATTCTTTGACCCTCAGCAAATCGGACAGGATATCCAGCCAAATCAGGTGGATAATACTGTAGATATCAACTGGAAACTAGTAGAAAAAGGATCTTCTCAGGTTCAGCTACAGGCAGGTTACGGTGGTAACAGCTTCATCGGTACTTTAGGATTAACATTTAATAACTTCTCATTAAAGAATTTCCTTAAGTTTAAAGATTTCAAACCGGTACCTCAGGGAGACGGACAAACGTTCTCGGTTCAGGTGCAGGCAGGACAGTACTTCCAGAACTATGGAGTATCATTCACTGAACCTTGGCTATTTGGTACAAGACCAACAGCTCTTTCTGTAAGTTTGAATAACTCAAGAGTAAGATATACAGATCAATATGGAGACGCTCAGAAATTGAACATTTTCTCTGCTTCAGTAGGTCTGAACAGACTATTGAACTGGCCGGATGACTATTTCTCTCTTTATACTGGTTTACAGTTCCAGAAGTATGACTTCAAAAACTATCCATTCCAGTTTGGAGATTCCACTGAAAATAATGGTACTGCCAATAACTTCAGTGTCAACTTAGGATTGAGCAGAAACTCTGCAGGTATTGACCCAATTTTCCCAACAACTGGATCCAATATCGAGCTTTCAGCAAAACTGACTCCTCCATACTCATTGTTTAAGAAGAAAGATTACTCCACAATGTCTGCCATTGACAAATATAAGTGGATGGAATTCTATAAAATCAAGTTTAAAGCAGATGTTTACAATGAAATCATTGGAAAACTGGTCTTGAGATCTTCTGCAGAAATGGGATTCATGGATGGATATAACAGCCAATTGGGTGCTCCGCCATTCGAAAGATTCTATATGGGAGGAACAGGTCTTTTCGGAGGTCGATATGATGGTAGAGAATTGATTCCTTTAAGAGGTTATGAAAATGCCACTACAGAAGGAGGCCAGGCAGAAGATATTACACAGAAAGGAGGAGGTACAATCTATAACAGATTTACTTTAGAATTAAGATATCCGATCTCAATGAGCCAGACTGCAAAAATCTACGCATTGACATTCGCTGAAGGTGGTAACGTATGGAATTCATGGAGTTCTTACAGCCCATTCCAGTTGAAAAGATCTGTTGGAATTGGTGTAAGAGTTTATATGGGAGCATTTGGATTGATCGGATTCGACTTTGCACTAGGTCTTGATAAGACTATTTCTGGTGATAAGTCTGGATGGAGAAACCACTTCTTGATGAACCAAACATTATAATTATAAATATGAAGCACTTTAAAATAATTTTCACGTTCGCATTCCTCTTGCTTTTCGGGTTGAACAATGCCCAAAAAATAGGAGTAGTGGATACTAATGAAATTTTGAATAAATTACCTCAGTATAAAGAAGCTGAAGCTAGGTTGAATTCTCAGATTGATACCTGGGAATCTGAACTTCAAAGCCTTCAGTCTGAATATGAAAGAAAAAAGGCTGCTTTTGAAAGTGAAAAAGTTTTATTGATAGGTGACCAGCTTAAACTTAGAGAAAAAGAAGTTACCGATCTTGATAAAAATATTAAAACAACAACAAGCTTACGTTTTGGAGCTAACGGTGAAATTACAAAACTGAGAACAAATCTTGTTCAGCCATTTCAGGATCAGATTTGGGGAGCTATCAAAACAATGTCCGAAAAAAATGGCTTGGGCATAGTTCTTGATAAAAGCAATAACATTAGTGTTATTTTCCTTCAGTCAAAATATGATTACACCGAAAAAGTATTGTCTATTCTATTAAAAGGGACAGACAAGAAGGAAAAGACAAATAGCAAAGGCAAAAAATAATCAGAGAATTAACTTTTGCTATATTTTAAAATCTAAAAACAAATTAAATTATTTATTTACCAGTTATGAAAAAATTAAGTGTATTATTTGCAGCAGTAATGATGGTTGTATCTGTAGGTATGGCAAAAGCTCAAAAAATTGCTACTTTAGATGTAATGGGAGTTCTTAACGCAATGCCGGAGAAAAAGAAAGCAGATGCTGATCTTAAAACATTCTTGGATACTAAACAAGCTGAGATTAAGAAAAAAGCTGACGCAGCTCAAACTAAATATCAGCAATACCAAACTGAAGCTCCTAAGAAAACAGCTGAGGAAAACAATGCTAGAGAAGCAGAAATGAAAAAATTAGCTGAAGAAATCCAGCAAATGCAGGAAAAAGCTCAAAAAGATCTTCAGTCTAAACAAGATGTAGCTTTCGCTCCTATTGAGAAAAAATTAAACGATGCCGTAGAAAAAGTAGCTAAAGCTAGTGGATATGATTATATTATGGATGCAAACTCAACAGCATTCCTTTATAAAGCAGGACCAGACGCAACTCCAGCTGTGAAGAAAGAACTAGGAATTCAATAATTTCAGCAAATTAACAAAGATTTATAAAACTAACCACCTCTTTTAGAGGTGGTTTTTTTATTTTTGCCGAATGGAAAAAGAAGTATCAACTACGGTCAAAGTTAGGTTTAGTGACTGTGATCCAATCGGACATTTGAATAATGTAAAATATCTTGAGTATATGTTCAATGCCCGGGAAGATCATGTAGAAACATTTTATGGATTTACCTATGAAGAATATACCAAGCAAACCGGCTGTACCTGGATTGCTATTCAAAATGAAATAGCCTATCTGAAAGAAGTAAGATATAATACACAGGTAGTGATCAGCAGCAAGACCATCGATGTACAGGATAGAACAGCAAAAGTCGAAATTCTGATGAAAAGCCTTGATGAAAAAACAATTCATGCTGTACTTTGGGTAACCGTTATTTATTTTAATGTCAAAACAAGAAAATCTGAAGTTCATCCCGAAGATATCAAAGAAATTTTTGATAAATTTTATGTAGATCTTATCCAAAAAGACTTCCAGTCAAGAGTGAAGTTCTTAAGATCTCAGAATGCCAAGAACTCTTAAACCTACTTCTTGTTGAAGGTCCCAATTTAAAAATTAATAATAAACAAATGAAAAAAATAGCAGTAATAGGGAGTAACGGACAATTAGGAAACTGCATAAAAAAGATTGCTCCGGATTTTGAACATCTATATGAATTCTTATTTACAGACTCATCCATTTTAGATGTTACCAATGAAGAGCAGGTGAATGATTTCTTTTATGATAACAAACCTGATTATTGCATCAATGCCTCTGCATATACCGCAGTTGATCTGGCGGAAAAAGAAAAAGAAAAAGCCTTTGCCGTAAATGCTGGTGGAGTAGCTCATCTTGCTCAGGCATGCGCAGATTATAAATCTGTTCTGATTCATGTTTCTACAGATTATGTTTTTGATGGTACCACAAATCTTCCATACTCTGAAGATGATTTTACAAACCCGATAGGAGTATATGGTGCATCAAAAAGAGAAGGAGAAGAGCTTGCTCTGGAAATTAATCCAAAAACAATCATCCTAAGAACTTCATGGCTGTATTCTGAATTTAATAAGAATTTTGTGAAAACAATGTTAAATCTTTTCTCTCAAAAAGAAGAGCTGGGAATCGTTGCTGATCAGTTTGGGCAGCCTACTAACGCAAACGATTTGGCAGAAGCTATTATGAGGATTATTGAAACGCCACAGAAAACCTATGGGATTTTCCACTTCTCAAACTATCCGGAGACAACCTGGTTTGAATTTGCCAGAAAAATTGCTGAATTTTCAAAATCATCAATAAAATTAAATCCATTAACAACCGAACAGTACCCAACACCTGCCCAAAGACCTGTAAGAAGTACAATGTCTTTGGATAAAATAGAGGAAGTTTACAAAATAGAACCTAAGCATTGGGAAAACAGTCTTGAAGAATGTGTCGATATCCTTTCACACTAATACTATATATATGAAAAATATTGCAATCCTCTTTTCCGTGTTATGTATCCAGTTGTGGAGCGCACAAAATGTTTATATGACCAGAGTTGAAAAAACAAATGACAACTCAGATAAATTCTTACTAAGAAAAGAAGCCGTAGCAGATGCTATTTATTTAGGAGAAGTAGAAGTACAGGGTTTTTCAAAAGATGATGCACTCGTATTTTCTCTGGTATATAAAAAAGCAAAAGAGATTGGTGCCAATACATTCGAATTAAAACCTTTCGAAAATGTTGATGGTACACCTCAGGCATTCAATGCTGCCAATTATAAAATCGCTTTATATTATACACCCAAAGAAAAACTAGCAGCTAAACATGGTGAGATGTATATATTTGCCTCTTCTGAAAAAGATCAAAAGATCAACATCAACCGTAAAGATTATACAATCTCTCCAAGATCTTTTTTAAAATTAAAAATTGTCCCGGGAGAAATTTATACCATCTCAACCAAAAAACTTTTAGGCTCTACGGTGAAAGTTCAGCCAAAAGCTAATGATGACAACCTCTATTTTCAGGTTTCTTCTCTAAAAGTAAAACCAGATAATTCAGGAGTAGGAGGTTTGAATCTGAAATCCGGGGATATTATTGGCCTGGAGAAGTCCTACGCTGAGTTTTTGAGCGTAATATATAAGGAAATCAAACCTTAGAAACATTCTATACTAAACAATTGTAGGTTTTGGCCTATATAAATCAACAATAGGAACGGGCTTCAGCCCGTTCTTTTATATAATCTTTGTACTGAGCTTTAGCTCAAATGTATTTCCAGTCACATTTTTTACAGGCTTTATTGAAAATCTTCCCTTATCTTATTATATATATCAATAGGAAACGGGCTACAATCCTGAGCTTAGTCTAATGAATCCCATTTAATAAAGATACTCCCTCCATCTGAATTCAATTCAAACCTGCACCTTATTATTATAGATACCTTATTTGATGTTCCACCCCCAAAATCCCACATCTCATCGGCCGAATAATCCCCTCTCGTCCATTCCTCCAAACAAATGTTTAAAATTTTTCTCTCTGCCTTCCAGCTGATTAGGATAAAAACCTATCCGAATATGAAATTTATGTTAAATAAACTTGTTTTGCGTTGTATGAAGTTACTATCTTTGCCCCACTGAAAAACGAAAGACATTCAGTAGCGCAGAAGAGCCTTTAGATAGGTAGAAACGATATTACTTTAAAAAAGAGACGGACGAAAAAAACTTTAAAATTTTTTGTAAAAAAAGTTGTCAGTTTAAAAAGAGTTTGTATCTTTGCAATCCCAATTAGAGGGAGCGCAGGAGTATAGAGATTGAAGTTTTGAGAAGGATTAAGGTTACTTAAAAAACTTTAAAATTTTCTTCAAAAACATTTGGTCATTAAAAAATAAAGTTTTACTTTTGCACTCGCAAATACGGAGCGACACTGACAGAGAGATTGCTTCGTTGAAAAGCGAAAGATATAAAGATCATTGACATACAATATAACAACCAAGTAAGGAAAAACTAAAGCGTTAAAAACTTTGAGTGAGTCAGACAAACATACAATGGAGAGTTTGATCCTGGCTCAGGATGAACGCTAGCGGGAGGCCTAACACATGCAAGCCGAGCGGTAGAGATCTTTCGGGATCTTGAGAGCGGCGTACGGGTGCGGAACACGTGTGCAACCTGCCTTTATCTGGGGGATAGCCTTTCGAAAGGAAGATTAATACCCCATAATATACTGAATGGCATCATTCGGTATTGAAAACTCCGGTGGATAGAGATGGGCACGCGCAAGATTAGATAGTTGGTGAGGTAACGGCTCACCAAGTCTACGATCTTTAGGGGGCCTGAGAGGGTGATCCCCCACACTGGTACTGAGACACGGACCAGACTCCTACGGGAGGCAGCAGTGAGGAATATTGGACAATGGGTGAGAGCCTGATCCAGCCATCCCGCGTGAAGGACGACGGCCCTATGGGTTGTAAACTTCTTTTGTATAGGGATAAACCTACCCTCGTGAGGGTAGCTGAAGGTACTATACGAATAAGCACCGGCTAACTCCGTGCCAGCAGCCGCGGTAATACGGAGGGTGCAAGCGTTATCCGGATTTATTGGGTTTAAAGGGTCCGTAGGCGGATCTGTAAGTCAGTGGTGAAATCTCACAGCTTAACTGTGAAACTGCCATTGATACTGCAGGTCTTGAGTGTTGTTGAAGTAGCTGGAATAAGTAGTGTAGCGGTGAAATGCATAGATATTACTTAGAACACCAATTGCGAAGGCAGGTTACTAAGCAACAACTGACGCTGATGGACGAAAGCGTGGGGAGCGAACAGGATTAGATACCCTGGTAGTCCACGCCGTAAACGATGCTAACTCGTTTTTGGAATGTAAGTTTCAGAGACTAAGCGAAAGTGATAAGTTAGCCACCTGGGGAGTACGAACGCAAGTTTGAAACTCAAAGGAATTGACGGGGGCCCGCACAAGCGGTGGATTATGTGGTTTAATTCGATGATACGCGAGGAACCTTACCAAGGCTTAAATGGGAAATGACAGGTTTAGAAATAGACTTTTCTTCGGACATTTTTCAAGGTGCTGCATGGTTGTCGTCAGCTCGTGCCGTGAGGTGTTAGGTTAAGTCCTGCAACGAGCGCAACCCCTGTCACTAGTTGCCATCATTAAGTTGGGGACTCTAGTGAGACTGCCTACGCAAGTAGAGAGGAAGGTGGGGATGACGTCAAATCATCACGGCCCTTACGCCTTGGGCCACACACGTAATACAATGGCCGGTACAGAGGGCAGCTACACTGCGAAGTGATGCAAATCTCGAAAGCCGGTCTCAGTTCGGATTGGAGTCTGCAACTCGACTCTATGAAGCTGGAATCGCTAGTAATCGCGCATCAGCCATGGCGCGGTGAATACGTTCCCGGGCCTTGTACACACCGCCCGTCAAGCCATGGAAGTCTGGGGTACCTGAAGTCGGTGACCGTAACAGGAGCTGCCTAGGGTAAAACAGGTAACTAGGGCTAAGTCGTAACAAGGTAGCCGTACCGGAAGGTGCGGCTGGAACATCTCATTTTAGAGCGTCTTAGGACGTTAAACAAAATCAGTATCGTAAGATACAAAATACTTACTTAAAGCATAGCTTTAGTTTTTTGTTTGGTTGATATATAAAAATACAAAACCCACTAGAAATTAGTAAAGGGATTGAGAGAGGCAAAGAAGATAAAAGCAGAGAGAGAAAGACGAAGAAATTAGTCTGTTATCTATCAGTCTATCATCTTTTACGTCTAAAAGACAGTCTCGTAGCTCAGCTGGTTAGAGCGCTACACTGATAATGTAGAGGTCGGCAGTTCGAGCCTGCCCGAGACTACTAATTGAAAGACAGGAAGAGATCAGCTATTAGACATCAGACATTTAGGTCTGAGATCTGGAATCTGATATCTAAAGTCTACTAGAGGGGGAATTAGCTCAGCTGGCTAGAGCGCCTGCCTTGCACGCAGGAGGTCAAGGGTTCGACTCCCTTATTCTCCACAGTTTTGGAGGACTGATTTAAAAGTTACGAATGGAGCCAAAAACAACATTTGTTCATCAGTTTGAAAGAAAGAAATTAAGATCATTGACATTAACGGTAAAGACATCACAAAGAGAAAACCGAGCGCATAAAGCGCTTGAGTAACCAATAGGAAAGAAATCGTTAAGGGCGTATGGCGGATGCCTAGGCTTTCAGAGGCGACGAAGGACG
>NZ_CP073027.1:3692500-5098806 GCF_018924625.1 Chryseobacterium sp. PCH239
TATCAGTTGTACCGCCAGGTGCACCGCTGAGTAGCTACGTTTGGAAGAGATAAGCACTGAAAGCATATAAGTGCGAAACTCGCCTCAAGATGAGACATCTTTTAAGGGTCGTTGTAGATGACGACGTTGATAGGCTATAGGTGTAAAGACAGTAATGTCATAGCCAAGTAGTACTAATTACCCGTAGATTTATAGTCTATGGTTACTAATATAAACCAAGTGCTTTATGCGCAGTGAAGGTTTTGTCTTTGTGAAAGTTTTTATCGCTTAAAACAGATGTCAGATATAAGACATCAGATACCAGACCTTGAAGTCTGAAATCTGAAATCTATCCTCTGATATCTTATATACCTTCTTTAGGGTGGTTTTAGCGGTGGGGCTCACCTGTTCCCATTCCGAACACAGAAGTTAAGCCCACCAGCGCCGATGGTACTGCTAACGCGGGAGAGTAGGCCGCCGCCAGTTTTTATTTTATTTTTAAAAAACCTTTATCTTTACGATAAAGGTTTTTTTGTTATATACCAACACCAACACTAAACCCACTCAACATACTCACTAAACTAACTAACACAAAATCCAAACAGAAACAGAAGTAATGAGTAATAGGTAATGAGCAGTGGATATAGATAATAGATGTTCGTAGTAAGTAGCCCATCTCATCTATCTGCTATTCTTCTTCCTCCAGCTTTAGGCATCCTGCTTCCAGCCCTCTGTTTTTATTCTTTATCCAACGATGGTTCTTTACCTTCAATACTATTTATTCTTCCCAGGCTGTTACTACCAAGGAGTCTAAATAAGGTTTTCTTTATTAAAATGCTTCGACTCCGCTCAGCATGACAATGCTAATACTAACTGCTAAAGAATCGTGGACATTATCCTGCCATCTTGTATCCTTTAAACTCTAATAAATAAGTCTGGATTCCTGAGGAATGAAATAATTGGAATAAACGTGCATCCTTACACTTGCAGTTTTGAGATCTAATCGCTGTACCTCGTAACCCGAAAATTAGGATCTCTATCTTTTAAGGCCGTAAATCGCTTATTGTGGTTGAAAGCTGATTCACGTATATAAACGAGATTTAATCCCTCAGAATTTACCTTATTTTAAGCCAAAAGAAATAAAAAAACCGCTTCTCTAAAGAAACGGTTCTTATGGGTTACATTTTGATTGTAATCTAGCTTACCAATGATGACTTAGTTTGCTGCGATCGTAAAGACGATTTGTGTGCTATAAGATGCTGCAGGAATTGTCACAGAAACACCTCCTATTTGGAGTTGAACACTAATGGCTGAGTAATCTACACTATTATTGACACCCAATAATCCACTAAAGGTTATTGTTGATAATGTGACGGCGCCAGCCTGTGGAATTTCTATAAAATTTGCACTACCTCCATTGATAGAAGCGGTACAAAGGACACAAAGACCATTGATTATTGCTGTTCCTCCACTTCTTTTTGCGGACAGTTTCAGGGAACTGTTCCAGGAAGTCGGGTTAAGTTGCATGGTTATTTTGGCTCCGGAGGCTGAAAGAAGATTAAGAAAAGATCCTGGTAAATGACCAGATATTGTTAATTGTGCAGGGTTCTCATAAGTTCCGATATAATTACTTCCTGCCTCAGTAATGGTAGGTACACTCACAGTCCAGTTAGTTCCGGCAATACTTATGGTTTGCCCTTCAAGATAGCTTCCCATTATTAAAGCAATAATGTAAAGAGATCTTTTTAAGAACTGTTCTTTGAGAAAGAGACTTTTCATTTTCATTTTATTCTGTGATGGTATAAGTGATGACGATTGCTGTATTGGCCTGAGCCTGTAAATTGGCATAAGTATTAGTAGCAAGTGAAATGGTAAGAGCATGGCCGTTATTCGCTCCGTTTCCTGTATATGCTCCGCCAATACCACTAATGATGGTAGTAGGAGTTGTGTTGAGAATTATTTGCCCTGAAGATGTTCCCAATGTTCCGCCGCCAGCTCCTGAAGCCGCCGCCGCCTGAATTCTTATATTGACACCTGCGATAACTTTATTTACTGAGGCCGTAATCCTTCTGGTAAGACCTCCGGAAGCAATAGCTGAAGTATAGTTGATCCATTTGGATGTATTGGGAGTAGGTGCTCCAAGAGCATTTCCAGCTTCTGTAGGAGCTGTAAAATTTAACACAATACTGCCTGTAGGCTCAATGTCCATTAAAGTTACTACAGGCAATGTAAGACTAACAGTAGTATTTGCGGTCTGGGAATAGATTGGCCCGGATACAACACAAAATGCAATTAATAATAGGGTACGGATCAGAATCATCTCTTCTTTTTTATTTCATTATATCCTACTTTCAAGGATTCCTTTTGATATTTGATCTCTATTTGTTGCTTAACAACATTGATGCTTATTTTTTTTGTTTCCGAAGGCTTTAAAGTAAACAGAAACTTGTCTGATGAAATTTTATATCGTTTATCAAGCCCGTTACGATAGACCTTAATAGTCCAGTCTCCAGGCCTAAGATAAGTAAAGTCGAAGTTTTCTCCAATGAGACAGATCTTACGGTAAGTCTGATCATTATTGGTAGCTTCCACAATAATACTTTCTTTTTTCTTTTTTCCTTTTTCAGATTGTATCTGGTCAAAATCAGGTTGATCTTTTTCTCCTGTTTCTAAGAATTTAACGTGGCCCTGAACATTTGCAGCTGTGGTTAATCCAAAGTTAAAAGTGTTTTCCTTATTGATCAATGAAAGAGCAGCAGGAAACGTTTGAGTCGGAATATCATTGATTTCCGTAGTGGAACGGTCAATTTCAAGAAAATAATTCCCTGGGATAACGTTTTTAAATATATAATTTCCTTCCTTATCCGTAATGGATAGATAACTTCCAAGCATTAATCTTATGCCTTCAGTCTTTTTTATACCCAGGTTACCAACATTTCCAGACAATGAAATATATTCGGCAGTTTTCTGTACAGGAATATTGGGACGCCATGTATAACGCATGGAGAATATAAAATCTTTATCTCCGATTTCTCCTCTTTGCAATGAATATCTTCCGGAAAGATCAAGTTCATTTCCGGGAAATAACTGCTGGTGAAATAGAAGTTCAAACAGATTTCTGTCTTTAAAATACTCCTCAGGCATATAATTATTCTGATAAAATATACTTAAGCTTGTCTTATCAGAAAACCGACTGAAGATTCTGGCTCCATAATAGATATTTCTCTGATTTTTAAGCTGATATCTTGAGCTGATGGCATAACTTCCGAAGATGTTAAAAGATGTTCTGAACTTTTGAAATGACAGATTTGCGGAATAAAAGCTTGAATTGCCACTGAATCCCGTCAGATAATTATCTGTTTTTCCAAATTGTCCATCCACATTTACCTGAAATACCCCAATCTGCTGATTAATACTTACTTTAAAGTAACGTTCATAATAATCAAACTGTTTAGGTTCTAAACGGTCTTTATAGGTTTGATATCCATTATTAAGGATAATGAAACCACTCGGTATATATTTGTACTGTATACCATATTGAAAATACTTTCTATAGGGTGCTGCCAGGAGCAGTGTATCTCTTTGGAAATTTTTGGCATCCTGCATATAATTGGTAAAGAAACTTATTTTCTTTGTGAGATTGTAGGAAATATTACCATTAAAAGTATTTGTATTGGTAAAATATCCTCCGAAATCAGGACTTGCTTTCATGTACATTAAATTTCCATTCAACTTTTTAAAAACGGCCTCAGCCTGTAGTAAATAAGCTGTTCCATCTGTTTTTTGTGCAGTACTGTATGCCAATTCTCCAGAAAAAGTTATATTGTTTGAAACCTTAAATTTTCCTTTGGCGTAAGGTAAATGAGCATTAGAATCAAGTCTTACTTCACTATATCTGATTTCTTCTTTTCTTGGAGTTTTGTAAAGGTATCCTACAGAAATTTCGGACTCTTTTCGGATTTTAAAGGCTGAATAGAAATTGAATTCATCTTTAATATCTCTGAAAAATCTCGGATGGTTATAGAACCCACCGAAGCTCACTTTATCAAAGTTATACCGGATTTCTGCCCCGCGGCCATATCTTGCAAATTCTGTAAGATAGGATGAAGAGTAGGTTTTATCACCTAAATGAATAGAAAGATTGTTTCGTTTATAATTCACAAAATATTCTTCATATTGAGTAAATGTATTGAGTTCTACAGGATTGTGAGTAACCGCCCTAAACTCAATCTGATTCTTATTGTCTTTGTCAAGTGCTCCTTTACCATAGATTTCTCCCTGAAAACCATCATTATACATTCCCATATTCTGCATGCCAATAAAAGATAATGAGAAAGCAACAGGAAGCCTGTGATAAATATCTTTCTCAGAAGGTTTTGCTGATATCACCTGAGTACTCACATAGACATCCTGATTTTCTTTGGGATTACCCTTTGAGTGCACCGAAAGGTTTAGGTTTTGAAATTCATTTTGAGCGAGTTCAGGATTTGTTACTTTATGAATAGTAATTGTTTTAGACTCATTAGGCTCCAGTACCAGTGATGTTTCATTATCGACAATAGCATTTTTACTTTCGAGAACAATACTTTCTGTTACATTACCATTATTTTTTAAAAGAAAAGAGGCACGGATTGTTTCTCCTGCTCTTACAAATTCAGGTGTATTTAAAGCGGTAACTAAAAGATTCCTGTGTCCGGAAACAATGATTTTTGAATTTTTTGTAAAAGATATTCCGTTATGGCGATCAGTTACATTCATTATCACGGAATAAATACCCTGTCCTGTTTCTGTTCCCACCCGTAAAGGAACAAGATATACAGAGGTTTCATGAGGAAGAATCTGAAATTCTCCTTTTGCTAAAATAGGATTAATAGAGGAACTTGATGTGGTAATTGAAATATCATAGGTCTTGGCTTCATCCGAATTGTTTTCTAAAGTGAAGGGAATAGAAGTAGACATTCCCGGCATTAAACTATCTTTTTTACTGATCAATCTATTGGATTGCTCTTGAGAAAAAATAAATACCGGGAATAATGATATGATAATAAATAAAGTCCAAGTTCTACTCATTTTTTACTTCTAATTCCACATTGAGTGCAAAAGCATTCTCTTCTTCATCGGCAGCTATGATAGCAGCTTTATATTTGTCTGGTGGTACTTTACTAATGTCAATGTAAAATGTTTTGGAGGTGTTGGGTAACAGCCCCATCGTTAAACTTGAATAAGTTCCCACCTTCTCACCCGTTTTTCGGTTATAGATTTCTATGGAAGCAGTCGGTTTACAGTAAAGATTACCATTATTGGCTATTGCTATCTTTGCCGTTTGTTTTCCTTCCTGTTTTTCCACCTTGATACTTTCAAACTTAAGATCCGGTTTTGCTTTTTCTGTTTCAAAATCTGTAATGACCTGAATGGCATATCGTATAATAGAAGTGATGCTGACTCCTGGTTTACTGTCACTGGGTTTTATATCTTCTACCGGTTCTACAATGATCACACTCCAATAGCTTCCCGGATCCATTGCCTGATTGGGAATGGTTATTTCATAGAAGATCTCAGTCTTTTCTTTACCTTTAAGGGTAACAAGATTAGTGTTGAGTTTCAGCCACTCTCCGTTACTTCGTTTATTGGTACGTAATGCTGTATAATTGATCGTTCCGTCCGCATGGTAGGTATAATCCTGTAAAAATATTTTTACGCTTTGAGGATTGCTGCCCGTGTTTTCAATGGCAACTTTTCCCTTATAAACCTTTCCGTTTTCTATTTTGTAAGAATGCGTAAGTCCGTTGAGAATCACAATACCGGCATGTAAAAAGCTGAACTGCAAAATCAGGGTGATCAAAAGAAGGATACGCTTTATCATTGTGTAAAGTTTGAAGTTAAATCATGAATAATACAAAGCCAGGAAGAAACTGGATACTAATTTCTTCTTGTTTTTGAAACGTAAAATAGAATTTTAATTAAATTCTAATTGTCTGATATTGTATAAGTAACGGTAGCGGCAACAGTAGCTGTAGCCTGTAAATCTGCATACGCGGCTACCCCTCCAGGACCACTTCCTGCAGCGAGTGCATAGGTAAGATTATGACCGTTATTAGCTCCATTTCCTGTATAAGCACTTCCAATACCAGAAATAATTGTCTGGTCAGTACCAGTTAATGTAAGCAGTCCTGCGGAAGTTCCCAATGTGCCTGCTCCTGCTCCGGTGGCCGCCGCCGCCGTTACATTAAGATCTACTCCAGGAATGATAGCATTCATTTTTACGCTTACGTTACGGGTAGGATCTGCCACAGATTTAATAGAAGAATAATTAAGCCACAACGTAGTGTTGGCCGCAGATGGAAGAATAGGATTTCCTGCTTCAGTAGGAGCTGTAAATCCAAGAGTAATGTTTTTGGTTGCTGCTGGTTCAATATCGACCAATGCAACTTCGGGAATAGAAATGGTGACCGTATGGTTATCTGTAGCGAGATCTTGGGCACTAAGATTCCCGGATAGAGCAAACGCAAATAAAGACGCTGCAATAGTTAAATTTAGTTTTTTCATGACACTGTTAATTAGTAAAGTGAAGATAACAAAATTCAATATGTTTTAAAAAAATATACCACATATTTTTTATAATTGCTTATTTCTCATATGTAATGCATTATAAGATGAAATAACTCAAAAAAAATACTGCACAATTTTGTGCAGTATTTTATCAATATTATAGGCGTTTTTAAGCCCAATGCGGGTCAGAAACGGAAACTTTTCCGGTTTCTATTCTTCCGGCAAAGTGCCACAGATGATCGTTTAATTTTAGCTGCAAATCATACCAGCCTTTGTATTTATCAAGGTCAATAATGATTTTTCTTCCATTTTTTGTACAGAAATTGTCCTTTCGCTTCTTGTATAAAGATCTTTCAGACTGATGGAAAAATTTTTCTTTTTGTGATTTTTGATAATTAATTCAATCTGATTTTTTGAGGTCATATTCGTCAAGATCACCTCTGTTTCTGCAGTTTTATTTCCCTTAAATTTCCTGAAAAAGCCATTGGGACCGAAAACTTCATAATCATAAGCTCCCGGCTGCACAGTATGGGATAGCGTTTGCTTTTCATATAAAGCATATGAAAAATGATAATTATTATTGTCGAATTGAGTTCTGTCATATACCAAAAGCGGAACCCCATTATCTTTCAGGTTAGTCATTTTTATATGGTCTCCTTCCAGATTTACATGGAAATGATAAGGCAATGGGTTGGAAGGTTTCAGTCCTCTTTCCTGAATGTCAAGCAGGCTATCTTTAAGTTCATCTTCAGAATACCATTTCAAATTAGGGACAGGTTTATTTTTAGCTGCGTTGATGGTTTTAGCGTAATCCTTCTGATTCAGATAATCCATTTTCGGAACTTTCACGCTGGAAGAATTGAAAGCGGAAGTAAGATCGCCACATATCGCTCTTCTCCAGTCACTGATATTTTCCACATGGACATCCTTTTTGAATTTCTTCATAATGAATTTTTCCAAAAACTGCAGGACAGACGTGTGATCCGATACTTCAGAATTGACAAAACCTCCTTTCGTCCAGGGAGAAGCGATGATCATAGGGACTCTGTAACCCAATCCGACAGTTCCTTCTACTTTTTCATAGCTTTTCAAAGAAGGAGAGCTCATATATTCCTGAGTTTTATCCACATATTCTACCCCTTCTTTTCCGTTCATATCTACGGGCTGGCTTGGATTCACTGGTGGGGCAAAAGGCAATACGTGATCAAAATACCCGTCATTCTCATCATAATTGATGATAAATATGGTTTTCTTCCAGGTTTCAGGATCTTTGGTCAGAATATTCAGAACTTCAGAAATATACCAGGCTCCGTACCATGGTGAACCCGGATGATCAGAAAAATGTTCCGGAGCTACCAGCCATGAAACCAACGGAAGCTTTTTCTCTTCCACATCTTTACGGAACTGAAATAATACATCACCTTCCGGAACAACAAGCCTTTCTCCGTTTTCATCCTTTCCAATTTCCAGTTTCCAGTAATCAGGATCGTTGGAATTAGTGGTAAAGGCTTTTTCATGAAGATTTTTTTCTTCTTTTGAAAGTTTTGAATAATTGTCAGGGTGGTATTTCACCTGATCTTCCTGAACTTCAGCCAGCATGGCTTCCAGTCTTTCTTTCTGATTAGGGTTTTTTTCAATCTCCTTCTTCAGATAGGCGATGATATTGGGAATATTCTGATAATATCCTTTTGAAAATTTAACGTTGAATTTTGAAAACCACTCAATCGGGTTATCTGTAAAATTACTCAGCCAGGCTTCCTGTTCTCCGGACATTCCTTTTGGAAGACTGATTTCATTCTGATAAATTCTCCACGAAACATTTTGCTGTTCTAATATTTCCGGGAAACTTTTCCATTTTGCCTGCCTCGCTTTATCATAATCAATATTTTCATTGACAACATTGGCTTTTACCTTTCCATTTTGCTGTTCTCTCAATGTTCCGGACCAAAGAAACAGCCTGTTGGGAGTAGTTCCGGTAAGCGATGAGCAGAAATACTGATCGAATATGGTGAAGGCATCTGCCAGCTGATAATAAAACGGAAGGTCTTCGCGGTTGTAATATCCTAACGTAAGCGGAATATTTTTATAATCTTTATTTCCTGAAGCTTTCGCCTGAAGCCATTGGTCAAATTTACCTTTGTTCAAAGCTTTCTGCTGATCTGCCCATGAGTGTGGCAGTGAGCTCATCCAGGTAGATTTTGTATTTCTTAAATCCAGACGGGCAGGAGATGCATATTTTCCCTCGTCACTTTTTGAAAGAAAACAGAATGGCCGTCCTGTTTTATAAAAGCTCTTTTATCCAAAAAACCTCTTACTCCTTTGAGAGCACCAAAAGCATGGTCAAATGAACGGTTTTCCTGCATCAGGATGACAACATGCTCTGCATCATAAAATGTAGACTGGGCAGCCGGATCAATGGCTAAAGCTTTTAAAATGGAAGGATGTAAAACATTTGAGGTTCCTAATCCTGCTAATAAAAGACTTGATTTCTCTAAAAATTCTCTTCTGTTCATGTTCAATCGTAATAAGAAAGAAACCGCAAGTTAATAGGATTTTCCTGCGGTTTCTTTGTTTTATATAAAATTAATCAGATTTTTATTGTAACCACCAAGGTTTGGAGCTGATATTATCATTTCCTCCATACTGAGCCGTTAAAGCAGCTTTTAAATTATTGCTGTTGTAATTATATTCAGATTGCGGATATCTGAACCTGAAAGGAGCTGCGACTCCTGCTTTTAAAGGATAATTTGGAAAGCCTGTTCTTAAATAATCAAAGTAAGAAGTCCACTGTGCCTGATGGAACATCGTCATGTATTTTTGAGTCATGATCTTTTCCAGTTGTGTTTGTAGTAGATCAGCATCATTATATACTACCAAAGGAGTTGCAAGATATTGGTTGACATCAAACCCTGAGAAATATTGTCCCGGATTTTTTACATAGGTCTGATAAAAATTGAAACTTGCTTTGATCGCATTATCATAATGTGTTTTTGCCGACCCGGAAATCCAGCCTCTTGCTGTAGCTTCAGCCAGAATAAACTCAAGTTCTGAATAACTTAATACAGAAGCAGGTTCATTGGTAGGGTCTTTATAAAAACGATCGTTTACTTTGGAAATGTTTTTTGCAGTGATCAGTGCTGCATTATCAGAATACGGAGAAGTAGGGTTTCCTCCGTTATATCCTGTATAGTCTGTGATGGCTTTTCCTGCTTCTTTTGCTCCTGTAGTCTGTGCTGCAAACGTGAACAAGCGTGGATCATGCCTGTCTTTGAACATATTAATAAAATAATCAGCCATGTACAAACTTGAACCATATCCACTGTTGTTAAACATCGTGTATCTGCTGTCTGCTGCATCAGCAAACTTAAGTTCACCGTTATCTGCAATAGAGGTCATGAGAGACTGGCTTCCTGCAATAGAAGCAAATTCTGCAGCGATATTATAACTTCCTACTGTCGTTTTTTTAGATAAAGTGATCAGAATTTTCAGACGGAATGAATTAATCAGTTTTTTCCACTTTAAAGCATCTCCGTTGTAGACAATATCACCTTCAATTTTATCGGTGGTATTAATAAGATCATTGGCTTCTTTTAATTCTGATAAAATTCCGGACATGATAGCTTCCTGTGTATCATATTTAGGCTGGGTAATGCCGGATTCACCCTTTGCTGCCTCAGAATAAGGAGCACTTCCAACTTTTAAACTGATATTGAAGAAATGATACGCTCTCAAAAATTTTCCGATGGCCAGATAATTTTTGTTTCCTCTTTTTTCAGCTTCCTGCATCATTTTTCCAGTGTTCAGAAGTCCTTTGGTATAGACTTCAAAAGAAGTATCATTCCATTTCATATACTGGTATGAATTCTCACCATCAGTACCAATCATCATTCTGGAGGCATACATATTGTCCCCGTTTACCTGAAAAGTATATTTTTCAACGTAAGTCAATAGATTTTTGGGATCAATACTGGCCTGGTCATTAGGATTTTCATTGATGGTATCAAGGTTAGATTCACATGATGCTAATGTCAGAAGTCCGGCTGCAAATAAAGATTTCATCAGCCATTTTGCTGTTTTACCTTTTTGCTCTGTCACTTTGTTTATATTATTTTTCATTGTCTTGACGTACTTTTTAGTTAAAACTTAAGATTAAATCCGATTCCAAACCATCTGCTGGATGGATCCTGAATATCATTGTCTGTTTTTGTCTGGAAGTCTGGATCAGAATAAAGGTTTTTTGATTTTTTCCACATCGCCAGATTGTAAGCAGAAATATTGGCGGTGAAACCTTTCACCATTCCTCTTGGGTTGAGTAATGAAGAGAAGTCATATTCTAATACTACAGATCTAAGCTTGACGAAAGTTCTGTCAAAAACGTTAGCAAACTCTTCGCTTTCGTCCTGTGTTACTCTTGCACGGTAGGGATAATTTTGCGCCCAGTCCTGGTAGCTGATAGCTTTTGTGTGTGGAGTATAGGTTCCGGTTGCCGGATTGTAGTTAACCCCATCAGGTACAAAATAATACGTTCCCGGATTTGCATATTCAAGATCTCTGTACGCTACAGAATTAGGGTGTTTTCCTCCCCACCACATTTTTTCCACAACCTGGGATCTCATCACACCTCCGATGCTTCCGTCAATTCCGATGTTTAAAGTGAATTTTTTATATTTGAATGTGTTGTTGAAACCGAAAGTCCAGTCAGGATTGAAATGTCCCAGATTACTTGGGTTATTAGCTCTTGTCGGCATTCCTGTATTCGCATCAAGAATTACTTTTCCATCCGGAGACTTTTGCCATGTATAGTCGTAATAGCTATCCATTCTTTCGCCTAGCTTAATATTTTTGTAGTTCGGCATATTATCATAAATGGAAGTCAGCTTTTGTTCATAAGTACTCCAGTTGATTAATGTTTTCCAGCTGAAATCAGAAGTTTTTACCGGAACTAAACCAAGGGAAACTTCAAATCCTTTGGTTGTATATTCATTTCCGTTTACATATTGAGAAGTGAAACCGGATGATTCTGCAGCAGGGAACTGGAGAATATTATTATAATCTAATGTTCTGAAATAAGTAGCGTCTAAAGTGATTCTGTTATTCAGGAACCCTGCGCTTAAACCTAATTCATAAGATTTTGTCTGCTCCGGTTTCAAAGAATTTTCTACATTCAGAGTGGTTGGATAATAATAAGTAGGGTTTCCATTGAATGTGATTCCCCCATTGTTCAGATAATAATTTCTGATGGAATAAGGCTGGAAGTCATACGCTACTTTCGCCCATGAAGCAGAAAGTTTCAACATATTGATAGATTCCGGCATTTTTACCAGGTTGGAAATAACCGCACTGATGGAAGCAGAAGGATAGAAGTAAGATCTGTTGGCCTTAGGTAGTGTAGAAGACCAGTCATTACGCCCGGAAACATTGATGAAGAAAGCATTGTACAACCCGATATCAATCGTTGAATACGCACTGTAAATCAACTTTTCCTTCAGATAAGTGTAATTTTTCAGCGCTCCGATAGAGTTCTCAAAAGTGTATACTTCGGGAATTTTTAATCCATCCGTAGACATTTCATTGTTGTTGTTTTTATAATAGAAAGCAGAACCTCCCGCATTGATTGTAAAATCAAAATTTTCAGATATCTTTTTCTTGTAAGTTGCCAACACATCATAATTGAGGTTCCATGTTTTATTATCCTTCAAAATATAACCGCCACTTCGTGGTGCATCATAATTGAAATAGGAATAAGGGCTCAGAATTTCCGTTTTGCTATGGTTTTCGACAAGAGATATTTTCCCTTTTACCGATAGATCCTTTGTCGCTTTATACTCTAGACCTGTCTGAGCATTAATAATATTGGTTCTGTTCTGATTCTTGTAATACTCGGCTCCGAACCATGGGTTGTTATACCAGGCATAGTTCCAGTTGGCTTGTGCTCTTCCTTCCTTTCCTGGGATCCACATATGATTTTTCAATGCTTTTCCATCTACATCTCCTCCCATCCAGATCAGGATGGTGTACATGTGTCCGCTTGGATTATAATCGTAATTGGGAATATTAGGCGTAAAAGCCTGGTTGAAGTTGAATTTTGTATCAAATATTAATTTTTCACCAAGATGATTTTCAGAAGAGAAGTTGATTCCATATTTCTGAAGATAAGAATTGGGAACTCTGTCATCATAATTCATGAAATTCCCGGAGAATCTGTATACGTCTTTATTGCTTCTATAGCTGATCGCGAAGTTATTATTGTTGATTACTGCTGGTTTTAAGAACGTACTTAAGTTATCATGGTATTTCCAGTCAATCGGAACTCTTTCATATCTTGATTTATCATCATACTGAGTTCCTGTTACTGCTCCATACCACGGAACGACCTGTCCTGTTATTTTATCTCTGATAGGGCTGTTCCATTGAGCGATCTGTAATCCCGGAACAAATTTTGGTCCCCAGATCATATCTCCGTCATTTACCCCGCCATCGGCTCCGTCCCAGAATTCGTATTTTCCATGGGAACCGTTACCATATTCAGTCTGGGTTTTCGGAAGATTGGTAAATCCTGCTGTAATCATTGTGTTTTGGGAGAATTCTACAGAAAAGCCTTTCTTTTTAGCATTTTTTGTGGTGATTAAAACAGCTCCGTAACGACCTCTTGAACCATAGAGAGCAGAAGCGGTAGCTCCTTTCAGGACATTGATGTTTTCGATATTATTAGGATCTAAATTCTGGAAAACCTCTTTTTCTACAATCACACCATCAATGACGAAAACCAGATTAGAGTTTCCTCTCAGCGTAAACTGTGGAGCCTGCTGCATTCCAGTAGGATTGGAAACGTTCAATCCTGCGACCTGTCCGGAGAATAAATTTCCAATACTTGGAGTAGTGATGGTTTCAAACTGTTTTGTTCCTACTTCCTGAGTAGAATATCCGATTTTTTCTTTCTTTTTGGCAATACCTAAAGCGGTAATAACAACGCCTTCAATCTGCTTTTCGTTTTGCTTTTTTAAGACAACGGAATACTGTTTTTTGGAAGAAACCTCAACGGTATAAACGGAAAAATCAGGAGCAAAAAATTCAAGAATATCTTTGGGGTTTGCAGAAATAGTGAAATTACCATTTTCATCTGTAGTAGCAGTCTTTCCTGTGTTTTTGTCGGTGATGTTCACACCGGAAACACTAGAACCGTTTTCTGATTTTACATTTCCTGAAATATTGATTTCCTGGGCAGAAAAATAAAGAGGAAGTAAAAAAACGGCAAAAGTGGCTAGAGTTTTCTTCATTTTTTTGAAGGCAAATTTAGCAGTGCACTGTTACCAGTACTTTAATGATGTATTAAAATAAAAATACGATTTAATATTTTTAACAATAAGAATTAATAAATAAGTAAAATGAAAAATGTCCTTTGTATAGGGACTTTTGCTTTATTATATAAATATTAATATAATGAAGGAGGCTGGAGAGGAGTGCTGGAGGTTGTTATCGTGTTATAAGATTAACATAAAACCTTTTAAAAATACTGGGATAGTGAAACCGTGACCTCAATAACTTGTGGCATCAAGCTTCCCACTTCCTTCTTTTTTTCTAAAACCTACTCAGAATTCCCCAATGGATTTTAATATCATTAAATTTAAAAGGATTTCCGAACTCATTACCATTAGACAGCTGGAAACTCATCAGACCAATAGGAATGAAGAAATTGAAACCGAGCCCGACACTGTAGAGCTTGGGTTTTACATTTAAAGATTTATTATTAAGCTGCCCATATTGTCCAAAGACGTCAAAGAAGGCCTGATTTCCGATCAGATACCGGTATTCCAGACTTCCATAATAATAAAAGTCAGCAGCGAGGGAGTTTTCATTGAATCCCCGCATGGAGTTCCATCCTCCGAAACGGTATAATTCATTGGCAGAGAAGTCTATTTTAGAATCCATCATCGCACCTTCCGCTTTGATGTTCAGGAAGTGATTCCCGGAAATGTGGTAATTGTGTTCTCCAAAGAAATAAAACTGGTTTTGATTAGCTTTAATATTATCTTTAGAATAAGTAGTTGTTAAGAAATCATATCCGGCATTGATCCTTGTTTTGTACAGGAAAAGGTCAATATCAGTAGGTTCTGTCATTTCATACCATATCCCGATCCCTTTTTTATTGTAGTCTTTTCCCTGAACGTATAAGGTATCAATAATAGTAGAGGTTTCCAAAGTTGCCCTTAGACCGATTTTATTCCTGTTATTGATATGGTAATAGAAAGCAGGAAGGAACTTTACATTGGCAAACGTAGAATCCTGTCGGTAGATATTTACCTTCGTATCCATCCCTACATTTGATTTGAAAAGGTATGGAATATCTACTCTAAGATCAAAAGTCTGTCCTTTGTCCGGGTTTCTCTGCCAGTATAAATTGACGGTTTCAAAACCATTGAACATATTCCTGAAATTCACATTCATAGTCCCGTTTAAGGTGAACTTGGAGGTTTTGTCATTTCCAAAACCGATGACCCCATCAAAAGTATTGGTTTTTTTCTTTTCCAGAAACAGGTAAATACTGGTAGAGTCCTTCGTAAATAAAGTTTGTGGCTGCCGTTCAAGGGTTAGGAAAGGATGACTCTGGAAGGTTTTATTGATGGCTAGAAGGTTTTTGTCATCATAGTTTTTACCCTTAAACTCCTTTTCCAGGTTTTTGATGAATCTTTTGGGAACTTTTTCATATCCTTTTACTACGAATCCGTTGATTGTTCTTTTATCATTCTTGTTGATGTCAAGTTCCACTATTGGATAGCCGTTTTTCTGTCCTTTGTATTTAGATTTTATTCTGCTGAAAGAATATCCTTCATCAATATAAGTTTTGTTGATACTTTTCTTGGTGGAGTCTAAATTTTTAGTGAAAAAATCTTTCTGAATTTTCAATTTCTGAACCAGAGAATCCGTAAGGTTTACATAAGTTTCATTGAAGTTTTTCCCTTTATCGTAGAAAATTTCCGTGCTGTCACCTTTTACTTTTACGTCTTTCAGTTGAGTGAAGAAATAATTGCTTTGGGCTAATGAATCCAGAAACTTTACTGCGGAAGTGGAATCTTTTACTTTTTTCCTGGCTTTGGTCTCCGTATCAATCAGCCAATACTGCTTCTTCTGCGCTTGTGTGAAAACGCAGAACAGTACAAAAAATATTTTTAAAAGTAATTTCAATTTATTCTTCTGAATATGAACAGGAATCTCTATAAAATACAAAAGATTCTTCACTGCATTTCTGAACTACGTTCGCAGACTTTCAGTCAGTGTTCAGAATGACAATGCGCCTTATCAATCAACTAATTTTTATCCAGTTTATTATACTTCTTCATCAAATTCTCATAAGTTCCCTGCGGAAGAATCCATTTCAACGGAACTCCGATTTTCTGTCCGAATTTACCAAAATAATAATGAGCTTTCCATTTATTTTTTGCTAAAAGTTTTTCAATGTATTCTGCGACTTCCAAAGGATCTGTTCCGTCATTCACGTGAGAATTCATCAGCGCATATACTTTGTCAAAAACATTTTTGTAAGGCTGGGAGACCTGTGCAATGACTCTGTTGTCTGCAATGTTGGTTTTAATATCTCCCAGATGCAGAGAGCATACATCAATATTCCATGGGTAAACTTCATACCTCATCGCTTCCGTTACTTTATCCAAAGCAGATTTAGAAGCCGAATAAAACCCACGAAAAGGCAGCCCCATTTCACTTCCGATGCTGGAAACATTGATGATTTTTCCGAATTTGTGTTCACGCATATTCGGAAGAACGGCACTCATCATCTGTACAGGTCCGGCAAGATTCAGACTGAAAAGTTTCAGAATATCTTCTTTCGTAGAATCTTCCACGGCTCCTACCATTCCCATTCCGGCATTGTTGATCAGAACATCAATTTTAGTTTCTGTTTTTAAAACCTCAGCGACAGCATTTTGAACTGCTGTATTGTCTGTCACATCAGTGGGGATAGATTTGAAGTATTGGCTTTCTGTATGCTTTCTGCTTAATCCGTATACTTTATGTCCTTTTTTACCAAAATATTCGGCTAATGCAAACCCGATTCCTGATGAGGTTCCTGTTATAATGATGGTCATTGAATTCGTATGATTTTTAATGTTTTATTTTTCTTTTGAAGCCAATGAGACGTTTTTAATGGTCTGTGTTCAAAAGTAAAATCTATTTTCAGCAAATGTAAAAAAGAAAAATGAACTCAGTTATTTATTATTCCTGAAATAATTTTTTAATGATTTCCTGATCAATTGCCCGGATTGATGGTAAAATTAAAATAAAGTTAATCTCAATTATGCATAGATTATTTGAGGAATGATTACTTTTAATTGCTTATGTTGTTGAAATACAGTTTTTTAATTCTGTTTTGTGGTGGTTGTCATCTGAAAAAAGCTAAAATTTCTTAATAAAAACATAAGAAAACCTTAATGAGTGGTGGGAGCAGGCTGATCTAATTTTGCACCTAATCAAAAAGGAGATCATGAATGTATTTAAAATCCCTGTATCCGTAACGTATTTAACGGGAAGGGTATTACTTATTGGTGCAATATCAGCTTCACCGATGTTCCTCGCTCAGAAAAAAGACAGCTTAAAAGAAAAATCCATCGACGAGATTGTTGTGGTTGGATACGGAACACAGAAAAAAAGTAAAGTTTCCGGAGCTGTTTCGGAGGCTTCGCTGGATAAGCTTACTTCCAGATCTTTGTCCGGAGTAGGAGAGGTTCTTCAGGGTAAAGCGCCCGGAGTTACTGTAGTGAACGAAGGCGGTGATCCTAACGGAGCACCGAAGGTCAATATTCGTGGTCTGGGAGGAATCAATGGTGAAACTCCCCTTTATGTTGTGGATGGAGTGGTTTTCAACGGAACACCGTCTATCAATCCCAACGATATTCAGGATATTTCTGTACTGAAAGATGCTTCTGCAGCCATTTACGGAGCCAGATCCTCCGGAGGGGTTATTCTTATTACCACTAAAAAGGGGAAAAAAGGAAATCTTACCGTTGATTTTGATGTTAAGTACGGAGTAAACCAAGCGTGGAGACTGAAAGAATCTCTGAATGCAGCAGAATTTCAGGACGTGATGTACAAAGCCTATGAAAATGCCGGGAAACTGGGAAGTTTACCGATGGCTTTTAATCCTAATCAATATCCGGACGGAAGAATTACCAGAACAGACTGGATGAAAGAAATTTTCAGAACAGGAACGATTCAGGAATACAACGTAAATCTGAGCGGTGGAAGTGATAAATCAAGATATTTTGTGGGCATGAATCACAGAAGTCTTGAGGGGATTTTACTGAATACTCAGGCAAAACGATACAATTTCAGAGTTAATTCTGAACATAAAGTAAAAGACTGGCTGACGATCGGAGAAAATATGTACTATAATTACTCTGACGGCAATACAGCCGATACCAAAAGTGGATATACGGGAGCTTTGGTAGCGGCTATGTACTATCCGCCCAATGTTCCGGTATATACGCCAAGTGGTGCGTTTTCCGGACTGCCGATTGATGTGGCAGGTGGTTACGGAGATATGATCAACCCTGTTGCGTATCTTAAAAGAATCAGTATCAGAAATCCTACCCACGAAATTTTAATCAACCCTTATGCTGAAATTACACTGGCGAAAGATTTAAAATTCCGTTCCAATTTCTCACAGACTTTTAAGCTGGGAGATGTAAAGAACTTTACATACAGAGTCCTTGAAATTGGGAAAATTTTTGATACCAATAATCTGGAATACCAATCCAATAATTCTTCAACAGCGCTTGCAGAACAATTGTTAACGTATAAAATCTCAGCAGGACAGCATAATTTCGATTTCCTTGGAGGTTTTACTTTCCAGAAAACAATTGATGAGGGTTTTGTAGCAAAATCGTATGACTTCAGAAGTGAAGCTGAGGTTTTCCAGCACCTTCAGAACGCTGCGGATACCAATAAAGATGTTTCCAGTTACAGATTCAAACAATCTTTGGTTTCTTATCTGGCGAGAGTAAATTACGACTACGCCGGAAAGTATATTGTAAGTTTATTGGGAAGACGTGATGGCTCTTCTCTGGTAGCGAAACAAAACAGATTTGCTAACTACTATGCGGTTTCCGGTGCCTGGGTGGTTTCGAAAGAAAACTTTATGAAAGATATCTCATGGCTTTCAAGTCTGAAATTAAGAGGAAGCTACGGTATTTTGGGTAATCTTGGAGGAATTTCACCTCAGGCTGTAAATCCTTTGATGACGAGAGATAATAATGTAATTTTCGGTCAGGATCCTTCTCAGAATATTGCTTATTATGCCACCACACGTCCGAATCCGGATCTGAAATGGGGGAAGTCTGAGCAGACCAACTTTGGGGTAGATGCTTCATTCCTTCACAACAGCCTTTCTTTACAGTTCGATTACTTTGTGAAAAATTCCAAAGATCAAATTTTCAATGTAAGCTTACCAAGTACGGCAACGTATAATAATCAGTATGTGAATGCGGGATTATTCCAGGATAAAGGATACGAATTGGGAATCAATTATAACAAGGTGATTTCAGATGATTTTACGTTCTCAGTGGGAGCGACAATGAGTCAACTAAAGAATACGGTGAAGCAGCTTGCCAATGTGGATGAGATCTTTATCAATGATAATGGAGTAAGAGGCGTATTGAAGCCAACCCGTGTGAAAGTGGGTGATCCTCTGTATTCTTTCTATGGTTATAAGACAGGAGGAATTTTCCAGAGTCAGGAAGAAATCAACAATTATAAAGATGCCAACGGAAATCTTATCCAGCCTAATGCCAAGCCGGGAGATATCAAATTCCTGAAAAAGGAAGGAAATACGGGAGTACTCAATAATAATGACTTCGTCAATCTTGGAAGCCCATATCCTAAGTTCTCTTATGGCTTTTCGTACAATATGACCTGGAAAAACTTTGATCTGAATTTATTCTTCCAGGGCGTTTACGGAAACAAAATTTTCAACGGAATGAAATTTATTTCTTTGAATCCGGGCGGAACGGGGCAGAATTATAATATGGACAGAGATATCCTGAATGCATGGACACCTCAGAATACCAATACTGATATCCCAAGACTGGTACACGGTGACCCAAGCGGTAATTATTCCAAAGTATCAGATTTTTATGTGGAGGATGGATCTTATTTAAGACTGAAGAACCTTACCATCGGGTATTCATTACCAAAAGAATTGTACAGAAAACTGGATGTAAACAAAGTGAGAATTTATATGACCTCCAACAACCTGTTTACCATAACGAAATATACAGGATTCGATCCTGAAGTAGGGATGAACTCTTACGGAGTTGATACCGGAAGATATCCTCAGGCACGCTCATTCATCTTTGGAATAGAGGTCGGATTATAATTTTTAACCAGCAAAAAGTAAAAAAATGAAATTTTTCAATAAAATATTGTTAGTATCAGGAATATCAGTGATGCTTCTGTCATGCACGGGAGAACTGGATATTCAACCTGAAGGAACACCTACTGAAGCAAGCTTCTGGAAGACAGAAAACGATCTTATTACCGGGGCAAACGCTATGTACAAACCTTTATTCGATGGTGAATTTTACGGAAGAGGTTTGTTCTGGTTTATCAATGCCAGTGATGATATGGTAACCGGAAGAGCAAAAAGTGAGGCAGATAATGCTAAAAACTTCAGCAGCAATTATATCGCAGCAGGTGATCTTGAAACCCAATGGAACAAAAGATATAACGTAATTGGAGTGGCCAACCGTGTGATCCGTAATGTTGATAATATTCAGACCTCGCAGGCCACCAAGAATAAATATCTTGGAGAAGCACTCTTCATGAGCAGCAGAATGTATTTTGAACTTGCCTATTCTTACGGAAACGAAAAAGCAGGAGTTCCTATCATCGACCGTTCGAAAGATCCGGATCCCAACCCGATTCCAAGAGCAGCCAACGTAATGGAAAATTACACGTACATTGTCAACGACCTGAAAAGAGCTGCTGAATTATTACCTACACAGGCAGAACTTCCAGCAAAGGATTACGGAAGACCTCATAAAGCCGCAGCTTGGGCATTGTTAGCAAAAGTATATCTGTTTATGAAAGACTGGAAGAATGCAGAATTCTGGGCTAATGAAGTAATGACCAAAGGAAACAGAGCCTTATTAGGTAATTTTGCTGATGTTTTCAAAGCTGAAAATAACTACAGTTCAGAATACATCTGGTCGGTTCCGGGAACTACAAAGTTTACTGCCTGGGGAAGTATTCTTCCGGGAGTAATGCTTGAAAACAAAGGATGGGGAGAATATAACGGATGGGGATATTTTCAGCCAACAAAAGAGTTGTTTGATGAATACGAAACGGGAGACCTTAGAAGAAGTGCGACCATTCTGAAAATTGGAGATAAATTTACCTTCAACGGAAAAGAAAGAATATACGCTTCTACGAATTCCCTTACCGGATACCAGTTTAATAAATATATGGATGCCTTCAAGTATGAGCTGAAAAATGGTCACGTGAGTGCCAACGGAGATTATCCGTGTACAGACCTTGCCGTTCCGATCATGCGTTACGCTGAGGTGATCCTGATCAAAGCAGAAGCTTTACTGATGCAGGGAAAATCTGCAGATCAGGAGATCAATATGATCCGAGTACGTGCAGGATTACCTGTGAAAAACGGATGTACATTGGCTGATCTTAAACATGAAAGACGTTGCGAACTGGCGGGTGAATGGGCAGACAGACACAGAGATCTTGTACGTTGGGGAGATGCGCAGGCAGCGTATGCGAAGCCTCTGCACGGTATCAATGGACAGGTAGTGTGGGCCGCAAGAAACTTTAATCCGGCTGTACATAATGTTTGGGCAGTTCCACAGGCTGAAATCGTAAACAGTCACGGGATCATTAAACAAAATGAGGGCTGGTAAAATTTTAATCTTTTTATATATAAGTCACTATATCATTACAGAACCTTCTGTGGTGATATAGTTTTTTCAAAGGTATGGAGATAGGTTGTTTCATTTGACCTATAAAATAATAACGATATACGAATGAAATTATCAAAAATATTGGCTGTATTAGCCCTTGCTATTTTTTCTGAAAATCAGGCACAAAATTATTTGAATTATAATGTAGGGAATGCACATTCACATAATGATTACATGCAGGAGATCCCATTCTGGCAGGCTTATTATGCCAACTTCGGTTCCATTGAGGCAGATGTTTTTCTGGTAAAAGGAAAGCTTTGGGTAGCGCATACCGAAAAGGAACTTTCTGCAGACAGAACATTGGAAAATCTTTATCTCGATAATATTTCTAAGCAGATTAAACTGAACAAAGGAAGTATTTATCCTGATGCTGGTAAGAAACTTCAATTGCTGATTGATATAAAGCAGGATTATAAAACATCATTGGCTGCTTTAGTCAGTACATTAAAGAAATATCCGGAGATTACAGGGAATTCCGGAATTAAAATTGTCATTACCGGAGGAAGACCTCAGCCGGGAGATTTTAAAAATTATCCGAATTATCTTTATTTTGATGGAGATCTTGATAAAACCTATTCTGCAGATCAGCTGAAAAGAATTGGAATGTTCAGTGCGGACCTTCCTGGATTGGTAAAATGGAACGGAAAAGGAATTCCAAGGGATGAAGAAACGCAAAAAATCAAAACTGCAGTAGGCAAAGCCCATGACCAGCAGAAACCTATTCGTTTTTATGGAGCTCCGGATTTTCCGAATGCCTGGGTAAATCTGATGGATTTAGGCGTAGATTATATCAATACCGATCATATTCCGGATCTCAAAAAATTCATGAACACGATTCCGAAAAACTTTTATAAGAATACAAAGGAATATGCCACTTATACTCCAACGTATCAGTCAGATGGTGTGGAGAAAAAAGTAAAGAATGTCATCCTTCTTATTCCGGACGGAACTTCTTTACCGCAATATTATGCTGCCTTTACAGCGAACAAAGGAAAACTGAATGTTTTCAACATGAAATCCACAGGGCTTTCCAAGACCAATTCATCCAATGCCTATATTACAGATTCAGCACCGGGTTCTACAGCGTTCGCAACAGGAGTTAAGACTAAAAATACTTTTGTAGGAGTTGACAATATGGGAAAAGCATTAGCACAGATCCCTGATATTATTGCTGAAATAGGAATGACTTCCGGTTTAATTTCCACAGGAGATATTACAGATGCTACGCCTGCTGATTTTTACGCCCATTCGGATAACAGAAACAGTTCGGAATCTATTTTAAAAGATTTTGCGGCTTCAAAAACAAAAATATTAATTGGAGGTCCTACAAGCGGATTGTCTCAGGATAATCTTCAGAAATTTAAGGAAGCAAAAATAGATTTGTATCAGGATTTGAAATCAGTAATGAAAATTAATAATCGTACATTGGTTATTGATCCTCGGGCTTCACAAAGAATCACTAATGGAAGAGGAAACTGGCTTGGCGAAGCTTTTGATCTTACTTTAAATGATTTAAAAAATAATAAACAGGGATTCTTTATGATGATTGAAGCTTCTCAAACGGATGGCGGAGGTCATAGCAATAATATAGAACAGCTGGTTACAGAATTACTGGATTTTGATTATGTGGTAGGGAAGGCTATGAAATTTGCTGACGAAAATAAAGAAACCTTAGTGATTGTAGTGGGGGACCATGAAACCGGAGGTTTAACACTTTTAGATGGCAGTCTGAAAGAGGGTTGGGTATTCGGGAACTTCAGTACGAATGATCATACTTCCATTCCGTCAAGTGTTTTTGCGTACGGACCGAATTCAAAAGAATTCACAGGATTGTTCGAAAACACTGAGATCTTCAACAAAATACTGGCTGCTTACGGAATTAAGAAATAGCTTTTTTACACTTTTACTTTTACAAAGAGAGATTGTTTCATTGCTGGAACAGTCTTTTTTTGTGAATTAATTTAGAATTCCCGCAGATTCTACAGATTAAGCAGATGGTTGAGTTAATCTGTAGAATCTGCGAGAGATAAAAGCAGAACAAAACGCAAAAAGGCTGCCTCAAAAAGAAAGACAGCCTTTGAATAAATCTAACAAATAATAATTTAGAAATTGGTGTTAACGATCAATTGGGAAAGTTCAGCATTCACAAAATCAATCGGCATTATTCCGAAAGATCCGTGAGTATTGGATTGGAAGAATGTTTTAAGCCTTGGATTGATATTGTTGGATACGGTAGGAATATTTGGGATACCAAAGATTCCTGGTTTATAACCGCTGGTAAAATTCACGAAAAGTTTACCATTCGTATCATTTTTAGCTTCATTAAGCAGGCTGGAAATTCCATTCCACTTATCGTCGTTATTAGTTACTTTATAATAATCCTGCACTTTTAACTGTACCCCGGAATTGTTAATGTCAAAAGTTGTATTATCAGCCCATGGTGAAGCGTTGATTCCCTTAGTTGTTCCTGAAGAGAATCTTCTTAGTAATTTGATCTTTCCTCTTACAGCGCCCAGTGTAGGAATGTTTGCTCCAAGATCCCATTTAGAAGGATTTTTCTGTACATAAGAATCAAAAGTCTGTTCAAAACTTCTGGTGGTATTGGAAGCATCATATTCTTCTTTTACAGACATGATGATTGTTTCTGAAGGATGGCTGTTAAGGAACGCATAGCACGCATTAAGTACATCATCAAAATTCAGATTTTGGTAAATCGCTCCGTGATGAATGGTGAAAGCATTGTCAATATGTCTGCAACGTATATCCAGAAAACGGACTCCGGCGTTCAGTTGTTCTGCGATGCTGAGGTCCTGAGTTTTAGCCGTACCTGATACAACAGGGGCATCTACACGTGCTCCGGAATCATGGGTTCCGGGAATCGAGATTTTTGAAATGGAAATATTATCCTGAAGACCAGACATCCAGCTGTTCATCTCGATAGGTGCTAAAGAAGCTCTACTGCTAACTTTTGCTAAAGAAGCTAAGCTGTTTTCATTAGAGTCTCTTTCCATAAGGCTGTCATTGGAACAGGAAAAAAAGACAGATGCAGTAACTACTCCAAGAGTGATAGCTGTCATACGTTTCATGCTTTGTTTGAACATAGTTTTTTTATTTTTAAAGTAGCTTAAAAATAAGAATATATCAAAGCACTAGGAGTTAATTTAACTTTAAGAGATAATTAAGTTGGTATAAAGTAAGGGAGCTGGAAGAAAGAAGAAAAACGACGATTTTTATTAACGCAAAGCTTATTTTGGTTCCGGATATAGAGAGGAAGCAAAGATGAAATCAATAAATTGACTCTTTCTAAGCGGATGCATAACAATTAAGCTTCATCAGCGATATTGTCGCCTTCTTTGCTTTCTTTAAATAGAACTATAGAATTGTTTTCTTTGCGTTTTCAAAAGATATAGCTTTTCCAGATAGAAGTCTCTCTTAAAACGCAAAATCCTCCTTCAACCCGGGAATTTTGAAATTGTGGTCTCCGATAAAGAAATCATTCATTTTAATAAGAGCCGGGAATTTATGAGTAAATTCTTTATGTAAGTTTTCGGGTAGTTTGGTATCATCATCACAGGAGGAATATTCTCTGTCAACAATTACTTGGCCTGTAGAAAAATTAATTTCATTGGTGAAACTGAAATCACAGGTATCTTCAAAATGATCGTATAAACCTATCAGATAAAAATCTCCGTTCTGAAATCTGAAGGTATGTTTATATTGCTGTGTATGCCTTGAATTGGTAAAAAAGAGTTGTTCAATAACAAGACAGTTATTTTTTATATTGATTGTAAGAGTATTATCGGAAGGATAAAATCCGAATCCGCTTGAAAAAATGATATCAGAATTTTCTTTCCATACTTTCAGAATACTGTTTTCCTTTTTCAGAATATAGAAAACCCTTTTATAGTCACTTATACCTTCCGGGTTCTGCTTGTATGATGCTTTTATATTCGTATTAAATACCAGGATAGTTTCATCTTTTCCATCTTTGTCAAGATCGCCTTTGGCTTCTGCAATCTGAGTATAGCCTTTCGGAACCGAAAAATTTTTCAGCTTCTGAGCAGATAAGCTCGCCACAGATAAGAATATCAAAAAGTGAATGACAGATTTCATGATTATCAGTATTATTAAAAATGTGGTAATCCGAAATAAAAATCATTTTTCAAATTACCACATTTTTATATTGTTAAATTAATGAGTCAGTATACTTTCAAGATCTTTCCAGAACATTGGATAAGACTTTTCTACTACATCTTCATCTTCAATATTGAGCTCGCCGATCAGACAAAATGGTGCAAAACTCATGGCCATTCTGTGATCCTGATAGGTCTTAATAGAAATATGGCTTTGTGGCTCTCCAAAACTGATTGATTTAATCGTCAAATCTGTGATCTCTGTTTCGGTACCCAGCTTTTTAAGCTCATTATATAAAGCCAGAAGCCTGTCGGTTTCCTTTACTCTTAAGGTCCCCAGTCCGGAAATCTCAAAAGGAATTTTTAAAGCGGCGGCTGTTACACAAAGAGTTTGTGCAATGTCCGGACAGTCGTTCATATCCAGCATAATTTTTTCCGGGAAAGAAAAATCACGCTGAGGTTCAAGCGTTAGTTGATGTTCATCTTCAGAGAATGTAGTTTTGATTCCGAAGAACTTTTCGTAGATGTTGGCAATTGCAGAATCTCCCTGTGTGGATTCTTTGTAAAAACTTTTTAGATGAATCTTTTCTCTTCCTAATGCACAGATAGAGTAGAAGTAGGAAGCCGAGCTCCAGTCGCTTTCCACTTCATAATGTACAACTGCGGAATTGTCAGGAGTGAAAGGTTCTACTTTGATGGTATTTCCTTCAAAACTGCTTTGAATACCAAATCTGGTCAGGATATCAAGCGTCATTTCAATATAAGATCTTGAAGTAACGTCACCCACAAGATTAATCACCAATCCATTCTCAAGTTTTCCTGCTATAAGTAGCAGTGAAGTGATAAACTGGCTTGAGATATTCGCAGGAACATTTACCGAAGTCTGGGTGATTTTTTTTCCTGTAATTTTTAAAGGGGGAAAACCTTCATTCTCCATATATTCAATTTCCACTCCAAGATCTCTCAAAGCACTTACCAGATTTTTGATAGGTCTTTCCTTCATTCTTCCGGAACCTGTAAGAACAGTTGTCTTTCCTTCCTGAATAGAATAATAAGAAGTGAGAAAACGCATTGCTGTTCCCGCATGATGAATATCTACCACTTCGGTATTCTCAGATAAAGCTTTTTTCAGCAGCTGAGTATCCTGAGAATTGGATAAATTCCCGATTTTTATATTGTTAAACAGACTTTCCAGAATCAATAAACGATTCGAAATACTTTTCGAACCGCTGATCTGTACTGTTTTATCTCCTGATAATTTTGATTTTTCTAGCTTCATTATGATCTACATTTCTAAAAAAATAATGAGTTACAAATTGATGTATTATTTATAACTCATCATTTATCATTATTTCAATTTTTCGTTGTTCTGATGCCGGTCTTTATCACGGTCAGTTTTTATTTTCATTTTTCTGTCAAAAGCGTCCTGTAGGTTGACTCCGGTTTGGTTGGCCAGACATAGCGTAACAAAAAGTACATCTGCCAGTTCTTCCCCAAGATCTTTAGTCTTATCACTTTCTTTTTCGCTTTGCTCACCGTACCTTCTGGCAATGATCCTTGCTACTTCACCCACTTCTTCTGTCAGCATTGCCATATTGGTAAGCTCATTAAAGTATCTTACCCCAATGGTTTTGATCCATTCATCTACCTGCTGCTGTAACTGTGTAATTTCCATTATTGATAAGCTCCTAAAGTTGGGTTAGTGGTTCTGGAAACATTCACAATATCAAAAGGTACCGTTGCTGCAACAGCCGCATTTCCTTTTCCAAGAGCCGGAGAACCAGGTTTTACCCTTAAATTCATTTTAGCCATAAAATAATTGACAAACTGAGGTTCTGCATTCTTCACCGTTTGTATCACATTCGGATTATTGTCAAAAGTGAAACCTGCTCCGGTGGCACTTGTATATTTGATTAATGAATTTTGAAGCAAGAATTCAAACTGCTGTCCCGGAGTTTGCTCAAAATGAACAGCATCATCCCTGTCAGAATAGACAATACTGTTTTTGATGTCAAGCTGCTGTAAGGCTCCTTGTTGCGACTGCCCGGCGTCATTTTTCCATTCATTGGCTGCAAAAATTCCTGCTCTGTCAAAAGAACTCATTGTTTTAGAATAATTCGCAATGGTAGCATGAGTATAGCTGTGTTTTCCACCCAGGAAAATCCCTACACAGGATAAACCGCAGTTGTTCATCACAAGATTGTTCGCATTCACGGTAGAACCTACGGCATAAATTCCGTACTCAAAGAAAGTATGGATGAAGGAATTGGTGATGGTAGCATTGGTTTGCTTCATATCCAGTCCTCTCGTACCTCCGAAAAGTCTTGCATGGTTCATCTTAAGGGTAGAATTGGCCTCCATTTTAATAGAATTCCAGTTTTTAGGAATCGTATCATAATAAGGATCATTCCTGTCTCCGCGAAGAATAACCTGATCTGCCTGAGTACCGTTAATATTTAAGACCGCTCCGGAAGAAACTTTCATTCCGCTGTTTTTGTGGAAGTATACTTTCGTTCCGGGATTGATATCCAATGTTATATTAGGATTAATGGTAAGATTTCCGTAGATGATCTTTGCTTTATTGTTATTCCATGTAGTGGAACTGGTAATTACATTCGGGTTTCCGGGAGTCTGAATGAAAAATTCAGCATCCTGAACGACAGAAAATAAAGTTACATGCTGTTGTCCGCCAGGACTTGTAAAAAGAACTTTGTCTTCTGCAATGGCTTCCGGTCCTGTAGCTTCCGGAGCAATTTCAACAAAAATATAAAGGCTGTCTTTCTTTCTTAAAGGAACATTTTTAAAATCATATCCCGGTTTTCCATCTACATTGATTCTATATAATGAAGCAGCTCCTTTTTCAAGATTCACTCTTGGGATCATGATATCCTTATCTTCATTATTATATACTTTTACAACATAAGTTTCTGAACGTACCTGATGATATACCGTATCACAAAATACCGTATCTCTGGAGAAGCGGAGTTCCTGGGAAGGACTGTCAAACGTTATGTCATCTTTATTACATGATACTGCTACAAGTAACATCCAGAAGGAAAAAGCCAGTAATAATTTGAATTTCATTGAAATTAAAGTTTAAGTAAGTTCCAAATTTAACGAAAATACTTTGAATTTCTTATCTATAAAAAAATATTGAATTCAGTATTTGGAATTTTAAAAAAATGTTGTATTTTTGCAACCTAAAATTTAGCAGAGAAATATCCATTACTATTTCGAAAGCAAACTTAATTTTTTTAAAAATAGTATTATGAAAAACGGAATCCACCCAGAAAATTATAGACTTGTTGTTTTCAAAGATATGAGTAACGACGAGGTGTTTCTTTGCAAGTCTACTGCAGAAACAAAAGACACTATTGAGTACGAAGGACAAGAGTATCCTCTAATCAAAATGGAAATCTCTTCAACTTCTCACCCTTTCTACACTGGTAAAGTGAAACTAGTTGACACTGCAGGTAGAGTTGATAAGTTCATGAACAAGTATAAAAAATTCGCTAAGTAATTTTTATACATTAAAAATATTAAAGTCTTCCAATTTTTGGGAGACTTTTTTTATTGTAAATTTGTTGACCTTTAACATAAACCTTAAACTTAAAAACTGAATGATGCAGTTGGTATTTTCAGACGCACAATATTGGGAAGACTTTCTTCCGCTTACTTTTACCCGCCCGGTTGCTGCTATGCGATGCGGAATCCTTACATTTTCTGAAAGATGGCAGAAAATACTTGAAAACACTGAGGTAACTTATTTCACAGAAATATACCTTCAGGATAAATTTAAAAGCCCGGAGGAAAAAGAAAGTCTATTTTTAGTTCCCAATTTCCTTCCTACAGAAACCGTAATTCAACAGATTAAAGATCTTAAGCAGGGAGAAGCCCTAGTTTATGAAGATGAGCTGATTGCTGCTAAAATCAATATGAAAGGGTTTTCTCTGAACCAGATTGAGAAAATGACAGATATTAAGGAAGATCTTGTTTTCTTTAAAAGGCCAAAAGATCTGTTTACCTATAATCATCATGCGATTGATTTTGACTTTGATCTGCTTACCAAAGGAAGAACTTCACAGGAATTGTCTTCAACCAATGGTTTCTTAGGTGATAAAAAAGATCTGTTTATTGAAGAAGGAGCTTATGTTGAATTCTCTACCATCAATACAAAAACAGGGAAGATTTATATCGGTAAGAATACTGAAGTGATGGAAGGCTGTCATCTTCGCGGGCCAATCGCTCTTTGTGATGATTCCAAATTTAATCTTGGGGCTAAAATTTATGGAGCTACCACAATTGGTCCTCACTGTAAAGTAGGTGGGGAAGTAAATAATATCATTATATTCGGATACTCCAGTAAAGGGCATGAAGGTTTTGTAGGAAACTCTGTGATTGGCGAATGGTGTAATTTCGGAGCGGATACCAATTCTTCAAACATGAAAAATAATTATGGAAATGTAAAATTCTGGAACTACAGAACAAAATCATTTGAAGATACAGGATTGCAGTTTGCAGGTCTTATTATGGGAGATCATTCCAAAACAGCTATCAATACACAATTGAATACAGGAACGGTAATCGGTGTTGCTTCCAATATCTTCAAACCAGGTTTTCCCCCTAACCTTGTGGAAAACTTTTCATGGGGCGGACTGAAAGATGATGAAAGATTCAAACTTGATAAAGTATATGAGGTAGCAGAAAGAGCCATGGCGAGAAGAAAAGTGGCTTTAACAGAAGAAGATAAAGCGATTCTGAAACATATTTTTGATACGTATTAATTTAATAGATATAGATAGAACCCTCAGAAAATTTCTGAGGGTTTGCTTTTTAGTTTGAGAATAATAATTGCAGACTATCCAGATATTCTTTACCAGATATAATTTCTGCTTCCCTATCCTTGAAAAAGAAATATTGATAATTTGGATTTTCTTTTTTCAACGTATCAAATTTCTTTTCACTCATACTTTTTCCATTGAAATAATAATAATCAGGTGGGCTTTCAGACATAATTGCTACACCTCCTATATATGAAAGTTTAGAATCAATTTGAAATTCTTTATCATTTATTTGTTCATTTTTGGAAAAGATGATTGAAGTGTTTTCGTAAATATCTGCATTTATTGTATTGGGTACTTCTCTGTTGGGATTTTTATAGGTTTCATTATTTAATTTGTCAAAATTAAAGTACAAAACATTTTTTCTTTTAATCAACTCACTGGGTATTTCTAAAGTGAAATTTCCATTTTCATCTGTTATTGTTTTTATATATTTTGATTTGCAGATGAAGAAAACTTCAGCATTGGATATTTCCTTGTTTGTTCTTTTGAAGATCAGTTTTCCTGAAACTTGTGTGATAGCTCTTCCTTTTTGTTCAGTGGTAATCTCAGAATTGTTTTGAGTCTGCGCCTGAACAAAAGTAAGATTGGTTATTAAAATAATTCCTGCAGCAGCTAAAGCTAATGATCGTTTTGAAATTCTTCCGCAGATTTCCTGTCCATTAGCCATCTGAAGAATTTCATTAATTTGGGTATCTGTTTTATTAGTAAAATCTATGACACATTTAGAACATTTTTCGCAGAATTTCCCGGAAGGAAAGTCCTGCATATTTTCCCAGTTTTCAGGGCATGGGTTTGGGATTTTAATTTGGTTTTTCATAATTTCTCATCGATAATATTCAATTTCTCTCACCCATTTATAAAGATCTTTTCCGTCCACATTCTTAATCATTTCTATCCAGTTTTTTTGTTTGTCAAACTTATATTTGAAAGTTATTAATTTAGGAACTATGTTTTTATCTTCCATTCCGATTTTATTAAGGTAAGTCATATTGGTGATATAATTACCTTTATATTCAAATTGAATATCATACCAAATATTATTATTGTAGTGTGCTGTTGTTCTTTCTAATTTTTGATCTTTGGTATAAGTATAAGTGATTGACATGGGTTTTTCATAATTACCATCTTTTTCTTCTGTGATTATTTTACCCTTTTCAAGTATAGTATAATAATGGTACTTTCCATCTTTAATTTCAGCTCTCTGTATTAGATTTCCGGACTTATCATATTTGTATTTCATATGATTGCTTAAAAATATTTTTTTGTTTTCATAATCAAGTTTATGATCGAAAGATTTTTCTTCAATTACCCTATATTGATTATCATAAATTTTTACACGATTTAGTTTCTTATGGAAAATAGAATCTTTAAACTCAGTATAAGAGCGCTCACCTTCCTTTTTCCAAATTTCATTTGTTATTGTAAAAATACTGTCTGTTCTTGTTAGAGTATCAAATTTAGTTATATACAGAGGCTTGAAATTTTCAAGATTGCTTATGTATTTTTCCATAGGCTTATCTTTAGTTTTGTAATAGGCTTCTTTAAATTTTACGTTTTTATTATTTCCATTGTAAAGATAATGATAAGAGATTTCGGAGTATTTGTTTTTTCTTTTTTCTTCAATTAACCTATTAAGACTATCAAATGTATAATCATAATTATCAACAATTTCTCCTGATTTGTAATACCACGTTTCTTTTGTTATATTCCGGTTTTTATCATAGTTAGTTTCATTATTTATATATCGGCAGAAATCTGTTTCAAACCATGTCTCCCGCATTCTGCTTCTTAGGTTTTTGGGAGTCATGATTACAGCATGTCCATATTCATCATCACCCTTCATAAAGGTAAATGGGCCAGAATTGTTTAGAAAAACTACGTATTCTTTTACGAATTTAGGTTTCCCCAAAATTGAATCTTTAATGACCTGAGAAGATGAAAATATAGATGAAAAAATAAGAAAAAGTAGTAAAGCTCTCATTATTTGTGATATTATTAAACTGGAATATTACTGTTTTGTGAAAATTAAATCCTTTGTTTCAGGAAGGTAAATTTTTATATCTGTTCCCGGAGGACACTTGCTATCATCAAGAATAATATCATTAGGTCGATATTCCCATGATATTTGAGTAGGATTTATTTTTTTTAAATAAATATCACCCCATCCAACTCCACAATTAGTACCACCATAATATAGTAATAACATATTACTTGGTTCTATCCAACGACTATATATAGTATGTTTAAATTGGTTTGGAGAGAATGTCATATTCTTCGTATCTTGAAGTATTACTCCCGAAGTATTCTTTACAATAAACTTTACAGATAGCAAATCTTTATAATATTTATATTTACTAACTTCAAACAGTACATGAGTCTGTTTGCTTATGTATAATGTAACTTGTTTATCTTGAAAATTAGCTGTATAATTTCCAATGAATGAATCTAATTCGTTATTAGTATCTCTCAAATATGAATAATTAGGTACTTCCGAATAATCAGTTTTTAAAGGGTATTCTTGTGCTTTGCAAGATAACACGTAAAAAAAAGCAAATATTAATATTATTCTATTCATAATTTTTTCTTTTTAAGAACAAGGATTTCCAGTGATTGTTCCATCGTTATTTTTAGTTACGTTTTTTATTACTCCATCACTTTCTATTCTTTGAAGATTTATCTGTCCTTCAAGTCCCATATCTGTTAATATTTTGAAGAATAATTTTTCATATCCTTCATAATTAGAAGGTTTATACATAGTATTTCTCATACTCATTAAGTCTTTATAATAATTTAAATCATCCTGCGAAAAAGTTTTTATAGCATTCTCATAAGTACCACTAAACCTAATAACATAATGCATACCATTTGTAGCTACCATTACTAAATAAGCATTATTTACATTTTCAGGATTAGAAGTAGGTTGTGCTCTTGCAAAGCCTAAAAGTTGGTCAATATCATTTGGTGATAACATTGGTATCCCTGTAGGAGTGTGGTTGTGATAACCTCCTACATAACCTGTCTTGTCACCAAAATTTACATAGTGGTCCCCTCCAGGGATTATTCCTGATGTAGTCCCGTCAGCTTTTATTTTAACCCCTATTTCACCACTACTTTTAGACTGTGCTTTAAGTTCTTTGATTTTTGCCTGAACCTGAGGATTTGTTAAAATACTTTTCATCTTTTCACAAGGATTTTTCTCTTCGGGCGGATCCTGGTACTCATAACCATTACCGCCTCCACCTCCGTCATCCATCCCAATAGGATCAAATGTTTTGGGTGTTGTGCCAGGTATCCATTTGCAAATTGTTTCTGATGTTGTATAAGGAATGCAATTAGGTTCTTTATCCGTGCATCCTATGGTTATCCATCTGGTGTTACACTGAAAAACGGGGGTGTTTCTTGACGAGGTTGAGTTTTGAGAATCTGTTTTCTCTCCATAATCGGTGATCTTGGAAAAGATAACAGCCTGGAAGAAATCAATTTTCCCTTTGTCTTCTTTTTCAAAAAAATAGACTTTATTTCCTTCTCTTACAGCTTCCATCAGCAAAACCACTCTGTTGTCTTTTACTACAGGTACCAAAAGATAGCTTTCTCCAAATTGGCCGAAAGTCATGGCGTAATCCCAGTACAGATCACCATATCTGCTTTTTACGTGCTCCATATTGGCTACTTTCATAAATACCTGCTGTACCTTATGGATGTATACTTCGTCTTCCTTCCAGAAACTCTTTGATGCAAATCTTGCTGAAGAATTATAAGAGCGTTGCTGAGAAGAATCTTCTGTAGAGAAATCTTCATTCCGGCAGCATCATAAGGTAGACAGAATTGTAAGCAGAAAGGATAGCCGGAAAATAGTTTTTTTCATTATTAGCATTTAGTTTTTATGGTGTTAAATATATAAAACTTTTATAACTCTACAAATGTGTGAATAATAAATTGAAATAATAGAGTGTAGAGTTACGGGTTTCCGTAATGTATAGTATCTTTTGGGAAAGAAAGATTTGTGATTTTGAAGTAGTTTGACTTAGGGAGTATTTGGTCAAAAAATAAAAAATATCAAAATTTTTCAAAGTTTTTTTATTTTTGATGTAATAGATAAGTAATAGCAATTGTCTTACCTATAAGAAACAAAACTCATGACCCAAGAAACTTTCAAGAATACGGTGTTTATTCTCAAAGACGAGATGTATCGTTTTGCGAAGCGGTTTGTCATGAGCAGTGATGAAGCAGAAGATGTAGTACAGGATCTCATGATGAAGTTTTGGCAGAAGAGGGATGAGCTTGAGCAATTCGGGAACTTTAAATCCTATGCGCTGAAGTCTGTCCGGAACGAATGCCTGAACAGATTGAAGCATCACGACGTAAAGATCGGCTTTGCGGATATGCAGCTTCACCGCTCGGAGCTTTACAGTATGGAAGTTGATAACCTTAAGGAACATATTGTAGGATTTATCAATCAGCTCCCTGAGAAACAGAAGATGGTCATCCACTTGAAAGATGTAGAAGAGTATGATGTTTTCGAAATTTCTGAAATGCTGGAAATGGAGGAAAATGCAGTAAGGGTAAACCTGATGCGTGCGAGACAAAAAGTAAAAGAACAAATCTCACAACTGATGAGCTATGAAAAAAGATCAATTACAAGATAAATACAACGAAGTCTTCCGGGAAATTAAGGAAGAAAAAATGGACTGGAGTTTTGAAGATTTTCTTCAGACTGCAGAAGGTGCGGAGCCTGAACAGAATATGGTACCTATCATCCCATTAGGCGAAAAAAAGAAACCTTCATTTCCTAAATGGTTCTGGATGGCCGCCAGTGTAATGCTGGTTTTGGGTATCGGCTTATTTATCAATTATAATAATTCCGGTACGGCAGATGCCCTGGACAGAGAAAAACTGGTGAAAGACGAGATCTTAAAACAGAAATCAGGGTTCATTGAAGAAAACAGTGATCATCAGGAACAGGTTGCAGTGAATCATACAGACTCTATTTCCGGTGTGAAAAAAGATTCTGTTTTTCAGGACAACCAGGTGGCAGAAAAAGATGTAATGGATGAAATTCTGCCAAAAAGAGGAAGGCTTAAAAAAGAAAGAAAACCTAGATATGTTGATAATTCTTCCTTCCCAGGTAAAAATTTAAATGATTCTGCAACAGCTTACAATGACTCTTATGTTATTGTAAACGGAAAAAGAATTAGTAGTGAAAAAGAAGCCCTGGATGTTACAAGATACTCCTTTATGAAATTAGGAAACGAGTTTAAAAAAACAGTAGCATCTTCCCAAAAAAATGAAAATCTTGACAGCGAATACTAAAAATCAGATCAATCTCATGAAAAAAATATTTTTTATAATAGCCATAATGCTAAGCAGTTTTGCAACATCTTCTGCACAGACTGACAAACTGAACAAGCTTTTTCAGGATTTTGAAAAAAATGGAGGAGTAACATCTATCAATATCAAGAAGCCAATGTTCAAACTACTGAATACCATTGATGTTAATGATGCTTATGTAGGAAAGATAAAACCAATTTTGAACGAAGTAGAAGGGTTGAAAATCCTGATCATTCCCAAAATAACATTCCCGGATCGTTTAAAGGATGAAAATCTCGCGAATATAAGAATGAACGAAGAGAAGACGGATCGGGTAAATAAAGCTCTACGATCTCTTAATTTCAATGAACTGATGTCCATGAGCAGTGATGGTACTTCCATGAAGTTCCTGGCCGAAGAAGAAAAAGATAATTATCTGGAAAATCTTGTGTTCAATGTAGATTCCAAAGAAGAGAATATTATTTTTATTCTTAATGGAAAAATGAAACTGTCAGATGTGAACAAAATCATTAATTCCGGCGAAACAATTACTTCTTCTGTGACAAGTACCATGAAAAGCAGCCTTACTTCAGAGAATACATCTTCTTACCTGAATGGAGATAGCAGAAATGTAGGTGAGTTTTCAAAAATAGATGCCAGCGTGGGAGTAAATGTTACCTTCAAGCAGGAAAATAACAGAAGTGTAAAAGTGATTGCCGATGCAGATAAACTTCAATATGTCATCACTAAAGTGGAAAACGGAGTGCTGAAAATATATGTGGATAATAAAGGCGTTCGAAATCTTAGATTTAAAAATCTTAATGTGAACGTTTCGGCTCCTAATCTTCACGGTATAAAAACTTCATCGGGAAGTATTTTTACAGCTGTAGATACTGTTAATGAGAATAGCATGGAGATCGATGCAGAATCAGGTTCTATTATTAAAGGAGCTTTCAATGTAAAACAAGCTGCCGCTGTTACAGTGAGCTCTGGTGCTGTTGTGAATGCAGAACTTATCACAGAGAAGCTGGCTTTGGATACCTCAAGCGGAGCAAGTGTAAACTTATCCGGAGAAGCTGTTTCTGCAGTAATAGAAACGAGTAGCGGTGCTTCGTGTAAAGCCGATGACCTTAAGATTACCACAGCAGTTGCAGAATCTACTTCAGGAGCAAGTCTTTCCTTACTTGTTACAGACAAATTAAAAGTAAGTGTTTCTTCAGGAGCTGATGTAAAACTGAAAGGAAATCCTGAGCTAGATGCCAAAGTGGACAAAATTTCGGGAGGAAGCCTCAGACAAATCAAATAAAAAAAACTAACCTATGAAGACTTTTAAAAACATTTTTCTCGTGATTCTGACAATTGGGCTGATGCAGTCATGTATTGTCTCAGAAAAGCCGAATATAGATTTTTTTCAGAATTCAAAATATGATTTCAAGGGCGCACAGTTTGCAAGTATTAATGTGCCCATGGTTTTAGCTAAATCTTATATTAAGAAAGCCCTTAGAGAAGAAGGAGAAGGTGAAGAGACCATAGATATGGTTAAGAAAGCCTCTAAAATAAAAGTCCTTACTGTAACCAATGGGAGTAAGGAAATGCTAAATGACTATGCTCAGTTTTTGAATAACAATCATTATGAAGAGTGGGCTAGCATAAAACATGATGGAGAAGATATCAACATTAGAGTAAAACAGGACGGAGAGATCATTAAAAATATGCTGATCACTGTAGGTTCCAGCAAGAATGAAATGGTTTTTGTAGATGTAAAAGGAAGTTTTACGGCTAATGATATTTCAAAAATGATTAATTCTGTTTCTGATAAATAATCATATCACCTCAAGAATTCAACCTGGATGAAAATGGAAACCTCATGAAACAGACCTTCAATGTTCATATTTAACGTATAAATAAAGTAGTTTCAAACTTATTCAATTATTTTGTACCGTAACCGTTCTGATAAAAGGACGGTTTTTTGATTTAAGTTATTGATTATTAATTTTTATTTAAACTATCAAAAAGGATTTTCATATCTCACTAAAATAACCTAATTTTGCAAAGAAAGTAAAGATGTCTATTCATAACAAAATTGTAGAGACAGCCATCACTTTCGATGACGTTCTTCTAGTCCCTTCTTATTCAGAAGTTTTACCTAACCAGGTTTCATTAAAATCAAGACTTACCGACAAAATCACGCTGAATGTTCCGATAGTTTCCGCTGCGATGGACACTGTTACTGAAGCTGATCTGGCCATTGCTTTAGCAAGAGTCGGAGGGTTAGGATTTATCCACAAAAACATGACAATCGCTGAGCAGGCAGCTCAGGTAAACCGTGTAAAACGTTCCGAAAACGGAATGATCTCTGATCCGGTTACTTTATCTAAAGATCATACTTTAGGGGAAGCTAAAGATCTTATGTCAAGATATAAGATTTCCGGTCTTCCGGTTGTAGATCCCGATAATGTCCTGATCGGAATTATTACCAACAGAGATGTAAAATATCAGGAAAATCTTGATATGAAAGTAGAAGAGATCATGACCAAAGAAAATCTGATCACTTCAGACAAAAATACCAATCTTGAAAAGGCAAAAGAAATCCTTCTTAAGAACAGAGTTGAAAAACTTCCTATCGTAGATAAAGATAACAAACTTGTAGGTTTAATTACTATCAAGGATATCGATAATCAGTTGGAGTACCCTAATGCCAATAAAGATGAAAATGGTCGTCTTATTGTAGGAGCAGGAGTAGGAGTAGGAGAAGATACATTAACGAGAATTGAGGCTTTAGTACAGGCAGGAGTTGATATTGTAGCAATTGATTCTGCACATGGTCATTCAAAAGGAGTTTTAGATAAAATTTCAGAGATCAGAAAAGCATATCCTAACCTTGATATTGTAGGAGGGAATATTGTGACAGCAGATGCCGCAAAAGATCTTATTGCAGCAGGAGCAAACGTATTGAAAGTAGGAGTAGGCCCAGGATCTATCTGTACAACCAGAGTAGTGGCCGGAGTTGGAGTTCCTCAGTTATCTGCTATCTATAACGTTTATGAATATGCTAAATCTCAAAATGTAGCAGTAATTGGCGACGGAGGTATCAAGCTTTCCGGAGATATTGTAAAAGCTATCGCTAGCGGTGCAGGTGCTGTGATGTTAGGTTCACTTTTAGCAGGTACAGATGAGGCTCCGGGAGAAGAAATTATCTTCCAGGGAAGAAAATTCAAATCTTACCAGGGAATGGGAAGTCTTTCAGCAATGAAGAGAGGAGGTAAAGAAAGATATTTCCAAAGTGAAGCTAAAAAATTCGTTCCGGAAGGAATTGAAGGAAGAGTTCCGCATAAAGGAAAATTGGAAGATGTTATTTTCCAGTTGACAGGAGGTTTAAGAGCCGGAATGGGATACTGTGGTGCAAAAGATATTGAAACCCTTCAAAGGGACTCAAAACTGGTTATGATTACCGGAAGCGGACTGAAAGAATCTCACCCGCATGATGTCATTATCACACAGGAAGCTCCGAATTATTCTTTATAAAATTATAATTGAATTTAAATATGAAAAACCGCACAATTTGTGCGGTTTTTTTATTTTATGATTCTGTTTTAATGATTTGGTTGATAGGGTGTTGATTTTAAAATGTCTATTTTTTAAATTGTCAATTTGTTTTTATTTTTCTGTGTTTTTTAATTATAATATAAATAAAATTAGCTCAGTTGGGTTTTGTGTTAATTTTATTTTTTAATTTAAATGTAACAATAGTTAGGTTTTTTCTACTAACTGTAATAAAATTTTAAATTTATTGCTTGTTTTAGTTGTGAATATCACGATTAAGGATGTGAAGGTAGTAAATTTGCAAATTGTTTAATTTTTTAAATTAGTGAAATGAAGAGAACTATCCTTTGTGGGGCTTTGTTACTATCCCTTTCAGTATCTGCACAACAAAAAAAAGATTGGTGTGACTTTGATAATGAACAGAGAGTACACCAAAAACAGAATGCGGAAATTGATGAAATGATTCGTAATATCCGTAACAAAGTTATTAGCAGTAATCAAAATACTACTGCTAAAAATGGAAGTGCGTACAAAATTGTAAATGGAGTTTATGAAATTCCTGTAGTTGTACACGTAATAGCACCTACGGGTGCTGCTATTGGTTCAGCTTATAATAAGAGTGATGCACAAATTCAGGCTTGGTTGGATCATTGTAATCAAATGTATGCAGGTACTTATCAATGGGCGCAGGGAGTTCCTGCAGATTTTGGTAATGCTGCTACGATGCCGATTAAATTGGTGTTGGCTAAAAGAGACCCTAGCTGTAATGCTACTACGGGGATTATTCGATATAATGGAGGAGTCCTTACTGGATATGATACTTATGGAGTAAAGCGTAACGGAGCCAATGGAGTTACAACAGCACAGGTAAAAACAATTGCTCCTCACTGGCCGGAAGCATCTTACTTCAATATTTATATTATGAATAAAGTAGATGGCGGTGGTACTTATGGTATTATGGGATGGGCAGGATTACCTCAAAATCCTGATTCTTCTTATGAATCCTTTATGAAATCTTTTGTCGTTACACTACAGGATGATATTACTCTGGCACACGAATTTGGACATAGTATGGGATTACTTCATACTTTTGGAAATGTAAACCCGGATGCACCACAAGGAGATACAACTACTAATTTCTGTCCACCAACTACTGGTAACTGTGAGAATGATGATGATCAGGTTTGTGATACAGAAAGATCAAGAAGCTTGCTGAATGATTTTCCGGCACCTACCAATAATGATATGAATTATTGTTCAGGGGTGAACTATCAGGGAGTACAGTATAATATGATGAACTATACAAACCCAACAGCATTTAAGTTTACCAATGGGCAACATGACAGAGCAGCTCTTTATTTCTTCCTGATGAAAGGAGGGCTAAGTACTTCATTAGGAGCAACAGCTCCTTCTGCAGGATCGGCTATTGGAACTCCTATTGCAGCTACATGTAATCCAACAGGTATTACAACACCAAGTAATTATTTTGTAGGACCAACTTTAGTAAAACTGGGAAATATCAATAATGCATCAACAGGATATTGGCAGAGTGCTGCTAATTTCTATGAAGATTATACAGGAGCTAGCTGCTTGAGAGCAACATCAACTGAGCTTTCTGCTACTGGAACTCATAATCTTCAGGTGAATGTATCAGATTCATATAATGATGTAAGAGTATGGATTGATTATAATAATAACGGAACATTTGAAGCTTCTGAACTTGTAGGTTCGGCTGATAATATTATTGCAGATCCTGTTACTTTAATTGGTACTTACAGTACTACGATTACAGCTCCGGCTTCAGTAGTATTGAATACTCCTCTAAGAATGAGAGTCCTTGTAGATGATGAGAATGCTAACATGGCTCCTTGTGGACAATTAAAATACGGACAGGTTGAAGATTATACAGTAAAATTTGTTACCAACCTAGGAACAAGTGAAGTGAAAGCTGATAATGGTGATTTAACAGTTTATCCTAACCCGGTAGCAACCGGAGATAAGATCTTCATTAAAGCTAAAAATGGTAAGAATCTGAAGGTTTCTATTTCTGATATGTCAGGAAGACTGGTATCAAGTCCATCTGTATCTGAAGAAGGAAATGGTGTTTTCAAAGTAGACCAGCAATTAGAAAAAGGAGTTTACATGATTCAGGTTTCTAATGGAAAAGACAGTAAGTCTTCAAAGTTGATTATCAAATAAAATGATTATCATTTAAAATATATATAAATGTCTCCATTGTAATGGAGACATTTTTTATTCAATTTTTATATACTTAAATTGGGGCTTAATAACTATGTTAAGAAATTGTCCCTTAGATTTTGCCTTTCCAAACTTTTCTATAATAGTAGAAGGTACTTTAAAATAGTCATAAACAGCCCCCGACTGATATATAATTCTCAATATTTCAGTTTCTTGGAAATAAATGAAATGATTTACGACACTTGAAGGCATACTGTATTTTATGCAAAAAACATTCCTTATCTTAAAATAAAAAGCTTCCGGAGATCCCGAAAGCTTTAATAATTGATTATTTAAAAAAACAGTACCTTATTTTTTTACAAATTTAAATTGATGCGTCTGAAAATTTCGGGTATTTATTTTCAGTACATATCCTCCGGGAGCGAGTTGTGAAACATCAATCTTAGAATCAAACATTTCAGACTTTACTAGACGTCCGTCAATAGTGTAAATCTGGATTGACGTTCCGTCGTCGATACCTCTAATACTGATGAGATCAGTCACAGGATTAGGGAAGATCTGAATTTTATTTTTAGTAAGTTCCGAAGTTCCTAATGTTGTGGTTTGCACATCACCGGTCATGGTAGAATTTCCTGCAGTAAGATTTCCATTGCAAAGCCCGGTTGTAAATGCCGTATTTTCAACCCAGCTTCCAATGTTGTTACCAGGAGGAAAAGAGACTGAATTATTTCCCGTTGAATTGTAATAAACAAGTTTAGGATTTGTAAATGTACCATATCCTTCATCAGCAAGAAATTCCCATCTTGTAAGAGTGTTGTTCCATTGTATTTTAAATTCGCAGGTTCCCAGGCCGCTGCATGGCTCTCCGTCAACAGGAGTCGTTACATAGATGCTTTTGTTATTGGTGTCAACCCCGGTTTTATTAAAAATAAAAGTTTGATCATCAAACAGATTAATGCATCCTTTAAAAGTTATAGTCTGCGCAAAAGCTGTGCTTCCTGCTATCAGGCATAATAAGTAAAGAATTTTCATAGTTATTAATTTTGTGATGGGAAAACTCCGGCTAATGCAATAATACATTTCAAGGTAATAAATGGAGGTCTGTTTTCATGAGGTTGGCTTCCTCCTGTATTTCCTACCATTGTGTTTTTCATTACAGTGTTAGCAGCTGTATCGGAATATTCTTTATCGAGCCCTTTTGTGTCAGCAGGTAAATTATTTGTTGGAGTACTTTGGTTTCCTTCTGCCGTTACGGCATTTACAGTATGATTGTGAGCTGGCATTTGTGTTATCAATAGTGTTACACTTTCAGCTCCTCCGGTTTCTCCCATGGTGTATGTGGTAGGACTTCCCGGAGCTTGTCCGTTATGAACAAGTACCCTTCCTCTCATATCTGGCAAGGCAAATGTGGTTGTCCCATTTCCTCCATAAGTGGTTCCTAACAATGAAAAAAGTGCTTGATTTTGAGCGATGGGCAGAAGCTGCCCATTACATTCTGCCCAGTATTTTGGAGCAAAATTATAAGGTACAAAGGCTATTTGCCCTAAAAATGGTTCTGATGCCTGTGCTTTTAGAGCAGGAGCAAATGCACTGCCTATCAGCAGTGTACATGCAAAAATTAAGTTTTTCATGATAGCAAGAATTTTAAGTAATATAAAATTAAAAAATATTTTACATAAAACACTTAATTAAAAGAAAAACCTTTCGTTATATAACAAAAGGTTAGATTTTATTTATTGAAAAATGGTTTATTATAGATTTTTTCTCTAATGTTTAAGGTTGGATGATGGGAATAAGTTATCATTTTAATTTTTCAGATTATCCTTAAAATCATCAATTCTGAAATCAGTCAGAGCATTTCCTTTTTCAATTTTCTCTTTAGAATACAACCTGAAATCATTTTCTGTTTTTTCTAAAAGATAATCATAGGGCCCTACGTGAGAGATTAATTTTACCAGAACCGGAGAAATCTCAAGACAGATAAACAATCCCATGATAAAAGCGGCTGCAAGTCCAATGATCGCAGAATTTTTACCAAGCTCATCCAATGCCTGAAGTCTTGCTGCAAAACCATTGAATTTATCTTCAAAAGTTTCTGTAGATTTTCTTTCTGTTTCCAGATTAGTGTATACCTTGGAAATTTCTTTATCCAGATATTCCAGTCTGGGAGCAGCCTGTTTCTGATAGTTTTCAAGGTCCAATCGGCGTTGTTCCTTTAATTGTTGCTTACGTTTGGCATTGGGGCCATAACCTTCTTTTCCACTGGTTAATCCCGATTGTTTACCCAGGATTTCCTTCTCAAGCTCTACAGAAGCAGAGTCATACGACTGCTGATACTGAGCAATTTTTCCTGAAATTTGTTGCTTTTCTGTTTCAAAAGGACCGCTTTGTTGAAGAATCCTACCATTCATTTCACCCTGTAACTGCTTTTTATTTCTTTGAATAATGGTATTCAACTGTTTGTTCACCTCCTTTTCAAAAATTTTAAGTTCTAAAGGTTTAGAAATGATAATTCCCAGAAAGGTTGCAAGAATGAGGCGTGGGATAGACATCAGAATCTGATTCCACCATGTTCCTGTTTTTTTGATGGAAGAAACAATATAACGGTCAAGATTGAAAATCATTAGTCCCCACAGAATTCCAAATCCTATAGAAGCCCAAAGATTATCAAAAACCGTATACATAGCATAGCCTGCAGATAAAGTGGCGAATACTGCAGTGAAAAGGACAATACCTCCGATGCCGGAAAACTTATTCCATTCACTCGGAGTCTTTCTTAAAATATGGATGTTCCCGCCTGAACATACCATCAGAAACTTTTGGAACCAGTTTATTTTATGAGTCCCTTGATTTATAGTTTGTTGGTTTGTTTTCATAACTGAAAATTTATACAAAGGTAGTACTAAAAATCATACCAATGTAAAAGATAGTATTATGTTTTACCAAGTAATTGTGTGTGTTTATATAAAATTCTGTTTTTGAGGATGTTAATTTTTTTAATTTTGAAAATTTGCAAAATGAAGATGGAAAACTATTTCAATCTATCAGGATTTTGCTTTAAGAAACTCTCCCATCCGGAATATGATTTGGTATCTGCTATCGTTCCGGAATTAAAATGATGACATACTGCTACAGCAAGACCATCGGAAGCATCTAAATATTTTGTAGGAAATTCTTTTAATTTAAGAAGGTTTTGAAGCATACCTGCTACCTGTTCCTTACTGGCGTTACCATTTCCAGTGATAGCCATTTTGATTTTTTTTGGAGAATATTCCGTAATAGGGATGTTTCTGTAAAGACTGGCAGCCATGGCAACACCCTGAGCACGTCCAAGCTTCAGCATACTCTGTACATTTTTTCCATAGAAGGGAGCTTCAAGAGCGACTTCATCAGGATGAAACTCGTCAATAAGAGACAGGGTTCTTTCAAAAATGTACTTAAGCTTGGTTTCGTGATTGGGATATTTTTTTAAGATCAGTTCATGAATAGAGACCATCTCCATTTTTCCTTTTTTTACGGAGATAATACCAAATCCCATTACCGTTGTTCCCGGGTCAATTCCTAAAATTATTTTCTCTGAAATCATTGCGTCAAAGATATGACTTTCTATGTTTTAAGTGTAAAAAAGTATTGATAATGATTTCCATTTTTATTTAAAACTTTAGTAACTTTAAACAAAAATGATTATGAAAAATGTATTTAATGTACTTATTGTTCCTGCTTTTTTGTTATGCAGCTTTCAGAAGGAAAGTAGTTTAATTCAAAGTAAGGATTCAGAAATCGTTACAACAAAGAGCGACCGGATTATTTATCTGTTTTTCAAGGCGGATAAAGATTACTCAGGAAATGCAAAAATTACACTTCAAAGTACTAAAATTGCAGACGGCAGACTAAAACATGTACCCTCTTTTGATAGAGATGATGTTCGTAAGGGTGATCTTGTAATCACATTAATAGGGTCTGATGGAAAAGAAGTAGTTAAACAGCTTGTGAAAGATCCTTTTAATCCTGAACTGGAGGTATATGAAAAAGAAGGAATTTCCAGACATAAAGCTTCCCTTCAAAATACGGAATTCAGTGCCCGGTTTTCTTATTCTGAAAACGTAAAGTCAGTAAAGATTGAAAAAGCAACTGATGATGGAATACAAGTATTATTCACACAAAAACTATAATTATGAAAAAAACTTTATTATCCCTTTTAATCGGAAGCAGTTGTTTTGCACAGTCATTCGAGACTGTTCCTCTTTTACAGAATGGAGACAACAGTAAACGAGTTGTGATTGCCGTGTTAGGAGACGGATTTACCTCTGCACAGCAAGCTGCCTTTACAACATCTGCTCAGAATACAGTCAATTATCTTTTTACAAAAAGTCCGTATACGGAATATAAAAATTACTTTAATGCCTATGCCGTAAAAGTAATCTCTACCGAATCCGGAGTAAAGCATCCCGGAACGGCGACAGACGTTACCGAGCCCGTAATTCCTGTAACCAATCCCAATAACTATCTTGGGTCTACTTTCGATGTAGGAGTTCACCGTTGCATCTACAGTAATACAACCAATAAAGTAGGACAGGTTCTGGCAGCCAACATTCCTGATTATGATATTACTTATGTTTTGGGTAACTCTACAGAATATGGAGGTTGTGGAGGAACTTATGCTTTTGCTTCACTCAATGGTTCTTCCAATGAAATTGTGGTACATGAGCTGGGGCATTCTTTTGGTAAATTAGCCGATGAATATTGGTTTTCAGGTTCACTGGAATCTCCCAATAAAACTCAGAATTCTAACCCGGCAACGATAAAATGGAAAAACTGGGTAGGATTGAATGGAGTAGGAGTTTATGCCCATGCTGAGAGTCCCACCTGGTTCAGACCGCATCAGAGTTGCGAAATGAGATATCTTAATCAACAGTTCTGCTCCGTATGTAAAGAGGCAATTATTGAAAAAATTCATAGTCTGGTTTCTCCTGTAGATTCCTATACCCCGGCAAATAATACCACTGTGGATGCTACATCCAATGTTACTTTCACTGTCAATGAAATCCTACCCATCCCGAATACGCTGGTTAATTCCTGGAGTTTAAACGGAACGGCTCTTGGGGAAACAGGAAGTAGCATTACGATAACTCCGGGACAACTTAACAATGGAAGTAATACCCTGACTCTTTCGGTAGTGGATAACAATCCGCTTTTGAAAGTTGACAATCACAGTACACTTCATGTAACCAATGTTTCCTGGACTTTGAGCAAGACTACGCTTAAAATTTCAGAGATAAAAGCTGAAGAAAGGCGTTTTAGTATTTATCCTAACCCAACAGATGGAGAATTTTTAATTAAAGGCAAGCAGGTCTTTTCAAAAGAGGTGAAAGTAGAAGTTTATGATGCTTCAGGAAAGCTCATTCCATCAAGATTTGAACTGAATGATTCTGCTATAAAGGTTGATATTAAAAACTATCCCGCAGGTACTTATCTGTTGAATGTAAAAGAAAATAAAAACCTGATTATTTCTCAGAAGATCATCAAAGAATAAATGAAACGAAACCGGCTCCAATAGCCGGTTTTATTTTTCCAGTTTTTTCTCTGCTACAGGTACCCATTGTCCATCGTGGCGAAGTAGGAGAATTTTATCAACTATAAATTTAGTTTTATACTCCTTGGTTTCATATTTTTCCCATGCTCTAAGATAATTTTCCCAAGTCAGATCTCTGAATCCCACAGTCATATGCGGGTGAAAAGAATATTGAGCAAAATTAAAATGCTCCTTTACCCTGTGGTAAAGCTCTGTTAATTGAATATTTTCTTTTGGCTGAATATAGAGTACAGGATTTTTAGGGTTGGGAAAGCTTCCAAAGCCATCCAGTTCTACTTCAAAAGGTGTAATTTCTGTATTGATTTTCTGAAAAGCAATGTGAATATCTTCTTCCAGTTCAATTTCTCTCGAAAAGGGAGGAAGGAGTGTAATATGTGCTTCGTTTTTCAAAGCCTTGGAATTGGCATAATTTGTTGCCAGATCCTGTTTAAAAACTTTTATTTCTTCAATAATTTCCTGAGGAGGGTAAATGGCTATGAAGTACATTTTTTTCATATGACAAATTAAAAGTTTTTAAATTAAATTTTAATACATAAGAAAATTATGCATAAGTTTGTAAGGTATTTAAACCATTCTATGAAAAAAAATAGTCTCTATAAGGGTACTTTACAGAATATTATTTTAAAGCTCCTTTCGAAAGAAGTGAAGATGTATGGTTATCAGATTACTCAAAGAGCTAAAGAACTTACTTTGGGTGAACTTGAAATGACAGAAGGTGCGCTCTATCCATTACTGCATAAATTAGAAAGCGATGGAATGATTACTTCCGAAATTCAAAAGATTAATGGGAGAGACCGGAAATATTACCTGTTGACTGAAAAAGGAAAAAAACAACAGGCAGAACAGGAAACTGAGATGAAAAGTTATTTACTCAACCTACAGACAATATTTAACATATGATGACTGAAGCACAGGAAAATAAAATTACAGATTATCTGGTGGCTCAAGAGTTGTCTCTGGATATTCTGGTAGAAATCAGAGATCATATGATCAGTCAGATTTTGGATATTCAAAGCAATGAGAATATCAATTTTGAGGAAGCTTTCTTGAAGGTAAAAGAATCATGGAGCAATGAGTTTAAAATGGTTAATTATTTTTTATTTTATCCTACAAAAATTCCTTTGATTGCCAAAAGAATTATCCGGGAGAAATACAAAGGGATTTTCAAAAAATCTTTGATGGTAGCTGCTCTGGCATTTGCTGTTAATCTGTTACTAATTTTTATGGCAGGAAATCAGGAAGAATATAAACTGTTTTTCCGACTTCTTAATGGTTCATTTGTAGTGACAACAATATTGATATGGATTTTTAATCACAAAATCTGGAAGTATATAAAAGCAGACTTTAAATACAAAGGAAAATGTCTCTATACCATGTATCAGCAGAATCTTGGATTAATGGTTGTGTGTGCCAGCTCCATGACGCAGGTGGCCATAAGGAACGGGCAACATGCCTACCAGTTTTTCAGAGAACAGAATTATGCAGATGTTGCCGGGGTTCTGGTAACCTTAATTCTTCCTTTTGTATTACAGGCAACTCTTGCTTTTGCGGTATTCAATTTTCTTGAGCATAAAAAGAATTTAGTCAAGATGCAGGAATTCCTGAAGCTCGTGTAAACAAATGGGTGCTAAAACTAATGTTTTGATCGAAGTTGGTTCAGTGTATTCTCAAGATGATCAGTGATCTTTTTCACTTCAATATGAGGTCTGAAGATCACTCCTTTTCCTCTTTCTTCATCGGCAATATTAGAGAGAATAATCACAGACGTTTTGGTATCCGGATAATAGATGTTTAAGGAAGGAGAACCTTTTATATAGCCGCTGTGGAAATAAGAATTGGGTTGACCGATATTAAGCATAATTCCATAGGCGTAACCCATTTTTCCAAAAATAGCATGATGCCTTTCTGAACTTTTTGCCATGAAGAGTTTAAGGGTTTCCGGTTTTAAAATTTTTCCACCATAGAGAGCTTTATTCCATGAATGAAGATCCTGAATCGTAGATAGTATTCCTCCAGCGGGTATCCCGATTTCTGATCCGCCTAATCTTTTCGGCATATTGGGAACTTCTGAGAATTTGGCAGGTGTCCCGACATACGCACTGGCAAAATTATTTCCTTTGAAAGTATTTCCTGTTGAAGAATGGGACATTCCTGCTTTTTTGAATAGTTCCGATACATTCTCATCATATGATTTTCCAGAAACTTTTTCGACAATCTTTCCAAGAGTATTGAATCCATCATTGGAATAAAAGAAATTTGATCCACTTTTGAACATCAGTTTTCCACCCATCAGATTCAAACCGGAAGTATGATTTAATAGCTGATGAATTGTGATGTTTTCATATTCTTTGATTTGAAATTCTTTCAGGTATTTTGACGCTTTATCTGTTACATTCAGTTTTCCCTGTTCCATCTGGAGCAGAATCAGAACAGCAGTGAACTGTTTGCTCACAGATCCGATTGCAAAAATAGTATTGCTGTCAATTTTACTTTTACTTTTAAAATCTGAATAACCGTTTTCCCTTCTGTAAAGAGGTATAGAATCTTTAAAAACAGCTATGCTTCCATTGAAATGATATTTCTTGAAAGTGGAATCAATCTGTTGCTCTAAAAGGGTTTTCTGAAAAGCAGCAATGGTAGAATCAATGATTGCTTTTTTATCAACCGGGGCAATTTTTGGAACCTCAGTTGTGGTACAGGAAGATAAAAAACAGAAAAAAGACAGGAATAATAAATTTTTGATCACAGGTGTTGTATTTTTTAAATGATGATTGATATTCTTAAAGATACTAAAATATCCTGAAGAGCATTAAGGGAAGCAAATTGCGTGCTAGGATGAGGTTCCGGAGCAATTTAGTGCTAATTGAATTAATATTTGTGGACAATTTTAGTCTTAATAAAATTCTCCTGCGATAAAAATGGTACATTTAAAAGCATGGGGAAGAAAATTCACAGGCCTATTTTAATACAAGGTCGCTAAACCAGAAAACATACTCTCCATCTTCTTTGTCAGGAGATGTTTTGGGTCTGGGATACGTTTTCTTTACTGTTTCTCCAATTTTAAACTGAATCGGATTTTTGAAAATGGGACCATCAAAAGTAAAAGTATGAAACTCTCCGTTTTCTCCGCATGGATCAACATTTTCAGGAAGGTCATCAATGAATTGCTGATCAATAATTCGTCCGGCAAAACTTTGATCAAGGTAAGATCCGTTAACGCAGGTTACGATAGTTTTAAAACCAAGATCTAAGAACTCATGGATGAGGTTGGAGGTATTTTGTTTCCAAAGAGGAAATACTGCATTCATGCCAATAGTGTTTAATTGGTCTTCTCTGTATTTTCTCAGATCTTCCAGAAAGATATCGCCAAAAATTGAATAAGTAATGCCCTGTGCCTTAATTTCAGTCATTGTTGTATTCATGATCTGTTGATATTCTTCCATGGATGGTTCTTTAGGGAGTTCCATTTTGGTTAATGGGATTCCGAGGCTTTCCGCTTGTTTTTCTAAAAGCGATACATGAACTCCATGCATAGAGATCCTTTGAAATTCCTGATTGATGCTGGTAAGCAGTGTAGTGATCTCGTACTGATCTTCCTGTAGTATTTTATAAAGAGCAAGGGTAGAATCTTTTCCACTGCTCCAGTTGAATAAAGCTTTTGGTTTCATTGTAAAATAAAAATCTCCCAAAAATAGGGAGATTTCATGTATTATAAATTAAAATGATTGTATCTGTATATTACATATTTCTTCTGTACTTACCGCCTACTTCAAATAAAGCATTGGTAATCTGTCCTAAAGAACAGTATTTCACAGCATCCATCATCACTTCAAACAAGTTTTGCTGGTTGATGGCTGCATGTTGAAGTTTTCTTAAGGCTTCGTCAGACTTACTTTCATTGGCTTGCTGGAAGTTGTGAAGAGATTCAATCTGTGCCTGTTTCTCTTCTTCTGTAGAACGGATAACTTCTCCTGGTAAAACAGTTGGCGAACCATCTTTTCCTAAGAAAGTATTTACTCCGATAATAGGATATTCACCGGTGTGCTTCAGCCATTCGTAATGCATTGATTCTTCCTGGATTTTTGAACGCTGATACATAGTTTCCATAGCTCCAAGAACGCCACCTCTTTCTGTGATTCTGTCAAATTCAGTATATACAGCTTCTTCTACAAGATCCGTTAATTCTTCAATGATGAATGATCCCTGAAGCGGATTTTCGTTTTTAGCCAATCCTAATTCTTTGTTGATGATTAACTGAATCGCCATTGCTCTTCTTACCGATTGCTCAGTAGGCGTTGTAATTGCTTCGTCATAAGCATTGGTGTGAAGAGAGTTACAGTTATCATAGATTGCATAAAGTGCCTGAAGAGTCGTTCTGATATCGTTGAAATCAATTTCCTGAGCGTGCAGAGAACGTCCTGAAGTCTGAATGTGGTATTTCAACATCTGACTTCTTTCGTCTGCTCCGTATTTTAATTTCATGGCTTTTGCCCAGATTCTTCTTGCCACACGTCCGATTACTGAATACTCAGGGTCTATACCATTGGAGAAGAAGAAAGATAAGTTCGGTGCAAAATCATTGATATCCATTCCACGGCTTAAGTAATATTCCACATAAGTAAATCCGTTAGCCAGTGTGAATGCCAATTGGGAAACCGGATTCGCTCCTGCTTCAGCAATATGGTATCCTGAAATGGAAACAGAGTAGAAGTTTCGTACTTTTTCTCTGATGAAATATTCCTGAACGTCACCCATTAATCTCAATGCAAATTCTGTAGAGAAGATACACGTATTCTGGGCCTGGTCTTCTTTTAAGATGTCAGCCTGAACAGTACCACGAACTGTAGCAATTGTTTTAGCTTTAATTTCTGCATACACATCAGCAGGGATTACTTCATCACCTGTTAATCCTAAAAGTTGTAGTCCTAAACCGTTGTTGGATGGAGGAAGTTCACCGTTGTATTTTGGTCTTTCTAATCCTTTATCATCAAATTTTTCTTTAAGCTTAGCTTCTACTTTAGACTCTAAACCATTTTCTTTGATGTATTTTTCAACATTCTGATCGATGGCGGCATTCATAAAGAAAGCCAGTAGCATCGGTGCAGGACCGTTGATTGTCATTGAAACCGAAGTTAATGCATTTACCAGATCAAATCCGGAGTATAATTTCTTCGCATCATCCAGTGTCGCAATAGAAACTCCCGCGTTCCCGATTTTACCATAAATATCTGGTGGTAAAGCAGGATCCTGGCCATATAAGGTTACAGAGTCAAATGCTGTAGATAAACGTTTTGCAGGCATCTCTGCAGAAACATAATGGAACCTTCTGTTGGTTCTTTCAGGACCTCCTTCTCCTGCAAACATCCTTGTAGGATCTTCACCGGTTCTTTTGAACGGATAAATACCTGCGGTATAAGGGAAGCTTCCCGGAAGATTTTCCTGGCCTTTCCATTTGATTAGATCACCCCAGTCATTGTATTTTGGTAATGCAATTTTTGGAATTCTCAAATGAGATAAAGACTCTGTAGAAGTTTCAACTTTAATTTCTTTTCCTCTTACGAAATAAGAATAAAACTCTGCATGGAATGCTTTTTTCGTATCGTCCCATGTCTTTAGGAAGTCGATATTATCCTGTTGAAGCTCTTTCTCTGCTTTTTGGTATTCAGCGTCCAAAACTTCATTGGAGATGATATTTTTTACACCTTCAATATGATACATTGTTCTGGCCAGCTCAGCCTGCTTTTCAATATTGACATCATATTGTTTGTTGTTTTCAACGATTTCAGAAAGGTAGCGAACTCTTTTCGGAGGAATAATCGTTACTTCTTCAGTAACTTCCTGTTCTACAAAAGTTTTTAGATTTAAATCAGCGAATTTATCGTTTACTTTTGAAACTAATCTATTGTATAATTCTGTAGTTCCATGATCATTAAACTGAGAGGCTTTCGTAGCATACACCGGCATATCATCTAATGGGCTTTCCCATAGAAGATGGTTTCTCTGGAACTGTTTTCTTACCGCCTGAAGTGCATCTAATGCACCACGCTTGTCAGATTTATTCAATGCTACCAGATCCGCATAGTCTAACATGTCGATTTTTTCCAACTGTGTAGAAGCTCCATATTCAGGAGTCATTACATACATGGAAATATCTGCAAAATCAGAAACTTCTGAACCAGACTGCCCGATCCCTGAAGTTTCGAGAATGATGACGTCCGGATGAGCCAGTTTCAATACATTGAGTGCAGAGTGAATAAATGGAGAAACGGAAACGTTATTTTCTCTGGTTGCCATCGAACGCATATAAACTCTTGGATCATTGATCGCGTTCATACGGATTCTGTCTCCCAATAAAGCACCTCCGGTTTTCTTTTTCGAAGGGTCGATGGAAATAATAGCGATTTTTTTATCTGTATTGGAACGTAAGAAGCGTCTTACCAATTCGTCTGTTAAAGAAGATTTACCAGCTCCTCCGGTACCGGTGATACCAATAATTGGAATAGTAAGATCTTGAGATTTCTCGTCGATTGCTTTTACAAGCTCAGGCTTTTCTTCTGAGAAGTTTTCAACAGCTGAGATAATTTGTGCAATACTTGACGGATTTTCAAAACTGATATCGTCAAGATCTTTTGCAGTGACATCTTTTCCAGTTGCAAAATCTGATCTGTGTACCAGGTCATCAATCATTCCCTGAAGACCAAGTTCACGACCGTCATCCGGAGAATAAATTCTGTCGATTCCGTAAGACATCAGATCTTTGATTTCTTCAGGCAGAATTACACCGCCGCCGCCGCCAAAGATCTTGATCTGAGGTGAATTTTTTTCTCTCAACAGGTCATAGATATATTTGAAATATTCATTGTGACCTCCCTGATATGAAGTTAATGCAATAGCATTGGCATCTTCCTGAATCGCTGTATTTACAACTTCTTCTGCCGATTTATCGTGTCCTAAATGGATCACTTCGCATCCTGTTCCCTGAATGACACGACGCATAATATTAATCGCAGCATCATGCCCATCAAATAATGAGGCAGCAGTTACGATTCTTACCTTGTTGGTTGGAGTATATTTTTGGGTTTCCATAAAAATTTTAGAAAGTTTCTAAGTTTCCAAATATAATAATAAAAAAAGAACATAGTGTTTGAATTTATGTTTTTGATTTTCAGATTATTATTTTGTGTTATTTAATTATATCTCCCCAATTTTGTATTTAAATGTTTGAAAGTTGAATGGTTCGGTAACTACAGAATTAAAATGAGTTATGACGATTTCATTGTCAAAGGGCTTCTTCAGATTCTCAAATTAATTTCTCTATTTTTGCACTATATTTTACAGACATGCAAAAAGCGTTGATATATTTCGCATTGGGAACTGCAGTAAGCTTCCTGATTAATTATTTCTTTTTAAGTTCAGAGAATATCGGTTTAGAGTTCTACTACGCTATTGCTTTTGGTGCAGCGTGGGGGATTGCTTATTATTTAGATACTCCGGATATTACATTGGTAAAGAAACTGGGACTGTCTTTTGTAGTAATGGCTATTCTGGTTTTTGCAGGAACTCTGATTTTTAAACTTGAGCTTGCTATTCCTTCTATTCTAAAGTTTTCCATGGTATTTGTTGCCTATTATGTTATAGCGAGCTTTAGGGCGACTAAGTCATTAAGAAAATAAATAAAAGGAGGCTTTCACATTGAAAAGCCTCTTTTATATTAGTGTATCATCATGAAACTTATCAGGGCAAGGCCTAGGAGTAAAAACATGAATGCGATAAAATTAATGGAGAACAGTATTATTCCGACAATAATGCTTACCAAACCATGGGCACGATAAACGCGTCTGTGGGCAATAAAGAAATAGGCCATAGTATATAATAACAGGAATGATATTGTTAAATATAAAATAGTATTAATAGGCCAGAAGTCTGTGAGGCCTGTCAATTTAGAGAGTAAGAATATAAGTAAGACGGTTAGTAATAAAAACGAGAAATAATGCAGCGTAAAGATTCCATGATCAAAATACCACCACTTTTTCTTACTATGGAAAACCCATAAAAAGAATGCGAAAAGAGGAAGGTAAATGAAAAGGGCTTTAGGAAGATTATGAAAAGACTTTTCTATCATACCGGCAATAATCTCCTTTTTTTTAACGCCTTTTTCTTTAAGTTCAAAGAATTTGTGAACGATGGGAGCTTCAATAAAACTGAGAGATGACGGGTTTTTGGCTTTAGCAGAATCGTAAGCTTTTCTGGTTTTATATTCTCCAAAGCTAACGTCCGGATCTATTTTTTTGTCCATGTTCATCATGTCTTCTAATTCAGAAGAATCAGGAACAGCTTTTAGCTCTTCAATGGTAAGAGAGTCCTTTGCAGTCACATGTTTTTTTGCTTTGATACTGTCTATCAGCTTTTGTTTCCCGACAGGGCTCATGATTTTTAAAAGGTTTGTCTTACTCTGCTCTTGTGTGTTTCCTTCTTTAGGGGAACCTATATTAACCATAGGAAAAAGGGCAAATACGAAGAATGTAATAAAACTGACAAAAATATAAAGCTTTACAGGAGGTACGAACTTCTGTCTCTTTCCTTCGAGATATGTGTTTGTCAGTTTGCCAGGTTTAAATAACAAATTTTTTACTGTTCCCCAGAACTGTCCGTCATAATGAGTAAAATCTTCAATGAAATGGGTGAAAAGAAAATAGAAAGGCTGTCGTCTTTCAATATTTTCCTGTCCGCAGTGGGGGCAAAACCTTTCTTCAACCTGATGTCCGCAGTTTAGACAGGTTTTATCTTCTCGTACTTTTCCGTGGCTCATGATTATGGAATATGATTGCCACAAATATAATTATTTCAGTGAAATTATGATTATATTAATATGTTTTACGGGAATCGTTAAAGTAAAATTAATGAAAGAAAGAGTTGAGGGAATAAACTCTTTACTGTTTCATTGGTGTTTTTAGAATCTACGAAGTGTTTTTTTTCATCGGCTCATGAGTTCGCAAGATCTGTGCCAAAATTATAAATAGTGTTAAAATCTATTGATAGAGGGGTGTAGAGTAAAGATTATATAGATTAAATAAAATATGTTTTTGGGTTACGAAAATAATTTGTACCTTTGCACACCCTTTTAGGGGTAAATTATGTTTAATCTTTAACTAAAACGTGTGAATACATTAAGTTACAAAACTGTTTCAGCGAACAAAGCTACTGCTAATAAAGAATGGGTTGTGGTAGACGCTGAAGGACAGCCGTTAGGTAGATTAGCTTCTACGGTTGCAAAGATTTTGAGAGGTAAGCACAAAACGAACTACACACCTCACGTAGATTGTGGTGATAACGTAATCGTTTTGAATGCTGGGAAAATTACACTTTCCGGAAACAAGTGGGCTGATAAGACTTATATCTGGCATACAGGATACCCTGGTGGACAGAAGTCTATGACTGCGGCTGAACTTCAAAAGAAAGATTCTTTAAAGGTATTAGAGAAGTCTGTAAAAGGTATGTTGCCTAAAAACAGATTAGGAGCTGCTATCCTTAAGAACCTTTATTTATATGAAGGAACTGAGCACAAACATGAAGCTCAACAGCCAAAAACAATTAATGTTAACGAATTTAAATAATTAATTATGTCTATAGTTCACAAAATCGGAAGAAGAAAAACTTCTGTAGCTAGAGTTTATGTAAAACCAGGTTCTGGTGTTATTACAGTAAACGGTAAAGATGCTAAAGAATATTTCTCTACAGACGTGATGGTTTACAAATTAAACCAACCGTTTATCCTTTCTGAGACTGTTGGTCAGTATGACGTTACCGTAAACGTATTCGGTGGTGGTAATACAGGTCAGGCAGAAGCTATCAGATTAGGTATTTCTAGAGCTTTATGCGAAATCAACGCTGAGTTCAGATTAGCATTGAAGCCAGCTGGTTTACTTACAAGAGACGCAAGAATGGTGGAAAGAAAGAAGCCAGGTCAGAAAAAAGCAAGAAAGAGATTCCAATTCTCAAAACGTTAAGATTTCTCGTTGGCAGATGGCTTATGGCTATTGGCTACAGGAATGTATTAAATTTTTTTTAAACTTAATCTCGGCGAAAAGCCCATTGCCAAAAGCAAAAAGCAGACCGCCAATTGCCCGTTACGTTTAGCATCCAAACGCTTCTCCCATCTAAAGAAGTTGTTGATTGTTTAAAAGACGGAAAGTAAACTAACAAAAACAGAAAACATGGCAAAAGCAAATGTAAAAGACCTTTTAGAGGCTGGCGTACACTTCGGTCACATGACTAGAAAGTGGAATCCAAATATGGCTCCATACATTTTTATGGAGAAAAACGGTATTCACATTGTAGACTTACATAAAACAGCAGTTAAATTGGATGAAGCGTGCAGCGCTTTAGAAAAATTAACTTCTGCAGGTAAAAAAGTTCTTTTCGTAGCTACTAAGAAGCAAGCGAAAGAAGTGGTTGCAAAACACGCTTCTGAACTTAATATGCCTTATATTACAGAAAGATGGCCAGGTGGTATGTTAACGAACTTCGTTACTATCAGAAAGGCTGTAAAGAAGATGAATGCTATCGACAAAATGAAAAAAGACGGTACATTCGAAACTTTATCTAAAAAAGAAAGATTACAAGTTGACAGACAAAGAGCTAACCTTGAGAAGAACTTAGGTTCTATCGCTGACATGGTGAGACTTCCGTCTGCTGTATTTGTAGTTGATATCTTAAGAGAACACATCGCGGTAACTGAAGCTAAGAAACTAGGTATTCCAGTTTTCGGTATCGTTGATACAAACTCTGACCCTAGAAAAGTTGACTTCGTTATCCCAGGAAACGATGATGCTTCTAAGTCTATTGATATGATCCTTAGCGTAGTTTCTGAATCTATCAAAGAAGGTCAGTCTCAAAGAAAAGCTGATAAAGAAAAATCTAAAGAAGAAGGAGAAAAGGTATCTGCTGATACAGATGCTGATTTCGATGCAGAATAATTAAAGATTTTCTTTAATATAGGAAAAACGCTGGATTTCGGTCCAGCGTTTTTTATTGTTTATACCACAGAATTTATTTCTTAGGACATACCATCAACTCTGGTAGGTCAGGGTCGGTACTAGGGATAATTACTCCAATTCTGCATACTCCATTGCAACACATTTCGCCCAGTTCCATACTACAGCCATCCATACAGCTTCTGTATCCTCCTTTGATTGTTCTTAGCTCAGTTCTTGAGACTTTTTTTAAATTTTTCATGGTTTTAGTTTTAATTTTTTTCCTACTCTATATGCTTTTCGGATACCGCAATTATATTTCTAAATATAAGGAAATATTTTTATATGTTTGATCTTCAAAATACTATTTTGATTTGATGCCAATTTTTACTTCTAATAAAGGGATTTAGCTCAGCACTATTTAAAGAACAATGAAATATGAGGACTGGTTTATGGATATTTGTTGATGCTGAGCGCTCTATTAAGCGTTTTCAGGCGGTATAAAGTCTTTTATGTACTTTTTCCTATAGCGAGTTACTTTGAGAACTTTAAAAGCAATCTGATCTTACGGTAAAAAGCTATTAACTATAATAAAAGATGAGAGTCTTCATTAAAAACAAAAACCTGCAGAATTCTGCAGGCTATATTTTAGTTTGAAAGTTTTATAGAATAAGATGTTGTAACAAATTTTGTGGATTGGTATGTTGAGTTACAAACAATCCCGGATAATCTGTAGTTCTGATTTTTCGGAACCATGGTATATCCTATTTTACCTGCACCAATGGGAATCTTCTTGAAGAAATTGCCACCACTCACCGTAAGGACCATATTACAAGGAGATTTATTTTCCACGGAAATAGAGGTCTTTGGATTTTTAGGATCATCACTGTTGAGAAGGTCATTAAGTACATCAGCAGTTTCCGGCTTATAAGTCTTCATAAGATCGTTATACTCTCTTTCTATATTGGCTCTGTTCCCTGAATTGTTAGAAGGATAAGGGTAGGAGGTTCTTCCCGGATAGCCTCCATAATTAACATTACAGCTGGCAAGAATCAATAAAATTCCGGTGAGAACTAATAGTTTTTTCATCCTATTCTATTTTTTTGACTTTTGTTTTTTCTCTGACTTTTCCGTTATGGGCTCCTTTTGGGCAGACTTCAGTCCAGTGTTGGCAGGTCTTGGATTGTCTACTGTTACAAATATACTTTTTTTTATCTCTTTCTGAGAGGAATATTTCATATCACAGATATTGCTGCTCAATGTATATGAATCTTTTTTAAGTACAATGAAATTTTCTGCATGAGCAGGAACAGCAAGATTGTAAAATTCTTTTCCTTCTATCCGCAATACAATATTACAGTCAGAATTATTTTGAATAAGAGAATCGCTTCATTACGGTTAATGTCCTCATTAAACATTGCATTCAGTACTTTTACAGTTTTTGCCTTGTGTTCAGCAGATGTCTCAGTAATAAGTTTTTTAAACTCTTCGGCATCGTCCGAATTAGGATTTCTCATTGCACTTTTAGGTATGTCTGCAATAACAGGTCTTGCTTCCATAGGTTTGGCCGTTAGCGCTCCCTTTGTCCATTCTGTGTTTTTAAAGCAATAAGTTTTGGCTTCAGCACAGTCTTTTTAGGATCGTCAGGGTGTGCGTTCCTCAGGTATTCTTCGATTTCTTTGATATTTGTGCTTTTTAAGATGTCTTTACTGCTTTTCTGAGCTTGTGTAAAGTGGGGAATAAGAAATGTGAAGAATAAAATCGTTAAAAATTTTTTTTCATCAAGTTTGTTTATTTCATCAGCTTATCCGGAATTTGATGTAAGTAATAGTTTTTCCTTTCGCTGAGAATAGCTCTTCGTAATACGTTTTGATATCTCTCAGGTGTTCCGTATTAGGATCATATTCTGGTGCGCCATAGATATCATGGTGGGCAGAAATGATTTCATAGCCTGCTCCTTGTAAATATCCTAGCGTATAGCCGTGCAGGAATTCTGAATCGGTTTTCAGGTGAATGATGCCTCCTGGCTTCAGGAATTTTTTATATCGGTTTAAAAAATCCGGATGGGTTAATCTGTGTTTTGTTCTTTTGTATTTAATCTGTGGATCAGGGAATGTAATCCAGATTTCGTCTACTTCATTTTCAGCAAAGAAATAATCTACAAGTTCGATCTGAGTTCGCAAAAACGCTACATTAGTCATGTTGTTGTCCACAGCTTCTTTAGCGCCAAACCAAAATCTGGCTCCTTTAATATCAACTCCGATGAAGTTTTTTTCAGGAAATGTTTTTGCAAGCCCTACAGAATATTCTCCTTTTCCACAGCCCAGTTCCAATACGATAGGATTATCATTTTTAAAAAAATTGTCTCTCCATTTTCCTTTAAGATCGAAACCATTTAAAGCATCTTCTCTTGTTGGCTGGATTACATTCGGTAATATTTTGTTTTCTGCAAATCTTGCTAATTTATTCTTGCCCATTGAGTTATAAAATGAGTGCAAAAATAGTGAAAATTTATGGAGTCTCTATGTCTTTTGGTAGTAAAAGACATAGATATCATTCGTATTTAGTTTGTATTATTGGCCTCCCAAGGCCACCATAATTGGTCTTTCAATCGTTTTTTGTGAAGCATATTGAGCCCCGCAAACCAGGCTGGTAAAAAGATATTGTCCTTTATCTATCACAATGGAACCTTCACCCTGGGCAGGAACTGCTAGTCTATATTTGGTCGTTCCTACACCTTCCATTCTTACAATGATGTTGCAATCTGATTTATTTCGAATCAAAACAATACATTCTTTAGCATTAGGATTATTATCAAATAGGGAATTTAAGATTTTTACTGTTCTGTTTTTGTGTTCTACAGGAGATACAGCCATCAACATATTAAATTCTTCTGCTTCAGTATTTGGAATGGCGGCATTAGCATTAGCGTTTACAACGTATGTATTTTGAGCAGTACTAGGTGTATAGACTGTGGTAGATTGTTTTGCAGCCAGCTCAGCTTTGTATTTTGCAATTTGTTTTTGTTTGATGATGGCATTCATTTCATCAAAAGTAATTTTGGTAGAAGGTCTTCTCCTCAACATAGCAAGCATTTCCTGCATGTCTTTTACTTTTTGATCAGCAGGGTGTGCATTTTTGATGTACTCTTTCATCATTTCCATTACCCTGGGTTTCAAAACAGATCTTCGGGGATCATCAGGATGAGCATCCCTTAAAAAGGCATTGATCTCATAGATATTCTTACTTTTTAAAATATCACTATAATCTTTCCCTTTCTTTTGGGCAGAAGCCATAAAAAAGAACATACAGCCAAGAAGTAAAAGTACTTTTTTCATTAATTAATATTAAGTTAGAAATTAGGTGCTTCACTCTTAATTTGCGTTTTGGTTGCTTAGTTTTTTATTTGATAACGAAATATCTGGTGTTTTTATTTTAAACACTTGTTTGTGAGATAAAATTAAACATATTTTTGAATATTGAGGAATAATATGTTGCAAAATTTGAATAATTCATATTGTGAATACTTTTGTAGTAAAGCATAGCTGGTGTTCTCAGCCATTCCGCAAAAAAATAACCCATGTAATGTACATGAGTTATAAATATTTTGAATTGTTTTTTGCCGAAATCTCTAGTTGCCGCCTACAACTTCCTGAAGATGTGAGCTTCTGAGCCTTTTCTGATAAATAGGAAGATATTTTTCAATAGGAATTTTTACTGCTTCAAAGTTGCCTGCTAATACGTAGGCCTGGATATTTTCGGAGGAATAAACAAACTGAAGGAAGTTATCAATTAAGTTTTCCGGTATTTTAAACTTTATAAAATAATCTTTCCCCAGATAATTTTTGATCTGTGCTACGGAGCTGTTCATCCTTTCATAGGCCTGGTAACGCTGTTTTTTCTTTCTTTCTCCGGAAAGGATATCATAAATACTTTCCAGGCTGAAGGTAAGTCCTCCATCTCTAAGTCCTGCAACAGGAAGTTCCGGAGGTGTTCCGTCTCCTTTGGGTTCAGGAAGACCAATTACTTTTTAAGGGCATATGCTTTGTCTTCTTTTCTTAAAGAATTCACGTCATATCGGAGGTTACCGGTAGGCTTGAACCTGCTGAGAACAATCTCCTGAATTTCGTAATAGGCGATTTTAAGCTCAACCAGATTTTTTTGTTCCATAGACTGAGGAGTCAGTTTGATGTCTTTTCTTTCGGTAACAATAGAGGTAAACCGGATGACATCCCCGGTATTGGCAGGGATATTAAAGTTTCCATTGTAGTCCGTAAGAACGGTTTTCTGTGTATTCAGATTGGTGACATACACCTGATTGAGATATAAAATAGAGTTGTCTCTCAGAAATACCTCCCCGGAATATATTTGTGCATTAATTTTTGCCAGAAAAACCAATAGCAGTAGAGTAAACAGTTTCTTCATATAATGCGCAAAATTACATAGAAATAAAGCAATTCTGTGTAGTTAGATGAAGATTAGTGGTTAAAGTTATATTAAACTTTGGGATTAAATTGTTAAGGAGTGTTAGAAACTTGCCATTCATGTAAAAAATGAAACATTTACATAAAAAACCGGAAGAAATAAGTGCTGAATTTTCAGATGTTTTTTCTTCCGGTTTTCTGTTGTTACCTATGTTTTACAAGCAGCCAGCTCGTGTATTTTACCATAAGGTTGGAGCCATATTCCGTCCAGGTGATAAAATACCAGTAATTTGCTGTAGGAACATATCTGCCTCCGATTCTTCCATCCCAGGTGTATCTGTTTTCAGGAGTGCCCCTGAAGACTTCTGCACCATATCTGTCAAAGATCCGGAATACAAGATTATCATTCTTCATTAAGGCAGAATAGTCGATGACTTCATTATGCCCATCTCCATTCGGAGTAATGGTATTGATCAGATTAATAATGGCAAATGGTTTTTTAACATCCTCACACATTTTAGAGTCTCTTACAAATATGTTGTGAGCTCCTCTGGGTACATTGTAGAAAACATTGGAACTCTGCCATACCACACCATCTAAGGAATATTCATATGGAGGTGTACCACCGCTCGCCCCAACTTTTACAGTTGTTCCATCAATTTCAATAGAGGTTATGATAGGAAGCGGCAATTCTGTAACATTTACATATTGCTTGTAAACACAGCCATTGAAGGTAAGTTCTACCCAATAACTTCCGGGAGCAACATTCGTAATGGAAGGAGTAGTCGCTCCGGTGCTCCATAGGTATTTTTCAAAGCCAGGTCCTGCATTAAGTGTAGTAGTAGTTTTTGGGCAAATTGCCTTGTCTTTTAAAATATCTGATTTCTTAGGAACTTTAATGTTAATCTTCAGAGTACCTACTTCAGGACAAACTCCATTTTTTTCAAAACGGATATAGTAGGTCTGTGAATTAGTGATATTAACAGGAGATAAAACTGCATTCACATTGTTCTGAGCATCTGTTAGAGTTGTATGAAAAGTAAAAGTAACATTCGGATCTAATGTAAACTGAGGAATAAACTGAGCTAAGTTGACACTTTTTATTCCGTCCAGATCATCATCACAGGTACTTTCGGTAACGGTTTTTGTAATCAATATTATTTTTGCTCCGATACTAAATTGTAAAGGTTTGATCACAGAAGCACATCCATCAGGAGAATCTACCCTGATGTAAATGGTTGTAGTTGCTGTATAACTCCAGTTATTAGGGAGCGTATTGTTATTCCCTGCATTGGCATCTGCCAGATTTGCATAATATCTTACATTCGTAAAATAATTTGGATTATTAAGAACAATAGGGGTGATATTGGAAAGCACAACATTAACTGTTCCATCCAGATTATCATCACAGAAGACTCCATTGTAGTTATCCTGTACAATAGCTTTATTAAAAAGTGATAATGTTATTTGTGCAATGTTTTTACATCCAATATGGTCATTAACAAGTGCATATACTATTGTTCCGTTAGTTGCAGTATAGGCCGTTGTGTTAGTTATTAGTGCTGCGGCATTTTCATTCTGAGCATCCGCAAGGGTAGGGTAATAAGTAATAGTAACAGGTGAGTTACTGGTAACATTTGCTGTCGTCAGGTTGAAGGTTCCCTGACCATTGATATCACAGGCAAATAATGTCGCATTCATTACTGTTAGAGGCTGAATATTCAGGGTAACGGTTACTGTTTCACAATCTGGAAAGTCTGGATCATCTCCACAGAATGTATAGGAGAACGTATCAGTTCCTGATGTTCCGGGAGTATTTACAGTATAAGTAATAACGCCTGTAGTAGGGTTTATAATAGCTGTACCCAATGAAGGTGTTGATGTAATAGCTACTGTGCTTGGAACGGGAGTTTGTGATGAGCCGCTGAATGCAGGGATTATCGTTTTAGCATTACATACGTTGTATGATGTATTAGTCAGTTTTGTACAATTGAGAACTTTAAATTGTTCAGTAACTAAAGGTGCACAGCTTCCCATTGTTACAGAACATGTGTAATATCCTGGTAATGTAGGTGAGATTGATGAAGTGGTAGCTCCCGGAACAATAACTCCGTTTCTGTACCATTGATAGGTGTCATAAATAAAAGGATCTATGGTAAGAGTCATTCCTGGAATACAGCCGCCTCCGGATTGTAAAATAACAGGCTGTGTAGGAAAGCCGGCAAAAAAGCCTCCATATCCTACAGCGTCACTGCCAGCAGTAATACCAGCCATAATTGCTCTATTTGAAACTATAGTAATTGTACCTGTTACATTGGGAATACCATAGGTAACCCAATTCGTTGTACCTGTCATATTGTAAGGGCCGGTTATTGAAGGAGGATTAGCTCCGTTCACTGTAATAGTAGCACCACGTTCTGTAATGATGTTAAGTTTTGTAGGTATATTCAATACTCCTCCAGGATTACCGATGGAATGAACAAAATTTTCATCGATAAGCCCCAGTTCATTAATTTGCTTTGGCAGGTAACAGTTCAAAGCAGGAATATAATTAAATCCACCGGTAGCCGTTTCATTTCCTGCATTTGAAACTCCTGCTAAAATTTGGTAGACATAAGCATTTTTTGATGTTTTGAGATATAAATTATAATGTCCGTTACCCTGAAGGATATATTTTGAGTCAGGAATGACAAAATATTTTCCTGCATTGAGGGTTGCTATAGGTGAAATTTCATTGTTTACAAAAATTTGAGTATTATCTTCAGTAGCAATTACAATAGCCCCTTCCATATGGGAGCCAATAGAACCATTACCTTTTACAAGCGCAAATTCATTTCCAAGCCTGTTGACAGGTACTGCCTGATCCATTAAAATATCTGAGCCAGCTGGATGATTTCCTGCATATTGACCGTTAAAATTTCCATTGGTGATATTGATGGGTTTGGTTGCAGTAATTTTAGCCCCAATAAAACCATCAAAGTTTGTTGCTATGTTTCCAATCCCATCAATAATATAGGATTGTCCTTTATTTAAAGTGAAAGTGATTGTAGGATTGGTTGCCCCAGTTGTTCCATTTGAAAACTGAACGTTAGGACTGTACCCGGAAATAGTAACATTGGTATTATCTTCAGTTGCCAGTACGCTGGTCATGAAATTCAGAATGGAATTGCTCACTGTAATAGGAGTGACAGCTGCGTAAAACTTCAGTCCTGTGGAAGAAATTCCTTTGGAAGTAATAATTTCTCCATGGTTGAATACTGAGAATCTTAAATTGGCATAAAAAGGGAATTCTGCTTTAAGGTATAATCCTTTGGTTGTAGGGGTAAATAAATCGGCCTGCAGTTTGGTAATAATATAAGTCCTTAATACGTCAAATTTCTGAGGGTTATTCTTACTGATATTTACTGTTCCAATCAGAACGTTATTATTGTAAATGCTTACAGGAAAAGGAGTTGTTCTGTTGGTTGATAAATACAGTTTTTGATAGGGATTGGGAGCGCCTGTTCTATCTATCATCGGAGCAAACCAATGCTCCCGGTCCAACTGGGCAAAAGCAGAGGTGAAAATGCAAAACATAAATAGAAAAGATAAAATTTTTTTCATTCAGCGGTGGTCTTTACCACAAATTTAGTGATAAAAAGTATTAAATTATTGAAAATAGAATAAAAAAATATGATTTTGAAATCGTGGTTAAACAAAATTTAAATTTATATTATTTTTTTGCTTTTAACATAATATAATAGGCGGATTTAATTGAAAATCTAAAAAAAATGAGCCGCGATTATCTGATCGCGGCTCATTAAATATAGTTTTAAACTAATTATTACTCTCTGTTTTTAACAAGAATCCAACCTGTATATTTTATTGGGGTCTTTTCTTTGTTGGACTCATTCCAGCTGATGTGATACCAGTATGTTCCTGTTCCCAATTTTTTATCAAAGTGTTTTCCATCCCATCTGTAGTTGTTGAACCTATTTCCGGTGAACACCATGTTTCCATATCTGTCATACACTACAAAACTCAGATTTTCTTTATAAGCCAGTTCACTGTAATCTATATAATCATTTACATTATCCCCATTAGGTGTAATCGCATTTAATAGATTAGGAATGGTAACTTCCACAGCAATAGGAGTACAGTTATAAACATCTTTTACATAGAAAGTGTGCTGTCCTCTCGTTAAACCTGTGAAGGTACTTGAATCCTGCCAGTTTGCAGTACCATCAACTGCATATTTGTAAGGAGCTTTACCTCCGCTTACAATTACAGTTGCTGTATTATTATTGATTTCAATAGTTTGAATTACTGGATCTTCAACTTTTTTAACTTTTACAGTCTGTGTAAGGAAGCATCCGTTCTTACCAAGAATTACAGTGTATTCTCCCACCCCTATATCTCTGATACCTGAGGAGGTAGCTCCAGTGCTCCATTGGTATGAATCATATCCAGGACCAGCGTCCAGGTTCGTTTTCGCATCCATACAGATATACTGATCTACAAGGATTGGAGATTTTTTAATTGGAAGTACAATTAATTCAATTTTTGCATTGGCTGTACATCCCTCAGCAGTTGTTACTTTCACGTATACAAATCCTCCTGTTGAAGGGAAGTTGTTTGGGGTTGTGATTTCATTGATTCCTGCAGTAAGATCATTCAAAGTACGGTAGTATTTTTTTGTAACAGCATTATAGTCTGTTACTTTTGCTTTTGTAAGGTCAAAATAAGCGTAAGGATCTACATCGTACCAACAGGCCTTAATAGAAGCATCGGTTACGATGAACGGTACTACAGTAAGGTTGAGTGTTACCTGTTCACAATCTGTAAACTCAACAGAGTTTCCACAGAATTTATAAACGATTTTATCTGGTCCTAAATATCCCGGATTAGGTGTATAAGTGATTGTTCCGTTTGGATTCACTACAGCTGTTCCTTTGGTAGGCGGTGTTAAAATTACTACTGTACTCGGAACCACAGTTTGAGTGGAGGAAGTAAACGTAGGGGTAATAATTTTAGTAGAACAAGCGTTAAGTGCTTGTGTCGTTTCTTTTAAACAAGTTTGTACTTTATAGATAGGTGTTGTTACGGGAGGACATGTTCCCATGGTTACTTTTACGGTGTAATTTCCTGATTGAGTAGGAGTATAAGTATAACTTGTAGCACCGGGAATGGCAACTCCGTCACGGAACCACTGATAGGTTTCATATCCGTCGTCTACCTCAAGAATGATTCCCGGAACACATTCACCTGTTTTTTTTGCAATAACAGGGATTGAAGAGAATCCTGCAAAGTAACCTCCGTATCCTGCAGAGCTATATCCTCCGTTGATACCTGCTGTTACAGCTTTTGTAGATGTAATCTTAATATTTCCGGTTACACTGTTGATGGCATACGTTACCCAGTTGGCATTTCCTGCAAGGGGATAAGGACCCGCTTCAGGGAGAAGAGGCGCGTCATTCAACATTACAGTAGCACCAGCCTCTGTCAGAATGTTTAATTTTACTACCAGATCACTGGGAGTAGAGCTGGCTCCTCCCACGCCAAGAGGCATTTCATTGATCTTGCCGATTTCATCAATTTTTCTTGGAAGGAAACAGTTTAATGGCGGGATATAGTTGAATCCATTGGTAGCATCACTTTGCAAAACTCCGATAAACTGGTATAAATATACATTTTTGGTGGTGGAAATGAACATATTTGAATGTCCTGATGTTCCCTGAGCAACGTAGCTGGTTTCGTTAATTCTGTACCATTCTCCGGCAGCAAGTGTTGCAACAGCAGTACCTCCGCCGTTTAGATATACTTCAGTATTATCTTCGGTAGCAACAATAAGACCTCCCTCCATATTTAAGGAAGGTTGAGTAGATCTTGTTTTTACCATGGCAAAAGTATTCCCAAGTCTGTCAACCGGAACAGATTGATCGAGAACCGGATCGCTTCCTGTTGTTGAAGCAGAGAAGTTGGCATTACAGCTTCCATTAGTCAACGTTACAGGCTTGTCAGAAACAATTTTAGCCCCGATAAAGCCTGTTTTATTTCCGGACTGAGAACCGGATCCTGCAAGAATGAAAGATTGTCCTTTTTGTAAAGTGAAAGTCTGAGTATTTCCAGTTGGATTTCCATTAATAAAAACAACTCCGGCAGTTGGATTCCATGATACGGTTACATTGGTATTGTCTTCGGTAGCAAGGACACCTGCTGTAAAATTTTGAATACTGCTGGTATTGGTGTTGGGAGCGGCAGCAACGAAAAATGTTTTTCCAATTCCGGCTTTTCCTTTACTGGTTATTACTTCCCCGTGAACACTCTGAGCCAGTCTTAAGCTGCAGTAAAAAGGCTTGGCTGCTTTTAAATACAATCCCTTATTACCCACAACAAATGCGTCAGTAGTAGTGGTAGCAGAAATAAGGCTGTTGGTAACTTTATAAGTCTGCGGACTACCTTTACTGATGGTAACGGTGGTTACTGGAGCATTGTTATTGTAAATGGTTACATCAACGGGAGTTGGAGAGTCTGTGGAAAGATAGAGCATGTTGACATAGCTGTTGCCGCCAACACTGTCGTAATAGGGAGCTATCCAGTGCTCGGTATCCCTTTGTGCAAAGAGTGTATTAATTGTCAAAAAAATTAATACCAAACTGAGTAGAAATCTTTTCATGAGTATGGAATTAGGATTTCTACAAAAATAAAATAAAAAATGAAATACTTTTAATAAAATTTAAATAAATGTTAAATATACGCCTTCGCTTTTTAATCAAAAACCCTGTTAGGTATGAAACTGGTAATAGACTCTTGAGCGTAACCATGGTGATTATCTGGTAATAATTCTTTTTTCGGTGAATTTTTTAGTCTGTTAATTTTTTCGGATGTATGACCGCATTATTGAGTGAAAATAATGGTAATAAAAAATCCCGATGAAATTTTCACCGGGACTCTATATTCTTTTGAAACAGTCAGCTTATAGGCTTACTCTTACAAATCCTGTTACTTTTAAGTCTGCGTTTACAGATTTTACGTAATCAGCAACTGAGATACTTCCGTCTTTAATGAAATCCTGGTGTACCAAAGTGTTGTCTTTGTAGAATCTCTGCATTTTACCTTTCAGGATGTTGTCGATAATGTTGGCAGGCTTACCTTCTTCAGTAAGTTTGTGTCTTTCAATCTCTAACTCTCTGTCGATAGTTTCCTGAGAAACTGCAGTTTCGTCAAGAGCAATTGGGTTCATTGCAGCAACCTGCATAGAAACAGCTTTAGCAGCTTCTTCAGCTCCGTCTACTTTTGCAGAAAGAGAAGTGATAGCAGCAATTTTGTTTCCAGCATGGATGTAAGCTCCTAAGAAATCTCCCTGGATTCTTTCGAAAGATCCGATTTCGATTTTCTCACCGATAACTCCTGTTTGCTCAACTAATTTCTCAGCAACAGTGATTCCGTGGAAATCTGTAGCTAAAAGCTCTTCTTTAGTAGCAGCGAAAATAGCCATTTCAGCTAATTCGTAAGCTAGCTCAACGAATGCTTCGTTTTTAGCAACGAAGTCAGTTTCACAATTTAAAGAAATTACAGCACCTAAAGTGTTGTCTTCATTTACTCTTGCGATTACTGCCCCTTCAGTAGACTCTCTGTCAGCTCTGTTAGCAGCAACTTTTTGTCCTTTTTTTCTAAGGATATCTACCGCTTTTTCGAAGTCTCCTTCAGCTTCAACTAGAGCTTTCTTGCAGTCCATCATACCTGCACCTGTTTGGTTTCTTAATTTAGCTACGTCTGCAGCAACTGGTGTATAAGACATAATATCTATTATTTTTTATTTAAGATTAGTATTAATTTTTAGCTTAATTTTAGAGCAGTGCAAAGATAATGATTTTAATGATAAACTAAAAAATGACTTTTCACGTTATTAATATATTTAATACTATTTTAAAGGTTTGATTAATGAAAAAAATCTTCTTCCTTCTATTTATATGCATTTTTGCTCTAGGTTTTTCTCAAAAAAAGAAAAAAACAAAATCTAAAGCTGTTGTTGAAAAAGAAACTGTAATTATCTATACCGAACAGGAAGCTGAGATTTCAAAAGAGGCAAGAGTCATTGCCGGATTTTTGAAACAGAACCCAGGTCATGCTAAAACTGACTATTTCAAAAGAAAGCTGATTGATATTATTATGGCAGATAATTCGCCGGAAGCAAAGCCTACAATCAGACCAATCAGTAAAGAGAAAATTGAAAATATTGTAAAAAATAATGAACTGAATAGCGGTAAAACACTTGCTGCAAATAAAACAAACACAGTAAACGGTAAGGCTGTGTCTAATAATACTGCAGCGGCTATTGAGGCTTTAAAAGAAGAAAGAAGAACTACTTTTGCATCGGTGGGATCTGCAGGTACAGCAAAAACGGCAGGAACATCTAAAGCTGAGCCAAGTGAGGAAGGGAAAAGGAGAGCAGCGATGCTTACTCATCTTTTTAATAATGATATCAACAAAAGTGAAGCTTATATCAATATTAAGAATAGGTCGTCCTGTAATCTTATTGTTAAGATCAGCGGGAAAAAATATTACAATTTAACGGTTCCAGCAAAAGGAGAAAATTTTATCCTGGTTGATAAGGGAGAGTACGTAATGACCACATCAGTCTGTGATGCAAAATATTCATCTGTAAAGAAAATTACTCAGGATATTGAAATTGCCCTGAATGTTGCGGAATAGAATAAATAAGAAGAAAACTAAAGAAAAAAAGGTTAAGAAAAAATTCTTAACCTTTTTATTTTTTATCCTTTGAACTGACCCATTGCAATGAATTTGTCCTGTCTTTGGGTTTCAAGCTCCTGACCTGTAAATTTGGAGAAAGCTTTGATATTCTGTAAAATTGAATTTTTCAGGTTTAAATAGGTTGTCTCCTGATCATAATGAGCACCTCCAAGCGGTTCCTCAATGATTCCGTCTATGAACTTTTCTCTTAAAGCATCTGCCGGAGTAAGATTTAATGCATTGGCAGCATCTTCTTTGTGATCCCAGTTTCTCCATAAGATAGAAGAACAGCTTTCTGGTGCAATTACTGTATACCAGGTGTTTTCCAACATATACACTTTATTTCCAACACCTATTCCTAATGCCCCACCACTGGCACCTTCTCCGATGATGTAAGTGAAGATTGGAGTTTTCAGCTGAACCATTTCAAAAATATTTCTTGCAATAGCTTCACCTTGTCCTCTTTCTTCAGCTTCCAATCCTGGATAAGCTCCTGGTGTATCTACTAAAGTTACCACAGGGATATTAAACTTTTCAGCAAGTTTCATTAATCTTAAAGCTTTTCTGTATCCTTCCGGATTTGGCATTCCAAATCTTCTGTGCTGTCTTTCTTTAGTCGTTCTTCCTTTTTGAGTCCCTATGATCATTACTTTCTGACCATCAAGGGTAATCAATCCTCCAATCATTGCCGGATCATCAGCGAAATTTCTGTCTCCATGAAGTTCTAAGAAACTGCCTTTGTCTGCCATTCCGTTGATATAGTCCAGTGTATAAGGACGATCCGGGTGACGGGACAGTTGTACTCTTTGCCAAGGTGTAAGATTTCCATAGATTTCTTTTTTCTTTTCTAAAATCTTATCCTCAATCTGGCTGCATGCTAATTTTACATCAACACCACTTTCTTCTCCTACTAAAGAACACGTCTGGTATTGGTCCATCAATTCTTTGATAGGAAGTTCGAAACTTAAATATTCCATTTCTTGAAGTAAATTAAATCTTTCAAATGTATGAAAAATTATGGTTATTCTATTTAAAATTATTTATAGCATTGCTTATTCTGGAGATACTTTCCTCTTTACCAAGGATTTCCAGAATATCCGGAACGTCCGGTCCTTTCAGTTCTCCTACTAAAGATAATCGTAACGGCATCATTACTTTACCCATTCCTAATCCTTTGTTTTCAGCAAAATCATGCATGGTTTGTTTTAATGTTTCAGCAACAAAGTCTGTAGCTTCAAATGAAGCAGCCAATTCTCCTAAAATTGCTGATGTTTCTTCATTCCAAGCCTTTTTTGAGGCCTTTTCATCATATGAAGTAGGAGCTTCAAAGAAGAATTTTCCGCTCTCATAGATGTCTTTCGGGAAAGTGGCTCTTTCTTTCATCAGATGAATTACTTTCAATAGTTTTTCATCAGAAGCACCGGAAAGATCAAGATCTGTGTTTTTCAGAATCTGAAGAAGCTCTTCATCAGATTTCATCTGAATATATTGGTGGTTGAACCACTCTGATTTTTCCTTACTGAATCTTGCTCCCGCTTTATGTACTTTATGAAGATCGAATTCCCTGATCATTTCATCCAAAGGAAGTATTTCTTTATCATCTGCAGGAGACCAGCCTAATAATGCTACCATGTTGATGAAAGCATCAGGAAGATATCCGTTTTCTCTGTATCCTTTAGAAATTACCCCTGTAGCAGGATCTTTAAAGTCAAGAGGGAATACCGGGAATCCGAATTTATCTCCGTCTCTTTTGCTTAATTTTCCTTTTCCTTCTGGTTTCAAAATTAAAGAAAGGTGGGCAAACTGTGGTGCTTCCCACTGCATTGCTTCGTATAATAAGGTGTGAAGTCCCAAAGATGGAAGCCATTCTTCACCTCGGATGACGTGGGAGATTTCCATTTCATGGTCATCAATAATGTTGGCAAAATGATACGTTGGCATTCCGTCATTCTTTACCAGAACTTTATCATCTAAAGTATTGGTGTTGACTGAAAATTTTCCACGAATAATATCTTCAAGATTTAATACTCTGTCAACAGGCATTTTAAACCGTACTACATAAGGCGTCTTTTCGTCTAATAATCTTTGAACCTCTTCTTCAGAAAGGGCAAGGCTGTTTCTTAAACGGTTTCTTGTTTTATTATCATAAGAGAAAACATCACCTTTCGCTTCATATTCTGCACGCATTGCATCCAGTTCTTCTGCAGTATCAAAAGCAATGTAAGCATAGTCTGTCTTCAGAATCTGTTCAGTATATCTGTCGTAGATGTCTCTTCTTTCAGACTGTCTGTAAGGAGCGAATTTTCCTCCTTTCTTAGGACTCTCATCAGGAATGATTCCGCACCATTCTAAAGCTTCTTCAATATATTCTTCAGCTCCCTCTACATATCTGGCGGTATCTGTATCTTCAATTCTTAATACAAATTCTCCTCCTTGATTTTTAGCAAAAAGATAATCATATAATGCGGTTCTTACGCCTCCCAAATGTAATGGTCCTGTAGGACTTGGAGCAAAACGTACTCTTACTTTCTCCATTTCAATTTTAATTTTTGCAAATTTACTTAAAATTATGCGTTTAAGAGATGATTTATGACCGCGTATTGTTTTTTTTGATCCTGACTTTTTTATTTATTTCTATAGATTTTCGATAATTACGGTTTTTAAAACTTCCAATCTTATATTTCTGATCAAATTTTTTACTCATTGATTGTAACCTATAAAATTAAGGTTGTGAAAAATGAATTCATAAATAGTAAGTATTGTTTAATACGTGTTTTCTTTGTGAGTGTTTGTACGTTTGTTTCTATAATTTATTTTGTTTATTTAAATCACAATTAAGTGATTGTTTTAATATTTATTCATGGTGTTTTAAGTGTATAATAAAATCACTAATTAATGATATATGTCAGTTGTTGTTTTTATATTTCACCTGATATTGAAGTTTATATTTGTAGGAAATTTTAAAATAATACTATGAAAAAACAAGTTTTATTTAGCTTCAGTGCAGCACTGTTGCTTTTCATGGGGTCATGTTCTTCAGATGATCTTAATAACGAATCTACTCCTGATAGTCCGGCAAAAACGAATCGTTTATCAGCAGCGAAATTTGCAGGTGATGGTGTTTATGATGTTTTAGGCCATGGTTTTAATGCTACCGGGGAATATGCCAATGCTAATTCTGCAGGGTTTAAAGTAATTGATATTGATCGTTTTAAATCTGAACAGGCTGCAAGATTACTTTCTGAAAATACAAATACACAGCAGTATCTTGAAGAATATGGAGAAAATGCAGAAACCTATTCTAAAATGGTTTCTACAAAAGTAGACGCTACTGCAGGAATTCCCTTGTTTAAAAAAACAGTATCAGTAGGATTTAATTCTGCAGTTACGACCAACCATAAATTTGATGCCAAATATATTTATGGCAGTTACAACCTTATCATTAAGCAAAAAAGGCTAAGATTCAATGCTACCACAGATATGTTGGCGGATTATGTAACTCCGGAATTTACCCAGGATTTGCAAACGAAAACTCCTCAGCAGATTGTAGAGGATTATGGAACCCACGTTATGATTGATATTTATACTGGAGCTAAAATGGATATCATGTTTCAGTCTGAAACAACTAACGAAAGCCGTGACCGTGCTGCCAGAATTGGAGTAAAAGTGGGGGTAAAATCTATCTTTGATGTAGATGTAACCAATGATGTGAATACTTCGGAATCATCTATGAATTACTCTAAGAAATTATCCTACAGAACAAGAGGTGGGGATCCTTCAAAAGGTTTGGTTGGAGAGCTGAATCTTGACCAGGCTGCTCCAAAAATTAACATTACAAACTGGCAAAGCAGTTCTACTGCTAGCAATTCTGTATTGGTGGAATTTGGAAATAACGGCCTTGTTCCTATCTATAATCTGGTAAAAGATGCTGCCAAAAAAGCTCAGCTTAAGACGTATGTAGATCAGTATTTAATTGATAACCAAATTTCATTGGAGTATAATACTACAATGTTATATGGCTACCAAAATCAGGCAGACAGTAATCATTATTTCACTTTCAATACAAACCTTCAGCCATCTTCTTACTGGACTAATGAAGGACCGACATTTAAAGTGTTTCAGTATAAAGCACCTGATACAGTTCCTATTTATTGCTATAAAAGTACTTCGGGAGCTGATCACTACTTTACCCAGGCAAGTACGTTACAGCCATCTTCTTATTGGAATGTTTATATGGGAGTAGCATTCTATGCTTATAAAGATCCGGGAGCTGGAAGAATTCCTGTATATAGCTATAAAGCTAAAAACGGATCGGATCATTATCTTTCAGTGTCACCTAATTTAGGTCCTGTGAACTATTGGAGCATCAGAGAAGGTATTGCTTTCTATATTCCAGGTAATTAATTTTTGGATTTATATAAATCAATTTGGTTATACATTATGAGTGGAGTCGGTAATTCTGACTCCACTTTTTGTTTATCATCAAATAGGGCTTGGGTTTGATGTGAAAATAATAATAGTAATTATTTATTTTTGTTATTTCTCTATTGTGTGATGTTATAACTGTGTATTAATAGAGTTTTAAATGAATATTAAATTCACTCATTGATGATATATATCATTATTAAATTATTTCCTCACTTGGTGATGAGTTTTATATTTGCAGAAACTTTTTAATAATCTATGAAAAAACAAATTTTATTTTGCTTCAGTAGTTTACTGATGCTTTTTATGAGTTCGTGTTCTTCTGAAGATCTGAATTCAGAGGTAACGCCTGAAAGTCCAGCGGCAAAGGCTAATAACAGAATGTCTGCAGCTAAATTTGCAGGCGACGGAATTTATGATGTCTTAGGACATGGCTTTAATGCTGCAGGAGAATATGCTAATGCTAGTTCTGCGGGATTTAAAGTGGTTGATATTGATCGTTTCAAAGCTGAACAGGCAGCAAGACTGGTTTCTGAAAATACAAATACTCAGGAGTATGTTGAAGAATATGGAGAAAATGCAGAAACTTACTCCAAAATGGTATCTACAAAAGTAGATGTGACTGCAGGAATCCCTTTATTTAAAAAAACACTTTCGGTAGGATTTAATTCTGCGATTACTACCAATCATAAATTTGATGCCAAGTATATCTATGGTAGTTACAATCTTTTGATCAAGCAGAAAAGATTAAGATTTAATGCAACAACAGATATGTTGGCTGATTATATTACACCTGAATTTGCACAGGATTTACAGGTAAAATCCCCACAACAAATTGTACAGGATTATGGGACTCACGTAATGGTTGATATTTATACCGGGGCAAAAATGGATATCTTATTCCAGTCTGAAACAAGAAATGAAAGTCGTGACCGTGCTGCAAGAATCGGAATAAAATTGGGAATGGCTAAGATTTTTGATGTTGATGTTCAGAATGATGTCAATACATCAGAATCTAGCATGAACTATTCTAAAAAATTATCATACAGAACAAGAGGAGGAGATCCTTCAAAAGGTTTGATTGGGGAACTTAATCTCGATCAAAACACTCCCAAAATCAATATAGCAAACTGGCAGAACAGTTCTACACCCAATAATTCCGTATTAGTGGATTTTGGAAATAACGGGTTAATATTTATTTTTGATCTGGTAAAAGATCCTGCTAAAAAAGCAGAACTTAAATCATACGTTATCCAATACCTTATCGATAATAAAGTAATGCTGGATTATATTCCGGTTCCAATTTATGGATTTTATAGCGGTTCAGATAGAGATCACCTGCTTTCTACATGGGCTGGAACTCCTAATAATTATCAGGCGGAAGGCGAGCAGTTTAAAGCGTACAGCTATAAAGCACCTAATACAGTCCCTGTTTATCAGTTCTATAGTGCAAATGACAGGGATCATTATTATTCCACTTATCAGGGAACACCATGGAATTATACTTATGAAGGAATAGCTTTCTATGCAACAATGGATAGCACAAAAAAACCTATTTATCAATTTTACAGTGGCAGCGACAGAGATCATTACTACAGCACTTATCCGGGAACACCCAATAACTATGTTGCAGAAGGAATTCCTTTTTATGCTTATTAACTAAATAATATTAATATTTTACAATAAAGAAACCGTTTCAATTTTGAGACGGTTTCTTTCATATGATAAAGAAATAGAAATCAATTGTGAAAAATTTCATTAGTGATATGAATTTAAGACTGATATTTTTTACTCGCTTATAGGTAAAAATGTATTTTTGTAGCTTATTAGTTTAGTTTATCAATGAAAAAGCACTTTGTTTTTATCAGAAACTATCTCAGAAACTACAGAAATAAGTTCATAATACTTTTAGCACTGTCATTGAGAAGGGTTGAAACTAAATAATTTAACTTACTAACAAATGAAAATTATTTTCCACGAAAATCAATTGTGCTATAGAGGGACGTCCAATGCTCTTTTTGATTATGCTTATTATAATGAGGAAATGCTTGGTAACGAGTCGATGATTCTTTATCCTAAAAATAGTCCGAATAATGCTGAAGAAGCTATTGAACGTTTTAAAAAAAGGTTTAACGTTGTTGGATATAGCGACATCAAGGAAAGGGATGAAATTATTAAAAAGGCAAATGCAGATCTTTTCTATGCAATAAAATCCGGAGAAAGAGAAACAGATACTCCTCATGAGCTTATTAAAACGGCTATTCATGCGGTTTTTAAATACAACGAACCCTATGGAGATGTTTATGCCTATGTTTCTGAATGGCTGGCCAAGACGATGAGCGGAGGAAAGCTTCCTTTTGTTCCCCACATTGTAGATCTTCCCGAGGTGAGTGGTGACCTTCGTGCTGAATTAAATATTCCGAAAGATGCAGTGGTATTTGCAAGATATGGGGGAACTGAAACTTTTGATATTGGTTTTGTAATGGAAGCCGTAAAGAAAACGGCTCTGAAAAATAAAAATATATACTTTGTTTTTATGGGAACTGATGAATTTGTAAAGAGGAATTTTTTCAGGTCTTACAAGAATATTATTTTTCTTCCACCGACTACTGATGTAGAAAGAAAAGTGAAATTTATTAATACTTCTGATGCATTTTTGCATGCCCGCACGCAAGGAGAGAGTTTCGGAATGGCTGTAGGTGAGTTTTCTATTAAAAATAAACCTATTATAACATGGTCCGGATCTGATGAGAAATCACATCTGGAGATTCTGGGAGATAAAGCTATTCTATACAAAGATAAGCAGGATATCATGCAAATCCTGAAGAGCTTTCAACCGGATGCAGGTAAAAACTGGGATTGTTACTCAGAACTTTTCAATCCGCGGGCAGTTATGGAGAAATTTGAAAATGTTTTTATCAAATAAAATAATAAAGGCTAATGTAACAACATTAGCCTTTTATTTTGGTCTGAAAGAATTAAAAAAGACTTCTAATTCTCATCTTTATTTTTTTCGTGAAAGATAAATTCAGATTGAGTTTTTGCTGAGGATATTTCTTTGAAAAGGAAAGAATAAATTCATCAATGTTTTTTGCAGGGAAAAAGGAAAGCTCTTTCCAAATGCCTTTATATAAAGGGTGGAAGTCTATGAATGCCTTATAATTGTCAGCATTCACCGTTTTCCAGGAGTTTAAAAACGTTGAAGTGTCAAAATCATTTTTATGCCCCCAGTTATTGATCTTTTCTGAAATTTCGCTTTCTTCCCGTGCCCATGACTGATGTATTAAATAAAAATCCAAAGGAAGGATTCTGCCTTTATTTGTATTTCTTGCATATTCATATTGAGGATAGTTTGTAATAAGCATACACTTTTCATCAAAAGGAGTAATCACAAAAAAACCTTCTGTATTATGTTTGAATAATGTCACAAAATTTACCTGAAAATTAAAAGGGTTTTTAGCCGGGTTCTTTAGTAAAAATTTATTCCCTTTTAAAAACTTTGCTAATACTCCGAAGTCATAAGCATATTCATCTCCATCCATCTGGATATGCCATCCGCCAGAGCCCATTTTTTCTGCCATCATGTTCCTTTGTCTGGTCTCCAGCTCCATTGGCTGCATCCCTTCAATGAAAAAAGTGTCTTTGTAAAAGATGATTTTATTCTGAGTATCCAATTTTTTGATATCACTGAAAACACTTTCAGGAATATGAATATCATTACCTGCCCATGTCTTATTATTGGCATCATAGCTTATCACAATACAGTCCGCATGCTCATAAATATGCTTAAGAGATGTAAAGATGTAACAGTAGTCATATGATAGAAGATATCCTACTTTAATAATATTTTTTTTACTCATTTTTTATTTTATCTAAATTGGAATAAAGACCGTCTAATATACCTTTTATGTACGCTTTCGCCATGGAAAATTTTCTTTTTTTAAGGGCTTTCCTTGCGAACTTCCATCGTTCTTTGGTTACATATTTTAAATTCCCGTCATACAGCCTGCACATCCAGATCCGGTTTCTGGTGATGTAATACTCATAAAAACTGCCTTTATCACTGGCAAGATTGAAAGCTTCACATTGTGTATTGACGGCAATTTTCCATTGGGTGTTTTTAAGAAGCCGCAGACACCATTCAGACTCTTCATAATACATGAAAAAGCTGGTGTTCATTAAGCCTACATCGTCCAATATTTCTTTTCGGAACATCAAGGCGCTTCCATCTACATATTTTATGCTGTAGTTATAATGAGGAGCATTTACATGGTTTTTATCCTGTTCAGAATGCGTGTGTCCTCCCTGAAACCCTTCCTCCGGAAATAACAGTCCTCCATCTGAGAATATTCTGTCACGAATATTTCTGTAGCAGATTCTTGGGCCAATGATTCCTATATCTGGAAATTCTTTTAAATCGTTATATAACTGACTAATTGTGCTGCGGGATATTTCAATGTCCGGATTTAATAGTAAAAAATAATTCCTGCCGTCTTCAATCGCTTTTTTAATGGCTAAATTATTACCGAAAGCATAACCCCCGTTATAATCACTTAAAATATAATTGATTTGCTTTTGTGAGCCCAGTTGCTCTATTTCCTTTCTGTCTTTTGAATTGTTATCTACTACATAAATAGATTGTTGAGAAATACCTTCGCTTAATAATGAATTAACCTCTCGCTGGGTATCTTCAAAAGAATTGTAATTCAGTATGATAATGGCCAGGTCATCCATTAGTGTAAAATCTTTTTCCATTTTTCAATTGCTTTTTCTTCAGAAAAATTATTTTTAAAATATTCCTCAGCCTGTATTTTCATATCCTGATAATAAGATTGATCCTGCAATAAAGACATGATCTGATCTTTAAAAATTTCAGGATGATCATTTACCAGACATCCATTTGAAGTTTTTGAAGGGAACCCATCAATCGCTCTTTCTGTTCCCACAATAGGAAGTCCATAGGATAACGCTTCTATGACTTTAATTTTGATTCCTGTGCCCTCCAGCATTGGGCAAATTGCAATTTTTGACTGGTGGTAATACTCTTCCAGGCTTTCTGCAAATTCTATTAAGGTAACACCTTTTCTTTCTTGAATATGCTTGCAAATTCTCCCGATAATTACAATGTTGATATTTGGAGGAAGCAATGGATATACATGGTCAAAAAACCACTGTATGGATTGTATATTGAAAATGTTTTCAGACCCTACGAAAATCAGATCATACTTTTTATCACCATCACTTTTTTCGAAATGAGATGGGAAAGAAGGCGGTATATTGATTACTTTTTCACCTAAAAATCTTTTAAAAACAAGGTTTTCATCTTCTGATATGGTGATTACTTTATCAAACTTTGAAAGATTATTGATTTCCTCATTGAAACGTTTTCCGATATCTAATGATTTGTTTTTGTAGAACTCATTCAGGGTAATCCAATCATGGGTATCTATGATTTTTAAAGTATTTTTCATAGATTCATGATCAACTAATCCAGCCCAGAATTCATAATTGATAATGATAGCATCATATTTTTCCTTATTGAAGATGTCAGAAAATTCTTGCTTGGCAAAATCTGTCAATAAGTGGTTATATTCATTAGGCTTTTTATAAAATTTTGATATTTTGTGCTTCCAATATGCGGAAGATGTTTTTGCTTTTAATGGTCTGTGTTTAATTAAGAACAGATGATCAACAATATTTTGATCAATATCTGTAGTGTCGTTTTGGCTCTTATAAATCTCAGCGGCTCCTACCAGGTCAATATGATATCCCATTTTTTTTAAAACAGTAAGGGTCGTTTTTGCTCTCGTAGTATTTCCTGCCCTATTTGAAAATGGATTTTCAGGAAAAAAAAATAGAATTTTTTTGGTCATTATAAAGATGTAATGGCGGAATTAAATTTGTTGATGATGGTATCCCATGAATAGTTTTTTAAAACATAATCTCTCGCTTTGATGCCTTCAGAAACAAGATCATCCTGTGACTGTTGCATATAAAACGTTAATGACTGGGAAAATTCTGTACTGTTTGTAAAGCTTTTTCCGGTTTTACTCTTTTCAATATGAGAATACAAAACCTCACAGTTTTTATTTACAATGATAGGGATTTTCAATAACATGGCCTCTAATGTAATCAATGAAAGGCTTTCATAGAATGAAGGCATTATAAGTGCGCTGGCATTTTCCAGTAAAGCATTTTTGAGGTCGTGGTCTACAAATCCCGTAAGGATAATATCATCTCCCTGAGTTATTTTTTCCTCAAGAGAATTTTTGCCTGCCAAAACGAGCTTTACATCTCGATATTCAGGATGTTTTTCTTTGAAATCTTTAAAATATTCAATCATCATGACACAGCCTTTGTCTTCAACAATCCTTCCTATATAAATAAAGTATTTGGTCTGATAAAGATCCTTAGGGAGTTCACCCGATGCAGCATCATAATCATCAAAACCAATTCCTGCAATTTCTGATTTTAACTTTTTTGCCTGAGGATAAACGCTTTCTACAAAATCTTTTTCAATCTGTGTATTGTATATGATGAACTTTGGAAGAGAAAACAATTGAGAATAGCCATCAAGATAAAACTGAGGCTCGTCGTGGGCAGTTGGAATAAGAATGCTTTTGTCAGCAACTTCTCTGATTCCTATATTGGTTGGGTGATATAAATAGGTAAAGAAAATAAAAGCCTTGTAATCTTCTTTTTTCTCTTTTATAAATTGAATTAAATCCGGGGAGAATGGTCCTTGTACTTCTAACCATTCACTGAAATTAAAGTCTTTTTTGTTGTATTTAAATCTCTTATAAAGCAAATAAGGGAAGTTTAAAAAGCTTAGCTTTCTACTATAATATTTATATAAGTTACGGGCTGTTTTACTGAGCTCATTAAATCTTTTTAAATCCTTTTTTAACGTTTTAAATCTTCTTACTTTAATATCATTGATAATTTCAACACCTTCCGGGTAATGATTATCCCAACGTTCGAATTCTATAGCACAGGTTGTAATAATTTCAATATCATAGAGAGCAGACAATTTTTCAGCTAATAATCTTGCGTGAAGTTCTGCACCTCCGTTGATCTCCAGCCCATATCTTTGGACTACTATTGCAATTTTGTCTTTCATCTGAAATATGATAAGCTCATTCGTAAATATAACAATTCGTCTATAAGCTGGCGAACCAGAACATTAACCAATACAATTACTTTCTGCCTTTTTTGAAGAAAGCATTGACTTTCTTTCTGATTTTATTATAAAGAGTTCGCTCGAGATAATGAACTCTGGAATTTAATCTTTCGATTTCGCTTAAATAGAAAACATTATTGATATCACTGCCTCCGGTGCTTTCTTTTTTACCAAAACCATCAATGAAATTCAATCTGATTTTGAATAGCTCTCCGATAGATTGAATAGAAAAATTCTCAGCAATTTGTGATTTTGCCTTTTCTCTCATTGAAGCCAGACTGTCAAAATTGTTTTTGATATACTGAAGTTTTTCAACAGCATCTTTCAAGCTAGGCCTGGCAAGCGTTAAGCCTTCGTCAATCAGTCCTTTTGTATTAGATGTTTTGATGAAATCATACTGGATAAGGAAGCTGTTATTTACATTCATAAAATCCAGATTTCCGGAATAGCCCGTTCCGACAACAATTTTTCCATAGGCCATGGCTTCTGCCATCGTCAGACCGAAACCTTCTGAACCGTGGAGAGAAATCAGAACATCAGACTGCTGGATCAAAGAATGTAGTTTCTCCTTTGAAAAATGCTCGTTAATGATGATGACGTTCGGAATATTTTGGTAAACTTCCAGCGCTTTCTGAGCATCCTTGCTTCTTTCAAGATTATGAGTTTTCACAATAAGAACACTATTTTTATCTTCTTTGAAAACTGTTGTGAAAGCTTCCAGCGTAGCTTCCGGATTTTTTCTGATAGTGGTACTCAGAGAATCGAAAATCGTCAGATAGATCTTTGATTCTGGAGAAATATGATATTGGCTTAGCTGAAAATCCTTAGACTCTGCCATTTTTTGGATCGGATGAGAAAATCTGATCACAGGAATTCCTGTATACTTTGTAAAGATATTCACACAGAAATCACTGGGTACCCACAGTTCATCAAAGACATTTAATATCTCAACAACTTTCTCGGAAACTTCGGGAAATTCCCAGGCCCAATAAATAATATTATAATGATCCTTAAGATTCAGATCCTGATTCTTAGAAAAGAAATTGTTGATAAAATTGATATTAATATGGAAAACATTAATAGAAGATGATGACTCGGAGCCCGAATCAATTCTTTCAAAAGTTTCACTGGAATAATTAATCCGGTTGACTTTGATGCCGATTGTTTCCAAAGCGATAGCATTCAGCCGTGTAGCTTCCGAAATTCCGAAATTTCCATCAAAAAAACCGTGGTAATTTACACTTAATGACATGGATTATAATGTTTTAAGTTTTTCTTTTACTTCTTCAGGTGAAAATGCTCTCAGACTGTCCACAGAATTTCTGCTTAAAGTATTCCAAAGCTCTTCATCATTATTCAGCTGAATAATAGCCTCTGCGAAACTGTTCTCATCATTGGCAATCAGTACATTCTTTCTATCGGTAAGTTTCATTCCTTCAGCTCCTATATCCGTTGTCACCACAGGAAAAAAGTATTCAAAAGCCTGTCCGATTTTTCCTTTCACGCCGGCACCGAATCTTAAAGGTGCCACCATAATTTTCGAATTCATAAAGTGCTCTTCAATGCTTTCCACAAAACCTAAAAACTTAAACTTAGGAAATAGTTTAAGGTCAAGTTTTTCTGCAACATTCCCGATAATGCTTACTTCCAGTTCAGGATTGGTTTTCCAGACGATAGGCATTATTTTTTCATAGAGAAACTTTACTGCATCAATATTCGGCTCGTGAATAGAACCAATGAAGGTAATTCCCTTGCTTTCACTGAAGCTTTTTCGCTCAGAAATATCAATTTTAGGATAATGGATATTAGATATTGTAACGATCTTATTTTTGTCCGCATACTGGCTCATAATTTCTTTCTCCTTATCAGATATAGCAATGATATAATCCAGTTGTGGGGCAACGACAGTTTCCAGACGGAAAAAATGTTTATAATTCTTCTTTAAAGAAATACGGGTCGGTTCCATTTCGATCGCTCTTTTAAACCTTAAAAAATGAATATCCACCATATCATAAATGAATTTGGCAGAAGGTAAAATGGCTTTCATTTTTTTATAAAAAAGATTCAGCGCCAGAGGGCCGTTGAACCAAACGTAATCTATCTTTTTAAAAGAAGACAGGAAATCATAAATATTCCTGTACTTATTGTTCTCTATGTAAACGATAACATTATGCTGCTGATAAAACTTCACATAAGAATCGTCTTCAAACATATGGGGTGCAAATAAAATGCAGTTGTATCCTAATTCTTTATAAATAAATATAAGTTCTTTTAGTCTGTTAGCCCCGGATTCTTTATCGTGGGCAGGAAAATCTCTTGATGCAAACAGGATTGTTTTTTGGGAAGCGTCATATAGATTAATGTTGACTATATCCTTAGACTGAAGGTTTTTAAGTTTTTCTTTTCTTTCGAAGTGCTTTTTTATTTTTTTTAAGATTCCCATTTGTCAGTTTTTAGTATCGAGTTCAAAAACTTTATTTACCCAACTATCCAAAGTATATCTGTAGTAGATTTCTTCCGGAATTTTCTCGTAAGGTTTTTCAAAAAAAGATTTGTCAAGATTACTAATATTTTTGTTTAAAATCAAAATATTATTGGGATTGTAAAAATCATAGGTTTTAATGGCTTCATTATCAGTTATGATTTTCTTTTCCAGAGACATGGCTTCAAAAACTCTGAAACTGAGTCCATATTGCCCTTCACGCATCAAATCCAGTAGTACTTTTGAATTCTTATAATATTTTGGAAGATCATTATGCGGAATCTTCTTAATGCTGAACACCAGGAAAAGATTCTTAGGCACTGTCATGAACATATTGGTGAGCTGATGCTTCCAGGATTTTTTTCCAATGATCATAATCTGGAACTTCAATCCTTGTTCAATGAGCTTTTTAGCCAATAGTTTTATCAATGAAACCCTTCTGTTGTCATAAGAGGTAATGTAAAAAAGATCCATTTCAGGCTTTTGAGACTCTTTTGCACAATGCGGAAGATAAATATAATTGGTTAATTTTTCAAAGCCGTGTTTTTTAACATCAATATAATCAAAGGAAAATACTTTGTCAAAAAGATAGAGTTTGTCTTCCACAGGAACTCTTTCAAGATTATCGTAAAGATAGGTTACCAGACGGTCTGTAGATTTTCGGATTTTTTTAAGGGTAGACAGATCAAATGTATCAGGATTCATCACCAGAATCTGATCCTGATGCCCTAATTTTTCCAGAGAATCCAGAACATATTTCTGTCTTTTTTCAGTCTTAAGATTTTTGTTTAAAAAAGTTTTGCTTAAAGCATTTACAGCTCTTTCGTTGAAGTTGGAATGAGTAACGGTACTGATCTTTATATGATGAGCATCAATACCTCGCTGGCATAATGTTTCAACAATATACTTATCATAATCCCAAAAATCATAACTAATGATACAAATCTTCATTCAACTAATTTTGCTCTTTTTTTAATGATTCATAGGTTTCATAAACGCTTAAAGATTGCAGGTAAGATAACTGATAGCCTTCTTTTCCGTCTAAAATACCAAGTCTCATTATATAGGCTTTAAAAAATTTAAAAGCAGTTTTAAGATATTGAATCCAAACACTGTACTTTTTTCCTTTAGCAGCCAGTTCTTTCCCCTTTAAAACTCCGTAATGAATCATTTTTTTTTTGTAAGATTCATAATCTGAAACGGAGTAATGGAGTAATTTATTTTTTAAAACTCCAATGGTTCCATTAACCTCCAGAGTTTCATGTACCTTTTTTCCTGCCATATATCTGGCCTTCGATTTTCTGAATAGCCTGAAATTTTTATCAGACTGTGTTCCCGAAAAATGAATTGGTTTCTGGGCAAAAAAGAATTTCCTGTAAAAATAATAGGCATCTTTTTGCCCGGGTTTATTCAGCTTATCAATAATTTCCTGCTTCAGGGCTGGTGTAATTCTCTCATCACCATCCAAAAATAAAACCCAGTCATTGGTTGCAGTATCCAGAGCCAGATTTCTTTGCTTTGTAAAGTCTTCAAATTTATTCTGAATCACCTTTACATTAGGGAATTTCTTTGCAATTTCTACAGTGTTATCCGTGCTAAAAGAATCTACTACTATTATTTCATCGCAGAAATCAAAAGATTCCAGGACATCCTGTATATTTTTTTCTTCATTATATGTTATGATCAAACCACTTATATTCATCACAACGCTTTGTTTGACAGAGAAGTAAGTAAATACTTCCCTAAAATTGTTTTTTAAAATAGTTTTAGTCTGCCAAAGATAAGTTTTAATTTGAATTTTATAAGCGAATCTTTGCCTTTTATATCAATTCTACACAGTTCGTATGGGCGCTGGGTAGGGTAATAATTCACTTTATTTCCAATTCTTACTGCAAAATCAATTCCTAATTCTTTCAAAATAGAAAAAAATGCTAATTTATCATGTTTTTTTTGTGGATATTTTCCATAAGGATATGCCAAAACCTTTGAATATCTTATATTTTCGGCATCGAGAATCTCCATGTTTTTTTTTAGATCTTTTTCTATAAAGTCTAAAGACACGTTTCTTACATTTTCATGGGCATGGCTATGAAGGGCAATCTCAAAATATTTTTTATCCAGACTTCTGATTTCATCAAAGGTCATCATTGAATAATTATTATATCCCTTTTCAATAAATCCTGTTGGAATAAAAATTGTTGCCTTCAGATTATACTTTTCCAGTAAATAGGGGAGATACTCAAGGTTGTTTCTATATCCATCATCAAAGGTGATGACAATGTTTCTTTTTGCTGAAAGAGTAAGTTCCGAAAAAAAATAGGAAGTATATTTTTTCGAACTCAGATATGAAAACTGCTGTTCAAGATTTTTTAAACTGACGGTAAGATCTTCATGACTTTCTTTTTCAACCTGGTGATACATAAGAATGACCAGTCTGTTGTAGGGAAAGGCAAATAAATAGAGACGGAAATATACAACGATAAATACCGCCAATAAAAGAGGAATAAGATACAGAATCATACTATTTTACTGTATTTTTTTCAATTTCCTGCAACCGTATTTTTTCGTACAGTCGTGTTTTTTCATGCAATTTTATGTATTTCAGGAAGGTGTAATAAGACATTGTTTTGGCAATGTAAAATCCTGGAAATCCATCCAGAAAACCAAGTTTGAAAATAAAAACCTTAATAAACTCAAACATTGGGCTTACAATAATTTTAAATCTATTGATTCTTTTTCCTCTCTCAAACATCTTTTCAGCCATCATATCCGAATATTTATTGATTTTCGAAACATGATGATGAATGCTTTTATAAGTATAATGATCCAGCTTTCCTTCCATAAGACCCACTTTCTGATCAGTAATCAAAAATTCATGGACTTTATCATCAGAATACTTTGCATATTTTTTTCTGAAAAGCCTTTCACGGCATACATTTCCCCAACCACCAAATCGGATCAGGTGAATCCCAAGATGATTGTTGAATTTTGCTTTATACACATTGAATCCGGTGCTTCCAGAAGAAGTAATGCGTTGTATAGATCTTTTCAGAGTTTCATCAGGAACTTCGTCGGCATCCAGAAACAAGACCCATTCATGGGAACATAGAGCAAGGGCATGGTTTTTTTGTTCACCATACCCATTAAATTTTTTCTCAAAGAATTTTACCTGAGGATATTTTTGAGTGCAAATCTCTTTGGTCTTATCTGTAGAAAAGCTGTCGACAATAATTATTTCATCCACAATATCTGTTAATGAATCTAAAAGTCTTACAATATTCTCTTCTTCATTATAAGTAATGATTGCAAGGGAAAGAGCCATTTATTTATACTCAAGAATTGTCTTCTCAATAATTTTCACACAATCCAGCAATTGCTCTTCAGTAATTACCAATGGCGGTGCAAGTCTGATGATATTACCATGCGTAGGTTTTGCCAGCAATCCGTTTTCTTTTAATTGCAAGCAAAGGTTCCATGCAGTAGAACTATCAGGGGTATCATTGATAAGGATAGCATTTAAAAGACCTTTTCCTCTTACTTTGGTAATAAGGTCTGTCTTTTCAATAAGCTTCTCTATTTCAGCTCTGAAAAGCTTTCCTAACTCTTCTGCTCTTTCAGACAGTTTTTCATCAGCTACCACATCCAATGCTGCCACTGCTACTGCACAGGCAATAGGGTTTCCTCCGAATGTAGAACCGTGTTGTCCCGGTTTGATAACATTCATGATGTTATCATTTGCTAATACAGCAGATACAGGATACATTCCTCCGGAAAGTGCTTTTCCTAAAATCAGGATATCCGGCTGTACATTTTCGTGGTGGCATGCAATCAGTTTTCCTGTTCTTGCAATACCTGTCTGAACTTCATCAGCAATGAAAAGAACATTGTATTTTTTACATAATTCAGAAGCATTTTTAAGGAAGTTCTCATCCGGAACATATACTCCGGCTTCTCCCTGAATAGGTTCTACAAGGAATGCAGCAATATTTCCAGCTTCTCTGCTCAGAACTTCTTCTAAGGCTGCAATATCGTTATAAGGAATTTTGATAAATCCTGGCGTAAAAGGTCCGTAGTTTTGGTTGGCATCCGGATCGTTAGAGAACGAAACAATAGTTGTCGTTCTTCCGTGGAAATTGTTTTCGCAAACGATAATTTTCGCTGCGTTTTCAGCAATTCCTTTTACTTCATAACTCCACTTTCTGGCTAGTTTTACAGCAGTTTCCACAGCTTCAGCTCCGGAATTCATTGGTAAAACTTTATCAAATCCAAAAAGAGTTGTTATTTTCTGCTCGTATTCTCCTAATTTAGAGTTGTAGAAAGCTCTTGAAGTTAAAGCAAGCTTTTGGGCCTGTTCTACCAAAGCACCTACGATTTTAGGGTGAGAATGTCCTTGGTTCACGGCAGAATATGCTGAAAGAAAATCATAGTACCTTTTACCTTCCACGTCCCAAACGAAAACACCTTCTCCGCGGTCCAGAACTACTGGAAGTGGGTGATAGTTGTGTGCTCCATGTTTGTCTTCAAGGTCAATAAAATACTGCGAGTTTTTTGTTTGTTCTGCTGTTGACATATATTTTGGTTTTCAACAAATTTACGCAATATTAATGATACTCATAAACAAAAATAGAGTAGAGTATAAGGCTGTGATTAGAGTATATTTTGAGGTAAAATGAATCCTCTAATGGAAAATATTTTCTTAACGGATAACAGTTGCAGGTATTCTATCTTTAAGAATAAGAAATTTATACTGAGAAGATAATTCTACATTTTAATTATTCCGATATTGATTTGCTGTTCCATCAGGACTATAATTTTTAAATGCTGTTCCCTAAGTAGCTTTTGATTAGGGTTTATCTTATAAATTGTTCTGGTACGAAATATCAAAAACCTTTTCCATTTGTTTTTCGTTAACAGAGCCAGGTGTTGCCTTTAGTAAAGTATTACGGAGCCAAACTGCCAGACTGTTCTCATAGTGTGAAATTTTACCGATGGCTGAGCTTGTGTTAACAATGTAATGCGCTTTTTTCATACGCAGTTTTTCGTATTGAGTGAAGACTTCATCCACGTTTTTCCCTTCACCAAAAAGTTTTCCTAGGATATATGCATCTTCAACGGCCTGGCAGGCACCTTGTCCCATATTAGGAGTCGTTGCATGGGCTGCATCGCCAATCAGGCAAACACGGTCTTTTTGCCATTGATAAATCGGTTCCAAATCGATAATGTCACTAACAAATATTTTTTCTTGCGGTGTTACGGAAATCATTCTTGGAATTTCGGGACTAAATTCAGCAAAAAGCTCAGCAAGATTATTGGGATTTTTGACCAGGTGCTCGTTAACCACAGCGTACCAGTAAACTTTGTGATCACTAATTTTCACGAAGCCGAAGCGTCTGCCTTTTCCCCAGGCTTCATAAGCATGGTGATTATATTTTTCTGTCCAATCAGATTCGATGACGCCACGCCAGCATTTTTGCTTGGAAGATCTGAGTTTTCCAATATTTAAAATTTGATGACGTACTACTGATTTAATTCCATCTGCTCCAATAACAGCATCTGCATTAGCGATAGTTCCGTCTTCAAAAGTGAGTTGATAACCGTTTTCCTGTTCGATTTTGGATAAACGTTTAGAAAGTTCAATGTTTTTAAAACCAATTTCTTCAGTTAGAATATTTTGTAAATCAGCACGATGGATGGCAGTGTTGCTTACTCCATATTTACTTTCGAATGTATTCAGTTGTACGTCCGATATGGTTTTGAGCTGTGGATCAGTAATGTTAATAGTTGAAATTTTATGACCTGCCATTTCGATTTTGTGGCGAATGCTTAGTTTGTCAAAAATCTGCATGGCATTATTAGCCATAATGATTCCGGCGCCCACAGGTTTTATTTCGGGTGCACTTTCGTAAACGGTAACGTCCAGATTTTTTTTTTGTAAGGCTAAAGCTGTTGTCAAACCACCAATTCCGCCACCGATAATTGCTATTTTCATTGTGATTGCATTTATATTATGAGGCAAAATTAAGGGCTGAAAAAACCAAAAACGTTCACTTAAGTTAATTTTCTGAAATTAGCAAATTCTTTTCCGGATTCTGCTCAACGATTGTGGCGTAATTCCTAAATATGACGAAATATATTTTTGTGGAATTTTGTTCAAAATTTCGGGTGACTTTTTCAAAAGATTGATATAGCGTTCTTCCGGTGTATAAAAAAACAGTTCGTCAAGCCTTTGTTTTGCATCCAGAAAAGCTAGATCCGATATGCGTTTTGCCAGCCCAAGCCAGAAAATATCTTTCTGAATTAAAATCTCAACATCTTTTTTATCAAAATATAAAACTTCAGTTTTTAGAAGAGCCTGTATAATTGCCATTGATTTTTTTCCGGTAATATAGCTTGCGTAATCACCAATTACATCATTATTCACCTGTAAAAGATAGCTGATATCCTCGCCTTTCTCGTTGATGTAATAAATCCGGACGGCGCCATTCAAAATGAGTCCTAAACGATCAAATACTCCATTTTTAGGTACTATCATTTTGTTTTTATCATAAGTTACGATATAGCAAATATCCAAAAATTCCTTCGCACGCTCCATAGAAATCTGAAGTGTCTCTGCTAATTTCTCCTGTATTGCTGATGTCATCGCTCCTATGTCGGTTTTAATTGATACTACAAAAATAACTTTTCCTGCTTTATTAGAACGAAATAGAGTATAAAACTGAAGAAGGCGCCTTTTCGGACGCCTTCTTTTTATATGAATGATAATTGTTTTTAGTGATTATCGTATTTTCTATCCATTACAAAATCTTCCATGAATTTTGTAGTATAGTTTCCTGAAAGATAATCTTCATTATCCATCAGCTGTCTGTGGAAAGGAATAGTTGTTTTTACTCCTTCAATATAGAATTCTTCAAGAGCACGTCTCATTTTTGCAATAGCTTCTTCACGGGTCTGAGCCGTAGTGATAAGCTTGGCAATCATAGAGTCATAGTTAGAAGGGATTGTATATCCGGAATAAACGTGAGTGTCTACTCTGATTCCGTGTCCTCCAGGGATATTTAATCCTGTGATTTTTCCCGGAGACGGTCTGAAGTCTGCGTAAGGGTCTTCTGCGTTGATTCTACATTCGATTGAATGTAATTTAGGATAATAGTTAATTCCTGAAATAGGAGTTCCTGCAGCAAGAAGAATTTGTTCTCTGATCAGGTCATAATCAATTACCTGCTCAGTGATAGGGTGCTCTACCTGGATTCTTGTATTCATTTCCATGAAATAGAAATTTCTGTGTTTGTCTACAAGGAATTCGATAGTTCCTACACCTTCATATCCAATGAATTCAGCAGCTTTTACGGCAGCTTCTCCCATTTTCTCACGAAGTTCGTCTGTCATGAAAGGAGAAGGTGTTTCTTCAGTTAATTTCTGATTTCTTCTCTGTACAGAACAGTCTCTTTCAGAAAGGTGGCACGCTTTACCGAATTGGTCACCCGCAACCTGAATTTCGATGTGTCTGGGCTCTTCAATCAGTTTTTCCATATACATACCTCCGTTTCCAAAGGCAGCTACAGCTTCCTGAATAGCAGATTCCCAGTGATCTTTAAGGTCTTCAGCTTTCCAAACAGCTCTCATTCCTTTACCTCCACCACCAGCAGTAGCTTTGATCATGACAGGGTAACCTGTTTCTTCAGCTACTTTTACAGCGTGTTCGTAAGATTCGATCAATCCGTCAGAACCTGGTACACATGGTACACCTGCTGCTTTCATGGTAGCCTTAGCATTTGCTTTGTCTCCCATTTTTTCAATCTGTTCAGGAGAAGCACCAATAAATTTGATACCGTTCTTCTGGCAGATTCTTGAGAAGTTAGCATTTTCAGATAAGAATCCGTAACCTGGGTGAATCGCATCAGCATTGGTAATTTCCGCAGCAGCAATAATGTTAGGGATTTTAAGATATGAGTCTTTACTCATTGCAGGGCCAATACATACTGCTTCATCAGCAAATCTTACGTGAAGACTGTCTTTATCAGCAGTAGAGTATACCGCAACGGTTTTGATCCCCATTTCTTTACAAGTACGTAAAATACGCATTGCAATTTCGCCTCGATTGGCTATTAATATTTTTTTGAACATCTTCTTCAATTTGAAAATTAGATAATTTGAAAATTAGATAATGTTATTTTAATGTAGAATTTAATCTAACATCTAATGTCTAACATCTAACTTCTAAATTAAGATGGATCTACTAAGAATAAAGGTTGGTCATACTCTACAGGAGTAGCGTCATCCACTAAAATTTTAACAATTTTTCCGTTGATTTCAGATTCAATCTGGTTGAATAGTTTCATTGCTTCAATAACACAAACTACTTTACCAACAGAAACTTCGTCACCTACATTTACGAATACATCTTTATCAGGAGATGGTTTTCTATAGAAAGTACCAATCATTGGAGATTTGATTGTTACATATTTGCTGTCATCAGATGCAGCTTCAGCTTTTTCAGCAACAGGAGCGGCCGGAGTTGCAACAGGTGCCGGAGCAGCTACCGCTTGTGGAGCAGTGTGGTATACTGCAGGTTGTGCATAAACAGCATCGCTTCCAGCTAATGGAGTTTTAATAGTGATTTCGAAATCTTTAGTTTTGTACTTCACTTCTGATACTTCAGCCTTAGATACAAACTTGATAAGATTTTGTATGTCTTTAATGTCCATAAATTTGATATTTGATTTGATGCCAAAGATACCAAAAAAACGTAAAAAACAACAAAAAACCGCCAAATTTTATCAAAATTGGGCGGTTTTTTGTATTAAAATGAGGCTTTTTCAGCGAAAAGCGACTCTTAGTTTTCTTCAGTAGCAGCTACTTCTTTTTCCAATACTACTTTACCTCTGTAGTATAATTTTCCTTCATGCCAGTGAGCTCTGTGGTATAGGTGAAGCTCTCCTGTTGTTGCATCTTTAGCTAATTGAGGAACTACAGCTTTGTAGTGAGTTCTTCTCTTATCTCTTCTTGTAGACGACTGTCTTCTCTTTGGATGTGCCATTTTCTAATAACTTTTTTAATTGATGAGCGATGAGATTCATCATCTCATCATATTTAAATTATTCTATTTAATTATTGTCTTTTAATTTTCTTAAAGCATCCCATCTTGGGTCACTTTCATGTTCTTCTTCTTCAGTTACCTCAATATCTTTAGGACTGAACTGGTCAAGAATTTTAAGATCTTCATCACTTACATTCGGTGAAATCTTTTTCATCGGAATAGAAAGCATTACATTTTCGTAAATCAAATGTGCTACATTGAAAGCATGCTCTGCAGTAGGAATAGTAATAACATCTTCATTGCTGTCATCATATTCTTCCCCGAAATTCACCAGAATTTTGATTTCATTCTCAATAGGATAGTCGAAATTTTCATTTGTGATATCACAAACCAACTCAACCCATCCATTAATTTTAATCTCAAATTCTAAAAAAGTAGTGTGTTTATCAAGTGATACATTCACTTCTATTCTAGGATTTGTAAATTCCTGCTCAGTGTCAAATAATTGAAAGAACGTTTTATCTATCTCAAACTTGAACTCGTGTTTTCCGTTTTTAAGTCCGGAAAAGCTTACGTCATAGTTTCTTAACTTGTCCATAAAATGAGTGTGCAAAAATATGCATTTTTTTTATAATAACAAATAAAATCTGAAACAAATTAATTTAAAATTTGTTTTAAAGATTTATGCTTCAGTTTCCTCCGGTAGATCTTCATCTATTCCATTGTCTACAGCCATTTTTCTAGGCTGAAGGCGGTCATTCATCAGTTCACTGTATTCACTTCTATTCTTGAAAACCTTGATCGCTGTGAAGATTGCTTCTGTAAAACTCTGCTCATCGGCCACGTTTTTTCCTGCAATATCGTAAGCAACTCCGTGATCGGGAGATGTTCTGATAAAAGGAAGTCCCGCAGTATAATTTACTCCTTCCTCATAGGCTAATGTTTTGAAAGGAGCCAGTCCCTGGTCATGATACATCGCCAAAACAGCATCGAAATTTTTGTATTTACTCGGCTGGAAAAAGCTGTCTGCCGGGAAAGGCCCGAATGCCAGTATTCCATTGTCAGAAAGTTCTTTAATAGCCGGGCTTATGATTTCAATTTCTTCGTTTCCGATTACACCTCCGTCTCCTGCGTGAGGATTTAATCCCAGCACTGCAATTTTAGGCTTTTGAATACAGAAATCTTCTATCAGCGTCTGGTTTAAAACTCGGATCTGTTTCTTTATTTTTTCCTTGGAAATATTTTCAGCTACCTGTGCAATAGGAATATGATGCGTGGAAACAGCTACTTTAAGATCTTCAGTAACAAGGAACATTAATCCTTTTTTATTGAATTTCTCTTCAAAATACCCTGTATGTCCCGCATGTCTGAATCCCATTTTTACCATTTCATCTTTGTTGATCGGAGCAGTTACCAATACGTCAATATCTCCTTTCGTCAAAGCTTCAGTAGCTGCTTCTAAAGAATCAATCGCCATTTTCGTAGATTCTTCAGTAGGAACTCCCAATTCTACATTCACGTTTTCTTTGGTAAGGTTAACCATATTAAGTTTCCCAGCCTGTGCCTGTGAAGGTTCGTTAACGTAGTTGAAATTAAGATTCAGCTTAAAAATATTTTTCTGATAAGTGAATAATTTTCCCGAACCAAAAATTACAGGAGTGAAAAAATCTGTAATAGTTTTGTCTTTCAGAGACTTCATAATGATCTCCGGGCCGATGCCATTGAAATCACCGATTGAAATTCCTACTCGTACTTTATGGTTTTTTGGGCTCATTTTGATTATCTTTGAAGATTATAATTTACAAATTTAGCAAAAAATAATATGTTCACAGGAATTATTGAAGCAGTTGGTGTTATTGAGAAGATTGAAGAAAAAGGAAGCAATATAGATTTTACCCTGACTTGCCCTTTTACAAATGAACTGAAAATTGATCAGAGCCTTGCTCACAACGGCTGTTGTCTTACAGTTGTTGAAATAAAAGACAATCATTATGTGGTGACGGCAATCAATGAAACATTGGAAAAAACCAACCTTGGAAAATGGGAGTTGGGAACCGTTGTCAACCTTGAACGCTGTATGAAAATGGATGGAAGACTGGATGGTCACATTGTTCAGGGGCATGTTGATAAAACCGGTGAAGTGGTGAGTATCGAAAATAAAGACGGAAGTTATTTTATTACTATGAAGTATGAAAATGACGGAACTTTTGTAACGGTACCTCAGGGATCAATTACCGTAAACGGAATCAGTCTTACTGTTGCTAAAAGCGAAGATGCTCAGTTTTCCGTAGCCATTATTCCTTACACCTGGGAATTCACAAATATGAAACATTTGAAAATTGGTGACAAAGTAAACCTGGAATTTGATATCATTGGTAAGTATATTGCTAGGTTAATTAAAAAGTAGAATGTCAATAAATAAGTATAAAGGATATAGCTTAAGAAACCGGGTGTTTTTCGGTTTCTTGCTGGTATGTTTTTTAAGTGTCGTTGCTACATCACTTGTTCCTTACTTTGTATTGAGAAATCATTCTTTACAGCAGAGTAATATCGATATGCAGGATAAAACCAATGCTGTCATGCGATATCTGGACTATGCGGTAAGCCAGAAACTTATTGAAACAAAAGATCTTCCGGAAGTTTTAGGGAATAAAATCTTTGAAATAGCGGATATCAACCAGCATGACATTTTTATTTATGATCTGAAAGGAAACTATTTGCTTTCCAACAAAGATGAAGGATTGGTGGAGCAGAAAACAATTCCTATAGAAATCATCAATAAGATTCTGTCTACCGATGCAAGGGTAGATATGGTGAATTATGATGCAGCTAAGGATGCAAAATTGACTTCTTCCTACCTTTTGCTGAAAAATAATGAGCTTGAACCTATCGGAATTGTTTATATCCCTTTATATCATAATGAATCTGCTTATCTGGAGGTTCTGCACCAGTACGTAAAGTATATTCTTTTAGTCGATATATTTCTTATCCTTTTTAGTATATGGATTAGCTGGGTTACGTCTAATAGTCTTGCCAAAACCATTACGAAATTCTCTGATATGATTACCCGTATTACTTTGTTTGAAAATGAAATGCGCCCTATCAGATATTATAAGAATGATGAGCTTAATGCTTTGGCAAGGGCCTATAACAGGATGATTTTACAGATTCAGGACCAGAAAGAAAGACTTAGATTCAAAGCATCCGAAGAAGCGTGGAGAGAAATGGCCAAGCAGGTGGCTCATGAGGTGAAAAATCCGCTGACGCCAATGAAGCTGACCATTCAGAATTTTGAAAGAAAATTTGATCCTGAAGACCCGAATATCAGAGAAAGGGTAAAGCAAATGAGTAAAACTATTGTTGATCAGATTGACCTGATTGCTACAGTAGCCTCAGCATTCTCAGAATTTGCCAAACTTCCTGAAAAAAATAATGAAGTGATCAATCTGAATACGGAAGTTGAAGATATTCTACGTGTATTCAATGATGACAGTATTTTCATGCATGCCAATAAGACGAATATAATGATCAATATGGACAGAATTTATCTTTCCAGAATCATTACAAACCTTGTTACCAATGCAAAACAGGCAGAGAGTGATCAGAGAAAACTCATTATCAATGTAGATGTGGAGCAGCATCAAAGAAGGGTGATTATCTCTGTTCAGGATAACGGAGTCGGGATTCCTGAAAATATGTACGAAAGAATTTTTGAACCGAATTTTACATCTAAAAGCAGTGGGATGGGGCTTGGCTTATCCATGGTGAGAAAAATGATAGAGGATTATAAAGGTGAGATCTCCGTGAAATCAGAAGTAGGGAAGGGGTCTACATTCATTATTACACTGCCTACCAATTTATAGTGAAGCTTTTTACATTTAAACAATTTGAAATTCAGCAGTCTAAAGACGTCTTCCGGGTAGGAACAGACGGTGTTCTGCTTGGTGCTTTGGCAGATGTTGAAAATGCTTCCAGTGTTTTGGAAGTAGGAACAGGCACAGGGCTAATTTCTCTTATGCTGGCACAAAGAAATCTGCAGGCAGAATTTTTAGGGCTGGATATTAATGATGATGCTGCCAAGCTTACCCAGCTCAATTTTGAAAATTCTCCTTTTCATGCCAGGTTAAAAAACAGTCATCAGGACTTTAAAACTTTTGAAACGGAAGATCGTTTTGATCTTATTGTATCCAATCCTCCGTATTTTGAAGAATCAGGATCTGAAAAAGATAAGATTGCACGTCAGACCGTAGAATTGAACTTCATGCAGTTGATCAGTAAGGCGGCAGAATTATTGTCAGAAAAAGGGATGTTTTCTGTAATCATACCTGTGGAAGCAGGAGAAGTTTTTATTTCAATCGGTAAGGAAAATAAACTGCATCTGAACAGAAAAGTGAATATTAGAGGAATTGAAAATGCAAAGGCAAAAAGATTGATTCTGGAGTTTTCATCACAATTAAAAGAAGTTAACGAGTCTGATTTTATTATAGAAAAAAGTCCGAGACAATACTCGGACCAATATCTTGAACTCACCAAAGAGTTTCATGTTTTTAAATAGAGAAGTTAGTTATTTCTGACCTTCTTATTTTTTTTATTCTTATTCGAATAATTCTGAAGTATCCAATACAGAAACTTTTCCGTCTTCACATCTGATGGCTTCACCAGGGAAGTTCTGAATCATGTGGTAATCATGTGTTGCCATTACTACAGCAGCGCCATTTTCAAGGGCAACCTGCTTTAATAGCGTCATAATTTCGTTAGAAGTCTCAGGGTCAAGGTTTCCTGTTGGCTCATCGGCTAAAATAAGATCCGGATGGTTAAGAAGAGCTCTCGCAATGGCAATACGCTGCTGTTCTCCTCCGGAAAGTTCGTGAGGCATTTTGTGCTTCTTGCTTTTCATGTTCACACTTCCTAAAACCTCATTGATACGGTCTTCCATTTTTACTTTGTCATTCCATCCTGTCGCTTCAAGAACGAACTTAAGGTTTTTCTCAACTGTTCTGTCTGAAAGTAACTGGAAATCCTGGAATACGATACCTAGTTTTCTTCTTAAGTTAGGGATGTCAGAGGGCTTTAGTTTTGCCAGATCAAATCCTACAACAGCTCCGTGTCCTGATGCTAATGGAATATGTCCGTAAAGCGTTTTCAGTAGGGAACTTTTTCCGGAACCTGTTTTTCCGATAAGGTAGCAGAATCTACCTTTCTTTATATTAAGATTTACATCAGAAAGTACAGTAAAGTTTTTTTGCGCAATCTTTGCATTTTGTAAACTTATAATATTGTCTCCGGCGATATTTGTATGTGGCATAATTTAATTTTAAAGGCTGTTTTCTAACAAAAAAATTTCAATCTTTAAAAATAGAAAAAAGAAGTCTATTTGACTCTAATTTTAGTAAATTTTAACAACAAAAAATGCCTGAAAAGGAACTTCTCAAGCATGTTTTGTATATGATAATTAGAAATTATCTCTTAGCGCGTGCAGCACTTACAGTTAATCTCTTTCTGCCTTTAGCTCTTCTCGCAGCCAAAACTCTTCTTCCATTTGGCGTAGACATTCTTTCTCTGAAACCGTGTTTGTTTCTTCTCTTTCTTTCTGATGGCTGGAATGTTCTTTTACTCATTACTATATGTTTAAATCGTAATTAATCTATTAATTTTCAGGTTGCAAAGATATATAAATTTTTATAAGTTACAAACTTTAATTATCTTTTTTTAAAATTAAATGTAATGTTTTTTGGTCGGGTGTTAACAAACCCTCATCACAAAACCATTTTTCCGGTACAAAAATAATATTTAAATGATTTATATAAAAGCTCTATCTTTGAAAACTTTAATTTTAACGAAAAATAAACACCGGATGTTTACACCAGCAGAACTTTTAGATATTAATACATTACTTACCCAGGATAGCAGAATAGTGATCCTTACCCATTATAACCCGGATGGAGATGCTATTGGTTCAAGCTTGGGATTAAAACATTATCTGAAAGCAAAAGGAATTCATGCAGAGGTTATCGTACCTAATGATTTTCCGAAATTTCTGAAATGGATGCCGGAATCTAAAAAAGTTATTATTGCAGAATATAAAAGAAAACTGGCTGCTGATATGATTGCGGGAGCAGATGTTATTTTCTGTCTGGATTTTAATTCTCCGTCAAGAATCGGATTATTGGGAGACTGGTTGGTAAAAGCTCCGGGGAAGAAAATTCTTATTGATCATCACCAGCAGCCGGAACAATTTGATTTTGTGTATTCTGATACAGTAATTCCTGCCACTTCACAAATGATTTATCATTTCATTGAAGCAATGGAGGATGAAAAGCTGGTGAATCAGGATATGGCAGAATGTCTTTATACCGGAATCATGACGGATACAGGAGGTTTCCGTTTTCGTTCTACCAGTGCTACTACCCACAGAATTATCGCTAATCTTATCGAACATGGTGCAGATCCTGCCATGATCACTTCCAATACATGGGATACCAATACGGTTTCCCGTCTGCATTTGCTTGCTTTAGTTCTTGGAAGAATAGAAGTAGTGAATGACGGAACAGTGGCTGTGTTAAGCCTTACCAGAAATGAACTGAAAGAATTTGGTTTTCAGAAAGGAGATACGGAAGGTTTTGTGAATTATGGTTTGAGTATTGCCGGAGTGAAAATGTCAGCATTCTTTATGGAAGATCTGTACGAAGACTTCGTTAAAATTTCTTTCAGAAGTAAAGATGATGTGGATGTGAACCAATTCTCAAGAAAATATTTCAATGGTGGCGGGCATATTAATGCAGCCGGAGGGAAATCTTTAGATTCTTTAGCGGGAACGATCGTCAACTTCAAAGAAAAAGTAAAAGAGGAAGGTTTATAGAGGCAAAAACCTGTAAATTTTTCTGATTAACTTCTAGATACTTTTACGAAACCCCTTTTCTTCAAGCTCCTGGCAGGTATAATCATACACTTGCTGAAACATTTCATCCATATATCTTTTGTTGAAAAGACTATATTTCGTCATTTTGGGCGGATCAAGAAAAATATTGCAGTATTTTGCTTTAGAATAGACCGACTTTGCGATCGCTAAGTGAAGGATTCTGTCGAATTCTTTCATCAGGCTCATCTTGCTTAACTCATCATAGCTGATGGAATTGACATGAGAGGCAATCAGAAAATTACATTTATCCATGATAGGCTCAATGGGAAGGTTATCCAGAACACCGCCGTCTACATAAATTTTCTCACCAATTCTTACCGGTGGAAGAATAAAAGGAACGCTTGAGGAAGCCAGTAATGGTCCAAAAAGCTCTCCTTCAGAAAAGAAGTCTACGATGCCATGCGTCATTTCCGTGGCAGCTACATACACCGGAATTTTTAAAATACCGAAATTGTCTTCAGGGAAATAATCTTTGAACAGTTTTAAAATAAAATTGGAACTGAAGATTCCGTTTTTGGATAATTTTAAAGATGACCTGGAAAAAAAAGAAGTTTGCTTGACAATTTCCATCATCTCTTCCGGCGTTTTTCCAAAAGAATAAAAAGCACCAATGATGGATCCTGCGCTGGTTCCTGAAATAATGTGTGGTTTCAGATTGTATTCTTCCAAAGCTTTCAGTACGGCGATATGAGCAATCCCACGCATTCCTCCGCCTGAAAGTGTAAGTCCGATAACCGGTGGTGCCGGTGTTTTCTTTTTTTTGAATGAAAATAAAGCCATTACCCAAATTATCCTCTACTAATATACAGGATTTTTGTTATGCACAGCTTAATTTGTCAGGTAACCTGTTTTATAAAACCAGTTTTTTAGGAAGATTGTGAAGAAGTTCTGTATTGATGATTTCTGCGCAGATTCCTGGCTTTTCCCAATGACCGTTGTGTCCGCAGTCCAGGATATAAGATTTGATATTCGTTCTGTCCGGAAGATGTTTGATCATCATATCCGTTTTTACCGCATTATCATGTTTACCCGCCAGTACTAAGATTTTAGCTTCCAGGTTTTCCAGCACATGCTTTTTGTCGGTTCTTTCTACCATACCCTTTACGCAGGAAAGAGCACCTAAATTATTGGTGGAAAGGGCTGTTTCAAGTGCAGTTTCTATTTTACCTTCCAGAATGTCTCTTTCATTCGGATTGAATAAATTAGGTACCCCGGCTCTTGCATAATGGGCAAAAGCATCCTTGATGATTCTGTAGCTTTTGATTCGCTGCTGTTTTTTCTCTTCATCATCCGGAAAATACGTAGAGAAAAATAATGTAAGACTTTTTAAAGAATCAGGATACTTTTCTGCAAAAGCGAGAGATGTATATCCTCCCATAGAATGTCCCAGAAGATGTATTTTTTCTAAATGCTGATCATCCAATACTTTTTTTACTTCTTCAGCCATCAGTTCCATGGTGTGAACTTCAGCCAGAATTTCAGACTGTCCATGGCCGGGAAGGTCAATTTTGAGCAGTGAAAAATCTTTGGAAAGGTGATGTTCCATATCACTCCAGATGGATAGATTTTCCATAAATCCGTGAAGAAGTACCAGCGTTTCTTTTCCGTTTCCTTTTCTTTCAAAGTTCAGCATGATTCCAAAATTTAGAAGGTTAAAAATAATACAACAGCTTACATACTGTGGATCTGTTTCTCCTTTCAAATTTAGTCAAAAAAAGAGCATTTAAAAAATGCCCTTGTCTTTTATTGAGTTAATTCCTTATAAACCTTTGTTTCCCAAGGTTTGATGTCTGTTACGCCATATCGTTCCTTTTTAGAAATAGCAAGGTTGTCCAGCATGTCTACAAAATTTTTGTAGTTGGCTTCATCTGTTGGTTTTACAATCACTGTGAATTTGTTGGGTGCAGGAGCATTTTTATACGCTTCAGCAATGATCTTTGAAATTTTTATTCCACTGAAATCTGTTTCTTTCAGGTTTCCTTTATTCAAATATTTCTGATTGCTCTGATGATAAAATACCCGGTTGTCTTTTCCAAGGATAAAGGTAATCTGGTTTTGATCACCAATTACCGGTTTATCAATAGAACTGGGATTTGGATCTTTTGCAGGGAGTCCCAGGTCCATTACATTAGGTTTTGTAAAATTGGTGGTGAACATAAAGAAAGTGATAAGTAAGAATCCCAGATCGACCATAGGCGTCATGTCCACTCGGATCATTTTTTTCTTTTGCTTTCCGCCTTGTTTTTCTTGTGCAATTACTTCTGCCATGATTAAAGTTTTTAAATGTTAGACTATATTTTTTTTGAAGAATTCATACAAAACATATGCCTTGATTGTTAAAAACTTTATAGATTCATGAATCTATTGATTATTATCGTATAAATTTTACGTATTTCTGTTTTTTAATACTTTTCTTGAAGGAAAAGGGTAATTATGATATTTTTAAGAGGTTACCGGATGATTGTTATTTTCTTTGTAAGAATAATTTCTTCTCTGTTTTTTACCTGTACCATATAAAGTCCTTCCATGAATGCAGATGTGCTGATTTTAATTTTTTCTTCGTTATATTTTTGAGAGAAAAGTTTTCGTCCGGACATATCAGTAATGCTAATAGTACTTTCCCGGGGCAGATGATCTAAATAGAAAAATTCTTTTGCAGGGTTAGGGTAGAGGTTGGGTTTATGCCTCTGTTGATTTTCCGGAATGCCAAGCTGTTCAGGACTTAATTTAACTATCCAGGCATCGATCATACCATGATGTCCGGTAACGTCTCCACTTGTAGATCCTGTACTTCCTGAAACAATATATCCGTTATCAGCGGTCAGTTCAAGAGCAGTTAAGTAATCGAAATCGGGACCTCCCAGCGTTTTCTCCCACTTCAGATTTCCGCTGCTGTCCAGTTTTATGATCCAGTAATCCAGATTACCGTGGTGATTGGTTACCTGTCCGTTGTTGGAAGCTGTCCAGCCCGCAACAATATAATCCCATTCGGGAGTCTGGCGAATAGTTATGGCGTTGTCATGAAAACTTCCTCCAAAATATTTATCCCACTCGATGGTTCCGTTATTGCTTAGTTTGATAACCCAATAATCGGGAAGTCCGCTCTCAAGATTTGAAGAATTAAAAGAAGTGCCCACGGCAATATAACCGCCATCAAAAGTCTGTTGCGCATAATATCCTATGTTATCACCAATATTGCCCAACGTTTTTTGCCATTGCATATTTCCGCCGGAATCGAGTTTTACTACCCAAAAGTCATTGTTCCCGTAGCTTACAGTAATATCGCCATCTGTAGACACGGTGGTTCCTGCAATAATATACCCGCCATCAAAAGTTTGCTGCACAGAATTGACCTGTTCACTGCTGCTTCCACCCAGCGATTTCTGCCATTGTATATTTCCGTTAATATCTAATTTTACGATCCAATAGTCTCCTCCTCCATGATTTCCGCTCACATCTCCGTCATTGGAACTTGAAGATCCGGCTACAATATATCCTCCTTCAGAAGTCTGCTGAATAGATTGTGCCATATCCATACTGCTTCCACCCAGCGATTTCTGCCATTGCATATTCCCGTTGGAATCAAGTTTTACAATCCAGTAATCATAATTTCCATGATTTCCGCTGATATCTCCGTCACCGGAATTGGATGATCCGGCAATAATATATCCTCCATCGGTAGTTTGACGGATGGATTGTGCATCATCAACATTACTTCCTCCTAACGTTTTTTGCCATTGTATGCCTCCTGCAGGGTTTAATTTTACGATCCAGTAATCTCCTCCTCCGTGATTTCCGGTGACATCTCCATCATTGGACATAGAATTTCCGGCTACAATGTATCCTCCGTCGGAGGTTTGCTGAACGGCATTCGCAGATTCACCATGGGTGCCTCCCAATGCTTTTTGCCATTCTATGGAAGGGGCAGACTGGGCAGCTAATGCGGAATAGATAAGAAATAAAAAAATAGATGTTAAATATCTCATATGTATTTGAATTGGTGATAGTTATTCAAATATAATTAATTTTAGACTACGTTTTGTGTTTTATTGTTTATTTAATTCATGAAATAAAAAAACTCACACGATAAAGTGTGAGTTTTTGAATGATATGTTAATAATTTATTTATTCTTTTTATAGAAATTGACCCCGCATTCAAGGAATTTTTTGAAATCCTCTTTAGGCATATATCCTGAGACAGGCGTGTTGATGACTTTTCCGTCCGGAGTGATTAAAACATAGTGAGGTTGAGAGTTATTATTGAAGTTCACCTGCTGGAATAAACTCCATCTGTCTCCAATTGTTTTTACCTTCTTGATCTGTCCGTCTCCCAGGTCAATTTTGGTTTTCTGATCCTCAGGAAGCTCTTCCTTATCATCGACATAGAGAGAAGCCAGTACTACATCATTCTGAAGAATCGGTAAAATGTCTGGTTCGCTCCATACAAACTCCTCCATTTTTCTACAGTTTTCACATCCATATCCTGTGAAGTCGATCAATATAGGCTTGTCTTCTTTTTTAGCCAGTTCTATTGCTTTGAAGAAGTCGTGTTCAGGATGCATTCCTAAAATTCCGTCTTTTTCATCATGGAAATAGCTTACATTGAGTGGAGGTAAAATTCCACTTAATAACTGAAGTTTCGGACGGTCAGATGGGATTAGCCCTTGAACCAGATAGATCACGAAACCAATTCCCAATACCCCTAATATTTTTCTGGTGACAGAAATTTTAGGCTTTTTATCATCATGAGGGAATCTGATCAATCCTAATAAATAGATTGCTAATCCTAAGGCGATAATAATCCAGATCGCAATGAAAAGTTCTCTTTTTAAGAAGAATGTTTTGGATACAAGATCTGCTTTAGACAAGAATTTCAATGCTAATGCCAGTTCTACGAATCCTAAAACAACTTTTACCGTATTCATCCATCCTCCGGATTTCGGTAGACTTTGTAATGCCTGCGGGAATAATGCCAGCAATCCGAAAATAATAGCCCATGCCAGCCCGAATCCTGCCAACGCAAAAGTCAACAGCATCGGAACATTGGATGAACCTGTTACCGCACTTCCCAGTAAACTTCCTAAAATAGGTCCCGTACATGAGAAAGAAACGATCACCAGAGTCAATGCCATGAAGAAAATACCAATAATTCCTCCTGCCTCTTCCGCTTTGGAAGATTTGTTGGCAATAGAACTTGGCAGCGTGATATCATAATACCCGAAGAAACTTCCGGCAAAGAAGATGAATATGATAAAGAAAGCAATATTCAACCATACACTTGTAGAAATCTCGTTGAAGATATTTCCTGCGATTCCATCAATAATATGGAAAGGAATACTCAGTAAAACGAAGATAAGAAGAATGAAAAAACCATAAATAAGAGCATCTCTTTTTCCTTTTGCTTTGTCTTTACTTCCTTTCGTAAAAAATGAAACGGTAAGTGGAATCATCGGGAACACACATGGCGTAAGCAAAGCAATTAATCCTCCGATAAATCCAAGGAATAGATACGTCCAGTAATTTTCATCCACTTTGGCAGACGCTGTACCGCAATCTGTCAATGGCTTTTTGAAATCGATGGTTGCAATTTTCAACTGCTTTGGATCCAGTTTTGAAGTTTCTGTGATCGTAGCTTCAGTTTTTGTAGGATTTTCAGTAACCGTCTCAGTTATTTTTACAGAGTCTTTTGCAGGACCTGCAGTTTCCTCGGTCGTAGCCTCTTCCGTTGCCCCTTTTGGTGTAACTTTTTGGTTGAATTCTAATGTGTTGGGAGCCAGGCAAACTCTGTCGTCACAGGTCTGATACGTAATCTCAGAAGTGACATCTGCGGGTTTTGTTGGATCTTTTAATTTAAATTTTTGCTTAAATCCAGCAGAATTGGAGTAGAAAACAATTGTTCCTCCAAACGCTTCAGAAAACTCTTCATGTTTTTTACCAACTTCGGTAAATTTTCCGATCAACTCAATATTCTTTCCTGTCACTTTATACTCCGTCGGAATTCCGGTGTCTTCCGGTAGATCTTTAGAGTAAATATGCCAGCCGTTTTCCATGGTAGCATTCAATACTGCTTCGTATTGATTGTTCCCCAGATCGTTGATGGTGAATTTAAACTTTACAGGATTTTTTATCTGCGCATTAATTCCTGTCGCTAAAAATAGTAGAATTAATAAAAACCAATTTCTAAATTTCATTGTTCATTTCATTAAAGTTTTGAGACTCCATTTCGTTTTCTCATTCTTTGCAAATCTTCTGACTTACCTGGAAGGAAGGCTGTCAAATACAGCATTATTCCTAATGAGTCTGTGTCCAGATTTTTTGCCTCGCTAAAATAGATAATTTTTCGTCCCTAAAAAATTTAGAAACTTTCTTTTTTTAAGCGTGATCCCTAAAATATTTTGTCTTCTGCCCTAATCGCAATAGAAGTGTTACTTATTTTATGATTCAAAATGATTATAGATTTTTTCAATTTTGCCAACTTGGTATTATGATGAGGTTCTTTTGCCATGACAAAAACTCTCCGAGAAAATCAATTCAGATTTTTTAAAATATCTTCTACAGATGCTCTGTTTTTATAGTCCGGATCAAAATGTCTCCATGTAATTTCTTTCCCTTCATTAAGGATGAAGGTTGCCGATACAGGAAGCCTTCCGGAATGATCTGATCTGCTGTTGGCAAAATCCTCCTTTAATTTTGAGTTGTAGAAATTAAGGGTTTCACTGTCTGGAGTATAGAGAACATCGAATGCTTCTGCAATTTTATATCCTTCGTCATATAAAACCGTATACTCTGTCTTTGTTTTGCTGATCGTCTTTTCTATAAATTCCGGTTTTTCGGGAGAAATAATAACAAGTCTCGCGTTTTTTGATTTCAGCTCAGGGGTCAGATTTTGTAATGTTTCAATGTATTTGTTACAATACGGACACCATTGCCCCCGGATAAAAACAATTACCAGTTTTTTGTTTTCCTTTGATAATGAAAATGTATTACCAAAATGATCTTTCGCATTGAAATTATCAATTTTATCACCTATCATTTTTCCTTTTACCTGATCTAACGTTTTGCCGGATTGAGACATCTTTTTTTTCAGGACAGATGCTCCAACTTCCAGAAACTGTTCAGGATTATAGTATCCGAAATCATATTGAACCAGTTTCCCTTTTGGATCCAGGAATAAAAAGGAAGGATAGTTTACCACTTTAAATTCTTTGGCAAGGCTTAGACCTTCTTTTTCTGCATCAATGGCAAGGTTAACAAAATTTTTGTTGAACATCTCTCCGATTCTCGGATCAGTAAAGGTGTTTTTTGCCATCAGCTTACAAGGTCCGCACCAGGTGGTGAACAGATCAATGAAGATCAGTTTATTCTCTTTTGATGCGATTTTTTTCGCGGCTTCTAAATCAATTTTTTGAAAATTGATACCTGCGCTTTGTGCGTTAAATGAAATTCCTACTAATATAAGAAGACTCAATACGATTTTTTTGAACATATATTTCTTTTCTTATTATGTTCCCTGATCCATAAAAAATCACCCTTAAATAAAAATATTTTATATAACTATCTGTTTTTCAGTCGTAAAAATATTTTTATTTTTAATTTTTTTGATCTGCTCTACACATTTGTATTTTTGATTCTGAGCATTATGTTTGCTGGAATACTGGTATTTATCCTGAATTTCTTCAATACTTTTGTTTTCAATAAAAATGTCATGGATGAGATTCTGACAATGGGAAGAAATCGATTTGATATAACCAACCAGTTTTTCCCAGTAATACCTTTCATTTTCAATGGCAGTACTTATTTCCTCCTGATGTTCCATAAAATAGTTTTCAGGAGACTCAACATAAAAGTTTCTGTTTTTTAGTTTTTTAAACCACAGGTTTTTTACAATTCCGATAATATAATTTCCCAGACAGGTTTGGACTTTGAAGTCATCAGCATTGAGTTTTTCGTAAAGAATGAGTAATGCATCCTGGAAAATATCTTCTGCATCTTCCAGATTACCTTTATTGTTCAGAATAAATTTCTGAGTATAACCAAAATACTGTTGGTATAAAATTCCAAAAGCTATATTGCTGTCTTTCTTAAAATCATCAACAGCTAACGAATTAGTTGTTTTTCTGTCCACGTTACAGTTATCTTTTTTTGAGTAGTTCTGTCTGCCTGATACCTGCGATCCTGTCTGAGAGGGATGACACCCAAAATATGGTTTTTGGAGTCACACAATAACCAGATCTTTTCCTTGATCAAAGCAGATAATTTTTCGTCCCTAAAAAATTTAGAAACTTTCTTTTTCCCTGAAAACCCTGTCGGAAAAAATTCATCTCCATCCTGTTGTTTTCTCAATAGGAGGGGAAACTGAAGCTTTTCAGCATCGAAATCCCATTCAAATTCTTTTTGGATTTCTTCATTGTTTTCAATATCATCTACGAGATTGATTCTGATCAGGTTTTGAGAAAAATCAAAGTTTTTGATCAGTACTATTTCTTCCGGAGTTCCCTTTTCTTCATTTTTATCAATGAAAATAAGTTCATCACGGTTGACAATCAACTGATATTCTTTTGAAAAGAAAGAACTGTTGTTTTCAGCTTTAAAAATTTTGGGGATTTCTTCCTCCTGATTGAATCCGAATTTTTTTAAGATTTCAAATTTTACGAAATCACTTTCCTGATCCAGCTTTTCCTTTGATAAGATTTTATAGTTTTGGTTAAATACTGTAAGCTGATTTTCTATCTCCTGAATCTGTTTCTGAACAAAATCTTTAGTCTGATTCAGATATAAAGAACTTTTTCTGAAATTTTCCAGAAAATGATCGTTGGTTTCCATCAGCACCGGAACAATCTCATTCCTGATCTTATTCCTCAGATAATCACTTTTTTTATTAGAAAGATCTTCCCGAAATTCAATAGTATTCTGTTCAGCAAATTGGTAAATTTCTTTTTTTGAAACATTTAAAAGGGGACGAAGGATGTTATTATCATTTGCTGGAATTCCACTCAATCCATTAATGCCGGCAGCTTTGGACAGATTAATAATGAACGTTTCCAGCTGATCGTTAAGATGGTGGGCGGTAACGAGAAATTCCAGTTTTTCTTTTTCCTGAATTTCTTTAAAAAAGGCGTATCGAAGCTCTCTTGCCCATAGCTGAATAGAGTTTTCGGGTTTCTGATCTTTTTCTGAAACTTCATACAAATGAAATTTTATATGATTTTTCTCACAAAAATCCTGCACTGTTTTCTGATCCAGATCCGAATCATTACCACGAAGTTTATAATTGATATGAGCTACCTGAAACCGGAACCTGGAATCCTGAATTTTCTGCCCTAAATCCTTGAAAAGAGAGGCGAGAACCATAGAGTCTGCTCCTCCGCTTACCGCCAGAAGATAGGTGTGGTTTTCCGGTTCGTGAACGAGATTTTTTAATTGATTGGTGAAGGCTGATTGATCCAACATAGATGTTGAGAATTTCTTTTATGCAAAGATAACCGATATAATTCAATTGAATTTTCCTAACTTTGAGTAGTCTAAAAATGATTATTTATGAAGATTTTAAAAATTTTAGCAGTTTCTGCAATGGCGCTGGGGATGACATCTTGTGTCAGCAAAAAGCAGTATGATGCTTTGAGCACAAACTATAAGCAGTGTATTGAAAATATCGGAGAAAGACAAAGAGAAATTCAGGATTTGAAATCTCAGAATTCTGCATTGGCGGGTGAAAACAACTTGTTGAAAAGCCAGCACGATGCATTAAAATCATCACTTGATGCGTGTCTGTCCAATACTGGAAAAAGTTCTGCTAACATTGACAAACTGGTAGGCGAAATCAATGCGTCGAATTCTTATATCAAGCAATTGATCTCCAGTAATGCTAAAAATGACAGTTTGAACCTGGCATTGTCTAATAAACTGAAGAGATCTTTGGATAATGTATCTGATGAAGATGTACAGGTAAAAGTATTGAAAGGAGTAGTAATGATCTCCCTTTCTGATAAAATGCTATACAAAACAGGAGATTACAACATCCTGCCTGCCGCTCAGGAAGTGTTGGGTAAAGTAGCAAAAGTAATCAACGATTACGATAAATACTCTGTATTGATCGAAGGTAACACGGATAACGCTCCGTTGAACTCTCCAAATCTTCCAAGAGACAACTGGGATCTTTCTGCATTAAGAGGTACTTCAGTTGCTAAAGTTCTTCAGACTCAGTTTGGAGTAGATCCGGCAAGAATTACTGCTGGTGGACGTTCTGAATACAACCCGAAAGCGACTAACATGAGCGTTTCAGGAAGATCAGAAAACAGAAGAACGGAAATCATCATTATGCCTAAACTTGATGAGTTTATGAAACTGATGGATATCGCTCCTAAGAAATAATGATTAAACCTTATATCATCATAAATCCCGAAGCAATTCGGGATTTATTTTTTTATGAACCAACCTGTTTGGGAATATACTCTGCCGATATTTTTTTCTTTGAAGAAGTGACTGTCTTTTTATCAGACTGTTCAAAATAAAAATTGGTGATATTCCAGACGATCATAATCGCTGAAAAATAATATAAATTCAAAACCAGTGCAATTCCTATATGCATGGAGATGGTAAAGAAAAGCCATGTTTTCTGTGTGGGTTTATACCAGATAAAAAAAGGATAACATATCTCAATAATAATGGTACTCCATCCAATCAAACTTATCAGATAAGAGTGTTCTATCAGCCAGCTGAAATCAATATTCAGGTCTCTGTTGGAGTAGGGGAGATGAATAGCTTTCCAGATAGATTCACCGTTCCACCAGTTGAATCCTAAAGCTTTATCCAGTCCGGAAAAGAAATAAGCAATAGAAATATGAATCTGAAATAATCTTTTAACTGGAGTAATATTACTATGCCCAGGTTTTCTGCCGAAAATAAAATTTCTCAGTGAAAAGTGTTGGTCAGCAGGAAAAAGAATCAGATAAAATAAAGACATGCTTGTGAAAAAATCTGCACCATAGGCAAAAAAAGAACTTCCCTTAAGTAATGCTATCTGTAAAATAAGCAACAATAATGCAGAGATTCTTGAATAAAATCCGGTGATGATCAAAATACACAGTGTAATAAACGATACCTTGGTTATTGCCATTGTTGCACTTTCTTCAATCCCGAGAGTTTGTAAAAAGCTTACTATTTTTGAGAAGGTTATCAACCAGTCTGGAGTAAAAACACTCATAATGTCCTGAGGAATAATACTGTTGCTTGAAAATAATTTTTCAAAATCCGGCAACACTGCAGCAAATTGTAAAAGAATTACAATTCCTATGGCAATCCTAAAGAAGCTTAAGAATTCCGTTTGATTATCTTGTCTGAAAAAGAAATTTTCAATTTTGGTATAGAATGCATTCAGATTTTTCATCACTTTAGTATTTGAATTCATCAATAAGAATAAGATTTTCACTCGTTTTTCCTTTTTTGAAATCTGCAATAGCAGGGTAGTTGTACAGATAAAGCTTTGTCGTTACACTGGATGCTAACGGATTTTCTTTCATTACGTGGGCTGCGATCTGTCTGATAATGATATCCAGGTACTGATAATATTTTTTGTCGTATTTATTTTTGTCGGAAATTTTATCAAGAAACATGTTAAAAACAGTTGTATATCTTACTCTGCTCTCTTTGTTCTTAAAATAAGGCAGGTTTTTCTGTTCAAGGATATTACCATTTTGATCTTTTAATTCAAAGCTCATGACAAAGTCGCTGGCAACATTGGGTGCGTAGAAACCATATCCTGTATCAAAACCAGTGTAAGAAGTAAATATATTGACGGGTTTTGATTGGGCAATGTCTTCGGAAATAGTATATAACAGCGGTTTTTTATAGTCTTTATTTTCATAATAAAAACCATAATATCCATCAAATGTTCCTTTCAGGCCAATGGTGAAAACCAGAAGCAGGATCATAAAAATTCCGGATAACTGAAGCTTTCTTTTCATGACAAAAGATTTAAGAAAAGGCTGTCTTCGGACTAAAAACAGCCTTTTGAGGTTATTTGTAATTCATCAATACGCTGTTCAGCTTTACATTGATTCTTGGATCAATGGCTGTATTAACTTTGTAAGATTTTATAATCACATTGGTAAGATTTCTTCTACCCATCGTTGGTGGACAAATTGTGTATTCTTCTGCTCCTTTAACGGTTAATCTACTTAGAGAGGCGATGTCTTTCTGGCTTAGCAAAGCTGCATTGGTTGCAACCTGGTTGTTTTGAATAGCATAATAATCTTTTCCTAATTCTTTAGCTCCATATTTTTTCAGGATACCGTCCACTTTTTCTCTTAGATCTCCATACTTTTTCCAGTCGATATTAGCTTTCATTAAGCATCCGCGGATTACATACTGTCTGTTGATTTTATAAATAATAAAATTGGTACCCAAACTGTTCTGATGAAGTTTCTGAAGACTTAATAAACTTTTCATGTCTTCGTCAGAAATTTTTTTCACATCTTTCAGTATGTAATTATGGTCTACAATATAATTGCCTTTTTCTTTATAAAAAGACATTTCCTGAGGTTTTAGCTGGGAAAATATCATCACAAGTCCCACTATCGCTCCGATTAATAATAAAGTCTTTGTTTTCATGTAGTTGTTTTTAAAATATCCCTACTCTTTTTTAGGATTTTCGGGTGCCTCCATTATTTGAATGTTTCATGGTTGGAAAACTTATATCAAAGGTAGAGGCATATGAGCGGTCAAATACAGGTGTTTTTCCTATATTTTATGAGGATTTTGACTTGTGAACTGAGATACGAATCAGGATTTTGAATAATATAGGCTATTCATGGATATTTCAAGCTGATATATTGTGGCTTACAATATGACTTTTGAGAATGAATTGTAGAAATGAACTTAATGAAGTTCTGTTGAATGATGTTGAGAAAAATGATGATGAAGGAAATGGATAAGGTTTTAATCTGAAATAACCTGAGAGGGAATATGTGAGTATAAAGCAAAAATAAATCCCGTAGGTGGCCGGGATTTATTTTTTAATCAAATTAATTCTTCCTTTTTCAGGAGCGAAATAATTCGTTGCAAAAATGAAGTGGATATTTCTTTCTTACTTTTTGCTGCAGAAGCATCAGTTCTACTTTTCAGTACAACTTTTTGTGATTCTCATGGTTAGTTTGTGTCTCTCCTGCAATCATCTTGTTTTCTCTTAGTGTTTTTACCCCTTATTCTTATTGCAAACTTATAACTAATACCACAAAAATAATATCCGTGTTTTCACGGTATTTTATATGGGGTTTTCACTGAAGTTTATTTTTTTATTTATTAAATGTGTAGTTTTTGTGTTTATAATTATTTGATTAATAAAAGAATATGTATATTTAAATCTCCGTTAAAGGAAATATTAAAGAGGTGTCCGAAAATCTAAAGAGTAGGAAATTAATACTAAACTAAAATCATTATGAAAAATTTAAAAAAGCTTTCAAGAGGAGAAATGAAAACTGTACAAGGTGCTATTAACGGATGTAATCCACAGATATTTTGTACGAGTCTACAAACAAAGTGTTGCCCGGGATGGGTTTGTGCTGGGATAAGACAATATTGTATAGCCATATAATAATTTTTACGTAGAATGTAGATGGCTAAGAAAAAGAGAGGAATTAATTTCTCTCTTTTTTGTATTTTATAATGAACAAAAGAAGGTTTGGGAAAGCTTTAAAATCATTAAATTTGTTTAAATTAAAATGGTATGAGTTTTTTTGAAGAAAAGAATCCTGAAATGGACAGATATTTGGAGGCACACGCTTCTTCGGAATCCGAAATTCTGAAAAAGCTGAGGAGAGAGACATATCAGAAAACCACACAGCCTCATATGATTTCCGGATATCAGCAGGGAAGATTGCTGACGATTATTTCCCAGATGCTGCAGCCGAAAAATATTCTTGAAATAGGAACATTCACCGGTTACGCTACGCTATGTCTGGCATCAGGATTATCAAAAGACGGAAAAATTACAACACTGGATGTGAATGAAGATCTTGCCTATCTTCCTAAAAAATATTTTGAATCCAGCGAATATGCCAGCCAGATTGATTTTAAACTCCAGGATGCCAAGGAATATTTAAAAGAAACAGATGAATTTTTTGATCTGATTTTTGTAGATGCCGATAAAGAAAACTATGCTGAATATTTCAGACTGATTAAGCCGCATACAAAATCCGGAACGGTGATCCTTTTTGATAATGTCTTGTGGTATGGAAAAGTATTGGAAGAAAATCCGAAACTGAAATCTACCCAGTCGATCCAGGAATTAAATGATTTGGCGGCAAAAGACGAAGATTTTGAAAATCTTATTTTACCTTTGCGTGATGGAGTCAACTTTCTTCGCAGAAAGTAACTGAAATATTCAAGGATTAAACATTTAAAGAGAGATATATCGTATTTTTAATCTTTAAATCATTCAATCTTTAAATTGAAAATTAATGAATAAAGGAGTTTGTATTGTTACAGTAGCGCCGGTTCGTGCAGAAAATTCTGACAGAGCTGAAATTGTTACGGAAATATTGTTTGGAGAAAGTGCAGATATTTTGGAAGTAGATAAAAACTGGACCAAAATAAAAATGCATTATGATGGCTATGAAGGATGGATGGATACCAAGCAGCTGAAGCCTATAACAGACGAAGAGCTGGCCAAAAGAAAAGTGACTGTCGTTACCGAAGATTTTTCTTCCGTACTAATGAATGATGGTAAAACGTTACTTTCTATGGGTTCCGAAGTGGAGTTTCCGGTGGTAGCTTCAAGAAGAAGCCATGATGTGCGTGAAAGTATCGCTCTGACAGCAAAAGAGTTCCTGAATGTACCTTATCTTTGGGGAGGTAAAAGCTTCTTCGCAGTAGACTGCTCCGGATTTACCCAATTGGTTTACAAAATTCATAATATAAAAATACCCAGAGATGCATCACAACAGGCTGAGGTAGGGGAGCCGCTTACTTTCGTTGAAGAAACACAGCCCGGAGATCTTGCATTCTTTGAAAATGCAGAAGGGAAAATTATTCATGTTGGAATTATGCTGGAAAATCAAAAGATCATCCATGCTTCCGGAAAGGTAAGAATAGACACACTGGATTCCACAGGGATTTTCAACAAAGAAATGAATAAGCATACTCATAAACTGAGAGTACTGAAAAGTGTAATCTAATCCTAATTCAATCTCGTCTGAAATGGAAAATATTCTTTTTACAATTTTTGATATTTTTAATTTTGGATTAGTCGTTTTTCTATGGTGGTTTACCCTGAAAAACTTTAATACATTGCCAGAGAGAATTCCTGTACATTTTGATATGGAAGGAAAAGCGGATGGATTTGGAGGTAAAATGTATGCTTTTCTGATGCCTGTATTGGCTCTGGGATTATATGCTCTGTTCGTGTATGGCTTGAGACATCCCGAAGACACTAATTTCCCGGTAGAAATTACGGCTCAGAATATGAATGCTCAGTTTTTAATTATGAAGATTGGCCTGAGAATTCTTTTTTTGTTTTTAGCGGTTATTTTTATGAATATTCAGGACTATATGTTCAGATATGCCGTAGATGATCAGGCTAAACCGAGAATTACATTCGCAACCATCTTTTTATCTGTCGTGTTATTTACTCCTGCATTACTTTTTATTGCCCATCTATTCAAATGATACATTCTAAAGATAATTCAGAACATTATATCTGGGGAAGCCAATGTGACAGCTGGATTCTTAAAAATACCCGAAGCTTATCCGTAAAGCAGGAGAAAATGCCTGCAGGAACTTCAGAAAAACTACACTTTCATAAAGTGGCAGAACAGTTTTTCTATATTCTGAAAGGTGAAGCAGTATTCTATATCAATGAAGAAAAATTCCTGGTTGGGCAGGGTGAATCTATATCCATTGAGCCGGGAGCAAAGCATTTTATCTCCAATGAATCAAATGAAGAAATTGAATTTTTAGTCATATCAAATCCTCCCACGGATCACGACAGAATTGAAATTAAAGAATAAGTAAAATGGCTTTTTTATACAATATATTTATCAGTCTTCTTACCTTCGGTATGAAGGTTTTTGCCTTGATTAATGATAAAACTAAAAAAGGCGTTGAAGGAAGAAGTCAGTCTTTGAATAAAGTAAAGTCTGCATTTTCAAAAACAGATCAGGTAATTTGGATGCATGCTGCAAGCCTGGGCGAATATGAACAGGGATTACCTGTTCTGGAGAAATTGAAAGAGAATTTTCCTCAACACAAAATACTCGTGACCTTCTTTTCTCCATCAGGATATGAAAATTTGGTTAAGAAAAAACATATTGCAGACGTTATTTGTTATTTGCCTTTCGATAAAAAAAGTATTGTAAGAGAATTTACAGACCAATTTAATACTGAACTATTTTTTACGGTTAAATATGATTATTGGTATAACCTCCTTGCAGAACTGAAAAATAAAGGGACAAAGATTTATGTCATTTCTGCACTGTTTTATGAAAGACAATCTTTTTTTACTTCCTATGGAAAATGGTTTGTGAAACAGCTTCACAAAAATATAGACTGGTTCTTCCACCAGACTCAGTTTTCATTGGCTTTGGCGAAAAGTGTTGGATTAACGAAGTCTTCCGTAACTGGAGATACAAGATTTGACAGAGTAAAACAGCTGCGAGAAAGAAATAATCATGTAGATTTCATTGCAGATTTCATAGGGGAAAGTAAAGCTGTTGTTTTTGGAAGTTCATGGCAGGCAGAAGAGAAAATAGCAGAAGTAGTTTCCCGTAAAAATAATACAGTAAAACTCATTATAGCACCTCACGATCTGAAAAGAGTGGGGCATCTGAAAAATATATTCCATGATGCTTTACTGTACAGCGAAATAGAAAACACTCCATCTTCAACTTTCAATACTCCAATTCTGATTATAGACAGCATTGGTTTATTATCAAAATTATATTCTTATGCAGATGTCGCTGTTGTAGGAGGAGGATTTCATGATGCGGGACTTCACAATATTCTGGAAGCCGCTACTTTTGGTGTTCCTGTGATCTTTGGAAATCATTACAAAAAGAATCCGGAAGCGGATGACCTGATCTCGGCCAATGGAGGGAAATCTTTCTCTGATGAGTATACAGCCTCAGAATTTGTCTTATTTCTTACGAATGAGGATAACAGAGAAGAACTTACTGAAATGTCTCAAAATGCAGAAAAATTCGTAGACGGAAAACCTGATTCTACCAGAATGATTCTTCAGAAAATCCTATCGTAAAAATCCCTGGCTTTTAATGTCTTTCATAATCTGATCGATATTATCCGGAATTCTGTCACATTCAAACCAGTTGAAGTCAAGACCATTATTGATGCATAGCTTCTGGAGATAATGATTTTCTAAAACTTTATTCAGGGTATCATGAAGGTATTCATCAATTTCCATCCAGTAATCTTCATCCAGTTTTTTTACAAGAATTAATGACTTGAAAATTTTGTTGATGGTGTAAATATAAAGCTTGTAAACATTATCAAACCTTTGTCTGCTGAGATCACCATTATTTTCCAATACCTTATTCACGAGAAGAAGATTCAGGGAAACCTCTCCGAATTTATCGGTCGTGATTTTTACATGTTCTGTGATTTCAGCACTTATTTTTCGAACAGTAGACAGGAAATATTTAGCATTTCCCACATACTTTGAAGCCAAGAGCATCTGTTCCTTCACATGTTCTTCCATCGCGTTTCTTTTATCATCAGTGGTTTCCGGATCAATCAGTTCGAAGTAGAGTTTTTTAGATAATAATTTATCCTTTCTCAGGAGTCTGAAAATAAGTTTGTCCTTCTCCGTTCCGGAAAAAGCACTCAGAGCGGCTTTGAACTCTTTTGAATACTCCATTAATTGAAAATTTTCGAATATTTCAGAAATCCGTTTAATGCCCAGTTAGCCGTATAATACAACGATTTTACTGTAGAGAATCCCATGAAATCTTTATAAACAAGATATTGATCTTTAATGATATTTTTTTTATTTCTGGAAACGCTGTTTTCACGCATCCTGTATTTGGCCAGTGTCTTTTTTACAGGAATTCCTTCCGGAATTACTTTTAAAAGATTCAGCCACATCACATGATCTTCGCGTTTACTTTTTACAGGGAATAAAAACTTGCCGACTCTTTGAGTGTCATACATTGTAGAAACCGGTGCCAGACGACATGTTTTCAGCAGATTGGAGAATGTAACCACTTTATCCGCCAAGAAATCTTTAAGTATAGGCTGAAGCTGTTCATCGCATCTTGAATAATTACAATAAACAAGTTCTGCTTTGTGCTCCTGCATATAATCCGTCATCATTTCCAGATACTCGGGATACCAGTAATCATCGGAATCCAGAAAGGCAATGTATCTTCCCTGTGCTCTTTCCAGGCTGTTGTTTCTTGCATTTCCTGCGCCTCCGTTTTTCTCCAGTACCTGCAGTTTTATTCTGGGATCATTATATTTTCGGATGATCTCAACGGTATTATCTTTGGAAAGGTCGTCAGTAATGAGCCACTCCCAATTTTCATAGGTTTGGTTAAGAACAGACTGTATGGTTTCCTCGATAAATTCTGCAGAATTATAACAGGGAGTAATGATGGAGACAAGATCTTTCATTTATGTTTTTTAAACTGCTAAATTATAAAAATCTTTTTTCATAAAGATGCCAGGAGCTTATACCTACTGCAATTACCACCAACATACATACCAAAGCCATTACAAATGGATTGTAATCTTCAAACAATCCTAAAGTCTGGAAAGTCCTGATAATAGGGAAGTGGAAAATGTAGATTCCATAGGTGAAATCACCATATTTTCCAAAATTATTTAAGAATTTGAATGAATAGGCAACATACATTACGATAACTCCGATCATCATTGGAGAAAAAAGCTGAACTTTTAAAAATAAGTCAATCCACACAGTAACGAATGCAATAATGAAAATGATATTTTTATGCTGGATAAATTTATCGAAATTAAAGTAAATCAACATTCCAGGGATAAAATAGGATAATGTTCCTGGAAGCTGTTTGGCAAGGGAAATTTTATTTAAAGATTCAAAATAATTGAGATAAATAAGTGATAAGAAGTATAGAATAACCAAACTTACATTTCTGTATTTATTGTTTTTCCCGAAAAGCAAAAACAACAGAGGAACCGCAAAATAGTAGCACATTTCTATTTTCAGTGTCCATAGGGCACCATTTACTGCTTGATTCCCAAAAACTCCGGGAAGCCAGGGTGCTTTAAAATTTAAAAATAATGAATTCCAAAATAGGTATTTATAAACTTGTGTATTGCTGAAATATTCAGTGAAGGAATAGGTACTTACCAGGCTTAATAAAATTGCGCATAAAAAAATAACCAATAAGTAGGCGGGAACAATTCTTCTGATTCTCTTTTTTAAATAGCTTTTCAGGCTTGAAGACCTTTCATAGCTCCTTGCAATAAGAAATCCGCTCACCGCAAAAAAGCCGAAAACAGCAATTTCTATAGGGCTATGCTCAAAAATCCTGAGGTCAGGAGAAGCGCTGAGTGTGCCAAGATGTCCCAAAAAGACAATAAAGGCAAGGAGAACACGTATAAAATCAAAATTGTTTCTCGTAATATCCTGCATTTGTATTTTGTTTCCTGCAAAAATAACTTTTTTAATAGAATGAACGATGCTCATGTATTCATTATTTGTTAAATAAAGGGAAAATCAGGTGTCCCTATTTTTAAATATATATAAATAATCGTCGATGAAATAATTTTTCATAAAAAATAGTAATATAAATCAAAAAATTATAATTTTAGCGCTTGAAAAAATTGATCTATGAAGAAATTAGCATTACTATTTGCAGGTTTATCTTTGTTTGCTGCAGCTACAGGCTGTAGTAGTGACAATGATACTGTTCTGGAAGCTCCTCTTGTTGGGACATGGCAACCGTTAAAAGAAGTAGTTACCACTGTAGAGGTTGGTGAAGACCCGGTTTCTAACACGATTACTTATACAGACTGTCAGAAAAAGACAAGATGGTGGTTCAGCGTTGATTCTAAGGGAGGGAAAACGAACTGGGGAGATACTGCTACCCCTGGTCAGTGTGCTATTCTTTCAGATATAAAATTCAATTATACTTATAATAAGGAAGGGAAAGACGTTCAGATGAAAATTCAGGGAATCGTAGAGCCGCAGAATGCAAAGGTGATTACTTTGGATGCAACAACGCTCAATCTTGCGGTAAGAGAGGAGACTCAGGATCCTACTATATTCCAGACAAGAACATATACCTTCAAGAGAGTTACTCAATAATAGTATATACTTCAGGATATAAAACAGATCTCATCTCCGGATGGGATTTTTTTGTTGAGGTAGAATTTGTAATTCATCATAATTTCAATTTCTATTTACTTTAAAATCATTAATTTTGTGAATCTTGACAAAAAGAAAAAATAATCAGTCTAACATATAACATATATATCAAGTGTTTTACGATCATCAGCAGATAGAAAAAAGTGGCAGAAATACTGGGAGGAAAATCAAACCTATAAAACCTCTAATAACACAGACAAACCTAAGTTTTATGTACTCGATATGTTTCCGTACCCATCAGGAGCAGGACTTCACGTAGGTCACCCGCTGGGATATATTGCATCGGATATCTATGCGAGATACAAAAGACATCAGGGGTTTAATGTACTCCACCCGGTAGGATATGACAGCTTTGGACTTCCTGCTGAACAATATGCTATTCAGACAGGACAGCATCCGGCTATTACTACAGAACAAAATATCAACAGATATGAAGAGCAGCTGAGAAAAATCGGTTTCTCATTCGACTGGAGCAGAGAAGTAAGAACTTCAGATGCTTCTTATTATAAATGGACACAATGGATTTTTATCCAGTTGTATCATTCCTGGTATAATAAAAATACAGATAAGGCGGAGCCTATTGATTCTTTAATTCAGCATTTTGAAGAAAAAGGAACAGAAGGATTAAATGCCAATCAGAACGACGAATTAAATTTCACTGCAGAAGAATGGAAGAATGCTACTGAAATTGATAAAGAAGACATCCTTTTAAACTACCGTCTTGCCTACAGAGCAGAAACCACTGTAAACTGGTGCCCTGCATTAGGAACTGTATTGGCCAACGATGAAGTAAAGGATGGAAAATCCGAAAGAGGAGGATTCCCGGTTTTCCAGAAGAAAATGATGCAGTGGAGTATGAGAATTTCCGCATATTCTGAAAGATTATTACAGGGATTAAATACCTTAGACTGGCCGCAGCCGTTGAAAGATTCCCAGGAATACTGGATCGGGAAATCTCAGGGAGCACAGGTTCAGTTCAAAGTAGAAGGGCATGACGAGACTGTTGAAGTATTTACAACAAGGCCTGATACGATATTTGGAGCAACCTTTATGGTACTGGCTCCGGAAAATCCTTTAGTGGAAACGATTACAACAGATGCTCAAAAAGTAGAAGTAGATACTTATATTGAAGAAACATCCAAAAAAACGGAGAGAGACAGAATGTCTGACGTGAAAAACGTGAGCGGAGCTTTCACAGGAAGTTATGCAATCAATCCTTTCAGCAATGAAAAAATGCCGATCTATATTTCCGATTATGTGTTGATGGGATATGGAACAGGAGCAGTAATGGCAGTTCCGGCACACGATGAGCGTGACCACAGATTTGCTAAGAAATTTAATCTTGAAATCAAGAAAGTGGTAGAAACGGAAGAGGATGTTCAGGAAAAATCTTTTGACTCTAAAGATTCCGTTTGTGTAAACTCTGATTTCTTAAACGGATTACATTATAATGAAGCGAAAGCAAAAATGATTTCCGAGATCGAAACGAAAGGAATCGGTCATGGAACAACAAACTACAGACAGCGTGATGCTATTTTCTCAAGACAGCGTTATTGGGGAGAACCAGTTCCTATATATTATAAGGATGGAATGCCTTACACGTTGCCAACTTCCGCTTTACCTTTGGAACTTCCTGAAGTTGAAAAATACTTACCTACAGAAGATGGAGATCCACCATTGGGAAATGCAAAAGAATTTGCATGGGATGAAGCTAACCAGAAAGTAGTAGCTACAGATCTTATTGATGACAAAACTATTTTCCCGTTAGAATTATCTACAATGCCAGGTTGGGCAGGAAGCTCATGGTATTTCCTTAGATACATGGATCCGAATGATGAAGAAACTTTTGTTAAAAAAGAGTTAGCAGATTATTGGGGACAGGTAGACCTATATATAGGAGGAAGCGAACATGCAACCGGTCACTTATTGTATTCCCGTTTCTGGAACATGTTCTTAAAAGACAGAGGATATATCAGCCATGATGAACCATTCCAGAAACTGATCAATCAGGGGATGATCTTAGGAATGAGTGCATTTGTATACAGAATTGACGGCACAAATCAATATGTGTCTAAAAATTTAGCTAAAGATTACCAGACTCAGCAGATTCACGTAGACGTATCCTTATTAAAAGGAACTTCTGACGAATTGGATACAGAAGCCTTCAAAGTATGGAGACCGGATTATGCAGATGCAGAATTTATTCTGGAAGACGGAAAATACATCACAGACCGTGAAGTAGAAAAAATGTCCAAGTCAAAATATAACGTAGTCAATCCTGACGATATCTGTGAAGAGTACGGAGCAGACGGATTAAGATTATATGAAATGTTCTTAGGACCGTTAGAACAATCCAAGCCTTGGAATACTCAAGGATTAAGCGGAGTATATGGTTTCCTTAAAAAATTCTGGAACCTGTATTTCAACGGAGACGTATTTGAAGTTTCAGACGAAGAACCTACAAAAGCGGAATACAAAGTTTTACATACCTTAATAAAGAAGGTAGTATACGATATTGAAAACTTCTCTTTCAATACTTCAGTGTCATCCTTTATGATTGCTGTAAACGAGCTTCAGAAAATAAAATGCAACAAGCGCAATATTTTAGAACCGCTTGCCGTTATCATTTCTCCGTATGCTCCTCACATCTGTGAAGAATTGTGGAGTTTATTAGGACATGGTACATCGATAGAATTTGAAAGATTCCCGGCATTGAATGAGGATTATCTGGTTGAAGACGAAATTGAGTATCCGGTAAGCGTAAATGGTAAAATGAAGTTCAAAATTTCACTTTCCGCTCAATTATCTGCCAAGGAAGTAGAAGATTTGGTGATTTCTAACGAGAAAATGCAACAGATTTTGGAGGGTAAAACCCCTAAAAAAATCATTGTAGTCCCTCACCGTATTGTGAATATCGTAATTTAAAAAAAAATTAACATTGGGAAATTAAAAAAAATGGGTGTCTTATTTTTATGATTTTTTAATTCAAATGTTAAATTTGGAAAAAATAAATAAAATAATTTAAAATAATTATTATTTCGAAATCGTATTAAAATTTCTTTATCAAAAAAAAGCAAAATGTTTAATTAAGACTCTTGCATTTTAATTAATTTTGCCTTTAATTTACACCCTGTAAAATTTTAAAACAATATAATTTAGTTAAATATGGAAATGAATGTTTCAAAAAATGATGAGCAAGTAGTTGCTAGAAAGGCAGGAGGTTTAAATCCAGCTGTTATTATTCCTATTCTATTTGCTATAGGAGTATGTATTTATTTATTCGTTCTTGGTAGCCCAGGAAACTTTAAGGATGCAGAAAAACTAGGAAGTGGTTCTGTAGCTTTTTCAAGTGTTGAAGGAAAAGACATTCACCCAGAATCGTTTTTAGGTATTATCTACAAAGGAGGGGTTATCGTACCAATCTTGATTACTTTCATGATTACTGTAATCGTTTTCTCTTTTGAAAGATATTTCGTTCTTGGTAAAGCAGCTGGAAAAGGAAACTTAGACAACTTTGTTGTACAGGTAAGAAGCTTACTAAACCAAAACAAAATCGACGAAGCTATCGAAGAGTGTGACAGACAACAAGGTTCTGTTGGTAACGTAGTAAAAGAAGGTCTTACTACTTATAAAGCACTTTCTCACGATACTACATTAAATAAAGAGCAGAAAATGGTAGCGCTTAACAAAGCTATCGAAGAAGCTACTACTCTTGAGATGCCAATGCTTGAGAAAAATATGATGATCCTTTCTACTCTAGGTACAGTTGCAACCCTAATCGCACTACTTGGAACAGTAATCGGGATGATCAAGGCATTCTTTGCATTAGGTTCAGGAGGTGGTACTCCAGATGCTGCTGCTCTATCTACAGGTATCTCTGAAGCCTTGATTAACACGGCATTAGGTATTGGTACTTCAGCAATCGCTATTATCCTTTATAACTTCTTTACATCTAAAATTGATGGATTAACTTACAAGATCGACGAGATCTCTATGAGTATCCAACAGTCTTTCGCTGAATTCAACTAAGAATTAGCAAGATATTTGCATTAGCAATTAAAAGAAGTTTAATTAAAAATATTTTATAATAATGGCGAGAGTCAAACCTAAAAGACATGGAGTAGTAACGGACATGACCGCAATGTGTGACGTTGCGTTCCTACTTCTTACGTTCTTTATCTTGACCACTCAGTTTAAAAAACCTGACGTGGAGCAGATCAAACCGCCATCTTCAATTTCGGAAAAATTGCTTCCTGATGCTAGTTTAATGACTATCAACGCTACTCCGGACGGAAAATTCTATTTCCAGCCAGTAGAAAATGCATCAGAAAGACTTGCTCTTTTGGATAAAATGGGACAAAAGTATGGGATTACTTTTGACAACAACCAAAAAGCTGCTTTCCAGAAAATTCAGGCAATTGGAGTTCCAATGAACCAACTTAAAGGGTATTTGGATCTGCCTGCAGATGAGCAGAAAAATTATAAGAGTCCTACAGGTATTCCTATGGACAGTACAAATAAGCAATTAATTGATTGGGTAAAAGAAAGTTTGAGCGTTAACCCTGACTACAAGTTGGCGATTAAAGGTGACGTTACAACAGAATATCCTAAAGTTAAAAGTCTATTTGAGGGTTTAAGAGATATTGATTTTCTTAAATTTTGGTTGATTACATCACAAGAAGGTAAACCTAACGAATAATATCGATAGAAATGGCAGAAGTACAAGTACAAGAAAAAGGCGGCAAGGGCGGCAAGGTCCGTTCCAAGAAGCAAAACACCAGAGTCGATATGACTCCGATGGTGGACTTGGGTTTTCTATTGATTACCTTCTTTATGTTCACAACTACGTTCAGTAAACCGAACGTTATGGATTTGGGTCTTCCGGCTAAACCGAAAGATGAAACAAAAAAACCACCTCCAACAGAAATTAAACTTTCTAACTCAATTTCTATCTTATTAGGAAAAAATAATAGAGTTTTCTGGCACCAGCAGGATGCTACATCCTTGAATGACCAAACTCTTATGGAAACTACTCTTGACAGAGAAGGAATTAGAAAAGTAATTCAGCAGGCAAAATCTAGAGCTGCAGATCAAACGAAATTTACCGTGATCATTAAGCCAACTGACGATGCTGTATATAAGAACTTTGTTGATATTCTTGATGAAATGGCAATTACCAAAAGTGAGCAGTACGGGGTTACTGATATCAAACCTTGGGAGAAAGCTATTTATGAGAAAAAAGTAGGAGGTGCTGCTGCACCGGCTGCTGCTACAAAGTAATTTAACCATAAAATTGTTATATCTAATCTATGGCAGATGAAAATGTATACGGTCAGAATCTTACTTTAGACGAGATCGTATTTGAAAATAGAAACAAGGAATATGGTGCCTATGATCTTAGACATCAGTATCCGAGACTTTTAACCAAGTCTTTTATTATCGGAACAGCATTATTCCTTTTGGCAGCTTTGTCTCCGTTCATCTATCTTACGATTAAAAATCTTACAGCTCCGCCTAAGCAGGAAGTGAAGGCAGATCTTGTAGATATTATCGAAGAAGATCCGATTATTGAGCAGCCTAAAGAAGAAGAACCACCTCCACCACCTCCACCTCCAAAAGAAGAGGAGAAAATTGAGGTAATTCAGAACGTAGTTCCTGAGCCTGTAAAAGCTCCGAAAATTGAAACTCCACCACCACCGATTTCTAAGCAGTTGGAAACTACAACTGGTTTACAGAATCAGGAGGGGGTAAAAGCTCCGGCTTATACACCACCACCGCCACCACCATCTACAGGTACTAAAGCTAGTACAGTAGAAGTGAAAGCGAACAACCCTAACGAGATCTATAAAGATGTTGACCAGTCTGCAGAATATCCTGGAGGTATGGGAGCATTGAGAAAGTTCCTGGGTGATAACTTTGATACTTCTTTGATGGAAGGAGGTGAAGGAACACTTAAAGCGAAGCTTAAGTTCGTTGTAGAAAAAGACGGTACTGTTTCGAATGTAACGATTGAAGAGAAATCTCCAAACGGCGACTTCAACAGTGAAGCGATGCGTGTAGTTAAGAAACTTAAAAAATGGACTCCTGCGAAAAGAAACGGGGAGAGCGTTAGATCTTACTATAGCGTACCATTTACTATGAACTTTGAATAAGACTTATTTATTCAAAATATAAATAAAAAGAGAGGCTTATGCTTCTCTTTTTATTTTTTTGGTATTTTTGTTACATGATGTTCAATTGGTTATCCCTGGTTACGGGATTGTTTTATATCGTTTTAGGAATTGTAGTGATTGTCTACAAATTCTTCTTTACTATTTTAGAGCCAGCTGTTGCTTATGCATTGGGAGTGGTGCTTATTATTTATGGTATTTTTAGAATTTACAGGGCGATCTCAAGAATTAAAAAATCGAGAAATGAAGAATAGTTTCAAGCTTGCAGTAATTTTTGTATTGACTATGATGCTTGCAAGCTGCAAAAAGGAGAAAAACACTCCTTCTTATCACAAAGGTGATCTTACAATTTTTACTGACGAATCTTTTCAAAGCGTTACAGAAGCATTAGCTGACGGCTATATGATCAACTATCCTGAGACACACATCAAAGTAGAAACCAAGAAAGAAGATTTAGGACTTCTTGATCTTTTGAAAGGAAGTGCTAAAGTGGTAGTAATGTCCAGAAATCTTAATCCTGAAGAAATAAAAACATATGAGGAAAGAACAGATTTAAAGTTTCTTCCTGCTAAATTTGCTGCAGATGCAGTAGTTTTTGTTGTTCCTAAAGATTCTCCGAAAGAAAGTATTTCAATAGAAGAAATCAATAGCGGGTTGATGTCTGATAAAAAGGAATTTATTTTTGATGGAACGAACTCCAGTAACCTGAATTTTGTTGCTGAGAAATTAAAAAAACAGCCAAAAGACATGAAATTTTCCATTATTCCGGGAAATCAGAAGATTATAGAAGAGTTAGGAAAATATCCCGATAAAATAGGCGTTATTGGATTGAATACTTTTAGCCGTCCTTATGATAAAACGTCTGAAAAATTGAGAGAAATGGTAAAGATTCTTCCTGTGGTTGAGAAAGGAAAATTATACAATGCGGATTTTGAAGGACTTCGTACAATGAAATATCCGTTTACAAGAGTGCTTTATTTCCTGATTAACGAGGGTAATTTTAATATTGCCAATGGATTTATAAGATTTTCATGTACCCATTTAGGTCAAAAAATTGTACAGAAAGAAGGGTTGCAACCTTATAATATTTATAAGAGAGAAGTGCAGATGCGTTAAAAAATATTAAATTCACAATTTATCCTCATTAAAAATTTTGATTTGGTCTGAAAATTGTGTAGAATAAAACTCAATTATTTGAAAATATAAAATGAAAGATATAATGAATATGAATGTAAAGAAGATTGCTTTTGGAGCAGCCGTGGTATTTTTTACCGGTTTTGCCTCTGCACAGACATTGCAGGATGGTATCAACAGTATAGACAGTGATAAATTTGCGCAGGCAAAAACAAACTTCACTGAAATGATCGCTAAAGAGCCCACAGCTGATAACTACTTCTATTTAGGAAATACTTTCTTAAGACAAGGAGAGCCAGATTACGCTAAAGCAACTGAAAATTTCAATAAAGGCTTAGCGGCTGATGGTAAAAGCTATCTGAACAAAATTGGTTTAGCTGCTGTTAAATTGGGTAAAGGTGATAAAAATGCCATTGCTGAAATTCAGAAAGTAGTTACTGATTCAAGAGAAAAAGATGCTGAAGTTCTTTTCAGAGCAGCAGAAGCTTTAACTCTATTCGAGAAAAACAGTTCACCTGATCTTGCTATTCAGTTTTTGACTAAAGCTATCGAGAAAGCTGAGAAAAAAGGAGTTCCTGCACATTATTATTATACATTAGGAGACGCTTACAGATTGAAAAGATCTCCGGGAGAAGCCATGTCTGCTTACGACAAGGCGTTACCTGTAGCAAAAAATAAAGCTTCAGTTTACACGAGAATGGCTACTTTATGGATGGCTGCTCAAGTGTGGCAAAAAGCGAAAGAAAGCGTTGATAAAGCAATTGCTGTAGATCCTACATACGCTCCTGCGTACAAAGCATTGGCTGGTTACGATATCAGATACCAGCAAAATGCAAAGGCTACTCAAGATCTTATCAACTATACAAAATATGCTGATGAAGATCCATATACCCAATTAGAAATTGCAAAACTATATTTCACGAATGAAGATTATGCAAACTCTAAAATGGTATTAGATAAGATTTTTGATAAAATTGATGATCCTATCAAATTCAAATTGAGAGCTTATAATGCATATGCAGATAGAAATTATGCAGACGCCAAGCAAAATATGGATACTTTCGTTTCTCAGGCAGAGAAAACAAGAGTATTGCCTGCAGACCAAGGTTTACAGGGGCTTATTGCTGCCGGTTTAGCAAAAGATGAAAAAGATGCAGCTAAAAAATCTGCTTTAATGGCTGAAGCTCAGCAAAAAGTAGGTATTGCAAAAGCTGCTAAGGATGAAACAATGAAGTGGGATCTTGAATTAGCAAACATCGCAGGTGGTGGTGGAGTTTCTCAGGCAGAAGCTGACAAAGGACCTACTAATCCTGAAATTGAAGCATTGAAACAGAAAGTTGCTGCCAACAGCCAGGATTCTGATTCATTATTTAAGTTAGCAACAGCTTATCAGGATGTTAAAAACTGGAATGGAGCAATTCTTACATGGCAAAAAATGTCAGCACTTCTTCCTGATTGGGCTCCGGCTTATTACAGCCAGGGATATTCTTACCAGCAGGCAGGAAACAATGAAGCAGCAAAATTGGCTTATGAGAAATTTATCAGCACAGTAAAACCTGCTGATCAGGAAGCTAACAAACAGACCCTTGCTTACGCTTACTTTGCAGTAGCATATATGAGTAAAGATTCTGATATGGCAAAAGCAAAAGATTATGTAGCTAAATCTTTACAGCTAGACCCTACTTATCAGGATGCCGTGAAATTAAATGCAGAAATCAACAAGTAATTTAAAATTTAAATTATAAATATTAAAACTTCCCATGCGTAATGTTTGGGAAGTTTTTATTTTAAATCCTATCTTTGAGTTTATGAAAACTGATATACTTGCTTTTGGTGCACATCCTGACGATGTAGAACTTGGATGTGGCGGAACTATTGCTAAAATGGTTTCTGAAGGAAAAAAATGCGTTGTTGTAGATCTTACCAGGGGAGAGCTTGGAACAAGAGGTACAGATGAAACCAGAAAGACTGAAGCAGCAGATGCAGCCAAAATACTTGGGCTTTCCGCAAGAGAGAATCTTGGAATGAAAGATGGATTTTTGGTAAATTCCGAAGAATATCAAATGAGGATTGTAAAAATGATCCGCAAATACAGGCCAGAAATCGTCTTGGCTAATGCAATTGATGATAGACACCCGGATCACGCAAAAGGAGCGAAATTAGTATCGGATGCGTGCTTTTTGTCCGGACTGAGAAAAATTGAAACCGTAATGGAAGGCGAATCTCAGGAAGTGTGGAGGCCAAAACATATTTTTCATTATATTCAGTGGAAAGATATTAAACCAGAATTTGTTATTGACATTTCAGAATACCTGCCTAAAAAACTGGAAGCTTGTATGGCGTACAAAACTCAGTTTTATGACCCAACTTCTAAAGAACCTGAGACTCCCATTACCACAAAAGACTTTTATGAAAGCTTAACGTACCGGGCACAGGATTTAGGGCGGTTATCGGGAGTTGCTTATGCTGAGGGCTTTACGTCTGAAAGATTAATTTCTTTGAAAAATTTTGATGGAATTGTTTGGTAGTTGAAGAAATTGTCCTATATTTGCACTCAGAAAACGGTGATTGTAGCTCAGTTGGTTAGAGCGTCGGATTGTGGTTCCGAAGGTCGTGGGTTCGAGACCCATCATTCACCCAAAGAAAGTACACTTTTTGAAAGTGTACTTTTTATTTTGTACTAATTTCAGCAGTCGTTGAAAGTTTCTTTTTTTACTTTTTTCTCTAAAATTTTTCACGTATTAAGTTTATAATCTTGAGCCAACGCATAAAAATGGTATTCTTTGATCCTTTAAAATAAATTCATGGATTGATGATTGAAACTTTTATATTTGTCTAACCGGAATCATACAGAATAATTATCTTTAAAATGATTTCAAAATCAAAACTATTACTGTGAAAAAATCTTAATTTACACGTTATTATTTGTTCTACAATCTTATGCTCAATCTTAATATAAAAATATGTTTGACGGCATTAGATATGATATAGATCTTATTCAAAAAATGATAAACTGGTTACTTTTAGAAAAGATGGTGGCATAGTGATGTTTTCTGCAGCCAAAGTTATCCAAAACACTAACAGCAGTAAGCAGTCTGGTCCTTGTCAGAATGAGTTGTCAGATGTATTGTTCAGTTTTATGAGATCTACATCCTTTAAAAGCGAAGATAAAAAAGAAATATTTGTAAGATAACAAGATGTATATGAGAAATTTTTTAAATAAATATTCATCATAAGATTCAATAGAAACGGACTTCAGCCCGTTTTTTTATGCATAGATAGTTTTAGCGCATAAAAAAGCATCTTTTTCAGATGCTTGTGTTTTTAGATATTCTTTTTTAAACCTCGTCGTCAGAATCTATTGTGTAAGATCTGCTTTTGAAGTCTTTGTCATGTTTTTCTGAAATTACATCCTCACCCTTTTCATTAATGATGAAATCTGTGGACTCATTAAACATCTCCTGGAAACTCTTAAAATCTTCCTTGTAAAGGTAAATTTTATGCTTCTCGAATGTAGCTTCCCCATTCTCTCCGAAATTCTTCTTACTCTCAGTGATTGTAAGATAATAATCTCCTGCTTTCGTCTCGCGCACATCAAAGAAATAAGTTCTTCTCCCTGCTTTTAACACCTTCGTGAAAATCTCATTTTCATGGCGTTCCTTGTATTCACTCATTGTTAGATATTTTTTAATCTTGTTAAGAACAAATATAAAAGAATTCTTTTAATCACAAAATTTTTTTATGATTTATTTAACAATTGAGAATGAAATGGCAAAGCGGTTACAGAATTGGCAATTTCGGTTAGGTTGATAATCTGATTGGCTTTTTGTGCGCTAGACTCTCTGTGTGTGATAATTATGGAAGTTGCGTTACTGATTTTTTTGTCAATATTTTCCAGAATATTCTGCTCCGTTTCTGTGTCTAAAGCGGAAAGAGAATCATCAAAAATAATGATATTAGGATCCTTAATTAAGGCTCTTGCGATACAAATTCTTTGCTTTTGCCCTCCCGAAAGCATGACTCCGCGTTCACCTACAAGTGTTTTATATTGGTCTTTAAACTCTATAATATTTTGTGAACATCTGCAATATTGGAATACTCTACTACTTTCTCGTGAGAAGGATGATCAATGGCAAAACCAATATTATTTTCAATAGAATCAGAGAATAAGTAGCTCTCCTGAGGAATATATCCGATAAAGTTTCTGTAGTTCTCCAGATTATGGTCTTTCAGGTTTTTACCATCAATTAAAATTTCCCCTTCTGTAGGATCTATTAATCGGCATAATAGCAAGGCAATTGTTGATTTTCCACTACCGGTTTTCCCCATAATAGCTAATGATTCTCCGGCTTTTACTTTAAAACTTAGATTGTCCAGGGCTTTGATTCCTGTATTTGGATATACGTAAGAGACATTTCTGAATTCTATATCTCCCTTGATTGGATAGTTTTCAAAATTAGTGTTAATAATCTCCGATTTTTTATCCATAAATTCATTGATCCTCTGCATGGATGCTTCAGCTCTCTGGTTGACAGAAGTTACCCAACCTACCATGGAAAAAGGGAAAATCAGGGTGTTAATATACATAAAGAAATCAGCAATCTTACCAATGCTTAATTCTCCGGCAATATATTTTGTACCTCCAATCCAGATAATAGCAACATTTAATAATCCGATGACAAAAAGAATAATGGTGAAGAAATAGGCTTCTGTTTTGGCAAGATCTAAAGCTTTATTCTGATAATCGGTGACTTTGATTCCGTAGTTTTTTTCAATGTATTTTTCTCTGGCGAAAAATTTTACCACACGGATTCCGGAAAAACTGTCCTGAACAAAAGTTGAAATCGCAGACTGGCTTTTCTGCATGATCTTTGATTTTTTATTGATAATAGAACTTACCTTATAAATGGCAAAAGATAAAATAGGAAGTGGAAGTAAAGTCCACATCGTCATGGAAGCATCCGTTTTTACCATGTAAATAGCTGTAATAATTACCAGTACAATGAGGTTGGCTACATACATTACCCCGGGACCAAGATACATTCTTACTGCCACCACATCTTCACTTAATCTGTTCATCAAGTCTCCGATAGTAGTTAGTTTATAATCCGTTAAAGATAGATCCTGATAATGTCTGTAGATTTTATTTTTAAGTTCGTATTCTATTCTTCTGGATGCAACAATGATGGTCTGTCTCATCATAAAGGTAAAGAATCCGGTTAAAAGAGAACATCCTACAATAATTCCAACATAAATCAGAACCTGATTGTTAAAGCCAAGATTCCCATTTTTTGTAAGTTCATCCACAGATTTTCCTACAAACTGAACCTTATATATATTAAAGAAATTACTGGCAATGATAAAGAGTATCCCCCAAAACAATAGTATTTTGTGTTTCCAAAAATAGGGGTTTAAGGTTTTAAGCGCTTTCATATAGTTGCACAAAATTACAAAAATGTCATCACACTACGAATTTCATCAATTTTAAATTTCGTATCTTTGCAGCCATAAAAAAGCTCTTTGAATGTTAGGAAGACGACAAATCCGTGAAAAAGTAGTACAGACCGTGTATTCTTACTACCAAAATCCTGTAAAATTTGATGTTTTAGAGAAAAACATGTTTGCCGGGATAGAGAAAATCTATTATCTATACATCTATCAGCTCAACTTTTTGGTGGGTTTGAAAGATTTGGCAGAAAATCAGATCGAAATTGGTAAGAATAAATTTCTTAAAACTGATGCTGATATTAATCCTAACCAAAAATTCATCAACAACCAGGTATTGCTTAAGCTGGAAGAAAATCCTGAAAGATTATTTTTTACAGGGCAGCACAAGCAGTTGAAATGGGATATGCATGATGATTTATTGGTAAAAACTTTCCAGAGAATTACTGCTGGGAAACGTTATCAGGATTTCATGAAAGAAGAAGGATATTCTTTTGAAGAAGATCAGAAATTTATAGGTAAATTATTTCTAAGGTATATTGCTGAAAATGAAGATTTTCATGACTATTTAGGTGATAAGGAACTTTCATGGTATGATGATATCCATATCGCCAATTCAATGGTACAAAAAACAATCGGTTTCCTGAGAGAAGATGAAGAAAGCAGAACTTTGATCAAAATGATTAAAGATGAAGAAGATAAAACATTCGCTTCAAAATTGCTAAGAGATACCCTGAACAACTGGGAAAACAATGAAAAGAAACTGGAAGAAAGACTGGAAAACTGGGATCTGGAAAGAGTTTCTCTAATGGATAAAGTAATTTTATCAACAGCCATTGCAGAGCTTGATAACTTTGCTTTCACACCTTCAAGAGTGATCATTAATGAATATATTGAAATTGCAAAAGTATTTGCGACAGACCGTTCCAATATCTTCATCAATGGTATTTTAGATAAATATTGTAAAGATCAAAATAGAATATAAAATGAAAAAGACGTTATCAATTATCGCCTTGTCAATTATAGGCTTTGGGTTAGTTTCATGTAAAAAAGAAAACAAAGAAACTCAAAGTGCTGAAACTGCAACTACTGATTCTGCAGCTGTTGCGGCTCCGGTTACCACTGATTCTGCAGCAGCACCTGTAGCAGGTGAAACAGTTGCTCCGGTTTCTAACGAACCATCTACTTCTGTAGCTTTATCTGAAAACAGCTTCGATTTTGGAAAAATCAAAAAAGGAGATAAAGTAGAGCATGTGTATGAAATTACCAACACAGGTAAAAACCCATTGATTATTTCTGAAGTGAAGCCAGGATGCGGATGTACAGCTCCTGATTTTACAAAAGAGCCTATCATGCCTGGTAAAAAAGGAAAAGTTACTTTACACTTCGATTCTTCAAGCTTCGACGGAAACGTTCAGAAGTATGCAGACGTTTTTGCTAATGTAGAAAAAGCTCCAATCAGATTAACTTTCACGGCGAACATTCAGCCATAATATTTTAAATATGTTGACACTATTTTTACAGGCACAGGGTGGTTCTTCACCTATGATGCTGATCATGATGGGGGTAATGTTTGTAGGATTTTATTTCCTGATGATCAGACCTCAGATGAAAAAGCAAAAGCAGGAGAAAAACTTTCAGGAAAACCTTAAAGTGGGAACAAGAGTAGTTCTTACATCAGGCCTTCACGGAAGAATTGCTCAGGTTCAGGATGACGGTTTTGTTATCGAAACATTATCCGGAAAACTGAAATTCGAAAAAGCTGCAGTTTCAAGAGAAATGACTGAGGCTCGTTTTGGAGATAAAGCAAAAACTGCTGAAAAGGCAGATGACAAAAAAGAAACAGCAACTGAAGAAAAGAAATAATTCAGTCTGAAAATATTAAGCTGCGGCGGGTGAACTTTGTTCACCCGCCGCAATTTTTTATACACTGGTTTGAGAAAATTGTGTCCATTTGTGAAAAGCAATTAGTGAAATTAGTGTTTAATAAAAAAATTATCTTTGCTTCATGAAGCAAAACACAAACAAAACGGTTCTTATTCTGGGAGCCAATTCAGATGTAGCGAAACAATGTATAATACAATATGTTGAAAAAGGATTTTCCGTAATTGCAGCTTCCAGGAATACAAACTCTTTGAATGATTTTATTGGATCAAACAATCTGGACCGCTCCAAAGTTTCTGTTTTGTATTTTGATGCTGCAGATTTTGATTCTCATCATCAGTTTTATTCCAGTCTTTCTGTACAACCTCATATTGTGGTTTATTCCGCAGGTTTTTTAGTAGACAATCAAAAGGCGCTGACCGATTTCAAGGGAGCCAGACAAATGATGGAAGTCAATTATATGGGGGGAGTTTCTATCCTGAGTATTATTGCAATGGATAAAAGCAATACCAACCTGGAAAGAATAATCGGACTCTCTTCCTTGTCAGGAGTAAGAGGAAGAAAAAGTAATTTTGTCTACGGAAGCACAAAGGCTGCATTTACTCAGTTTCTTGCGGGATTGAGACAGGAACTAGCTTTCCGAAAAATAATTGTGAATGCCTTGGTTATTGGTTATATCAGAACAAAAATCAACGAAGGGCTGGAACTGAATGAATCTCTGATCATGGAGCCGGATTATGTGGCGAAATTTATTGTCAATGCTGGAAATTCCTTTACCATTGTTCCGAATTTTAAGTGGAAAATTATCTACCATATTCTTAGGCTTTTACCGGAAAGTCTGGCTGCAAAATTACCTTAGAGAATGTTTCTTGATATTATTTTCTTTGAAAACACTCACACTTCGGTATCGTTTTTGTAATTCTATGACCCAAAAATTATTTCTTCCTGCAAGATTCAATTTCTGAATGATTATTGAGTAAAACAGAAATATTCTTTTCTGCTGTCAATCTATTTTTAAGGATAAAATATAATTTACTTTCACTCTACAGTGCAAGGTGAATTCCTTTTTTTTTTCAGATCCTGCAGAAGATGTCAGTGCTTCATTGATATAAATAGTAAAACACATAGTATAAAATGGACGATTTAGAACTGAACAAGATTCAACAACACTGGGATACCTTAATTTCTTCAGCAATTTCATGGGCACCGAGAATCTTTACTGCAATCATTTCTGCATTATTAATTTATCTTATCGGATCATGGATGATCAGAATGATTAAGAAACTGGTGGAAAAAGCTTTCAAAAAAAGAAATATGGAAGCTTCACTGCAGCATTTTCTTTTAAATATTATCAACTGGGGACTTAATATTCTTTTGTTTATTGTAGTTGTAACGCAGCTTGGAGTACAAACCTCTGCATTTGTTGCAATGATTGGTGCCGCAGGTTTAGCGGTTGGTTTAGCTTTACAGGGGTCCTTAACAAATTTTGCAGGCGGAATCTTAATTCTACTATTAAAACCTTTTAAGATTGGTGATTTTATTTCTACCAATTCAGGGGTTTCAGGGACTGTAGATGCTATTGATATTTTTCATACAAAACTGATCACCCCACAAAACCAGCTGATCGTTATTCCTAACGGAGTAGTTTCAAATAACAGTATTACCAATTTTACCCAACTGGGTACAAGAAGAACATCACTGGATATCGGAATTGCCTATGATGCAGATCTTAGACATACCAAGGATATTTTAATGAATGTTATTAAGAATAATCAATATGCTCTTGCAACACCTGCTCCACAAGTGGTAGTTACTGAATTGGGAGACAGTGCTGTCAATGTATCTGTAAGAGTAAGTGCTTCCACTGAAAATTTCTGGACGATGAATGAAGAACTAATCATCGGTTGTAAAGAAGCTCTCGATAAAGCTGGAATCGGAATACCTTTTCCTCAAAGAGATGTGCATATTTACAATCAATAATTATATTTAATTTTTTTAAGAAACTCCTGCGTTATACTATGTGGGAGTTTTATTTTATTCCATATTCTGCAGGAGCTCCAACGCCTTCATCATATCAATTCCCTTACCCAATACTGGTTTAAACAAATCTCCTTTCTCCTTAATTCTGTCAAGAGCATTGTTAATAGTAAAATCTGTTGGTTTCACACCAGGCTTCAACTCATCCCAATCCAAAGGCATAGAAACGGAAGCACCTTGTTTAGGTCTCAGGCTGTAAGCACTTGCCAGAGTCTGCCCCGTTCTGTTTTGCAGGTAATCAAGGTAAATTTTTTTGTTATCCCTTTTTTGAAGACTTCTTTCCAACGTGGTAATCTTAGGCAGTTTTTCGTTTACCTGTTTCATGAGAATATGGGCGAAATCTTTTACCTGGTCAAAATCATAATGAGCTCCCATAGGAATATAGATATGAATTCCTGTACTTCCGGAAGTTTTACAATAGCCTTTTATTTTAATAGTTTTTAAAACTTCATTCACCTGAAGTGCTGTTTCAATCACCTCATCAAATGTATTTTTTGAAGAAGGGTCAAGGTCTAAAACCAGATAATCCGGATGCTCAAGATCTGGTAAAGAACTGTTCCATGGATTGAAATCAATGCAGCCTAAATTATTAAGATAAGCCATAGTAGCTTTGTCATTACAGTAAATATAATCAATATGTTTATCATTGGATTCCGAATATACCTGTGTGGTTTTTATCCAGTCAGGAACATGATCTCCTGCATCTTTCTGATAAAAGCTCTGCTCTTCAATTCCATTGGGAAAGCGGTTGAGAGAAAGCGGACGATTTTTTAAATAAGGGAGAATATAACGTGCTACAGACTGATAATATTCAATAACATCTCCTTTTGTAATGCCATCTTCAGGAAAATATACCTTATCCTGATTGGTAAGCTTTACGGAATGCTTGTCTAAGGTAATCTCTTTCTCTTTTTCAGAAGTCTTTGTCTTTTTTGATGAAGCTTTCGTATTCATATCTTTAGATTTTTCGGTGAAGGATGGAGCTTTAGTATCTTCCGGGCTTTTGTCATCCCTGATTGTGATAAAAACCGGATGTCTGAAGATTCCGTCCTTGGTAATTTCAGAATATTTGATTTCACATACTAGCTCGGGTTTTACCCACGTTACCGGCATATTGGTCTTCGGAGCTGTTTCGAATGGAGATGACTTTACAATTATTTTCTGAAGTCTCTTATACACTTCTTTCAAAGAAGCCGTATTGAAACCTGTTCCTGTATGACCACAGTAAGTAAGCTTCCCATCAATAAATTTTCCTAATATCAATGCTCCGAAGCTTTCCCGTGATCCTCTGGGTTCTGTAAAACCACAAATAATGACCTCTTCTGTATTGGAAAACTTGATTTTAAGCCAATCGGTGGTTCTGTGATTTTCAACATACAGACTGTCTGCCCGTTTTGCAATCATTCCTTCCAGCTGCATTTTCTTCATTTGTTCAAAAAATTCAATGCCCTTTTCAGGAATATGATCACAATATCTGATCCGTTCGGTTTCAGTTAATGCTTCTTTTAAAAGTTCTTTTCGTTGAATTAAGGGAAGATCTTCTGTAGAATGTCCATTGAGCCATAAGATATCAAAAACCTGATAGGCAAGGGCGGCACCAGGGTTATCCCCAATTTGCTGTAAAAGCTGAAAATCAGGCTTTCCCTGTTCATTATAGACCACAACTTCGCCATCCAGGATCATACGATGCTTTTGTTGGCCGAAGTCCTGAGCAATTTTGTCAAATTTAGATAAAAAGGAAATTCCATTTCGGGAATAGAAAAGCGGAGGATCATGGCTGAGGTCTGCAATAGCTCTGTAGCCATCCCATTTTATTTCAAAGATCCAGTCTTTATCATTGAAGGCTTCCTCTGAAAGTTTAGCCAGCATGGGTTTAATGAAAGACTTAAGCTTTTTTTCATTCGTTAACGAATTGAAATTCCTGAAGGTTTTTTCAGAAGTTATGACTTCTTTTTTTCTCTTATTTTTAGGCTTTTTTTTTCCTCTAAAAATTGAGTGACCAGTGATTTTGGCGAAGTATTTTCTTCGGCATTATAAGGACTTTCTGCAAATTCATCCTTATGTTTGATAAGCAACCATGAGTTGTCATCCGTATTTTTCATTTTTACCAGAGCAAATTCACCTTTCAGCTTTTTACCGTGTAAAATAAATTTTAAAGAACCGGCATGAAGTTCCTTCAGAAGTTCTTTTTCATCAGAAAGTTTTGAATTCTCCTCCAAAGGTTCATAGGTTCCGCTGTCCCATACTTCCACTTGTCCGGCACCATAATTTCCTTCCGGAATATTTCCTTCAAAATCTTTATAGTCGTAAGGGTGATCTTCTACCATCATGGCAAGACGTTTATCTTTTGGGTCTAATGACGGACCTTTCGGAACGGCCCAGCTTTTCAGTACACCTTCCATTTCAAGCCGGAAGTCATAATGAAGTCTGGAGGCAGCATGTCTCTGAATCACAAAAATCAACTTTTCTTTGCTTTTCTTTGTTTTTCCTTTAGGTTCGCTGGTTTCATCGAACTTTCTTTTGTTATGATAATCTTTGAGAGCCATTATGATGCAGATTTGGATTTAGAAGTATTCAGGCTGGCTTTTAACTGCGCCATAAGGTCAATCACTTTACCTTCCTTAGCAGGCTGCGCTTTTTGGGCTTTTACGTTTTTGCCTTTTGCTTTCTGCTTGATGATCTTCATCAGCTCATCAGAATAGGTATCTTTATACATTGCGGGATCAAATTCCTGGGAAAGCTGCTCAATCAGGCTGACAGCCATCTTCAACTCTGCAGGTTTCGGAGCTTTTTGGGCAGGAATTTTTAAATCTGAATAGTCTCTTATTTCCTGATCAAATCTCAAACGATTCAAAACAAGTATGTCGTCATTATAAGGACGGATCATCCCAATGGCTGCACTGTCACGAAGCACAAAAGTTCCTATACCTACCATGGCAGTTTTTTCAAGAGCTTTTAATAAAAGTCTGTAGGCATTTTCACCATTTTTCTGAGGTTCCAGATAATACGGAGTCTCAAAATACATACTGTCTACTTCTACTTCCTTTACAAACTGGTCAATAGAAAGTATTTTTGTTTTTTCAGGGCTTGCTGCTTCGTAATCTTCTTCGTCAAGAACAATATATTTGTCGTCCATGAGATAACCTTTGACGATATTTTCCCATTTTACTTCTTTCCCCGTATTTTCGTTTACCCGTTTGAAACGGATGTTTGAAAAATCAGATTTGTCGAGCATATCGAGATCCAATTTTGTGGTTTCCGTTGCGGAATAAATTTTAACAGGAATGTTGACTAATCCGAAGCCAATTGCGCCGTTCCAAATTGCTTTCATTGTCTTACGTTTTTAAAAATCAAGCAATTAATATGCCGACAGAAGCCCGTGTGGTACCTTTCATGGACTTTGTTGCCAAATGACAATTGTTTTTATCCGCAACTTTTATACCTTTATATTTCCGCAATCCGTGGTTATATCAAAATATGGAAGAGCTTTTTACTTATATCAAAAAATTCGGGACACTGAATCCTCAGGACGAGCTGTTGATTGCTGAAGGAATTCAGGAAATAACGGTCAAAAAGGGAGATCCTTTCATAGAAGCCGGAAAAGTAAGTCAGAGAATTGCTTTTGTGAAGGAAGGTGTTTTCCGGTCTTTGTATTATAACAAGCAAGGTGATGATTTTACACGGTATTTTATTTATGAAGGACGATTTATTGGGGACTTTCAGGGCTTTACCGATCAGCTGCCAGCGCATGAAGACATTGAAGCGATTACCGATGCTGTATTGCTGGTCATTGACCGTGAGCATTTTAAAATCCTGGAAGAGAAAATTGCGGTATGGCCTATTTTATTTGCAAGAATTCATGCCTTTGTAGTAGAAAATAAACTGAAGGTCGCCAGTATCATGCTTAATCAGGATGCGAAATCACGGTACATTCATTTTTTAAATCACTATCCCGGCCTCGCCAACAGAGTTCCGCAATCTATGCTGGCTTCTTATCTTGGCGTGACACCTTCTTCACTTAGCAGGATCAGAAGAAATATAGTTTAAGATTATTACTGATAGATGATAATTGATTAATGATGTAAGTGGGAGTGTTGTGAATTGCTTCTAGGCTCTAATATTTAGCTTCTCATTTCTGGTCAGATCTCTTTTTGTCAAATGGCAATGGTGTTTCATGCTGACTGCCATAGCTTTGCTTCATAAAATTTAAAGTACGAATATGGATATTGTATTAGGACTACAATGGGGAGATGAAGGAAAGGGAAAGTTTATTGATCTGATCAGTGAAAATTACGACATTACAGCTCGTTTTAACGGCGGATCTAATGCAGGACACAGCATTGAAAGAAACGGGCGCAGAATAACGCTTAAAATGATTCCTTCAGGAATCTTTATGAAAGGAGTACAGAATGTGATCGGTACGGGAACTGTTATTGATCCTGTAAGTTTTAAAAAAGAAATTCTGAATCTTCAGGTATTTGATAAAACCATTCAGCCGGAAAACAATATCATTATTTCCAAAAAAGCACACCTGGTAATGCTAACGCATAAGCTTCTGGATATTTTCATGGAAGAAAGTCGTGAGTATACTACGATCGGGACTACAAAAAATGGGATTGCCCAGGCGTATTCAAACAAAATATTAAGACAGAACCTGAGGGCAGGAGATATATTTTCATCAGATTTTCAAAGCAGGGCACAGCATATTCTGGATAGAGATTACAGAATGCTGGAAGAAGAAGGAATGATTGTTTTGCCTGCTTTGGAAGAAATCAGTAAAGAGTTTTTTGATGCGGTGGAATTTCTTAAAAAATTCAATTGTACAGAGACTGAAATTTATATCAACAAAGCTTTATCTGAAGGTAAAAAGGTATTGGCAGAAGGATCTCAGGCAGCGATGCTGGATATTGATCATGGTACTTATCCGTATGTAACGTCTTCCTCCACGACAGCATCAGGGGCGAGTAGCGGTTTAGGTGTGTCACCGAAAAAGATCGGTGAGATTTACGGTGTGGCAAAAGCATATTGTACCCGTGTGGGAAATGGTATATTTCCAACGGAACTTTTAGATGAATTTGGAGATGATCTCAGAATGAAAGGAAATGAATTTGGTTCCAATACAGGACGTCCTAGAAGAACCGGATGGCTGGATTTACCTGCTTTAAAATATGCGGTAATGATCAACGGGGTTACTCAGCTGGTTCTGACAAAAGCGGATGTTTTGAGTGGATTAAAATCTGTAGCAGTCTGTACCCATTATGAACTGGAAGATGGAAAAACAGTGGATGTTTCAGGTTTACTTCCTGAAAATGGAAAACCTGTATTGAAATGGATGAATGGCTGGAATGCTGATTTCTCTGCAATGAAAAGTCCTTCTGAGCTGCCAAAAGAAGTCCTCGGGTTTCTGTCATTCCTGGAAGAAGAATTGGGAATTCCTGTGGCTTATCTTTCAACCGGGCCGGGAAGAAATGAGATGTTAAAATTAATCTAATAAATAGTAATAGAATAGAAAGAGGTTAGAAAATTTATTTCCTAACCTCTTTTTGTATGAAGAAATTTAGTTAACTTTTGTAAGGATGAAGCGTTGTTTTGTAGAAGGCTGAAGCGTTTGATCAGTTGTTCCGATTACAATAGGGGTAAGATTGGTTGTTGTGCCATTTTTTACCTCTAATCTCAATGCTGGTGCATTCTTCGGAGCAAATCCAAATCCATTATTTCCTAAGTTGAATAATAACCATTTTTGAGAATCCGTATTGGCATTGGTTCTTAATTCAACAGCTGTTCCATTCGTTGTCCCATTACTTTTCACGGTTAACACCTTGGTAGGATCCAATACGGATTTGATGGTATAGTAACCATGATCTGATTTGGTGAAAGTAAATCTCTGGTTATTCCCTGTAGAAGCAGAATACAGAATGATGCTGGTGCCGTCTGTAGTTGAACTTCCTGAAACATCTACATTTTTATCACTTGCTAAAGCTGTTCTCATTGTATACGTTCCGTTGATGGCAGAAGTAGCATTAACAGGTCCGTACAGATGATTGATACCAGCATAATCACCTGCAGACAATCCTGTTCTTTGCTTAGTGAATGTGGAACCATCCAGCTTAGTCATTACAGGCTGACTTGAGTCTATAGCAAAGTCTGTAGACTGATACATCATAACTGAACCGAAATCAAACGCACCGTGTCCTGCGTAATCATTGTAAAGATTGAAGTTATGACGGCTTCCTTCTACGGCTTTATTAACATCTACAATGATGTACTGATCCCTATCCGGGCGGCACTGCTCGTGCATGATTCCCATCGAATGCATGATTTCGTGAGCAATAATTGCCGGATAAGTGATATTATAGATTTTAATACCATTAACTCTGTTTTTCTGCCATCCAAGCGGAGAGCTGTTGGATGTTGTATAGGTAAAAGTAATATATTCTGTTTGGTTGGTTCGTTCAACAAACTGCATACTGGTTTGTGAAGAAATCATATCAAATGCTTTATTGATATTGGTCAGGAACGTATTATAATTCTGGGTACTCAGACTTCCCTGGCTGGGTAATGTATAATAGACGGTTGCATTCGGCCATGTCTTAATAAAAGAGCTTACAATGGTACTTTTCTCTGCTGTTGATGTTCCGGAGTTGGCCTGCTTTTGTAATACATTAAACTGTTCGGGGCTGATCGTAATATCTTCTGCATAAAAATATTCACCATTTATTTCATTAACATAAGTGAATTTTCCGTCAATAGATAATTTGTGAATCTTTGCATTGTCGAGTTTTGTGGTTGCAGGATCGATTGAATCAGCTTGAGGATTTTCAATGTCTGACCTACATGAATTCAGTGCCAGAACAAGGCATCCTGATAATAGTAATAGTTTGCTTTTCATATTATTTAATATTGGTTTGGTGATCAAGGTTTAAAATATGAACAGCTATATTATTATCATACGCATGAGATTATAAAAATACATCAATTTCTAAGTTTTGATTAAGTCTTCATTATAATTCAGCTGTGTAACGTAAATATATTAATAAAATCATATTTACATATAACATAATATAATGATTGTTTTGTTGTTTTTTTATTTGAAAAATGTATTTATTTCGTTAATGTAATTGTTTTAATTTAATTTTTACTATTAAATTTTAAATTAGATTATTTCACGAATATTTGACATGGTGTGTAAAAATGTATATTTCACTAGTGTAAAGTTTGTTTTGTTATTAAATTGATAAATTACAGTGGAATTTGTAATGTTTTTTGATTCTAAATAATACTACTTTATTACTATTTGTTTTTCAAAAATAATATTGTCAGTATAAAGCATCAGGAAGTTTAGGGTAAACTTAAGGCTCCTGTATAAGAATATAAAAAAAGCGAGGCATTTGCCCCGCTTTACATTTATGCTTTTAAATTCAATTGTAATTCTAATTCGTCGAGCTGTGCATCAGCAATCGAAGCAGGCGCATCGATCATTACATCTCGTCCTGAATTGTTCTTAGGGAAAGCGATATAATCTCTGATTACTTCGTTTCCGTCAAGAATCGCTACCAAACGGTCAAATCCGAATGCTAAACCTCCGTGTGGTGGTGCTCCGTATTTGAAGGCATTCATAAGGAATCCGAACTGAGCTTCTGCTTCTTCTCTGGTAAATCCTAATAAATCGAACATTTTAGACTGAAGATCTCTGTCAAAAATTCTGATAGATCCACCTCCGATTTCGTTTCCGTTCAGAACCATATCATAAGCGTTAGCCCTTGCTTTTCCAGGATCAGTTTCCAATAAGTGGATATCTTCCGGTTTTGGAGACGTGAAAGGATGGTGCATTGCATGGTATCTTTCGGTATCTTCATCCCATTCCAATAGCGGGAAGTCTACTACCCAAAGTGGAGCAAACTCATTTCCTTTTCTTAATCCCAAACGGTTTCCAAGTTCCATTCTTAATGCAGAAAGCTGAGCTCTTACTTTATTTTCGTTTCCGGAAAGAATCAACATTAAGTCACCTTCTTTTGCTCCGAATTTTTCGATGATCTTTGCTAAATCTTCTTCGTTGTAGAATTTATTTACCGATGAGGTTTTTACACCATCATTCTGGAATTTTGCCCAAACCATTCCTGAAGCACCAATCTGAGGACGTTTAACCCAATCCACAAGTTCATCAATCTGCTTTCTTGTATAGTCTGCACACCCTTCTACATTGATTCCGACTACTAATTCAGCATCATCAAATATCTTAAAGTCTTTTCCTTTTACCAGTTCATTCAGTTCTACGAACTCCATTCCGAAACGGATATCCGGTTTGTCATTTCCATATTTTCTCATCGCATCTGCGAAAGTCATTCTTGGGAAATCTCCGAATTCCTTACCTGTAATGTCTTTTAATAGAGTCTTAGTCATTCCTTCGAATACGTTCATAACGTCTTCCTGCTCTACGAAAGCCATTTCACAGTCGATCTGCGTGAATTCCGGCTGTCTGTCTGCTCTTAAATCCTCATCACGGAAGCATTTTACAATCTGGAAATATTTATCCATCCCACCTACCATCAAAAGCTGTTTGAAAGTTTGTGGAGATTGTGGCAATGCATAAAACTGTCCAGGATTCATTCTGCTTGGTACAACAAAATCTCTTGCTCCCTCTGGAGTAGACTTGATCAAAACAGGTGTTTCCACTTCAATAAAACCTTCTTCAGATAAATAATTTCTTACTTTCTGTGCCATTTTGTGGCGGAAGATCAGCTTATCTTTTACCGGATTTCTTCTGATATCCAGATAACGGTATTTCATTCTTAATTCTTCACCACCATCCGTTTCATCCTCAATGGTGAAAGGTGGAAGCTGAGAATCGTTCAGAATAGTCAGTTTTTCTACCAGAATTTCGATTTCCCCGGTTGGAATATTAGGGTTTTTGCTTACTCTTTCAATAACTCTTCCGGTAGCCTGAATCACAAATTCACGGCCCAGTTTTTTAGCTTCCTCCATCAATTGAGCAGAAGAGCGGTCCTGGTCAAAAACCAGCTGGGTAATTCCGTAACGATCTCGAAGATCTACCCAAATCATAAATCCTTTATCACGGATAGTCTGTACCCATCCTGATAGTGTAACTTCTTCATTCAGATTTTTCAGAGATAGCTCTCCGTTGGTGTGTGATCGAAACATAATTATTTGTTTAAAGTTCAATGTTTAAGGTTCAATTCCGAACCTTGAATTTTTCGTTGGCAAAGATAAGATTTTTGCAGGTTTTATAAATAAAAAAAACTTCCTTTCGGAAGTTTCATATATTGTTTTTGGATTTTTTTAAATTCTGTTACCACCTTTTGCGATCAGAATTCTCTTTACATCCTCACTGCCTTTTGTTTCATCAGCTACTTCAAGAGGTGTTTTATTCTGACATTTTTTATTCACATTTGCCTTATTGTCCAAAAGGAAGTTGATAATATTCTTTCTGTCAGACATTACACTGAAGCCAAGGGGTGAATAAAGTATATCTCCCACAAGAAAACATTTGTTGTAATCTCCCGGAGCAAACTGTTTTTTAAATGTTGCTATATCATCAGAATAAATGGCTTTCATCTTTTCCTGACTCATCTTCTGGGCAGAGAACATGCTGCCGGACAGTAACATTCCAAATAGAAAAGTAGTAGAGATTATTTTTTTCATAAGGATAATTTTTAAGAATATACAAATCTAAATTAAATTTTATTACCAATTGCTAAGTTTTTCTAATAATTGGATTTGTATTTTTGGGATTACATAAAATATTAATTGCGAAATGACAAAATATATTGAATTTTTGAAAAAAGCATTCAGTGGTGAAGAAACTGATTTTACGAAAGTGAATATCAGAAGTGCTGTACTGCTTTTAGCCATTCCCATGATGCTGGAAATGGCTATGGAATCCGTATTTGCTCTTGTGGATCTTTATTTTGTCGGCCATCTGAAAGAAAGCGGTTTTGCGATTCAAACGGTAGGGCTTACCGAGTCTGTACTTTCGATAATGTATTCTATTGCAATTGGGATGAGTATGGCGGCCACAGCTTTGGTAGCGAGAAGAATTGGTGAAAAAAATCCGGAACAGGCTTCCAGAAGCGCAGCACAGGTATTACTCGTTTCCTTTGCGATTACTTTTATTTTAAGTTTGCTTGGAGTAATTTATGCTGAAGAAATTCTGATTCTGATGGGCTCAAAACCGGAAGCGGTTGCTTATGGAAAGAATTTTACCAGAATTATGATGGGAAGCAGCACGATTATTATGCTTTTATTTTTAATTAATGGGATTTTCAGAGGAGCCGGAAATGCTATGATTGCTATGAAAAGTTTATGGATCGCGAATATTGCGAATATCATTCTCTGTCCGATTCTGATAAAAGGCCTAGGGCCTGTTCCTGCTTTGGGACTAACGGGAGCTGCTTTGGCAACAACAATAGGACGTAGTATTGGTGTTATTTATCAGCTGTATCATCTTTTGGTTGCTGATACTCAGATAAGAATTAAACTTCCTTATTTTAAGCCGAATTATTCATTAATCAAATCCATTATAAAAATTGCAACTCCCGGAATTTTTCAGTTTGTCATTGCCTCATGCAGTTGGATTTTCCTTGCAGAACTTGTAGCAACTACAGGAGGAGAGAATGCATCGGCTGGTTATCAGACTGCTTTAAGACTGATGATGTTCTTTATGCTTCCAGCCTGGGGATTGAGTAATGCAGCATCCACTTTGGTAGGACAGAATATGGGAGCAAATGAAATGCTGAGAGCAGAACAGTCGGTGATGAAAACCGTGAAATATAATGTCATTTTTATGCTGGTGGTAAGTTTAATTTTCCTTTTTATGGGGAACTTTTTAGTTAGTTTTTTTACTCAGGAAATGGCGATTAAAGATTTTGCTAAAAATGCACTTCAGATTATGAGTATAGGATTTATTTTCTATGGAATCGGGATGGTGATGATCAATGCCTTTAATGGAGCTGGTGATACATGGACCCCTACCTGGGTTAATCTTTTTGGTTTCTGGCTGTTTCAGATTCCGCTGGCCTATTTTTTATCAAAATATCTTGACTTGGGACCCAAAGGAGTTTTTATATCAATTCCAGCCGCAGAAACATTGATTACCATTGTTGCCTTTATCTTATTTAAAAAAGGAAAATGGAAGACAATAAAAGTGTAGAAAGCGTGGGTGATGGAATTCTCCAGCTTTCCTCCCTAATTTATAAAACTTTAACAGCTTCATTAATTGGATTTTAGTATTGTATTTTCTAAATTCGTGGTACAACAAATACATAATACTATGGGAAAAGGAGACAAAAAATCTAGAAGAGGGAAAATCAATTCAGGAAGTTATGGTAAAAGAAGACCTAAGAAAGCCTCAAAATCTTTTGCAGCTTCTGAAGAAAAATCTAAAAAGTAATCAAAAATAAAAAGACCGAAGATCATATCTCCGGTCTTTTTTATGAAAATTAAATTAATTATTTACCTCCCAAAATATTACCAAGGATGCTGCCTAAACCGCCGCCGCCTTGTTGTTGGTTTCCACCACCACCCAATACACTTCCCAGTATATCGTTCAGTGGATTTCCTGATGATTGTGATTGTCCGCCACCTCCTAAAACACTTCCAAGAATGTCATTCAAAGGATTAGACTGCTGAGCTTGTGCCTGATTGGAAGCATTACCAAGGATCCCTCCTAAAAGATCTCCCAGGCCGCCTGCTCCTACATTGCTCTGTTGTTTCTGCTGTCCGATGTAACCCATTACTACAGGTGCCAGCATCGCAAGGATAGGACCAATTTTGTCTATTGAAATTCCTGTGTTCTGTGACAGTTGGTTTTCAACGGTGCTTTTTTGCCCACCGAAGATATGATCAAGAATAGATCCTCCTTCAGCCTGTCTTGCTTCAATTTGTGAAGCATCATTTAAAATACTTCCGTTGTGGTCTTTATCTAAAGCATTATTTAAAGCTTCTGCTTCTTTAGCATCCTGAGATTTATTTCTAAGATAAGAAATGATAAGAGGGGTAGCAACAGCTAACAGGGCAATTACCTGGTTTTTACTGATTCCGAATTTGTTTTCAGCCTGTTCAGCAACCTGATTGCCTGTGTTCCCTGTAAGTAGGTCAATTAAACTCATTTTTTGTGTTTATTTAGTATTAAGTACACCAAAGTTATCAAAAAATATGCCTCACAAAATCACCGCCCTTCATAATTATTGTTAAAGTTTCTGAGCGTTTTTCAGAAGACCTTAGTTTTTAATGATAGGAACGTTTGAACACGCTTCTCCGAACATCAGAGATTTTACAATAGGCTTTAGCTGTTCTACCAATTCGATATAAGCATTTTCAGGAATTTCTTTATCTGAACATCCTTTCACCAGTACTCTTTTTCCTCTCATTTCTTCAAAATCATGAGTCTGGATGGCATTATGCATTAAAATAACTTCCAGATCCTCGCGGTTTCCAAAAACTACTTTCTTTGCTACATCGGTAATTTTTGCTGTTAAAACAAAATAAGCCCATAGAGGAATAATAGTGTCTACAGAATTGTAAATATATACGTAAGCGTCTTTATATTTTTCCGTATCGATAGCATCTACCTTTTCGCGGAAATCTTTTTCTTTCAGGATCAATTCCTGAAAAAGGAAATCTTTAAGGTCTATACCTTTTCTTTCCCCTTTTGGCAGTAAAGTGGTAAGGTCAAAATTGATAAGGCCGCTTTCTGCAACTTTATTCCGGATTTCAAATTCTTCTGACATTTTTTATCATTATCTTTGAACAAATTTACGAATTAAGATCATATCTGTCTTAATTTGTTCTCTATCCTTACTATAGAAATGAAGTATTATATTATTGCAGGAGAAGCTTCCGGTGATTTACATGGAAGCAATCTGATGAAAGCCTTAAAACACAAGGATCCCCAAGCGGAATTCAGATTTTGGGGTGGCGACCTGATGAAAGCTCAAGGCGGAACGTTGGTGAAGCATTACCGTGATCTTGCTTTTATGGGATTTCTGGAAGTGGTGATGAATCTCCGTACTATTCTGAATAATATTAAATTCTGTAAAGAGGATATTCAGAAGAACAGGCCTGATGTTTTGATCCTGGTGGATTATCCTGGATTTAATCTGAGAATTGCCAGATTTGCCAAGGAATTGGGAATCAAAGTTGTTTATTATATTTCTCCCCAGCTTTGGGCTTGGAAAGAAGGCCGAGTAGAGATTATTAGAAAATATGTGGATGAAATGATGGTCATCCTTCCATTTGAAGAAGACTTTTACAGAAAACATGGAGTTCACTCCCATTTTGTAGGTCATCCTTTGCTGGATGCTATTTCAGACCTTGAGGAAATAAGTATTGAACGTTTCAAATCGGAGCATGGCTTGAATGAAAAAGAAATCATTGCATTGCTCCCTGGTTCCAGAGAACAGGAAGTAGAAAAGATGCTTGAAATAATGCTTTCCGTAAGACCGCAGTTCCAAAACTATCAGTTTGTGATTGCCGGTGCGCCAAGTCTTCCAAAAGAATTTTATCAGAAATATGTAGATGATAATGTTCATTTTGTTTCTAATAAAACCTATGATCTGCTAAGATGTTCAAAAGCTGCTTTGGTGACTTCCGGAACAGCTACGTTGGAAACCGCTTTGTTGAATATACCTGAAGTAGTTTGCTATCGTGGAAGTAAAATTTCCTATGCTATTGCTAAAAGATTGGTGAAAAATATCAATTATATTTCTCTGGTTAATCTGATTATGGACAGAGAAGTGGTGAAAGAATTGATTCAAAATGATCTGAATACCAAAAATCTGGTTGAAGAGCTCAATAAAATTTTGTCAGGAGAGAAAAGGGAACAGGTTATGAATGACTATCATCTTCTCAGAGAAAAGCTTGGCGGAAAAGGAGCCAGCGATCATGCTGCTGAGGTGATATTGAAAGTGTAGTTTGTATTGAGTTTCTGATTATTAATCTACTTTTTAACTATGAATTATTGTAACCGTTTTCTGTTGTTACTGACTTTTACTTTGTTTTTCACAAACAGTTTTGCCCAGCAGAGCAGTGTAAGAGATAAAGTCCAGATATTTTATTACGGCTGGTACGCCAATCCTGCAACAGATGGAGAGTATCAGCATTGGAATCATGAGATCCTTCCTCACTGGAGCAATCCGAAGTGGAACAATCTGGGACATCATAAAGGTGGAGATGATATCGGAGCTAATTTTTATCCGGCTCTTGGCAATTACAGTTCCAACGATCCGAAAACCATCGAGCAGCATATGAAAATGATCAAAGACTCAGGAGCAGGAGTGGTTGTCGTAAGCTGGCTGGGAAAAGATTCGTTTACGGATAAAAGCCTTATCAAATATCTGGATATTGCAGATCGGTATGATTTAAAAATAGCATTTCACATTGAGCCATTTTATAAAAACACTTCAGAATTAAAAGAGCAGCTTTCTTATCTGGTAAAAACGTATTCTAATCATCATGCATTCTATAAAAAAGAAGGGAAACCTCTGTTTTATGTCTATGATAGCTATAAAATACCTAAAGAAGAATGGGTGAAAATACTATCCGCAAATGGAGAAAAAACAGTCAGAAATACAGATTTAGATGCCCTTTATATCGGACTTTGGGTTGAGAAAGATGATGCTGAATTTTTTGATTCGACAGGCTTCGATGGTTTCTATACCTATTTTGCCAGCGAAGGATTTGTATACGGAAGTACAACTTCGAATTGGGATTTTATGGCAAACTTCGCTAAAGATCACCATCTGATTTTTATTCCTTGTGTGGGTCCTGGTTATTCCGATACAAGAATCCGTCCATGGAATGAAGCGAACTTCAAAAGCAGAGACAATGGAAAATATTATGAGAAAATGTTTGATGCTGCTATTAAAGTAAATCCGGAGTTCATTGGCATTACATCATTCAACGAATGGCATGAAGGAACACAAATAGAGCCTGCTGTTCCTAAAAAAGCCGGTGATTTCAAATATGAAGATTATGGGAAAGATCCTTTATTTTATATCAAAGAAACGAAGCGTTTGACGGATAAATTTTTGAAAAAGAGATAATATACTTTTAATCCTAATTTTTAGGAAAAAAAATTAAGCGTTCTGTTAACATTTTTAATGATGACAGAGCGCTTATTTAGTTTTTAAAGAGATCATGAATTTCCCATTCATTGCCTATTTTAAAAGGATAATTAATGGATTTTGAACAAACAGCCTCTTCTTATTCTGGCAATATGCTTTATTCTTGGAATTCTTTTTCAGGATAAAATGGTATTGCCAGAGACCATTGTTGGTGGAGTTGGAATGACCTGCTCAATATTGTTGATTTTAATCTGCTTTCATTCTTATCTTCTGCATAAAACCAAAACAGTTTTCCTGATGCTTCTGCTGTTCGGAGCAGGAATTGTTCTTCATTTCTATAACACTTCTTCACTAGTTGGTAAGCATTTGGTGAAGAAGCATGAAACGATTTCATTTAAGATCTCTCAGAAATTAAATTCTTCGGAAAAATATAGAAAATATGAAGGCATTGCACAGTCAGATAATGCATGTTTCAATTCAATTTTTTATGTTCCAAAAGAGAGTAAAGAGCTGGATTTTATTCACTACTACAAAGCTGAGGCTTACATTACACAACCTCAGGTTCCATCGTATGATTTTCAATTTGATTATGCTCAATATCTGAAAAGAAAACATATTGATTACCAGGTTTATCTTTCAAAAGAAATTATATCTGCAGAACGGAATGATTTAAAGTGGGCAGATCAGCTTAGGCAGTATAGGTTTGAGGTTCTTAACAAAATAGATAAAACAGAAATTTCTGAGAAAACTAAAGAATTTCTAAAAGGTATTATTCTGGCAGACCGAACAGAGATTGACACGGGTACTGTTAGAGATTTCAATAGATCAGGGCTGGTTCATTTTCTTGCTATTTCCGGAACTCATATTGTGGTTGTTTTTGGGATATTCTATTTTTTTCTGATTCGGTTTGCTCCTTTACAATTCAGAAAATATGCTGCTATTTTTAGTTTGATTTTTATCTGGTTGTTCGCCGCTTTTATTGGATTTGGGAATTCAGTATTACGATCTTGCATTATGCTGAGTGTTTATTTCATTTTTGTTTTGCTTCAGCGAAAGACGGATTTGCTTCACTCACTGGCCCTGTCTGCTTTTTTTATTTTAATCGGAGATACGCAACAGCTTTTTGATGTAGGTTTTCAGCTTAGCTTTTCGGCTGTTTTAGGCATTTATTGGCTGAATCAGCCTTTGTTGAAATACTTCCCAAAACAGAATAATTATATTAAAAAACTCTTGTTTAACACAATTACAATATCTTTATCCGCACAGTTGGTAACTCTACCTCTGGTGTTGTATTATTTTCATCAGTTTTCATTGATATCAATCCTTGCCAATTTTGTTATTGTTCCTTTTTCTGAAGTAATTATTATTTTCTCTTTTTTAATAACAGTTCTTATTTCTTTTGGGATTGATTTTGAACTTATAAATGGTCTGTATGATGAGATTATTCAGGTTTTACTGAAGGTGATCCATTGGTTTGCTGAAGTGGATGTGCTGTTCTTTGAAAATATTCCAATGAATGGGATAGAAGTGATATCCGTATCAATGTTTGTCTATTTACTAAGAGCTGCGATACTGAAATTCAATACGAAAAATACGATGAGGCTGATGATGGCAACAATACTATTTCTCATGATAAGAAACGGAATCACAGCTTTTGAAAATCGGAAGGAAGAGATATTGGTTCTTCATTTTAACAGAAACAAAATTTTTTCAGTGAAAAATGGTGACCGAGTCTGTTTCTGGATTTCGGATATGAAAAATAAGACGAAGATTTTACAGTATATAGTCAATCCATATTGTGCTTCCAGAAGAGTAGATCATTTTGAGATAAAAACCTTGTCACCCTCCATTCAAAAAGTAGTTTTCAGGAATAAGATTTATGATCTGAAATGATGGTTCTGAATTTAGCCATTTTCCTGTATTTATAATGGATGAAAATCTTATTTAGAAAGATTACAAACTGTCTATTTGTGAGATTTCTCACTTTTCGATATTGTTAAACTTTCTTAATTTTGTGGAAATTCAAATTTAAACTTATATGGCAGGTTTAACGAGTTCTACGATAGGTAGAAAATACGCTATGGCATTATCAGCTCTATTTTTGCTGATTTTTCTTATACTGCATTTGACAACCAATTTGTTATCAGTTCTAAACAAGGATGCATTCAATACAGCATCTGACTTTATGGGCTATAATCCTTTTGTGCAGTTCTTAATGCAGCCTATTCTTGGTTTTGCAGTAATTTTCCATTTTGTAATGGGATTTGTGCTTGAGATCAAGAATAATAAAGCGCGTCCGGTAAAGTATGCAGCAAACAATGCATCAGTGAATTCTTCATGGATGTCCAGAAATATGATTATTTCAGGAGCTGTTATTTTAGCTTTCTTGGCGCTTCACTTATATGATTTCTGGCTACACGAAATGAATTACAAGTATGTAGAGGGATTGACTCCTGATGCAGAACGTTTCTGGCCTGAGCTTCATGAAAAGTTTGCTGACCTTTGGAGAGTGGCTTTATATGTAATCTCTTTTGTTTTGTTAGGATTACACTTAGCTCACGGATTCCAGTCTTCATTCCAGTCTATCGGTGCCAGACATCCAAAATATACGCCGGTGATCAAAGCTTTCGGGAAATGGTATTCAATTCTTATTCCTGCAGGATTCATCATCGTAGCAGTTTTCCATTTTATAACTCAATAATATCAATATACTAATATGAGTAAATTAGATTCAAGAATTCCAGCGGGTCCTCTTAAAGACAAGTGGAAAAATCATAAAGACCATATGAACCTTGTTGCACCAAACAACAGAGATAAGATTGATATTATTGTTGTAGGTACAGGTTTGGCAGGAGGTTCTGCTGCAGCTACATTAGCTGAGCAAGGATACAACGTAAAAGCATTCTGCTATCAGGATTCTCCAAGAAGAGCTCACTCGATTGCAGCTCAGGGAGGGATCAACGCAGCTAAGAATTACCAGGGAGATGGTGACTCTACTTACAGATTATTCTACGATACCATCAAAGGTGGTGACTATAGAGCAAGAGAAGCTAACGTTTACAGATTAGCTGAAGTTTCTGCAAATATTATTGACCAGTGCGTTTCCCAAGGGGTTCCTTTCGGAAGAGATTACGGTGGTCAGTTGGATAACCGTTCATTTGGTGGGGTTCAGGTAAAAAGAACTTTCTACGCAAAAGGACAAACCGGACAGCAGTTATTATTAGGTGCTTATTCTGCAATGAGCCGTCAGATCGGTAAAGGAAGAATCAAGATGTACAACCGTCATGAGATGTTGGATCTTGTTATTGTTGACGGAAAAGCAAGAGGAATTATTGCAAGAAACCTTGTAACAGGAGAAATTGAAAGACACTCTGCTCACGCAGTGGTAATTGCTTCAGGAGGATACGGAAACGTATATTTCCTTTCTACCAATGCAATGGGATCTAACGTTTCTGCTGCGTGGAAAATCCACAAGAAAGGAGCTTACTTCGCAAACCCATGCTACGTACAGATTCACCCTACTTGTATTCCTGTTCACGGAACACAGCAGTCTAAACTGACTTTGATGTCTGAATCATTAAGAAACTCAGGAAGAATCTGGGTTCCTAAGAAAATTGAAGATTCAGTAGCGATCAGAGAAGGTAAATTAAGACCTGAAAATATTAAAGAAGAAGATAGAGATTATTATCTGGAAAGAAGATATCCTGCATTCGGTAACCTTGTACCTAGAGACGTTGCTTCAAGAGCTGCTAAGGAAAGATGTGATGCCGGATACGGAATTGAAAATAATGATACTAAAGAAGGTGTTTACCTTGATTTCTCTACAGAGATCATGAAAAAAGGTAAAGAGGCCGCTATCGAAAAACATATTCATAACCCTACAGATCAGCAGATCTATGATCTTGGTAAGAAGTGGGTTGAGGAGAAGTATGGTAACCTATTCGTAATGTACGAAAAAATTACCGCTGATGATCCTTACAAAACTCCAATGAAGATCTATCCTGCAGTTCACTATACAATGGGTGGTGTTTGGGTTGATTATAATCTTCAGTCTACAATCCCTGGATGTTTCGTAATCGGTGAGGCTAACTTCTCAGATCACGGGGCAAACAGACTGGGTGCTTCTGCATTGATGCAGGGTCTTGCTGATGGATATTTTGTACTTCCTTACACGATTGCAGATTACCTTTCTGCAGATATCAGAACAGGAGCTATTCCTACCAATTCAGCAGCATTTGACGAGGCTGAAAAAGGAATTAAAGAGAAAATTAATTTCTTCTTAAACAATAAAGGAACTCATTCTGTTGACTATTTCCACAAACAGTTAGGAAACATTATGTGGAATAAAGTAGGAATGGGAAGAACTCCTGAAGGGTTAAGAGAAGCGATCAAGGAAATTGAAGAAGTAAGAAACAATTTCTGGAAAAACGTAAAAGTTCCGGGAGAAGGAGAAGGAATGAACACTGAGCTTGAAAAAGCATTCAGAGTAGCAGACTTCCTTGAGCTTGGACAATTAATGGCTATCGATGCACTGCACAGAAACGAATCTTGTGGTGGACATTTCCGTGAAGATCATTCAACTCCGGACGGAGAAGCGGAAAGAGACGACGTAAACTACAAATACGTCGGAGCTTGGGAATATCAGGGAGACGATATCAACGCGGAAGTGTTGCATAAAGAAGAACTGATCTACGAGAACATCGAGGTTAAAACTAGAAGTTATAAATAATCTCCAACCTATAAATATAACATTATGAGTGCAAAAAAAGGCTTACATCTTACGCTGAAAATTTGGAGACAAAAAAATAGTAAAACTAAAGGTCAGTTTGAGACCTATAAAATATCAGATGTATCTACAGACTCTTCATTTTTAGAGATGTTAGATATCCTGAACGAAAATTTAATTAACGAAGGAAAAGAACCAATCGCTTTCGACCACGACTGTCGTGAGGGAATCTGCGGTATGTGTTCTCTTTATATCAATGGTAGAGCTCACGGACCTGATACAGGTATTACAACTTGTCAGCTTCACATGAGAATGTTCAAAGATGGAGAGACGATCGTTATTGAACCTTGGAGAAGTGCTGCTTTCCCTGTAATCAAAGATTTGATGGTAGACAGAAGCGCATTCGACAGAGTAATGGCAGCAGGAGGATTCATCTCTGTGAACACTTCCGGTAATACACTGGACGCTAACGCTATCCCTGTTCCCAAAGAAGATGCAGATAAAGCAATGGATGCTGCAGCTTGTATCGGATGTGGAGCTTGTGTAGCTACATGTAAAAACGGGTCTGCAATGTTATTCGTTGGAGCAAAAGTTTCTCAGTACGCATTACTTCCACAAGGTAGAGTAGAAGCTAAGAGAAGAGTTCTGAATATGGTGAAAGCTATGGACGAAGAAGGATTCGGAAACTGTTCAAATACCGGAGCATGTGAGGTAGAATGCCCTAAAGGTATTTCTCTTGAAAACATTGCGAGAATGAACAGAGAATACATGGCTGCTCTTGTAGATCAAGGATAGAATTGATTCAAATACATAGAAAATCGTCTTCATTTTTGGAGGCGATTTTTTTATGGAAAAGTTAACCCTGTTAAAGTTTGTTAACTTATTAACTGATCTTCGTTATTCTTTATTTATTAAGTATATATTTGGAAGGTAATTGAATCGTTTTCTGAAAAAACTTTCAAATACTTTTTACCTCCAAAAAGATGATCTCCAATAATTGGAATATCTCTTTTTAATGGTAATAATAAAATTTTTAAAAAAAATAATTAGTGTGAATTAGCAAGCCCTAAAAAGCGTATTTTTGTGTAATATTAAAAATTGAAATGAAAAAATATCTTTTATTGTTTATCATCACATTCTTTGTGATGTCTTGTTCAAAAAAAGTAGAAGTAAAAGGAAAAATTACCGGAAGCTCACCATTAGAAAGAATTGAATTTGTAGAAGCTTCAGGAGTAGGAACCCTGCCTTTGATTAATATAGGTCTTGATAAAGACGGAAACTTTTCAGGGAATTTTGACGCTCCTAAAGATGGAATGTACGTAATCAATTACGCGGGCAGACAAAGCCTGATTTATCTTGAAGGTGGCCAAAAAGTAAATATCTCAGGAAACGGAGCTACTTTCCCAAATGAATATGTGATTACCGGAGATGCTAAAAAGAATAATGACTTCCTTACGGCAAGTATGAAGTTCTTGGCAGACTATGGAGGTAAAGTTAATTTACCTGTATTAATGGGTGGTGACGAAGCTGCATTTTTGAAAGGTATGCATAAAATTGAAGCAGATATTAATAAAAATGTAGATGATCTTGCCAAGAAAAATAATCCAAGCAAAGGACTTTTGGAATGGAAGAAAAACGATGTGAAAGTAACCATTCTTAACTTGCTTGCCAACTATGAAATGTCTCACGGTCCAATGTCTGGGAACCCATCTTTCAAAGCTTCTAAGGCCTTCAAAGATTACGAAACTCAGCTGGAAACAGACAAAGATGGAATGGTAAAAACTATTCCTCTTTACAGACAATATCTTCTTGTAAAAATGACTCCTGATTTCCAGAAATATGCTGAAGCAAACAGCAAAGGAAAAACAGGGATTACAACTTCTGAGATGTTCGCCCAGTATTTAAAAACAAAAAAAGATTTATCTCAAACTGCAAAAGATTATCTTCTTGCATTTGTAATGGCTCAGGCTGATATTCATCCAACAACTCCAGCTGCCAATATTGACAAGATTAAAAAGATCATCGATTCAGATATTAAAGATGCTACGATTAAAAGTGACCTTTTAAAAATGCAGGTAGCTATTACAGGACTTAAAATCGGAGAGACAGCTCCTGAAGCAGCGTTAGCAAAACAAGACGGAAAAACATATAAACTTTCTGAAAACAAAGGAAAACCTTATATGTTGTTCTTCTATGCTTCATGGAATCCTTACATTAGCGAAGCTACAGTACCTGTATTAAAAGAAGTGGTAAACTTTTATAAGTCTAAAATGAATTTTGTATTTGTAAACGTAGACGATACAAAAGATCAATTCATTAAGACAAGCAATTCTTTATTAAAAGGAATTCAGGGAGTGAATGTTTATGGAGAAGGAGGATTGAACTCTGACATCGCTAAGAAATATGGAGTATACGGGTTCAAGTTACCTTGCTTTGTCATTATCGATAAAGATGGTAAAATTGCCAGCAGATCTTTCGTAAACCTTGGTGAGCAGGAACTAGTGACTATTTTGGATAAACAAACAGGTCTTTCAGCTCCGAAGGTAGATCCAAATGCACAAATGCAGCCACAATTACAGCTTGATCCATCTGCAATGCAACAAGCGCCACAGCCAGCAAATCCACAGCCGGCTCCAACAAAATAATAAACTTTAACACAGTATAGAAACCTTATCTTCGGATAAGGTTTTTTTTATTGTATTTTTGCAAACCGGAACGTAAAAGTTCCCATTAGGAAAATAGAAAATTTTAGAATGAGTAGGAAGAAAAAAAGAGATCTAACTCTTGAAAATATAAAATTGTTGACAGCCGGAGCAAAAGGCGTGGCAATAGGAAAAACAGAGGAAGGTAAAACGGTAATGGTAACAGGCGCAATTCCAGGTGATATTGTGAATGTGAGAGTGAAAAAAGCAAAGTCTAAATACTATGAAGGCGAAGCCATTGAAGTACTTGAAAAATCACCGTACAGAGTTGAGCCTAAATGTATTCATTTTGGTACTTGCGGAGGATGCAAGTGGCAGAATATGAGCTATGAAAAACAGCTTGATTTTAAACAGGAAGAAGTCTATAATAATATCAAAAGGATCGGAGGAATTGATGACTTTGAAACGGTTCCGATTCTAGGATCTGAAGAACAATATTTTTACAGAAATAAAATGGAGTTTTCCTTCTCCAATGCGAGATGGCTTACTCAATATGAAATAAGCTCCGAAGAAAATTTCGGGAGCAAAGATGCCTTAGGTTTTCATATTCCCGGAATGTGGAGCAAAATTCTTGATTTGAAAGAATGTTTCCTTCAGGAAGATCCTTCTAATGCTATTAGACTGGCTGTAAAGGAATATGGTGTTAATACTGGCCTGGATTTCTTTGATGTGAGAAATCAGGAAGGTTTCTTAAGAACCTTAATGATGAGACAGAACTCTCATGGAGAATGGATGATTCTTTTCCAACTTTACAGAGAAGAAAAAGAAAACAGAGAGAAACTTTTTGAATTCTTATTAGAAAAATTCCCACAGATTAAAACATTGGTATATGCCATTAATCCTAAGCAGAATGACTCTATCTATGATTTAAATATCAACGTATATTTCGGAGAAGGGTATCTTATGGAAGAAATGGATGGGCTGAAGTTTAAGATTGGACCAAAATCATTCTTCCAGACCAATTACAAACAAGCGTTGGAATTATACAGAAAAACACTGGAGTTTGCAGACCTGAAAGGTGATGAAGTAGTATATGACCTTTATACAGGAACAGGAACAATTGCTCAGTATGTAGCGAGAAATGCAAAACAGGTAATCGGAATAGAATCTGTACAGGAAGCAATAGATGCAGCAATAGAGCATGCAGCATTGAACGGTTTAACAAATACAACATTCTATTGTGGAGATATGAAAGACATTTTCAATGATGAATTCATGGCCAGCCACCCTAAAGCAGATGTATTAATCACAGATCCGCCAAGAGACGGGATGCACCAGAAGGTTGTAGAGCAGATTCTTAAGCTTTCACCGGAAAAAGTAGTTTATGTAAGCTGTAACTCTGCTACACAGGCAAGAGATCTTGCTTTAATGAAAGACCATTATACTTTAGTAAAGATCTTACCAGTAGATATGTTCCCACAAACACACCATGTTGAGAACATTGCATTACTGATTAAAAAATAAATTTATTTAAATTTGAATTTCAAATCTTAATATGAAGTACTTTAAATTTCTTATAGCGATCTGCTTTTTAGGAATGCTTGTTTCCTGTGGGGGTGACGATGATATTTGTGAAAGCGGAGAAGGAACTCCCAGAATGAAGGTGGCCTACAGAGATAAGGATAGTGGAAAAGAGACTACTCTGGATTCACTCTATGTTGCAGTAGATTATGGTGCAGGAAAGATAGATCTCGGAGTCGCTGTAAAGACTGATTCAAGGTTAATTCCTCTACGGGTAGACAATTCACCTTATACAGACGTTTATTTTAAACTTACTAAAAAGGGGAAGGAATCTAAAGTAAGAATTAATTATACAACGAAGTCAACCTATGTATCTCCCGGATGCGGAATCAAAAAGTATTACGAGAATTTAACTTCAGAATTAGTAACTCCGGATCCAGTTCAGAAAGTGGAGGTCGGACAAAATCAAATAGAAAATGAAGACAAGACTAATCTTTACCTTTCTTTTTAGTTTATTTGGAATAATAAGTTGGGCACAAGACAAAAAAAGGAAGCAGAGAAGAAGGTTCAGGAAAAATATGAACCTAATTTTATGGTTGGCCTTGATGTATTGAATACCGGAGCCGGATTTTTTTCAGATAGAAAACTGTATCAGGGATTTATTTCCTCCAAGATCAAAGGAAATGTTCATGCTATTGCAGAAGCAGGTTTTGAGAAAAACGTATATCAGAAAAATGGCTATGATGCTAAGGCAAACGGACCTTTCGTGAAGTTAGGTGCATTCTATATGCTTGCAAAAGATGCTGAAAATGAATTCAACGGATTTTATGCCGGAGGAAAAGTGGCAGGATCATTCTATAATCAGGAATATATGGCGATTCCTGTTCGTGGATTTGGAGGAAGTAATTCTTCTGAAGCATTTCCTTCATCCTCGCAGTCTTCTTTTTGGCTGGAGGGAACTATTGGAGGTAGAGTACAGTTATTCAGCTCTAATTTTTATATAGATGTGAATCTTCAGCCAAGATATATGGTATACACTACCAAGCAGGATGACATCTCTCCGATGATAGTTCCCGGGTTCGGAAAAAGTTCCTCAAAGTTTAATATGGGATTTGCATGGAATATTGCTTATAAGTTCTAGAAATAACTGCTCTTAGCGTTTAAAATATAAAAAACACAAACTTTAGATTGTTCTAAAGTTTGTGTTTTTTTTAATGAATGTTACTTATAATTTCTATAAATGATAATCCTTGAATTGTACAATATATAGAATATAAAATTAATCATATTCTTTGATTTGTATTTTTTTAATGAATATGTTTGTTAGGTGTATAATATTAAAAATATTAAGTTATTTCATTTGTATGATTTATAAAATAGCTATATTTGGCGGAAATTATAATTGTGTTTTAATTTATGAAAAAAGTATTTACTGCTTTAATGTTTACTTTTATAGGAGGAGCAGTGTTCGGCCAATGGACACCCACCTCTCTTAAAAAAGGAGACGATAACAAAAGAAGTACAGGATTTAGAGTAGATCAATCTAATGTAAGAAGTAACGGGTATTATAAACTGGACCTGAACTTACTAAGATCTCAGCTGAAGAATGCACAGGAAATGGGAGCAAATTCCACTCCTGTAGTAATTTCTCTTCCTACAATGAGCGGGAAGATTGAAAGGTTTAATGTATATAGTTTTCCAGTAGTTGTAAAAGAACTGGCAGACAAGTATGAATTAGGATCTTATGTTGGAACTAGTGTCGATGACCCTACCAAATACTTAAGATTCAGTATCGCTCCTAATGATTTTCAGTCAATGATCATCCATGGAGATAAATATGAATTTATAGACCCTACAGCCGCAGATAAAACAGTGTATGCTGTTCATCCTAAAACAAAAAAGGAAAAGAACGGTTTCTTGTGTTCTACAGAAGAATCTCCTGCTGCTAAGAAGGAAATAGATGCTTTATTAAAAAATGGACAGTCGTTCACTAATCAGCCGACAACTTTTAACAAAAGTTCTGATAAGAAATACAGAACAATGAGACTGGCAATGTCTGTTACAGGTGAGTATACGCAATACTTTATGGGACTTGCTGGTGTACCTGCTACTGCTACGGATGATCAGAAAAGAGCTCCTGCACTTGTTGCTATCAATAATACTCTTACCAGAGTAAATGGAGTTTTTGAGAAAGACTTTGCATTGCATTTGAATTTACAGAACTTTCCTAATGTAATTTATATTGATCCTGCTACTGATCCATATTCTGCAGCTGCAACCGGAGCACAGGGAGCGTGGAACGCGCAGTTACAATCAGCTTTGACAGCCAATGTTGGAAATACCAACTATGATATCGGACACTTATTCGGTAAATCTGGAGGTGGAGGAAACGCCGGATGTATCGGATGTGTATGTATTAATCCTACAACTTCAGTTCCTAAAGGAAAAGGTTCAGGATATACTTCTCCTGCGAATGGAATTCCATCAGGCGATAGCTTTGATATCGACTATGTAGCCCATGAGATGGGGCACCAGTTAGGAGCTAATCATACTTTCTCTCATAATCTTGAAGGAAGTGGAGTAAATATGGAACCTGGTTCTGGAACTACTATTATGGGATATGCTGGTATTACCGGTCCTGATACAGATGTTCAGCAAAACTCTGATCCTTATTTCCATAAAGCAAGTATCGGTCAGGTACAAGCAAACTTAATTGCAAAAACTTGTGACGTAGAAACTACAATTACCAATAACCCACCGGTAATTGCTGATCTGCCAACATATACTATACCAAAAGGTACTGCTTTTGCTTTGACGGGTAGTGCTACAGATCCTGAAAATGACCCAATGACTTATTCCTGGGAAGAGGTAGATGATGCCTTGGTTTCTATTGATAAATATAACTTAGGAAACACAACATCAGGAGCTTCATTCAGATCTGCTGCTCCAAACGCAAGCCCAACAAGATATTTCCCGAAATTTACGTCTGTAATGAACGGAGTATTAAATAATGCAAACAATACTTGGGAGGCAGTGTCTACTACGGCAAGAACTACAAATTTTGCATTAACGGTAAGAGATAATAATTCCAATGTAGCTCAACAGCAATCTGCTTTTAAAGTTCAGACAATTGTTGTAGGAGATAATGGTCCTTTCAGATTAGCTAACCAATATGCTGATGTGAATACTCCAACTCCAGTTCAATGGATTGTTGCCAATACCAATGCAGCTCCTTATAATGTTGCTAATGTAAAAATTGATTACACTACAGATAACGGAACAACCTGGACGGTATTATCAGCATCAACACCTAATGACGGATCTGAAAACTTCACTTTCCCTTCTTCATTGAACGGTCAGACAATTAAAGTAAGAGTTTCTTCAATAGGAAATGTTTTCTATGCGGTAGGACCTGTAAGTATTGCACCTCTATCTGCTTGTAGCAGTGCTGCTCCAACCAACGTTGTTGTAAGTAACATTACAGTGTCTTCAGGAAGTGTATCTTGGATGTCTTATACAGGCGCAACTTATAAAGTACGTTACAGAAAAGTAGGTACAACTGTATGGACTGAAGCTGATACAGCAGTTCCTTCAATCAACTTAAGTAACTTAATTGATGGTACAACGTATGAAGTTCAGGTAGCTTTAGTTTGTGGTACTACAGTAGGAACATATTCTGCATCCGTAAACTTCAGTACACCTGCACTTGCTTACTGCGCAGCTGCTTCAACAAGTTCAGACTATGAGTATATTGCCAATGTGACACTTGCAAATGTAAATAACACTTCTGTAAATAGTACATATACAAACTATACAACAAATACAGCACTTCAAATTAACTTAACAAAAGGGAATGTTTACCCTATGTCTGTTACCGTAGGGAACTCCGGTAGTGCTGATTATGATACGGTAGCTGCATTTATAGACTTTAACAAAGATGGTGTTTTCAGTGATTCAGAAAGAGTATTGAATTATCCTGTAACATTAACGCAGCCATCAACTGTAGTAAGTGGGAACGTTACAATTCCTGCGAATGCAGTAGAAGGACAGCCGTTAAGAATGAGAGTTGTAGCATTCTATGTAGGTGCTGGAACTGGAGGTGGTAACGTTGGTTTATCATTACCTTCAGATTATGTTTGTGATGAACTTTTCGATGGTGAGGTTGAGGATTATAACGTAGTGATTACAGGTAACCTTGCTACTTCTGAAAGTACTGTTAAAAATAATGGTATTCAGATTTATCCAAACCCTGCAACTGATGTTCTGAATATTACTAAAGTTTCAGATAAAGCAACTTATAAGATTTATAGTGCAGCTGGACAATTAGTAGACAGAGGAAATATCAATAATGGAAAGGTTAATGTTTCAGCTTTAGTTAAAGGTGGTTATATTATTACAATAGATGATAAAGGAATTGAACAATTCAAATCTAAATTTATCAAGAAATAAAGATAACCTTTAAATATTAGTAAATCCCCGGGAAGTCCCGGGGATTTCTTTATTTAGAGCATAAGTAATAAATTTGTTATTTTTTTATAAAAAAAACATAAATGTACTTATAAATTAATAATAAAAAATGATTAGATTTGTGTGATTAATATTATAATGAAAACATTATGAAGAAATTCTTTACCTCTTTAATTCTGTTTCTCTGTTTGATTTGTACAGGCTTTGTATCCAAAGTCTCGGCTCAGGCAGGACAGATCGGGACAGGAACGGGTACCTCTGTGTATCTCCCCATACGTTCCTATTATGGGTATAGTTATTCCCAGCAGATTTATACAGCTGCGGAACTTACGACGGCCATTGGTACGTCGAACTATATCACAGCTATAAAGTTTTATTCTACCACCGTCGCAACCTCTCAGGCTGTATATAAGGATTGGGTGGTATATATGGGAAACACAACCCAGAATAACTTTACATCCAATACAAACTGGATTCCATTAAGTTCACTGACTCAGGTGTATGCCGGAGATTTACCTACCCTATCAAATGGAAACTGGGTAACTCTTCAATTGGCTACTCCATTTTTATGGAATGGAACAGACAATCTTGTGGTTGCTGTCAATGAAAAAACTCCAGGTTATGCATCTTCACCAGGTACGGCCTGGGGATCTTATAATGCCGGGGCCAACCGAGGGATCATCTATTATGAGGATACTGCAAATCCAGATCCTGCAGCACCTCCTTCTGCAAAAGACAGACTCGCAGATATTCCTAGAATACAGTTGGAAAGCCAACCGCTTTCAGCTTGTTCAGCGGCTCCGCCTACTAATATTGCAGTTTCAAACCTTACAACAACTTCTGCTAATGTGAGCTGGTATCTTTCTGCAGGAGCCACTTATGTGGTAAGATACAGGCCTGTATCAGGTGGCCCTTGGATAACAATCAATGTTACAACTCCTTTGGTCGGAAACCAGCTTATTACCGGATTAACTGAGCAGACCCAGTATGAAGTTCAGGTAGCCACTGTTTGTGGTGGTTCACAGGGAGCATTCTCTTCCAGCACCAACTTTACAACTCCAGCACTCACTTATTGTAATTCCGCTGCGACAAGTACTTTTATTGATGGATATATCAATCAGGTTTCTGTTAATGCACAAGGAGCCCCATCCATGTACAGTAACTCTGGTCAGAGTGGTTATACAGATTATAGTACGGATCCTGCGAGAGTAGTTACTTTGGTAAGAGGGGGAACTGCTACTGTTTCAGTTTCAAAAACGTGGCCAGGTTATCAATACAGCTTCTTGACTGGAGTTTGGATTGATTTTAACCGTAATGGTGTTTTTGAAGCAACTGAAAGAGTGCTTACTTCACCAAGTAATACAACAACTCCGGTTACCGCTACATTTACAGTACCAACTGCTGCCGGTGGTGCCTACGCAGGAAACCTGACTACAAAAATGCGTGTTGTATTAAACGAGTACAGCCCCATTAATGCTTGTGGAACATACTCTTACGGTGAAACTGAAGATTATGCTGTGAAACTGATCGATTTGGCAGGATGTTCTACAGCGCCGCCATCTAATATTATGGTTAATAACGTAACTCCTTCTTCAGCGAATGTTACTTGGACATCTACTACAGGAGCTACTTATATAGTAAGATACAGGGTTTCTCCTTCCGGAGCATGGCAGCAGATAGCAGTAAATACACCATTAATCAGTAACCAATTACTTACAGGATTATTGGAGCAGACTGCATATGATGTACAGGTTGCTACTGTTTGTGGAGGTACTACAGGGGCATTCTCACCAACCGTTACCTTTACAACACCTGCACTTACTTATTGTACAGCAGGTCCTACAAGTAATACTGCAACAAGCGGATATATTAATAATGTAACTGTTACTCCTACGAATACTCCTATTATGATGAGTAATTCCGGATCTGACAATTACAAAGATTATACAGCGGATGCTACAAGAGTAGTAATCTTTGAAAGAGGTTCTGCAAATAATAAAATTTCTGTAAACAAATACTGGCCGGGTTCTCCTTCTTCATATGCAGTTTCAGCATGGGTAGACTTTAACAGAAACGGAACATTTGAAACCAGCGAGAGAATTCTTAATACAACCTATAATACAACTACACCGGTAACAGCTACTTTTGCAGTACCTACGGTGGCAAGTGGTAACGTGTATACAGGAAATCTTCCTACCCGTATGCGTGTAGTAATGAGATATTTTGATAATGCTAATCCATGTGGAACATTCACTCAGGGAGAAGTAGAAGATTATGCAGTAAAATTTGTAGATGCTCAGCCTTGTTCAACAGCTCCTCCAACAAATATTACAGTAAATAATATTGGTGCTACTACAGCAACTGTATCATGGGTTGCTACCGCTGGTGCTACATATAATATCAGATGGAGAGTTGCTCCAAGTGGAGCCTGGCAAACCGCTACAGTTCCTGCTGGTCAGAACTTCTACGGAATTACTGGTCTTACTGAGCAGACCAATTATGAAGTTCAGGTTTCTACCACTTGTAATGGTTCTACAGGATCTTACTCCTCATCAGTAACATTCACAACACCTCCATTGACTTACTGTCAAATGACAGGTACCGGTACAAATGACCATATTTCGAATGTAACAGTTACCTCTTCGAACCTTGGAGTGCCACCAATGAATAATACTTCGGTACAAACCAATTATACCAGCTATACTACTCCGGAGACGCTTATAACTTTAGATGTAGATTCTCAGAATAATAAAATCTCTGTAGCGAAAGGTTGGACAGGTGCCACAGGTAACGATGCTGTAACAGCATGGATCGACTTTGACAGAAACGGACAGTTTACAGATGCCGAGAGAATTTTAATTTCTCCAGCCAATACAACTACTCCGGTAACGGCTACTTTTGCTGTTCCTTCAAATTCTTACACAGGACCATTGACAACTACAATGAGAGTTGTATTAAAACGTACAAATGCTCCAGTAATGTGCCAGAATGCAGTGGATGGGGAAGTGGAAGATTATAGAGTAAGAATCAGACCTTGTAGTAATGCAACTCCTAACGCTCCAACATTTACAACTACACATACAACAGCTACTGTTACCATCACGGGAGCAGGAGTGAGCTATGTGGTGAGATACAGAGCTCAGGGAACAACAGCTTGGACGCAAGTATATGCTTCAGCACAATTGGGTAACCTTCCGTTAGTAATCACCGGATTGACACCAGCAACTACTTATGAAGTAGAGGTAGCAGCAATTTGTGGAGATATCGTTGGAACAGCAACACCAATCAAGACATTCACTACAAGATGTGATCCTACTCCTCCAAATGTAACAGTAAGTAACATTACTCCAACAACAGCATTGATTACATGGGCTCCGCTTGCAGCAAGCTCTACGTATACAATGAGATGGAGAAAAGTAGGTACTACTACATGGGCAACTATAAGTTTACCAGCAGCTCCTGCAAATACTTATGTATTGGGAAGTGCAACTCCTTTAGAGCCATATACAACTTATGAAGTACAGATTGCTAACCAGTGTAATGGTGAAACAACATTGAATCCATATTCTAACCCTAAAGTATTTACTACAGAAAGAATATGCCAAATTCCGCCTCCAGGATTAACAATTACTCAATTGCTTCCTACATCAGCGGCAATTCAATGGGATCCGTTCCCGGGAGCAACGTATGTTCTTAGATATAGAAAAGTAGGTATTCCAAGTTGGACAGAAGTACCATCATTAGTTAATAACCTTGTATTGACAGGTCTTACAGAATTAACAAAATATGAAATGCAGGTAGTGAATATCTGTAACGGTACGCCAGGAAACTATACTCCTCCTTACTACTTTACAACACCTACAGTAATCTACTGTAAGATGAAAGGTGAAAACTCTACAGGAGAGCATATCTCTAAAGTTACTGTGAAGCCTACAGGTAAGAAAACAATGGAGAATGAATCCGGAGCTTCTACTTATACAGATTATACTGGAGTTCCTAAAACATTTATCGAGATGATCCAGGGATCAACTGACAATGAGATCATCATTGAGAAAAAATGGACAGGAACTACTTACAATGAAGGAATCGCAGTTTGGATTGACTTCAACAGAAACGGAGAGTTTGACATCAACGAAAGAGTATTTACTTCTTCACCTAATTCAAACAGCCCTGTTTCAGGTAAATTCAATGTACCTGCAGATGCTTTTGTAAGTATGACAGATTATAAGTATGTAGTGATGAGAGTAGCGATGTCTAGAGACGGTATCCCTGTGAACTGTACTGACTTCAAAAACGGAGAAGTAGAGGATTACACGGTAAGAATCTCTAAACCGACTGTTGCTAATCCAATTGATCAGACAAGTGTTATGATTTATCCTAACCCGGTAAGCTCAGTATTGTTTGTGAAAAATGTTAGCAAGAGAGCTAAATACAAAATCTACAATGCTGCTGGGCAGGTAATTGCTGACGGTATCTTACTAAACAACCAGATCAATGTAAGCAGATTGATTAACGGTGTTTATGTAATTGATATCGACGATAACGGTAATACTACCCAAAAGAAATTTATCAAAGAATAAGTCATTTAAATTTCACATAGAATAAGCCTCCATTTTTGGAGGCTTATTTTTTATTAAATTATCTCATTGGAATAATGTCTCAGAAATTATTTTTTGCAGAAAAAAACTCGTTAGAAAAGCTTCTAACGAGTTTTTATTTATTCAATACTGAAAACTACTTTTTCAGTTTGTTCTTTTAATTCTTCGAGATTGGTATTGTTATAGATAATACAATCTGCCATTTTTATTTTATCCCTTTCAGGCATCTGTTTTTCCATGACAGCTTCTACCTCACGATAGGTTTTATTATCCCTGTCCATTACTCTTTTAATCCTGATATTATCCTCGGCAGTTACCAGAAGAGATTTATAACATTGTCTGTTAAGTTTCAGTTCAAACAATAAAGCTGTTTCTTTAAAAACTAAATATTTGCTTTGTTTCTTAACCCAGTTTTCAAAATCAATTCTTACAGCGGGGTGGATGATCTCATTCAATTGCTGAAGCAGATCTCTGTTATTAAAAACCTGATCAGCCACAAATTTTCTGTCATATAACCCGTTTTCATCATAAGATTCTTCACCAAGAAGTTCCTTGATTTTTGTTTTCAGGTCTTCACTCTCATTAACAATGGCTTTAGCTCTGTCATCGGAATAATAAACCGGAAAACCGAATTCCTCTATAAATCGCGCTACTGTGGTTTTTCCGGAACCTATTCCGCCTGTTAAGCCAATGATCTTGGGTGCTGGTTCCGGCTCTGTCTGCTGTGTTTCTGAATGTAATTCTTCCATGATTAAAAATTAATATCCAAAAACATCATTAAAGCTAAACGTCTCATCAAGTCTCACTCCTTTTTCGGTCATTTTAAGACTTGCCAGCTCATGATGAGCATCGTGTTCAAAGAACAGTAAATATTCATTGTCTACACATTGCTTCAGGAACTTTGCTTTCTCTTCCATTGTTAAAAGAGGCCTGGTGTCATATCCCATCACATACACCGGGTTGATATGTCCTGCTGTAGGAATAAGGTCTGCCGCAAAAACAACAGTTTTTTCCTGATACTGGATGACCGGAAGCATTTGTTTTTCTGTATGTCCGTCTACAAAGATAACGTCCATTTTAAGATCAGGAGCGAAACCGTAGTTTCCGGTAGTAGGAAGTGGCAAATAGTTAAGTTGTCCGCTTTCCTGCATTGGCATAATGTTTTCCTTCAGGAAACTTGCTTTTTCTCTTGCATTGGGTTCTGTTGCCCATTGCCAGTGATTTTCATTCGTCCAGAAATTAGCATTTTTAAAGGCAGGTCTGTATCCGGTTTTATCGTCATTCCATTCTATCGCTCCACCACAGTGATCGAAGTGAAGGTGAGTAAGGAATACATCCGTAATGTCCTCCTTTATAAAGCCATATTTTTTAAGATTCTTATCAAGAGTATCATCTCCCCAAAGAGAGTAGTGACCGAAGAATTTATCATCCTGTTTGTTACCAAGACCACAGTCTACCAGGATCAGTTTTTTTCCATCTTCAATAAGCAGAGAACGTGTCCCCAGCTCAATCAGGTTTTTTTCGTCTGCCGGGTTCGTTTTTTCCCACAGACTCTTCGGGACGACTCCGAACATAGCACCGCCGTCCAGTTTAAATTTTCCACATTGTATTGGATATAACTTCATATGTATATTTTGATTATTTCTTTATTAATTTCATTTTCTCTGCAATTTTTCTCGCGTTATCATCAGATTGCTCAAGTTGAGTAATGATGTTGTTAAAATCATCCTCTTTTCTGTTCTGAGAAAGTTTTTGCTTGATAAAGATTTCAGTTGGAATAACTTTAATCCCAAAAGCGCCCTTCATTTCCTTTTCCACAAATTCCTTTCCCATATCTTTTACCATCATGGGACATTGCTGAAAACTTTCATATTTGGACGTTAATTTATCCAAATGAGCATATAGCTCATCATGATTCATTATTTCAACTTTTCCGTGAATCTGTACTGCCTCATAATTCCAGGTGGAAACATTGATATGATCATACCAGCTGCTGGATATATAAGTATGAGCCCCTAAGAAGTCACAAAGAACTTCATCACCATTTTGTAAGGCTTTGGCCTGGGGATTAGCTCTTGAAATATGAGTTTCAATATAGGCATTTTCAGGATCATCTTCATTAAGCATCATCATAGAATGAGTAGCCCGTATCTTACCGACAGAAGAAATCAGTAAAGCAAAAGAATTTTCTTTGATAATCTCTCTCATCAAATCGTAATCTTCACTTCTGTATAATTTAGGTATAAACATAAACTAATCAATTCTCATTAACCTTAAACCTTAAACTTTGAATTAAAATAACTCTCCCGGGTTTTTAGGTCTTGTAATGTTTAAATGTTTGTAAGCTTTATCAGTAACTTCTCGCCCTCTCGGAGTACGGATAATAAACCCTTCCTGAATCAAAAATGGTTCATATACTTCTTCCAGGGTTTCCGGATTTTCAGCAATAGATGTTGCAAGAGCCGAGATACCAACTGGTTTTCCTTTAAAGTTTTCAATCATGACGCGCATAATTTTATTGTCCATTTCATCCAGACCAAATTCATCCACATTTAAAGAGTCCAAAGCATATTTTGTAATCTTGATTTCAATTTCACCATTCCCTTTGATCTCAGCGAAATCACGTACTCTTCTTAGTAATGCATTCGCAATCCTTGGCGTTCCACGGCTTCTTCTTGCAATTTCTATTGCTGCATCTTCATATATAACTACGCCTAAAACCCTTGCACTTCTCTGAATAATCATAGACAGAAGTTCAATAGAATAATATTCCAGCCTGCTTTGAATTCCAAATCGGGCAAGCATTGGTTTTGTAAGCATACCACTTCTTGTCGTAGCACCTACGAGAGTAAAAGGATTTAGCCCTATTTGTACACTTCTGGCATTAGGGCCTGTTTCCAGCATAATGTCAATCTTGTAATCTTCCATTGCAGAATACAGGTATTCCTCTACCACAGGAGAAAGACGGTGAATCTCATCAATGAAAAGAACATCATTTTCTTCCAGATTGGTAAGTAAACCAGCTAAACTTCCGGGTTTATCCAATACAGGACCCGAAGTAACCTTGCAGTTTACCCCAAGTTCATTAGCAATAATATTGGCTAAAGTCGTTTTACCAAGCCCCGGCGGACCATGTAATAAAACATGATCCAATGCTCCTCCACGTCTTTTCGCAGCGGTAACAAAAACCTCAAGGTTCTCCAGCGTCTTTCTCTGCCCCGCAAAATCTTTAAAGCTCTGTGGACGGATCTGTTCTTCCTGCATCAGCTCCTCTCGTGAGTAGTTTTCCTTATCTGGATGTAAAAAATCTGGCATTAATTCATTTCATTTACCTCAAAGATAGCAAATTTAGACAAAGGTTGAAGGGCAGATTGAGAAAACGTTGAGATTGATAGAGAGGTTTAAGCCAGGGTTGAAAATGAGAACAGCTAAGATTTAAATAATTGGGATATTTTAAGTATTTTTGAGAGAAGAAATTATTAATAAAAATTAATGAAATTTTGAATGTTTGGAAAATTGAGTTTGATATAAAATGGATCAGCTTACATCTAAACATCGCATTAACTTTAAACTAATGAAATTAATAGGCCCATTTAAACAGGTGGTAACGCTTGCCAACTTACCCTTAAGAGGAAAAATTTCTGATGAGCAGCTGGAAATTATTGTAGACGGAGGAATTGTAGTAGATCAGAATACCATCAGGAAAGTTGGAAATTTTGAAACATTGAAAACAGAAAATCCTACCATAGAAATCGAACAGATTGAAGGAGAACAGATTGTTCTTCCTGCTTTTGTAGATTCACATACCCACATTTGTTTCGGAGGAAACCGTGCGAATGATTTTGCCATGCGTAATGCAGGAAAAACCTATCTGGAGATTGCGGAAAGCGGTGGTGGAATCTGGAGTTCCGTACAGCATACAAGAAATGCTTCAGAAGAAGAATTGTTAAAAACTTTAGGAGAAAGAATCAACTTTTTGATTGATCTGGGAATTACGACCATTGAAGTGAAAAGTGGATACGGTCTGGATGTGGAAAACGAGTTGAAGATGCTTAGAATTATTAAAAAAGCACAGAATGTAACCAAAGCCACTTTAGTTCCAACGTGTCTTTCAGCCCACTTAAAACCAAGAGATTTTGACGGAAGCAATCCCGAATATCTGCAATATATCATCACCGAAATTTTGCCAAAAGTAAAAGAAGAAAGCTTAGCGAATAGAGTAGATATCTTTATTGAAAAGTCTGCTTTTCAGCCGGAAGAAAGTAAAGAATTCTTGCTTAAAGCAAAAGAATTAGGTTTTGAAATTACGGTTCACGCAGATCAGTTTACCCCTGGAAGTTCAAGAATTGCCGTAGAAGTAGGAGCGAAGTCTGCAGACCATCTGGAAGCCACAATAGATGAAGATATTCAGTTTCTGGCAGAATCCGATACGGTGGCAACAGCCCTTCCTGGAGCGAGTTTAGGATTGGGTGAGAAATTTACCCCGGCAAGAAAATTATTAGATGCAGGCGCTATTGTAGCCATTGCTAGTGACTGGAATCCGGGATCTGCCCCAATGGGAAATTTAATTACTCAGGCTTCTATTTTAGCCACCTTCCAAAAGCTTACTACAGCTGAAGTTTTGGCCGGGATGACCTTCCGTGCTGCTTATGCATTGAATCTTGAAGACAGAGGACAATTGGAAGTAGGGAAAAAGGCAGATTTTGTCACTTTCAAAACCAATAATTTCCAGAATGTACTGTATAACCAGGGAAGCCTGAAAGCAGAACAGGTTTATATTGATGGAAATCTGATATAAAATTATAAATTAACAATATTTGTTCTTCAATCATAATCGATTGAAGAACAGACAATAGGCAAATGACTGAATAATGAGTACTATTTGGCAAGGCAGATTGGACGGAGAAGAACTTCTCTATCACAGATTATTTCAAAGAGTTAAAGAAGAACGTAATTACGACAATATTGCTGCAGGAGATTTTGCATTGCATGGTTTTGCTGTGGATGAAGGAGTAAGGAGAAATAAAGGCCGTCAGGGAGCGAAAGATGCTCCTGATGTGATCAGGAAAAATATGTCTAATTTTCCGGTAATTCTTCCGGATTTTTCTCTGCTGGACTTTGGAAATCTTACCTGTGAAGACGGTAATCTGGAAAACGCTCAGAATAATCTTGCTAAAAATGTCTCAAAAGTCCTTCTAAAAGGAGGAAAATCCCTTGTTTTGGGCGGAGGACATGAAGTTACCTATGCTCATTATTTAGGCGTTAAAACAGCCTTCCCGGAACAAAAAATTGGAATTATTAATATTGATGCCCATTTCGATAACCGACAACCAGAAAATGGAGTAGGGCCAAGCTCAGGAACCGGATTCTGGCAGATTGCCCAGGAAGGTCCCATTAATTCTTTGCATATCGGAATTCAGAGAAACTCCAATACACTTAAGCTTTTTGATACAGCTCATCAGCATGGAATGAAATATATTCTGGCAGACGAATTATTTTTTGAAAACCTGACCTCCATCTATCAGCGTATTGATGAATTGCTGGACAATGTAGATTATGCCTATCTAACAATTTGTATGGACGTTTTTAATGCATCAATCGCTCCCGGAGTTTCGGCTGCTGCTTATAATGGTATCTTTGCAGATGCTGCATTTATGCATTTTTACAGGCATATCTTAAAAAATAAAAAATTGGTGGCGCTGGATGTGGCAGAAGTTAACCCTTCTTTCGATATCCAGGACAGAACAGCAAGACTGGCAGCATGTCTTGTAAATGAATGGCTAATGATGTAAGATAAAGTTATATTCTTCCGATAGAGAAAATCATTATTTTATTAACCCTTAAGGAATGGAATTTGCTGATTTCACCGTGCTTTTAAAATAAAAGCGCTCATAAATTCATTAGCTGAATTTAAAACAGAAATTTATATTATGGAACAATTAATTGAAAGCAAGCTTATTAAAGCAGATAAAGCGTTTTCAGTGTGGAGAAAAGTGCCGTTTGAGGAAAGGCAGAAGTTAATTGCAAAAGCAGCGGAAATTTTAAAGAATAATTCGGAGAAATTTGGGAAAATAATTACTACAGAAATGAATAAACCCATTTCAGAATCTATTGCTGAAGTGGAAAAGTGTGCTTTAATGATGAATTATTATGCCACTGCTGAAAATATATTAAAACCAGAAAAAGTTGAATCAGAATTTTCTTATTCTGAAGTTCATTATGCTCCGAAAGGGGTAATCTTAGGTGTAATGCCTTGGAATTTTCCTTTCTGGCAGGTGCTGAGATTTGCTACTCCTGCGATTTTAGCTGGGAATACAATCGTTTTGAAGCATGCTTCAATTTGTTTCGGAAGTGGAAATGCCATTGAAGAAGTACTTCTGGAAGCAGGTTTTCCTGAAGGTATTTTTCAGAATCTTGAAGTAGGACATAAAGCTGTAAAAGAAATCCTTGAACATGATACTGTAAAAGGAGTAAGCTTGACAGGCAGCGGAAAAGCCGGAGGAGAAGTAGCTTCAATTGCCGGTTTAAATATTAAAAAATCTTTACTTGAATTAGGCGGAAGTGATGCTTTCATTATTTTCGAAGATGCGGATCTGGAGGAAGCAGCAAAAGCAGGAGCAAAATCCAGACTTCAAAATTGTGGACAAACCTGTACTGCAGCAAAAAGATTTATCATTGATGAAAAGATTGAAGATGCGTTTTTACCAATATTCATTGAAGAATATAAGAAATATGAGATTGGAGATCCTTTAGATAAAGAAACCAAACTGGCAGGAATGGCAAGACCCGATCTTGCTGATGAATTGGAAGCTCAGTTCAACAGGGCATTGGAAAATGGTGCTGAAATCATTATTCCTTTGGAAAGAGTTTCTGAAAATGAATTTAATCCTGGTTTAATCAGAGTTCAGGAAGGAAATCCTATTTTAAAAGAAGAACTTTTCGGACCTCTCGGTATGGTGATGGTTGCGAAAAATGATGAAGAAGCTTTACAGTTGGCCAATAATATTCCATTCGGACTTTCCAATTCTGTATGGACTAAGAATAAAGACCGCCAGTTATTTTTCATTGAAAACCTTGAATCTGGAACAGTCAATATCAACCGTATGACAAGTTCTGATCCACGTTTTCCATTTGGAGGATCAAAAGCTTCAGGATATGGAACAGAATTGTCTTTACTGGCTTTAAAAGAATTTGTAACAGCTAAGACGATTGTAGGAAATTAAAAGGATAAAATGTCATGCCGAGGAAACAAGGAATCTCAGAGATTCTTCACTTCACTTCACTTCGTTGCGTTCAGAATGACAAACTACCATTTATAAGTTAACAGTAAACTTTACACTATAAAATAAAAACTCCCGGAAACTTGTTTCCGGGAGTTTTTTATGCTGTTACAAAAAGTAATTTTGCTTATTGCTTATACTGTCGTAAGTCTCAATGTATTCGTTTTTCCACCTTCATATGATGGAGTAGCATTGATATTGATGACGAAATCTCCGGTTTCGATGTAACCATAGTTATGTGTTAACATATTGACCTGGATGATCGTTTCATCGGTAGACTTCTTCATATCATAGTAATAGGCATGAACCCCCAAAGAAGGTTCAGCATTGTAATTACTCTTCTGTTACCACTATATACGATGATGTGAGAGTTGGGTCTGTGTGCTGCAAGCTGGAAGGCTGTATATCCTGAATGAGTAAGGGTTACAATAGCAGAAACATTGGTTGTTTTAGCAATTCTTACTGCTGCAAGACAAACCCTGTTGGTAATGAATCTTTCATCAATACAGTTATAATCTTTCTCGATAGGCTCATTTTTGTGTTGGTAGAAATGAGTAGTTTCGATATTTTTTACAATTTTAGCCATGTTTTCCACAACCTGTACCGGATATCTACCTACAGAAGTTTCTCCGGAAAGCATTACCGCATCAGCACCATCCAATACAGAATTGGCAACGTCATTTACTTCCGCTCTTGTTGGTGTTAAACTGTTGATCATGGTTTCCATCATCTGAGTAGCAATAATTACCGGCTTGGAATAGAATCTTGCTTTTTCTACCAGGTTTTTCTGGATCGCAGGAACTTCCTCCATAGGAACTTCTACCCCAAGGTCTCCACGTGCTACCATTAATCCGTCGCATTCAAGAAGGATTTCATCAATATTTTTAACACCTTCAGGTTTTTCAATCTTCGCAATAATAGGAGTCTTGAATTTACCGTTCGGGTGGTTTGCAATTAATTCTTTCAGGTCAATAATGTCCTGTGCGTGACGTACAAAAGAAAGAGCAATCCAGTCTACCTCCATGTCAAGCATGAAATTAGCATCCTGAACATCTTTTTCTGTCAAGGCAGGAAGAGAAACATTTGTATTAGGTAGATTAACTCCTTTTTTAGAACTTAACGGACCTCCCTGAATAGTTTTTGCTTTTACAGTATCTTTTTCATTGGTTTCGATAACCTCCAGCATTAGTTTCCCATCATCAATAAGGATTCTTTCACCTACTTTTACGTCTTGTGGAAACTGTTGGTACGTCATGTATACCTTTGTGGAATCTCCCTCCATCTTTTCATTAGTGAAGGTAAGAATATCACCTGGGTTCAGGTAAGATCCCTCCTTTACAACTCCCACTCTCAGTTTAGGCCCCTGAAGGTCTCCAAGGATTCCTACAGAATAACCATACTCATTGTTTAGCTCTCTAATTATTTCAATATTTTTTCGAACTAAGTCGTAATCTGCATGGGAAAAATTTATTCTGAAAATATCAACACCCGCTTTCATTAAATCTAACATTACCTCCTTCGACGATGAAGCAGGTCCTAGTGTTGCGATAATTTTTGTCTTCTTTAAATACTTATTCATAATACTGGATAATTTGATAAAGTTCCTCATCAGAACTCAGTGTATAATCTTGAATTGGAAATACAAGATTTTCAGGGAGCAAAATTACGGAAAAATCAGGAAACTGTTCCGAACTATGCAGAATATATTCCACATCTACCTGATTATTTAATAAAAATTTAATGTTTTCTTCTTCTGTAAAGAGTTCTGTCTGAATTTTTTTTTGCTTACTTTCAGAAGATTTATTGGAAATGAAGGTAAAACAAGTCTTCGTATACTTGTGGTAGGCCTCAAATCTTGGAAAAAAATAATCATAATAACCTCCATGAAAGACAAGATCTTTCTTTCTTGAAAAATTGAGGTTGTTGGTTTGATTTATTTTGTAGAAAAACTCATGAGCAGGTACATCTTTGGCTAATCTTACCAATCCTATGGCAATATCTTCAAATTCTATATCATCAAGATCATAAAGTTTTTGAATTTCCAAGTATATTTTCTTTTTTGTTTAAAATATAAAATGCTCTCTGTGCTGCTTTTTCCTCTGCTTTCTTTTTGGAAGTCTCTGTTGCATTAGCAATTTTTTCATCTCCCAGCCATACATGGCATCTAAATACGATAGATTTATTAGCCTGTATTTCCTCGCAGGTTTCGTACTTTATATTGACCTTCTTCTTCTGACTCCATTCGAGCAGGAGACCTTTATAACTTACAATTTTGTTTTCAAGCTTATTGATCTCGGAAGGGGTCAGCAATTTTTCCAAAATAATCCTTTTACAGGTATCATAATGGAAGTCTAAATAAACGGCACCGATTAAGGCTTCAAACAAATTTCCAGAGATATTTTCTCCTAAAGCTGATGAGCTGTTTTGCTTTTGCAAAAGGCTGGTAAGCTTGAGATCTTCTCCTAATTTATTGAGGTTTTTCCTATTAACAATCTTAGATTTCATTTGTGTCAGATATCCCTCATTAGCCTGAGGGTAAGTCTGGAACAAATGACAAGAAATAATTGTACCCAAAACAGAATCTCCCAAAAATTCAAGTCTTTCGTAATTACTGTCTTGATTTTTAGAAGAATTTTTCAAAGAAAAAGCTTCACGGTAAAGAGCGATATTCTGTACCTCTGTACCCAAAACTTTTCTAAGCTCGGTACTGAGAAAATATTCTCTCTCCGTTAATTGTCTTTTTCTTTTTTTGAGAAGGAATTTAGAAAAGTATTTCTGTAACTCCATTCATTGAATTTAGATTTTCTTAAATAGAACGCAAGCATTATGCCCGCCAAATCCAAAAGTATTGCTCATGGCTACTTTTACATCTTTCTTAACAGCAGTATTGAACGTAAAGTTGAGTCTACTGTCAATATTTTCATCATCAGTAAAATGGTTGATGGTTGGAGGAACAGTACCATGAATAATAGTTCCCAATGCAGCGATAGCTTCAATAACACCTGCAGCACCTAAAAGGTGGCCAGTCATTGATTTTGTAGAATTAATCTGAATGTCATAAGCATGCTCGCCTAATAATTTCGAAATAGCATTGGATTCTGCGATGTCTCCTAATGGAGTAGATGTACCATGCATGTTGATATGATCTACTTCATCAGCAGTTAAGCCTGCATCTTCCAAACAGTTTTTCATTACCAGATAAGCGCCAAGGCCTTCAGGATGTGGAGCAGTCATGTGATGTGCATCAGCACTTAAACCACCTCCCAGTAATTCTGCATAAATTGTAGCACCACGTTTTACGGCGTGCTCATATTCTTCAAGAACAATACATCCTGCTCCTTCACCTAGCACAAATCCATCTCTGTCTTTGTCAAAAGGTCTTGAAGCTGTTGTAGGATCGTCATTTCTTGTAGAAAGTGCCATCATTGCGTTGAATCCACCGACACCACTTGCTGTAACGGCTGCTTCAGAGCCTCCGCACACAATCACGTCTGCTTTTCCTAACTGGATCAGCATTTTGGAATCAATTATAGCATTCGCTGAAGATGCACATGCAGATACAGTCGTATAGTTTGGTCCGTGGAAACCGTATTCAATTGAGATATGTCCTGGAGTGATATCCGCAATCATTTTTGGGATAAAGAAAGGGTTAAATCTCGGAATTTCCGTATTGGCCCATCCTAACACTTCAGTTTCAAAAGTCTCTAATCCTCCGATTCCGGAACCCCAGATTACACCAACTCTGTTTTTATCTACATTGTCTTCAATAATGCCGGAATGCGCTACTGCTTCTCTTGCAGCAACAAGTCCCAATTGAGTATTTCTATCCATTTTTTTAGCTTCTTTCTTATCGAAATGCTGTAACGGATCGAAATTTTTTACCTCGCAAGCAAACTTAGTTTTAAAGTTTGTGGCATCAAAAAGAGTAATCGGAGCGGCACCGCTCTCACCTTTCACAAGATTTTCCCAGTATTCTTTTGCATTATTTCCTATTGGTGTTATTGCTCCAAATCCGGTTACAACTACTCTTTTTAATTCCATAAACTTTGTTTAATTTCTTTTTTTGTTGAAGAATATTATTTATTTACTACTTCTTCGATGTAAGCGATAGCGTGTCCTACAGTAGTAATTTTTTCAGCTTGGTCATCAGGGATCTGAATGTTAAATTCTTTTTCGAATTCCATGATTAACTCAACTGTATCTAGTGAATCAGCTCCTAAATCGTTAGTGAAGCTAGCTTCAGGAGTTACTTCTGTTTCTTCAACGTCAAGCTTATCAGCGATGATAGCTTTTACTCTTGATGCAATGTCTGACATAGTAAATTATTTTTTTAATTGTTAGATGGTGCAAATATATAAAATTCTTTACGATAAAACATTTTTTTAGTCTTTTTTGTGGACCGGAAGCTTTCATTTTAGATTGTTTCGCTTTAGTCTTTTCGTTTTCAGTGGTTTATATTTGGTGTAAATGATGAATGAAGAAGCAGAACTTTATATTTGATTATACTGATCAATTTTTAAAGAGAATAATATCTTGATTTAAGTGAAAGTTTATCTATTATCTAACGTTCCTGATTTAAAAGAGCAGTATGGAATTCTTGAAAGGCACGAGCAAGTTAGAGAAATTTTTGAAAATATACTTGAACGCCAGATATTGCTATGAATTGAGTCATTCAGCACTATGGAGTAGTGATGAATTTTTCAAAGTTGCCTAAAATAAAAAATGATTGGTTTTACCTGTCTGTGGTAAAACCAATCATTTTTTATTAGCTTAAAGACTTTTATATTATCTTAAAAGAAATTTGTAATTAAATCTTAGGGTATAGTTTCTATAGAAGATATTTTTAAATTTCCATTTTCTTTTTTTAATGTAACTATAGCAGATGCCCCTTCAAATTCTGTTTTTTTATTGGGATTAGCTGTTGAATATGATAAAACAAAATTAGTTCCTTGTTTAGTAAAAGTTGAATTAGAATTTTTCAATAATTTATAATCTAGTAACTTTATTACTTCTTGAAGATTATTTTGGACAAATTTTTTGTTTTCTATGATGTATTGATTATCATATCCATTTTCAATCTCACAAATACTGCACTGAATATTATTTGCAAATAAAGAATTTACTTTTTCATCCTTGCTTAAATATAAAGAATCTAATTTTTTTATAAGTTGAATTGCTTCTTTCTTTTCCTCTAAATAATTTTCTTGAGATTGTACTCCACAAGAAGTCAGGATGATAAGACTTAAAAATATCTTTTTCATTTTTTTTATTTTTAAATTAACTTTAAGGTTTAAATTCCCAAATTCTGATTGATTTAATCCCGCCAGGAACATTATTGGCATTTGCTCCCCCAGGTATATGTCCATTTTGGATTAAATCAACATGTCCTGTATATCCAGCAGTAGTTGAATTATTATTAACAATAACATATATTCCAGTTTTACCTTCCAAAAACTTTGCCACTTTATCAGGATTATTAGCATCTGTACCTTCTAATATATGAGTTGGACTTCCAAATGTTTTTGACATAAAATCTCCTGCTGTTTTTGCTTGTAAATAATAATATCGAGGTTGTCCGTTTTCATCTGCTCCCTTTCTGCTCAGTGAATTGTTAGGTATGTAAAATCCTAATCTATTCATTGCTAATGAAAATCTCACAGTACATGCATTTCTATATGGACCGATATCCTTACCTGAGCTATTATATAAATACTCGAGGTTACCACCTACCATGGGGTAGATTTGAGAAGCTGGCATTTGCTTAAAATAGCCTGGATATCCTGGATATTCTAATTTTGGAAAAGCTCCTACGAATTGAGAATATGTTGGCATTTGTTTATTCTGATACTGTATGGTATTGAGGATATCATCAAGATTATCAACAGGCTCTCCGTCAGGTCCTTCAGACTTTGTTAAAAACCAATTTTCAAACTTTTGCCAAGAAGTGTTGGGGTTATTTGCAAAAAATTGTTGAGCAAAATTTAACTGTGATTCAAATTCTTTCCATATAGTAATTGTGTTTGTTCCCAAACTTCCCAAACTATTAAAATAGTTAATGCTCCAATGTAGCAATTGTGTATTATTCTGATTTAAATTATTATAGAAATAAGAAAGTAATTGCCCACCTATGTATTGGTTGTTTTGAATATAGGTATACTCATTAGAAGATAGTTCTGGAAATCCAGCTTCGTTCAACATATAATTAAAGCTGTCCTGGATTGACATTTCACTAGATGTAGTGCTGCCACCACTATCACCACCACCATCATAGAATCCCATATTTGGAAATCCTTTTGGAGGCTGTCCTCCACTTGGACAAACCTCTGTAATTTCTACAACGTAATAAGGCTTTTCACTTGCAACACATTGTGCATACTGAGACGGAGAATGATTGTCGCCATTACAGTTTACCTCTATAAGTCTAATGCTTAATGAGCAGTCTATCTTATTTGCAAATGTTTTTGCTCCTATTGCTTTGTCAGGAAGTGGCGTGCCATTAGAGAGTTGTTTAGTTCCCATTGGTCTACCGTCCATAGAGGTGTATTCAACAGTTCCTGTAAAATTATCAATCTGATAGTTTTTTGTTAAGTCGGCAGGTTGGTATTTTGCTGTAAATCCTATGCTTTTGTTTTCATTATCAATACTATATACTAAAACATCTGATGACCTGTTTAAATGTCTGACTACAGTGCTGTAAGAAGTAACGTTATTTTGTGTAATTACTGTTACTGTAGCATCATCGGATAATGAAGATAAAAAATCTTCGTTTTTACTGTAAGTATGTGAAGGATTATTTTTTAGCTCAGCAAGATAGTTTTTAAATGCTAAAGCTTCTTTTAGTTTAATAGTTTTCCTGAAATCTGATTGAGTAAGACTGGTTTCTTCACTTGAAAGTTCAGTCCTACAGCCGAACATAAGTAGGGTTAATGCCAAAAGCATTAAAAGATTAAGTTTTTTCATCAAAAAGTATTTTTATTAAAGTTGCTAATTTATTGATTTTTTGTTTTGTAAATAATTCCTGAAACAAATTTATATCTGCAACGCGACAAAACCTGTCGCATAATATTTTGTTGTTGGGTTGAAGTCATTTTTTTTTCTCTTCAAACTTTCCCGATTAGGGTGTTTAAGCTGGATTTGAAATCAAGGATTCTGTATGTTTCCTGCGGATTTGAATGTGCTATGATTCTTTGCTCATCGGCATTTATGGTTAATAATAGATTGGTATTTATAATTAAATTGTATTCCGTCAATCAGAAGACAATATAAAACGTTTGGGAACAAATTCAGGAACAAAAATAAAAAAGAGAAAATGTAATTATTTAGAAATAAATAAGTTGCATTTTCTCTTTAGTTTAAAAAGTGGAGTTGGAGGGATTCGAACCCTCGTCCAAACAAGCAATACATAAGCTTTCTACATGCTTATTCTACCATTGGTTTTCGACTGGAGGCAGAGGATAGACACCCAACGACCAGCTTATCTTCTGAAATTTTCGAGCTTTAGCCAAAGCTTCTAAAGCCTTATTTCTGCATTCCTATATCCCAGGATCAAACGCCGCAGAACAGAGCATTTGTGGAATATCTTGCTTCCCTACTGAAATCTTCGGGAAAACGCTTGATCTACTATACTTCGATATTAAGCTGCAAGAGCGAACTCTTCGTTGCCAGTTAAAATTTTGTAGCAAGGGATTATAGAGATCGCGCTACGGTTCTCTGCATGCTTACTTACCCATTGGTCTTGCTGTCGAAACCAGTCAACCCCATGAATAAAGTGAATGCAAAGATAATGCTTTTTGTTTACATTTCATTAATGTAGATGGTTTTAATAGAAATTAGGAAATAAAATGAGTAACCTGAAGGTAGTAAGAATTGAATATCCAGTAATTGTGGATAAAAATATTATTGTTTGCTAACAGGCTTTAATACGGGGTTTTTTAATAGTCATAGGGTGGAGTAGTGATTGTTTATGGCAATATATTTTGTGTTCTCATAAAAATTGTCTAGTTTTGCAATCCAAAATGAGATGTAAAATATGTTAATAATTCCAGTAAAAGATGGTGAATCCATCGACAGAGCTTTAAAAAAATACAAGAGAAAATTTGATAAAACAGGAACTGTTCGTCAATTAAGATCTAGACAACAGTTTATTAAGCCTTCTGTAACTTTGAGACAAGCTAGACTAAAAGCGGCTTACAAACAAAGAGCGCTTAGCAAAGAAGAGCAGGCTTAAGATTTTTTCTTAACCATATATTAATTCACTTCTTAAATTCTTATATTTGAGGAGTGAATTTTTATTTTTATACCTATGATGCTGGAAAAGTTTTTAGAATACTTACAATTCGAAAAAAGATATTCTCCTCATACCATCACAAGCTACAAAAAAGACCTTGAAGACTTTTCCCATTTCTTTCTCCGAACGGAATCTTCCGACAATTTAGCCAAGGCAGACAAAAAGATTATCCGGAATTTTATTGTTGAACTCAGTGAAAATGATATTTCCAAAAGAAGTATTAACAGAAAATTATCCTCGCTCCGTAGTTTCTATCTTTTTCTTTTAAAAATAGGGGAGATTAAAGTCTCTCCTACCGAAGGTATTTCTTCTCTGAAGTTTTATGCTGAAAAACAGATTCCTATGTCTAAAGAGGAAATGGAAGAACTTAATGAAAGGGTTTTCGAACAGGTATATGATGTGCTTGAAAAATGCATTATGGAAGTTCTTTATCAGACAGGAATGCGTAAAGCTGAACTTTGTGGCCTGATATTTGAGAATGTTGACTTATATGAAAATGAATTAAAAGTAATAGGAAAGGGAAATAAAGCAAGGGTAATTCCTATTTCCGATGAACTGTCTGAACTTCTAAAAAGTTATCTGGAAATAAGAAATCCACAGACAGAATTTAAATCATATTTTTTCGTTAATAAGAAAGGGAAAAAACTCAATGAAAAATTTGTTTATGTGGTAGTTAATAAGTACCTTAGTCTTGTAACAACGAAAGAAAAAAAAGTCCTCACATCCTTCGGCATAGCTTTGCTACTCACGTTTTGGATAATGGGGCGGAGATCTCCAAAGTGAAAAAAATATTAGGGCATTCCAGTCTTGCCAGTACTCAAGTCTATACGAATGCTAATATTGAACAATTGAAAAAAGTGTTTAATCAGGCTCACCCTCGAGCATCAAAAAAAGAAGAATTATGAAGATTTCAGTTCAATCAATCGGTTTAACACCACACGAACCACTAGAGTCGCACATCGACAAAAAAGTTAGCAAATTGGATACCTTCTATGACAAGATTCAGGAGTGTAAGGTATTTTTGAAAGTGGAAAATAATGCTGACAAAGCAAATAAAACAGCCGAGATTATTTTGGCGGTTCCGGGAGACGATATCGTAGTAAAGAAGACATCTACAAGTTTTGAAGAAAGTTTGGACCTTTGTGTTGATACTGCTAAAAAGCTATTAATCAAGAAAAAAGAAATGGCATAGAAAAAAAAGTTAAAAAAAGTTTATAAAATATTTGAGAATTCAAAAAATCCGTTCTATATTTGCACTCGCAAAAAAGGAACAGCGATCTTTTGAATTCTTTTTTATATTTGCCTCCATAGCTCAGTTGGCCAGAGCACGTGATTTGTAATCTCGGGGTCGTGGGTTCGAATCCCTCTGGAGGCTCATAAAATATAAACTTTTGGGGAGATTCCAGAGTGGCTAAATGGGACTGACTGTAACTCAGTTGCTTCGGCTTCGTAGGTTCGAATCCTGCTCTCCCCACTTTATATTTTTGTAAAAAAAAACTTGCAAGATTAAATAAGTTTTCTTAGTTTTGCACAGCGTTTACCAATAGTTTTGGAAACAAAATTGCGGAAGTAGCTCAGTTGGTAGAGCGTCAGCCTTCCAAGCTGAATGTCGCGGGTTCGACCCCCGTCTTCCGCTCAAAGAAATCACCATAAAAGTGATTCTTTTTAACACTGAAATGTGTAGAGTAGAGTTTCTCGATCAGTTTCAGTCCTTTATTAAAATGCCTCCATAGCTCAGTTGGCCAGAGCACGTGATTTGTAATCTCGGGGTCGTGGGTTCGAATCCCTCTGGAGGCTCCATTTTAATATAAAATATCTGGGGAGATTCCAGAGTGGCTAAATGGGACTGACTGTAACTCAGTTGCTTCGGCTTCGTAGGTTCGAATCCTGCTCTCCCCACATTTTATATTATAAAAAACTTGCAAGATTAAATAAATTTTCTTAGTTTTGCACAGCGTTTACCAATAGTTTTGGAAACAAAATTGCGGAAGTAGCTCAGTTGGTAGAGCGTCAGCCTTCCAAGCTGAATGTCGCGGGTTCGACCCCCGTCTTCCGCTCAACAAAAAATCATGCTGCTTAGTATGATTTTTTTAGTTGATGCCGACTTAGCTCAGCGGTAGAGTGCTTCCTTGGTAAGGAAGAGGTCACGGGTTCAAGTCCCGTAGTTGGCTCTCGATTTTCCCGAATCTCTTCGGGATTTTTTTATGCTCAAAAGAATTTAATTTTACTATCTGATCATTTTACAGTTAAACATCTGCTTAGATAAATCCTAAAATTATTTCCTTCTTCAATTTTTTTCAGATTCGTTTCTTGATGATAGCACTATCATCAAAACTTTTACTTCATCTTTACAATCACAATCATAAAATTTTCTTTAAATTCGTGTAAAATAATTTTTTGATGAATATTCTTTTACTGGAAGATGATCTCATTCTGTCTGCAGAATTGTGCAGATTTTTAGAATCAAATAATTTTAACTGTGATAAGATCTATGACGGGGAGACTTTTCTTCGTCAGATAAAAAATAGTACTTATGATCTGTATTTACTAGACATTAATGTTCCTAAAATAAATGGACTTGATGTCTGTCAGACGATCCGTTCTTTTGATAAAAATACTCCTATCATTATCATTTCTGCTTATGGGGATATCTCTGATAAAAAAGATGCCTTCACCAGGCTGGCTGATGATTATCTTGTAAAGCCATTCCAGTTTGAGGAACTTCTGTTAAGAATCAATTCACTATTAAGAAGAAAAGCACCTTCTGATAATTCTGATCAGGATATTTTAAGAATTGATGATCTTATTATCAACAAAACAGAGCAGAAGGTTTATCGTGGAGGAAATGAAATAACCCTTACCTTAAAAGAATTCCAATTGTTGGTTTATCTTGCGGAAGCGCAGGGAAGAACGGTTTCCAAGCAACAGATCACAGAACATGTCTGGGAACACAATTTCAATACAAATACCAATACAGTGGAAGTTTATATCAATTTCCTGAGAAAGAAGATCGATAAAGATTTTAAAATAAAACTGATCCACACCCGTTCAGGTTTCGGATATTACCTAAGTCCATTATAAATGTCTTTAAAAAGAAAGATCGCTTTAACAATAAGTATTGCCTTTTCATTATTATTTGGAATGGTGATGGCGGTCATTTATTTATCTTTTAATGATTTCAGAAGAGATGAGTTTAAAGAAAGATTCAGGCAGAGACTTGAGTTTACTTCTCATTTCATCTCAAAATCCAAAGACTTTGAAGAGGAAGCACCCGTTTTTTTCAATGAAAATTCAGATAACATTCTTTTGAATGAAAAGATTTTAATTTTCAATGAAAAAAAAGAATTGATCTACAGTACGATCAAAGACAGAAATGTCATCTGGGACAGTGCAATGCTTAAAGAGCTGGATAAAAAGAAGATTATCTATACCGAAAAAACCGTTCCCGAAATCTATGCAGCCCTCAGGAATATCAACGGTGAAAATTATTATATCCTTACCAGTGCTTTTGATACCAATGGGAAATCCAAATTGGGATATCTTAAATATCTTTTGATTACAGCTTATGTGATGAGCACTATGCTTATTGGGTTCTTTAGCTATTATTTTGTGGAAAAGTTCCTACGTCCTTTGGAAGATCTGAACAAAGAAATTTCTGAAGTTACGGCTCATAAGCTTACCACACAGATTCCGGTAGAGCAATCCAATGATGAAGTAAGTGTTCTTGCAAAATCTTTTAATACAATGATTGGGAGGCTGGATGATGTATTTCAGTCACAAAAAGATTTTACGGCCAGTGCTTCACATGAGATCAGAACTCCTATAACAAGAATGGCATTTCAGCTGGAAAACCTTATCAAGTTTGAAGAGCATTCTCCGGAAACTCTGTCTTCTTTAAAACAAATTCAGAGAGATGTCTATCAGCTGTCGGATCTGACAAATTCACTTTTACTGCTTACAAAATTTGATAAAGAAAATATCCAGAGTATTTATGAGGAAGTAAGGATTGACGAAGTTATTTTTGAAGCTTTTGAAGCGGTGGAGAAAAGTTATCCGCAACTTAAGCTGGATTTTCTGATTAATGAAGAAAGTTCTGAAAATGCTTTTCTGACTATAAAAGGAATTCAGTCACTATTGGTAATTGTATTTATCAACTTGTTTAAAAATGCAGCGGTGTACTCAGATAATACAGAAGTGAATGTTCTCATCACTGAAACCAATGATAATCTTTCCATCGAAGTTATTTCCCATGGTAATACTATTTCTGAAGATGAGCAGGCTAAACTGTTTGAAGCTTTCACGAGAGGGAATAATGCACAGAATATAGCAGGATCAGGATTAGGTCTTAGAATCGTCAAAAGAATTCTGGAATATCATGATGCAGATATTGTATATTCTTCACCTAAGGAGTATATGAATAAGTTTACCTTATTTTTTAAAAAATAAAATGAAAAGCAACTGATATGAAAAACAGTTGTTTTTTTTGTTAAACTCCTGATTGAAATTTTTAATAAAAATTCAATAGTTGGAGAAAAATTCACTGCTTTTTGTATGATGGGTTATTGCATAAACAGCTTGTTCAGGCCTATTTTAATATTTTTTTAAGCGTCATTTAAGTTTCTTTTAATAGCATCAAAGCAATTTTGTAATTTAAAAAGAAAAATAATGAACAGAATTGCAGTGCTGTGCCTAGCCGTTTCCTCATTCATGGCAGCACAACAGCAGATGTCTCTTTTGGATTGTGAAGAAGCTTTCCAGAAGAACAACCTCCAGCTGCTCGCCGAACAGTACAATATCAATATGGCTGATGCGGATATTCTGCAGGCTAAAATCTGGGAGTTACCTCAATTAAGCGGGCAGTTCAATGCTTATAATCCTCAGGACAAGAAGTTTTTTGATGTAGGACATTCTAAAGGAGCGGGTATTACTCAATTGATTTATATGGGGGGGAAAAAGAAAAACGAAATCGCTTTTGCCAAATCCAATAAAGAACTTGCTCAACTTCAGTTTTCACAATTGCTGGTAGATTTAAGATATCAACTCCGTTCTACCTATTTCAATCTTTATTATGAAAAACTAAAACTGGAGAATACCAACAGGCAGCTGGGGTATATGAATGATCTTTTAAACGCCTATCGTGTGCAGTCAGCAAAAGGAAATGTTTCCCTTAAAGACGCTGTAAGACTGCAGAGTATTGTGATCCAGCTGAATCATGATAAACTGGAGATCAATAAAAATATTCTTGATTTTGAACAGAATTTGAAAGTTCTGACAGGAGTTACTGAAGAAATAGAGCCTACGATGTCTGAAACCGAAGCTAAAGAAGCTCTGGTGGCACAGCCTTTCGGTGATGAAGAAGAACTGAAAAGCAAAGCCTTGGAAAATAATGCGGATTACCGATATAATTTGAAACTTATTGATAACAGTAAGTTGTATGCACAATGGCAGAAATCATTGAATGTACCGGATGTTACCGTAGGTGCTGCATGGGACCAGGCAGGCGGAACCTTCAATAACGAAGCGAATCTTACCTTGGGAATTCCTTTACCGCTATGGAAAGCCAATCAGGGAAATGTAGTGAAAGCAAACTATGCTATCCAGCAGAATCAGAAAAATGCAGACTTTCAAAAACTGACTTTGGAAACTAAAGTTCAATCTGCCTATAAAACCTGGAAAGCACAATATGACCAACTTCTGGATGTGAAAACGACTGACCTTCAGAATATGGAACTTGTTTACAACGGAATGCTGACCAATTTCAGAAAAGGAAATGTCAGCCTGATTGAATTTACAGACTTTATGGACAGTTACAGAGAGACAGCCCTTCAGATCTATGATATGAAAAATGAAATCATGCAGTCCGCAGAACAGCTTAATCAACTAGTACAAACGAAAATCTTCTATTAAAATGATGAAAACATATATTATTCCCGCATTGATGGTCCTTTCATTAATGGCCTGTTCCAAAAAAGAGGAAGAGAAAAATATTCACCCCAAAAAAGGGTTTGAGCTCAGTAACACCATGCTGAATTCTATTTCCCTGGCGAAAGTTGAAAAAAAGAATATAGAAGATGAATACAGCTTTTATGGAAAGATTTCTGCAGACAAAAACAGCTATATAGATGTATACCCATTGGTTGGAGGAAATGTGATGAGTGTCAATGTAGAATTGGGTGACTATGTGAAAAAAGGGCAGGTACTGGCAACCATCAGAAGTACTGAGCTTGCAGAAATTCAAAAGGATGTAAGTGATGCAAAAACAGATCTAGTAGTGGCCAAAAATAACCTCCGTGTTGCAAAAGAACTCTACGAAGGAAAGCTTAATACGGAAAGGGATGTACTGGAAGCTAAAAGCCAGTTACAAAAAGCAGAAGATCAGTTGCAGAGAGCAGCGGCTGTAAGTACGGTTTATAATGTGAAGACCGGAAATATATACAGTGTTGTAGCACCTATTAGCGGTTATATTGTTCAGAAAAGTATCAATAAAGATATGCAGCTGAGAAGTGACAGAAGTGATAATATATTTGATGTGGCCAATACTACCAATGTATGGGCGATTATGAATGTCAATGAATCTGATATCGATAAGATTAGTCTTGGAATGAAAGCCCAGGTATCCACACTTTCTTATCCGGACAAAGTTTTTGATGGAAAAATTGATAAAATATTCAAAATTATTGATCCACAGACCAACGCCATGCAGGCAAGAGTAGTATTGGACAATGCCAACGGACTTTTAATCCCGGAAAGTAAAGCCACAATAAAAGTTTCCAGTCTGGAAAGCAACGCTACGCTTACCGTTCCATCAAAAGCTGTGATTTTTGATGATAATAAAAGCTTTGTGGTGATTTTTAAATCCAGAACAGATGTAAAGATCAGAGAAATCAAAGTATTAAAGCAGGTTGGTGATGTTACTTATATTGCAGACGGTCTGAAAGAAGGAGAAGAAGTGATTACCAACAACCAGCTGCTGATCTACCGTTCACTGAACAGCTAGTCTTATTAAACCATTAAGAATACTGATATTTTTCTTTAACGGCTTTTTTAGGTCATCAATGTATCTATCATGAATAAATTCATAAAAAATATAATTGCTTTTTCATTAAAAAATAAAGCATTTACCTTTATCTGGGTAGCGATTTTAGCCATCTCCGGCTTTATCAGTTTCAAAAATATGCCTATTGAAGCTTTTCCGGATGTAACCAATACCCAGATTGTCATCATTACCCAATGGAATGGGCGTAGCGCAGAAGAAGTAGAGCGTTTTGTCACGACACCCATTGAATTGGCGATGAGCCCGGTTCAGAAAAAAACAAGTGTAAGAAGTACCACCATGTTTGGGCTTTCTATTGTTAAAATTCTGTTTGACGACGGGGTGGACGATACTTTTGCCAGAAATCAGGTCAATAACCAGTTACGAACCATTAGCCTTCCTGATGAGGTAGATCCCGAAGTACAGCCACCCTACGGGCCAACCGGTGAAATTTTCAGATATACGCTGGAAAGTAAAACAAAAGATTCCCGTGCATTGCTTACCCTGCAAAACTGGGTAATAGACCGTGCTCTAAGAGGTGTTCCCGGTGTGGCGGATATCAACGTTTTCGGAGGACAGGATAAAGTTTTTGAACTCAGTATTGATCCGAGAGCATTGGATAAATATAACCTGACTCCCCTTCAGGTGTATGATGCCGTTACCAAGAGCAATCTGAATGTAGGAGGTGATGTGATTGAAAAAAATGGTCAGGCTTATGTGGTAAGGGGTATAGGTTTGGTAAAATCTGTTGCGGATATTGGAAATATTACCATTCAGAATGACAGTGGAAACCCTGTTTTGGTAAAAAATGTTGCAGAAGTTCATGAAAGTTCCATGCCCAGAGTAGGGCAGGCCGCTCTTAATCATCATGATGATACGGTAGAAGGAATCGTTGTTATGAGAAAAGGAGAGAACCCGAGAGAAGTTTTAGTTGGTGTGAAGGCCAAAATTAAAGAGCTTAATGAGAAAGTACTTCCAAAAGATGTCAAAATGGTGACTTTCTACGATCGTGACAATCTGATGGATTTTACCACTCATACCGTAATGCATAACCTTATTGAAGGTATTGTACTGGTAACGGTTATTGTTTTGATCTTTATGGCAGACTGGAGAACTACGCTGATTGTTTCCATCATCATTCCTCTGTCCTTGCTATTTGCTTTTTTATGTTTAAAACTGGCCGGGATGAGTGCTAATCTACTTTCGTTAGGTGCTGTAGACTTCGGGATTATCATAGATGGAGCCGTCGTCATGGTGGAAGGCCTTTTCGTAATGCTGGATCATAAAGCGCATAAGTATGGGACGGAGAAGTTTAATAAACTCGCCAAGGGAGGATGGATTAAGCAAACCGGAACAGGACTGGGAAAAGCCATCTTCTTTTCAAAATTAATCATCATTACTTCCTTGATTCCTATTTTCTCATTTCAGAAAGTAGAAGGAAAAATGTTTTCTCCTCTGGCATTTACATTAGGGTTTGCATTAATGGGAGCATTGATATTTACATTAACATTAGTTCCTGTTCTTTCCCATATTCTTTTAAATAAAAATGTAAGAGAAAAAAGCAACCCGTTTGTGAACTTCTGGGACAGAATCGTTTTGAAAGGCTTTAATTTAACATTCAGACATAAAAAGATGAGCATGATTGTAGCGATTTCCTTTCTGGCTGTTACACTGTTTTCGGGTAAATTCCTTGGAACAGAGTTCCTGCCTCAGTTGAATGAAGGTTCATTGTGGATCACAGCCGAAATGCCGATGAGCTCCTCATTAAAAGAATCTCTGAAAACAGCTGATCTTTTAAAGAAGGACATTATGAGCTTTTCAGAAGTGACAGATGTGCTTGCCCAGACGGGAAGAAGTAATGATGGAACAGATCCCAACGGATTCGGATTTGTACAGTTTGCGGTAAATCTTAAGCCAAGAGAAGAATGGAAGCGTAAAATTACTTATGATGAACTGATCAATGAAATAGACAAAAAACTCAGAAGTTATCAGGGAATTACGTTCAACTACTCCCAGCCGATTTCCGATAACGTAGCAGAAGCAGTGGCTGGTTTTAAAGCTGAAAACGGAATCAAAATCTATGGTGATAACCTGGAAACCCTTGACAAATTAGCCCACGAAGTTTTGCTTAAAATTAAAGACGTACAAGGCGTGAAGGATCCGGGAATTATTAAAAATATCGGCCAGCCGGAAGTAAGCGTGGTTTTGGACAGAGATAAAATGGCCGCTTATGGAGTGATGCCCGCAGATGCTCAGGCTGTGCTGGAAATGGCATTTGGTGGAAAAACTGCCTCTGAAATGTTTGATGGGGAAAGAAAGTTCCCGATCCGTCTTCGGTATTCTCAGGAATACAGAACCAATGAAAATGACATTGCTGCTTTGATGGTTCCTACACAGGATGGAGCAAAGATTCCTTTAAAAGAAATAAGCACCATTGTTAAAGATAACGGAGCCGCATTTATTTACAGAGACAATATCAAGCGATACATCGGGGTTAAATTCTCCATCCGTGACCGGGATTTGGGAAGTACGATTGCGGATGCACAGAAAAAAGTAGAAACGATTGAACTTCCGGACGGTTATTCAATAGGATGGACAGGTCAGTTTGAAAACCAGCAGCGTGCCTCACACAGACTGGCGCAGGTAGTACCGGTGAGTATTCTGATGATTTTCTTCCTCTTGTTTATTCTGTTCGGCAATATGAAAGATTCTCTTCTGGTATTAGCGAACGTACCTTTTGCTTTGATTGGAGGAATCATCGCTTTACATGTTACCGGAATCAATTTTGGAATCTCTGCCGGAGTAGGAATGATTGCTCTCCTGGGAATTTGTATCCAGAACGGGGTAATCCTTATTACAGAATTCCACCAGAATGTTAAAGACGGAATGGATATCGATACCGCTATATTAAATGGAGTAAAATCCAGGACAAGACCTGTCATTATGACAGCGCTTATGGCTTCCATCGGATTGATGCCGGCAGCCTTGTCTACAGGAATCGGATCGGAGTCTCAGAAACCTCTGGCCATTGTTATTATCGGAGGATTGATTACAGCTACAGTACTTACCCTGCTTATTTTTCCAATTATTTTCTGGATCTTTAACAGGACAAAAAAGCTCAGTCAGATTTAAATTATCTTTCATTTATATTAGTAAGAAGCGCGGAAAACTTTGTTTTCCGCGCTTCTCGATTATTGAAATAAAGAATGAGTTTAAAATCCTAACCCCAGCGTAAAAGCTTTTACGGTATTGGGATAATCGGAAACAGAAGTGGCTGCTCCTGTCATTGTATTAATAGAATAAATTCTTGTAGATAAACCTACTGATGCTATTAAGTAAGCCTTTTGGCTCATACTTCCAATATCAAAACCATTAGCATTGGTAATGTTGATTCCTAAAGAACCTGTTTCGACTAAAGTTCCGTTATTGGGTGGATTTTGCTGATATAATTTATCAGTATTATGATCAATTACAAATAAGGTAGTTGAGGTAGCTCCGGCAAAGTTGTTGGTATAGGCCGCTGCACTTATCATTGGACTTCCCGGATTCAGTGTGAGATCTGCAGCAGCAATTGTTCCATCGTTAGGATTCAGGCGGAGATTTTGTCCTGTATTACTTACTACTCTTATTCTGTCAACTGTTGGATTGAAGTCAAATCCGAAATCCGTGCCCGAAAGCAAGGTAGAAAATGGAGATGCTCCCACAGCAGTAGCGGCACCTGTACCTAAGTTAATTGTATAGATTCTGCTTGAGCTTCCCAAAGCATACAATTGTCCGTTCGCAGGACGGAAATCTATTCCTAAAATACTCTCACCGCTTTGTAATCCGGCCACTGTTTTAGAAACAGGCATAGGATTGTTGGGATTGAAAATCTGGAGATTATTTGAATTGTCAATGGCATAAGCTACCGGTTCTGTAGGGATGGCCATATCGATTATTCCCTGCTGGAGTGATCCTATGGAAGTTGCTTTTCCATTATTCAGATCCAGAATATGCAGTTTGTCATTAAAAGCTAAAAGAGCAGTACTGTTATCGTATTTGATGTCAAAAGCTGTCTGTCCTGTAAAAGTAGTTCCAAGACTTCCAACCTCTACCAAAGTTCCATTGTTGGGAGGATCCTGTTTATATAATTTTCCCAGCATCGGATCAATATCATATAAAATAGTAGTAGCAGCGCCTGCTTTACTGTTGGTATAGGCTAATCCTGTTATGGAAGGACTTCCTGTTCCATTAATAGTAATATCAGTAGCAGCAACAGCTCCGGTTTCCGGATGTAAACGCAGATTTTGTCCCGAATTACTCACCAGACGAATTCTGTCAACGGTAGGATTGAAATCAATAGAAGCTATTGTTCCGGAGATCATAGGCGTAAATGCTGTTGAGCTTACTGTTCTTGCTGAAGCATTGGAGGTATTGATGATATATAATTTGCTGGCATTGGATAAAGCATACAATTCACCTGTTGCAGGTCTGAAGTCTATACTTAATAATTTTTCTCCTGAGGCGACACCGGTTACGGTTGTTTTTGAAGTAAAAATTTTGGGGTTGCTGGCATTAAAATAAACAAGCTCGTTCATTGCCGTTATTCCATATACCATAAGATCCGGGCCTTGAGGTATATTTTCTGACATACTGTTTTCATCGGAATGATCGCATGAAAATAATGTTGTAATAGCAAACAAGGCTAAATACATGTGTAATAGTTTTCTCATAATATTAATTTTAGTTGTTATCTTTATATGTACGAGAAAAAACTGCACTAGGATTTATGGATACGGGTAATGATCAATATTTTTTTTGTCTGTATATCCTGTTCATAATTAACGAGATAGTTTATATTTTAAATAAAACGTTTCTAAGGATTTTTTCTATTCGGAAAAATGTGTAAATTTGCAGTCTCAATACGTTAAATATAAGGTTTGTCCTTCACTGGATGAGAATATTGAAAGTTTTTTTAATAAAAAGTTTTTGGTATTTAAAAATTCATTATATTTGCACACCGAAAATTTGAAAAACAATAAATAAATAATTTTAAATCATGGCAAAGGAAACGTTTAATCGTAACAAACCACACTTGAACATTGGTACTATTGGTCACGTTGACCATGGTAAAACTACACTTACTGCAGCTATCAGTAGTGTATTAGCTAACAAAGGTCTTGCTGAGAAAAAAGACTTCTCTGCTATTGACTCTGCTCCAGAAGAAAAAGAAAGAGGTATCACTATTAATACAGCTCACATCGAGTACGAAACTGAAAACAGACACTATGCACACGTTGACTGTCCAGGTCACGCCGACTATGTTAAGAACATGGTAACTGGTGCTGCTCAGATGGATGGAGCGATCTTAGTATGTGCTGCAACTGATGGACCAATGCCTCAAACTAGAGAGCACATCCTACTTTGCCGTCAGGTAAATGTACCAAGAATCGTTGTTTTCATGAACAAAGTTGATATGGTGGATGATGCTGAGCTTTTAGAGCTTGTTGAACTTGAACTTAGAGATTTATTATCTACTTACGAATATGACGGAGATAACTCTCCAGTGATCCAAGGATCTGCTCTTGGTGCTCTTAACGGAGACGAGAAGTGGGTTAAGACTGTTGAAGAATTAATGGAAGCAGTTGATACATGGATTGAGCAGCCTGTTAGAGATCAAGATAAAGCATTCTTAATGCCAATCGAAGACGTATTCTCTATTACAGGTAGAGGTACTGTAGCAACTGGTAGAATCGAGGCTGGTGTTATCAACACTGGTGATCCAGTTGATATCGTAGGTATGGGTGATGAAAAATTAACTTCTACTATTACAGGGGTTGAGATGTTCAGAAAAATCCTAGACAGAGGTGAAGCTGGTGATAACGTAGGTCTATTGTTGAGAGGTATTGAAAAAACTGACATCAAGAGAGGTATGGTTATCGCTAAGAAAGATTCAGTTAAGCCACACAAAAAATTCAAAGCTGAGGTTTATATCCTTTCTAAAGAAGAAGGTGGACGTCACACTCCATTCCACAACAAATACCGTCCTCAGTTCTACGTAAGAACTACTGACGTTACAGGTGAGATCTTCTTACCAGAAGGTGTAGAAATGGTAATGCCTGGTGATAACTTAACAATCACTGTTGAATTACTTCAGCCAATCGCTCTTAACGAGGGTCTTAGATTCGCGATCAGAGAAGGTGGTAGAACAGTAGGTGCAGGTCAGGTAACTGAAATCATCGACTAATCCACATCTAAAACAATATAAAAAGCTTCCGTAAGGAACACTCTTTACGGAGCTTTTTTAACTACGGGCATCGTCCAATGGTAGGATACCGGTCTCCAAAACCGTTGATCAGGGTTCGAATCCTTGTGCCCGTGCAAATATAAATTATGAGTTCATTTGTCGATTTTTTAAAAGGTTCTTATAACGAATTCAGACATAAAGTTGAATGGCCAAAATGGGCTGACCTTCAGTCTTCTACAATTGTAGTGACTATTGCGACAGTTATTCTGGCTTTATTTACCTTTGGAGTTGATGAATTGTTTTCAAAAGCAATCAGCAACATAATAGGAATGCTAATCAACTTGTTCAATTAATAATTAAGTATTTTCCATAATGAGCGAATTGAAATGGTATGTGCTGAAAGCAATCAGCGGACAGGAAAATAAAGTGAAAAACTATATTGAGACAGAAATCAAACGTCTAGGGTTTGAACAGTACGTTACTCAAGTGGTTATTCCTATGGAAAAGGTAATCCAAATTAGAAACGGTAAAAAAGTTCCTAAAGAGAGGCCTTACTATCCTGGATACTTGATGATTGAAGCTGACCTGATGGGAGAGATTCCTCACGTTATTAAAAATATCCCTGGAGTTATTTCTTTCTTAAGTTTAACAAAAGGAGGTGATCCTGTTCCAATGAGAAAATCAGAGGTGAACAGAATGCTTGGAAGAATGGATGAACTTTCAGAATTTGCAAGCGATGTTGAAATTCCTTATGTAGTAGGTGAAAACGTTAAAGTAATCGATGGACCTTTCAATGGATTCAATGGTACAGTTGAGAAGATTCTTGAAGACAAAAAGAAAATTGAAGTTTCTGTATTGATCTTCGGTAGAAAAACTCCAATGGAATTAAGCTACATGCAAGTAGAAAAAGTATAATACATTACTTATAAAATATAAAAAGACTGCTTTAAAGCGGTCTTTTTTTATATATATTCTTTTCAAATTTTTTTTGGTGATGAATTGCTTATTATTTAGTAATTCTGTAATCCTATTAATTCATAATGAAATATTGGAACTTAGTTTTTATATTTTTTCCCTATTGTTAGAGTTTTTTTAAGTTTATTAATATTATTTTGTTGATTCTCAAATTTCGCAACTCTGTGGGTTACTTCTATAGTGTACTTTGCTTTAATTTAATTATCACCATTCAGTGATCATACTTTCTTTTTAAGCATTGAGTTTTTTTTAATTGCTTATTTCACCTTCAGATGGCATACTTCTTGCAACCAAGCTGTTAGCTAATCCATAAAATTTTATATTTTTTATTTCATGCACTGATAACAGAGGTATTGGTAATTTATGTTATTAAATAAATATAAAATTCGGATCAGTTATTCAAAACACAAGCTTTTATATAAACACATAACCCAATGACAAAAATTATTTCGATGATCACTCTGGTGGGTACATCTGTGCTCATAAGTGCGCAGGTTGGTATCAATACAACGACACCGGAAAAGGAACTTACCGTGAATGGTACTATGAAGACATCAGGAATTGTTTTCAAGCAACCTCTGGAAAAACTGAAAGCGGACGAGAATTACACTTTCATTATTAAGTCTCCGGCTCCGGAAAACAAAATTACAGCGTACAATGATTCTTTTGTACCTAATTCACCGGCACCTATTAATCTTATTCAGTTCAAAATTACCTGTGATCCTACAGATAAGGATTGGGTGAATCAATTTGACACAAAGATCAATTCCAGTAAGTTTTTGGTGGTAATCTCTTCCTTTGGATTTACACAGCCTACAAGAACGTATTCTGCAGATTGGCTTACACCAATGCCTCAGATTTTTGCCTACTCTTCAGGAGGAACATGGAAGCTTAAGGCAGATTACCAGGGATTCGCCCCTGATAATTCTTTTCCTACAGGTGTCTGGACACTGAACTTATTGGTGTTTGACAGATCGTATGCCAAAGATTTTAATTCAACACAAAGCCTTAGTGGGGCAGCTACTGGTGCTGCAACAGCTCCATTAATTCAATAAAAACATAAACTCTATGAAAAAATTATTGCGATACTCTTCACGGGTTTTGCTGCTTTAAGCATAAATGCACAAGTAGGAATCAATACTACAACACCTAAAGGAACTTTGGATGTTGAAGGGGAAACATTAGTAGAATCCTATTTAATAGATACTGAAAATACAAAGGCAGGCGGAAATTATCTTCTTCTTACCCGATCAAAAGATTCTTCGCCGGTAGGTAAAGTAAAGCTGCTGGATATATCGCTCCGTAATGTAGCACCTGTAAATATGTATAATGTTGTATTGAAAAATGTGAGACAGGATGAAGTTGTGAATCTCAATACAGGATTAGATGCGAGTAAATATGTGGTGGCTATTACAGGTGCTGTTTTTACTGGAGCGGTTTCGGCAGCGAATACCACCACCAGCCCCAAATCGTACGGTTCTTATGCCACTGAAATTACACAGGTAACCAGTGGAGGTAAAAAATACCATGCTATTAATTTAGCTTTTAAAGGAGCAGGAACTGTTTCCTCCATCAATGGAACCTGGACACTTACCTTAAATGTCTTTGAAAAATCATTAGTGAAAGACTGGGGAACTTTTAACGGTTCTGTTTCTGCATCTGCTTCACCGGGATATTCTGGAGTATCAACCAATACGCCTTTAGGGCTTCAATAAAAAAACTATGAAAAGAAAAATTTATATCACAATAATCATGTGCCTTGGGATATTTTTGAATGCCCAAAAAGGAAAAGTAGGGGTGAATACAGCTAATCCTACAGAAACACTTGATGTTAACGGAAAGACCTATACGAATTCTTTGTACTTAAGAAATCCGGGAGAGCCTACCATGACAGGAGGTAGCTTTTTAGCAACTTCTCAGAATGCTTTACAGTTGTATGATCCGGCTCTGGAAAGCAGCGGACTGTTCAATTACCTTAAGCTTACTCTTACTGGTGTACCTGGGACAGGAATTACAGATTATGATACTAAAATTGATGCCACCAACTTTTTGGTTATACTTCACAACTACTCATTTAAGCTGAATGATGGAAATACCAGCGTAATGCTTGATTACGGAGATAATGGTGTGAATGACAATAAACAGGGCTCACCGGATGTAGTAGCCTTCAAAAGTAACGGAACATGGCATATAAGAGCAAGATTTACGGATAGCAGAATGATTGCAACCAATACAAGTACACCATCAAGAACTTATAACAACTTTACGGTTGACCTTTACCTGATGGCCTATAGAAGATTGATTGAAAAACAAAATATAAACGACATCAATGATGATCTTGGAGGAAATGACGGTTCTACAAAAACAATTAATAAACCTTCCGGTTTTTAATCAATCTTTCCTTTTAAAAATAAAAAACGGTTATTTAATGCAAATAACCGTTTTTATTTTTCTGGCTGTATTTTAAATTATACAATAATGGGTAATGATTTTTTTCTAAAACTTTTTAAAAATCAGTAATTTCCGTTTGCTATTTCAAAAATATTTTATACTTTTGCAGTCCAAAAAGTAGGTTTATTGTTATGTGAGTGCATAACCTACTGAATAATAAATGCTTCCAAACTCATTAATTATTCAAATTTAAAAAACAAACAATGGCTAAGAAAGTCTTTAAAATGGTAAAGCTTCAGGTGAAAGGTGGCGCAGCTAACCCTTCTCCACCAGTAGGTCCAGCATTGGGTTCTGCAGGTGTGAACATCATGGAGTTTTGTAAGCAATTTAACGGAAGAACCCAAGATAAGCCAGGGCAAGTTTTACCTGTAGTAATTACAGTATACGAAGACAAATCTTTTGAATTCGTTATTAAAACTCCACCTGCAGCGATCCAGTTAATGGATGCAGCTAAGATCAAGGGAGGTTCTGGTGAACCAAACAGAAACAAAGTAGGTTCTGTAACTTGGGAACAAGTAAAGAAAATCGCTGAAGATAAAATGGCGGATCTTAACTGTTTTACAATGGATTCTGCTCTTTCTATGGTTGCAGGTACTGCTAGATCTATGGGATTAAGAGTAACAGGAACAAAACCAACTAACGCTTAAAACTTAAAGAAATGGCAAAATTAACTAAAAAGCAAAAGGAAGCTTTAAGCAAAGTAGAAAAAGGAAGAATCTATAACCTTGAAGAAGGTTCAGCTCTTGTAAAAGAAGTGAACACTACAAAGTTTGATGCTTCAGTAGATATCGCTGTAAGATTAGGTGTAGACCCAAGAAAAGCAAACCAAATGGTAAGAGGTGTTGTATCTCTTCCTCACGGTACTGGTAAAGATGTTAAAGTATTAGCTCTTGTAACTCCAGATAAAGAAGCAGAAGCTAAAGCTGCTGGTGCTGACTATGTAGGTCTTGACGAATATTTACAAAAAATCAAAGAAGGTTGGACAGATGTTGACGTAATCGTTACAATGCCAGCTGTAATGGGTAAATTAGGTCCATTAGGTAGAGTATTAGGTCCAAGAGGTTTAATGCCAAACCCTAAATCAGGAACTGTAACAATGGAAATTGGTAAAGCAGTAACTGAAGTTAAAGCAGGTAAAATTGATTTCAAAGTAGACAAGTATGGTATTATCCATGCTGGTATTGGTAAAGTATCTTTCGATGCTGCTAAGATCAAAGAAAATGCTCAGGAATTAATCCAGACATTGATCAAAATGAAACCAACTGCTGCTAAAGGAACTTATGTGAAGAGCATCTATTTGTCTTCTACAATGAGCCCAGGTATTGCAATTGATACTAAATCTGTTAACTAATAATAATCCTTAAGACAATGACAAAAGACCAAAAAGTTGTAGCAATACAAGAGATCAAAGATTTGCTTCAGGATGCAAAAGTAGTATACGTAGCAGATTTAGAAGGTTTGAACGCTGGTAAATCTTCAGATTTCAGAAGACAAGCTTTCAAACAAAATATCAAAGTGAAAGTTGTAAAAAATACACTTTTACAAAAAGCAATGGAGCAGATTGAAGGAGTAGATTACTCTGAAATGTTCCCATCTTTCAAAGGAAACTCAGCGTTAATGATTGCTGAAACAGCAAACGCTCCTGCGAAATTGATCCAAGGATTCAGAAAGAAAGAAGAAAAGCCAGCTTTAAAGTCTGCTTTTGTTCAAGAAACTTTCTACGTTGGTGACAATAACCTAGATATGTTGGCTAACATCAAGTCTAGAGAAGAAATGATCGGTGAAATCATCGGATTACTTCAGTCTCCAATCCAGAGAGTTGTTTCTGCTCTTCAAAACAAATCTGAAACTGTAGAAGCTCAAACTGAAGAAGCTGCTCCTGTAGTAGAAGAAACTCCTGCTGCTGAAGCTCCAGAAGCTGCTGCAGAAAGCACTGAAGAAACAAGTGCTGAATAATTACACTCAAAAAATTAAATAAATAATCAACAAAAACATTACAACAATGTCAGATTTAAAAAATTTAGCTGAAACGCTAGTAAACCTAACTGTAAAAGACGTAAACGAATTAGCTGCTATCCTTAAGGATGAGTACGGAATTGAGCCAGCTGCTGCTGCTGTAGTTGTTGCTGCAGGTGGTGCAGGTGATGCTGCTGAAGAAAAGACTGAATTCGACGTAATTCTTAAGTCTGCAGGTGCTTCTAAATTAGCTATCGTTAAATTAGTAAAAGATTTAACTGGTGCTGGTCTTAAAGAAGCTAAAGATATCGTAGACGGAGCTCCTGCTGCAATTAAGCAAGGTGTTTCTAAAGACGAAGCTGAAGCTCTTAAGAAGCAATTAGAAGAAGCTGGTGCTGAAGTAGAATTGAAATAATTTCAATTGTATTATAAATATAGAAGCCCGGGCAATGCCCGGGCTTTTTTTTGTATGTAAGTAATTGTAAATGTGATTCTTATTTTGTAACAGTATTTCAATATTTTTATTTCTGATTTTAATATATCTTTTTACGGTTGAATATTATTTAATAATTAACATAATATTTTAATAGTATTTTTAATATTGGTTATTTTATGTGAATTTTTATTAATAAAATATTGTTTTGGTTGAAAAAATATTATATTTGTATCGAAAAAAACACAATATAATTGGAGAGAAATTATTTTCTTTCCTACGGCCATAAGATTACACTTTTGTTGCTTCTGGCAGCTGTAGGAAAATTAAACACTAAGTTGATATCTGTAATGAGAACAAAACCTGAGTTATCATATCGTACAGATATTAAAAATCATCTGCAGGATTACTTAGCCGATGTTTCTGTTCATCTGTGCTCTGAGACCAAAAATGACGGGTCTGTTTCCGAATGTCTCTCTGCTCATCAAAAGGAAACTCATATATTTTATGATGAAGATTCTCAGTCTAAACTCCCTATCTTTAATACTACAAAACTTGTAGCCATATCAAATAAATGGAGCTATTCGTATCAGCAATATACGGAGAACGTTTGCCCAATATTTAAAGGCATTAAAAAGTTCTACAGCAATTCCATCAAACTGGTTGACGGTTTTAAATTTATCATCAAAATTCCTGATAAACCAGTTCTTTCCCTTATTCCATAACATTCCTTACAATTTTAAGCACCTTCTTACAGCATAAGCTGTTATTTCATTTATGATTTAGATGAGAATGCCTGAGAATTGCCCTTTCAAAAAACACACATTTACATAAAAACAGCAAACATCATTAGAAATGAAAAACAAATTATTAACCATCGCTCTGTTATCACTAAGTTTTCCAACATTCGCTCAGGTAGGGATTAATATCAACCAACCACAGGCAACTTTTGATATCGTAGGATCACCTTCTAATCCGGGGAAACTTGACGGTGTGATTGCCCCAAGACTTACAGGAATACAATTGAAAGCTAAAAACTATACTGCAGCCCAAACCGGAGCAATAGTATATGTTACAGCTGCTGAGACTGCACCTACAGGACAAACTGTGGATGTTGTTTCATCGGGCTACTATTATTTTGACGGTTCAAAATGGAGCAGCTTAAGCGGTAGCTGGCGGCTAGTAGGGAATACTGGCACAACAGCAAGTACTGCAAACTTAGGAACTGACATCACTGCTGGAAATTATCTGGGAACAAATGACGGTCAGAACTTGGTTTTAGCAACCCAGAAAAACGTAAAAGGAATTCTGGATATTAACGGAACCTTGCAGGGAGGAAATTCTAATTCTGCATCAGGTCCTTATGCTTCATTAACATGGGGATCAAACAATACCCTTACCAACAGTACTTCCTCAAATATTGCACTGGGAAAAGATAATACCGTTTCAGCACAGGGAAATTTTCCAGCTGTAGCTATTGGATTAAACAATGCCGCAAACAATGGAGCTAAAGTAATAGGAAATAATAATACAGCAACAGGCGCTAATAACCTTGTCTTTGGAAATCTGAATACAGTAACAGGACTCACAGGGCTGACCATCGGAAATAATCACAATAACAATGGTGGGATTGCCATTGGGAGCGGAAATACCACTTCATTAAACAATATAGCTGTTGGCTCAGCAAATACAGCGACAGGGACTGAAGCTTTTGCTATAGGATTTTCAGCTCAGGCTGCTGCGGGGCAAATGGTGTATGCCAATAAGGAACATGTTTTCTTCAATAAAGGAAATGGAACAGATACCATACTGGGAATTAATATGGCTCCTACAGCGGCTACTTCTACAGGGGCCGCCCTTCAGATGAAAGGAATTGCTTCCGGCGCCAATGCGGTATGTACAGCAGCGGAAGAAGGTGCAATCCGATATAATACAACCGCTAAAGTTCATGAAGGCTGTAACGGTTCCAACTGGAAGGCGCTTTACTAACTCAATAAAAACACAAACCTTAAAAAAATAAAAAATGACCAGAAAATTATTCGAAAAGTTAGCTGTGCTGCTCATGACATTGATGATGTCAGCAGGGGTTTTGGCACAGCAGGGCTATGAACCAATCCGTGGGATGGGTGTAGAAGCAAAACCTGTCAACAATTCAGGGATATGTCTTGCCTGTTATAACGGAAGTATGAATCCCGTAGTGGATGCCAGCCTTGATAATAATGTAAGTATGGGTAATTTCGCTTCTCTTTTAAGTGGAAACGGAATCTCTGTAAAGAATAAAAATACAACTTATCCCGCGGGATATATTACCGGTTTCAATGTAGATATTGGAACAAGTTTTATCACGATAGATCTTTTGAGTTCTTTAAGAATCAGTACTTATAAAAATGGGATTCTTCAGGAAACAACTACCAGCAGTACGCTTTTGTCAGTACCTGCATTCGGAGGAAGTAAAAACAGAATATTTCTTCATTTTAAAACTTCAAAAGAATTTGATGAAGTAAGATTATATCAGACCAATGCTCTTTCTACATTCAGTGCAATGAATGTATATTATGCATTTGCATTTGATTCTGCAAAAGTACCTACGGATAACAATGGTATTTGTGATGATATCATTGCGGGAAGCGGTGTGGATGGAAATGTATCCGGAAGCAGCAGTTTTCTTGCTCCGCTTTCCTATGTTCAGAATAAAGAAAAAATAGGTGATGGGAACAAAAATTCTTATGGATCAATTGTTCTGCCAGTGGGATTATTGGGTTCTTATTCAGTAGGCGTTTTAGATAAAAATCAGACCTACCCGGCAGGAAACAGAACAGGTTTTGTAATAGAACCGGATGATCAGGGTAAACTGTTAAGTGCAGAGTTTTTAAAAAATATTACCATAGAAACTTATCTTTTTGGACAGCTTCAGGATTCAAAACAGTTGTCCGACGGAGGAGGCTTGATTAATATCAAAGTATTAGGTTATGGCTCAGGAAAACAAAAGGTTACCTTGACGACTACTAAACCTTTCAATGAAGTAAGGTTAAAAGTTACTCAAACCCTAGGATTTAATTTAGGAGCCCTGAAAGTATATTATGCATTCGAAGAACCTGTTACTTGTGATTGTGATGATAAAATCCAGACCAGTGGTTCTGCTGTACCGGGAAATCTAGTTGCAGGTACTCCATGGACTTCCGGACCAGGATTCCTCGGTCTTATTTTAGCTAAAATGACCAGTCCCGAAGCGATTGTAGATAATAATCCTTCCAATTATGCTACGGCTACTGTTCCGGCTGCCTCTATTTTCAGTCTTTTCTCAGCGTTTGCTACGGTAGGAACTAATGCAGTGCTTCCTGCCAATACAATGGCTGGATTTACTGTAGAAAAAGCAGGTAATCTTCTTGGAGTAAGTGTTCTGGAAAATATCACTGTGACATTGTACAACGGAAATATCTTGACAGATACTTTTACGAGTTCAGGAAGTCTTATCAGTGGAAATTTCTTCACAACGGATTCTAATAAATTTTATGTTGGAGGGAAATCAACAAAACCTTTTAACCGTATTAAAATCACTTTCAACAGCGGAACGGCTATTCGTATTCCTCAAAACTATTATATCTACAATGCTTTTGCAAGCAGAGATGATGATAATGATGGAGTTCCGAACTGTTTTGATCAATGCCAGGGAGGAGATGACAGCATAGATAATAACGGAAACGGAATTCCTGACTGTGCGGAAGGATGTACAGCCGTAAATGACAAATCTCCTGCACTCGATACAGATGGTGACGGAATTGTAGATGCCTGTGATCTGGATTCTGATAATGACGGAATTCCGGATGCAGTAGAAGATTTTGATAAAAACGGCAAGTTCCAGGATGATGATAATGAAGGAGATATTCTGCTGACGCCGGTATTGGGAGATTCTGTTCCTAATTATCTTGATCTTGATTCTGATAATGATGGTATCCTGGATTTATTTGAGTCTGGAATTCCGACCTCAGTCATCAATCAGATTGATTCTGATCATAACGGTATTATTGATGCAAATGTTCCGGTAGGTAAAAACGGAATTGCAGATATTCTGGAAACTTCCCCTGATTCAGGCATATTGAAATATCCACTTAAAAATACAGACGGAGATGATAAACCGGACTTTCTGGATATTACTTCCAATGGTTCAGATCCTGACCTTTATCAGATCGGAAAAGCAAACCTTGATACATTAGGAGGAGGTTTTATCTCAATAATTAATGATAAAGAAAAAGATGGGATTCAGGCTGTTGTAGATACAGATCTTGTAAAAAGAGGATCTCCGGATTCCCCACTTTCACCTTATGCTTCATTATTGAAAAATGCATCCAGTACGGCAAAAATTACCTCCGCAGAAATTATCGATGCAGTGAATGATGTAAAAGTATATCCGAATCCTGTAAAAGCAGGAGAAAATCTTAGAATTATATCAGGGGAGGAAGGTGTATATACTTTGTTCTCTGCACAAGGACAGGTTGTTAAGACAGATCGTTTTAATGCTCATACAGGTATTGATACTTCTTCACTTCCTACAGGAGTGTATATTATTAAAATAGAAACTAAATCAAAAATAAAATCTTATAAGGTTATTGTGAAATAATCATAGGATTAGCTTGTGTTGTGGAGGGGTTGCTCATATTTGGGCAGCCTCTCTTGTTTTAAGAGTCTCAAAATGAGAGGTTTTATTTGTTATTGTGGATAACTTTTTGTATCTTTGCCCCTCTTTTGGCGCGAAAAATTGTTTGTAAATTTATAAAATACTGAAAATCAACTCTTTCATTGTGTAAAACATGGAAGGGATTTCGTGTATATAAATACTGCGGTAATACTGCCTCAAAAGTAATAAAAATATTTTGCATTACGCTGTGAAAAGATATACCAGTGTTGCAGTTAGAAAGAACTATGTACAAAGTTTAAAAGAGCTTAAGGTCCTTTGTGAGCGCCAAAAACACTTTTACCTTTTACTTTTATCTTGTTTGTTGTTCTTTTCTGATATTTTTAATGAATCAAAATATTTTTTAACCCTTTCTTAAAAGTTTTATGAGTAAAACAAAATCAACAACTCAAGGAAATCCGAGAATTAATTTCTCATCAGCGAAAGGAAAAATCATCACTCCGGACTTTTTGGATATCCAAATTGAGTCTTTCAGAGAATTTTTCCAGCTTGATACACTTCCTGAAGCCAGAAAGACAGAAGCTCTTTACAAGACTTTCCAAGAGAATTTCCCAATTACGGATTCAAGAAACCAATTCGTATTAGAATTCTTAGACTATCTGGTAGATTCTCCACGTTATTCAATCGATGAGTGTGTAGAAAGAGGACTTACGTATTCAGTTCCTCTAAAAGCTAGACTTAAATTGTATTGTACTGACCCGGAACACGAAGATTTCCAAACAGTGGTTCAGGACGTATACTTAGGTCCGGTTCCTTATATGACGCCAAGTGGTTCTTTTATCATCAATGGTGCTGAAAGAGTTATTGTTACGCAGCTTCACCGTTCACCTGGTGTATTCTTCGGACAAACTTACCACGCAAACGGAACCAAACTTTACTATTCAAGAATTATCCCTTTCAAAGGATCTTGGATGGAATTTACAACAGATATCAACAGCGTAATGTACGCGTATATCGACCGTAAGAAAAAATTACCATTAACAACTCTATTAAGAGCAATTGGTTATGAATCTGACAAGGATATCCTTCAGATCTTCGACCTTGCTGAAGAAGTGAAAGTTTCTAAAGCTGCCCTTAAAAAAGTAGAAGGGAGAACATTGGCTGCGAGAGTATTGAACACTTGGTTCGAAGATTTCGTAGACGAAGATACAGGTGAAGTAGTTTCTATCGAAAGAAACGAAATCATCTTGGATAGAGAAACTATTCTTGAAAAAGAACACTTGGATCTTATTCTTGATGCTGGTGTGAAATCAATCCTGATTCACAAAGAAAACAGCAACGAATTCTCTATCATCCAGAATACATTACAAAAAGACCCTACTAACTCTGAAAAAGAAGCAGTAGAGTATATTTATCGTCAGTTAAGAAATGCAGATCCACCAGATGAGGAAACTGCAAGAGGAATTATTGAAAAACTATTCTTCTCTGAGCAAAGATATTCATTAGGTGAGGTAGGACGTTACAGATTGAACAAAAAGCTAGGTCTTAATATTCCAACCACAACTGAAGTTCTTACAAAAGAAGATATCATTGCTATCGTAAGACACTTAATCGAGCTTGTAAACTCTAAAGCTGAGGTTGATGATATTGACCACTTATCAAACAGAAGAATTAAAACTGTTGGTGAGCAATTAGCTGGACAGTTCGGGGTAGGTCTTTCAAGAATTGCAAGAACAATCAAGGAAAGAATGAACGTTAGAGATAACGAAATCTTTACTCCACTTGACCTTGTAAATGCTAAGACATTAACATCTGTAATTAACTCATTCTTTGGTACCAACCAGCTTTCTCAGTTCATGGACCAAACCAACCCTCTATCAGAAATTACTCACAAGAGAAGATTATCTGCACTAGGGCCTGGTGGTTTATCAAGAGAAAGAGCAGGTTTCGAGGTTCGAGACGTTCACCATACTCACTATGGAAGAATTTGCCCGATTGAAACTCCGGAAGGACCAAACATCGGTTTGATTTCATCCCTTGGTATTTATGCTAAAATCAACAGACTAGGTTTCATCGAAACTCCATATAGAAAAGTAGAAGAAGGTAAGATTAATCTTAATGCTGATCCTATTTACCTTAATGCAGAAGACGAAGAAGACAAAGTAATTGCTCAGGCAAACGTTGAATTGAGCGATAACGGTGATTTCTTAACAGATAGAATTATTGCAAGATTAGATGGTGACTACCCTGTAGTGGAGCCATCTCAGGTTAACCTTATTGATGTTGCACCAAACCAGATCTCTGGTATTTCTGCATCATTAATTCCGTTCCTTGAGCATGATGATGCGAACCGTGCATTGATGGGATCTAACATGATGCGTCAGGCCGTTCCTCTATTGAAGCCACAGGCTCCAATCGTGGGTACAGGGCTTGAGCAGCAAGTTGCAAGAGATTCAAGAATTTTAATTAACGCTGAAGGTACAGGTACAGTACAGTACGTAGATGCTGACAGAATCGTTATTAAATATGAAAGAAGCGAAGACGAAGATTTAGTACAATTCGAGTCTGCTACTAAAACATACAACCTTACTAAGTTCAGAAAAACTAACCAGAGTACAACCATTACCCTAAGACCAAACGTAAGAGTAGGTGATGTAGTGGAAAAAGGACAGGTACTTTGCGACGGTTATGCTACTGAAAAAGGAGAATTAGCTCTTGGTAGAAACTTAGTGGTAGCGTTCATGCCTTGGAAAGGATATAACTTCGAGGATGCCATCGTAATCAACGAAAAAGTTGTACGTGAAGACTGGTTTACTTCAATCCACGTGGATGAATATTCTCTTGAAGTTCGTGATACTAAATTAGGTATGGAAGAGCTTACAGCAGATATTCCAAACGTATCTGAAGAAGCTACTAAAGATCTTGACGAGAACGGTATGATCAGAATCGGTGCTGAAGTGAAGCCTGGAGATATCATGATTGGTAAAATTACTCCAAAAGGTGAATCTGACCCGACTCCTGAAGAAAAGCTTCTTAGAGCAATCTTCGGTGATAAAGCTGGTGATGTGAAGGATGCTTCATTGAAAGCTGACTCTTCATTAAGAGGAGTTGTTATCAACAAGAAATTGTTCTCCAGAAACATTAAAGACAAAAAGAAAAGAACTGAAGAAAAACTTAAACTTGAAGAAATTGAAAACACTTACAAGGCTAAGTTTGACGAGTTGAGAAATACTTTAATTGAAAAATTAAACACACTGGTAAGCGGTAAAACTTCTCAAGGGGTACAAAATGACCTTGACGAAGAAATCATCGGTAAAGGTGTGAAATTCACTCACAAGTTATTAACTTCAGTTGAAGATTATGTAAACGTTAGCGGTTCAGACTGGACAGTTGACGCTGACAAGAATGAATTGATCAAACAATTGATTCACAATTACAAAATCAAATATAACGACATCCAGGGAGTTAAAAACCGTGAGAAATTCGCAATTTCAATCGGAGATGAGCTTCCGGCAGGGATCATGAAGTTGGCTAAAGTTTACATCGCTAAGAAACGTAAACTGAATGTAGGTGATAAAATGGCAGGACGTCACGGTAACAAAGGTATCGTTTCAAGAATCGTTCGTGAAGAAGATATGCCATTCCTTGAAGACGGAACACCAGTAGATATCGTATTGAATCCACTAGGGGTACCTTCTCGTATGAACATTGGTCAGATCTACGAAACCGTTCTTGGATGGGCTGGTAGAAAATTAGGATTGAAGTTCGCTACGCCAATCTTCGACGGAGCAAGTCTTGATCAGATTACTGAATATACTGAGAAAGCAGGTCTTCCTAAATTCGGTCACACTCACCTTTATGATGGTGGTACCGGAGAAAGATTTACTCAGGCTGCAACAGTAGGTATCATTTACATGTTGAAACTAGGACACATGGTAGATGATAAGATGCACGCACGTTCTATTGGTCCTTACTCATTGATTACTCAGCAGCCGTTAGGAGGTAAAGCTCAGTTCGGAGGTCAGAGATTCGGAGAGATGGAGGTTTGGGCACTTGAAGCATTCGGTGCATCTAACATCCTTAGAGAGATCCTTACTGTGAAGTCGGATGACGTGATTGGTAGAGCAAAAACTTATGAAGCCATTGCAAAAGGTGAATCTATGCCTGAACCAGGTATTCCGGAATCATTCAATGTATTACTTCACGAGTTACAAGGTCTTGGATTAGACGTAAGATTGGAAGAGTAAGATATCAGATGTCAGACACAAGATGTCAGACTACGACACTCTAAGAATTTTATAATCCTTGAATTTGGAATGATGATTTCGTCTGAAATCTGAAATCTGAAATCTAAAATCTAAAAAAAATTATGTCAAATAAAAATAAATCAAGTAGATTTAATAAAATAACCATCGGTCTAGCTTCACCGGAGTCTATTTTACAAGATTCAAGAGGGGAGGTTTTAAAGCCGGAAACTATTAACTACAGAACTCACAAGCCTGAAAGAGACGGGCTATTTTGTGAGAAAATCTTTGGTCCTGTAAAGGATTACGAATGTGCTTGTGGTAAATACAAGAGAATTCGTTACAAAGGGATCGTTTGTGACCGTTGTGGAGTAGAAGTTACTGAGAAAAAAGTAAGAAGAGAGAGAATCGGGCACATTAACCTTGTAGTTCCAATTGCACACATCTGGTATTTCCGTTCATTACCAAACAAAATCGGATACCTTTTAGGAATTCCTTCTAAGAAATTAGATATGATCATCTACTACGAAAGATATGTAGTGATTCAGCAGGGTATTGCTAAAAAATTAGACGGTTCTGATTTTGAAAATATGGAATTCCTTACAGAAGAAGAGTACCTTGACATCATGGAAACTCTTCCTGTAGAAAACCAGTATCTTGATGATTCTGATCCAAACAAATTCATCGCCAGAATGGGTGCTGAAGCTGTAGAAGATCTATTAAAAAGAATTGATCTTGATGCATTGTCTTTCGACTTGAGACACAAAGCTCACAACGAAGGTTCAAAACAAAGAAGAACAGAAGCTCTTAAGAGATTAAACGTTGTAGAAGCATTAAGAGGTGCTAATACAAGAATGATCAACAGACCAGAGTGGATGATCATGCGTGTACTTCCTGTTATCCCACCAGAACTAAGACCATTGGTTCCATTGGATGGAGGACGTTTCGCTACTTCTGACTTGAATGACCTTTATAGAAGAGTTATCATCAGAAATAACCGTTTGAAGAGATTATTGGAGATCAAAGCTCCTGAAGTAATCTTGAGAAACGAGAAGCGTATGCTTCAGGAATCAGTAGATTCATTATTCGATAACACAAGAAAATCTTCTGCAGTAAAATCTGAATCAAACAGACCATTGAAATCACTTTCTGATTCATTGAAAGGTAAGCAGGGTCGTTTCCGTCAGAACTTACTAGGGAAAAGGGTTGACTACTCTGCGCGTTCGGTAATTGTTGTAGGTCCAAACTTACAGCTTCACGAATGTGGTATTCCTAAAGATATGGCAGCTGAACTTTACAAACCGTTCATCATTAGAAAACTAATTGAAAGAGGTATTGTAAAAACAGTAAAATCTGCAAAGAGAATTATCGACAGAAAAGAACCGGTAGTTTATGATATCCTTGAAAACGTGATGAAAGGTCACCCTGTTCTATTGAACAGAGCACCTACTCTTCACAGACTGGGTATTCAGGCTTTCCAACCTAAGATGATCGAAGGTAAGGCAATCCAGCTACACCCGTTAGTAACTACGGCCTTCAACGCCGATTTCGATGGTGACCAGATGGCAGTACACTTGCCACTAGGACCAGAAGCGATCCTTGAAGCTCAGTTATTGATGTTAGGTTCTCAAAACATCTTGAACCCTGCAAACGGTTCTCCAATTACAGTACCATCTCAGGACATGGTTCTTGGTCTTTATTTCATGACTAAAGAATTAAGCTCTACTGAGACGATGAAAGTAAAAGGAGAAGGTCTTGCATTCTATTCTCCTGAAGAAGCAGAAATTGCTTACGCTGAAGGTAGAGTATCTTTAAATGCTAAAGTAAGATGTAGACTACCTATCAAAGAAGATGGAAAAATCGTTACAAGATTAATCGAAACTTCTGTAGGTAGAATCCTGTTCAACCAGATTGTACCTAAGCAGGTAGGATATATCAATGAACTTCTTACGAAGAAATCATTGAGAAACGTTATCGGTAAGATCCTTGCTGATACAGATTTCCCTACAACTGTGAAGTTCCTTGATGCAATGAAAGACCTAGGGTATTCAAACGCATTCAAAGGTGGTCTTTCTTTCTCACTTGGGGATATTGTAGTTCCTGTTGAGAAAAAACAGATGATTGCACAATCAATTGAAACTGTAGACGAAATTAGAGCCAACTATAACATGGGTCTGATTACCGATACAGAACGTTATAACCAGGTAATCGACGTTTGGACAAATACCAACGCTGGGTTAACTGAAATGATCATGAGCAGAATGAAAACTGACCAAGGTGGTTTCAACTCTGTATATATGATGCTTGACTCTGGAGCGAGGGGTTCTAAAGAACAGATCCGTCAGTTATCAGGGATGAGAGGTTTGATGGCAAAACCGCAGAAAGCCGGTTCTACCGGAGCGGAGATCATCGAAAACCCGATCCTTGCCAACTTTAAGGAAGGTCTTTCGATTCTAGAGTACTTTATCTCTACCCACGGTGCTCGTAAGGGTCTTGCGGATACCGCTCTTAAGACAGCCGATGCTGGTTACTTAACGAGAAGATTGGTAGACGTTGCACAGGACGTTATCGTTACAGAAGACGACTGTGGAACATTGAGAGGTACAGAAGTTACTGCACTTAAGAAAAATGACGAGATCGTTGAAAGAATCTCTGAAAGAATCTTAGGTAGAGTATCCCTTCATAATATTTACGATCCTGAAACTGACGAGCTTATTGCAAGCGCAGATCAGGTGATCATTGAATCTTTGGCGAAGAGAATCGAAGAAGCAGGATTAGAAGCTGTGGAGGTTCGTTCACCATTAACTTGTGAAGCTAAGAAAGGTATCTGTGCGAAATGTTACGGTAGAAACTTAGCAACAGGTAAAGTGATCCATATGGGTGAAGCGGTAGGTGTAATTGCAGCACAATCCATTGGGGAGCCAGGTACTCAGCTTACGTTGAGAACCTTCCACCAAGGGGGTACTGCAGGTAACGTATCAGAAAACCCATCTATCGTTGCAAGAAGAGATGGTATCGTAGAAATGGATGAAGTAAGAACCATTACTTCTGAAGATGAAAACGGTAATACAGCTGAGGTTGTAGTTTCCCGTTCAACAGAATTCAGATTAGTTGCTGATAATGAGTCAAGAACTCCATTAATGGTAGCTAACGTACCTTACGGATCTATATTATCTGTAAAACCAGGTGATAAAGTGAAGAAAGGTGATACAATCTGTAGATGGGATCCGTATAACGCGGTTATCATTGCTGAAACTTCAGGTAAGGTAGAATACGAGGATATCATCCAGGGTATTTCATTCCAGCTTGAAATTGACGAACAAACAGGATTCGAAGAGAAAGTAATCTCTGAATCCAGAAATAAGAAAGCCGTACCTACCCTGAAAGTGGTAGACTCTAAAGGAGTTGAGCAAAAAGCTTACAACTTACCGGTAGGAGCCCACTTAATGGTAAACGATGGTGAAAAAATTAAGGCTGGTAAAGTCTTAATCAAGATCCCAAGAAAATCTGCAAAAGCAGGGGATATCACCGGAGGTCTTCCGAGAGTTACCGAATTATTCGAAGCAAGAAACCCTTCAAACCCAGCGGTTGTTACTGAAATCGACGGGGTAGTTTCTTACGGAAAAATCAAGAGAGGTAACCGTGAACTTATTGTTGAGGCTAAAACTGGAGAAAGAAAAATTTACTTGGTAAAACTTTCTAACCAGATTCTTGTTCAGGAGAATGACTTCGTAAGAGCTGGTTCCCCACTTTCTGACGGTTCTATCACACCGGAAGATATCTTAAGAATTAAAGGCCCAACAGCCGTTCAGGAATACTTAGTAAATGAGATTCAGGAAGTTTACCGTCTACAGGGGGTAAAAATCGACGACAAGCACTTCGAAATTATCGTAAGACAGATGATGACGAAAGTATCTATCGTAGATGGAGGTGATACTCAGTTCCTTGAAGGAGCTCTTGAGCACAAGTATGATTTCTTGGAAGAAAACAACAGAGTATTCGGTCTTAAAGTAGTAGTAGATGCTGGTGATTCTAAAGAATTCAAACCAGGTCAGATGATTACTGCAAGAGAATTAAGAGATGAAAACTCTAAGTTGAAGCGTGAAGATTTAGCATTGGTAGAAGTAAGAGAAGCTCTTCCTGCTACTGCAACTCCTGTACTGCAAGGTATTACAAGAGCTGCCCTTCAGACTAAGTCATTCATGTCTGCAGCATCGTTCCAGGAAACAACTAAAGTTCTTAACGAAGCAGCAGTTGCTGGTAAGATAGACGATCTTAACGGTCTTAAAGAAAATGTAATTGTAGGACACAGAATCCCTGCAGGTACAGGTCTTAAAGAGTATCAGAACGTTATTGTAGGTTCTAAGAAAGAATTCGAAGACCTTAACTAAAATTAATGATTTGAAATTTGGGATTTGAAATTATTTTTATATTTTCACAATCTCAAATTTCGAATTTTAAAAACATAATTTATAACAATGGACAACAATCAAAATCCACAAGACGGAAACATCAACATCGAATTAAACGAAATGGTAGCTGCTGGTATCTATGCTAACCTAGCTTTAGTAAACCACTCTCCATCTGAATTTGTAGTAGACTTTATTCAGTTGATGCCAGGTGTTCAGCAGGCTAAAGTAAGATCAAGAGTAATTCTTGCTCCACTTCACGCTAAAAGAGTATTAAGCGCTCTTCAACAGAACATCGCTAACTACGAGCAGCAGTTCGGAGAAATCAAAGAAGTTGAGCCTTTCGTATTAGGAGGAAACAACGTTCAAGCGTAAGATTTCTTTTACATAAAATAAAGGATACCCTGGTTTTTACCGGGGTATTTTTTGTTACCTGCTTTTGCATATCATTCACTAATCAGTTTCTTTTTTTCTTTTTTTATATTTTTCGCAATTTTATTTAAAAAACATATTAAAAAAACACAAATTATTCAATTTAATGTATAATGTTAATTTTTGCTGTAAATTATTGATAATTAATTTAAATTGGTTAAATAATTAATTTTCTTTATTAAATTTGTAAAAAAATTGAATGAAATGAAAATATATCCTATTGCAGCGGTTCTACTCTGTATGAATGTGTATGCACAAAAGCAAAATACACTTAAGGACAATCAAAAACACCTGCAGGAACTTTATGCTAAATATGACAAAAACCTTAAAAAGGCTCATAAAATTGCAAAAGCAGCAGGAATACCTCCTAATTTATACAATGAAGAGGATTACAAAAGAACAATGGATCCTGTAACAGGGAGAACCAACTTTGAAGGACTGGCAAAGGTAAATGAGGACATCTTAACAGGTAAATATCAGCCTTCACAACCTATGTCTTTTATTTCTAATCACAATACCTCTACTACGGGCAAAATAGTAGACGAGCCCTGGATTGAAAGAGGACCATATAGTGTAGGAGGAAGAACAAGAGCAATTATGTATGACCCAAATGATCCTACAGGGAAAAGAGTTTTTGCAGGAAGCGTTTCAGGAGGGCTTTGGGTAAATCAGGACCCTTCAGTGGCAGCCAATGAATGGCAACCATTAAGTACATTCTGGGCCAATACCTCTGTTTCAAGTATTACGTATGACCCCAATAATCCACAAATTTTTTATGTAGGAACAGGAGAAGCTCCAACCGGTGATGCAGTAGGATCAGGAATATGGAAATCAACGAACGGAGGAACCACCTGGACGCAGATTTTCACCATTCCGGTAACTTATTCTTCTTCCGGAGTAAGAAATGGTAATTTCTATATCAATGATATTAAAGTAAGGAATAATAACGGCGTTTCAGAAGTATATGCCGGAGTAAGCGGTGCTTATGTAGGAATTTCGTTTAATGACGGATGGCAGGGATTAAGCCAGGCTGGATTGTACAAGTCTACAGATGGTGGAACAACATTTACAAAAAATAACAGCTTATTAGCTCTTAATACAACTACTGGCGTGACCAGCACAACAGGATATTCTATTCAACAGATAGAAATTGGAGCAGACAATGCAGTATGGGTTTCTACCAGATCTTCCAGATTTTCCAATATAGATTCCGGAGGACGAATTTTTAAATCCACAGATGGAAATACTTTTAATCAGGTATATAATGTAGGAAGCAGTGGCTCGAGAGTTAACTTTACTCTTTCAAGAACAGATGCCAACAAAATATATGCATTTATGCAGGGTGCATCTTCTGCAGAACCTATCAGAATAGCAAAATCTGCAGATGGCGGAACAACTTGGCAGGCAACAAATGATGCTGCGCCTGTTTTGTCGCTGCCTACTGCAACCGATACTAGTATTCCTGCTAATGACTTTACAAGAGGACAATCTTTTTATGACCTGATCATTGCAACAGATCCTCTGGACGATAATACCTTGTATATAGGTGGTATTGATCTGCATAAATCTACCAATGGAGGAACAAGCTGGACACAGATCTCAAAGTGGTCCAATAATAATAACATGGCAGCCCTACAGGTTTCACAGGTACATGCTGACCAGCATGAAATTGTATTCAATCCTTATAATAATTATGCAACAGGGCAAATGATGTTTGGTAATGATGGAGGAATCTATTATGCTGCCAATAAAGCTAATGTCGGAGCTGTTGGTGGGCTAGCCTCCAGAAATACCAGATACAATGTAACGCAGTTTTATTCTGCCATGCTGAACCCCACAAAAACACCGGCAGATGAAGAACTATTAGCAGGAGCACAAGATAATGGCTCATGGTGGCTGTATGGTGTACCACAGGCTAATAATTTCCTTACCAGCCAATCGGCTACAGGTGGTGACGGGATGTATACAGAATATGATGATCAGGATAACTACGAAATTGCAAGTTATACAAACAATAACCACTATTTATTGACAAATAATGCATATAACCTTATTACTACCAGTGCTAACAGAAGTTTAGGGCACTTTGTGAACGAAATAGCGCTGGACAGAACCAATGATGTCTTCTATTCTTACCGTTCCGGTCTTACCCTTTTCAGAACAAGTGGACTTTCTGCATCAGCAACATCTTTTACCAATAATGTGGTGACAGTAGGAACCGCACAAACAAATGAGCAGATTTCATGGATGAAAGTATCTCCTTATACAACCGCTTCTACAACACTTTTTGTAGGAACCAACCTGGGGAGAATATTTAAAGTAACAAATGCCAACACTACTGGATATGCAGCTACCTTGTTGACCTCACCCATAACAGGAACTGTTTCTGACATAGAATTTGGCGCCAACGAAAATGAAATTATCGTAACCTTATCCAATTATAACCTTACCAGTGTTTTCTACTCTACAGACGGAGGAACTACATGGCAGAACAAAGAAGGGAACCTTCCTGATATGCCTGTAAGAACTGTATTAAGGAATCCCGACAATCCAAATGAAGTAATACTAGGAACAGAAATGGGAGTTTGGGGAACAACTAATTTCCTTGCAACAACTCCGGAATGGGCTTCAGTAACAGGAAATATAGGAAATGTAAGAATTACCAACTTAGATTACAGACCTGTTACCAAAACAGTTTTGGTTTCTACATATGGTAGAGGAGCATGGACAACCCAGAATACACTACCTGCTTTATCAACAGCTGAAACCAAATCAAGAAAAAACATGAACATTATATATCCGAATCCTTCAAAAGGAATTTCTCATCTGAGATTTGATACTGCTAAATACAGCAGTGTGGATATAAGCATAGTGGATGGCTCAGGAAGATTAGTATACAGTAAGAAAAATGTAAAGTCTGATGAAGAATTCGGACAAAAACTTGTTCCTGGAAATTATATTTTGAAAGCGGAGTTTAAAGGTGAAATCGTTTATAGTGGTAACTTCCTTGTGTTAGGACGGACGGGAGGTGATGATGATTAGAAAATGAATAATCAATTGTATTTAATATTATTTTGGATGCTGGCTTCCTGCGGGATGCCGGTATCCTCTTTATACCAGGATAAGAAAGTATCTGTGATCTCTGCTGAAAAATCAGAATGGATAGGAGGAAGAGCAGGAGTAAGAGGAGCTGTATATATTGTTAAACTGAAGAAGAACAATAACAGTGTCATCACTGTAAAAGCTTTTAGCGCGGAAGGAAATACCATTCCGTTTGTACAGAATAATTCAGGCAGTACGATAATAATAAGAGGAAATCTTCCTTACAAAAATGGTGAAGATACAAAGACTGCTGATCAAATGCAGGCTGGAGTACCTGTAGAAAATTCTGTTCCGCAAAAATTAAATCCAAAAGACAATTGGATAGAGTATACTGTCCAGGGATCTCAGGTACCGTATAAAATTAATATTTCAAAATTTACCTTTGTGGTGTCTTCAGAAGAACCTGCCCCTTAAATTTTTCCATTTTTTGAACAAAAAACTACTTTTTATTTTTCTATGTATTCCGGTAATCATATTATTCAGTAATGTGATGTATTCTGTAGTTTCTCATGTTAAAAGAGAATTATATAAAAAGACGCAATACTGTATTGCGCAAAATCATTTCAGAAAGTACGAAACCATATGTTTTACTGAAAGAGACCTGGCAGAAGCAGAATGGAAAGAAGTAAACGAATTTAGCCTTCACGGAGCTTCTTATGACATTATCAAAATAAGTATGGTTAATGGTGAAAAATATTTTTTATGTTATATTGATAAAAAAGATATTATCATCAATTCTTTGTTGAGCTTTTCGAAAAAATTTGCATTCAAAAAAAATACTTAAAACTACAGATTGATCTTCCCGGTCACAACAAAAATATACTTAAGATACCAGGTTCCTTTGCCGTTTTTGATGAAAAAGAATTCAGTTTTTTTTCAAATCATTTCTTAGAAACCATTTCAAAATATTACAATCAACAAAAAAACACTCATTATTTAGCCATTATTTTTCCTCCACCGGAAATGAGCTTTGCGATAAAAAGAATATAGTATTAATGGAAAAAAAATAAATAATGAAAAAATATATATGCATTGCAGTTTTGCTAGGCTGTACTATTGCACATGCTCAGCAGACACAGGAAGGATCAATTGATGAGGTGAATATCCTTGGCAGAAAAAAAATTAAACAGGAACGGGCTGAATTCAAAAGGCATGCACAATCTGTAGAAACTCTTTCCGAAGAAGATCTTAATAGAAATAACCCTGCGGCAATAGATCAGACGTTATCTACCATGCCAGGACTTCAGGTGGATAAACGAACAAATTTCGGAGGGCAGAGACTTGTACTGAGAGGATACGGGAATGATCAGAAATTTAATAATTGGGGAGTAAAAGCGTATTGGAATAATATACCTTTAACAAACGCTGAAGGGATTACTGTACTGGATGATGTGGATTTTGCTTATGTAACCAATGTTGAGGTGATCAAAGGTCCAGCAGCTACTATGTACGGTGGAGGCGTAGGTGGAGCAGTCCGCTTTTATACCCGTCCGGATTTTACAAAAGGAGCATCGGTTTCAGAAAATGCGATGTTTGGGGCTTTCAAAACCTTTCAGTCCAGAACACAGTTGAATGTTGCAGATGATAATTATTCGATAAGCGCAGCGTATGGACATCTTGAAACAGACGGATACAGGCCTAATGGAGGAGGACTGAAAAATTTCTTCAATGTAAATGGTACCGTGAAATTAAGCAAAAAAGATCAATTAAGTTTCTTTGCAAGCCAGGCTTACTCGTACGAGCACACTTCAGGACAAATTTCATATGACGATTATTATGCAGGCATAGATAACGGAAACCCAGCATATATCCGTAAAAATTCAGGAACAAAAATAAAATCAACAAGAGTAGGATTGAGTAATACAGTAAGTCTTACTTCAAACTTAAGAAACTATACAACCTTGTTTTATTACAATGCAAATACAGAAAGTGTTTCAGCAGGAGCTTATGGAATTACAAGTTCTCCGAATGTAGGGTTGCGTTCCACTTTTACCTTAAAGAACGAGTTTAATGATTTTGAAAACCGATTGGATTTTGGAGCAGAAATACAAAACTCTGTTTCCACTACTTCAAGTTACAGGTTTACAGGCTCAGAAACAGAACCTTTACAAACAACAGGCATGAACGGTGCCTCATATTTTAAATATAATAATAATCAATCCACCTATTTTGTGATCGATTATCTTTCTTATAAACCTTGGGGACTTACATTATTAGCCGGAATAAGTAGTAACAGAACCAACTATGACAGGAAAGATCTTTTTGCTTTGCCAGGATTGGTAGCGGGACGTAAGGACCAGTCTTTCAATAAGAAATATGACATGGCCTATACTCCTCACTTTGCCTTGCAAAAAGAATGGAAGCATCAGATCTTTAATCTAAGCTACAGTGAAGGCTATAATTCTCCTACGGCAGCTTCTTCATTTATTACAGCTACAAATACAACGAATGATGATTTAAAACCTGAACGTGCAAAAATGTTTGATTTCAGTGTACATGGCCTTTTACTGAATACAAAGCTGGATTACCGTATTTCTGCATTCAGAATAGACTATTCCAATAAACTTACACAGCTGCTTTTACCAGGTAATACAAGCGGGCAAACGTACTGGGCTAACACCGGAAGTCAGAAAAATACAGGACTTGAGTTTAGTGTAGGATATCAGTACAGAACAGAGAACTCATTTATTGAGAGAATTGTTCCTTTTGTAAATCTTTCTTATTACGATACAAAATATAAAGATTTTTCAATCTATGATCCTAAATATCAAGACCCTGTTACAGGGAAAACTGTAGGAAAACTAATGGTGTACGACCATAAGACAGTAGTAGGAGTGCCAAGAAATAAGTACGCTGTTGGATTGGATATCTTTACCAAACCGGGGTTCTATCTTGTAAATACCTATAATTATCTTGGAAATGTATATTCTGATTTTAATAATACAAATCTCGTAAAAGGATTCGGACTTCTTAATTCCAAGCTAGGATTTAAAAAATCTTTCAATAATTTTGATCTTGATTTATATGTGATGGGAAATAACCTTACCAATCAGATCAATTATACCTTCCTGTTCTTAGGAAACAGCATCAATGATTCTGATACAGGAAATGGTTATCCCAAAGGAGTAAGTACAGATCTTAATCCGGGACCAGGAAAAGCATATTTCTTTTACGGATTCAATGTTAAGTACAGATTCTAAATTCAAAAGCTTACTCTACAAGCTTGTTTGATAATAAAATACCTTGGTTTTTGCCAGGGTATTTTTCTTGGATGAATGTAAAGAAAGATGTTAATATGGATTAATTGTTAATTTTATTTAATAAGATGAAAATATATAGTAACGATATATCAATTTTATATCTTTGTTTAAGAAAAAGCAGAAAATATAAGATATGATTGATAACTCGTTCGCTGTAAGTAAATTTGGTTTTTTAGGTGCTGAATTTTTATCTGAGCTTGAAAAACATGCTGTTGCTATTGATATAAAAGCAAAGACTGAAATCATTAGAGAAGGACAGAAAAATAAATTTGTTCCTTTCTTAATAAAAGGTTCTATCAAGGTTTTTACCCTCAATGATGGAAGAGAACTTATCTACTATTATATTAAACCGAAAGATAGTTGTCTGATGACCTTTTCATCTATTCTGACAGATTATATCAGCAGGGTATATGCCGTTGCAGAAGAAGATTCGGAAGCGATTCTTATTCCCGTTTCTATTATGCACGAATGGCTTACCAGATTTCCGGAGATTAATAAACTCTTTTACCATGAATATGACCGAAGATTTTCAGAAGTGATGAACATGGTGAATGATGCTGTTTTCCACAGGCTGGATAAGAGGGTTCTGAACTATATTAAACAACAGATTTCATCCACAGGAAACAATCCTATTAAGATTACCCATCGTGAAATTGCCAATAGTTTGGGAACTTCCAGAGAAGTGGTGAGCAGAGTTTTGAAAAAAATTGAAAGCGAAGGTGAAATTGTTCAGACTAAAGAAGGAATAAAAGTTCCTGTAAATGAAAATGTTAGAATTGTCTAATTTCAATTGTTTGAAAAGTTTATTTCTGTCATTGATAAAAACAATTTGACTGGTGACTTTTATCACCTATTTTTGAATTGAGAACTCAATAAGTTTGTTGTATCATAATTTAATTCAAATTGTATATGACAAAAACTCTCTTATTTTTGTCAATGTTTTCTTCAGGTCTTGTCTTTGCACAGGAAGATCTGCTGAAAGATATTGACACTGTTAAAACCAATACAGAAACCTCACAACCGGCCTTCAAGGCCCTTCAGATTGTAACAGGACAATCTACGAAACTAGCCGCCAAAAAAGAATGGTACATGATTGTTGCCCACAGATTTGGTGACATAAGTGCAGGATTTAAAGATTTCTTCGGACTGGATAATGCCTCAACCAAATTAGGTGCTATCTATGGTATTTCAGATGCTGTTTCGGTAAGCCTGTCCAGAGAAACAAATATGAAAACCTTTGAAGGAGCAGTGAAGTACAGGCTGGTAAAACAAAGTGAAAACTTTCCGGTGGATATTGTGGGGTATAATGTAATGGGGGCTAATACTGAACTGGATAAAGATACTTATCCACACCTTACATTCAGTGACAGGCTTTCTTATCTTACCCAGGCATTGATCTCAAGAAGATTCAGTGATAAGCTTTCAGTACAGCTTACGCCTTCCTTTGTTCATAAAAACCTTTACGAACCGACCATTGAAAACAAAAATCAGTTTCTGGCAGGTTTGGGAGGACGCTATAAAATCTCAAAAAGAGTTTCTTTAAATGCAGAATACTTTGTGAATTTTGACGATCACAGTTTTTATAAAAACCCTTTATCATTGGGCGTAGATATAGAAACAGGAGGACACGTGTTCCAGCTTTTACTCACAAACTCCCAGATCAATTCTGATATCGGATATCTTACCAATGCCACAGGAGCATGGGGAAAGGGACATATTTTCTTTGGGTTTAATCTTTATAGAGTTTTTTAATATGAAAAAGCTAACATCCTTATTGATATTGTCGTCAGCAATCATACTGACGGCTTGTGACAGCAGAACGTATGAAGAGATTTCTGATAACACACCGATAACGGCATCTGTAAAATATACAGCAGATGTAAAACCCATTATGGATAACAGCTGCGCAGGCTGTCATTCTGCGGGAAGTTTTAAACCTTTGGTTACATATGATCAGGTAAAAAATAATATTGACGGAATTCTGGATCGTATCCAAAGACCTAATGGTGATCCGGAGAAAATGCCAAAGGGAGGATCTATGTCCGCAGCTCAAATCAATATGTTTATCAAATGGAAAGCTGACGGACTAAATGAAAATTAAAAAAATTGATATGAAAAAATTAGCATTATTAAGTGTATTACTTCTTTCTGCAGGGTACGCTTCAGCACAAAAATATAGCTCCAAAACAGGGAAAGTAACTTTTGAAGCTTCGGTACCACTGTTTGATGATATTTTTGCTCAGGATGACAACAATGTTGTCATTCTCAATGCAGACAATGGTGAAATGGCGTCAGTTTCAAATGTCAAAAACTTTCATTTTAAAACAAAATTAATGGAAGAGCATTTCAATGAAAGCTATGCTGAATCTGCAAAATATCCGAAAACCACTTTCAAAGGGAAAATTGTCAACTTTGATAAAACAAAGCTTACCACAATTCCTCAGAAATATACGGTGCAGGGAACATTGAACTTTCATGGAGTAGATAAAGCCGTTACCTCTGCTGCCACTTTATATGCCAAAGACGGGAGAATCTATATGCAGGGAGGTTTTGTAGCAAGACCTGTAGATTATAAAGTGACTATTCCCAAAATGGTTACCAAGAAAGTGGCTGAAAATGTCAATATTGAATATAACTATGTAATGATAAAACAATGAGACATTTCATCTTAATATTAGGACTGTTCCTGAGTTCAGTAGTATCTGCTCAGGAAAAAGCGAAATCAATATTTGATATTGCAAGAAATGGGACTGTAACTGAAGTACAGGAGTTGATGAAGCAAAATCCGGATGTGATTAATCAGATCAACGAGAACGGATTTTCACCCCTTATTTTAGCATGTTACAGAGGAAATACAGACGTTGCCGATTTTCTGATTGAAAATGTAAAAGATGTCAATTACAAAAGCCGTGAAGGAACGGCATTGGCAGGTCTTGCGATTAAATACAACAAAGACCTTGTAGAACATCTGCTTAAGAAAAAAGCAGATCCCAATATTGCAGATGAAACAGGATACACCCCTTTATTCTGGGCTGTAAAATCCGGAAATAAAGATCTGGTAGAACAGCTGCTGAAATATAAAGCAGATAAAACAAAGAAAGATTCAATGGGAATGACCCCTTTCGAATATGCATTACAAACCAATAACAAGGAAATTATTAATCTTTTAAAAAATTGATATGAAAAAAACTCTACTAGCGCTAAGCGTACTTCTTGCCAATTTCGCATTGGCACAGTTTTCGTCAGGAACGGTAAACTTACCGGCAACTTCCATGACGGTGAAATTAGATACAACTCCTTCAGGAGTAACGATTACGGTAACAGGTGACAGCAACTCTATGATGGGAATAGGTTTTGGAACTACCGGCATGGCTGCTGGATCAGACGGATTTATTTATAACTCTTCTGCCAATAGAGACTATTCGTTCAGTAATGTTCCTAATGCACCTTCGGCCGATGCATCTCAGGACTGGACAGAAACTTCGAACACCGTATCCGGATCTACAAGAACTGTAGTAGCAACAAGGTCACTTACAGGTGGAACAGGAGATTTTGCCATTGCCAATGCGGCTGGAACAATCAATATCTTCTATGCCCGTAAAAGTGGAGGAACTTCTTTAGGATACCATGATGCAGGAAGAGGATATGCAACATTGACGATGACAGCTGCCTCTTTATCTACCAGTGAAATTACAGCCAATAGCAATAAGGTAAATCTATATCCTAATCCGGCAAAATCAACCGTTAATTTCAAAAATTCTGACAAAATAAAATCCGTTGATATCTACGAAGCAACGGGCAGAAAAGTACTTTCAGTAAAACCGGATGGAGAAAGCATCAGTATTGAAAATCTGAAATCAGGAAGTTACTATCTTGAAATTCAGTTTAAAGACGGAAGTACATCTTATGAAAAACTGATCAAAGAGTAATTTTTCAGAAAAAACACACCTCAATATTTAATAATGAATACCTCTGATTTTTCAGGGGTATCATTTTTTTCTTAAAGTCCCAATTTCAGGGAGTTTGCTTTAAAATTCATATATTTGTGTAGATCCTGATTCTTAATAAAGGAAAATTTTTTGACCTTATAATTTTTACGACCCTATGGAATTCAAAACCTTAGCAGATATCACAATAGATGAACTCTTATCCGTATTCAATTACTCATTTTCTGATTATGTTGTTCCTTTTCACTTGACAAAAGAAGTGCTTGTTTCAAAAATCGCAGCAGAAAAATTAGATCTGAACTTGTCTGCCGGAGCATTTGAAGATGGGAAACTGGTAGGCTTTATCCTTCAGTCCGAAAAAATTGAAAACGGGGAGAAAATTATTTACAATGGCGGTACAGGAGTAGTTCCGGAAAGCAGAGGTAAAGGCTTGGTAAGAAAAATGTACGATTTTATCATTCCTGTTTTAAAAGAAAGAAATGCAAATACACTGTTGCTAGAAGTTATCGAAGGAAATCAGCCTGCTATCAGGGCTTATGAAAATTTAGGTTTTACAATTGTCAGAAGACTGCTTTGCTTTAATGGGAATATTAAACAGGAAAAAGGAAATACTGAAGTATCCATACGAGATTTGAAAGACTTTCAATGGGAGTTGTTATGTTCTTTCTGGGATATTGAACCTTCATGGCAGGGATCTGTTTACGTATTGGAACCGATGCCTGAAAATTATGTGACTTTAGGGGCTTATGAAGGGGAAAAGCTCGTCGGATATATTGTTTATGGTCCTGCATCGAAAAAAGTATACCAGTTTGCTGTAGATAAGAATTACAGAAATAAGGGAATTGGTACAAAGCTCTTTAATGCTATCAGAGAAAAAAATCACGGGCAGGCGATAGCGTTAAACAATGTGGATGATTCTTCAGAAAGTACAGATAAGTTTCTTAGCGAAAGAGTAGGACTGAACAACTGGTTGTCACAGTTTGAAATGAAAAGGTCTATTTAACAGCGATTAATTTTGATTCAAACAAAATAAGAGGTTTTAATATACTTTTAATCTCTTAAACTTTTCAGGGAGAAGGATAGGATGTAACTTTGCCGAAAATTTTTAAAATAATGAAGCGAGGAATCCATTTTTTACTGCTGCTCATTTCCTTTACGGCTTTTGCCCAGCAGGCCAATATTGATACTGCCCAGGTTGTAATACCAGGAAGACAAAACAGTACTGAAGCACAGTCGAAACCTTATGTGATTATGATATCAACGGATGGTTTCCGTTATGATTATGCTCAGAAATACAATGCTGAAAACCTTTTGAAACTAGCTAATAGTGGTGTAAAGGCTGAAGCCATGATTCCAAGCTATCCAAGTATTACCTTTCCAAACCACTGGAGTTTAATTACCGGGCTTTATCCTTCTCATCATGGTTTGATTGATAACTTTTTCTACGATTACAAGAGAAAAGAAGGCTATGCGATGAGCAGTAAGAAAAATGCTGAGGACGGAAGCTGGTATGGAGGAACTCCGCTTTGGGGGCTTGCTGAAAAACAAGGAATGGTATCTGCCTCTTTAATGTGGGTAGGATCTGCGAGTGACGCCGGAGGAATGCGACCTACTTATTATTATCCTTATCACGAAAAATTTACCCCTTCAGAAAAAGTAGAAAAAGTAGTCAACTGGCTGAAATTACCGGAAGATAAAAGACCACACTTCATTTCATTATATTTCCCGGAAGTAGATGGAAGCGGACATCATTATGGTCCGGATACCAAAGAAACGGAAACTGCTGTTCATCTTATAGATCAGGCTATTGGTGATCTTGTTCAGAAAGTAAATGGTTTAGGATTAAAAAATGTCAACTTTGTTTTTGTTTCCGATCACGGAATGATTAAAGTAGATGGAGGTACACCGTTGGAAATTCCGGCTCTTCTTGTTGATAAAAACAGATTTGATTTTTACAATTCTCAGACTTTGTTAAGAGTTTATGTTAAAAACCCTGATGAAGTAAAAGCGGTTTATAAACAACTGAAAGCCAATAAAACAGACGACTACGAAGTATATCTTGATAAAAAACTTCCCAGATACCTGCATTTCGCTACAAGAGATGACCAGTACAACAGAATAGGGCAGATTCTTCTGATTCCGAAAGCACCAAAGATTTTCCTGGAAAAAGGTAAGAAAACATCAGTGGGGAAACATGGTTATAATCCTAAAGTGGTACCGGAAATGAAAGCTACTTTTTTTGCCTGGGGACCGGAATTTAAAAACAATCTGGTGATTGATGAATTTGCGAACATCAATGTTTATCCTTTGGTGGCTGAGGTTTTAGGATTAAAAATTGATCAGCCTATTGACGGGAAACTGAAAGTTTTAAAAAGAACTTTAAAAAACAAAAAATAGTATTGAATTAAAGATATTATAAACAAGATTCGGCGCACCAAAGGTGCGCCGAATCTTGTTTATAAATTGACTTAGGAATTAAAAGCGTTAAGAAAATTCTACTGTTTGAAGCGCGGGAATTAAATTCGATACTAAATTAATAGTGAAACCGCGCGAGTTTAGAATTTTTAGAGAACAAAAATTATTTTTAGCATTTTAATTCCAGTCTTGAACTTTTGTTTCTTTTGTTTCAAGACAAAAGAAATTAAAATTGAGAAGCAAACTCCTTTGCAAAATCTTCTAATTTAACACTTCCTGTAACCGGGGAACCATGATCAATAAAATCTTTCTGTACAACACCGGTTCTTATTCCTCTTCCCATTTCAACATACAAATTAGCCATATCTTCAGGTAATCCCGCCTGAAGCATTCCGTTTAAAGAATCTTCATCAGAGAATTCTACCCATGGAAGTTCAGGTTTATTAACAGATGTTCCCAGAACCTTTGCAAAGTCAGAAGCTTTTCTTACATCACTTACAATATATCTGATGTTGTTAGCTTTTTCATCTTTTACCAATTCTTCAGCGGCAGCGTTGGCGATATCATTGGGATGTACTACAGGTACTTCAATATCTGCAGGATAATTTCCTCCAATGATTCCTGCATTTTGAATCAAAGGAATATCATTGAAAAAATTATTGTAAAAATATCCGGCTCTTAAAAAAGTAAAAGAAGTGTTTTCTACTTCATTGTATATTTTTTCAATATTGTGAAGACCCGCAATAGGACCGTTTTCTACCGGAGATTCTGCACCTACACTGCTTAACATGACGGCTCTTTTTACATTCGTATTTTTCAAAGCCTCAGCATAATTTTTTCCTGCATTGGTCGTGTTTTCCACAATTTTATCCGGGCTGATCGCTGGAGGGGTCATCACAAAAACTGCATCCGCTCCATCAAATGTTTGTGTTAAAAAATCAACGTCTGTGATAGACCCAATGGCCGGAGTTGCACCCAGAGATTCAATATCCTGTTTTCTGGCATCGCTGCTGCTTACTATGGTAATATTGTGCCCGTCGGCAATTAACTTTTGTGCTAATGGTTTAGCTACATTTCCTAGTGATCCTGTGATTATAATTTTCATATGTAAATATTTTTTATTTCTGAGAACAAAGTTATATTTGTACTTACTTTTATACAAGTACTTACCCTAAAGTATGTAGATATGACAGCGATTAAAGAAAGTTCAACCATTCAGGAGAATAAAAAAACAGTGCAGGATTGTCCTGTAATGTACGTTATGGAAAGAATTGGAGGATTCTGGAAACCGATTATCCTGTTCAATCTTTCCACAGGAGAAAAAAGATACAGCGAATTGAAAAAAGCAATTCCTGCTGTAACAGAAAAAATGCTTATCCAGCATTTGAAACAGCTTGAAACAGACGGACTCATTATCAGAACAGCAAAACCTGTAGTGCCACCTCATGTGACCTATAAACTGAGTGAAGCAGGGAATGAACTGGCTCCCGTGATTGATGCCATGGCAGCATGGGCTTTTCAGGATATGGAAAGAAATGATAATAAATGTGCTGAAGGAAACAGATATATAACGAATCAGGATCAAAATGCTTTTAGCCAAAACCTGAAAAAATAAAACAGGCTCTTCAATCTGAAGAACCTGTTTCTGTTACTATTTTATAGAAGAATTATAAAGACTGCATATCAATAACGAAACGGTATTTTACATCGCTTTTAAGCATTCTTTCATATGCATTGTTGATATCCTGCATTTTAATCAGCTCGATATCAGATACGATATTATGTTTTCCACAGAAATCTAACAGTTCCTGGGTTTCTGCAATACCTCCGATCAAAGATCCTGCTACAGAACGGCGTTGGAAGATCATAGGTCTTGTACTTACCTGCGTTTCCTGGAATTCACCAACGAATCCTACAAGAACCAGAGTTCCGTTCAGAGAAAGAGTCTGCATATAAGGATTGATATCATGTTCGTAAGGTACCGTATCAATGATAAGGTCAAATTTACCTTTTACAGCATCCATTTGGGAATCATCCGTAGAGATTACAACGTGATCTGCTCCAAGTTGTTTCGCATCATCCGTTTTTCCCGGAGTTCTTGAGAATAAAGTAACTTCTGCTCCCAGTCCTTTTGCTAGTTTAATAGCCATATGACCTAAACCGCCTAATCCTACAACGGCTACTTTTGAACCCGGACCAGTGTTCCAGTGTCTTAACGGTGACCATGTGGTAATTCCTGCGCACAGAAGGGGTGCTACTGCTGCCAGATCTAAATTTTCAGGAACACTTAAAACAAAATGTTCATCAACAACTACTTTTTGAGAATATCCTCCAAAAGTATGACCTCCAAGGTGCTTATCTTTTCCGTTATAAGTCCCTGTAAATCCATTCTGGCAATATTGCTCCAGATCGTGCTGACAACTGTCACAATGTCCGCATGAATCCACCATGCATCCTACTGCTGCCAGATCTCCCGCTTTAAATTTGGAAACCTCACTTCCTACTTTGGTAATTCTTCCTACAATTTCATGTCCCGGAACTACAGGATACAAAGATCCACCCCAGTCGTTTCTTGCGGTATGAAGGTCAGAGTGGCACACTCCGCAGTATAGAATTTCAATCTCTACATCTTTTGCGGTTACCTCTCTTCTTTCAATATTCATTTCTTTCAGATCTGCTGTGGTAGACGCTGCACCATAAGCTTTTACTGTGATTGTACTCATTTTATATTTAGTTTATTTAGGGTTATAAATTATGATATTCAATATGAACCTATGCTGTTCCTTAAGAGAACTCATCTGAAAAAGCTTTTCCCTTTGAGGAATGTCCGTATTAAAAGTTTCTATAACGATACAAAAGTCGAAACTTTCCTGTAAACAAAACTTATACAGATTACCGAATTACTTACCAATTTTACAGGCACCATTTCAGTTACAAATGAAAGTGGTAATTTTGAATAGCAATAAAAATATACTTCATGGAAAATCAGGAGGTTGAAATTTATAACACGGTCTCAGAGTACAATAAAATGGCGAATCATGAAACCCTGCATCCGCTGGTAAGTATCATTGATTTTTCCAAGTCTGATCCTATTTGTCAGTATAGAAGAAAATTTGGATTTTATACCGTTTTTCTGAAAGACGTCATGTGTGGTGATATGCAATACGGAAAACACAGCTACGATTATCAGGAAGGAACATTAGTTTTTATTGCTCCCGGCCAGACCTATGGAATTTATAATAAAGACAGATTTGTTCAGCCTGCAGGTTTTGCCCTGATTTTTCATCCGGATTTAATAAAAGGAACCAATCTAGGAAAGAATATGAAAGATTATTCTTTTTTCTCCTATGATGTACATGAAGCCCTTCACCTGTCAGAAAAAGAAAGAGAAGTAGTATTGGATTGCTTTAAAAATATTAAACTGGAACTGGAACAGTCTATTGATAAACACAGTAAATCTTTAATTGTTAATAATATTGAACTCTTTCTGAACTACTGTATGCGTTTTTACGACCGGCAATTCATTACAAGAGATCATATCAATCAGGGTGTCATAGGTAAATTTGAAAATCTGGTGGATGATTATTTAAAATCTGAAAATCCGAAGAATATAGGTTTTCCTATGGTGAACTATTTTGCGGAAAAGCTAAATCTTTCTGCCAATTATTTCGGAGATCTGATAAAAAAAGAACTGGGAATTTCCGCACAAGAATTTATCCACAATAAACTTATTGATATTGCTAAAGAACAGATTCTGGATCAGGCAAAAACAATCAGTGAAATTTCTTATGATCTGGGCTTTAAATATCCACAGCATTTTACAAGGCTGTTTAAAACCAAAGTAGGAATTTCTCCCAGCGAATATAAAACCCTCAACTAGTTTTTTAACACGAATAACACTAATTTTTACACGAATCACACAATAATGGTTTGTGAATATTGTGCCTGCATTTGCGGAATTAGAGGTTAAATTATTTTTAACACGAATAACACTAATCTTTTCACCAATGATACCATAATTAATAGTGAATATTTATGTACTCATTTGTGAAATTTGTGTTTAAATAATTAAATTTAAAGAGAAAAGTTTTCACAGTTTTAAGATGACACCAAATCACCAAGACACTACTGTTTTTAATACCAGATTCGGGAGATTTACAGCACTAAATGAACAAGGAATTATAAGGATTAAAAGTATCCGGTACGCCCATTCTGAAAGATTTAAAAAACCAGTCGCCGTAGAAGCTTCTTTATCTTCAATCATTATTTCTCCGGGAAAAACTCCGGTGTGCCCGCAGGCTTTAAGTCCGCTTGTGGAAAAAATGATCGGAGCGACACCTGTTGAAAGTTTTGAAGCAGATGAATCTAACCAGTATCTTTCCATAACCCGGCCGCAAATTATATCTGGAAATGAAAAACTCCCTGTTGTTGTCTGGATCCATGGAGGCTCTCATGAAATAGGCTGTGGAGATCTGGCCACTGCTGATCCTGCAGAATGGGTGAAAGAGCAACATATTATTGTAGTTACCGTTTCCTATCGCTTAGGATTATTTGGTTTTTTAGGTGGTGATGAAAAAAGGCCTGCCAATCTTGGATTGCTGGATATCATTGAAGCCTTAAAGTGGATTAAAAACAATATTGCAGATCTGGGAGGTGATGAAAAAATATCACCCTTCTCGGGCAGTCTTCAGGAGGTGATGCTATTGCCCATTTAATGATATCAGAAGGAGTGGAGGATTTGTTCCAGCGCTTGATCATCCAGAGTGCTCCATTAGGATTACGTCATAAAAGACAAAAAATGTCTGCAGAATTTCTGAAAAAAACAGAAGTACTGAAAGAGGAAACCGATGTTTTAAAAATGATGGATGAGTACAAAGCATTTGTGCCTTCCATAATAAAATACGGTTTGAAAGCTGCGATGCCTTTCGGAACTCAATACGGACATTTTCCTTTGTGTAAAGAAGAAGATTCTGTGGAAATGTGGAAAAAAAATGCTCAGAAATTTGATGTCCTGATTGGTTTAAATAATGATGAAACGGCATTCTATCTTAAAACCTCAGAGGCTTTAAATAAATATTTCGGAAAAGGATTAGGTTTAAAAATTATGGATAAAACGGTTGAAAAAACGACTGCGCTTATCTATGGAAATCCAGCAAGACAGTTTGCCCGGAATCTGGCGGATGCCGGTGGAAATGTCTATCTATTCAGAATTCATTCAAAACTGAAAGACAACCATATCGGAGCGCCGCATTGTATTGATCTTCCTTTAATTTTCGGGAATGAATCAGCCTGGAAATCTTCCGAATTGCTGAAAGATATTCCATGGAGCCGTATTCATGAGAATGGTAAAAAACTGAGAGCGCTCTGGGCTGAATTTGCCCGCACCGGAAAAATATCAGATACCTCCGAAAGACCGGAAATCCTTGAACTCCGAAAAATGTAAGTAGAGATCAAGCTCATCTAATCTTAACAAATATCCCAACTAAAGACGTAAGAATTCGGCTCCCTTGGAATGGTGGCAAAAATTCTTTGATCTTTTGCCGGGGTGTTTCATCATATTCTCAAAATTTATCTTTAATAATTAATATTATATATACTTAATCAAGTAGTTGGTATTGAATGTTTATTCATAATTGTGATTTTTAATGTATATTTAATAACTAAACCATAAAAAATAACAATTATGAAAACGTACAAAGAAATCAAAGTAAAAAAATTGAACCGTCAGGAATTAAAGAGTTTAAAAGCCGGAGATTTAAATTGGGGAAAAGTATGCTGTACTTCCAACGAAGATGGACAATGCTGTGAATGGGCTATAGATGTTTGGAATTGCAGATATATTTACTGCTAAATCTTAAAGACCCCTGTCAACGTTCCAAGCCTTGACAGGGGTTTCTGATAAATTAATCTTATTCAGGAATCCAGACACTCACATTTCCTGCCGGAGCAGGAAAATCTCCCCAGCCGTTTTCATCAATCATTACTTTCTCTTTGAATCGTTTCAAAATATCTTTAAATTTTTTCCCAGCGTAAAGCGTTCCCACTTCCATAGGCTTATTGTAAGCATCCTTATTACTTAAAACTACGACACATCCGGTATGTTCATCATCTCCTGTACGTACCCAGCCAAGACAGTTGGCATCTTCAAAATAATCATGCTGCTCACCGTAAGCATGATCCTTCCTCGCTTTTAATAGCTCTTCAATACCATCTACTTTTGGCATAAATATTTCCTGATCATTACCTTCTCTGTCTTTGTCCACATAATGAGCACCATAAAGATCGGGGTAAAATACACAGGGATAACCGTCTTTTCTCAATAAAATAAGGGCATAGGCAATTGGCTTGAACCAAGGTTCTACGGGAGCTTCAAGATCCTGTAATGGCTGAGTGTCATGATTGGCTACTAAACTTACAGAATGCATAGGATCTGCCTGAGTAAGAGTTTCATCGAAAATTCTTCGGAGATCATAAGAATCACCTTCTCTGGAAGCTGTATGAAAGTTATTTTGCAAAGAACTGTCGAAAAGACTCATGCAGCCTTCCGTGACCTCAATATACTTTTGAAGAAGATGAAGATATCCCGGAGCCCAGTATTCTCCTACAGCAAAAATATCTTTTCCGGAATTGGAACGGAGCAGTGTGAGCCATTCTTTATAAAAATCAAAAGAAATATGTTTTAAAGCATCAAGCCTTACCCCATCAAAATCGGTCTGATCAAAATACCATTTTGCCCAGGTATTAAGCTCTTCCCGTACAAAAGGATTCCGGTGCTCAATGTCATTATACATCAGGTAGTCGTAATTCCCTTTTTCATCATCAATCATTTCCTCCCAGTCGTTTCCGTATTCTGACTGTATTTTGAAGATATGGGAATCCATCCCTTCAGCATAATCTACACCACTGAAACAGGTGAAATTCCACTCAAAATCTGAATATTTTTTCCTCTTCCCGGAAAGGTAAATTTCGTGTAAGATTCTATTTCGATCACTTCGGAAATCACCTTTTCCCTGTTTTCCTCATCTACTTTGACAACCTTGAATTTCTCCAGCTCATCACCTCCGGCTTTATGTCCCAGAACAATATCTACAATGATCTGTATATTTTGCTTCTTTAAGGCTTTAATGGCTTTTGTGTAATCTTTTTTAGTACCATATTTGGTAGGAAGAGTTCCCTTTTGATCAAATTCTCCGAGATCATACAGGTCGTAGGCATCATAACCGATGGAATAGCCGCCATTTGTCCCTTTGTAGGCAGGAGGAAACCATACAGAAGTAATTCCAAGTTTTGCTAAATATCCGGCCTGTTTTTCGGCTTCTTTCCACAATTTTCCGTCTCCTTCAGAATACCAGTGGAAAAACTGGATCATGGTTGGGTTCATAAATTTGCTGATTTGTTTGATACAAGGTAGCAAAAAAATATGATTTAATCATTTTCAAATTCCTCAAACGGAATTTTTAGTTGAACCGAAACCTGCTTTTTTTCTTCTGTATTCAGGTGAGAGAGAGATAATCCGAGCAAACGAACAGCTTTATCAAAAGGACGAAGTTCCCAAAGTTTTTTTCCGGTGTTATAATACTGTTCCGGTGATGAAAAATAATCTTCCTTTGTGATACTTCTTGTGAAAAGAGAGAAATCTTTGTATTTTATTTTTAACGTTAAAGTTCTACCCAGAATATTATTTTTCTGTAGCCTTTGATGAATTTCTTCTGCAAGACTTTCCAGTTTTTCATTGATCTGTTGTTCATCCAGTAGATCTTCAAAAAAAGTTCTTTCTACAGCCACACTTTTCTGAATCCGATGAGGTTTTACTTCAGAAGTATGAATTCCGCGAACCACATTATAATAGTGCTGGCCGGATTTTCCAAAAAGTCTTATCAGATCTTCAAGTGATCTCTTTTTTAAATCTTTTCCTTTGTAAATTCCTAAACTAAACATTTTGTTAGCCGTAACCTTTCCAACGCCGTAAAATTTTTCTACAGGCAGCTCTTCCAGAAAATGCTCCATTTTATCAGGATGAATGGTTTTCTGGCCGTTCGGTTTATTAATGTCGGAAGCTACTTTAGCTAAAAACTTATTGACGGAAATTCCTGCAGAAGCTGTTAATCCGGTCTGTTCAAAAATTTTCTGACGGATTTCTTTGGCGATCAGATTCGCAGATTCCATACCTTTTTTATTTTCGGTGACATCCAGATAAGCTTCATCCAGAGACAGAGGTTCTACCAGATCAGTATATTCATAGAAAATTTCCCGGATTTTTTTGGAGATCTCTTTGTATCGGGCAAATCGGGGAGGAACAAAAATAAGCTGCGGACATTTTTCTTTGGCTGTTTTGCTGGGCATTGCAGAACGAACACCAAATTTTCTGGCTTCATAGCTTGCGGCTGCCACTACACCACGGTGTTGTCCTCCTACGGCGATGGGCTTGCCTTTCAGTGTGGGATTATCATGTTGCTCCACAGAAGCATAGAATGCATCCATATCCACATGAATAATTTTACGAAGAGGCAAAGAAAAATCCATATACAAAGATATGGATTCCTTTATTGACGGTAAATTTTTTGTAGAAGGTAAGTTTTTTATAAAAGTTTGTAGCAGGAGGCCGGAGGTTAATAAGTATGATATGGAAATTGATGACCTGTTTATTGAAAATTAATTTAAAAAAATAACAGATTATTCAACGTACTAAGATTACTTCCATTTCCCATCTTCTTTCTTCCGCCTTTTAAGCCTTCAGTCTCATGGTAAGAAGATGAGGTTCAAAACCTGCCTTTTCATACGCTTTTATGGCAGATTCATTTTGTGCATACACATCAAGTCTTACCTCATTGATTCCCTGTGATTTTGACCAGGAAATGAGTTCATCAGTAATGACTTTATTGATTCCTTTTCCCCTGTGTTGGGGCTTTACATACATAAAACCGAGATAGGCATATTCTTTAAACTGATAATAATCTTTTGCCGCTTTCTTAATCAGAGCATATCCTGATGCAATGATTTCATTATTTTCTTCGGCAACAATTACGGTTGCTTCGGGAGATTGTATCAGATGTTTTAAATCGTAATAATGAATCTCTCCTTCAATCAATGTACTGTTGAACGGTCTTTCGGCAGTAACAACTCCCTGTTCAAATTCTAAAAGGATTGCTAAATCCTGTTCTGTGGCTTCTCTTGTAATCATGGTGCTATGGGTATAAAATTTGAAACCCACTGAAAGTTTTTGGTTTTCAATGAGTTTTTTATGTTTTTTCGGATTAGATAAATAATAATTATTTTAAAAGCTTGTCTATGGTTTGTTGAAGTTCAGGGTCTTCAGGAGATATTGCATAATATTTTGCAATGGAAGATTTCTGATCAATCACCATATATCTCGGGATCCAGTTTAGATCTACATAATTATTGAAATCGTTCTTCCAGCCTGTAGAAAACCAATAGTTTTCTTTGTCTTTCATATCAAATCTTTCCAGACTTTTTTCAAACCCTTCTTTTGAACGGTCCAATGACAGAAATACAAAATCAATATTCTTATTATTTTCTTCTAATTCTTTGGCTTTTGGAAGTGCATTTAAGCAATCTCTACACCATCCTGCCCAAAAATCAATCACTAAAACTTTTCCTTTATGCTGAGCCAAAATCTGTTTGATGGTAATGGTTTTTCCATTTTCATCTTCCAGTTTCTGCTGTAAAGCTTCTTTTGAAAATCCCGTTTTAAGGACGGCAGGCACTTTTTGTGAATAGCTTATTCCAAAAATACCTATCATAAAAATTAGTATCAACTTTCTCATCTCGTACAATTTCATTTGTACAAATCTAAACAATGAATTGCAATCTGAGATTGATTTCTCCTGGAATTAGGAAAAATTTATAATATTGATGGATTCTATGGGATGGGAGAGTGGGAGTATGAAAACCACCCCGTCAAAAATTCTTTAAATTTTTGCCAACCCTGCGTGGGAGGGGAATGTTACGCCTTCAGTTGTAATATTTCTGATTGAAGTTTTTTACTGATAGTTTTTAATCAAGCCTTTCACAACGGCAATTACGTTGGGCATTGCTTTGTTGGCTGCATTCAGAACCTCTTCGTGAGAAACGGCAAAAGCTACATCCGGCCCGCCAAGATCCGTGATCACAGAGATACAGAAAACATCCATTTCCATATGTCTAGCAACAATAACTTCGGGAACGGTACTCATTCCTACCATATCACCGCCGATGGCTTTAATCATTCCATATTCGGCAGGAGTTTCAAAAGTTGGTCCTTGTAGCGCTACATAAACTCCCTGATGAATTTTAATCTGGTGGTCAGCAGCAGCCTTTTCCGCTGTGGCAATCATTTTTTGTTGTAAGGTTCGCTCATATCTACAAAACGAGGTCCGAGCTCATCTATATTTTTCCCACGTAAAGGATGCTCAGGCATCATGTTGATATGATCTTTCAGAATAACGATGTCTGCAACATTGTAAGCTGGGTTTACACCACCACAGGCATTGGAAAGAATAAGGTTTTGAATTCCCAGCAAATGAAAAACTCTTATGGGGAATGTCACCGTTTCCATAGAATGTCCCTCATAATAATGGAAACGTCCGCTCATCATCAGTACTTTTTTCCCTTCCAGAATTCCGTAAATCAGTTTTCCGGTATGTCCGGCCACTGTAGTCTGTGGAAAATGAGGAATGTCTTTGTACTCTAAAACATGGATCGGTTCTATTTCATTTTGTAATTTACCAAGTCCGGATCCTAAAACAACTGCAAAATCAGGGGTTTGCTGAATAATATTTTTAATAAAATCTGCAGTTTCTTTAATTTTTTCTAACATAATCTAAGATGATTTGATTGAATTCTTCTTTCTTATCAATCAATACATTGATAGGCCAGTAGTAAACAATTTCTCTAAGATAGTCAAAAGTTTTCAGACGTACATAGTCTTTCTCTGTGGTTAATATCAGTTTATATTCCCCTAATTTTTTATACTCGGCAAGGATTTTTTTAATATCATCATCCGTGAAATTGTGATGATCTCTGAATTTTAAATGCTTTACTCTTTTTGAGAATTTTGCCAGATGTTCCAGAAGCGGTTTTGGATTCGCAATTCCGGTGATCAGTAAAATATCATAATAATTCAGGTTATTATCCGGAAGCATTTTATCTTTTCCGTAGACATTTTCGTCATAACCGATGGATGAAAAGAATACTTTCTGTCCGTAAGAAGGTCGTATTCTTGATATATAATACCTTTTTGTTTCCTCCGTCAGTTCATCAGGGCATTTGCTGACCATAATGATGTCGGCCCTTTTATATCCGGCTCTTGATTCTCTAAGATCTCCGGCAGGAAGAAGATAATCCTTGAAAAAAGGATCACTGAAATCGGTCATCAGAATATTGAATCCGGCTTTGATGGCTCTGTGCTGCATGGCATCATCCAATACAAGAACTTCAAGATCCATATCGTCAATTACTTTTTTGGCTCCGGGAACACGTTCTTCGGAAACGGCAATGACAAAACGGTTTTTAAAACGTTCAAAAAGCTGCATTGCTTCATCACCCACCATTTTGTAGTTGCTTTCGTAATTTGTTACTTCATAACCTTTGGTAAGCCTTCCGTAACCACGTGAAAGTACTCCTGTTCTGTAATGTTTGGATAAGAATTGAGCAAGATACATCACCATGGGTGACTTCCCGCTTCCGCCCACAGAAAGGTTTCCGACATTGATTATCGGTGTCTTGAATTTTGTCGACTTAAAAACTCCCAGATCATACATTGTGTTCCGGATACCCGTTACCAAATGATAACCGAGGGAAAAAGGATAAAGGTACCATCTTTTCATACGATTGCAAAAATAGGAATTTTCATAAGCATTGATGTAATATTCTCGAAGACTTTTCGACAAATATTTCGTTAAATTAAAGTATTTTTGTGGAGTTATTACAATACATTGAGATACTTTATTGAATTTTCTTACAACGGAAAGAATTATTTCGGCTACCAGATACAGCCGGATGCCATTTCTGTGCAAGAAGAACTGGAAAAAGCGCTGTCTACCATTTTGCGCGAAGAGATAAAAACTACAGGAGCAGGAAGAACCGATACAGGCGTTCATGCTAAAAAAATATTTGCCCATTTTGATACGGAAAAAGAATTGGATGATCAGCTTGTAAGAAGACTGAACAGTTTTCTTCCTCCTGATATTTCCATTAAAAAAATTTTTCCGGTAAAAGATGATTTTCATGCCCGTTTTGATGCCACGTACAGAACCTACGAATATTTTATCTCATTGGAAAAAAATCCCTTCACTCAGGAATCTGCATGGCAGCACTGGAAAAGAGGTCTGGATGTGGATGCGATGAATGAGGCCTGTAAGATTCTTTTTGAATATGAAGATTTCACCAGTTTTGCCAAGTTAAAAACAGACAACAAGACCAATATCTGTAAAATTTATAAAGCAGAGTGGGAACAGAACGGAACGGAATTGAAATTTACCGTTTCTGCCAATCGTTTTCTGAGGAATATGGTTCGCGCAATTGTCGGAACGATGGTAGAAATAGGAACAGGAAAACTGAAACCGGAAGATCTTCGTAAAGTAATTGAAGACAAAAACCGCAATGCTGCAGGTACCTCAGCGCCGGGACACGGGCTGTATCTGGTAGATGTAGGGTATGAATTTTAAATAAAAAAACTAAAAACAAAATAATAATCATGTTATCAATTTTTATTCTTATCGGTGCCTATCGATATTATGGCCAGCTGGCAGAAAGATTTGGAAAAACAAAATGGCAATACGGTGTTTTAGCTATTGGAATTTATCTGGGAACCCAGATTGTATTAGGTATGGGTTACGGTGTGTATTTGGGAATAACAGATCCTGAGTCCGTAGATAATGTAAATTATACAGGCTTTTCCGGAGTGAATATTGTAGGTTGGCTCATCTCTATTGTTGCCGTTTGGGGAGTTTATAAATTCCTTGAAAATAAATTTATAAAAGAAAGACCGGCAAAGACCATCGAAATTGAAGAGATAGGGAAGACTATTGATCAGTAAGATTTCTTTTTTTAGTATCGGAAATTAAGATTATTTTTAAATACTGTAAGAAATACTAAAAAAATAGCCATGACTGAAATTGATAAATTAGCCTTCGCATTATATCATTTTGCTGGACTTTCAGAAGAAGATTTCAGACTGTCTGAAAATTTTTGGTTTCCAAAAGAATATAAAAAAGGAGAATTTTATAATCTTCAGGGAAACGTCTGTTCTTATTTAGGATTTATTGTCGATGGAGTTTTTCGTTCTTATGTCATCAATGGAGATACGGGTGAAGAAAAGAATGTTTTTCTTTATTCGGCCAATGGTTTTGTAGTTTCTTTTAAAAGTTTTCTCAATCAGATCCCATGTGATTATTTTACACAGGCCCTTACGAATGCTTCTATTATTTTTATCCGGCATGCAGATCTTATTTCTCTTTACCAGCAGTCGCATCAATGGGAAAAATTTGGGAGACTTCTGGCACAGGCAGCATTTAACGTTACCATGACAAGGGTAGAAGGATTTTTATTAAAGTCTCCGGAAGAACGTTATCTGGATCTGATGAAAGAGCATCCGGATATTTTCAGTAATGTTCCGCTGTATCATATTTCTTCTTATCTAGGGATTCAGGGACCTTCTCTGAGCAGGATAAGAAAAAGAATTTCAGGCAAATAGTGCGATTTTAACCTGGGTTAAAGTTTTCGTCATTTTATCTGCAGAAATTTGTTTCATCAATTTAACAAAACAAAAAAGTGAAAATTATGAAAACAAAAACGATCGTATTCATTCATGGGTTATTTGTGAATAATACAAGCTGGAAAGAATGGAAAACTTATTTTGAAGCGCAGGGATATACTGTACATACACCCTCAAATCCGGGACATGGAGGGGATCCCGTATACTTAAAAAATAATATTCCCGGAGAATTAAGACATGTCGGTTTTGACGATACCGTGGACAATCTTGTGAAACTGATTGACAGTCTTCCCGAAAAGCCTATTGTTATCGGACATTCTTTTGGAGGACTTATGGTTCAGAAGCTGATTGACATGGGAAAAGCAGCAGCTGGTATAAGTATTGACGGTGCTCCTCCGAAAAATATCATGGCTCCTTTTTCTACCATTAAAATTGTTTGGCCTGTAGTGAATTTCTTCAAAGGAAACAGTCCATATATGGGAACAAAAGAATGGTATCACAAAGCTTTTTTCAATAATTATTCAAAGGAAGAAAGTGACAGGCTTTACGAGACAGTAGCAGTTCCTGAAAGTAGAAAATTGGCAAAAGATCCTTTGTTTAAAGCTTCTGCAAAATTAGATTTAAAGAAACCCCATCAACCGCTGCTGTTCATTGCAGGCTCTAATGATCATATTTTCCCGGCAGCATTTTCAAAGAAAATAGCAGGGGCTTACAAAGATCCGGGAAGCATTGTAGATTTTAAAGAGTTTGCAGGGAGAAGTCATTTCATCTGTGGAGAGAAAAATTGGGAAGAAGTAGCAGAATATGTTTTAGGCTGGATACAAAAGAATACTTAATCTATTCATATTGTAAATGGTAAGTATCTGATATTTTCTATGACGATTTGCAAAAGTTGTAAAGGCAGTCCGATTATAATGTCTTATTTTTGCATAGAATTTTATTTTAATTCTTTCTTTCGATTCGTACAATGAAAAAACAAGATACCTGGGGAATTATAAAAAGGCTGTTCTTTATCGGAATGAAATTTCGTTCTTGGTTCATCCTTACCCTTATCATTTCCATATTCCTTTCCATCGTTTCTACTTACAGACCTTATCTTACCATGCAGGTGGTGGATAATGATATTACAAAGCTGCACGATAAAGCTTTGATGATGAAACACATCTACTTCCTTGTGGGATTGGTGTTTGCTGAAACTGTATTAAACTTTTTCCTGGTTTATTTTTCAAATTTTATCTCGCAAAATGTGATCAGGGATATCAGAGAGCGTTTATATGCTAAACTGATTTATTTCAAAACTTCATTTTTTGACAAAACACCTATCGGGCAGTTGGTGACGCGTGCCGTAGGTGATGTGGAAACCATTGCAACAGTATATACAGACGGTTTCCTGATGGTATTCGGAGATATTCTGAGAATTCTGTTTGTATTGGTGATGATGTTCAGCACCAATGTTCACCTGAGTTATATTACGTTAGCTATTTTACCTTTAATGGTGGTAATTACAAGATTCTTTCAGAAAAGACTGAAAAAAGCTTTCGGCGATGAAAGAAACTGGACGGCCAATCAAAACTCATTTGTTCAGGAAAGACTGGCAGGGATGTCGATCATTCAGGTCTTCAACAGACAGGAATCTGAGTTCAAAAAGTTCGATGATATTAATATTACGCTGAAGGGAGCATTGCTGAGAACTGTGTTTATTTTCTCACTGTTCTTTCCTGTAGTAGAACTTATTTCTTCACTATTCATCGGTTTTATCCTTTTCTACGGAGGCTATATTACGATCAGTGCCGGTGTGGTGATTGCCTTTATCCAGTATATTTCAATGCTGATCCGTCCTTTGAGACAGATTGCAGACCGTTTTAATAATATCCAGCGAGGAATTGTAGGAGCAGAAAGAGTATTGGGATTAATGGATGAGGAAAACTCAATGCCTAATAACGGAACGGTGAAGAAAGATCATTTTGCCGGAAAAATTGAATTCCAGAAAGTACACTTTGCATATGATGAAAAGCAGGAAGTGCTGAAAGGAATTGATTTCAAAGTAAACCCGGGAGAAACTGTAGCGATTGTAGGAGCAACAGGTGCCGGAAAATCTACTATTATCAGTTTGATTACAAGATTATATGATATCAACTCCGGAAATATTCTGATTGATGATGTGGATTTAAAAGATTATGAGCTTTATAATCTCAGAAGTCATATCGGAGTAGTATTGCAGGATGTATTCCTCTTCCACGGAAGTATTTTTGAAAACCTTGCTTTTGGGGACGACAGTATTACCTTGGAGAAAATAAAAGCAGGAGCCAGAGAAATTGAAGTTGATGATTTCATTCAGCAGCTTCCTGGCGGATATGATTATGTAGTGAGCGAGAGAGGTTCGTCTATTTCTTTAGGACAGAGACAACTCTTGTCTTTTCTGAGAGCCTATTTATCAGATCCGAAAATTTTAATTCTGGATGAAGCTACGTCTTCCATTGATCATGAAAGTGAAAAGCTTATTCAGAGAGCAACGGAAAAAATTACCAAAAACAGAACTTCCATTATTATTGCCCACAGACTTTCTACCATTGAAAAAGCTGATAAGATTATTGTAATGGAACATGGTAAAATCGTAGAAGAAGGGAAGCATCTTGAACTTCTGGATAAGAACGGATATTATGCGACGCTTTACAAAGCTCAGCTTCGCCATGAAGTGGAAATGCAAGAAGAAAAAGAGTCATAATCAGAGAGAAACCATTCCTTTGAAATGAGATAAACAAAAAAGAGAGCCAGAAATGACTCTCTTTTTTTTATTTAATTAACTATATACAATTCATTACTGCTTTTTAAAACTGCAGAATACAAAATTTTGAACAGTGTCAAAAGGAGTGGTGTGATCTTCAGTAATACAGTTTACTTTTTTAAAACTTTTTTCAAATTTTTCGGATAATGATTCTTCATCATACTGCTGAATATCCAATCCACTGCATTTCGTAGGACCGTTTTTCGAAAAAGTTCCGAGGATCATAAAGTTATTCACATTCTTTTCTGCAATATCGATGTATTTTGAGACCTGCTCCGAAGTTGTCAGGAAGTGAAAAGCAGCTCTGTCATGCCAGATGTCATAGGTTTCTGTAGGTTCGAAGGCCGTAATATCTGTGACAATCCATTTTACTTTACCGGCTGCATCTCCCAGTCTTTTCTTTGCTTTTTCCAGAGATTTGGCAGAGATATCAAGCACTGTAATATTTTCGTATCCTTCTTCAAGAAGAAAATCAACAAGGTTACTGTCTCCACCACCAATATCAATAATGCTGGCATCTTTTCCCAATCCTGAAGAAAGAATAAAGTCAAGCGAGGTCTGCGGTTTTTTCTGGGTCCAGCTTACCTGATCAGGATTTTTGGTTTCATATACATTTTCCCAGTGGTTTTTGTTGTCAGAAGAAATCATGATTCTTTTAATTGATTATTGATCTCTTCAAATTTATTAATTAATTCGTTAAGTTTTCTCTGCTGTTTCTTTATGGTTCGTGGCCTCAGGTAAAACCAGTTGAAAGCGATCCATGCACATGTTATAACATAGGTTAGAATACCAAAACCAAAGGACATCCTCGATGTGTATTCATACATATACAAACAAATTCCTAGAAAGAGCATCATAAAATACAGATTGAGTATCGTAGTCTCTATCCATTTCTGTTTGCTTTTTACCACATATAAACTTTGAAGATATTCACTGTTCGTTTGGGTCTGATCAATCTTATAAAATATCATAAACATTTTGTTATAGGCCAGAAGAAAGATGACCATAGCCAGAATAACAAGTACAATTCCAATTTTTGTAGTGATCATTTGAGGCTGGTAAATGTACCAGATAAAAGCAATTAATATGGAGGTAGTGACTAAAGCTACATTGGCGAGAATCAATTTGCGAAGGTTCTGGTTTCTGAATTTTTTCAGTTTTCCGAGAAGTTCTTCCAGATTGGGTTTGTTTGAAGTTTGCTGCTTCCATATATTTTTGAAATCGATATTAGTATCCATTGTCTTTAAACTTTTGCGTTAGTTTTTCTTTTATCCTGTGAATCTTTACTCTGATATTAGACTCTGAAAGTCCTACTATATGGGCTATTTCAGCCTGCCTTATCTCTTCCAGTTCCAATGAAATAATAATTCTGTCTGTTTCAGGCAACTCTGAAATAAACTGATAGAGCATTTGAATCTGAGGTTCCATAGATTCCTGTTTTTTTTCTTCCAGGTTGATGGGTAAATCTGTTTTGGCAAATTTCTTTTCCTTTTCAATCTGCCGGAGACAGTTGTTAGAAGCTATTCTGAAAATCCATGTCCCTATGCTGGATTCATTCCTGAATTTCGGGAGCTGCTGCCAGACTATAATAAATGTCTCCTGGGCAAGATCCTGAGCGAGTTCAGTATCATTCACATATCCCATACATAACCGGAATATCCTTTGCCAGTAGAGTTCGTATATCTCTTCGAAAACCATTATTTCGCAGATAAAAAGTTGTTAAGCTGGCTAAAATACCAATCCTTATCATCGTACATAATGAAATGTAATCCTTTTGAAGCATACTGCATATTGGCATTCTTTAAATTTTTGTATTGCCCTTCAATAGTGGGTTTAAGGTTAACAAAAAAGGATTCCAGAAGAATAAGAGAAGGACATTGGATGGTTTTTATTTTTTCTCTGAGATCGGTATTGTAAAAATCGCAGTACATTTTAGCAAATGTTTTTCGGTCAGATTTCATGCTCCAATTGATCACGGTTTCCTGCATCGAAGTATCTGCTAAGAGACGTGGCATAGCCTGAGTCTGCATTTTTCGGAACTGTTCATCATTCATAGCTGTTAACTGAGTTATAGTAGCCGAGCAGTCATTTTTTTCTTTAGAAGTAAAATTAGGATCAGATAAGGCCGCCAGGCAGGGTAATGTGTCTACAATAATAATTTTACCTACAAGTTCGGGATAGTCGGCTGCTATAGCTAAGGCAAGACCGCCTCCCATACTGTGTCCGATGAGAATAGGTTTGTCTATTTTATTATTTTTGATGTAAGCAGCTATTTCTTTTTCCCAGTCTTTAAAGCTGGCATCTGCCTGTGGTTTTGTTCCGGCAAATCCAGCCATCGTTAAAGTATAACAGGTGAAATCTTTTTCAAACTTTGCAGTGGTTTCATTCCAAACATCTCCCGAAGATGCAAATCCCGGAATGAATAGTAAAGATTGATTTCCTTTTCCGGTTTTCTTTACTTCAAAAGGATAAGTTGTTTGTTGACCGAATATATTGCATACTGCTAAAAAAATAACATGATAATCAAAAGGAATGTGAATTTTTTCATGATTTCTAAAGTTTTAAAGTTTATTTGTCTTTTAGAGACGAACCTTAAAAAAATGTTACACAAGATTTAAATTTTTTTTGAAAAAAATATTTCTCCTCCTTCCAACCCCTTTTGTTTAGGGTAAAATCATATGAAATTTATTTTTATAAAAATTGATATCGGTTATTTTTGAATAGTAAAACGTGATGAAATAATGAATACAATATCAGGAAATTATTAATCTAATATCCTTCCATAGAATCTGCTGATGTCAAAATAAAATCCAGGAACTTTGTATTTGCCCTTTTCAAATTCCTGATAGTCACATTTTCCTTTCAGACTTTGTGATTTTGTTTCCATTTGAAATCTGTTTAAAAGGGCATACTCATCTGTTACGGTAATTACATGAAAGCCTGTTTCACAGGTTAATCCATCACCCGAGGTAAGAATGGCATTTAATAATCCGTGGAAATTTCCTGCAATTTTTTCAGCAGTGGCGTCATCATTGTTTAAATGATACAAATAGGCGAGATAATTCATGGCCCTAAGATCCAGCGGATTTTCATCTAGCGCGCCCAAAAATAACTGGATTCCCTTCGAAAGATCTTTTTGTGAAATACCTTCTCCACGATAATATTTGGCAACTTCTTCAGACTTCTTTCCCGTTTTATAAGGCTGATACTCTTTTTGGAAGGTATATCCGAAGTAAAGATGACGATATTGATTGCTGGTAAGAAGGGTATCGTTCTGTTTTAACCTCTTTAAAAGTTTTGGATAATAAAATTCTGAATTTTTATCCTCAATATTTTTTTGAATTTCCACATAATCCGGTGCTTTAAATTCCATTTTCTGACCATGCAGGAAAGTAAGCAGTAGTAAAAAGAATAAAGAGAAAAATGCTTTATTATTCATGGTTTGTATAGGGTTGTTACAATTTTTTTTGAAGTTAAAAATACGAAATATGCATCAATCGAATAATATCGACTTACTATTTGTAAAAAAAATAATAAAATATTATCAAAGTGTTACTTTGTGTCAATAAATTTACTAACTTTATTCGGAATTTGAGAGGTTACCCCTAACATTTGAAGGGGTGAATGGAATTTTTAACTAAAAAACTATAAATATTAATGAGCAGTAGTATCCAAGATGAATTTAAAGTCTTCAAAGACGAATTAAGAAAGTTGAATATCGAAGTACAGAAAGTTGTAAAAGTAGGAAACGGTAGTATGGATTTCCACGAGGTTTTCTACAAATCACCGAGGTATGAAGAGGTAAAAAGTATCTACGTCCAGCGTCACAATCTGGATAGTATGATTGAAAAATTTAAACAGGCCTATCATTAAAAAATAGAACGAGCGCCACAGATTTTCTGTGGCGCTCGATTTTTATAGTATTTCTGATATTAGTCTTTATCCAGTGTAGAAGTTTTCTTGGTGTCTTTCATTCCAACATAAACAATCAGAGAAAAAAGAATACAACCGGTAATATACCAGTAAAAATATTCTTCAGATCCAATCTTTTTAAACCAAAGTGCAATATATTCTGCAGTTCCTCCAAATACAGCTACGGTAATGGCATAAGGTAAACCTACACCCAGTGCTCTGATTTCGGAAGGAAACAGTTCAGCTTTTACGACGGCATTAATGGATGTATAGCCGCTGACAATAATTAATGCTGCCATAATCAGGAAAAATGCAGTCCAAATGGACGTCGTTGCACTCAATGCTGTAAGAAGCGGAACGGTGCATAAGGTTCCCAGAACACCAAAACCTAAAAGAAGCGGCCTTCTTCCGATCTTGTCTGATAATCCACCAAATACAGGCTGAAGGCAGGCGAAAATAAATAACGAAATGAAAGAAACTAAAGTAGACTCTTCCTTGGTAAGATGTACCGTATTCACCAGAAATTTCTGCATATAAGTTGTATAGGTGTAAAATGCCAGCGTTCCTCCTAAAGTCAGCCCCACAACGGTAAGCAGAGCTTTTGGATGTTTCATAAGTTCTTTTACGGTTCCTTTTTTCTTTTCGCTGACTGTCTTTTTATTTTCAAAAGCTTCTGTTTCGTGAAGATTCGCCCGAAGATATAATGCAATAATAGAAAGGAGTGCCCCAATTACAAAAGGAATTCTCCAGCCCCATTCTTCCAGCTGAGCTTCTGTGAGTAATAGTTTTTGTAAAATAAGCTGAATTCCTAATGCTATAAGCTGTCCGCCAATCAAAGTGACATATTGAAAACTTGAATAAAATCCTCTTCTGTCCTGAGTCGCCATTTCGCTGAGGTAAGTTGCGGAAACTCCGTATTCACCACCCACACTTAATCCCTGAAGTAATCTTGCCAGTAAAAGCAATATAGGAGCAAGAATACCTATAGATTGATAAGTAGGAGTAAGGGCAATCAGTAAAGATCCGAAAGACATCAACAAAACAGAAAGTGTCATAGCTTTTTTTCTTCCGATTTTATCTGCAATACTTCCGAACAGCCATCCGCCGATAGGACGCATCAGAAAACCTACGGCAAATATTCCTGCGGTATTCATCAGTTGTGCATTCAAATCAGAATCAGGGAAAAAAGAATGGGAGAAATAAATGGCAAAGGCTGCATATGCATACCAGTCATACCATTCAACAAGATTTCCGATAGATCCACCTATAATGGCTTTGATTCTTTGACCTGTGGTAATAGCTGTTGAGTCCATACAATGTTGTTTTCCTGAAAAGTTTTTTAATAATGGGATCCAAGATACAAATTTCAGGAAAAAGCAAACCGCTCTGGAAAAGAGCGGTTTCATAGTGTATAAAAGTGAGTCTTTAAAATCTATATCCAATCGAAAGCCCGCTTCTGAAGCCTACCCAAGGTCCGTCTACTTTTATTCTGGCGCCATTGGCATTGGTTTCTACCGTATATTTTACAAAAGGAATATCCAGATTTTCAATTTCTTTTTTAAGCTGTGCCTGCATATCCGGGGTTAATACATAATCTGAGGTCATGGTAAAATCTCCTTTTCCGCTTCCGTAGTGGGCGCCTGCGATCCAGAAATCCAATACAAGATTCTTGCTTCTGGTCAGAAAGAACTGTACACCAACCATTAAACCTCCACTATTTCCTTTGGTATCTCCATGTCCTTTAAGTGGGATTGGATAAGTCACTCCATTTGGACTATTATAATCATAATAAAAATCAAAAGTATTGGACGTCACACTTGAATACCGGTAATAAGGAGCAAAATAAAAACCTTTTCCATAACCTTGTCCAATATAAAACCTTGGCTCTATGGTAAAATTAGTCGCTTTTACTCTTAGATTCTGGAATCTTTTTTCATCTTCATCTTTCAGAAAAGCATTGATAAAAGGTACTTTACCTTCTGTCATCGTTCCAAAGCCAATGTTCACAGAAAACCATTGGTTGATAGCTCTTTCATAAGACAGATTGATATTTCTGAATGCATAAGCCGTGACATTGGTCTTGATGATATTCATCTTTTCTGCCTGGCTGTTCTGAATTTCCTGAGCTCTCAGAAAAGAAAACAGGAAGCATGGAATTAATAGGACTGCTTTTTTCATGACTCTATATTTTGTGATGTAAGAAATACCAGCAAAAAACGGGCTGAATTTAACATAATAATTAAAGTTTTTTAAAGAAAACAGATTGATGATTTTTTAATCGGTTTGCCATTACAAATGTAACAAACATTGAGAATTGATTGTTTTAATTGTATAATTCATCTTCAGATATGAAAAAAACTATATATACCATCTTCTTTCTTTGCGGCGTCTTTGTGTTTTCACAGGAGAAGAAAAATGATACAGTTGATGCAGTGGTCATTAAAGAGATTCAGGAAGTTATTCTGAAATCACAACGTAAAAAACAGTTTGCAGATAAAGCTGTTTATACCTTTGATAAAGAAGCACTGGAAAAAGCACGATACGCAAAAGACTTGCTCCGTAGCCTTCCGGAATTACAACTGGATCCGGTAGCTAATACCATTACCAGTACGAAAGGGGGAACTACACTATTTCTTATCAACGGGATTGAAGCTACTGATATGCAGATCCGAAGTATTGCACCCAGTGAGGTTGTAAAGGTAGAGTATTATGATATTCCACCTGCAAGATGGGCAACAAGAGCAGATACGGTAGTGAATATTCTGACAAGATCTACAGAAACAGGGTATGTGTTCGGAGCTGATGTTTCCACAGCCTTGAATACAGGATTTGTGAATGGTTCTGCCTATGCAGATTATACAAAAGGAAAGAATAATTTCGGACTGGAATATTCCCTGAATTTTAGAGATTATAATGAGAGAAGGGTCAATAGTATCTATGATTATCAGCTGAACGGGAAGCATTACCGGTCTGATGAAAATAGAAAAGATCATTTCGGATATACTTTTCAGAATATTGCGTTACGCTATACCAGGCTTGTTCCTGATGATTACGCTTTTCAGGCTAAACTGAATATGGATATTTTCAGCAGATTTTCAAAAGGAGTTGGGCAGAGTGTTTTTACTGAGGATAATCTGAATGAAGAGCACAATATGTTCAAAAATAATGGTTCAGATTATGTAATCCCTAAGCTGGATCTTTATTATTCAAAAAAGATTGGGGAAAAAGATGAGTTGAGTATTAATGTTGTAGGCTCTCATTATACTACCAATACTACAGAAACGGCCAAAGAATGGATTGTAGGTTCAGGATTATCGGTATATGATAATGATATGGTATTGAAAGCCAAGCAGACGAGTCTGGTAGGAGAACTGGCACATGCTCATGATTTTACAGCGGGAAAGCTTTCATCGGGATACCGAATTTCGAGATCTTCTATTTCCAATGATCTGAATAACCTTGCCGGATATTCCCAATACAGTGTCAGTTATCTGGAACAGTATTTTTACACCGAATTTGCTGGGAAAGCAGACAGATTAAGTTATCGTATTGGAGCTGGCCTTACCAATATTCACAACAAAAGTGCAGAAAATACTTTTGATGAATGGACTTTTACTCCAAAGGTTATTTTAGCTTATCAGATTAAAAATAATCAGAACGTTCGTTTTACAGCAAGTTATAATCCTGTAAGTCCCTGGAGTAACGCTTTAAGTAGTAATGTGGTGCAATTGGCTCCTAATATTGTTCAACGGGGAAATCCCTTTTTAAAATCCCAACAAATCTTTTCTAATAATCTGACCTATTCTTTTAATAATAAGTATTTTGATTTTAATGCAGGTTTATTTTACCGATATACCAACAGGGTAATCAACCAGTATTACGTTCAGGATGAGGCATTGAATGGATATGCACTGACTTATGAAAATGGAAAAAACGGACAGCGATATGGAGTACAGCTTACCGGTTCTTATAAACCTTTTGGGAGCAGTTTATTGGTCATAAAAGCAGTGATCACACCTACTTCTGAAACTGTAAGAACAAGTAAAGGTGCTTTGATAAAAAATAATTATTTAGGAAATTATTTCTCGCTTTCTTCAGAATACAAATCTTTTTCCGTTCAGTATCAGTTCAATATCCCGGTATATAGTCTCAATGGCGCATTCCTTAATACGAATGAAAATCAGAATAATATTTTTGTAAGCTATAAACATAAAAACTGGACATTTTCCACAGGAATGTACTGGATAGGAATGCCTTCAGAATACAAAACGAAAAGTTTGCCGGAAAGTCTGGTAGACTATAAAATTCATACACAGATTATGAACAATAAATCGATGTTTGTATTAGGGCTGAGTTATGATTTCTCAAAAGGAAAAAAGACAGAAATTCAACGAAAGCTTAATAACGAAACTGCTCCCGCAGCTACTTTTTAAGAGTTGGTTTTAGGTGGAAAGAGGGAAGCAGGAGGATGGGAGTATATATCCAACCTCCATCCTCCTGCTTCCTTACAAAACAAATCCCCGCTCATTGGAGCGGGGATTTGTTTGTATTATTTCTTGATGAATTTTGTATTCTTTGTTTCTGCGGCATTTTTTCCACTGATCTCAATGAAATAAGATGCTGGAGGAAGATCTGAGATCTGTATGTTTCCAGATTTTACATCTGAAGTTTTAACCAATTTGCCGTCCAGACTGTAAATGTTTGCTTTAGAATAATTATCCGTATTTCCTTTGAAACCGATAAAATCCTGAGCAGGGTTTGGATACACCACTAAGTTTTCTTTTTTCACTGCATTGTTCACGGCCAGGAATGTTTCACTTAATGCAAATGTAGTTTTTACATTCTGGTTGATGCTTAATAGTGGAATGCTGATGTTTCCACTTGTAGAATTAAGCAGTGCATATCTGTGAGAAGCATCGTAATAAGAATAGGCTGTATTGACTATTGCTCCGATAGGGTTAGAATAAGTAACATCCAGTGATGAATATAGATTAAGATTCTGTGTGAATTTTACTCTAAGAACATTGCTGTATGTTTGATTACCTATAATTAAAGTTCCGTATGCATCAGCAATGGCAGTCATTGTACCGCTAAACAGTCCACTCGCAGAAGATGAGGAGAAAGTACCTTTGGCAGTATCGTTTTGAGCCGGTCCGTAAGTTGTTGGGTAATTAATATGAGTACCGTTGTCCACACTAAAGTTTAAAGTTGCCTGTGGATTTACCATTCCTGTGATTTCCAGTTTAGCTGAAGAGGCTTTATAGTAAACTGTTGTTGCGCCATCTACCATTTTAAGAGTAGAACCCGGGAAAGTTGCTATTTCAGTGGCAGTAGGAGTTGAATAGGTTGTTTGTGATGCTGCTCCCATCGTAAGACCTCCATTTGAAAATGTTGTGTTTGGTCCTGTTGCAGAGTTGTCTACGGTGCCAGCTGTGTTATTATAATTGACAACGTTTCCTGAAATAGGGTCATTGGCTGTTTTTGTAAGTGTGATCTGCGCAGAAAACATCGCAGATGCTCCTAATAAAAGGAATAAAGATTTTTTCATAGTCAAAATTTTTTGTTAAAAGTAAATAAAAAATAGTATTCAATTATCAAATTAATGAGTTTTTAGTTAAATTTTTAACAAAAACGCCTGTTGATCGGATCAACAGGCGGTCTGTGCGTTAAAAAAGTTTATGTTTAATTGCTTATTGCCATTTTACGGTAAGCGTAAATATCTTCGATAGTCACTACACTCATCCCTTTTTTGATGGCAAAATCAACAATCTCCGGAAGTCTTGCCATAGAACCGTCTTCATTCGTCAGTTCACAAAGTACAGCATCGTCACCCAGGTTGGCCATTTTTACAAGGTCTACGCTGCCTTCAGTATGGCCGCGTCTTTCAAATACTCCACCTTCTCTTGCAATCAGTGGGAAAACATGTCCGGGGCTTGCAATATGCTCTGCCTGTGCACCTGATGCTACAGCTGTTCTGATTGTTGTTACACGATCTTTTGCAGAAACACCTGATTCCACACCTTCTCTGGCTTCAATAGAAATGGTGAATGCAGTTTGATTTTTTGAATTGTTGTTTTCCACCATCGGACGAAGGTTGAGGTGTCGGCTTTTTTCCTCAGAAATACACAAGCATACAATACCGCTGCATTCGCGGATCAGCAGTGCCATGTCCTGTTCTGTAATAGTGGAAGCGGGAAAGATGATATCGCCTTCGTTTTCGCGATTTTCGTCATCTACTAAAAGAATACCTTTTCCCTTTTGTAATGTCTGAAGTGCTTTTTCTACACGTTCTCTGGAGGTAGCTCCGAATTTTTCTAATAATTTTTCCATGTTATTTTACTTTTAAAAGTTAAAATACTCTTCGGTACATGGAAATGAAATACAACACAACAAGAGTCCATAAGGAATCTTATTGGTCATCTCATTTTCTTCTCCCATCCAGACTTTAACTGTCGGTTCCGGAATTTCACCAGATCAGTCCTTTCATAAGAAAGGAGTCGCGGACTGTAACCGCCGGTAGGGAATTTCACCCTGCCCCGAAGAAAACTTATACTAAGTTTTGCTGTATGTTCTAATTTAAATTTTTATTTCATTGAATAGTATTTAACGCACAGACCACTAATTTCGGGAAGTTTTTTGAAATGGGGAAGTGTTTCAGTTATATTTATAAAATGATTCTTTTTGAATTGATATCTTTAGGTTGTTCTTAGTATTTTTTCCATCTTCTTCCCTTTCGCTAATTCATCGATCAGCTTATCCAGATAACGGATATTTCGCATTAGTTCGTTCTCTATTTCTTCCACACGATATCCACAAATGACACCTTTTATCAAAGCTACATTGGGGTTGATCTGTGGAGCCTGCTCAAAGAAAGTTTTAAAATCAGTTTTATGATCTAATATTTCTTGCAGCTTATTTTCATTATATCCGGTCAGCCAGAATATGATTTCATGTACCTCTTCTTTGGTACGTCCTTTTTTTCGGCTTTTTGAATGTAATGGGGATAAACACTGGAGAATGCTGTTGCAAAGATTCTGGTATTCTGCATCTTTAAATATTATATTAGTTTTTGGATAACTCCATCAAGAATAGTATTGAATTCATCAGGTTTTTCCAGCATAGGATAATGTCCAACACCTTCAATGGTAACATAATCATAGTCTTTTAAATATTTGCGGTTAGCTTCAATATCAGTAGGAGAAGCATCAGAATTGATGGCTATAACGGGCACTTGAACCTGTTTTGCGAAAGCCTTGAAGTCTGTTTTATATAAAGGCCGGAGCGCATTGATTGCCAATTCAGGTTCGTTATGAAGAAATTCATGCTGTACCCTTTCTTTTACAGTACGAGGTGTTCCTTCAGCAAATAAAAATTGAGGCAAAATGTTTTCTACAGTGTATTTGAAATCCTTTCTGTATTGGGAAAGTACCTCTTCAGTTTGTTCCTGGGTAAAGGATTCGTCCAGGTTTTTCAATGTATCGATCAGAATTATAGCTTTTACTTTTGATATTTTTAATGAAGCTTCCAGAACATAAGCTCCGGACATCGAATGTCCTACAAGAATTATTTCCTGTGTGTTAACAGCATCAGCGACCGCTTTAATATCATCAGCATATCTTTCACTTGTCCATTCCTGCCTTGAAGCATCTGATTTTCCATGCCCCGCAAGATCCAATTGTACAATATGATATTGACTGCTGAAATATTTTTGCTGGCCTGCCCACCATTCTGTATTCCCGAGCCATCCGTGGATGAAAATTAACGTAGTACTTCCACTTCCGGATTCTTTATAGTGAATTTTCTGAGCGTCTGATGATATTGTGTATTTTTCCATATGAAATTGAGTGTATTGGTCTATTGTATTGTAAAGTCTAATGTACGAAAAGGCTTATAAAGACAATGTTTTTATCAGTCATAAACGACGAATAAGTAAACACTACCATGATGCAGTTTTACCTGATAGTTTATTTTTTCGATTTGATAGTAAAAATAACCACTCCATACGGATTTCCGGAAGTGTCGCTGACCTCACATTTGAAATAAAAAAGATTTTTTAAATATCGTTGGTGAAAGACTTCGGTCAGGAAAATGATTCCTGTTGGTAGTGCATTAGAGGCGTACCCTTCAAAACTTTCTATTTCGTATGACATTTCCTTACCAAGAAAATTAAATGTTTCATTTAAAATACATTGAGTTATAAACACGAATGGTACAATAGGGTGATTTTCAAAATGCCCTTTGCATTGATTAGGAGTAAAAGGTTCTGTTGAAATCGTAAAATGATGAGGCTTTTCTGTATTGATTATTTTACTCTCGGGAAGATTTTTGTCATGATATTCTACCGGAACTGTACTGAGCAGATCTTTATAAAAAAGTTCGAATGCTTCACGGGTGATAATATAGTAATCCAGCTCTGCAGAATAAAGCAGCTCTTTGGAATAGTTGTCTCTTATATGAATGTGAGATTTGCCTTTTCTATCAGATTCAAGAATGCTTTCGCTGGCGATAATTACTGATTTTGGTTCATCATATGATAATTTTCTGATCCTGATTTTTTCGCCAAGGAAATAAATTTTTTCTTTACTCTCATCATTAAGAGCTTTATACAGGCTGAGACTTCCTAATGAAAATAATAATTTGATCAGTTGGGCATAATTTTCATTCTCAAAATTCCATTCACTTATTTCTGTCTCGATCTTATGATTTCTGAAAATACAGTTTTCAGGAATTGAAATGTACGGTGCTGCTTCCCCAAGGTAAGGGATGATGTTTTCCATGATGTCTGTTGTTGTCATTTGAATGAGGGTATTGGGTTATTGTATTTTTCATTGTGGATAACTTTTTCATCATGATGTATAATACTATTTTCAGGTTTATACTTTTTTGTGTTTGTTGATTTTTAAGTGAGCATTCAGAAATGGTAGATTATATTTTCATTATATTAATGTTGTTTTTTGTAAATATGTTTTTAATTTACTGAATTTAATTTACTTATGTAAATTATTTCTTTCATTGGTGATTTGTTTATAATGCAATTTATAAAAAATATTCATAATAATTGATGAATAAATATTGGTTATTTAGAATTATTGAGATGGAATTAATGAAAAGTAAGACCTAAAAATTGTGGATAACTTATCCACAGAACTTATCCACATGGTTTTCTATTGTGGAAATCTCTAAAAAATAAATAAGTATTGTAAATTATAGAGATATAGATAGTTATAAGATTTTTTTACTAGCTGAAAAAACTTATCCATACTTTATCCACAAGGGTAAATTGGATTGTTAAAAGTTATCCACAACTATTTAAAGATGTGGATAACTGAATGATATTATTTTAAATTATTTAAAATCAATAATTTAATAGTTGTTCTGTGGATTCTCTGAAATACAGTATAAGACTTATCCACAAAATTTAAAATTCCAATGGATTAATGATTATAAATGATTTTTTATAGACTTGGTAAAAACATCCATTTTCAGTAGGCTGAGCATTTTTAAATTCAGAACTTATTTGACTGAGCTCCCCCGAATGTAGATTCCAGACAAGAAAACTAGTTTTGTCTTTATAGGTTGAATGAAATACAATATTGTCCGCTTTTGCAGATACAGATTGAGCACCTCTGCAAGCAGATGGAATTTCATAACTGACAAGATTGAAAGTGCCTACATCCAATTCCTGCAAAGAAAAATTTCCATAACCATTAAAAACTATTTTCCCATTTCCCAAATTGGCAACACAATAGCAATCGATAAGCTGGTCTTGTAAATTACTTGAATTAAAACCAAAAACCTGTTTCCCATTAAGATTGAATACAGCCAATGCATCACAGTCAGGTTTATCACCTTGTAAAACACCTTCATCAAAATACGAGACTATTATTTTTTTACCATTTATCTTAATATCGTTAATTGAAGTTCCAATATTAAATTTTACAAAAGGCTTCCCTGTATAATCAATGATTAAAGCATTTTCTATAGAGGTTGGACGATCAAGTACAATTAAAATTTTTTCTTCATCAATGATTCTAGCCATTAAGATATCAACTCCTGGCTCTAATGGTGTTTCTGCGCCAGAGATTATAACTCTGTTCCTGGAGGTGATAGCAATAAAATTTCCGATCTCATTAGTTGAAAGGTGTTTGATGTTCTCCTGAAATAAATCGAGTTCTATGGTTGTAGTGGTCATAATGACGGGGTCAAACTATACATTTTTATCTTTTTAAGTGACAGAAAAGATATAGCTTTATTGTTTGTCTTTATAAATATTCCAGAAATTAAAATCCGTCATAGGAGCATCAGTGATTCCTATATTTCTTCCCATTGTTACGATCTGTCCTCTGTGATACGTTCCGTGAAGAATAGCATGCTGGATATACTCGTATTTCGAAAAATCACACTGAAACCATTGGGATTCTATCTTTACATTTTTTGAAAGATCTTCTTCAGATAAACTTTCCACATAATCTACAAGTTTCTGCGAATTGTTTTTTATGGCATTGAAAACATCCTCTTTGCTGGTAGTTTCTGCTGTTTTTACAAAATCAAAATCATCTTTTTCTGAAATGTGGCTCCACCAATATTCCTGAGTTTGCCAGATGTGGTGTAGTGTTTTTAAAATAGTCGGAAAACTGGAAATAGTTTCCTGGTTAAGTTGTTCATCAGACTTTGTGGATAACCAGTCGATATATTTATTGACTACCCAATTGTTGTACTGTGCACTTTTGCTGACTAATGTTTTTAAGCTCATATTATTAATGTTTAGTTGTGTGTGTAAAGGTGAATGTTATAAACCAAAATGCCTGTCCTGGTCTGAATTTTCAGGATTAATGAGTGCTTTGTTGCTGTATGTCGCTGCTTCGAAATGATTGATATTGACAGAAAGAAAAGAAATGTCAGGCAGCAATTCTGAAAGCTGGTTACAGATCTGCTTCGAAAGATCTGCTTTTTGTTCTGTATTGCGCCCCTGCATGATATACCCAAACACATGTAGAAAATTTTTCTTACCTGTGCCTAATTTGTAATACTGATAGGGTTGAAGTCTTACTTTGATGTCATTTGGAGCAAACAGTCCTGTTCCGTCTGCCGCTTCATAAACTGCATCCATCAATTCATCGGGGGTTCTCTGCTGAAGAATATCCTGTGAACAATCTATTATAAAATGGGGCATAGATTCTATTTTGTGTTTGATTTTGTGTGAGATAAAAATAATAAAAAATAGTAATGGAAATTAAAAATAAAAACCGTTTTGAAAACAAAACGGCTTTGAAATATGTATTTTTACTTTGTGAATACTGGTTTTATGGATTTGATTTTTTAATGCTGTATTGTGGTTGTACAGCGTTGGTCATGTCAAGAACAATATCATAAATTCCATCTTCATGGATTGGGAAATCATAAGCATCGAAGGCAATACTTTTATTGTCATTATTCAGACCGAGGTTGTATCCCCAGTCATTATTAAACCTGAATTTTAAATTACCTTTTTTTAATGTATAGTTTTTCAGAAAATAAATATTCGGATTTTTAGGATCTGTTTGTAGCAGTATATCTTTTCCGTCCCAACCATTCGGAGTAGCATTTCCAATAATTCCCCACGCAAGAGTATTGGTCTTTCTTTTTGCTGTTTTTACAGTTCCATCCCAGAAATGAATGACAAGAATATTTATTTTTCCGTCTTGATCCCGTTGAAATGTACAGGTGAATTTTTCATCCAGCTGGAAAGATGTTTTGCTTTTTGGTAACAACGCATTTCTTGGATAGCTGCCTTCTTTGAAAACAAGTTGTCCATCGTTACTGGTGATATAAAAATTTGAATTTTCTGTAGAGTAAACACCTTCCAGCTTTTTTAAATCCTCTGCACTCACTTTTGCAATGGACGGAATGCTATAAGGTTTATTGTACAGTATTTTTTCTACTTGAGGAATAATAAAATCGGAGTGAGAAAGCTCTGAATTGGAAATTAGAATCACACAAATATCATCATCCAGAACTCTGTAATATCGGCTTCTGTAGCCAGGTCCGCCACCATCATGGCCAATCCTTTTTTTATCAAAATCCATAGAGATCTGGAAACCTAAGCCATAATGATCTTTAAGATAAGGTGTAAAAGCTTTGTCTGTGGTCTCTTTTTTAAGAAGGGTATAGTTTTTTAACGCTTCATTAAATTTAAAAATATCTTCCACCGTAGAGTACATCGCTCCCGCAGCAAAAGGATGATCGGTTTTGAAACGCAACGCTTCGTTCGACCTTTTAGCTGATAAAAATTCATATCCAAATGCCTTGTTTTCATCCGTTACATTATTGAAGTTGAATCCGCTGTGATTCATTTTCAGAGGTTTCAGGATATTATTTTCTATGACCTGATCATAATTCAGGCCTGTAACTTTCTTAATGATATAACCGAGAATATAATACCCTGAATTGGAGTAATCCCAATCTTTACCAGGGGAGAAATTCAAAGGTTTTGCAGCAATATATTTTAAAAATGTTTCTTCATTTAGAGTGTATTCAGAGTTGGTATCATTGGGAATTCCTGAAGTATGGGAAAGCAGCTGGGCAATGGTAATGCTGTCACCTTTCGGAAAGTCAGGATAGTATTTGGAAAGTTTGTCATTCAGAGATAATTTTCCCTGTTCTTCCAACTGAAAAATAACAGTTGCCGTGAACATTTTTGTAGTGGAGAAAACTCTGTAAAGACTATTATTGGTATTTTTCTCTTTTTTAGGAGCATTTCTATAGCCGTAGCTATTTTCAAAAATAATTTTTCCTTTTTCGGCAATCAAAACAGAACCACTGAACAATCCTGCTTTTTCATACGTTGAAAATAACTGTTCCAGTTTTTGGGATTTTTGTGAAAGAAGAGGATGCATCGCAAACATTAAAACGATACAGGTGAGAATAGATTTCATGTAATTTTTTTTAAATAAGACACTTTTGAGTGTGATAATATTACATGGTGTTTAAAAAATGTTTTTATTGAAGAAGGGTAGAGGATTATTTAATTTGAATTAATGTCTTAACACCATAAATCTATTATATTTTTTCAAAGTACTTCCCTTTGAACTGATAACGGATTTTCTTTTCTGTAATCTTAGAATCATCAAGAATTAACGGAATACTGATGATTTTCTTTTTAGGATCATATTGAATATCCAGGTTTTCAAATGCTTTGGTTTTGACAGAGTTATTGGTGTTAGAAGATGCGGTAAAATCCAATTCATAGCTTAACTCATTCTGGATTCCGGAAGCGGTTTTTATAAGTTTAGCATTGCTGTTTAACTTGCCATTGTCAATAGAAAAAACTTTTACTCTATAGTAATAAAGGGCAGTGCTGTATACAGAAATGTTTTGGGCCAGATAGTATTTTTTATTCTGTGATACAATATCATTAATCTGATAATAATTAGATTCTGCATTCTGCTCCATATCGCTTTTCAACGTTTCACTCTGTACTTTTTTACCGGATTCATACTGGAAAACACTTCTGTAAAAACGCATTGTTCCTCCGGTTAGCGTATTCCACGAATAGATTCTAAATTTACCATCTTCCGAGGAACTGATAGATAATCCACTTTTTGTAAGTGATTTAAAATCATGTTTTAAGGTTTGAGGATTGGATGATGTATAGTGATGTAATAATTTTTCGAACTTTCTATTGGCTGCGTAAAGAGAGTCCTCAGTGAGGATATTCTTGCGGCTTGTATCATACCAGTATTGAATCCTTTGAAAAGAACGGTTGAGTTTTTTTTCAATGACAGAAATATTTTGTCCGGACATCGTCCAGGAAGTCACCAGACAAAAAAAGATTCCTATTATTTTTTTCATGATTTGTTTGATTATTTTTATTTAAACCTCATAAATAAGCTGTACTACACCGGATTTGAAAACATTGGTTTTGACCAATTTTAGATTCAGTCTTTCTTTTAAATCTTCAAAAAGAGGCTTTCCTTTTCCCAGAGCAATTGGGTGAACAGATATTCTGTAGGTATCAATAAGATTCTCCTGAATAAATGTTTTAATAAGACTTGCTCCTCCATACAGCCAGATGTCTTTTCCTCCCTGTTTTTTTATTTCTGAAACTTTTTCCACAATATCAGAACTGATAAAAACGGCATTCTCATCTTCTCGGTTCTGACTGGAAAAGACAAATTTATTCTTTGAGTGAACTGCTTCCCAAAGTTTTTGCTCTTCTAAACCTGCATTTTCTTCCGGTTGATAATTTCCCCAAGCGTCATAACTTACTCTTCCGTAGAAAATAGTGTCTATGCCGGAAAGAAACCCATCAAAATCCATATCATCATCCATGATACACCAGTCGGTTTCTCCGTTGGGTCCTTCAATAAATCCGTCTAATGTAGTGGCAAGGTCTAGTATTATTTTTTTCATGTTGAATAAGATTGATTTAGGCGTTGAGTTTCTTAAAATGAGAGGAAAGATAGGTATATTTTACCTCTTCATTATGAAATGAGGATAACTTTTATTTTTTAGATTCCGTGACTCCTATCATTATACCGAAGTTTCCATCTTTCTGGATCCATTTTTTTTCCGGAAGATAAGTTCTTGAAACATATCCATCAAGATATAGAGCGTCTTTACAACCCGAATTTTTGAAAAACTCTGCCAGATTATAAAAATTGATTTCTTTTTTAGACATCACAAAAAGGAGATCCCCATTTTTCAGAATTCCTACGCCGTTTCTGATATTCAGATTTTTAGAATTTTCCTGAAAGATCGGGTTGATTTTTCCATTTGTTATAAGCATGGGGCCAGATTGTGTGGCATATCTGACCTCTTTATTTTGTACGTATTTTTTAGTTTCTACGATTCCTGCCCGGTTATTTCGGGTTAAATAAAATATTCCATTAGGCTTAAGATAAAAGTTCCCGCTGCCCTGCAATGTATCTATGGATTTTAGTATTTTAAAATCTTCAATATAAAGACCTTTTGGAGAGTTGTCGGGTTCAAACATTCCTCCGTTCATAGCGAATACTAATTTTTTATTTTTATACTGAACATCAGTAATCAGATGATCCAGACTTTTCAGGAGCTCACCTTTGTCACTTTTCCAATACAGCTGTGTGTTTTTTTTCTGAGGATTCACCTGATAGGTTATAAAACGACTGTTATCCTTTACTTTTTCTTTACAGCAAAAACTGCAGAAGAGCAAAATGAAAAGAAGAAAATACCAGATTGTTTTTAAACTACTGCGTGGGCTTTTTATTTTGGGAAAGAAAATATTAATCATGATGTAGTTTTCAGAACAAATATATTGCTTTCTTCTTATTGATTTCAATGCTGTGTTTTTCTGCGCAGGAAGATTAGAGTTATAAGAAACATAACGATCACAAAAATAGAAATATAAATAATGATTTTATATCTATTATTTTGTTGGTTGAGTGATGATATTTCTATTTTTTGCTCATTGACCTTTCTATCGGAATGGTTGAAATCATCCACAATCAAATCTGTAAGTTCAGGATTACTGGATGTATCAGAGTTTTCAGATAATTTTTTATACTGAGAACTTAAAGATTCCAGTTCTTTTAATTCTTCCGGAGAAAGCTCATCCAGTTTTTTTTGAATAAAACATTGGTCAGAGTAGAGAAATCCGGTACCTTTTTCATCATATGCAAAAATCAGATATTCCCCTTTCTGGGTAAAAAGAACATCACAGGAATGCAGCGGAGATCCGAAAAGGGTAGCATTGTGTGTATAAAATCCATCATAGGAATCCGATTTGTAGGTCTTATTGATTTTTACTTTACTTAGAATATTCTGGACCGTTTTAAACCCAGATGGAACTTCTGTAATATCATATACTTCCCCAATAAAAACAAAATCAGCATTTTCAAAAGAAGATTTTAAAGTAGGAGTACCATTGCATTTACAGGCAGCAATTTTCACAGAAAATAATACTAGAAAAAGTAAAAAAAGCCTGGATTTTACAAGAATTATAAATTGAAGCTTGTTCATCAGCTTAGCGATAAGGCAGATTAATTTCTTCAATTTTTGTTCTCAAATCTCCAATGGTGAAGGTTTCTGAATTACATTGAAATTCAGGAAGGTCATGTTTGGATAGAAAGTCATTTAAATCATCACAGTTTTGCAGAATATTGAATTCTTTATTGTCTAAATCTAAAACAATTCCTTTGGTTTTTCCATTGATAGAGTAGGCTAGAGGAGTTAATGCTCCTAAGAGTGCCTTCGACCATAAGCCTTTCATGTTTTCTTCAAAATAAATGAATCTTCCATAGTTCAAAACTTTGCAAAATCTCGAATACTGGTCAGGATCATATCCATTGTCTTTCTTATTGGTATATTTTCGATAGGTCTGAAAATACATTTCTCCTTTATGCGAAACAGCTAATGGAACTTTTACCCTCTTATTTTTTTGTTTGAAATAAAAGAATGCTTTTTCCGGCATGGCAAGAGAATCACATTTTTCACAGGCTTTGAAATAGACCTCTTCGGTTGAAGATGGTTTTTTATTTAAAACATCCTCCAGAGTCATATAAATGCCTTCCGGAAAATCTCCTTTTTTGATGGATGGATATTCTTTTTCTTGTGCAGCTACTATGCCGGAAATAAAAAGAAGAACAAATAAAATATACAGTTTCATGGGTGTTGTTAATTTTTTGGCAGAGCAAAAATATAAAAAACTTAATGGGAAATCCTTATTAGAGAGATTTTATTCAATACCATAGAAAATAATTCTCAGTTATATTATTTTCTAAATTGTAATGTCTGAATTGCCTTTAAAAGTTCTACCTGACTTTCTTTCTTCAGATTAATGCCATATAAATTGAACTTGATATTTCCTATTGATTCAGTTTTAAGGCTGTCGATATAAACTCCTGTCATTCCTTTGCCTACTTGTTTGGGCTCTACTATTTTTGCTTTATATCCATCAATTTTTTTATAGGATATTTTACTTTTGACAAAATCTTCTCTACTAGCATTTTTATCAATGACAATAAATTCTGTTGTATCAGCCTTTGGATTCACGGTTAGAAGTTCGTTGAGATCTTTTCTGTTAATAATCGTTACATTTTCTTCTAATGAATAGGAATAAGGTCCGTAATCGTAGAAAATCGAATCATTATTTTTCGTGATGATAATTCCGGCATTACTATCACAAGCTTCCGGTTTCAATTTTTTCCAACTTCCTGGAGCCTTTAATCTAAAATCACCAAAATCTAGTGACCGTATTGAATTCTCGGAACAGCTCAATAGTATAAATGAAGCGAAAATGAATAAAGATGCTTTTTTCATAGCTTTATTGGAACATGTTTTATAAAGGGTTGTTATTCCTTTTTTAGCGGTATTTTATTTTTTGTAAATCCTATTAATACATTGTGTTCAATACTATACCGGGTAGAATCTGTTTTTAAAATTATTTTTCCGTTTTCATAGTTGCAAACTCCTTCCAGAAATGAAGTCGAACTTCCTGGATTTACAGATTCTGTCATCATAAATGTATGATCGGGTTTGTGAATACTAATATTGTAATTTTTTGCATTGTGATGAAAGCTATAGCTGATCCAAATTTGATTTTGGTGTCTTCTGATAGCATTTGGCCAAAGAAAACTGGCGATCGCAACAGAAACAACAGAATTGATGATAAACAACCTAGATAAATTTTTTTTCTTTGTTATCCACAAAATACCTCCGGCCAGCAGATTAATAAAAAATAATAAAGGATAAATTATTACAACAGCAATAGAAATACTGGGATCAGGATCAATATCGTAGAACCAGATCCAGATGACTAGAAAATCAATGATGAATAAAATTAAAATTTGCAGGATTCGTTTCATTTTGAAAGATAATATTACTTTTTATTGGACTGTTAGGTTCAGAATGACATACTGAATTTTCCTGTTCTTATAAAGAGTACATAAAAAACTTCCGGTTTTAAAATAAAGGCTCCCCATTCATATCCGTGGTCAGAATTTCACTCATATAATCAAAAAAAGGCCGCATGGCGAGTAAAGTCAGGAGGACTTCTTTTTGAAAATTGTCTGATAAAACCTCCGTATCTGTAAATTTCCGCATCACAAGGAATTGTTTTTTCCTGATCAGATCAATAGCCGGATGATTTTTATCAAAACCCCGCGGTGCTGTTTTTACAGAGTCTCCTTTAAGTTCTCCGAAATATTGTATAAAAGTTTTATCAGCAATAATTTTTTCAATTTCTGTGCTGCTGATTTCAAATTCTTTACGGATGCGAAGTAAATCTTTGGCTTCAGGCCCCCAGAATCCACCACCTACAAAACTGTTGCCCGGTTCCAGCTGAATATAATATCCGCCTCTCAACATGGGCTTCGAGCGGGAATATCCAACGCCAAAATTGGTTTTATAAGGCGTTTTGTTTTTGGAAAAACGTACGTCATTGTAAATTCTAAAAATGTGAATTCCTTTAAGCTGATCATACTCCTGAAGTTCCTGATAGATCTGATTAAAAAAAACTTTATTTTCTTTTACAATGATATCATATTCAGATTTATGCTGAGTAAACCATTCCCGGTTGTTATTTTCTTTTAAATGGGTGAGAAATTCAAATGCTTTTTTCATGTTGTATAGATGTTTTTTACTTCTGAATATTTACAGAAATTTTCCAGCTTCTTGTAATGTAATGATTGGAGTAGCTAAGTAGAACGATTGAGTTAAATTATCCTATTTTTTTGTTCCAGAATGAGCTTGTATCAATTTTCTTTTTTTCAGCATGACGAATTGGAAAAATATCTTGTGCAATTCCTTTTGATAAATTGCCACCCCAGAATATAATATCATCACCAAACATTGAAAGAACAGTTTCTTCATGATCCAGTATTAAAAACCGATGTCCTAAATAGGGGATAATTGGAGGTACATTTTGGTTCTTCATAATATCTTCAGTCACGCGGTTGGCTTCCAAGGTCAGTTTAATTCTTGCTTTTATGATGGGAATGTCATCAGGATAGGAATAAAATATAGGACCAAAATCAATTTCTCCTTCACCACCATTATTATCTATTCCCGGTTTATCAAGACCATTCATCGTTCTGTAATAGTTTTTTAATGACTCCGGAAAGGTGATGTTCAGTTGTTTCTGGAAATCTTCTAATTCAGACTCTGACAATCCTTTTTTCCATTTGCTTCCTTCCTGAATCTGGAATCCCCAGCATTCCATCATATCTACTTTCTGCCAATATCTTTCACTTTTCTTTTTTATCCATTGAAAGCTTGAAATTGAATTGTCAAGTTTTTTAAATTGTCTTTTTTTCATAACATTTCTTCAACTATTGATACAAGGTCAGGGGTTTAGAGCCGTGGGTTATTATTCTTATTATCGATCAATCTTTGTTTTAAACTTTCAGATAATAAATTGTTTTCTAGTAAGTAGTGGGTCATCATTTTCAGAAAATACCGGCATTTCTTTAAATAATCTTTATCCGGTAAAACATTATCGGTGTCATTTAAATAAGTGTTCGCTCTGTTGATAAATACTCCGGCCCCTTCAAATTCTTTGCTGATGAAGAGTGTTCCAATCAGAGAGATGTAAGAAACAAATTTATATTCACTGTGGTTTCTACGTAAATATTGAGGAGGCATATTTTTGTTCATATTCTGAAAATAGGATATAATTCCAATATCTTTCAGGTACTTTTCCTTCTCAATTACAAACCAGTCGTCCACTATTTCGCCATCAAAATCCATTTCAAGATCATAATACCCGATGGGTTCTAAATTTTCAACATACGTTTCCTTTTCCACACAAAGACTTATTCTTGCCCGGATAATGGGTTCCTGGTATCGCTGTTCAATCAGATATTGGTATCCCTCAAATACAAAGGTAATTTCGTGGCGGGCAAAGCCTCCTATCAATTCTTCAGGATCTTCTGAAAGTATTTTTTGGAGCGTGTGAAACGCTTCATTTTTGAGATGAAATTTTTCTGCTCTTTCGGTGAGTAATGTTTGAAGTTCCTGAGCGTTCATAGTATGGTTATTGGTTTTCAAATCTACGAATTAGCATAATATCTTATCCATGCCATGCAGCTTACCTTAATATGGTACATTAGTATGTGAATTGATAGGAAGGGATGTTGCAGAAAAGTATGTAATTGCTGCCTATTTTTACATCATTGGAAGTTATTAAAAATATCCGCCAACCAATTTTACAAATACTTCTCTGTCTCCAATTTTATAAATGGTTAGAATGCTTCCGTCTGAAAGTTGTCTCATTTTTTGACTAAAGTCTGCTCTCGGTCCTTCGGTAACGAGATTTTCAAGTTGTTGTAAAACTTCTCCAGGAGTTAACACACAAATTGCTGTTTCTTCACTTTTCCCATCACCACTTTTTTCTATCGTTTGAATGATGAGATCTTTTTGCTTGGCACATAATTCTCTTTTTTTATGGTCATCAAGTGCACTATAAATATTCATCATATCATCCAGTAAATCTTTGTTGAGAGGATTGATGGCGTATTTTGATTCTGCTTCAGCCACCATTTTTTCTGCTTTACTTTTTGACAGTCTTTTTTGGGCAGGTTTCCAGAATGTTCCGGATTCACTGTTATAATTTCCAATGGTGTAATCATTTTTTATGAATTTACTTCCGTAATACAATTGATTCAACTGCTCCTGCGTCAGTTCAGAAGGATTTACTTTGAATACGTCTAAAAGTTTATAAAAATTTTCCTGCGGGTTTTCAGAGACATTCTTTTTAATAAGGTCAGTGTTTATCTGTGCAGATAATGCCTGGAATATTAGAATTAGAATCCCTGAAATAATATGTTTTCTCATTGTTTTTTATTTAAATTTGATTGTCAACCTGTGTTAGTTATTGTTTTTGTTTATCATAAGGAATTCCATCTTTTCTGATTTTTAATTTTTTATTCGTCTTTTGTTTTCCAAAGTAGTATTTCCGTATCATTCAATACTTTATATTGGTAATCTATTTCATTCCAGAAGTTGATGATGATATCTTGTTGTTCTTTGTTTTTCAAAACAGCTATAATATGAATTTCTACATCATAGTCTTTAGGATAATACATGTCAAAATCAACACTGGCCCAACCATTAGTTATAATTTGGCATAATCTGTCAACATCATCAGTATTTACATACTTTCTCCTTACAATTCCGGCTTTAATGCTTTCAAAAGTATTGATGATTCTGTATTCATCAAAGAGATTGTCTGGCAAATGTTTGTAATAATGCGCATTGTTTGATCCGGAACCCAAAATGGTATAATTCTTTTGTGATTTATCAAAAACAATAGGTCCGACTCCAATTAACTTTCCTCTTTCATCATCTTTATCATATTTTTATGCTTCCAGAAAATAAAAATATAAGGATCTGTTTCATAATATTTGAAGATGGTATAATCAGGATGAATTTCATCTTCAATCATTTTTTGTACTAAAATTTCGTCAATCATCAAGTGTTTTTATTTTGAGAATGTTGTGTACTTAATTTTCTTTTGTATCCTGTGTACTTTCAGTAATATCAGCTGCTTGTAAGCTTTTAATAGCTGATTTGGTGGATGACGTTGTACTTCCGCCGATGATGTATAATTTATTGTTATATACCTCTGCTGCTGCATGTCTTCTTGGGATCATATTGGAGGATAACTGATGGAATTTGTTGGTTGTCGTATCAAAATAGGCCAGAAAAGCCTGATTATTATAACCTCCTGCCATAAAAATCTTATCACCGGATACCGCTAATGAATGTCCGGATATTCCGGCAGGCATTATAAACTGATCGGTCCAGCGATTAGTATTGAGATCGAAAACATTGATCAGACGGGATGAAGTACCGTTAAAACCACCAATGACATACAATTTATCATTCACAATTTTACCTTTTGCTTCTCTGGCGTTGGGCATATCCGGTAGTGGATGCCAGGTATTGGAAGCAATATCATAATATTGAAATCTGTTAGAAAATACAGTGGTTGCAGCATTGTTGAGTCCGCTGCCACCGAACACATATATTTTTCCGTTATGGATAGCAGAACCAGCATTTCCAGTATAGGAACGGTTAACAGCTCCCTTCGTTACTTTCTGGGTTTTAAGGTCTACAATTTCAAGATGACTGTTTCCCCAGCCGTTAAAAATATAAATCTTATGATCGTACGTCTCCGAATTCGCAAATTTTTTGGGACTTAGAGTTGCATTGAGAACACTCCATTTATTATCGGTAATATTATATTTTTCAATAAAATTGGCATTGCCTCCGTTTTGCTGATATCCATTGCTCACATAGATATTATCATCCACGATGACACTTGTTATGGCACCTCTGCCTGCAGACATATTAGCGAGAGTTTTAAACTGAAGCGTTTGTGCATAGGTGAGCAGTGAACCCAAAAATGAAAGGAATAATAATTTTGTTTTCAATGGTAGTAAGATTTCGTGTTTGTTTTACCTATTTATAGAAACAAATATATGTAAAAGCTGAATCTGAAGTGGGAGATTCGAATTTTATTTTTTTTTAATGGCGTAAAGTTTCCTGACTTTGAGTAACTGGATATCGATGATTTTCTCGTCTATGGAGATAACGGGATATTCAGATTGAACATTATTTCATTAATCTCTGCAAATTGTGTGCTTTTAATAGAGGAAGAGGGAAGAGTACTTGTATTTCCTCCAATGATGTATAATCTGTTGTTATATACTTCTGCAGCTGCGTGTCTTCGGGGACTCATATTGGATGATAGCTGGTAGAATTTATGGGTGGTAGTATCAAAATAGGCCAGAAAATCCTGATTATTATAATCACCTACAATGAAAATCTTATTATCGGCTACTGCCAATGAGTGGCCGGATATCCCAACAGGCATTTTATACTGATCGGTCCAACGATTCGTAGTAAGGTCGTAAACATCGATCAGATTAGAAGAAGCTTCGTTAAAACCACCAATGACATACAGTTTATTATTAACAATTTTACCTTTTGTTTCTTTGGCTATAGGCATATCCGGTAATGGATGCCATGTATCTGAAGCAATGTCGTAATACTGAAATTTATCAGAATATATAGGCGCGCCGTTCAATCCGCTGCCTCCAAACACATATATTTTCCCATTATATATGGCAGAACCGGAACCGCCGGCATAATAAGGATTAATGGCTCCTTCGGTTACGGTATTGGTTGCAAGATCTAAAATTTCAAGATGACAGTTCCCCAAACCGTTAAAAATATAGATCTTATTATGGTAAGCCTCCGAATTAGCAAATCTTTTGGGGCTTAGAGTGGTATTGAGAATGCTCCAGCTGTCATCGGTAATATTATATTTCTCAATATAATTGACTTCTTTATCTGCTGTATAGCCATTGGAAACATAAATATTATCATTCACTATTACACTTGCTATGGCCCCTCTGCCTGCAGACATACCGGCGAGTTTTTGAAAATGAAGCGTTTGTGCATGGACCAGCAAGGTACCTAAAAATGACAGGAATAATAATTTTGTTTTCAAGGGTAGTAAGTTTTTAGTGTTTTTGTTTTATAGGCTTAAAATCAGGAGGTATAAACTTGTGTAAAACTCATCAGGATTTTCCTTCGTTGATATATTCCAGATAATCCTGTTCTAAATTATTAATTTCTTCAATTAAAAAATCGTAAATATTTCCTTCATATACTTCATAATCTTCCTCATCGTATTTGTCATACTCAATTTTTATGATTCCGTTGTCGGTATAGGCTCTGTAGAGATTTCCACTGCGTTTAAAAAATAGTTGTCCCAATGGCTTTTCCTTATATTCAAGGGCTTCCTGATGTTTTTCTTCAAATCCCATCCATGAAGGCATTTCTTCATCCTGCGAAAGTCCGTAGACAAAAAAGCCATACCCGAATTTCCAGCTTGGAAGAACGTCAAACTCCTGAGGACGTTTCCAGATCTCTTCCTTGACTTCAAAAAGTAAGGAACCAAATGAGGTCAGAAAATCCTTAACATCTTCACTGAAGGTAAACCCTGTGTTTTCTTCATATTTTTTAATTTGTTCTTCGGTCGCAGGTTTGGCCACAGAGCCCATTACTAAGAAATCATCATTTAATTTCTTTTTCCTGTCCCAGAATTCTTCTTTTGTTGCCATATTTTGTTTTGGTGTTACAATCGTCAGCATTGTTCAGATCGTTATTGAAACAAAGATAAGAGAAAGTTTGGGGATAAAAATTAGAGTGTGGGTGGATTTTGTTTTATTTCCCCAAAGTCGGGGGAGTTTGGGGAACGGGGAGAATTTCTAAAAATGCTTTTAGTTAAGCAAAGATATTTTTCTACAAAATTATTATCTGCTTGTCTGTCTGCAAAAGATAAGTTGTTTTTTTGGTAAGTTATTGAAAATTAAATACTAAAGTTAGAAGTTTCTTTGAAAAAATACAAAAATGAAACCATGATATTTAACATATCATACAGCGGAGAAAATTGATAAATATCAGCTGTAATAGTATGATGAGGCGGGTGTTTCTTCGCTAACTTTGAGTATGAAAAAGGAATTTATGGTTCGTTTTTCATTGTTAATTTTCACAATAATCTAAACAAAAATGCTATGAAACAAAGAGTTCCAATTTCCCAAATTATGACTAAAGACCTGATTACACTCAATCTTACACAATCATTGTATGAGGCTGAAAATTTATTTAAAAAAAATAAAATCAGGCATATTCCGGTTGTCGAAAATCAAAAGTTATTAGGCGTATTAAGTTATAGTGATTTATTGAAAATCAGCTATGCGGATGTAGAACAATCGGATGATGCGGAGGATGTTACTGTGTCAGCAGTGGTATACGACGTATTTACTATTTCGCAGGTGATGACAAAAGCTCCTCTCACTGTAAATCCTGAGACTACCATAAAAGAGGTAGCAGAGATTTTATCCGAACATAGTTTTCATTCTGTTCCGGTGGTAGAAAATGGTGACCTAAAAGGTATTGTGACTACCACAGATATTTTAAAGTATTTATTGCAGCAGTATTAAACGGCCCAGTATTCACTTTAAATGCCCATTTATACTGAATACCTTACATTTTCCAAATTCAGAGTAATTGGAGATTATATACGTATAAGAAACCCGAAGTCCAGACTTCGGGTTTCTTTATTTTTTTAGAGGCTGCTGAATATCCCCGTTGCTGTAAGATCTTTTCGTCGTTTTGATAATTATGACCAATTTTTATTTCTGAATCAACTGCTCCAGTCTGGCCATCATTTCATCTTTTTCTTTCAGCATTCTTTCGTACAACGCAATTTTTTCTTCGTGTACTTTGATTAATTGATCTACAGGGTTAATTGTAGAATTATAGAAAATAGAAGCTGGTTGCTGACAGTTATCAAAAGTATTAGAAATAATATTGATAGCCTGTTCCTCATCAAAGTTCTGGAAAGCTTCCACAGGAATTTTCAATACCTCTGAAATCTTTTGCAATAAAGGATCTTCAATAGTTTCTTTCTGCTCCAAAAGCGAAACCTTCTTCTGGTTCCAGTCTTCACCAAGATCAAAAGCCAAAGCCTCCTGCTTGATGCCCAGCATCTCCCGAAAACGCTTGATATTTCTCCCCTGATGTATTTTTTTGTTTTGCATATTTGTGTACGTTATAGAAACAAATATAAGTAAAAGTTGGGGGATAGGAAATGGGAGAGTGGGGGTATTTTAGATAGTGGGATATAAAAAATCCGAAGTGGGAGACTTCGGATTTTTTTTGAGTAAAGTCAATAAATTTTGTACAGCAGATAATTTCTATTCTAGAATAACGTGTTCTATATGTCCTTCTAATTCATTTTCATTCATCCAAGCTAGTGCTATGGTTTTTTTTTCAATATTACTTGGTTCCTTAGACCAAGATACGGTTAAAATGCCTTTATGATCATGAAGACTATATATATTTATTTCAGAAATATTTTTAGAATAAAATAATGCAACCCTTTCAAGTCTATCTATTCTCGAGGGTTCCTCATCTTGTCTGTTGGCAGTAATTAGGATATTTTGATGAGTTACAGAGTTTATAGAATTCATTTCGGAGATTGCAACGATATCTTTTATAGTTTCAGGTGTTATTGAAGTAGGAATGTATTTGTTTGCCTTATAAAGAAAGTCTTTCATTTCGTACATCCAAAACTTATTATTTGTAAAATCTTTAAACTCTTTCAGTAACTCATATCTTGGTGATACTTTAGCTTTTTTATTGTCATAATACCACCAATCTTCTTTGACATCATTAACAACCAAAATAATATCTTTGTTTAGTTGTTTTGCATGCCGAAGGATTTCCTTCCATATAATAAGATCCCCATATTTTTGAAAGCCTACCTTTTCATTTTTATCTAGATAACCAGGAGGTATGTCATTATTATAGCGAAATTCTCCTTCTAGAATATAGCTATTAATTTCATCAAGAGTTGGCTCTTGCATTATGTTGAAATATTCTTCAAGTAGGGGCGTAATTCTATCTACATCAGAATTTGCAATTATTTCTTTCTGTAATTCGATTTTTTCAATAATGTCTTTTTTAAATAAATCAAAATTTGTTTTGAAATTATCAATTTGTTCTTCAAAAGATTTTACCTGTATTTCAAAATCTGAAAAATTTACATCTTTAAGTGAAGGATGCTTATTATTAATTGATACTTTTTCTTGTAAAGTTTTGAATTGACCTTTTAATTCATTATTAAAATTGGTTTCAATTAATTTGATGATATCTTGAATTTTTTCAACATGACCACTATCATTGTTTCCATTTATTTTTTTTATTAAATTATTGTAAGAATCTATTGGCTTCAACTTTACTTTCTCTCTGTTTTTTAAAAATTCAAATTCAGTTTGATAAGTTAATAAAAGGCGACCTTTTAGTAAGTCAAATAATTTGTCTTTCAATTCCAGTAGGTTTTCCTCTGTGAAGTAATACATATCAAGGATTGAAGATGTATCAAAAAAAATAATTGAATTCTCAAATAATTCTTTTTCTTGCTCTTCTTCAATTTGATAAAAAGGTTTTTTATTCATAGTTGTTAGTAATAATAGCTAAATTTAAGAAATGTTAAATTAAAATATTACAATGAGGTTTTTTGTCATTATTTTGAGATAATTTCTTCTATTTTAGTTTTAACAGAGTAGTTCATTTGATCTTCTAGTCCGCTCCATAAGAAACTATATATAAAATCAGGAATTAAAGGGCTTAGTATTCTATTCTGATAAATTCTATCTTGTATTCTACGAAGTTCTTCAATATCGATAGAATCGTCAATTGAAATTGTGTTTAAATTTTCTTCTATAATTTCTCTTAACTTTTGAAGATTATCAACAGATTCTAAGCTGGTATTAAACTCTTTATATGTAAAAGTGAAAATTGGAATTGATGGTAAAACGACTTCTATCATGAATTTCATTAAAGAAAAATTATTTGATAATGAAAAACCTAATAAGATAAAAAACGTTAAAATTGATAATGTAATAAGAAGTATATTGTATTTCTTTTTAATATTTTGATCGTAACAAATATTCATTCTTTGACAAAATAATATAGCAATATTTGTATCAATATTTTTAATTTCTTTTGAATACCAATTTGTTACCCTCTCAACTTTTTTAGTATTTTTTTATCTTTTTTTGAGTACTTTCTAATTATATCGTTATCAACATACGTAGTATTTAATAATTCATTTTCAGTAAGTTGAAAAATTGTTGTATCAAAATCTTCTTGAATTGAAGCTGCTGTTTTTTTGCATCTATCGATATAGATTTCAAAAATTTTCTCTAAAATAATTGCAAAGACTATATATAAAATATAAACCCAATGTTTGTCATTAATTTCAATTATTGTAAGATTAGTTATTAATGAAATAATTATAGGTATAATTACCGTGAGAGAAATAAGAAAATAGTTTGCTTTTTTAGCATTAGAGTACAGCCTTCTTTGAGCAAGAAGTTTATCAATGTTTATATCTAAATTCTGTTTATTGAATATGTCTTTTCCTTTATTCATAAATTGGGAATTTAGTTCCAAATATTTCACGCCACTTATTTATTGCTTTTTCTTGATCCTTATCATTTGTTTCTGCAGTTATGGCTTCTACAGCTTTATCATAAGCCCAATTAGCTTTGTTTGATATTGAATATTTTTGTTCAAAGGTAAGATTATTTAGATTCCCTTGAATACCTTTTGGATCGCTAACATCATTATAAATGTGATTTTTTAGATAATAAAAAAAATCTTTAATGTCCAAATCTATCCAGTTAGATAATTCAGCTTTTGTTTTTACAAAATTAATTACAAACTGCTCAAAAAGATATGAACCAATAGTATATGAAGAATTATGTCTATTCCAATATTTTAAAGTTCTAATTAGTTGTAACAATTTGCCATCATAGTTCTGATTTGTAGATGTAACCAAATTTTGATCAATTAGAGGATTAGTAGCTTTCCAATTGCCATTTCCATCTGGGATAAGATAAAGATTAGTGTCTGTATAAAAACAAGGAACAATATCAAAAACCCACTCATAACTTTGAAGACTTAGTGTTGCAGCCTCACCTCTTGAGTGAATTTCTGCTGATTTGTAATGTTCAACTTCTGAAAGAGAATTCTTTACTTTATTTACAACTTTTTTTGAATTTAATATGTCATTATCCGATAGTTTTTTTAGTCGATCACCAGCATTTGGAGTCTGAATATAGTATGTGCTACCGGATTGTAAGTAAGTTGCACCATTTGCAGTAAAACAAAACATTATATCAATATCATCAAGTTCTCGAATCTTTGTTTTTCTTGCAAAGGATCCAAATTTTATATGTCTATCCTGATATTTGAAAGGAAAATCTAAATATTCTTTAGAATCTAATGAATTTAATTGACCCCATAACCAGTCACGACTCGAATTGGCTTTTGATGTTCTATCAGGGTTTAGATTAACTGTTTCCTTATTAAATTCTTTGAATGCTATATCTACTGTTTTTGCCATAGTTTGTTAAAAATATTGCTGATAACCCCACAGGTGTATAGAAATTCTGTAATAAAAAGTTCTGATTGAGGAGTGTTTATTTGTAATTAACTGTTTATGTGTTTATTCTAATTTTGTATTGAAGTAATATATTTTTGATTAATTTAAAACATTAGAGTAATATTCCCTTACGGGAAACCGTATTCCATGTGTAAAAACAGAAAACCGCCCTACAAAAGCAGAGCGGTTAATATATTAAATTGTCTCAGCGACACGCTGTTACATCATTCCTGGCATTCCACCACCCATTGGCATAGCTGGTTCAGCGCTCTTTACTTCAGTGATTACACATTCAGTAGTTAAAAGCATTCCAGATACTGAAGCTGCGTTTTCAAGAGCAACTCTTGTTACTTTAGTTGGGTCAATGATTCCTGCTTCAAGCATTTGAACATACTCGTCAGTTTTCGCATTGTACCCGAAGTCTCCTGATCCTTCTGCTACTTTAGCAACGATTACAGAACCTTCACCACCTGCGTTGGCAACGATTTGTCTTAATGGCTCTTCGATAGCTCTTTTCACGATTTTGATCCCTGTAGTTTCGTCAGCGTTAGATCCTGAAAGATTGTCAAGTGCAGAGATGGCTCTTACTAAAGCAACACCACCACCAGCAACGATACCTTCTTCTACAGCTGCTCTTGTAGCGTGTAGGGCATCATCTACTCTGTCTTTTTTCTCTTTCATTTCTACTTCAGAAGCAGCACCTACGTAAAGAACAGCAACACCACCAGCTAACTTAGCTAATCTCTCCTGAAGTTTTTCTCTGTCGTAGTCAGAAGTTGTAGTTTCCATCTGAGCTTTGATCTGAGCTACTCTTCCTTTGATTTTCGCTTCGTCACCACCACCGTTTACAACTGTTGTGTTGTCTTTGTCGATGGTTACTTTCTCAGCAGTTCCAAGCATATCCAAAGAGATGTTTTCCATTGTGAAACCTTGCTCTTCAGAGATCACCTGTCCACCTGTAAGGATCGCGATATCTTCCAACATTGCTTTTCTTCTGTCTCCGAATCCAGGAGCTTTTACAGCAGCAATTTTAAGAGAACCTCTTAGTTTGTTTACCACCAGAGTAGCTAAAGCTTCTCCTTCAACTTCTTCAGAGATGATCAATAAAGACTTACCACCTTGTGCAATTGGCTCAAGAACCGGTAATAATTCTTTCATCGAAGAAATTTTCTTCTCTACTAAAAGGATATATGGGTTTTCAAGTTCAGCTAACATTTTCTCAGGGTTCGTCACGAAGTAAGGTGACTGGTATCCTCTGTCGAACTGCATACCTTCTACAACGTCTACGGTTGTATCAGTACCTTTAGCTTCCTCTACAGTGATTACTCCTTCTTTACCTACTTTTCCGAACGCTTCAGCGATTAAAGAACCGATGGTATCATCGTTGTTGGCAGAAATAGAAGCAACCTGCTTGATTTTTTCTGAAGAATCTCCAACCTCCTGAGATTGAGATTTAAGGTTTTCAACAACAGCAGTTACTGCTTTGTCGATCCCTCTTTTAAGATCCATAGGGTTAGCACCAGCCGCTACGTTCTTAAGACCTTCTCTTACGATAGCCTGTGCCAATACAGTAGCGGTAGTAGTACCGTCTCCTGCGATATCGTTGGTTTTGGAAGCTACTTCTTTTACCATCTGAGCTCCCATGTTTTCTACCTTATCTTCAAGTTCGATTTCTTTTGCTACAGAAACACCATCCTTAGTTACGTGTGGAGCACCGAAAGATTTTTCGATTACTACGTTTCTCCCTTTAGGACCTAAAGTTACTTTTACTGCATTTGCTAATGCATCAACTCCTCTTTTTAGAGCGTCTCTTGATTCAATATCGAATTTTATTTCTTTTGCCATTTTTGATTAGATATTAGATGTTAGATGTCAGATATTAGACAACTAACAAAAGTTTTTTTAATTTGATTTTTAATCTGAAATCTGATGTCTGTGATCTGAAATCTTAGCCAATAATTCCCAATAAATCAGCTTCTCTTACGATCAAATAATCTTTACCTTCCAACTTCAATTCAGAACCTGAATATTTACCATAAAGTACTTTGTCACCTACCTGAACCGTTGTAGGCTCGTCTTTTTTACCAGGACCTACTGCTACTACAGTACCTTCTTGCGGCTTTTCCTTTGCAGTGTCCGGGATAATGATTCCTGAAGCTGTTTTAGTTTCTGCTGCGATTGGCTCTACCAGAACTCTGTCTGCCAATGGTTTAAAGTTTACTGACATAATATATTTAATTTTTTAATTATTTCTGTGTTGTAATTCTCTAAATGTATGCCATGAGACGCTGATGGCTGAAATGGCAGATTTTTATTTCCGAATGTGAAAATTTGGCAGAAAAATTATTTTTTGCGGGCCGGAAATCCCAAAAGATAACTGGTTGCTACCGGTACTACAAACAACAGAACGGTAATGGCGGAAACTAAAATTTCCATGGTATGGCTGGCTAAAAACTGAGCGAATACCGTAGCAGGGTAGAAGTGCTCAAATAGTGACAAACTTAGTTTAATTCCTAAAATAGCAATGACAATAAAAGCTGCAGTTTCCAGGAAAGGAAATACCTGCATCAAACGGACAAACCACTGTGCAATAAATCTCATCGCTAAAATTCCAATAAAAACCCCCAATGTAATCAGAAGTAAATTATCTGAAAAAGCCACTGCTGCAAAAACATTATCTATGGAGAAAGCAAGATCCATTACTTCCACAATAGCAACCGTTGCCCAGAATTGACCTAGCAATCCGATGGAATTTTTATACAGCCAGCTGGATTCTTTGTTCGGGCTTTCCTCAGGATTTTCTTCATCATTTGTGTTTTTAATTTTTTTGATGAACCAGTCAAAGGAAATATAAATCAGATAGAATCCTCCCAGTGGTTTCAGCCACCAGACGGAAATGAGTACGGAGGCGAAAATAAGAGCAAGCCCGCGAAATATATAAGCTCCAAGAATTCCGTATTTCAGGGCTTTTTTTCTTTGATGTTCGGGCAGGTCCATGACGATGGTTGCCAATACGGCAGCATTGTCTACGGAGAGAAGGCTTTCAATAAGGATCAGATTGCCGATAATGGCTATCGATTTTGCAGGGTTTTCTAATATGTCATTGAGAAGGTGTGTAAAATCAGGAAACATCATTTTTTAAGGAAATAGAATTTTGATTAAGTTTTGAAATAATGGCAGCGGAAACTGAAATGCCGATGAAATTGGTGACAGATCTGGCTTCGTTCATAAAGCGGTCTACACTGTACAACAGCGCAAGATCTGTGGTGGGAACTTTTCCAAACCTGCTTAGGGTAAACATCAGCGCAAGAAAGCCTGATCCCGGTACTCCCGAAGCTGTTTTGGAAGCAATTGAAATGGTGATAAAAAGCCAGAAATAATCCATTGGCGTAAGGGAAATATTGTAAAGCTGAACGAGGAAAATACACGATATTGAAAGATAAATGCAGGCTCCCGCCAGATTAAAATTGTACCCGAGAGGAATAATAAGACGAAGAATCTTCCGGTCATAACCCTGAGATTCCATTTTGTCAAAAATCATGGGGAATGCCATCTTGGAAGAAGAAGTGGCTACTACCAGAATAATTTCTTCTTTAATACTGATTAAAAAATCCCAAAGATTAATTTTAAAGTAAGCCGTTACAATCCCTAATATTCCGAAAATAAAAAATACACTGGTAAGATATACGGTGGCCACAATTTTACTTAAAGGCAGCAAAGTATTGATTCCATATACCGAAATGCCATAAGCGATATTACAGAAAATGACTATTGGTAGAAACAGGTACACATATTTGATGAGCCTGAAAAACAGATTTCTTCCTGCGTCTAAAGCTTTAAAGATGTTATTTCTCTTCTTCGAAATACCAATCACAATTCCCGCAGATATGGATATGAAAAGAAAAAGTACATAGTTGCTGATATGCAGAGGGTTGTTGGCCGTTGTTAAAAATCTTTCCGGAAGTGCCTTGTGCGAAGAAATAATAATTCCCGTGTTGGCTCCCGGCTTTAAAAGAAGACCGGAACCGATTCCCAATACAATGCTTATGGAAGTGATGATTAAAAATACAGAACCATCTGGATTACAATTTTAAAAGCATTTTTAGTGCTGAAAATATAGCTTACGCCATAAGTCACCGCAATGAAAATAACAGGAATGATCAACACCTCAAGAAGCATAAAAAAGTAACTGCTTACCTTTTCCAGCTGTTTACCGACTTCCGGAAAATAATAACCCGTTAATGCGCCACAGATAATAGCTGTGAAAACATACAGGGTAAGGTTTCTTAAATACGAGTCTGTAAATGTTTTTTGCTTAACAGTTTTCATCATTCACTTTTTTATAGATAATAAGATTACGAAATTCAAAGATATAACCTTATATAATACCAAGAACCAATGCACTCAGCAACATGATGACTGATGATCCCAAGGCCCACTTTAATGTATATTTCAAATGATCTGAAAACTCCACACCCGCCAGCGATACCAACAGATAAGTAGACGGAACCAATGGACTCAGAAGGTGAGAACCCTGCCCGATAAGACTTGCTCTTCCCAATATTTCCGGTGAAATTCCCAATTGGTGACCGGTAGCAACGATAATAGGCAATATTCCAAAGTAGTAGGCATCATTAGACAGGAAAAAAGTAAACGGGATACTGAATAAGGCTGTCACAATATTCATATAACCGCCCCAGCTCTTAGGAACTATTTCTATCATACTGTTTCCCATTGCCTGCATAATACCCGATCCGTTCAGGATTCCCGTAAAAATTCCGGCCCCAAAGATCATTCCGGCCACTGATAGGGCATTTCCTGCATGTTTGGAAATTATTTTCTGCTGGTCTTTTAATTTTGGATAATTGATGATGGAAGCGATACAGAAAGCAATCATAAAGGCAATCCCTAAAGGAACAATATCAAGAATCATGACTACCAAAAGGGTAATGGTAAGAGCAAGATTGATCAGAATCAGTTTCGGGCGGCGGAGTGAAGGATCTGCTTCACCAATAATATCATTGCTGTTGTAGTTTGTAAACTTACCATGTTTTGCAATTCGTATTTTTTCTCTTCTGCCCAAAATATAAGCAACAAATATAACCCACAGAATCCCTATTGCCATAATAGGAATCATAGGCACGAATATTTCAGTGTGGCCAAGCTTCAGGGAACTCATTACCCTTGCTGTTGGTCCTCCCCAGGGAAGAATATTCATAATCTGCCCGGCAAGCATAATAATACAGGTAAGAATCAGCGGATTCATCCCTTGTTTTTTATACAACGGAAGCATAGCAGCCACGACAATTAAATAGGTGGATGAACCATCACCATCCAATGAAACCAATGCTGTAAGAACAGCAGTTCCTATTGTTGTTTTGATGGGATTGTCTCCAACTGCTTTTAAAATTATATTCACTAGCGGTTCAAAAAGTCCCGTATCTATCATTAAACTGAAATAAAGGATCGCAAAGATCAGCATAACACCGGTCAGAGCTATTTCTTTGACACCGTTTTTCATCATGTCTCCCAACTGAGGACCAAAGCCTGCAAAAAGGGCTATGGTTATCGGCACAATGACCAAAGCGGTGAGAGGAGTCATCTTTTTGTTCATGATGAGAATCATGAAGATGAAAATCATTAAAAAACCAAGAAATGTTAGCATAGTTATCTATAAATATTAATGAGGTTATTGTTGTTTCTTTTTTCTCCAGTCAAAACTGTTTCTGAAGCCTATAAATCCGTAGTTACTTGTTTTTCCGGTTTCCATCTGATTGATAAAGGCCAGTTCCAGAGCAGAATTTTTTCCCACTTTTATTCCAAGGCCTGCGGTAATACGATTACTGTCGAAAGGCTCTGTTTTATCCACATTCATTCTTATTTCATTTTTAAGAATACCATAGAGTTTTTCTTTTTCTCCTTTTTTGTTGAAGGGAATACGGACAGAGATCAGATACCGGAGTCTTACCTCAAATTCATCGGGATTGCTGAGGAAACGTTCTTCCACTCTAAGGCGGTTAGAGATGGAGGTTCTCCCGATGAAATACTCCGCAGTTACCTGCTGGAAAGGTCTTTTTTCATATCTTATCTTTTTAGAATCGTCGGCATTATAAGATTCGAGGATCAGAAACATAGCTCCTGCTGCAGGTCTAATATTTTCAGCTACTTCATAATCTACATAGGCATTTACCAGAAAAAGTCTTGTATCATAAGCCAGATCGAAGGAACGGTACTGGGTAAGTGCAGTTAAAGTACTTTTATCGGTAAGCTTTGCCGACATCAGGTACTGAAACCACATATTGTAATTATCTTTACTCTGACTATACAGTCCGTTGAATAAACATAATGATAAAATAAGGGTTAATTTTATATTGATTTTCATATAATATTGGGTTAATATTGTACTTTTTCAAATATATTTATTAGAAAGAGCGGCTCTGGAATTTTTCAATCAATGACAGTTTTTCTCAACGAACTGCATTTTGAGGCAAAAAGATATTTATATTTGAGGCGTTTCAAAATAAGGTATGGACTATGTTTTTAATCATTAATTTTATTATTATATTATTGATTATCAGAATTTTATTTAGTGGTAAGATTCTGGAAAGTCTTATGAAATACCGTTGGAAATTTTTGTTGAGGTTTCAGCACATTTTTTTCCTTTTTATCTTCATTTTGATGACTTATTTCACCGAAAACTACTTCCTGGACTCAACTCAGTTGGTAATAAGCATTATTTTGAACACCATTTTCAATGTGGGAATTTACTATCTGGTGTACTATTATCTGGTTCCCCGGTTCTATTTATCCAATAAATACCCGGAATTTATTCTCTATGCTTTAATTCTTTTTTTAGGGTCAAGTCTTTTCAGGATATTGTGGGAGCCTGCAGTTTTCCAGATGGATTTCAGCAGAGAAGGTTACCATGTCGGGTTTCTGTATAATGTTTACATTTCACAGGGAATTATCATTCTGGTGGGTTCTTTTTTGGGAATTACCAAAGACAAATTTTTAATAGAACAGGATGTGATCAGCCTTGGAGAAGAGAAAGATCAGCTTTATCTTGATTTACTGAAATCTAAACTGAATCCTCATTTTTTGTTGAATACGCTTAATAATATATATGCCAATAGTTTTACCCATTCAGAGAAAACTTCGGATTCTATTTTGCAGTTGAGCAAACTTTTGAAATATATTATTTATGACAGCGGAAAAGAAAAAGTAACCGTTTCTCAGGAATTTTCTTCATTAAAAGCACTTGCTGCGCTGTATCAGCTTAAATATAATAATCAGCTTGATATTGTCATGGATATTGAAGATCAGGAAGAATTTGACATTGCGGAAATCCCGTCTGCTATACTTTTGACTTTATTTGAAAACGCTTTAAAACATTCAGCAATTGGAGAAGATGCTCACGCTTTTATAAAATTATTCTGTTATATTGAGCGCTCTGAACTGTATTTTGAAATTATAAATTCTGTCGGGAAAGAGAGAACTCTTGTCGCTGAATCTGATTATCACGGGTTGGGTAACGAAGCAATTATTCATATATTGGAAAAATTTTATCCGGATCAGTATGAGTTTTATTCCGGACCGAAAGAAAATGATCAATATAAAATAGCTTTAACAATTACTATCAATGGCTAATCTGACTATCGTAAATGTAGATGATGAATATCCTGCATTGCAGCTTGTAAAACAATATTGCGATCAGCTTGAAGAGGTTGAACTGCTGGCTTCATTTCAGAAACCGGAAGAAGCACTGGCATTTCTGAAAACCAATAAAGTAGATCTTGTTGTTTTCGATATCAATATGCCTGGTATTAATGGAGTAGAGCTTTTGCAGCAGCTTCCTGATCCGCCACTATGTATTTTTCTTACCCTGGAAACAAAATATGCAGTGAAAGCCTTTGAGCTGGATGTTGTTCATTACCTTATCAAACCTGTGGATTTTGATACCTTTAAAAAAGCAGTCCATAAAGCAAGGGATTTTGTTCAGTTTAAAAGCTCAGCCAGCAGTCATCAGCAGGAAGACTTTATTATGTTCAAATCCAATTATGTGATGAATAAAGTTTTTCTAAAAGATATTCTCTGGATACAGGGATTCGGAGAATATATTGTCCTGATGACGCCGTTGAAAAAGTATATGATTCTGGAGAGAATGTCCAATTTTGAAGAGAAGTTTCAACATTTCGGTTTTATCAGAATTCACAAGTCTTATATTGTGTTATCAGAACATATCAATTCGTATAATTCCAGCCATGTTTTTTTGAAAAACGGCGATGAGCTTCCGTTAGGGAGAACTTATAAAAAGAATGTAAAAGAACATTTAAGTTAAAAAATAAAGCCGGAATATTTCCAGCTTTATCTTAAATTGTTATCTAAGGATTGGAACTATGGGCAATATTGTCCCGGTCCGATCCACAGGATACATTGTCCTTTGTAATTGTACTCACAGCAAATACGTCCTGCTGCTCCGCCATTGACTGATTTCTGAGCATCTCTGCTTAATAATTTAGCGTTTTTCATAGTTAATAATATTTTGTTTTGTATATCCCTGAACATTTAAAGTCAATCAGGATTTTGACATTTGGTGTAAAAGAAGTGAATCAAAGATAGTATTTTTCTTTATTGTGTGATATATTATAGTTGTTTTTTTATAATAAAATTTTGATTATCAGGTTGTAAGTAAAATATATAATAAGAAAAAAAGATAAAGCCGGAAATTTCCGACTTTATAAAAATTGTTATCAGATGACAGAACTAAGGACAGTTTTGTCCCGGTCCGATCCATAAAGTACATTTTCCGTTGTCGTCGCGTTCGCAGCATACGAGTCTGGCAGCAAGCCCGCCATTGATCGTTTTCTGAGCATCTCTGCTTAGTAATTTGGCATTTTTCATAAGTAATATTTTGTTTTTTTAATCCTGAACATTTATTGTCAATCAGGTTTTTGACATTGATGTTGATGTTTATTCAAATATAAAACTTTTTAAGTCAGGTTGTTATATTTTTTATAGACGAAAGAAAGGTGTTGGTATTGTAAGGTAGTTCAATGGATGAATGAACTTGGGATGAAAAGGTTTAAACAAAAAAATACTTCATATTAAAAAGGTTATAAGAAGTATTCTTTGCCCTTTTAATATGAAGTAGTGCTGTATTACTTAAAAGTTACAACCTTTTGATTTTAACTTTTTCCTGCGGCCTGCATTGGATTAACCTTTCCGGTTGAACCTCCTCTTACAGAACCTCTTCCCTGTTTTTGTTTGAAAAGTTGGAATTTTGAAGTTTCAGTACCCGTTCCGGTGCTGCTCCAGAAATTATTGGTTGTATCAATATCAGCAGTTTCTCTCATTGGATCCAGCTGAATAGATTTTAATTTCTTATCAAAATAATACGTCTTGGAAACTTTTTGTTCATTCAGTCTCCAGATCTGTGCTGCAGATTTGTCATATACTTTTGATCCGTCTTCAAACGTGAATTCAAGAATGATTGGCATTACCAGACCACCTTTGTTCACAAAATCGATCTGATATCCTGTAATATTTTTGAATTTCTCTTTATCCTTTGCATCTAAAGGAAGACCTGCCTCTGTTTTGATGGTGTATTGCTTATTATTATCAATCTTTTCCTGACCTCTGTCATATTTGTAATAGAAATCCTGAACATCTTTATCACCATCTACATAGAATTTGATATTCTTATCTTCTCTGTTTCTGATTTTTGAAAGATCCTCAAAACTGTTTACCAATGGTTTTTCAACCTGATATTGTACTTCAGCAGCAGCTTTTGGATCACTCTCAAGATTAGGAACAGCAACCGTTACTTTATCAATAGCAATATCTACAGGATCTGTACCGTAGAACCAGCCTCTCCAGAACCAGTCAAGGTCTTCACCACTGGCATCTTCCATGGTACGGAATAAATCTGCGGGTTCAGGATGCTTGAATGCCCATCTTTTCGCATAGGTTTTAAATGCTTTGTCGAAAAGTTCCCTTCCCATGATTGTTTCACGAAGAATATTCAGTCCTGTAGCAGGTTTTGAATAGGCGTTCGGACCATACTGAACAATATTTTCAGAGTTGCTCATGATAGGTTCCAGCTGATCTTTCGGAAGTTTCATATAATCTACGATCGTCCATGCCGGTCCTCTTTTGGATGGGAATTTATTATCCCACTTTTCTTCTGTAAGATATTCTGTGAAGGTATTCAGGCCTTCGTCCATCCATGCCCATTGTCTTTCGTCAGAATTGATGATCATTGGGAAGAAGTTGTGTCCAACTTCATGAATAATTACTCCAATCATTCCGTTTTTGGTTCCTTCAGAATAGGTTCCGTCTTTTTCGGTTCTGCCAAAATTGAAACAGATCATCGGGTATTCCATTCCGTTGGCTGCTTCTACGGATTGTGCTACAGGATATGGATAAGGAATCGTAAATTCTGAATACGTTTTAATGGTATGAGCTACCGCTTTTGTAGAAAACTTTCTGTAAAGGGCATAAGATTCTTTTGGATAGAAACTCATAGCCATTACTTTATTGTTGTTTTCAGGAATCGTTACACGCATTCCGTCCCAGACAAACTTTCTGGAAGAAGTCCATGCAAAATCACGAACATCTTTCGCTTCGAAAACCCATGTTTTTCTTTGTTTTGAATGATTTTTCTCCGCTTTTTTAGCTTCGTCTAACGTTACAATTTCTATAGGTTCAGAAGCATTTTCTGCTTTTCTGTATCTTGAAAGCTGATCAGAAGTTAATACCTGATCATAATTTTTACATTCTCCTGTTCCGCCAACAATATGATCGGCAGGTACATTCATGGAAACCTTAAAGTCTCCAAAGGCCAAGGCAAATTCACCTCTTCCTGTAAACTGGTGGTTTTGCCAGCCCTGGAAGTCACTATACACGCACATTCTTGGGTACCATTGTGCCATAGTATACAGGTCATTGCCATCTTCAGGGAAGTTTTCAAAACCTCCTCGGCCTCCCATTTTAATTCTGTCAGAGATATTGTAGTTCCAGTCTACTTTGAAAACGAATTTCTCTCCCTTTTTCAAAACTTTTGGAAGATCAATACGCATCATCGTTTTGTTCACCGTATACTTCAATGGATTCCCTGAAGCATCTGTTACTTTTTCAAGACTTACACCATAACCGTTATCTTTTACAGGAAGTTCAGAAACTTTAAGCTGCTGGTCCGTAGTGGAAGAACGAAGTACAGATGAAGTGTCATATCCTGCATTTCTGATGCTTGAGTGTTCGTTTTCATCAAGCTGCAGCCAGATATAATCCAACTCATCGGGAGAATTATTGTAGTAAGTCACCGTTTCTGAACCTTTCAGATTTCTTTTATCTTCATCCAGATAAGCAGTGATGTTGTAATCGGCTCTGTTCTGCCAGTATCCGTGACCGGGAGCTCCTGAAGCTGTTCTGTAGATGTTGGGTGTTGGCAGAATAGTTCCCAGCTGCTCAAACTTATTGCCGTGATTGCTGCCCGGGTTATTCTGAATATTTTGTGCGGTGAAACCTGTATATGCAAATACAGAAAGTGAAAGTATAACAACTTTTAGTTTCATAACCGAAATGATTTTTTAATGATCAAAGATAGTAATTACCTGTTGAATTTATGAGAATATTTAACTTTTAAAAAGGAATTCTTTCCAAAGTCATTTTTAAGGATAAAGCAAATACTCCGGAAGAAACAAAGAGTATCCAGTCTTTTTTATTCACTTTAAAAAGATTGAGTGAAATGAACAGGATGATTAAAATCGCAGCAACAATTACAATCTGGCCAAGCTCCAAACCAATATTAAACCCAAGGAGAGGTAACGCAATACTTTGGCTTTTAGCAATCATTACTCTTGCTGTGTTGGCGAATCCCATTCCATGAACCAGGCCGAAGATCAGTGCAAGATAATAATTAGCCCGCATCAAAGTCTGTTTCTGATTTTTCATGATAATATTATCCATGGAAGTAAGAACAATCGTTAAAGGAATTAAAAACTCCACCCAGTCAGAAGGAACTCTGAAAACATCCAGAATGCTTAAAGCTAAGGTAATAGAATGCCCGATTGTAAATGCGGTAACAAGAATCAGGATTTTTTTCCAGTCACTGTAAGAGTACACAGCTATCAAAGCTAAAACAAAAAGCTGGTGATCCAGTGCATCCAGAGAAATAATATGTTCCCATCCAAGGTTTAAATAAAAAATGAAATCCTGCATTTTGATTAAAAAATTTTATATTTTGAATATATTGTTAAAATATTGTTAATTTTATTATTTGATTTAATTTTCACACTTAATCTTTATTGATATTTTGCATTATTTATGTTTTAAATAAAAATTGTATAATTGTATTGCTTAAAAATGAAATATGGATATCAAAAAATTATTTTTTACAAATGTAAACATTTCACGTGGAGGAGCGAAGCTTCTTAGAAATGCTACAGCAGCCTTTTTGGGATTGTATTCCTACGCTTTTTACGGGCAGGTACAGAAACTGGATTCCCGGTTTGATCTTTTATTGAAAAATAAAGAAAGTATTGCTAACGGAAGAGCTGTAAAAGAACTAGAACGTCCTGATATGAAACTTGATCAGCACCTGGTGGTGACTTCAAAAGGAGCACAGACTATGTATTCATGTATAGTTTATACTAAAGAGCCTGAAAAATTAAAAGCAGACGGATTTCTTATACAAAGCCAATTTCCTGCTTTTTCCACAGCTTTGGTTACCATTGAAGATATTGAAAGACTGACTCAGCTTCCGTATGTAACCTCTGTAATGGGACCGGAGTTTGATGCACTTCATAATGATGTGAGCCGAGCTCAGTCCGGAGCAAGTCTTTTGCAGGATGGTGTTTTCAATAACACAGCTTATAATGGAACAGGAGTGTTGGTAGGAATTTATGACAGTGGAATAGACTGGAAACATCCGGATTTCAGAAAATCTGATGATCAGACCAAGAGCAGAATTGTTTCCATTTGGGATCAGACTTTAACTGCCCAGGCGGGAGAAACTGCCCCGGCAGGGTTTGCTACTGGCGTAGAATATACGAAAGCACAGATCGAAGATGAACTGGATGGGACACCCACGGGGTTTGTTCGTGAAAATGATACCAACGGCCATGGAACCCATGTTTCAGGTACAGCAGCTGGAAATGGTTCTGCTTTTACCGATAAAAGACATAAAGGATTTTCATCGGATGCAGATATTGTTTTTGTGAAAGGAGGAAACGGATCTTTTCCTACAACAAATACCATTAATGCTTTAACCTATTTTAAAAATGTGGCAACGGCACTTAATAAACCTATTGTTGTCAATATGAGTATTGGTGGCCAGAGTAGTGCTCATGATGGAACTTCAAGCCATGAAGTAGCGGTTAATAGCTTTACCACTTCAGGAGCGGGAAGAGTTGTTGTGATTTCAGCAGGTAATGATTACGGAGCTAATCTTCACAGAAAAGTTGATATTGCAGCCGGTGCGGCACAGACATATAACTTTACTGTAGCAAGCAACACTTCCGCAGCTTCAGTATTCTCATTCATTATGTATGCCAATGACAATACTCCCGTTACTGCAAAATTAACCACTCCGGACGGACAGCAGTATACGCAGAATATCAGTACAAACACCGCTCATACTATATTAGGAGGAGGTCTTACCGCAACTATGTATAATTATTGGAGTAACGACAACAATAAAAGATATGTACAGTTGGTAGTTACCAGAAATTCAGGGACCACCAATGTCCAAGGGAATTATTCATTGGAAATTACCAACAACGGAACCCAGCAGATCACAGCCCACGGCTGGCTGTATAGTCAGGGAGTGCAAACCACCTTACAAAACGGAGATAATGAATATATTGTAGGAAGCCCGGGGAATGCTTCCAACGCCATCACGGTAGCTTCTTATATGGGAAGACCAAGTTGGTATAGTACGGGAGCTTATTCTACCACAACCCCACAGGAATCTATCTCTTCATTCAGTTCACAGGGACCAAGAGTGGATGGGGTTCAAAAGCCGGATATCGCAGGTTCAGGCCAGAATGTTATTTCATCAAGATCCAGCAATTCTGCTCCCGCAGCAACAGACATTATTTCAGGCACCAATTATTACGTGAAAAACCAGGGGACAAGTATGTCTTCACCGGGAGTAGCTGGAGCAGTAGGGTTATTACTGCAGGCTAATCCTTCATTGACGGCAGCACAGGTGAAAGCCCGTCTTACAGCTAATGCAAGAATGGATGGTGCCACCGGTGTCGTTCCGAATATGAGATGGGGATATGGTAAATTGGATATCTATAAAGCTGTTACTGATGAAATAGGATGTGTGAAATCCAATTTTGAAACAGTAAGTTACGATGAGCCATACATTGTAGCCAATACAGAATTTAATTATTATTTTGATAATATGGCTCTTGCAGTAAGATATACGCCTACATTAACAGGGAAACTTGGAGGGTTCTCATTTGTATCAGGATCTTCAATTCCTTCAGATATCCCGGTGGATATTCAGATCAGAAAGGTAGATGCTAACGGAAATCCCGGAGATATTATTGCTACTAAAACCATTACTTCATGGCTTAATAATATTCAGAGATATACCTGGAATTACATCAATCTTTCAGATTTGAATGTACAGATGGTAACCGGAAAAGAATTTTATATTGTTGTTAATGGATTAGGAGGAAGAATTGCCATGAAAGCAGAGAATGCTGTACTGAATAGCAGATCTAAAACTTCTACTGACGGTACTACATGGACTTCCAGAACATTTGATCTTAAAATGAGAGCGGTAATCTATGAAAATGTTGCTGAAGTAAAGAATTTAGCAACTTCTAACCAGACGAAAACCAGTACGGTGGCGAATGGCTATAACTACTTTACAAATTCCTGCCAGCTTATCTCAAGGCTAGAAAAAGAAACAGCCAGTACAGTAACAGGAAATGTAACCTCAAAAGTATGGATAGATAATGCACAGCCAAATTATGTTGCAAGAAGATATGAAATCAATTCAGATGCAAATACTACGACGGCTACCGGAAAAGTAACTTTATATTTCAAGCAGAGTGATTTTGATGCTTATAATCTGACTAATGGAGTGAAATTACCTACTTCACCCACTGATGTTGCTAACAAAGCCAATCTTCTTATTGAAAAATATAGCGGAACAAGTACTACAGGAACCGTAGCTTCTTTTGGAGGAACCGCCACAGTTATTACTCCTGATATAGCAGATATTATCTGGAATGATACCTACCAATACTGGGAAGTGAGTTTTCAGACGACTGGTTTTGGCGGATATTTTGTTAAAACAGGAACAACATTAGGGACAGCGGATGTTAAAATAAATTCAGAAGTGAACATCACTCCGAATCCTGCAAAAGATTTTGTAAACGTGTCGTTAGGCAGATATTCTAAAGGTGCAGTAAGTGTTTATGATGTTTCTGGGAAACTGATTAAAACCGTTAATGTAGATAAGAACTCCGGTAGAATTGATGTTTCTGAATTTGTAAGAGGAACATACCTGTTTACCATTACATTGGAGGATAACACAAAAATCACAAAAAAAGTAATGAAGCAATAAATCTTCATCTATGATATTCAATGAAAAGCAGCAGTTTTTATAATTGCTGCTTTTTTTATATTTGCTGTAAAATAAGATTCATGTCAGGTAAGTTTTTTTGGAGTTTTCTTTTATTATTAACAATGACTTTTCAAAGTTTTACGGAGCGTGGGACTTTTCACCCCTATCACGTAGGATCTGTTGAAATTAATTATAATTCAAAATCCAGAACCTTTGAAGTAACCGGAAGATTCTTTCTTGATGACATGGAAAATGGCCTGGGGAAAAAATATGGAGGTGCTTTTCATTTTAATGACGAAAAATATAAGGCGAAACTGAATGATGCCCTGCAGAAATACTGTTCAGAATATTTCAGGCTAAAGGCTGATAATAAATTTTTAAAAGTAAATTATATCGGTTATGAAGAAGATCAGGAATCTGTAGATATCTTTCTTGAGTCAGAACCTGTAGCTACTCCTAAAAAAGTAGAAACTGCCGTAAGTTTTCTGTATAATCTTTTTGATGATCAGATCAATATTGTTCATATTATTGTAAACGGACAAAGAAACAGTGAAAAACTTACCTATCCTAACCGCTATCTGTATAAACAGTTCTGAGAATATTAATTTTCCAGCTGAAGCAACGTATTAATTCCTTTTGCGTGGGCCAGCAGATCAGGAAAAAAATCATCGTAACACTGCTGAAGATGATCTTTGTTCTTTAAAAAAGCTTCAAAAACGGGAATATCCTTATCGAGGTACTTTGCTTTATTCAAAACATTCTGAATGCTGAATTTAATTCCCCAGTCTTCACGGTAATTATAAAGCCAGTCATCATGCTCCATTTTTACAAGCATCTTTTTGAAATTTTCAGGAAGCCATTGTTCATAGGCATTTAAAACACGATAAACTTTAAGGGAATGCGCTTTCCATTCCGGAAGAGAATTCAGAGAAAGATCCTTGGCTACAAAATGATCCATCGAGACATCTACAAACGCACCTGCATACAGCCTTACCAATGGAGCGAATACCTTTTTGGCTTCATGAATGGCAGGATGAGAATCAGTATAAGTATCAATAGCTCTGTGCAGGGTAATTCCGTCCTGAATTTCCTTCGGGAAAGAAAAACGATCTCTGTTGCGGATGAAATCTTCGAGAAATTGCCCCACGATCTGCCCGTCAGTAAAAGAAAGAAAAGAATGAGCCAGATAATTCATAATTTAAAGGTATGAATTAAATGTGGATAGTGAAAGGTGAAAAGTGAATTCGCTTCACTTGTGAATTTTTATCCGCATTCTGATTGACCATTGACTTGCGAAGCAAAATTGACCATTCACTCTAGAACAGTCTCTCATGAAAATCTTCAATTTTACTCACTTCTTCAATCTTGATTCCAAATTTTCTTTTCGGGATTTTATTAAGATTGGATACAAATATTTTCTCATACCCCAATTTTTCAGCCTCAGTAATTCTCTGCTCAATCTGTGCTACCGGACGGATTTCGCCACTTAATCCGATTTCTCCGGCAAAACAGTAATGTTCAGAAATAGCAATATCTTCATTGGAAGAAAGAACAGAAGCAATGACCGCCAGATCCAGTGCCGGATCATCTGTTTTTATTCCTCCGGTAATATTCAGGAAAACGTCTTTTGCTCCCAATTGAAAACCAGCTCTTTTTTCCAGTACGGCCAAAAGCATATTCAGCCTTTTGGAATCAAAACCGGTGCTGCTTCTTTGAGGAGTACCATAAACGGCAGTACTTACCAATGCCTGTATTTCAAGAAGCATCGGTCTGTTTCCTTCCAGAGTTACTGCAACAGAGTTCCCTGAAAGTTCCTCAAACTTCTTGGTGATCAGTATTTCCGAAGGGTTTTTAATCTCTTTTAATCCCTGAGAAATCATTTCATAAATTCCAATTTCGGAGGTAGAACCAAAACGGTTTTTATTAGCTCTCAATAATCTGAACAGATGATTTCGGTCTCCATCAAAATTCAGAACAACATCTACCATGTGCTCCAGTACTTTTGGTCCGGCAATTTGGCCGTCTTTGGTAATATGTCCTACAAGAAAGACAGGCGTATTGTTTTCTTTGGCATATTTGATGATCTCATTGGAGCATTCCCGGATTTGGGATACGGTTCCCGGGGAACTTTCTATCAATTGAGACTGCAGCGTTTGAATGGAATCAATAATCATGAAATCCGGCTCCAGTTTTTTGGCCTCATGAAGAATTTTTTCCAATGATGTTTCTGTGAAAAGGAAACAGTTCGGATTTTGAATATCCGTAAGTCTGTCTGCTCTCATTTTGATCTGAGAAGCACTTTCTTCACCAGAAACATAGAAAACTTTTTTCTTCATTTTCAAAGCAAGCTGAAGCAGAAGGGTAGATTTTCCGATGCCCGGTTCGCCACCAATCAAAGTTACAGACCCCAAAACGATGCCGCCTCCTAAAACACGGTTCAGTTCTTCAGAAGGGGTTTTTATCCTAGGTTCTTCGCTGGTTTCTACTTCAACAATATTGATAACATGTTGTTTCGTTTTTGAAAAAGGAGGAGTTTTATGAGAAGGTTTCTCTACAACCTCTTCTACTAAAGTGTTCCATTCTCCACAGTTTTTACATTGTCCCAGCCATTGAGGATACTGGGTTCCGCAGTTTTGACAGAAATATGCTGTTTTCAGTTTTGCCATACTGCGAAGTTATAAAAAAGCATTTTTTTTTCAGAATGTAAATGGGTTTAATATAAAAAAACTAATACGTCTGCGATAGAAATATCTTTCATATCTTAGCCTGATTCAATTAAAATATTAATGTAAAATATCATTACAATGAAAAAAGTATTTTTATCTTTCGTGTTTGTGCTGTTAAGTATTGTAGCTTTTGCACAGGGAACCTGGCAGGTAGACCAGATGCATTCATCGGTTAACTTTAATATCAAGCATATGGGGATTAGTTTTGTACAGGGAAGGTTTGATAAATTTGACGGAAAAGCAGCCACTGGTGGTGCTAATCTGGATAATGCTGATTTAAACTTTTCTATCAGTGTTCCTAGTATTAATACCGGAGTGGATATGAGAGACAGACATCTTATCAGCGAAGAGTTTTTCGATGTTGCCAAATACCCTACGATTGAATTTAAGAGCTCTTCCGTTACAAAAGATAAAAACAACAACTATATCGTTAAAGGGAAACTAACCATGAAGGGAGTAGAGAAAGAAATCACTGCTCCGGTTACATTGGGTGGGATTACAAAAAATAAAGATGGAAAAGAGGTCATGGGAATTCAGACGAAATTTACAGTAAACCGTCTGGATTATGGAATCAAATATGACCCATCAGGAGCAGGTATCGCGAAAGATGTTGAGGTAACTGCTTATTTTGAGCTTGTAAAGCAATAATATTTCAACGTATAAAATATAAAAGGTTTTCCATGTGAGTGGAAAACCTTTTTTGCTGATAGATGAAAATCCTTTTGGTTATAGCTTTGTTTCATTTGTTTATATCAATCTTAATAAAAAATTTTATCTGGTTTTATAGTTGTTTGAGGGATGTTTTATCATTTTCAAAATGTAAAAGATTGCTTTGTATTTCTTTTTCCCCTAACTTTGCACAAACCTAATCTAATGAGTAAAAAGAATACAAAGTACATCTTTGTGACAGGAGGTGTAACTTCATCTTTGGGAAAGGGAATCGTTTCTGCTTCTCTGGGACTTCTACTAAAATCACGCGGCTTTAATGTAACGATCCAAAAATTAGATCCTTATATCAATATCGACCCAGGAACTTTGAATCCTTATGAGCACGGAGAGTGTTATGTGACTGAAGATGGTGCAGAGACGGATCTGGATTTAGGCCACTATGAGCGTTACCTTGATGCTCCTACATCCCAAAACAACAACGTTACTACAGGAAAAATTTACCAGACTGTAATTGAAAAAGAAAGAAAAGGAGACTTCCTTGGAAAAACAGTTCAGGTAATTCCTCATATTACTAACGAAATCAAACGTAGAATTAAAATCCTTTCAAAACAGAACTACGATATCATTATTACTGAGATCGGAGGAACTGTAGGGGATATCGAATCTTTGCCATACATTGAAACTGTTCGTCAGTTGAAGTGGGAATTGGGAGAGAGCAATTCTATGGTGATTCACCTTACTTTACTGCCTTATCTGGCTTCAAGTGGAGAATTGAAAACAAAACCATCCCAGCACTCCGTTCGTCAGTTGATGGAAAGCGGAATTATGGCTGATGTTTTGGTTTGTAGAACAGAACATAAAATTCCTAAAGATCAGAGAGCAAAATTAGCTCAGTTCTGTAACGTTCCTTTAGATAACGTTATCGAATGTAAAGATCTTGAAACGATTTATGAAGTTCCAATGTATCTTCAGAAGCAGAATTTCGATGATGTAGTTTTGAAAGAACTGGATCTAAAAAGCGATAAAGATGCTGATCTTAAAGACTGGAAGAGTTTCCTTAAAAAATTCCAGAACCCTAAGAAAACTGTTGAAATTGCATTGGTTGGAAAATATGTTTCCCTTCAGGATTCTTATATCTCTATTGCTGAAGCATTCAAACATGCAGGTGCTGACCTTGAAACTGAAGTAAAAGTAAGATGGGTATACAGTGGAGATATTACGGAAGAAAATATCAAAGATACACTGAAAGGTGTGAATGGTATCCTTGTAGCTCCAGGTTTTGGAGACAGAGGAATTGAAGGAAAAGTTCTTACTGCAAAATATGCAAGAGAAAATAAAATTCCAATGTTGGGAATCTGTTTAGGAATGCAGATTATGACGATTGAATTTGCAAGAAATGTTTTAGGACATACCAAAGCAAACTCTATGGAATTTGATACCGCTACTCCTGATCCTGTAATTTCTTTGATGGAAGAACAGAAAAATGTAGTAGATAAAGGAGGAACAATGCGTCTTGGAGCATGGAAGTGCTCATTGAAAAACGGTTCTAAATTATACGATATCTACGGAAACAAAAATATCTCTGAAAGACACCGTCACCGTTATGAATTCAATAGTGATTATCTTCAGGAATTTGAAAAGAATGGTTTCCTTGCTACAGGTACCAACCCTGAAACAGGTTTGGTAGAAGCGCTGGAACTACCTGATCATCCATTCTATGTGGGAGTTCAGTATCACCCGGAATATAAGAGTACGGTAGCAACACCGCATCCGCTATTCAGAGCTTTTATCAAAGCTTGCGAAAAGAAATAAGGTAAAATTTTATCATAAACGTCTACCCATAAACTCAGGCTGATTATTCTCAGCTTGAGTTTATTATATAGTAACAACGTAAAGCATAGAGTTTTGATAAAAAAACAGTATTTTTGTCAGCTCAAATTATGTACACCCGTACGTACATTTTAAATTTAAAATTTTAATATAAAATAAAATGCAACAAAACAACGGAATCGATAAGAAGCAAATGATTAGTTTCGCGGTTTTATGCCTTGTTCTCTTCGGTTTTATGTTCTATTTCCAGAACAAACAAACGAAAGAAGCGGAGTTGAAAGCTCAGGAGCAGAAAACGGAACAGGCAAAAAATGCCGTAAAGCAAACTCAGGCAAGCAATATCAATCCAAATGTAACTCCTAATGCAATCCAGACAGCAAGTCTTGGAAATAACGAATTAAAACTTGAATTTTCAAGCTTAGGAGGACAGGTTTCCAAAGTAGAACTTTTAAATTATAAAGCCTACAACCACAAAACAGACAATGCAGATCAGCCGCTTTATCTGATCACTAAGAATAACTCAAACTACGGTTTTCAGTTTAAAGATAAAACAGGAAAAATCGTTAATACTAAAGATTTAGTTTTCTCACCAGCTGTTAATGGAAATGCGGTAACCTTAACTGCAGATTACAATGGTGCTGTCATTCAATTCATTTACACGCTATTACCCAAATATACTCTGGATTTTAAAGTAAGAACTCAGGGGCTTTCTAAAATTACTTCTGATAATAAAGCAGATTTTATCTGGGATTATAATGTAAGAAATCTGGAAAAAGGTAGAGCTCAGGAGCAGTCTCACTCAGAATTTTCTTATGCTTTCAATAATTATAAAGATTATGATTATGATGGGAGAACCACAATGGAAGAAGAAAAAGAAACCCTTAACTGGATTGGTGTAAAGCAGCAGTTTTTCTCTTCAGTAATCGAAGCTAAAAACGGATTTACCCAAAGTAAAGGAAACCAGGAAAATGTTGAAGAAGGAGAGTATTTGAAGAAATTCAACTATGAAGGTTTCGTTCAAATGACTGGAAGTGAACTGAACCAGGATTTCACATGGTATTTTATGCCATTGGATTTGCCATTGCTTAAATCTTACGATAAGAATTTTGATGAAATTCTTCCTTTAGGCTGGTCGTTTATCGGAGCAATGAACCGTTATTTCTTCATGTGGTTATATAGCATTATTGCTGCATGGGGATTATCAGCAGGTTGGGTAATTTTTGTAATGACGATCATTGTGAAACTGATCCTTTCACCAATTATGTATAAGCAGCACAAGCTTAGTGCAATGATGAAGGTGATCCGTCCGGAAATTGACGAAGTGAATGCCAAATTTAAGGATGCAGATCCAATGAAGAAACAGCAGGCCACAATGGAAGTGTACAGAAAAGCCGGAGTGAATCAGATGGCTGGATGTTTACCGGCATTAGTTCAGATTCCTATCTTCTATGCTTTGTTCCGTTTCTTCCCGAACTTTATTGATCTTAGAGGCCAAGGGTTCTGGTTTGCCAAAGATTTGACAGCGTATGATGATTTGATCAAGCTTCCGTTTAAAGTTCCTTTCCTTGGAGACCACTTAAGTATTTTCGCTTTAGCCTGTACAGTTGTTATTTTAATCTATACTGTTATGACTTCAGGAAATATGCAGCAGCCTCAGCAGGAAGGAATGCCAAACATGAAGGTATTAATGTATATCTTCCCGATTACATTCCTGTTCTTCCTTAATACTTCGGCTTCAGGACTTTCATGGTATTATTTTGTATCGAATGCGATTAACATTCTAATCATCCTTGTTATTAAATATTTGATCCTGGATGAAAAGAAAATCCATGCCCAGATTCAGTCTAATAAGGAAAAACCGAAAGCAGAAGGCAAATTCCAGAAGAGAATGAGAGAAATGATGGAGAAGGCTCAGGAGCAGCAAAAAGCTCAGGAACAACAAAGAAATAAGAAGAAATAATTCTTAAGCTATAAGCTAAAAAAGAGAAGCAATTTTAATAATTGCTTCTCTTTTTTTTATTTGAAATTATTTTTAGAAAGATTTTCAATTTCTATCCGACATCTGCTCATTTAATAATTGAAAATAGATGTTTTTCAATCATATTTAAGTCTGAAAGACTGTCTGTGATATCGGGTCGGTCCATGTTTAATAAGCGCTTCCTGATGTTTTTTTGTGGCATAGCCAAAATTGGTATCCCAACCATATTCAGGATGTTCTTCATGAAGTTGAATCATCAACTTGTCTCTATAATTTTTGGCAAGAATAGAGGCTGCAGCAATAGATAAAACCTTGGAGTCTCCTTTGATAATGCATTGATGCGGGATGTAGTTATAAGGATGAAATTTATTTCCATCCACCAAAATAAGCTCAGGAGTTATTGTCAGTTGATCCAAAGCACGGTGCATTGCATGAATACTTGCATTAAGAATATTATGTTCGTCAATAAAGGAAGGTGGTAATTCTGCGATAGCATAGTTTTTCACATTATCTTTGATGTAACTATCCAGTTCCATACGCGTTTTGAACGTTAATTTTTTGGAATCATTCACCAGGTTTTGTTTGAAATCATCATCTAAAATTACCGCTGCAGCTACCACCGGACCACTTAAACATCCTCTTCCTACTTCATCACATCCGGCCTCAATATAAAGATTTGACCAGTTTTTTATTAGCTCCATGAATTGTATCTATACTGCAAAAATATAAAATTTTGAAGGAAGAGGTTTTGGATGTTTTTTATTTTATTCTTACTTCAACAAAAGATAATATTGTGATTATGTAGAATGTACGGAGAAGACTGTAGTCTGCTTTAAATAACCGATATACGATATATAGGATGATTTTAGAAGTTTAGGTTTAACTATAGGATGAGGTGAAAAGTGGATTCGAATTGATATTGGCTAAATTGGGCTTTGGTTTATTTTTTCAATTTGGAACTCAATCTTATTTTGAAACAGAAAAATTTATCTTGCTCTGGTAAAGAAACTTTAATACATTTTATCGCTTTTATGCATTTTTTTTGTTTAAAAAATGAAATATTTCTTCACTTGTAGAAATATGCTTTGCATAGTATCGTTTATTGATCTTCTTTCATTTCTATATCTTAAATCTTTAATTTATTGATATTCAATTTATTTTCATTCATAATTAAATTTGTAATATAGATTATATCAATTTAATCGATTGTTATTATTTCTTAAAAAAAAATAAGTTTTAAATGTTGCGTTTTTGTTAAATGTTTTGTTTTTAACTTATTTTAATAATTTATTGTCTTGTTTTTTTTGAAAATATTGAATAAGTTGTAATTTTTTCACATTTTGCTTTGTGATATTAAGAAAGTTTTACAAATTTGTAAGGTCACAAAAATTAATTTGATATGAAGAAACTAACAGCAAGTCTTCTTGTTCTAGTAATGTCTTCTTCGATAGCTGTCGCTAACGCCCAGCAAAAGAATGACACTATTAAAACAAAAGAAATTGAGGGGGTGGTTGTAACCGCACTCGGGATTAAAAGAGAGAAAAAATCTCTTGGTTATGCTTCTGAAGAAGTTAAAGCTGCGGAATTAACTGGTGGAACTACTAATACCGGAAACGTAGCATCTCTTCTTTCAGGTAAGGTAGCCGGACTACAGGTAAATACTAATAACAACTTTGGCGGATCTGCAAACCTTTTGATCAGAGGATATAAATCTTTGTCAGGAGGTTCTCCACTTATTGTAATTGATGGTTCACCAGTTAACAATAATACGGTAACCGGATCTACATTCGATTATGGTAACTTCCTTTCGGATATCAATCAGGAAGATATTGAATCTGTCAACGTATTGAAAGGTGCTGCTGCATCAGCTTTATATGGTGAAAGAGGAAGTGATGGTGTAATCCTTATTGTAACAAAAAGTGGAAGAGGAAATAATGACGGAAGCTGGGGGTTACTTTAAACTCAGGAATTACAGCTGGATTCATTGATAAATCTACTTTCCCTACCTATCAGAAAAAGTATGGAGCAGGATACGGTGGCCAGTCATGGAACGAAGATCCGGGACCTGGAGGTTACAATTATGCTAACTTTGTAGATGACGCATCTTACGGACCTGCATTTAATCCCAACCAATTGGTTTACCAATGGGATTCATTTGATCCTTCTTCTCCAAATTATGGAAAAGCTACACCTTGGGTTGCTGCGAAAAACGGCCCTATTAAATTCTTTGAAACACCAGTCACATATATTAATACGATTACCATTGAAAAAGGAAACAAGACTTCGAATCTTTCCTTATCATATTCCAATATGCTTTCTAATGGTTTGATGCCTAACTCTGAACTTAAAAAGAATACAATTTCAGCGAAATTTAATCACGATTTTACGGATAAATTACATGCTTCTGTTTTTACAACTTTAACTCTGCAAGACACAAAAGGACGTAATGAAACAGGATATTCTGATAACGTAGTTACTGGCTTCAGACAGTGGTGGCAGACCAACGTAGATGTATTGGCATTAAGAGATGCTTATGCTAACAATGGAAATAGCAACTTTTCTTGGAACAGATCTACAGCGGCTGATGGAACTCCTCAATATTGGAACAATCCATATTTCCAGAGATATCAGAATTATCAGTCTGATGACAGGACCAGGATATTCAGTTATGCACAGTTAAAATATGATGTTTCCAAAAATTTTGGAATTACCGGTAAATTATCTTATGATGATTTGCAAATGGTTGTAGAAGAGAGATTAATGAATGGATCACTTCCTCAGGCATTTGGTGCATCCGGACTTAATGTAAGTTCGGGATATGCAAGAACCAATGTGAAAAATACTGAGATCAACTTTGATTTATTTGCTAACTACAAGGTTGATATTACTTCAGACCTAAGTGTTAGCGGTATTGCAGGTGGGAATGTTAGAAGAAATCTTGTGGATAACATTTTTATGAGTACAGAAGGTGGTTTATCTAAACCTGGGCTTTTTGCTATATCCAACTCTATAAGAACGATACTTCCGCCAGATGAGAATTATGCAAAATGGGTTACTTCCAGTTTATATGCAACAGCATCATTTGGATATAAAAACTTCTTGTTTGTTGATGGAACTTACCGTGTAGACCAATCGTCTAACTTACCAAAAGGTAATAATAGCTATGGATATCCTTCAGTTACAGGAGCTGTTATTCTATCAGAGTTTGTAAAACAACCATGGTTAAGTTTCTGGAAATTGAGAGCAAACTACGCTGAAGTAGGTTCTTCTACTAACAATTACAGATTGGTAAATACTTTCAAAGCTAGAGGTGAAGGTCTGTTTGATCAACCTTATTTCCTTGCTAATCCAAACTTGAAACCTCAGAGATCTAAGGAAACTGAATTCGGTATGGAAGCACAATTCTTCAAAAACAGATTAGGTTTTGATGTTGCAATTTATAAAACCAGAACATTTGATCAGATTATCAATTTACCAGTCTCTTCTGCAACAGGATATAGAACATTCCTTGTAAATGCAGGACAGATTGATAATAAAGGTATCGAAGTACAGTTAAACGGTACTCCATTTAAAACAAACAATTTTACATGGGATGTAAACGTGAATTGGTCTAAAAATGAGAATAAAGTTATTGCATTAAATGGTGATTCCCAGAATTACTTAATGGCGAGTTATCAAGGTGGGGTTTCTCTTAACGCACGTGTGGGAGAATCTTTTGGAGCTTTGGTAGGATCAGATTATGTATATAATGCAAACGGAGATAAAGTAATTGATCCAGCTACAGGCCGTTATTTAAGAAATAATAATCAGGTTATTGGAAATATTACACCAGATTGGGTAGGTGGTATCAGAAACAGCTTCCGTTATAAAGATTTCTCAGTAAGTTTCCTTATTGATGTGAAAAAAGGAGGAGATGTATTCTCTACTGATATGTATTACGGATTAGCAACTGGTCTTTATGCAGAAACTGCTGACTATAGAGAAGGTGGATTCGTACATCCGGGTGTTAATCCAAATGGTAATGTAAATACAACGCCTACTATTAATCCGGGATCATTTGGTAACGTAGATGGATATAGAAGAATGCCAAATAAAAGATTCGTTTATGATGCATCTTATGTGAAACTTAGAGAAGCAAGTATAGGTTATAACCTTCCTAAATCTGTTTTGGCTAATACAGCTATTCGTGATGCAAAAATTTCAATTGTTGGGAGAAATCTTTGGATTATCCACAAAAACTTACCTTATGCAGATCCGGAAGCGGGTACAGGAAATGGTTTAGCATCTAAAGGTAATTCTATTGGAGTACTGCCTACTACTCGTGACATTGGAATTGATATAACTTTAAAATTCTAGAAAATGAAAAAAATATTTTTAATTATAGGTTTAGCTTCATTATCGTTAACTTTTACATCATGTGAAAGAGACATTACGTCACTGAACGAAGACCCTAAACACCCAACTGAAGTCCCTTCAGGAGTACTTTTTGCCAGTGCTGAACATGCACTTCTTGACCAGCTATTGTCTGCCAATGTAAACCGTAACATTACCAGGTTTTTTACCCAACAGTGGTCAGAAACTACTTATACTGATGAGACGAACTATGATATGGTGACGAGACCAATTCCAAGGAATCATTATAACCGTATGATGGCATCTGCATCAGCTACAATTAATTCTCCGGGAGTATTATCTGCATTAAGAGATGCCAGGAGGTTTCTTGAGAGCGAAGGATTAGATCCCGTTACTAAAAATAACAATATTGCTATGATTGAATTAGTAAATGTTTACGCATGGGCTAATTTGGTTGACACATATGGTGATATCCCTTATTTTGGAGCATTGAAAGCTACCGCTGAAAATCCGGGAAGTGCGGAAATTCCTTATGATGATGCAAAAACAGTGTATCTGGATCTTATCAAAAGAATTGATGCCGCTGTTGCTATGATTAATACTTCTGGTAGTGGATATGACAAGGATTTGATCTACAAAGGAGATATGACTAAATGGAAAAAAATGGGTAATTCTTTGAAGTTTAGAATGGCGGTAACATTGGCAGATAGTGATCCTGCATTGGCTAAAACTTATGCTGAAGCAGCATATAATGCGGGGCTATTTACTGACAAGTTAGATAATTTCGGCCTTCAGACATTTCCTTCAGGATTATTGTCTAATCCAGTGTATCAGGATGTAATTCAGTCAGGTAGGAATGACTTTATTCCTTCGGATGTTCTTGTGGACTTTATGAATAATACATCTGATCCAAGAAGAGCTGCATGGTTTACAACTGTTAATGGTAATTATGTTGGTGGGGTATATGGTGATCAGAACATCTTTAGTAGTTATTCTCACTTTACAAATCTTATTTCAGGTGAAAATGCACAAGGCTTTTTATTAGATTTTTCTGAAATTCAGTTTTTAAGAACTGAAGCCGCTGCAAGAGGATTTAGTGTTGGTGATACTGCCGCTAATCTATATCAATCTGCAATTAAAGCATCAATGGCTGAGTATGGTATTACTGAAGCTACTGCAAATACTTTTATAGCTGCCAATCCATATAATGCTGCCAACTGGAAAAAATCTGTTGGTGAGCAAGCTTGGATAGCAATGTTCAATAAAGGATTCCAAGCATGGAATTTTGCAAGAAGACTGGACTTCCCTGTATTTGTAAATCCTGGGGATCTGTAGTAGAATCTGTACCAGTAAGAATGAAATATTCTGATCAGGAATATCTTCTTAACGCTAAGAATGTGAATGCTGCAGCTTCAAAGATTGGAGGTGACAAAGTATCCACAAAAATATTTTGGGATAAATTTTAAATTAAATAATATTTCCTCAAACCTAGGAGTAGGTTTGAGGAATATAAAAACATTTATATGAGATTTTTTATAGGAATTGTTCTTTTAATAAGTGTTGCATCATGTTCCAATGATGACGACCGTGCAGTTGAAAATGAAAGTGTAAGTATTAATGGGACTTGGAAACCATATAAGTATGAGTTTAGGGGTAAAGATGTCATGTTGAGTGACTGTGAAAAGAAAGGAGTTATATTTATAAATCCTGATTTCTCGGGATCTTATGAAAGATATGATTTGTCTTCTTCTTCCGGAAACTGTAATCTTTTTGATTCTTTTGGAGGAAAATGGGTCTTTGATAAAATGTATCAAACATTAACCCTTACCTATACAGAAGCTGGAGTTTCCAAAACAATGAAAAAAGAAATTGATTCCTATTCCAATACTGAGCTCAGAATTAATGACAATAGTAAAAACCTGGATAATACGCCTGGAAATGACGAAGCTATCCTTGTTTTCAGAAAAGAATAAATATTTCTTATTTATCTAAAAAAACCGCCATTTGGCGGTTTTTTTTATTTGTAATCATTTTTATATAGGATTTTGTGAATTAAAACTGGCTTTATTGTTTATATTAATCTTATAATCAGTGTTTTATCTGTCGTGTTGAAAAGTGATTTTAAATGATATCAATTAGAAAATTGATGTTATTTTTTTTATTAAATATTTAATTTTTAATGTATTTTATTAATTATTTTATTTGTTTTTACTTCTATTTATTGCTCTTTTGTTGTTTTTTTTAAGTTTAGCTTGTTGAATTGTTAATAAAATTACAATTTTGTTGAGTAAAAATTAATTTTGATATGAAGAAACTAACAATGAGTCTGCTAGTTGTGGTATTAACTTCTTCTGTGGCTATTGTAAACGCTCAACAGAAGAAAAAAGATACCATTACACAGACAAAAGAGATTGAAGGTGTAGTAGTAACTGCACTTGGGATTAAAAAAGAGAAAAAGACAATAGGATATGCTACTTCACAAGTCAATGGAGATGATCTAAAAAAATCAGGGGAAGCAAATATTATTCAAGGTTTAGCAGGAAAAGCTGCGGGAATTCAAGTTACAGGCTCTTCTGGTACGCCAGGAGCTTCAAGTAAAATTCTGATTAGAGGGCAAAAGTCGATTAATTTATCAAGCCAACCTATTATAGTTTTAGATGGGCAGATTATTGATAACTCTGTTAATAATAATGCGGGGCAGGGCAGTAATTTGGCTGGAGTAGATGACTCGAACAGAGCTATTGACATAAATCCTGATGATATTGAAAGTGTATCAATTTTGAAAGGTGGTGCAGCAGCAGCGTTATATGGAGAAAATGCTAGAAATGGTGTAATTATTTATACAAGTAAGAAAGGGCGAAAAAGAAAAGGAATTGGAATTGATTTTTCTACAGCTGTATCTTTTGATATGATTACTCGTTTACCAAAACTTCAAAAAACCTATGCCGCTGGAACTAACGGAGCGACCTATATTGCACCTGCTCAATATGGCTCTGATGGTTTTGCTACCACATCGGGAACCAATCAAAGTTGGGGACCATTAATTTCAAGCGTAACTGGTTTGAAGGCTTATGATAATACTAAAAACTTCTTTGAAACAGGTGTTACACAAAATTATAATCTGGCTTTTTCAGGAGGTGGGGATTATGGTAATTTCAGAGCTTCATTTGGACATATTGATCAAACGGGGATTATTCCAAATACATCGCTTAAAAAGACAAGTTTTGGAGTGAATTCTGAATTTAAGTTAACCGATAAGCTAAAAGCTGGAGCTGATGTGAAGTTTTCAAATACAAATGGGTTAAGAGCTCAGAAAGGGAGTAATATTGCAGGAGTCATGTTGTCTTTATTGAGAACACCAGCAACCTATGACCTTAGAGATTATCAGACTGTACAAGGATATAATAAAAATTATTTTGCAGCCTATGACAATCCATATTATACAGTATACAATAATCCATATAAAGACGAGACAAACAGATCCATTATTAGTGGTTATTTAACTTATAATTATAATAAAGCCTTGAATATACTGTTGAGAGCGGGGGTTGATACCTATACAACTCATGCTCAGCAGAATTATTCATTCTCAAGTAATGGTAATTCAACAGCTGACCGAACAGGACAGGTCGTTGTAGACACTTATACTCAAAGTCAATATAATTTAGATTTAATCTTTAGTGGGTTAGTTAACTTTACTGATAATATTAATTTGAATTATAGTTTTGGGGGGCAGATAATTTCTAAATTTGGAAATGATCAATATACTCAAGGATCTACAATGTTGGAACCTAATCAATTCAACCTTTCTAACTTTACGACTTTTGTTTCCAATAATACAGATTTCAAACAAATTAAAAGAGGGATATTAGCTTCGGCAGAATTCGGATTTTATGATCAGTTTTATTTGACATTAACAGGTAGAAATGATTGGAGCAGTACATTGCCTAAACAGAATAGTTCCTATTTCTATCCTTCAGTTTCAGGATCTTGGCTGTTTAATAAGACATTAAATTTACCAAACTGGGTTAACTTAGGAAAAGTAAGAGTAGCTTATGCAAAAACTTTTGCATCTGCTAATCCATACAATATTGTTAACACTTATGGAACTCCAAACTATTTTGATACATTTGGTCCACAATTAACTTCTCCATATTTGGGAGTTGGAGCCTATGGGCTAACTACCATTGCGAAAAATCCAAATTTAAAGCCTGAGCGAAATGACGAATTTGAAGTCGGTTTAGAATTAGAATTATTTAAAAGGTTACACTTAAATGCGAGTGCTTACAAATCAACCAACTATGATCTGCTTATCCAAGCTCCAGTTGCACCATCTTCGGGATTTCAGAATTATTTTACCAACGGTCCTACAGTTGAAAATAAAGGTATAGAAGTAGAATTAGGGTATGATATTCTTAAAAATCAAAACTTTAATTGGAGTATAAATCTTAATTGGGCTAAAAACGTAAATAAAGTTGTTGAAATACAAGACAATTTAAATTTCTCCAGTGAGGGAGGTGATTTCTTTTCAGGAAATGTAGTTCCTGCCATCATTAAAGGTGAACCTTTAGGAGTGTTTTATGGTACAGCTTGGAAAAGAGATTCGGCTGGGAACTTAATTATAGGATCTGATGGTTTACCATTAGTTTCTGCAGAATCTCAAATTATTGGAAATCCTAATCCGGACTGGTTAGGAGGAATCAGAAATAATTTCAGTTATAAAAACTTGTCATTAAGCTTTTTGTTAGATGTACGTAAAGGTGGAGACATTTGGAACGGAACATTAGCAAGATTAAATAGATTAGGGATGACACAAGCTTCTGCTGACGACAGATCAGCTATGTATACAATACCTGGCGTTACTGAAACTGGTGTTTCTAATACGAAAGCAATTGATAACAAACTGTATTATTCAAGCTTTTTAGGAGATGGATCTGGTAGTGCAAATGAACAACAGATGGAAAGAGATATAAATTGGCTTAGGCTAAGAGATGTAAGTTTATCATACAATTTTGGTAAAATGCTATCTAATACTCAAACTCTATCTTTTATAAGAGATGCTCAGATTACTTTTTCTGCTAGAAACTTATTTTTAATTACTAACTACAAAGGTGTAGACCCGGAAACATCTATTGCCGGTGCAAATTCAAATACTAATGGATTTGACTATTTCAATAATCCAGGGACAAGAAGTTATACACTATCATTTAAATTTACTTTTTAATTATGAAAAAAATAATATACATACCTATAATTATTGCCGGATTATTTCTCAATTCTTGTCAGCATGAGCTAGATACATTTAATGAAAATCCCAATAGTCCTACACAAGTTACATCTCCTAAAACTTTATTTACCGGTGCAGCAGTAGGAACAATTAATAATTCAACAGGTAACTTGACAAGACAAATAAGTTTGTTGACTCAGCAAACCAATGGTAATCTGTTTCAGTCATTAGATTATACCAATTATTTTTTAACAGAATTGGATAATGAAACAGATTGGTCTAATATTTATAAGACTGGAGTAAATCTTCATCAGATTATCACTCAGTTTGGGGATAAATATCCTTATTATTCAGGTATGGCTAAGATTTTATTAGCCTTAAATATGGGGTATGCTACTGATACATGGGGTGATGTACCTTTTTCAGAAGCGTTTCAAGGAGTCAATAATTTCTCTCCAAAGTATGATTCTCAGCAAAATGTCATTTCTCAGATTCAAAGTTATTTGGATAGTGCAATAATAGATTTATCAAAACCTGAAAATGCTAATTTAGGGTTACCGGCAGGTGATGATATCTTCTATGCAGGAAATATAGATAAATGGAAAAAATTAGCCTATGCCATTAAGGCAAGATATGCATTAAGACTAACTCAAAGAGAAGGAAGTACTGTAGCAGCTCAGAAGGCTTTAAACTACTTGCAAAACTCGTTTACTTCCAGTTCAGATAACTTGGTGGCTCGGTTTGATGGAGGAAATAATCAAAATCTTTGGTTTGCATTTAATAATCAAAGATCAGGTTATATGTCTATGGGAAAATATTTTATAGATCTGTTAAAGAATAGTAGTGATCCAAGGCTACCTCATTATGCAGGATTAGATGCATCCGGGGGATATTCTGGGTCAGCTCCGGAAGATAGCAACACAGATGCTTCTCCTTTTGGGAGTTACTTTGCAGGAAGTGCAAGTACATCGAATATAATATTTAGCTATAGTGAAATTAAATTCATAGAAGCAGAAGCACAATTCAGACTGGGAAATACTGTAGGTGCTCAAGCTGCCCTGAAAACTGCTGTAAGTGCATCTTTGATAGATGTTACTGGTACTGATAATCCTGTCTTTGCTACTACAGCTTCAGCTGCAGTAACATTACAGAATATTATTACTCAAAAATATTCTTCCCTGTTTACTACAATGGAGCCTTATAATGATTGGAGACGTACAGGCTTCCCTGTATTAACGCCTAATCAGAATAGCCAATCTAAAAAGATACCTTTGAGGTTAATAACTCCTAAAGCTGAAAGAACATTAAATAATAACGCAGCAGTCGTGAGTGATGTAAGTATACCCGTTTGGTGGGATAACTAGGACCATTTAAATTTTTAAACCGCCTTCGGGCGGTTTTTTTATTTCCGTATATTTGTAACTCAGATTTTGAGCTGAAACACACTGTAAAAATGTTTCAGCGATAAGCATTAAAAAGAGAATTTAGAAACATGAATATTAAAGATATTATAGAACAAAAACTTTCGGAGGTCATTTTAAATGTATATCAGTTAAAAGACATCAAGCTGGAAGTTCAGGAAAATAAAACGGAATTTGAGGGTGATTTTACCATTGTTACCTTTCCGTTGGTAAAACAATTGAAGAAAAACCCTGAAAGCATTGGGGTTGAATTAGGTGAAGCTTTGACAGAAACGGATCTTTTTGAAAGCTTTAACGTAGTAAAAGGCTTCCTTAATGTGAAGGTGAAAAATCAATTGTTTGTGGATAACTTCAGATCTGTAAGCAAGAATTTCTCCACTATAGAAAAGAAAAATGCTACGGTAATGGTAGAATATTCTTCACCGAATACCAACAAACCATTGCACTTGGGACATATAAGAAATAATTTATTAGGATTCTCAGTTGCTCAAATTTTAAAAGAAGCTGGATATGATGTAATCAAAACTCAGATCATCAATGATAGAGGTATTCATATCTGTAAGTCTATGCTGGCTTGGGAGAAATTCGGAAAAGGAGAAACTCCTGAAACTACCAATACAAAAGGAGACAAATTTGTTGGAAACTACTATGTAGAATTTGACAAAAACTATAAAAGAGAAATTGCAGAGCTTGTAGAACAAGGGGTAGGAGAAGAGCAGGCTAAAAAGGACGCTCCGGTAATGAAGGAAGCTCAGAAGATGCTGTTGGATTGGGAAAATGGAGATAAAACAGTAAGAGCACTTTGGGCAGAAATGAACTCATGGGTTTACAAAGGATTCAATGAAACGTATAAGAGATTAGGTGTTGACTTTGACCAGGTTCAGTATGAAAGCAATACGTATATTTTAGGAAAAGATCTTATTCAGGCTGGGTTGGATAAAGGCGTTCTGTATCAGAAAGAAGACGGTTCTGTTTGGTGTGACCTTACCGATGAAGGTCTTGATCAGAAGCTGTTACTTCGTTCAGACGGTACTTCAGTCTATATGACTCAGGATCTTGGAACGGCAGTTGAGCGTTTTAAGCAAAATGATATTCAGAAACTGATCTATACTGTAGGAAACGAGCAGGATTATCATTTTCAGGTTTTATTTAAAATCCTGAAAAAATTAGGATATGAATGGGCAGATCAGTTGTTCCACCTTTCTTACGGAATGGTTGAATTGCCTGAAGGTAAAATGAAATCCCGTGAAGGAACTGTAGTAGATGCAGACGACCTGATGCAGGAAATGTATGAAACAGCAAAATCTAAAGCTCATGAATTAGGAAAACTAGAAAACCTTTCGGAAGAAGATAAAGAAGTATCTTATGAAACGGTAGGACTAGGAGCATTGAAATATTTCATGCTTAAAGTAGATCCTAAGAAAAAAATGCTTTTCAACCCTGCAGAAAGTATTGATTTCAATGGAAATACAGGTCCGTTTATTCAGTATACCTATGCACGTATTCAGTCATTATTGTCAAAAGCAGGTGCTTTACAGTCCGAAACTGCTGATATTGAATTGAATCAATCTGAAAAAGAATTGATTATGCAGTTGACCAACTTTAAAACTGTAGTGGCTAAATCAGCGGAAACATTAAGTCCTGCTTTAGTTGCCAACTATGTTTATGACCTTGTGAAAGCATACAACTCTTTCTATCAGAATAATCCAATCCTGAATCAGGAAGATGAAAATGTAAAACAATTCCGTTTGAATATTTCAGATATCACAGCAAAGACGATCAAAAAATCGTTAGAATTGCTGGGAATCGGAACCGTAAACAGAATGTAAAAATAGAAAGCCTCCTGAATTTTTCAGGAGGCTTTTTTCTTTTTTATATATCAATAATCTCGTATCAGAAATCCCGGATCTCAAAATCTCGCAACCCGAACCCTGTAACCCAAATCTACGTTTTATCATTACTTTCACCCTGCATCTGTTTCAGACTATCCGCGTACAACTTAGCAGGAGTCCATCGTGCATGTTTGGAAAGAACTACTTTATATCCTTTTTTATAAGTATACACTTTAGTAAATTCCGCGCCGAAGAATATCAGCATACAGGAATAATTGATCCACATCATGATGAGAATAACCGTTCCGGCAGCACCAAAGGCTGAGGTAGGTTTTACCTGATTAAAATAAAGGCTTAATAAAAATTTTCCAAGGGTAAATAAAACAGTAGTTAGAAAAGCTCCTTTCCATACCGGTTTCCAGCTGACCAAAACATCAGGCAGAACTTTAAACATTAAAGCAAATAAGAGCATGACAAGTCCAAAGCCTACAGCGAAATTCACGGTTTCTACCAACATATAGGTTTCAAAACCAAAATATTGGGTGATAATCGTATTAAAAAGGCTGATCAGAGAAGATAAAACCATAGTAATCATCAGAAGGAATCCCAGAATGAGAATCATTCCTAAAGAATTGGCTCTGTCCAGTAAAAATTTGAGTAATGCTTTTTTGGGTGCAGCTTCTACTTCCCAAAGTGTATTTAATGAATGCTGAAGCTGAAAGAAGAGCGTAGTAGAACCGAAAACCAATGATCCGACTCCAACCGCCTTCATAAAAATATTCTTTTTATCAATAAGAGCACCAGCGAGCATACCTTCAATGCTTTTCGCTACATCCGGTCCCATAATACCACTGATCTGGCTACTGATTTGCCCACGAATGGCTTCTTCCCCAAAGAAATTTCCAAGAACCCAGATAATAATGATCAATAATCCCGGGATAGAAAAGATGGCATAATACGCAAGACTTGCTGAATCTTTTGATGCAGTAGAATTGTTCCATTCAGTGAATGTGTCTTTCAGAACTTCCCAGAAAAATTTAACAGTATTGATCATATTAAAATGGATATCCGATGGCAATATTTAAAACAAGATTATCTTTTCTCCAGCTTGAGTCTCCGAAATTGATTTTATCGAAGGCCCATCTGTCTCCTTTCTGATAGTAAGGAACTCTCAGTGGCATTGCAAGATCCAGTCTTAGAATCAGGATTGAAAAATCCAGTCTCAGACCTACTCCGGCTCCCACCGCAATTTCATTTAAAAAGTCTTTTGAAAATTTAGCGCCCGGTCTGTCTTTGTCATCGTGAAGCAGCCAGATATTTCCGGCGTCTACAAAAACGGCAGCATTTAAAAATTTATAAAGATTGGCTCTGTACTCAGCATTTAATTCCAATTTGATATCTCCAGACTGGTCAAAATAAGTACCAGGCTCCAGAGTTCTCGGATCAAAACTTCCCGGGCCTAATGTTCTTGCACGGAATGCTCTGATACTATTGCTTCCTCCTGAGAAAAATTGTTTAGAGAAAGGAACAAATTCTGAATTTCCGTATGGATAGGCGATTCCTCCGATAAATCTTGTAGCCAATGAAGATTTTTCAGTGAACTTATGATAGAATCTGAAATCATTTTCCATCTTTACATACTGGCTGAAAGGAATACCAAATATTTTCTTTTCCTTATCTTTTTTTACATCTGCTCCTGTTACCAACCCTGTAATATTTCCTGCAAGATCAAGCGTCCCTTTATAATAAATGGTATTGGTCTTTGGCAGCATGGTATTGGTATAGGTATAAGAATACGTTGGTCCAAAAATTAGCTGTTTATCAACAATTCGCTGCATAGCTGGATTTTTGGAAGATTTAACTTTATATTCATCTGTAACATTTGCCGGAGATACCAATGTAATATCAATCACTTTCAGATCATGTTCTTTTCTCGCATTTTCTTTCCATAGATATCCGAATGATCCGGTGAAGTTATTTAAGGTATAATATTTTGTTCTGTTCTGGAATTCATAGCCCAAAGTAATATTCGTTCTCGGAACAAACTCACTTGAAGAATGAAAACGGAAAGGTGCCACAATTCTTGGAATGGAAAGTTGTGCATTCGCTCCAGCACGGAAAATATTATTGGCATCCTGAGCACCTCCCATCTGGAAATCAAAAGCTCCGAAGATCGCTGCTTTGAATTGTTCTGCGCCTCTGAAGAAGTTTCGGTGGGTCCAGTTCAGATTCAGCTCACTACCTGCATAGTTGGCAGAATTGGTTCTTCCCAATGCTTCCAGACGAAGCGACTGGATTTGTCTTGGCGTTAATAAATAATACGCATCAAACTTATGACTTAACGAATCCGATACAATGAATTCATTTTTTACAAACTTAAAAACACCGAGGCTGATCAGTCGGTTTAGTGTAAGATTGTGATTGGAACGGTTGTACAGATCACCTTTTTTGAAATATAATGCTCTGTCAAAAATTTTCGGTTTGAATTTATGCTGAGGATCAATAACGTAAATATCATCAAAAGCATATTTGGAAAGAGAATCTTTATCCATTGGGATACTGTATTTTCCCTCTTTTACATCCTGGATATTATAATTAGGAAATACAATAACGTTATTAATGCTGAATTGCTGCGTTGCTAAATCCGGAGTATTGTCTTTCAGTTTTACGTTAAGCTCTACCTTATGATCTTTGCTTACTGTACTGTCTGCCTGCACGATAATATTATCAGGATGGAAGTAATAAAAACCTCTTTCCTTTAAACCATTATCAATTCTTTCTCTTTCTGCTTTGATGACATCAAGATCAAATGGTCTTCCGTTTTTAAGTAACGTTCTTTTTGTTAGACCCTGAATTTCCTGGTTCACCAATGTAGAATCCTTCTGAAACTTTACACCGTCAATCAGATATCTGGAACCAGGTCTTAAGGTATAAATAACCTGAGCTTTTTTATTTTTTGAAACCGTATCATAAGAAGCCTTAGCATTGAAATAGCCTTTGTTTTCAGAATAATTTTCAATGATATTTTTGTTGAACTCACGGTCTACATCACCTAACAATACGGGTTTTTCACCTATCTTATATTTAAGCCAGTAGTTAAAACCTTTATCCTTTTTAGGCTCTTTAGCAATATTATAAAAATAAAGTTTAGGACGCATCCCCAAAAATGTAGAATTGGGTTTTGGCGTAAGGCTCTCTTCCAGTGCCGTCTGAAGATCTTTTTTTTCTTTTTTGGAAATTGTGTCGTTTTCAATCTTTACTTTGGCGCCTGTGTAGAGCATCTGGCCTTCTTTCAAAAACCTGGTATTGCTACACGAGACTACTGTGGATGCCATTCCGGAAACCAACAGATACTTACAATATATATGGAACTTATTACTCATTATTTAAATTCTACCACTTGGTTATTTTGATTTTTTTTCGGTTTCTTCTCTTTAGATTTCTGAAAAATCTCCCGGAACTTGTCATAATCCAATGTAATAATAAATCCGACGCCGGTCTCTATGATCTGTCCTTGAAGAGCTACCTGATATTCATCTTTACGGTAAGCACGAAGCATATACCTTCCGTCTTTGGAAAGGCTGTAATCTACAGAAACATTCCCTGCAATATTCGTCATGTTTTCATTCTGACGAGCCTGGCCTTCCAGTCCGAAATTACTTCCTACCGTCACTTTCAGGCGATCGTTCAATAATTTTTTGCTGATATCTACATTCAGATCGGTTCTGGTATTTTTCTCTCCAGTGGAATAATCTTCCGTAGAATCAAGACCGAAGTTAAGATCTACTCCTTTAATCAGTCCGGAAGCAAGGTTATTCAGCTGCTGAGAAAGAATTTTACTCACACTCTGTCTTGCCATGGTTTCTGCAGACATTCCTGCACCGCTTTCAAATGGATTTTCCCCGATAAAACGGTTCAGAAGCAATAAGGCAAATACCTGTTTGTTCATTTCAGACTCCTGGGTTCTGAGCTGGGCAAGTTTCTGATCGACAACATCTTTTACATTCGTGGATACGGAATTATTCTTTTCTTCCGTAGTAATGTCAAACGTAAGCTGAGGTTTCAGAAGCTCTCCTTTCATTTTCAATAAAGCATTGAATGGTATTCTCTGTTTAAATTGATTCATGAGAGAAGTTCCGCCATTTTCTGTGCCCACCTGTTGTTCTACAAGATCAATAGGTGCTGCTTCCGTTTTATAAACTGCTGTAATATCCATTTGGGCCATCGTTGGCTCACCAGTCCAGGTGATCGTACTGCCTTTCTGAATATCGAATTTACGTTTAAGCAAACTTACAGAAAGATCGTAGCTTCCTTTTTCAACTTCATAAACGCCTACTAATGTCATTTTTCCTGAAGGATCAATTCCACCGGTCAATTCTGCTTCTCCCTGAAGTTTGACAAAATCACCGTTTACTTTATCAATAATAATAGAAAGTTTGGCTTCTCTGCTGACTTCAATGTTGACATTCACATCCATTCCTTTAATGCGGCTTTTGGAGTCAAGAGAATCTGCTTTAATTGTTTTATTTAAAACTACCTGATCCTGATCCACAAATTCTACAATTCCATCTCTTTCCTGTAAAGATGGGGAAGATTGAGGAAGTACGAACGTGAAGTCTGTGTTGTCTGCCACATTCAGTTTTCCGTCTACTTTAGGGAGATCCAGATTTCCACGGATATGAAGGCCGGCATCAATAGCCAGAATACCATACATCATCGCGTCATTGGTCTTTTCTGAATTGACAACTTTAAAGTCTTTGGCATTTACATCCAGATTAAAAGCGAAATCTCTGTACGTTTGGGTAAGAACCTGCCCGTCCACAACAAGAGCATTTCCGTCTTTATCTTTGACCTTGAATTGATCAAACTCAATTCCACGGCTGGTAAAATCTATTTCATCACTCAGATGTCTGAAATCACTTCCTGTTTTGGCAATTTCCAACCCTGCATCATTGAATTTTACTTTTCCTAAAATATTTGGTTTATCTGTAGTTCCGGTGATCTTTAAGTTTCCTGAAAGATAACCTTCCGTATTGGTAATGGCATTCATAGAAAACCCTTGAATACTCTTCATCTGAAGCTGGTTGATCGCCATATTCAGGTCGAAAGTACTGGACGAAGTATTGTAATCTCCAAGGATTTTTACGTCATTGTTATTTCCGGAAAGAGCAATATCTGCATTTAAAATCTTCGGTGAGGCATTATTCACTTTTACCGCAAGATTTCCGACAGGACTTCCATACACAATTAAGTCCGAAATATTCAGGTCGGAATTGAATGTCATATTTCTAGTAACATCACGAAGCTGCGCTGTTCCGTTAATGGTTCCTCTTGCCAGAACCGTATCTTTTTTAATCAGTTCCGTAATGGTTTCGATTTTAAAATCTTTCAACGAAATATTCAAAGGACTGCTTGGATTACTGCTTTCAGACTGAACCGCAATTTGGCTGTTTCCATTGGAGAGAATGAAGTTATCTGCCAGAATACCTTTGTTGCTGACCTGGATTTTATTATTCTCTGCAACATTCCAATCTGTATAATTCAGTTTCAATCCGTTCGGGTTCAGAGATATTTCAGTAATATCATTCAACGATTTTGCACTTCCTGCAATCAGGAACTGGGTAGCATCTTTTTCGTCTTTTGTGGTGACGTTGTATCGGATGGTATTGTCTGCAACATCCCCGTCAATATTGATTTTGTTTAAAGAAAAACTTGAGCTTTTCAAGGCAGCAACATTCAGGCTGTATTGTAATGTCTGATTTTCATTCGTTACTTTTAAAGCCCCTTTTTCAATGGTATTTTCACCATATAATAATCGTGGAATTTGTCCGTCAATTTCAATTTTCTGAGAATCTGCATCATAATTCCCGACAAGATTGATGGTTTCAAAATCTTTCAGATCCGGCACAAACTTTCTGATCAGATCATCATTTTTAATTTTTGCTGTAAAAGTAAAATGTTGCCCAGGATCAATTTTCTGTTTTTTATCCGGTTTCTGGAACTGGTAATAATGATTTACGGTTTTCGTTAAAGCACCAAAAATCTGAGTCAATTTATATTTGCCTTTCAACTCCACATCTGCAATCTGAGAATTGAAAATAATCTGAGTAGAATCTGTAGTAGAGGAAGCTTTCAGATTGACTTCCTGTACGGGATAAACCTCTTTGGTATCTGAGAAAGCAAAATCTTGAAGGTTTAAATATCCATTCAGATTATTGGGATCTAAGCTGGTGAAATCTCCATCAATTTTTCCGGCAATAATCATCGGTTTTTCATAGAAGCCAAGTTTGTTGACATCCAGTTTGATAACTTCTCCATTTACTTTTACCGTAGGATTTTTTTCATCATAAACACCCGAAGCGGTCAATTGTAAATTGGCATTCGGGTCTTTTGAATCCAAAATCACATGATAAGCTCCTTTTTTGATCTTTCCGGTAAGGTTCATATTTTGATAACGATATCCTTTGTATACTGCGGAAGCAACATGGCCTTTTAAATCTGCATTGGCATTTTTAAAATCAAAACTTTCCCCTTTGGCTGCAATTTGTGCAGTGACAGGACCAATATCTTTATTCCGAATAATTTTTCCTACCTGTATACCCTGAAGATTGGCTTTTACATCATACAATTCATGATTTTTTCTTCGCATGTCTACCTGTGCGATGATTGCAGCATTTCCCAAAGTAGAGTAGAGGTTGAGATCTGTATTCACTACTTTCGTTGTTCCTTTCGCATTTCCTTTAATGCTGAAATGGGAAGGAAGGGAAATATTGGAAGGAATTGTATTTTTAGGGACAAGATTGAATATTGTTTTGGCATTGGATGAAAATTCTCCAATTCTCAGATCATAATACAACTGATCTGGGTTCATTGCATTTTTGATCTTTCCAGAAGCCATTACCCTTAGCTGATCAAGCCCGGAAACCTTAAGATCTTGAATTAGAAGATCATTAACACTTCCTTTTACATTTGCATTGACATTGAGAATAGCGTTCGGATATTTGTTGAACGGAACCGTATTTTTTAAAGTCGGAGCCAGATTCAGAATGTCAGAAAACCCTATTTTTGAATCTTTAATATTGGCTGAAATCTTGACTGCACCTAAGTTTTTGCTAAGTTGATCAATGGAGTTATAGTTTAAAATAACCTCATCACGCAATAGCGTTTTAGGAGTTTGAAGATAAAGATCTTTGAGATAGGCTTCTTTTTCTGCGTACACAAAATCCGTATTGAATTTCTGGATATCCAGTCCTTTGCCTTCTTTGATTTCTGCCGAATTCACGGTTCCTGCAAAGGTATTGTTCTCCATTTTGAAGCTTCTTACCTCAACATTCATTTTTGAAAAATTGAGGTGATTGAAGTCCATTCCCTGTTTAGTTGGAGCAATGGCAGTATTGTTATAATTGACTTTTACATCGTTCAAAACAAGTTTTCCTAAGAGAAGTTTCATGGCTTTATCCTTATCGGAGGTTTTGGAAACTTCAGGTTCTTTTGTTGTTTTAGGATTGGCATTCTGAGCCGGAAGATAAAGGTTGGCATTAATATCTGCGCCGGAAAGGAATACATTGGCTACATTGTAAGCATTGTTTTCAATATCCAGTTTATTGACCTTTGTACTCAGTTCTTTGAAGATAACTTTTGCAAATGTTTTGGTATTTTCATCACCGTAATCAATGTCGAAATGAGTAAGTTTTATTCCTCTTAAGCCAATATTCATAGGCTTCTTTTCATTGAGAGAATCTACTTTTTTCTCTACCTTTTCTGCAACTTCTTCTACCAGTCCCTGCTTTAACTTTAATTTTAATCCGTCAAGGTTGATATCATTAACGGCATATTTGTTTTTGCTGAGATCAAAAGTTTTGACTCTGGTATCAAACGATTTAAAATAAAGTTGAATATCATTCTTGGATTGCTGGTCGTTAAATGTTACCCCAACATCTTTTAAATTGATTTTATCAAGAGAAATGATAAATGGCTTAGAAGGACTTTCTTCCTTATCACTGGACGCAAAAGCATCAATAATATAATCAAAATTGAATTTACCATCTGGTTTCCGTACTACATTAGCACGTGCACCTTCCATATTGACTGAAGTAATATCTGCTGTAGAATTAAGAAGCTTCATCATGTGCAGACCTACATCCAGCTTTTTGACGGCCAGAAGAGTGTCTACATCCTGTCCTTTGAGGTAGAGGTTTTCCATGACAAGGCTGTTGGGAAATCCTATGTAAACCCTTTCAAGGCTTACTGGAGTTTTGATTTTTTTCTCCAGATAAACAATGAGCTTGTCTTTGATGAAATTTTGGACGGCAGGAAGCCTTAAGCTTAGGATCAACAGGGTAAGAAGAACCAATATTGAAATAAAGGTTATTGCAATACGCCTTAAAAGTTTGGTGGTGTTGATTTTCAGTTTCAAATGCGATGAGGTTTCTAACAAAGATAATAATACTATTTTATTTGGTCTTTGTTGTGGTACCCTTTTGCGAATGCAAAAATCCTGCCTTGGCTGTCTTTTTATGGAATTTCTAGTTTGTAGTTGTCAAGTGAATAGTTGAGTAAGACAGCCAAAGCCAGGATTGTTATTTGTAAAAAACGCCCCCTTTTATCATTTTTTTAATGTTGAAAAGGTTAGTTAGCAAAAATGAAATTCAAATGTTAGTAGTGTTGAAGGGGGCGTGGCATGGTTTATATGATAGATAATAATAATTTAGTTGTTTCCGTTTTCCCATTTCACTTCTTCTCCCTGAGGAGCGGCACCGCCTTGTGCTGTAGTGATAGGAGCAGTTTCCTGGTTGATGTGATAAATATAAGCGGCAATCTTTTCAGCATCTCTTCCGGTAATGGTTCCTTCTTTGATGAAAGGTCTCATGGTAGGGTTATTTGGTGAGCCGTTTTCAAGCATCCAGAATACATTTTTAAATAAGCTTTTTTCTTTAATATTAATCCAGTGGGTATCGGTAAGGTTAGGACCTATACCACCTTTTCCTCCGTCACCGTGGCAGGTAACGCAATTTGTTTTAAACAATTCTTGTCCTTCTGCAATATTATCAGCACTGTATTTCGCAGATTCCAGATTGATCTGAGGTGCAGTTTTCTCATACTCAGCAATGGAAGCTAACATCGTTTTTGTCTCTTTGGTGTATTCTGCTTCCGGATGAGCATAATCTGTGAAAGAAAAAGCAAACAGGTACACGGCACAGAAAATACATCCGAACCAGAACAGACCGATCCACCATTTCGGAAGGGAGTTGTCAAGTTCTGTAATGCCATCAAAACCATGGTCGATAAGAATATCTTTTTCTTCCGTAGCGGTTTGTTTTTTGAAGGCTGAATTCCATAATTTCTGGTAATAAGGAACTTTCTTTTCTTCCAGATATTGTTTCTTTTCTTCCTCGGATAATCTGTTGAAACTTTCATTTTCTACCAGGTCTCCAATAGAGTTCATAATAAGCAATAGGATAGTGGCAATTAATATCAGCGCCCAGAAAAAAGGAGAAGAAAAATATCCTGAATCTCCGGCGAACATTTCAAAGGCCATGATCGTTAAACCTATCGTGGTTGCGATATATATTGAAATGGGGGTTCTCGTTTTCATTGCAGTTTAATTTTAAATGTTACTCTACGCTTGCGGTTTGTACCTGTGTTGTTTTAATGTCTGTACCTAATCTTTGCAGGTAAGCAATCATTGCCACAATTTCTCTTTGTTCAAGTGGTACATAGGTGGATCCTTTTGCTGTTTTTTCTTTTACCATCTGATCTTTTACATCTGTTGCTTCTGCGTAAATTCTCTGTACAATTGCTTTTGACTGGTTATCCGCCCATTGGTTAGCAGAGTCAATCTGAGCTTTTGTATAAGGGACACCGAAGGCATTTTTCATCAGTTTCATTTTGTCCACCATTTGGGTTTTGTCCAGCTTATTGGTGATTAACCATGGGAAACGAGGCATAATAGAACCTGCAGAAGTAATTCTTGGGTTATACATATGTTTGAAGTGCCATGAATCCGGGTTTCTTCCTCCTTCTCTGTGAAGATCCGGTCCTGTTCTTTTAGATCCCCATAAGAATGGTCTGTCGTATACGAATTCTCCCGCTTTGGAATACTGTCCGTTTTTTCCTTCAAATCTTACAACCTCATCACGGAACGGTCTGATCATTTGTGAGTGGCATGAGTTACATCCCTCGCGAATATATAAATCTCTTCCTTCCAGTTCTAATGGTGTATAAGGTTTTACTGCGGTAATTGTCGGAACACTCTGCTTCAGTGACAGGGTAGGAACAATTTCCACCAATCCACCAATTGCTATAGTGATGAAAGCTAATACAGAAAGGAGAGTAGGCGTTCTTTCCAACCAAAGGTGTACGCCTTCGCCTTCTTTTCTTGTGCTTCCAATGTTGGCTAATGCCGGTGCTTCTGCAGGAACGTTTTTCTGGAATGAACCAGCTTTAATTGTTTTGATAACATTAACTACCATTAAAATTGCCCCAGATAAATAAAGAACACCTCCAAGGAATCTCATTTTAAAGTATGGAATAATTGCAGTTACTGTATCCAGCCAGTTTTTCCATAATAAAGTTCCGTCCGGATTGAATTGCTTCCACATTAATCCCTGTGTAAATCCTGAAATATACATAGGTACTGCATAGAAGATGATCCCTAAAGTTCCTAACCAGAAGTGCCAGTTGGCTAATTTTTTAGACCAAAGGGATGTTCTCCACATGATCGGAACCAGATAATATACCACTCCGAATGCCATGAAACCATTCCATCCAAGAGCTCCTAAGTGTACGTGGCCGATAACCCAGTCGGTATAGTGACCTATTTTATTTAATGATTTTGTTGCTAATAAAGGTCCTTCGAAAGTAGCCATACCATAACATGTAACTGCTACTACAAAGAATTTAAGAATCGGATTTTCTCTTACTTTATCCCAGGCTCCTCTTAATGTTAGAAGACCATTCAGCATTCCTCCCCATGATGGAGCTATCAGCATGATAGAGAATCCTGTTCCTACCGCCTGAGCCCATGCCGGTAAAGCTGTATATTGCAGGTGGTGAGGCCCGGCCCAAAGATATACGAAGATCAGCGACCAGAAGTGAATAATGGATAATTTGTATGAGAAGACCGGTCGTTGAGCTGCTTTTGGCATAAAGTAATACATCAGACCTAATACAGGGGTGGTTAATACGAATGCTACCGCATTGTGCCCATACCACCATTGTACTAATGCATCTTTTACACCTGCATATACAGAATAAGATTTCCAGCTTGTGAAAGATAACGGAACTTCAAGATTATTGAAGATGTGAAGCATTGCCACAGCAATCCAGGTTGCCAGATAGAACCAGATCGCCACATATAAATGTCTTACTCTTCTCTTAGCAATAGTTCCGAACATATTGATTCCGAAAATGATCCATGAGAATGCAATTAAGATATCGATTGGCCATTCATGTTCGGCATATTCTTTAGAAGTATTGATTCCCATAAGGAAAGTAATAACAACGCTCACAATCATCAACTGCCATGACCAGAAGTGAATCCATGAAAGGGTATCACTGTACATTCTGGTTTTAAGAAGTCTCTGCATACTGTAGTAAGCACCGCAGAAAAAAGAGTTACATACGAAAGCAAAAATTACCGCGCTGGTATGAAGCATTCTGATTCTTCCGAAGCCCATGGCTCCCTGAGTATTGATCAGCCCCTGAATATTACCCGAAGCTAAGCTTTTAATAGTTGTATCATCCGTACCGAATAAAAATTCAGGTAATTCAGGATAAAAAAGCATCAATGCAGCTGTAAGCCCCAGCAGAAATCCTACAAGTCCGAATGCGATAGTCGCATAGAGGAATGCTCTGACAATATTATTGTCATAATTAAATTTTTGCGTCTCCATAAATTCCAATAGTGTTTACCGAAGTGATATTTTCTCTGAAAAAAAGCGTATTTTTAAGTCTTTTTTATGCCGAAAATAAATATCATGTAACGTGTGTAATGTTTTGCCAAAGGTATTTATTAACTTTGTTAGAGGCTAATAGCTAATCTTCTAAAATATACCGAAAACTACTAAAACAAAAACGATGAAAGTATGTGGACAAAATATCAGGAAAATACGTAGGAGCAGAGATCTTACGCAGGAGTACATGGCCTTTGAAATGGGCATTTCCCAAAAGGCATATTCCGATATTGAGAATTCCAAGGTGAAGATCAACCTGGAGATACTGACTAAAATATCCGATATTTTAGACATCAAACCATCAGACATCTGTAGTATTTCGCATAAGTGTGGAAATGATGAATATGAAGATAAATACCAAAACCTTTTGGAATACATGAAAAAGAATAATATTTCTGTTCCGAAAGAATTTTTATAGCCTATAAGAATTTCACTTTTACTTACATATTAACTATCATAGAATAATGATCTCCCCGGACAGAAGGAGATCATTTTTTTGTGAACAAAAAAGACTGTGTTTTCAGTATGCCTGATGACCATGACATTGATGAGGGAACAAATGTTTGGTTTTTCAAATTTATTATAATGAATACATTATTCATATCTAATTATGTAGAAAAAAATTCACATAATTGTGGATAAATGTTTACAATAAATTTAATTTTCTATAATATATTTGCCTTAAATATAACGCTGCCCTACTGAATGAAGCTTCTCTACTTTATTTCATTTCTGTTTTTTCTAAGTGTCAACGGGCAAAACTATACTACCCAATGGTATAACACGGATAATGGCCTTCCTCAAAACAGTATCAAGGATATTGTAAAAGATAAATATGGATTCATCTGGCTTTCTATGGAAGGTAGAATTGTACGGTATGATGGAAGCAACTTTGTTCAGTATAATAATTTCAAACTTAAAAATTTAAGCTTCGGTGATTTTTTCGGAAATATAAAAAAGGATAGTATTGCCGTTTTTAATGCTTCCGAAAAAGATCTTATTCTGGTTTCTCAAAGAAAACCGATGGCAGTATCATCCGTTCAGATTACTGAGCCTGGGGGAACAGCCAATCAGAAAGTCTATAAACAACTTGTTAAAAATAATTTTACTGTAAGATTTATTTCTTACGTCGATTCTTATTTTATCAGGATGAAAAGTGGCTCTTACTATTTTGAAGATAACGGAATTACTTACGTTGATAAGAAAAGTAAGAAAAGTAAGAAAATTAATCTGAATTTTCCCCGTAGTAAACTAAGAAGGTTATTCATTCATGGAGATTACGTTTTTGTTGCTGATGCTGAGAATAAAAAAATACTTCAGTTGTATCAAGGAAAATATTCCTATATCAGTACTCCGTCAATGTATACTGATGCTGATACTAAAATCTATTGGCAGCAGATCACCGGACAGGTATTCATAATCAGTCATGGTAAAATATACAGAAGTGAGTTTTTAGATAAAAAGTTAAAGCTTACTTACCTGTTGGATTATAAGGATATTGATGAAGAAATTTCCGGAGCGATGTTTTATGATGAAGCAATGAACAAATTATACCTCGGGAGTTCTATTAATGGTCTTAAAATCTTAAGTCTGTCCGATTTCTCTGTTTCCAGAAAAAAATTACCGTATCAGGATGAGGTCTGTTATGCAGGGATTTCTTATGGTGGTAATTCCGTTCTGACTCAGGAAGGGATCAGATACTATTCCAATACTTCAGAAAGAATATTTCCAGCTTCTCAATCTTATGATAAGCGCTACATTTTGCAGGATAACACCGGAAATCTGATTTATCGGGAGAATAATACCATTCATATAAGGTTTAAGAATACAGGATTTACAAAGTACGATTCCATTTCTTTTCAAAATAAGGAAATTGATGGCCTGTATAAAAGTGGAGGGCTGTATATGGCATCACTGGTCAGTGGAAAAGAATCTTATCTCTATCTGTTTAAGCATGATCGTTTTAAAGAAATTGAACGAATTATTCCTTGTAAAGATAATATTGATTCTGTTTTAAGATATAACAAAGATCTGCTTTACCTGGGAAGCAGCGGCGGAATCTATGTTTATTCTCTTATCGGAAATAAAACAGAGAAACTGATTGGGAAAGGCCTTCCTGTAAAACAAATCATCCGGACCAAAGATGGGAATATCTGGTTTACGACATACAACAGAGGACTTTACTTGATAAAAGATCAAAAAGCGGTCAGAGTTCCATCCGATAAAAATGATTTTCTGGCGAATGCTCACTCTTTGATGGAGGATAGGAATTCCAATTTATGGATTTCTTCCAATAATGGGTTATTTAAAGTCAATAAAAATATTCTTTTGCAACACATGAAAACTCCGAAAGGAGACATTACTTATTACCGTTATACCAAAAAGCAGGGACTGTCGAATAATGAGTTCAACGGAAGTGCGAATCCCTCTGCTCATGAGCTGAAAGATGGGCAGCTTGTATTTCCTTCCATGGAAGGTTTTGTGTTTTTTAATCCTGAAAATATCAAAACCTATTATCCCGGAAGTGAGGATTTTTATCTGGAAAGGGCAAGAGTAAAAGGGAAGATGATTCAGCTGAAAAATAGTCTGTTTCTTGAATGCGGTTATAAAAACGCAGAAGTTTATATAGACATTCCTTACTATTCAGATCTGGAAAATGTCTATTTACAGGCTAAACTTGATACTGAAGACAGTTCATGGGTAAATATCAAAAATGATAAAACATTCCGGATAGCTACTATTGAACCTGGTACTTATAATCTTCTCGTTAGATTTTTATCTTCCGAAACCGGGAAATTCGTTTATAAAACATTCCCTGTAGAAGTGGAAGCCTATTTCTATCAAACTTTATTCTTTAAAATCCTGATTACAGGGAGTATCATTTTTATTATTCTGGTGATTGTTCAGATGAGGACAAATTTTTTAAGACTAAAAAATAAAGTCCTGAAAAATACCCTTGATCATAAAGATAAAGAACTGCTTGAAACTAATAATAAACTGAAAAATGAATCTGATTATCAAAAAAAACTGGTTGAAAGCATCAGCCATGACATTACCACCCCTGTAAAATTTATTGCCCTTCTTTCACAGGAACTCAATCAGTCTGAAGATCCCAAAACTCAGAAAAAATATTTTGACAGCATTTATAAAACTTCAGAACAGCTGTATAAATTTACATTGAGTCTTAAAGAATATACAGAATTATACAAACAACAAAATAGTGCGGAAGAAGAGTATTCCATTTATGATCTTATTGAAACCAAAAGATTATTATTCGAAGAAATTGCAGCTCAGAAAAATACATTTATCTACAATTTTTGTGACCATCAACTTAAGATTAAACTTAATAAGAATGTTCTCCTCGCAGTTTTCCACAACATCATAGATAATGCAGTAAAGAATACTTCAAATGGAGAAATTACCATCACATCAGCTTTTACAGGATCACATGTAGAAATCCATATTGCTGATACCGGTACCGGAATGTCCGATGAACAGATGATGTATTATTCCGGGTTATTTAAGAAAAAAGAGAATGAGCATATGATTTTTAAAAATTATGGTTTAGGTCTTCATATGGTTATTCAGCTGCTCATAAAGATGAATTCCGAAATGACTTTTCATCAAAATACTCCGCATGGAACCCTCATTAAAATCCTTATTAAAATATGACAAAAAAAATACTCATTGCAGATGACCATCATGTGGTAAGAATCGGAACAGCTATGATTCTGGAGAAGAACTTTACTCACCTTGAAGTTGATTTTGCAGAAACTTATAGCGAAGCAAAACAGAAAATTGAATCCGAAAAATATGATCTGGTCATTCTTGATATTGAACTTCCGGGAAGTCTTTTCAAATCAATGGTCAAAGAGATCAAAGGAATCTCTGAGGATACTCTTATCCTCATATTCACTTCTTACAAAGAAAATATTGCACTGCAATACATTGAAGAAGGAGCCAATGGATTTCTGAATAAGCAGAGTGATCCCAAAAATTTTGTCAAAGTGGTGGAAGCTCTTTTCAAAGACGGTCATTATTACACACCGGAGATCATGAATGAATTGCTCAAAGGAAATAAAAAGCGAAAAGCAATTGAAAATCTATCCGAGAGAGAGCTGCAGGTTTTTAATCTTCTGGCAAAAGGAAATGGAAACCTTGAGATTGCAAATGCTCTTGACATTGAGGAGTCTACCGTAGGAACTTATAAAAGAAGGGTTTATCATAAATTAAAAATTACCAATTTGGTTGAACTGCTGGAGATCTACAGTGAAATTCATTAATACCATCTCTTTAAAGTCATAACATCATTACAATGCTGTGGAAAAATACCTACAGCATATGTTCGTTAAGTAGTTGTTTTTAGCGGTAAGTTAGCATCTCATTAACTTCTGTTAAACAGAAGAAGCTAATAGAAAAGTACTTTTCAAACTAAGATAATAATTCAGAAAATATCATTTATGCATTACCAACAAACTAAACAATTGATACTGATTTAAAAGCTGTTTCAGAGGAAGATCAATGATTTTATTATTTATGTGCAGAAAAAGCCTTAGCAAATTGTTAAGGTTTTTCTTGTCTGCTTAATAGCAGATTCTCAATTTACCCCATGGAATGTGAATTTCTCTGAAAAGTTTTTATATATTTAGCGACCGAATAATTCATTCAATGAGCAACGAAAATAAAACAGGACAAAACGAGACTTTAGTTAGAGGATTAACAAATCGACATATACAATTAATTGCCCTTGGTGGTGCCATAGGAACAGGGTTGTTTCTGGGAATTGGACCCGCTGCGGTACTGGCAGGACCCTCTGTAATCTTAGGCTATGCTTTGGCAGGAATTATTGCCTTTTTTATTATGCGTCAGCTGGGTGAAATGGTAGTTCAGGAACCTGTTTCGGGAAGTTTTAGCTACTTCGCCTACAAATATTGGGGGAATTTTCCAGGATTTGCTTCCGGCTGGAATTACTGGATTCTCTATATTCTGGTAAGTATGGCGGAACTTACCGCTATCGGACATTATATTCATTTTTGGTGGCCGGAAATACCACTCTGGGTTTCCAGTTTATTCTTCTTTATAGTCATTAATGCACTTAACCTGGCTTCTGTAAAGGTTTACGGAGAAACAGAATTCTGGTTTTCCATCATCAAGGTAGTTGCTATTATTGCCATGATTATTTTCGGAGTCTATCTTTTGATAAGTGGTACAGGAGGAGAAAAAGCGACAATTACCAATCTTTGGAATGACGGAGGTTTTTTTCCAAAAGGATTATTTAACAAAACAGAAAACGGATATTCAGGACTATTTGCAGCCATGGCAATGATCATGTTCTCATTCGGAGGCCTTGAGCTTATCGGAATAACAGCTGCAGAAGCAAAAAATCCAGAGAAAACGATTCCACAGGCAACCAACCAGGTAATCTACAGAATCCTTATTTTCTATGTAGGAGCTTTGGTTATTCTATTTTCATTAAGTCCCTGGAGAGATATTACGGAAGGATCAAGCCCTTTTGTAATGGTATTTCAAAATCTGAATGGTCTTGAATTCAGCCTTTTTGGTAAAGTCATTCAGTTCAATACATTGATCGCAAATGTGCTTAACCTGATTGTTTTAACAGCTGCTTTATCAGTGTACAACAGTAGTGTTTACAGTAACAGTAGAATGCTTTTCGGATTGGCTCAGCAGGGAAATGCTCCAAAATTTCTCAAAAAACTGAATAAAAACTCAGTGCCTACCAATGCAATCATTATATCTTCATGCTTTGCAGGGATCTGTATTATCATCAATAAATTAGTTCCGGAAAAAGCTTTTGAATATCTGATGGCTTTAGTAGTATCCACACTGATCATCAACTGGCTGATGATATGCTACACCCATTTAAAGTTTAAAAAATCAATTAATGCAGAAGGAATTCAATCAAAATTCCCGTCTATATTTTACCCGATATCCAACTATATCTGTATTGCATTTTTAATCCTGATCTTAGGATTGATGAGCATTACAGGAATGGAGATTCAGGTGATTCTGATTCCTATATGGATTGGATTTTTGTTCGTGATGTACAAATTGTACAAACCGAAGTAACAATATTAAAACATATTTCAACATGTTTTGGAAAGGTGAAAATCAAATGGTTTTCACCTTTTTTTGTTTCTTCATAGGATAGATGCTTCAGATTTTCGCTTATTTTTCGTATATTAGTAAGAGGTTATATTTCAAATTAAGGTGAGAATTACAATCTGTTTGCAATACCTGCGGAGAAGCCGAAAACCGTTATAAAAAAGTAGGCATTATCAAAAAAGACACCTATGGCCAATTTATTTCAAACCCTTACCAATACCGTAAAACATTGGTATATTCCATTAATCTTTGGAATTCTTTTCCTTATCTGTGGTTTTTACGTATTCAGCGTACCACTGGCAACGTATGTTACACTTTCCATTTTTTTCAGTGTTTCCTTTTTATTTTCAGGAATTACAGAGATATTCTTTTCTTTACAAAACAGTAAATCCCTGCAGGGCTGGGGCTGGTTTCTTGTGAGTGGATTATTAACCACTGCAATAGGAATTTATCTTATCGCAAATCCTCAGATTTCCATGGCGGTACTTCCGTTTGTAATCGGATTTACCTTGCTGTTCCGTTCTTTTCAGCTATTAGGTTTTGCCTTTGACCTGAAAAGTATGAGAATAATGAGCTGGGGAAATGTTGCCCTTGCCAGTGTCGGAGGAATTATCTTTTCTCTACTGCTGATATTTAATCCGGTATTTACAGGATTCTCACTGGTTACCCTTACCGGTGTTGCTTTTATCTTCATGGGAATTGCTTCTATTATGCTGGCCTTAGATTTAAGAAAAGTCAAAAAGATTCCGGGGAAAATAAGTCAGGAATTGAGAGACAGGATCAAATCTATACAGGAAGAAATTGATGAGCTAAAAAAATAAAGAATAGCAGTATTTTAAATATAGAAGACCTTGAAAAAGGTCTTTTTTGTTTACTATTTTAAAAGAGTGATTAAATAATTATAATTATATCCGCCTGAATTTTATTACGACAAGTCCTGTCGTTTTGTACAAATATCTTTGTATACAAGTGATAAAATTCATGACCAGCCATGAACATTTTGGAGAAGTAGGCATTATTCACATGAATGGAAGGCTGTATGATCCATTGCTCAGAAGATTCTTAAATGCAGATGAGAATATACAGGCTCCTACCAATACTCAAAACTATAATAAGTACGGATATGTAATGAATAATCCACTGATGTATAATGACCCGAGTGGTGAGTTTATAGCCTGGCTTATTGGAACATTAGTAGGAAGTTATTTAAGTGGAGTCCAGGCAAATCATGGAAACTGGAATCCTGTTAAATGGGACTGGAAAAGTGCACAAACCTGGACTTCTGTAATTGGAGGTGGGCTAGCTGGAGGTAGTTATGCTTCAGGGATGAAAAGTATCGGTTCAATTGCTGGAACTAAATTTATTGAAAACTCTGTAGTAGGGTTTATTGGAGGGGCATTGAATGGAATTGCAACTGGACAAAACGTTTTTAAAAGTGCAATAACAGGAGGACTTTTCAAAGGAGGATTCTCAGAAATAAATTATATTGCAAGTAATTTTATAAATACATATTCTAATAAAAAGAATGTGGTGCCTAATACATATGGACAATATCTAAGCAGTATTGGGGAATCAACCTATGGTCAGTTTGATATTGATGAAATTGTAGTAACCGGTAAAAAAGGTAAAAAAGGAGGTTTTGGACAAGGATCCCACAACAGTTATATGATGGAGCGTGCTATTGATAATTTAATAGAAGAATGGAACTTAGATCAATCAAGGTCAAGGTTGTATGCTTCTGAAACTGAGATGTTTGGAAGGTGTGCAATAGGGTTTACGGTAGGTTATAGCTATGGTCTTGTAAGTGGAAGTTTAACTTTAGCATATAATATAGGAGATGGTAAAGTAGCCTTATTTGCTACCCGTGGTTTGAGAAGTATAGCACCAAGCTATGGGGTAGGACTTCAGTTTAATCAGATGAATGCCTTTGGTGAAGATAGAAAAGGGCATAAATATACTGATGTTTTTGGAGGTATGGAAGGAGAAGGGCGATCGGTTTCAGCAGCTTACTATTTGGGGGGTGAATATAGTGAAAGCTCTCAAAATGGACGTACTGTAAACTATGGGACAGCAACTAGAAGTATAAATTTAAGGATAGGTAATGATATAGGAGTTGCTACTACCGAGACAACAAGAATAAATGAAAGTTGGTTTAAAAAACATATTTACCTTAAACCTCAATTCGATTAAAGTATGAAAATATTTGTTTTTTTTAGCTTTTTAATCTTGGTGTCTTCATGTGGGGAACCTGATTGCAATGATGTGAAAAAAGCGTTCTATCCTGATGAATATAAATTGATTGTCGGAGAAGCAAGTATAGATAATTCCTGGATCAAAATTATAGGTTATCATCCTATAACTTATAAAAAATCAAATATTATGGTGCACAATAACTGGATTGATGATTATAATGAAGTGGAAGCAGGAGATACAATAATTAAGAGAGCGGGAAATCTAGAACTTGTCATTCATAAAAAAGATACCATTATCAGACATGATTGGTATTGTAAAGGGAAGCCTTATAAATAAGTTAAATACTTACTTTAATAATCTCATCAAATGAGATAAGAGTGGAAGAAATTCCACTCTTATTTTTTTTATTTTATAGTTTTTTTGCCTACTGAAAATGAAACTTTAACTTTATAATCTTAATTTAAAAGATAGATTATTAAACTAGAAAACGCTTTCCGATGCGATCTAGTTCAGAAGAGGTGAAAGACGGAACATTTTTCTTTTCAGATCAGTTAAACTTTTTGTTTAACCTCCAACTTTTGTGATTGATTTAAAAAAAAACAAAAACCATCCTTAAAAAGGATGGTTTGTAGACTCACAGGGATTCGAACCCCAGATGACTGAACCAAAATCAGTAGTGTTACCGCTACACCATGAGTCTCTGTTTGTTTTAGTGGTGCAAATTTACAGCTTTTTTCTTTATATACAAGAACTTTTTGAAATTTTTTTTAAATTTACTGTAGAATTTATTTACGGAAAACATGCTGATAGACTTCAATAATCTCAATATTAATCAATTATCATTCGATACTGAATTTGAAAAGAAAGTAAAAATTTTTCTGGAAGAATGGTTTTCAGAAAAAACAGGAGTAAATGTCCAGACATCTGGTTCTACAGGAGTGCCGAAAATTTTTGAAATTGAAAAAAAGAAAATGGTCAATTCAGCAGTGATGACCTGTAATTTTTTAGGATTAAAAGAAGGAGATACGGCATTGCTTTGCCTGCCTGTAGAATACATTTCCGGTAAAATGATGGTTGTCCGTTCTATAGAAAGAAAATTACAATTAAAAGTTACTGATCCTTCTTTAAAGCCTCTTGAAAATCTGAATGAAGAAGTAGATTTTTGTGCCATGACACCCCTTCAGGTAGAAAACTCACTGGAAAAACTCCATCTGATTAAAAACCTGATCATTGGTGGCGCTGCCGTTTCAGAAAGTCTGAAAAGTAAAATTCTGCAAATGAAGCTTAGCCCATTAAACCGTATTTTTGAAACCTATGGAATGTCTGAAACCCTTTCTCATATTGGTTTGAAACAATTGATGCCTGAGCAGGAAGATTATTTCACCGTTTTTGAAAATGTAGCGATATCTTTAGATGATAGAGGCTGCCTGAAAATTTTTGCACCTAGTGTAAATGCTGAAGAACTGCAAACTAATGACTTAGTTTATATTAAGAATGAAAAACAGTTTAAATTTCTCGGAAGAATTGACAATGTGATTAATTCCGGTGGTGCAAAGATTTTTCCTGAAGCCCTTGAAGCTTTGGTAAAAAAAGAACTCCCGAACGAAGCCATATTTGTAGGGCTGCCGGATGAAAGTTTGGGTCAGAAATTGATATTGATTATAGAAGGAGATGAATCTGATGAGGTGAAAAGGAAAGTTTCAGAAGTACCATTTGAGAAAAATTTCCACAGGCCGAAAGACATAATTTTCATCAGGAAAATTCCGAGAACTCCCAACGGGAAGGTAAACAGATTGGATTTGTATAAAAATTTAAATAGAGATCTCTAGTTGATTCTGGTATCTCAAAATCTTAAAAAAATGAAAGACTTTTCAAAAGAGCTCAGTTTCAAAACTTCACGCAGCAGCGGTGCAGGAGGACAAAACGTCAATAAAGTCGAGACTGCCGTTACCGTACTTTGGAAAGTAGATGCATCAGAATTTTTTAATGAAGACGAAAAAGTATTGATTCAGCTTAAACTGAAAAACAGGATCAATGCAGACGGTTTTTTATTCCTCTCAGTATCTGAAAGCAGAACACAACTGATGAACAAAAATAAAGCCATTGAAAAAATACTTGAAATGGTAAACAAAGCACTCATTGTTCCGAAAAAAAGAACAGCAACCAAGCCTTCAAAAGGGCAGAAACAAAAAAGACTGGATAATAAGAAAAAACTTTCTGACAAAAAAGAAAACAGACGTTTCAGGTTTTAATTGGTTTCTTCTGTAGAAAATTTTATTTTTGCTGAAAACTTTAAAACCATGATAAAAAAATTAATCGTCGCTGGAGTGTTCTCAATCTCCGCCATGTCTTTCGCTCAGAAATTTTCTATCAGACCTTCCGTAGGATACGCATGGAGAACAGCAAAAACAATTTCCGGACTTAGCAAGGAAGAAAAAGACTATATAAAAGGCCTTAAAAACGGACTGAACTTTGATATAGCTGCCCATTATGAGGTAAATAACGGTTTTGGACTTGGGCTAAAATACTCTCATTATAGTGCATCCAGTGACGGGTTTTTGCTTGGCTATGTAAATGGAATGCCTGTATCTGTTCCTGTGACTACAAAGGATAATATTACATTTTTTGGAGTTTCCGGACTTATTTCAAATGATAATTCGACTACCAGACATAAAGTATTTGCAGATATTGCATTGGGAGTACTTTCTTATACTACCAAAACTGGAGATGTAAAAGGCACAGGAAGTACTTTCGGGGCAGAAATTGATTTTGGTTACCGATATCAGATCAGTAAAAATTTCCTTATTGGACCAAAAGTTGGTTTAAGTGGTGGTACTCTGAACAAAATGAAGTTTAACGGAGTAACCTATAAATTTGATGATGACCAAAAAGAAGGTTTACATAGGGTTTCTTTAAGTGCAGCCGCTACATTCCGTTTTTAAGCTGTATCTTTGTTTGAATTAATAATAATTGATAATGACAGCAACAATCTTTTTATCTGCAGAACACCGCCGGCCAGGATTGCTGCTGTCTTTACTTTACCTTCATACAGATTCTTTTCTGAAAAGTTCTAAGGACTTCATTATCTAAGCCCTGTCAGGATCCAAGACAGGGAATCAATCCGGATTTTATATATCACTTTTTTGCAGTTTTCTAGAGAAGAAGGCTGTCATACGTCTGTATTCTACATTGGGTCGTCAGAGAATAACTGCATTTTAATTTAAAAAAATAATGAAAAATGTCCAATCATATTATTGTAACTACCGGAATTTATGATGCTATAAAAGATACACTCAGAAGAAAAAAAGTGAGTATCGGAGAAGAGAAAAGATTAGCTGAAGAGCTCAGAAAGGCAAAACAAGTGCTGAGAAGAGATCTTCCTGCCGATATTGTAACGGTTGAAAGAAAAGTAACATTAAAAGATCATACATTAGATTTTGAGCACGAATATATTTTTGTGGCATCTACCAAAGAAAAGCTAAAAAAAAATAAACATTCCATCCTGTCGGATATTGCGCTTGCAGTAGTAGGGTATAAAGTAGGAGATATTATCAACTGGCCTTTCAAAGACGGAGAAAGAAAAATTGAGATCCTGAAAGTGGAACGCTGGGAAGGATAAATCTCTGTGAATATTATTAAGTTCAATGATAATGAAAGCGTGGCTCAATTTGGGCTGCGCATTTTTTTGAATACTATATGTTATAAGGAGCAAATATTTGATCTGCGGGAATATTTCAATAAAAATTAAACTTCATCCTTGCTGAACATTTAATATTGATCGAAGTTGAATGCTCTTGCGCATTTATGTATCCAACAAAACAGCTTTAGGATTTAACAAATGATAAAAAATACTCCTCTATCACACTTTCTTCAAGTGCTTTGATTACATTCCGTTTTTAAGTTTTATCTTTGCAAAAATTTAAAAAATGAGCAAACCGATAACTGAATTCATAGAAAAGTATTACCTGCACTTCAACGCAGCTGCATTGGTGGATGCTTCTAAAGGATATGTTGCACATCTTAAAGATGGCGGAAAAATGATGATTACTTTGGCAGGAGCAATGTCTACTGCTGAATTAGGGAAGATTCTTGCTGAAATGATCCGTCAGGGAAAAGTAGATTTTATCTCTTGTACAGGTGCTAACCTTGAAGAAGATTTAATGAATCTTGTAGCACACTCTCACTATGAAAGAGTTCCTCATTATAGAGATTTAACAGCTCAGGATGAGTGGGATCTTTTGGAAAGAGGTCTTAACAGAGTTACAGATACTTGTATCCCTGAAGAAGAAGCTTTCAGAAGATTACAAAAACATATCGTAGAAATCTGGAAAGATGCAGAAGCTAAAGGAGAAAGATATTTTCCTCACGAATTCATGTACAAAATGATCCTTTCAGGAGTATTGGAGCAGTACTATGAAATTCCTAGAGAAAACTCCTGGATGATTGCAGCTGCAGAAGCTAACTTACCAATCGTAGTTCCGGGATGGGAAGATTCTACAATGGGTAATATCTTCGCTTCTTACTGTATCAAAGGAGAGCTTAAAGCTACTACAATGAAATCAGGAATCGAATATATGACTTACCTTGCTGACTGGTATACTAAAAACTCAGGAGGAAAAGGAGTTGGATTCTTCCAGATTGGTGGAGGTATTGCAGGTGATTTCCCAATTTGTGTAGTTCCGATGTTGTATCAGGATATGGAAATGCATGACATTCCTTTCTGGTCTTATTTCTGCCAGATTTCTGACTCTACTACATCTTACGGTTCATATTCAGGAGCTGTTCCAAATGAAAAAATCACTTGGGGTAAACTGGATATCGCTACACCGAAATTTATCGTTGAAAGTGATGCTACCATCTGTGCACCATTGATGTTCTCTTATATCTTAGAAAACGCTTAAGAATAAACATCTCCTAAGAGATTACAATATCAGCGCTTCAATTTATTGGAGCGCTTTTTTATTTTAGAAGTGAAACATATATATGTTTTAAAAACTAAAAACAATTAAGATTATTTGTGGAAATCTGTGGAATCTGCATAAAAATAAGTCAATCTAATGAATTCACCAGTACAAAATAACGATACGCCAGAATTCCCTTTTCCATCTTAGTCAGATGATTAGGATCTTTATGACTCAGTTTTGGAAGAACTTTTTTATTAACTGCATTCAACAGCCTGAAAAATGATTTTTTCATATCTTTATCTTTTAATGAAACATCATCGAGTTTGATAGAATTCAAAAATGATGCAAAAATATAGAAAACAAATATGGACGAGATTTTTAAACAACAGGTCTACGAAGTGGCAAGACTTATTCCCAAAGGAAGAATATCCACTTATGGCGCTATAGCAAAGGCTGTTGGCTACCCTAATCATTCCAGACATGTAGGAAAAGCTATGGGAGGATGTCCGAAGGATGTTCCAGCTCACCGGGTAATTTCCAGTTCAGGAGTTCTGTCTGTTCCGGAATTTCAGTCTAAGCTGGAAGCTGAAGGGATCACTGTGGAAAATCTCAGAATAAAAAATTTCAAAAAACTGTTCTGGGATCCATTGGAGGAATTGTAATTTGATGAAATTTAATCTCATTATAAAAAAATGTCACTCCATACATTAATATGAAGTGACATCAATATTTTCTACAGTTTGAAACTGTATTATTTTCTTCCTCTTGGGAGACCTTTCAGTTCTTCTTTCAGTCTTTCATTTTCCTCTTTTAACAGAGCAATATAGTTTTGTAGATTTTCAATGATAGCTCCCGGAATATTATCATAATTATTCTGGTTAGTAATTACTCCCGCAGAAGATGATCTGTCATTAAATACAGGATGATCATTATTGATAATTACTGCAGGTTCGTCCTCTTCATAAATGTCCTCAAATGGTACATCCAGAAAACGGGCAAGTTTGTCCCATTCATCTTTTACAATTCTTACATCACCGCTTTCTTTTCTGCTATAATTGGAAACATCTGTTGCGATAAAGTCAGCTACCTGTTGCTGAGTATAGCCTTTTTGCTTTCTGATGACGCGTAATTTTTCTTTTTGCATGACCGACATTTTATACAAAAATGGCAAAAAAGCAGAAGCTATACAATAGAAAGTAGAAAAAAATATGTGATAAAGAATAAGATTAACGATAAAAGGAAACCAGACTTAAAAAGACCAATATTATCTGATGTAATTGTTGAAAATTTTCTTAGTGCTAGCCGTTTATTTCACAATAACTTCCGATTGATTAAAGATTATGGAAGAGTTGGTATTTAAACCTTATAGGTTTCTAAATCCAATAAGTTTTGGATTAGCAGCACACAATTTTGTCAAAAACAAAATCCTTACGTCCTAAAATATTTAGTATTCAAAAAAACAGCACCCTTGCGTTTTTCCAATCTTTCTTCAGATAAAAAAAGACTGCTTCAAAATGAAACAGTCTCTTGTAAATTATTTTTCAAGTTGCTTATAGCTTCTCTGTATAAAATCTGTCAGGTCTTTTCCTTTCAGTAAGTTTTGTGAAAGCTTGGCAAGATCCAGAGCATATTTGATTAAACTTTCCTTCTCTTCAGCATTCTCAGTCTTTAAGATCTGACTGGAAAGCTCACTGTTTGAGTTCACCACAAGATTGTACATCTCCGGGAACCCTCCCATTCCGAACATACCGCCTCCGCCTGTAGCCTGCATTTCCTTCATTCTTCTCATGAATTCAGGCTGGGTAATAGTGAACGGAGCATCATTGCTGTCAAGATCTTCAAGCTGTACCGTAAATTTTGAATCCTGAATAGCTTCTTCTACATTCTTTTTCAATGATTCTTTTTCCGTTTCATTCAATTTTGAAATTACCGGCTCGTCTTTTTTGATAAGGTTATTAACATGATCAGCATCTACTCTTGCAAACGAAATATTTTCTTTTGAAGTTTCCAGTTTCTGAATCACATGCGAAATAATAGGAGAATCTAATAACAGAACTTCATATCCTTTATCTCTCGCAGACTGGATGTAGCTATGCTGTTCGTCTGCATTGGTAGCGTACAGTACAACCAGTTTGTTATCCTTATCGGTTTGGCTAGGTTTGATTTTCTCTACCAATTCATCCCAAAGGAAATATTTGCCATCTGTGGTAGGATACAATGTGAATTTGTCTGCCTTTTCAGCAAATTTTTCTTCAGTAACGATTCCATATTCAATAACTACCTTGATGTCGTTCCATTTTTGTTCATAATCTTCACGGTTTTCGTTAATCAGAGAAGCCATTTTATCGGCTACTTTTTTCGTGATGTAAGATGAAATTTTCTTTACAGCACCGTCTGCCTGAAGATAAGAACGGGAAACGTTCAATGGGATATCCGGAGAATCAATTACACCTCTCAGCAACATCAGGAAGTCTGGAACAATCCCTTTTACTTCATCCGTTACAAATACCTGGTTTTGATATAATTGAATTTTATCCTTATCAATATTCAAATTGTTGCTCAGTTTCGGGAAGAATAAAATTCCGGTAAGGTTGAAAGGGTAATCAACATTCAGGTGGATGTTGAATAAGGGTTCTTCAAACTGCATTGGGTACAGTTCATGATAGAACTTCATATAATCCTCGTTGGTCAGTTCACTTGGAGCGATGGTCCATGCCGGAATCGGATTGTTAATGATATTGTCTACCTCTTCTGTTTCAGCCACAGCATCTTCAGGAGCATCTTCAGGTAATGGAAGTGTATGGGTTTTAGTCCCGAATTTAATCGGAACAGGCATAAACTTGTTATATTTTAATAACAATTCACGGATTTTTGCTTCTTCTAAAAATTCTACAGAATCTTCTGCAATATGAAGAATGATTTCCGTTCCTCTGTCTGTTTTATCTGTTGTTTCTTCAAGAGTAAATTCCGGGCTTCCATCGCAGATCCAACGTACTGCCGGTTCATCTTTGTAAGACTTTGTAAGAATTTCTACCTTTTCTGCCACCATAAATGCAGAGTAAAATCCAAGACCAAAATGTCCGATAATCCCCGAATCTTTAGCAGAATCTTTATATTTTTCAAGGAACTCTTCAGCACCTGAGAAAGCAACCTGGTTGATATATTTTTCAACTTCTTCAGCCGTCATACCAATTCCCTGGTCGATGATACGTAGAGTTTTCTGGTCTTTATCAATTTTAACTTCAAGTTTTGGATTTCCATATTCCACTTTTGCTTCCCCAATGCTTGTTAAATGCTTCAGTTTTAGAGTAGCATCCGTTGCGTTAGAGATTAATTCTCTTAAGAATATTTCGTGGTCACTGTAAAGAAATTTTTTAATAAGCGGGAAAATGTTTTCCACAGATACATTAATATTTCCTTTAGTCATCATATTTTATAATTTTTAATTTTCAAATATTTCTCAAAAAAAATACCATCCGGAGGAATGTGACAGATTGACATTTTTTCCAATTTATAGCCCAATAGGGATATCCTATGGATTTTTCAAAGAAATACCTTATTTTTAATTCTTAAAATATTTTAAAAATGAAGTTGAAATGTACAGTTTTTATTCTGCTCATCATGACTTGTTTCGTGTATGCGCAGAAAAAGCCTTTAGACCATTCTGTTTATGACAGTTGGCAAAATATCGGCTCGAGAAAAATCTCAAATGATGGTAAATGGGTTGCCTATTCTGTGGATGCTCAGGAAGGAAATTCTATCCTTTCTTTATTTTCTGTAAAAAATAAAACAACAAAGAAGTTTGAAAGAGCTACAAAAGTAGATTTTACCAATGATTCCAGGTTTGCTGTGTTTCAAATCAGACCTCAGTATAAAGATATAAAAGCGGTAAAAGATAAAAAACTGAAGAAAAATAAATTAACGAAAGACAGTCTGGCTATTGTTGATTTCGTCAATGATAAAACAGAGAAAATTCCTAATGTAAAGGGATTTAAAATTCCCGAAAAAGCGGGTTCTTATGTTGCTTACCTTTTGGAAAATATAAAAGACAAATCTTCGGATGATGCTTCTGATAAAGAAGATGGAGACGAAAATAAAGACGAAGACAAAAATGTAAAACCTTTACAGCTTGTAGTACGAAATCTATTGGATGGAAAAAGTACAACCTATGATAATGTTGTACGCTACGAGTTCAGTAAAAATGGAAAGCAGCTTGTTTTTGTGACAAAAAAACCAGACGAAAAAAAGGATAAAAAAGAAGGAAGAGAATCAACAGATGAAAAATCTGCAGATAAAAAAGATACTGATAAATCAAAGCCGAAGAAATATGCATTGCAAACCGTACAGGTAGTAGATCTGCAAAAAGGAACTGTAAATAAAATTTCTGAAATGGAAGGTGACTTTTCCCAGTTATCTTTTGACGAAGATGGAAATCAGTTGGCCTATGTAGGTACTTCTTCTGCACAGAATGATTTGGTGAAATTGTATCAGTTGTATTACTTTAATTTTAAAGGAAACAAAAAAGAAATTGTCACCAATGAGAATGCTCAGATGAAAAAGAATTGGGTGATTTCTGAAAATCGATTACCCCTATTCAGTAAAAATGGAAAACAGCTGTATTTTGGTGTTGCTCCAAAACCTGTTGCAAAAGATACGGCATTGATTGCGAATGACCATGCTGTAGTAGATGTCTGGAACTATAGAGATGACTATTTGCAAACAGTACAGCTAAAAGAATTAAAAAATGATCTGAAGAAATCATATGCAGCAGTAATGCAAACAGAAAAACCGGATTTCTTCAGAAATATTGATGGTGAAGACTTAGATACTTTACGATTGGTGAATGAAGGAAATGCAGAATTTGCATTGGGAATTACCAGTATCAACAACCGGATTTCTTCACAATGGGAAGGGGCAACAAAGAAAACGTATTTTCTGATCGATAATAAAACGGGAGACAGAACCGAAATTATTCAAAACCTGAATGGAACAGCAGCTGTATCTCCGCTTGGTAAATTTGTTGTGATCTTTGACAGAGAAAAAGGGAAATGGTTGAGCTATAATGTGAAGACAAAACAAACCCTGCCATTGAATACAGGCCTACCTGTTTCCTTCGTTGATGAAGAATTTGATATGCCGGATTTTCCAAATTCTTACGGGATTGCATCCTGGACAGATAATGATGAATCTGTAATTATCAGAGACCGTTATGATCTTTGGGAATTTTTCCTGGATGGTTCAAAAAAGCCAAGAAATATTACCAATGGAGTTGGACGTAAGAATAAAATAACATTCGATACTTACGATTTGGATAAAGATATTAAAAGCTTAAACCGAAAATCGACTATTTATTTATCAGCGTTTGATAATACAACTAAGGCGAACGGTATTTTTAAAACATCCATTCAGAAGAATTCTGATCCTGTAAAAATTCAGATGGAAAATGTCTGGGGATACAGAACCCTTCAAAAAGCAAAAAATGCTGAGGAATATATTTTGGTAAAAGAATCGTACACAGATTCTCCCAATATTTTTGCAACATCAGATTTCTCAGAACAACAAAAACTAAGCAATACTAATCCTCAGCAAAATCAATATAACTGGGGAACAGATGAATTGGTAAACTGGACAACACCAAAAGGAAATACTTCCACAGGAGTTTTATACAAGCCGGAAGATTTCAATCCAAATAAAAAATATCCGATGATTGTTTATTTCTACGAAAAACTTTCGGACAATCTGAACCGTTATGTTGCACCAGCTCCCACACCTTCAAGATTAAATATTTCTTATTTTGTGAGCAACGGATATCTGGTTTTCACACCTGATATTTCATATACAGATGGTTTTCCTGGAGAATCTGCGATGGAATACATTAATTCAGGAGTTGAAAAGCTAAAGCAAAATTCCTGGGTAGATGGTACTAAAATCGGAATACAGGGACAAAGCTGGGGAGGTTATCAGGTAGCCTATCTTATTGCTCACACCAATATGTATGCGGCTGCATGGAGTGGGGCTCCTGTTGTTAACATGACTTCTGCCTATGGAGGAATCCGATGGACTTCAGGAATGAACAGACAGTTCCAGTATGAGAAATCACAAAGCAGATTGGGCAAAAACTTATGGGAAGCACCGGATCTTTATATTAAAAATTCACCGCTTTTTACCATTGATAAAGTTCAGACTCCGGTAGTTATTATGAGTAATGATAAAGATGGAGCTGTGCCATGGTATCAGGGGATTGAAATGTTTACCGCACTACGCCGTCTCGGAAAACCGGTATGGCTTCTGAATTATAATGGTGATGATCATAACCTTATGAAACGCCAGAACAGAAAAGATATTCAAATCCGGGAACAGCAGTTTTTTGATTACTATCTTAAAGGTGCTAAAGCTCCGGTCTGGATGACAAAAGGAATCCCGGCAACCCAAAAAGGAAAAGATTGGGGATTTGAGCTTACAGATGATAAACCTAATTAATAAAATTCCGGCGGAGCCAAAGGCTCCGCCGGAATTTTTTATTCTCAAAACAATAAAGAGCACACTGACACAATGGCATTTTTTTTATGTTGGGTCTGTTGAGCACTTTTATTATATTTACCGCCAATTATAAATAACAGTATGGGAATCTTTGATTTTTTTAAGAAGAAAAATAACAGTCAGGAAAATGTAAGTACTCCGGTTCAGGAAATGGAAATGCCGGAAGAAAAAGTAGTAGAGGAAGTGGTGGAAGAAGTTGTGCAAACAATACCGGAAGTCTCTTCGCAGCCGGTAGAAGAACCGAAAGTAAATGAAGAATATGAAAAAATCAGGATTTATAATGATTATATCGTGTATTCTATTGCCCTTCAGCTAAGAGGAGAGTATACGCCTATTTCTGCTTTTGAAAAAGAAAACGGGGAGGTAGAAGGTTTTGCCTATATGGTTACTGAAGATGCTTATGCACTTTCTCCACAACAGGCGATTGCACAAATGGAAGAAAAGTTCGAAAGTGAACTTCAGGAAGGAAAGATTAAATCTTATGTAATCCTGTATCATTCTCAGTTTGATCATAACGGTAATCACACTCCGGCCATTCAGGAAGGGGAGTTCAAGGGAATTTCACTTGCGTATCACTTTGCGGGTGATGAAAAGAAGAAAACAGGGTTGCCTTATATTTTCGAAAACCAGAATATTACTTACAAAGGTTTTGCAGAGTTTTCTCATGAAGAAAATAATGCAATCATGAATCATCAGTTGATTGAGGGACAAAATTATTTCCAGAATACAGAAGGAATTGCAGCTCCTGAAATGACGAATGAAGCAGGAATCATCATCAGAAAATCGAACGTTCATAACATGATGAATACATGGAGTGGAATTTTTGGTCATCAGAATTTCCAGACTAAAGATTACGGTCAGTATCTGAATGCTATTCTTACACAGTCTGAATCTTCTGATCCACCAGTGGATATTAAGAGCAAAACAGAATTTGATGGGGTAACATTTAAAACTACTTTAACGGAGGAATTAAGCATTATCATTCCGGAAGTTACAACGGATTATACATTGGATTTTGAAACAAGATCAATCAGGGAATGGGAAAATGCCTTGAATTTACAGGCGATTGTAGCAGGACCTGCCAGAGAAACCTTTGGTGTTTGGTTCTTTGCGACAGATTATGCTGAAAACAAAAATACCTACATGACACAGCCTCATCTGAAGGTAAATATCAGTGGAATTGTTTTCATCCTTGATATTCATACCAATACAGATTTACCTGACGGGACGAAAATGAGTGAAGATTTCACAACCTATGCACCAAGTCAGGATCTTCCTAATTATGCATGTTTTGATTTTATTGGTCAGGTGGTAGACTTTAAGGAAACTGAATTGCTTGAAGATAGAAGTGTTAAAGGATATATTTTGAAGTTGAAGCTGATCACCAATGAAGAGAATGAAGATTTCTTCACCATTGATGCTTTTGTGAACAAAGAGAACATGAGAATGGAAACGCTTACAAAAGGAATGAAGGTTACCGGAGCCCTTCAGCTTCAGGGTAAAATTGCTGGATAATTTTAAAAAAGATGAAATTCAAGAGGTTGTTCTACGGAATAACCTCTTTTTTATTTTCTGATCCTTCATTTAATTTAATCACAAAGAGTATATGATTCGAAAGCTGATTATAGGAGGATCAAAAGATTGCGACTTTGTTGCTAAAGGAGTGAGGCGTTTGCTTAGTACGAATCAATGAAATTGATTCCACTCTTTGCTCCCCTAAAAGTATTACAACAGCATACAGACGAAACCTTTGCGTTAAAAATCTTTATTTTGAAAACAAAAAAGGCAATCCGAAGACTGCCTTTTCTATATTTTATGAAAAATTATTTGTTTTTCATTTCTTCCTTGATCTTAGCTTCCAATTCTTCAGCAAGATCCGGATTGTCTCTTAAAACATCTTTTACAGCATCACGTCCCTGACCCAATTTAGTCTCTTCGTAGCTGAACCATGATCCGCTTTTCTTCACAATTCCCATATCTACTGCAGTATCAAGAATTTCTCCTACTTTAGAAACTCCTTCTCCATACATGATATCGAATTCTGCCTGCTTGAAAGGAGGTGCTACTTTGTTTTTCACAATTTTCACTTTCACACGGCTACCGATAGCTTCATCACCTTGTTTAATAGGTGCGCTTGCTTTTCTGATATCAATTCTTACAGAAGCGTAGAACTTAAGGGCGTTACCTCCGGTAGTCGTTTCAGGGTTTCCGAACATAACACCGATTTTTTCTCTCAACTGGTTGATGAAGATTACAGTACATTTTGTTCTTGAAATTGTAGCGGTAAGCTTTCTTAATGCCTGAGACATCAATCTTGCATGAAGACCCATTTTGGAATCCCCCATTTCACCTTCAATCTCTGCTTTTGGTGTAAGAGCAGCAACAGAGTCAATTACAACGATATCAATAGCTCCTGAACGGATTAAGTTATCTGCAATTTCCAAAGCCTGCTCACCGTTGTCCGGCTGAGAAATGATCAGGTTTTCAAGATCAATTCCTAATTTCGCAGCATATGTTCTGTCGAAAGCGTGTTCAGCATCAATGAATGCTGCAATACCACCTGCTTTTTGAGCCTCAGCAATAGCATGAAGGGTCAACGTTGTTTTACCTGAAGATTCCGGACCATATATCTCAATGATTCTTCCTTTTGGGTATCCGCCTATTCCTAAAGCAATATCTAAACCTAAAGAACCGGAAGGAATTACTTCGATAGTATTGTCTATAGATTCATCACCTAAAGTCATTACTGTTCCCTTTCCATATGTTTTATCTAGCTTGTCAAGCACTAAAGCGAGTGCTTTTTTCTTATCATCAATGTTACTCATCTCTATTAAAATAATTTCTCAAAAATACATAATTTATATATCAAAAGCTAATATTATTTATTCCTGAAAGCTGTTTTTAGAGTTAAAAAATGATAAATTTTTACGGCTGATCTCATTCATAACGAAGCACATGCGGAATGTAATATCTAAAGTGTTTTTAAATGTTTTTTACTTAAATAAGATAAGTTGTTTTTATTTGAAATCGCAAAGGCGCCATTCTTTTAACATAGATTATGCTTTAAGGCGCAAGGATTTTATCCCCGATAAAATTGAGTAGTGTATATGTTTTTTACCTCACGCTGATTTTGCTGATTACGCAGATACTCATAAAAATCTGCACTATCTGTTTGATCTGCGAGAATATTCTAAAAAAATGAACTTTTTCCTTCCTGAAAATATAATATTGAGTGAGTCGAAATGTTCTTGTGCCTTAAAAATTTCTATAGTACATGAAAACTCTTTGCACTATTTGCGCTTTCAAACCAAATAACATTTTAATGAAAATTTGAACCTTTGGTAATTGCAAGATAATCTTCCAGTACTTTCATCTGGTCCTTGTTTCCTCTTTTTATTCTCGATTCTCTACTGACCAGTTGATCATAAATTGTATTGAAAAGTATTTTTGATTTTGGAAATAGATTTCTGAAAGGAACTTCCGGAATTTGTAATCTTTTGCAAACTTCATCATCTAAAAGAAACCAGGTACAGCAGATGTGCAGATATCTTAAGTTTTTTCTTTGGAATTCAAATTTTAAGATAGGATTTTCGAGAGATTCATCCAGCAGAGAATGAGCCAGAAGAACAGAATCTTTATCTGAAGGGGCTGAACAGAAGTCCATAAATAAAAATATTCCGTTGCCTGTTTTTTATCGTCAGGAAGAAGCTGCTCCGGAATTCCCAAAAGATAACCTACGTATTTCCAGAGATGAAAAATTCCTTGTTCTTCTTCAACAGAAAAACGATTTCCCAATTTCTGAAGACTATGAAGAAATACCAGACTGAACCCGATATACGTTGCCATCATATCCCATGAATTGATAGGCTCTCCCCAGTTTTCTGTATCCCAGTCTTTATAATGTTTTTTAATGGAAAGTCTTGCGTAGGAATGGATCAGACGGGTTTTTATCGCAAATTCATATCCTTTTGCATGAACTTCCAGCGCATTGTATCGGGTTGCATTTACCCAGAAATCCAATGTTTCCGAAAGACGCTTCACTGCACCTTTTTTCAGTGCTTCTGTGACAATAAGGGGTTTGTTGAGGTAGGCATAATCATAGCCGCCAATCAGACAATAGTCTCTCAGGGAGATCAGAGAATCCAAATTGCTTCTCATACAAAGTTCAGCACCGCTTTTAAGAAGTTTATAATCGAGCCAATCAGGAACTTTCTGAGTCTGATGGAACAGTTTTTTACACTTTCAGAAACATCATCAGTTTCCGAAACTCCATTTCTGATATAGTGTTCAATCTCTCTTGAAGCCTCATGAAATTTTTTAGTGAAATAAACATCTTTTACCACCTCATCTCCCGTTTCATCCGTATGATAAAAATAGGGTGCAAATTTTTCAAATTTTTCAAAGCTCACTTTAGCTCCGGAAAATTCAATAAGCTGCCTTCCGTTACCATGTTCCCAAAAGTTCCTGAAATGGGGAGCATCTTTAAAACGAGGTTGTATCATGTTTCATCCTTTACCTATAAAAGTACAAGTTTTATGCTGAAATATTTTGGTGAGATTTGTCAGCTATCTAGGAAAAACTTTTATGAAAAATACCACAAACGGGTAATTTACTTGTGTTTATATAATTTGAAACTTTGTGTAAAACAAAACTAATAACCATGAAAACTCAATTATAAAAACATTTCGTTTTTCTACAATGATAAACTAATTCTAAAATTCAAAAAAACTTAACCAGAAAAATAAAAATCATGAAAACAAAAATTGTATTACTGTTTCTGCTCGGTTGGGTGGGGATGGCTTTTGGACAAAATTGTTCGGTTTCTTCTACCGAAAAAAATGGAAATTCTCTAGAAATATTTATTAAACCGTTTAATAAGGATAATTATCCTGCTGGATTTAAATTAAAAAAAGGAAGTACTATAAAATTTGTTATTAGTAATGTTAATCCTTTAAAAGTAATAGGTAGTAATATAGAAGCTAAAGGTGAAAATTTTCAATTTGAAATTCCAAAGTCGATAAGTGATAGTTTTATAGGAAATGAAGAAAAAAGTGAAGAAAATAAGAATAAAGGAAGAAATCCTGCTTCAAGTTCTTTTAATTCTAAGGAAGATTTTATTGCTGAATATCAGGTTTTAATAGAAAAAGCATCCAATATAGAGAGAAAAGCAAATCTAAATAATATTTTGGTTGAATTACTTGGAGATAATAACTTTATAAAGAATGTTGATTCAGTTAAAGCTCTTGCAAAAAAAATATATGAAAACACATATGAAATAGATACTCCTATAGAAAAAGACATATTGGAATTACAGAAATCATATGTGGAATTGAAAAAACTTTATAAAGATGTTAATTCAAGAACCGATAATATTTCTTTGTTAGGTACAATTAGTGTTAATGGTTCTAAAGCAAAAATTAATGATGTAAAGGTAAGTTCTACTAATGTTATGTTTGAAGAAGAAATGAACTCTGCAAAAAAAATTATCGATATAGTTAATGAAGAAAAGAAAAAAATGAAATAATAAATAAAGCGTTTGTGGGGAGAAAAACATATGAAACTATAAAAAATGATGATTTCGTTACATTTACTAAGGCAACTCAATTAACAGATGATGAAATAGTGATAACTCCTGTTCTTTTAGGAAAAGATAATAAAGAGTTAGAGAAATTTGAGCCTATAAAAATTACAACATTTGGTGGAGTAAAAGTTAATTTCAGTACTGGTTATATGTTAAGTTTTATAGGAGATGATAATTATCTTTTAAAATATAGTAGTGATGGTAAAAGTAGTGGTGTTTACGAAAATGAAAAAAATAGTATTACACATGCAGTTGGAGTTTTAGCTCATGTATTTTGGGATTTTGGAAAAACGGCAATGTTTGGTATTTCATCGGGAATTAGTATTAATACGGATGCAAAACTCAATTTTTATGCTGGACCTTCTGTTGCATTTTTAGAAAAGAACAGACTTGTTTTTACAGGAGGCCTTTCTTTTGTAAATGTAAAAAAACTTAATAGAAATAATTTAGATGCTAATGATAATTTTATTAATCCTAATTATTTAGATGTTTCCTATTCTGAAATGTATAAACCAGCTATTTTCTTTGCTGTAACTTATAATTTATTTTCTAATGGCAATGACAATACAAAAAAATAAATCTCAACAAACTTTTAAACAATTGGAAAGGAAAAGTACTAAATGACAAATATAGTATTTATAAAAAACCTTCCCATTGGGAAGGTTTTATATTACTTATGCTTATCGCTCATTATTGATTATAAAGAAGCAGCGTGTACAAGCATATCTACTAACTTGTTAGAGTAACCCATTTCGTTGTCATACCAGGAAACAAGTTTCACGAAGTTAGGAGAAAGCATGATACCTGCATCTTTGTCGAAGATAGAAGTTCTCTTATCTCCTACAAAGTCCTGAGATACTACTGCCTCTTCAGTATATCCTAGGATCCCTTTCAATTCACCTTCAGAAGCAGCTTTGATTACTGAACAGATTTCTTCATAAGAAGCAGCCTTTTCAATTCTCACTGTTAAATCTACTACAGAAACGTCAACAGTTGGTACTCTGAAAGACATACCCGTTAATTTTCCGTTTAATGAAGGGATTACTTTTCCTACCGCTTTAGCAGCACCTGTAGAAGAAGGGATGATATTGTTCAGAGCAGCTCTACCACCTCTCCAGTCTTTCATTGAAGGACCGTCAACAGTTTTCTGAGTAGCTGTTGTTGCGTGTACAGTAGTCATCAAACCTTCTACGATTCCGAAGTTATCGTGGATTACTTTAGCTAAAGGAGCTAAACAGTTTGTTGTACAAGAAGCATTTGATAAGATTTTGATATCATCAGTAAGTTCCTTGTGGTTTACACCCATTACGAACATTGGAGTATCATCTTTAGACGGAGCAGAAAGGATTACTTTCTTAGCACCTGCAGTAATGTGTTTTGCAGCGCTTTCTTTATCTAAGAATAAACCAGTAGATTCTACTACGTAATCTGCACCGATTTCATTCCACTTTAGGTTGCTTGGATCTTTTTCAGCAGTTACTCTGATTTTTTTCCCGTTTACAACAAGGTCATTTCCTTCTACAGAAACTTCACCTGGGAAAATACCGTGTACAGAGTCATATTTTAACATGTAAGCCATGTATTCTGCATTGATTAGGTCATTGATTCCTACAACTTCAATGTTGTCTCTTTCAGTCATTGCTCTGAAAACAAGACGTCCAATTCTACCAAAACCGTTGATACCTACTTTGATTGTTGACATAATAGTTTGTTTTTATTAGATTATAAAAATAATTAGATTGCTAAAATTTCTGAAATCAGTAAAAGATCTTTATTGATTTCATTATGTTTTTTAATGGCTTCTTCAATTGGCGTATACGTCAGATCGTTGGAACGCATTCCTGCCATTACATTGGTTTGTCCTTCCATTAATCCGGTTACAGCACCATAACCCAGTCTGCTGGCCAAAACTCTGTCTGCACAGCTTGGAGAACCTCCTCTCTGCATATGTCCCAAAATCGCTACACGAATGTCATAATCAGGGAAGGTTTGTTTGGTTTTTTCTGCAAGCTCATAAACGTTGGCTAGTTTTTCACCTTCTGCAACCACCACAATACTTGATGCCTTTCCGGTTTTTTCAGCATCCCTGAATTTTGTGAAAAGCTCATCAATACTGTCTTTTTTCTCAGGAATTAAGATATCCAGAGCTCCTGTTGCCAATCCACTGTTTAAAGCAATAAAACCAGCATCACGACCCATTACTTCCACAAAGAAAACCCTGTTGTGGGAAGTTGCTGTGTCACGGATTTTGTCAATGGCATCCATTGCAGTATTCAAAGCAGTGTCGTAACCTATGGTATTGTCTGTACCGAAAATATCGTTATCAATAGTTCCCGGGATACCGATTACTCTGATTCCGAATTCTTCATTAAAGATTTTTGCACCGGTGAAAGTTCCGTCTCCTCCAATACATACCAATCCGTCAATTCCTAGTTTTACACAATTATCGTAAGCTTTCTGACGGCCTTCTTTTGTTCTGAACTCAGTGGATCTGGCAGACTTTAGAATGGTTCCACCCTGGTTGATTATATTTTTTACGGAACGAGCTCCCATTTTCAGGAAATCATTGTTGATAAGACCATTGTAGCCTTCTCTTACTCCGTAGCATTCGATATTATAATAATTGGCGGTTCTTACTACCGCTCTTAATGCCGCATTCATACCCGGAGAGTCACCTCCTGAAGTAAGAACTGCAATTTTTTTTACAGCACTCTCTTTCATCAAGTAAAAAATTTCGAACACAAATTTACAAAAACAAGTTCAGATTATCGTAGTAAGTTTCCAATAGTTTTGAATATAAATTATTAAAAGCTTCTGAAGTTTGTAGGTTTAAAAAAATATCGTGCAGTTTTCGTCTCCTCAGCATGGATATCAAGGTCGTACCAGGGTGTAAAATAGGGATTAAACGGATTTGAAAGTACATGAACGGATTGCGCCGGGGTGAATCCTTCACTTAATAAGAATAATCTTTTTCCTTCCTTATTCCGGCAGACACCGGAAATAAAAACAATGTGTCCGGGACTTCCCGGTGTGATTAAAATATCTCCTGTTTTCAGATCTGAATTTTTTGTGACCGGTTTGGTTTCCTTATTTAATGAAATTGTTCCTGCATAATTGAAAATCAGGTCCAGATAATTTCTGAAACTTTGGTAAGAATCATCAAAAGGCATGGTTTTTCTAAAGCTGACTGAATTTCCGCTTACAAAAGCTCTCGTTCCGTTTTTATAATCATTCCAGCTGAAAAGATCACCGCTTGTAAAATGAAATTTAATTTCGTTAAATTTTTTTGCCTTATAAAGATATTCAGCTCTCATTCGGATGGCGGCATCAGCACATTGCTGCAAATCTTTATTTCCGGTATCAATATCAAAAACTGCTTCATGGAGATGCTGGGTGGAGATAGGCGTTCCATCGTATTTTAAAATCCGACTTCCGTAAGGTTTTAGTGTGAAATTTTCAATAAAATGACCGAAAGAACCAGGTTTTTCTTCCATCCACTCATACCCTTCCGGGGGAGAAAATCTTTCCCGAATTGTATTTTTATTTTTATTGATTTTTAAAGCATTTTCAGCAATTAAATGCTCATTTTTATCTGGTTCAGGTAATAAACGGTCTGATACTTTTTCTTTTGTACAGCCTATGTAAATGAGAATAACAATGATTCCTGTGATAACTTTTTTCATGCGTTTTAGTGAGCACAAATATCATTTTTTTTCACCTATCCGCCAATATCTTATTTGAAAATTTATCGGTTCAACGACTCCTCTTTTCCAGGAATCAACAATTTCCCCCAATCATTCAGCTGCCAGAGGATTTTCACCAGTTTTTCCCCAAGTTCTGTCAAAGTATATTCTACTCTTGGAGGAAGTTCATTGAAAGACTGTTTCGTTAAAATACCATCTTCCACCATTTCACTCAGCTGCTGATTGAGAACCCTGCGGTCAACTTTAGCAATACCTCTCAAAAATTCACTGGGACGTTTTTTCCCTTCATTGATCTGCCAGACAATGGGAATTTTCCATTTTCCACTGATGGTATTGACAGCAACTTCCAACGGACATATTTTATTTTCTTCAGCTCTTTCCTTTGTTTCCATAAAATTGACTTTTTTATCCCAATGGGGGAAAAATGTGCGGTATTGTTTTTCTCCGCCCACTTTCAGACTTTTGTAAAGGTAATCATTAAATAGTATGACAGAAAAACGAAAAGGAGCCCGCTCCATCAAAGATATTCCAACGGATATTCTGGAACAGCTGAACAGAGGAGAAATTGAAACCGCCAATCTTACGGAATGGCTGGCAGTAGATCAAAGGCTGCTGTTGGAAAATCTGCTTTTACAGAATGATCGTACGGAATATATGACACCCGTTTTAGAAAATGTAAACCAGCTGAAAAAGCAAACTGTCAATACCATTAATGAAACAATAGGAATTGGCTTACTTAATCTGGCTGTGAAAAATAAGGATAACGAATTTCTTTTGAAATTGTCAGTTCATCCCGCAGATCTGGTACGTTGCTGGGCAGCTTATACGATTGGAAGAAATAACGATTTACAACTTAAGGAAAAATTAAACAAAATTCAGCCATTTGCTTCTGACTCTCATTTTGGAGTGAGGGAAATCTGCTGGATGACTGTGCGTCCGGATATTTCCAAAAACCTGGACGAAAGTTTATCTATATTAACAAAGTGGACCGCGCATGATAATGAGAATGTAAGACGTTTTGCCAGCGAATCCACAAGGCCAAGAGGTGTGTGGTGTGAACATATTGATGCTTTAAAACAGAATCCAGGGCTTGGACTGGAAATACTGGAATCTTTACGATCTGATTCCTCCAGATATGTACAGGATAGTGTTGGCAACTGGCTGAATGATGCCAGCAAATCTCAACCCGAATTTGTAGTGGAAATCTGCGATGAATGGCTTCTGGAAAGTCCGACAAAAGAAACACAGTATATCGTAAAGAAAGCTCTGCGAACCCTTAAAAAGTAAGAGTTATCCACAAAATAAAAATGCTGATTTAGTTTTTAATCATATAGGTCACAGATTTATATGGCTTTACATCATATTTATATATTCCTTTTTTCCCGGGAAGTGCCTTTATTTGCTTAATTTCTGCATGAAAAAGAACACTGATATATTTCCAATGTTAACTATATGTTAACTGGAAAAAGTTATCCACAATATGAGTTTTCAATTAATGTGGATTCTATCTGGCAGTAAACTAATGATTTACATAAAAATTAAAAAATGGAAGCTTGAATTACAGTATTTTCTTCGCTGAAAAAAAAGTTATCCACAATGTGAGGTTTTGCTTACCATTTTTCAGTCAAATATTTCCAGTACCTTTTCGGAACATGCTGAATATGCAGTTTCATATTTTTTCTTTCCACAATATTGGTTTTCGTGAAATAACGCTGCCAAAGCAGCTGATAGCTCTTTTCCTCATCATGGAACTTCTGTTGATAATGGTTAAGATCAAGTTTTTCATCAGGATAGAAAAATTCACAATCGTTCAGATTATATAAAAGGCCATAGTTTCTTCGAAGATCGTAGATCATCCATTTCTGATCCTGATATCGGTCTTTAAAATGTTTTCTGATTAAAGGAAGAACATTGAAATCGGGATCTATTTTGGAGAAAAAAACACCATCCTGCATTTTTTCAAAGCGGACAAATGCAGTCATCCTATGCCTTTCCCTGTTTATCGATTTGCAGATTTTCGAAATTTTTAAAACATCAGAATCGGCAAAGTTTTCAAGAACATTAATTTCAGGATTTTTCACCGACTGCCTTACTGCGGATAAGATGAGGTTTTCCAGATCCGGATCTTCAGATAAAAAAACTTTTAAAAGTTTGTAAACGCCCTGTTTACCAATATGCTGCTCCAGTTTATTCAAAACCCTTTCAGACTTGTCTGGTTGAGTAATTACTTCGTGAATTTCTGCAAAAATGTTTTCCTGATGAAATCTTTCACTGCTTTTGATTTCCACCTCTTGATAACGGTATTCGAAAACTTCAAATACTGCAGTGAAAAGACCGTCAAAACTTCCATCGTAGAGTAGGGTTGTCATGTATTGAATTAAAATTTAAAGTTTAGTTGGGGTGTCATTCTGAACGAAATAAAATGAAGTGAAGAATCTGGTTAATTGAAGAGATTCTTCCTTCGTCAGAATGACAGTCGTGCTGTATTATAAATTAGTGTCCATTTGTGAAAATATTGGTGTCATTTGTGTTTAAAATCAAAACAAAGTCAGCTGTTGCGAAAACTGGTTATGAAATTTGGATGAGCTTCCGCCTATGAGCAGTTTCCTAAAATTTTTATCCGTTAAGTATTTAAGGTAAGCATTTCCTGCATTAAAATCGATGAAGTATTTTGCCCGGTTGACGGTCGCTCCCAGTTTTTTCAAATGATCCATCGTTAAAATCTGAAAACGTCTTGCACTCACAATTTTCTGAGCTGTTTTCACTCCGATTCCGGGAATTCTTAAAATCATCCGGTATTCGGCAGTCTGGAGATTCACCGGGAACTGATCCAGATTCCGTAATGCCCAGCTTAATTTAGGATCCATTTCCAGATCAAGAAAAGGAACATTCGGATCTAAAATTTCTTCCGCTTTAAAACCATAAAATCTCATCAGCCAGTCCGACTGATACAGTCGGTTTTCCCGAAGCATTGGAACTTCCGTCGTTAAAGAAGGCAGTCTCTGATCTTCCAACACCGGAACATATCCGGAATAATACACCCTTTTCAGATTAAAATTTTTATAAAAATGATCAGCAACTTTAATGATCTGAAGGTCGTTTTCATTAGTTGCCCCTACAATCATCTGTGTAGATTGTCCGGCAGGCGCAAACTTGGGAACTTTTTTCAGAATTTTCTTTTCATCCTTATACTGAATAATTCCTTTTTGGATATATCGCATCGGGCTGATCATATCCTGTCTGTTTTTTTCAGGGGCCAGCAATTTTAATCCACTTTCTGTAGGAATTTCAATATTTACGGATAACCGATCTGCATACAACGCGGCTTCCTGCATCAGATCATCACTTGCCCCGGGAATAGATTTTAAATGAATATACCCGTTAAAGTTCTCTTCCAAACGTAGCTTTTTGGCAACTCTTACAAGTCTTTCCATGGTTGTATCTGCATTTTTGAAAATTCCTGAGCTTAGAAATAACCCTTCAATATAATTTCGACGGTAAAAATTGATGGTAAGATCTACCACTTCTTCTACCGTAAAAGCAGCTCTTTTGATATCATTGGAACTTCTGGAAACACAGTAAGCACAATCATAAATACAGTGATTGGTCAATAAGATTTTAAGCAAAGAAACACATCTGCCGTCTTCTGTATAGGTATGACAGATCCCGCTTGCAGAACTATCTCCTAATGCTCCTTTTTTATTTTTTCTTGTACCTCCGCTTGATGAACAGGAAACATCATATTTCGCTGCATCAGCAAGGATTTCAAGCTTTTCTTTAAGACGGTCAAAATTCATATTTAAAATACTTTGATATATTTTGTATCTTGATTGTAATTTAATTTTGTTCAAATTTAGTTCCAAAATTGATAAAAGTCAATCTTTTTTCATATAAGTTATCAACAAAAAAGAGTCTCAAAATCATTATATTTACGGCTCATTAAAGTTTATATCATGAATCATAAACCAATCGAAGGTTTTTCCAAGCTTCCAAAGCAGGGGAAAATCGAATGGCTCGTAAACGAATATCTTGAAGGAAACCAGGAATATCAAAATATATTAAAACAATACTGGAATGATGATGCAGATCTTCAGAAGCTTCACGAAGAATTTTCTGAAAATACCATCTCCAATTTTTATATGCCGTATGGAATTGCTCCGAACTTTTTAATCGATGGAAAACTGTTGGCGCTTCCAATGGCAGTTGAAGAAAGTTCAGTAGTAGCGGCTGCTTCCAAAGCTGCCAAATTCTGGATCGATAAAGGAGGTTTTAAAACAACGATTATCAATACTGAAAAACTGGGGCATACCCACTTTATTTTTAATGTAGAACCTCACAAATTATTACATTTCTTTAATTTCAGTTTAAAGAAAAAATTATTTGAAGCTACAGAAGATATCACCGCGAATATGAGAAAACGCGGTGGAGGTATTTTAAATATCAGCCTGGTGGATAAAACAGCAGAAATGCCGAATTATTACCAGCTGAAAGCAAGCTTCGATACCGTAGATTCAATGGGAGCGAACTTTATCAATTCATGTCTTGAGCAGTTCGGAAAGACTTTGAGACAGGAAGTTGCTACCAGTGAAGATTTTACTCAGGAAGAAAAGAATTCACTACAGATTGTGATGAATATTCTTTCCAACTTTACGCCTGACTGTATCGTAAGAGCTGAGGTTTCGTGTAAAATGGAAGATTTAAAAGATGACAGTGGAATTTCTCCAGAAGAATTTGCTTCTAAATTCAAACAGGCCGTTACCATTGCAGAAATAGAACCTTACCGTGCGACTACTCATAATAAAGGAGTAATGAATGGAGTAGATGCTGTTGTAATCGCTACCGGAAATGATTTCAGAGCTACGGAAGCCTGTGCACATGCCTATGCTGCGAGAGATGGCCAATACAGATCTTTAACACACTGTACAACAGATAACGGTATTTTCAGATTCTGGATTGATCTTCCTATTTCTGTAGGAGTAGTAGGAGGGCTTACCAATCTTCACCCTTTGGTAAAATTCTCTCTGGCACTTCTTGGGAAACCTTCCGCACAAGAGCTGATGAGCATCCTGGCAGTTTCAGGGCTTGCACAAAACTTTGGGGCTTTACGCTCTCTGGTGACCACAGGAATCCAGAAAGGACATATGAAGATGCACTTATTGAATATTCTGAACCAATTGGGCGCTACTGAAGAGGAAAAACAGCACTTTGTAACGTATTTTAAAGATAAGACGGTGAGCCACCATGAGGTGATCAATGAGTTTAACAGAATGAGAGGAAACTAATGTTACAGATCATTTTGCCTATCGTATTCCTTCTTTTTGGATTTTTTCTGAAGAAAACAAACAATGAAGGTTTCAGAAGTTCCAAAAAATTCGCCAATATGTTTATCATACTGGGGATTTCTACATTGGTTGCCAAGTTCATTTTAATGTACTTAAAATCAAAATAGTGAAAAGGAATGAATATTGTATTTTTTTTATTGATTTCGGGGTTAAGTTTTTCACAACAGCAAAAAGTGAAAATAAGTAATCTGCAGCCTAAAACTGAAGATGCCGTTTTTCCGGTTGTTTCTTATTCTGAAAATCCTCGGGTAGAAAATAAAATCAATACATTTCTCCAGGTAGATCAGCTGGAATATGTTCCGGGATCTGGCGGAAATCCTTTTAAACTGGCTTCTACAGCCACCAATTCCTATTCAAACTATCTTTATTTTTATAGTTGGGATAAGATTGAAACGCCTAAGAATATTCTGAGTATTGCCATAGATGGTGAAGCTTCGGGCGCTTATCCGGAGGGTTTTCTGATCTGGAAGAATTTTGATCTGAGAACAGGAAACTTTATCAATGCCAAAGATTTATTTCAACCGGGTTCAGTGAAAACTGTTGAGGGAATTATTCAGAAAAGAGTAAAGAAAAGAATTTCTGATTTTCTTGTTACGCTGAAAGCTGAGAAAAATCCGGCAGAGGAAACTCAAGATCAGATCGCTATGTATGAAGACTGTTTTACGGAACATACTTTGGACGGTATCCGATATTTCTTTGGGAAAGACAAGCTGACTTTTGTTGCCGGAAGATGTTCCAACCATGCCATGAGAGCTTTGGATGACCTGGGCAGTCATGAAATAGAATTTTCCTACAAAGAGCTGGAAAAATACTGGAGTCCTTATGCGAGAAATTTAATTTCCGGTTCTGAAAAAACAGAGATGACCAGTCTTACTAATAAATTGTATAAGGGAAAGATCGATGGAAAGTATTCTATTACTGTTTTGATCAATGAGGTATATGATGATGGTTCATTTTCTGCAAAATACTGGTATGATAAAAATAAAAAACTGATTGAGTGGAACGGAAAGATAAAAGGTAATCATATCTCCATCATAGAAAACGATTATTATAGTGAAGAAACCAACCAATGGATTTTCAAAGCCTTGGTGGAAGCAGATTTGCAAGGCAGGAAAATTATAGGAACCTGGCAGGATCATAAAACAAAAAAATATTTAACCCTAGAATTAGAAGAGTTATAAAATGAAAACAATTACTTTAGTTTTTGGAGCAGTTTACGGAATGGTTTCTGTAATCCTTGGTGCATTCGGAGCACACGCTTTAAAGAAAATATTAGCTGTGGAAAGACTGGAAAGTTTTGAAACAGGCGTAAGATATCAGATGTATGCAGCTTTTTTCCTGCTGATCATCGGGTATATCTTAAAATTTGAAACCTCTGCTGAAAAATGGACTTCCATTTTAATGATTGCAGGTACTCTTTTATTCTCAGTAAGCATCTACTTCCTGAGCATGCAGGATTATTGGGGAATGAATCTTAAATTCTTAGGCCCCATCACTCCGCTTGGAGGTCTGATGATGATCTTAAGCTGGGGAATGCTGATCTTATATTTTGTTAAAAACAGAATATAAGAATGAAGATTAACAGAAGAAAAAGGTTAATACGAACATTCAATCTCTTAGATTAACCTATCAGATTCAATCCGTTTGTATTCAGCCGTATTTTTTTATGTGGGCTGTGACTGGTCTGGTGGGCGGTAATAGTAATATTGACTTATAAAACAATTTCTGGTGTATTTTTAGACCAGAATATCAATAAAAAAGTTCAGGGAGTTTCCTGAACTTTTTTGGTTTTATAAAGAGAAATTTTCATTCATCCATTTAAGTTTATTAAAGCTTTTAAGAAATTTCGCTTTGATGGAAATGAATTTTTCCTGTGCTTCAATCATTTTATTTTCCCTTGAATTGATCAGGAAAAGAGAACTCTCACCGTTCGCATACTTTGTTTCTTCTGCAGTAAGAAGTTGCTGGTAATTCACAAGATTATTTTGTGAAAGGGCTATCTGGGTATGGTAATTTAAAAGTTCGTTTTTATAGGTTTCAATTTTCGAGGTAAGCTCTCTTTTCTTGAATTCAGTATCAAGTTTATTCTGTTCTATTTTAATTTTGGCCATTTGATAACTGGCTTTGGCTTCCCTTTGAAATACCGGTATTTCAAGTTTTAATCCATATTGAAAATTATTGTCAAAAAGAGGAAGGTAATCTGTCCTATAATTTTCTTTGTTGAAGAAATTATAAGTAAAATCAAACTTGGGAAGAAAGCTCTGCCATTTCAGCTTCCGTTCACTTTCTAAAATATGATGTTTCTGAGTATAATACTGTACAGACCAATGGTTGGTGGTTTCTTTTGTTTTAATTTCCTGCAGAAGAAATTCAAAATCTGAGTAGGCGGTATGATCTGAAAGATGATCTGCAGGATAAAAAAGTTGTGAGATTTCATAAATTTCACGATTCTCTTTCCATAAAAATAACTGCAGCTGCTGGGTGTTTTTAACAAAATTTAAATAGGCTTCTTTCTGCTGAAGTTCAAAGCTCTGTAGCTGAGAAGCTGCTTCAACAGTATCGATAGCTGCTCTTTCTCCATATTCAAAAGTTTTCCGGGTGAGCTGCAGACGTTTTTTGCTGACCTCAACCGCTTTGTTTTGCAGCTTGTAAATTTCGAAACTTTGTACCCATTCCCAATAGGTGTTTTCTGCTTCAAGAAGAAGTTCATTGGTAAGTACAGTCTGTTCAGCTTCCGTCATTTTCGAAGCAAATTTCGCCTGATCCAATGCTGCTCTTCGTTTATCATACAAAAGATTTTTAGCTAAAGGAACAGTAATTCCCATGCTGTAAATGCCACCTTTGGTTTCACTGGAGTTGAGTTTTTCACCATCCAGATATTGATATCCTGCCGTAAGATCAATTCCGTACCAGGTAGGAATACCCAGTTCAATATTTTTTTGTCTGTAATATTGTACACCGTCAATGTTCTTTTCGCCCAGTTTTCCTCCTAAAATAGGATCAAAATTTCCTCTTGCTTTAGTAATCTCAGATTGCGCAATTTTGTTTTGCAGTTGATATTTCAATGCCATTGGATGATAATTTTTTACCACCGCCAGAAATTCATTTGCTGAAATCATGAGAGAATCCTGTGCTTTATGATACTGGAAAAAAAGAAAGATCAATATAAAAAGAAGTTTACTTTGTTTTCTCATACTTAGCAGTTTGATCATTTTTTACTTCATAATAATCTGGTGGAAAACCGTTGATATTTCTCCATAGTTCATACCAGATAGGAACATCATTAAGAATGGCAATTCCCTGTACACCTCCTCCCATTTTAATTTTTGGAGGCCATCTTTTTTCCTTTTTATCTTCAATAATCAATGCTTTAAAAAGTCCGTTTGCACTGATATTGCTTTCCACGGCAACCACCTTGCCTGCAAATGTTCCGTAGCTGGAATTGGGCCATCCCGAGAATACAATGGCAGGAAATCCATCAAAAATGCACATCACACGCTGACCTTCTTTCACAAGCGGGAGATCCACAGGTTTTATATAAATCTCAACTGCATAATCTACTGCTGTGGGAACAATTGTCCCAATATTTTCACCATCTTTTAAAACTTCACCAATTCCTGTTTTATTAAGCTGTACAATCTGACCGTCCTGTGATGCAATAATGAAATATAAGCCCTGTCTTGCTTTGTAATTGGCCACTTGATTTTCGAGCTTGGCAATTTCACCTTCACTGCCCTCAATCTGCCCCATGTTTTGAAAACGGTCTCCTTCTATTTTACTGAGTTTCTCTGTGTAATCCTGAATCACAGAATTCTGTTCAATTCCTATATTGATAATTTCCTGACGGGTTTGAGCCACTTTATTTTCTGATGCTGTTTTTTTGGCAACAGCATTTTGATAAGAAATACTTCTCTGCTGAAACTGGGTAAGAGAAACCAAACCTTCCTCATACATTTTTTTCTGCCGCGCAAACTGGTCTTCTGAAAGCTTAAGTTCATTACTAGCAGCGGTGAGTTCTGCTTCTTCACCGGTAAGTTTATTATTAAGCTGGCTTATTTTTATTTTGAGCTGATTCAGTTTTAAGTTTCTGGCTGAATGTAAGGCTTCAAGCTGGGTTTTCACTGTTCCTGCTTTTGCTTCATAGAAATTTCTTACTCCCTTTTTAGCATTTACCTGTTCCTGTGTTCTTTGTACCAAAAGCGGATCTAAATAATCATCTTTTATTTCGGAAAGCTGCAGTAAAGTATCTCCTTTTTTTACATAATCTCCGTTTTTAACATACCATTTGATGATTTTTCCCGGGATAGGAGAGTGAAGTTGCTGTGGACGCTGTTCCTGATAAAGAGAGGTTACATTTCCTTTCACTTTAATATTCTGTGTCCAAGGGAGAAATAAGGTAATTATACCGCCTATGAAGATAAACAGAAACCATCTTTTTACCCGTGACTTTTTATGAATATGATAGATATTGTCAAACGACTGTAGTTTCATTTTACTAATTGTTTTGAAGTGTTTTTAATGTTCCTCCTTCCAGATGAAAATGCTGATCGGCATATTGTAGCAGTTCTGTATCCTGAGAAACAATAATAATAGTTGTGTTTTCCTTGATTTTCTGGAGATATTTTATCATTTTGTCCTGATATTCTTCACGGATTCCTGCAAAAGGATTTTCCAGAATGATAAGTTTTTTGTTACCGAGGAGAGCACGAAGCAGCAGTATTTTTTTCTTTGAACTGAATGTGATTTCAGGATCAGTTTCACTTACTTCTGTAAAGAATCCGCTGCTGAACATACTTGAAATATTTTCTATACCCATATTTTCAGAAAGCTCAAGAATATCTTCTGTGTGGCTCTGGCTGCTTCCTAATAGGATATTTTCTTTAACGGTTCCCTGAATGATCTTCATATTTTCCAGATAAAGTCCAACATTATTTCTCCAGTGTCTTTTCTCTATATTTTTTAATGGAATTTTATCAATCAGAATTGCTCCTGAGCTGGGCTCGAAGAATCCTGTGATCATATTAAGCAGAAGGGTTTTTCCCGCTCCCAGTTTTCCTGTTAGAATGTTCAGACTGTTTTCTTTGATTTTGAAATTAAGGTCCGAAAGGATGGGAGTATTATCATTAAATGAAAAGCTTACATTTTTAAATTCAATTTCTGTCCCTTTTTCTTTCTGAGATAATGTGATTTCTCCGTTGGGTTCCTCTTTAAGTTCAGTGATTTTAGAGAGTTTGGCAAAAGACGCAATCAGATCATAATAACTTTCAAGGCTTACAATAAGCTTTTCTACAGCAGACATGATGCTTAGAACAACAATTTCTGTGGCAATGAATGCTCCGATATTTAGCTTTTGATTAATCAGAAGATAGGTTCCAATGGCCAGCATTGCTAAAGTAATGATGACTTTAAAAGCAATAATTGTTTTATACTGAAAAACGAGTACTTTAAAATGAGCTGTTCTGTGCTTAAGATATTCTATCACTCTTTCATCAGTTCCTTTTAAATGAGAATCATCTTCAGAATGCATTTTAAATGTTTTTACAGAACCGGCGATATCCTCTATCCATGCTGCTGTATCGTATTTTTTGTTGCTCTCTTCAATGCTGGATTTGATTCCGCTTTCCATTGTATATCTGAAAATAATTACAACAGAGAGAATAACCAGACCTCCGAATGCTAAAAACCAAGGATGATAAAAAGAGAGCAAGAGAATCCCAAAAACAATCTGTATTAAAGCAGTAGGAATTTCCAGTAATATTTTTGAAATTCCTTTCTGAAGATTCTGAATATCAAAGAATCGGTTGACAAGTTCCGGAAGGTAGTATTTTCTGGTGTAGGAAAGATCTGCTTTGGGGATTTTGTCTGCTATGGCGATGGAAAATTCTACAAATATTTTCTGCTGTATCTTTTCAATTATCTGGATCACTTTTAATCTGAAATATCCGGCAAGCCAGGTTCCGATTACGACAAAAAATATGAGGATATAAATGGAAGTTGTCATCGTAGCTCCCATCACAAAGCTTACAATAGACTGTATTCCTAAAGGTACGCTCAGCAAGACTAAACCATTCAGAATAGCATAGAAATAAATATTGGTAACATCTTTTTTTTCTTTTGTAATGTAGCGGATGAGCCTTTTTCCCTGTTCATTAGCTGGTATTTCCATTTTTCTTCTTTAGTAAAAGATTAACTGTTTTTTTAAGTTGTGAATTTTCCTTTGAATATCATCTGTTGTCACTGGAAACAGCTTTTGTTTTCCAGGAAATTGATAGGATTTGGTGATCACTTTTTCTGAAATAAGGACTTTTACCTGAATTGAATTTCATCTGAAAATTCATGAAATAGGTATGTTTTATTTCCGGGCTTCAAAGATAATAGATGGGATTTGTTAATATTCTTATCTACATTAGAATGACATTAAAATGTCATTAGAATATGATCGTGAGATTTAGTTTTTTTATGATCATTATCATATTATTCATAGATTCACCGCCTTGAATCTGATAAGATCGCATATAAACTTACAGAATGCGTTAAAAGTTCTATAATTTTCTTTTTAACCTTATTCATTTTTAGTAAATTTGTCAACCTTTAAATATTAAAATAAAATAATAAAAATAATATGAATCTTCACGAGTATCAATCAAAAGAGATTTTATCAAAGTATGGAGTAGCTATCCAACGTGGTTTCGTTGCAAACAACGTAGATGAAGCTGTAGCTGCTGCTGAAAAACTAACTGCTGAAACTGGCGCTCAAGGGTGGGTAGTAAAAGCTCAGATCCACGCAGGTGGTCGTGGTAAAGGTGGTGGTGTAAAGTTCTCTCCAAACATGGATAAGCTTAAAGAAAACGCTCAGAACATCATCGGAATGCAGTTGATTACTCCACAAACTTCTGCTGAAGGTAAAAAAGTAAATTCTGTTTTGGTTGCAGAGGATGTATATTATCCAGGTGAGTCAGAAACTAAAGAATTTTATGTTTCTATTCTATTAGACAGAGCTGAAGGTAAAAATACAATCGTATATTCTACTGAAGGTGGTATGGATATTGAGCACGTTGCTGAAGTAACTCCTCATTTGATCCACAAAGAAATCATTGATCCTGCTTTAGGTCTTCAGGGATTCCAGGCTAGAAAAATTGCTTTCAACCTAGGTCTTGAAGGAAATGCTTTCAAAGAATTTGTAAAATTCATCGGTTCTCTTTATAATGCTTACACAGGTATTGATGCATCTCTTTTCGAAATCAACCCTGTATTAAAAACTTCCGATAACAAAATTATCGCTGTAGATGCTAAAGTAACTTTAGATGACAACTCATTGTTCCGTCACAAAGACTTAGCAGAATTGAGAGATACAAGAGAAGAAGATCCAATGGATGTAGAAGCTGGTGAAGCAGGTCTTAACTTCGTAAAACTTGATGGTAACGTTGCTTGTATGGTAAACGGAGCTGGTCTTGCAATGGCGACTATGGATATCATCAAATTATCTGGTGGTAACCCTGCAAACTTCCTTGACGTAGGTGGTACTGCAGATGCTCAGAGAGTACAGACAGCTTTCGGAATCATCTTAAGAGATCCAAACGTAAAAGCTATTTTGATTAACATCTTCGGAGGTATTGTAAGATGTGACAGAGTTGCTCAGGGGGTTGTAGATGCTTACAAAGCTATGGGTAGCCTTCCTGTTCCATTGATCGTAAGATTACAGGGAACTAACGCTGTAGAAGCTAAAAAATTAATTGACGAGTCTGGTCTTCCGGTACACTCTGCAATTACTTTAGAAGAAGCGGCAAACAAAGTAAAAGAAGTTTTAGCGTAACCTAAAATTTTAAATAAAATAAGAAAACCGTTCCATTTTTTGGAGCGGTTTTTTTTGTGTTTATCTATTATAATTCCAGCAATCAATGTAAAAATGAGGAGCTGATAACTGTTTTTGGGGATAACAACTGGAAATTGGGTAGTTTTTAAGCTATTTTTAAATTTATCATAATTAGATGTTATTGTAAAAATAAAAATAGAAAAAGAAAAATGTATTGTGTAATTAAATCAATTTTTTGAAAAAAAAGTTTTTTATTCTTAATTGCTTTTATTTTTAATAAATGTTGTATTTATAGGAAGTTATGATACGCAAAAAGGAGGTTCATTTTGTATTGAATTCTATTGCGGAGCATATCAATGTTTAACACAAATAATGAAAATCTATGAAAAACAAAACATTTATTTTTTTCGGTTTGTTGGGTGCAGTATTAACTTTTGGACAACAAAACTATTGGAAAAAGACGGAAGAGGAGAAAGAAAAAGAGCTTGCTCCCAGAAATGTAATGCCGAAAACATTTTCCCTGTATAATCTTGACCTTGATAAGATTAAGAAAGAACTGAAAAAAGCTCCCGAACGCTTTTCTGATGACCATAGCCTTGTTCTGAAATTTCCGGATGCTGATGGAGAGTTTCATGATTATATTGTACAGGAAGCTTCAATAATGGAACCTGAGCTTCAGGAAAGATTCTCCGATATCCGTTCTTACACCGGGTGGGAAGAAAATCATCCGGAAAATACAATACGTTTCAGTACCAGTCCGGAAACAGGAATCAGTATAATGTATTTCAATGGATGGAACATCAGCTATCTGGATGCCTATACCAAGGATAATACTTCTTTTATCTATTATAAAAGAGAAGATTTACCGGAAAATCCTACGCCTTTCAGATGCAGCATACAGGAAGATGCCGATCAGCTATTGGGTAATGATCAGCTGTCAGATAATTTTGTTTCCGGCAGGCCTATGGTTTCTGACGGAGTATTCAGAACGTATAAGCTGGCATTGGCAGCTACGGGAGAGTATACCAAATATCACGGCGGAACAATTCATGGTGCAATGGCCGCAATGGCTACCACAATGACAAGAGTAAACGGAGTATATGAAAAAACGATAGCCGTTACCATGGTGATGGTGGCTAATAACCATCTTCTTATTTACAGAAATCCGGCAACTGACCCCTATACCAATGGGGATGAGGATAAGATGCTTAATGAGAATGTAAAAAACATCAATAATGTGATAGGATTTGCACATTACAATATAGGTCATGTTTTTGGAGTCAACAGTGGCGGAGTTGCAGGGTTGAGGGTTATATGTTCTAAATTGAAAGCACAGGGGGTTACAGGTTCCGGTACTCCCATTAATGATCCTTTTGATATAGATTATGTTGCCCATGAAATGGGACATCAGTTTGGAGCCAATCATACCTTCAGGGCTAATACCGTAGCTTGTAAAGGAAATGTAAATAACAGAACAGCGTATGAGCCGGGAAGTGCCAGTACTATTATGGGATATGCAGGAATATGCGGAGGGAATAGTATTCAGCCGCATAGTGATGCTTATTTCCATGCTGCCAGCGTAAAAGAAATGTATTATACTATATCAAGGGATATCGATTGCTCTGCTAAAAGACGAATGGTTAACAGGGTTCCTACTGCTAACGCAGGCCTGGATTATTCTATTCCTAAAGGAACTGCATTTGTACTGACAGGTCAGGGAACAGATCCGGATAATGATCCGCTTACCTATTTATGGGAACAATATGACAACAAGAATAACATACAGCCGCCACTTCCTTCTAATGTCCAAGGCCCTGTATACCGATCGAGATTACCAAAAACTGAGAATATGAGATATTTCCCGCATTTGTCAGCTGTTTTATCTAATAACTTAACTCCTATGTGGGAAGTTACTCCTAACGTTGCAAGAACTTTGAATTTTTCACTGCTTGTTAATGATAATAGAGCAACGGGAAATCAAACGGCTCATGATGCTATGGTAGTAACCGTAACGAATGCCGGACCATTTAAAGTAACCTCGCATACAGGAAACTCATATAGTCCGGGTACCCATACCATAAAGTGGAATGTGGCAGGAACGGATACAGGAGCTGTAAGCACAAAGTATGTTACCATTCTTCTTTCCAAAGATGGAGGCTATCATTTTGATACTGTTCTTGCAGCCAATGTTCCTAACAATGGCTCTGCTGTAGTTAATTTTCCTAATGAAAATATTGGAACAGCAAGAATTATGGTAAAAGCCGTGGGAAATATTTATTTTGCTGTGAATACAACTAATTTTTCCATAGCGAAAACAGCTTCGCAGGTTAAAAAGGAAATAAAGGCAAATCGTTTTGCTGTTTATCCTAATCCTTCTCAAGATGAAGTGAATATCAGACTAGATGATGAAAATAGTGAAGCTCTGTACAGCCTGATGGATAGTTCAGGAAGGATTGTGAAAAAAGGAAATCTGAAAGGTTACGCAAAAATTCAGGTTCATGATTTTGCTGCAGGAACTTATTTTGTAACTGTCAATACAACAAACGGTAAGAAATATACAGAGAAACTTATTATCAATAAATAAAATGAAAACTTCTTTCTGGAAGTGTCATGGTCGGAGGAAAAATTCTTCCGACCTTTTATTTGTCGAGATTTTCCGGCAAGTTAGTCTCGCCATTGGTAATACTGATACTCGTTGGCGTTACCAGCTGAATTTTATCCGTATCAAAGCGTTCTTTAATCCCTAAATAGGCCTGGCTTCTTACCTGCGCAAGATTAGCCCCTACTTTTATCCAGAATTTTACCTGGAGGTTAAATGCACCTTGCTTCAAATCTGTAAAAATCACTTCTACAGTGTCAAGCTTATCCACATTATCAAGGTTTTTAACCACATCAAGAATTCCTTTCTGAGCTTTAGTGATATCTTCATCAGCCGGAATTTCAAAGTTTAAAATTATCCTTCGCTGTGGAGAGGCCGTAATATTATAAAACGGAGCATTGAAAACAACCTGATTAGGGATATAGGCTTTCTTTCCGTCATCAGTAAGAATTTTTGTAGTGAGAAACCCGATTTCCTGTACTGTTCCTGAATGGGTTCCGATCGTAATATAATCTCCTACCTTGTAAGCTTTGTCAATTCCAATAAGCATTCCTGAGAAAATACTGGATACCAGGTCTTTCAGAGCAACCCCGGCAATAACCCCCGCAACTCCTAAGCTTCCGATAAACTTCCAAAGAAAGCCACTGAAACCCATTATTTCAAGAGCAATAAAGGTTCCCATCAGCATGATCAAAAATCTGAATACACTGATTAAGGTGACTAATGAACTCTCTTTGCGACTTTTAGGAAAAAATTTATGGAATAATTTTACCGCTGCCTGGCTTAAATATTTGCTGGTAACCAGGAAAAAGGTAAATACTAAAATTCCAACAATCAGCTTGGGTGTAAGTTCAGCGAAGGTGATATACCAATTTTCCAATACCTTGTAAACAAGATCTACATACCTCAGTCCGGTTTTCTCCATGAATAAAATTTTAATTAAAGATATAAATTTTCATCAAAAAATTTGCCAGTTCCAAAAAGTCTACTAAATTTGTAGACTATAAAGAAAGAACATTATGTCAATCAAACTAGGAGATACAGCGCCCAACTTTCAGGCAGAATCATCAGTAGGCGATATCAATTTTTATAATTATCTGGGAGATTCCTGGGGGATTTTGTTTTCGCATCCTGCAGATTACACACCGGTATGCACAACAGAGTTGGGATATACCGCAAAACTTCAGTCTGAGTTTGATGCCAGAGGTACGAAAGTAATTGCCCTGAGTGTAGATGGGGTAGAAGATCATCAAAATTGGGTTAAAGATATTAATGAAACTCAGAACACCCAAGTTCAGTTTCCTATTATTGCCGATAAAGACAGAAAGGTTTCAGAAATGTATGATTTTATTCATCCCAATGCTTCGGCTACCGCTACAGTACGTTCTCTTCTGATTATTGATCCTTCCAAAAAAGTAAGACTGATTATTACCTATCCGGCCTCTACAGGAAGGAATTTTAACGAGATCCTTAGAGTGCTGGATTCTTTACAGTTAGTAGATAATTATCGTGTAGCCACTCCTGTAAATTGGAAAACCGGAGAAGATGTTATTATACCTCCAACCATTTCTACAGAAGACGCACGAAAAATATTCCCAAAAGGTGTAACGGAAATAAAACCGTATTTGAGATACACTCCACAACCTAATACATGATTTATTTGATTTTTTATAGTTTAGTTTTAATTTGTACGAAAAGCGCCCCGGAAATAAATTTCCGGGGCGCTTTCATTTTTTTTATAAGTATTTCAGTGATTACTTAACGTCGTTGATGATTTGTTTTGCTTTAGACGTTGGAAGATAAATCTGGAAACCTAAACCAAAAGTAATTTTGTTAGTGTATCCACCGCTTCCGAATCCAGCGTTTGCATCATATTTCACTAAACCTTCCAATCCGATGTTTGGAGTGATGAAGTAAGAATATCCAGGTCCGAATCCAAAGTTAAGACCGTTAGAAGAAGAACCTCCTTTAGAGATTGACATCCCTCCAACACCTACGTTACCTTCGAAGAACCATCTTCCGTGGTGTAGTAAGTTGTTTACTCCTTGCTCTCCCGGATTAAGATAATAACGTCCTAATGCTCCTACGTTATAAGTGAAAGTAGTGGGTGCATCTTTAGCTCCTTTGAAACCTAAATCTACATATCCCCCAACTGCGATATTATCTTCAATGAAATAGGCTCCTTTAGGCTGAATTGCAAAGTTGTATCCTGCTCCTTCATTTAAACCAAAATTTGCCCCTACAAGGTTACCCCCTACCATCCAATTACCTTTCTGAATTTGAGCGTTGGCAGTTGCTGTTAAGCCTGCTACGGCTAATATTCCTGTTAAAATAAGTTTTTTCATAATTTATTATTTTAATAATTAAATGTTTATTATTCACGAATTATAGAAAAAACAATAAATGTGCCAGACTCTTAATTTTACGTAATTTTTCTAAATAAACGTTAAGATTACCAGTGAGATATAATTTACTTTTTTAACAGATTAACTGAGGATATCATAATGATAAAGAAAATAAAACAGGCGTTTTGGAATGAAAATGATAAAAACAGATGTTATTTTGTTAATGTTCCAAATTGCTGTTTTTTCTTTTGATTTGCCTTCCTATTATATTAAATAAACAAAAGAATGATGGAAATGATCAAGCCGGCAATCGTAAACTTGATTCCACGTTTGAATGCTTTTGTTTTAGGATTAAACATCCAGAAACTTGAGATGACAAAAAAGAAAAGGGAAACTCCGAAGAATACACTTAGAGGAGATATAGCATCTTTAGATTGTGATTTGTGAAGAGAAACCATTTTATCCAATACAAAAGGAAGTTCCTTCTTAGTGTATTTGGCTTTTCCGGTGGCACTGTCATAAGTTCCCTGTTTAAAATAAAGAACGCTTCCTTCTGTTTTTTCCACTTCCAGGCCTTTCATCTTCAGTTCTTTTTTCAGTTCTTTCTCTGAAAGATTGGCAGCAATGTTTTTTTCATATTTTTTTTCGCTTTTCAGAAAATCAGTGTCTCTGTACACCAGAAGGATTCCACTTAACGAATATACCGCCATAATTCCGGCAAGGAAATATCCCAGATAACGGTGTGTAATTCTCATGAAACTTCTTGTGTCTTTAATCTTATCCATATCTATTGTTTTGTTTTTGTTTAAAATTTCAAAAGTGGAAACTGCAAAAATGCAATCTCCACTTTTAATGAAAGAATTATTATTTAAAGAATTCTAGAAATTCTAGAGTCTGTATGTCAATGTGAAATAGTAATTTCTAGGCGTAATAGGATTCACTGAATAATTCTCGTGAACATTGTAGTTTACAACATCAAACAGGTTGCCCACTTTCCCCTGGATAGAGAATTTTTTCCAACCATAACCTATACTTATATCAACAGTTGTAAACCCATTGATATCAATCATTCTAGTCTGCTGAGTTTGTCCTTTTACGTCATTCCAACCGGCTTGTCTTTTTCCGGTATAGAATGCTGTAGCTCCTACTTTCAGACCTTTTACAAAGTCTGTAAAGGTATAGAATACGGAAGCATTTGCTGTAAGAGCAGGAGTTCTTACCAATTTTTGATCTTCAACAAATCCGTCATTTGGAGTTTTTGTATATACAGTATTATTATAAGAAATACCTCCAATTAGGGATAGATATTTCGTAGGGTTTCCTGTGATATCCAATTCAACACCTCTACTTCTTATGTTACCAGCATATACCTTATATAAAGCAAGTTTATTGTCTGCAAGGTATGGAGATGTATAAGCGTCTCTATTATTTATTTGATAAGCAGTTAAGTTCACAGCTATAGCATTGTTCCAAAGATTTTTTTTAACTCCTACCTCATACTGATCAATTGTGGATGCTTTTAAGGATTGATTGTTTTGATCAAACCCTGAATTCGGTGAGAATGAATTGGTATACGTTGCAAAAACTGATAAATTATCATTAGGATTATAAATTAATCCTACTTTTGGAGATACTGCGTGTGCTTGTAAACCACTGTTTACTGTAGGTGTTTCTGTTCCTTTTAAGAAATCTTTTACTTCAGTATCTTCATTTTTTAAATAAGACCATCTTACACCTGCTAACACTTTGAATTCTTTAGTAACACTGATTAAATCCTGTGCATAAAGGCCAAATCTTTTTGTAGCTATTCTGTTTCTAGATGCTCTGTAGGTGTCTGGCATAGCACCGTCATTTGACCAAGTAGAAGGATTATTTAAATATAAAGTCCCATAGTTGACATTAGCAGGATTTGTGAAATTATAAGCATAAGTATCTGCTAAGCCATAATCTCCATCAGCTCCGAATAGCACTTTATGAATGATATTACCGGTTTTGAATTCACCGTTTAGGTTAACTTGTAATGAAGTATAGTTCTGTTCTGTATAATTTCTTCCTAAAGTTCTGTTCCAAGATGGGTTAAAATTTCCTTTTGCAGATTCATACTGCCATTGAATTCTTTCCGTTGAAAAATAATCTTTCGTATAGTTCTGATAAGAAGCAACTGCATTTAAGCTCCACTTACTGTTCAATTGATGATTCAAAACAACATCAGTAGTAGCTTGTTGATTGGTTTGATACTGCCAGTTGGCTCCCAAAAAGCTTCTACGATCAACTTCAGTAGCCAATCTTGATACTCCAGTGGTTTTATCAGTAACACTTCCAATTCCAAAATCAGGAGTGAAATTATGATATAAGTAGTCAGCTTCTACAATTAACTGTGTGTTTTCACTCAAGTTGAAAACAAAAGATGGGTTGAAATAGTGCTTTTTAGACTCTACCATATCTCTGAAACTTTCAGCATATTCATAAGTACCATTAACTCTGAATGCTACTTTTTTGCTTAATGGTCCATAAATGTCAAACATAGGTTTGTAAGAATTCCAGCTACCTCCACTTAATCCAACTGATCCGCCAAATTCAAATCTTGGTTTCTTTGTAATAAGATTTACAATTCCACCAGGTCCGACGTTACCATACAACATGGCATTTGCTCCTTTTAAAACTTCCACTCTTTCCAGACCACTTACTTCAGGAAAAACGCCACTGTTTACTTTTGCTCCGTTTTTAAAAATATTGTCATTTCCAAAAATAAACCCTCTTCCACCAAAACTATCTTGAGATCCTCCTCTTGCAGATGTTAGGTAAATACCATTTACATTTTTAATAACATCACTCAGCTGTTTTGCCTGCTGCTGCTCAATGATTTCGTGAGTAACAATAGCAATAGGCTGAGGGTTTTCCATTACCGTCAGATTAGATTTTGTTGATAATGGTCTTGCCTGGTTAGGATTTCCCGTTTTATGAAGGTTGATATCCTCAATAGTTTGAGTTCTGATAGTATCAGCTTCAGTATTTTTCAGCTGTGAACTTGCCGAAGCGGCGATAAACAGAAGACCTAAAGAAAGTAATTGTCTTTTCATTTTATTTTTATGTAGAACAGTTTTAAATAAGGCGCAAATGTAAGTATTTGTTTAGAATAGATAAAAATAATTTTATGATTTAAATCATATTCTTAGTGTTGATGAGATGGATTATTTCTATAGCCGCTTAGACTAAGGGATAGAAAATTTTTTATGAATATATTTGTTAAAAATTATAATATGCAATTGGTAAAAGCAGGGCTTTGCGCCTTTGGAATGAGTGGGAAAGTATTCCATGCTCCCTTCTTAAAAGAACATCCGGGATTTTTTATGTCTGCTGTGGTGGAAAGAAGTAAGGAAGAATCGAAGGAAAAGTATCCGGAAGCAACCATCTATCGTTCCGTGGAAGAAATGCTTCAGCATGCTGATGTAGAATTGGTGATTATCAATACCCCGGTTCAGACTCATTATGAGTACGCCAAAAAAGCACTGGAAGCAGGAAAAAATATTGTTGTGGAAAAACCCTTTACAGTAAATGTTTCTGAAGCAGAAGAGCTGGTGCAATTAGCAGAAGAAAAAGGATTGTTTTTAAGCGTATATCAAAACAGAAGATTCGACCGCGACTTTCTACAGGTTCAAAAGATTCTTGATGATAAGAAAATAGGTAATATTAAAGAAGCTGAAATTCGTTTTGACAGATTCCGTACAACCGCCAGTGGAAAACAGCATAAAGAAAGTCCTGATCAGGTGGGGGCAGGATCACTTCACGATCTGGGGGCACATCTTGTAGATCAGGCGGTGCAGTATTTTGGATATCCTGAAAAATTGTTTGCAGACGTGTTTTCTATGAAAGGAACTGAGTTCGCTAACGATTATTTTGAAATTCTCTTATTCTATAAAGATAATATGAGGGTAAGACTGAAATCATCTGTTTTCAGTAAAGAAGGACATTATGCTTACACTATTCATGGAGACAAAGGAACTTTCCTGCAGGAAAGAACCGATAATCAAGAAAATGAACTGGTAGCAGGTGCTGTTCCTGAATATGGTAAAGAATGGACACAGCCTCTGAAAGAGCCGGACGGAATTTTAAACTTCCTGAATGATGATTCTGAAACAGAGAGAATTCTTACCTCCAGTGAAGCCGGAAACTACATGAATTATTACCAGCAAATTTATGAACACATCGTTTTTGGATATGCTTTACCATCTCCCGGAAAAGAAGTTATTCAGAATATGAAAATCATAGATACTTCTCTTAAAAGTGCAAAAGAAGAAAGAATAATAGAATTATAAATGATGAGTTATGAATTATGAATGAATTCAAGATTCAAAGTTGATAACAGTTGTGATGAGAAGTCTTCAATTCGTTTACTCTAAAACTCTAAAACTCTTTGAATTCATTCATAATTCATCATTATTAAAGGAGTTCCTGAAGCTCCAGCCATCTCATTTCATGGTTCTCCAGTTTTTCTGAAACGCTTTCCAGTTCTGAAGAAAGTGTGGCTATCTTTTCGTAATCAGCTTCGTTGTTGAGCTTATCCAGAATTTTAGTACGTTGTGCTTCCAGTTCAGGCATCTCTTTTTCAATGGTTTCCAGTTCCCTTTGTTCTTTAAAAGTGAGTTTCCTTTTAGAATTGGCAGACTGAGTACTTTCTGTTGGAGAAACAATTTCTTTTACAGGCTCAGGTTTTACCATTGTATTTTTTTCTAAGGCTTCTTCACGGCTTCTTGTTTCTCTGTATTCTGAGAAGTTTCCTACAAAATCTCTGATTTTTCCGTCTCCTTCAAAAGCCAGAACGTGGTCTACAATTCTGTCCATAAAATACCTGTCGTGGGAAACGATAATTAAAGATCCCTGAAATTGCTGAAGGAAATTTTCCAGCACTGTTAATGTAGGAAGGTCCAGGTCATTTGTAGGTTCATCAAAAATCAGGAAGTTAGGATTCTGATACAAGATATACATCAGGTGAAGTCTTCTCTTTTCACCACCCGAAAGTTTAGAAATAGGAGAATATTGTGTCTGATCATCAAATAAAAATAATCTTAAGAACTGTGATGCCGATAAACTTTTGCCATTAGCTAAAGGATAAAATTCTGCAATTTCTTTGATGAAATCTATTACACGCTCATCTTCTTTATATGTAAGCCCTTTTTGTGAGAAATAACCGAAAGAAATTGTTTCTCCGGTTTCAATTTCTCCTTTATCGGCTTTTTCAAAACCTTGAATAATATTAAGTAAGGTAGATTTTCCCGCCCCATTTTTTCCAATGATTCCCACTTTTTCTCCACGCTGAAACTGGTAGCTGAAATCTTTCAATAAAACTTTAGGTCCAAAACTTTTATCAATATGTTTAAGTTCAAGAATTTTATTTCCCAAACGTTTCATCTCAAAATCCAGTTCAAGTCCGTCTTTTCTGGTATCGGTTTTGGCAACCTTTTCAGTCTCATAGAAAGCATCAATTCTGCTTTTTGATTTTGTGGTTCTGGCTTTCGGCTGTCTTCGCATCCATTCCAGTTCCTTTCTGTAAAGGTTATTGGCCTTGTCAATTGTAGCATTAAGATTTTCCTCACGAATCATCTTGTTCTCCAGGTAAGTAGCATAAGAACCGTTGTGAACATACAGATTCTGATCTTCCATTTCCCAGATACTGTCACAAACACTGTCAAGGAAATATCGGTCGTGGGTTACAAGCAATAAAGTGATTTTTGCTTTGTTCAGATAATTTTCAAGCCATTCTACCATATCCACATCCAGGTGGTTGGTAGGTTCATCCATGATAAGAAGTGTATGCCTGTGCTCGGCTCTTGTTTCTGTTAAAAGTTTAGCCAATGCTACACGCTTGATCTGCCCTCCGGAAAGAGTACCCATTTTAGCATCCAGATCAGTGATTTTAAGCTGGGAAAGAATCTGTTTCATTTCATTCTCCAGATCCCAGGCTTTATGAACTTCCATATCAGCCAATGCTTTCTCAATAAAATCATTATCTGTAGAATGGAGTGATTTGTGATAGTTTTTAAGAGCGAGGATAGGTTCGGAATCAAGGGTCATCATGAATTCCTCAATGCTGAGCTTAGGATCATAATCAATTTCCTGGTCAAATAACACCACCTGGATATCTTTATTGATGATCACAGTTCCGCTGTCTGCAATTTCTTTACCCATTAATATTTTCAGAAGGGTAGATTTTCCACTTCCATTTTTGGCAACAATCGCTATTTTATCTCCTTCATTGATGTGAAAAGAAATATTTTTAAACAAAACTTTGATGCCGTAAGATTTGGTAAGATTTTCTGCAGAAACGTAATTCATTGGGAATTAATAGTTTGATTTTATTTTTTAACTAAGTCGCAAAAATACGAAAATGTAGCCATAAAATTTTCCGGAACGCATCTTATAAGAATGAATATTTATGATTTTTTAATAGATAGTGTCCCTTGCCTGAAAAAACTAATCAGTAAATTTGATCAGCCACAATGAAATACACATTTTAATAGTAATAAATAATACAAAAATCTGATGGAAACAATGAAAAAAGTTATTGTCGACATGGACGGGGTAATGGCGGATGTATATCATCAGCTGGTACAATTTGAAAAAAGAGATACAGGAAGAGAAATTGAAATCAGTGATTTGGCTGGTAAGCCTGAAATAGAATCTTTTCCCAATGGAAAAAAGCACGTGAATGAAGTAGGTTTTTTCAGAACCTTACCTGTAATGAAGGGAAGCCGTGAGGCAATGGAATATCTGAATAATAAATATGAACTCTATATTGTATCTGCCGGAATGGAGTTTCCAAACAGCTTAAGGGAAAAATATGATTGGCTGGCAGAGCATTTCCCATTCATTACCTGGGAACAGATTGTTCTTTGTGGAAGTAAAAAAGTAGTGTCCGGAGATATCATGATTGATGACTATCCTAAAAATTTAGATCATTTTTCAGGGCAGAGACTGATATTTACCCAACCTCATAATGAACTGATAGAAAATGATACTTACGAAAGAGTGCATTCCTGGGAAGAAATTATGAGTATCCTTTAAGTAGGAAATATTTATAATTAGGAAATATTTAAAACAACTTTAACTAAAGGGAGAATAATTTTAATAAAGTATTGGGATATTGGGCTGTTGAAAATAAATAAGTTTGCTTTAAACTTTTAACATGAAAATAGATCATACTTTATTCTTCCTTTTCACAGCCTCTGCTTTCCATGCCCAGGTTATTTCCGGAACTGTCATTTCTAAAAATGAAAACCATCCAATTCCTTATGTAAAGATTGGAATTGAAAAAAAATCAATCGGAACAATCTCTGATGAAAAAGGAAATTTTTCAATTGATCTTTCCGATACAGATCCCCGGCAGAAAATAAAAATAGAAGTACCGGGATTTGAGCCTTACCAGGAAACAATACAGGATTTTAAAAAAAATGATCAGCAAAAAATATTTTTAACAGAGAAAACTAAAAATATTAAAGAGATTACCATTAAGCCTAAGAAACTTGTTGATAAAAACTGGGGAGTCAATACGAAGACAAAAAGTGTTATGTACTCGGTAAATCCACACCTCAGAAAAGAAGATTTTCTTGGTGAAACCGCATTGGCTTTTAATGCTAAAAAGAAATCAAAGATTAAGAATATTAACCTGAATATTGCCAGCTATACTGCTGATAAGCCTGTCATCATGCGGTATACTATTTATAGTGAAAAAGATGGTTTTCCGGATAAAAATATTCTTGATGAAGAAATTACCGTTGAACTAACCAGTGATATGATTAAAGACGGAACTTATACATTGGATGTGAATGACCGTAATATCTGGGTACACGGAAGGTTTTTTATAGGAATTCAGTTTTTAAAAGAATTTGAAGGGAGAGTCAATATAAGTGCAGCATTGTTCAAAACAGGATTTATAAGGAAATTTTACGGAGAGTGGACAAAAATGACTCTCGCCGCACCTGCCATTAATATCGATGTGAAAATGGATAAAAACGGAGACAAAAATACGGATGATGAAAACGGTTTTGCAGATGACAGCGCAGAAGCACTGATGCCTGATGTGTCAAAATATATCCAGGAATCGGAGCAAACTGTGTATGGGCAAAATAAAGCCGTAGGAAACTATCTGAAACTTCAGGATACCAACCTTTATTATGAGGTGTATGGTGAAGGAGAACCATTGATTCTGCTTCATGGCAATTCAGGAAGTATTAAAGATTTTTATCAGCAGATTCCTGTTTTATCAAAGCAGTATAAAGTAATTGCTATAGATACAAGAGGACAAGGGAAAAGTGTAGATTCCTCTAAAAAGGAATTTACCTACAAAATGTTTGCTGATGATGTAAAAGCAGTAGCAGACCAATTAAAGCTCAATAAGGTAAATATCGCAGGCTGGAGTGATGGTGGAAATACCGGACTGGAATTTGCCCTGAAATATCCTGAAAAGCTGAATAAGCTGATTGCAATTGGAGCCAATGCATTTCCTGGTGGAGTGGATGACAGACTTACTGATCATTTTGAAAATAAAATGCTGGTGATGAAAGAGCTGAAGGATCCTGAAAAGTTTAATGAACAAAGGCTTTTGAAAATTATGCTGACACAGCCGCGCATTGAGAAGAAAGATTTAAATAAAATCGGAAGTAAAGTATTGGTTATTGCCGGTGAGAATGATGTTATTAAACGTGGTCATACTGAACTTATTGCAAAAGAAATACCCAATGCTGAACTTAAAATCTACAACAAGGCCACCCATATGATTCCTTTTGAAAACGCAGATCAGCTCAATACGGATATTCTGAATTTTTTAGGAAAAAGTAATTAGATAAAGGCTGGAAGCAGGGAGATGGAGAATGGAAGTGATATCCATTAGCTAATTTTGTAAGTTGACTCATTGAAACATATCATACGGGATCAATGAAACTTCATCAGCTCCCATCTTTGTGCTTCCTTCCTCCCTTCTTTTAATCCAGTGTCAGCCTTTTTAATGACCACGAATTACCATTGTAAATATCAAGATCCACTTTAGCGTTGATACCATGAACAATCCCGTTTTCTGTAAACTGCCAGAAATCCCACTCATCATCAGGAGAAGGAGACGGAACATCATTGTAATTGGCAAGCCATAAAGGATAATCTTCAAACTCGCCTTTCAGAAAGTCTTTATAATAATGATAGTAGGTGTAGATGATCGGCTTTTCACCATAGGCATCTTCTACAATTTTACACCATATTTTCAGATCTTCAATCAGCTTTTTGCTGGTTTTACGCTTGGGAATTTTTTCAATATCAAGGATCGGGGGAAGATCCCCGCTCTCAAGTTTTACATTCTCTAAAAAATTATTAGCCTGGATCACAGGGTCTTCATCAGCTCTGTAAAAATGATAGGCACCACGGATAAGATCATGCTTTTTAGCACTTTCCCAGAATTCGTCAAAATGCTTATCGGCACTTCGGTTTCCCATCGTTGCACGCATGACAACAAATTCTAATGGAATCGTTTTATTTCCGATGCTGAGACTGTCCCATTTGATATCTTCACGATTCTGATAATGAGAAACATCAAAACCATAGGTTTTATCAAGGTTACTGGCTAGTATTCTTTGGATTCTTGCTGCTTCCTTTTCACTGTTATGAAGCTTTTTATGCTTAAATTTATTAAAGTACAGCGCATAGTAATAACTGATAGACTGTCTTAAATAAAGTCCTGTTCCTACTAATGCTATCATTAAAATAACCAATATCACCCATCTTCGGAAAAAATACTTCTTCCGTCGCGATTTATGGACTTGTTTGGCAGTTTTTTTGGTGTACTTTTTTGGTGTCATAAAGTTTTGCAAAACTAACTTTTTTCACTGCTAAATGCTAAAATAAAATCAGTAAATTTGTGTATTATGGAAACACGCGAAAAAATCATCATTATTGGAGGAGGATTTGCGGGGCTGCAGCTTGCAAAAACATTGAATAACAAGAACAAAAAGGTGATTGTTCTGGATCGGATGAACCACCATATGTTTCAGCCGCTTTTTTATCAGGTAGCCTCAGGAAGGATAGAACCTTCCAACATTTCCTTTCCCTTCAGAAAGATTTTTCAGCAGTCCAGAAATACACAGTTCCGTATGACTGAAGTCAAAGAAATAGATCCTGCCAACAATAAGGTCATTACTGATGAAGCAGAATTTACCTATGATAAACTCATCATTGCAACGGGCTGTAAAACTAATTTTTTCGGAAATAAAGAATTGGAAGGCAAAGCTTTCGGAATGAAAAATACTCAGGAAGCCATCAGTATCAGAAATCATGTTTTGATGACCTTTGAAAAACTGATTATTGAAAAAAGCCGAAGCGATGACGGAAACTGGAATATTGTTATCGTGGGAAGCGGTCCTACAGGAGTAGAACTAGCAGGGGCTTTTGCTGAAATGAAAAAAGATATTCTTCCAAGAGATTATCCTTATATGAACTTTGATCATCTGAAAATTATTCTGGTGAGTTCTACCGAAAAACCACTTGCAGTAATGAGTAGTGAGGCTCAGGAGAAGTCAGAAAAATATCTTAAAGATCTTGGGGTAACTTTTATGAGTGGAGAAGTAGTGACGGATTATGACGGAGATAAGGTTCATTTGAAAAGCGGAAAAGAAATTCCATCCAATAATGTGATCTGGGCAGCCGGAGTTACAGGAAATGTTGTAGGAGGTTTTCCGGAAGAAAAATTAGTGAGAAACAGATATATTGTTGATCGATATAATAAAATACAAGGTTACGATAATATTTATGCGATCGGGGATATTGCCTATATGGAAACCCCTAAATATCCACATGGGCATCCTCAGGTAGCCAACGTAGCCATTAATCAGGCAAAAAATTTAGGTAAAAATCTATTAAAGAAAAGCCACGAAGAATGGAAAGAATACGAGTATGATGACAAAGGCTCATTGGCGACTATTGGGAAGCACAGAGCAGTTGTAGATCTGCCGTTTATAAAATTTCAGGGATTTCTGGCATGGTATTTCTGGATGTTTCTCCATTTAATGCTAATTTTGAGCGTTCGAAATAAACTGGCCATATTCTTCAACTGGATGTGGAGTTATATCAACAAAGATTCTTCTTTAAGATTAATTATTATACCTACTAAGAAAAACGGAACATTACAATGAGAATTGACATAATAAGCGTACTTCCGGAATTGATGGAAAGTCCGTTCCAAACCTCTATTTTGAAAAGAGCAATGGACAAAGGACTGGTAGAAGTACATTTTCATCATCTGAGAGACTGGGCAATCAATAAGCACAGACAAATTGACGATGAGCCTTACGGAGGCGGTGCAGGAATGGTAATGATGGTTGAGCCATTGGATAAATGTATATCAGAGCTTAAATCTCAAAGAAATTATGATGAAGTAATCTATCTGACTCCGGATGGGGTAACTTTAAACCAAAAAATAGCCAATTCATTGTCTATCAAAGAGAATTTAATTTTTCTTTGCGGACATTATAAAGGAATAGACCAAAGGGTAAGAGATCTTCATATTACCAAAGAAATTTCAATTGGGGATTACGTTCTTACAGGAGGAGAACTGGCTGCCTGTGTTCTGGCAGATTCCGTTATCAGATTGCTTCCCGGAGTTTTGAATGATGAACAAAGCGCTTTAACAGACAGTTTTCAGGATGATCTTCTTTCACCACCCATCTATACTAGACCCGAAAGTTATAAAGGCCTGGATGTTCCTAAAATCCTTTTGAGTGGGAATTTCGGAAAAATTGAAGAATGGCGTCATGATGAAGCCGTAAGAATTACAAAGGAAAAACGTCCCGATTTATTGTAAACGAAAATCGTCAGAAATGATCTAATTTTCTGCTTCCATATTTAATTCCATTTGTTATAGATAAATGGAATAATATTTGTTGTAATTTCAATAAGTGTGAAAAATATTAATGTTTCTGGTTTTAAGTTAAAAATTTATTTCTATTATTCCATATTTTATATATTGTCTCAATTTTGATTAATATATCGAAACTGTGGGATAGTTGAAAAATTAATTCATAATGACTTATTTCATTGGTATTTTTTACTATATTTGAATTGTTTTTTATTGGAAATTGATTTACTGTTTTAGAGGTAAATCACTAAAATTTGAAAAAAAATAATAAATTTACATCTTAAAGTAAAAAGGACATAATAAATTAAAAGTATAGAAATTAGTGTAGATGGAGCTGTTCTCTTTTTATAATGTTGAAAATTTATTTTTACCCGATCCGAAACCTGTCCATAAATTAGATCCTACCCGGTCAGGATTAAGGAATTGGGATGAAAAGAGATATAAAAATAAGCTTTTTAAAATCTCTCATGTATTTCAGTTGATGAAGGAGGATAATGAAGTATTACCATTTGTAATAGGATTATCTGAGGTTTCCGGAAGGAAAGTTTTGGAAGATCTAGTAGAAATGGAGCCCTTTAATTCGGAATACGGAATTGTTCATTACAATTCTATGGACGAACGAAAAGTGGATGTAGCCATGTTATATGATAAAAATAAAGTAGAGGTACTCGATTCAGAAACCATTACTTTCTTTTTTGAAATAGTAAATAAAAACACAGAAAATTACGACACAACCCGAGACGTACTTTTTTCAAAAATTAAATATAAAGGGGAAATTATTAATGTCTTTGTCGCCCATCTTCCCTCTAAGCGCGAAAAAGATATCAATAAACCTAAAAGAACCTTTATATTGAATGAAATACGGGAACGGATTATGAAAATTGTAAATGCTGATAAAGAGCATGTTATATTGTGTGGCGATTTTAACGAAAACCCGGATGATGAAAATTTAGTACAGATTCTCTATGACAATGACCATGAGAAGGTTTTAATGAACCCTTTTCAACAATTGTTTTCTATAAGAAATTATTCTACTTTTCATTATAAATCTGGATTGCTGTATGATCAGATCATTATATCAAGATCTTTGCTTGATAATAAGACGCTGGCTTTTCAGGATGCCCATATATTTAATTCTGAAAAAATCCGCAGCAGAACCAGAAATTTTGAAGGACGGCCATTCCGAACTTATGCCGGTACCCGGTATTTAGGTGGATATAGCGATCACTTTCCGGTTTTTGTAAAATTTAAAAATTTACATTAAAAAACATAAATAATAAAAAAGTAGAAAATGAAAAATTCGAGCAACACAAGCTACCATTTAGATTCTATTGACAAGGAAATCATCTACATGTTGATGGATAATGCTAAAACTTCTTTAGCCCACATTTCAAAAAATGTCGGAATTTCCACTACTGCAGTGCATCAAAGAATCAAAAAACTCGAACATGCAGGAGTTATTGAAAATTCAATTTCATTTCTTAATCCTAAGAAAATTGGATACAAAGTGATTTCCTACATCGGTGTATTTCTGGATCAGCCAAGCCATTATCCGGAAGTGGTAAAGTCTTTGCATGATATCAACGAAGTAGTGGAAGCCCACTATACTACAGGAAATTATACCATTTTCCTGAAAGTGCTTTGTAAAGACAATGATCATTTAATGCAAATCCTTAGTAAGCTTCAAAAGCTGAAGGGAGTAACCAGAACAGAAACTTTTATATCTTTGGAACAAGGTATTTACAGACAATTGAAAGTATAACGACATGAACATAGCCCAATATTTGGATTCAACTTACCTGAAAACCCCAGAACAATCAGGTATTTCCCACGAAGAAACACTTCAAAAAGATAAAGAACTTGCTCAGGAAGCAATAGATAATGGTATTTTTGCCGTGATGATTCGTCCGGATTATGTATCGGAGGTGAAGAAATATATTCAGGAAAGAAATTCAAATGTTGTAGTAGGAACTGTAATAGGTTTCCACGAAGGAACGTATTCTATTGATGAAAAGCTTGCAGAAGCTTCAAAAGCAATAGAAGACGGAGCAGATGAATTAGATTTTGTTATTAATTACACGGCTTATCTGCAGGGAGATATAGAACTGGTAAGAGAAGAATTTGTAAAATGTACAAAATTATCTCTTGAACATCAAAAAGTTGCAAAATGGATTATTGAAATTGCAGCGTTAACAGATGAACAAATTGCTGATCTTACTAAAAAGATTTCTACCTGGGCAGAAGAGAATTTTTCTGAAAATGAGTTGTCGAAAATTTTTGTCAAATCATCTACAGGATTTTATCAGACTGCCGAAGGAAAGCCTAACGGAGCAACCTTTGAAGGAATAACAATTATGCTCAGCAATGCCGGGAAACTTCCTGTAAAAGCAGCAGGTGGAGTAAGAACTCCTGAAGATGCTGAAAAAATGATTAAAATGGGAGTTAAAAGAATTGGAACCTCTTCAGCTCTGGGATTAATTAAAAACGAATCTTCATCAGAAGGATATTAATATTAAATTCTCAATATAAAAAAACCATCAGCAAAGCTGATGGTTTTATTTTATAGTTGTGCCTGATATTCTTCGTAGAACTGTTGGGTCTCTTTAATCAAGCTATTCATTTCTTCCAGGGTAAACACTTCAAGGAATTTTTTTCTGAACTCCTTGAAATGAGGAATTCCTCGGAAATAGTTGCTGTAATGTTGTCTCATTTCAACCAATCCTAATCTTTCTCCTTTCCATTCTGCACTCCATTCTGCATGCTGACGAACAGCCAGTAACCGGTCTGAAATAGTAGGTTCAGGTAAATGCTCTCCTGTTTTAAAGAAATGCTTGATTTCATTGAATATCCATGGATATCCAATAGCAGCACGACCGATCATAATACCGTCACAGGCATACTTTTGCTTATATTCTAATGCTTTTTCAGCAGAATCTATATCACCATTTCCAAAAATTGGAATTTCAATATTAGGATTTTGTTTAATTCTTGAAATATGTTCCCAGTCTGCTTCACCCTTGTACATTTGAGCACGCGTTCTTGCATGTATGGTAAGCGCTTTGATTCCTGTTTCCTGCAGACGTTCTGCTACTTCATCAATATTAATGCTGGTACTGTCCCATCCTAAACGGGTTTTTACAGTGACAGGAAGATGAGTAGAGCTTACAACAGCCTTTGTAAGACGCACCATAAGATCAATATCTTTCAAAACACCAGCTCCTGCTCCTTTGCATACAACTTTTTTTACAGGACATCCAAAATTAATGTCTACTAAATCCGGATTTACCGTTTCAACAATTCGTGCAGACATAGCCATAGCTTCTTCGTCACCACCAAAAATCTGTATCCCAACGGGTCTTTCATAATCGAAAATATCCAGCTTTTTACGACTCTTGATAGCGTCACGAATCAACCCTTCGGAAGAAATAAATTCCGAATACATTAAATCTGCACCATGCATTTTACACAAACGTCTGAACGGAGGATCACTTACGTCTTCCATCGGAGCCAGCAAAAGCGGAAATTCCGGCAGTTCTATGTTGCCTATTTTTATCATGGTGCAAATTTACAAAATTCTGAACATTCATAATTATGATATTATCTATCGGCCTAAATGATTGTTTTGTTTGGAAATTGGAGGATAGAAAAAGACTTTAAATAGTGAATATGAGATTTGATTGACTCCCCACTTCCAGTTGTCCACAATTAGAAGCTTGCTTTTACCTGCATACTTCCGATATGAATGGTTCGGTCACCGGAGTTTCTTCCTTCGTAATTAAGGTTCAGTTGGATAAACGAGTTGATAGCCTGTTGGATAAACACACTCCACACCTGGTTTTTTCCAGGTTTAAGCCCATCCAGCATCTGGTTTCCTACGATACTGAAATTGTTTCCTGTAAAATCGTTATTGATAAATGAGAAGTTTCCACGGATAGACGTTTTTCTTCGCTCCCACTGGATGGTTCCTGTAACATCAAAAGCCTTAAGGAGTTCTTCGCCATCCAATCTTTGTTTCTGACGGAAAGCAGAAGATAATTCAGCCTGAATGGCATCGGTGAATTTATACGTTGCTTTAGGCTTGGTTTCAAAATTATTCAGACGATAATCTCTTGTTTTAAATAACTGTGAAGAGTTTTGGATATCATGAACCGAGTTTTCCCAATCCACTCTGAATTCTTTATTGAACCAATATCCTATGTTCAGGAAATGAGAAGTCTGTTCACGTTCTTCATTACTGAAATTGGCATTGATGAGATTATCATTGGTGATAAATCTGTAATTTCCGTTCCAGCCTGATTTATCAGTTGGATTAAACTGTACGGAAGCAAGAATATTCTGATTTTTAAGGATTTGGTCACTGTTCTTTTCAAAAGGATTCAGAACAAGTACTTTTTCCTTTTTGTAGAATGAGTTTTGAGAATTTAATGAAATATTAAAATTCCAACGTTTTAAAAATCCATTCTCAGAGTTGAAAACAATGGCCGGATTGACAAACAAGGCCAATTGCAGTTTATTTTTATTGGAAGGAATATATCGTACAGAATTAGTATATACACGGATGTATTGCGCAAGATCGGAATATTCGGCAATTTCAAATTCGTCTAGCTGCTGAACGCCGTCTCCGTTATAATCGGTCCATTTATAAACACCTTGTCCGTCCGTTACTTTAATGTACTGAAATTCTCTCTGGGCTTCCTGTCCGTTCCCCAATTCATAGAAAGCCTGAAGACGCATACCGTTTCTGAAAAGCTGTTGATTGTATAAGATATTTCCAACAACAAAATCATTATTACGGGTTACTTCACCTTCTGCACCTGAGTAGAAGAATTTTCGGTAGTGAATTAGAGCATTTAAACTGGTTCTTTCAGTTTTGATAATCTGACTTTCAGCCATGATCCCCAAAATATTGTTCATATTCTGAAGTCTGTTATCGCGTACTGAGTCGTTATCTCTCATATATACTTTCGCCAATAATTTGGTTCTTGTACTATCACCTATTTTCTTCTGCAAAAATATTTCTTTCCAGCTGAAACTTGTGACATCCAAAAGCTGGGTATCATTGTACTTTTTCTCGTTATGCTCCATGCTTCCACCAATGGCCCAGCTTCCTTTTTTACCGGTAAATTCTGTTGAAACTCCACCACGGATGAACTTTGTATCCTGAAGAGTAGCATTGGTACTCAGATAAGACAGATTCCCCTTCGTAAAGAATTTTCCCGTCAGCCAGCCGAAATCAAGGTCATTTTTAATCCCTTTGTAAGAATCCTGTTCATTCAGGTAATTGATGCGGTAATTCAGTGTAGATTTATTATTCCATTTGTTGAGGAAGCTGAAGGTAAATCTATTTTGGGTCTTTTTATTGAATTCCTGGGTAAGGTTGAAATCTCTGGAGAATTCCACATCATTAATACGATCAAGGATATGAAACTGTCTGTCTATATATTGATATTCAAAACTTGGAGTTCCTTTCCATGTGTTCTTTGTGAAGCTTTTATTTCCATAAATACGCCATGCATACCCCATGTTCTGATCAGAATCTTTTGATGAAAATAAGTTGACATCATAGTTACTCAGAGAGATATCAGCACCTATTTTTCCTTCATTTAACAGATATTCTGAGTTCAGAGAGTATACCTGCGATTTCTGAGGGGAAGGAAGTTTTCTTACGGCTCTGTAATCTCCGCCATTAGGGCCTACATATTCAAAAACACGCCCGTTGTTGGTGGTCTGTGCAATTTTATAATCTCCCTTATTAGCTCCGAAATAGGTAAAAGATACCTGATAAAGTGTTAAACTGGAATCCGTAGAATATTCATAAAAATTTCCTGCAGGACTTAATTTGTATAAAATTTTATTGACATCATATTCCGTTATCACTCCTGAAGGAGCATACATCAGGTCAGGATTATTTCCAGCTTCTGCAAGAATTTGCTCATCTTCTTTAGATAGATTTAAAGAAAGCGGAGCATTCTTATTATCATTTTCCAAAAACCAGTTGAATCCCACTTTGAATTTCTCTCTCTGGTGCTCAAGCTTTCCTGTAAACAAATACCTTGAATAATTTCTATTGGCGTAGTTGTATGAAATGGTGATGAAATTCTGCTGGAAAATAGGACGAAAACTGGTAAAGGTAACTTCACCGGTATTGTAATTGATAATATAATCCTGGTTTTCACCGCGCTTCATTAAGATTCCATCAATAAAAACCTGTTCAGAGCCAGAGATCAGCGTAATAAATTGTTCACCGTTCTTACCCGTCAGACGGTAAGGTCCCTGGTTACCTTCAACCCCCTGAAAACGTATTCTGTGGAATTCACTTCGTGCCACCCCTGCAGAGATATCTACGAATGTCTTATTCTCTTTACCGAATTCTGTCTGGAACTGAAGTCCCATACTTCTTCTCTGGTATTTGGCAAAATAATTCTTAGCTTCTACAAGATCAAGATGTCCTGCTCTGAGGATAGACTTATCTTTAATATTAAGCTGCATATAGATTTTGTCAAACTCCTCTAAAGTCTGGGTATAACCATCAGCCTGTATAGGCAGGTTATGATCTGAAATACTCGCTAAAATCGTCACATCTTTTGACAGTCGCCCTGAAATCTGGAGATCCATAGAACTTTGTACTGATTGCCCCTGATTATTACCAAAAGTAATCCCTCGGATAATAGAACCTTTTGAATTAAGTTCTCCTAAAAATCTCTTTTTATCATTCTTGGCCAGTACGGCTTCATCAATAATGATCTTATTATGCGTTCTTATGAAATCAAGAGTGTCCTTTGCAAAGATGTCCTGTTCCAGTTTTGCTGCAAGAATACTGTCTCTTTTGATGCTGTCCTCCGGAACGTTGGGATTTTTCCACGAAAAGACCTGAGCATTTCCTGAAAATATGCCTAAGAAGAATAAAACGAATAGAATGACAAAATTCCGCAACTTTTAAAAATAATTCGTAAAAATAATTAAAAAATGTTAACATTAAGAGATCAACTATAATTAACAAAAACTTAACCTCTTTATTGTCCTCCAAAAAAAAATAGAATGTAGTTTTGTTACGGAAAAAAATTATTAATAACAAAAAATTTAAATCATGAAAAAACTTTATTCGTTATTTGCTACAGTAATGTTAGCAAGTGGAATTTTTGCACAAACAGTCTTCAGTGCTACATTTGATGATGTAACAGGAACAGGAGGAAATGATGGTGCTTGGAGTGGAGGTATTGCATCAAGTGGATTTGCTGATGGATCCAGCTCTTATACAACTGGCGGAAACTGGACTTTTACTAAAATTTATAAAGGAAACGGATGTCTTAAGGCAGGTACAAGTAGTCTAAAAGGGTCAATTACTACTCCAACTTTTAATTTAACAGGATCAGCTACGTTAACATTCAGAGCAGGTGCATGGGACGGGGCTAGTGAAAAAAGTACTTTAAATATATCTGCAACAGGTGCTGCTCTGGATCAGGCAAGCGTAACTATTGTAAAAGGAGCTTTTTCTAACTATACCGTAAATGTTACAGGCGCTACCGGAGCTGTAACTCTTACATTTGAAGGATCTGCAGCTGCCAATAACAGATTCTTTATTGATGATATCATTGTTAGCACAGGAACTCTTGCTGTTCTTGATACTAAAAATGTAAAATCAGCCAACTTTGTAAAGAACTCTTTCGTTAAAAATAACGAAATCGTTTTCGGATCTGATGTAAAAGACGTAAAAGTGTTCAATATGTTCGGACAACTTGTAAAAGAAACTTCAGTAAAACAAAACGAATCTGTAAGTGTTGCTGAATTGGCAAAAGGAAACTATATCGTTACAGGTACAGTAAACAATCGACCGGTTTCTCAGAAAGTACTTAAAGACTAATCTTTTATTAATAAAAATATAAACAGCCGCTTCAACGAAGTGGCTGTTTTTTGTGATTGTTTGCTGATTTTTAAGTTTTTGTATCCTATATATTTTTTAATTTGGTGGTATTGTTTTTGATGTTTTATTTTTAATCCATTTCTTAAAATTATTACAATGAAAAAAATCTTTACTCTTGTTGGACTTACTTTATTAACTTCCTTTTCCAATGCCCAGATTGTGATTAATGAGATCTATGGTGGAAATGTCAATTCAGGGGCTGTATTGAAGAATAATTATATCGTCCTTAAAAATATCGGAACTAATTTAGTCTCTTTGACAGGAGCAAGTATTCAATATGCTCCGGCAATTGGTGCTTTCACGGAATATCATACGTTGCCGGATCTTACTTTAGGGCCGGAAGAAACCTACTTAATTCAGGAGTCAGCAATTGAAGGAGGTATTGAAAATCTGCCAACACCGGATTTTATTGCCACCAAAATAACTAATTTTGACGGAACGCCTAATCCATCTTCAGGGCTGAAAATTTCCAGTGTGTCAGGAAAAGTAGCTTTAGCCGGAAATATAGTGCAGGTGACAGGGCCTTCTGCATCCAATGTACTGGATTTTGTAGGGTACGGATCCAATGCTGATCAGTTTAAAGGAGACGGGCCAGCTCCTTCTCCCACAACAACTACAGCTATCAAAAGAACTTTGGTAGGCAGTAACGATAATATGGCAGACTTTTCTCTTGAAGGAAGTGTGAAATCAGGTTTTGTACAGAATCCATTCATAAAAGACAGTAAAGTAGTGTTCGGAACTGAGGTGAAAGATGTGAAAGTGTATGATACATTCAGGCAGGTCGTTAAAAAATCACCGACGAAACTGGCCTCCACTCTTGATATTGCTGAGCTTCCGAAAGGAACTTACATTGTCACAGGAACCATTAACAATATTCCGATCTCACAGAAAATAATAAAAGATTAGTTTTAAATAAGAAAGGACAACCGATAACAGGCTGTCCTTATTTTTTATTTTTCAGAATCTTACTTAATACCAGCCTCTTCTCGCTGCATTAATTATTGATCCGAGATTAAGAATTAAAGTGTATCTGATACGCTTTCCATAATCTTTGAATGAAGGTTCAAAACCTAAAGAAGACTGTATCGGGAAATATACTTCCAGAAAATCCGGGATGATTCTTACCTTAACTCCGGTGTCCCAAATGAATTTGGCAGGAAGATCTTTGTTTTTATAAACTCCGGCATCTGCATATACGTGGAATATTTTCCATACGCTTGAATCTACATTGGCAGACGTAATCCATTGATTCACTGTTCCCGGAAGAAAAGATTTAAAACCACCATCAGCCAATATAAACTGCTGGGAAAGAAGACCGCTGCTGGCACTTTCTCCTAAAAGCGTATAAGAGAATGAATAGTTGGAAACCCTCGAAATTCCATAATCGAAAAGGTTATTTCGGGTGTTGTTTCTTAAGAAGTAACCGGCAAATAAACGTAAGCTCAGCTTTTGTTTAGGAGCAAATTCCCATCTGTAGAAGCCTTCAGCTGTTATTTTATTGAAATCTTCCATTCCCTGGGTACTTAGGCTGAAGCTTTTTTCATGAATCATCTGGCTGTCGCTATAACCATATCCAATACTCCAGAGGTTATATTTGCTGTAATCGTTATTGGCAATCATTGTAGGGCTCAGATCCCTTTCAAAATAATTATAGGAAACTCCCAGACTTCTGCTTACTGTACTTCTTGGATTCTTTCTGAAGTTGATAGAAGATGATATTGAGGTTTTTCTGTAGGCCAGATCATAATCATAATGGAAATAAGATCCTGAGAGTCCAAATGTCAGACTTCGGATAATGCTTTCTGCAGGCAGAATAGAGTAGGAGACAGCTCCTGAACCGGTTAGTTTACCTGTTCCTGTGCTATAAGTTGGAGTCACCGAATACAAAAATTTCTGATCAAAGAAAGACTGATTTTTAAAATTGGCTCCCAAAAGAAATTTATCATACGTATTGTTGAAACGTACCCTTGGGCTGATGTAAATTTCATTGTATTCCGGGTTGGGAATATCTTTTATTAATTTAAGTTTAATTTTTTTTGCATTGGAAAATAATCCTTTCGCATACAGGAAGTTGTCCCTGTAATTGGATTCAGGAAAGATATAGCCACTATTTAAGGTGGTTTTGTAAATATTCTCTGATGCAGGAAGTGACAGGCTGGTGGTACGTTCATTTTCCTCCGTATCTATCCAGTACGTTTTCTTTTCTCCTTCTCTGGTTTCCGTTTCCACTTTTACGGGAATAGAAATGTCTGTATTTCTTACAATTTTTATTTGCAGAGAGTCATTGTCTTTTCTAATGTTTTTCAATTTAAAATCAACCCTGTTTTTCTGTTTAAAAAAGTTGGAGAGATAGGCTGTTGATGTATTGTTTTCAGCAAGGGAAGAAAGGAATTCATCAGGATTAATTTTTTTTCCGGAATTCTGAGAAATATAGTTTTTTAGAATCCCATTGAATGGTTCATATCCCATTTTGTCGGCCGAATAATTGAAAAGACTTCCTGTTTCAAAGCTGCTGATAGCCATGTCATTAAAGTTACTCAAAACAGGGAAATGTTCATCGATCTTCTGATCAAGGTTTTGCAGCATGATGTACTGATAGGAAAGTCCATAGCGATCCAGAAGTTTTACTTTGGAGGCATGGAATAGCTTTAAAGGTTTAAGCCCAAAGATTCTTGTCTCGGGAAGTGTCCCTAAAAGTTTCGTATCAGCGTAGAATTTTTTGAGGTACTGAATTTCAAGATATGATTTTAAACCATTTTTAAACCAATGGTCTTTTTCTTTATCTGCAATAACGCCTTCGTCAAGAATTTTCTTAGCAATGATCCCGAAATAATCCATATCGGTTTTTTCGGTCTCGGTAAACAGGCGGAATCTGAATTTCCAGAAAGTAATATCATTATTCCCGAAAAAGTCTTCTTTAGCTCGGAATTTATCTGAGATAAAAATACTTTTCGGAAGATACCCGATGCGTTCCTTGATAAATTTTAATTGTAAAGGAAGATAAAACTCCAGGTTTTGTTTTTCTTCCGGTTTAAGATTATAACCAAACTTGATTTGGATTTCATCTCCATCAACATTGGTTTTGATGGATTGAAATGCTGTCGGAGAAATCAAAAATTCAGGATCTGAGTCAAGGTATCCCTTAAATGAATTCATTTGAACCTGTGGAAGATTTCCTTCAACAAAATTATTAACAGGAAGATCAAAATTGACGGTCCAGAAAGTATTAAAACTTACCTGTTCCTCAATATCGTGATAGTTTCTTTTGGAAATATTGTCCGGATCAAAATGATCCGGAACAATAAAGAAATATTTTAATAGAGTATTCTGTGCAGATGTTCCGTATCCCGTAAAGTTTTTATCGGGAAGCTGCATCCTGTATTGCAACTGTAAAGTAACGCTTTCGCCAGGTTTTAATACATTTTTCAGAGGAATAAAAAGATTTTCATCTGAGAGTGTATTGACAGGAAGGGCTTCATTGTCAGAATTTTTAATATTCAGTTCCAGAAGTTTTCCCAATTGGTCATTTTTTGCAAAATGCAAATCATTATTCCGGTCTTCCAGTTTTCTGTAGACTAAAGAAGTTCCCCGTTTATTGTACGCGGCTACCCAATTCAGGAGTTTTACGGTTTGAAGGTCTTTTCCGGAGTGATTGTAATAAACAATTTCCTGGCGGACATCAAGGTTCTTTTTGTCAGGAGACAGTTTTGTTTCAATGTATATACTGTCTGTCTGTGCAGAAACCTGTACAACTCCACATAACAAAATAAGGCAAAGGCTGATCTTTTTCAAATATTCGTGATAAAGCTCAAATATAACTTATTTTGTATATACTTTATAGTATTTTAACCTTGAATTGCTTTTTTTTCCAAAGAATTAATATAAGCATTCCATCCCTCTGTTTTATAAGTGATGGCAGATGCTTCAGGATCATTGGATTTGTAGATTCCTCTTCCTACGATGATAAAATCTGTGTGCAGTGTTTTGAAAACATGTTCCGGTGTGTTGTACTGCTGTCCTTTGCCATCTCCTGAATCTGCAAGGTTTACCCCAGGAGTGAACAATAGCAGATCCTCAGGAATTTTATTCTGAGATACACCACCAATTACATTAGGATGAGATAAAGCTACTTTTAAAGCTTCTTCACGATAGCTGGCTGTTGTTAAAGCACCTTTTGAAGACATTCCAACGATGGCTACCACTCCTACATTTTTGAAACAGTCTAATGATTCAAAACCTCCGATTACCTGAGAAGTCACAAAATCTGCCCAATCTGTAATTTTGAAAACTCCGCTTGTGAACTGAAGCTCCTGTGTATTTCCGATATCAGCAAATTTTCTGTCTTCCATGAGTAAGAACTGGTGTTTTGCTGCAATAGCTTTTAAAGGAGTGATGGTTTTTTCATAATCAAAATCAGAAATGATATCGATATGTGTTTTTAAAGCAATAACGTGTGGCCCTACTTTTTCAGCAAGTTCCAATAGCTCCTGAGTGGTTGTAACATCAGCAGAAGCAATAAGGTTTGATTTTTTTGCCAAAGCGGTTTCCAGTAATTTTTTGGAAACGGAATGCTGTGTCACCTGAAGTTTCTGTTCATAAGATGATCTGGTTTCTTCTTCAAACTGAATGTGGTTCCCTTGAAGGAAGTCCTGAATTCTTTTTACTTCTTCATCTGACAATTCACCTGTTTCCTGAAGAATATTGCATACTTCCGAAATATTGAAAAGAGTATGTACTCGATATCCTTTACCTTCCAATAATTGTTTCCCTCCCTGTTCTCTGTCAAGTACCACCACAATATCAGAAACTTTAAGATCTTCCTGTTCTATTTCAGGAATGGTTTCCAGCAAAGATTTTCCTGAAGTGATTACATCCTCTACCAAAAGACAGTTTTGTCCTTTCTGGTAAATTCCTTCAATCAGCTTCTTTGTACCATAGCTTTTCGCTTCTTTTCTTTTAATAATTAATGGAATATAACTTTCCAGAGACATTGCAGTAGCCATAGGAAGAGCAGCATAAGGAACTCCACAAATTAAATCGAAATTATCTAACGGAAGCATTTCCAGTAAATAATTAGCAAGATTTTTTAAAATTTTAGGATCTGAAGCCAAAGGTCTCAGGTCTACATAAAAAGGACTTTCAATGCCGCTTTTCAGGGTAAACCTTCCGAATTTGATGATTCCTAGTTTGTAGCACTCTAAGAAGAATTCTTTTTTACTTTCCATTATTTTTTATTAGATACTGCAAATTTAAGGAATTGAAATAAGGCTTAAAAATTTATCGTCCATTTGTCAACAAAAAACCATCCCGGATTGGCCGGGATGGCGTGAAAAATATAATAAACTATTATTTTACGATTTCAGCATCAATGACTTGGGCACTGCTGTATTTTTGCTGGGCTTCCCACAATAAAAATTTGTCAACCTCTTTGATAAGCTTAGGAATGGTAAGTGACAATACTGCCAGGTCATCCATAACTCCAAGAACCGGTATTACAAATTCAGGAAGCAGATCAATAGGAGAGAGTACATATAAAATTCCAAGTAAAGGAAGAATAATGTCTATGGATTTCATTGGGTAAATTCCTTTTCTCCACATTTTGACCATTCTGAAAATATCAGGGATCTTTTTGATAAAGCCCTTATGATTGATGGCTTCTTTTGCAAGATTTAATTTTGAATATTTCATTTTGTGTTTGGATTAATAAATTTTTCAACGCTATAAAATTCGCAAATCCTGTACCAACAAATTATAAAATTTAGTTAAAATATTATTTGATAATATTGTCAATAAACTGATGCACAGTCTCTGTGTTCCAGTCTTTTGTAGCATCCTCTTTAATAAGAATTCTTCCATGTTTATCCAGCAGGAAAGTGGTAGGAAATACCTTTGGAAGAATTTTTTCGGAAATAGGACTTTGAGCAATATATACAGGAACGGTATAGTTATTTTCTTTCAAAAACTTTCTTACATCCTCTTCCTTATCATTCATGGCAATTAAAACAAAATCAACATGATCTTTTCTTGTATCATACAGTTTCTGAATAGAAGGCCATTCTTTTCTGCAAGGCGGGCACCATGTTCCCCAGAAGTTCAGAAAAACCCCTTTATCTTTAAAATTCTTAAGATTGGTGCTTGGTGCATTAATGCCTTTAAGTTCTATATCATAATCCTCTTCACTGATGTGAACAGCATTTTCAATAGTGGCTACCGGAAAAAAAGTATCCTTAAGGAAATTTCTTATTCCCGGTACAAATGCAACAACGCCAATGATTGCTATGATTACAATATAAATGATACTTTTTTTCATATCTATTGTTTATAGAAGGTCCAAAATTTCCTGAACAGCATCTTTTCCTCTATTTTTGGCATAATAAATCTGCAGATCATTATAGAAAGTATCTTTTGGATAGGCTTCAGGATCGGCTTTATATTTCATCAGAAGTTCATAACCATATTTAGGACGTGGACCCCATGAATTTTTTACATTCAGGTCTTTGTCAAGGATAAGTACTTTCGGAATGGATTCTGTACCGTTCGTTAAAAATTGGTTGATTAAACTTTTATCACTGTCTCTCAGGAAGACTCTTACTTCATTGTGTCCTTCAAAAAATCTGAAAAGAGCAGGTACTGTTGCACTAGCATCTCCGCACCATGCTTCAGAAATGATTAAAATCTTTCCGTCAAAGTTTTTGGCAGCCAGTTCTTTCAGCTGATCTTCATCCGGAACGTATTTTTTTACCGTTCTGTCCATTCTCTGAAGTCCCAGCTCATAATATTGTTTATATTCAACTTCCTGTTGGTTGGCAGGATGCTCTAATCTTTCTTTTGCAATCTGAAGATATTCTTCAAACGAAATTCCTTTATCCCAGTAATTTTTCATTACCAAAAATATTTATGTTAAAAATTATTGATATTTCTTGTTTTGTTGATCAAAAACAGGTCTGCCAGTACAAATGCCGCAAGACTTTCCACTACAGGAACTGCTCTTGGAACTACACAAGGATCGTGACGTCCTTTTCCTTCTACAATGACTGGATTTCCGTCTTTATCAATACTGTCCTGAGGTCTCAGAATAGTAGCTACAGGTTTGAAAGCCACACGGAAATAGATATCCATTCCGTTGGAAATTCCACCCTGAATACCTCCGGAAAGGTTAGACTTTGTAGTGAAATCCGTATTGAAGGCATCATTATGTTCTTTTCCTGTCATTTTAGCTCCGCAGAAACCGCTTCCATATTCAAACCCTTTGCAGGCATTGATATTCAGCATAGCTTTTGCCAGCTCAGCCTGAAGTTTTGAAAAGATAGGTTCACCAATTCCCACAGGAACATTTTTAATCACACAAGTGATGGTTCCTCCGATTGTGTTTCCTTCTTTTTTGATCTCCTTGATTCTTGCAATCATCTTTTCTGCCGTCTCAGTATCCGGACAACGAACATCATTGCTCTCTGTTTGGGAGAAGTCTAAAGCCTGATAAGGCTTTTCACAGAAAATATCACCTACGGAAGAAACGTAAGCATTGATCTCAATGTTGGGTAAAAGTTGTTTGGCAAGGGCTCCTGCCACTACCCAATTCATTGTTTCTCTTGCAGAAGATTTTCCGCCACCACGATGATCCCTGAAACCAAATTTCTGGTCATAAGTAAAATCAGCATGGCTTGGACGATATGCGCCAGCAATGTGATCATAATCTTTCGATTTCTGATTTTCGTTTTCAATGATAAAACCGATGGGCGTACCTGTTGTTTTGCCATCAAAGATTCCTGAAAGAAACTTTACCGTGTCGCTTTCCTTTCTTTGTGTAACGATTGCCGACTGGCCAGGTTTTCTTCGGTTCAGTTCATACTGAACTTTATCGAGATCTACCGTTAAACCTGCCGGAAAATTATTAATGATACCGCCATAAGCCACTCCGTGACTTTCTCCAAATGTTGTAAGACTAAGAAGATTACCTAATGTGTTGAACATGATACAAAATTACCTTTTTTTCTTCAGATAATAAAGTTTCTGGATTTGTTCTATTTATCATTGTTTTTGATAGTATTGATAACCTTCTGGGCTTCCTCTTTTTCTTCAGAAGTCATTTTTTTCGGGATAAACCCTTTTTTAATATCATTTTTATCTGAAAGCTGTGGAAAAATACCTGCATTTACATCATCAAAAAGATAAGCCGGAGTAATTGCAGGAAGTGGAGTATCAAAACTATAGGGGTAATGTTGAGAAACATTAAACTTTAAATTCCCTACTTTAAATCTGTCAAACCGCTGATATTCATAGGTTGAAGGTTTGTATATCTGCTCTTTTTCAAATCCGGCCATAAAACTTCCCACCCGGAAACTTGGAATATATTTTTGAATAATTCCCGGAAAAGTTAATATTGAAATAAAGAATAAGCTAAGTGTTGAAAAGACAATAATGGATTTCTTCTGATCAAAATAGTCGTAAAATAAAATAAAGGATATTGCAAAAAAGACATCTGTAAAAAATCTGTACTGGGCTGAAAATGCAAGAACTATTATACTTTTTATCAACAATGAAATGCAGATCAGGGTGATAAGTTTTTTCTTTTTTATCCAGGCGAATACTATGAAAATAATTAAGCTCAGAATAAAGATAATATTGATTTTGGATTTTATTCCTTCCAGAGAAAACCAGTTTTTGATATAATCCCATGTTGAAAAATTTTGGATTTCCTCATAGGTATACTGCATATCATAGGTTTTCATGATCGCGAACTGAGAAGAAATTTTTAAAACTTCGGAATTGGGCTTCCAGGATAGCCCCAGATCTCCTATTGCTATAGGAAAGACAGGATATCCGAATGTCCAGATGTTTTTAACGAAGAATAAAAACAGAATTGAACTCCCTAAAAGAAATTGTTTAAAGTTGCTTTTAAAAATAAAAACAAAGTTTAAGAAAACCAAAATAGGAAGCCATATCATCGTAGGTTTTATGGTAAAGACAAAAACTGAAAATGCAAAGAGGAGCGTGATATTTCTGTTTCCAGCTATAATTTCATTTAAAATAATAACCGAAAAGATAATCACAGAAAGGTCCGGGCTAGGAGACTGTGAAAACAGTAATAAGATGGGCAGAAAACAAAGATGTATCCAGTTTTTTTTTTCAAAACTATACATACTGTAGATGATAAGCAGTATAGAATTGATTCTTAAAAATGGATCAGAAAAATTCGAAAACCCTGCCTGAAAAATATGCCAGACAGACATTTGTCCTAAGGTGAGGTCTATATTCGAGATGCCTTTTATAAGTCCATATTCTGTAAGCCATTTCAATGTAGGAATATAATACCCAAAATGATCCAATATATAAGGATAGAAAGACCCTGCGAACATAACAGTCAGAGAACTTACACTTAATATTATAAAATCCTTTTTTGAAAATTGACGAAAGTCCTGATAAAGTTTATTTATAAAGAAAGAAAATAGTCCCAATAGTATTGAAGGTACTTCCACCTCGATATTTAAGGGAATAAAAAAGAAATCACTGTCCATATAATACTGATTCCCATAATTCCGGCTAAAATTTTTCCAGAGATCCCCTGAAATAAAATTCCCCATATATTTTCCATGATCTTTCCCCAGCCCATCAGGGCAGGAATGATGAAAATGGAAGAAAACAGAATCATTATCATAAAAAAAAGATTGCTTAAAAGTAAGCAATCTTTATATTTTATCATTAAAATATTTATTAGCGGGGTTGTACCCTTCCGTCTTTTCTATCTTGTGATCTACCAATGGTATATCCGGTTGCACCACCTACAACACCTCCGATTACAGCTCCCAATCCTCTGTTCTTCTTAGCAACTATGGCTCCGACAGCAGCTCCACCTACAGTACCAATTACGGTCCCTTTGGCAGCTTTACTCCATCCTTTTTTCTGAGTAGTTCCCTGTGATGTACCACTTCCGTTATTGGCATAACTTCCGTTGCTGCTTCCTGAGCCAGAATTAGAGTTTCTGTCTCTATATATTGTTCGTGTTTCTCTGATCACCTGTGGTTTTGAATTATTTTCAGCAGCAGCTCTCGCTTTTTTGCTTTCTGATATACTATCTGCTTTTTTCTGCGCTTCATATACCATTTTTTCCTTTTCAATAGCCAGTTTTTGTTTTTCTATTTCAAGTTGTCTGGCCTGAAATTCAAGTTTCTGTGCTTCCAGTGACTTTTCTGCAACACTGTCATCTTTCTTGCAGGCCGTCATTAAAAAGACGGATAAAAAACCTGCTAATACTATCTTTCTCATAATTCAAATTTTAATACGATAAAGCCAAAATGACTTTGATTTTAATTCTATTTTCAATTATGAAGCCAAATTTTAGTTAATAAGTGTTAAAAGTGATAATTGAAAAGAGAGTTAATTTTATATAATGATCAGTTTTGTACTATTGATGGTAGATTTCAAAGGTTGAAAAATAAAGGTTGATTATTTTAGGTTGTATGATTTTTTAGGATAAAAAAATAAAGTAAACATTATACATATGCTTTCAATTTTCTTTTTTTGTTTTTAAAAGTATTTGTAAATTTTATTTCATTGATAGTTTTTATTAAATTCATATAAGTTGAGTATTTTTGAATACCAAATTACTTTTTAATATGAAAAAATCAATTTTTACAGTATCAGCATTTATTGGATTGCTGGCTGTTACAACATCGTTTTCCTTCAAGGAAATAACAGAACCCCATAAAGGCAGTTCAGAAATAGCTGATAAATCACCAATAACTCAGACTTATAAGATCCGGTATGGCCTTCTTTCTAAAAACGGAACAAAAATTCTGTCAGGAAATTATGATGTAGGAAGTTTCCTTGCAGAAAATATGACGACCGGAGAAGTGTATGATACATATTATAGTGGCGGATTTCAATCTGTTCCACAATATTATAATGGTCTTCCTGCGGGAACTTATACCTTTTCGGCAATGCAGGGACAAGGAGGATGGGTTGGCTATGGAACAGTAGTTGCAACAGTTTCTGATGCACAGGTAGATTCTGATGGATATATTACCATATATATTCCGATCATTTGGGAAGAATAAGCCTTGTGAGCAAACAAATATTTAGCTAAATTTACCCATCCCAGAGATGGAGATATTTTCAATCATTCAATAATTTTATATGGTTTTTAGATTGAGTATGACCTATAAGCATTTTCGTAATGCGGATTATTTTTGATTATTCTTCGGAGGGCTGCTTGATTCTAATATAAAGTATTCATTCTTCTGTTGTGATATTGTATTATATTTTCTGCTTAGAAAATGTAAAATATATTGGTGATGCTGAATGATTCTACAATATTCTGTTTGGATTTTTCTAAATAGATTTTTTTCATCATTTGTGTTTTTTAGGCCTCCTGACGGAGGCCTTTTCATTTTTATTGCTTTTTATGATTTTACGCATATAATAATTGTTCAAAAACGGATACTTTTATTACAAACAATTTCATTCCATATTTTATAATCAAAGGCTGCTCAAATAGAGCAGCCTTTGATTTATATATTATCTAAAGTAACTTTTATTTTACTCATGATGCGGTGCATTCTGTTGGTTTGGTAATTCAGAAGATTAAAAATTTCATTTGAACTGGTAAAAAACTCAGGAACTATTTTGTTGTTAATGGTTTTTATTCCCCGTCTTTTCATCGTTTCATGGATTACTCTTGCAAAAGAATCTTTTGCACTTTGTTTTGCTTTATCCTGAGAAATTCCATTGGAATGGAGTCGGTAGAGATACAAAGGTTCTTTGAGGTATTTTACTTCCCCTTGCTCCAGTATTTTCAGATAAAGATCCTGGTCTACCGCATTTTTCAGATTCGGATTAATTCCTTTAGTTCTTAAATAAATCTCCCTTTTAAACGTGAAAAAGTGGGCAAACTGAATAGGATAGTTGAAGAAATAGCGATTGTTATAAATTTGTTTAGTACCTGTATAGATTTTTTCCGGAACAAGGTCCTCGTTGCAAAGTATCATTTGAGAATATACGGCAGCAAGATCATCTCTGTTTGTAAATTCCAGTGTTACTTTTTCCAGTGCCTCAGGATGAAGAGCATCATCAGGGTCAAGATACGCACATAAATCTCCCTGAGCATATTTCATGCATTGGGCTTTCGTAGATCCACAGCCTTCATTAAGAGCATTATGATAAAGCTTAAAGCGGGAGTCATCTTTGATCAGAGACTCTATAATTTCAACCGAATTGTCTGTAGAAGCATCGTCAATAATTATTACCTCCCAGTTTTCATAGGTTTGATTGATTAATGAATGATAGCACTCCTTGAAATACTTTCCATTATTATAGTTTGCTATAAGTATAGAAAAATTTGCCACGGTCTTTTTGAATTTATAGTATAAAATTATAAAATAATATATACGGAAAACATAACTTCAGTCATTATATATTTGATTTTTTTTTCTTATATTTTGCACACCAGGGAGTGTGTTATGTTTTTTTAAGAATAAGATATTTCACCAAGCTAATCATTATCATGTAGATTTTGATTATTGTCTTTTTTTGAGAAATAAAGTGTGTGACCTGAAAATTCCGTATTTAAAAGAAATAATAATTTTATGATTATACTCATAAAATAAAAAAAAAGACTGGTATATCTTTGGCTAAGAATTAATAGATAAAATAATTTTTATCTCTGATATAAAATTTTTTTTCATCATTTGTGTTTTTTGAGGCCTCCATTTCTGGGGGCTTTTTATATGAAGGATTGATATGATCTTTTATATCATGATGATTAATATTTTTTTTGATGGATGTGGCGAGTGTGCCAATTTGTTATTAGAAATACTTTTATGGCAGATCAGCTCTTTTTAAATTTTTTTTATGTCTTGAATGTAAATTTTATTTTATTAAAATGTAAATTATTTTTTTTTAATACTTTTGCCGGAGCATTAGATTTATCTGAAATTATTAAAGGTAATTATGAAGAGGTTTTTAAACGATCAGTAAAATCTGTTTTAAATGTTGAATTGGTGAAAATTGTGTCACAACAAGAAAATAATTTTTTTTCTCAAAATCATTATTCTTGGCACGATTTTTCAATATAGAAATGTAACTCATGTTTAATTTGAGTTTTCATGGTTATTAGTTTTTATCCTCGGAATTTCCGAGGATTTTTTTTTGCCCTAATATGACGCTACTCATAAAAGTATGTTGGATTAATCCTCTATTTTTGAAGGAGATAATTTTCTATCCATCATTACTTTTTACATTATTTATCAAGCTCTTCTGTGATCTGAAGGGCTTTTTTTATATCATTAAAAGAGGCAGGTTATATTACATTATAAATAAAAAGCCGTACAGATTGAATAACCCGTGAAAGAATACTGTTAGCATAAAACTGTAGGCATGGGCGTGCCTGAAGTAATAAATATAAAGATTGTTTAAAATGATGCCTCCAAAAAATGTCATAACAATATATAGCCCGTTATAATAATGCATGGAGGCAAAAATGATACTCATGATGATAATACAAAGTACTCTATTCCTGATTCTCATCCATTTGCTTAAAACTAGGTAGGGGAGATATTGAAATAAAAAAGTTTCCAGAAAAGGGGCGAAAAATATTGCAATGAAGTTTAGTTCTTCTTTCGAAATATTCTTGTTTCTATTTTGATTGACATCAAAATGAAAATAGGTATCATTAAGGAAATTAAAAAAATATCCATTCAACAGAGCAAGAGCAAATGAAATGAAGAAGAAGACTAGTAATTTTTTCATAGGTTCTATTGATGATAAAAAGAATGGAATACTAAAAAAGCTAAAAGTATAAAAACAAAAAAACCTCTAAATTATTTAGAGGTTTTTTTGAGGTACCTAGCGGATTCGAACCGCTGTAGATGGTGTTGCAGACCACTGCCTAGCCGCTCGGCCAAAGTACCATTTTTACCATTTTTGAGGTGTGCAAATATAGTAAAATTTCTTTATGAACAAAAGTTTTTAAGCAATTTCTTTCTTTCCAAGATCCTCAATTTCGCTTTTTGCTTGAATTTCAGCCTGATAATTTTTCATGTTAATTACCCTTGTTTCACTCCATTTGTCATGCCAGCCATTTTCTCCGAAAAAGGAAAGCGTATCAAAAGGAACAATTCTTGAAATATTCCTGATGAGATAATCATTAAAAGTAGGCTCAGTCCCATCTATACAAATAACTTTTGTTCCAGTAATATATTTGCCTATGGATCGTCCTTTAGTAAAATATTCTATCAAAAAAGTATACATAAAGTAGATAAGAGAGGTTATCAGTATATCAAGAAATCTATTCATTTCAGACATTTTATAAACAATGTTGATAAGAAAGTCAATATTGGCAAGGCTGTACAGTAACGAAGCAATAAAACCTAAAGCAAGAAACAAAACTGAGATTACAACTCTGTCAATAATAAAATTAGCAAATCTGGTCAGCTTTTCAGCTCTGTTTCGATCTACAATTACTAAATATTTTCTCATGGTCGGTTATTAGTTTTTGGTTTAGTTTTTTAGTTTAGTTTTAAGTTTAAAATTTTAGAACCCATTGACAAGAAGCTTTAATGAGGCACTCGTATCAATAACTGCAGTAATTCCTGTATTACTGAGCAGAATTTTACTAGGTTTAAGATTGAAAACTTTTCCGTTCATCTTTAATCCTTTATAATACTCTTTGTTGAAGGCTTCTTCAATGCTTTTTCTTGAAGTTTCTTCCAGTTCCTGAGTTGGAATACCATATTCTTCTTCAATCATTTTTACGATTTTCCCCTGAAACAGGAGGGAAGCGGTTTTCTGCAGAATATTGGTAGTTTTCAGTTTGAATTTGGTTTCTGACAATACAATTTTTCTTTTGGTTTCGTCATACACCGGAATTCCTGAAATAATAGAAGTACCTTTTATATAGCCATCAGTCTGAGCCTCAATAACTACTCTATTATCAACACCGTACACTCTGATGTCTGTTACTTTTACTTTGGAGTCGCGAATATCAAATTCCTTATTCAGGAAAGTTTTTCTCGCCATATTGCTTGCTTCTGTAAAAGGAATATTGGCTGTAGTCTGCAGAATAAACTTGTCAGCAACTGTAGGGGTTGTATTAAAATTGGCAACACTGGTTACCGGGGAAGAGGCGGCAGGTTTATTCCCTGTAAAAGTTTCAGAAAAGATATCCACACCAAGAGTAGCATTGATCTGGTTTCCATAAAACTTTAAAGGAGTGATATTGACACCTACAGGACTTACTTTCAGCCATGTATTATATTCCTCAGAAATATTGAAGGGCTGAAGGAAAGTATTCCATGCCATCAAGGCATATTGCTGGAAATTCAGCTGTGTAGCCATTTGCTGATCAATAGTTTTACAGAATTTTTCCTGTTGCTCTTTTAAGCTTTTTTCAACAATGGAGGTAATAGGAATCTGTATTCTTCCATAGTCCAGAACAGGTTTTGTTACCCATCTGAAGCCATTGGGCCTGGTATTCGTAGTAATGGTCCAGTTATTTTTAAAAGTAACAGTGGTATTGAAAGACATTACCGTTTCGAAAGTGGTATTTTGATAGGTATATACTCCTAGTGTACCAATTCCTTTTTCTGCCCATATTTTTAAAGGAACTTCAATCAGCAGATTCTGGCTGGTTCCTCCTACAAGGCGGATAGGTCTGGTCTTCCAAACTTTTACCTTAAACTGATCATTATTATTGTCTGTATAAGAATCATCCTGGTACACCAGATCTTTCACGGAAGCATTGATCATGTTGCTGAGTTCCGAAAGGGGGATGGTCACAGGCATTGTAATACTGGATCTGATCTTCGGAAAGTTATAAGCCGCCAACTGATTGTCAACACCAGCTTGACCAAAAACGCTGATTCCCGCTACTAAAAATAATATTTTAACGAATTTCAATTTGTATGTTTTTTTAATGAAACGAAAATAAGCAATTTAATTTTCTGGTTTAAAGCTTTTTTCCAACTCAATACTTGCACCTTTCATTTCTCCCTGCATAGGTGGAGCTGTTTTGGTGATTTTTAATTTAATATAATCGACCTGTGGAAAGCTGTCATGAATTTTTGTGATGATTCTTCCTGCTACATGTTCCAGTAATTTGGATTTTATTTTCATTTCACCGTGAAGAATATTGTTGATATCTGCATAACTTATCGTGTCATGCAAATCGTCGGAAGTGGCTGCTTTCCACAGATCGGTATGAAGTTCTGCATTCAGAATATAATAGGTACCGATGATATTTTCTTCAGGAAGTACACCATGGTACGCGTATATTCTTACATCTTCAAGATATATTTTGCTCATTGCTTCAGATTTTATGAAGCAAAAATCGTCTTAATTCTTCAAAATCTGAATTTATTTCTACAGTTTTTTTCTCCTTTTTCATGAGCTCATTCAACGATTCAGGAATTTCAATCTGAGTATGAATTGCTTTTTCCACTGCATCAGGGAATTTTACCGGATGAGCAGTACCCAGGATAAATCCTTTTTGATTGGGATTTTCTTTTAGATATTTTTCCATTGACGCAAAGGCTACGGCACTGTGAGGCTCCAGAACATATCCGTATTTGGCATAAACTTCTGTGATAGTGCCCATGGTTTGGTCATCATCAATGGAATAAGCCGAAATTTTATTTTTTACAGTTTCAAACTGATGCCCGAAAAGCTCCAGAACTCGTACAAAATTACTCGGATCTCCTACGTCCATAGCATTGGATAGAGTAGCAATCGCTTTTTGGGGCTGGTAGTTTTGAGTTTTAAAATAGTCAGGAACTACCTGGTTAGCATTACAGGCCGCAATAAAATGGCTGACAGGTAAACCTCTGAAATAAGCCAAAAGCCCGGCACAGATATTTCCGAAATTACCACTTGGTACACAGATTACGGGATGCTCTTTATGCTGTTGAATCCATTGTTTCAAAGCTATTAAGTAATAAATCTGCTGGGGAAGCCATCTTGCAACGTTGATAGAGTTGGCAGACGTCAGAAATAACTGACTGTTGATTTCTTCATCTGAAAAAGCCTGCTTGACAAGATTCTGACAATCATCAAAACTGCCATTGACTTCTATAGCCGAAATATTTTCTCCTAATGCTGTCAACTGTTTCTCCTGTACCGGACTTACCCTGTTTTTAGGATATAAAATAACGACATTAATCTGCGGAATTTTATAAAATCCATGGGCAACAGCACCTCCGGTATCGCCGGAAGTGGCAACAAGAACAGTTACTTGTTTCTGCTGATTTTTCAGAAAATAAGACAGGCAGCGGCTCATAAATCTCGCACCAATATCTTTAAAAGCCAGAGTAGGACCATGAAACAGCTCCAATATAGATATCTGTTCATTAATTTTTACTAAAGGAATCTCAAAACTCACGGTTTCTGCTACAATTTCTTTGAGTATTTTCGAAGGAATGTCATCTCCTGCAAAGTCTTTCATACATCTGTATGCAATTTCTTCATTGGAATACTGATGAAGATTTTGAATAAATTCTTCATTAAACTGAGGAATGTTTTCAGGAAAGAACAACCCTTTTTCTTTTCCCTGGCCTTTTATTGTTGCTTCTCTGAAATCAATTTTTTCCAGATGGTCTTTTAAATTATAATATTTCATTTCTGTTTTTTAAGGTTAATTTTCTTCAACAATCTGAATTCCTGCCGGATTTATTTTTGATACATATACAAAACTTTCTATATCAATTTCATCATAGACTGATTTCATCATCTGAGCAATTTTTTCTGCCGTTTCTTTTTGTTCAGACAGCATGAAAATGGAAGGTCCTGATCCGGAAATTCCTCCTCCCAAAGATCCTATCTGTAAGCTTTTTTCTTTGATTTCGTCAAACTTCGGAATCAGAATACTACGGATAGGTTCTATAATCACATCGTTGAGGCTTCTGCCAATCAACGGGAAATCATTTTTCTGAATCCCGGCTACAAGTCCGGCTATATTTCCCCATTGTTCAACAGCGCTTTTTAAGGTGATATTTTTCTTTAAAATTTGTCTGGCATCTGAGGTTTTAACTTCCACCTGCGGATGAACGGCGGTTACGAATAAATCAGGACTGTTCAGAGGGATGATATCAATTGGTTCGGTAGATTTTACCAAGGTGATTCCGCCATAGATGATTGGTGCGATATTGTCTGCATGGCGCACTCCTGAAGCAAGTTCTTCCCCAAACATGGCAAAATAGACCATTTCCTCTTTGGAAAGTTTGTTTCCTAATAATATATTGGCTCCGAAAGCGGCTCCGGCGGCACTTGCCGCACTGGAGCCGAGCCCGCTTCCGGGCTTTATATGTTTATGAATAATAACTTCAAAGCCGTTTTTCAGATTAAGGTGTTCCTGAATTTGTAAGAGAACAATCCCGGCAACATTGCTGGAAGGCTCTTCAGGAAGTCCGAAAGAGTCTGTATGTTTTATAATAATGTCAGGAGTTTCCAATAATCTGAACTCCATCTCATCATAAGGATCATGGACTGCCATTCCTAAAATATCGAATCCACAAACCAGATTGGCCACGGTGGCCGGGACTTTTAATTTTACTTTTTTCATAACTCTGTTTTTAAATAGAACGGATTATATCTGCAAAAACTCCGCTTGCCGTTACCTCAGCTCCTGCACCAGCTCCTTTTACAACCAAAGGCTGCTCAGAGTATCTCAGCGTTTTAAAAATGACAATATTGTCCTTTCCATATAAGTGAAACAGATCACTTTCCGGAGCAATATGCTGCAAGCCTACCTTGGCTTTTCCGTTTTCAAATTCTGCGACATATTTTAATATTTTGCCCTCGCTTTTAGCTTTATTCAATAAGTTTTTGAAGTGATCTTCATATACTGTAAGCTTTTCGTAAAAACTTTCAACGCTTCCCTGCATGCATTCTTCAGGCAGAAAACCAATGTTTTCAATATCTTCAAACTGAAGCGGATATCCTGCCTCTCTTGCCAGAATTAAAATTTTTCTGGCTACATCCGTTCCGGACAGATCAAGTCTTGGATCCGGCTCTGTATATCCTTCTTTCTGAGCTTGTGCCACAACTTCAGAGAATGTTCTGCTGCCGTCATACTCATTAAATACGAAATTCAATGTTCCACTCAGTACAGCTTTAATGGATTGAATCTGATCTCCGCTTTTGATGAGATCATTAATGGTTCCTATGACCGGAAGCCCAGCTCCTACATTGGTTTCAAAATAGAAATTACAGCTGTGGTTTCGCGCGGTATTTTTTAAAGTTTTATATTTTTTGAAATCTGAAGAAGCTGCAATTTTATTACAGGCTACGAGGTTCACACTTCTTTTTAATAAGCTTTCATACACTTCAGGAATGTCAGCACTTGCTGTTACATCAATGAAAACCGAATTTCTAAGGTTTCGACGGATAATTTCATCAGCAAATTCTCTGGCAGAGGCTTTTTCACCATGTTGTTCCCAATTAGCATAGCTGTTTTTTGATATTCCCTGATCTGAAAACATCATATGACGGCTATTGGAAATGCCTGCAATTCTCAGGTTGATCAAAAAGTTTTCTTTTAAATAATCATTTTGGTTATAAATCTGCTGAATCAGTTTTAAACCTACATTTCCTGTTCCACAGATGTACAGATGGATTTGCTTTATTTCAGATTCAAAAAACTCCTCATGAAGCACATTAACTGCTTTTTTACTATCCTTTTCTGAAATGACAATGCTGATATTTCTTTCTGAAGACCCTTGTGCAATCGCTCTAATATTGATTCCATTATTTCCGAGACATCCAAACATTTTTGCACTCACACCACTTCTACTTTTCATATTTTCTCCTACTAAAGCTACAATGGAAAGTTCTGTCTCAATCTTTATATCATAGACTCTCTTAAGGTTAATATCATCTGCAAAAGAAGAGTTGATAGCATCTTCAGCACGCAAAACTTCTTTTTCTTCAATAGCAATGGTGATAGAATGTTCTGAAGATCCTTGTGTGATAAGAATTACATTTATTTTTTCATGGCTTAAGCATTGAAATAATTTTGCTGAAATTCCGGGTATTCCTACCATTCCACTGCCTTCAAGGGTAAGCAGGGCAATATTGTTCATATTTGAAATTCCTACTGCAATCTGCTTTGTATCTTCTGAGCATTTCAGTTGATCAGAAATTAAAGTTCCTGACGCATCCGGATCAAAAGTATTCTTGATGATCAGGTTTGTGTTTTTTACCATCACAGGCTGAATAGAAGGTGGATAAAGCACTTTTGCCCCAAAGTGTGATAGTTCCATTGCTTCATGATAAGAAATTTCAGAAATAGGTTTAGCATTGGAAACCAGCCGTGGGTCAGCAGTCATCATCCCACTTACATCTGTCCAGATCTGAAGTTCTTCTGCATCAACGGCCGCCGCCATAATAGAAGCAGTATAATCGGAACCTCCTCTTCCTAATGTGGTTGTATTATTTTTTTCATCATGAGCAATAAACCCAGGGCCTAAAATAATGCGGTTGGGGGTTTTATTCAGGAAATTGACAATGTTACTATCAGTCCATTTAAAATTTACTTTTGCATTGGTGAAATTACTGTCTGTTCTGATCAGCTCTGCAGAATTCATCCATATACAATCTAATTTTTCTTGTTGGAGTCTTGCTGCAATAATATTTGAAGACAGAAATTCTCCGTAAGAAGCAATTTTATCTTTAATTCTGTCTGTCAATTCACCAAGAACAGCAATTCCGTTGCAGAGCTCTTCGATATCATTAAAATGTTTTTTTACAAAACTTAACCATGAACTTTGTTCTGCGATTGGAAAAAGTTCTTTTACCAGATTTATGTGTTTTTCTTCAAGATTTTGAACCGTTTGAATATAATTTTCATCTTTTACAGAAGCATATTCCGCAGCTTTAATCAGTTGGTCAGTAACACCATGAAGTGCTGATACAATAACAACAACTTTGCTCTTTAAAGATTCTCTTTGTATGATTTTTTCCACCAGTAATATATTCTGAGAATGGGCGACTGATGTTCCGCCGAATTTTAAAACTTTCATCAATTATTTTTTGAAGTTGGGTAAATAGAAATGGTTACTCTTTGAAAAAAGAGTACGGGTACCGGGAATAATATGTGAAAATCTACCCCGTTATGGGGTAATTGTTGTAGTGCCAAATGTAGAAACAGAAGATATGCCTGAAATAAGTGATTTCAGAGCAGAAATATCAGATATGTTTCTTAAAAATTCATTGTAACAGAACAAATGTACAAATAATTTTGAAACAGACAAGTTTTTAACAAAATAAAATTATATTTCCTTTTTATGAGATATATTTTGGTGTAATTGATTAAAATGTTACATTTATAATATTAACTAATAAGAAATTAATCATGAAAAATTTTAAGAAATTAAACCGAAAAAATCTGAAATCAATCACTGGAGGAGATGTGAATGACTGTTTTGAGAATTGTCCTGCCGGCCCATACGGACCAGGCGAGCCAAGGTCATGTGCTGATTATTATGCATTACCTGAGTGCTGTAAAGGAAGAGTGTTAGTAAGCTTTGAATGCTTTGGTCCTTACTGATTTACATCATGAATTCATTATTACAGAATACCAAATTATTACCATATGAAAACAATTAAAAAATTATCAAGGGAAGACAAGAAGAACATCAAAGGTGGTTTCACTGATATTCAGATTGAAGCCTGTGGAGGCGAGCAGTTTGTTTGTTTCCGTGGAGGCGGGAATTGGGGATGCTGGCTGAAGCCGGGAGGAACCTGCTATGCACCAATGCTGTAGTATTGAATAGACTAAACTCAATTTAAATATTAAAATACTATGAAAAATTCAAAAAAATTAAACAGAGAAAGCTTAAGAGCTATTATCGGAGGGACAGGAGACAGCTGTGCGGTAGATCTTGATTGTGGACCGAAAGGTTGTGCAATATGCACAGATCTCAAAGGACGTAAAGTTTGTCTTTATCTTTTTCCTTATGATCCATCCATTCCAGGCAGCTGTATGGTTCTCGAAGGCTAGAAAAATAGTATGTAAAAACCATCAATTTGTTATAAGAACATAAAATCAAAATTTAATTTAAAACTACTATGAAAAATCTAAAAAATTAAACAGAAAAGAACTTGAACAATTAAATGGAGCAGCAGGTCCTTCAAGATGTGCAGGGTGTCCTCAAAATGCTACGTTTGGAGATGGACCTGAATATCAATATCCATGCTCTGCTTATCAGGGACTTCCTGACCACTGCAAGATGTGTGTTCTGGTAAGTATGGAATGTGTGGACGGAGGAGTTTCTTAAAAGATAATTTGACTTTATGAAAAAATTAAAGAAACTGAACAGAAGAGATTTGGAACAAATGAAAGGTGCTGGTATATCAAGGTGTGATGGTTGTCCTACCCATCTGGTTTTTGGACCAGGCTCTTCCAGTGATCCTTCGTGCGATGCATATTGGACATTGTCCGAAAATTGCAGAATGTGCGTTGTTGTGAGTGCTGATTGCTTTGTTGCAATCACTGCATAATAAAATAAAAAAGCACTGTAAAAACAGTGCTTTATTTTTTTAACAGTTATCCGGAATATACATTCCTCTGGGTACGCAGATTAATTCTCCATTACATCCCGCTCCGCAGGTTTCATGTATTTCGCAGTTTAAGTTACATATGTTACTTCCTCCGTTTACATTTTTAAGACTTCTTCTGTCTAATTTTTTTAGATTTTTCATATTTATTATTAGTTTAAGTTTTAAATATAATAAATATTTGTGATAAAAAAATTATTTTATGCTTTTGGAAAGATCAAGCATCGCTTCAATAGGTTTTAATGCTTTTAATCTTAATTCTTCGTCGATAAGAATTTCTGGAAGCTCATATTTCATACATAAATACAGCTTTTCCATGGTATTACGTTTCATATAGAAACATTCTGAACAATTACAGCTTTCATCAAAAACCAATGCAGGAATCAGTTCCTTTTGAGGCGCACGTTTTCTCATTTCGTGAAGAATTCCTTCTTCTGTAGCGATGATGAATTTCTGGCAGTCATCTTTTTCTACATAGTTCAAAAGGGCAGAAGTGGAACCGATAAAATGGGCCAGTTTTAAAACTGCTTCTTCGCTTTCAGGGTGTGCAATCAGTTTTGCATCCGGATTGTCAGCCAATTGCTGGGCAATTCTTTCCATTGAAAATGCTTCGTGTACCACACAGCTTCCATCCCAAAGGATCATATCGCGGCCTGTTTTCTTAGAAAGGTATCTTCCCAAGTTTTTGTCAGGTGCAAAATAATGGGTCTGTCTTTAGGAAGGGCTTCAATTACTGTTTCAGCATTGGAGCTTGTAACGATAATATCACTTTCAGCTTTAGTTTCTGCATTACAGTTGATGTAAGTAGCAATTAAAGCATTCGGGTGCTGCTCTCGCATTTTTCTCAGTCCTTCTCCTGAACATCCATCTGCCAGAGAGCATCCGGCCATGGTATCAGGAAGAACTACTTTTTTAGTTGGATTCAGAATTTTAGCGGCTTCTGCCATGAAATGTACTCCACAGAATACAATCATGTCAGCATTGGTATCTTTAGCCTGTCTTGCCAACTGTAAAGAATCTCCAAGGAAATCTGCGATGTCCTGAATTTCTCCGGGCTGGTAATAATGGGCAAGAATAACCGCATTTTTTTCTTCTTTCAGTTTGAGAATGGCCTTCACCAATTCTTCACCCTGAGGAATAGCAATATCTTTTATATCCAGAAATCCTCTGACAGGAATTGCAGATTTAGCTTTTTCTAATGTTTCGGTACTCATATCAACCTCAATTTTTTATGATCAGAAGCTAGAGGTTAGAAATTAGAAGTTAGATTTTGAGTGTAGTATTTTACTCCCATCCTCCTTCTTCCATCTTCCAGCCATTAATTACTGATAAAACTTTTTATTAAACTTTCTATTTCTTTTTTAGCTGCATCAAGATCTTCATTAATCACGATCTTGTCAAACCCGCTGGCGTAGGTCATTTCTTCTTCTGCCTTTGCGACACGGGTTTTTATGGTTTCTGCATCATCTGTGTTTCTGGAGATCAATCTTCGTTCCAATTCTTCAATGGAAGGCGGTTCTATAAAATAGACAACGCTTTTTCACCGAAGTATTTTTTAATGAAATGCCTCCTTTTACATCTACATCAAAAATAACAACTTTTCCCTGATTCCAGATTTTCTCCACTTCAGATTTTAAAGTACCGTAATATTTGTCAGTATAAACTTCTTCATATTCTACAAAAGCATCTTCGGAAATTTTCTGTCTGAACTCCTCCGGTGTCAGAAAATGATAATCTACGGCATGTACTTCACTTCCTCTTGGCTGTCTTGTCGTACATGAAATTGAAAATTCCAGTTCAGGAAATGTCTCCAGTGAATGCTTTACCAATGTAGTTTTTCCGCTCCCTGATGGTGCTGAAAATATAATTACTTTATCCATTTTTTTGGGTTTCGGGTTACGGGTTTCGAGTTTGGTGATCTATTCTTAGAACAAACACGCATCTCGTACCCCGTATCTATCGTTACAATACGTTTAACGTTTGTTCTTTTATTTTTTCAAGGTCGTCTTTCATCATCACCACCAGTTTCTGGATTTCTGCGTGATTGGCTTTAGAACCCAGTGTATTGATTTCTCTTCCGATTTCCTGAGAAATAAATCCCAGTTTTTTTCCGTTGAAAGACTCATTGTCCATTACTTCTTTATAATATTTCAGGTGTTGGGCAAGTCTTACCTTTTCTTCAGAAATATCAAGTTTTTCAGTGAAATAGGCCATTTCCTGATAGAAACGTGTTTCATCAACATTTTCAAATTCTTTCAAGGATTTCTGATAACGTTCTTTCACGCTTACAATTCTTTCTTCTTCAAAAGGAATCACTTCGCTAAGATATTTGTCGATATTCTGAATATTTCTGTTGAGTTCTTCGTGTAAGATACCACCCTCAGTTCTTCTGAATTCTTCGAATCTGTCTACGGCATTATTGACAATCTTAGCCAGAGCTTCCCATTCACCTTCCGTTAATTCGTCAGGTCTTGAAGTGATGGCATCAGGAAGTCTTACTGCCATTTTAAGGTATTCGAAATTGGGACCGTCAGAAGCTATGTTTTTAAGTTCGTTAATATAAGAGTCAATTAAGTTTTTATTGATTTTTACATCGTTGGACTCTTCAAGATTCTCGATATTAACGTAGCAGTCTACTTTTCCACGGATAATTCTATCGTTAAGAATTTTTCTGATTTCAAATTCTTTTTCTTTATAACGTAAAGGAATTTTAATATTTAAATCAAAGCTCTTGCTGTTCAGAGATTTAATATCAATAGTAATTTTTTTTCCTTCAAAAACATCTTCGGCTCTACCGAATCCGGTCATTGATAAATCATAGTTTTTTATTGTTCTACAAAGATAAACATTTAAGTCTATAGTTTAACTAATGTTGAATGGCTGGAAGATGGAGGCGAGAAGCTGGAAGGTTGTTGTAAATATATAATGAGATTTAATTAACCTCCAACCTCAGGCTTCCATCTTCCAGCAAATTAAATAAACCCATTTTCGTAAATTAGCGCTGTGAAAAAGAAAAATTTAATTTCTGTAGTAGGACCCACCGGAATAGGAAAGACAAGATTGGCAATTGATTTGGCGAAACATTTCAATACGGAGATTATTTCCTGTGATTCCCGCCAGTTTTTTAAAGAAATGAAAATAGGGACTGCCGCCCCTTCGGAAGAAGAACTGGGGCAGGCACCTCATCATTTTATCGGAAATCTTTCAGTGGAAGAGTATTATTCTATCGGGCAGTATGAAGAAGATGCTCTTCAGAAACTCAATGAACTTTTTACTGCTCATGACACGGTAATTCTTGTTGGAGGAAGCATGATGTATGAAAAAGCGGTGATAGAAGGTCTGCATGATCTTCCGGAAGCCAATGCTGAAAACCAGGAAAAGCTTCAAAATATGATGGAGCAGGAGGGAATTGAAAAACTTCAGGAGATTTTAAAAGAACTGGATCCTGAATATTTCAGTGTGGTGGATATTCACAATCACCGCAGGCTGTTGAGAGCTATTGATATTATATGGCAGACGGATAAAAAATATTCTGAACATATTTCGGTTTCTCAAAATGGAAGAGATTTTAATGTCATCAGAATCGGGATAGAAGCTCCAAGGGAAGAATTATATGAAAGAATTAACCGCAGAGTGGATATCATGATGGAGAACGGCTTGCTGGATGAGGTTAAAAGTCTTGAGAAATTCAAAGGGTTGACAGCTTTGAATACTGTAGGTTACGCTGAACTGTTCAAATATTTCGATGGAGAATGGGATCTTGATTTTGCGGTTTCGGAAATTAAAAGAACAGCCGCAGATATGCAAAACGCCAATTGACATGGTACAGAAAGGCGGACGATATTCATTATTTGCAATTAGGATATTCTCAGGAAGACTTTGAGGCTCTGTTAAAATGGATTGCTGAGCAATTTCAGGAATAAATTAAGCACTTAGTTTGTCATTCTGACGAAGGAAGAATCTCATCGATTGTTTTAAAGATTCTTCATTCCACTTTGTTCCATTCAGAATGACAAACCGGACGCTTCATTTATCCATACATTGTGTCATTCCTTAGGAATCCAAGTTTAAATTCATATTGTAGATAAACAGAAACAATACAAAAATGCGGCTCTGAAAAGAACCGCATCTTAAAACAAATATAATTTAATTTACTACTTCCAACCGCCGCCTAAAGCTCTGTATAAATCTACAATGCTGCTTAATCTCTGTCTTTTTATGGAAGCCAGATTCAACTCTGCCTGTAGGGAATTCCCCTGTGCTGTAATCACTTCCAGGTAATTGGCTGAACCTCCTTTGTAAAGAAGTTGTGCACTTTTAATCCCATCTTTCAGTGTAGTTGCCTGTTCTGTCGCTTTTTGTTCCTGAACTTTTAAGTTTTCATTGGAAACCAAAGCATCAGAAATTTCTCCCACAGCATTTAATACCGATTGACGGAATGCAAGTACATTTTTTTCTCTTTGAATTTTGGCTACTTCCAGATCTGTTTTCAATTGTCTTTTCTGAAAAATAGGCTGGGTAATTCCTCCTAAAACCGATCCGAATAACGAAGCCGGAATCTGGAACCAGTTATCAAATTTGAATGAATTTACTCCACCATTCGCGGTAATTTTCAATGCAGGATACATATTTGCCTGAGCAATTCCTACCATTGCATTGGATTCTAATAAAACCAGTTCCTGCTGACGAACGTCTGGTCTTCTGCTTACCATAGCTGCCGGAAGTCCTGCAGTAATGTTTTGAGGCAGTGAAGTATCAGACATTTCAATGGTTCTGTCGACTTTATTGGGAAGTTCTCCAACCAGAATACTCAGTGCATTTTCCTGGATGGCAATATTTTGCTCCAGCTGGGCTATCAGAAGTTCTGTAGCCTGTTTCTGTGCTGCGGCCTGCTGAACTCCCAAAGAAGTATTATCGCCGCTTTCCCACATTTTTTTGGTCATTAAAAGGGTATTGCTGGTCAGTTCCAGATTGGATTTTGCGATCGCCAGTTGTCTGTCAAGCATCAACAGGTTATAATACCCTTGTGCAATAGCTGCTACTACCTGAGTCTGAACTGCTTTTGAACCTTCATAGGTCTGAAGGTACTGCATTCTTGAAACTTCCTGCTGGTTTTTGATTTTTCCCCAGATATCTGCTTCCCATGAAAGATTGAAGGCTGCGTTATAATCCTCAACATGGCTCGAGCCTAAAAATAAATTTAAGCTTTGCCCGTTCATGCTGTTTTTGGATGGTCTTGAAATCTGTCCGCTTACTCCGAACCCAACATCCGGATACTGCATATATTTTGCCTGTTTCAGTTTTTCCTGTGAAGCAGCCACCTGCTTTAAGGCAATCTGAAGATCATAATTATTTTTAATTCCTTTTTCAATCAGTCCCTGTAAAATAGGATCACTGAAAAACTGTTTCCACTCCAGGTTAGCTATACTGGCTGTGTCTGCAGTGGCAGTGTACTGGAATTTTTCCGGAAGTGGAAGCTCAGGCTCCGTGTAGGCCAGTTTAGACACACACGAAACAGAGCCGATGGCCAGCACAAATGTTAGAATAATATTTTTTACTCGTTTCATAGTTTTTAAACTTTTAATTGAAGACAAAACTTAGAGAGGTTTCTGTTGATGCAAAAATTTCTTTAGTAGGAGAAAATAGTTAGTTTTTAAAACCATTAAGAACAGGCAGGTAAATAGGTAAACCTATGATCTTAAAATTTTCTCTAAGTTTTTGTCATTCATTTTTTTATTAGTGACTAGCAGCTAAAAGTTCTTCCTCCATTTGTTTTTTCAGAAGTCTTTTCTTTTTTCTGCTTGGCATTTTTTCATGCAGGTACTGGAACACTACATACATTACCGGAATGATAAAGATCCCGAAGATTACCCCTGTAAGCATTCCTCCTACGGTACTGTAACCGATAGAGTGGTTTCCTTTTGAAGAAGCACCTTGCGTCCATACCAGTGGAAGCATTCCCACGATGAAGGCAAAAGAGGTCATTAAGATCGGTCTTAAACGTAATCTTGATGCCTGAAGTGCAGATTCTATCAATGTTTTACCGGCTTTTCTTCTCTGTACGGCAAATTCTACAATCAGGATGGCATTCTTCGCTAATAGTCCTACAAGCATGATCAATCCTACCTGAACGTAAATATTGTTATCAATTCCTGCTAATCCTGTGAAGGCAAATACTCCGAAAATCCCTGTTGGAATGGTAAGAATAATAGCAAACGGAAGGATATAACTTTCATATTGGGCTGCCAGTAAGAAGTAAACGAATAGAATACTTAAGAAGAAAATAAAAGCAGTCTGTCCGCTTGTTTTAATTTCTTCACGGGTAATCCCTGTCCACTCATATCCATATCCTCTTGGGAGTGACTGTTGAGCAACCTCTTCAACCGCTTTGATGGCATCTCCGGTACTGTAACCAGGTTTCGGAGTTCCGTTAATCGTAACAGCATTGAAAAGGTTATTTCTTGTTACTGTTTCAGGACCGAAAGATCTTTTTAGAGTAACCAGAGTTTTGGCAGGAACCATTTCTCCCGATTTATTTTTTACATAGATTCCTTCGAGTGAATTAACATCCGTACGGTAAGGAATATCTGCCTGAGCCATTACTCTGTAATACTTCCCGAATCTGTTGAAATCTGATACAAAGCTGCTTCCGAAATAAATCTGCATGGTCTGCATCAGTTCTGTTACAGAAACGCCCAGCTGGTTAGCTTTATCAGTATCCACATCAATAGTATACTGAGGGTTTCCTGCGGCATACGTTGTGAAGGCAAAAGCAATTTCAGGTCTTTTCATCAGTTCTCCGATAAACTGCTGAGTGGTTGTTCCCAATTGTTCAAAAGAACCATTCGTTTTGTCCTGAAGCATGAATTCAAATCCGGAAACGTTACCGAAACCTTGTACAGTGGGGAAGTTAAAGAAGAATGCGTTGGCATCTTTTACCTGGCTTACCTTACCTGTCAATGTTGCAGCAATCTGATCAGGATCTTTCATTTCACCACGCTTGTCATAATCTTTAAGCTTAATGAAACCTGCAGAATAGGGAGAAGCGTTGGCATTACTGATGAAGTTCATCCCGTCCGCTACCCAAAGGTGGTTGGTTGCTTTTTCACCATTAATTATTTGATCAATTTGAGCCGTAGCTCTGTGGGTTCTTTCCAGTGAACTTCCCGGAGGAGTATTCACCGCATACAATACGAATCCCTGGTCTTCCGTAGGAATGAATCCTGACGGCGCTTTCTTGATTAAAAATACACTTGCTGCTGTGATGATAACAAGACCTCCTATCGCAACCCATTTGTTTTTAATTAAAAACTTAAGGCTGTAAATATATTTTCTGGTCATGCTGTTGAAGCTCGCATTGAAAGCATTGAAGAACCTTGCTCCAAAACCTTTTTTATGACCGTGCTCCCCATGTTCTCCCTGAGGATCATTTAAGAACATCGCACATAATGCCGGACTTAATGTTAATGCATTCACTGCTGAAATTAAAATCGCAATCGCCAATGTGAAAGCAAACTGTCTGTAGAAAACTCCTGCAGGCCCCTGCATGAAACCAACCGGAATAAACACGGCACACATTACCAGTGTAATGGAAATAATGGCTCCTGAAATTTCACTCATCGAGTGCATGGTAGCATGCTCTACAGGCATTCCTGTCTGTTCCATTTTAGAATGGACGGCTTCCACCACCACAATGGCATCATCCACTACAATACCAATGGCGAGTACCAATGCAAATAACGTAAGCATATTGATACTGAAACCAAATAACTGCAGGAAGAAGAAGGTTCCTATAATCGCAACGGGTACGGCAATAGCCGGAATTAAGGTAGATCTGAAATCCTGAAGGAAAATAAATACTACAATAAATACCAAGATGAAGGCGATAACAAGTGTTTCCACAACCTGATGGATAGAAGCATCCAGGAAGTCTTTAGAGTTGTACATGATGATTGGCTTCACTCCTTTTGGAAGAGTGGTTTCCATTACTTTCACCTGCTTTTCAATTTCCGTAAGGATTTCGTTGGCATTGGATCCGGCTGTCTGCAGAATAGCAAATCCGGCAACCGGTTTTCCGTCTACCCTGTTGGTCGCAGTATAGGTATAAGAACCGAATTCTACTCTTGCAACATCTTTTAATCTTAAGAAAGATCCATCACTGTTTGCTTTGATGGCGATGTTTTCATAGTCTTCACCCTTATTCAGCTTTCCTTTATATTTAAGGATATATTCGTAAGTTTCCTTACTTCCCTGTCCAAGACGGCCCGGAGCAGCTTCAAGATTGTGGTCTTTAATGGCTCCCAAAACTTCCTGTGGAGAAAGATTATTAGCCGCCAGACGATCCGGTTTCAGCCAGATTCTCATGGAATAATCCCTTGTCCCGAATACCTGAGCCTGTGCTACCCCCGGAATACGCTGTATCTGTGGAATAACATTGATCTTCAGATAGTTTTGAAGGAATAATTCATCATATTGTTTTGCATCTTCACTGGTCAGTCCCATGAACATAATCATACTGTTCTGAACCTTCTGGGTTGAGATCCCGGCCTGTACCACTTCCTGAGGCAGCTGACTCATCGCTTTCGATACACGGTTCTGTACGTTTACTGCCGCATTGTCTGCATCGGCACCCTGTTTGAAGAAAACACTCAGGGTCATGGTACCGTCGTTACTGGAGTTTGAGGTCATATAAGTCATGTTCTCAACCCCGTTTACAGCTTCCTCAATAGGAGTGGCTACCGAACGGGCTACGACCTCGGCATTGGCTCCAGGGTAGAATGCCGTTACCTGAACGCTTGGTGGAGCGATGTCCGGGAAAAGGGCAATCGGTAAATTAAAGAGAGACAAAGCTCCCAATAATAAGAGTATTATGGAGATGACCGTTGAAAGGACCGGTCTTTCTATAAATTGTTTTAACATAAGAAGTTTATTTTTTTAAGTCTTCTGTATTCTAAAAGGACTATAATGGTTTTGCTTTTAACAAGCTGTCCGAAGAAATATTTTTCGGCTTGATGGAAGCACCGTCTTTCAGGTTTCCAATTCCTGTGAATACAATTTTTTCTCCAGGCTTAAGCCCTTCAGAAATAAAGTAATAGCTATCAGTTTTTCCTGAAATTTTAATAGGTCTTCCCATTACTTTCTTATCTTTATCCATTACATAGACATACGTTTTATCCTGAATTTCGAATGTAGATTCCTGTGGAATAACTACCGCATTAGAAATCAGCTGTGGCATACGCACTCTTCCTGTATTTCCGGTTCTTAAAGTTCCGTTGGCATTAGGAAAAACGGCACGTACACTGATGGCTCCGGTAGTTTTGTCAAACTGGCCGTCTACAATGCTTAATCTTCCTTTTTCAGGGTAAGTACTGTTGTCGGCAATCACTAGATCTACCATGGGCATATTTTTCAGTTTTTCTTCTAAGCTTGCTCCCGGATATTTATTCTGGAAAGCAATGAAGTCAAGCTCACTTAAAGAGAAATAGGCATAGATTTCACTGATATCAGATAGTAATGTCAATGGATTCACATCTGTTCTTGAAATCAGACTTCCTTTTTTGTAAGGAATTCTTCCTATATAGCCGCTTACAGGAGCTGTAATGGTTGTAAATCCTACGTTGATTCTGGCGCTTCCTACAGAGGCTCTCGCTTGTGCAGCTGCTGCTACAGCCGCTTCATAATTGGCTTTTGCGGTTTTAAGCTGTACATCAGAAACTACTTTGGCAGCCACCAGCGGCTGAAGTCTGTCTACTTCTACTCTTGCTTTTTGAATATTGGCATTGGCCGCCTGAAGATTAGCCTGAGCCATATTCATCTGTTCGCCATAACTTCTTGAATCTATTTTGAATAACGGTTGTCCTGCTCTTACATATGCTCCTTCTTCTACGTAGATTCTGTCCAGGTATCCATCTACCTGAGATCTGATTTCTACGTTGTTTTTCCCTTCCAAAGCAGTTGGGAATTCCTGATATGTAGTAGCGGGTGAGGTGATAACGGTATAAACCGGAAGTTCTGGAGCTGGAGGTGCGGCATTGGTTCCTTCTGCGGCTTTTGTGCAGCTCTGTAAAAGAATTATACTTGCAATAAGTACAATAAACCTTGTTTTTCCAGGTAATTTCATTGTTGGTTTAATTTTTTTAATGAAGTGTTAGAGGTAAGTAAAAAATGTTTTGATAAATGCTGTATTTTTTCCTAACAGTGTTAATGATTTGCTCAAAAAAAATTACAGAATTTTTAATGTCCGATGAGGTCGATTGCTTCCATAATTGAAATTTTTTTAATGTATTGAAGTGTATAATGATGGTGTAAGGTGTGTTAATTTTACTAACAGTGTTAATTAGTAGACAAAAAATCACTAATTTTAACAACTTAAAATAATGAATGGCTTCATAAATGTTTGAGTTTTTAGTCAGGATTAACAGGAAATATATATTAATTCAGTGTTAATTTTCCTAACGGTGTTAATTTTTAATTCAAAAAAAATCTATAAAGACTTAATAAAAGCCGAAACAGTTTCGTCCAAAGTCGTTTTATTCATTGTTGAAGGGATATCAGCTGTACGCATCATCATAATAGAGATCATTCCATGTACGGCAGAAAACAGAGCATGAGACATATGACAGGCATTGTCCGGATTGGATCCGTTTTTCTTTATAATCTCATAAGTACATTCATAAATAAGTTCCTGGAATGACGAGAATTCTTTTTTCATCTGTCCTTTTCCACAACATTGCATTCCAAGACCAAACATAAGCTGGTAATATTCCTTATTTTTAAAAGCAAAGTTCCAGTACGCATCCACAATGGCAACAAGCTGCTCTTCCGGAGTATCGTGCTTCTGCTGAGCTTTTAACAGTTCAATGTGTAACTTATGAAAGCCATCTAAAGAAATTTCAAATAGAATAGCTTCTTTATTTTCAAAATAATCATATACAACGGGAGCACTATACTCAATAGCATCTGCTATCTTGCGCATAGAAAGCGAACCCCAGCCTTCAGTTTTAGCCAACGTAAAAGCAGCCTGCAAAATATTTGCACGGATGGATTCTTTTTCTCGTTGACGGCGTTCATGTAGACCCATGATTTTTATTTACTAACAGCGTTAGCAAAACTACAAACTTTTTAATATAACTTCCAAGGGATATTGTAAGTTTTATAGGTTCGTCTGCTTTTTAAAGAAGATTAATTAAAGGCTCGAAGCTGGAAGAATGGGTGCTGGAAGTTATTTTGAAGGTTAAATAATATAATAATAGAATTTGACTATAACTATTTTTGAGGGCTAACAATCTTCATCCTCCAGCTTCCAGCTTCCTTACCTTATTAAAAATGAAAATGTCTTTTTCCTAATTAACAAAAGAAATAATTATCTTTGCCGGTAAAGAAATAAGGATATGAATACTCCCTCAAATATGTTGGCATTAGGAACAAAAGCTCCGTTTTTTGAACTTCCTAACCCGTCAAAAACGAATGAACTTCAGTCTTTGGAAGAGCTGAAAGGAGAAAAAGGTACTTTGGTGATCTTTATGTGCAACCACTGTCCGTTTGTTCTTCATGTAATTGACAAGATCAATGAACTATACGAAGATTATAACGAGCGCGGAATTGAATTCATCGCCATCAATGCTAATGATATCGAAAAATATCCGGCAGATTCTCCGGAAAAAATGATCGAATTTCAAATTGAAAGAAGATTTGATTTCCCTTATCTGTTTGATGAAAGCCAGGCAGTAGCAAAAGCTTACGATGCAGCTTGCACACCGGATTTTTATTTCTTTGATGATAAGCTTGATCTTGTATACAGAGGTCAGATGGATGATTCAAGACCTGGAAATAATAAAGATGTAACCGGAGAAGATCTGATTATTGCTTTTGAAAATCTTTTGGCTGGAGAACCTCAGGAAGAAATTCAGAGACCTAGCATGGGATGCAATATTAAATGGAAATAATTGCTAGTTGCTGGTTTATTTAGTTACTGGTTTTTACTCAATAATACAAAGCTGCTCTTTTGGAGTGGCTTTTTTGTTTCTTGCAACATAATTCACCTATTATCCACACAGTCTGTCACTCCGGTAGGAGTCTCAGCGTAGTTTTTCTATTAAAAACTTACTTTAGCTTTAGTCTCCTTTTCAGTCTTTATATCTACATTAAGATTGCTATGAGAATAATTCCTGATAAATTCTGAAGGAGTCTTCCCCGTATATTTTTTAAACATCCTGTTAAAATAGGTCACATTATTAAAGCCACACTGGTAGCTGCATTCTGAAATAGATCTGTCCTGCGCCATCAGCAGACAGGCTTTATTAATTCTATAACGGTTCACAAACTCTGTAAACGTAATCTGAGTCGCTTTTTTAAAGAAATTACAGAAAGCTGGTAAAGTCAGGTTAGCTAGTTTTGCTACTTCTTCAATATCAATTTCCTTGTCGTAATGATGTTCTACATAGGTAAATATATTCTCAAGACGGGTTTTATTTTTAGAAATAATGGTGTGGGGCATGATTTCCTTGTTTAAAAGATCATAATCCTCACATTTTGAAAGTTCAAAAAGAATTTCAAGCAATAATAAATATCTTTTGTAGCCTTCAGATTCCAGCATCAGTTTCAGCCTGGGAAGCATTACCTTTTTTACTTTATGATGAAAATGAATCCCGTACTTTGAAAGTTCCAACAGGTTTTTAATAGATCTCGATTCTACTTCCTGCTCGGGAAACTGAAGGATTTCTTCTTTGAACTGAAGTACAATTTCTTCATGCGGATCAATAGAATTCAGACCGAATCCGGAGTGGGGAATATTGGACCCGATTAATACCAGATCTCCGTTCGTATAATTACTTTTATGATAACCCACGTGACGGGTTCCATTCCCGGAAATAACACATACCAGCTCAATTTCGGGATGATAATGATACTCCCATTTGAATTCTGAAATGGGAGAATTATTATGAATGGTGCGGAATGAGCTCTTTTCATTAGGGATTACCCTTTCAAAAGTAACTTTCATCTAATTAATCATATTTATTCACTAAAAATACTAAATATATTAATATAGTTCAAATATTGATTTACTGTGTTAAATTATCGTTAACAGAAATGCTTCTATCTTAGCCAACAAGAAATCACCTGAATGAAAAATCTTAACATCAAGGCCGTTTTATTTTTAAACTATTTTGTCTTTGCCATTCTTCTGAATTCTGTAGGAACAGTCATTCTACAGGTACAGCAGAATTTTGGGATTTCAAAATCTTCGGCAAGCGTTCTGGAAGGCTTCAAAGATCTTCCAATCGCCATATGTTCTTTCATTCTGGCTTCATTTCTTCCGAAGATAGGAATCAAAAAATCAATGCTGATTGCTTTATTGCTGGTAAGCTGCATGTGTTTTGTAATGCCTTTTACCAATGACTTCTGGGTATTCAAGTTACTATTTGCTACGGTAGGAGTTTCATTTGCATTAATCAAAATATCGGTTTTTACTTCTATTGGGTTGGTAACGGAAACAGATAAAGAGCATTCCAGTTTTATGGGATTTCTGGAAGGGTTTTTTATGATCGGAGTACTGGCTGGAAATGTTTTATTCAGTTTATATATAGATGATCATAATCCGAAATCTACTGAATGGCTGAATGTGTATTGGGTGCTGGGAGGACTTTCAAGTTTGTCTTTTTTATTTTTATTCTTTTCAAAACTGAACGAACAGGAAGCTAAAAGTGATAAAACAGATCTCTTGGGAGATTTAAAAAATAGTGTAAGCTTATTCAGCTATAAAAAAGTATTATGTTTTTTATTATGCGCTTTCCTTTTTGTATTGGTAGAGCAGAGCTTTCAAACGTGGACGCCCACATTTTATAAAGAGATTTTAAAAGTGCCTACCTCTATGAGTATTCAGGCGGGAGCGGTTTTAGCGGGAGCTTTTGCTTTGGGAAGATTTTTATCGGGATTCTTCTCTAAAAAATTCAGCTGGATCTATGTAGTTTCTTTCTGTGTGGTAGGTTTTGCTATCAGTTTATTGCTGGTTTTGCCCTTGACCCATAATATTCATATTGATACAAATACAAACTGGTTGAATGCTCCTTTGGTTGTGTATTTATTTCCTTTGATGGGAGGTTTGCTGGCACCAATTTATCCAAGTATTAATTCTGTGATTCTGGCATCAATCCCTAAATATCTGCACAGTGCGATGTCAGGATTGATCGTTGTTTTCTCAGCAATCGGGGGAACGATAGGTTCTATCATTACCGGTTTTGTATTTCAGGAATTCAGCGGACAGCGGGCATTTTACCTTTCCCTGATTCCGCTTTCATTACTGATCACTTCGGCAGTGTTCATGAATAAATTAAAAATTAATCCTAAAAAATAACAATGAGTAATCAGCTTTATATAAACGAAATTCAAAGTCTGTTTGATAATGTACAGAGATCTGAAATTTTTGAGGATCAGAAAATGATGACGGATGCAGTTCCTCTTTTTCCCATTGCAAAGATCAATGAGGATTATGAACAATCCAAAAATACGGAAGGTTTTGATCTGAAAGATTTTGTGATGACTCATTTTGACTTTTTAGGAGCAAGAGTTTCTGTTCAGAGACAAGATCAGCTCCCTATTGGTGAACATATCGAAAAGTTGTGGGATGAACTCACCCGTACAGCGTATGAAGAAAAAGGGACCCTTTTAAAATTGCCAAAGCCTTATATAGTTCCGGGTGGCCGTTTCAATGAGTTTTTCTATTGGGACAGCTACTTTATTATGCTTGGATTGCAGGTTTCCGGAAGAGTAGAAATGATGAAAAATATTATTGAAAACTGTTCTTATCTGATCCAAAATATAGGATTTGTTCCGAATGCAAGCAGAACTCACTTCCTGAGCAGATCGCAGCCTCCTTACTTTTCATTAATGCTGGATCTTCTTTTCGAAACGACAGGAGACAAGGAGATTTATGTGAAATACCACGAAACACTGGAGAAAGAATATGCTTTCTGGATGAATGGGGAAGAAGGACTTGAAAACGGGTCCAGTGTAAAAAGAGTGGTAAAAACAACAGAGGGAGATATCCTGAACCGTTATTACGATGCAGAAAATACACCACGGCCCGAAAGTTATCTGATCGATATTGAAGATCATGAGAAAGCTTCAGGTGATGAATTTTACAGAAATATAAGAAGCGCCTGTGAATCGGGTTGGGATTTTTCCAGCCGATGGTTTGCAGACGGAGAAAATATACAGACAATAGAAACGCTGAATCTAGCCCAGGTTGATTTGAACTGTCTTTTGTGGCATTTGGAAATGACTTTGGCGAAATCTTCAGCACTTCAGAATCTGAGTGAAAAAGAAAATTATTTTTCAGAAAGAGCAGCAAGCCGAAGACAGATGATCAATAACTATTTCTGGGATGGAAATACTAACAATTATAAAGATTATCACACTAAAAAAAACACAAAAACACCGTCTGAACATATTGCTGCTCTTTACCCTTTATTCCTTGAAATTGCAGATCAGGAGCAGGCTGAGGCAGTTGCTAAAGCTGTTGCTGAAAAGTTTCTTTACCAGGGTGGTCTTGTTACTACAACTAAAAACTCGGGTCAGCAGTGGGATCTTCCCAATGCGTGGGCTCCTTATCAATGGTTAGGATTTAAAGCAATGAAAAATTACGGCTTTGATGAGCTGGCAGAAAAAATTAAAAACAACTGGTGTTCCAATGTAGAAAGGGTCTACAAAAACACCGGAAAGCTGATGGAAAAATACAATGCATTAGACACAGAAACAATAGCAGGCGGAGGGGAATACCCTAATCAGGACGGATTCGGTTGGACCAATGGAGTGTATTTACAATTACAACAAAACTGAAACTAACAATAAAAAATAAGGCTATGAAAAAAAAATCGATCTTTTTAATCGCCGCAACAGCTACGTTATACTTTAATAATGCTTATGCCCAGGAAACACCGCAGGATTCTGCAAAAGTTTCTTCCATCGATCAGATTGTCATTACAGGAAACTCAAATCCAAAGAAAAAAATAGAATCCAGTACAGCAATTTCCACATTTAGCTCCAAAGAAATTCAGAAACAGAACCCGATCAGTGCTGCTGCTTTATTGCAAAGAGTTCCGGGATTTGCTGTGGAAACTTCAGGTGGTGAAGTAGGAAACAACCTTTTCGCAAGAGGAATTCCTTCTGCAGGAGCTTATGAATTTGTACAGGTACAGGAAGACGGTCTTCCGGTTTTCGAAGACGGAGCACTTCAGTTTGCCAATGCTGACAACTTTTTCCGTGTAGACAATTCTGTCAACCGTATGGAAGCGTTGAGAGGAGGGTCAGGTTCTATTTTTGCAACCAATTCTCCCGGAGGTCTGATCAACTTTATTACCAGAGAAGGAACCAATGATTTCAGAGGTACGGCGAAACTTGAAACCAGTACCTACGGATTGATGCGTACCGATGTGAATGTAGGAGGCGCTTTGGTTCAGGATAAATTGTTTTTTAATGTCGGTGGTTTTTACAGAACAGATGACGGAATCAGAAAAACAGGTTTCAAAGCCAATAATGGGGGGCAAATCAGAATGAATCTGAAATATGTCTTTGATAAAGGCTATGTAAAAGTATATTACAAAAAACTGGATGACAGAAATACATTCTTCCTTCCGATTCCTTTAATCCAGAACGGAAATAAGCTGAAAGGATTCCAGGGCTTTGATCCTAATTACGGAACATATAGTTACAGAGCCATCAGCCAGCTGAATATTCCACAGGCCGGAGGTGGATTTTTCAACAGAAATCTTGAAGATGGAATCCATCCGAAAGTAGATGCATTGGGTGCAGAGTTTAAATATGATCTTGGAAATAATTTCAGTGTTTTAAACAAAACGAGATACACCAATATCAATATGAATTATACGGGGATTTTTCCGGCAGGAGGTCCAAAGCTAGCTTCTAAATATGCTACTGATGCCGTGAAAGATGGTGGGCTTGGTATGAGCAATTATCAGTATTCTCTCGTAAGCAACGGAGCTGTTGTTAATCCTGAGTATGTACAAAAATTAGGATTCTGGGCAATCGACAAACAGATGAATAATTTTGTGAATGATTTACAATTCAGTTATAAATTTGACAAAGGAAATGTTACGGCTGGTTTTTATAAATCCAACTGGAAATCTCAGCAATACTGGAACTGGAGTAATGTTCTGGCAACTGCTACAGACAGACCTGAACTTTTAAATCTGGTAAACCCGTCTATGAGCCCGTCTGATGACGGATACTCTAAAACCTACAATGGTGTGATGGATATGACATTTTTGCAAAGAAGAACTCAGACTCAGGGAAGTTTGAATGATCTTTATGTAAACTTAGAGTATAACATTACCGATGCTTTAAGTGTAAATGGAGGCCTTCGTTACAGCCATGATTATTACAAAGGAAATTTTGCCAATACCACCACTTCTAATTTAAATAATTCTGGATTAACAACTGATGGAACTCATGGTTTCAACACGACGACGGCTGATGATAATATGAGTGTATTGGGAAATAAATACACCTATTGGAACTTTAATGTGGATAAAGTTTCCTTTACATTAGCTGCCAATTATAAAATCAACAGAGAAAATGCGGTGTACGCGCGTTTCTCCAACGGTTTCAGATCTCCGAATGAAGAAGCTTATTACAACTATTTCTCCACTCCAAACCCTGATAAACCTTTAAAATCAGTAACCACCAATCAGTTAGAAGTAGGATATAAATATTACTCGCGTACCTTTGACATAGCGGTGATTCCATTCTATTCTACCTTGAATAATCTTTCATTTACAGATATCTTCTCTGATGGAAAATCTGAAAATACTTTTGCGAATACCCAAAACTATGGAGTTGAATTTGAAGGATATGCCCGTTTATTCAATAATATTTTAGAAGTTGCATTCAATGGAACCGTTCAAAGCCCGAAATATAAAAACCTTGAAGCCGGAAGTGTACTTGAAGGAAATGTGGTAAGAAGAATGCCAAAGTTTTATTTTAATATCTCACCGGCGGTGAACATTACCAAGTCATGGAGAGCCTATGTAAGTATGAATTATTATGGAAAACGTTTCCAGGATGAGAAAAATGTACAGACCCTACCTTCTTTTACAGAATTTGGAGCGGGAATGTCTTACCAGTTAGGAAGAATACGTTTTGCAGTCGATGGTACCAATATCTTTAACACTATTGGTATTACAGAAGGAGACCCAAGAGCCGGATCACCGAATGGAGACGGAATCATCATGGCCAGACCTATCATGGGAGCTGCTGCCAGAGCATCAATCACACTGGATTTCTAGACTCTATTTCTTAATAAAAACAAAACCGTCAGAATTTCTGACGGTTTTGTTTTTATTACTATTACTGTCCGATAAAGAGGATAAATATATTGAAAACAATATTTACGTCATAGATTAACAGGTCGCTCCTGCGGAGCTCTATTTTACCGGTGCCTCATTTTTTCTACTAACAGTTGATCCCGATGGGATCAAATACAGCTCCAATAGAAGCTAACTGTTAATGCACGGATTTGTTTTAAAATTATAGCTCCGTAGAGCGACCTGTTAATTATGTTTAAATTTAATCGGACAAAATAATTTTTATATAAGTATCAGACTTAAGTTTTGATTTCAGGGGTTGGTACAATTCAATCCCTCAAACCTTTTTACTTTAAAAACGGATTATACTGTTTCTCAAAACCAATCGATGTAGGATTTCCATGTCCTGAGAAAACCTGGGTATCATTATCCAGAATGAAAAGTTTTGATTTAATTCCTTCAATCAGCTGATCATAATTTCCTTTATATAAATCTGTTCTTCCGATACTGCCTTCAAAAAGAACATCACCGGAGATCATGAATTTTTGTACTTCGTTATGATAGATAACACTTCCCGGAGAATGTCCCGGAACATGATATATTTTGAACTTTTCTCCATCCAGATCAAGCTCATCACCTTCCTTCACATATTCTACATTCACTTTTACCGGATTGATCTGCATTCCGAATCTCATCCCGCTCGCCTGAAGCATATCCAGAACTTCCTGGTCTTCCTGATGCATATTCACAGGAACATTGAATTTGTCAAAAGCCCACTGAAGTCCCAATACATGATCAATATGAGCATGGGTCAATAGAATTTTCTGAATCTTCAGCCCTTTTTCAGCAATGAAGTTTTCAATAGCCTGAGTTTCCTGAGCATTCATATTTCCCGGATCAATTAACCAGGCGTTTTTATTTTCGTTATAAAGGATATAAGTATTTTCGCTCGCAAAGTTGAATACGAAACCTTGAATCTGAAGCATATCTGAATATTTTTTATTCAAAAATACGATATTATTAAGAAAATGGCTATTTTTCGTTATCTTCGTCATAATGAAAACTTTGCGAATACTCTTACTTTCTTTGGGCGGACTGGTTTTTGGACAAAATATCCAAAGTGTTCAGCTGTTCAATCCTCAGACCAATGATGAGACCCCTGTCATTAAAATTGGTGAACAATTGGTTTTAGGCTTTGATGATCTTACGAATGGCAGTCAGATCTATAGATACACATTCAAACATTATGACAGAAACTGGAATGAAGATAATCTGTTTTTTACAGAATTTGCTACCGGAAGTATGAATGCACTTCTGGATCAGTTTCAATATTCTTTCAATACGTTACAGGCGTATACCCACTATAAACTTGTTTTCCCGAATGATAAAATCCAACTGAAAGTCTCAGGGAATTATGAACTGATTGTCTACAAAGATTCGGCAGACCAGCCTCTGTTCAAAAAACGATTTTATCTTGTGGAAGATGTAACATCCGTGGGCTTGAATATTTCAAGATTTGCAGACGCAAAAAATCCAAATCTTAATCAGAGGGTAGAAGTGAATGTTTCGCCGAAAGGCGGAGATATTTCTTCCAATGTTAATTCAATTACCATGAATGTGATGCAGAATAACAACCCGAATATGGTGATATCCAATCTTAAACCGAGCAGTGTTTTAGGAAATCAGGTTTTGTTCCAGCAGATGAATCTTGTTTTCCCCGGAGATAATGAGTTTTATTATTTCGATAATAAAAATATGAATATGGCCGCCGATATGGTGCGTGCTACCGAAATAAAAGATGATGTCAACCAGACGTATCTGCATCCGGTATGGGCATTTCCTTTAAACTATCAGTACCAACCCGATGTCAATGGAGCCTGGTACTACAGAAGGAACGACTTAGGAAGAGAGAGAGATGCAGAAAGAGAAGCGGATTATTCATGGGTACATTTCTACTTGGATTCCGATCCTGTGGATAAAGAAATTTATGTGTTGGGAGGATTTAATAATTTTAAACCCAGTAAGGAAAATCAAATGCAGTATAATGCTTCTACCAAACAATATGTGGCAAAAATATTCCTTAAACAAGGTTTTTATAACTATGTTTTGGTAACAAAAGATGTAAACGGTTTGAATTTTGGAGAAGTAAACGGTAACTTCTGGCAGACAGAAAATCTTTATCAGGCGTTTCTTTATTATGCACCATTTGGAAGAAATTATGATGGGTTAATGGGATATGGAGAATTCAGAACACCCATTGCGAATAAACGTTAAGTAATTATAATTTAAAATATACATAAAAAATAGGGCTGTCTCTTAAGATAGTCCTATTTTTTTGTCCTTATTGAAAGAATTACTCTCTCAAATCTCATATTATGACTAATTTTCTTATAATATAATGCACTGCATAGTGAAAAATATTAATTCACAAAATTTTGATTTTAATTAATTTTTTTAACATGAAATTAACATTGTGGAAAAATTATATTTAAATAATTTTCTTTTTTTTAAAATCATTATTGTGTTTTATTTATTGATTTATAATATCAATTGAATTTTACTCATTGTTTTTGTTGTTTTATTGTGAAAAGTTTATAAATTCGTTACCACAATCAACCAATATTAATATGAAAACTAAATTTATCTTAGTGGCAAGCGTTGCTGCCTGCTCTTTTGTGTTTGGACAAAACACTCCATCGAAATTAGTTCCGGGTAAAAGCGGACTACATGCTGAATTTATGAGATTTGAAAAAAATGCACCTGCGTATCAGGGAACTCCTGTTTTATTTGACGAAGCTTCTCAGAGACTTTCTCCGGGACAAGCTCGCAAACTGGGGCTGGAAAAAGATGCATTGGGTTTTGAAACTCAAAGATTTCAACAGACCGTTAATGATATTCCTGTAGAATACGGAATGATGGCTGTTCAGACAAAAGACGGTAAAATTGTAGGACAGTCCGGAAAATGGGTTGTTAAAGTTCCGAAAGGGCTTGACAAAAGTGCCGGTCTTGCTGAAAATGCAGCATTGCAGAGTGCTTTATCTTTCGTAGGTGCTGACGCCTATAAATGGAAAAATAAAGAAGAGGAAGATTTTCTTAAAAAAGAAACAGGCGATCCCAATGCAAGCTATGCTCCTAAAGGTGAATTAGTATATTATTCAGATCCTGATGATGATAAGCTGAATGATTTAAGGCTGGCTTATAAATTTGATATCTATGCGGAGAAGCCATTAAGCAGACAATATGTTTTTGTAGATGCTAAAAATGGAAAAGTATTAGGAGTAGATGCAATCATTCATGAAGTAAATACCCCGGGAACAGCAGTTACCGGATATAGCGGAACACGTAGCATCACCACAGATTCTTATAACGGAAGCTATCGCTTAAGGGAAACCGGAAGAAATGCAGGAACTTCAGTAGAAACGTACAACCTGAAAAAAGGAACCAGCTATGCTTCTGCAGTAGACTTCACAGATACAGATAATAATTGGAATAATGTGAACACCAATAAAGACCAATATGCTACCGATGCGCATTGGGGAGCAGAAATGACAGTGGATTATTTCTATACAAAATATGGACGTAAGAGTATTGATAATAATAATTTTGCTATTAAATCTTATGTTCACTATTCTACAAACTATTTCAATGCATTTTGGGATGGTTCCAGAATGACTTATGGTGATGGAAGTTCAACAACAAATGGTGGAAAACCTTTGACAGCAATAGATGTATGTGGTCATGAGATTACACACGGATTGACTTCTAAAACAGCTAATCTTGCTTATCAGAGAGAATCCGGAGCATTGAATGAAGGTTTCTCAGATATCTTCGGAAATACCATTGAGCGTTGGGCAAGACCTACACAGGCAAGCTGGACACTGGGGGAGGATTTCAACTACGTGATCAGAAATATGGCGAATCCAAATGCTTATAGCCAGCCGGATACCTATATGGGAACCTACTGGAAAACTACTACCACTTCCGGTTGTGTTACACCAAGCCAGTCTAATGATTATTGTGGAGTTCATACCAATTCAGGTGTCCTTAACTTCTGGTATTATCTGCTGGTTACAGGAGGTTCTGGTACAAATGACAAAGGTTTTGCCTATAATGTTTCAGGAATTGGTCTGGATAAAGCCGGAGCAATTGCTTACAGAACATTAACGACTTATCTTACTTCTTCTTCTACCTATGCAAATGCAAGAACCTATTCTCTCCAGGCAGCAGCAGATCTGTATGGAGCAGGCAGTAATGAAGTAACCCAGGTTACCAATGCATGGAATGCTGTAGGCGTAGGTGGTGGAACTTCTCCGGCAGGAAAAGTGGCAGCCGCAGATACAGCTCTGTACACCATAAGTCCAAATCCTGCAACAGACAGATTTACCATCAATTTTGAAGGGAAAGCTGGAAAAGGAATTGTAGAACTGGTAAGCCTTACAGGTAAGAAAGAAATTTCTGAGAAAGTAGAAATGACTGATGGAGCCAATAAGCTTAACATCCAATTGCCTTCCAATATTCTTCCGGGAGTATATATTGTATTGGTAAACGGAGAGAAAGCAGGAAACCTTATTAAAAAATAGCACCAAACTTTTTAATATATTCAACAAAAAGGCCGCAAGTTAATTCTTGCGGCCTTTTGTATATTTTTAACTAAAAGAATTAAACTAAATAAAAATCATTCAGTTTTTCTTCACAAAGTATTTTTACCACTTCAATCCATCGATCTTCGTCATTCAGACATGGAATATAATGGAAGTTTTCACCGCCGCCATGCATAAACTGTTCTTTTCCTTCTACTGAAATCTCTTCCAGGGTCTCAAGGCAGTCGGAAACAAATGCCGGACATACAACAGCCAGGTTTTTTATTCCCTTTTTACCAATGGTTTCCAGGGTTTCGTCTGTATATGGTTCAATCCACTTGTCTTTTCCTAATCTTGACTGGAATGAAACAATCGTTTTTTCTTTAGGTAAATTCAATTTATCAATGACAAGCTGTGTCGTTTTATAACATTGATGACGATAGCAAAACTGATGACTTGGATTATCTTCTCTGGAACAACAGTCGTTAAGGTTACAGGTCTTGGTGGGATCTGTCTTATAAATATGTCTTTCCGGAACTCCGTGATAAGAAAACTGCAAGGCATCAAAATTTTCAGGAAGCTTTTCTTTAATACTTTCTGCAAGGCAGTTGATATAAATATCCCTGTTGTAGAAAGGCTGAATATAATTGATCTTTATAGTTGGAAAATTCTTTTTTCTCACTTCTTCCGCCTTTTCAATCACGGTTTCCGTGGTACTCATTGCATATTGAGGATATAATGGAAAAAGAACAATTTCAGTGACTCCCTGGTCAACCAGTTTCTGGATACCAGCTTCAATGCTTGGTTGCGCATATCTCATTCCGATTTCCACAGGAACATCTACCACTTTCTGAAGTTTTTTCTGAATTTGTTTAGTAATAACAATCAGCGGAGAACCTTCATCTGTCCAAACCGTTTTATAGGCTTCAGCAGATTTTGCAGGTCTTGTTTTCAGAATGATTCCCTGTACAAGAAGTGCACGAAAGATCCAACGGTAATCAATCACCCTTTCATCCATCAGAAATTCATCAAGATATTCCTTTACGTCGTTTACAGAAGTTGATCTCGGTGATCCGAGGTTGACTAGTAAAATTCCTTTCTTATTCAATATTCTAAATTTTAATTATGAAACAGAACTTATAAAATCTGTTACTAATTTTGATACTTTGGCAAAGGTATTACTTTCCAGTAAGCCATTGCCGTCAAATTTACCTTTTATCCCTTTTATTAATGCCTGATGTTTATCATCTGTTACAGCTCCAAGAGTCTTTAAAATTAATAATAACTCTTCGTGACCTCTTTCTCCACTGGCAGAAGCGGTAATCACAGCAACTGGTTTTTCCGAAAATACCGTTGTGGAAACACACCATTCCAACAGATTTTTTACTCTTCCCGGGATACTGAAAATATATTCCGGTGTGGAAAATATAACACCTGAAGCGTTTTTAATATCTTCTCTGATTTTCAGAACTTCTTCCGGAGTATGATCATCCGTTAATGCCGTATCAAAATGCGGAAGAACAGAAAGATCAGTATACATCTGAAAATCTGTAGTGCTGATATTTCGCAGCACCTGTTCCAGCAGTTTCTGATTGCTGGAATTTGCCGAAGCACTTCCTATAATCACCAAAATTTTCTTTCCGGGAGGCATTTCGGCAGTTTTATCCGTTTACAGCTTCCACTCTTTCTACTAAGTCCGGAACGAATTGTTTTAAAATATTTTCAATTCCGTTTTTCAAAGTAGCTGTAGAACTCGGGCAGCCGGAGCATGCACCCTGTAGTAGCATTTTTGCCGTTTTATTTTCCTGATCGTATTCCATCAGAGAAATTTTTCCCCCATCATTTTCTACAGCAGGAGCTACATATTCATTTAAAATGTCAGAAATTTTCTGCTCATCTTCAGTATAATCTCTGTTGATAATTTTCTCAACAGGGTTTTCATGTTTCTGAGGTTCTATTTTTGAAATTTCACCTCCGTTCTGAAGATATTCAGCGATAAGTGCACGAACAGTCATCATTACCTGGTGCCATTCAACTGAATTATCTCTTGTAACCGCTACAAAATTGTCCGAAATGAAAACTTCTGTTGCAAAATCAAACTCTTTAAAAATAGCCTGTGCTAAAGGAACTTCTTCAGCCGCTTCTTTCGATTTTACTTCCACAAAACCATCCATCAGCAGTTTGCTCGAAACAAACTTCATTACATTTGGATTCGGAGTCATTTCAGCATAGATCTGATACATTTCTTTTTTCTTTTGAAGATAAATTCTAGGGTTAGCCAGTAATTCATCCTCAATTACATTTTTCAGACTTTCAGCGACATGTTCCCATTCTATGGTATCCTGTTTTGCTACTGCTACAAAATTAGCGGTAATGAAAACTCTTTCCACAAAAGGATAATTGAAAAGTTCCTGTGCCAGAGGAATTTCCGAAATATCTGAATTTCTGTCCAGTTCTAAAGACCCCGGGATGAGATTGTAATCTGCTACAAATTTCATCACTTTTGGGTTTTCAGTTGGTTCTATAAGTACGGTACGCATTTTTTCGTTAAATTTGAGATACAAAAATACGCATTAGAAGTTAGAAGCTGAAAATTGAGAGTTAGATTTTTGCTATCACTGTAATTTAGAAGTTAGATATCAGAAAAGATAGTGTAATTTTCAATTGGGCACATTTTTACATTTCAAATAAATATTATGGCACTAATAAAACAGCTTTTAGGAAAAGCACCACAGATCGGAGAGAATACTTTCTTAGCAGAAACAGCAACTATTATTGGCGATGTTACAATGGGAAAAGACTGCAGTGTCTGGTATAATGCAGTGATCAGAGGTGATGTTCACTATATCAAAATGGGGGACAAAGTGAATGTTCAGGACAATGCAATGCTGCACTGTACGTATCAGAAATATCCTTTGAATATCGGGAACAATGTTTCCATAGGACATAACGCGATTGTTCATGGATGTACCATTAAAGATAATGTATTGATCGGAATGGGAGCTATTGTGATGGATGATTGTCTTGTAGAAGAAAACTCTATAGTAGGAGCTGGTTCTGTAGTGACTCAGGGAACGCACATTAAATCCGGAGAAGTCTGGGGAGGAGTTCCTGCAAGAAAAATAAAAGATATCAATGCTCAGTTACTGGAAGGAGAAGTGAACAGAATTGCAGATAACTATGTGAAATATTCATCATGGTATAAGGAGAATGTGAAGGATCATCAATTTTAGAATGTCAAGTGAATAGTGAATAATGAATAGTCAATTCGCTGCGCTTGTCAATTTTTGCGATCAGAATTCACCATTCACTTGCGAAGCAAAATTCACTTATTGACTATAAAATAGTGAAAGGTCAATGGTCAATTCGCTGTGCTTGTCAATTATTTTTGGCATCCATTTGCGAAGCAAAATTCACCATTGATCTATTTAAAAATAAATATAAAAGCTCTGTTCTGAAACAGAGCTTTTTCGATTTGATATAGAACCTTTGCTTTATTGTTAATTATTATCCGGTGTAATAAGTCTGATCTTGCCATTGACACATTTGAGTGATGTAGGTGGCTCGATCATCATACAGTCAGACGTAATATTATACTTTTCATTAAAAGCTTTCACTTTATCCGTATACTCATTCACCCTTGGTAAGAAAGTCGCTTCTATTTTCTTAGGGTAGGCAATGTATTGCTGAGGTCCACCGCAGGCTTTTGATCCCATAGGAGCAAATGCCCATTGGCTGGCATCCGTACATTTTTCTCCTGATACTTCAGATTCAATAGAAGCTTTTAATCTATCCAGCTGTGCCTGTTCATATTTCTGACTGTCTTCGTCAGCAGGTCTGTCTGCAATATCAACAGGAAGATTGGTATTGGCACTCTTTGATGTATTACACGAAACTAAAGTTAATGTAGTACACAATACTATTGCCGGGATATGAAAGAATAATTTTTTCACAATAAACTTTTTTCTTTTTAAGAATTTTCAAAACTTATGCCAAGGTAAGAAATTCAAATTCATTTCCGTATTTTTGACGAAGATGAATAATCATTTTTTTGACTTAATAGAATATACGAACAGAAGCGTTTTTTTAACCGGGAAAGCCGGAACAGGAAAGACGACATTTCTTAATGATTTTGTAAGGCGTACAAAGAAAAAGCATATTGTAGTGGCTCCCACGGGAATTGCTGCCATTAATGCAGGTGGAGTTACAATCCATTCCATGTTTGGGCTGCCGTTGAGAACCTTTCTTCCTACTACAGAAAGGATAGATACCAGTTTGGCTAATAATATTGCCGATCTGATGCCTCATTTCAAATACCGTAAAGATAAGCTGAAGCTTCTGAGAGAGGTTGAAATCATTATTATTGATGAGGTTTCAATGTTGAGGGCTGATGTTCTGGATATGATGGATTTTTCTTTGAGATTTATCAGAAGGAATAATCAGAGATTTGGAGGGGTACAGATGCTTTTTATCGGGGATTTGTTTCAGCTTCCTCCGGTGGTAAGGGATGAGCATATCCTGAAAATGTATTACAATTCACCCTTCTTTTTTGACAGCCATGCCATTAAAGAAATTCCAATCGTCACTATTGAGCTGACAAAGGTATACAGACAATCTGACGAAGAGTTTCTGGAAATTCTGAATGCAATCCGTGACGGCGATGTGGATAATATAGACTTTAATCATCTCAATGAAAGGTATGATCCTGACTTTGATATGGGAAAAGAATCCTATGTATATCTGTGTTCTCACAACAAAATGGCAGATGAGATCAATCAGGAAAAACTGGCAGAAATAAAAGTTGATCCTCAGGTGTATGAAGCTAAGTTGGTAGGGGATTTTAAAGAAAATCAATTTCCGAACGAACAGTTTTTAGAACTGAAAATAGGAGCTCAGATCATGTTTATCCGAAATGATATTTCCGGTGAGAAGAAATATTTTAACGGAAAGCTGGGCGAGATCATCGGATTGGATGAAAATGAAATCCGTGTTGTACTGGATGAAAGTGAAAGAGAAATTGTTGTCAAAAGAGAAACCTGGGAACAGAAAAAATATTTTCTTGATACTGATAAAAATATCCAGGAAGAAGTGTTGGGAAGTTTCGAGCAGTTTCCTATCAAATTAGCATGGGCGGTTACGATTCATAAAAGTCAGGGATTAACGTTTGATAAAGTGATTATTGATGCAGGAAAGAGTTTTACTGCCGGTCAGGTCTATGTAGCTTTATCCCGCTGCAGAACTTTGGAAGGAATTGTTTTAAAATCAAAAATTACCCCTGAAGTTATTTTCAAGGATAACAGAATTTTGCATTTCCACACAGATACGATTGCCAATGACCATGTAGAAGCTATTTTAAATCAGGAAAAATATGATTACAGCATCAGAAAAGTATTGCGTACGTTAGACTGTACATGGTTTTTAAAGGAAGTGGAGGAGTGGAATAACCTTTCCATTGTCACCAAGAATATAGACCACGTCAAAACCAAACAGCTTTATCTTCAGTTAAAACATGAAGCAGTAAATCTTGGAAAAATCTTTGAGAAACTGGAACGTATTATTTTTCAGAAAGTAAATAGTTTTATTGAACAGAAAGAAGAATGGTCCGAGATTGAAAGCAAATCAAAAGGTGCGGTTAATTTCTTTTTTACAGAAACCAGAAATAAGATTTTCGATCCTTTGAAAGAATTTTATGCTGAAATAAAAGGAGCGAAAGGTTTAAAACAATATAATGAAGAATTTAAAAGCTGGCTGGAAGACATTGAAGAATATCTGAACAGTCTGAAAGATATTCACTTACTTGAAACTAAACTTTTAGATGAAAAGAATGATAAGGAAATCAATCTGAAAATTGCTAAAGTTCCGTCACAGGTTTTAACTTTCCAGCTGTTTGAGCAGGGAAAAACGATCGGAGAAATTGCCTTGGAAAGAGGGCTGGTGAAAGAAACCGTTATTGGCCATCTTGCCAAATTTGCCGAGCAGGGATTGCTGGACATCGCCAGAGTCATTACTTCAGATAAAATCAAAGCTTTTGAAGATGAATTCTATAAAAATCCACATGAAACATTAACCGAGTGGAAGAATGCACTGCCAAGTCATTTTGAATTTAACGAAATCAGGATTTTAATTAATCATTATAATTATAAAAAAGAAAAGAACTCGTAAGAGTTCTTTTTTTATGGAGAGAGGATTCTTAAAAATTTAAGGATACATTGCATTGATGGTATTAATATCTCCGGTAGTAAATCCGGTTCTGGTATAAGTAAAATTGCTGTTATCAGCTCTTGTAATCGTTGGTAACCCATTTTTAGAATAGGAGGTTGGCCAATACATCATCACCGAATTAATATTAAATGGTCCTATATCTGTTCCGGAATTATAGATATTGAAATTATAAGACTGTCCGCTTTGAATATTGTTCCACAGGATTTTTACATATTGATCCCTGTCTTTACGCGTATGTTCATGGTAAAGTCCTACTGTATGTCCCATTTCATGAATCACTGAACCTACAGAAATATACTGATCCAAAGAAACGGTTTGTTTTCCACCCTGATATCCGATATGAGCCCAGCCATCAGATCCTGATGAGCTTCCGAAAATAAATTCCACATAATTAGCCTGGTTGGTACGGTAGATCCACTGTGTATTCGTTTTATTATTGTACTCGCTGATGGCAGAGTTGATTTTGTTAACATTGATGGAACCCATATTGCCGGCAATAGTATAATAAATTTTACCATTCGGCCATCTTGAATAGCTTGCACCGCCTTTATTAACTTCATTACCTTCTGATAATTGTTTGTCGGTAAGAACAATATCTCCCTGGAAAAAATTCATTCCGTTTTTTCTTTCATAGGTAATTTCCTGGCCGTTCAATTGTCCTTTTTTTACATTGTCTGCGTTGAAGGCATTGGTTTGAGCTTCAGAAGTAATTTCTTCATTGTTTTTGCTACAAGACGAAAATATTGCAGCAATAAGAAAACTCATAAAGACAGTTTTTCCTGTCAACATCTGCTTATAAAACAGGCTGTTTGTTTTTTTGTTCATATTAATTATTTTTAAGATTTGGTATACGAATATAATTAATATTTCTCTTTTTATTGAATTATTTTTATTAAAATATACTTATTCTTATTGTTTATTTTAAAAATCACTTAAACGAAAGCCTGTAAAATAAAAAAGGTTCTGAAAATGTTCAAAACCCTTTTATTTTTATTCGTTTAGCATATCTTGATTGACTCTGTAGCCAACGATTTTTATGTCTCCTTCTTTATTCTTCTCTAAAGTAAAAGATTCTTCTGTTTTCTTAGTCCCTCTTTTTACATTGTACATAAAGAAGTATTGACTCCGTGCATTACTTCCCTTCACAACCATTGTTTCCCATTTGGCAAGATTATATTCTTCAACGGGACCAATCGCATTGACTGTATTCATAAGTTTTACAAGTTTTTCTTTATCTGTCACTTCGAAAAACTTCTCGCCAAATAACTTATAAATATCATCCGGATTTTTTCCGTATCGAAGTTCCCAATAAAATTTTATGGGAATTTTTTCACCATCTGTTTTGTCAGACTCTCTGTCTTTATAAAATTGATTGTAAGAACAGCTTATTAAAAGGAATGATAAAAGGAGCAAATAAATATTTTTCATTTAAATTTTAGTGTCAAAGATTAATTTTCTTCGGTTGTTATCATAAATAGTAGCATGATAACTTTCGTCTCTGAATTCAGTTTCTGTATTTTCTATTTCATTAAATAAGTTTTTGTCTGTCCGGGAAAATTCAACAATTTCAAAATACTTTTCATCAATATAGTTGAAGTCTACCAGTTTTAGATAGTCATTAATAGAGTTTTTATCAATCATAATTTTTCCACCACCAAACTGATGTCTGTTGTGACCATTTTTTTTAACGCCGGACACCCAATATTCTTCTCCCGTTTCTATATCAAAATGATTAGCATTGATTCCTGGCCTTTTGAGTTTTTTGAGTGCCTTGTTATCGAAATAAACAGTTTGCCCTGATTTTGAGAATTCTACAAAACCAATCCATGCAGGTCCGTGATGACCATAGGATTTGTTTTCGATATACATTATTTTTCTTTTCATGTCCTTTAATGATATTGCAATTTACCCAAATATTATATAAAATAAAGCTAAAAAAAATTTTCATTCCAATAGTTTTTCCCTGAACTGATCAATTGTTTTTATTAATTACAAAAAGTAACTAATGCAGTTTTTATGTTTTAAATTTGCCTTGTTTTTCAGATTAAAGAAAAATTAACATCATAACATGAAAAATTTTGAAATTTCTGTTTTAGATCTTGCACCGGTAAAGCAAGGTAAAAGCATTCATGATACTTTTCAGGACAGCTTATCACTAGCTAATCACGCTGAAAATTTAAATTATAAAAGATTCTGGCTGGCGGAACACCACAATATGGAAAGTATTGCCAGTTCAGCAACCTCTGTTTTAATTGGTTTCATTGCCAATGGAACGAAAACAATCAGAGTAGGTTCAGGAGGAATTATGCTTCCTAACCACAGTTCTCTGATCATTGCAGAACAATTTGGTACTCTGGAATCTCTGTTTCCGGGAAGGATTGACCTTGGATTAGGAAGAGCTCCGGGAACAGATGGCTTGACAGCACAGGCTTTGGGAAGGAATCCAGCCATCATCAATGAACAGTTTCCAAGACAGATCCTCGAACTTCAAAGATATTTTTCAAAAGAAAATTCAGAGGCGATGGTTCGTGCCATTCCGGGAGAAGGATTGGATATTCCACTATATATTCTGGGGTCAAGTACAGACAGTGCATGGCTGGCTGCAGAACTAGGGCTGCCTTATGCATTTGCGGGACATTTTGCACCTGAGCAGATGGAAATGGCTTTTAAAATATACAGAGAACATTTCGAACCGTCAAAATATCTGGATAAACCTTATATCATTGCGTGTGTAAATGGGGTAGCGGCTGAAACTTCTGAGGAAGCTCATAAAATTTCCACCACTTTATTCCAGGCATTCATCAATATTGTAAGAAACGACAGAAAACCTTTTGCTCCACCCGTGGATGATATGGATGAAATCTGGTCGCCAATGGAAAAATCTATGGTTTTACAGAAACTGAGATATACTTTTATCGGAGATAAGGCTGAAGTTCAGGAAAAGCTTAAAGATTTCCAGGAAAGATTCCAGGTGGATGAACTGATGATCAATTCACATATCTACGATCATCAGAAAAGATTGAGATCTTACGAGATTTTCAGAGAGGCTGCAGACTCTTTATCCAAAGCGTAATAAACCATACATATTTAATTGGCAGATGCTTATTTTTATGAGTATCTTTGCACAAATAAAAAGTAAAAATGTCCGATATTAAATTAAATACTATTCCAGAGGCTATCGAAGACCTTAGAAATGGTAAAATAATCATAGTAGTAGATGATGAAGACAGAGAAAATGAAGGTGATTTTCTTTGCGCGGCAGAACTGACAACGCCGGAAATTATCAATTTTATGGCTCTTCACGGAAGAGGGCTGATCTGTATGCCGCTTCCTGAAAAAAGATGTGATGAGCTTGGACTTGAAGTGATGGTAAGCAGAAGCAGCGATCCTAAGGAGACTGCTTTCACCGTATCAGTTGACCTTCTGGGTAACGGAACATCTACCGGAATTTCTGCAAGTGACAGAGCAAAAACAATTTTAGCATTGATGGATGAAAAATCCAAGCCTACAGATTTTATGAGACCTGGCCACATTTTCCCGCTTCGTGCAAGAAAAGGAGGAGTATTGAAAAGAGCCGGACATACTGAAGCGGCCATCGATCTTACGAATTTAGCAGGATTGAAAGAAGGAGGTGTGATCTGCGAGATCATGAATGAAGATGGTACAATGTCACGTCTGCCTGAACTTCATGCTTTTGCTCAAAAACATGATATGAAGATCGTTTCTATTGAAGATCTTATCCACTATCAGCTTAAAAAAGGAAATCTGGTAGAAAGACTTGAAGAGAAAAAAGTAAAAACGCACTACGGTGATTTTGATTTTTATGCTTTCAGAGAAACTTCCAATGACCAGATCCACTTTGCATTGACAAAAGGAGCTTGGACGGTAGATGAGCCTGTTTTGGTAAGAGTACAGTCTTCAGATTCTTATTTTGATGTATTGACCAGATTGAACAACGGTGAAAAACCATTGTTGGAAAAGGTCACAGGTATGGTGAATGAAGCTGGAAAAGGAGCTATTATTTTTATCAACAACGTTTCCAACTCTGAAAATACATTGAGAAAGCTTCAACAGTTCCTGAACTATCAGGATGGTCAGGAGCAGCATCCTACATTAGCGTACAATTACAGAGATTATGGAATCGGAACGCAGATCTTAAAGAATTTAGGAATCAACAAGTTTAAAGTAATCACTCAAAATCCTAATATCAAACCTCAGGTTGGAGGATATGATGTAGAGGTTACGGAGATGGTACAACTATAAAAAATGAATGGTCAATAGTGAATTGTTTTCACATTAATTGACTGTTTGTAATACAAAATTATAAGGTTTAGGATTTTTCTAAACCTTTTTTTATTTTTAAACCATGACTGAGTCTTTAAAAAAACACATCCGGGGATATATTGATATTTCAGACGAAAAGCTGGATAAATACTGCAGTGCCTTTAGTCTTCAGAAAATAAAGAGAAAAGAATTCCTTTTAAAAGAAGGAGAGATTTGTGAATTTGAAGGATTTGTGGTGAGTGGTTGCTTTAAAGTTTTTCATACCCATCATAATGCTGCCGAACAGATATTGTATTTCGGAATTGAAAACTGGTGGATCTCCGATATTGATAGTTTTGTAAACCGTATTCCTTCAAAACTCAATATTCAGGCGCTGGAGGATAGTGAGATTCTTCTTATTCCCCAAAAGGAAAAAGAGAAATTGTATACTGAAATGCCGGAGATTGAAAGATTAATGAGACTTAAGTTTCAAAAGTCGATTATAGCATTACAGCGTAGAATTATTAATAATCTAAGCAAGCCTTCAGATGAACGTTATGTTGAATTTTTAAAAGATTATCCACAGACAGCCAACCGGCTTACCAATATTCAGATTGCTGCCTATCTGGGAGTAACCCCGGAATTTATAAGCAGAATCCGAAAGAAAATTGTCAGTAAAAGCTGATGACTGAAAATTAAAAAGTCCCAAAAGTCTATCTGTAAATACTTTTGGGACTTTTTTATGTATAATGATCTTATTTTTTAGGCTAATGCAATTCCGTCAAAGTTTCGGAAACCATTCAGAAAATCTTTTACCAACATTCTTTTTTTACCTTCCAACTGAAGCTCCAGCGGATAATAGATTCCGTCCTGAGTATAGATTTTAAATTCATTCTTAGAAATATCAAGACTTCCAGCTGGTTTTCCGTGATCAGAAAGTTCAAATTTACCCCCGAATATTTTTAATCCCTTTTCTTCGTTGTCAATCTTTAAAGTGGTGAAAGCTGCAGGATAAGGCGACATTCCCAGAATAAACTGATGAATGGTTTTTGAAGGCTGTTCCCAATTGATCCTCGTATCTTCCTTGAAAATTTTATAAGCATTTTTAGGATGTTCTACATGGGGCTGAGGTTTCTCTTCAATAGCATTTTCGGCAAGACCATCCAATGTCTTAACCACAAGGCCTGAGCCCATTTCCATGAGTCGGTCATGAAGGCTTCCGGCATTTTCATCCGGTAAAATTTCCATTTCCTGCTGAAGAAGAATATTTCCTTCGTCAATTTTTTCATTAATAAAGAAAGTAGTTGCTCCGGTCTTTTCTTCTCCGTTGATTACAGCATAATTGATGGGTGCAGCACCTCTGTAATCAGGAAGTAATGAAGCATGAAGATTGAAAGTTCCCATTTTAGGCATCTCAAAAAGCACTTTAGGCATCATCCTGAAGGCAACGACTACAAAAACATCAGCATCCAGTTTCCTAAGTTCTTCCAGGAATTCAGGGTTTCTCAACTTTTCCGGCTGAAAAACAGGAATATTATTTTCTTCAGCATAGATTTTTACCGGTGACTGGTGAATTTTCTGTCCGCGTCCGCTTGCCTTATCAGCTACAGTTACAACACCTACTACCTGATGGTGAGATTGGTGGATGGCCTCCAAAGAGGTTTTTGCAAACTCAGGAGTTCCTAAAAAAACAACTTTCAATGATTTCATACTGCAAAGATAAGTTTTTGATCTGAGAGTCGGAAAATATCAGGGTTTGAAGGTAGGAGAGTTTTAGAGTGTGAGCGTTTGAGATTTAGGCAGGTTGAGGGTCATAATATTCATCAATCATTATTCATTATTCATTACTCATGATTCAGCGCATACGTTCTGAAATTCAGCATTCTTACCTTTCCTGAATCCAAAAGAAAAATCAGATTCTCCAGTATATTTTCTTTGGAATGATAGCTGAGCTGGATAGACAGTTCTTCAATGGTAGCCGACTTTTTAGCTAATAAATTAATGATCTGCTGAGAAATATTTTTTCCAAAGATGGATTGCTTATTTTTTTCACAGACAGAACACTGGCCACAGTTTCTGGAATTTTTTTCACCAAAGTAAGCAAGAATTAGTTTCATTTTGCAGTAGTCGTTATTTTCTACGTAAAACTTCATCTCTTCCCATTTTTGGATTTTATTCCTCTGAATATGTTCAAATAATTTCCAGTAAGTGCTGTTCACAGCTCTTTCATCACGAGGTTTCAGGAATTTGATACTGGCTAATGCCCCATCGATATATTCAAGATAATTCTTTTGCTGAAGTTCTTTCAACCGTTCTTTGATCAAAGGAACACTGATATTGATTTTGTTGCTTATCTGTTGTTCACTGAACATTACTTTGTGGGTGGTAATTCCTGATATATTACGGAAAAGAAGCTCTATAAAATAGGCATCTTTTTGAGGAAGCTGTTCCAGCTCATCAGCTTTGATAAAAAGCTCAAGTGAAGACAGACTTTTGTAATCGTTGTAGTAGACAATTTCCTGGTTGTGGAGAAAATTGAGTACATTGTTGATCTTTGCTTTCGACAGTTTTGTGAAATTCTGTATACCAAGATTATTCAGCTGAAATGTTTTTTCCGGAAGTTCAAACTCTGCTACCTGAAAAATAGAATAGAGGTAACTAATGATCTTCAAAAACTCAGCTTTGTTGGGTGTCTGATTTTTTAGAACCTGATCAAAATTCAATAATTCCTGTTTGTTCCAAAGCATGAAGGCAAAACTGTCTTTTCCATCTCTTCCGGCTCTTCCGATCTCCTGATAATAGTTTTCCAGAGACGCAGCAGGGGAATAGTGAATCACAAAACGAACATTGTCTTTGTCTATACCCATTCCAAAGGCATTGGTAGAAATAAGAACATGGTTGTCGCTATTATTCCAAAGGTTTTGTCTTGCATTTTTTTCCTTGGTTGTGAGACCTGCATGGAAATAATCTACATTTTTCAGTTGATTTTTCTTCAGGAATTCTGCCAGCAATTCTGCTTCTTTTCTTGTTCTTACATATACAATTCCGGAGTCATTGCTGTATTTTAAAATATCAAAAACACGTTGGAATTTATCAGATACTTCATCGGTGAAAATTTTAATATTCTCTCTCTTGAAACTTTTTTGAAAAACAAAAGGATTTTTCAGTTCCAGTTTACTTTTGATCTCTTCAAGAACTTTTGGAGTCGCTGTTGCAGTCAAAGCAAGACAGGGAATTTCAGGATTATTACTTCTGAATCCTTTTATATTCTGATAACTGGGCCTGAAATCCTGACCCCATTCTGAAATACAGTGAGCTTCATCCACAGCAATGAAGGATAGTTGAATTTCCTCCATGTTTTGAATAAACTGACTATTGGTAAGTCTTTCAGGAGAAACATAGAGTAGTTTGGTAATTCCTTCTTTACAACGGTCATAAACTGCTTCCGCATCATATTCATCAAGTTCTGAGGAAAGATATTCTGCTTCTATACCGCGGGCTTTAAGCTGATTAACCTGGTCTTTCATCAATGCCAGCAAAGGAGAAACAACAAGGCAGGTTCCTTCTTTCAATAGGGCTGGTAATTGATAGCATAAAGACTTTCCTGCTCCTGTAGGTAAGAGAACTAGGGTATCTTTTTCATTAATAACAGCATTGATAATTTCTTCCTGAGAATCTCTGAAGTCGGTATAACCCCAGAAATACTTAAGAGTATCATATTTTAGCTTTTGAAAATCCTGCGGAGAAATCATGTTGTAAAAATAAGGAAAGAATTAGGACAAAAAAGTCACGCAGGGCGTGACTTTCATATAATATATCAATATGTTTATTATTTAGCTTCGAAGTATACTCTTCTGTTGGCTCTGTTTTTCCATTCAGGGCACTTCGTTGCTGGTTCACACTCAGGGTATTTAAGGTCTTTTTCACCTTTTCCTATTGCCTGTAGTTTACCTGTTTGAACACCGTTTTTGATCAGATAGTTCTTAACGTTGTTTGCTCTTCTTTCTGATAGTTTTTGGTTGTAAGCATCAGTACCTCTTGTATCAGTAGCTCCAATTACATTATAAGAACCAGTTGAAGAATTGATGTAGTTTACAGCATTATTTAAGATTGGAGTATTTGATGGCAAAATTCTGTCAGAATTTAAATCAAACTCAATTCCCTCCAACTTAGTTTCTGTTTCTACTACAGGTCCTGTTGTAGCTACAGGACATCCGTTGTTTTCAACAGGTCCGGGAACTGTTACACACTTATCGTAAAGGTCAATTACACCGTCTAAGTCTGTATCAAGCGCAACTCCGGCACCATCCACTCTTGCTCCTGCAGGAGTATCAAGCTGTCTGTCCCAATCGTCACATACCCCGTCGTTATCAGCATCACCTTTTTTACATACTTCAATATCCTGGTTTTTATTAGCCAGTACATCAAGCTTATAATAGATTTCCTGAAGTGGGTCATGCCACATTAAGTGAGACTCATGTTTTCCAAGTTTTACAGAAAGACCTAAGGTAGCATTGAAGAAGTTGTCAGAAACCTGCTCAGAACGCTTGTTGATAGCGCTGTAAGCATCACCGCCTCCGTCAAATTCATCATCACCTGTTACCACATACATTAATCTACCTTCAATGTCGATTCTTCTGTTTACTTTAAACTTCAGACCTGTACCAGCCTGGAAGAACAGAGAACCTAATTGGAAAGGTTTGATTTCAGTCATTAATGTCTGTTTGTTACTTCCGTCTTTCTGGTATGCTCTGTAGGCAATAGTACCAATACCAGCATATCCATGAAGTGCCCATCTGTAAGGGGAGTGGTTGTCCACTCTTCTTAACAGATTCGAGAAGTTAATGTCTCCTAATAGAGAGATTGCGTCATACTGAGTTCTTGCTCCTACTGCTGATGCATCGGGTGCAGCATTTTTAGTATTGAACCATCCTTGTCTGGTTTCACCTCTGTCATATTGTAAATTGATCCCAAAAGCATGAGTAATGGCTTTATCAATACTTACGTAGGCTGAATATCCAAAAAGGTTTTTACCGTTACCATTTTTGATAGAGGTTAAATCCGCAGACTGAAGAAGTGGAACACCCACCCCGGCAGAAATAGACCAATCATTAAATCTTTTAGATTGATTGGTGAATGGGGAAACATTAGCAGATCCCGAAGAAAATGTATTAGGATACTCTCCTTTTGAAACTGCCGTTGAGTCTTGTGCATAAGTGGCAGAAGGAATTGCCAAAGCTAATGCAACAATTGCTAAACTTAATTTCATAGTGTTATTTTTTTAAGTTAAGTTATTTTAAATGATTTTTTTACGCTAAAAAGTGATTTTGTATTAATTTTTTTCAAAACAAACTTACTGATTACTAATGTATTTCACACAGTTGTCCTGAAAATAATGATAAAGGTATGTAAAAAAATCGTAGTAGAAAAAAATAAACCGAAAAGAGCAATTCTTTTCGGTTTAAGAAGTATTTGAAATTTATTTCTTCTTTTTCTTAGCAGGAACTTTTTTTACTGCTTTTTTTACAGGAGCATCTTCATAGTCTTTCTTTTTGATAGAATCCCATTCCGAACTTTCTATAAATCTTACAGTAACTTTTCTGTCCGCCATTCTTTCAGCATCTGAAGCTGATGCCGGGATCGTTGCTTCTGCAGAACCAACTCCTCTAGATTTTAGTACATTTTCATTAATGCCTCTGTTTTCAAGAGCTCCTACTACAGCAGCTGCTCTTTCTTTAGACAGTCTAAGATTGTAGGCTGCATTTCCTTTGATATCTGTATGTCCGGTCAACAAGTAATTACCTCCGTTTTCTTTAATAATTGAAGCTGCCAGATCCAATTTTTCGTTAGATTCAGGTCTGATGGTAGCTTTATTAAAGTTGAAATAAATATCCTTAAGGGTTTTCTCTACTTCTACAGCAGTTTCCTTATGATCTTTAACGATAGGGCATCCGTTGTTTTCAACAGGTCCTGGAACTGTTACACACTTATCGTAAAGGTCAATTACACCGTCTAAGTCTGTATCAAGCGCAACTCCGGCACCATCCACTCTTGCTCCTGCAGGAGTATCAAGCTGTCTGTCCCAATCGTCACATACCCCGTCGTTATCAGCATCACCTTTTTTACATACTTCGATATCCTGGTTTTTATTAGCCAATACATCCAGTTTGTAATAGATTTCCTGAAGTGGATCATGCCACATAACGTGAGATTCATGCTTTCCTAATTTGAAAGAAAGACCTAATGTCGCATTGAAGAAGTTGTCAGAAACCTGCTCAGAACGCTTGTTGATAGCGCTGTAAGCATCACCGCCTCCGTCAAATTCATCATCACCTGTTACCACATACATTAATCTACCTTCAATGTCTATTCTTCTGTTTACTTTGAACTTCACACCTGTACCAGCCTGGAAGAACAGAGAACCTAATTGGAAAGGTTTGATTTCAGTCATTAATGTCTGTTTGTTACTACCATCCTTCTGGTATGCTCTGTAGGCAATAGTACCAATACCAGCATATCCGTGAAGTGCCCATCTGTAAGGGGAGTGGTTGTCCACTCTTCTTAACAGGTTTGAGAAGTTAATGTCTCCTAAGAGAGAGATTGCGTCATACTGAGTTCTTGCTCCTACTGCTGATGCATCAGGTGCTGCATTTTTAGTATTGAACCATCCTTGTCTGGTTTCACCTCTGTCATATTGTAAATTGATCCCAAAAGCATGGGTAATCGCTTTATCAATACTTACATAGGCTGAATACCCAAAAAGGTTTTTACCGTTACCATTTTTAATGGAAGTCAAATCTGCTGACTGAAGAAGGGGAACACCTGCTCCTACAGAAATAGACCAATCATTAAATCTTTTAGACTGGTTGGTAAATGGGGTAACATTGGCAGATCCTGAAGAAAATGTATTAGGATATTTTCCATTTGAATCTGCAGTTGAGTCTTGTGCATAAGTAGCAGAAGGAATTGCCAAAGCTAATGCAACAATTGCTAAACTTAATTTCATCGTGTATTATTATTTGATTTCTTTTATTAAAAAAGAAGTTTAAGTTTGTTTTAATTATTTAACAGGACATCCATTGTTTTCAACAGGTCCTGGTACGGTTACACACTTGTCGTAAAGGTCAATAACGCCATCCAGATCCATGTCCAAAGCAACTCCGGCACCGTCTACTCTCGCACCTGCAGGAGTGTCAAGCTGTCTGTCCCAGTCATCACATACTCCATCATTGTCTGCATCTCCTTTTTCGCAAACAACAAGGTCAGTACTTGCGTTTTCAAGAACGCTGGTTCTGTAGTATGCTTCCTGAAGCGGATCATGCCATGCAAGGTGAGATTCGTGTTTTCCTAGTTTGAAAGATACTCCTAAACTTACTGTCCAGGCGTTATCAGATCTTCTGGAATTTAACATGTTGTATTTTGAACCTGGAGTGGAAGGATCATAATCATTAGGATCTGCCCATCCGCCGCCATCGAATTCATCATCACCACTGATAATGTACATGGTTCTTGCCTCAACGTCAATAAGTTTTGAAACATTGTACTTTATTCCCACACCTCCCTGATAGAAGATAGAGTTGATATCAATGTCCTGTTTAATGAATAAAGGAGTTCTTCTTGGAGTATTGCTCCATCTGAATTCGTCGTTATCATGCAATGATGTTCTGAATCCCTGAAGTCCGATACCCATATATCCGTGGAAAGCCCATCTGTATGGAGAGTGGTTATCTACTCTTCTGAATAAGTTCGAGAAGTTGATGTCACCTAATAAAGAGATGTTGTCAAATTGTGTTGTAGCAGTAGCTATTCCTGATTTTACACCTGCAGCACCGGGAAGCTGGGCTGTCTGTTTCGTTTCTCCTCTCATATACATTAGGCTTAGCCCGAATGCATGTGTGATTTGTTTGTCTACACTTATGTACGCATTGTAACCCCAATTGGTCTTATCCTTGCGGATAGATTTTAAATCGGAGTGTACCATAAATGCAGGACCTCCTCCAACAGAAATAGACCAGTCTCTGAAACGTCTGGATTTGTTGTCAAAGGGTTTTACATTAGCGGAACCTGAGGAGAATGTATTAGGGTACTCTGTGGAAGAGTTTACTGTTGTGCCGCTGTTCTGTGCGAAAGCTGCAATTGGCAATGATGTAGCCAATAATAATAAACCTAATTTCATACAATATGTTTTATGTTTTAAATAAAATCTTTCAATAATATTCTGGAAAAATCCCTTTCAAAAAGATGTTTTTTATGAGGGACTTCTAACCTTTCTGATTTAAAATTTAACTCATTATACTTAATGATATCAATGTCTATAATCCTGTCAGTATAACCTCCGGATACTTTTGAATCATTAATTCTTCCCATCTCAACTTCTATATTCTTAATACAATCAAGCAGTTGGATTGGTGAAAGATGAGTGAATATTATTGCTGCAATATTACAAAAAATATTGGAACTGACAAACTCTACAGGGTCAGACATTAAAAATTCGCTGGTTTGTGAAATGTGATTTCCAGCATCATTTATCATCTTTAATGCAAGCTCTACATTTTTTTTTTGCTCTCCTAAGTTACTTCCCAGTAACAAAACGACCTTATGCTGCGACATATTAGAAAATTGATTGATTTATGAGAAGTTTCTTTAAAAATGTTTTGGCAAATATAGTAGCAATTATCATACTTTGCGCTCTATTTTTCATCTTTTTCATTATGATGCTTGTGTTCAGTGCGATGGGGAATGATAAGTCGGTGGCGGTAAAAAAGAACTCCGTTCTTACGATTAATTTAAAGACAAATATAATCGATAGCCCTACTGAAGAAGAGATGGGATTATTCGGCTTGGGTGCTCAAAATAAAAGTATCCTTATATATGACGCACTGGAAGCTATCAATAAAGCAAAAACTGATGACAATATTAAAGGAATCAGTATAGAAACTGATTATTTATCTGCAGGACTTACTCAGATTGATGATCTGAGAAACGCCATTGAAGATTTCAAGAAAAGCGGAAAATTTGTATATGCATACGGAAATGGAGTATCACAGTCTGCTTATTATTTAGGATCTGTTGCTGATCAATATTATCTGCATCCTGCAGGAATGGTAGAATTAAAAGGTCTTTCTACAGAGGTTGCTTTCTTCAAGGATTTTGCTGATAAATACGGGATTGGAATTGAAGTAATTCGTCACGGTAAATTCAAGTCTGCAGTAGAACCTTTTCTAAGAAATGATATTTCTCCTGAAAATAAAGAACAGTTAAGCACTCTCTTGAATGACCTTTGGAAAAACACTTCCAATAAAATGGCTGCTTCAAGAAAAATTGATACTGCTCAGTTCAGAATGATCACAGATAGTTTGTATGGAATGATTCCTGAGCAAAGTTTAAAATATAAACTAGCAGATAAACTGATTCAGAAATCAGAATACGAAGATCTTCTTAAGGCTAAGTTAAGCGTAAAAAATGACGAAAAACTGAACAAGATTTCTTTGACAAGTTATATCAATTCTTATGCGGATGAAGATAAATCCGGCGAAAAGATCGCAGTACTGTATGCTTCAGGATCTATTAATAACGGAGATGAATACAATGATATTCATTCTGAGAAATATGTGAAGTATATTAAAAAACTTCAGGAGGATGATAAAGTGAAAGCGGTTGTTTTCAGAATCAACTCTCCGGGAGGAAGTGCTAATGCTTCAGATGAGATCCTATTTGAGTTACAGCAGCTGAAAAAGAAAAAACCACTGATCGTATCTTTTGGAGACTATGCGGCATCAGGAGGATATTATGTAGCAATGGCTGCAGATAAAATTTATTCAGAGCCTAACACACTTACCGGTTCTATCGGAGTGTTCGGAGTAATGCCTTACTATAAAGATATTGCGGCTAAAAACGGAATCCGTGCAGATATTGTTTCTACCAATGCCAACTCTATGTATTATTCCGGGTTAAACGGAGTGACGCCTTATGGAGTGAATATGATGACAAGAAGTGTAGAAGGTACTTACAAGAGATTTGTTCATTTTGTAACCCAAAACAGAAAGAAAACTTTTGAGCAGATTGACAATGTAGGAGGCGGTAGAGTATGGAGTGGTGTTCGTGCCAAGCAAATAGGATTGGTAGATGAATTGGGTACTTTAACTGATGCTGTGAAATTTGCCGCTCAGAAAGCAGGATTAAAATCTTATCATGTAGAGGCTTTCCCTAAGAGAATGACTCCGTTCGAGCAAATCTTTAAAGACCTGAATGAAGAGGACGTTTCTGCCAGAATTATCAAGAACAAGATTGGTAAATCCAACTATGAAATTCTGCAGCAGATTACAGATAAGAAACTACAATCTGAGGTGAAAATGGAGATGCCATATCAGATTAGAATTAACGACTAACTAAATTTTATATTGTATACAAAAATCCCGGACCTGAAATTTCAGATCCGGGATTTTATTTTTTTATCAGCTTTACTATCAGCTTTTCTTTGTGGCCATTCCGTAAATCCAGAGAATGATTAAAGCTCCTCCGATGGAGAGAATCCAGCTTCTTGGATTCCAGAATGAGGTAACATCTCCCCAGTGTAAAACGTAAACTCCTATAGCTCCTCCTACAAATGCTCCCAGAATTCCAAGGATAATAGTGATTAGCCATCCTCCTCCCTGAGTTCCAGGCATGATCATTTTAGCGATAGCACCTGCAATAAGACCGAATAAGATCCATGTAATAATTCCCATAGTTGCAAATTTTTTATTGTTAATATTTTAAAAATGATTTGTTACTAATATAAGGGAAAACATGATATAAATCATCTTTTCTTGAAGAATGAGTCTACAAATTCCGTACCATTAAAAAGTTGTAAATCCTGCATTTTTTCGCCTACACCGATATACTTCACCGGAATCTGGAACTGATCGGAGATACCGATTACAACGCCTCCTTTGGCTGTTCCATCCAGTTTAGTTACTGCTAAAGCATTTACTTCTGTTGCCGCTGTAAACTGTTTTGCCTGTTCGAAAGCATTCTGTCCTGTAGAACCGTCAAGTACTAATAGAATCTCATGAGGGGCATCAGGAATTACTTTCTGCATTACTCTTTTGATCTTGGAAAGCTCGTTCATCAGGTTGATCTTGTTATGAAGTCTTCCTGCAGTATCAATGATGACAACATCTGCATTTTGAGCTACAGCACTTTGTACTGTATCAAAGGCTACTGAAGCGGGATCTGATCCCATTTCCTGTTTTACAATAGGAACACCCACTCTTTCACTCCAGATAACAAGCTGATCAACGGCAGCAGCTCTAAAGGTATCTGCAGCTCCAAGAACTACTTTTTTACCTTCTGATTTGAACTGATGAGCCAGTTTTCCGATGGTTGTTGTTTTTCCAACTCCATTTACCCCTACGACCATGATGACGTATGGCTTTTTGGAAGTATCGATATTTCCTGTACCGGCATGCGGATTTTCAAGCAATAATCCTGAAATCTCATCACGAAGAATTTTGTCAAGTTCGTTGACGCCTACATATTTATCTCTGGCAACACGTTCTTCAATTCTTTCAATGATCTTGATAGTGGTAGAGGCTCCTACATCGGAAGCAATCAGTACTTCTTCCAGATCATCCAGAACTTCATCATCTACTTTGCTTTTACCGACTACGGCTTTCGTCATTTTTTCAAAGAATCCCTGGCTGGATTTTTCCAATCCTTTATCTAAGGTTTCTTTTTCTTCCTTTTTGAAAATATTTTTAAACCAACTCATAGTTTTAGTTTATTCTTATTTATTTTTAATCACTGCTGTGGCTTCTACTTCTATAAGCACGTCATCTCTGAAAAGCTTGCGCACTTCCACAAGGCTGCTTACGGGAGGGTTTTGAAGGTTGATATGCAAATCCCTTACTTTTCTGAAATCAGGTGTTTTTTTGATGTCTGTGGTATAAATTACCAGTTTGATAATATCTTTTCCTGTACCTCCATATTCTTTCAGGATGTTTTCAATATTTTTGAAAACCTGCTGCGTCTGCTCTTCAATAGTATTTCCCACAAGATTACCTTCAGAGTTCAGAGGAACCTGTCCGGATAATAAAATCATTTTAGAATTTCCACAGTCAATACTTACTGATTGTGATAATCCTTTAATAGTGAAAACTTTTGGCGAACTTTTATATTCTACAGAATTCATTGTTTTCTGACTGAATGAAAATAGAAAAGTTGCTGTACAGGCCAGAACAAGTATCTTTTTCATACTTTACTGATTAATAATCTGGTGAGCAAAGATAACAAAAAAACTACCCAAAACAGGAGTTGTTTTTTTATATGTAAACAAAGTCTTTATTATTTTTATTTCCTGAAGCTACTTATCAGGAGTTTTATTGTTGTCTCCTCAATGAAACTGATTGTCGCTATAATTCAAACTCATCTCCCATTCGTGCAATATTAAAACCTTTTTCTATGACCTGCTTACTTTGTTTGCTTTCCGAATTTAAAATTTTATTGGTATGATTAAAATGGATAAAGAAAATTCTTTTTTTATATTCAGGTGATAGGCTTTTAAACAGTTCCATACTCTCCACTACAAATGGGTGCGGGATATCTTCAATATTTCTGTAGCCTATTTCTTCCGAGTCATAGAATGTACCGTCCAGAAATGCATAATCTACTGTTTTTATCAGATCTGTAATATTGTATTTCCACTTATTCCATTTGTCTATATCCGGAATGAATAACGCCTTTTTATGAGGCCCTTTAATGATGAAACCAACCGTTTCTGAATATTCATCACGATGAGGAACCTGTATAGGAGTAACTTCCAAATGAGAGTTCACCTGTATTGGTGTTTCATTCTGCATCTCATAAGGAACAATATTCTGCAAACGGATCAGCTGAGACCACGGTCCATTGTTTTCGAAAAACTTTTTAAGCCGTGGCATGGTGTACACAGGAATATCCCTGGAATTCATAGCTTCTTTCCCCAAAAACATAAGACCTGTATAATGTCCGATATGAGCATGGGTGATAAAGATACCATCAGGTACAGTTTTCTTTGGAACGGCTGTATGTTCCATCAGGAATTGCAGCTGCTGGGTAAAATCCGGACTGGCATCGAAGATATAATTTTTCTGCAGCTCTTTATCAATAAGTCCCAGAGAAGTTATTTTCCTGTCTTGCAGAGGATGTTTCCAGAGGTCCAAACAACATTCTTTACGGCATCCGATCTGGGGTGACCCTGCGTCCTGTACATTTCCTAAAACAATAATTTTTACATTCCCAGGAGCGCTTTCTTTGTTTTGAAGACTTTGAGAATGATATAAAGATCCAGTGAATAATAGGGAGGAAAATAAAATAAAGAATTGCTTCATAATGTGTTTTTTTATGAAGCGAATATAACAAAAAAACTACCCAAAAAATGAGTAGTTTTTTTATATTGTAAACAAAGTATTGATTATTTTTTTAAATAACCGTCTACTTCGTCAGCATTCATTACTTTTTCTTCGAAAACGTAAGCTCCTGATTTAGAAGACTTAACCATTTTCACCACTTTAGTCATCTTCTTAGACTGACCGCTTTGTAGGGTTGCTACTACTTTCTTTGCCATGGTAAGTTATTATTTATAAATTACTTAATTTCTTTGTGAAGGGTAGATCTCTTAAGAACTGGATTATACTTTTTAAGTTCTAATCTCTCTGTAGTGTTCTTTTTATTTTTTGTAGAAATGTATCTAGACATTCCTGGCATACCACTTTCTTTGTGCTCTGTACATTCAAGGATTACTTGAACTCTATTTCCTTTTTTTGCCATGATTTATTAATTCTTTTTAATCAATCCGTTTCTAGTAGCTCTTTCAATAGCTTCCTCGATTCCAATCTTGTTAATCACTCTCAATCCATGAGCTGATACTTTCAGTGTAACGTGCTTATCTTGCTCCGGAAGGTAAAACTTCTTCTCTAATAAGTTAATTTCAAAACGACGCTTCGTTTTGTTATTAGCGTGAGAAACGTTGTTACCAACCATTGCACGCTTTCCTGTTATTTGGCAAATTCTTGACATATCTCGATGTTCTTATTTGTATAATATTTGAGAGTGCAAAATAACGAAGAATTTTTTAGATAGACAAATCTTTTGGAAAATATTTGCAAATAAGTGGCTGATTAATAATATTGAATTTTTAAAATAGCAGAATCCTTGGGATACAGCAGATAAAGGGTGCTGATATATTTCATACAGCCTTTTTTTTACCCTCAGAATTTAATACTCTATCTTTGTTTTTAATTAATCTAAATAAAAACAACTATGGGGAGGATTTATATTCTATGGTCTATGATACCAGCCAGTCTGATGGCTCAGAACTTTACTGAGTTACAGACCAGCATGAATAATTTTTATTATTCTGCAGCTGATATTGCGGATATAGACAACAATGGGACGCTTGATATTGTGCTCAACGGAGCAATAGATTCTGATGGGGACGGAAATGTAGACAGTACCTATAATGAAGTATATCAGAATAATGGGACAACCTTATTGCCATTTGTAGGATTGGGAGCTGATGTAACCCATCTTGGAGATATTAAGTTTATTGATTATAATAATGATGGTCTGATGGATATTATTTCTACAGGACTCAGCTATATGGATGTTGTTAATTATAAACAATACCGATTCAAAAATACCGGGACAGGATTTGTAAAAGAAGCAGAACTGCCTGGTAAAATTTATGGTTCTCTGGAAGTTTTTGATTTTAACCATGATGGGAAACCTGATTATGCCATTAATGGAACTCAATATGCTCATGGAGGAGGTTTTGGAAATAGCTTGGATTATTACAAAAACACAGGCGCCGGTTTTGATCTTACGGAAAATTGGATAGATGGAACTCAGAGTGGAAGTTTTAAAGTAGTAGACCTCAATAACGACAACCTGCTGGATCTTGTGATTATAGGATCGGATATTAATGGTGATGCGGTATCCAAAGTATATATGAACCAGGCTGGAGTTCTGACTCCTACACAGGATCTTGCGCCTGTAGCAGTGGGTAAAATAGATTTTGCAGACTTTAATGCAGATGGTTTTCAGGATATCGTGGTAATTGGAAGAGATGCCAACGATGATGCCTATTCTGCTGTTTTAATGAATGATGGTACCGGTACATTAACTCCTCAGACTATTGCTGTAAACGATATTTCAGATGTGGCACTAAGTGTTGGTGATTTGAATAACGACGGCTATTACGACTTTATTATTTCAGGGAATGAAAATTACAACGCTGTTGTGAAAACCTATATCTATGATGTTTCCAATCATACATTCAATGAAGGAACTGTAACGGGTATTACTGCGCTTGGAGGTCCGGGACTGGTGCAGCTTTTTGATTTTAATAATGATCATCATCCGGACATCTTATTGGGTGGATTCGACTGGTCTGCTTCAGATCTGCCTTCACTGACTAAAGTATTTAAAAATAATTCCACGGCAGCTAACGCAAAACCTGCAGCGCCTACTCAATTGAATCTGACTAAAAACGGAAATCGTTTCAATTTTACTTGGAGTGGCGCATCCGACGATAGAACTCCGGTGAATGCTTTGCGTTATGAAATTACCGTAGGATCTACACAGGGAGCTCATGATATTGCAAAATACATAGTGACAACATCATCATGGTTTCTGGAGCTTGATCCGGCTGTCCAGAATGTATACTGGAGTGTAAAATCAATTGATGCTGCAAAAGTATATTCTGACGCTTCTGCACAAAGTGTGTTGGGAACAGCGGAAATTAAATCTGAAAAGCAGCTTGTTATCTATCCCAACCCTACGTCAGATAAAGTATATATCAAAGGAGAAAAAGTTTCGGAAGCCGAAATGTATTCTATGGATGGAAGAAAACTGAATATCAGTATCAATGGAGATCAGTCTATTGATGTTTCTCATTTATCTAAAGGAGTCTATTTATTAAAACTGAAGATAAAAAACGAAATAACCACCAGAAAGCTTACGATTAAGTAATTGAATCAATTCTATCTTCTATCAATGAGAAAAGCCAGACGTCCAGCTGGCTTTTCTCTTTTTTATGGAACAAAATCTTTATGATCTGCAGATCTTGTGCTATTCGTGCGTAAATTTGTACAATTAGTGTTTGAGAACTAAGCTTTCTTTGTTTTCTTTTTGAACCATTCAATCAGGTAGTAGAACAATAAGAATCCTAACGCAAATATGGAAAACCTTGAAAGAAGATCTCCTGCTCTTGTATAAAATGTCATGGTATCATACAGGTTTACTTTTGCGAATAAGGCTGTCTGGTCACCATAGAAGGTGTCAGCAGTTACCTCACCTTTAGCATTGATATGTGCAGAAATTCCACTGTTGGCCGCTCGGGCAATTTCTCTTCTGGTTTCAATAGCTCTCAGTTTAGCATAAGATAAAAGCTGTTTGTGTCCTTCTGTAACGCCCCACCAGGAGTCGTTGGTCATAATACCTAAGAAATTAGCTCCTTTTTTAACATAGTCTGTCACAAATTCACCATAAATACTTTCATAACAAATGATAGGCGCTAGTTTCCCTTTGTTGTAAGGATTCGAAAAGGCAACTCTTTCTTTATCTGTTCCCAAAGAAGCTACTGTTCCTCCCAGATTCAGCATAGCATCTCCAAGCAATGGCTTTAAAACATTCATATAAGGGAATATTTCAACGCCTGGCACTAGTTTTCCTTTGTGATAAGCCTGTACTTTTTGGTTAGGTACCAGTTGAATGGCGGTATTATAACTGCTCACCCAAACTCCGCTGTTGATCTGGTATGCTTCTTTTGGTAAATCGGCTGGATTATAAAAAAAACGGTGTGAAGAAATTCCTGTTGCAAAAACAGATCCGGGGTGATTGGATAAAAATCCTTTGATATTATTGAGAAGTAAACTCTTTTCAAAAGCTGTTTCGGAAATAGATCCTCTTCCCGGTAAAGCTGTTTCCGGGGCAATATAATAATCAATTTTACCTGTTGAGTTTTTTCCAGCAAGTGCTAATAAATCCTGTTCTATGGTTAGACTGTCTTTCGAATATTTTTCAGCATAAGGATCAAGATCCGGCTGCAGCATCAGAACATTAACTTGTCCTGTTGGTTTCTCATCGAAATTATTGTATTTGATTACCGAAATAATCATAGGCAAAGCAATTAAAGCTCCAATAATAGCCGAATTTTTGATCAAATCTTTTCTCTTTCTTCCGGCTTCCCATGTTCTTACTGTGTAAAAAATAAGTACATTAATCAGTAGAATCCAGAAACTTCCTCCGGTTGCTCCTAGGGTATCATACCACTGGATCAGTTTTGGATAATCTGAAAATACATTCCCAAGGTTTAGCCAGGGCCACGTAAGTTCCCATCCCAGATGAAATTTTTCAAAACTCATCCAGATAGCGATTAAAAATCCTAATCCCCAATATGTTCCCTGAGCATTTTTGTACCAGTGATAACATTGGAATACTAAAGAATATAAAAGAGAATTGACCAGTACCGGAAATAAAACAGCCATCAGAGAGTGGCTTCCGTCAGGGTTTTTGGAACCATACAGCCATCCTGTGGTTACTACATTCCAGATGATAAAACACAGGTAAGACAATCCAAAGACCATCCAGCTTTTCCTTTTATAATCTGAAAATTTCGAAATTCCATGCTCCATCATCAGAAGAGGAACAAGAGCAAAAAATATAAAAAACGGAACCCCATAAGTTGGCCATGAAACCGACAGCAGCATTGCTGAAATAAGTGTAAGCAGAACGTATTTCATTAAATTATTTTAATACACAAATTTAATATTTTTGAAATGAATATATTAGCAGTTCGATGTTAAAGAAAATTTATAAAATCATTATTGTTCCGTACACTCTGTTTTTGCTCTATTTGATGTTTTTAGGAATGGGCAGATTTCAATATGAGGAAAATCTCATTACGGTAGAACCTTTTTTTTCTACCATAAAATTTATTCAGGGGCCTAATAAGACGATAGATATTGTGAGGATTGTTTTAGGGAATATCATAATGTTTATTCCTTTTGGATTTTTGGGTTGGATCATTCCTGAACTGAAAAAACTGAAGCCGTTATTATTTGGTTTTATCTCATGCATCGTTATTGTAGAAGCTCTTCAGTATTTTACCAGGATGGGAATATTTGAAGTAGACGATATCATCCTGAATACTTTTGGGGTGTATCTGGGATTGAAGATTTGCGGATTGATTGAAAAAAAAATTAATTATTAAGTTCCTTTGCACGCTTTTCGGCGTTCAGAATTCCCTGCTTCAGAATTTCTTTAAAACTGTTTTCTTCAAATGTTTTTAAAGCAGCTTCAGTAGTTCCGCCTTTAGATGCAACATCTTTGATCAGCTCTTCAAGATTCTTTTCTGAATTATTGATCAGATGATAAGCCCCAAGCATGGTCTGTTTTACAAAAAGCTTGGAAAGATTTTCTTCAATTCCCATTTCAATACCTGCTTTAATCATAGCATCGATGATATAATAGAAATATGCAGGACCACTTCCTGAAAGGGCGGTGACACCATCCAGAAGTTCTTCGTTCTCCAGATAAACCGATCTTCCTGTGCTGTTCAATAATCTTTCAATATTGATTAACTGGCTGAAAGAAATTCCATTAGCTGCAGTATAACCTGTGATTCCCATTCCCAGAAGGGTAGGAGAGTTTGGCATGGCTCTTACAACAAGCGGATGATTCAGTAATTTCTGGATTTTTTCAATATTGATTCCCGCCATGATCGATAAAATCATCTGGTTTTCTTTAAATGTAAATTGAATATTTTGGGCAACGGTTTGAAAATCCTGAGGTTTTACAGCAATAATAATAAGATCAGCATCAATTTCTTTTACTTCTTGAAAAGTGGAAATTTTAGATTTGGGAAATTCCTCAGCTATTTTGGTGATTTTTTCCTGACTCCTGATAATAAGATGCAGATGCTCAGGTTTGATCAGTTCGTATTTCAGGAATGATTTTGAAAAAGAAAGTCCCATATTTCCGGCTCCAAGAATAGCTATTTTCATCGCAAATTGTAATTTTTAAGCTAAAATAATGATTTTCCGGAGACTGGATATGAATTGATTCTGAATTAATTTTTGTTACGCAAGGGCAAAGGTGCAAGATTTGAATAATATGCTGTTTTAAGGCGTAAGAAAATCGAAGATTTTCAGCAAGAGTGAAATAAAATTAATATCATAAAGATCTGTGCTACCTGAGAAATCCGTGCGAGAAATATATTTCATAAAATAAGACTTCAAAATATTGGACACTTATAGATAATTAAGAAATAAAAAAAGACTGAATTCATATGAATCAGCCTTTGTGTATTTTTAGATTAAATAATATTCACTTCCCTTTCTAATTCTATTCCGAATTTTTCTTTTACAGAATTAATAATCTCAGTGGAAAAATCAAATATTTCTTTTCCGGTAGCATTTCCTGTAGCATTGATGATGACCAGAGACTGCAGTTTGTGTGAAGCTACATTTCCGATCTGCTTCCCTTTCCATCCACATTGCTCAATCAGCCATCCGGCAGGAACTTTTACCATCTCTCCATTCGGGTAACCCTGAATATTTTCAAACTGTTGTTTTAATGCTTCAAACTGAGCCAAAGGAATAGTAGGATTCTTGAAAAAACTTCCGGCATTTCCGATTTCTTTAGGATTTGGTAATTTGCTTTGTCGGATATTGATCACTGCCCTGGAAACATCCTGAATTGTAGGATTTTCAATGCCAAGATTTTCCAGTTCAGATTTGATAGCTCCATATTCTGTCTTGATAAGGTGATCTTTTTGAGTCAGTTTAAAAGTAACTTCCAGAATAACATATCTGCCTTTTCCTTCCTGTTTGAAAATAGAATCTCTGTATCCGAATCTGCATTGGTCAAGAGTGAAAGTTTTCAGTTCAAGATTTTCTAAATCCAATACCTTACAGCTTATAAAAATATCTTTGATTTCTGTTCCATAAGCTCCGATATTCTGCATGGGAGAAGTTCCTACATTTCCGGGAATTAAAGAAAGATTTTCAAGGCCTCCATAATTTTTTTGCAGGCAGAACATTACAAATTCGTGCCAGTTTTCCCCTGCTTTTGCGGTTACCCATACTTCATTTTCATTGATATGCTCTTCAGAAATTCCTCTTAAATTAAGTTGAATGGCAAGACCGTCAAAATCTTTGGTAAGAAGAATGTTACTTCCACCTCCTAAAAAAAGAAGCTGAAGAGATTGGGTTTCTGCAAAATTAAGTGCCTCTTTTAACTTATCAATGGTATTGACTTCAGTAAAAAATCGAGACTTGGCTTCAACACCGAATGTGTTATAAGATTTTAATGAAAAGTTTTCTTGCATGTTTTATTGGTATTCTTTAGGAAGAATCTTGTCTAGTTGTTCTTTAACTTGCTGTAGCTGCTTGTAATGTATAGTGTCTGCATAAGCATTCACATAGATATGTGATTTTTTGGGAGTCCGAATCTGGAAGGTTTCATCTATTCCGTCTACGGACTGTTGACTGTGAGAACTTTTTATATGGTCAAGATCTACAATGTTAATAGATGATGTAAGCTTTTTCCACGTTTCGGAATTGATGGCAGATGCCCACGCTTTATGGGTTTGATTGGCTGTCATTCCTTTTTCTGCAAAAACAGAATCTTTTGTGGCTTTGATAATCCTGTAGTTTCCGAGGTTTCCTTCAACATCAGATACACTGATGAAAGTAATTTCGTGTGGATTTTTAGGGGAAACAGGCTGTTCTGTCTTTTTGGAGTCACAGGAAAAAAATGCCGACAGCAAAAGGATCGAAAACAGGATTTTCAGATGGAGTTTTTTTGTTGTCGGCATAGGGTCTATTTTACAGACTGAATTCTTCTCTGTACTTCTTTAAAGCTTCTTTAAGAATTTCAGCACTTCTTTTTAAATCTTCTTCTTTCAGAACGTAAGCAATTCTTACCTGTTTTTTACCTAATTCAGGATTGCTATAGAATCCTCCTGCAGGCGCCACCATGATGGTTTCGTTATTCAGAGAATATTTTTCAAGTAACCACTGAGCAAATTTTTCAGTATCGTCTACCGGAAGTTCGGCAACACAGTAGAATGCTCCTCTTGGTTTAGGGCAAATTACCCCAGGAATAGCATTTAAAAGATCTACCAATACATTTCTTCTGTGGGTATATTCTTCTCTTACGGCTCTGATGTAAGGTCCATCATTCTGGTGTGCTGCTGTTGCTGCAATCTGTCCTAAAAGAACCGGGCTTAATCTTGCCTGTGCAAAAAGCATGGCAGCATTGCGGATCTTGTTGGAACGTGTTAACATACATCCGATTCTTACACCACACATAGAGTATCGCTTGGATTCTGAATCAATGATGATACAGTTTTCAGCTAATTCCGGGAAATCAAGCATTGAAATCTGTTGCTTCCCATCATAAACGTATTCTCTGTAAACTTCATCAGAAATGATTACGATGTCATATTTTAAAGCAATTTCTGCCAGTTTCTGAAGTTCCTCACGGGTATAAAGATATCCGGTAGGGTTTCCAGGGTTACAGATAATGATTGCTCTTGTTTTCTCTGTAATTTTTTTCTCGAATTCCTCAACAGGTGGCAAAGCAAAACCAGTGTCAATTGTAGAAGGAACTGCTACTACATTCACATCAAATGTGCTGGTGAATCCATTGTAGTTGGCATAATAAGGTTCAGGAATAATCACTTCATCCCCCTCATCACATAAAGTAGAGATGGCAAAGTTTAGTGCTTCAGAACCTCCGTTGGTAACAATAAAATTATCTGGAGTAAGATCTGAGAATCCTAATGAATGGTAGTATTCTGTAAGGGCTTTTCTGTATTCAATATTCCCTTCAGAAAGCGCGTATTCCAATACTTTTAAATCGATGTTTTTTAAAGCATTTAAAGCTGTTTCCGGAGTTTCAATATCAGGCTGCCCGATATTAAGGTGATATACTTTTATTCCTTTTTGTTTTGCTTGTAACGCAAAGGGAACCAGTTTTCTTACCGGCGATGGTGGCATATGCAGTGCTCTGTTTGAAATATTCGGCATTGTTCAAAAAATTTGTATGACAAAAATAGGATTTAATTTCTCAATAATAAAATTAAGAATCAACAAGAAGGTGTTTCATTAAGCCTTACGTTGTCTTTAAAATTTACTGATTTAAATAGTTTTTAATATTAATTTGTCATACATTTTAAATAAAGTTTAGGATTTTGTTAAAAATAATATTTTTGTATTGTTATTTTTCCTAAATTTCGCCACAAATGTGATTAAAATGGTAATAAATTTATTTTCTAGAGTGGTACCTGCTATCGCTCTGTTTTCTGCCAGTGTATTCATGGCTCAGAATTATCAAACTATGCCGGTCTCTTCAGGCTTTACAGCCGATGTGATTGCCAACGGGATAGGTTCTTCAACAATTAGTACAAATAATGATGTAGACGGAGTTTCTTATGCTTTTGTAGCTAAAGATTTTCAGCTTACATCATCAAGTAATGCCATTACGTATGGGATTCCTGTTGACGGAATTATTAATTCTGTAGTGGCAACCACTCCCGGATTGAGTTTTCAGTTAGCAAATTTGAATACGAATAATTCTTTAAGACTGGCTGCAACCAATGATAACGGAACTTTGGCATTTACAACACCAAAGGCAGCAACCAAGCTGTATATGCTTGCTGTAAGTGGAAGTGGTACTTCTACGGTAAGTGTGGTGGTAAATTTTACAGATGGCAGCTCGCAGACGTTTTCAGGTATCAGTCTTGCTGACTGGTATAATGGACCTAATTTTGCGATCCAGGGGATAGGAAGAATTAAAAAGCCGGGAGCTACTCCTGGAGCTGGTGATGATGTTCCTTCTCCTGAAGGCGGAACTAATCCAAGATTATATCAGGCTGAACTGGCAATAGATGCAGCCAATCAGGCAAAACTAGTACAAAGTGTAACAGTAACCAAAGTAAGTGGTTCTGGTATACCAAATATTTTTGCTTTTTCAGCAGATGCTTATTCGGATTGTATGCCTCCTGTATTGCAGGCGGTTTCAGGGATCACAGCTAATTCTGCTTTAGTGTCATGGACAGGTAGTGCTGCCAGTTATGATGTATACCACAGTACTTCAAACACAACACCGGCGAGCTCAGTAGCACCTACTTATCCGGGAGTAACAGGTACCAGCACAACAATAGGAGGTCTTAACTCCAATACAACTTATTATTATTGGGTCAGATCAAATTGTAACACGGCGACAGGCCAAAGTGTATGGTCTTTTGCAGGCACATTTAAGACAGCTTGTTCTACTTTCACTGTTCCATATACAGAAAACTTTGATACCACAAGTACAGGTTCCAGCTCAAATACGAATGCACCAAGCTGCTGGGCATATTTAGAAAGTGCGTCATTTGCAGGATATGGTTATGTAACCACAACGAATAATTACTCAGCACCTAATGCTTATTATATGAATAATTCAAGTGGGACAACAGGTAGCCAAATGTTGGTTGCGCCTCCTACTATAAATCTTTCAGATGGTACGAAGAGGGTAAGATTTTATGCAAAAGCCGGAGGAAGTAATTATACATTATTAGTGGGAACATTATCAAACCCTGCAGATCCTGCTTCTTTCACACAAATTGGTTCTCCTATTGCTTTAACAACTACCCACACCCAATATACCGTTAATATTCCAGTGGGTACTGATTTACAGTTAGCATTTAAACATGGTTTAGGAGGTTCTTCACGTTCTATTTATATTGATAATATTACCGTTCAGAATATTCCTTCCTGCCTTGAACCAACGGCACTTATGTCATCAAACGTAACAATGAACTCGGCAACAATCGGTTGGACGGCACCAGCTTCAGTTCCTGCAAACGGATACGAAGTATATTACAGTACAACCAATACAGCACCTGATGCTACAACGGTATTGAACTCTACCAATTCCGTAACTTCTACCACTATTTCTGCACCATTAAGTTCATTATCTACGGATACGAATTACTATGCCTGGGTAAGATCTGTATGTAGTGCTAGTGATAAAAGTATCTGGAGTGAAGCGACTGCATTCAGAACGGGATATTGTCTGCCTTCATCCAGTTCTCAGAATTCCTGGCTTTCTGAATTCAGTTCGACAGGAGGCCTTGTAGATATGGCTTATTCATCTGGATCAAGTGTTGCAGGTGGGTATCAAAACTTAACAACAAGTAGTAACAAAATAATCAATGCTCCGGGATCCAGTACTTCAGTATCTTTCACTGCCGGTGGTCCTACATGTGGAATCGGGGTTTGGATAGACTGGAATAATAATTTAACTTTTGAAGCTTCAGAAAGAATGTTTGTTACTAACACTTATATTACAAATGCTTCGGGATCTATCACTGTGCCTGCAGGAACACCTCTGGGAACTTATAGAATGAGAGTGGTGACTGATTATAATAGTACAGCCCCTTCAAACCCTTGTTCTGCTATTTCAAGAGGAGAATTTATTGATTTTACATTTGAAGTAGCTACTTCTTTATCAACTTCAGAAACGCAATTGAAGAAAAAAGAAGTGAGTGTATATCCTAATCCTTTCAAAGATGTTCTGCATATTGCGGATATCAAAGATGTTAAATCTGTAACTGTTACAGATGTAGCGGGAAGAGTAGTGAAAACTATTGACAATCCTACCACAGAACTTCAGTTGGGTGAATTGAATGCCGGTTTATACTTAGTGACGATGAACTTTAAGGATGGTTCAAAATCAACAGTAAAAGCCATTAAAAAATAAAATTTTTTGAGTTAATAATTTCTGTAGACGGCTGCATTCGTGCAGCTGTCTTTTTTGTGATCGGTTTATTAATAACTGGACAAAATATTATCAGAAAATGTCCATAAAATTATTATACATTTGCACCGAAAACTATAATATCCATGAATAAATTTAAACTACTTTTTTTAATACCATTATTTTATTCCGAATTTTCCCAGGCTCAGCGAATTGATAAAGAAATAATCAGTTTCCAGCTTTTAAAAGAGCCGGTTTTTCCTACGGAACTTTCCAACAGAAATTATACGATTACGGTAAAGTCTCCCTATAACATTACAAAAGATGATGTCATAAGAATTTCAAAAGAAGACCACCAGAAAAAGGTAGATAATTATCAGACGAATGTTGAAAATGCCAAGTATGAGCATCAGGAAAGATTAAAGGACTATGATGCTGAGGTGAAAAAACTTCAGGAAAAATACAAACTTGAATCTGCAGAATACAGCAAATTGTCAGCGGTTGAAAAAATTGCCGCAACCAATGGTGCTCCTACGCTTAGACTTCCTTCAAGACCTGTCCTTAATATTCCTCCAATGCCGGTTTACCAGCAGCCCGACCTGAGAGATGCTTTAATTGTGGATAACAAAATTCTGGCTTCTCAAATCGATGTGATTGGTTTTTCAAAAGGTGGAAATTATCTTGACATTGTGATTGAGATGGAAAGAACAAACTTTCAGGACAATCAGGGAAAAACCTTTGCCAATCAGCCTACAAAAATCACGGCGAAGCAGGACGGTGCCATAAAACTGGATAAAACCTACTTCTCAGATTTTGCTGAAATAGCAAGTGTTCCAACTAATGAAATTAATCTGAATGCCCAGGAAAAAAGATTTCTGCAAAGAACAATTGACCGTACAAGAAATATTATCAATGAAAACTTCGGCTATCAGACCATTAATTCTACAGTCACATTAGCAACTGTAAAAAATAAAGGAGAGTATGATGATCTGGAAAAAGCATATATCTATGTGACGACCAATCTGAAGAAACTTCAGGCAAAATCTGATTATGCACCGAACAAAATTGCCATGGAGAACATGCAGAAAGGAATTGATCTTTGGAAAACAGCTTTAACAAAAGTAAATTATAATGATAAGAAAGCAGTTTACAATCAGAAGATCGGAGAATACCTTTATTTTAACCTGATCAGATTGAATATTGCGTTAGGTAATTACCAGGAAGCAGAGAAATATTTAAATGAGTTACAGGAACATTTAGTAGATATTAAACTGTCCTACGATGCTAATCTTGAACTGAAAAGACTGGAAGAAAAAATTTATAATAACTAAAGAAAACGATATGATTAAACAGGTTATTGCTTCGGCATTAATTACCGCTTCTGTGTACTCTTATGCACAGACGAAAGTAACGGAAGGAACAAAATTCACTGTGGATGCCAATCTTGAAACGGATGATAAACTGGTGCTGGCAGATGATTACAATTCTTATATGTTCAGCGCTATCAATATTGACGGTCTGATGAGAAATGTTTTTCCTCATAAGAAATTACTGATGAGAAAACTGGATCAGAACGGAAGTCTTGTGGATACTTATGTGAAAGATTATGCCAACAAAACGAATGGTGTTCTTCACAATTATCTGGGGTCACAACAGATTGATGATGATAAATTTATAGCATTTACGGAAGAGTATTTCGGAAAAGAAAACAGAAAAGAAGTTTTCCAGCATGTTTTCAGCAGAAAGGAAGGTACTTTTACAACAAAGAGTATTGCAAAATACAGTATTGAATCTACCAATAAATCAGGAACTACTTATGTCCTTTTCTCAGAAAACGGGAAATATGCAGCCATCTTCAACGACAGATTTGCCAACAAAAAAACGGAAAATGTAAATGACGTTCTGGTATTGGATCTGAGAACACTTACTCCGGTATGGAACAAAGAAATTATATTAAGCAGTGACTATGTTGAAAAGTCTCTGACATTAACGAACTCAGCGAAAATCGTTGTATTGCGTAAAGCAGCAGGCTGGAAGGAATCTTACAAGCTGGAACTGGTTTCCAATACGGAAGATAAAGACCTTCCGTTCGATGATAAATATATTCCTGAAAAATTATATGCATTCAGTAAAAATGATAATGATTACCTGGTAACTTTTGGAAGAAAAAATGCAGCGGTTACTATAGGTTCAAGTACTTTCGGAACGGTAATGTTTTATGATATGAAATCCGGAAAAGCAGTTATCAGCAATACCAATCTGGCAGGAAGTAAAGACATGAGTGATGTGAAAGTCATCAAAACGATTGTAAAAGGAGATGAAACTTTAATGGCTGTTCAGCAGGAGACGGTAACAAGACCGATGCCTACAGCAATGAACCGTTTCCCGGATCCTGTATATTCTCTGGATGCGGGAATGCTGATCAAGTTTAATAAAGAAGGTGAGGTAAAACAATTTGTAGCGGCAGGCACTTCTACCGGAAAAAGAATTCATGTGGTGGAAGCAGGAGACAAACTTTATATTTCCGCTTTCTATCCTAAAGGAGCATTTGGTAATACAGGATTTTCTATGAAAGTTTTTGATTTCGCCAATCTGAAACCTCAGGAAGTAAACCTTGATTATAAAGGCAGAAACTTCTTCCAGAATTATGGTTTTGCAGATGGAAATATGATTCAGTATGTTCCGAATGTTAACAAAATGATGTTCCTTCAAAAGAGCAGCAAGGAGGTTCAGATGTTCAGTGTTTACAATTTTATAAAATAATCGTATTTTAGAAAAAATTATCACATGCAGATTCAATCGGTTTCTATAGAAGATTATATCTCAAAAATTCCTGAAGAGAGACAGGAAGCTTTTAAAAAACTTTTTGATACGGTGAACGATAACCTTCCGAAAGGTTTTGAAGACGCTGCCAATTATGGGATGATAGGCTGGGTAGTTCCTTTAGCAAAATATCCTGCCGGATATCACTGTGCACCCGGGACCCCGCTGCCTTTTATCAATATTGCTTCCCAGAAGAATTTTATAGCATTGTATCATATGGGACTGTATTCAACACCGGAACTCCTCGACTGGTTTGTGACAGAATATCCTAAACACTCCAAAAAGAAACTGGATATGGGAAAATCCTGTGTACGTTTCAAAAAAGCAGAAGATATTCCTTTTGAACTGATCGCTGAACTCAGTAAAAAAATGACCGCAGACGACTGGATTAAAATTTATGAATCGCAGTATAAGAGATAAAAAAAGCCCTGAAATCAAACAGATTTCAGGGCTTTTTTATGTTGGAAGATGGAAGCTGGAAGTAATATTTTTTTTAAACTACTGATTGTCATTTCTTTATAAATATTCCAAGTATTAATAAGTTACTTAAATGGCGTGTATTTATTCATCGGTTTCCAGATGTCTCCATCCTTCTGCTTCCTTCTTCCAGCTTAAAAATGAATATCCCAGATTCCTGCCTTCCTTTCAAGTTCAATTAAAGCTGCTGCATTATCGGCAAGAGCCTGATAATAATCTTTTCGTACATTATTATAGGTTCTCTGGGCATTCAGAACTTCAAGAATAGAACTTTCGCCTCTTTTGTAGCTATAAATGATTCCTTCCAGAATACTTTTGGCCTCAGAAAGCATTCCGTTATGAAATTGTCTGAGCTGTTTCTGAGTGGCTGTGTATTGCTGAAAAGCCTGCGTTACCTCAGCTTTTATCTCCTGTTCGATCTGTTTATACTCAACTTCTGCCTGCGAATGGGCCATTTCTGCTATTTTCAATCCGGCATTTCTTCTGTTGGAAAATTTTAAAGGAATACTGATACCCATTTTTACAGCATTTACAGTGGGAGAAGGGGCAATTTCATTCGTTGCTTCGGTGTGTCGTTCTGTTCCGGCACTGATGCCCAGATCTATGACACGATTAGCTTTTTCAAGATTGATCTGGCTTTTGGCAACTTCTGTATTTTGTTTGGCTGCCAATAAATCTGCTCTTTCATTCAATGCCTGAAGAATCAGATCGTCAATGTTGAAATCTCTGTTGAAGGTATTAAAATCTCCGGTAACATCTCTGCCAGTTATTTTGCTGTCTCCAAGAAATACAGATAAACCGGTGAGAGCCTGCTGCTCTGCACTTTCGGCCTGATATACTTCATTGAGTAAAGAAGCTGCTTCCAGCTTACTCTGTTTGGAAGTGACCAAGGTTATCGTTCCCAATTGGTACCGAATACTGTCGGATTTTGCCAGTTGCTGCATATTTTGATAAGAATCCTGCTGTACTTCGAGCAAAGCCTTGGATTTTAAAGCCTCAATATATCCTAAACTGGCATCTGCACGAAGATTTCTGAAAAAATCCTGCAGCTGTATTTTGCTTAGCTCTGACTGGTTTTTGGCCAGATTAACACGAGCTTTTCTTTTTCCTCCCAATTCAATTGTCCAACCAATGGCGGCTCCGTAGACATATCCCATATTCTGCTTCACTCCGTTATTAGTGGTTTCCATTTCCAGTTGAGGGTCAGGAAACATATTAGCGGTTTGAATGGCAGCTTCGGCCATGCTTACATTATATTTCTGAGAGGCATAACCCAGATTCTTATTTCCGACAAGGTTCAGGTATTCTTCAAATGGTAAAAGCTCTTTTTCCTGTGCCTTTATCCCTGTAATGCTCAATAATACTACAGATAATATGATAAACTGAACTCTAATTTTCATGTGATTCTAAGTTTTGTTTTTCGTTTCGGCGTTCAGCCATAAAATAAATAGCCGGCAGCACGAATAAGGTTAAAATAGTAGAGAACATCAATCCATATACGATTACTGTTGCCAGTGGACGTTGTACATCAGAACCGATTCCTGTGGCCAATGATGCCGGGAAAAGCCCGATTACAGCAACCGTCGCAGTCATCAGTACAGGTCTGAAACGGTCTTTTGCTCCTTTGATGGCAGCCTGTTTCAGTTCATATCCTTTCTTACGCAGATTGTTGATGTGGGAAATCATAATGACTCCATTCTGGATAGCAACTCCGAAGAGCGCGATAAAGCCTACTGCGGAAGATACATTCAGAGACATTCCGCGGATATTGAGTGCCAGCATTCCACCAAATAATGCCAGTGGAACAATAGACATCAGAACCAAAGCCTGTCTGAAATCTCCAAAGGCACCATATAATAACAGAAACATGATGGCTAATGCCAGTGGAACAATAAATGCCAGTCTGGAATAGGCTCTGTTTTGATTTTCAAACTGTCCGCCCCATTTGATCTGATATTTTTCATGATCATATTGGATATCTTTTTCAATTTTATCCTGTGCATTTTTCAGGAAAGAAGAAAGATCGGTTCCTCTTAAATTCAGCTTTACCGTAAGATGTCGTTTATTCATTTCTCTGGTAATAGTACTTTCACCTGTACTTAATTTTACTTCTGCCACCTGTGATAAAGGAATTTTTGCTCCGGAAGCTGAGGTTAGCATCAGATTTCCGATTTTATCAGGAGTGTCACGGCTGTCTTCTGTATATCGGCATGAAATATCATATACTTTATTGCCGATAAAGATCTGGGAAATGGCTTTTCCTCCCAATGCAACCTCAATGAGATCGGCGACATCGGCTACATTCAAACCATATTGGGCAATTTTATCTCTGTTGGCAATAATCTGCAGTTGAGGCAATGGGGGTTCCTGATCTATAGCAAGATCTGCTGAACCCGGAATTTTATTTAAAGTAGACAATACATTTTCAGCAATTCTTCTGGTTTCTTTAAAATCTTCTCCATATACCTTTACTACTAATTCGCTGTGAGCTCCGGAAATTTTATCCATAACTCCGTCAATCATAGGCTGTGAAAAACCTACGGTAAATCCCGGCATATCTTTATAATCAGCTGCCAGTTGTTTGATGAGGTCTGCTTTGGTTTTTCCTTCAGGCCATTCGCTGTAAGGTTTTATCCCGACCGATACTTCAAAATGGGAAGCTGTCCACGGGTCGGTACCATCATCATTACGTCCCGCCTGAACCATCATATACGTAATTTCAGGATGTTTTAAGGTGCGGGAACGTAAGGTATCACTCATTTCTTTTGATTGGGCTAAAGAAATTCCGGGAGGCAGCTGTACCTGCAGCCATATAGAACCTTCATCCAGTTCGGGAAGGAAATCTTTTCCTACCTGATAGGAGAGAATTCCGGCAGATACTAAGACAATCATAATGGGAATGAGAACTCTTTTAGGAGTCTGCATTATTTTTTCAATGCTTTGTCCATAGGCTGTGCTGAGTTTCTCCAGCCATTTATTGTAATAAATCTTTTGTGGTTTCCGATAAATTACATAAGCTAATCCCGGGATAAGAAGTAATGCTACAGCAAGGGCTCCCAACAGAGCATATCCAACAGTAAAAGCCATGGGGGTAAATAATTTTTTTTCTACTCTTTCAAAAGCAAATAAAGGCAGATAGGCGGTAATGATAATGATGGTGGAAAAGAAAATAGGTTTTGCCACCTCAATCACTCTTTGGGTAATGGTTTTTTCTTCCAGTGTCTCTTCAGAATTTTCTTCCCGTTTCTTCAGAATGGTTTCCAGCATGACGATGGCTCCGTCCACAATGATTCCAAAATCAATAGCTCCCAATGAAAGCAGATTGGCGGGAATATTGGTAAAATGCATTAATATAAAAGCAAATAATAAAGAAAGAGGAATGGTAATAGCCACTAAGAACGCTCCACGCCAGCTTCCAAGAAATACAATCAGCACAATAATAACCAGTACAATTCCTTCGGTAAGCGTATGGGAAACTGTTGTAAGCGTTGTTTTGACAAGGTCTGTTCGGTCCAGAAAAGGATGGATCTTTACACCGGGAGGAAGTGTTTCATTATTCAATTCTTCAATAGCTTTGTGTACTCCTTCCAGCACTTGTGATGGGTTTTGACCTCTCAATAAAAGCACGATTCCTTCCACACTTTCAGAATAATTGCGGTTTCTGTCGGTGTAGCCAAGAATTCCTTTCCTTTCCAGATTCCCGTATTTTAATGTTCCTACATCATTCAGGAAAACTGGAACTCCGTTTTGGGTTTTGACTACAATTTTTCCAAGATCATCTAAATCTTTTACCAAACCTATTCCACGAATTACATAGGCAAGATTTCCGCGGGGCAGCATACTTCCTCCGGCGCTTACGTTATTTTTGGAGATGGTTTCAGTAACTTCAGAAAGTGACAGTCCATATTGTTCAAGTTTATGCGGATCCAGCTCAATCTGAAACTGCGTGGTAATTCCTCCGAAATTGGTCACATCGGCAATTCCTGAAACCTGTTTGATACGGGGGATAATTACAAATTTTTGTAAATCCGTAAGTTCCCGCAGACTGTGGTTATTACTTTCTATAATATAACGATAAACTTCGCCAATAGGAGAGGTGAGAGGATCTAATCCAGGCTGTGCACCATAGGGGAGCTCCACATCCGTCAGTCTTTCCTGAATACGCTGCCGTGCCCAGTAATCATCTGTACCATCATCAAAAACCATAGTAATGATGGATAGTCCGAAGGTACTTTTGCTTCGCATTACATGCATTCCCGGAAGCCCGTTGAGTGATCTTTCCAGAGGAATGGTAATCTGTTGTTCTACTTCTTCGGCAGCCAAGCCCGGAACCTGTGTTACCACCTGGGAAGTTACATCGGCGATATCGGGATAGGCTTCTATGGATAGCCTGGTCCAGGAATAATACCCGAAGAATCCCAGTAAAAGGAAAAGGGCAAGCATGAGCCATCTCTTCTGTATCGAGATTGTTAGTAATTTCTTCATAGTTTTTCTTTTACATTATTTCGCATCCAGCATATAAATTCCTCCTTCAGTCATGATGGTTTCTCCGGATTTTAATCCCGATATAATTCTTACTGTTTTCTGATCGGTTTCTCCTGTTGTGACAGCACGTTTTGTATATTGGCTCTTGCCTGTTTTTACCCATACATACTGAGAGTTATCCTGCTGCATTAAAGCGGTTACGGGAATCATTACTGTCTTTTCAGGAGTTGTTGAAAAGTTGACTGTAGCGTACATGCCCGGCTTTAGTTTTCTGTCCGGGTTGTTACATTCAATAAGGACTTTGATGCTTCGGGTATCTTCGTCTACAATTTCATTGATGTGGTATACTTTTCCGGTAATATTCCTGTCGGGATAGGCGCTTACCTTTACAGAAACCTGATCTCCTTTATTCACAAAGCGGATGTCTTTTTCTTTTACATCACCGGAAATCCAGACTTTTGATAATTCTGCGATGATCATTACCGGATCTGCATCTCCTTTCAGATATTGGCCGTTGACAATTTTGTTGGAAATAATTTCTCCGTTAATGGGTGCTCTTACCAAAAGAGGACTTCCTATACCTCCGCCTTTGCTGTTATATACCTTCAAGGCAGAAGAAGCATTGGAGAGGGATGTTTTTTTATTTTTAAAATCAGTTTCTGCTTCGTCCAGTTCCTTCTGAATACCCACTCCATGTTTTACAAGATCCTGTTGGCGTCTGTAATTTTTTTCTGCAAGCTGTACATCATTTAACGCATCTGTGTAATCCTTTTGAACCGAAAAATAATCTGAAGAAAGGATTTCAAAAAGAGGGCTTCCGGCCGAAATATTTTGTCCAAGCTGAATAAAAGATTTTGTAATTCTTCCGGAAAAAGGACTGGCAATTTCCGCATAATGATTGGGTATTGCCTGGATTGTTCCCGCTGAAATCACTCCATCACTGTGTTCCTGTTCAGTAACGACCTGTGTTTTAATTTTTTTGAAAACGGGATGGGTTTCCGGAACGGTGACCTGATTATTTTTGATGAGGAGATCCTGATCCTGCGGAGTTTCACTTTTGGAATTTTTGCAAGAGGTAACAATTGTCAAAAGTACCATTGTTAATACTGTTTTTCTCATATAAGTTATTTATAACCATTATTTTATTGATAGATCTGCTAGCAATGAATTTTGTTACTAAAGCCACTGCCCGAATTTTCTGATAAACCATTGTTTCACAAACTGGGTTAAAACACAATATCCTGTAAGAATTCCTATTAAATAAGGGAAGTAGCTCAGAGGTAAAGGCTGCATTTTGAGATACACTGCCATTGGAGTGAAAGGAACCATAATTCCGATCAGCATGATTAAACTTGTTAAAGCAACAACTGGTGTGGCGGCCCAGCTTTGGATAAATGGAATTTTCTTCGTTCTGATAATGTGAACAATCAAGGTTTGAGATAATAAACCTTCCACAAACCAGCCTGTCTGAAACAACCCTTGTTGTTCTGGTGTATTGGCTTTGAAAATAAAAAATAGTACGGCAAACGTGACATAATCAAAAATGGAGCTCAAAGGACCTATATACAGCATGAATTTTTTAATGCTTGCAGCTTCCCATTTTTTAGGTTTTTCCAGAAAATCTTTATCCATTGTATCCCATGGGATGGAGGATTGTGATACATCATACAGTAAATTCTGTGTCAGAATCTGTAGCGGAAGCATAGGAAGAAACGGAAGTAGTGCACTGGCTCCAATCATGCTGAACATATTTCCGAAGTTGCTGCTGGCCGTCATTTTGATATACTTGACGATATTCCCGAAAGTTCTTCTTCCATAAATTACTCCGCTTCTAAGGACCATCAGATCTTTTTCCAACAGAATGATATCTGCACTTTCTTTGGCAATGTCTGCTCCGGTATCCACAGAGATTCCCACGTCTGCTTCTTTTATAGCTGCTGCATCGTTAATACCGTCACCCATAAAACCAACGGTGTGACCTTTTGATCTTAATATTTTTACAATACGTTGTTTTTGTAACGGGCTTACTTTAGCAAAAACAGAATAGAGATCCATATCCTTGCAAAGTTCATCATCAGTCATATGCTCCAGTTCATCACCCAGCATAATGGTATTGATAGGAATTCCTACATCATGGCATATTTTTTTAGCAACAATATCATTATCTCCGGTTACTACTTTCACTTCTACACCAAGCTTGTGTAAAGCTTTGATACTTGGTTCTGCTGATGGTTTTGCAGGATCAAGAAATCCCATAAATCCTGTAAGGGTAAGTTTATTTTCGTCGGCAACGGAATAATTCAATGGATGATCACCGTCAAATTCCCGGATGGCAATTAGCAATACACGAAGTCCTTCAGCATTGAGCTTTTCAGACATTCTGATAATCTGTTGTTTCATAAGATCATCCAACGGAACACTATTGTCATTCTCAACATGCAGGCTGCGATCATCTCCAGGATCTAAGGCATATTGACATAAAGGAAGCATTTCTTCCACTGCCCCTTTGCAGATCATAAGATGCTTTCCTTTTGATGTATTCAGGATGACAGACATTCTTCTTCTTTCAAAGTCAAAAGGAATTTCATCCACTTTTTGATACAATTCATCTGCCCTCATCATATTGTGAACTTCAGCATGATCGAGAACAGCCTGATCCAACAGATTTTTGAGGCCGGTTTGATGAAAACTGTTAAGGTAGCCCCATTTTAATACTTCATCATCTTCAATACCACGAACGTTGAGGTGGGTTTCCAATACAATTTTATCCAGCGTAAGTGTTCCTGTTTTATCGGTACACAGAATATCCATAGCTCCGATATTCTGGATGGCATTGAGTCTTTTAACAATTACTTTCTTTTTACTCATATTGACTGCACCTTTGGCAAGATTGGCCGTGACAATCATAGGAAGCATTTCAGGAGTCAATCCCACAGCTACGGCAATGGCGAACAATAAAGCCTGCATCCAGTCCCCTTTTACCAATCCGTTGATCAGAAAAATAACAGGAGTCATGATCAGCATAAATCTGATCAGCAGATAGCTCACTTTATTAACTCCGATATCAAATGCAGTCTCAGGTCTTTTAGAAGCCAGACTTCTGCTGATGCTTCCGAAATAGGTGAAAATACCGGTATTGGCTACAACAACCGTTGCTGATCCGCTTACCACATTGGTTCCCATAAAACAGATATTCTGAAGGCTGAGAGGATTACGGTATTGGGCATCTTTGATAGGAAGTGCATTTTTCTCAACCGGAAGAGCTTCTCCTGTAAGAATGGATTCGCTGATGAAAAGATCTTTGCTTTTAAGAATTCTGCAGTCGGCCGGAACCATATCACCTGCGGACAGAACAATAATATCTCCGGGAACAATTTCAGTGATTTCTATTTCTTCGCTCTCATTAAATTTTCTTTTGGTAAGACAGCTTGTTTTTACCATCTTTTTTAATGCTTCTGCCGCTTTGTTGCTTCGGAATTCCTGAATGAATCTTAAAACAGTACTGAAGAGCAGCATCACCGAAATAATAATACTTGTACTGAAATCTTTTTCTCCTGCAGGGACAAGAATAGCATCAATAAATAATGAGATGATGGCAATGCAGGCCAGAATATAATTAAATGGATTAAAGAAAGAATGAGCAAATTGTTTTACCCATGAGGGCGCTTTTTGGGTAGCAATTTCATTCTTACCATAAATTTTCAGACGGTCTTTTACGGTGTTTTCACTGAGTCCTTCTTCTGAGGTTTCCAGCAGGGCATACACCATTTTTTCATTCTCGGCTGCAGCTTCTTTCAATTTTACAAGAGCCGCGGAATTGAGATTTTTGTTTGAAGATTTTTTTAACATCGCTTCAAAGGTTGTTTTTAATGTTACAAATCGTTTTCGGTACCTATAATTTCCCAGCTTACTTTGATGACTTTGTCTTCAATCGTTAATCTGCTGGCTGTTTTTTCCATGAAACTGTCCTGCGGAGTAGAAGCATGAACTTCCGCTGTAATGATGGCGTTTTCAGGCAGCCCATTATCATCGCTGGTAAGAGATTTCAGTAATACTTTATCATTTCCGCTCAGAGACTGCATCAGTTGCACGCGGACGTGATTTTCTACTTCACTTTTGCATTTGATGCTGAGAAGGTATTCTGTATAATGGTTTCTGCTGTTGATATTGTTGCCCAGTTTTACGCCTAAAGGACGAAGGGTGACATGAGTGAGGATAATAAATCCACTGGTAATGGCTGCTTCCACGGGAAATCCCATAGCACTGAGAGCACCTACAGAGGCCGAACACCAGATGGTGGCTGCTGTATTGAGCCCCCTCACGGTAAGACCATCTTTCATGATAACGCCTCCACCTAAAAAAACAATCCCGCTTACAATATAAGAAGCTATTCTACCTGTAGCATCGCCTCCGATTCTGATGGAAAGAAGTACGAATGCTGCGGAGCCAAGGCATACCAGTGTATTGGTGCGGAGACCAGCACTTTTCTGGCGCCATTGTCTTTCAAAACCAATGCTGGCACCCAGAGCAAATGCGGTAAGGAGACGAAGAGTAAATTCTAATGTAGTCATAACTTTTCCTTTTGTTATAAAGCTTTTCAGCTGTACGGGAAAAGTGAGTACAACTAAAGCTTTTAAGATTGATAATTACTGTAGGGATCTGAGTCCATATGCTTTATTTTTTACTGTGCAAAAGTAGAACGGTCTCTTTTTTTTTACCGTTAGAGAAGCTTTAGAATGTTATTAGAAAATCATTAGAGAAAGTTACTTCCTGTTTTTCTTAATGATCCTGCAGGAAATATTTATTATATCTTGTTAATATATGTAAACTGTACCCATGGTAAGAGATAAAATTTCAATACATTTGGAAGCTGATTTTTGTAGGTCGAATTTTACAATTTGTCATATGAAATAAAAGCTTGTTTAATCCCGGAGACTTCCTTCCAATACCTTTTGAATTATATATTTTAGATATGAAAAAATCAAACTTAGCAATACCAGCTACGCTTTTAGCGATTATCTGTGTGCAGGGAGGAGCTTCCATTGCAAAGCAGCTTTTTCCCGCTATCGGAGCTATTGGTACGGTTACTTTAAGAATTGTACTTTCTGCGGTTTTGCTTACGTTGATTAACCGTCCTAAATTTTTACAATTTGACCGTCAGAAATGGAAATACTGTGCAATCTATGGAGTTGGACTGGCTGCAATGAATCTTATTTTCTATATGGCTATTCAAAGAATTCCGCTGGGATTGGCGGTGACTGTAGAGTTTGCAGGTCCTTTATTTCTTGCATTGGCATTGTCCCGAAAACTGCTGGATGTTATCTGGGCGTTACTGGCATGTGTAGGAATTCTGCTGATTGTTCCCTGGAAAAGTGATCATGTAGATTTATTAGGACTTGGACTTGCCTTTCTCGCAGGAGTCTTCTGGGCGCTTTATATTATCATGGGTGGAAAAGTTTCCAAAATAATGGATGGAAAAGATGCGGTTACTACAGGGATGATCTTTGCAAGTCTTGTGATTATTCCATTCACGATATGGGATGGTGCTGTTTTTAATATTACTGCGACGATTTTTATGAAAGGGCTTGGTGTGGCTATTCTTTCGAGTGCTTTACCTTTTTCACTGGAAATGATGGCCTTGAAAAAACTTCCTGCAAAAACTTTCAGTATTCTGATGAGCCTGGAACCTGCATTTGCAGCGCTTTCCGGATTGGTTTTTCTTGCTGAAGAATTATCTTTTTTACAGTGGATTTCTATTGCCTGCGTGATTACAGCGAGTATTGGAACAACTATTTTTAGCAGAGTTTCTAACCATTAAGAAGATTTTTACAATATGATAAGAATGCATTGGAAAATACAATTAATCTTACTTCTTATATCCCTGTTTTTTGTTGGGTTAGGTATGGAAAGTATTGTAGATGAAAAAAAATCAGGATATCTTTTGCTCAGACAATTGTTTCACATGATCCCTTTTATGACCAGCAGTGTGATTTTTATCAGAAATATTTATTACCAACGTAAAAAAAAGAATAAAAAAGTTGATTCTGAAGTTTAATTTCTTCGGTTGTCTATACAATATCAAATATAACTGCAAAAATAGTTTCGTTACCTTCTGATAGCACCGTAATTTTTGCATTATGGAGCAGAATAATTTTCTGGGTGAGAAATAATCCTATTCCATGGCCCTTTTCCTGTCTGGACGTTTCGCTTCTGTAAAAAGGTTCAAAAATATGTTGTAAATCTTCTTTGTTAATGCTATTGCCGGTATTGGTAAAACGCATTGTAAGAATTTTTGAATTGGTATTTACATCAATCAGGCAAGTGTGTTCCGGTGAATATTTGCAGGCATTGTCAATAAGATTGTTGAAGGCAACCTGAAGAAGATATTCATTTCCCTGAATGATAAGCTGATGCTCTTCCACGGAATCTTCTATGTTTAAAGAAACTTTATATCCTGAATTTTCTTTGGTGATTTTGGTATAAGATTCCAGAAGAACTTCATCAAGACGTACCTCTGAAAAACTGATCTCATTGGGATCATAGCTTGCTTTGGCAAGATCCATTAAACTATTCGACAATTTTACCATATTTCGGGCATCATCCAGTGCATATTGGATGGTTTCCCGATATTCTTCTTTGGTTTTATCCTTTGCTGAAGCCAGTTCCAACTCAGTAATAATGGCGGATAAGGGAGTTCTCAGTTCATGTGAAATGTTGGAGACAAAATGTTTTTGTGAATCAAAAGAATTTTCAAGCCGTTCCAGCATTCCGTTGAAATTTTGAGCAAGCTCATTAAGTTCGTCTTTTTCCTTACTAGTTTTCAGACGCAATTGAAGTTTTCCGGCTGTAATTTTTTTAATCTGAATAACCATTTCACTGAGCGGACTTAATGCTTTTTTGGAAAGAAATATTCCTGCCAGATAAATTAATATGAGAATACTGAAGAATGAAATAATACTGATGGTAAGAAGATGTGTCAGATAATCATATCCGTATTGATCATAGGCTGCTGCAGTTACTGCATATGTTTTTCCTTCATAATGATAGGTCATCCCGATCACCTGCAAATCATTTAAAAAGAAATTGATTTTCTTCTTTTGAAATATCTGAGCTAGCATTTCCGGAGTTTCCTTTACATAATCTACTTTGGCATCATCATGATAGATCAATTGCTTATTGGAATTATAAATGGCAACCTGAACTTCATTCAATGTTCTGGTATTGTTTTTATAAAGCTTATGCATTTCCTGTTCCGGAAGGGAGCTTCGGAAAAATAAATCAGCCTTGGCAATCGCCTCGTTCTGAAGTTCGCTGTAAAAAGATTTTTCTCTGGCTTCTTTTGATGAATAATAGATCGAAATACTGTAAATACTTAAAAGCATTGCAGTGATTAAGGTAAAAAGCAGGGTAAGTCTGGTTCTTATTTTCATCCTGATATTTTTGGTTTATCTTATTGATTTACTATACAGTACCTGATTCGTAGTCTTTTTTCAGAATAAATCCCATGCCGGCTTTGGTGTGGATCAGTTTGGTTTCAAAATCTTTATCTATTTTCTTTCTGAGATAATTGATATAAACATCAATGAAGTTAGTCCCCGTATCAAAATGGGTTTCCCATACTTTTTCTGCAATTTCAGATCTGGAAAGAACCCTTTCGGAATTTTCCATCATGAATTTTAAAAGATTAAATTCTTTTGGGGTTAATTTTATAGGCATTTGATCACGGTTTACAGTTTTCTGTTCCAGGTTCATTTCTATGCCTTCGTATTTAAGAACAAAAACTTTTTGATGTAACTGTTGTGAAAAACGTTTCAGAAGTACTTTTATCCTTGCTACCAGTTCCCGCATTTCAAAAGGCTTGGTGAGATAATCATCTGCACCGGCATCAAATCCTTCCAGCTTGTCATCAGTAGTTCCCAGTGCAGTAAGCATAATTACAGGAAGATTGGGTTTTAAAGTTTTGATCTCATGGCAAAATTCAAGACCATCTTTTTTGGGAAGAATAATATCGGTCACTACCAGATCAAAATTTGTCTGTAAAGCCAGTTTCAGGCCTGTGACTCCGTCATATGCTACAGTGACCTCAAATTCAGCTTCCTGAAATCCTTTTGCAATCAGTTTTGAAAGCCTGTCATCGTCTTCAACTAATAAAATATGGGGCATAAGATTGTTGGAATGTTTGGGTTGGTGTGAGGAATAGATCAATATTCCCACAAATGTAATGAATTCTATTTTGTAATTTTGGTACCGAAAAGTATAATAAAATGTCTGAATGTAAAACATTTTTTAATAGAAGAATCAAAGGCATTATGTTGACTGGGCTCTTGTCCTGTTTAATCGTTTTGGTGATCCAGTGTAATCACTCTTATGCAGGTAATGTACAGCTTAAAAATGGAGATCTTCTTTTTGTAACCGCAAAAGAATCGGGACTTTCCGGAGCGATCAATAATGTAACTCAAAAAGAAAAAGCGGCTTCATTTGATCATATAGGAATTCTGGAAAAAGAAGACAACGGGATGTTTGTTCTGCACGCTGCTCCCAAAGGCGGTTCTCAGAGACAGGATTTGAAAGATTTCATTAAAGATCAGAAAGAAGAAGGGCAGGAGGTTATTGTTTACCGTTTGAAACCGGAATATCAGAAAGCAATTCCTGAAGCAGTTAAAAAAGCAATTTCCATGTTGGGAAAACCTTACAACTTCAATTATATTCTGGATGAACAATCCTATTACTGTTCGGACTTTGTAGAAAGAGCTTTTCGGACAGAAAATATTTTCAAACTGGAACCGATGACGTTTATTGATCCCAAAACAGGAAAAACGAATACATTCTGGGAAGAATTTTACACTAAGAAAAATCTCAAAGTCCCCGAAGGAGAGCCCGGTTGTAATCCTAATGGACTGGCTGGTTCCGACAAATTGGAAAGAGTAGGAAATTTTTAAAATATAGAAAGAAGCTGAACGGGCTTCTTTTTTTTATGTTAAATTTTAAAAAATATTAGTCTACTAATTTGGTGGACTAATATTTTTTTATATTTTTGTCACAGATTTAAAAACAAAAGTGTCAAATGATCTGACAATGTTTAACCCAAAAATGTTTAGCAATGATTACACCTAATCCCGGCCTGCAGGTTTTACAAAATAAAATTAACCTGCCTAAAAAAGAATTGTTACTGGAAATAGAGTTGAATGGCAAAATGAAATTTGAACATTTGATGAATACGATCTATAATCAATTCGGCATCTGTCATAGAGTGTTATCTGCTAATGTAGAGTACGTGAACGGATACAGTTTCGGTTCGGTACAGTTATATATTAATGTCAATTCAGAAGATTTTCAGCAGCTTGAAGTCTATCTGAATAAAAATAAACTTATCAATACGACGGTAGAATATACCTGCAGAACCTATTTTTAAGTGAGATTCATATAGTTTTAATTACCAAAGTGTCCGGTGTTTTTACCGGGCACTTTTTATTTTTGTACTAAAACAGATAAAAAAGATCAATCGTTAACCTGGATAAAATTCCCTCCTCGGGAGGAGTGGTAAAAATTCAAAGAATTTTTGACGGGGTGGTAAAACAAAAAAAACGCTCAGAATATTCTGAACGCTTTCCTATTATTAAATAAAATAATTTTAAATTCTTTCGATGTCAGCACCAATAGCTCTCAGTCTTCCATCAATATTTTCATATCCTCTGTCAATCTGCTCGATATTGTGGATAATAGATTTTCCTTCAGCAGAAAGAGCCGCAATAAGAAGGGCGTTTCCAGCTCTGATATCCGGGGAAACCATCGTTGTTCCTCTTAACGGAGCTTCCTGGTTTAATCCGATCACTGTAGCTCTGTGCGGATCACATAAAATGATCTGAGCACCCATATCGATTAATTTATCCACAAAGAATAATCTGGACTCAAACATTTTCTGATGAACCAGAATACTTCCTTTTGCCTGAGTAGCTACCACTAGAATAATAGATAATAAATCCGGTGTAAATCCTGGCCAAGGCGCATCTGAAATCGTAAGGATAGAACCGTCAATAAATTTCTGAATTTTATAATGTTCCTGAGCAGGAATATAGATATCATCACCGCTTTGCTCAAGCTGAATTCCCAGTTTTCTGAAGGTATTCGGAATCACACCAAGCTGGTTCCAGTTTACATTTTTGATGGTGATTTCAGATTTTGTCATGGCTGCAAGACCAATCCATGAACCGATCTCTACCATATCCGGAAGCATCGTATGCTCAGTACCTCTCAGATATTCAACCCCTTCAATCGTAAGAAGGTTGGATCCGATTCCTGAGATATTGGCTCCCATTCTGTTCAGCATTTTGCATAATTGCTGAAGATAAGGCTCGCAGGCTGCGTTGTAGATTCTTGTTTTTCCTTTTGCGAGAGCTGCTGCCATTACAATATTAGCCGTTCCGGTAACAGAAGCTTCTTCCAGCAGGATGAATTTTCCTCTTAGTTCCTTAGCTTTTAAAGAATAGAAATATTCCTCCTCATCATAATTGAATTCAGCACCTAATTCAACAAGTCCCTGAAAGTGAGTGTCCAATCTTCTTCTTCCGATTTTGTCACCACCCGGAGTCGGCATATAAGCTTCTCCGTAACGGGCAAGCATTGGTCCCATCAGCATAATGGATCCACGTAATTTTGCTCCGTCCTTTTTGAACTCATTAGATTTAATATAATCAAAATTAACCTGATCAGCTTTGAAAGTATAATCTCCCTGTCCGTTTTTAGTAATTTTTACTCCAAAATCCCCAAGAATTTCAATCAGCCTGTTTACATCATGGATATCCGGAATATTTTTGATTCTTACTTCCTCATCTGTCAGAAGAACCGCACATAAAATTTGTAGAGCCTCATTTTTGGCTCCTTGTGGAGTTATTTCACCCTGCAGTCTTTTTCCTCCTCTTATTTGAAATGTTCCACTCATTATTTTCTGTTTTTATGATTGTTATTATGCCTTCTCTTGTTAGGCTGGTTATTATTGTTTTTATTATTGTTGTTATTCCTGTTGTTATTGTTGTTATTTCGGTTGTTGTTATTGCTGGTGTAATAGATCTTACTCTTTTCAAGAGAATCTATTCCGGTAAGATCCAACCTGTTTTCGGAAAGTTCTTTCAGGTGGCGGAAAATCACATCATCCGTCACATGTTCTTTATTATAGACATTATAAGACTTCTTCATATTGTTGGCAATCACCTCGATTAGGGCTTCTTTTTCATCACCCGTTTCCAGTTCAATTGCTTTTTCTATCAATTGAAGAATACTTTTTCCGTAGAACTTAAAGTCACCTTGAAGTTTTGGATATTCCATTCTTTTAGGTTTTTCTGCCAGCTCTTCCATTGTGGGGAAGGGATAAGGAGAATCTACATCCAGATCATGATTAGCAAGAATATAAAGATGGTCCCAAAGTTTATGTTTATAATTTTCCTCGTCGCGAAGTTGTGGGTTTCTCTGACCCATAAAATCGATGATTGCCATAGCCATTTCGTTCCTTTCCTCTTTGGTAGGAAGTTCTTTGCAGCGCTCAACCAACTGTTGTATAATTCTGCCATATTCCGGCATATGAAGCTGAGTTTTTTGGGTATTGTATTCCATAGTATGCAAATATATGGATTAAAAGAAAAATTGTCTCGGGATTCTGAAAAATTTATGATTTTTTAATGAAAAAATTGAATGCCTTTCTTATTGATTTATTGTGGGAAATGAAAATATTTCCCATTTATTTGAATTTGTTTTTAATAAAATTGTATCTTGTTTAATAGATTGATAATTAATTAAAGCGATGAAAAAAACAAACTTTTTCCTTTCACTGCTGGCTTTAGCATTAGTAAGCTCATGTAGAACCAGTGATGAATTGACAACTGAACCTTCCAAGCAGGAAGAGGTTCACAACAAAATAGTGAATGTAACCCATCATGATGGCCGGCCTTTCAGTACAGGAAGCGGCTCAGGTTCTGCACAAAGTAAATTTACAGCCGGGCCGGGTGGTGGAGTTTTGATGCAAGGTTTTTACTGGGATGTTCCGGAAGGGGGTAACTGGTGGAATACCGTTAAAGACAAATTAACCGCATGGTCTACTGCCGGAATTGGAGCTGTATGGCTACCACCTGCATCAAAAGCTCAGAATGGGGCTTATTCTATGGGATATGATCCTACCGATTATTATGATTTTGGAGATTTTAATCAAAATGGAAGTACAGAAACCCGTTTCGGATCCAGAGCTGAACTGGAAGCATTGATTACCAAAGCGCATGCTGAAAACATGCAGGTGTATGCAGACATTGTAATCAATCACAACAGTGGCGGACAGTCTGAAGCCAATCCTTTTACAGGAACCAATACCTGGACTAATTTTTCTGGTGTGGCTTCCGGAAAATTCCAGAGAAACTACAATGACTTTTATAAAAACTCTTACGGGAATAATGATGAAGGGGCTTTTGGTGGCTTTCCGGATTTATGTCACGCTAATCCTCATGTGCAGGACTGGCTTTGGGGGAGAGATGATTCCGTGGCAAAATATTATAAAAACGTGATGAAATTTGATGGCTGGAGGTTTGATTACGTTAAAGGGTTCGGTCCGTGGGTAGTTAATACCTGGAATTCTAATGTAGGAGGATTTTCAGTTGGAGAATTATGGGATTCAAATGTCAACACATTGGAATGGTGGGCCAATAATGCCAACAGTTCCGTATTTGATTTTGCAGCTTATTATAAAATGGATGAAGCCTTTGATAATGGTAATTTAAATGCGTTGAATGATGATATGATGTGGAAAAGAAATCCATACAAAGCCGTCACTTTTGTGGCCAATCATGATACAGATATTATTTACAATAAAATGCCGGCCTATGCCTATATCCTAACCCATGAAGGTTATCCGACCATTTTTTACAGAGATTATGAAGAATGGTTAAACAAAGAAAGACTGAATAATCTGATCTGGATTCATAATAATAAAGCTACCGGAACAACTTCCATTCTGTATACTGATAACGATGAATATATTGCAAGACGTAACGGCTATAATGGTAATCCAGGGCTTGTTGTTTATATCAATACTTCTTCAAACTGGCAGGAAAGATGGATAGAAACGAATTGGAGCAGTCAGCAAATCAAAGATTTCACAGGAAATTCAAGTTGGTATCCAACAACTCAGGGTGATAAATGGGTGAAAATCCAATGCCCTCCGAATTCTTATTCTGTGTGGTCGCTTAATTTATAAGTAATGAGCAATGGGTAATTATTGATAATTGATAATTGATAATTGATAATTGATAATTGATAAAGCTGGTAAGAGACTATTCTTCAGTTTGATTTCCATTAAACATTAAACAGGAACACCTATCCGTCTTATTTGTCATTCCGTAGGAATCAATACAATGCATTAATATTGTAGCTAACTCTTACGGAATGATCTTTTTATAAGTTAAATGAAACGGTGTAAGAACAATTAATTACACCTGAATAAATTTTTTCTTCTGATGCTGATCAGGTAAATAACATTTCTGATTGGCCAGCTTCATTCTGTTTCTGGAAATAACATCATACACTTTGTCACTTAAAGATGCCGGCAGAATTTTCCCAACAAAGGAAAGTTTATAAACTCCTCCCAGTAAATTAGCAATTTCCAGTACAGCTCTTGATTTGATCTGATAATAACGTCCGGGTTTCCAAAGATACATCGTATTGAATACATTGGTTTCAAGCCCTCTTTCAGATAAAAACTGTTGTCCGAAATCAGATTGAAGAGAAGCAAACATGAATTGGTCTTTTTTGTCTCTCTCCAAAATCCATTGCACCCAGAAATTACAAACTCCGCAATCTCCGTCAAAAAAAACAATATGTTTATTTTCCCAACTTTCCATGACTTTATTTATTAAACATGATTCCTCTCTCAGTGTCTTCTTTTACTTTTTTGAAATATTGAACAAGATCTGCACGCTGCTCATCCGACAGTTTGGCATCCTGATGACCTAAATAATAAGATTCTAGCGGCATTTCTTTTTTCTCAACCATTTCTATACATTCTTCCAACTTATGAAGTTGTCTCTGAGGTTCATATACTGCAAAGGTAGAAAAATTAAGATTTTTTCTGCCTTCATCAATATTATTTTTTACCCACCATGAAGTTGGGGAAATACTGCTATACCATGGATATCTGGTTTCATTAGAGTGACAGTCATAGCAGGATGTTCTGAGGGTACGGGCAATTTTTTCCGGCGTATTTTTAATTTTTAGAAAGTCCATTCCCGGAGTAAGCGGTGGATTTGTTTTATCGATAGGGAAAAACTGGATGATAATAAAGGCAACGAGAATCACAACAATTATTTTTTTCATAGCAGATGTTCATGTTTGGTCAATATAAAGGTAGTTAATTTATTTTTAGTGGGAGAAAGCTGGAAGTTGGAAGAGAGGATGAAGGAAGAACTTTTAGAAATTGTTGAAATAGCGTGTTTTTTCAGTAATTATCAAATTACTTTTCATGATGCGATTAAACCTCCTTCTTCCAGCCTCCAACTTCCTTTTTCCTTTAAAATCTTACGTTGAGTAATTCTAAATTGGGCTGTATACAGCTGTTTTTATTTAAGTTAATCTGAAAAATGACTAACTTAATACCTCAATTATGTCTTGGCTTTTTAGCTGTTGAAAATATTTGTTTATAGTTTTTAACTATCGTTGAAATAAAAATTAATAGATTGTATTTATCGATCAAACGTTGTAGGTTTGTCATGTTCTTACAACAGAAAATTGAAACTGTATTAATCAACATAAAAAATAAAATAAACGACAATGGAAAAAGATTTGAATGACATCAGTAAATGCCCGTTTCATAACGGAACAATGAAGAAGAACGTAGCAGGCGGAGGAACCCAGAATTCTGATTGGTGGCCTGATCAGCTTAGAGTAGATCTTCTGCGTCAGCATTCTTCCCTTTCAGATCCTATGGATAAGGATTTTGATTATGCCAAAGCATTCGAAAGCCTTGATCTGGAGGCAGTAAAAAAAGATCTTCATGCATTGATGACAGACTCTCAGGATTGGTGGCCGGCGGACTTTGGTCATTATGGACCTCTGTTTATCCGTATGGCATGGCACAGTGCAGGTACGTATCGTGTAGGTGACGGAAGAGGTGGAGCAGGAGCCGGACAACAGCGTTTTGCACCATTAAACAGCTGGCCAGATAACGTAAGTCTTGATAAAGCAAGAAGATTATTATGGCCCATCAAACAAAAATATGGAAGAAACATTTCATGGGCAGACCTTTTGATTCTTACAGGGAATATCGCCCTTGAATCAATGGGCTTTAAAACATTCGGATTTGCAGGAGGACGTGCAGACGTTTGGGAACCGGATGCTGATATCTATTGGGGATCAGAAAAAACATGGCTGGGAGGCGACCTGCGTTATGCTCACGGTTCAGAAGGAGTAGCAGAAGGACAATCAGCCGTTCTTCCTACCGATGATAATGCAGACGGAGATATTCATTCAAGAAATCTTGAAAATCCATTGGCTGCCGTACAGATGGGACTTATTTATGTAAATCCGGAAGGTCCGGACGGAAATCCAGATCCTATTGCGGCTGCTAAAGATATCCGTGATACTTTCGGACGTATGGCAATGAATGATGAAGAAACCGTTGCTTTGATTGCCGGCGGACATACTTTTGGTAAAACCCATGGAGCAGGTCCTGCAGATCATGTAGGTAAAGAGCCTGAAGCTGCAGGAATTGAACAGCAGGGACTTGGATGGGCAAGCACTTATAAATCAGGAAGCGGAAAAGACGCTATTTCCAGTGGTCTGGAAGTAACCTGGACAGAAACTCCGACTCAATGGAGTAATTATTTCTTTAAAAATCTTTTTGAAAATGAATGGGAATTAACAAAAAGCCCTGCCGGAGCTCACCAATGGGTAGCTAAAGATGGAGCAGATATTATCCCAGATGCATTTGATTCTTCTAAAAAGCATAAACCAACCATGCTTACCACAGACCTTTCTTTGAGACTGGATCCTGTTTACGAAAAAATTTCAAGACATTTTTATGAAAACCCTGATGCTTTTGCCGATGCATTTTCAAGAGCATGGTTTAAACTGACTCACAGAGATATGGGACCACGTGCCCGTTATTTAGGTCCGGATGTACCACAGGAAGAACTGATCTGGCAGGATCCTATTCCGGAAGTGAATCATGAATTGGTTGATGGAAATGATATAGAAACATTGAAGTCAAAAGTATTAAATTCAGGATTAAGTAATGCTGAGCTGATCTCTACAGCGTGGGCTTCCGCTTCTACTTTCAGAGGAAGTGATAAACGTGGTGGTGCCAACGGAGCCAGAATCAGGCTGGAGCCTCAAAGAAACTGGGAAGTCAACAATCCTTCACAACTGAATAAAGTATTAAATGTTCTGGAAGGAATCCAGAAAGAATTCAACGATTCTCAGAACGGAGGTAAAAAAATATCATTAGCTGATCTGATTGTTTTAGCAGGTAATGCTGCAGTAGAAGTGGCTGCCAGAAATGCGGGTCAGGACGTAAAAGTTCCTTTTGCTCCGGGAAGAATGGATGCTTCTCAGGAACAGACGGATGTAGAATCTATGGGATATCTTGAGCCTGCAGCGGATGGATTCCGTAACTATCTGAAAAGAAAATACACGGTGTCTACCGAATCTTTATTGATTGATAAAGCACAGCTTTTAACTCTTACTGCCCCGGAATTGACTGTATTGATAGGAGGAATGCGTGCTTTAGATACGAACTTTGACGGTTCAAAACATGGCGTATTCACCAGCCGTCCGGGAGTTCTTACCAATGATTTCTTTGTGAATCTTCTGGATATGGGAACGCAATGGAAAGCAATGTCAGATGACAGAGAACTGTATATAGGAACTGACCGAAAAACAGGTCAGCCAAAATGGACAGCAACGCGTGCGGATCTTGTTTTTGGATCTAATTCTGAATTGAGAGCTATCGCTGAAGTATACGGAAGTGCTGATGCACAAGGTAAGTTTGTGAAAGACTTTGTGGCGGCATGGACGAAGATGATGAATCTGGACAGGTTTGATCTGGTCTAATAAAATGAAAATAAAGAGAGGCAGCTTTTAAGGCTGCCTCTTTTTATATATCGTATTCATATTTCATTTTATAATAAAAGAAGAAAACCACCCTTAAAAAAGGATGGTTTGTTAAACATGTAAATTTTATAATTATTTATTTTTGTCCTAAGATCTTTATCATATTCCCAGGACTAGTTATAAATTTCCGTTCGGGAAATAAGTTATAAAATTATCATCTTTTAATTAATTTCTTCTGTTCGAACCTCGATATCAATTTCTTCAAAATCATCGGGAGTTTCCTGAATGGGTTCTTGAAGTCTTATTCCATCAAGATAATAAGTTGTTCCTAAATAGATTTCATCGCCAAAAACAACTCCATCTATTTTTCTTTTAAAGCATTTCCCAGGATCTGCTTTAATTATATTGTCTGTCTGTGTCATATGTTATTATTATGTTATCGGATAAATTTTTGCGGCAAAATAGCTCCAGTTGGTTGCCGTTTTATAAGCAGAAACACTTGCTGCGGGTACATGAATTTCAATTTTACTAAGGTAGACGTTGTTATTTAATAAATTAGTTGATATTAAAATAGGAGGCGTTGTTGCTAAAATTTTAATTACTATTTTTTGAACACTATCTTGACCATCTTGTGGATTCAAAATCATACAACCATTTTCTATATAATTAATAGAAGCAGGAAAGATAATATTCATTTCCCTTTCACCAGTTCTTAATCTTAATCTTAAACCAAGGAAATCTATCCTTTCAAGACTTGTGCATGCTTGAAAATCAGCAAGATTAGTGACATAACCTGGAAGATTTGTAAGGGAAATATACATGTTAAACATATTTTCAAATATTCGAGTGATATAAGGAAGATTATAGATACCATCTACAGGATACATATAAATAAATGAAGATTGTTGGTAGATCTTAACATTTTTAAATAGATTAATATTTAAGTATATTCCACCAAACGGAGCAATACCTAATTCTTCAATCTTTTCAAAATTGGCATTTAAGGCAGATGCGTTGGCTAATTCAAAAGCACTATTTCCTATTTTTTTAACGTTAGGAGGAAAGAAAATGCTTAGCATTGTTTGATTACTAAAAGCATTATCCCCAATCGTCTCTACATTTGTAAAAAATCTAAATTCATCAAAATTCCCTAAAAGATGTGTTCCGGAATTAACATAAGGATTAAAAGTATTGGCAGGTATTTCAGTAACAGATCTTGCTTCTGAAAAACTTAATTCTTTATCACCATCAGTATCATAAAGTTTTAATAAAATATCTTTTTTTCTTGAATCACTAATTTGGATAAAATTAGTAATGTTTTTATAAGTAAATTTAAAATCTGGCCAGTTAGCTTCCATAAAAGTTTTATCCTCTGCATAAATGTTTGTAAAAGTCCATTTTCCTTCAACGATAGAATGTGGGGTTGTATTACCCGAATCATCAATTCCTTTAGCATTTATAAGTGGAAAAAAATTTTCACTAGAAGTACTACTTCCGTTTAAATTGTTAATTCTCAATCTAGCCAAATTTTTCAACGAAGTGGCAATATCATAAACATTAATCAAAGGACAATCCTTAATTACAAGAGTTGTTATAGAACTTGCAGTAAAAGTTAAATTAGAATTTTTAATAAATTTTTGATTATCCAAAATCAAAGTATTGGCTGTATTTGGCAAAATTAAAGAAAAGAGCAACCCGCCTTTAGGTAACAATACAGAGGTTATTCCTGTTCCTGCAGCGGAAATATTTTTAATACTTGTACAACCAGTTAAATCTATTGATTGTTTTAAATTTGGGCAATTTGAAATATCTAATTCTTCTAAAATTGTATTATTACCAATAAACAAGTTTCTCAAATTTTGATTTGAATAACCGGAAATTTGACTTCCTATTCGTAATTTTGACAAATTCGTCGCTTTGGAAACATCTAAAGTACCAAGATACTTTCCTGACAAATCTCCAAGATCTTTAATTGCAGATGCACCATAAATAATAGTTTCCGTGTCGTTAAAAGTAATAGCCGGAGCTTGAACTAAGGATGCAACATTTTTTCTAAGCCTCGCACGGTTGATATAGGAACCAAACTTAATTTTAGTATACCCGTCTTTTTGAGCAGTTAGTAAAAAATTAGCGTTGGGAGTAACTACAGGCGTGCCCGAAGGTGTATAAAGTCTCATTGTGATATAATCAGAAGAGAAAGTAGAGGTATCATACTTTCCGTCCATATATCTGAATCTGTTTAATAGCCAATAATTCCTGTGCGATTTTCTTGAACCTTGTGCGGGGTATAAATAACTTCCATTCCCGGCAACAACCAAAGGGTCTATATATTTATATTTCGCATCTTCATTAAAAATACTTTCCGCCCATTTGTCAGATTCTAATGTATTAAAATAAGTGTTGCACTTATCATAAGTCAGAATTCCTGAAGTTCTCATTTTCTGATACAAAGCCGTAATTTCAGTATCAAAAGCCACTTCAACCAGTTTCCAAAGCTCTGAAAGCGCGCCATTCCAGACAAAACCACTTCCTACTTGGTCGTGAGCCTCTACCCAGTAATCATATACATTGTGGCCTTCGTTATTAAGCCCTAAAACCGTATCATTATCATAAAAAATAAGATACCAACGTTTGTTTCCCTGCGCATTTGGATACATGGCAAACATTTGATTTTTAGCGCGCTGATCGACCATTGCAAAAAACTCAGTGAAGACATAATAAAACAGTAAAAACTGAATGTTAAAATGATCTGGAGCCTCGGTTTTGAATTTTACAGGATTATTTTTGCAACTCACAATCCATGTATGCAAAGCTTCAAGATTCGAAGTATCTTCATTATTTTCCGGATATCTTCCCTCAAAATCATTTTTCCATAAATGCTTACCATTTTCGTCTACACTTTGAAAATCTGTAGCAATAAATAATGTATTATCTGACGTATTGTTTAAAAATTCCCAACATTCCTGACCACCTGTAAAACCCGTTGTTGCTTCATTTGACTTGTCATTGTTAAAATTATATTTCCCTAAGAAAATACGCTCCGAATCTGGTGTTGCTCTGTGAAATATAAGCATTGGAAACCCGTCCATCGTAGTACGGATATTAGGATCAATTAATTGTGGTGGAACCAAATAACCCAATTGATTTAAAGAATCTTGTGCAAGCCTCGCCAAACCAATGTTGTGAGAACCTGAAGATTCCATGAAGTCAGCTTTAAAAGTAAATGTCTTTTCCGCCAATGAATTGTCACGAAGCTTGTATTTTGAAGAATTTATTTCACCATTTTTAAAACCTCCATTAAATTTGATTTTAAAGTTTTTTCGGGGATAATATTGTGATGATGTACCCTGAACATCAATGCTCGCATTTACATAAGAAAACGATTTTGTAGGATCCTGAGCATTTTCATACTCTCCAACAATTGTTTTTTTATCGCCTTTATAAGTTGGCAAATCTCCAACAATGGTTAAGCATGGAATTGATTGTAAACATTTATCGTAGGACAAATTTCCGAATGCATCGTACAATTTATTTCTCTCGTAAATGTTGACTTTTTCAACCAGGTTATCCATGTCAGCGATGTAATTCGACAACATCTGATCGGCGTTTAGGTTATTATTATACACCCGAATATTATATAGATTAATATTACAATCACTGCTTCCGATGGTAATGTTTTGAGGAGCTTGTTGTAAAAAGCTGTCTAGTGAATTATACTGATATAGTGAAGATATAATTCCATTGATATACACAAATACCAATCTTTGATCTGCAACCTTTGTAACGACTACACTTACGCGAATCCTTTCATCTTCTTTAAAAAATATGGACGTGCCGTCCTGCTCAGAACTGAACGAAAACGAATTTGAGGTAGCAACAAATCCAACATTTCCATTTTTACAAGAAAAAATAGTACTGTCACTGTTTTTTATATCTGAAGTTGAAAATTCAAATTCTAATGTTTTACCACCTGTTTTAAAATCATTTTCAAAAATCTTGAAAGGAATCTCAACCCTTGCATTTCCGCTCACTTTAAGCGCCACAGAACCCTTTGAATCTTGAATCCACCCATTGGTGCTGAAATCAAAATCAGTAAGAGTACATGACAGGTTTTTGTATTTCCACTCGTTTTTGTTAATCTCTGAATTGCTTCTGTTTCTACTGCTTAAAAATAATTCCAAGCCTAACGTTTCGGCTTCAACTTGAATATCGAAGGCAGTTACAACTACTGAAGTATTTTTCGTGACATTGCCACATTTAAAAGTTACAGTGTGTGCACCTGAGTCCGAAAATGTATAGGTGAACTTCTGCAAACTTCTATTTATAAGTAATTCAGAAACCTTCACTCCATCCACTAAAATCTCAACATCGCTATAATTTGACGATGGTGAATACACCAGATATTCAATCGAAGCTGGAGCATATTGATTAGCAACAACATTATTTGCTGAGGAAACCAAAGGCGTTAAATTACCGGCAACAACGCTGATGATATCTGTAAATAAGTGATTGCTTTCAATGATCTCTCCTGACAAATCAGCGGTCATATACACCTCTAAAATATGAACTCCGTGCGACTGTGCAGGAATTTCATAAAGAAGCTCTTTGTTATTTATTGAAGTAACTACAGACGGAAGATCTGATCCATTTAATTTGAAATGAATCGTCTTCTCTACATTCCCGGTTGGAATATATCGAAAAATGATTGGTCCCGAATTAATAGTGGTCTTGTCGTATGTGGTACTTAAAGCAAGTGCTATTGTTTGAATATCATATTTTAATTTTCTATTATTTCCATAACTATCTGTGATACTAAGCGTTATTGTATTGTCTCCTGCCAAAATATATGGCGTGATATCTATATCATTGGCTCCCTGATTAATATTTTTATTAAATAGGATCGTGTTTCCTTTTAAAATACTCGCAGTTCCTCCGCCAGTCTCACTACCATCAACGCTGTCGATGGATGACCACGAAAAAACTATTCTAACTTCACTTCCAAATGATTTTACGAACGATGCAGGTATTTCAGATTTTGCGCGGAAAACAATTCCATTGCCTCCTCCGGTTCCACCACCAGTTCCGTATTCACTTTCTGACTTTTCTCCTAAAGCTGAATATGCAATCTGTTTAATGATTTTTCCATTTTCATTTTTAATGAAAAACATGACGGGATAAATGAAATTATCTGCAACTTCTTTATCTGATCTTTCATAATTTGTAAAATAAATTCTTCCTGTATTTCTCATTTTAATCTTCTTGTGTTAAATCAATAAAACCATCTGTTCCACCTCCAGGCATATTAACCTCCAGAACAGACCAAACAAAACCGTCAAAGGAAATTATTCCGAAATTTTCAATCGTAACTCCTGAAGCATTTTCGTAAACTCCACTCCCTGCCCAAAACCATTTTGCTGATCCCGGCTTAATAATAATATTATCAGTAGGCCTTAAAATTCCTCCAAAGGAAGAATTTGCTCCTGAACCTTTAAGTAATTCTATCTGCTCCCTGTTTTCTTTGATATAGTCTACGATTTTCTGAAGCTTATCAAAGTTATCATCATTCGAGGTTAGTATTTCGCTGATTTTTGCAGTCAGCTCAAACATTTCATTATCTTTTGCCTGAAGTATATTTACAATTTCCTCGATTTGCTCCTTTGTATAGACATTTCCTGTTTCTTCACCATTGTCTATAGTGGCTGCTGGTTTGATCTTTAATTTTTCTTTCCATTCTTCTACATTTCTGGCAGTAAGATTGGATGCATTAAGTCTTGCGAGCACTAAATCGTGTGCTCCTTCATCTTGCAGATGATTTGTAAAAGTTGTGCTGGATACCGTTTTTTGAAAAGTTTCATTTAAACCCGTTACCTCATCCATCCTGATATTTTCATCTAAATGACGGAATGAAGAAAAGGTCTGCTGAAACTGATGTTCTGTGGGAATATCACCCTTTTCAAACCAGCTAAATATTGTTTTTAATGGTACTTTCATTATTATTGATAATTAGTTTTTATAAGATTGATAATTTGAGGGAGAGTCTGTTCTTGACAGACTTAATGTAGTTAAATAGAATTGTGTTTTTTGAACAGTTATTGATTTTTGGCCTCTTTTATCGCACTGTCAATTAGTGAATTATTAATATGGTTACAGCTTAGAAAACATATGTTTTTGCAATGTTTTTTTTGTAATTTTATTTTAAATCAACTCCATTCTTTTATATTTTTTCTACGCTGTTTTCTTGGTATATTTTTCTGACTTCAATGATCATTTACATTCTTTAGAGTGCAAATTTCATTGTTTTCCGGTCGTTATAAAAGTTTTTTGACCTCGCTATTCTGTAGTTGCAGTAACAAGTATTTTTAACCGAAATAAGACGGGAGTATTTTATAGTAGTACCATAAATATCAATCTCAAAAGTTGTGGATGTAGTGTTAAGTTTTAAATTTGGAATATGTATATTCCTGATGAGCTAGTAAAACTCTTGCTTCAGAATTTTTAGTAGAGTACTTTGATAATAGAAGAAGAAGAAGAAGAAGAAGAAGAAGTTGATGGAGTGATGGGAAAACGGGTTCTACTTCATATCAAAAGAAGGGGATGGATTGATAAAACCACTGGAGAATCTATCAATAATGAATCATTATAGAGAAATCTTAGCCTTTTTTAACCAAAGAAGCACTGATGCTTTTGCTGAATCTTTTAATGCTAAAATCAAAAACTTCAGAATGCAGCATAGAGGGGTAAAGGATAGGTCATTTTTCTTTTTTAGAATTAACCAAACTTTTTGCTTAGCCCACAACTTTTGTGCTTGATCCTTTTTATGATTAATTCACTATCTACCTTTTTAATTTTCGAAAGGGAACAAAAAACAAAAACCATCCTTAAAAAAGGATGGTTTGTAGACCCACAGGGATTCGAACCCCAGATGACTGAACCAAAATCAGTAGTGTTACCGCTACACCATGGGTCTGTTTCTATGCCGCGAAATTATAGAAATTATTTTAAATATGAAAATCTAAATTAAAGATTAATTAACATAATAAGGATGCAAAACGCTTTACTTATTGATATCCAAATAATTATTTTTTAATAAAAATTTAAAAAAAAATCTGCTTCTCCTAGTAAATAGGAGATTTGTGGATATTATCTGTTCAATTGGAAGAGTACGGTTAACGTTAATTTATCAGATAGATAATACATCTCACCTCTTTTTCCCAGCTTCCATCTGTTAAATAATAAAACCCTATCTTTGCAAAAAATTGGGCTCCAAAAGTTGGAGTAACCCATTAATAACATATCCTTGAGCAAAGCAAAAGGATTATTAAACATTTTTTATGTCAAATATTGTTGCAATCGTTGGACGTCCCAACGTAGGAAAATCCACGCTTTTTAACCGTTTATTAGAAAGAAGAGAAGCTATTGTAGATTCTACAGCTGGTGTTACCAGAGACCGTCACTATGGAAAATCAGACTGGAACGGAGTAGACTTTACCGTAATTGATACCGGAGGTTATGATGTAGGTACAGATGATATCTTCGAAGAGGAAATCCGTAAACAGGTACAATTAGCGGTGGATGAAGCCACTTCTATTATCTTTATGATGAACGTAGAAGAAGGGCTTACCGATACAGATCACGAAATCTACAGACTTCTTAGAAGATCCAACAAACCAATTTATATCGTTATCAATAAAGTAGATTCTGCAAAGGAAGAACTTCCTGCAACAGAATTCTATCAGCTAGGAATTGATAAATATTATACACTTTCTTCTGCTACAGGTTCTGGAACGGGAGATTTATTAGATGATATCGTTAAAGATTTTCCTACTACAGAATATAAAGATCCATTTGAAGGATTACCTAAAATCACGATTGCAGGTCGTCCAAACGTAGGAAAATCTACAATGACCAATGCTTTATTGGATGTTGAAAGAAATATTGTAACCGATATTGCAGGAACTACAAGAGACAGTATCCAGACTTTATATAACAAATTCGGACACGAGTTTGTATTGGTAGATACGGCGGGGATGCGAAGAAAGTCTAAGGTAAATGAAGATCTTGAATTCTACTCTGTAATGAGATCGATCCGTTCTATTGAATATTCTGACGTTGTGATCATCATGGTGGATGCTACACAGGGTTGGGAATCTCAGGATATGAATATCTTCGGTTTAGCTCAGAAAAACAGAAAAGGAATTGTAATCCTTGTGAATAAGTGGGATTTGATCGAAGACAAGCAGACCAATACGATGCGTGATTTCGAAAAATCAATCAAAGATAAAATTGGTCAGTTCCAGGATATTCCAATCCTATTCGTTTCAGCTTTGACGAAGCAGAGAATCTTAAAAGCTGTAGAAGTAGCCATGGAGGTTTATGAAGACCGTAAGAAGAAAATTAAGACTTCAAAACTGAATGAAGTAATGCTTCCGATCTTCGAACAGACACCACCACCAGCGTTGAAAGGAAAATACATTAAAATCAAATATTGTGTACAGCTTCCTACACCTTCACCACAGTTTGTATTCTTCTGTAACCTTCCACAATATGTGAAAGAACCGTATAAGAGATTTACTGAAAACCAGTTGAGAAAACAATTCGGGTTTACCGGAGTTCCGATTGAAGTTTATTTCAGACAAAAATAATAAGAACTTATGTTCACGAAAACTCCGGCAAGCGAAGCTTGCCGGAGTTTTTTATACCATCAGAACGGACTTCTCCTTAAGTGCAATCTTTCAATTCGTTTTTTAGTTGTAATTTTGCAGCAATTAATATCTGAAATTAAAATAAAAATTTTCATGCTTACTATTTTATCGCTACACTTTTCTCTGGTCAACGAATGGATTAACGAACTTAGAAACGTTACGATCCAGCACGACCGAATGAGATTCAGAAGGAATATGGAAAGAATCGGGGAGATTGCCGCTTTTGAAATCAGTAAAGGACTGGAGTATAGAGAAGTTGAAATTCAAACTCCTTTAGATACAATAAAAAGCAGAGAAATTGCCGTACAGCCGGTTATTACAACCATTTTAAGAGCAGGAGTTCCATTATTCGAAGGAATTCTTAACTATTTAGACAGAGCAGACTGTGGTTTTGTAGCAGCATACAGAAAACACGATGCTAACGATTATTTCTCAATCAAACAGGATTATCTTACCTGTCCTAGTATCGAAGGCAGACCTTTGATCGTAGCAGATCCTATGTTGGCAACAGGAGCTTCTTTAATTGAAGCGATCAAGGATTTGCTTACCAACGGAAATCCAACCCAGCTTCACATCGTAGCAGCCATTGCTTCAAAACAAGGAGTTGAAACAGTTCAGAACGCTTATCCTGAAGCGCACATCTGGGTAGGAGCCATTGATGAACATTTGACTTCAAAAGGATATATCACTCCAGGATTAGGAGATGCCGGAGACTTGAGCTACGGAGAAAAACTTCAGAGATAATTTAAGAAAGATTCCAGAAATCTTTTATTAAATTCAATAATAAATCAGGTCGTACTTTATCCATAGGATGCTTTGTGTCCGGAAGTACGGCCAGTTTTGCGTTTGGAAGGCTTCTGTACACTCTCATACTCTCTTCAATAGTGACCATATTATCTTTATCTCCCACCATAATTTGAGTTGGAGTAGTAATCGTGGCAAAATTATTTTCCAGAGGAGGATTTTTACCTAAATCAACCATTAGATCAGCAATAGCCGGAAGAAGTTGTTTCCATTTTGTTCCGTGTTGTGATTCTAAAAGCTGAGCATACTGCGGAATTTTTTCAAGAATAATATCAGGATTAAGCATTTTACTTTCTTTTAAAGCCTCTTCCTCAGTCCAATCGAACTTTGTTCCCAATGTTATAATAGAATTTACATTTTCAGGGTTTTCCATGGCATAACAAAGCGCTACATAACCACCCATACTATGTCCGAAAATTGATACTTCAGTCAAATTGTTCACCTTACAATATTCAGATAATTCCTGAGTATATTTTTCAATATTGATGCCACCAGCAGGGAGCTCCTGATCTCCGTGTCCTGAAAATAAAGGGGTGTGTACCGTGAAATATTGGGACAGTGTATTTAGATAAGGTTTAAAAATGTCGCTGTGACCTAAGGCTCCGTGCAGTAAAAGCAGATTTGGCATAGTTGTATAGTTTCCGGAAAATTAGGAAAAAGAATTGAATGGTGAAAATGGGTGGTATATAGAGTAAGAGTGCTTGAGAATGGGAGAGTTTGAGTGGGTTTTTACCTGATAATATTTTTGAAGATGATCTCCACACCTCGTCTTCCGCCTCAAATATCCACAGCTATCACCAATACACTTACTTTATTGTCACCAGCATTTAAAATCTCCCACGCAACTGATGAAACAGTATTTCCTGTAGTAAAAACATCATCAATCAGGAGGATATGCTTTCCGGAAACAGGTTGGGTAACTGAAAATGTATTAGTGGTCTTCAGCCTGTGTTTTTTGTCTTTTAAAGCCTGAGCTTTGGAATAATGATTTCTTTTGACTAATTCATGATCAAACGGAATATCATAAAATTCTGATAATGTTTCTGTGAATAAATGAAGCTGATTATATCCCCGTTCTCTTAATTTCTTTGGATGGAGTGGTACAGTTACTAAAAGATCAGGATGGTCATCTCTAAAATCCAAACGATCTATCATCCACTCTGCAAGAATCTTTCCTATACTTTCCCTGCTTCTGTATTTTAGTTCATGGATAATCTGCCGGCTTAAACTTTCCTCTTCAAACTGAATTAAAGAAAACGCATTTTCAACCGGAAAAAATAAACTGCATTTTTCCTTGACTGGATTATTTTCAAAATAATTGTAATGGGTAAAATGAATCTGGCTGAAACAAAGGCCACAAACCAATAGTTCTGGATCAATGATTGTGTTGCAGTGGATGCAGCGGTTGGGAAACAATATATCTAATATCATAGTGTGTTTTTACTAAGATAGAAAATAATTGTCAAATTTTGCTTTGCAAAGCCAATGTTGAATTATTATTAACGCTAATGTTCACAAAGTTTGTTATTTTGTATTGTTCTCAAGGGCATTTCATTTAGCAAGGGAAAAGCCTTTTTGTTGCTGAGTGTAACGTCTTGGCGAGCAAAATATTCTAAAATTATAATAGAAAACTTTGTGATCTCTGCGTTTAAGATGAAAATAAGTTATTGTGGATTTTACCCAAGTCCATTACTTACAACTTACAACTTACAACTTACAACTCACACTCCACATAAAATTCACGAGCGAAGCGTATTGACGATTCACTATTCACTTACTAATTCTCAAATCTCTTCCTGATCTTCTCCACAGAGCTCTTCATACTCATATTAAAATGTTCCTTTTCCAGTCTCACAGGGGGTGCCTGTCTTACTTCGCAATCTGCAATACTGCAGGATTCGCAGGTGACTCCTACATTGATGGTTTTTAAAGAAGGAGATTTGATAAACCCTATTTTCTTTATTGTTTGAGAATTCAAGAGAATCCCCAGGCAATAACTTCTGTTGCTTCCATCTGAGAAGGGATTTTTTTGTGAAGTAGAAATCACAAGATAGCTTATTCCCTGATCCTTATAGTGAGAAACCTGAGCATCCGTAAGGGTTTCATTTTCTTTTAAATCACCAAGGTTTTTTACCGCAATCCATCTTCTGCAATAATGTTCATTGGTAGCATTGGCGTGAGGAGCTTGTTGATGGTTAAGATGAAGCTCCTTTAAAATCTGAATCTTATCCGAATTTTTCTTTTTTACCAGACATAGATAGAACAGATCTTTGATTCCCATTTCAGCCGAGAGGATGTTGGTCAGCCGGTAATAAAATGTTTCAGGCGAGTGGGTGAAACTGCTGATAAGACTCTCAAAATTTTTAGGTTCCCACGTATTTTGCTGGAAAAATTCTGCGGTCTTTTCAATGACAGGTTCTTTTGAAATGAGCAATGCACCTGCGAAATAAGACGCGTAAAAGTTATTCAGAATTTCTTCAAAGCTTCCGAAATCAAGCCACGAATATGTATTGGGACGGTTTTTTAATTCCAGTACATTGAAGCCGATTTCTTTAGCCAGAATGAATGTTTTCTGATCCTTTTCCAGTTTTTGATTCAGAAGTAAAAGTTTTTTCTCAGGAATGAAAAGAGAGCGGAGATTATCCAGAGTTCCATATTTTTCAAAATCTTCAGACTGAATGGAGTAACTGAATTTTTCTGCAAGAATTGCCTCCAGGATGTCAGACTTTAGATCTTTTCCGGGTTGTAACTGATTTTCCCGGGTAAACAGATCAACCTTTTCTTCAATTTCCGGAAAATAGTTATCATATAACTCCTGAAATGACCTTAAGACGGCAAAATAAAATCTTTCCTTACCAAGATTGTAATTCTGAGAAATTTCGATCAGTGCATTGATAAAAGCCGTTACTTTTTTAGGAGCATCACTAATAATACTGATTAGGTTGTTCTTATTGATTCCAAACAGCTCTAGTGGGACTTCTTTGAAGAAATCAGACTGAAGAATTTCGTTGAATGGGGCCAGACTTTTATCCAGCTTGGTAGAAACAAGATCATCGAAAGTGCAGCTGAGTGCTTCAGAAAGCTGAATAATTTTATCGTGTTTGGGATACTTTTTCCCATTCTCAATTTCGTTGAGGTAAGATTTTGATAATCCTGTCTTTACAGCAAGGTCCTGCAGAGACCAGTTTTTCTTTTGTCTCTGCTGTTTCAGTTTTAGCCCGAAAACTGTTTTGATAAAGTCGCTTTCTGAATTCATTACTTCAAATATAAATAATTAGATGCGATTATTCGCATAATAATTTTTTAAATAAATTTAGCGAACGTTCGCTGTTTGTGAAAATTTTTATTTATGTTTGTAACATCAAATCATAAAATCAATAAGTTATGGAAACAAAGACTCAATTAGAAATAAAGTCACAGAAGCAGTTTGAGGAAGTATTTACTCCAGATTTGGCAGATTTTCTGATTTCGCTTCATCAGCACTTTAATGATAAAAGACTTGAACTTTTAGAAGAAAGAAAAATTACTCAGCAAAATTTTGATAAAGGAAATCTTCCTGAGTTCTTGAAAGAAACAGCAGACATCCGGAAAGGAAATTGGGTATGTGCTCCGCTTCCTGAAGATATGTTGGATAGAAGAGTAGAAATTACCGGTCCTGTTGACCGCAAAATGATTATCAATGCCCTGAATTCCGGAGCTTCTACATTTATGGCCGACTTTGAAGACAGCAGCTCGCCAGTGTGGGAAAACTGTATTCAGGGACAGATTAATCTTTCTGATGCCATTAACCGGACTATTGATTTTGTCAACGAAAAAGGAAAAGCTTACACCCTTAATGAAAAAACGGCTGTTTTACAGGTTCGTCCAAGAGGGCTTCATCTTCCGGAGAAACATATTGAAATCAACGGAGAAAAAGCTTCCGGATCACTGACTGATTTTGGAATTTATTTTTTCAGAAATGCAAAACAACTTTTGGAAAACGGAAGTGGCCCTTATTTTTACCTTCCAAAATTAGAACACTATAAAGAAGCCCGATGGTGGAATGAAGTTTTTGTTTTTGCCCAAAACTATCTCGGAATTCCGAAGGGAACTATTAAAGCTACTGTTTTAATAGAAACCATTACTGCTTCATTTCAGATTGATGAAATTTTATTTGAATTAAAAGAACATAGCGCAGGATTGAATTGCGGAAGATGGGATTATATTTTCTCCTACATTAAAAAATTCAGAAACCTTAGCGAATTTATAGTTCCGGACAGAGATCAGGTGACTATGACCTCTCCTTTTATGAGTGCCTATTCAAAAAGAGTGATCGAAATCTGTCATAAACGAAATGTCCATGCAATCGGTGGAATGGCAGCCCAGATCCCTGTAAAAGACGATGATGAAGCTAATCGTATTGCTTTTGAAAAAGTAAAAAATGATAAAGAAAGAGAAGTGAAAAATGGTCATGACGGAACTTGGGTTGCACATCCGGCCTTGGTACCTGTAGCAAAAGAAGTTTTTGACCAGTATATGCCTTCCAAAAATCAGATCGATAAAAAATTCGAATACCATATAACAGAAAGCCAGTTGCTGGAAATTCCTAAAGGTGATATTACCGAAAAAGGAATCCGAAAAAATATCAATGTAGGAATTCTTTATCTGGAAAGCTGGCTGATGGGAACTGGCGCAGCCGCCATTTATAATCTCATGGAAGATGCAGCTACTGCTGAGATTTCAAGAACACAAATCTGGCAATGGCTGAAAAACGAAGCGGTCCTGATTGACGATAGAACATTAACCCGAAGTATGGTATTACAGTGGGAAAAAGAGGAAATGGACAATATTGAAAAGTATGTAGGAGAAATCCGTTTCCAAAACGGAAAATTCAACCTTGCCAAAGAACTTTTCAATGAATTGATTTTCTGTGAAAAGTTTGAAGAATTTCTAACCCTTAAAGCATATCCTTTTATATAGTTTGAGAGTGAGAGAGTAGGAGTGTCCGAAAGTTTGAGAATCATATCTCGAAACCTTGTACCCCGAATCCCGTATCTCGAAACCTTAAATCTAATCAAACAAAATCCAAATATTATGAAAACAAGACAAGAACAAATCCAGGCTATAGAGCAAGATTGGCTGACAAATCCACGTTGGCACGGTGTAAAAAGACCTTATACGGCAGAAGAAGTTCTTAAACTTCGCGGTTCTTATACCATTGAATACACTATTGCGACAGAAATGTCCAAAAAATTCTGGGATAAATTGAATACTCAGGATTATGTGGCAGGGCTTGGTGCATTAACGGGTAATCAGGCAGTGCAGGAAGTAGATGCAGGTCTGGAAGCAATATACCTTTCAGGATGGCAGGTGGCTGCAGACGCCAATCTATCTGGGGAAATGTATCCTGATCAGTCATTGTATCCAGCCAATTCAGTACCTTCAGTGGTAAAGAAAATTAATAATGCTTTATTGAGAGCAGATCAGGTGCAGTCGGTAAGCGGATCAGGAAATAAAGAATATCTTGTGCCTATCATTGCCGACGCCGAAGCTGGTTTTGGAGGCAATCTGAATGCTTTTGAGCTGATGAAACAGATGATTGAAGCAGGAGCAGCTGGTGTACATTTTGAAGATCAGCTTTCTTCGGCCAAAAAATGTGGACACTTAGGAGGAAAAGTATTGGTGCCTACACAGGAAGCAGTCAATAAACTGATTGCGGCACGTCTGGCTGCTGATGTACTTGGAGTTCCGAGTCTCATTATAGCAAGAACAGATGCGGATGCAGCAGATTTACTGACCTCCGATATTGATGACAGAGATAAGAAATTCGTTACAGGAGAGAGAACTTCCGAAGGATTTTACGTGGTAAGAAATGGAGTAGAACAAGGCATCGACAGAGGACTGTCTTATGCTCCCTATGCAGATCTTATCTGGATGGAAACTTCAAATCCCGACCTGGAACAAGCCAAAAGGTTTGCAGAAGGAATTCATGCGAAATTCCCGGGAAAAATGCTGGCTTATAACTGTTCACCTTCATTCAATTGGGCAGCAAAACTGAGTGTGGAAGAAATGTCTACTTTCCGTGAAGAGTTGGCTAAAATGGGATACAAATTTCAGTTTATTACCCTTGCAGGATTCCATGCCTTGAACACCGCTATGTTTGAATTGGCATTAGCTTATAAAGAAAGAGGAATGGCAGGATACTCAGAACTTCAGGAGCGTGAGTTTGCATTACAGCACAAAGGATTCAGAGCAGTGAAACATCAGTCTTTTGTAGGAACAGGATATTTTGATGAAGTACAGAATATTGTGACCAACGGCTCTTCAGCTACTGTAGCGATGAAAGATTCTACAGAAACGGCACAATTCCATTAGTCGTTTTTCCATATTTTTTTGATGTTAAACCTTCTCGTTTGTGGGAAGGTTTTTCTTTTGTTTAAAGGGCTTTGAAACTGTTTTTACAATATGTATATTTCAAAATAGTAAAGAAATAAATGCGACATGATAAGTAATTGAAATTTGAATTATATTTGGGGCTGGAAAAAATATTATTAAAAATGAATTTAATTAAAGTACTTTTTATTACATTAGGATTAACGCTTACTGCAAATGCTGCAAATGCTCAACAGAAGGTTGGAAGTGTAAACACAGAGGATATTTTTGCAAGTTTATCTGAAGTAACCACTATAGGAACTACTATTGATAATCTGACTAAGTCTAAGCAGGCTGAAATTGAAAAAATGATCGGTGATTATCAGACTAAATTGAAAGCAGCACAGGCTAAAGAAAAGACTCTTAGTGAAGCCAACAAAGAAGCTGTGACTAAAGAACTGATGGCAGCACAAACAGAGTTGCAGACTTTAGGTAAAAAAATAGAAGATTCAAGAGCACAGGCTGCTAAAGATATTTCAGCTAAGCAAAGTGAATTGTACACTCCTTTACAACAAAAGGTAAAGAGCGTTATTTCTGCTGTTGCTAAAGAAAGAGGATTGAATTTTATCTTCGATACATCATTCCATGAATCTAATAATTTAGTTTACACAGATGGAAGTGAAGATATCACAGCTCTGGTAAAAACCAAATTAGGAGCTACAGCAACGCCTGCAAAACCTGCTGGAAAGTCTAAATAAGAAATTCAATATACTGAATATTATACCGGGATCAGAACTTATGATCCCGTTTTTTTATGTATAAAAGTGTTGGGTTGAATGAAGAAATTTTATTTTAAAATGATACATTTGAGTAAACTTTAAGCAGAATGAATTTAATGTACGAAAAACAAATAAAGGTAACAGAAGATCATATTGATCAGAATAATCATGTGAATAACGTACAATATGTGCACTGGGTGGAGGAAGTAGCAGCGGAACACTGGGATCTTCTGAAACAGCAAACAGAATATGTAAACGATGCCTGGATGCTTCTGGATCATCATATCCGATATAAAAAACAGGTTTATCTGGATGATATCATTACGGTAAGAACTTATCCTCTGACTCCCGAAGGAGCCAAACAGCCAAGAAAAGTTGAGTTCTATTGCAATGAAGAACTTGTGGTAGACTCAAGTACGCTTTGGATTCTGTTCGATCCTGAAACCAAAAAAATAAAACGTCTGGAAAACGACTGGCTGGAGAAGTTTTTTTAGCTATATAACCCTAAATCAAAAACTAAATACACATGAAATTCTCTTATTCACTGGCTTTACTCTTGTTAAGCATAATAGGCTATGGTCAGGAAAATCCTTACTGGTTTACAGATGATATCAAAAAAAAGGTAGCAGACTCTACCCAAAGTCAATCCTGGAGAAGCCAGATGACAGCAACATACTACTCAATAAGCGGACAATATAAACCGGCATTGGAAAGTTGGGATGAGACTTTTGGACGTGTAAAAAAGTTGAGTACTGAAGATAGTCTGAGATTCACAAAATTAATCCCTGTCAATGCAAAAGATTATATCTTAGCCAGAGCTGCCAGTGAACAGATTATCATCATTAATGAAGCTCATCATAATGCCAGTCACAGAGCATTTGCCTCTTCCTTACTCCAAGGGTTGTATGACAAAGGCTACAGATATTTGGGCCTCGAAACATTGGCGAGTGATTCTTTAAATATTACAAAATTTGCTGCTCTCAGTAGCGGATATTATTCCAAAGAACCGGAATTTGGAAATTTTATCTACAATGCTTTGAAAATTGGATTTAAACTTTTCCCCTACGAAGCAGAAGGAAATAACAAAGAAAGAGAAATTGGAGAAGCAAAAAATATCTTCGATTTTATGCAGAAAAATAAAGATGGCAAATATCTCATCTACTGCGGTTATCAGCATGCTTATGAAGGTATTCATAAATCCTGGGAGAAAACAATGGCAGGACGACTTTCAGACCTTACGGAGATCAATCCTTTTACGATTGATCAGACTCAGTTTTCAGAAAAAAGTAGCCTGAAATTTAATGACCCTCTTTTAAGACTTGTGAAAAATACTGTCCCTGTTGTTTTAAAAGATCAGAATCATGGAATATACAATGGGGAAGACAAAGAGTTGTATACCGATATTAAAATCATTCATCCCGTTACAAAATATGTTGAAGGCAGACCCAATTGGATGTTGAACAAAAACAGAAAGTTTTATAAAATTCCAGCCTCTAAAGTTTCGATATATCCGGCCTTGGTTTTAGCATACAGAAAAGGAGAGTTTGAAAAACAGGGAATTCCTGCTGATACTATTGAGCTCAAAACGTCCAATGACAGTCGTTTTTTAATCCTGGATAAAGGTAATTATGAAATTGTTATCAAAGACAAAGAGTATAAAGTCATTAATAGATTTGAAAAAAAGATAAAATAATAGCTAGAATAGCTTGATAAAAAAGGGTAATGAAAAATAAGTTAAGAAAAATAACTGTCAATGCTGTAGAATACTTGTATTTAGTTGCAGATCAATATTATTTCGAATCTAAAACTAATACTTTGACTGTAAAAGTTTTTTTAAACGGACAAAAACAAACCCCTTTAATCATCAAATTTATGACTGTCAATGATTATGTGATGGGACAACCTTTAAAGTCAGGGGTAAAGTTATTTAATAAAATAAAAAACACTGAAGAGGTGGTTAATCTTAATGAGCCTAAATATATTAAAGAGCTTATTGTTCTTGGATTAAAGGATGGATGGTCAGGAACTAATTTAATAATAATAAAAAACGGACTTAATTATTTGAGTGAATTAGGCTTTCAAACCGATCAATTAAAACCAGAAAATAACAAATAATTTTTTTCCTAAATGTAATACAAAAAGGCCCGCAGTTGTTTTTAATAAGGAAACATCAAACAAACATCTCCATGAAATCATCTATTTTAACAATATTATTTTCAGGCTTTTTCGTTACAGCTTATGGTCAGACTGCAGAACAATCGAAAGCGATAGACAGTTATATAAAGAAAGTTATTCAAATCAACGAGATACCGGGAATGGCCGTAGGAATTGTAACGAATAATAAAGTGACTTTCCAGAAATATTATGGAACAGAAAATTTGGAAAGCGATAAAAAAGTAGATCAGAATTCCATGTTCAGGGTGTATTCTAGTACAAAACTGATGTCAAATGTTGGGCTTTTTCAGCTAGTGGAGCAAGGAAAACTTTCTGTGGAAGATAAAATTTCAAAATATATTGACAATATACCGGCAGAATGGCAAAATGTTAAGGTGAAAAATCTTCTTTCCCACTCTTCAGGACTTCCGGACTGGATTAATTTCAATGATATTGCAACAGATGCTACCAACGCTGAAGTTATTAACCGCTTATCAAAAGAAAAAATGGAATTTGAAACCGGAAGTGATTACAGATATAATCAGACCAACTACATGCTGATTACGATGATCATTGAAAAAATAACAGGAGAGAAATTTGAAGATTATATCCTGAAGAATCAGTTTTCAGACTCCAAAAATAAGGTAGTGTTTTCATCGAATTCCGTTGAAAAAATCCCTAATAGAATTGTAAAATATAACTACAACAAAAATACACATCAATACGAAAAATCCACATTTGTAGAAGGGAGAAGAGCGCATTCAGCGAATGGCTTAGCGATTGCATTGCTTGCATTTTTACAATGGAGCATTCATTTGAGTAAAAATGATTTTCTGAAACCTGCCACACAAGCGTTGATGTGGAAACCGTTTGAATACAAAAATAAAGAGATCACCTTTACTCATGGTTGGGATACGGACATCTTTAATGCTATAAAATCCTATGATTTCTCAGGAGGAAATGTGAGTGCTTACAGAATTTTTCCGGATCAGAATATAGCTATTATAGTGATGTACAACGGATATAAAGAATTTCCTGTTTTTTATCCTATGATCAATCAGATTGCCGGCATGATGGATAAACGAATGCTGAACCCATATATGGTGGCAGAAGAATATACAAAGTCTGAACCTATTGTTCATCCCAATCTTAAAAAAGAAAATTATGGCTACCGGACTGAAAAGGATAATATCATTTTTTCTTATCAATTTCCAGAAGGGAAAAGTGTAGAGTACATCAAAAGTATTTCTGTGACAGGTTCTTTTAACAACTGGAATCCTGATGATCAGGTGTATTATATGAATCTGAAAAGGAACAATGCTTTTGAATTAACACTCCCAAAATCTCATTTCGAAAGTGGGAAAACTTACCAGTTTAAATTTGTTATGAATAAAAAAAACTGGCTTTCTGTACCTTACAATGCTGCTAATGTAGATGGAACCAAGGATCATAATCTGACTTTCAAAATTGATTAAAAAGAATATTTTAAAATCGCTGTAATAGAAACAGTCTTTTCTGTATTAAGCTGTTTTATCCTATCTTTGTATTATGATACGTATTACAAAAATTTTTACATTCGAGACGGCTCACGTGCTTTACAACTACGATGGGAAGTGTAAAAATATGCATGGACATTCCTATAAACTGTTTGTAACAGTGAAAGGAAAACCGATTAATGATATTGAAAATCCTAAAAATGGAATGGTGGTAGATTTCGGAGATATCAAAAGTATCGTAAAATCTGAGATCGTAGATGTATGGGACCATGCGGTTCTTGTCAATGCACTGTCTCCACACAAAGAACTGGGAGATGACCTTGAGCAGAAAGGCCATAAAGTAATCTATTGCAGCTTCCAGCCGACTTGTGAAAACATGTTGTATGCTATTGCTGCTAAAATCAAATCAAGACTTCCCGAAGGAATTTCTTTAGCTTATCTTAAACTTCATGAGACAGAAAACTCTTATGGAGAATGGTTTGCAGAAGATAATCAATAATTTTTCACAAAACTCAGAAAGTGTTAAAAACAACAATTAATTTAGAACCTGGGAAAAAAGTATACTTCGCTTCGGATCAGCATTTTGGTGCTCCTACACCCAAGGAAAGCAAGGTGCGCGAGGAGAGGTTTATACGCTGGATGGATGAGATCAAAGAGGATGCTCAGGTTTTGTTTTTAATGGGAGATCTTTTTGATTTCTGGCATGAATGGAAGCATGTTATTCCTAAAGGATACGTTCGTGTGCTTGGAAAAATTGCAGAATTGAAAGACAGAGGAATTCATATTTATTTCTTTGTAGGAAATCATGATCTCTGGATGAAAGATTATCTGGAAGAAGAAATCGGATGTACCGTATTCTATCAGAAACAATATTTTGAAATGGGAGGAAAGCAGTTTCTGCTGGCTCATGGAGATGGTTTGGGACCTGGTGACAAAGGATATAAAAGAATGAAGAAACTATTCACCAATCCGGCGGCTCAATGGTTTTTCAAATGGCTTCACCCTGATATCGCGATGAAAATTGCATTATACCTTTCACAAAAAAATAAAATGATCTCCGGAGAAGAAGACAAAGCTTTTTTGGGAGAAGATAAAGAGTTTCTGATTATTTATTCCAAAGAAAAGCTGAAAACTCAGAAGATTGATTATTTCATCTATGGTCACAGACACCTGCCAATGGTACTGGATCTGCAACAAAACGCAAAATATATCAACCTTGGAGACTGGATATCCTATTTCACTTACGGAGTTTTTGAAAAGGATTTTGAACTCAAGACATTTGAAAAATAAAGCAAAAAAAATTACCCCTAAAAAGAGGTAACTTTCGAACGGGTGGAAAAACCCACTCTTGTTTTTAATCCATATTCCAAGTAATACATTGCAATAAGTCTACCAAAATAGGTTTTATATAGTAAAAAATTATTAAATAACAATATTTTATCTCTGTAATTGCCTTGTAGTAAGGGATTAAGGAATTTAAAAATTATGGAATTGAAAAATATATTCAACATAAAGACAGAACAGGATTTTCTAAGTGCATCATTGAAAACATTTCGTTATCAATATGAAAATGTTGAAATATACCGGAAATTCGTTGATTTTCTGAAGGTGAACCCCGATGAGGTAGATAGCCTGGTGAAAATTCCGTTTCTTCCTATTGAAATGTTTAAAAACCATCAGATTCTGGATAAAAATGTGGATACGGATCTTTACTTTCAAAGTTCGGGAACCACCCAGATGAACCTTTCCAAACATTTTATTGCAGATCCGGAGCTTTATGAAGAAAGCATTTATAAAAGTTTTGAACAATTTATCGGAAAACCGGAAGATTTTATTTTTCTTGGGCTACTTCCAAGCTATCTTGAGAGACAAAACTCATCACTGATCTATATGGTAGACTATCTGATGAAGAAGTCTGCAAAACCGGAAAACGGATATTTTCTTTATAATCATGCTGAGCTTTTTGAATTATTAAATACACTGCAGGGCAAAAAAGTTATTCTTTTTGGGGTTTCTTTTGCCCTATTAGACTTTCTTGATTACTGTCATTCCGAGCAAAGCGATGAATCCCTGAACTTCCCTGAAAATTTAATCGTAATTGAAACCGGCGGTATGAAAGGGCGAAAAGAAGAAATGACCAAGGATGAATTGTTGAAAATCTTGCAGGAAGGACTTAAAACGGACAGAATATATTCAGAATATTCCATGACAGAGTTACTTTCACAGGCTTATTCCCTTGGAAATAATGAATACGAATGTCCGAACTGGATGAGAATCATGGTTCGGAATGCAGAAGATCCTTTGGCTTACGAAAAAGAAGGCCGTACAGGAGCTATTAATATCATTGATCTTGCCAATACGCATTCCTGCTCATTTATTGCAACACAGGATTTAGGGAAAATAATGGGTGATAAATTTCAGGTCTTAGGAAGAATAGATCATTCAGATATCAGAGGATGCAGCCTGCTGGTGAGTTGATGATTTTGGACATAAGAGAACAATTGTGAATGGTCAATTCGCTTCGCTTGTCAATTTTTGTATCATAAAATAATTTGCGACTTTTGCTGAGTGAAACGCCCTTGCGAACCTTTAAATACTTGGATATTAAAGATTTTGCGGGCATTGCGTTTTATTAAAATATTTTTACCATCATAAAAAATGATCAAAATAGAAGAACTCATACATGCCTACATCCATTCCCATTGCGATTTTGAAAAAGAAATTGTACTGACGAATTATTTTCAGGCAGATTGGGAAGCGGACATATTAATCATAGATTCGGAAGGTGGAAGTCATGAAATTGAGATCAAGCTTTCAAAGAGTGATTTTAAAAATGATTTTAAAAAATCATATATCAACAAAGATACCGGGGAAAAATTTCTGAAACATGATAAAATTTCCTGTGGAGATTATGTATGCAATTCCTTTAGTTTTTTGCTCCCGATGGGAATGGTAGACGCAGCTCTTATCCCTGAACATTGTGGAATCATCGAATTCTATCATAATGCAGATACCTGGGAAACTGAATTCTATCTGATCCGCCAGCCTAAAAAGCTTCATGAAGATTCTTACTGGAAACTGAATGACAAAGATCTTTTCATCAGGAAAATGGCGCTTAATCTTCTTCAGCGCAAAATGGAAATTAAAGGGAAACATGAAGAGCTCATCTTTAAAAATCCTTTTGAAATCAAAAAGCTGAAATAAAAAAATGTTGGGTTTAACGAAAAGTTTAATCTCTATTTTTAAGTTTTATGGAAGCAAAGGTGAAATCAATGACATTGATTCTTACTAATCCAACATTACAATTAGCCTCATAAGCAAAATAGTTGTAACAACTTTGCCCCTTTTAAATAAAAAGTTTCTCTTATAAAAAACTTTGCGTTTACAAGAATTTCAAAACAATTTATTCAAATCAGAAATAAAAAAATCCTGCCGCCTGACAGGATTTTATCATTAAATATTATTTTAAAATTAATCTGCAATTTCAGCAGTATCTCTCTGAAGTAAGAACTTGTAGATCAATCCGCCTACAACTCCTCCCAAAATAGGGGCTACCCAGAACAGCCAAAGCTGTGACATGGCAATTCCTCCCATAAAGACTGCCTGAGAAAGGGACCTCGCAGGGTTTACAGAGGTATTGGTAATCGGGATAGAGATCAGGTGGATCAACGTAAGCGCAAGACCGATGGCAAGACCGGCAAACTTACCGTTAGCCCACTTATCTGTAGCTCCCATGATTACAATTAGGAAAAATGCGGTTAATAGAAACTCGGCAAGAAATGCTGCTCCCATACTGAAAGCTTTTCCATTGTAAACGGCTTCACCGTAAAAGTTCGTGGCAAAATCTCCGGGTTTTGAGAATTCTACCGCTCCGGCACCGTTAAGGATTGTGTACAGACATCCTGCTGCTACAATCGCTCCCAAACACTGGGCTACAATGTAAGGAATAAGGTCTTTAGCAGGAAATCTTCCTCCTGCTAAAAGCCCGAAAGAAACTGCCGGATTAAAATGCCCTCCTGAGATATGCCCTACAGCGTAAGCCATGGTAAGAACAGTAAGACCGAAGGCTAAAGCAACGCCTAAAAGTCCGATGCCGATGTCTGGAACACCCGCTGCGAAAACAGCGCTTCCACACCCTCCGAAAACAAGCCAAAATGTGCCGAAAAATTCAGCGAAAAGTTTTTTTATCATGTTGTTTATTGTTTATGTATCTCAAATGTAAAATTTAAATCTTAAAGTAAAAAGTTAAAACTGAAAAAATATTTCAAAAAAGAGGGAACAAAAATTGCAAAATCTGTAATTTGGTGTAATGTTTGTTTGGGATTTATTGAGAGAGTATTATCATCAGTCTTGAAAGATCTAACATAAATGTTTTATCTTTCATTTGTAATTTAAAAGGAAGGTGAATGAGAAAGTTTTTTTGTGTGGTCTTTGTACCTTTTATTTATAGTTTACATTATTCGCAGGCAGCCAAAAAAGCTTTTCCCTGCTATGATCTTGCCACTGTATTAAAGGTAGAACCTACACCGCTTTATAAATCTCATCTTGATGCTTCAAAGGGTTTTGGAGTGCAGTTATTGAAAGATTCCAAAACCGTACAGAAATATATCAACAACGGAAAATTCCACAAAATAAAAAAATCCGGCAAAGGGTATCAGGTTCAGAGACTTGATTACAGCAGGGCTTATATGGTATCCAAGGCAAAAACTACTCTGGAAAAAATAGGGTCAAAGTTCAGTAAGGATACAAAAGGCGGTACATTTACGGTTTCATCCATTACCAGAACCCTTGAAGACCAGTGCAGGCTGAGAAGAGTGAATTCTAACGCCTCACTAGGAATTAGTTCTCACAACTATGGCAACTCTTTTGATATTTCTTACATAAGATTCAACAACGTTTTAAAATACAATCCGAAAATGGAAATAGCTCTGGAGAAAGTTTTAAAGCATTATGAGAAGGCTGGTAGAATATATTACATCAAAGAGAAGCAGCAGAGCTGTTATCATATTACTGTGAAAAATTATTAATTAAAATCCTCTTGCATAGCATATTTAGTTTGTATATTTTATACGACTAAAAACTATGCTTATGTCAACATTAAACATTGTAGACTATATGCTGCCTGTAGAAGAATGTAGAGCAGCGTCAAACCAGTGGAAAGCATGTCTTTCTGACTTTTCCAAAATTCAAAAGCTTATCCCTACCAACTATGTTTTTAATATTTCCAGAGAACACCTTGAATGGATGAAGGGGTTTAAGGATTATAAAGACTTCTGTGCTGCAGTAGGAATTTACAGAGACCGATTGATTCTTATCTTTTATCCTATGAACAATGATGGGGTAAAAATAGATGTAAAAGAATATCCATATAGTTTCCTTACCGAACTTGAAAAAGATCTGAGATTGCAGGAAATTCAGGAGTATACACTTATTAGAAACGCCGTTCTATCCAAAGATCTTGAAAGCATGGAAAAAATACCAATATGGGATTGCCTGTTTCCAATACACCCATTCTTGAACAGGACAAAGCTGTAGATGCTATTGAACGTTGGAGAAATCAAGGTATGGATTGGTTTTATAAAGAGACCAGAGAAAATCAGGGAAGTGGAATTTTCAGAAAATTCTATGTTCCTACAGCAGACCTTTGTCTTTCAGATGAAGGATTGGCAGGTATTACCTGTTCTTTTGGGATCAGATACAATGATATTTACGGAAAAATGTTGGTAACGCTTATCTTTATCTCTTTCCGTGAAAACCTTAGAAATGCAGAACTGGGAGCAGAATCAATTTCCAATACTTACGACTGGGCAAAACCATGTCCTCCTATTTGCCGTATCCCGGATGTAGATGTAGGAAGTGAATTTTAAAACGATCTATTGAGGAATGGCTGAACTTTATAAGGCAATTTTATTCCTGAATTATGCACTGCTCCTGTCCGTTATACTACTGGGAGCAGCAAAATACCGCATATTAAATCATAAAGAAAAGCAATATTTTCATTGTATTGCTTTTCTTTTTTTTATTGAATTGCTGAATCTGGCGCTGCCTTATATCTTCAGACTGAATGATACCTCATTCCTTTATCCCTTATACATTGCGGGAGAGTTTTTCCTGCTTACAGGTTTATTTATCAGAAAGCTAGACTGGCCAAGATATGTTTTGTGGATTGTAGGTGTATTGGCAACAGGTTTTATGATCTCGAAATACGGATTTGATTATCCTGCCAATGCTGATATAGCGAAAGTGGTTTCCAATATTATCATCATCTGTCTTTCCGGATTTACTCTGATTCGGGAGATTAAGAATACCTCTACACAGAACCGCTTTCTTTTGGTAGATGCCAGTATTTTTTTCTATTACTCTGTCTCAGTGTTTATTTTTATCATTCAGCACCAGATCGCCAATCTGTCCGAAAACGATTATTATACTATTCTCAGTGCCAATAATATTCTTTCGAGTATTTTGTACTGTTCATTTTTATATACTTTTTTCAGATTAAAGAAGTAACACTAAATATCAATCTGCTGATCCTGATAATTGTTACCATAACAGTTATCGTATCCTTTATTCTGCTAGCTTACAGAGCTTTTATTACCAGAATTATTAAGGAAAAAAATGTACAGCATGAAGCGGAAGTTCTTCATCAGAAAAAATTAGTTCTGGAAAACATCAAGGCCCAGGAAGAAGAAAGGAAAAGAATTGCTGTGATGATTCATGATGATATCGGAAACCGCCTCAATATTCTTTCTTTGTGGTTGAATAACCTCGATACTCAGGGTGATGAGCTCATCAAAAAAATATCTACGGTCAGATGTCTTCCCTGATTGATGCTGCCAGAAGTATTTCCCATTCATTATATCCTGTAAACCTGGAATCTGTGGGTCTGGTTTTATATGTTGAAGAATTAATAGCCAACCTTTCCCATAAAATCAATATTTCCCTGCAGGTAATGTCTGGATATGAAAAGAAAGATCTTTTCGTGGAAGTACAGCTGTACAGGATTATTCAGGAGTTTACCACCAATGTGATCAAGCATTCCGATGCAACGGATATTTGGATTTACATTAAAGATTATCCTGAAAATATGGCCGTTGTAATTTCTGATAACGGACAGGGATTTGAATATGAAGAAGTGAAAAAAGGGATGGGAATCAAAAATATTGAATCCCGTATCAAATCAATGAACGCCACACACAAATGGAAAAAACATTTTCAAATAAAGGAAGTCGTTTAATTATAAAAATTCCAAAATATCATGAGTTCCCAAATCAAACTAGCACTGATTGATGATGAACAGCTCATCCTTGAAGGGGTAAAAATGTTGCTGTCCAATGAAAAAAATATATCGGTTTGCCTTACCGCAGATAATGGCCCCGATTTTATAGAAGACCTCGGAAAACTTTCAAAAGATGAATTTCCTGATATTGCTCTCGTAGATGTTCAGATGAAACCTATGAATGGTTTTGAACTGGTAGAAATCCTGAAAGAAAAATATCCGGATCTTAAAATTATTATCCTGTCATCCCATTATAAAACCTCTATTCTCGGATATATGGTTAAGCTGGGAGTATCAGCATTTCTTCCCAAAAACTCGAATAAAAAAACCTTTATTGAAGCCATCACAATGGTAGATAAAAATGGTGTCTTTTTTACGGCCGAAGATCATCAGATGCTGTTTACTTATATGAACAGCTCTGCCAAAAAAAAATCTCTTTTTGAAACAGAAGATGAATTATCCGAAAGAGAAAAAGATGTGGTAAAACTGATCTGTCAGGAATTGACCAACAATGAAATCGGAGAAAAACTCTTTATCAGCCCCAGAACTGTAGAAAGTCACAGACAACGTATCCTGGAGAAAATCGGAGCCAAGAATACTGTGGGTATAGTAATCTATGCCATTGTCAACAATATTTACTCCCTTGAAAAAATCTAAATTGATTCCGTAGAAATACGGATTTTTTTATTTGGTACTTTTCACTCTAGCGAACCTTATTTTTCTTCTGTTATTTTGGAATGTCTCTTTCAGAGATGGTAGTTGAAAAAAAACACAAACAGGATCTTTAGTAAAAATTAAAGTAGAAACATGAATGGTAACAGAGTGATTTCCGTCGGAATTTTCTTTGACGGTACAGGAAATAATGGAGCAAATATTCTTTCACCGGATAAACCGCTGAACAATAATGAAAGCTATTATGGTACTTTCAGCAATATCTATAAATTATACAGTTTATTCGTTGGAGATGAAAAATATATATTGAAGGAATTGGTACCGCGACAGGCAGTGAAGATAATAATTTTGCCATGGCAACCTGTGCAAATCCACCCTATGGAAGCGGATATTCGTCAGATGATAAACTTCAGAAAGCCGGAGATTTTGTGCGGAAAATAATCCATGATGAGACAAAGGAATACCATTTCTATATCTATGGATTCGGGAGAGGAGGGATGCTAGCAAGAACTTTCTGTAATCAGCTTCTGACTTTTTATGCGGTAGGAAATTGCAGAATAAAATTTTTGGGGCTTTTTGATACGATTGAGTCTAAGCCTTTTAATAATTATAACATGAAGATCTCTGCACAGGTAGAGAATGCTCTGCATTTCTGTGCAGTTAATGAGGGCAGGTTTTTCTTTCCATTGACAGGTTTGTTTGAGAATTCGAAAACAATGCAGGATCAGAAATTGGAAAATCAGTCTTCAGTTTGGAAAGAAATATTTGTTCCTGGAGATCATGCTGATATTGGAGGAGGATATCTGGAAGGTCCACAATCTGTTTATATTTCTACAGATTTCATTAATGTTGATGATCTGCATGACTACGTTTCAGATATCAGAAATGCAAAAACCAATGCTGATGGAAATAAAATATGGGATGCTTTACTCTCGGAATATAAAGTGGAAACGGTGGATGGCCTTTCACAGGCCTATGTTTGCCGGGATAAAGTATATAATGACCTGTCAAAAGTATATGGAAAACTCATGATGGACGAAACCAATACCATATTATCAGTATTTAGTACTGAGAATGAAGCGTATTTTGGAACAGATTATAATAAGCATGCTTTTCTCAATCGGTTTTATATCAAAATGAAAGAATATGTAAAGGATCTTTCTACAAACAAAAAACCGATATATGATTTCGAAAGATTTGTGGATTATACCCATATTTCTTCAAACTTCGGATTGTATAGTGATAGTTTCCGGTACAGAACTCAGCGTGAAATTAATATTGAGTTGATTAATAATGGATTAAATGTATCAAGTCGTACCTCCGTTGATGAAACAAGCCGTACAAAAAGGCTTTCCGTAGAACTTCATCTTCCGGAGGACAGCTTTGTTGCAGATTTCCTATATGGAACAAACGTTCCCAATAATGATATCTGGGTTCGTTCTATTATAAAAGCACCGGCAGCTACGATATTAAATGAATGGAAGAATTAATGAAAAAACTTCTCAGTTTTAAATTTAGGTTAGGGGACATCTGAGGGTGTCTCCTTTTTTTCGGTTTAATGTATTACATATAAAGGAAAAACTGCTGAATCCTGACCACTTTTTTTATTTCTCGGCTATTCATTTCTTTTTCCGTATTTTTGCACCCGAAAATTCATTATTCATTACTAATTATTAATTAAGATGCTTTCGGTTCAAAGTTTAGGATTACACCATTCAGGAAATTATTTATTTCAAAATGTCAATTTCACCATTAAAAAGGATGATAAAGTAGGTCTCGTTGGTAAAAATGGAGCAGGAAAATCCACTTTGTTGAAAATGCTTTCCGGAGAAATTAATTTCTACGAGGGAGAAGTTGTCACTGAAGGAAGTGTTACCATTGGTTTCCTTAAACAGGATCTTGATTTCGTAAAAGGAAGAACGGTCTGGGCAGAAACCATGCAGGCTTTTGAACAGATCAATGCCTGGAAAAACGAACTGGAAGAGGTGAATCACCAGATGACAGTAAGAACAGATTACGAAAGTGATTCCTACACGGATCTGATTAATAAAATGACCGAGCTGAACGACCTTTTGATGAATCATGATGCCTACAATCTTGAAGGTGACATGGAAAAAGTGTTATTCGGTTTAGGATTTAAAGCAGATGACTTCCAGAAAATTACCGATGAATTTTCCGGAGGATGGAGAATGAGAATCGAATTGGCAAAATTACTTCTTCAGAAGAACGACATTATGCTTCTCGATGAGCCTACCAACCACCTGGATATGGAATCTATCATCTGGCTGGAGAACTTCCTGAAAGATTATCCGGGAGCTATTGTTCTGGTAAGCCACGATAAACAGTTTATGACAGCGGTGTGCAACCGTACTTTTGATATCAACAATAAAAAAGTTGATGATTATAAAGCGAATTACTCGAAATATCTTGTCATGAGAGAAGATCGCCGTGAGAAACTGATTCAGGCTAAAAAGAATCAGGATGCGGAGATCAAACAAATGGAGGATAACATTAATAAGTTCCGTGCAAGTGCTACCAAAGCATCTTTCGCGCAGTCACTTATTAAAAAATTAGATAAAATCGAACGTATCGAAGTGGATAACGAGGACGTTTCGAAATTCAATATCCGTTTCGTACAGTCTATGGTTCCGGGGAAAGTGATCTTCGAAGCCATCAATCTTGGAAAAGCTTATGGACAGAAGCAGATTTTTGATGATGTAGACTTTATCGTTCAGAGAGGAGACAGAATTGCCCTTTTGGGACAGAACGGACAAGGAAAAACGACATTGGCTAAAATTTTAGCCGGAGATATTAAAGATTATTCCGGAACCTGGAATCTTGGACATAATGTTAACATCGGATATTTCGCTCAGAATCAGGAAGAGGTTTTAACACCTAATAAAACGGTTCTGGAAGAAGCTGAAGATGCAGCAACAGAAGAAACAAGACCAAGAGTAAGAGACTTATTAGGATCTTTCCTTTTCCAGGGAGATGCCGTTACTAAAAAAACAAAAGTACTTTCCGGAGGAGAGAGAAACCGTCTGGCACTTTGTAAACTGTTACTTCGTCCTTTCAACACGCTGATCATGGACGAACCTACCAACCACCTTGATATCCAGTCTAAGGAAATTATCAAGCTGGCACTGCAGAATTTTGAAGGAACTTTAATTGTCATCTCTCACGACAGGGAATTCCTTCAGGGACTTTGTGATAAGATCTACGAATTCCGTGATGGGAAAATGAAAGAATTCCTTGGAGATATCAACGAATATCTTGAGTACAGACAGAAAGAAACCATCAGAGAGATTTCTGCAGAAAAAGCCAAACTTCATACGGAAGTAAAGGTGGAACCTAAGAAAGTAGAGGAGAAGCCTGTTGTAAGCAGTAGCCAGTCTTCCAATATTGTAAGTAAAGAACAGAAAAATATTCAGAATAAAATCAAGAAAGTGGAAGAGAAAATTTCTGAGCTTGAAACAAAAGTAGAGCAGATGGAAGCATCTTTTGCCAAAGAAAATCCTTCAGATGAAACCTTAGAAGAATACAACAAAGCTAAGGAGGAGCTGGATACCGCTTTACAGGAGTGGGAATATCTTGGAACCCAACTGGATTAAACTACAATAGAAATGCTTCATCAAATCAGTAAGATGAAGCATTTTTTTGTAACAAAATTGTACTTGTTTCTACCTATTGTCAACAATCATTAAGTAATTTAATAAAAGTTTAAGGAAACAATTAAATTATTTTCATAATTTTGAACCATGATTTTTAAAGAAAGCAGAAACCTAAAGAGTTTTATCTCCAAGCTGTTGTTTGGAGTGTATTTTCTCGCGCTGCTTTCTCAAAGCTTTCACCATCATGATTCTGTAGACTATTTTAAGGCTTTTCATCTTAAAAAAGCAGAGAATACGATGACGAAAGCCGTTACTAAAGAGAAAGCTGGCGACTGTCTGGCCTGCCACTTTTTGGTTACCGGACATACATTAGCTCCTGAAGAATTCAATTTTACTTTTGAGCATTACAGCCATGAAGTAAAACAAATCATCGCCATCCAGGAGAAAATCTGGTCACAGACCAAATTCACCTTCCAGCTTCGGGGACCGCCCGCACTTGCATAATTCATAGATTCTATAGGGTTTAAAGTTCAATGTTTACTGCTTTAAATTCAATGTTTAAAGTTTAAGGTTTCAAGATGTTGGGAAAAATACCTGATAATCTGTAATTGATATTTAATATTTAATAATGTTCAATTACTATTTTCCGGTTTCTTAACTTCTTATCAAGATACATTGTACCATCAAAACTAACCCTTCCCACAAATTTTAACGAAAAATGTACCCTGTTGAAACGGGTACGCAATCAATCTATTTACAATGAAATTGATATATTGCCTGCTGCTGATCTTTTGCGGATCAGTATTTACAAGTGCACAAAAAAATTATACTGTAGAGGGAACCGTTCAGGATTTCCATGATAAAACATTGCTGGAAAATGCAGTGATTAAAATCGGGAACTTTACAGCCAAAACCAATAAGAAAGGTCAATTTTCTTTTGATAAAATTCCTGCAGGAAAGTATACACTCATTGCACAGCATCCTGATTGCAATGATTATACTGAAAATATAGGAGTTGATAAGGATGTTCAGCTGGTGATTACACTGGAACACCACATTAAAGATATTGAAACCGTGACTATTCATGGTAGTCATAAAAACAATGGAAGCATGGTGGTTAAAACACTTGATAAATCAACGCTTTCAAGAAATGTTACCGAAAACTTAGGGAATTTATTAACTAATATTTCCGGTGTTAACGTTCTTAAAACAGGAAATAATATTGCTAAACCTATTATCCATGGGCTTTATGGAAGCAGGGTTTCCATTATGAATGATGGGGTAAAGCTTGCCGAACAGGAATGGGGAGTAGAGCATGCTCCCAATGTGGATGTCAACAATTTTGAACATATCGACGTGATAAAAGGGGCATCAGCCTTGAAATATGGAGCAGGAGCTGTAGGAGGAGTTGTTGTTTTACAACCTCAGGTTTTACCTAAAAAAGATACCATTATGGGAAGTGTTTCTCTTTCCGGAATTTCAAACGGAAGAGGGGCTGATCTTAATGTAAAACTTGCAAAAACCTGGGAAAATGGCTGGGGTATAAAAACCAATGGAAGCTATAAAAAACTGGGAGATCTTGAAGCTCCGGATTATGGCTTGATGAATACTGGTCTTGAGAGCTCAGGATTTAATTTTGGTGTACAGAAAATGACATTTGAAAAAGGTTTTTCTTTTGATTATTATCTGACTAAAAGCACAGTCGGGATTCTTAGAAGTTCTCACGTTGGGAATTCCGAAGATCTGCGTAATGCTCTTACATCACTAGCGCCAATCTATCAAAGAGATTTTAGCTATGATATTGACAATCCTAAACAGGAAATCGAGCATCATATTGCTAAGGTTTCAGCGTATAAAAGGTTCGAAAATTTTGGAAAAATAACCGCCACTTACAGCTTTCAATACAATCATAGAAAAGAATATGATATCAGACGTACAGAAGCTTTGAGCAAAAAACCGGCATTGGATCTTGAACTGATCACCAATGATCTGAATGTGAACCACCTGATAGAAAGAGGAAATTGGAATCTTGAAACAGGGATTAATGCTGGATACCAAAACAATTATTCCAATACTCAGACCGAGGCGAGACGTCTTGTTCCGAACTATGACAGGTACTATGCAGGAATTTATTCCGTATTGAAATATAAAATTGCACCGGAGCTGGATCTTGAACTGGGAGGCAGATACGATTATGATCACTACGAAGTAACAAAATGGTATGATCTGAGTGACTGGAATAAAAAGTATGCAGCAGATTATTCAGATTTTGTAGTAAGAATCAACCAAAACAGAATTCTTACCAAGCCGTCTTTAAGTTATAATAATATTTCAGTAAACGGGGGAATTGTTTATCATCCATCCGAATATTTTAACCTGAAATTCAATTACGCCAGGGTTTCAAGATCTCCGAATATCGCAGAACTTTTTGCAGACGGACTTCACCATTCTGCAGCTATTATTGAAAGAGGAGATATGAGAATGAAAAGTGAAACCGGAAATCAGTTTAACTTGGTGGCAGATGTAAAAGCAAATGTCTTAAAAGGACTGAATATTTCTGTTAACCCATATTTCTTTTATACTCAGAATTTTATCAACCAGATTCCTACAGGATATCAGAATACTCAGTGGGGCGGAGCTTTTGTGGTATACAACTATCAACAGATCAATGCAAAAATGTATGGATTGGATATTGATGCTCAGCTTAAGATCACAGATAATCTGACTTACAAAGGAAGCGGATCTTACGTTTATGGGCAGGATCAGACTCATGATGTACCGCTTATTCTTATGATGCCTCCGAACTTTAACAATTCATTGGAATTCAATAAAAAAGAATGGAAGAACTTCTATTTCACCGTAAGTAACAATACATATCTGAAACAGACGAGATTTCCTGTTTATAACGTTCCGATCAGATTATTTGATTCAGACGGAAATCCTTACAATGAAGAAGTGGATATTTCTACACCTCCAAACGGATATTCCCTTTGGAACCTTCAGACAGGGGTAAATCTGTCTAAAAATTTCGGAATTGATTTCTCAGTTCGAAATGTATTCAATACGTCTTACAGAGATTATCTGAACAGACTTCGTTTCTTTTCCAACGAAATGGGAAGAAACTTCATTTTAACTCTTAAATATCAATTTTAATTATTTAAAATCAAAAACATGAAAAATATTTTTAAAAATACAACACTTATCTTAGGACTTTTATTCTTAGCTGTTTCTTTAAGCTTAACATCGTGTAACAGAAGCGATGATGAAGCAGATGACCTTCCTCAGGAAGAATTGTCAGATGTCCTTTTAAGAGTAACAGATCAGGCTGACCCTAATAATCCTATTGTTTATGATTATCAGGTGAACAGTACTACTAATCCTAATGTTAAACTGATCAACGGACATACTTATAATGTAGAAGTTATTTTCAAAAACGGAGATGAAGATGCTACTCAGGAAATTAAAGACGCAAAGGATGAACATTTCCTTGTATATAATTTTCCTAACTCAGATATTACCTTAACCCGTACAGATGACGAAAAATCAACCAGAGATGATGGAAACCGTGTTGGGTTGAAAACAAAATGGGTAGTCAATACTGCGGTAAAAAATGCTTCTGCACCTAGTCAGCTGGTACTTACATTGTTCCATGAGCCGGTAACGGTTTCTGAAGCTTCTGCCGTAAGTGGAAACGGAGTGATTTACGGAACTCATACAGGAGGAGAAACTGATGCACAGGCTAACTATAATATTGTTAATTAATATACCTTTAATCTTGTTTGGACCACCGGAATTCTCCGGTGGTTTTTTATTTAACAATATTTGGCTTTATTAGTTGATTTTAAATGGGCTTTTTTCATAAAAAATTCCTATTTTTGCAACCTAAAATTTTAATCAATAATGAAGGTTACCGCACAAAACCATGATGACGTAAGTGCATTGCTTACAGTAACATTGGAAAAATCTGACTACAAAGAAAAAGTAGAGAAGCAGTTGATTAATTATGCTAAAAATGCGCAAGTTCCTGGATTCAGAAAAGGGAAAGTGCCTTTGAGTATGGTTAAAAAACAATATGAAGCAGGTATTGCATTTGAAGAAATCAACAGACAAGTTTCTGATGCTTTAAACAACTATGTTAATGAAAACAAATTAAGATTAGTTGGTCAGCCTGTTCCTCAGCCAGTAAACGAATTAAATTACAACGCTGATCAAATAGAAGTTGCTTTCGAAGTAGGATATGAGCCTGAATTCACTATAGATTTAGCTAAATATGAAGCTCCTCATTACAAAGTAGAAGCTTCTGATAAAGAAATCAGTAAGAGCATTGAAAACATGCAGAAGCGTTTCGCTGAGCAGGTTCCTCAAGATAAAATCACTAAAGATTCTTACATTGCTTTAGAAGTTTCTCAGGTTGTGGAAGAAGATGCTGAAGGAGAGCACCACCACCACCCAAAAAACCTTACTATTACTGCTGAAAACAAAGAAGCTTTCAAATTGGTAAAAGGTTTGAAAATGGAAGGTTCTGTAAAAGTAACGAAAGAAACTCTTGCAGGTGACGAAGAATTAGCTAAAGAATTAGGATTCAGCAAAGAAGAAGTTGAGTACCTACACCACAATGAAGTAGAAGTTAAAGTAAAAGATTTCTATTCATTAAACTTAGCTGAACTTAACCAGGATCTATTCGACAAAGTATACGGAGAAGGAAACATTAAGTCTGAAGATGAGCTTAAAGATAAAGTGAAAACTGAATTAGACGAGTATTTCCAACAGAATGCTGATGTTCACTTCGTGAATAAAGTATTAGAGCAAGTAACAGAGAAAGAAGAAGTAAAACTACCTGAATCTTTCCTTGTGAAGTGGTTATTATTCTCTAACCAGAATATCCAGTCTGAAGAACAGGCTAAAGAAATTCTTGAAGCTGAGAAAAACCAATTGAAATATCAGATCATCGAAGGTAAATTGATGACTGAGAACGAAATCAACCTTGACTATGCTGATGTATTAGCTCAGGCTGAGCAGTTAGTGAAAAACCAATTGGCAATCTACGGAATCCACCACTTAGGGGATGAAGAAATCCAAAAATATGCTGTTGAAATGTTGAAAGACCAGGAGCAGGTAAGACAAATTTCTTCTGAAGTAGCAATGGCTAAATTGAAAGATGTAATTCTTGAAAAAGCTAGCAAAAAAGAAACTAAAATTTCTCACGACGAATTTTTAGAAGAGCTTAAGAAATAATTATATCCAGATATAAATATTTGAAAACCGTCAATTTTTTGGCGGTTTTTTTTATTATATATCCCACCTGAAAATCATTAATCATTAATCAATTATCAATCATTACTAATTGCTCATTATTTATTTGTATGTCCGCCAATATTCCTATATTTACTCTTTAAACTTTATTATAAATATGAAAAAGATCATCATTCCGTTTTTCTGCGCTGTACTTTTCTCAGTGCCTGCAGCAGCTCAGAAAAAAGGGGCTGCATCTGCTAAAACAGAAGCCGTACAATCAAAACTTACACCTAAAGAGGTTATTGATAATTATTTCAAAGCGTTAGGTGGAAAAGATAAACTGGACGCTGTAAAATCTACCATTACTGATAACACAGTGGCTGTACAGGGAATGGAAATCCAAATGACAACTAAGAAATTAGGAAATAAATTCAAATCTGTACAATCTTTCATGGGGAAAGAAATGGTACAGCTTTTTGATGGTGAAAAAGGATATTTTGATCAGATGGGAACCAAAACAGATATTCCTGCTGACAAAATTGCTGAACTTAAAAAAGGAAAGCCAATGGATGCTTTAGCATTTGATGCTTCTAATTTCCAGGCTGTATCTACAGAAAAACTTGACGGAAAAGATTATAATGTATTGTCTTCAGACAAAGGTAAATTCTATTTCGATGCCGGAACAGGACTTTTATATAAAACAGATGCCGGAGAAGGTAAAGCAACCATTAAAAGCTATATGGCGGTAGACGGAATACAGTTCCCTGCTGAAGTAGAAGCTGAAGGTGGAGGTCAGAAAATGACAATTAAAACCACAAAAGTGGTTATTAACTCCGGAGTTTCGGATGCTGATTTTAAATAATAAGATACTTTTTAAGACACAAAAACCGGGAATTCCCCGGTTTTTTTAATATATAAATAATTTTAACTCAAATTTAACTATAAAATTGATTTAATGATTTCTTCACCTTCTGAATAAATATTAGTTTTAAGCCGTAAATAAAATCAAATAACCATGAAAAAAGTATTATCTTCATTTGCAGTCATTTTCCTGATGTCTGCGAATGCCTTTGGACAGAATATTCCAGTGGATCCATCTGTACGAATTGGTACTCTTTCCAACGGAATGAAGTACTATATCAAAAAAAACACATTACCTGAGAAAAAAGTAGACTTCCGTCTGGCAATCAATGCCGGATCTATCCTTGAAGATGAGAATCAAAGAGGGTTGGCTCACTTTATGGAGCATATGAATTTCAATGGTACCAAAAATTTTCCGGATAATAAATTAGTAGACTTTCTACAGTCGATCGGAGTGAAATTCGGGCAGCACCTTAATGCCTATACAAGTTTTGACGAAACGGTTTACATGCTTCCTGTGCCATTAGATAAACCAGGAAATCTGGATGCCGGACTGAAAGTAATGGAAGACTGGGCATTTAATGCAACACTTTCCGATGAGCAGATCAATAAAGAAAGAGGAGTGGTGTTGGAAGAGCTGAGACTGGGTCTTGGAGCTGATAAAAGGATGATGGATAAATACCTTCCAAAACTTTTATATAAATCTCAGTATGCAGACAGACTGCCAATTGGTAAAAAAGAAGTTTTGGAAAACTTCAAACCAGATGTTATCCGAAAATTCCACCAGGACTGGTACAGACCGGATCTGATGGCAATCATTGTGGTAGGAGACATCAATGTGGACGAAATTGAAAAGAAGATCAAGGATAACTTCAGCAAATATAAAAACCCTTCAAAACCAAGAGAAAGAAAATCTTTTGATCTTCCGAATCATAAAGAAACTCTGGTAGCTATTGAAACAGATCCTGATGCTACCAATTCTATGGTACAGTTTATCATGAAAGATGCTGATGCCTATAAACCTGATGTAACGGTAGAACAGTACAACCAAAGTCTTGTAGAAAATCTTTCAACGACAATGTTAAATAACAGATTGAGAGAGCTGATTAACTCTACAAACCCACCTTTCACTTTCGGATCAGTATACCACGGAGGAACTTATGCAAGAAGCAAAGAAGCGTTCCAGGGATTTGCTATGGTGAAAGAGGGAAATCAGCTGAATGCGTTGAAAGTTTTATTGGAAGAAGTTGAAAGAGCAAAAAGATTTGGATTTACACAATCTGAGCTGGACAGAGCAAAATCTCAGGTGCTTTCCAATATTGAAAGATCTTATAACAACAAAGACAAAACAGAAAGTGAGATTCTGATAGACGAGTATGTAAGAAACTTCCTGGAGCAGGAACCAATTCCTGGAATTGCTTGGGAATATGAAGATACGAAAGCTTTCTTACCATCCGTTACGCTTGCACAAACCAATGAAATCATCAAGAAAATGGTGAAAGATGACAGCAGGGTAATTATTGTTACAGGACCTAAAAAAGATAATGTAACCATGCCTACAGAAGCAATGGTACTGAATACATTTGATGCTGTGAAAATGGCAGATCTTAAGCCTTATGAAGAAAAAGCAACCATCAAGAACCTGGTGAAGCCTTTCAAATCTGAAGGAAAAATTGCTAAAACGGAAACAGATGCCAAGTTGGGAACAACAACGTGGACTTTAAGCAACGGAGCGAAAGTTACTTTCAAAAAAACAGATTTTAAAGACGATGAAATCGTATTTACAGCAAGAAGCTTAGGAGGAAGTTCTCTTATCCCAGATGCTGATTACAATAAAACCCAGTTTGCCTTCGCAGCATTAACAGAAGCTGGGGTAGGAGGATTCTCTAAAGCAGACCTTACCAATTATCTTGCCGGTAAACAGGTGAACGTAAATCCTATGGTAACTTCTCTTTTTGAAGGCGTTTCCGGAAGAACCACACAAAAGGATTTAGGAACTGCTATGGAGCTTATGTATGCTTATTTTACAAGCTTAAATTATAATCCTGCTTCCTTTAATGCTTATAAAGAAAAGCAATCTGCAATGTTGAATAACCTGTTGTCTAATCCTCAGGCTTATTTCTCTAATGAGCATGCAAAATTCATGAACCAGAAGAACCCTAGATTTATCGGGGTATTCCCAATGGAGAAAGACTGGGCCAATACAGACTATAAAAAAGCTTACGATATTTATAAAGATAAATTTGCCAATGCCGGAAACTTCCAGTTCTATTTTGTAGGAAACATAGACGAAGCCAAATTTAAAGATGAAGTTCTGCAATATATTGCAAGTCTGCCATCGTCAGGAAAAACAACAATGTATAAAGATACAGGGTACAGAACGATGACCGGTGATTACAACAAAGTGTATAAAAAAGGAAAAGACCCTAAGAGTATGGTGTCTATCTCTTACAGCGGAGAGGCTCCTTACAATGAAAAAGAAGCTTTAGCATTATCAGCGCTTGGAGAAGTGGCTACTATTAAAGTTATCGAAAAGCTAAGAGAAGATGAAAGTGGTATCTATGGAGGTGGCGCCCGAGGAGGAATGAATAAAATACCGTACGGAACGTATAGTTTCGGTATTAATTTCCCTTGTGGTCCTGAAAATGCAGAGAAGCTGACTAAAAGTGCTATTGCAGAGCTTCAGAAGCTTATAGATAATGGCCCTGAACAAAAAGACCTTGATAAATACAAAGAAGGTGAATATAATGACAACAAAACAGAACTGAAAGATAATATGTTCTGGATGAATGCCATTGCTAAGAACCAGCTAGACGGAAGTGACAAGTATGATATCTTAAATTATCAGGATAAAGTAAAAGCACTTACGGTAAAAGATCTTCAGAATGTAGCTAAAAAATATCTTACAAAAGGAAGAATTGTAGCAACGCTAATGCCGGAAGATGGTTGGGAAAAAGCCAAAAAAGAAGAACCTAAAAAAGCAGAAACTGTAACTGTAAAAGCAGGCGCTGCTAATTAATATTTTTAATTAAAATAAGAGAACCGTTGTACATTACAACGGTTTTTTTGTTTGAAAAAGGACAATATAATAGTAGATTAACCATGATTTATGAGTAGATGAAGAAAATGATATTATTTTTAATTAGTCTATTTTAATTAATTTGTGAATGTTTTTAATTAAAAATCATTTTAAGCAATATAAAAGAAATAATTTATTTTCATTTTGTAATATTTAATTTTTTTAACTTCAATTTAACCCTGTGGTAAAAGGCTGATTGCATAGAGAATCGATATTTTTGAGGGTCAAAAATAATGTAGATGAAAAAAATATTATCTTCGTTTTCAGCCATCTTCCTGATGTCTCTAAATGTCTGTGGACAAAACATCCCTGTGGATCCGTCCTTAAGAATCGGTACTCTTTCCAACGGGATGAAGTATTACATCAAAAAAAATGTTTTACCTGAGAAAAAAGTAGAATTCCGTCTGGCAATCAATGCAGGATCTATTCTTGAAGACGAAAATCAAAGAGGACTGGCTCACTTTATGGAGCACATGAACTTCAACGGAACCAAAAATTTTCCGGATAATAAATTAGTCGACTTTTTACAATCTATCGGAGTAAAATTCGGACAGCACCTTAATGCTTATACCGGTTTTGACGAAACAGTTTATATGCTTCCAGTCCCATTAGATAAACCGGGAAATCTGGATGCCGGACTGAAAGTAATGGAAGACTGGGCATTTAATACAACACTTTCTGATGAGCAGATCAATAAAGAAAGAGGAGTCGTATTGGAAGAACTAAGGTTAGGTCTTGGACCTGATAAGAGAATGATGGATAAATATCTTCCTAAGCTTTTATATAAATCTCAGTATGCAGAAAGACTACCAATCGGTAAAAAAGAAGTACTGGAAAACTTCAAACCCGATCTTATCCGAAAATTCCACCAGGACTGGTACAGACCGAATCTGATGGCAATTGTTGTTGTTGGAGATATCAATGTAGATGAAATAGAGAAAAAGATTAAGAATAACTTCAGTCAATATAAAAATCCTTCAAAACCAAGAGAAAGAAAATCTTTTGATCTTCCGAACCATCAAGAAGCACTGGTAGCTATTGAAACAGATCCTGATGCAACAGGTTCAGGAGTGCAATTCATCATCAAAGATTCCGAAGTGTACCAACCGGATATAACAGTTCAGCAGTATGATCACAGTGTTGCAGAAAGCCTTGTGAATATGATGCTCAACAGCAGATTGGCAGAGCTGGTTAACTCTGTAAATCCACCTTTTACTTATGGTTCTGTTTATCACGGAGGAACTTTTGCAAGAAATAAAGAAGCATTCCAGGGATCAGCTGCTACAAAAGACGGTGATCAGCTGAATGGGCTAAAAGTTCTTTTGGAAGAAGTGGAAAGAGCCAAAAGATTTGGATTTACCCAATCTGAGCTGGACAGAGCAAAAGATCAGATGCTTTCTTCTTATGAATGGGCTTACAACAACAAAGATAAAAACCAAAGTGGTGAGCTTATCGATGGTTATGTGAACAATTTCCTGAGACAGGAACCAATACCTGGAATTACCTGGGGATATGAACATATTAAAGAAATCCTTCCGACCATAGCACTGGAACAGACCAATAGAATTATCAAAAAGCTGGTAAAAGATGATAGCAGGGTTATAGTTATCACTGGTCCAAAAAAGGATAATATTACAATGCCAACAGAAGGGATGGTTCTGAAAACATTTGATGCCGTAAAAATGGCTGATCTTAAGCCTTATGAAGAAAAAACGAAAACCGAAAGTTTAATAAAGCCTTTTAAATCTGAAGGAAAAATTACTAAAACAGAAGCAGATGCTAAATTAGGAACTACCACATGGACTTTGAGCAACGGTGCTAAGGTCACTTTCAAGAAAACAGACTTTAAAGATGATGAAATTGTTTTTGCAGCAATAGGCCTGGGTGGAGTGTCTGTCATTCCCGATACTGATTACAATAAAACAAAATACGCATTTGATGCTTTGCTTGAAGCTGGACTAGCCGGGCTTTCCAAAACAGATCTTGCACACTATCTCGCAGGGAAACAGGTGAGTGCAAGCGCTTATGTGGGTGGCCTTACAGAAGGTGTTTCCGGAACAAGCTCGAAAAAGGATCTGAAGACCGCGATGGAGTTAATCTATGCTTGTTTTACAGATTTAAACTATAACCCCGAATCATTCAACGCCTACAAAACAAAAAAATCTGCAATGCTGGCGAATGTAGATTCGGATCCGGGATATTATTTTTCTAATGAATATTCCAAATTTATCAATCAGAAAAACCCACGGTTCACCGGCCTCGAACCTACGGAAAAAGATTGGGCAAATACAGATTATAAGAAAGCTTACGATATCTACAAACAAAAATTTGCTAATGCAGGTAATTTCCATTTCTATTTTGTAGGAAATATAGATGAAGTACAGCTTAAAAATGAAGTCCTGCAATATATTGCTTCACTTCCTGCAAGTGGAAAATCATCTACATTTAAAGATACAGGCTACAGACCGGTGAAAGGAGAATATACTAAGGTTTATAAAAAAGGAAAAGAACCGAAGAGCCTTGTAACAATTTCTTACAGTGGAGAAGCTCCTTACAATGAGAAAGAAGCGATGGCACTTTCGGCTCTTGGAGAAGTAGCTACCATTAAAGTTCTTGAAAAACTAAGAGAAGATGAAAGTGGCATTTATGGAGGAGGAGCAAGTGGAAGCTTCAGTAAAATACCATACAGTGCGTATGATTTTAGTGTTAATTTCCCCTGTGGCCCTGAAAATGTAGAAAAGCTTACCAAAAGTGCCATGGCAGAATTACAAAAATTGATAGATAAAGGACCAGAGCAAAAGGATCTTGATAAATACAAAGAAGGAGAATACAACGAATATAAAACAAGTCTTAAAGATAATGGATTCTGGCTGCAGGGTATCACCCAGAATCAATTAGACGGAAGTGACAAATATGATATCTTAAATTATCAGGATAAAGTAAAAGCACTTACAGTAAAAGATCTTCAGGATGTTGCCAGAAAATACCTTACGAAAGAAAAAAATATAGCAACGTTAATGCCGGAAGATGGTTGGGAAAAGGCTAGAAAAGGGGAAGTTAAAAAAGCAGAAACCTCCAATTAACCTATTTTTTATAAGCTTTAATAAATAAGAAAACCGCAGGTCTCTCTGCGGTTTTTATTATTTCATTCAAATACATATCGGTTAAGAACCATATTCTTTTTTCCATTCTTCAGCAGCTTCGCTCAGAACGGTGTAAAATTCTTCACCATACTTTCTCGTCAGTGGAGTTTTTAAAAACTTATAAACAGGCACCTGAAGTTCTTTTCCAAGGGTACAGGCATCACTGCATACATTCCACTCGTGATAATTCAATGCGGTAAATGCCGAATATTCCGTAACACGGATTGGGTAAAGGTGGCAGGATATAGGTTTCTGCCAGTCCACGGCACCATCTTCGTACGCTTTTTCAATACCACATTTCGTAATTCCTTTTTCATCGAACGTTACATAAGCACATTCGCGGTTCTCCACCATTGGAGTAACATACATTCCGTCGTGCGGATCAGTAGTCCAGGTTCCCTGTTCTTCAAGGGCTTTAATTCCTTCCTGAGTAAGGTAAGGTTTTATTTTGTCAAAAATACTGTCCAATATCTCAAGCTCGTTTTTATCCAACGGAGCTCCCACATCTCCTTCCACACAACATGCACCTTTACATTTTGTAAGGTTGCAAACAAATTCTTCGGAAAAAATTTCCTCTGAAATCAATTTATCGTCTATCTGAATCATAATTTTCTAAAATAAATCAAAAACTGTACCTGCTTTAAAGGTCAGTAAACTAATAATAATAACCCATACACTGGCTTCACGCATCCAGTATTTAGGTAAAAATCTCATCATTCTGCTCAGAATAATACTTGAGGGAAATGCCAGAAGAAGCAGATATTCATAGCTTTTATTCATGTATAAAATGATGGAAACAAGCTGTGCCACCGAAAAAACCAATAGGAAAGTGTATTTATACCTGCTTATCGGACTTTTCTTGTTATAATTTTTAAAATGGTCATATACCGCATAAATAAGCATCAGAACCACAGGTATCAATGGCAGAAGTTCTGTGTAATCTGTTACCGGTTTCATTCTTCCAAACGGAAAATAATCAATATTCCATGATGTGAACTGAACAAAATACATGACAGAAAAATAGCTGAATGTAATCAAAACAATTCCCAATAGAAACCTGAAAAGGTTCAGGGTGATTTTGGCAGAAGTTGCAATCACGTGGATGATAACAAAAACAGCCATCGGCCATGTTGTAGGGAGAAAAATAAAGTTCAGAGCTACAATAGATCCCACCAATACATAAGACTTCTTCCTGATATCTTCATCTGCACTCGTCAGTAGCAGGATAAGAAAGGAATTGGTAAGCAGAGAAACCGCAATTCCTATATCCAGATTTCCTGGATACAGCCCGAAAATAAAAAATGTGTATAAAAATAAGGGCAGATGGGTCTGATAATTAAGGGCAACACTGTGAAAACAAAAATATCCCAAAGCAATTCCCAGAAAAGTTATTCCGGCAACTATGGCTTCGTAAGTATTGAAATTCAGTATGTTAAATATTATGACTACTAAAAGAAGAAAACCAATATAAACAGGAATTGAAAAAATATTGCTTTCTTTTGAAAGTAATTTAAACATTTTTTATAAATTTGTACAAAGTTAATTTAAAAAAGGAAAATAATGACGTCTTTCTTTCTATTCTTAAGCAAAGTTTTCAAATGGTCTTTCGGTTTCTTTGATGCTTTCGGTAATGTTTTAAACTGGATTCTATTTATAGTTTGCTGTGTACTATTCACTTATTGGTGCTATGTACTGGTGGTTACACTAGGTGGCGATAAAGATAAAGACTATTATTCTCCAACGGAAGGTAAGCACCCTTACTACGATCCGAATATCTACAAAAAAGAAGGTTAATTAATTGGTTATATAGTAAAAAACCGATCAAACATTATGATTTGATCGGTTTTTTTATTACTAACGATTAAAATTTCTTTTGCTTAGTCGTGAATAGGAAGTACCAGCACAGGAATACTTGAACTTTTTGTAATCCCTTTTGTTAAGCTTCCCACGAATACATCATAGATTCCGCTTCTGCCATGTGATCCCATCACAATATAATCTGCATTTTTTGCCTTTGCATGTTCCAGAATAATATCTTTGGCAAGTCCCTGTTTTAAAAGGTGCTCACAATCGATATCATGACTGATGATTCTTTGCTCAATTTTATTAAGCTGCACCAGCTCTTCTCTGATTTCATTGGCTTCCACTTCAGGAAAATATTGAAATCCCATATCACCAATGGCAAAGCCGATATCTGATGGCGCTACGTGGATCAGGTAAATTCTGCCGTTAAGCTGTTTTGCAAATTTTATGGCACCGTCTACCAATTGGTCTGTCTTGTCCCCAAAATCTACGGGTAATACAATATTTATCATAACCTCTAATTTTGTTACCTAAAGATAGGAAAAATTTGTCAGACTTTGATGTTAAATACTTATAATATTCGGATATCAAGGATTTTTTTCTCTTCAAGGTAAGCTTCCAGAATATCATTTTCATCTACTTTTCCAACCCCTTTTGGAGTTCCTGTGAAAATAAGGTCACCTACTCTTAATGTAAAATACTGAGATGCAAAAGCTATAATATCATCAAAGTTGAACATCATATCTTTTGTATTGCCATCCTGTACCTTCTCTTTATTCTTTAATAACGAAAACTGAAGGTTCTCAAGGCTGAAGCTCTCTTTTTTGAAAAAACTGCTTACCACAGCCGAACCGTCAAAACCTTTGGCAAGCTCCCACGGAAGACCTTTTGATTTCAGTTCACTCTGAAGATCTCTTGCCGTAAAATCTATTCCCAGGCCAATTTCTTCATAATGCTTATGCGCTGTTTCTTTCTGAATATATTTTCCTCCTTTTGAAATTTTTAGTACCACTTCAAGTTCGTAGTGAATATCATTGGAGAATTCGGGAATGTAAAAATCATTTCCCTTTAAAACGGCTGTATCCGGTTTCATGAAGATAACAGGATTCTCAGGAATTTCATTTCCTAATTCTTTTGCATGCTCACTGTAATTTCTTCCTATGCAGATTATTTTCATAACTTAATTAATTTACTTTACCTTTAAAATATCCTTTACCTTCTTCTATATATTTTTCAGGACCATATCTTCTTTGAACTTTGAGTTCAGTATATCCGAAGATGCTATCTCCTTTTTTATAAGATTCTTTATCCAGAATAAGTTTACTGTCCAAAACTTTATAATATTCTCCTGTGTCCAAAAAATCAAAGAGTTTTACATTGTCAGTATATGAATAGGGAGAGATTTTATATCTGCTTTGAAAAATATCTATCTGAAAACCACCACCGCTGAAACCATCTCCAACAGAAAATGTAACATTTAGCATTGGATTTTCAGTAATAGAACAGCTATAATATGCTGGACTTATACTGTCTGACTTTGTCTTAAAATCATTGGTTTTAATATCTTCACTCTCTGAACCCCAAATACTTGTTTGCTTTTGCTGATCAAAAGATTTAAAAAGAGGTTTCTGGCTTAAACTATGATCAACTTCTACGCTGTTCCATACCAATATGAATTTTCCTATTATGAAAACAAGAAAGCCAAGAATAACAACGAGAAAAATCTTTCCAAATTTTTTGACCATATTAAACCTTAATGCGTAAACTCATTCCCGCAATAATAACATTTGAATTTGTGACTCGTCAGGAAAGAAATACCAAAGAAACTGGTAGCACTGTCATCCCTGTAGATGTGGTTGGAACCACATTTCGGGCATACAAAATCAAACTCAGGATCTTCAATGGTATGTTCTACTTCCAGCGAATATTGCTCGTTGTCTTTATAGTCTTGCAGGATCTGCTGTGCTTTTTCCACATCTTCTTCAAACACCTGAAGCTGTATTCCTCCTACCGCCTGTGACAGAAGCCAATCCGACTGGATCAGCTGCTCATTCGCAATGAAACTGTTGATGCCGTTTTCAGCCAGTATCTGCTTGTCCCTGTTAGCTTCAAAGGCAGTTTCATAAAATTTAAAACGAACCAGGTCAGACATATTTAAAATCTACTTGATAATTGAATTTTTGTAAAAACCTTCTTAGTATATAATGGAAAGTCAGCATTCTGAAGCCATCCGAAATATCCTAAGTCTTTTTGGAATACCGCTTTCACGCCCTGTCCTTTATATTTTCCAAAGTTGAAAACCTCTTCCATTTTTTCATTATATCCGATAAATCCTGCAAGATCTGCATTCTTATTATGGAATGTGAATTCACTTAACGGTGCTATTTCATTCGGGATATCATCATATTTTCCAACCTGGGCATCCAGAACTTCAAATGTTGCCCATACATCAGCTTCTGCAGAGTGTGCATTTTCCAATGTTTTTCCACAGTAGAACTGGTAAGCAGCACTTAAGTTTCTAGGCTCTTTTTTGTGGAAAATAGTCTGTGCATCTATCAGTCTGAATTTACTCAGATCAAAATCCATTCCTACTCTTAAAAGTTCTTCAGCCAAAAGGGGAACATCAAATCTGTTAGAATTAAATCCTCCCAAATCACTGCCGGTAATCATTTCCATTACTTTAGATGCAATGTCTCTGAAAGTAGGCGCGTCTTTTACATCTTCATCATAAATACCGTGGATCTCACTGCTTTCTTTAGGAATAAGCATTTCCGGGTTTACACGCCATGTTTTGCTTTCTCTGGAGGCGTCCGGATTTACTTTTAAAATACAGATTTCAACAATTCTGTCTTTTCCTATGTTGGTTCCTGTGGTTTCCAGGTCAAAAATACAAAGTGGTTTATGGAGTTTTAAATTCATGTTGACTATTAATAAATTGAAACGTGTTTTATTTAAATGAGTTTATTTTAATTGTGCCTGAAAAATAAGAGACACCAATATATAATAAATAACAAGCATTGGAATTCCAATAACCTGGAATATCGCAAGAATAGCAATTCCTCCCACCAGTAATACAACTTTAGGGTAATTATCTTTTAATTGTTTTGATTTGAATTTCATCGCCATCATTTTGATCGGGCTGATCAGAAGCCATGAAGTGAGAAGAGTCAGCAGAACCAATAACAATTCATTATCAAACAAAAAGCTGAAAGTTCCGGTTTCTTTAAAGGCATAATAAAGACCAAACAGTAAAACGGTGTTGGTAGGCGTATTCAATCCTTTGAAATAATAGCGTTGTTCTTCATCAAGGTTAAAGATGGCAAGTCTCAGGCAGGAAAATACAGTGACAATTAATCCCAGATATTTGATCTCAAATGGAAAATGAATTCCAAGAAGCTCAGCTCCAAAAGGCTCAAGGGCTTTGTACATCGTCAGTCCCGGGATTACACCAAAGCTTACCATATCAGCAAGAGAATCCAACTGAAGACCAAGATTAGAGTTTGATTTTAAAGCTCTGGCCACAAAGCCATCGAAAAAATCGAAGATAGAAGAGAGAATAAGACAGATTGCCGTTGTCTGATAATCTCCTAAAATTAAATGTATTGCACCTACACAGCCTGCAAATAAGTTAGCCAGAGTTAAGGCATTGGCCAGATTATTCTTTATAAAATCCATAAGCACAAAATTACAGTTTTTAAAAATTCTAACTCAAAATAATATGAACTAAAAAATGCATTAAAGTGATTTTGATGTAAATTTGCTCCATGAAATTTTTAGAAGGATTTAGAAAACAGGAAGTTCTGGCATTGGTTTACAGGATTTTTTTAGCCTATGTTTTTTATCAGATTGCCAGACTTTTATTCTGGTATTTTAATAAAGATCTGATTAAAGTTGACTCGGTTTCTGATTACATAAAGCTGGCTTTCCATGGTACGGCTTTCGATACCACAGCTATTTTGTATGTCAACGCATTATTTATACTCCTGAGTTTATTGCCGCTGGTTATTAATACCAAGAAAATATTTCAGAAAGTCCTATTCTGGCTGTATTTCATCACCAACGGTATTGCTTATGCCATGAATTTCGGGGATTTTATTTACTATAAATTCGCTCAGGCAAGGCTTACTTCGGCTGTATTTCAGGTGGCTGAACATGAATCCAATGTATCTAAAACACTGATGATCTCTGTGGGAGAACATCCTTTTGTATTGATTTGGTACGTCGTGTTGATGATCTTATGGGTTTTTCTATACAAAAAGGTGAAAGTAGAAGATACAAAACCTGCGAAACTACTTCCTTACTTTATTACATCTATTCTTACTTTGTGTATAACAGCGGTGCTGGTTGTGGGAGGAATCAGAGGAGATTTTAAGCATAGCACGAGACCTATTAATATGGTGGATGCTACTCGTTTTGTAACAAATCCGCTTCAGGGAAACATTGTACTCAATAGTACATTCTCCTTTTTCAGGACTTTAAATACCAATAATTTTAAGGAAGTTCATTTTGTAGATGAAAAATATATTGAAGACTATGTACAGCCTTATAAAGTATATGACAGAAAAGTGGAGAATCGTCCCAATATTGTTATTTTTATTGTAGAATCTTTCGGGAGAGAATATTCAGGAGCTTTCAATAAAGATAAAAATATCAAAGATTACGTTTCTTATACTCCTTTTATGGATAGTCTGGCTACCCAAAGCCTTATTTTCCCGAATACTTTTGCAAACGGAAGACAGTCTATTCATGGGATGAGCAGTGTATTGGCCGGAATTCCGAGTCTTACCGATGCGTTTACAGGATCTCCTTATTCCAATCAGAAAATTCAATCTATTGTTTCCGTATGTAATGATCTTGGGTATGATACTTCTTTTTATCATGGTGCCCCAAATGGTTCTATGGGATTTCTTGGATTCGGAAATATCTTAGGATTTAAACATTATTTCGGAAAAACAGAATATAATCATGATGAAGATTTTGACGGAATGTGGGCCATCTGGGATGAGCCTTTCCTTCAGTATTTCGCTAAGAATGTAGGGAAGAAACAACCTTTTATGACTACTGTATTTACCGCATCATCTCATCACCCTTTTAAAATCCCTGAAAAATATAACGGGAAATTTAAAAAAGGAAAAATAGAAATCCATGAGCCGATGCAGTATACCGATTATGCGATCAAACAATATTTTGAGACGGTTAAAAAGCAACCTTGGTACAACAATACCATTTTTGTTTTCACGGGAGACCATACCAATCAGGTTTATTATCCGGAATATGAAAGAGCAATGAATCGCTATGCAGTTCCATTGGTTTTCTATTCTCCGAATCCTGCGTATCAGCTAAAAGGTGTTAGCCAGGAAATCGCACAACAAGCAGATATTTATCCTACACTGGCAGATCTTATCGGGTATAACAAACCTATCCGAAGCTGGGGGAGAAGTTTGGTAAGTGATAAAAAATATCCTTTCATCGTAGTCAACTCGGATGGAAGTACGGATCAGTTCATGATCGGAAATTATATTTACCGCTTTGATGGAAAAGAAATCATCGGAGTCTATGATAAATCTGATCTGAGCCTTGAAAAAAATATCATGAATGAAGTTAAAAATCCGGAAACAGAACAAGGAAAGAAAACGGCAAAGGCCTGGTATCAGGATTATATGGATAGGGTGATTAACAGGAAGCTGTATTAGGCAGAAGACAAAAAATAGAATGGCGAAATAGTCAATAAACTGATTGGCAAATTAATTGTTTTAGCATTTATTGATTTTACTTTTCTTTGTCTCTTTATGCTTTGTATAATAAAAATTTTTGTTCGTTGAAAATTAATTTATATTTTTATCAATACGTAGATAATAATATTGTATAAAATTAAAACTATAAGAAATATGGAAAAATTATTGTTAACATTTGCACTTTCCCTGTTCAGTGTGCTTACGTTTGCACAGATAGAAGGGAAATGGAGAACGATAGATGACGAGACAGGAAAACCTAAATCTATTGTTGAAATTTTTAAAAAATCTGATGGAAAATACTACGGAAAAGTTGTTCAGTTATTGATTACACCTGAAAATCCTAATTGTGTAGAATGTAAAGATGACAGAAAAATAAGCCAATTTTAGGTATGGAAGTTATCAGAGGACTTTCAAAAGATGGGGCTGAATTTAATGGAGGAACTATTACAAATCCGAAAAATGGTAAAACCTATAAGTGTTTTATTATCAGAAAAGGAGATAAACTAACCGTAAAAGGATATATCGGAATATCTCTTATCGGGAAAACCCAGACTTGGGAAAAAGTATAATGTAAGTTTAAATAGAATTTTAGATGACATCTCAGAAATGGGATGTCATTTTTTGTGGATAAAAATTCTGTGAAAATTCTTCGGAACATAAAAAAGGTACAAGAAGGACGCATTTAAGAAGGAAAATTAATTTTAAATACAGTTAATATTATGACTTCTCATGGAAATGAAGACCGTTTTTATGATGTGTATAATAAAAAAACACTATTTTTGTAGTCTAAATTTTTCGAATAAATATGGCAGAATATACTTTTCGTGAGGTAATTGCACAGGCAATGAGCGAGGAAATGCGTAAAGACGAATCCATCTTTTTAATGGGGGAGGAAGTAGCAGAATACAATGGTGCATATAAAGCTTCCAAAGGAATGTTGGATGAGTTTGGTCCTAAAAGAGTAATCGATACCCCAATTGCAGAACTTGGTTTTACAGGAATTGCTGTGGGTGCTGCGATGAATGGTAACAGACCCATCGTAGAGTATATGACATTCAATTTCTCATTGGTAGGAATTGATCAGATTATCAATAATGCTGCAAAAATCCGTCAGATGAGTGGTGGACAATGGAATTGTCCAATCGTTTTCCGTGGTCCTACAGCTTCTGCAGGTCAATTAGGTGCTACTCACTCTCAGGCTTTTGAAAACTGGTTTGCAAACATTCCAGGTCTTAAAGTAGTAGTTCCTTCAAATCCTTACGATGCGAAAGGGTTGTTGAAAACTGCAATTCAGGATAATGATCCGGTTATTTTCATGGAATCTGAGCAGATGTATGGAGATAAAATGGAAATTCCTGAAGAAGAATACTACTTACCGTTAGGAAAAGCAGATATCAAGAGAGAAGGTACAGATGTTACTTTAGTTTCTTTTGGTAAGATCATGAAACTGGCTTTACAGGCTGCTGAAGATATGGCGAAAGAAGGAATCTCTGTAGAAGTTATCGATCTTAGAACAGTTCGTCCTCTGGATTTTGATACTGTTTTAGCTTCCGTTAAGAAAACAAACAGATTGGTTATTTTAGAAGAAGCTTGGCCATTTGCTTCTATTTCTTCTGAAATCACTTATATGGTACAGCAAAAAGCATTTGATTATTTAGATGCTCCTATCAAGAGAATTACGACTCCTGATGCTCCTGCACCTTACTCTGCTGCATTATTTGCAGAATGGTTCCCTAAACTTGAAAAAGTAAAAGAGGAAATCAAAAAAGCGATGTACGTAAAATAGTTATAGAGAAAAACTTCCGAAAGGAAGTTTTTTCATTTATTATATTCATGAAGAAAAATTCTTGACGTCATAAAATTAGTATAAATTTGCGCCTTTAAAATAAATTAAGCTGATATGGCAGAAGTTACAGAAGATGGCTACCACTTCGACATAAAGAAACTTTCCTTCATAGGAGTTTTAGTGTCTCTAGGAATTGTTTTTGGAGATATTGGTACCTCTCCGCTTTACGTAATGAAAGCAATTGTGAATGCAAGATCCCAAGGGAGCAATATGCCTTTCAATGAATACATAGAAGGTGCTCTTTCCTGTATTATCTGGACCCTTACCCTGCAGACCACGATAAAATATGTGATCATTGCTTTGAGAGCAGATAACAAAGGTGAAGGGGGTATCCTTGCTTTGTTTTCACTGGTAAGAAACCTTAAAAAAGGATGGTTGTACCTCATTGCAATCATTGGTGCTGCAGCCCTTATTGCAGACGGGGTTATTACACCATCACTGACGGTAATGTCAGCTATTGAAGGTCTTGAAATTTATAACCCACATACTCCTGTGGTCCCTATCACCATTGGAATACTGATTGCCATTTTTGTGGTGCAGCAGTTTGGAACCAGTTTTATCGGAAAATTTTTTGGTCCTGTAATGGTGGTTTGGTTCCTGGTATTAGGAGGACTGGGAGTAATGCATTTGAGTGAAAATTTTGAGATTTTAAGATCTTTCAACCCTTATTACGCTTATAAACTTATTGCCAACTCTCCAAGTGCTATTGTTATTTTAGGAGCTGTTTTCCTTTGTACAACCGGAGCAGAAGCATTGTATTCTGATTTAGGGCACTGTGGCGCAAAAAACATCAGAATAAGCTGGGCATTCGTTAAGATTATGCTTATTCTGAATTATCTTGGACAAGGAGCATGGCTTTTAACCAATTATAACAAACCTGGGTTTTCTGTAGTGAATCCTTTCTTTGGAATCATGGAAGAATGGATGATCATCCCGGGAGTAATTTTAGCAACAGCAGCAGCAATTATTGCCAGTCAGGCGTTAATTACCGGTTCTTTCACCATATTTTCAGAAGCAATGTCTCTTAACCTTTGGCCTAATCAGAAAATTGATTATCCTTCCGGAGTAAAAGGACAGATGTATATCCCAAGAATCAACTGGGGACTTCTTATCCTGTGTATCATTGTTGTGCTTCACTTCAGAGAATCAGGAAAAATGGAAGCCGCTTACGGACTTTCCATTACGGTGACCATGCTGATGACAACCGTTCTGTTGGTCTTCTGGCTCCTGAAACACAGAGTAAGCAAAGTCTTGATTCTGGTTTTCGCAATGGTTTATATGGCAATCGAATTAGGTTTCTTCAGTGCCAACATTATCAAATTTATGGAAGGTGGATGGATCACCGTTGTTTTGGCTGGTTCTATCGGAATTTCTATGTATGCATGGTATAACGGAAGACTGATCAAAACAAGATTTATCCAGTTTGTGAAAATAGAAAAATATGTGTCTATTCTTAAAGACATGAAACTGGACGAAACTATTCCGAAATATGCTACCAATCTGGCTTATCTGAGCAGAGCTAAAAGAAATGATGAAGTGGAATCTAAAATTATTTATTCCATCATCAAAAAACAACCGAAAAGAGCAGATCATTACTTCATCCTGAGCATTGTAAACCAGGAAGATCCATATACTTTCAGATATACTGTAGACGAGATCCTTCCGGGAACCGTATATAAAATCAATTTCCTTTTAGGATTTAAAGTAGACCGAAGAATCAACGATTATTTCAATATGGTCCTTAAAGATCTAATGACAGACGGAACCATTCCTTCAAGAAGCAGCCACCCATCTTTAAGAGCTCATGATATACCACCGGATCTTAAATATGTGATCATAGATAACACCTATATCAACGATATCCTTTTAACTGTTAAACAGAAGATTACTCTTAACATTTACAATTTTGTGAAGTATATCGGAAGTGACGACTTTAAGGCTTGGGGAGTCTCTTCGCATAACGTTGAAGTAGAATCTGCACCGATCACAGAATTAACAGTTTATGATAATAAGATCGAGCAGTCCGGGTATTTCCGTCACAACTCGTAGCCACTCGTATTTAACCATACTATCTATTTAAATAAAATTCAATAAATTTGTAGATAATTTTTTTAATGGATACAATACAAAAAGAAAAGAATATAGCTTTGATCAAGGATGTTTTGAGAAACTACTTATTAGAAAAAGGGTTCAGAAACACACCTGAAAGATATACGATATTGGAAGAGATTTATAATATGGATCATCACTTTAATGTTGATGATCTGTATCTTCTCATGATGCAGAAAAAATATCATGTTTCCAAAGCAACCATTTACAACACGATTGAAATTTTCCTTGATGCAGGTTTAATCCGTAAGCATCAGTTCGGAGAAAAGACATTAACTTCTTCGTCTTATGAAAAGTCTTATTTTGACAAACAGCATGACCACCTGGTGATCTACAAAAAAGACTCTGATAAAGAAATTGAAGAAATTATTGAATTCTGTGACCCAAGAATTCAAGGAATCAAAGAAGCCATTGAAGAAGCATTTGGCGTAAAAATTGATTCTCATTCGCTATATTTCTATGGCACTAAGAATGACTAATTAATGAGAATAGCCCTTTTTCTGTTACTCTTTATTTCTACGCTCAACTTTGCGCAGGATAAAACCCCTGTGAAGAGAGATCCTTATTTGCAGGCTCCTTCACCGGCTCAGCCCAAACAGGTGAGACCTGAAGATAAAGTAAAGATCATCCATGCGGACGAGATCAAGAAAAGCCCTGAAAAATACGACGGGAATCAATACTTTACCGGAAATGTTCAGATAGAACACCAAGGCTCCATTCTTACAGCAGATGAAGTTGTTCTGTATAATGAAGAGAACTTTGTAAAAGCAATAGGTAATACAAGGCTTCAAAATACCGACGGTTCTGTGATCACAGCAGGAGAAATGGAATATGATGCCAATACCCAGAAAGGTGTTGCCAGAAAAAATGTGGTTTTAACAGATCCGAAGCAAACCATTAAAACAGATATTCTGTATTATGACAGGCTGGCTAATCAGGCTTATTTTAACACAGGAGGGACAATTTCTGACGGGCAGAATGTAACCTACGCCAAAGTAGGAACCTATTTTCTCAATACAAGAGTGGTAGATCTTACTGGGAATGTAAAAATTGAAACCCCGCAGTATACTATAGAAGGACCCAACATCAAACAGAATCAGAACACAAAAATTGCTGATTTTCTAGGTCCTACAACCATTACCAGCAAAACCAATCCAAGAAACAGAATCTACACCGAAAAAGGAACTTATAAAATGGATTCCAAGGAGGCTTTTCTAACCAAAAACTCCAGAATCTATTATAATGAGAAAATTCTTACCGGTGATGATATGTACTATAATCAAATCTCAGGATTCGGTAAGGCAACAGGAAATGTAACTCTTGATGATCCTATAGAAAAAGATATATAAAAGGAGGTTACGGAGAAATTTTTGAGAAAAAAGACTCTGCCATGATGACTAAAAGTCCGTATGCTGTAAAAGTGATGGAAAAAGACTCCATTTATTTCGCTGCAGAAAAATTATCTCCTATCAAAGACCGGATACAGTAGATATCAAAGTGAAGAAAAGCTATCTGAGAGCTTTCAAAAAAGCCCGTATCTATAAATCCAATGCACAGGGAAGAGCAGATTCCATTGCTTTCAATGAAACAGACGGAATCATGCATATGTATACCAATCCGATTCTTTGGAGCGGTGAAAAGCAGGTTACCGGAGATAAAGTAGAAGCTTATTTCAATACTAAAACAGAAGATATTGACTCCTTAAAAGTAATAGGAAATGCCTTTGCCATAAGTAAAGTTGACTCACTTACCCTGAAAGATGAGTTCAATCAGGTGAAAGGAAAATTCATGACGGTATACTATGAGAAAAATGCGATTAAAGAAGCAAGAGTCGTTGGAAATGCCCAGTCTATCGTGTATGTTGATGATACTGATCAGGAAACCAAAAAACCGGAAAGAATAGGGATTACATTATCAACCTGCGGAATTATCGGAGCATTGTTTGAAGAAAGAGCACTTCAGATTATTTCATGCAGTATTGGAGCTGCTTCCGATACTTATCCTATGAGTATGATAGAACCTTCGAAAAGAAAATTCCCGGATTTTAACTGGAATACCAAAGACAGAATCAGGAAATGGCAGGATATCCTTGTAGATACTCCAAATAACGAAGAAATACAATATACAGCTGATAGTGAGCTATTCGATAAAGCGCAGAAAGCAATTGACGACGAAAAAGCTAAAGAAGAAGCTAAAAAACCAAAGAGAGTAAGAAAATAGAAAACAAGTAGGTATGAAAAAAATTCTGTTACTGTTATTATTTTTTCCATTGATGTTTTTTTCCCAAGATTTACAACCAGGTGAATTTGTATGGAGTAAAGAACGAAAATTACAGAAAGAGGATTATAAATTGATTACCCATGATGATCGTATTTCAATCAGATCAGCAATCAACTTTTCTTATCAGTTAAGGGGATTTAATGCACTAAGTAATAATTTTAATAAAAAGATTATCAATAAATTTTCCAGCAGTGCTTCATCAATAAATCCTGATTCTCGCAATATTCCGGCTATGATAGAATATCAGCAGGTCAATTTTGATTTAGCCGAAGTATATGCCCGAAAAATGCGTAAAGACCTTCTTATTCATAAAAATACGCTGTGGAAAGGTTTTACTTATGCCAATGAAATGTTTAATAATCTGACAGCTGAATATACAAAAGCTCAGGCCCTGATAGACAATGAAACCAATTATGGCCTCAATACTCAGAAGCTGCAGGACTGGAAACAGAAAATTCAGAATGAACTTGATGAACTTTCTGATTTTGATTACAACAATACATCTAAAATAAAAATAAAAAAAGATTCTAAAGAAGAGAACTGATTTAGACTTTCATAACATATTTATGGAAATGCATAAAGATTTTTTTATATATCAGGCTCAAACCACCAAATTTGCTGCCGGTTTTGAAGTTGAAAAAGCAGTAGGAAGCTACATTTATGGTACAGACGGAAAAAGATATCTTGACTTTGTAGCAGGAGTTTCTGCTAATACTTTGGGACACTCGCACCCTAAAATAGTGGATGCCATTAAAGAGCAGGCCGATAAATATCTTCACGTAATGGTTTACGGAGAATATGCACAGGAAAAACCAATCGCATTATGCAGACTGCTTGCAGAAGCCACTCCGGATCCTCTGGAGGTTACTTACCTTGTGAATAGCGGTGCAGAAGCTATCGATGGAAGCTTAAAGCTGGCTAAAAGATATACAGGAAGAGAAGAAATAGTTTCCTTTAAAAATTCTTACCATGGAAATACTCATGGGGCTTTAAGTGTTTCCGGAAATGAAACTCACAAGAGAGAATTCCGTCCTTTACTACCAATGGTGTCTTTCATTGAGTTTAACAATGAAGATGACTTTGATAAAATTACGGAGAAGACTGCTTGTGTTATTCTTGAGACCATTCAGGGAGCAGCAGGCTTTCTGGTTCCAAATAACGACTATCTGATCAAATTAAAAAGAAGATGTGAAGAAGTAGGAGCGCTTTTAATTCTGGACGAAATACAGCCCGGATTTGGAAGAACAGGGAAGTTATTCTCTTTTGAACATTTTGGAATTGTTCCGGATATTCTGGTGATGGGAAAAGGAATGGGTGGTGGAGTTCCTGTAGGAGCTTTTATGAGTTCCAGAGAAATTATGGAAACGCTTTCTCACTCACCAAAACTTGGGCATATTACTACTTTTGGAGGAAATCCATTAATTGCAGCATCAAGTTATGCCACATTAAAAGAAGTGTTGGATAGTGGTTTAATGAACGAAGTTGAGGAAAAAGAAAAGTTGTTCAGAGAACTTTTGGTTCATCCTAAAATTAAAAATATCAACGGTAAAGGGTTGATGCTTGCCGTGAACTTAGGAACTCCTGAATATACGCTGGAAGTAGCTAAAAAATGTATGGAAAAAGGGCTGATTGTTTTCTGGCAGCTGTACAGAAATGAATACCTGAGAATCTCTCCGCCGCTTACATTATCTCTGGACGAAATCCGGGAAGGATGCCAGATTATTCTTGATATACTGAATGAAAATTAAAGATAAAATCTCTCTGTAAATGAGAGATTTTTTTATGTTTTGCATGGTAATTTTTAGCTTTAAAACCTGACATCACAGAGATTTAAATCCAGTGATAAATATCATACAGATTCTATAAAAAAGTAATTGTTTTTTTGCGTAATAAAAAAATTAATTTATATATTGCGGGACGATAAAACAAAGATTATATGGCGAAACATAAAGTCCATTACGAATTTCCAATGCACTGTTTATCAGAGATTTTATATGAATATCTGGCGACTGCAGAGGGATTGTCTGAATGGTTTGCGGATGAGGTAACAGAGAAAGGCGATGATTTCTTTTTTAGCTGGGGTGGAGGACCTGCTGAGAAGGCCACTTTGATCAGATATAAGCCTGAAGGTTTCGTGCGTTTCAGATGGGAAGAAGATGAAGGAACAAAAAATTTCTTTGAAATGACTATCACTATCGATGATATTACAGAAGATCTTGCTTTAAATATTACAGATTTCTGTGAAGAAGGTGATGAAGAGGAAAATGCAATGTATTGGGAAAATCTTATCGAAAACCTGAGAATAAAACTAGGTGCGGCATAATACCGGGCTATATGAAATGATAAAACTGATGAACGATTTATCGTTCATTATTTTTTTGTAAATAAATCATATCAAAAATTGGAAAATCAATATTTTACATCAGACGAGTTAAGTGTAAAGAACAGAGCTTTTCTTTGGGGAGACTCAGTAAAAGTATCTTTCTTTGTAAGAAATGGTGGATTGATCATGGACGAAGAATGCTATTTTTTCCTGATGGCTTCCATGAGAAAGATGAGACTGAATATTCCTTTAACTTACACCCTGGAGTTTTTCCAGAACCTTTTTCAAAAAGAAATCATTGAAGGTAAAGGAGTCAAGAACGGAATTATCAATTTCCAGGTGTTCAGAAATAATGATGGAGTGACCTTGGCAAAATCTTCAGTTTCCTATTTTTACGAAGTAACGGAAATGGCGGATGTGCTTGCAGTTCATCAAAGACCTTTGGAATTGGATTTGATTAAAGAAATTAACGTTAATAACAATCTTTTGAGCAATATCAGGGTTCACTGTCCGGAAAATATTTACGGAGTGATCTATGCCCAGGAAAATGACCTTGATGACGTGATTCTTCTGAATCCAAACAAAAGAATAGCGCGCACCACTGCAGGAAATCTTCTCTTTTTGGAAGGTGACGTGATCAAAGTACCCAAACAGACAGAAGGAGCTTACATTTCTCCTTTGATGGAAAACTTTGTTACTTTTTTACATAAAAATAATCTTGCTGATATTCAGGAACACGAGATTATCGCATTTGAATCTCAGAAAGCTGAAGAAATTTTAATGATTTCAGACGAGAAAGGTATATTTTCTGTAGGTAAGATAAGAAACAAGACTTTTGAAACTTCCCGTTTTTCTGAACTGGTAGAAAGCTGGAAGAAAAGTTTTAATTCATAAAAATTGACAAACCCGGTAAACAACAAAGTTCCAGAAGTCCTTTACCGGGTTTTATTCTGAGTAAATCAGAAATTGTTTTTTTATTTAATATTCGTTGATAATCTCAACAAATTTTTGTGCGATTTCTTTCTGCCCTTTTTCACTGGTAATATAATTCCTGTTGTCAGAATTATTGATGAAGCCAAGTTCTACCAATACAGCAGGTGCTTTGGTTTCTCTCAGCATATGAAGATTGCTCTCCGATATTTTTCGGGCATTGAATTTCTTATAGATTTTTCCAGCTAATTCCTTTGAAACATCAGAATTTTGAACGTACACTTCAAATCCGTTGTCAGATCTTTCTTTTTCAGGAGAGCTGTTCACGTGAAGGGAAATAACCATTTCAGGGTTTAGCTTGTTGATCAGATCTGTTCTTTCTGCAAGAGTAGGATAACTGTCTGAATCCCTTGTTAAAATAACTTCATATTGATTCTGGCTTTCATTGATCTTCCGGATTTCCTTAGCAACGCTTAATGCAATATTTTTTTCCAGAATTTCACCATAAGTTGCTCCAAAATCATTTCCGCCATGTCCGGCATCGATGACAATATATTTTTTGTTGATAGGAGTAAATGATAAAAAAGCTGTAGAAAATATTGATAAAGCAAGTAATGTAATACCTTTCATATCAGTGATTTTAGTTTTTCAAAGAACGGAAAAACTTTCTTTAAAATTGGTTAAAAGAATCTTAAAGTTTGTTAATTATCAGAGTAATGCGAAAAATATACTTTTAGTTCAGTGAAATATCTTCTGGCGAATTGGCCCAGAGAAGAAATTCTCCTCCAAGATTCTGCATGATAGATTTCCAGAGTGTCTGATCGTTGGGAAGTGTATAATCAAGATTATAAACATCCACTACAGTCCACATTTTCCTCTGAACTTCACTATCCAGCTGATTAGGAGACCACCCGGAATATCCTGAAAATATTTTGATATGATTAATATCCAGTTCACTGCTTAAAACCGCATTAATAATACGTTCAATATCTTCTGTAAGATAGTATTCATCAGTGATGTCTGTATAGATCTCAGTAACTCTTTTACCTTTTACAATGAAGAATACTTTGTCGTTTTCTACAGGCCCTCCATCATAAACCTCAATTTTAAAGTCAAAAAAATCTTTGAATTTGCTACTCATCTGGCTATTCTTTTTATTCAATATCAAACCAAATGCACCACTTTCATTATGTTCAATAACCAATACTACCGATCTTGAAAAAATATCGCCGGAAATGTCAGGGGTCGAGATTAATATTTTACCTTTGTATGAGTGATTCATACTCAAATTTAATAAAAAATATTTATGGAAAACCTGCACGACAAAAGAAAAGTGTACGAGAAATCCCAACTTATTGAAAGTGAGATAAAACAAAATCCAATTGAGCAGTTCAGAGACTGGTTTTTGGAAGCCAATGAGAGTCCGATGATCTCAGAAGCTAATGCTATGGCGGTTTCTACCGTAGAAGAAGATGGGTGTCCAAGAACAAGAATGGTGCTTCTTAAAGCATATACCCATGAGGGGTTTATTTTTTATACCAATTATAACAGCAGAAAAGGAAAAGCAATAGAAAGCAATCATAAAGCCTGCCTGCATTTTTTCTGGCCTAATCTTGAAAGGCAGATCATTATCAAGGCTGATCTTGAAAAGGTAGCAGAAAATCTTAGCGATGGTTATTTCCATTCCAGGCCAAAAGGAAGTCAGCTTGGCGCTGTGGTCTCTCCGCAAAGCCAGGAGATTCCTAATAGAGAATTTCTGGAAGATAAGTTAAAAGAGCTGGAAAAGGAGTATGAACATACGGAAGTGCCAAGACCTGCCAATTGGGGCGGATATCTTGCCAGACCCTATGAAATTGAATTCTGGCAGGGAAGACCCAATCGTCTTCATGATAGGATTATTTATGAGCTTGAAGACCTTGACTGGAAAATTTCAAGATTGGCTCCGTAATGGAAAAATAAGAGGTTAAAAACTAGATGATGCGTTATATTTTAATGCATGTCATGATCGGTTTATCAATAGAAGCGGGCTTTAGCCCGCTTATTTTATTGGGTCTGATAATACCGGCTTTAGTCAAAACTTAATAATTATAAACCAGTTAAACCTTCTTGACGGTTGGATTTCCTATCACAATTTGACATAAAAAAAGCTGTTTCTAAGAAACAGCCTTGAATTTTTGTAATCTGAATGATTATTTTTTCTTAGCACCTGAAACTGCATTTGATAAATCAGCTCCAGCTTTGAATTTAGCAACTTTTTTAGCAGCAATTTTGATTGGTTTTTTAGTTGCAGGGTTAATACCTTGTCTAGCCGCTCTCTCAGCTACTGAGAAAGTACCGAAACCTACTAAAGAAACTTTTCCGTCTTTTTTCTTTAAAGTAGTTGTAACGTTACCAATGAAAGATTCTAAAGCAGCTTTTGCTGCAACTTTAGTGATACCTGCATCTTTTGCGATTGCGTCGATTAATTCAGACTTGTTCATAATTTTTAATATTAAAGTTAGTTCGTAATTATAGCAAATATAGTACTATTTTCTAATTGTGCAATTTTTTTATTAAAACTTGTAAAATTTTTTTGCTTTTCACTGAAATCAGTTAAAATATGATAATTCCACTTTTCACAGAAAATCTACGTTACAGGTTACTAAAATCATGCCAAATGCTTATGTGTATTGACTTTAGCAAAAAGTTAATATTATTTTTCGTATTTATTAAATCCTAAATTGTGTATAAACAATTAATTTTTTTGACCATATGATTGTTAAATCTATAAGTAATTTTTAAATTTCTTATGTTTTGTGAAATTAAACCCCTGTGTTTGTGGGAGTTTTAAAATGATAATAAAGACCTGTTTTATTAATTTTTATTAATAAATTTGCAGCATGTTAATAGAAGTTTTCAAGTCTAAGATTCATAGGGTGAGAGTAACTGCCTCTGACCTTAATTATATAGGGAGTATAACGATCGATGAAGATCTTATAGAAGCTGCCGGTCTGGTAGTGGGAGAAAGAGTCTATATCGTGAATGTGAACAACGGAGAACGTTTTGATACCTACGTGATCAAAGGGAAAAGAAAATCAGGAGAAGTGTGTCTGAATGGTCCCGCAGCAAGAAAAGTACAGAAAGATGATATTATCATCATTATTGCTTATGCTCAGATGACTCCGGAGGAAGCAAAAGATTTCCAGCCGAAGATCGTTTTCCCGGATGAAAAAACAAACCTTCTTACGTAGTACATGGAGAAAACATCAAAAAGTCCGGTAAAATCAATACTTACAATAGTAATATCGCTTGCTTTTGCAGGCTTTTTTTTATGGCTTGCCTTAAGAGGGCTGGATTTTAAAGTCATTCAAAAATCACTGGCAAAAGCTAATTATATCTGGGTATTGTTTGCTTCCGTATTTGGTCTTCTGGCTTACTGGTTCAGGGCAATCCGCTGGAATCTGATGCTGGAGCCGATGGGACACAGAATTTCCAATTCCAATGCGCTTTGGTCCATTTCATTTGGTTATCTGATGAACCTTACGATTCCCAGAAGTGGCGAAGTAGCAAGGGCAACCGCTTTATATGGGGTGGAAAAAGTACCTGTAGATAAATCTTTTGGAACTATTATTCTGGAAAGAGTAGTAGACCTGATCTGTATGCTTGGTTTCTTAGGACTGACATTATTGTTCAAATATGATGCAATTCTGTCATTCTATAAAAACTCAGGAGTCAATATCAATCCTACTAAAATAATATTCATCCTTTCCATTCTGGTAATAGGAACAGTCTTATTTTTTGTATTTAGAAAGAAACTGGCAGAAGTTCCGTTTTTAGGAAAAGTGGTTAGCTTTATTGACGGGATTTTTCAGGGGATAACTTCCATCTTTAAATTAAAAGAAAAAGGGAAATTCATTCTTTATACATTAGGAATCTGGATTTGCTATTATTTAGCAGCTTATCTGGTATGCTTTGCCCTTCCTGAAACTTCAGCATTTACCTTTGCAGATGGATTTTTCATTATTGTAGTGGGAACACTGGGAATGATTATTCCTGCCAGCGGAGGAATCGGAGCGTATAACCTTGCCATGAAGTATGGTTTTATGGCTCTTTTCATTTCAGTAGGAAAAAGTGCAGATTTTGGAGGTGAAATGGGACTTACCTATTCCTTTATTTCTTTACCGTTGCAGATTGTGATTATGCTGGTGATGGGATTAATTTCCATTCCTATGCTGGCCAAAGCAAGAAATGCTGCTGTTTCAGATAAAGAATTTGAAAATTAATTCAATACATTTTTTATATAATGCAAGGTTCAATTTTTTAATTGGACCTTTTTTTATGAGCATTTTTGTGATTTAAAGAGTTTAAAATTAAGCGGTATGGAACATTTTTTCATCAATAAATTTGGTCAATTCGTAAATCACTTCTATCTTAATGCAAAAAATAATCATAATATAAAACACTATGGCAATTAATCTACAGAAAGGACAAAAGATCGAGATAGGATTGACGAAAATGACGATTGGATTAGGCTGGGATCCGAATGAAGGAACCGGCTACGATTTTGACCTGGATGCTTCTGCAATCATGATTGATTCTGACAGAAAATTAGTAAGCGAAGAATACTTCGTTTTTTACAATAACCTGAATTCTCCGGATGGAGCACTTACCCATACAGGAGATGATCCGAGTGGTAAAAACAGTGATGGTGACGATGATGAAGCGATCATTATAGACCTTGATAAAGTAGATTCAAGAGTAGAAGAGATCCTTTTTGTGGTCACCATAGAAGACTTTGAAAGAAGAAGACAGAATTTCGGACAGGTAAGAAACTCCTATATCAGAGTAGTAGATAACCATTCCAACCAGGAAACAGCAAAATATGAACTGGATGAAGATTTCTCCATCGAAACAGGAGTAGAATTCGGAAGACTGTACAAAAGAAACGGAAGCTGGAAATTTGAAGCTTCAGGGATAGGATACAGAGCAGATTTAGGCTTCTTCCTTGAAAAATACTACAAGGGGCAAATCATCAAATAAATCATCAAATACACAAAAACTATAACTATGGCAATTAATTTACAGAAAGGACAAACGATAGATTTAAGAAAGAATGACCGCGGAGAAAGCGTTTATGATCTTTCAAAAGTAACCATCGGTCTAGGATGGGATGTAAGAAAACAAAGCAGTGGATTCTTCGGTAAACTGTTCAGCAAGGAAGCAGAATATGATCTTGATGCTGTAGCCTTTCTTTTGGATGGCAACGGAAAAGTAGCTAATCTTGGAAGAACGGTGCAGACCAATGACGGAAGACAGATGGGGCTTTATCAGGGAGATGTGGTTTTCTTCAATTCTATGCAGCACCCAAGCGGAAATGTATGGCTTACCGGAGATAACAGAACCGGAGCTGGAGATGGCGATGATGAGCAGATCATTGTAAGACTGGATCAGCTGGATCAGAGCTATCAGAAGATTGTGTTTATTGTTACCATTTATCAGGGAAGAACCAATAACCAGCACTTCGGAATGATCGAAAATGCATTTATCCGTGCGGTAGATGCTTCAGGAAAAGAAATTACAAAATACAGCCTTTCCGGCGATTCAAGCATGAATGGTAAGTGTGCAATGGTTTTTGCAGAAGCCTACCGTCACAATGGCGACTGGAAATTCCGCGCTGTAGGAGAGCCTCATAATACAGATAATTTTATCGATATTCTGAGACAGCAATACGCTTATTCGAATTAGATTTTCAATTTTTTCAACTCATATAAAAGCCGGCTTGGAAGTCTCCGACTCCCTCCGCCGGCTTCAGAATTAATACTTGTCTATAATGAGCAGGAGATTATTAGCTTATTTTTTATTGGATACTTCAGGGTCTATGAACGGAGAACCTATTCAGGCACTGAACAATGGTTTCAACGGTCTTATCAGTATGCTTCGCGCGGATCCGCAGGCGATGGACAGCCTGCATTTAAGTGTCATTACCTTTGATAGAGAGGTTAAGAATATTATACCCTTAACAAATCTGGCAAGTTTTTATCCAATGGAGATTACTTGTCCGGATAGTGGCCCTACGCATACAGGAGCTGCTTTGGAAATGGTTTCTGAACTGGTTCAGAGAGAAATTGTAAAAGAATCTGCCGATGCAAAAGGAGACTGGCAGCCGTTACTGTTTATATTTACGGATGGAAAACCTTCGGATATTCAGAAGTACAGGCAGATGATCCCTGTGATCAGAGGGATGGAATTTGGGGCTATCGTAGGATGTGCAGCAGGCCCGAAAGCAGATGAGCAGTTTTTGAAAGAACTGACCGATCATGTGGTAAAACTGGATACTACAGACGCGATTACTCTTTCTTCCTTTTTCAAATGGGTGAGCTCTTCCATTACACAGGGAGGACAATCTCAGAATACGGGAGAAAATATGACATTACCTCCGCCACCATCGGAGCTTACTATTATTATTTAAAATATTGTCTTTACACCATGAGAAGACTGCCTATTTATTTTTTAGTAGATATCTCCGAATCTATGGTAGGAGAGCCTATTGAGCAGGTACAGGAAGGTATCGCCAATATCATCAGGGAATTAAAAAAAGATCCGTATTCACTGGAAACGGTTTACATTTCTGTGATAGGTTTTGCAGGAGAAGCGGAAGTGATTACTCCCATGCAGGATATTATCAGTTTTTATCCGCCAAAAATCCCAATCGGAAGTGGAACGTCGCTTTCCCAGGGATTAATCAAAGTAATGGATTGTATCGACAAGGATATTGTGAAAACAACGTATGAAAAAAAAGGCGACTGGAAACCTATAGTGTTCCTTTTTACAGACGGAGTTCCCACTGATGATGCCACCAAAGCCATTGAAAGATGGAATACCAAATACAATGGAAAATCTAACACTATTGCCGTTTCTATTGGAGAAAATACCAATTATAAACTTCTCGGTTCTCTGGCAGACCATGTTTTACTGTTCAATAATTCTGATGAGAATTCTTACAAAGAGTTTTTCAAATGGGTAACGGATTCTATTAAAACAACCAGCCAGAGTGTCACAGAAGCAAAAAAAGAAGGAATTAATTTGTCTAAAATTGATTCCATTATTCTGGAGAAAGTAGATCCTGAAATGGAACAGAGATTTCCTGATAATAACTTTGTCGTACTGAATGGGAAATGCCAGGAAACGGAAAAGCTTTATCTGATGAAGTTTAAAAAAGCATTCGCAGAATCAAGCATACCGGGAATGGCTACAAGATATTACAGACTGGACGGAGCATATAAAATTGATGAAAGAGCCTACTACAGACTTTCTTCCAGTCAGAAAACGCATCTTAAAATCAATATCGAAGAACTGGACGGAGGAACTTCATGCCCTCACTGTGCCAATCCCATTGCGCTGGCTACCTGCTCATGTGGAGGAATTCATTGTCTGAGGGGAGAAGGATACAGTAAATGTCCGTGGTGTGGAACTTCGGATTATTATGGATTTTCCGGAGGAGGATTTGACATTAACAGAACGTTGGGCTAATGATGGGGAAATTTTTCAGGAAATCAGCTGATGAATCCAAACCCAAAAGTATGGAACAGGCTCTTATTTATAAAGAAAAGGAAGAATTCAAAGACGTTCATTGGGTATTGAAAAATGCCAGTGCCAAACAGTTCTATGAGTTCAGTTTCGAGATGCAAGAGTTTCCCAACATCAGGATTCAGAATATCGGAAACCTGGAAGAAACAGGACTTAGTTTTGAAAATGATACTATTTCAGGAATTCCGTTAAAGAATAATATGTACCATCTGGATGTTCGGTTTTATCACACTCATGATCAGAATCAAATTGAAATAAAAAAAATCCAACTGTTTGTCAACGCAGATCCTAAAGCCTTGTGGAGAAATATTCCAAGCGATACCAATGCTGCTTTTTATAAATCGGAAGAACACTCATACAAAGGTTCTTTTTCAGACAAAAAAATTGTTGTAGTTTCCAAAAGAGGACGTTCTCACGCTCATGAAGGTAAATTTCGTGAAGACGATTTTGCCGTAAATACGCTTCCCAACGGCTGGAATATTATTTCTGTTTCAGATGGAGCGGGCTCTGCCTCAGCTGCCAGAGAAGGTTCAAGGCTGGCAACTACAACGATCAACCATTTTTTTAACTCACAGGAGATTTTAAACCAGATTGAAAATAACATCAATGTTTTATATATCAATCAGTTCCCTGATAAAGAACAATTGAAAGCCAAGCAGGATACCATCAATATCTTATCGGAAAGTGTCTTGCATGTTTATCACACATTAGAAAAAAAAGCGGCAGAAAATGCCCTTTCTGTGAATGATCTGCACACTACACTTATTTTTACTTTGCTTAAGAAATTCAGTTTCGGATATGTGATTCTGAGCTTTGGAGTGGGTGACTGTCCGATCAATCTGATTAATACAGACTTTTCTGAAGTAAAATTGTTAAACCAGATGGATGTGGGAGAGTTTGGTGGTGGCACTCGTTTTATCACCATGAAAGAAATTTTTAATGATAAAATGGCTTCCCGTTTCCAAATTACCTGTGTAGAAGATTTTTCCTATCTCGTGCTGATGACAGATGGTATTTATGATCCTAAATTTACCACAGAAAATAAACTGGAAGATGTAGAAAGCTGGAAAGCACTTTTTGAAGACCTTGCCGGAAATAATGATGACCGGACGAAAGCAGATTTTATTAACGATGAAAAAATTGATGAAGAGCTTTTAATCTGGAGCGATTTCTGGAGCAGAGGAAATCATGATGACCGTACATTGGCCATAATCTATTAATACCATGAAAAAAACTATTAAGGTTGTCTCTGTTCTGGATACGGCCAAATCCTATGAATACGTAGATGAAAACCCTATCCGGGGCGGAGTGAAAGATGTTTATTTTTCGCCTGATAAAGACTATGTAGTCGCTTTCTACCGAAATCCGCTGGATGTAGGACAGAAAGAAAGAATCATGAGGATTGTTTCTACTTATCTGCAAAGTATACAGAATGGAAATGCTTCAGACTACTTTCTGAATGAAATATTCAGATGGCCTTATGATATTGTTGAAAGAAATAGACTAACGGGAATTGTAGTTCCTGTTTATCACGATAAATTTTATTTTGCCAAAGGCTATATTGGCTCAGATAATATCCAGGGACAGGATAAAGTGGGGAAGTGGTTTACCGCTCCCATGTTCAGGAATCAGCAGTATCCGTTGAGACTTGATCAGTCAGAATTGGGAGATTGGCTGGGCTATTTCCAGATTGCTGTCAATATCAGCCGAGGAGTGAAAAAGCTGCATCAGATGGGACTGGCACACTCCGATTTGTCTTATAACAATATTCTGGTAGATCCCGTTACAAAATCTGCCTGTATTATCGATATTGACGGTCTTGTGGTTCCCAAACTCTTTCCACCGGAAGTCATAGGAACCGCCGACTTTATTGCACCCGAAGTTCTGAAAACACAACATTTAAAACTTCAGGATCCGAATAGGCATTTACCCAATCAAAAAACAGATCTGCATGCACTTGCCGTTCTGATTTATATGTATCTTTTGAGAAGACATCCGCTGCGTGGAGGAAAAATCTGGGATCTGGATTCCGAAAAGGACGAAATTTTATCCATGGGAGAAAAAGCCATGTTTATAGAACATCTGGAAAATAATTCCAACCATGTGAAGTCGGATCATCTCAGAAAGTGGGATGCATTCTGGGGAGATCCTCAAAAGATTCCGTACACCGTTACAGGTCCATATATTTCAGAATTGTTCAGAAAAACATTCATTGACGGTTTGCATGATCCTATCAGACGTCCCACGGCCAATGAATGGGAAGCCGCATTATTGAAAACCGTAGATTTGATCCAGCCTTGCCAGAATTCCGGCTGTATAGAAAAATGGTATGTCTTTGATAATAGCAGCAATCCAAAATGTCCGTTCTGCGGAACACCTCATCAGGGAACATTACCCGTTTTAGACTTATATTTTAAATTTGATGATGAGGTATGGAAACCGGAAAATCACAGGCTCATGGTTTATCATAATCAGTATCTGTTCAAATGGCATGTTTCCAGGAAAGTGATACGTAACGAAAATCTGACGATGCAGGATAAAATGCCGGTAGGATATTTTACGTTCCACCAGGGAAGATGGGTATTGGTCAACCAAAGCTTATCAGGAATGAAGGATGTCACAGAACAGAAAGAAATTCCACCAGGCTCTATGGTAGAACTCATTGATGGTAAAAAAATACTGCTTTCCTCAGAAGAAGGCGGAAGATTGATCTATGTAACGATGGCAAACCAGTAAAGACTAACGGATAATCAAGGCTTGTTTCCGGAGTGTCATTCTGAATGGAATGAAATGTAATGAAGAATCTCACAGATGATTGTGGCCATTTGTGCTCATTTATTTGTGAGATTTGTGTTTAAATCATTTAAATCAAAGGAAACATTCAACGGCTATAGCAAAACTTTAAAAAAACATTTACTGTCTTTCCGTTTCCATAAAATAAGAATACTGATCCTCGTCCACAATTCTAAATCCAAGACTTTGATAAAGATACTGTGCTTTATTGGTTTTTAAAACACTTAATGAAACCGTTTTTCCAGCTAATGAAGCTTCTTCTAAAATATCTGACAAGATCTTTTTTCCAAGTCCTTTGCCCTGTTGGCTTGGATCAATCTGAAGCTGTAAAACCTCGATATTGGTAAACGTTCTGTCTACTTTTAATAGTCCAATGGGCTGATCATGTAAAAAAATAATATTAGCTTTTTCAAACTGATACAAAACTCTTTGCAGGGTTGTTTCTCTGTCAGTAGAAAGTCCTGAAGTTTCATAGTGCAGATTCATGGTTTTCATTCTGAGATTGAGAAGAAAATCAATGTCAGTTTCATCAGCTTGTTTATAATGCAGGTCAGGATTCATATTCAAAAATTAGAGTTCTTACTTTAATGCAATTTTTAGTCCCATTTCTTCTTTCATGTACAGCAAAACTTCGGCATTTCCTCTGGCGTCGTCTACCGGATTGTGCGTGTGTTCCGTTTTGCGGAGATGTTTCCATTGGGCAAAAGTATCTTTTTCCAGCCCGCAGTACAGATCAGAAAGTCTTCTGGAAGAAAAGCCAAAAGGATTTCTTCCGATAAAATGATGAAAATACCAGCAGATAAACATCCAGTCGAAACCATTATTGTCACTTATGAAAATAGGTCTGCCTTTGGAATGAGTGGTAATCCAGTCTTCAAAGGCCAGCATTACTTTCTCAGGATCATCAAAATTCATTGTTTCTTCCCTGCTGAAACCGGAAACTGCTAAAGCATCTGGGTTGAACTTCTCAGAAACAGGCTTTAATTTTCCATAAAAAGTAGTCTCCAGTTCTTTATTCACGAGTACCGCTCCGAAACAGGTCATTGAAAAATCTCCGGGAATCGGACCGTCCGACTCTATGTCAACCATAATGTAGCTCATTGGAAATAGTTTTTAACTGGACGAAGATATTGAAATAAGCTGAGAGATGGAAGATGGAAGCGGAAGGAAAGGAAGCTGGAAGTTATTTTTGTGTAGTAAAGAACTCTTTTGTCTTTTAAATTAAAATGCTCTTTTAAAAAATATCCCAATCAAAAACCTCCATAAGTTCATCGTCTTAAAGATCCTCCATTTCCTATCCTCCATCTTCCAGCCTTATACTATCTCAAAAAAGCCCCTTCTCCCAATTTTTATTTTAGTTTGAGGGGTGAGTTGCATTTCTTCATTTGAGTCTGTTATTCTAAGGGTATTGATCTGAACTCCTCCATTCTCTATTAATCTCCTGATCGCCGATTTGCTGAGGTCATTTTTAAGTTGATGACACAGTTCAACGAGAGAGATTCTGTTCCCTGTACTTTTCAGTGAATCAATAGCCACAGGTTCATACACTTTCTCTTCAAAATTTTTATTCTGAAATTGGTTGATAAAAAACTGTTCTGCATTTTCCGCTGAAGCAGGATCGTGGTATTGACTGATAATATTTTTAGCAATCAGCTTCTTGATATTCATTGGATTTTCCCCTTCTTGTATGCTGGAAAGAAGCATCGTTTTTTCTTCCATAGAAAAATCTGTAGTCAGGTTGATAAATTCTTCAATCAAAGCATCCGGAATAGACATGGTTTTCCCAAACATTTCATTGGGTTCGTCCGTCAGTCCGATAATATTGTTCAGGGATTTGCTCATTTTTTCCTTTCCGTCAAGCCCTCTCAGCAATGGCATACACATGACAATCTGAGCAGGCATTTGATGTACTTCCTGAAGCTGTCTTCCCATGGTACAGTTGAAGAGCTGATCCGTGCCACCCATTTCAATATCACACTCTATTTTTACAGAATCAAAACCCTGAAGAATCGGGTAAACCAGTTCATGCATGGCAATAGGTGTATTTTCTGTGAATCTTTTATTAAAATCATTCCGGTGCATCAATTGAGCCACGGTCACTTTTGAAAGCAGTTGGATGATCTCAGAAAAATCAAGAGCATCCAGCCAGTCAGAATTGAAAACAATCTTTGTCTTCTGTACATCAATGACCTTGGAAAGCTGATTGATATAAGTCTGGGCATTATGCTGCACATCTTCAGCACTTAAAGGTTTTCTGGCTTTATTTTTTCCGGTGGGATCGCCAATTCTTGCCGTAAAGCTTCCTACGACAATAATAATATGATGGCCCAGATCCTGAAACTGTTTCAGTTTTTTTAAGACTACAGCATGTCCCAGATGCAGATCCGGAGCGGTGGGATCAAATCCCAGTTTGATGGAAAGTTTTCTGTTTTCCTTTTCGGCTTGAGCCAGTTTTTCTTCCAAACCGTTTTCAGGCAGGATGATAGCCACATTTTCTTGTAATGGATGAATCATGTTTGAATAGTTTTAAAATGAAAAAAGCCCGGACAGGTACTGTCCGGGCTTCTATATAAACGTTAGATTATTTTATTGGATTACAGATATAGAAAGTCTTCCCGAACGATAGCCCGGTGCATAATATTCACTGAAGAATGGAAGACGTAATATACTGTTCAGATGTTTCATTATAAGGTAAATATACAGGAATTTCCTGAAGATCCAATATTTAAACCATTAAGACGCATTGTAGGGTTATAACAAGATTTGTTTTAAAAGAAAAACTTAACCATCCATCAATCTTAATGGCTTAAAATAATGGTTCAAAACAATTTTACTTGCGATTTTTGAAGCTAATTTCATGCCATAAATCCCTTAAAAATAAAATACAAGATAAAGATGTAAAAACTGTATTTTATTATTTTCTTTGTTGCCTGATAAGAATTCTGTAAAATAGGGCTTATTCTCTGTTTTTCTCTCGTTGTTTTCATGAAAAAAATTAATGGTTAAGAACATTTTTAGAGTATAAATTTTTAATCTGACCTTTCCAGATTTCCAGATTTTCAGGAGAAGCTTTATCTGCTTTATCAAAAAAGAAATGTCTGATAATTTCAAGCCCGGAATAGATAAAAATACCATTGTCAGAAGTTAAAGTAAGGGCTTTATCCATGCCTGTTTTTTCATATTCTTCATGAGATTTTCCATGGGTATTGATGATAACGGTTTTTTTGCCTTTCAGAAGACCTTTCTGTATGCCCTGGTCATATCGGTAAGCAAAACCATAACTGAACACACGGTCTATATATCCTTTCATCATTGCTGGAAGACCGGTCCACCAGATAGGATAAATAAAAGTAATTTGTTCTGCCCACGAAATATGATCCTGTTCGGTTTTTACATCATCTGATAGTTTTCCCATCCTTTGTCCTTGTACATCATTCAAAGAAAGAACAGGATTGAAACCGATGTCGTAAAGATCTCTCACGATAATTTCCTCGTTGTGATATTGAAGGGTTTCAATAACAGTGTTTAGAAGATGATGATTTAAGCTGTTTTCATTAGGATGCGCGTAAATGATTAAATGTCTCATTGTTTTGATTGTTAAGATTAATGAGACAAAATTAGCGGAGTGCTCTTTTTAAAAATTGTAAGAAAACGAAACGGACTATTTAGATTTTGGATTACAGATTTCCTGTTGGAATTTTAAATACTGAGCCGGAGAAATGTTGATAAAATGCTTGAAATCATGGATGAGCTGGCTTTGATCATAGTAACCGCATTCATCAATAATGGTAAACCATTTGACCTGATTTTGTTTTTCAGTCTCTTTTTCGATGAGTTGTATAGCTTTTAAAAAACGGTTGTAGCGGGCAAGCTCTTTTAAAGAATAGCCAAACTGTTCTTTTTGTTTCCGTTGGATATTTCTTTCCGTCTGATGGGTTTGCTCTGCAATGACTTTTATGGGATTTAAAAGATCGTTTTCAAAACTGCTCAAAAGCTGGCTGGTGATATCCTGATCCTGGAGATAAGGCTTACAGAATTCAAGAATATGATTCACCTGTTTGGTGACTGAATCTAATCTGGTAAGCTGATGCCAAAGGTCTGTAAAGCAGTTTTCTTCCAGCAATTCATCCGGATGTCTTACCGATTGTTCAATGGATATTTTTCCGAAGAATCTGAAAAAAGCATCATCTTTAAAATTAACAACCAAAATAGAGCAGCCAGCGGGAAGTGTATATTCAAAGGCTTGTCTTACAGGCCCGAAAACCATACATTTATCAACACTTATGATGGTCTTTTCCCGGGTGGACATCGTGGCATTTTCTCCAAAACAAAATAAGAAAATCGTCTGATAAGTGGGTAAAAGCGTTTTGGTAATGGAGGATTCAGAAGTATTTGCAGCAAAGTAAAAATGAGTAAATATGTTTTCAAATTCCTTTGGAACTGAAATTCTATACTCGTTATATTCTGAACGTAATTCCATAATCCTGAAAGTTAAGAGATGAGATTTTTTACCATTTTATAGTTGGTCATAGCAATTCCTTTTACATGAACAGTCTGTTCCTGAACCACATGAAAACCTCTTTTTTTAAAAAAAGGTCTGGCCGTTTTACTGACATCAGCTGTAATTTTTTTTCATTATTCAGCAAAGCTTCCTTTTCAATGTGACGATAAAGCAGGGTTGCAATTCCTCTATGCTGACAATCTTTGTGTACAAAGAGCAGATCAATATAATTTCCCTGGTCGAGCGTACAGAAACCTGCTATTTTAGTCTCTGTAACAGCTACAACAACGTATTGATCTTTGATTACCTTCATCCATCTTTCTTCATTCTCGGCACCGGATTTCCAGGCTTCGAGCTGTTGTAGATCATAGTCTTTTTTGCACACCTCATCTATTGTTGCCGTAAACAGCTGCAGCATTGCCGGGAGATCATCGTAAACTCCTTTTCTAAGGATGATATGATTATCTGATGTATTGCTGTTCATAAAGTTTTTGCTGTTCTTTATTGAGAAGTGGGTAGAAAAGATTCATCTGCAGAAGGGTATAATGCTGAATAGCCTCATTCGGATTAAGTTTCAAAATAAGTCTGTTATGGGTAAGCCAGTTGTCGGCAATGATGAAAATCTGCTCAACAAGACCATCTATAATAAAATGAGGTACATCTTTCAAAAATATATTGTTCTTCTGAAGATCTGAAAAGATCAGTTGAAATTCCTCTTTTCTGCTGAAATTAATCCCTTCATAATTGGCTTTGATGTCAGGATTACGATTCAGAATATCTATAAAATTGATAAATATAAAGCGGTAAGAATAAAAAATTTCACAGGTAGAATAGGTAAACTGATAAAGATCTTCCAGACTTTTATTTTCCTTTTTTTTCATCTGGTTCAGTAGCTCATCCATTTCCAGGGTAAGCTCTGAGAATAGGATTGTAATGATGTCTTCAGAATGTTTGAAATGGTAGTGCAGATTTCCTGCACTGATGTGAAGTTCGGCAGCAATATGCCTTGTGGTAATATTGTTGTACCCTTTCTCATTAAATAATTCCAGTGCTTTAGACAGAATTTTATCCTTGGTCTTCATAACCCAAAGATAAGAATATCAGAGTGGATATAAATCATATTTTTAAAATTAGAACAATTGTTCTAATTTGATATCTTTGCAGTATCAAATCTTATGACAATGGAAGGTAAATCAAAATTCAATGATGAGTTGGCAGAAAGTACTGATCAAGAAACCCAAACAGATCCCGGGGAAGTTATATCAAAAATACTGCAGGTTATTCTTGGAGTAATAATGGCTGTTTTGCATATGTGATGAATAAACGAATTTCCTTTTGGTTCCTACTGGGACTGGCAACATGGGGAATTATTATTCTGCTGAGAACAAACAGAATTGTTATTCCCGTTATCAATGACCATTTTACAGATTGTATTACAATTCCCATGTATTGTTATCTGATAGAATATATCATGAATGGAATTCTCGGTTATCAATGGAAACCTGATTTGAAGTTTGTATTGACCTCAGTGCTGTATCTCTCTTTTTTGTTTGAAGTGATCTGTCCCAAACTATCAACTCATTTTACCGGAGATTTTTTTGATGTGCTGGCTTATGTTGCAGGAGGAGTAGGGTACTATCTTTTTGCAGTAAAGCAGATACATAAAAAAGCCAGCAGTTCTGCATCGTAAAAAGAGACTGCCGGCTGTGTTATAGTTTTTATCCTGGTTCAATAATTATTTTTACTGCATTTGGAGTAGCAGTTTTCTTTCGGTTATGTATAAAAGACAATTATTGAATGCAAGATGTTACATGGATAGGTGACTATTTTTTAAACTTGTAATTATTGAAATTTTCTTTTGGTATTTTTGTATGGGATTAAAAATATTCACTTCAATGCACGACAAGCTTTTACAATATATGTGTTCTGGTCATGATTTTACCCTGGAAGAAACTGAAGCAGTCAGGAAATATTTTGAGCCTGTAAAATTTTCAAAAAATACAATAATAGAAGAGGCCGGGAAAATCCCCGAATACCTTTACTATATCATTGAAGGTTATATTAGGCTTTTTTATATGGATGAGAATGGAAATGAAGTGACTACGCATATCAATTGTCCACCGGGATTTTTTACATCTTATTCAGATTTTACCAGCCAGACCCTTTCTGAAAATACTATAGAATCCATCACTAATTCTGAGCTTTTAAGAATTTCCAAAGAAAACCTGGACCAGCTGATCAGCCAAAGCCAGGCTATGAAAGATTTCAGTATTTCGGTTTTTCAGCAGTCGATTACCTATAACGAAAAACGTTCCAGAGAATTATCTGTTTTGAATGCTGAACAACGATATTTGAAACTGATGAATGATTATCCCGAAATTATTCAGAATGTTCCTATTCAGTATATCGCCTCATTTTTAGGAATGAAACCGGAAAGTCTAAGCAGAATCCGGAGAAAAATAATTAACTAACAAAAGTCAAGTGGTTCCGGTTTCTGGAAAATGAACTTTGCAAGATTAAAATTTATGCAATGACAAAAAATAATCTAAGCCTTGTTTCAGGAGCCAATGGACATCTGGGAAACAATTTAGTCAGATTCTTACTAAAACAAGGGCTTCCGGTACGGGCAGCTGTAAGAAATACAGAGAACAGAAAACCTTTTGAAGGATTGGATTGTGAGCTGGTGCAAGCCGATATTACTGATAAGACCTCTTTTTTAAAAGCACTTCAGGGAGTAGAAACATTTTACGCGGTAGGGGCTTCTTTTAAATTATGGGCTAAAGATCCAAAAAAAGAAATCTATGACGTGAATATCAAAGGTACCCGAAATACCATCGAAGCAGCGGCTGAAGCGGGTGTAAAAAAAATAGTGTACGTAAGTTCTATTGCAGCACTTAATTATACCCACTTGCCTACAAAAGAAAGTAAAGGTTATAATCCAGATCGTAGAGATATGTATTATAATTCTAAGAATGACGGGGAGAAGTTGGCTTTTGAGCTGGCTTCAAAACTGGGAATAGAACTGGTTTCAGTGATGCCTTCTGCGATGATTGGAAGTAAGGCATTTTTACCATTAAATGTTTCCTACGGAGTTCTCAAATTAATTTTGAATAGAAAAATTCCGGTAGATACTAAAATTACCCTGAACTGGATTGATGTAAAAGATGTTGCGGAAGGATGCTATCTGGCAGCTGAAAAAGGACGCTCCGGTGAACGTTATATTCTTGCCAATGAAAAATGCATGACAATCACGGATACCACCATTCTTGCCAATACCCTTTATCCGGAGCTGAAACTGAGTATTCCACGTGCCGTTCCCAAAGGGATCCTGTTTACGATTGCTGGTATCATGGAATTGACCGCAAAGCTGAGCAGAAAGCCACCGGTACTTACCCGAAAAGATATTGCAATGTTTTCAGGATTACAGCAGGATTTTGATATTTCCAAAGCCAGAAATGAACTGGGATTCAATCCCAAAAGCCCTGAACAGGCTGTGAGGGAAGCATTAGATTACCTTATGAAAAACCCTGAAATGTTGATAGAGGCGTGAAAAGCCTCTTTTTTTATTGATTTTCCAGTTTAATAATAGAACCTTTATAAAACTTGGTCAGATCATAGAGATCATTAAAATAGTGCTGAAGATCCGGAATGATGTTGGGATCAAAATCTTTCACCCCGCATTGGTCTTCTGCCAGAAGGTATAAAGACTGGTTATCCGGTTTCAGATATTCACAAAGGATATTATCAGGATGCTGTTTTCTGTTGACCATTTCTGTCAGAAAAATTCCGTAGATCAGAAACTGATTGAAATTTTTAGAATCCACAATATAATTCATGTCCTGTTTCAGCAGTTTTTCATAGTCCGAAAGAATCTGAAGAAAATTCTCAGCATGAACATTTGTTGGAATTTCATAAAAAAGATCTATACCATTGATGAAAAGCTGTGTTTTGGTCTCCTCATGATCTGAAGAATAGACTTTATGAAACCATTGAAAAATAAGCAGAAGTTCTTCCTGTGTAAGTTCTTCTACAGAATCCTTGATTTTTTCTTTAATGGTTTCAAGGGTGTTTTTCGCTTCAGGCTGAAGAAATTTCAGAATATTTTCTTCTTCACGGCTCAACTTATTGTACAAATTAATTTTGGCAATAGTTGGATTGGTCTTGATGAAATAAAGTTCTTCCGCCATAGTTCTTTACCCAGTTGGATTTCAAATGGTTGTTTAAATATACAAAATATGCAGTAATTCTGTTAAAAAAATAATATGCAATAAATGGTATGGCTATTTTACGGTTTCATGCAGTGCAATTCTGTTTCCTTCCGGGTCTTCAAACTCTGCTACAGCAAACCCATATTTTTCGTCAATTCTTTTAGGATAAAGAACCGAACCACCATGGAGAACGGCTTGTTCCAATGTTCTGTCAATATTTTCTGTTTTAAAATAGATAATGACTCCGTTTTTAGAAGGTTTGTAGACATCTCCTTTGGCTAAAGCTCCCGTAATACCACCGTTTTTTTCTTCAAAAGGAAAGAAAGCCATTTCATAGCTGTCTATAATTTCTTTTTCAAAACTAAAGTTGAAAACTTCAGAATAAAACTTTTCAGCACGTTCAAGATCATTCACAGGAATTTCAAAGTAGACAACAGGATTGGTAGGTTTCATATTTTTTACAGGATTGGTTTTGTTTGGCTGACTGCAAGATACGCCTATTAGCAATAAAAAGGTCAAAAAAAGGACAGCAGTTTCATGATTTCATAGTTTAAACAGAGCGGATGATTTACTGGATCTAAAATAAAGTTTTTTATCTTAATTTTAAAAATAGATAGACTTCTCTATTTTTTGTCTACATTTGTAAAAATTTTCATGATGAAAAAGGAAAAAGTACGCGAAAGAATTATCAGGGTTGCTTCGGATTTATTTTATAAACAGGGGTATAATTCTACGGGAATCAATCAGATTATTGCTGAGGCTGATATTGCGATTGGCTCTTTGTACAATCATTTTTCATCTAAAAATGATCTTCTTCAGGCTTATCTTATCAAAGAAGAATTGGATTGGTTTGAAGGATTTGAAAACAGCATATCCAAAATTTCAGACCCGAAAGAAAAGATTCTTGCACTTATTGATTACAGAAAAAAGCTACAGCAGACTTCAAAATTTGCAGGATGTCATTTCATTAAAATTGTTTCTGAAATAGGAGAAGGCAATCCTTCCGTTTCAGCTTTTGCCAGACAGCATAAAGAAAAGCAAAAAAATTTGATCAAAATCCTTGTCAATGAATGTGCAGCAAAAGGTCAAATAGCTGATCCTGATTTAATAGCCGAAAGTATTTTCCTTTTAATAGAAGGAGCGGTTGTCACCTCTACCATCAACAGACAAAATGATTCTTTTGCTATGGTAAAAAAATGACACAGGGTTTATTGCCCTGATTTTTTTTAATTATTTAAAAATAGATATATCTATATAAAAATGAAGAGTAAGTATTTGAAATTATTGGTGATATTGTTTGGTCAATTGTTGACGATTATGGATATTTTTATCATTAATGTGTCCATGCCTTCTATACAGCGTGATCTTTATGCCTCTAACGGGGAAATGCAGTTCATGATTGCTGCCTATCTTATTGGTTTTGCCTCTTTACTCATTACAGGTGGACGATTGGGTGATTTGTATGGAAGAAAAAAGATGTACGTGATTGGGTTATCAGCTTTTATGATAAGCTCTGTTGCATGTGGGTTTTCTGCAGGAGCTTACCAGTTGGTCATCGCAAGATTTGTACAGGGAATAAGTGCAGCTATAATGGCTCCTCAGGTACTTTCGATGATACAAATTCTGTTTCCTGATCATAAGGAACGTACCCAAGCGATGGGTTGGTATGGAATTACCATCGGAATAGGAACTGTCCTGGGTCAGTTTCTCGGAGGCTATTTTTCGTCTCTGATGATCATAGAAGAACCCTGGAGACTCATTTTTCTGATGAATATTCCCATATGTTTACCAGCTATTTTCTTTAGCTTAAGATTATTAGACGAATCAAGAATGGATGTGGAACAGTCTTTTGATTGGAGCGGAGTTTTAATTCTTTCTGCAGGATTGTTCTGTGCTACTTATGCTTTAACCCTCTCTGAACACGAAGGGTTTGATTTTAAGAATATTTCATTAATGATTATTTCTGTCGGAATTTTATTCATATTTATTAAGAATCAAAAGAAAAGAATCCAGAATGCACAAGCTTATCTGGTTGATTTTGAGTTGTTCCGTTATAAAAATTTCAATCTCGGAATTATAGCAGTTTCCTTCTTTTTTATCATGCTGGACTCCTATTTCTATATTCTATCCTTATTTTTTCAGGATGGTCTAAAGATCAGTCCATTAAAAGCAGGTGAGATTATTGTTTTTCAGGGACTCGGTTTTATTCTGGCTTCCGTTTTTTCAGTAAAACTGATTTTAAGATATGGAAAAAAAGCCCTGATGGCAGGACTTGGCTTTATTATTCTTATCCTTGTGCTCCAATTATTTTTGTTCAGGACACAGATCAGTTTTCCGGTTTTTTGTCTGCTGTTGTTTTTACATGGCTTGGGAATAGGATCTATCATTCCTTCCCTGGCAAACATAGCGATGTCGGGAATATCTGAAAAGCTGATCGGGAATGCGTCTGGTGTTTATAATACCATTCAGCAGATTGCTGCTATTGTGGGAATTGTTGCTGTAGGAAGTCTCTTCTACTATTTTCTTGGAGAAAAGCCTGATGTAAAATATTATTACAATGCCTTCTCTGTTGCTTTGCGGATTAATATTTTATGTCTGATCTTTGTAATGATCTGTATATATAAAGTTCCGGATCATGTTCTTCCTGAGATGAGGAGCAGCCAATAAAACAGATCTTGTTTTTAAGGTTGTTTTGATGAGGTTTTCATTTCATGTAAAGCTGCTTTTGCCATATTTTTGGTCACTTCGGTAGGAGAGTGGCAGTCGCAGTTGCTGAGCCCAATCACATAAACATCTTCAGCAGGAATGTAAACTCCCATACTTTTAAATCCGAAGACACTTCCTCCATGCTCACGGTCGGGAAATCCATTGATGTCTTTCAAATGCCAGCCGTAGCCATAAGTAAATTCTTCACCATTATTCAGTTTATATTTCTGAAAAGCCTTTTGAGTTTCTTTTAAATCCAATATTAAATTTTGATTTAGGGCCTGCTGCCATTTCAGCATATCATCTGCTGTAGACATTAGTGATCCGGAAGAGAATGGAACGCTGAAACTGATGACTGTCTTATTCACAAATCCCTGCTCTTTTTTGTGATATCCGTAAGCTCTTTGAGGAATAACTTTTCTGTCAGAAGCATAATAAGAGTGGTTCATTCCTGCTTTATCGAAGATATTTTTCTTAATAAAATCTTCATAAGAAGTTCCGGAGACAAGCTCAATGATATATCCCAAAACCACATAGCCGGAATTGTTGTAATCAAATTTTTCTCCAGGTGCGAAATCGACAGGTTCATTTTTGAAAAAATTCACCATTTCTTCAGGTTTCATTTCTTTTTGGGCAATGGAAGAAATAGACTTCATTTTGGTAAAATCTTTAATTCCTGAAGTATGCGTCAGAAGATGATGAATGGTGATCTTATCTCCGTTGGGATAATCTTTGATGTATTGGGAAATGGGATCGTTGACATTCAGTTTTCTCTGTTGCTCAAGCAGCAGAATAGCTACGGCTGTAAACTGTTTGGTCATTGAACCAATTTGGAAAACATTCTCAGGGGTCATATTGACGTTAAGTTCAAGATTGGCTTTCCCAAATGCTTTCCGATACAGATTTTTTCCGTTCTGACTAATGAGGAAAACGCCACCAGGCTCATTTTTATTCCCGAATTCAGTCTGGATAATGCTGTCAATCTTCTTTTCATATCTTTTTGATAGTGTCTGAGCATCGGTTGTATTGCTTAAAAGTGGAAGTAGAATAAGTGGGGTTATCAGTTTTTTAATAATCATATCTCTGTATTTTGTTATACAAAGATATTTATTATTTTAATTACTATGTTATACAATATAGCAAAGTATATTGTAATTTTAAAAACAATAAAGTTGATTTTCTGAAAATTATTTCAATACGGAGATGAGCAACATCATAGGTCTGCGGAGTTCTTCTTTCATCTCCGGAATTTCTTTCAACATTTCCTGACCTGGCTCCGGCTCGATAACTTCTTTGAGGGTGAAGCCGTGTTTTAATAATGTATTTAAATAAGAAGTTAAAGTGCGGTGGTATTTAATGACATTTTCACCCAGAAAAGTTGTATTCCTTTTTCCTTCTATAAAATAACGGTCTACCGGCCAGCAGATTTTTTCACCATTTTTATCATATATCCAGTCCTGACCACCTTCTGCAGTGAATACAGGATGTTCTACTGAAAATACAAAAGATCCGCCGGGTGTGAGCCATTTATAAATATTTTGAACAATACTATCGAAGGATTCTACATAATGTAAGGTGAGAGAACTGAGTATGATATCAAATTTTTCAGCAGGATAATCCACTTCTTCCAGAGCTATTCTTTCATATTGAATTCCAGGCAGACTATTGATTTCCAAAGCTTTTGCCAGCATTCTTTCTGAAAGATCAATTCCGGTAACCGTTTTGGCTCCGTTTTCTATAGCGAAACGACAATGCCATCCGAAACCACATCCTAAATCCAGAATGTTTTTTCCATGAAAATCCGGCAGCATATTTTTGAGAGTATGCCATTCTCCGGCTCCTTCCAATCCAATCTGAGAACGGAGCATTTTTTCATACTGGTCAAAAAATGATGGATGGTCGTATTTATTTTCTTTCATAGCTTTCCAAAAAATGTGGTTCTTTAATTAAAATCATTTTGATTTTTTCTGAATGATCCTCTATCCTTGTCAAGGTTCTAACCCTTGACTTATCACAAGGATTAAAGAAGTTTGTAGTTTTTTACTATCAATCCTTCAGAGTTTGAAATGTAAATTTACAACAATATCAGAGTTCAGAGATTTCTGATCCCAGAAAAATAAAAGCTGAATGTAAAACATCCAGCTTTTTATCAATTTTTGATTGAAATATTTTTAATTGGCTTCCGCATACTTTTTGAAATTATCAAGAATTGCCTGCCAGCCTCCTTTCTGCATTTCTTCAGGATTCTGGCTTTCAGGATCAAAAGCTACATGTACATGGGTTTGGCCATTGTTTTCTTTAAAGTCAACATGTACCTGTCTTCCGTCCGGCATGGTATAGGTAAAGTTTTCACCATCTTTTATTTCATTGTAAACGGCTTCAAAGTCGAAACCGAAACTTCCGTCTTTGGCTTCCATTCTCGCTGCATATTTTCCTCCTACTTTCATATCATTGGAAGCAGATGGGCATTGCCATGAAGGATCAGCAAAGTTCCATTGAGTGATGTGTTCAGGATGGGTGTAATAAGTCCATACTTTTTCTGCATCTGCACTGATGATGGCAGAAACTGTGATTTTGTGGCTCATTTTTATGGGTTTAATGTTAATAATAATTCGTCAAGCTTTTCAAGAGTAGCCATCATTCCCTGTTCCATTCCCATTTCGATAATGGTTTCCAGATCTGCTAAGGATTGATAGGTCACAATAGTTTCTACAAGGGTATTCTCATTTTTATCGCTGAAAGATACTACCCATTCTGCCTGGGGAAGATCTGTATTGATTTCTCCCTTTTCATTGCAAAACGCATCACTTGAAGTATAAGAATCAATTGGATTGATCTTGTGATAGCCAACCCAGCTCCAGTATTCTTTTCCGTCAGGTTCTACCATTGCATAATGCCAGTGTCCACCTTCACGGAATTCCATAGATTTTGTTTTGGTAGTAAATGGTTTGGGAGCGAACCAACGATCAAGAAGGTCACTTTTCGTGTAGCAATCCCATACCAATTGTCTGTTCGCCATAAACTCACGTCTGATGGTTAAGGTGTTCTTTTCCTTATCTGCAAGGAAATCGAACTGAAGAAGATGTTTCATATTAATATTTTTATAGTTTGGTTGTCGTATTAAACTTTATTTCTGCTGGCTTTTCAAAGTTGCCAGTAACGTGTCAAGCTGTTCGAAACGGCTTTCCCATATCTTTCTGAACTGTTCCAGCCAATGGTCTATTTCTTTCATTTTATCAATTTCTAGAAAGTAATAAATTTCTCTTCCCTGATGATTTTGAGTTACCAATTCACACTCTGTCAGAATTTTCAGATGTTTTGAAACGGCCTGTCTGGTCGTATCAAAATGCTCTGCTATGGCATTGGGCGTCATCGCCTGTACTGCGATCAGTGCAATAATAGCTCTTCGTGTAGGATCTGCTATAGCCTGAAAAATATCTCTTCTCATAGGTGATAATTTTTAAATGAAACTATATGGTTGCAAATATATGTGCAACTTTTCGGTTTCGCAATTTTTTTTGATGAAATTTATAAATCAGAAACTGAAAAACAATAGATAATGTTTATTAATTGATTTTAAATCAAGTGTTTGTGTAGTCTTGGTAAGTTTTATCTTTTATTTTCCCGCATGGCTTTGATCAATCGGTCATTTCTTTTGTCTGCTCTTTCATTATTTAAAGAAAGTACAGCCCAGATTGCCGCAGGAAGCCATCCGATCAGAGTGATCTGTAAGATAAGGTAGATAATTCCGGTTAAAACTTTTCCACGGACCATGAAAGATAAGAAGGGAAGTAAGATGGCTAATAACATGATTTTAAGTTTTTAATTAATTTGATTTTACCGGGACTGAGGATCAAAATACGCTTTAAAAGTGAGAGGATCTTCCGTTTTATCCTCTGCTTCTTCTAGATATTCCAAATACTCTTCCTGATGTTTCTCCATATAAACAAGCACAATAGCGAGGTTTACAAAGAGATTTTTGTCTTTTGAACCCAAATGTAATGCCATTTTTAAATACTCCAATGCCTTTTCATTTTCTCCCATATCCGAGTAAATAGCCCCAATATTGATTAAAGCCGAAGTGTTTTCAGGCTCAATCAATAAAATTTCATCTAATTCTTTAACCAACAGATCATTTAAAGTATCCCAATGGTCTTCATTTTCCCATCTTTTAGCCTGAAGTTTTTTTACGTTTTCTAATCTTGTTGTTATCGTACTCATTATTTAAAATTACAGAATGGATGTTTACTATAAGGTGCAAATTTAGCTTTTTACTCTTTAAGTCCATTCAGTATGGCAGCTTTCAGGATTTCAATGTTGATATCTTTCAACGTTTTGAATTTAATACAATATCCTGTTACACTGGCTTTCCCTATTTTATCTCCATATGTTTTGGCTAAATAGGCCTTATCACCGATATTCATGATGTAGATGGAAATTCCTGTGGTATTGGCACTCATCCCAATCTGATAAAAATCTCTGGTTTTTCCATCTGCATACTGCATGGTATATGATCCATACCCGATATTGGGATTGGAAACGGTTTTGTTTTCACTGTTTTTACCATCCAGAAACCACAGCTGGCATTCCGGCATGAGCTCCAGAATAATGTTGTGGATTTCCTGCATATCATTACGCTTCAGTTCCGGCTGGCTGCTGATGTAGTCCTGGATTTGTTCTTGGGTGGTCATGGATCAGGAATTGATTTTGAAATTATCGAGCAACTAATTTAAAACAAAAAGAACAGCAATCGCTGTTCTTTATATTGTAATTTCTGATCTATGGGATCAATTCTTTCATTGTTTTCTCTGTTTTCATCAGTTCACCTTGTGGAATCTGATGATGAAGATAGGTGAAAAGCAAATTGGTGACCCAGCTATTTTCAACCTGGTGAATGTAGTAAGAGCAAATCAAACCAAAATCATCCGAAATATAAGCCGGAAGATCTGAAGAACCGGTACTTCTGAACGTGGAAACAAAAATCTCCTTTCGGATATCACTTATCTGGTCTTCTGTTTCTTCATCAAAAGCTTTTTCTTCAATCACCTGATACGCTTTCATCCATTCATCAGAAAACTCTGCAGAATCTCGGTTGTCAAGAATTTCATCAATCTTTTCTGGAGTAGTATTGTCAAGAGCTGTTTTTAAAGATTGATTAAAAATAGCTTCCAGCATATTAATTTTTTCTGTCGTCATCTCAGTCTGTATTCTATCCAAACGCTCTTTTCAATAAGCTTTCCACTTTTGGTTCGCTGCCTCTGAAGCTTTTGTAAAGCTCCATTGGATCCTTTGTTCCACCTGAAGAAAGCAGTACTTTATACTTGGCTGCAATCTCAGGATTGAAGATTCCGTTTTCTTTGAAATACTGGAATGCATCGGCATCCAGAACTTCCGCCCATTTGTAAGAATAATATCCTGCGGAATATCCTCCCTGGAAAATGTGGGAGAAACTTGGACTCATTGCCGTTTCAGCGTTGGAAGGATAAAGAGTGGTTGCTTTGGTATATTTATCTTCAAACTCTTTTACACTTTCATGTTCCAGTTCTGCCACTTTAGTATGATAATTCATATCCAGAAGTCCAAAACCTAGCTGTCTTAAAGTCTGATATCCTTCCATGAAGTTTTTAGACTGCTCAATTTTTTTAATTTTTTCGTCAGGAAGTACTTCTCCGGTCTTATAATGTTTTGCAAACGTTTTTAAGAATTCCGGTTCATAGCAGAAGTTTTCCAGAAACTGTGACGGAAGTTCTACAAAGTCCCATTTCACAGAAGTTCCGGAAAGAGTAGCATATTGAGTATCTGCCATCATCCCGTGAAGTGCATGCCCAAACTCGTGGAATAAAGTAGTCACTTCCTGGAAAGTCAGTAAACTAGGTGTATCTTTTGTAGGTTTGCTGAAGTTGCAGACAATTGAAATATGCGGACGGGAATTTTCACCGTTTTGTTTGTACTGATTTTTGTAGCTGGTCATCCATGCACCGGCTCTTTTTCCCTTTCTTGGAAAATAATCAACGTATAATAATGCCTTATAATCAGATTCTGTCTTTCCTGTACTGGAAACTGCTATAATTTCTTTTACTTCATATACTTTTACATCGTCGTGGTATTTTGGAATATCATTTCTTTCCTCAAAAGTCAGTCCGAAAAGTTCTCCAGCCAGTCCGAATACAGCATCCTGTACCTGGTTTAATGGAAAATAGGGTTTTAGTTCTTCATCATTAAGATCGAATTTCGCCTTACGAAGTTTTTCAGCATAGAATGCATGGTCGTAACCTTGCATTTCCTCAATTCCGTCAGCTTTTGCTAAAGATTTTAATTCTCCAATTTCTTTATCAGCATAAGGTTTTGCTTTGGTAAGAAGTTCATTTAAAAAATCGAAAACTTTCACCGGAGACTTGGCCATTCTTTCTTCAAGAACGAAATCAGCGTAGTTTTTATATCCTAAAAGTTCAGCTTTTTGTTGTTTTAAATTCAGAAGTTCTTTAATCAAATTCTGATTGTCAAATTCTCCACCATCGAAAGACTTTTTGCCATTGGCTAAAGCCAGTTCTTTTCTCAGTTCACGGTTTTCAGCATAGGTCATGAATGGAATATAGCTTGGATACTGTAAAGTGACTACCCAGCCTTCAAGATTCCTTTCTTTCGCTTCTTCCGCATATTGATCAATGATCGCCTCAGGAATTCCTGCAAGATCTTCTTTATTAATGATATGTTTAAAATAAGCATTCGTAGAAGCCAGTACATTCTGTCCGAACTGTAAAGATTTTACAGAAAGATCCATGCTGATTTTCTTTAGTTTTTCTTTGTCTTCCTCATTCAATAAGGCTCCGCTTCTTACAAAACCTTTGTAGGTTTCATTCAAAAGCATTTCCTGCTCTTCATTCAGATTATATTTTTCCTTTTCATCATATACTTTTTTGATTTTGTTGAAAAGGGCTTCGTTTTGAGAAATTTTTGAAGAATATTCCGTTAAAATTGGTGAAACCTCCTGTGCAATCTGTTGGATTTCGTCGCTGGTTTCTGCAGAATTTAAGTTGAAAAAAATATTGGAAACCACATCCAGCTGCTCTCCGGAATATGCCAATGCTTCAATGACATTTTCGAAAGTAGGAGTTTCAGGATTGTTGACAATAGCCTCAATTTCTGCTTCAGATTTTTGAATTAACTCTTTAAATGCAGGAAGATAATCTTCATTTTTAATAAGGTTAAACGGTGCTGAATGATATGGTGTGTTAAATTTTTCGGTTAAAATATTCATTTTTTGATTTTTTTATATAAGGTAAATGTAATGATTCATCGGGAATCACAGCTGAAATGCTCAAAAATAATGCCTTACTGGCAAGTTATGACAAAAATACCTTATCTTTAATTAATCTTGTCATATGGAAAGAAGGAGTGATGTAGGAATATTTAATTTTGAGAACAGATTTAAAAGTCATCATTAAAATAAATAACCTTAAATATATAGACTATGAAAACACTCTTAAAAATTATCGGTATCATCATCGTACTGATTCTTATCTATGCTGTCATTGCTGTGCTGGCTTTCAGTAAAGACTATCACTATGAAAAATCTGTTGTCATCAACGCACCTCAGGAAAAAGTATGGACTTATACGGGGAACTTAAAAGGATATAACCAATGGGATCCTTTCTCCAAAGCCGATAAAAATATTGTGATTACCTATTCAGGAGAAGGAGATAAATTAGGAGATTCTTATCACTGGAAGGGTGATAAAAATGTAGGGGAAGGTGAACAATCTATTACCGAACTGATCCCTAATCAGAAAATGGCGACAAAACTTCACTTTATAGAACCTTTTGAAGGAGATGCAAAAGCTAATATTGTGCTGACTCGTGAAGGGAATGGAACCAGAGTAACCTGGATGATAGATAATGAACTGAATAGTATGATGAAGATTATGAAGCCTATGATGGATAATAACATGGATAAAATGTTTGGCCAGGGTCTGGATAATCTTAAGAAATTAGCCGAAAAATAATAAGAAAGCCTTGTAAATTTTGCAGGGCTTTTTTATGAGAACCTATTATTTGAATAAATCATATTTCTCTTTATTTTGTTATCGTTTTTGTATAAAGTCAAAGAAATATTATTCTAAAAATATTATCTTTATATAAAGAATAGATTGTATGGAGAAGATTGTATTTGAAAAAAGTGATATCAGAGACTTTGTGAAGACCACCATCGCAGAGAAAATTGAGAAGCTTAAAAACTTTATCGAATTTACCATGGAAGCCAGCCGTGACATCAAAAAAACTCCGAAATATGACAGCATGAGAGAAGAAATGCAGGAGGAAATTTATCAGATGCAGCGGCAACTCGGCGCATTGAATGATCTTAAGAGGAATATGGCAAAGGTTCTGAATACAGCTACAGAAAGGGTACAGCTCGGTTCACTGGTGATTACCAATAAAGCCAGGTTCTATATTTCTGTGTCGCTGGGAGAGTTCTTTTTTGAGGGCGACAGATTCTACGCTATTTCTCCGGAAAGCCCAATGGCCAGAAAAATGATGGGAATGAGACCCGGAGACGAGTTTACCCTGAATAAAATCCATCAGAAGATTGTAGAGGTATTGTAAATAAGATTCTGCAGTATCATATAGTTATTCATCTTAATAAGATTAACTTCAGATTTATATTTGAAGTTTTATTTTTATTTAGTACCTTGCTATGCAAAATACTATACTATGAAATTTGAACAATTAAGAACAGGCAGAATTAATCAGTGGATCATTATTCACCTTCGTTATCTCGTAGGCTCTGCTTTTTTTCCATCAGGTTTAATAAAGCTTATGGGAGAGAGGTTTACTAGAATTTCAGCTGATAACCCAATCGGATACTTTTTTGAAGCTTTATATCAATCCGGATTTTATTGGAATTTTTTAGGACTGGCACAGGTGGCAGCCGGAATTTTACTGATGACACAGCGCTTTGCAACATTGGGTGCATTGATGTTTCTGGCTATCTTGAGTAATATCTGGGTTATTACCCTCAGCCTTTCCTTTTCGGGGACCTGGATAATCACCTCCTTAATGATGATTGCCGTACTGATATTGGTCATTTGGGATCAACATAAACTGCTTCCTGTTTTTAATTACAATAAAGCAAGTACCGTGAAGGAATATCCTGATCCCGATAACAGATGGATCATTGCCGGGGTAGTATATTCCATAAGTTTTATTGTGTTATTTATGCTGAACCCGGCAAAAGGGGAAGTCTATGAAAAATGGCTGGGTATTCTGATTGCTTTAATCATTGCCGCAACATTTATCATAAGCAATTATCAGGCGTATAAAAATCGTAAACTGGCTATACATCCTTAACATTTTAAAATGAAGATTGAATTTCATGTTGTAAATTTGCAGGTATGAGTAAAGCAACCATTTTAAAAGAAATTATAGAGGAGAGAAGAAGTATTTTCCCGAAAGATTATACAGACACAGAAATATCTCAGGAAGTTTTGGAAGAGATTGTAAATTCTGCCACGTTTGCTCCCAATCACAAACGTACTAAGCCATGGCGTTTCAAAATATTCAACGGAGAAGAAAAAGCACAGCTGGCAGCAGAAATGCAGGCTATCTATAAGACCGTTACTCCAGAACAACTTTTTTTAGAAAAAAAATACAACGATATCGGTTTTAAAATCAATAAAGCCAATGTTGTGGTTTCTATTGTTGTCAACTTCAGCGGTATGGTTCCGGAATGGGAAGAAATAGCAGCGACTTCAATGGCGGTTCAGAATATGTATCTTAGCTGTACAGCAAATAATATCGGGTGTTACTGGAGTTCTCCTAAAATCGTGGACGAGCTGAAAGACTCTCTGACCATTGAGGAAAACCAGAAGTGCCTTGGACTTTTCTATATGGGAACGGTGTAGATGAAGAATATTTACAGAAATTATAATGAAGAAGATCTTCATGCTGCCTATCTTCATATGACTGATCATACTGGTAAAGTCAATGATGAACTGCGGGAAGCCATCAGTCAGCAATTCAATTATGATGAATTTGTAAAAGCAGCAGAATACAGGAAAGTTTTAGTCAAAGAAAAAGGGAGAATCTCATTTGAAGTACACAAAAGGGTACAAAAGGGAGAAAATATAGATGTTATCCTTGAAAATATTTCTTCAGAAATGATTAGCAGCAGCGATTTAAAGATTTTTATTCTGAATAAATTTGATCAGTTTTCAAAAGTCAAAGAAAATGATAAGATAGATGAGAAAATCATTTTTAAAAGTCTTTTAGGGCTTATCATAGCTTCTGTAACCGGGAGTCTTTTTTTTAAGGCTGTGCTTACATCTACCGGACAGTTTTCATTTTTTCTACTGGTGCCTGCGTATATCATCAACTATTTGGTGATCTATGGGATTACAGGAAAAACAAGAGATAATTTTGTTGTTTTTATGGCAGTTTTAATTTCTGTGATTATTTCAACAGTATTCTCTTTTGCACTGATTAGTTAAAAAATAATGAATTTTATAAAACTTTTTACTCAGAGCTCTTTACTTCAAACTTTTTTACTATCTTTGCACTCTTAAATATTTAACTGGGACGAGTTCCCGTAAAATTCAAACATTATGTCAGTAAAAATCAGATTACAAAGACACGGTAAAAAAGGAAAACCTTTTTTCCACATCGTGGTTGCAGATTCTAGAGCTAGAAGAGATGGTAGATTCATCGAAAAACTAGGTACTTACAACCCAATTACTAACCCGGCAACTATCGAATTGAACGTTGATTCTGCTGTAAAGTGGTTAAACAACGGTGCTCAGCCTACTGATACTGCTAGAGCTATTCTATCTTACAAAGGTGCTCTTTACAAAAAACACTTACAAGGTGGTGTCGCTAAAGGTGCTTTTGACGAAGCTGAAGCTGAAAAAAGATTCAATGCTTGGGTAGAAGCTAAAGATGCTAAAGTACAAGGTAAAGTAGAAGGTTTAGCTACTGCTAAAGCTGATGCTAAGAAAGCTGCTTTAGATGCTGAAGTAAAAGTAAACGAAGCTAGAGTTGCTGCTGCTGCACAAGCTGAAGCTGATGCTAAAGCTGCTGAAGAAGCTGCTAATGCACCTGCTGAAGAAGTTGCTGCTGAAGCTACAGAAGGAGAAGCTCCTGCTGCTGAAACTGAAGAAAACACTGAAGCTTAAGAGCAAAACCTGTTATGCGTAAAGAAGATTGCTATTTTTTAGGAAAAATCACACGCAGACATGGACTTGCGGGTAACGTGATCCTTAAATTGGATACCGATCAACCCGAGCTTTACAATAAATTGGAATCAATATTCGTTGAAATCAACGGATTATTGGTTCCATTTTTTATTGAAAAATCATCATGGAGCAAACTGGATGCTCTGAATCTTGCATTCAAAAACTCTTCTGAAGCGATGGTAGATCAGGTATTGGGTAAAAGTGTTTACCTTCCACTTGCTTCACTGCCTAAACTTTCAGGAAAACAATTTTACTACCACGAAATCATCGGATTTGAAATTTTTGACCAGAATGACAACAACTGTGGAGTGATCAGATCAGTAAACGATCAGACAGCACAGGTGTATTTCATTACCAATCTGGATGGAAAAGAAGTGGTAATTCCTATGATCAAAGACTGGATTCTTGCAGTTGACAGGGAAGAAAGAACAATCAAAATGGAACTTCCTGAAGGTCTTATTGATGTATTTCTGGTTCCTTCCAAAAAAGACGAATAGTATTGCAATAAGCAATAAGCAATAAGCAATAAGCTATTCTTTCTCACTTTTCTACATTACTCATTACTGATTATTCATTACTCATTTTTAAGGCGGGTAAAAGATAATCCTGTGCTATTTTTTCAGATTGCTGGTGTGCGTAGGGCTTGTTGTAGGCTTGCGCTGTAATTACTATGACAACTGGTATCTGAGTGAAAATAATAATTTTATTTCCCCCATTTCCACTGGATTGGAAAGCTTCATAACTTTTGTTTCCCACAGTATAAACTTTTCTCCAGAATAAATATCCATATCCTTCAAAATCAGGATTGTCTGTGAAGTAATTGGTGAAAGATTTCTGAATCCATTCTTTACTCAATAGGGTTTTTCCACTCCATACGCCATTATTTTGATATAATTGCCCGAATTTTGCAAAATCAAGTGCTTTCATGCGAAGTCCTCCTGCCAATGAAGGCTTTTGCTGGGGTGTAAACTGCCATTTGTAATTTGTAATTCCAAGAGGTTGAAACAACTTTTGATCGGCATAATTTTTTAATCCCTGTGGAACAGTTTTATCCAGAATATCTCCGGATACTACTACTCCTGCTGTGAAATAACTCCAATTTTTACCAATGGGATTTTCCGTCATAGGAAGATCCAGAGTAAACTTTACCCAATTTTCAGTAGGGTACATATTTTCTTCATTTCCGGGAGATTCGTAGTTCTCATCGTTTCCGTCAAACCCTGAACTCATCGTCAGTAAACTTTTGATAGTGACATTATCTTTTTGAGGAGAATAGTTTTTAAAGAGCTTCAGGTCATAAAATTCACTCAGTTTCTGGTTTTCACTTTTTAAATATCCTTCTTTAATAGCAATCCCCATTAAAGCTGAAGAAAAAGATTTTCCTACCGATCGTGTGTCCTGCAAAGAGTCTCTTCCGGATCCGTTGAAATATTCTTCCAGAAGAAGCTTTCCTTCTTTTATAATGACAATTCCGGTGATATTTTTGAACCTGTTCTCTGCAATTTTCTTATTCAGAGTTCTGATGCTTTCCGTATTGATTCTTTCCTGTGAAATATTCCAACCACTATTGGACTGAATAGGTTGAATGGCGATTTGCTGCTCTGTAGTGTTTTGAGCAGGAACAGTAAGATTGATTTGTCCTTCTGCAATGACTGATCCCGTTTGGATCGTAGAAGTATTGATATAAGGTCTGATTTCAATTTTTAAAATATGATTTCCTGCTGTCAGCGCATCAATTCCGTTATGAGCCATATAAAAACGCATCCATAAATACCTTCCCCAGGAATCTTCATTTTTGCTGCTGAGAAGAGGAATTCGTAAGCTGGTTTTGAATTTTTTATGGTCGGAAGTTCCCGCTCCTGTATTGAGATTTTCCTGATAAATAAGTTTTCCGTCTACATAAAATGAGAACTGATAATTTCCTTTTTTCAGCAGTTCATCCACAGAAAGAAGGGGTTCAAGCTGATGCAGATAATTAACCAGAGAGTTATCAAAGAAGGCATGAATACCAAGATCACCATTTTCCTGAAATATTGCAGAATTAAGAATATCCGAATCTCTCAGATTTTCCGTGGCTATGTTTTGGCTTAGAAAAACAATTTTTCCGGAATATTTTTTCTGAATTGGATTCTCTGTTTTTTCAACATTGATTATATCTTTTTTACTTTGTCCCTGATAGAAATAAAATGTGAAAATAAAGATCAATAATAGGATTGGTTTCATCTTAAAGAAGTATTTAAACAAAAATAATGAACTTCCTTATCACAAAATAGAATGAAATTAACATTGCTATTTTATAATGATCATTTCAAAGCAGTGCTAATTGAAAAGCTTTCTGAATTCTCCTGGTGACTGATTTGTTTTTTGCTTAAAAAGTTTGCTGAAAGACTGCGGATGCTCAAATCCCAGCTCATAAGCAATTTCACTTACGGATAAACTTGTAGTGCTTAATCGTTCTTTGGCAGATTCAATTAATTTATTCTGAATATGCTGTTGTGTATTTTGTTGGGTGTGAAGACGTAAAAGTGTTCCCAGATAATTGGGAGAAATATTCATCTGTTCAGCAATACACTTCACTGATGGAATCCCGTTTTCAAGGAGACTTCCGCCTTCGAAATATTGAGAAAGAATGTCTTCAAATTTATATAACAATTCATGACTTGATTTTTTTCTGGTGAAAAACTGCCTTTCATAAAAACGGTCAGAGTAAACCAGTAATAATTCAATTTGGGCAATAATCAGTTCCTGTGTGAATCTATCGGTATTGGTCTGATATTCACGTTCAATGTTTTTAAAAATATCAACCAGGATTTTCTCTTCTTTATCAGAGAGGAAAAGAGCTTCTTTTACCTGGTAGCTGAAGAAGTCATACGATTTTATTTTTTTGGTTAATGAAGTATTCCACAGAAAATCGGGATGAATCAACAATAAAAATCCTGTAGGCTCTACTTCTACTTCCGGGTTGATTTCAAGACTTAAATATTGCTGCGGTGAAACAAAACACAGCACTCCTGAATTAAAATCATATTGCTGGTGCCCGTAATTGAACTTTGGTGTGACATTTTTTTTCAAACCAATGGAATAAAAATTCTGAATCCACTTCAGTTCCTCATTTTCTACAACATAACGAACCTTGCTGTAATCGATCAAACTGATCAGCGGATGCTCAGGATTCGGAAGACTGCAGAAAGCATGAAAATCTGATATAGAATTAAAACGAACAGGTTGTTTCATAGAGCGAAGTTAGTTGTTTTTATAAAAAGTATAATACATTTCAAAAAGTCTTCGGCTCAGCTCATGCAGACTTCTCTAAAATTTTATATTTAATCCATGCATATAAATTAAAACATTCAGTATTAGAAATGTCATCCTGAGCGGAGTCGAAGGATATGATTATCATATTAAATTGCAGTAGAAACAGTAAGACTTTCCCATTGCTCAGCGTCTTTCTTTAAAATATCAATTTTGTTATTGAGAAATTCTATGGTTCCTACCCCTAATAATAAATGGACCGGAGGATTTTTCTCTTTACTGATCTGGATCAGAACATCGGCTGCTTTTTCAGGATCATTAGGCTGGTTTCCATTGATTTCGTTAAGGTGCGCCTGTTCCGAATTTCTTGCAGCTTCATAAGCCTGAATAGGATTTGAAGGCGTTTTCACAGAATCTTTGGTTAAGAAATCGGTACGGAAATATCCGGGATAAACAACCGTAGCATGAACTCCGAAGTCTTTTACTTCCTCTGCCAGCGCTTCCGTAAATCCTGCAACGGCAAATTTCGTAGAACAATAGATTCCCCATCCTGGAAAATTAGCAGAGTATCCACCAACAGAAGAAATATTGAAGATGTTTCCTGATCTTTGTTCACGCAGATAAGGCATTGCATTTCTGATCACATTTAAGGTTCCGAAAACATTCACTGCATAATTTTCTCTTGCCTCTTCATCTGTCAGTTCTTCCAGCGTTCCGATTTGTCCATAACCTGCATTGTTGACCACCACATCAATGCGTCCGAAATGATGAACTGTTTTTTCAATGGCAGATTTGATGTCATTATTGTCTGTGATGTTGGCGCTAAGAGGAAGAAAATTTTCTGAAGTTTCTCCGATGGTGGAGATCAGGGATTCAACAGTACGGCTAGTAGCTGCAACCTGAAACCCTTCGGATAGTAATTTTTTTACCAGCTCGAATCCTAATCCTTTTGAAGCTCCTGTCACGAACCATACTTTTCTTGTTTCCATTTTTAAATATTTTTTTGTTTAAATGATGGTACAAAGATGGAAACTTACGAAAAGGTAAATGTAGCCGAATCGGGGAATGATGTATCCAAATCGTGAATGGTGTTATTTAACGCGTGTCATTCTGAATGAAATATAATGAAGAATCTCAAACAATTGATGAATAACAAGATTCCTACCTTTTTAGAAATCGCAGATTGACCGTAGTCTATGACAAAATCCAAACCCCTCTTTAATTTCAAACAACTTTCAATGATTTTTCAGAAGATTTCTGTATTTCAGCGGTGTAATTCCTATATTTTCTTTGAAGCAGCGTGTAAAATGGCTTTGATCTGAAAAACCGCACCCTAATGCAATATCCGTTAAAGAATGGGATGAAGTGAGAAGTTCAAGAGACTTATTGAGTTTTAATTTTCTGAGATATTCACCCAGATTACAGTGGAAATATTTGTGAAAATCTCTGCTGAGATGAATAGGATGGATGTTCAGGGTTTTGGAAAGTTCTTTGAGATTAAGGCTTTCCGTAAAGCTTTCATGTAGAATTTCATTAATCTGTCCTACCCATAAAGGTTTTCTTTCTGTGCTTTCTTTTTGTTGGGTCAACTGGCTGAAAAGATGTAGCAATAGTTGATTAAAAGCCAGTTCAAGTGAAATATCATCACCTTTGGTTTCTTTGAACATCTGATAAACCAATAGTTTTAAAGCCGGATCTTTTATGTTAAAACTGCCTTCCACTTTACTTTTCTGAATATCAAACCGGTCAAACCAACTTTGTGAAAGCTCAATATGAAAGCCTCTTGTGAAAATATCCGGTTTAATATTATAATGCGGATCTTCCCAATGATGGTACAATAATGTTCCGGCAGAACAGTCGTAGGCTTCCTTTCTGTTTCCTTCCGTCATATTCCCCTGAAGAAGAAAAGTGAAATAAGCATTTTCATGATAATGCCAGTCTACATAAGAATGAGTATACTCCGTATCGGTGATGGTCAATCCTTCTAAATTGACCCTTTGATTGGTGTCTCCAAAATATTCGCCGTTACGAAGTGTATTCATGATAAATTTTGTTTTAATCGGTCAATCTGTTCATACATTTTATTAAAAAACATTTTCCTTTCTCTGTTTCCTGATTCATTAAGTGATCTGGAGTTCTTGATCTGATGCTCAAAATAGCTCAGCGAATCTTCACACGTTATTTTATCATTGGTCATCATATATCCGAACATGCTGAAAGGTACAAAAAAGGAACATTGTTCTTCATTTTTGAATAGAATAGCGTTGTTTAAAATGACTAAATCATTCACATAGATCTGAAAATTACTTTTTTCCAGTGTTTTAATTTCCAGTCCTACCAGTAACTTTTTCAGGTCTTCCAGAATAAGATCTGCATCATTCTTTTTCAATAATCCCATTTCATAATAAAACGAAATTTGTCTCAATGCACTCATAATGGTGGTATCATTCCAGATTTCCGTTACGTTTTGTTTGTCGTAAAGATCTTTCAGCATTTCATTTTTTACAGAATGATATTTCATTGTGAACTCGTCAAAGGGACTTAAAAATTTATCCTGGTTCAACAAATTCATCCAGACATAAAACTTAAAACGGGACAGAACAGAATCTGAAATGGTATAGAAAAAAGGGATGTCTTTTGCGGAATAAAATACTTTGGAATTATTGATATTCTGAAAAACATTCAAAATCTTCAAGGAGTTCTCGAAATAGTTTAAAAGATCTTCGGTCGTTCTTACAGGTTGTGTTCTCTTAACGACTAATTGATTTTCCGTTCCCAGAAACTGATCCAGTGAGATCTGATAGTATTTGGCAAGCTCCAGAGCTTCCTCAAAACTGAACTTGGCTTTCAAAGAAGTCCTTCTGTGAGCCGCATCATAGCTGATATTAAGAATGTTGGCAATCTCGTCATTTAAAGATTTCTCCCCTATTTTTCTTCGGATTTCTTTCAGCAGAGCTTCCTGGTGCATAGTTTTGTGATTTTCACAAATGTAGTGTTTTTTGTGGAACCACTGAGAGTAACTTCCAGCCTCCTTCTTCAGGCTTTCAACCCGTATTTTGTGATTTTCGCAAACACGATGTTTTTTTTAATTTTTTTTCACATTCGGAACTGGAGTTTCTGCGGATAATTTTGAACTGTAATTTTTAAAACAACGAGTTATGAAAACACGAATTATATTATTAACAGCAGTTCTTTTAGTCAATAGTCTGGTTTATGCATCAGATAATCTGAAAGTGGATTCTTTGAAACCAAGAATGATTGCAGCTTCACCTTCAAAGACTACCAGAAATGTCAACGGAATTTTATTTAAATATTTTGACGAGGAAGAATATTTTAAGCCTAAAAAAGTAAATGGCTTAGCCATGGGATTCAATTTTGTAGGAATTTTTCTTCCGCCATTAATGCTTTTCAATTTACAACCGCCAGTTAACGATGATTATGTAATTGTTCCCCGCGAAAAGATGAATACCATTAACGGACTTCAGCTGTCGCTTATTAACCTGGAACCCACTGTTACCAATGGTTTGGAGATTAATGTTTCAAGTAATGTCAACACATATGCAGTGACTAACGGAATGTCTGTTTCTCCGTTTTTTAATCTGCATCATGAGATGAAAGGGGTTTCTGTAGCGCCATTGGCGAATATCGGGCAGAAATGCCGGGGAATACAGATCGGTTTGTACAATCAATGTAAGGATTTCCGTGGAATACAGATTGGAGGATGGAATGAGAACGGAAGAAGGAAACTGCCTTTGATCAACTGGAATTTTAAGAAACAGAAAGTAAATAAAAAGTGATTATGAAACCCAAAATCAGATTTAAAAAAGCAACCTCTTCTTTCTACTCGGAATTGCGTAAAGAGGTGGATCTATTGCTGACGGATGAAGTGATGAAAAAGGCCGGAAGATTGATGATCATAAAATTCCTGTTGTATGCTCTGGCCTTTCTGCTTCTTTATGCTAATCTTTTCAATCCTTATATATCAGATAAGAACTGGCTGGTAACTTTGAATTATATTGCTTTAGGACTTACCGGAATATTGCTGGCTTTTAATTGTGCTCATGATTGTGTGCACAATACATTCTCAAAGTATAAACAACTCAACAGGATTATTTACTATATCACTTTTAATTTGCAGGGCGTAAATGCAAGACTGTGGAGGAAGAGGCATATTGCTTCTCATCATGTGTTTCCTAATGTGGATGGCTGTGATGCTGATATCGATGATAATATTTTTTTGCGCCTGTCTGTACATCATCCCAAAAGAAGAATCCATACCTACCAACATGTATATGCTACTGTGCTGTATTGTTTTTACACCTTGCATTGGATTATGATCAAAGATTTTATGTATGTAAGGAAGAAAGACCTGGCTAATCTCAGAAATCAGAAACATTCTATTCTATCTGTAGCAGAAGTTATCCTGCTAAAATTAGCTTACTTCGGCTATATGCTGATGTTGCCAGTGCTTTTTACAGATATTTCGCTCATGACAATTTTCATCTCTTTTATTATCATGCATGTGACCATTTCACTGTTTTTTGTTCTGACCCTGATTATTTCTCATCTGAGTCTTGAAACTGATTTCCCCCAGGCAGATGAAAATGGATATCTGCCATATGATTATTATGAGCATCAGTTAGCCGTCTCCTTGGATTATCATCCAACCTGCAGTTTTGCCAACTGGATTTTCGGAGGGTTCAATTCCCATGCGGCGCATCATCTTTTTCCAGGTTTGCCACACACAGTCTATACCATTATTACTCCTGCAATCAAAAAAGCAGCTGCCAGAAACAATTTTCCATACCATGAGAAAAGTATTGTGAATGCCGTGGTTTCACACTATCAATACCTGAAACAATTAAGTAAATAATCAAGCCATGAAAAATTATCAACTAATAGTATTTTTATTCCTGTTTTCAGTACGTATTTTTTCACAAAATACAGCAAATGACACAGTAAATACCCAAACAGAAGAGCCTTTTGATTATAAAAAATATTATGACTGTGATTTCGGAGAAGGAAATGTTTTGATTGTTGTTAAAAAAGGAAAGGAATTTACAGATCTTACTGATTTGAGAAAATCCGGGAAAGGTTTTGCTATTAAAATGGAAGCCATATACAGTATGGAATTTGCGGATGGTCAGAGATATGAATCAAGTGTGGTGAAAACTATTACACAGGATAGTATTTCGATCACGAATTTTTTCAATGAGAATGCTGCAAAGCTTGCAGGAAAGCCTTTTCAATTGATTACTTATCCTCTTTCATCTTTGAAATATATTCGTTTTATTAATGATCGGATGTTATCTCTGTACAGTAAAAAAAATATTCAGAAGGATTTTAATCTTATTGTAAAGAAAATGGATCAGGCTAAAATGTGTCCTGCAGTTCTTCAGTTTAAAGACAGAAATGGTGAAATGAAGGTATGTCATTTTTATCTGACCTCTCAAGGATATGATCTTCTTTATGAGAGCAATGGAAGAGTGTACTATCTGGAAGGTAAAGTAGAATGGAAATGATATTAGAAAAAATTATAATATTCAGAATGTATTCACTTTTTATTGAATTATTATCCCGAATTTTAATAAAAATATGGATGAATACATGGAAAAAAAGCAAAAGGAGTGGTGTATCTACTGAAGAAAAATAATATTTTTGTAATATAGCTAGGATGAATGATGAAAATAAAATCTTTACTACTGTTTTTGATTATAGGGGTTGTGTTTTATCATGCACAAACCCTGAATATTAGAAAAAATTCTCTGGAAGAACGGACTTATGAGGAATTGGAAAAAGAATTCTATAACAGTCCTGCGGGAGAAATAAACAGTAAAAGTATTGCCGATTATTATCTTAAAAAGGCAAAATCTGAAAAAAACACCACTCAGATTGCTGAAGGATATGTAATGCTTCATTTTGCAGAAGACTTACCCAACGCATTAAAATACTTAGACAGCTTACAGTACATCACAAAAAATTCCAAAGAAAATATCTATCCGGCGAGAATTTATTTGCTAAGAGGAAATTTATACTCTAAGAATGACAATCTTCAATCTGCATTCAATAATTATATCCTCGGACTGAAATATGCAAAAGAAAAAGGAAATAAAAGGCAGATTGCTATGGCCCATATCAGTATTGCCCACCTGAACAATTATATAGGAAAACATGCAGAGACAGCAAAAGTACTGAGACACTATGCTTATGATACAGATTATATGAATGAGGATGAGAAAAATTCTCTCAAACTGAATCTGGCAGATGCTTACATAGAGATCAATAAAATGGATTCTGCTTATGTACTGATAAAAGACGGGTTGCTGGATTCTAAAAAAAATAAAGATGTTTACCGATATCATCAGAATCTTGGGCTGCTTGGATATTATCATCTGCATTCCAGAAATTATCAGAAAGCCATTGATGGCTTATTGGAATGCGAAAAATATTTCTTTACAAATCATAATGGAAGTAAAAGAAACCAGAATTATACACTTTTGTATTTAGGAAAGTCCTATGCCGGACTTCAGGAAAAAGAAAAAGCCGTTGGCTTTTTCAGGAAAATAGATTCTCTAGTTCTTAAAACCAACTATATCTATCCTGAGCTGAGAGATGTATATACTTACCTTATTGATTATTATAAAGAAAACGGTGATAAGGAAAAGCAGCTGTATTATGTAGACCGTTTTTTAAAAGTAGATCAGGTGCTGGATATGCAGTTCAGGTATATTTCCAGAGAGCTTCCGAGAAGATATGATACTCCGGAACTTCAGCAGGAAAAAGAAAGCATAACCAATGAGCTTACGAAAAGAAAAAGTCTTTTCTATATTGTTTTAAGTCTTTTGCTGATTTCACATTTATTATTTATCAACGTTTATTTTAAATATAAAAAATCTGAAAAGAACTACAAGAAGATTGCCCAGGATCTTATTCAATCTGTTAATGAAAATAAAAGCGAAAAAAACAGAGATCCGGAAATTAAGAATGAAATTTCAGCAGTACCTGTTCAAACAGTCAGTACAGAAAATGTTGAGGACAAAATATCGAGAACTATTTCTGAAGATATTGCCCAGACTATTTTAAAAGAACTTGAAATATTTGAAAACAATGATCAGTTTTTGAATAAGGGTATCACATTGGGAAGTCTTGCCAAAAAAATAAAAACAAACTCAAAATATCTGTCAGAAATTATCAATACTCACAAAGGGAAAAACTTTGCAACCTATCTCAATGATCTTCGTATTGATTATGCCATCAGCAGACTGGCCAATGACAAAAAATTCAGGTCTTATAAAATTCCTTTTATCGCTGAAGAATTAGGATATAATAATGAACAGGCCTTCACTTTAGCCTTCAAAAAACGAACCGGAACACCACTTTCTATCTACTTGAAAGAAATTGAAAATATGTCTTTGGGTTAATATTAAGTTATTGATATTTAGTTTTTTATTGTTTATAAATTCATGTTTTTAGGTATATAAATTTATGAATCTATAAAGCATTCCCTTGTTTCATTCTTCCACATCCTGCATCTTTGCTTCAGGTAAAAACACAACCATTTATTTTGTATGTGCACAATACAAGATATCAGTTCCAAACTGTTGATCATAAAAAAAGCAAGTCGGGAATTGTATCATAAAAACTAATAATGAAGGAGAGGATAAAAACTAATAACCAAGAAAACTAAAAAGTAAATCATGAAGTAATTGTTCAGAATTTAGAGATGTAAAGTGTAGTGATCATTTAAAAATCATTAAACAGTAAATCCGGTTAATCCGCCACACAGTTTAAAAGTATAGTATAGTCTAAAAATGGATGTATAACCCGGTAATTTACCACGAACTTATCACTTAAAAACTAATAACCATTTCAATAAAACTAATTCCATGAAAACTCAGAGTAAAATCATATTTTATTCTTTTTAAAAGTGATAGTGTAAGTGTGTTTATTCCGGAGGTATTCCGGATATTATTGAAGTTCAGGACAATATTGAGTGGAAATGTAACCCTGAAATGCAGAAGATTTTGCAGAAGAAAAAAGGTGAATTTACTGAACGGAGAGTTTAAATACCTGTTAAATGATTTTTAAAGACAGCGCAATCATCAAGTTGCGCTGTTTTTTTGTAACTTTGCAGACATTAATTTTTATATAAAAAAATTTATCATCAACAAATGAAAAAGCAAACGATCAAAGAAATCCTAAAGGATTACAAGAAAGTATTACATCATGACATTACAGTTTACGGATGGGTAAGATCCTTCCGTGCTAATCGCTTTATTGCGCTTAATGATGGTTCTACGATTAATAATTTGCAGATAGTTGTTGATTTCGAAAATTTTGATGAGGCTATTCTTAAGAATATCAGTACAGCTTCTTCCCTGAAAGTAGTAGGAGAAGTGGTGGAAAGCCAGGGAGCGGGACAATCTGTGGAAATTATCGCTAAAAAGATCATTATTTTAGGAGATAACTTTACAGAAGAACTTCAGAGTACAATTCTTCAGCCTAAGAAACACAGCCTTGAGAAACTTCGTGAGCAGGCTCACTTAAGATTCAGAACAAACCTTTTCGGAGCGGTGTTCAGAGTGCGTCACGCAGTAAGTTTTGCAGTTCACTCATTCTTCAACCAGAACCAGTTTTTCTATATCAACACACCGGTCATTACAGGAGCAGATGCGGAAGGAGCAGGTGAAATGTTTGGCGTAACGAACTTCGACCTGAACAATATGCCGAAAACGGAGGAAGGTGAAATTGACTTCTCTCAGGATTTCTTCGGTAAAAAAACAAACCTTACCGTTTCAGGACAATTGGAAGGTGAGACCGCTGCAATGGGATTGGGAAGAATTTATACTTTCGGACCTACTTTCCGTGCTGAAAATTCTAACACAACAAGACACCTTGCCGAGTTCTGGATGATTGAGCCGGAAGTAGCATTCAACAACCTTGAAGATAACATCGACCTTGCGGAAGATTTCTTAAAATATGTGATCCAGTATGTATTGGATAACTGCAAAGATGATCTTGAGTTCCTGGACAACCGTTTTGCGGAAGAACAAAAGACAAAACCGGAAAAAGAAAGAGCAAAAGAGGGTCTTATCGAAAAACTTCAGAATGTAGTAGCGAAGCGTTTCAAGCGTGTAAGCTATACGGAAGCGATCGAAATTTTATTGAACTCTAAAGAAAATAAAAAAGGAAAATTTGTTTACCCTGTTGAAAAATGGGGAACAGACCTTCAGTCTGAGCATGAAAGATATCTTGTTGAAAAACACTTTGAAAGCCCGGTAGTATTATTTGACTATCCGAAAGAAATCAAAGCTTTCTATATGAAACTGAACGATGACAACAAAACCGTTGCTGCTATGGATGTTCTTTTTCCTGGTATCGGTGAAATCATCGGAGGATCTGAGAGAGAAGCAAGATTAGATGTTTTAAAACAGAAAATGGCAGATATGCACGTAGATGAGCACGAACTTTGGTGGTATCTTGATACCAGAAAATTCGGTTCTGTACCGCATGCAGGCTTTGGTTTAGGACTTGAAAGATTAGTTCTTTTCGTAACAGGGATGACGAATATCAGAGATGTAATTCCTTTCCCTAGAACACCGAAAAGCGCTGAATTCTAGAACAATAAAAAAAGCCTTAATCACAAGTTAAGGCTTTTTTTATTATTTAATAGTTTATTATATTAGGATAAGTAATGCAAAAATCATGCTAAATGTGTTTTTTATCAAATAAATTTATTAAATTCGTAGAATATGTTATGTTAAAACGCAAATAAGAATATGCTTAAACAACACTTACAACTTAAATTAGGACAGAAGCTGGCCCCTCAGCAGATCCAGTTGATGAAGCTTATTCAACTTCATACTCTTGAATTTGAAGAGGAGCTGGAGAGAGAGTTAGAAGAAAACCCGGCTTTGGAAATTGCAAAAGAGGATTCTAAGGAAGATGATTATTCTTCCCTGGAAGATGCTTATCAGGATGAGGGTACAGAAAGCATTGAAACAGATTTCGACGTCAATGAATATATCTATGACGATGAACCGAGCTATAAAACCGCATCCAGCAACTACTCTCCGGATGATGAAGAATTCGATAACGAGAGTCTTTTAACGGAAGGCCAGTCCTTATATGATTATCTTACAGAACAGATTCACCTGGTGAATATTGGTGATGAAGATCTGAAGATTGCAGAATACCTGATCGGAAATTTAGATACAGACGGATATCTGAGAAGAGAGATCAAATCTATTGTTGATGATCTTGCTTTCTCACAGGGAATTTATACTACTAAAGAAAGAGTAGAGGATATCCTTGAAAATTATGTTCAGAAACTGGATCCGCCAGGAGTAGGAGCAAGAGGTCTGCAGGAATGCCTTTTACTACAGATTGAAAAGAAGGTAAGCTCAGATAAAGCAGTTTCTCTGGCTGCCAATATCTTAAGACATCAGTTTGAAGCTTTAACGAATAAGCATTATAACAAGATCATTCAGAAATATGATATTGAAGAAGACGATCTGAAAGATGCTCTGGATGAGATCTCAAAACTTTCTCCTAAAGTAGGTGGAAACTTTGATACACAGACAATTACCATCAATCAGGAAATTATTCCGGACTTTGTCATTCAGGTGAAAGACGGGCAGGTAATCCCTATGCTGAACAGCAAGAATGCACCTACACTAAGAGTTTCTGAAGAATATAAAGATATTCTGACTACCTATTCCCATGATAAGAATTCATCGGAACACAAGCAGGCTGCTTTATTTATCAAGCAAAAACTGGATGCAGCAAAATGGTATATTGATGCCATTAATCAGCGCCAGAATACCTTATTACAGACGATTACAGCCATTGTAAAATTTCAGAAGGATTATTTCATCACCGGTGACGAAAAGTCTCTGAAACCAATGATTCTGAAGGATGTTGCAGATATTACAGGTTTTGACATCTCTACCATTTCAAGGGTGGTAAAAAGTAAGTATGCAGATACCCCTAATGGGATTGTATATCTTAAAGATCTGTTCTCAGACAGTTTAACAAATGACGATGGAGAAGAAGTTTCTACAAAGGAGATCAAAACCCATCTTCAGGAAGTTATCAGTAAAGAAAATAAGAGAAAACCACTTACAGATGATGCATTAGTAGTCATTCTGAAAGAGCAGGGTTATAATATTGCCAGAAGAACGATTGCAAAATATCGGGAACAGCTCAATATTCCTGTCGCGAGGTTAAGAAAAGAACTTTAACAATAAAAAAAAGCATTTCAATTTGAAATGCTTTTTTTATCATAAGTAAAAATGGGATAGCTATTTATCATTTTATCTCTTTAAGTTAATTAGCTCAGTTTTACATTTTACAGCCCAAGCTCCTTCATAGAAATTTCCCGCATTTCAACCTTTCTTATTTTTCCGGAAATAGTCATTGGGAATTCATCTACGAATTTCCAGTATTTTGGAACTTTATAATGGGCAATTCTTCCTTTGCAGTATTCCTGTAGTTCTTCAGCAGTGATGGTAAATCCTTTTCTCACTTTTACCCATGCCATTACTTCTTCTCCGAATTTTTCACTGGGAACACCAATGATCTGGACATCAAGAATGTTGGTATACGTATATAAAAAATCTTCAATTTCCTTAGGTGAGATATTTTCTCCACCACGAATGATCAGATCTTTTATCCTTCCTGAAATGGTAATATAGCCGTCTTTATCCATTACTGCCATATCTCCGGTGTGCATCCAGCGGGCATCATCCAATACTTTCCTGGTGTTTTCAGGATCATTCCAGTACTTTAGCATGACGGAATAGCCTCTGGTACAAAGTTCCCCATGCTCCCCACGTTTTAAAGTTCTGCCACTTTCATCAATGATTTTTATCTCAAGGTGATCCTGAACCGTTCCTACGGTGCTGACTTGTTTTTCCAGCGGTGTTCCTATTAAAGTCTGAGTAGATACAGGTGAAGTTTCTGTCATTCCGTAGCAGATACTCATTTCTTTAATATTCATTAGATTTTCCACTTTTTTCATGATTTCGGGAGGGCATACAGAGCCCGCCATAACACCGGTTCTTAAGCTTGAAAAATCATAGGTGTCAAAATCTTTTACTGCCAGTTCGGCAATAAACATCGTAGGTACTCCATACAAAGAAGTACATTTTTCATCTGAAACAGCTTTTAAAGTAATCTCCGGATCAAAACTGTCATTCGGAATTACCATACAGGCTCCGTGAGCTGTGCAGCACATATTTCCGATGACCATCCCAAAGCAGTGGTAAAAAGGTACAGGAATGCAGACGCGGTCTTTTTCAGTATATTTTAGTCTGATCCCAATAAAATAACCGTTATTGAGAATATTATGATGGGAAAGAGTAACCCCTTTCGGAAAACCGGTAGTTCCGGAAGTATATTGAATATTAACAGGATCATCAAACTGTACATGCTCTTCAAAACTGTGAAGCACTTCATCCGAGATTTCCTGTCCGTTATTCACAAACTCTTCCCAGTTTTCATCAAAGAATATTTCGTGATCAAGGGTTGGGCATACTTCTTTCGCGTATTCAACCATCTCTTTATAATTGCTGGTTTTAAAGCTTAAAGAAGAAAAAATAAAACGAACTTCAGACTGATTGAGGACATAAGTCAGTTCATGAGTTCTATAGGCCGGATTGATATTCACTAAAATAGTTCCTATTCTTGCAGTTGCATACTGCAAAAGTACCCATTCATAGCGGTTAGATGACCAGACTCCGATTCTGTCGCCCGCTTTTGCTCCTAAAAATAATAAAGCTTTTGCAACAGCTGTTGTTTGATTGTAAAATTCCTGATAAGTAGCTCTGTAATCCTGATGAACGCAGACTAATGCTTCCTGATGGGGATATTTTTCGACAGTATTTTTAAGATTGGCTCCGATGGTCTGGCCTAATAATGGAACCTCAGAAGTTCCATACACATAAGATAAGGGCATAGTTTAAGATTTGGTGGAATAAAATTAACAATTATATCCCGAACTATGCCTATGTATATTAATTTTCCTGAGAATCTATTTCTTTAAGTTGTTTTAGATTTTTATCAAGTTTTTTAATAATAGTACCATATACCAGTCTGTAATATAACCAGATCATAGAAATCGCAAGCAATGTACTTACGGCAATTCCCACAATAATAATGGTAAGATTGGAACCACTTGGCTGGATATTCTGAGAATCTAATATGTAAAAGATAAAAGCAACCAATACAAAAGTGAATATCAGTAATAATACAATGCTGATGAGAATGAAAGCATTAACTGTTGTTTTGAACTTAATGATTCTGGTGATAAGTCCCTTCAGATTTTCCTCAATCTTGATTCTTCGGTAATTCTGATAGAATTTTAGTACGAAATATGCCGTGATCAATAAACTTAAGACTTTTATTGCTAAATAAGCATGCCCGAAGTTGTTTTCTACCTCCGGAGCTTCCTGGGCACCTAATCTTTCAAGCATTTTACGGAAGCTGTCTGATTCCTCTTCCGGAAAAAAGTAAAACAGTCCTAGTACTGAAAAGAAAAGTAATTCTACGACGCTGATCCAGAAAATATATTTCACATAGTTACGCGACTTTCTGTTCAACATCTGAAGAATCTCAGTGTTGTCATATTTATGCTGGACAGGTTGTTCCTGCCATGTTTTCTTAAAGCTATCTAAATCAAATTCAGGCATATTTTTCCATCTGTTCTTTAAGGGTTTTCTTTAATCTGTTCATTTTCACACGTGCATTAACTTCAGTGATTCCGAGGTTTTCTGCAATGTCCTTGTAAGGCAGATCGTCAAGATACATCATGACAATGGCTCTTTCTACATTAGGAAGAGTCTTGATTACCGTATACAAAAGGGATACCTGCTGCTGTTTTTCATCGTCATCTTCCACAAAATCCTTGTGGTTGATGTCCAGTTCATTTGTAGGAAGGCTTTTGCTTTTTTTTCTAAAGAGGGTAATGGCTGTATTGAGCGCTACACGGTACATCCATGTGGAAATTTTGGAGTTTCCTTTGAAAGAATCATAACTTCTCCAGAGCTGTAACACGATTTCCTGGAAAAGATCCTCTTCATCTTCCAGAGAATTGGTGTACAAACGCGATACTTTAATAATCAGTCCTTGATTATCTTTGATAAGCTGCGCAAATTCTTTTTCTCTGGAATCCATAGATATATAATGCCACGAAGATAATAATAAAGTAGTAATTGGTGAAAATTATAATTAAAAATCGTAAAACGGTAAAAAAAGGAAAATCGAAGAAGAGCTAAAGGTCCAGGCTTATATTTGAATAATACTTCATATTTTCATCAAAAAACATGGAAAGATATTTTCAATCAATATTGTTTACATGAGGCTAAAAACTCTTTAGTCCTGTTGCTCTTATCTTTTTACCACAAAATTTGTGTACCTTTGCCTCCGCGAGAAAATCGGCTTGTTGATTCTTGTTTCGGCAAGGGTAGGAAAGTCCGGACACCATAGAGCAGCAAAGCGGATAACATCCGTCACCCGTGAGGGTAGGACAAGTGCAACAGAAAGCAAGTACAGTTCGGCTGTAGTGAAACCAGGTAAACTCTTTGCGGTGCAATGGTAAGTATATCGGTTCTTTTCAGCAATGGAAATAGGGGTGGCTCGTCCTGAAAACCGAGGGGTAATCAGCTCAAGTATTGCAGCAATGTAATACGTAGATAAATAACAGGCACTTCTTCGGAAGTACAGAATCCGGCTTATAGATTTTCTCGTGATTTTTTTTAAAGCTGGAATTTAGAGGCTGGAAGAGTGAAATTTTTTAACGTAATGATTTTAAACCTCCATCTTCAAGCCTCTAAATTTTAACCCAATTTATTCATTTTCTAATAGTTTTTTAGATTCCTGTAATTCCTGTCTGTCTTTATCAGAAAGAGTAGGATATTTAAGATTCATTTTCTCCAGAGTATCAATAATGATCTGAATGGCCGCTACTCTTGCAAACCATTTACTGTCTGCAGGAAGCACATACCAGGGTGCATAATCTTTTGAGGTTTCATTGATGGCAGTTTCATACGCCTCCATATACTGGTCGAATAACGCTCTTTCAGGGAGATCTCCTGCTGAGAATTTCCAGTTTTTTTCCTGTTCATCAATTCTGTCCAGAAGCCTTTTTTTTTGTTCGTCCTTAGAGACATGTAAAAAAATCTTCACAACTGTTGTTCCGTTTTGAGAAAGGTGTTTTTCAAAATTACGGATACTTTCATATCTGTTTTCCCAGAATTTAGTATCAAAATCTTTTACGGAAGACCATGTTTTTTCGCTCAGATTATATTCAGGATGTACTTTGCACACCAGAACACTTTCATAATGGGATCGGTTAAAAATTCCTATCATTCCTTTCTGTGGCAGTGCCAGATAATGTCTCCATAAAAAATCATGAGAATATTCTTTGGAGCTTGGTGTTTTAAAACTGGTTACATTACATCCCTGAGGATTCACTCCTCCGAAAACATGCTCTATCATACTGTCTTTTCCTGCTGCATCCATAGCCTGCAATACAACCAGCAAAGACTGGCTTCCGTCAGCATATAATTTTTCCTGCAGTTCACGAAGTTTTTCTTTCTCCTGAATCAGCATTTGCTCTCCTTCTTCTTTAGTGAGCTTTCCATTATAAGACGTTGATGCTTTTTTTATCGAAAATTTTCCACTTACCTTAAAGTTATCTGAGAAATCGGTGTCCATATTTTTTTTATTTAAAGATAAAAGTAAAAAGATAAAAGTGAAGATGTTATTACAATTCAATAGGGTAGACCTTTGCCCAGCCATTAAAAAAAATCCGTCGAAACCTAAATAATAAATTTGATAAACGTCAATACATTTACTACCATCTATTACCTATCATCTTCCACCTAATCAAATATAAATGTAATAAAAAAACCGCCTCAATGGAGACGGTTCTTTTATTTTTTTGAGTAGAGATTACTTCGCAGCAGCCTTTTTTGCAAGTTTCGCAGCTTTTTTCTCAGCTTTAGCAGCTTCTTTTTGTTCAGCAGGAGTCAATACTTTTGGCTCAGGAGCGTTAGCATCTACGTTACCTTTGATGTAGATTACACTTCTGCTGTTTGCAGGGTCATTAGAGAAAACCTCAATCATTTTGTTGAAAGGGCCAGGGATTGCTGTATTGTATCCAACCTTGATCTTTGCAGACTTTCCAGGCATGATAGGATCTTGGCTGAATTCAGGAGTCGTACATCCACAAGAAGGCTTTACATTTGAAAGAATCAAAGGCTTATCACCTGAATTCGTTACAGTAAAGAATCTTGTACCATCAGCACTAGGCTTAATAGTTCCGTAATCGAAAGTTGTTTTATCAAATGTAATAGTTTGTGCAGATGCAAGAGCAAATGTCCCGAATAGTGCAATTCCTGCAATTAATTTTTTCATATTCTTGAATGTTAATACGTTTGTTAGATAAATTTTGTGAAACAAAGTTAAAAATTATTTTAATTCATGCTTAAAAATTTTTTTCTTTAGACTATTTTTGCAAATTGCAAGCCAAAGAAATAGAATTTATGCAGATTTCAGAAAAGTACAATCCACAGGAAACAGAACAAAAATGGTACAATTACTGGTTGGAAAACAAATTTTTCCACTCAGAACCTAATGACAAACCACCATATACCATAGTCATTCCTCCACCAAACGTGACGGGGATACTACACATGGGACATATGTTGAACAATACCATTCAGGATGTTCTGGTCCGTCGTGCAAGAATGCGCGGGTTTAATGCTTGTTGGATTCCGGGAACAGATCACGCTTCAATTGCTACTGAAGCTAAAGTTGTTGCTAAACTGAAGTCTGAAGGAGTCAATAAGTCAGATATTACCCGTGAGGAGTTTTTAACCCACGCATGGGACTGGACTAATAAATATGGAGGAACTATCCTTGAGCAGTTGAAAAAACTGGGATGTTCTTGCGACTGGGACAGAACCCGTTTCACCATGGAAGATAAACTTTCTCAGCAGGTTATCAAAAGTTTCGTAGACCTTTATAATAAAGGATTGATCTACAGAGGCTATAGAATGGTCAACTGGGATCCGGAAGCGAAAACCAATATCTCTGACGAAGAAGTAATCTTTAAAGAACAAAACGGAAAATTATATTTCCTTAAATATAAAATTGAAGGTTCAGAAGAGTTCCTTTCAGTAGCAACTACGCGTCCTGAAACTATTTTTGGGGATACAGCAGTATGTATCAATCCGAATGATGAAAGATATGCACACTTAAAAGGTAAAAATGTAATTGTACCTATCGTTGACAGAGTGATTCCGATTATTGAAGATGAGTATGTGGATATTGAATTCGGAACTGGAGCTTTGAAAATTACTCCTGCTCACGATATTAATGATTACGAAATCGGACAGAAACATCAATTAAAAATGATTGATGCGCTGGATGATGACGGAAATCTTAATGAGCATGGTTTACATTATGCAGGGAAAAACAGATTTGATGTAAGAAAGCAGATTGCAAAAGAACTTGAAGAAAAAGATCTTTTGCTGAAAGCTGAAGACTACGTAAATAAAGTAGGAACTTCCGAGAGAACTGGTGCGGTTATTGAGCCTAAAGTGTCTGTACAATGGTTCCTTAAAATGTCTGAAATTGCCAAGCCAGCTTTGGATGTAGTAATGGATGACGAGGTTAAGTTCTATCCAGAGAAGTTTAAAAATACCTACAAGCACTGGATGGAGAACATTCGCGACTGGAATATTTCCCGTCAGCTTTGGTGGGGACAGCAGATTCCTGCCTATTACTATGGAGAAGGAGAGAATGACTTCGTAGTTGCTGAAGATAAGCATCAGGCTCTTGTAGTATTAGAAGAACAAAAAGGAATTATTGCTAATCTTGAAGATTTAAGACAGGATGATGACGCATTAGACACATGGTTCTCATCATGGTTATGGCCAATGTCTGTATTTGACGGATTACTGGATCCTGAAAATAAAGATATCAACTATTATTATCCAACATCTGATCTGGTTACAGGTCCGGATATTATTTTCTTCTGGGTAGCCAGAATGATTATGGCCGGATTGGAATACAGAAAAGAAGTTCCGTTCAAGAATGTTTATTTTACAGGAATTGTAAGAGATAAGCAGAGAAGAAAGATGTCAAAATCTCTTGGAAACTCTCCAGACCCTCTTGAATTAATGGATAAATATGGAGCAGATGGAGTACGTGTAGGTATTCTATTGAGTTCTGCTGCGGGTAATGATCTTCTTTTTGATGAAGATTTAATGCTTCAGGGAAGAAACTTCATGACCAAGATCTGGAATGCCTTCCGTCTGATCAATATGTGGAATCATGAAGATAAGCCAGCTATTGCAACCGATAATCAGGCAATTGAGTGGTTTGAAAACAAGCTTAACAAAACAATTGCTGAAATTAATGATCAATTCGAGAAATTCAGAATTTCTGATGCATTGCATTTGATCTATAAATTAATTTGGGATGATTTTTGCGGTTGGTATCTTGAAGCGATCAAGCCTAACTATGGAGAGGGAATTTCTAAAGAAGTATATAATAAAACCATCTATTTCTTTGAAGAGCTGATGAAGCTGCTTCATCCGTTTATGCCATTCCAGTCTGAAGAGATCTGGCAGTTGATTTCTGAAAGAAGCATTGATGAAGCGCTTGTTATTGCTCAGCAGAAGAAGGCGGATAGCTTTAATGAAGAAGTTATTAAAAACTTTGAAATCACAGCTGAATTGATTTCAGGAGTTAGAAACTACCGCCAGACAAAAGGAATATCACCAAGAGAAGCAGTTGAGGTTTATACCAATGCATCTGAATTTGCCAATGAAGCTGTAGTAAGAAAGCTTGCTAATGTTTCTGAAATCCACTTCGGACAGAAAACAGATAAACCGAGCTTTACATTCCTGGTAGGAGCAACTGAAGTTTCTATTCCTTTAAGTGAAAACTTAGATTTAGGAGAGGAAAAAGCTAAAACTGAGGAAGAACTGAAATATTTGAAGGGATTCCTGGTTTCAGTAGAGAAGAAGCTTTCCAATGAAAAATTTGTTGCGAATGCAAAACCAGAAATCGTAGAAGTAGAGCGTCAAAAGCAAAAAGATGCTCAGGATAAGATTGCGATCCTTGAAGAAAAACTGAAAAGTTTATAAAGTATAGACAATAAATTTTGTCAAAATCTCAGGCTGAGCGAAGTCGAAGCCTTTTTAGAGATGAAACAATATTTTGTATATATTTTAAAATGTTCCGATAATTCCTATTATACAGGAGTTACCAATGATATTGAGTTGAGATTCTCTCAACATCAGTCAGGGAAATTTCCTGAAAGCTATACTTATAAAAGAAGACCGGTTGAGCTGGTCTTCTTTTATCTGTTTAATGATATTATTCAGGCAATTGCATTTGAAAAACAAGTGAAAGGCTGGAGTCGTAAGAAAAAGGAAGCTATTATAAATGATAATTGGGAGAAATTGAGAGAATTATCTATTTGCCAGAATGATAGTCATTCTGACAATTGTAAAGATAAAAACTCACAAGGCTTCGACTCCGCTCAGCCTGACACAGAAAACAAAGAATAAATACAATGACACATATAGAAAACATACAAAAACTATTCTCGAAAGACTTTGTAGAGAGCCCGTTACTTGAAAGTTTTGAAGTAGGAAAGATTTACCTTTCCAGTGGGAAACTGGTTGCCTGTGATCCCTTGATCACCAATGATATGCTACCTTTTACTACAGAATTTCCAAAAGGAGACTTTTCGGTAATGCTTCATAAAGAAAGAGAAAGTAACTGTGTGGCCTATGCAGAGATTATATTCAGTGATTCTGAAGTTAAAGAATGGAAACTGGCTACCACAGCAGGACAAAAATTAAAAGATCTTGAAGAAGGAGAAGTTTTCGGATATCCTGTAGAAAGCGGGATGGGATGTCTGATGGATGTTGATACCCAAAACAGCCTTAATGAACTGGAACAAAGATTATATCAAAATAAAGGAGGTGATTTTATGGGAATCTATGAAGAATTTTTCCATGACTATTTCTTTGATGAAAACGGTGCCATAGATCAATATGCCTTTCTTAAACCGGCAAAAGAACATCCTGGAACCATCTTTGCTTTTGAAACCGGATATGGAGAAGGATTTTATGCCAGCTATATCGCTTATGATAAAGATCAACAACCCGTGAAAATAATTACTGAATTTATTGAAATAAGTTAATTATAAATTAGTTATTTTTGAGACACAATTTTGTCAGTTATTAATATTAAAGCTAATACAAAACACAATGAATTTCTCATCAGAACAACCTCGTATTATTGTTGTGGGCAGCTCATCGATTGATTTGGTTCTTGAAACCGAAAAACTTCCTTTGCCTAATGAAACCGTCTTAGCTATCAAATCAGATAGTTACTTTGGTGGTAAAGGTGCTAACCAGTCAGTAGGTACGGCCAGGTTGGGTGCAAGTGTATACTTTATAGGATGCGTTGGGATGGATCCTCTTGGACAACAGATCATGAGGAATCTGGTAAGCGAAAATGTAAATGTAGGATTTGTTCATGAAACAGATAAAGAAGCTACAGGAACTGCTTATGTAACAACTTCTCATGGAAATGCTGCTATTGTGGTAGTACCCGCAGCCAACAAGCATCTTAGCAAATCACATATAGACGAAGCCGATAAATATTTTCATACCACCGATCTTGTGCTGGTTCAGCTTGAAGTTTCTATGGATGTTGTAGAACATACCGTTAGAAAAGCTAAGAAATATGGGAAGAAGGTAGGGTTGTATGCTTCTCCGGCAATGAGAGTCAACGAAGAAATTTTAGAAATGGTTGACTTTATTGTGGCTAAAAGTAATGAACTGTATGTTATTTTTGGGGAAGAGAAAAGGGAAGAAGTTCTTAAAAAATATTTTAATAAAGTGTTTGTACGAGATGATACCAATTCTACCATTTATTTTGATGGTACCGAAATGAAATATTACCGAAACGATAAGGACGAAAAAGTATATAAAATGGGGATGGGGGATGCCTTTACATCAGGATTTGCCATTGCATTATGCCACGGGAACTCTATCGAAGAATGTGTGAAATTCGGAAATGAAGTTTCATCAAGAGTTTCAGGGGGTAAAGGATCTCAGACAGGACTTCCGAGAATCTCAGATTTCTTTTCTTAAAGCTATTTACAACATATCAAAAGTTTGAAACTTAACATAAAGATATAAGTAAAATGTCCACTTTTATAGTGGATTTTTTCTTTTTTATATTATGGAAAAACTAATATTGACCACAGAAGACCATATTAATCTTGTTGCCCATTTATTTAAGCCGGAAAGAGATAATGGTAAACTATTACTGATTAACTCAGCAACAGGGGTAAAGCAGCAGGTCTATTTTTCTTTTGCCAGCTACTTTTGTGAACAGGGATTTACAGTTATTACCTATGATTACAGAGGAATAGGACTTTCCAAGCCGAAAAATATGAGAGGGTTTCAAGGTTCTATGAGGCTTTGGGGCTCAAAAGATTATAAAACGATAACTCAATATATCAAGTCAGCATTTAAAGAATACAAAAAGTATTGTTTAGGCCATTCTGTAGGTGCACTCATTCTGGGAATGAATGAAGATTCCAACATTTTTGAAGAGTTTGTTTTTGTAGGAACACAAAATGCTTTTGTAGGAAACCTTAAAGGAAGAACAAAAGTTGAAGCGTATTTAGGTTTTGGAATTGCCCAACCATTAACAACTTCATTGCTAGGATATTTCCCCGCACATTGGTTTGGATTGGGAGAAAGTCTTCCAAAAAATTGCGCATATGACTGGAGAACCTTAATTTTAAACAAGAAATCAACCAATAAGCTGTTGGAAAAAATTGATGACTTTTCTAAAAATTTAACCCAGAAAGTATTTGTAATCCGGGCTGAAGATGATATATGGCTTACAGAAAAAGGAGTATTAAGTTTATTAAATAATACCTATTCAAATCTCAAACCTACATACAGGCTGATCGCTGCTTCAGAATCAGATAAAAATGAAATCGGGCATATCAATTTTTTTAGAAGTTACAACAGCAAACTATGGGATATTATTTTAAATGAACTGATAGATAAATGAAAAGTACGATTGACAACACAGTAGCATTTGTAAAAGAAAAATTAGAAGGAGCAGAAGCCGGGCATGACTGGTTCCATATTGAAAGAGTCTGGAAGCTGGCCGCTCAGATAGCAGAAACAGAGGATTGTGACAAAGAAGTAGTAGAATTGTCCGCACTTCTTCACGATATTGCCGATCCTAAATTTCATAACGGAGATGAAACCATTGCTCCCAAAATATCAAGAATCTTTCTTGAAGAACAGAACGTATCTGAAGAAATCATCCAGAAGGTCTTATTTGTCATTGAAAATATTTCGTTCAAGAACAGAGATCAGGCTCCGGTAAATCCACCCATTGAACTACAGATTGTGCAGGATGCCGATCGTATTGATGCCATAGGTGCTATTGGAATTGCCAGGACATTCAATTTTGGAGGTTTTAAAAATAACCTGATGTATCATCCCGATATGAAACCCAAGTTAGGGATGTCAAAAGAAGAGTATAAAAAATCTAACGGGACAACGATCAATCATTTCTATGAAAAGCTCCTTCTCCTGAAAGATATGATGAACACTGAAAAAGGAAAACAAATGGCAGAAGAAAGACACAATTATATGCTGAATTTCCTGGACCAGTTTTATAAAGAATGGAATGTAGAGTAGAAAATAGGATCAGAATGAATTGAATCTGATTCTGCTTGTCAAAAATTAACTATCCGAACAAATATTGTATGTGACATTATTAGTTCGGATATTTTCTATGAACAGATATACCAGTTCAGTTCAGAGGTTAATAAAGGTAGAAAACTATTTTTTAGGATGGTTAAAATTAAAAATTGGCCTCGGACATGGATAAAATAGAGAGAAGGAGTATCTTTGTAAAATATGACACTCATTATTTTTATCATATTTCTGGCTTGTGTCCTTTCATTGGTCCTGTTTAAGATTAAATCAGGAAGTATGGCCAAGTGGGCAAAGCTGTTTCGTATTGTAACAGTTGTTTTTTCAATTTCTGTATTTACGTACTGGTTTATCAAGAAAAGTGCTGTGGCATTTGTTGATAATTCTGTGGGGCTTCAGGTGGTTAATAAACTTCCACAGGCATTGGATTTTTACTTAATCAAAGTAGATAAAACAGATCAGAATACAACCCTTGAGCCTAAACATATTGGAAAAATACGCCCGGAATATTACAGAATAGAATACCTGAAAATGGATAAGTCTGATGAATACTGGATTGCAGGCTATCTTGGAAAGAAAAACTTAGTCTATTTTTCTCAACATTCTGTACCTAATAAAAATATTGATCAGATTGTAGAAGTACAGAACTACATCAATCAAAGTATGAAGCTGTCTGATGCGGCCAAAAAGCAGGTAGACGCTTATAATTATGAGAATACCAAACTGGGAATCTGGATTACGCTGGACTTTCTGCTTCTGTTTCTCAATCTTGTGCTGCTGATTAGAAAAAATAAATAAAAAAGGTAATGAGTTTCCAATACTCATTACCTTTTTAGTTTCTGTCAAGGATAATCCAGAATCTGCATAATCCGTTCCTTGAATTCTTCAGGACAGGCTTTGATAAGTTTATCCTTATTTTGTTTACTGATTTCTTTAGGCTCAAGCCATTCGCTCTTATTGGAATTCAAACTGTGGCTGTCATATACTCTTTTTATGGTATGATTTTCATAAAAAATATATTCATCACCAAGCCAGTTGCTAGCAATGCTGATTGTACAAATTTCCTTTTCCATAATTTATGTTTTAAAGCATAATGTTTAGTGAAATACATTATACTCTAATATACAAATTTTTTTGTTACAGAGAGGAATGAATCGGGTGTAAGAAATTAACTGAATGTAGCCTATTTAATTTTATCTCAGCAATCCTTTGTACTAAAAAAGTGTTCCGGTACTTTCTGTTGCCATTTGCGGAATATGAATATCAGTTTTCCATTCTTCATTCATCTTCCTGATAAAATAAGCGGATAATAAAGGAGAAGCTTTTTCAATGTTCTGGTGTACGAAGAAATAAAGATTCTGAAGACCTGCTTTTTTCCATTGGGTAAGATGTTTCAACCAATCATCCAGTCTTTCGTAGTCACTTTCAGCATTGGCTCCTACATAGCGGATAAATGCATTAGGGGTAGTAAGTCGCATATGAAGCATATCTCTTCTTCCGGCGGTATCTACAATGATATTGGTGATGTTATGGGCTTCAAAAAGTTCACAGGTTGTATTCAGAATTTCTTCATCGGTAAACCATTCCGTATTTCGGAGTTCTATGGCTAATGGAACTTCTTTAGGCCATTCTTTTACGAATTTTTCCAGCCTGTCATAGTCCTTAGGCTTAAAATTATCGTGAAGCTGAAGAAAAGCCATTCCCAGTTTCTCATCAAAATTGATAATAGCAGAAGCAAAATGAGTCACGGGATCCGTCACATCAATCAGCCTTCTGAAATGGGAAACCGTATTGGTGATCTTAGGGAAGAATTTAAAATTTTCCGGAGTTTTTTCTTTCCAGGTTTTTACCTGATCAGGAGTGGGCATTCCATAGAAAGTAGCATTCAATTCGATAGAATTAAACTGAGTAGCATAATAAGTCAACTCATCCTTAGTTCCTTTAGGATAGAATCCCTTAAGGTCTGTTTTATTCCATTTTGCACACCCGATAGAAATATTTTCCAGCCCTTTTTTATTAAGAGACAGTATTTCTTTGGTTTTGGGATGGTCTTTAGGTAATGTGAAATCTATTTTTGATGGGTCTTCTACTTGTCCGAATTTCATATCTGTAGTTTTGGGTGTTAAACAATAAACACAAATATAAACCAAAAATCTCAGAGCATTTCATGATTCCTACGGAAAGTAATTAGACAGAATCAGCATTGAAAACGACAAAAGCACACCTTTCGGTATGCTTTTGTAAATATAGCGTGTTTATTACTTGGTCTTATGCTTCGCAGCTTGAACATGATACGAAGTTAACCATCATTTCTTTTGAAACAGATGAACTTCTTTGGTAGTAAAGGGTTTTTACTCCTTTTTTCCAAGCTTCAATGTAAAGGTAGTTGACATCTTTTACAGGCATTGTAGAAGGAATCTGAAGATTCAGTGACTGTGCCTGATCAATATATTGCTGCCTCTGTGCTGCCTGAGAAATAATCTCCATTGGAGAAATTTCTTTGAACGTTTTGAATACTGCCTTTTCTTCAGGAGTAAGCTCGTTCAGGTGCTGTACCGATCCGTGGTTCAGCATGATTGTTCTCCATGTTTCTTCGTTATCCAGTCCTTTTTCTTTCAATAGTTGTGCAAGGTATTTATTCTTACGCATAAAGTTTCCTTTCGCAAGACCTGCTTTATAATAGTTGGAAGAGAAAGGCTCAATTCCAGGAGAAGTCTGTCCTAAGATGGCAGAACTTGAAGTGGTAGGAGCAATAGCCATTGTTGTGGTATTTCTTAATCCGTAACCTTTCAATACTTCTGGTTCTCCATAGATGTTGGCAAGTTCTCTTGAAGCCTGCTCAGCCTGCTCTTTGATATGTCTGAATGCTCTGGCGTTGAACTGAGTCGCTTCAAAACTTTCAAACGGAATCATGTTTTTCTGTAAATAAGAGTGGTATCCTAAAACTCCTAATCCAAGAGCTCTGTGACGCATCGCGAAGTTTCTTGCTCCCTGTAGGTAATAGTTTCCTTCAGTTTTGTCAATGAACTCTGATAATACAGCATCAAGGAAGTATACTGCCAGTTTTACAGCATCGGTATCTTTCCACTCATCATACAATTCCAGGTTCATGGAAGACAGACAGCAGATGAAAGATTCTTCCATTGTTGACGGAAGCATGATTTCAGAACAAAGGTTACTTGCATTCACCGTCATTCCCAGGTCTTTATAAACCTGAGGTTTATTTCTGTTCACGTTGTCTGTGAAGAAAATATACGGAAGACCTTTTTGCTGGCGGCTTTCCAATACTCTTGCCCAAACTTTACGTTTTTCCATATCACCGTCAATCATATCCTGCATCCAGTAATCCGGTACACATACTCCGGTAAACAGGTTCTGAATCGGGCTGCCGATATCTTTAATGGATAAAAATTCTTCAATATCCCCGTGGTCAATATCTAAGTAAGCAGCAAAAGCACCTCTTCTTACTCCTCCCTGAGAAACCACATCCATAGCCGTATCGAAAAGCTTCATGAATGAAACTGCTCCTGAAGATTTTCCGTTATCCGTTACAGCAGTTCCTCTGTTTCTCAATTCTCCAAAATATCCTGAAGTACCACCTCCGATTTTAGTCTGCATGATGACTTCACCCATTTTATGAGTAATTCCTTCAATGCTGTCCGGAATGTGAACGTTGAAACAGGAGATAGGAAGACCTCTTTCTGTTCCCATATTAGCCCATACAGGAGAAGAGAAGCTGATCCATCCTTTCGTGATCATTTCTTTGAATGCCGGTTGAAGTTCAGGCTTGTATAACCTTTTTGCAGCAGCAGTGGTAATTCTGTCGATAGCTCCGTCTACCGTTTCACCTTTCAACAGATATCCTCTGTTCAGCATTTGCTCAGACTCTTCATTGAGCCACCATATATTTGAATTTTGCTCTTCCATAGATGTTATATTTTCGAATTCCGGAATGAGAGAATCACTCCGGAATTTTGTTTTTTTATAATATTGATTGTAAAATTTCTACTTTGTGGGAACCGTTCAGCCCGCTTTCGTCTCTTAATCTCTGAAATTCTTTAAAAGACGGAACATTCAAAACCTCATGCTGAACTTCTTCATTGATGTAGTTTGAATAATGTACAAAAGTAACACCATCTTCCTTTACAAAAACTTTATATTCAAAGGTGGAAGGATCTAAATTTTTGAAATCTTCCAGAAACTTTTGGATATTCGTTTTATTGTTTGGAACAAATTCGGGGTTTACCGTATAGGTTACTATTACATTAATCATTTCTTTTGTATTTGTGCTTTACTGATGAACAACAATTTCACTTATTAATCAGAAAAGGGTAGTCCTGATACTGACCGCTTTGACGCTCGCTCGTCAATATTAGAACAAGTCGTTTGCTGTAATACTTTTATCGTGTTTTGTATAATCAACAGGTCTTTTAGCAAAGAAATCATCTAATGAATTGGCGAAAACTTCTTCCTCGAACCATACCATTGGTCTGTATTGTTCAGGAGTAATGTTGTATTTTGTTTTCATGTTGATTTTCTTCAAGCTGTCATCTACACGGTATTTCATGAAGTTAAGAAGATCTTCTTTAGAAACGTTGTCGATTTCTCCCAGTTCAAAGATCCAGCTAAGAATGTCTCCTTCTCTTGCGATAGACTCATCTACCAAAGTGTAAATGTCTTCGATATCGCTGTCTGTTAATAAGTCAGGCTGCTCCTCACGGATTTTGTTGATCAGGTAAATTCCTGCATTAGCGTGAATCTGCTCATCTACGGAAGTCCATGCGATGATATTGGAAACGTTTTTCATGAATCCTTTGAATCTTGTGAAAGAAAGGATGATGGCAAACTGCGAGAAAAGAGAAACATTTTCTACTAAAATACTGAATAATAGTAAAGCAGAAACATACTCTTTAGGGGTTGCAGAATTAGCGTGTTTTAAAGCATTTCCCAGGAACTCGATTCTTCCTTTTACAGCAGGAATTTCGATAACATTAAGGAATTCGTCATTGTATCCTAATACCTCTAATAAACGGGAATATGCTTCAGAATGACGAAACTCGCATTCTGCAAAAGTAGATCCTAATCCATTGAATTCCGGCTTTGGTAGGTGGTTGTATAAATTCCCCCAGAATGTCTTTACAGACACCTCGATCTGTGCAATGGCTAACAGCGCATTTTTCACAGCATGTTTTTCATGTGGTTCCAACTGCGAATGAAAATCCTGAACATCTGCAGTAAAGTCCACTTCCGAATGTACCCAGAACGATTTGTTGATTGCCTCTACAAATTGAAGAACCTCCGGGTATTCAAATGGCTTATAACTTACTCTTTTATCAAAAATTCCCATATTAAATATCTTTATAATTAAATAATTTAGATCTCTGTGGATAACGTTCAGGAAATACTTAACTTTTTGTTTATCTGCAAGTTGTGGATTAAAGTTATTCACTTCCGCAAATTCATATTTCTTGTAAAGAACTAATAGCAAAGTTCGAAAAAAAGAACTGATTTTGAAAGAGGTAAATACTAATAGGCTGACTTTTAGCCTGAAAAGTTTTCCACATTTACATGAAACTGGCTCGGATAATAGGCTAGACAGCAATCTTGAGGATAAATAGATACAAATACAGAGTTACAGTTAAACAATATTTTGTAAAGTATTATAAATAAAGCTCTATTGTGTTAAACAAAAAAATATTTGAATAAATTTTTATTCTTGTAACAATTTGAAAATATCATCTACTTATTGGGTATAAAACATACATCACTTAATGTTAGTAATTCAGGATTTAAATAAGTCATACGATACAGGGAAAAGCAAACTTCATGTTCTCAAAGGAATTAATCTGAATATTTCTGAAGGGGAGTTTGTTTCTATTATGGGAAGTTCCGGTTCCGGAAAATCCACGCTTCTTAATATTATTGGGATTCTGGATGAAAAAGATTCAGGTATCTATGAATTGGATGGAGTTCCTATCGAACATTTATCTGAAGTAAAAGCTGCGGAATATAGAAGCAGGTTTTTAGGATTTATTTTCCAGTCTTTTAACCTTATCAATTATAAAACGGCTTTAGAAAATGTAGCACTTCCTCTGTACTATCAGAATGTACCGAGAAAAGAGCGAAATCAGAAAGCGATGGAATATCTGGAGAAAGTAGGATTGGCACAATGGGCCAACCACCTTCCGAGTGAACTTTCCGGAGGACAGAAACAAAGAGTCGCTATTGCAAGAGCTTTGATTACAGATCCAAAAGTAGTACTGGCAGATGAACCTACAGGAGCATTGGATTCCAAAACTACTCATGATATTATGAAACTGCTTCAGGATATCAATAATGAGGGGAAAACAATCATCGTTGTAACCCATGAACCTGATGTAGCTGCACAAACCAAAAGAAATGTAGTACTGAAGGACGGGATTATTGAAAGTGATGAGTTTATTAAGCAGATTGTATTATAAGTGAATCGTGAATGGTCAATTTTGCTTTACAAGTGAATTGATAATGAAGAGGGAAAATAATTAATAACACACACGAATGAATATGAAAAAAAATAAAAATGTTTTTAAATCTGAACCATTATAAGCTTGACGTATATCAGTCAGCCAGAGAATTAAGAATAGAATGTTATAAAATTTTATCTAAAATCCCTGATCATGAAAAGTTTAACATAATCGATCAGATACGAAGAGCTTCTACTTCAGTTGTATTAAATATTACTGAAGGATGTTCAAGAAAATCTGAACTGGAAAGAAAGAGGTATTTTGAAATTGCCAGAGGTTCGGTTATTGAGTTGGATTCTTGTTTTGATATCGTTATAGAATGTAATTATATTAGAATAGAGGAATTAACAAAAATTGGAAATTTAATAAAAACAGCATTTATCTTGTTAAGTAAAATGTTAAAAAAAGATTAGAAATGTGAAAATTAGTCAGGTTCGTAACTAAAGTTTTGCGAAGAATAAATTGACAACAAAGTTAATTGACTTCGAAGAAAATTGAGAGCGCAGCTAATTGACTTTTTTACAAAGTAAAAAAATAAAAACTATGTTTGACCTAGATCGTTGGCAGGAAATATTCAGTTCTATCCGGAGCAATGTGCTCAGGACGGTACTTTCAGGGTTTACGGTAGCCCTGGGGCTGTTTATTTTCATTGTACTTTTTGGAATTGGAAAAGGACTTCAGAATGCTTTCTCAGAAGGATTTGCCGGAGATGCTAAGAACCTTATTATTATTTCAACAGGGAAAGCCACTTTAGCGTATAAGGGATTACAGTCTGATAGAAATATTTCAATGAATAACGCAGACTATGATTTTTTGATAAATGCAGATAAGAAAAAAGCGGGTCCTTCAAGTCCCAGGTATAGCGCCAATTTAATGGTGAAATATGGGAAAGAGAGTGGTCTCTATCAGATCAATGGTGCTGAGCCGGGAGAGCAGGTTATTGAGAATAGAAAAATTATTGATGGTCGTTATCTGACATCTATGGATTTGACAAGGAAATTAAATGTTGCCGTAATCGGAAGAATGGTTCAGCGGGATTTGATCAAAAATGGAAATCCTATTGGAAAAGAGCTGGATATTAACGGAACGATGTACAAGGTGATCGGAGTCTTTTCAGATGATGGAGGAGACCGGGATGAAAGACATATTACAGTGCCTATTACCACTTTACAGCAGATGAAAAAGGGTTCTGACACAGTGAATATAGCTTATATCACCTATAATGATAAGTTGACTCCGGATCAGGCCATAAAATATGGTGATGAGTTACAAGATAAACTGAAAGCCAGAAAAAATGTTTCTCCTGATGATGAAAATGGAGTTCGTGTCTGGAATAACGCCAAAAATATGAATGATACATTTACGTTTATGGCAGTCCTTACCGCTATTGTTGGATTTATTGGTCTGGGAACATTGCTTGCGGGAATTATCGGGATCAGTAATATCATGGTGTATATCGTGAAAGAAAGAACCAAAGAAATCGGAGTACGAAAAGCTATTGGGGCAAAACCAAGTGGAATCGTAGGACTGATTGTTCAGGAAAGCGTTGTGATTACAGTGGTATCCGGACTTGTAGGAGTAGGAGTAGGTGTTTTGACATTAAGCCTTATTGGTGACAGTCTTGAAGAATTCTTCATTAAAAGTCCAAGTGTAGGTTGGGGGGCTATTATTATGGCATTTATTGCCCTGATTTTTTCAGGATTGATTGCTGGATTTGTACCTGCGTACAGAGCTTCAAGAATCAAACCTATTGAAGCATTGAGAACAGAATAATATAAACTAAAAAACAAAAGCAAATTTTTAGTTAAAAGAATGAATGGAATTCATAACTCATATTTATAACTTATAATTCAAAAAGGTGAATATCATATTTAAAAAAGATACTTGGCAGGAAATTTATTATTCATTGAGGAATAATAAACTCCGAACATTTCTTACCATGATTGGCGTAGGATGGGGAATGTTTTTGTATGTAAGCCTTCTTGGAGCCGCAAAAGGGATGGAGAATGGTTTTGATAAATTATTTTCCGGTTTTGCCACCAATTCAATCTTCTTATGGGCACAGAAAACATCCATTCCATATGAGGGATTTCCTAAAGGAAGAGAAGTTCACTTGAACTTAACCGATATGGATATGCTGAAAAGGAAAGTAACAGCCATAGATTATATATCGCCACAAAATGCCAGAGGAAGCTTTACCGGAACACCGGGAGAATCAATGTCAAGAAACGGGAAAAACGGTACTTATTCATTAACGGGAGATTACTCTGTAGGAAATAAAATTTCAGAAAAGAAACTGATCTACGGACGCTATATCAATGATGCCGATGTTTCCGGAAATAAAAATGTAGTAGTTATTGGAGAAGAGATTTATAAAAACTTCTTTGATTCCAAGAAAAAAGAAAATCCAATAGGAAAATCAATCAATATTAAAGGTCTCTTCTTTAATGTCATCGGAGTTTTTCGTGTGAAAAAAGGAGGCGGCTTTGAAAATGATCAGACCGCTTTCATTCCACTTTCCACTTATACGAAAATGTATAATGCAGGAGACCAGATAGACCTGTTTGCGATTGTAAGTAAGCCTAATGCTAACGTTAATTCCGTGGAAGAAGATGTAAAACAGGTTTTAAAAACCAAAAATAAAGTTTCACCTGAAGACACCAATGCTTTCGGAAGTTTCAACCTTGGAAAAGAGTTTAAAAAACTAACCGGTTTTCTTACTGGGATGCAGCTACTGACCATTATTGTTGGTACACTGACGATTCTTGCAGGAGTAATCGCTATCTCCAATATTCTTTTGATTACAGTAAAAGAGAGAACCAAAGAAATCGGAATCAGAAGAGCATTGGGAGCAAAGCCTGCTGAAGTAAGAAATCAGATTTTGCTGGAAAGTGTTGTGATTACACTCTCCTCAGGATTAATAGGTTTTATGTCTGGAATTTTTGTACTCATGATCCTCAATGCGGCTACCCAGGGTCAGGATTCATTTCCTTTTTATAATCCGACCGTTAACTATGGAAACGTATTTGCGGCGATGGCTGTAATGGTGGTTTTAGGATTGATAATCGGAATGATTCCTGCGCAGAGAGCGGTAAAGATCAGACCTATTGAAGCATTAAGAACAGAATAATTAATTTTCACATCATTCAATTTAAAAAAAATAAACTATACATATGAAAAAGAAATTCACCTGGAAAAAAGCCATTTATATAGTCTTGGGGCTTTTATTTGCAGTGGCATTGTTCTCAGGGCTTGGCTATTTTATCAAATCAAACTCCAAAGAAAGTGAGGCTTTCCTTACCCGCAAACCTACTATCCAGAATATGGATGATAAAGTAATGGCTACAGGGAAAATCGTTCCCAAAGAAGAAATTGAAATCAAACCCAATATTGCTGGGATTATCGATAAGATTTTAGTAAAAGAAGGAGATAAAGTAGAAGTAGGACAGCTGATTGCTACCGTAAAAATTGTTCCAAGTATCTCCGAAGTAAACGCTGCTCAGCAGGAAGTTCAGAATGCGCAGATCCAGATCAGCAATGCTCAGATGAATGTAGGGAATATGCAGAAACAGTTTGAAATGCAGGATAAGCTATACAAACAAGGAGTCGCTTCTAAACAGGAGTATCTGAACGCCCAGCAGCAATTGTACTCTCAGCAACAGACTTTAAAAAATGCCCAGCAGCAATTGAATACCGCTCAAAAAAGATTACAGATTGCTAAAACAGGTGCCACTCCTGAACTTAAAGGACAAGGGTTAGCGACTACAGAAATTCGGTCCAAAGCTTCAGGTACTGTACTGGAAGTTCCTGTAAAAGCAGGAAGCCAGGTGATTGAAGCCAATAACTTTAATGCCGGAACTACAATCTGCTCAGTGGCTGATTTAAATGTTTTGATTTTTAAAGGTGAAATTGATGAAGCACAAGCCGGAAAACTAAGTGAAGGGATGGATATGAACATCGTGATCGGTGCTCTTCAAAATAAAACTTTCCCTGGAAAACTAACGATGATTGCTCCAAAAGGAAAAGATAATGCAGGAACAATTAAATTTCCGGTAGAAGGAAACGTAACTAATCCTAATAATGAGTATATTAGAGCAGGTTTTTCTGCGAATGGTGAAATTGTATTGAGTTCTCAGAAAAATGCATTATTATTGGATGAGTCTTTAGTTCAGTACGAAAAGAAACAAGGAAAAGATGTACCTTTCGTAGAAGCAAAACAAAAAGATGGGAAATTCAAAAAAGTATATGTGAAACTGGGAGCTAGTGACGGGATCAACGTTCAGATTCTTCCGGGATCAAATATCACAAAAGATACCGAAGTAAAAGTTTGGAACCCTTCTGATAAAGACAAAGAAGAGCTTAAAGAAAAAGCAAATAAAAAATAATAAACTACACTATACACTTTTAAACTGTGAATCCCGGAGGAATTTTTTTCGTCCGGGATTCTTTTTTTAGATCAAAACTTTTGCAAGTGTAAATTCCTATATTTGAATTGGATAATCTATGAAAAATGTGCAGATACGCTGGGAAAACCTATAAATCACATTACGTATGCTTCAAATGCAGAAAATCATTTAAACAACAGAATGTATACGATATTATAAAAAGAGTAGAAAAAGAAAAAGTATACCATGAGCCTAATGGGAAGGTAATTCGTAAAGTGGTATATGTTTTCACAAAAAGAGAAACAGAAGAATTACAAAAAATTGTTTCAGAGATTGAAAACAGAACTATAAAATGTCCTGAGTGCAGCAACGTAATGGCTGATCTGGGGAAAGATTTCAAAGCTCCAAAAAAAACAGCAGTCAAAGAATGGAAAATTATAGAAAGTCTTTTAAAAACAGGAAAATGCTTTCATACATGCGGCTGTGATGGAATTGGATATATTCCCAAAAATCCTAATGACTATGAAATGTATTTAAAAACCATCTTGCAGTCTTATCAGGAATCATTGATTTCATGTCAAAATAAATCTATAGAAGAATTCCCGGATAAAAATGAGGAAATTAATTATTGGTCAGACAAGATTCAAAAAGTAAAAACTGAAATTGCTGATAATAAATTCGGAAAGGTGTAACAAAAAGTAATTTTAAAATGTCTTAATTTTAAATTCCAAACTATACCTCCATGAAAAAAGACTATTGGATTCTGTTACTTTTTATCATTGCAAAGTTTGCACTCCAATACTCGCTGATAAGCCCTGAGTATGAACTTCACAGAGATGAATACCTGCATCTTGATCAGGCTAATCACCTTGCCTGGGGATATCTCTCCGTTCCTCCCGTTAATTCCTGGTTGGCCTGGATAATTAAAATGTTGGGAAATTCCATCTTTTGGGTTAAATTCTTTCCAGCGCTGTTCGGAGCTTTGACGATAGTACTGACATGGAAAGTTGTGGAAGAGCTCAATGGAAACCTGTTTGCTAAAGTATTGGCTTCTTTAGGGCTATTATTTTCAGTGCTTCTTCGGGTAAATATGTTATTCCAGCCAACCTCTCTGGAGATCTTCCTATGGTTGTTTATTTACTACAGTCTGATTAAATATTTCAATTCCCAACAAGTAAAATGGTTGTATATAGGTGCCATCATTGTCGGAATAGGAATATTAAACAAATACAATATTGCTTTTTCATTGTTAGGGCTTATTCCTGCATTATTGCTGACAGAGCAAAGGAAGATTTTTATGCTGCCTCATTTGTACTGGGCTGCACTTTTAGCTTTGATTATTATTTTTCCCAACCTTCTCTGGCAGTACCAGAACCAGTTCCCGGTTGTTCATCATATGAAAGAACTTTCTGAACGGCAGCTTGTACATGTAGACAGAATGGATTTTATGAAATCCCAGATTTTATTTTTTGCCGGAGTTATTTTTGTGATGATTGCAGGCTGGGGAGCATTGCTGTTATACAAACCTTTTGAAAAATACAGGTTTTTCTTTTGGAGCTATATCTTCACGATCACTCTGTTTTTGTTTTTTAAAGCAAAAGATTACTACGCAATCGGACTCTATCCTGTGTATATTGCTTTTGGTGCTGTTTTTCTCGGAAATTTATTTGAAAAAGGCCGGAAAAGATTTTTGAAGCCGGTTAGCATACTTATTCCAATACTTTTATTTCTGCCTTTGTATAATGTGGCTTTTCCAAATAAAAGTCCTGAATACATCGTGTCCCACCAAAGTCAATACAAAAAATTAGGGTTGCTTCGCTGGGAAGATGGAAAAGATCATCCGCTGCCACAGGATTTTGCTGATATGCAGGGTTGGAAAGAGCTGGCTCAAAAAGTAGATAAAGAATATTCCAGATTGTCAAAAACCGGAAAAACCATGGTACTGTGTGATAATTACGGACAGACCGGAGCTATTAATTATTACTCAAAAGCCGGAGTCGTGGCAGTGTCATTTAATGCAGATTATATCAATTGGATAGATGTAAACAAAAATATAAAAATGTGATCAGGATTAAAGAGGCATCTGAAGCAGGAAAAGAACTTAAAGAATCCGGTTCCTTTTTTGAAATTGCAACATTAAAAGATTCCATTACCAATCCTTACGCGAGAGAAAGAGGAACTGCAATTTTCAGTTTAATGGAAGCAAAAGTAAATATCAACAAGAGAATTCAGGATGAAATTATCGAAGTTAAAAATGAATGGAAATAGTTTTCAATAACGTTGGAAATGATGATTTGCAGATAGGATAAAGCTAATAGATAAATATTATTGCAACTTTATTGCGTTAATTGATTTTAGGTTAACTTTGTATTATCAATTATCAATTATCAATTATCAATTATCAATTATCAATTATCAACTAAACTATGGAAAACAAAAACTTTGATGTCATCATAACAGGAGGGAGCTATTCAGGATTATCTGCAGCAATGGCTTTGGGGAGATCATTAAGAAATGTCCTGGTTATCGATAACGGAAAACCTTGCAACAGACAAACTCCACATTCCCATAATTTTGTTACTCATGACGGAAAAACACCTGCGGAAATTGCAAAGCTGGCAAAACAAGATGTAGGAAAGTATGATACCGTACGATTTTATAATGGAACAGTGGTAAAAACTTCGAAAGCAAATGAAGGTTTTGTGATTGAAACTTCAACAGGTGAAAAATTTTACGCTAAAAAATTGATCCTTGCCTCAGGAGTGAAGGATATTATGCCGGATATTCCCGGATTTGCAGAATGTTGGGGAATTTCTGTTATTCATTGCCCATACTGTCATGGCTATGAAGTGAAAAATGAAATTACCGGAATTCTTTCCAACGGAGATATGGCCTACGAGTTTTCAAAACTGATTTTTAATCTGACTAAAAATCTCACTTTATTTACCAATGGAAAAGCTGTTCTTAGTGACGAACAACTTGAAAAACTAAAGAATAATAATATCATCCTTAACGAAGATGAAATCAAAGAAGTAAAACATGAAAATGGTTTCATTCAAAAAATAATTTTTAAAAACGGAAAGGAAGTTCCATTGCAGGCTTTGTATGCGAAAATTCCTTTTGAGCAAAATATCAATGTATCTGATGATCTGGGGTGTGAACTTACAGAACAGGGGTTTATTAAAGTGGATATAATGCAGAAAACAACCGTTTCCGGACTTTTTGCCTGTGGAGATACTGTAACCATGATGCGTTCCGTAGCCAATGCAGTTGCCCAAGGGAATTTTGCCGGAGCTATGGTGAATAAAGAACTTTCTGATGATGAATTTTAAAGGCTTTTTGACACATTTAAAAGAACCATAATGTAGGATTTGTGGATATATATATTCATTTTTTAGTGTTTAAAAATCATTTTTTCAATAGAGAAATCTCGACGAAAATTCCGTACATTTGGGGTGAAAATTTCAAAAACTAAAAGTAAAATGGATATTATTTTCGACCTGATTGAAAAGGAAAGACAAAGACAAACCCATGGTTTAGAACTTATTGCATCAGAAAACTTTGTTTCTGAAAACGTGATGAAAGCAATGGGAAGTGTACTGACAAATAAATATGCTGAAGGATATCCCGGAAAAAGATATTACGGAGGATGTGAAGTAGTAGATGAGGTTGAAACTTTAGCGATTAACAGAGCTAAAGAACTTTTTGGAGTAGACTACGTGAATGTTCAGCCGCATTCCGGTTCTCAGGCGAATGCAGCCATTTATCTTGCAGTTTTGAAACCAGGTGACAAAATCATGGGGATGGACCTTTCAATGGGAGGACACCTTACTCACGGTTCTGCAGTGAATTTCTCAGGGATTCAATATAACGTAGTTTCTTACGGTGTTCAGCAGGAAACAGGTCTTATCGATTATGACCAAATGAGAGAAGTGGCATTGAGAGAAAAACCAAAAATGCTTATCGCAGGTTTCTCAGCATATTCAAGAGATTTAGACTATGCTAAGTTCAGAGAAGTAGCAGACGAAGTTGGAGCAACGCTTTGGGCAGATATCGCTCACCCGGCAGGTCTAGTGGCAAAAGGATTGTTAAACTCTCCATTCGAACACTGTCATGTAGTAACGACTACTACTCACAAAACCCTTAGAGGACCAAGAGGAGGGATGATTATGATGGGTAAAGATTTTGAAAATACTTACGGTCACAAAACCCCAAAAGGAGAAATTAAAATGATGAGCCAGGTGCTGGACGGAGCTGTATTCCCAGGTATTCAGGGTGGCCCTCTTGAGCACGTAATTGCTGGTAAAGCGGTAGCGTTCGGTGAAGCATTGGATGTACAGTTCGAAACTTATGCAAAACAGGTTAAATCTAACGCTCAGGCATTATCAAAAGCAATGATCGACAGAGGTTTTGATATCGTAAGCGGTGGTACAGATAATCACCTGATGTTAGTAGATCTTAGAAATAAAGGAGTAAACGGTAAAGAAACTGAAAAAGCTTTAGTGCTTGCTGATATTACTTGTAATAAAAATATGGTTCCTTTTGATGATAAATCACCATTTACAACATCTGGTATCAGATTAGGAACTGCTGCTATTACTACCAGAGGACTTAAAGAAAATGATATGGATACTATTGCAGGGTTAATTTCTGAAGTGGTAGATAATATCAAGAATGAAGAAGTTCTTGGATCTGTAAGAAAGAAAGTTAACGAATTAATGGAAGATAAAGCTCTGTTCAATTACTAACAGACATTCCAATATCATATAAAGAATGGGCAAACTGCTCATTCTTTTTTTATTACAATGGAAAAGAAATCTTATACTTTCGACGAAATTAAACAGAAGCTTGTTAACTATTGTGTTTACCAGGAACGCTGCCATGCGGAAGTGGAACAGAAGATGAGAGAGTTTCTGCTTATTGATGAAGCAAAAGAAGAAATTATTTTATTTCTGCTGAAAGAAAACTTTCTGAACGAAGAAAGATTTACCAGGAGCTATATCCGAGGGAAATTTTACATTAAACACTGGGGAAAAACCAAAATTAAGATCAATCTGAAACAAAAACAGATTTCAGAGAGGTTGATAAGCTCTTGTTTTGATGAGATTGATGACTCAGATTATGAGAAAACCATCAGAAAAATTTTTGATGATTATTATACCAAACAAACTGGCTTGAAAGAATATCAAAAAAAAACCAAAACTATAAAATATTTGATGAGTAAAGGTTTTGAGTATGAGAAAATAATTGATATTTTTGGCTAAATATTAATAAATAAGAAAAAACTTGACGTATGACTTTTAGGAAAAAAAACAATCAGTTCATTGAAAAAGATTGATATATAAAGATTTAATAATTCTTTTAAAGAAAAAACAGCTGAAATAAAAAATTTACATAGATAAATGTCGTCGTCATAAACAGTTTCTCTGGTATGATTTTTGTCTGTGGGTTTAGCTGTACCACAATGAAATTGTTAGATTTTATAAATGTAACATCAAATTTATTTTTGATTTCAGCATATTGAAATAAATTTATTTTACTTTTGCATGATTGTATCAAAACTATCTTTGATTGGATAATTAGATATTATACCTTAATTAAATATGAACACCAATATAGACAATGTACAATTCTCTTAGAAAAACAATATTTGGAGGGGATAATGTTGTCAATCTCTCAGACGTAAGATATCTTCCTAGATGGATAATTCTTGTAATAGACATTATTATTCTGGTAATATCTTTATTTCTTTCTACCTACATTATCGCAAAAATTACAAAACAGGAATTCATATATCATGATGATAAAAGCCTAATTTTCGCTTTTATTATTCTGGTGAATGCTTCTTTTATGTATATCTTCAAGACCTATGCCGGGATAATCCGCCATTCCACCTTTATAGATTTATTTAAACTCCTGATCTCCTGCTTTTGCACAATGCTGGCTATCGGAACTGTAAATATCTGCTATTTCTGGATTACAGGAAGCAAATTTATCCTTACTCCTTATCTGATGCTTTATTTCGTAATTTCATTTATGGGATTATTTCTTTTCAGACTTTATGTGAAGGAATTTTTCCATATTGTGAGGGAATACAGAAGAAGCGCACTGAAAAAAAGAATTTTAGTATTGGGAATTGATGAGCAGTCTATTGCCATTGCACGTGCAATTCTTGATAACCCGAGTTTACCTTATCAGGTAGTAGGTTTTCTGACACAAAGAACAGATTCTAAAAGGGCATCTCTGTTAGGAAAGCCAATTTATGAAAAACAAAAAATAGAAGAAAACACCAAAGAAGATCTTATTATTGATGGCGTTCTTATTGTTAAAGAAATGATGGCCAGAGATGAGATGAATTCATGGGTGAATTTATTTTTAGAGAAAGATCTTAATGTCTTTAAAGCACCATCAGTACAAAAACTGAGAGACAGCGATCTAGGGGGATCTATTAGAAATCTTCAAATTGAAGATTTATTAAACAGAAAACCTATCAAAATTCAAAATGAAAAAGTTAAAAGCAGACATTTTGATAAAACAGTATTAGTGACCGGTGGAGCAGGATCTATAGGAAGTGAAATTGTTAGACAGGTTGCTCTTTTCAATCCTTCATTGATTGTCGTTTTAGATCAGGCAGAAACACCGCTTTATGAAATTGAACTTGAAATGAGAGAAAAATTTCCTCATATCCCTTTCAAATTTGTTTTAGGAGATGTTTCCAATCATCACAGAATGGAATCTCTGTTCCAAACGTATAATTTCTCAATGGTATATCATGCAGCTGCTTATAAGCATGTACCTTTGGTAGAAGAAAATCCTCACGAAGCTATTTTTGTTAATATATTAGGTTCAAAAATAGTTGCAAAGCTATCCAGTAAGTATAAAGTAAACCGTTTCGTAATGGTATCTACAGATAAAGCTGTAAATCCAACCAACGTAATGGGAGCTTCAAAGAGAGCTGCTGAGCTTTTTGTGCAGTCACTTCAGAATGTAGATGGTAATGTTACCAAGTTTATTACAACAAGATTTGGAAATGTATTAGGATCTAACGGTTCTGTAATTCCTCATTTTAAAAAGCAGATTGAAGCTGGAGGACCGGTAACCATTACCCACCCGGAAATTGTAAGATATTTCATGACTATTCCTGAGGCTTGTGAGCTGGTTCTTCAGGCAGGAACAATGGGTGAAGGAGGTGAAATTTTTGTCTTTGATATGGGAGAACCTGTTAAAATTATTGATCTTGCCAAAAGAATGATAAAATTATCAGGATTCGAACCTAATATTGATATTAAGATCATTTATACAGGATTGAGACCTGGAGAGAAGTTATATGAAGAACTCTTGAGTGATGACGCAAAAACACTTCCTACTCATAATGATAAAATCATGATCTCCAAAGATCCTTCTATGGGATTTGCAGAAATAGATACGCTTACTAAAGAAATTACAAAAGCTTCTCTTAGAAGAGATAAAGTGGAAGTAGTAAGGATTCTTAAAACTATAGTGCCGGAATTCCGAAGCAATAATTCAATCTATGAGGCTCTTGATAAATAGACAAAATATAAATGTATATTTGCATAATTTAACAAAATAATGAAAGGAAAAATATTAGCAGTAGTTTTGGCATCTTCATTAGTGATTTCTTGTAAAGTGAATCCCAATGCTAAGAATGATTTAAATTATATGCAGAATATAGAACAGGTTGCAATCAGTGCCTCTGCTAAAAATTCAGCAAATACAATCCAGGTAGGAGATCAGCTTATTATTCTGATCACTTCAAAAGATATGGATGTTGTAAAGCCTTTTAATCAGAACTATTCTTCATCAGAACTTATCCAGACCAATGCAATAGCAGGAGGAAATACTCCTAATCAGGGCTCTACAATTATGTCTGGGCCAACATATATTGTAGATGCAAATGGAGATATTGACTTCCCTATCTTAGGTAAACTGAATACATCGGATAAAAGTCTCACCGCTTTTAAAGACGAACTTAGAGAAAAAATGACGAGATATGTTATTAACCCAACAATTAATATCAGGCTCTCGAATTTTAAAGTTACAGTACTTGGAGAAGTCAACAGACAGGGAGACTATACTATAGCAAGTGGGCAGGCAACTATTTTAAATGCACTAGGTATGGCTGGTGACCTGACGCAATATGGGAAAAGAGAAGACATATTGGTGATCAGAACAGAAAATGGCGTTGTTTCTCATGGCCGTATTAATATTCGGGATGCCAATCTCATTAATTCTCCTTATTACAACCTGAAGCAAGGGGATGCTATTATTGTTTCCTCAAGTAATACCAAAGATGTTTTAGCAAAACAAAATCCCAATACTGGACTTTATCTGACCGCTATTTCTATCGCGGTTACAGCAGTTGCCGTAGTAGTAAGTTTATTTAATAAGAAATAACAATTGATGGATAACCAGCAAACTTCACAATTTTCAGAAGTGGAAAACAATTCAAATAAAATTAATTTTAGTGAAATAATCAAACCATATTTAAGGAGATGGCCATGGTTTATTTTTTGTGCAATGGTCGCTTTAACGATTGGCTATTTTGCAATAAGATTTATGACTCCAGTCTATTATGTGGAAACCACCTTACTTATAAAAGATTCAAAAAATTCATCTTCAAATAACGAATTGGGTGTTCTCTCTGATTTATCAGGACTAGGAGGAATGAAAACTAATAGTATTTCCAATGAGATTGAAGTTTTGAAGTCAAAAAAGCTGATGAGGGATGTGGTTATCAATAAAAACCTTCAGGCTAATATCATTGTTAAAGGAAAAGTAAGTCGTGTTGAGCTGTACAAAGAATCTTCGCCCATTGAAGTAAAAGTTATAAATGAGAAGGTATCCAAAAAAGCAAATAATCTTATTAATGTAGAATTAAAAGGGGAAGAAATTATAATACATGATGAAGAGCAGAAAAAAGATATTATTTCTGGTTATGGAAGAATGATAAATCTTCCTTTTGCTAATATTATCATTACTAAAAATAAAGAATATAACTCTAAAGCATCACCCAATATTGATAAGAAAAATTTAGAATTACTCATATCGTCGGTTGAAGCAAAAGTTAATGCTTTAACAAGTGCTCTTAATGTAGATTTAGCAAACAAAGAAGCTACTGTACTTAGGCTTTCAATGAATTATCCGGTAATTTCAAAGGCACAAGATATTCTTAATTCATTAGTTGTTGCCTATAATAACGATGCTATCTTGGATAAAAATCAAGAGTCTAAAAAAACATTAGATTTTATTGAAGATAGAGTAAAAAAACTTTCAGTAGAGCTTGGCCAGGTTGAAAATGAAAAAGAGAGTTTTAAATCAAAGAATAATCTTACTGACCTTGAAACAGAAGCTAAAATAGATCTTGAAAGTTCTGCAGAAGCTCGCGGAAAACAACTGGATCTTGATGCCCAATTGGAATTGACAAATTCTTTGATTTCTTTCATGTCCAAGCAAGGACAGTATCAGGTTTTACCAATGAATATTGGATTAAATAATCCTGAAGCTGTTTCTGCAATTACATCCTACAACCAATTAGTAATGCAAAGAGCGAGATTATTAGAATCTGCAACTACAGAAAACCCTATAGTTGTTGAAACTAGTAAACAAATAAATTCAATGCGTACTTCAGTTGTTCAAACTCTACAGAGAAATAAGGCTGGATTAGAACTTGCAAGGAATGAATATGTAGGAGAACAAAATAAGGTAACAGGAAAAATAGCTAAAATTCCTTCCATAGAAAAAATATTCAGGGGAATAGAAAGACAACAAAAAATTAAAGAAAACTTATATTTATTATTACTACAGAAAAGAGAAGAAACAGCTATTGCGCAATCTATTACAGCACCAAAAGCGAGAGTCATTGATACGGCGTATGCTTTTGCAAACCCTGTTGCACCAAAAACCCAAGCTATTTTATTCGTTTCATTATTTCTTGGATTATTAATTCCTTTTATTATTATTTACATGTCTCAACTGTTTAATAATAAAATTGTTACAAAACATGATCTTGAGAAGTTAGTTCATGCACCTATTATTGCAGAATTGCCAAGTCTTGAAAAAGGAGATTCTGAAATTGTTAAAATGAATGATATTACGCCTATGGCGGAAGCATTTAGAATTCTTATCACGAATATGAATTTCATGCTTTCAAAAGAGAAAAAAGGTAAAGTAGTATTTGTTACTTCAACTGTAAAGGGAGAAGGAAAAACATTCACATCTGTGAATTTAGCTTTAACACTGGCAAACCCTAAGAAAAAAGCAATTATTATAGGATCCGATATCAGGAATCCTCAGCTTCAAAGATATAATCCTGCAAGAAAAGGACTTGCCGGACTTACGGAATACCTTTACAATGACGACACTAAACTTACAGATATTATCCATGTATCATCTTTTAATCCTTATCTGGATGTAATTTATTCAGGAATGATTCCTCCAAATCCAACAGAATTGTTATCTAACGGCCGTTATGAGATCCTTCTAAGTGAATTGAAAGAAAAATATGAATACATTATTCTGGATACTGCACCATTGCTCCTTGTAACAGATACTTTCCTTATTGCTGAGCTTTCTGATGTAACCATTTACGTTTCCAGATCTAAATATACAGAAAAGGCATTATTGGAATTTGCCAACAGTAATATTGATCAGAAAAAAATCAGAAATGTAGGATTTGTTCTTAATGATGTAAGCAGAGAAAATTTAGGATACAGTAACAAATACGGTTACGGTTACAACCAGCATACAGAACAATCTTGGTTTCAAAAAATAAAAAATAAATTTAGTTAATGGCAACAACATATAAAATAGCAGTTATAGGCCAGGGTTATGTAGGTCTTCCTTTATCTCTTGAATTTGCAGATCATTATCCTGTTTTTGGGTTTGATATCAATACACAACGTGTTGATCAGCTTAATAACGGAAAAGATATAACGCTTGAAGCTGATGTTGATAAATTAAATACCGGACTGAAAAAATATAGAGAATCTAATGGTTCTTTAGGTTATAAAGCAACAAGTCTGTTATCTGATATTTCTGAAGCTAATGTATTCATTGTAACAGTTCCTACACCTATTGATAAATATAATGCTCCGGATTTGAATCCTTTAATTTCTGCTTCAAAAATGTTAGGAGAAATTATTAAAAAAGGAGATATTATTATTTATGAATCTACAGTTTTTCCTGGATGTACAGAAGAAGAGTGTGTACCAGTTCTTGAAAAATATTCAGGACTTACTTTTAATGAAGACTTTTTTGTAGGATATTCTCCGGAAAGAATTAATCCGGGAGATAAAGTAAATACCCTTACAAGTGTTAAAAAAGTAACATCAGGTTCTACGGAAAAAATTGCTGAAGAAGTAGATCAACTTTATAAGAAAATTATTACTGCAGGAACCCATAAAGCACCGAGCATTAAAGTTGCCGAAGCCTCAAAAGCTATTGAAAATGCACAGAGAGACGTTAATATTTCTTTTGTTAACGAATTGGCTTTAATTTTTGATAGAGTAGGTATCGATACCAATGATGTATTGGAAGCGGCAGGAACAAAATATAACTTCCTTAAATATAAGCCGGGACTAGTAGGTGGGCACTGTATCTCAGTAGATCCTTATTATCTTGCCCATAAAGCAGAGCAGTTAGGATACCACCCGGATGTCATCTTATCAGGTAGACGTGTAAACGACTCTATTGCAAAATTTGTTGCCGCTAAAGTAGTGAAGCTTCTTATTGCAAAAGGAGGAGTGATCAAAAACTCTAATGCCTTGATTTTAGGAGTTACCTTCAAAGAAAACTGTCCTGATGTCAGAAATACTAAAGTTGTAGATATTTATAGAGAACTTGCTGACTACGGAGTAAATGTTGATATTTACGATCCATGGGCAAGCAAAGAAGAAGTAAAGCACGAATATGGAATTAATATTCTGGAATCTCTTGAGGACGGGAAAAAGTATGATTCTTTAGTGATTGCAGTATCTCACAATGAGTTCCTGGAAATGGATCTGGATCAACTTAAAAAAGAAAATGCTGTGGTTTTTGATACCAAAGCATGTTTAGACAGAAATCTGGTAGATGCAAGATTATAATAGATCATGAACTATGATATCATAATCATTGGTGCAGGTTTGGTAGGTTTGGCTACAGCCTACCAGACACAACTTAAAAATCCTGATTCTAAGATCCTCATTGTAGAAAAAGAAAATGATGTGGCATTGCACCAGTCAGGACATAACAGTGGAGTAATCCATAGCGGGATTTATTATAAACCGGGAAGCCTTAAAGCTAAAAATTGTATTGAAGGCTATAACTCGGTCATTAACTTTGCCGAAAAACATGGCATACAATATGATCTTTGCGGAAAAATAATTGTAGCAACCTCACAGAAAGAACTACCACTTTTGGATAATATTTATAAACGAGGAGTTGAAAACGGACTTCAGGATTTAAAATATCTTTCCAGAGAAGAATTTCGTGAAATTGAACCCCACTGTGAAGGAATAAGAGCAATCAAAGTACCACAAACCGGAATTATTGATTATCCGGGAATCGCCAAAAAAATAAAAGAACTTTTTGAAGAAGCAGGTGGTGAAGTAAGATTTAATAATGAAGTAAAAAACATTATTGATAAAGGATCTGAAATTATTGTAAACACCAATATTTCTGAATTTAAGACCCAAAAACTTATTTCCTGTGCGGGATTGTATTCTGATAAGATAACCAGAATGACCAACGAGAAAAACGATGTGGTCATTATCCCGTTTAGAGGAGAATATTATAAAATTAAGGATGAAAAAAAATATCTGGTAAAACATCTTATTTATCCAGTACCTGATCCTAGCTTTCCGTTTCTTGGAGTTCACTTTACCAGAATGATTGATGGTAATATAGAAGCTGGCCCTAATGCTGTTTTGGCTTTCAAAAAAGAAGGATATAACTTTTTTGATTTCAATTTTAACGAAACCATGCAAACCATGCTATGGCCAGGGTTTAGAAAAATTGTATCAAAATATGGAAAAACCGGAATGGGCGAAATGCATCGTTCACTTTCCAAATCCGCCTTTACAAAAGCCCTTCAGAAACTTTTACCGGAAATACAGGAAAATGACCTTGTTGCAGGAGGTTCAGGAGTACGAGCTCAAGCTTGCGACAGAAATGGAGGATTGATTGATGATTTTGATATCGTGAAAAATGGAAATATTATTCACGTTAGAAATGCCCCTTCTCCAGCAGCTACGTCCTGCCTTTCTATAGGAAATAAAATAAGTGAGCTGATCATGAATTAAAAAATGCACTCCGTGTACTCAAAAAACTAAGAATATGAAAATTCAAATGGTTGACCTTAGAGGTCAATACCTGAAAATAAAAGAAGATATAAACGCCGGTATCCAGGAATGCATAGATAATACAGCATTCATTAATGGCCCTGCTGTAAAAGAATTTCAATACGATTTCGAAAAATATCTTGGAGTAAAACATGTTATTCCATGTGCCAATGGAACAGATGCTCTTCAAATAGCCATGATGGCCCTTAATCTGCAGCCTGGTGATGAGATAATCTGTCCTGCTTTCACTTACGTAGCAACTGCGGAAGTTATTGGTCTTTTAGGGTTAAAACCTGTAATGGTAGACGTAAACAAAGATACTTTTGATATACAGCTGGAAGGTCTTGAAAAATATCTTACCCCCAATACAAAAGCAATTGTTCCTGTTCATTTATATGGCCAAAGTGCTGATATGGAACAAATTCTTAAATTTGCAGAAAAACACAACCTTTTTGTTATAGAAGATAATGCTCAGGCAATAGGTTCTGATTATACATTTTCTGATGGAACTGTTAAAAAAACAGGAACTATCGGACATATTGGATGTACGTCATTTTTTCCGTCAAAAAATCTGGGATGTTATGGTGATGGGGGGGCATTGATGACGAATGACGATGAATTGGCTTTTAAAATAAGAATGATTGCCAACCATGGACAGGAAAAGAAATACTACCACAAAGTTTTAGGCTGTAACTCAAGATTGGATACCATACAGGCTGCTGTATTGAAAGTTAAGCTTAAGCATTTGGATGAGTATTCAGCTGCCAGAAACAAAATGGCAGATTATTATGATACAAACCTTGCAGGGATTTCTGAAATTCAAACACCTAAGAGAGCTGTAAATTCTAGCCATGTATTTCATCAGTATACCCTTAGAGTAAAAAATGGGAAAAGAGATGAGTTACAAAAGTATTTGGCACAAAAGAACATTCCAAGTATGGTTTATTATCCTTTACCTCTTTACAAACAAGAAGCTTTTCTTCAATATGTAGAAGAAGGTTTTAGTCTTCCGGTTACAGAGCAGCTTTGCAAAGAAGTGATCTCTCTTCCTGTACATACAGAATTTGACCAGGAAGTACTGGATATTATTATTACAGAAATTAAGAATTATTTTAATTAATATAAAGCAGATATGTCGGATTTTTTTGCACACGAAACAGCCGTTATTGACGAAGGATGTCAAATAGGGAACGGAACCAAAATTTGGCACTTTTCACATCTTATGACAGGTTGCATTTTGGGTGAAAAATGTAACATAGGTCAAAATGTTGTTATCTCACCTAAAGTCGTTTTAGGTCAGAATGTAAAAGTTCAGAATAATGTTTCCATCTATGAAGGAGTAACATGTGATGATGACGTTTTCTTAGGTCCTTCAATGGTTTTTACCAATGTGATAAATCCCAGAAGTGCAGTAAACAGAAAAAATGAATATCTAAAGACTCATGTTGGAAAAGGGGCTTCTATCGGAGCTAATGCAACTATCGTTTGCGGACACAATATAGGGCAGTACGCTTTTATCGGTGCCGGAGCTGTGGTTACAAAAGAAGTTCCGGATTATGCATTGGTAGTAGGAAACCCAGCAAGACAAATGGGATGGATGAGTGAATTCGGGCAAAGACTTGAATTTGATGCAGAAAATATAGCTGTTTGTGAAGAAAGTGGAGAAAAATACAGATTAGAGAATAATAAAGTTTCAAAAATTTAAAAACATACAAATGAGTGAAAAAATAAAATTTGCAGTCGTTGGCTGCGGACATATCGGAAAAAGACACGCCGAAATGATCACAAGAAATGAAGAATGTGAATTAGTAGGCTTGATTGATGTTAAAGATAAATCTCAATTGGGTATCGAAAGTTATGACGCTCCTTTTTTTGCATCTCTGGATGAGTTTTTAGCTTCCGGGATTGAAGTAGATGTTATTAACATTGCTTCTCCCAACGGATTCCATTTTGAGCAATCTTATAAAGTAATAGATGCAGGTAAGCACGTTGTAGTAGAAAAGCCAATGGCTCTGAAAAAGCAGCATGCGGAAAAACTTATTTTTCAAGCGCTACACAAGCATAAACAGGTTTTTGCAGTAATGCAAAACAGATATTCTCCACCTTCTGCATGGGTGAAAGAAATGGTAGAAAGCGGAAAACTAGGGAATATATTTATGGTTCAGCTTAATTGCTACTGGAACCGCGATGATAGATACTATAAAACAGAATCTTGGCACGGGAAAAAAGATCTTGACGGAGGAACCTTATTTACACAGTTTTCTCACTTTATCGATATCATGTACTGGCTATTTGGTGATATTACCAATATTCAGGCAAAATTTGCAGATTTTAATCATGCAACTCTTACGGATTTTGAAGACTCAGGATTCGTTAGCTTTGATTTTGTAGACGGAGGAATGGGCTCATTAAATTATTCTACGTCAGTTTGGAATCAGAATCTTGAAAGTTCTATGACCATTATCGCAGAAAATGGATCTGTGAAAATCGGAGGACAATACATGGACAAAGTGGAAGTTTGTAATATAAAAGACTATGTAATGCCGGAATTGGCTCCAACTAACCCTGGAAATGATTATGGTGCTTATAAAGGATCTGCAGCCAATCACCATTTTATCATTGAAAACGTTGTAGATGTATTAAAAGGAAGAAATACCATCACTACGAATGCTTTAGAAGGATTGAAAGTGGTGGATATTATTGAGAGGATATATGATAAAAAGTAGGAAATTCTCATTACTTTGGCATAATGGTGAATTTGAGAATAAAAAAAGAAAGAACTATACTGTCAAACCCTTGAATTTTGTTCAACCCTGAATAATGAAAAGCAAATATGAGAATTTTGATAACGGAAGCAAATTATAAAAACTCTATAGCAATACAGCGGGAATTGTATAAAGACAATATGCACGAGGTTTTTGCTACAGATAAAGAAGCCGTTTTTTTTGCTAAAAGATTGGGATATTGCAAAGATTATATTGTGGGAAATTTGGAGGAATCAGTCAAACAGATTAACCCCGAATTTATAATTCCTGTAGGGAGCGAAGCTGTAAAGATATGCTCTGAAAAATATAGAGAATTATGTTTAATACCTACAAAAGAGAGTCTTGAAATAGCATTAAATAAAGATAAAATGCTAATTTTGAACTCTCTTAGCGATGTAAATTATCCTGAGTGTAAATTATTTTCAAATCTGGAGGAATTAAAGTTATACAGTAGAGATAAGAATTGTGTTGTTAAATCAAGCAATGAAAGCTTAGCCAAATTTGATCCGTTATATGTAAAATCAGGTTCTGAATCCGAATTTGAAAAAATAGAAAAATACTTATCAGGGGGAGTAAAATTATTAATGCAGGAGCGAGTATCAGGAGTAGGCAGAGGCTTTTTTTGTATTGCTAAAGAAGGTAAAATCATTAGCTATTACATGCACCAGCGTATTAGAGAAATACCAATTACCGGAGGATCTAGTACAGCGGCCAAGTCTATTTTTTGTGCAAAAATGTTTAATATATCTAAACAAATTATAGAATATTTAAATTGGTCCGGCCCATTAATGATTGAGTATAAATATGATGAGACGAAACAGCAATATTATTTAATTGAGTTGAATCCCAAATTTTGGGGTTCATTAGATTTATCTTATGCAGTAGGACTCAATTTTGGAAAAACCTTGATTGAAGCTTATTCGAATAAGGTGGAAGAACAAATTGAGAAAAAATATGAAGTTGAAAAAAAGTTCTTCTGGGTTTTAGACGGAGATCTTTTGGTTTTGCTTAAAACAGGAAAACTACATAAAATAAAAGAATATTTTTATAAGGACTCTTATACGAACTTGTTTGAAAACTTTTTCGTTGATTCAATCAAATTAATATGGACCATAAAGAAAATTTTCTCCAAGTAAATAAAATGAAAAAGGGAATTTTTCATTTTCACAGTACCTATTCCTATGATGGAATAAATACGATTGAAAAAATAGTTAAAACAATAAGAGATAAAAAACTTGATTTTGTTGTTTTAACTGATCATGAGACCATAGAAGGGAGTTTAGAACTTCAAAGAAAAATAAAAGAACTAAATCTAAATGTAGAGATTCCAACTGCTGCAGAATATAAAACTGATCGGGGAGATGTTATAGCATTAAATGTAAAAAATGAAATTATAGACATGACATGGCAGGAGTTTTATAAAAGTGCAAAAGAACAAAATGCCATCTTGATTTTACCTCATCCATATGACGGACACACCCAAATAGAAGAACTGGCACAAGCTGTTGATGTGATAGAAGTATTTAACGCCAGATCATCAGTCATTAATAACTACAAGTCTTATTTGTTGTCTTTAAAATATAAAAAACCCGTAATCTGGAGCTCTGATTCTCATATTCCTCAAACTCTTTTAAATGTAGTGGTGGGATATGAAAAAAAAGATTTGAAATTTCATGAAGCATTAACAAATGGCGAAATTGCCCCATTATTTCTTAAAAAAAGTTCAGTATCAGATATTTTTTTATCACAACTTAAAAAAGCGTATGTGAATAAAAATTTTAAATTGTTTATATATATTGTATATAAAACTCTTTTTAAGAGAACTAAAGAAGATTATTTAAATTTATGAAAAGAAAAATAATATCTTTTTTAGGCAGCAATATATTATCTCAATTAATATTACTGATTGCAGTTCCATTAACCGGAAGAATTTATTCTGATTACGAAATTGGAGTACTTTCCTTTATTTTATCAATTTCAGCCCCATTAGCGTACTTTTATACTTTGTCCTACAACAAAGCAATTATGTTACCAGCAAAGAGCGAAGAATATGGTATGCTATATGCTGTTTCCATTTTTTTAAGTATAACCATCTCATTAATTTCCTTTTTCGTTATACTTATTTCAATGTTATTTTTGATATAGATTCCTATTTTTTAATTGTACCGTTGGTTGCATTTAGTCAATCTTTATATAGTGCATCAAAAGATATTCTTATAAAAAAAGGCTTGTTGAATATTGTCAGTAAATCAATGATAATAAGCTCTGTGTTTGCAGTTATCATTATACTTTCTGGTTATTATATAAAATTATCATATTGGGTTTTGATATTATCTTATGTGATACCTAATTTTTTGGCAACTATATTTATATTATTTTATATCAAAATACAAAGAAAAAAATTGTTTACAGAGAATTTTATAACATTATAATAAAATATAAGTCCTTCCCATTGCATCAGATGCCAGCTTATTTTATTAATACTTTTAATGCAGAGCTACCTAGTTTCTTTATAAAACATTATTTTGGAGAAGCTATCTTGGGGAACTATTTTATGGCTTCCAAAATTGTGAATAAACCACTAAGTTTAATATCTGAAAGTTTAAATGGGTTAATATACAAAGATTTGTCAGAAACCAATAAAGCGAAACTCAATAAGAAAATGAATACCTATGTTGGATTATTATTTTTGGTTTCCCTACTATTTGCTATTGTATATTTAATTTTTGGAGAATATTTTTTCTCTTTATTTTTTGATATTAATAAATGGAGAAAGGCATTTGATATGAGTAAAATAATAATTTTTACGACTGTTATTTCATCGTCTTTTTCTCATTATTCAAGTGGTGTATTGGTTAAAAGAAAGAATAAAATTTTCCTCGTTTGGGAGGTAATTACCACTTTGGTTTTGTTTGTTTCATTTTTTTTAGGAAAGAGCTCTACAATAGATTTCTTTATATGGATTTATGTAGGAGTAATTTTATTTAGATATTTATTACTTTCTTTACTATTTAATAAATCTTGATTTTTTTGTTTCCATGAAAGTAATGTTAAAAAAATTGCGAACAGAAAATGCTATATTATATACAATTAAGTTTTTACTGAAAATTGCATTTGGCTATAGTGTTTCTCCAACTTTAGAATTTTTATCGGAAGATTATATAATGATTCAGGTTGAGGGAATAAGAATTAAATTTAAGTTATGTTCACAAGATAAATTGCTTGATTTGATAGAAGGCAAAGGTCATATGAAGTCTATACCTTCATATGATGATTATTATTACATTCCGGTTATTGATGAAAATGTAAGTGATTTTTATGAATGTAATAATGGACATATTCAAATCAATTATGATATTATTACTTTATCTTTTGTTTTATTATCATGCTATGATGAATTGACCTCAGAAGCGCGAGATGAATTTGACAGATTCAGATATAAAGATAGTTTAGTATGTAAATATAATCTGATTACTATACCCGTTGTTGATGAATACGCATTTCTGATCAGAAAAATTCTTAAAAATGAAGTACAAAGTTTTATTCCCTCGTTAAAGCCAACAATAATTGTTCCTACTCACGACATAGATAACCTTTATAGATTTGACGGTTTTTTTACATCGATTAAGACTTTGGCTGCAGAAGCTATTAGAGAAAGAAGACCTTTACAATTATGCAGTTCAATACTGAACATGTTAAAAACTATTGTTTTTAAAAAAGAAGATCAGTACCTTAAAGGAATAGAGCAATTGTATAAAGATTCAAAAAAAAACGGTTTAAGATCAGTTTTTTTCTTTATGACTGCAAAGCCATCTCAATTTGACAAAGGTCAGGCTATAAACCAAAATGTCTTGAATTTGATGTCCAAAATTGCAGATGCAGATATGCTGCTGGGTATTCATCCAGGCTTTAATACGTTCAGGGACATTGCTGTTATGAACGATGAAATAGAGAGGCTTAGAAATACATCAGAAAGAGATATTATATTTGCAAGACAGCATTATCTTAGATTTGACCGTAGGATAACTTTTGAAAATCTTGAGAAATGTGGTATAAAGGTCGATTATACTATGGGGTTTGCAGACCATGAAGGATTTAAATGTGGTACTGCACACCAATTTCACCCATACAATTTTGAAAAAGATCAACCTTACGACATTCTTGAGGCCCCTCTAATTGCTATGGATGCTACGTTGACGCATTACCAAAAATATTCTATGGATAAAGCTTTTGAGGTATTGGAAAATCTTTTCAAAATAACAAAAAGAGTTGAAGGCGATTTCATCATACTTTGGCATAATGATAGAATTTTCAGAGATCAAAAGTGGTATAAGAAGGTGTATTTAAGATTTATTTCACAATATAATATGAAAAATAGAAACTTACAATAATAAAAAATATTTCATCCAACATATCATGATTGATTGTAATAAATGTAAAGCTTCCTTAATTTTAATAAAAACAAATATAATTGAAAAATATGTCATTATTTTCAGACAAGTTTACATTTTTTAAAGTATTCATTTATTTTATTTTTGTTTTTTCGGGGTCTCTAAAGTGGTTGCCTATTCCAATGGATTTGACCCTATTGTCTCTTTTGCTTTGTTTTGTGGTAATGATCTCAGAATTACGTACGCTAATTCCGCTGCAAGTAAAGGATCGCCTCATTGTTATTTTAATGCTTGTATTGAGTTTTATTTTTCTTGTTTCTAATTTTTATTCAGTATCTACTATCTATGCACAATCTAAATCCCTTGCTGTTGTTCTGAATATTTTTACAGTTATATATCCCATTATTGTATTTAAAAAATCTATTTTTTCTGAATTGAAATTATTGATGTATTTTATTGGTGGGTTAATGATTGTAGGATTGTTTTATCTGTATTTTAATAATATGTTTATTATATTCCATGATTCTGAATTGTTAGTGGATAAAGTTCCTACATATTTGGTTATTGGAATCATGCTATGCGCATGTTTTATTTTCTCTCTGTCAAGCAAATTAACATGGTATGTTGCGGCTTACAGATTATCAATATTATTTTTACTATTTCAACTTGGGGGAAGAGGACCTATCATCAATTTGATACTATCCTTAATTGTTTTCTTTACTTTGAATCTTAAAAATTATAAAATAAATTATAAAACAGGGTTTGCAATAGGGGCATTATTTTTTACCATTCTTATTTTTGGAGAGAATATTTATACTTTTGCATTTCAAAATGTAGATTTTGAACGATTTAACATATTTAAATCTTATAATGAAGATACAAGTTTATCCATAAGAGGGAATTTTCTTGAGATTGGATTGGAATCAATACTAGATCATCCTTTTTTTGGATTAGGAATTGGAAGCTCAGGATTTATACTGGAAGGTGCTGATGTGAGTAATTATCCGCACAATTTGTTTGTAGAATCAATGATGGAATTGGGGGTACTGGGAGGCGGATTATACCTGTTGGCATATGTATTATTCTTTTTTAGAAATTATTCTATTTCCAAAAGCAATAAGGATATGCTGATTTTATTTATTATTGTTCTGTTATTTTATCTGGAAGATAATAAAAGTAACTCTTTTGATTCGTGGAGGTGCAGCATTATATGGATTATGTTTTTATATCTGAGAAGAGATACAAAATTGGAATAACTAATTAAAAATTCACTTGAAATAATGTATAATATTAATTTTATAAAACTAGATTATACTTATATAGGTTCCTATAAATATTATTTAATTTAAAAAAAGAAAAAAACAAATGTGTGGAATTTTTGGTGTTGTATCAAACACCAGTATTAATAGACAGAAATTTCAAACTCTGGTAAAACATTCCGAACAAAGAGGAGTAGATTCCAGTGGTTTGATCTATTATCAAAATAACCAATATAAGGTAAACAGAGCTGATTACAGCATTGAAAAATTACTGAATAAGGTAAAACCATATAATAACAATATTGTTTTAGGACATAGTAGGTTGATTACTAATGGACTGGGGGATAATCAGCCAGTAATCAGAGGAAATATATGTGCAATACATAATGGTATTATAGTAAACGAAGAAGAAGTCTGGAGTAAGCTATCGGTAAGCAGACAATTAAAAATTGATTCCGAAGCTATTGTGGCTATTGCAGAAGAGTTTCTTCATAATAGTGACAATAAAATAGAAGATCTTCCTAAAAAGATACTTTCTCTATGTCAGGGAGTTATTGCTTGTGCTCTTGCTCTGCCAGAAAAAGGAAAACTTCTTCTTTTTTCTAATAATGGCAGTTTATATGTAGGATATAACGAGGACAAAACCTATTTTGCATCAGAAAGCTACGGGCTTAGAATCATAGGATGCGAAAATATCACTCAGATAAAAGAAGAGTCTTTGATTTTGGATATTCCAGTCTCAAAAGAAAATCTTACCGTTACAGATGAAAAAAGCAGAGTAGAAGACTTAATCCCAGAGTTTAAGTTTAATACTATTGAAGAAAGACTGCTTGAATATAAAAAGCTTAACATCAAAAGATGTACTAAATGTATTCTTCCGGAGACAATGCCTTTCATAAAATTTGATGAAGAAGGCGTATGTAACTACTGTAAAAGCTACAAACCAAGAAATAATCCAAAACCGAAAGAAGAATTATTTAAATTGGTTGAACCCTATAGAAGAAAAGGTAAGGAACTGGATTGTATTGTTCCTTTTTCAGGAGGTCGAGATAGCTGCTATGGATTACATCTTATTGTAAAGGAACTGGAGATGAAACCTGTTACCTATACCTATGACTGGGGAATGGTAACGGACCTCGGTAGACGAAATATCAGCCGTATGTGTGCTGATCTTGGAGTAGAAAACATTATTGTTGCCGCAGATATTTCATTGAAAAGAAAGAATATCAGAATGAACCTTGAAGCATGGCTGAAGTCACCTCATTTAGGAATGATGGCAATGCTTACTGCAGGAGATAAACATTTCTTCAGACATGTGGAAGATATCAAAAAGCAAACAGGGATCAACCTTAATCTTTGGGGAGTAAATCCATTGGAAGTAACTCACTTTAAAACAGGATTCTTGGATATTGAACCTGATTTTGAAGAAAAAAGAGTATACAGTCATGGTGCTATGAAACAGCTGAGATATCATTCAAAAAGATTCAGAGCAATGATGGAGAGCCCTGGATATTTCAATAGTTCACTTTGGGATACTTTGTCTGGTGAATACTATCGCAGCTTCACAGAAAAACAGGATTACTATCACATTTTTGATTATTGGAGATGGGATGAGGAGCAGGTAGATAATACTCTTTTAAATGATTATAATTGGGAAAAAGCAATTGATACTACCACTACCTGGAGAATTGGTGATGGTACAGCAGCTTTTTATAATTATGTATATTATACTGTAGCTGGTTTTACAGAGCATGATACGTTCAGAAGCAATCAGATCAGAGAAGGGCAAATAACAAGAGAAAGAGCTTTAGAACTTGTTGAAATAGAAAATACTCCACGTTATCAGAATATCAGATGGTATCTGGATACTTTAGGACTTGATTTTGAAAGAGTAATTAAAATCGTGAATAAAATTCCGAAATTGTATACTGAAAAATAATTTAAATTTTTGTTCGTAAATGAAAAGCTCTACCTTGATTTTTAAGATTACTTTATTATTTACTTGTTGGATGTATAGTAGTCCTTTCTGTTTGGCTATGCCTATTTTTAAACCGGCACCAGTAATACAGAATAAATTAATATTTACATCGGATAATCCTACATTTACGAACAAAAACTTAAGCGTTAAGGAGATTTCCAAAATGTTGGATTTTTATACTGATGTATTTAGCTCAGAGACTCAACTGTCCAAGTGGTACAGTTCTGTCTATGATAGTTCAGCTCTTTTGTATGTTCCTATGCAATATGCTTATGATACTCAAAATAATGAGTTAATAAATAAATTTCAGAAGCTGTTTACTTATAATACATTACTTATTGTAAAAAAGAATTCGCAGGCAGATGATTTGGCTAAAAGAACCTTTTACTTTACTGTTTCAGAATATTTAAGAAGAAGTGGCATAAAAGGCAATGCCGAAAATATCAAGATGTATGATTTCATAAAAAGTGAAATCTTATATTATTGGAATAATAATCCCGCAAATATTTGGGATGCTGAATCAAAGAAATTTTATGGTGCAAAACAAAGAATAGATTATATCTTAAGTGGGAACTTTAATGGTAATCTAAGTTATTACAGAGCAATTACTGATTTTGAGCTATACGTTATGGGAACTGGTGTAAGTCTTTTACTCATTGAAAAAGATGCCAAACAAACCGTAACTCCTGATTTAGTCTCTATTAAAAACAGATTCTATCAGGTATTAAAAAAAGAAGTAAGTATTAAAGATGAAGCATGGTATCTGCAGCCAAATATTTGGAGAGATCATCCGGATTTTAAGGATGTAGCCCTTGAAAAGAGCCAAAATGTCAATTGGGATGCATCTCATTTTTCGAGAATGTCTGCTTATCTGCATCTGTTGAAGCTTAATTTTCAAAACGACAAAATAAAATACAGTTATTTAGAAAGACTCACCACATTACTTTCAAATCAGTTGATAACTAAAATTGCTGTTTATAATTCAAAAAATGATTTTTACACCTTCAATAATTATATAGATGGTAATAACAGTAGCTTTCGAAGTGATGTTAAAGATGGGAAAAAAGGAATCCAGCCATCTCAGAACTTTGAACATATCTTTATTGGCTGGTGGAAAATGTTAAATACCAGAGAAGTCAATATCATGTATGAAAGAATAGCAGGGAAATTCCCTTATTATTCTGAGCAGAGTGCCTATATCACACATGATAAAGGTTTTTTTCAAGAAATTGTAAATCTGAAATAATCTCATTTAGTATGGTTATATTTCAAGTAAGTAATTCTCCATTTATTAGAAAATCAAATAATTAAGAATGAAACATGACCAATGTTTAATAGGAAACCTGAAAATTTTCCAAAATCCAATTAATGAATAAAAAATACAAATTTCACATATGTCATCTAACGAGTGTTCATCCGAGAAATGATTCCAGAATATTTCATAAGATGTGCAAAAGTTTGGCATCCAATGATATCAGGGTGTCATTGGTAGTTGCTGATGGTAAAGGTAATGAGACGATAGACAATGTGGAAATTATAGATATAGGTGCGCCTGATGGCAGATTAAAAAGAATTACGAAAACCACATCCAAAGTTTTTAATAAAGCTAAGGAGCTTAATGCAGATGTATTTCATCTTCATGATCCCGAACTCCTTTTAGTAGCAAACAAACTTAAAAAACTAAATAAGAAGGTAATCTTTGATTCTCACGAAGATACGGTAAACACAATTTTAGTCTCACCTTATTTAAAATCCCCTTTTTCAAATATAATTTCTCTATTATATGAGAATTTCGAACGCTATATCTGTAAAAAAATAGATGGAGTGGTTGGAGCAACACCCCATATTGAAAGTTATTTTAAAAAATTTGCCAAACAAACTGAAAATATCAATAACTATCCCATCTTATCAGATAAGAAACAGGAGAGGATTTCCTGGGATGAAAAAAAGAATGAAGTTTGTTATGTGGGGTCCATTGATGGTACGAGAGGAATTAAAGATTTGATGAATTCATTGGAGCTTGCAAAATCAAAGGTCAAACTAAATCTGGCAGGCATGTACTCTTCTCCTGCTCTGGAAAAAGAGATAAAGGAACATAAAGACTATCACCTTGTTAATGATTTTGGATATGTAAATTCTGAAGAAGTAGATAGTATTTATAACCGTTCGTTAGTAGGTGTGGTTACTTTGCATCCCATTCCAACATTTTTAGTGAGTCTGCCAATAAAAATGTTTGAATACATGGTTGCGGGAATTCCGTTTATTGCCTCAGACTTTCCTTACTGGAGAAGTTTATTGAAAGGGAGTGATTGTTGTATTTTCGTAAACCCTCAAAAACCTCAGGAAATAGCCGATGCTATCGATTACTTCATTCTTAACAAAGAAAGAGCCAAACAAATGGGCGAACTGGGACAAAAGCTAGTTTATGAAAATTTTTCATGGGAAAGCCAGTCTGAAAAATTATTAACGTTTTATCAAAAAGTTTTATCAAACTAATATGTGCGGAATAACAGGAGCAATAGAGTTTAAAAGATCACAATACCTCAATTTTGAAGAAGGAAGTGATTTACATAATTACATACGAAGAAGAGGACCGGATTACTATGGTGTTGAAAAAATAGAATATGAAGGATGGTCAGTAACTTTAGCTCACTCCAGGTTAGCAATTATTGATCTTTCAGAAGCATCTAACCAACCTATGATTTCTCATGATGATAGGTATACTATTACCTTTAATGGTGAGATATATAACTATCAGGAAATCCGTGAAGAATTGATATCAAATGGTTTTAAATTCAGAACAACAGGAGATACTGAAGTTCTTTTAAGAGCATGGGAATGCTGGGGTGAAGGCTGTTTGGATAAATTAAACGGAATGTTCGTTTTTGGCTTATTTGATAAAATTAAAGGAGAGTTCTATCTGGTAAGAGACAGATTCGGTGTTAAACCATTAATATATACTTTTTTTGATGGCCAGCTACTGTTCTCCTCTTCTATAGCCTCTGTAGCAAAACAAATAAATCAGGAGATAGATCTGGAGTACTGTTCCAGTGGAATAAGATTTGGTTTTTTTGAAGGATATGAAGACAGAACTCCTTTTAAAAATGTAAAATATCTTATGCCAGGATCATTGATGAAATGTACGCTGGATGGAGAGCTGAAAATAGAAACAAAGTCGTGGTATTCCCTGGAAGAGCAGGTGGCAAAGAAAAGAAAAGAACTTGAGTCTTTAAGCTCAGATGAACTAATTTCCCAGGGGAAAGCTTTGTTGGAAAGTTCAACCAAGATACGTTTGAGAAGTGATGTTCCTCTGGCAATTTCTTTAAGTGGTGGGGTAGACTCATCATCTATAGCAGCAATTACAGCGAAAGAAGTAAATCATTTAATGGCTTTCAGCTATGGAGCTCCGGATCACCCAAAATCGGAGGGTCCTACCATCAATAAATTTGCGAAAGATAAAAATATAAATGTTGAGTATATTCACCATTCTTATACCGCACAAGAAATGGGGAATATCTATGATCAAACCATGGAGGCACAGGAATCTCCGTTTCTTGGATTAAGTATTATTGCACAACATGAAGTCTATAAACAGGTAAAAGAAAGAAATATTAAAGTTTTACTGGGAGGTCAGGGTGGCGATGAAATTTTCGCAGGATACAGAAAATTTTTTGTAGTAGCTCTGAAAAAGGCAATAGAAAAAAAAGAAATCCTTCCGGGGTTGCAATATTTTCATTCCCTAGCACTTATGCTGATATTCGAAACCAAGCAAATAAAAACATATTGGAATGAGAAAAACAGGTATCTGAAAACAACAGGAAAAGATACTTCATTCTTAGATTGCCTACCCAATATTTCCTTAAATCTTTTTGAAAACACATCTTTATCAAACAGGCAGATTTCAGATATTCAGAAATACAGTATTCCCTCACTGTTAAGATATGAAGATAGAAATTCAATGTATTTTTCTATTGAAAGCAGACTCCCTTTTATGGACTATAGATTGGTAGAGTTTGCTCTGGCATTGCCGGACCTGCTTAAGATTAAATACGGATATGGAAAATGGATACTACGTGAAATGATGAAAAAAGACGTACCAGGCTATATTCTTAAAAACCGTTTAAAAAGAGGCTTTGACGTTACCCAAAATTGGGTAAATGATGGTGTGGGAGAAAGAATACAATCAAATATTTTAGAAAATAAAAATAAAGTAAAAGATTTTGTCTCTGACATCAGTAGACTTGAAGATTCCCTTACAATCAAGAATCTTAATAACAGTAATATCTTGAATGAAGCAATAATGCTTGATTTCTTGATAGATCCTATTAAAAAACCAACACTTCAGTGATGAAAATGAATAAAAACACCTGGCTGATTTCCAAATACGCCTCACCTCCTCAATATGCAAAAGTTCCTTCACGTTTGTTTTATTTGGCAAGAGAATTTACAAGGCAAGGAAATAATACCTTCATGATAACCTCAGATTCAAATCATTTTACCAATTGTCCTGAAACGGATAAAATTTATAATGATGAAGAACAGGATGGAGTTGCTATAAGATGGATTAAAACGAAAAAATATATCAAAACAGCATCAATAGACAGAATATTGTCCTGGTTTGATTTTGAAAGAAAGCTTTTCTCCATGAAACTTTCCAACATGACAAAACCTGATGTGGTTATTGTTTCGTCTCTTTCGATTTTTACCATTATTTATGGCTATTATCTCAAAAAGAAGTTTGGGAGTTTTCTGGTTTTTGAAATCCGGGATATATGGCCTTTAACTATGACAGAAGAAGCAGGTTTTTCCAAATGGCATCCACTTGTCTTACTGATAGGGTTTATAGAAAAATTTGGATATAAAAAAGCGGATATGGTCGCAGGAACTATGCCAAGATTAGATCTACATGTAGAACAATTACTGGGATATAAAAGACCTTTTCATTGTTCACCATTAGGATTTGATCCAGAAAACTATTCTGAAGACTTTTTAAAAGAAACAAATCCGTTTTCAGGGGTAGTACCATCAGGAAAGGTTATTATTGGCTACGCCGGAAGTATGGGAGTTACCAATGCATTGGAACCTTTTATTGAAACAATACAAATGATGAAGGAAAACAGTAATATCCATTTTTTACTTGTCGGAAGTGGTGATCTCAGAGAGTCTTACGAAGAACAACTAAAAAATTGTTCCAATGTGACATTTTTACAAAGAATCCGGCAAAGTGAAGTTAAATATTTTCTTGATGCTTGCGATATTCTATACTTGTCTACTAAAGATTCAAAAGTGTGGGACTACGGACAATCTATGAATAAAGTGGTGGAATATATGCTGGCTGCGAAGCCTATTATTGCTTCGTATACAGGATATCCTTCTATGATTAATGAAGCTGATTGCGGTAGATTTATCAACAGTACATCTGCAGAAGATATTAAAAACGCAATTCTATTTTATGCCAATATGAGTTCCGAGGAAAGAATGGCCATAGGCAATAAAGGGAGACAATGGATTTTTGAAAACAGAACGTATCCGGTACTGGGGAAAAAATACATGGATGCTATTTTATTTCATTCCGTAAAGCAAAAGAAGTAGCTTTGCACTGGCTGAAATAAAAAATAGGCTTTATTTTGAAAATTACTGTTAATAATAATTTCATTGATAAACTATTCCTGTTATCTGTTATGGTAGGAAATACTGTTGCCATTTCTTTTGCAAAACCATTAGAAATGAATCCCAGGGACTTTTCTATACCGTATCGGATTTTTATTATTGTCTTTTCTTTATTCATCATCTATAGAGAAAGAAAAAATATTAGTTTTAAAAATATTTCACTGGTAAGCCTTATTGGATTTTGGATTTTTTACATCATCAAACTTACTTATTCGTTTAATAATTATTCGTTTAATCAGGATGTAATAGTATCAGAAAATGAGGATATCTTTAGAGTCTTATTTATGAATCTGCTTCCTAGTGCAGCATTATTATGTATTAATTACAATAAAGTAGATTTCAAAAGTATTACAAAATATTGTCTCTTTATTTTATGTGGTCTTCTTATTGTCAATTATATATATGGTTATATCAACTTAGATCACATTTTTAGTACATATTACATTATGTATGGTCACATAGGGGCCTCATTGTTTATTATTTCTTTATTTCTGCTTTTATTTTGTAAAAAAGATTACAAATTATATTTTTTATTTTTCTGTCTTTTTTTAGGGCTTTTTAATGTAATACAATCTATGGCGAGGAGTCCTTTACTTGCTATTGCTATAAGTTCTTTTTATATGATTCTTTTAAAAGGAAATAGAAAATATCTGTTATATGCCATTACATTACTTTTGTTATTAATAGGACTTATTTTTCTCCATGAACAATATGGTGACGGATTAATAACAAGTTTCAACAGAATGTATAAATGGCTTGCTCAAGGAGATACATCGAGCCGGGGACCATTATATAGAGGAGCTCTTGAAATTTTTTATTCAAATCCTGTCTTAGGAGGCAGAATTTTATTTGAAGATGGAGTTCACCCCCATAACATCTTTTTAGAACTTTTAATGGCTACCGGTATTCTAGGGTTAATTATTTATTTTCTAAAGTTTTTACCAGTATTTCAAAATGCCTCTATTTTCTTGAATATAAATAAAAGTAATATATACTATAAAGCTATTTTTGCTTTATTTTTGCAATATTTTACACTCGTACAGACATCTTGTAATCTTTTTAATATACCGGAATTTTTGTACTTTAGTTCAATAATTATTGGTATTAGTTATAGCGCAAAAAACAAAAGAATTGAGTAGAAGCTCACCAAGTATTATGACGAACAGATCTAACTTTTAAGAATGTATAAAAATTATTTAAAGAGGATTTTTGACTTTGTATTTTCTCTGATGGGAATTACCTTATTGCTTCCGATTTTCCTTGTTGTTATGATAGGATTATTCCTGGCTAATGATGGAAAACCCTTTTTCTTCCAGTTAAGACCTGGGAAAAATGGGAAAATATTTAAAATTATAAAGTTTAAAACAATGAATGATAAAAAGGATTCCAATGGAACTCTTTTATCAGATGCGGAAAGACTAACAGCTATAGGCTCATTCGTTCGTAAAACATCCCTGGATGAAATTCCACAGTTGATCAATGTTTTGAAAGGAGATATGTCTCTTATTGGTCCCCGACCTCTTCTGGTACAATATCTGCCGCTTTATAACGAGCACCAGGCTCGAAGACATGAAGTGAGACCCGGAATTACAGGTTGGGCGCAGGTTAATGGAAGAAATGCAATATCATGGAATCAGAAATTTGACTATGACGTATGGTATGTAGAAAACATCTCTTTTATTTTAGATTTCAAAATCTTTTTTCTTACCGCGAAGAAAGTATTTATCAGAGAAGGAGTGTCCGCTGATGGACACGTTACCATAGAACCATTTCAAGGAAATTAATTAATAGCTATGTATTTATTTGGCGCGAGTGGACACGGTAAAGTAATAGCAGATATTGCTGCTGCTAATGACATAAAAATTAAGGCATTCATAGATCAGGATGTTACTAAAAATGAATGCTACGGATTTCCAGTCTTGAATAATTTACCAGACGATAAGGAAAAACTTATTATTTCAATTGGAAATAATCTTATCCGTAAAAAGATTGCAGAACAGATTAAGAGTGAGATGGGTACTTTAATACATCCAAAATCAATAATTTCTGCTTCTGTGAATATAGAAGAGGGAACAGTAATCATGGGAGGAGTCGTAATCAATGCTGATACTGCCATTGGAAAACACTGTATCATCAATACCAATGCATCTGTAGATCATGATTGTGTGGTTGAAGACTTTGTTCATATTTCACCCAATTCAGCACTTGCCGGAGGAGTAGAAGTAGGAGAAGGTTCTCAGATTGGAATAGGAGCTTCGGTAATCCAGGGAATTAAAATAGGAAAATGGTGTGTAATAGGTGCCGGAGCGGTCATCATTAACGATGTTCCTGATTATTCAGTGGTTGTAGGAAATCCAGGTAGAATTATCAAGAAAAATATTATATAAAAGTTACGAATCAAAAATATGAATACTAAAATCTGGCTGTCCTCGCCACATATGGGAGGGAATGAACAAAAATATATCAACGAAGCGTTTGAAGAAAATTGGGTAGCTCCGTTAGGTCCTAATGTTAACGGATTTGAAAATGATCTGGAGAAGTTTTTAGGTGGAAACGCAAAAGTAGCTGCTCTTTCTGCGGGTACTGCAGCATTACACCTTGCTCTTATCGAGTGTGGAGTTGTACATGGTGACGAGGTAATCTGCCAATCCATGACTTTCTCTGCTTCAGCCAATCCCATCGCGTATTGTGGAGCAACACCTGTTTTTGTGGATAGTGAACCGGTTACATGGAATATGTGCCCGAAAGCACTAAGAGAAGCCATCGAAGACAGAATTCAGAAAGGAACAAAGCCTAAAGCAATCATTGTAGTACACCTGTATGGTATGCCGGCAAAAATGGACGAAATAACAGCCATTGCTCAGGAGTTCCAGATACCTGTGATTGAAGATGCTGCTGAAGCCCTTGGCTCAACTTACAAAGGGCAGGCTTGCGGAACATTCGGCCGTTTTGGAATCTTAAGTTTTAATGGAAATAAAATCATTACCACTTCAGGAGGAGGAGCTTTGGTTTGTCATACTCAGGAGGATAAAGATAAAGCGGTTTTCCTTTCTACACAAGCCAGAGACAATGCACCTCACTATCAGCATTCGCACATTGGTTTCAACTATAGAATGAGCAATATTGTGGCAGGAATAGGAAGAGGACAGATGGAAGTGCTTAAGGACAGAGTGGCTGCCCGCAGAGCAATGCACAATTTCTATGTTGACCTTTTCAGCAATATTGAAGGGGTAACTGTATTTTCAGAGTCGAATGATGATTTTTATTCCAACCACTGGTTATCCGCAGTGATCGTTGATCCGGAAATTACAGGAAAGGACAGAGAAGGTCTGAGACATGCATTTTTAGAAGACAATATAGAATCAAGACCACTTTGGAAACCAATGCATTTACAGCCGGTCTTTGAAACTTCTCCTTACTATGGTGGGAATGTTTCAGAAAAACTTTTTGATAACGGATTATGTCTCCCTTCAGGTTCTAATCTGTCTGATGATGACAGAGAAAGAATAGCAAAGGTTGTTCATTCTTACTTTGGACTTTAATATTATTTAAATTTAATGAATCAGTATAAATATTGGAAAAAAGTTTTTGATTTTGCCTTAGCGGCAATATTGATCCTTTTTCTTATGCCTGTACTGATTATTTTATTTGTGATTGCAAGTTTGGATACATCTTCTAATGGGATTTTTTTCAGACCCGAATAGGGCAATATGGAAAACCATTTACCATTTTTAAGATTAAAACAATTCATGAACATAAGAGAACATGTTCAAAAGTTGGGCAGGCTCTCAGAAAATTTAAGCTCGATGAATTTCCGCAATTGTTTAATATTGTAAAAGGTGATATGAGTTTTGTAGGTCCCAGACCTGATATTGAAGGATATTATGATAAACTTGTCGGAGAAGACAGGAAAGTTTTGGAACTCAAACCTGGGCTTACCTGTGAAGCAAGTATTAAATACAGAGATGAAGAATATCTTCTGAAAAATCAGGAAGATCCTTTAGCTTATAATGATGAAGTAGTATTTCCAAACAAAGTAAAAATGAATCTGGAGTATTTTGAAAGTATGTCTTTCAAAAACGATATAAAGATCTTGTTTAAAACATTAATAACCACATTGAAATAGAGTTTTTAACTATTATGAAAATTAAAGAAACCCCGCTTAAAGACTGCTACATCATAGAGCCTACCATATTTGAAGATGAAAGAGGCTACTTCTTTGAAAAGTTCAACGAAAAAAAATTTGAGGAACTTACCGGAATGAACGGGCACTTTGTGCAGGATAATATTTCTAAATCTTCCTATGGAGTATTGAGAGGACTGCATCTTCAGAAAGGAGAACATGCCCAGGCAAAATTGGTATCCTGCCTTGAAGGAAGCGTTTGGGATGTGGCTGTAGACCTTAGAGAGGATTCTCCTACATTCGGAAAATGGTTCGGAATAGAGCTTACTGCTGAAAATAAATTACAACTTTATGTACCGAGAGGTTTCGGACACGGTTTTTCTGTATTGAGTACCCATGCTGTATTTTCTTACAAATGTGATAATTTTTATAACAAAGAGTCAGAAGGAAGTGTGAAATTCAATGATCCTGATCTTGATATCGATTGGAAAGTAGATGAAAAAGATGCCATACTTTCAGATAAAGACCAGAATGCCCCTGGATTTAAAGAAAAAAACTTTTAAAGTATATCCCTGAAAACCACTTTTATAAAGTGGTTTTTATTTTTTAATCCTAACTCTCCAATATTTTGTATCTTTGCAGACTCAAAATCAAAACGATGCGTACAAAATCTGTAGGGAAGAAGAAAATCAATGTAGTCACTCTTGGATGCTCCAAGAATGTATATGATTCTGAAGTATTAATGAGCCAGCTGAAGGCCAATGGCAAAGAAGTGGTTCACGAAGACCGTGGGGACATTGTGGTCATCAATACCTGCGGATTTATTGATAATGCGAAAGAAGAGTCTATCAATACCATCCTTGATTATGTTGATGCTAAAAACAGAGGTGAGGTCGAGAAAGTATTCGTTACAGGATGTTTATCTGAAAGATATAAACCGGATTTGATAAAAGAAATTCCGGATGTAGACCAATATTTCGGAACAAGAGATCTTCCGATACTTTTAAAGCATCTTGGAGCAGATTATAAACACGAACTGGTAGGAGAAAGATTAACAACAACTCCAAAACATTACGCATACCTTAAAATTTCCGAAGGCTGTGACAGACCTTGTTCTTTCTGTGCAATCCCATTGATGAGAGGAGGGCATATTTCGACACCCATCGAAAAACTGGTTTCAGAAGCTCAGAAACTGGCCAAAAAGGGACAAAAGAGTTAATTCTTATTGCTCAGGATCTTACTTACTATGGTCTTGATCTTTATAAAAAGAGAGCATTGGGCGATCTTTTAAAAGAATTGGTAAAAGTAGAAGGAATAGAATGGATTCGTCTTCACTATGCTTTCCCGAGCGGTTTCCCTGAAGATGTTCTTGATATTATCCGCGAAGAACCTAAAGTATGTAACTATATCGATATTCCTCTTCAGCATATCAATTCAGACTTACTGAAATCTATGAAGAGAGGAACTACCCATGAGAAAACAGATGCCCTTTTAGGAAAATTCAGAGAGAAAGTTCCTGATATGGCGATCAGAACAACGCTTATCGTTGGATATCCTGGAGAAACAGAAGAGATATTTCAGGAGCTTAAAGACTGGGTAAGAGAGCAGAAGTTTGACAGATTAGGATGCTTTACCTATTCTCACGAAGAAAACACTACTGCCCATGTTTTGGAAGATAATATTCCACAGGAAGTAAAAGAAGCAAGAGTAGAAGAGATAATGGAGCTGCAGTCTCAGATTTCATGGGAAAAGAATCAGGAAAAAATAGGTAAAGTATTCAGATGTATTTTTGACCGTAAAGAAGGAAATTATTTCATCGGAAGAACAGAGTATGATTCTCCGGATGTTGATAATACTGTTTTGGTTTCAGCAGAAGATACTTATATTTCTATTGGTGAATTTGCAGATGTTAAAATTACCTCCGCTGAAGAATTTGACTTATACGGAGAATTGGTTTAGCTAAACGCTTATTAATCAGTTAAAAATAGCATTTTTCAAGCTGACTCATTAACGAAAATTAACATAGAATTTTCTCGGTAGTAGGTTTTTATTTAATTGATAATCAATTTGTTAATATTTTGTGTAATTAAGATTTTTTAATTTTCCATTATAATGTATTTAAAATCGAAAATTATGTCTTAAATTTGCGCAAGAAGCAATATTTTTAAATCATGTGATTTCAGCAAGTTAATCATTGAAATAAACCCTAAAATTAATTGAAATAGTTATTTGAATATTTTATTTTAATTCAGTGTTCACAAGTTGAGATGTATCTTCTTTTTTGGAAATATTGATGAAAAAAATGTAATTAAAAATCTTTAAAAACTTATGAAAAAATTTTTATTAACAGCAATTATGCTTGTTGGCCTTTCGGCCGTTTCTAAGGCTCAACAGGGGCGAGTGGGGATTAACACAACCACACCTGCCGCAACATTAGACGTAGTAGCAAATACTACAGACAATGCTAGACCTGATGCCTTACTAGTCCCTCGTATGACAGCAGCAGAATTATCCGCTAAGGATGATACTAGTGGAACATATGCTGCGCCTCAAAACGGAGCTATTGTTTACATTACTTCCGGAACAGGTACAGGTGCAAGAAAAGTTAAAATTACTGGCCCTGGATTCTATTATTTTGATAATTCAGTTCCTGAATGGAAGCCTATGGTTGGTGCTGTTACAGCTACTGGATATACTAACGTTTCACAATCGACTTCTATTAACAAGAATGAATCAATGTTGGTAACTACGAATGTAACTATTGCAGCTCCTCCAGTAGCAACTTCAGTTGCCGGAGATAAATTCAGAATTGTTGATGCTACAGGTGGTGCTGGATTTAGTGTTACTGGTGTTCACTCTAGTACAACTACTTCGCCGGCAGTATCAGGTTCGGCATTAGAGTATACTTTCATCAGTGGTGCATGGTATTGCACAAGTTTATAATTTAAAATAATAGTGAAATGAACACAAATAAAAAAATTTCTGCTCTTGTATTGTTAGCTGTGGGTATCTTTTCTAATGCACAGATCAAAACAAATAATACAATTAATGCAACCATAGGTGGAGAGTCAGTTTACTTAGATGCTTCAAGTTTCCCTTCATCCAACAACTTAGGAAAAGGTTTATCTGTTCCTAGAACAAACTTAACTACTTTTACATTTGTTACACAGGTAACCAATGCATTAAAGTTTCCTACAGCATATGATGGTATGATCGTATATAACTCTGTTGCGGGTACTACTCCTGCTACAGGTTCTGGTATTGGTAATCAACCTGTCAGTGTAGGTTTTTACTATTTCAGTAATCCTACTCCAACACCAGCATTCTCTTCTGCTTCCGGGCAATGGTTGCCATTAGGTGGTAGTGGTAAAGAAAATATCCTTACTACTGAAACTGTTACAAACAGACAAGTAAATAATGCACAGATTTATGGTATAAAAGGAACTTTTGCTGCAAACGGTACAACTACTGCAGTAACAATTCCTGCTCCTTCCGGAATTACTGCTATGTACGGAATTACTATTTATAAAGCAGGAACTAACACAGTATACTCCAGAGAATTGTATTCATATGATACATCTACCGGAGCTGCTGTTACAGGATCTCCAAGTATGTCTGTAGTGTATCCTAGTGGAACATATGATTATGTACTAGAATACTTAAAATAAAGAAATTTATTAATTACATAACAAAAAACCAATGAGAAATCATTGGTTTTTTACTTTTAAGAGATGAGAGGTTCTTTTATTTTTGATGATGATAAATGATATGGAGATAATTTTTTAAAATTTCCGGCTATTATTTTTTAAGTAAGATCAAGCTTTGAAATTTTAACACTATCTATAGATGTTAAAATCTAATTCAGAAATTTGACAGGATAGGGCTTACCATCTTCTGATAGTCATTTTCTTCAAATCCTGGATTTAAGAATTTTAAATTTAAAATTATTTTATTGGATTAAAATCTTAACAATAGGTATTTTTTAATAAATTGATTTTCAGAGTGTTTTGTATTTTCAAATTTTAAATTATGTGTAAATTAGTTAATTATGTTAACTTTTCAGGTATTTTTTTAACACTTTTTAACATGGTAATCTAAATGCCCTATCCATAAGGGGTTACAGTGATTTTTAACATTTTGTTGTATTTTTATTAACTATTTTTAACATATTGAATAGGGTTTTATAAAGATTCCTGATACATTTGCTCCGTCAAAACCAATAAAAGTTCAAAATGATGAAAAGATTCATTCTCGTAATCATAATGATGATTTCAACCCTAGGTGTTTACTCTTTTACAAGTAATGCCTTAGATGCGAAAAAAACAAGTTATGCATCGTACTACCACGATAAATTTAACGGTAGAAAAACTGCCAGCGGAGAAATCTTTGATAACTCAAAATTCACTGCGGCAAACAGAACGCTTCCATTTGGAACAAACGTTAAGGTAACCAACCTTAAAAATGGTAAAGAGGTAATAGTGAGAATTAATGACAGAGGGCCTTACCATTCATCAAGATCTTTAGACATGTCTAAAGCTGCGTTCGATGAGATCGGAGATATCAACCATGGTACTATTCCGGTCGAATATGAAATTGTCGATTAATTTTATGATTTAAATTAAAAAAAAGCCAGCTGATTCAGCTGGCTTTTTGTATGGATAAATATAGCATTGATTATACATCTAATTCCAATAGAGCAGGACAATGGTCAGAATGTACAGCTTCCTTTAAAATAACAGCCCTTGTAAGCTTATCTTTTAAACTGTAGGAAGTGAAGTTATAATCTAACCTCCAGCCTTTATTTCTTTCCCTTGAATTTTGTCGGTAGCTCCACCATGTATAATTATCCGGTTCATTATTAAAGAATCTGAAACTGTCAATCAGTTCACACTCATTGATAAAACTGGTCATCCACTCTCTTTCCATGGGAAGAAATCCTGAAACATTTTTTAAACCGACAGGGTTGTGAATATCGATAGCTTCATGGCAAATATTAAAATCACCGGATATAACAAGGTTAGGAATTTCTTTTTTTAAATTCTTGATATACTCAAGGAAGTCATGGCAGAACTGCATTTTAAAATCCAGTCTTTCAATATTAGATGCAGAAGGAACGTATACGGATATTGCAGAAAATCCGTCAAAATCGGCACGGATGATTCTTCCTTCATTATCATAGCTTTCTATACCACAACCATACTCTACATGATTAGGCTTTATTTTTGAAGCAATTCCGACTCCACTGTAACCTTTTCTTACTGCAGAATGCCAATAACTGTGATATCCTAATTTTTCAAGACTTTCGATATCTATCTGATCGTTTCCTGCTTTACTCTCCTGAATACAGATGATATCCGGATCTGCAATTTTCAGCCAGCCCAGAAAATCTTTTGTGAAAGCAGCTCTGATTCCGTTGACATTGTAAGTGATTAATCTCATAAACAAAATAAATTTTTTCAAATGTAGGGAAATAAAAAAGCCGGTCTTTAATTTCAAAGCCGACTTTTTATATTGTTAGTAAGGTCTTTATTTTTTGAAAACAGTTTTACCGTCTTTTGTCAATTCTATTTCCTCACCTTTACCTCTTAGCTCATAATGATCATTCTTGTACCATATTCCTGATGCAGGCTTTTGCCCCTGTAGTTCAATTGTTTCATTGTTGAAAACCACCGTAGCTGTATTTTTGGTATTATTGAAAGTCATATCCAACGTTTTTCCATTGCTGTCTTTCGAAGTACTTTTTACAATTTCATCCTGAGTTCCTGAAACAGCTGCTGAATCAGATGGCTTGGATGCAACACTATCTACAGAAGCGGGAGTGGAATCTGTTATTGTCTTTTCTTTATTACATGAGGTTAAAAATAATGCTGAGAATGCTGCTGCAATAAAAATGTGTTTTTTCATAAGATTATATTTATTTAAGGTTGTCTTCTAGTATGCAAAATGAATGCCTTAAAAAAAGAGGCGGAAAAAATCATTCGATTTTTTCCGCCTTTAACCCAAAATTAAATAAACTATGAAAAAAACTACTTGGGTTCTAATACGCTGATAGGGATAATACACTCTTCAAGTGAAATTCCTCCATGCTGGTAAGTTTCTTTATAGTAATTAACAAAATGATTGTAATTTTTAGGATACGCCAGGAATATATTGTTTTTAGCAAAAATATATTTCGAGCTTAGGTTTCCTTTTGGAAGGAAAAGCTTTTCCGGGTTGGTAATGGCCCATACATCACTGTCATCATACGTTAAGCTTTTACCTGTTTTATATCTGATATTCGTAGAAGTTTCTCTGTCTCCTACCACTTTACTTGGCTTTTTAACATATACAGTACCGTGATCTGTTGTGATCACCAGCTTATATCCGTTTTCTGCAGCTGCCTTAATGATCTTCAATAAAGAAGAGTTTTCAAACCAGTTGAAGGTAAGGGAACGGAAAGTCTTATCATCACGAATCAGCTGGTCTACAATATGATTATCTGTTTTCGCGTGTGACAGGATATCAATAAAGTTATAGACAATGACCAGAAGATCATTATTTTTATGCTGATTGAAATCATCATAAATCTTTCTTTCAAAATCAGCGTTCAGTACTTTAAGGTATTTCATAGATTTTGAACCGAGACCAATTCTCTTCATCTGATCTTCCAGAAAGTCACGTTCAAATTCATTTTTGTTTCCCTCTTCATTATCATTGAACCATTTATCAGGGAAGCGTTTCTCAATCTCAGACGGCATTAATCCTGCAAAGAAAGAGTTTCTCGCATACTGTGTTGCCGTAGGAAGAATACTGTAGTAATAATCTTCTGAAACTTTATTGTAGTATTTTGTAAATAAAGGTTCAATCACTTTCCACTGATCGTAACGAAGATTATCCACCATCAGTAAAAGAACCTTTTCTTTTTCCACTTCCGGTTTTACTTTTTCCTTGAAAAGTGTGTGACTCATCATCGGTTTATCTGAATCTGTAAGCCAGTTTTCATAATTTTTCTCAATAAACTTGGCAAACTGAATGTTAGCTTCCTCTTTCTGAGACTGCAGCAGATCCGCGAATTCATTGTCTGCTACTTTATCAAATTTGATTTCCCAGCTAAGGATCTTTTTATAATATTCAGCCCATTCCTGATACGTTCTCAGGTAAGAAAGTTCCATGGAAAGATTTCTGAATTCCTGCTGGTATTGTAGAATCGTTTTTTGTTCAACAAGATTATCCTGCTGAAGGTTTTTCTTTAGGGAAAGTAATATCTGATTAGGGTTTACAGGCTTTAATATATAATCGGCAATCTGGGAACCGATAGCCTCTTCCATAATGTGTTCCTCTTCGCTTTTGGTTACCATGACGATTTTTAAGGCGTTATCTTTTTCCTTGATCATTGGAATTGCCTCCAGACCGGAAATACCGGGCATATTTTCATCAATTAGCGTTAAAGCAAATTTCTCTGAATCCATAAGCTCCAAAGCCTCATTTACATTGTTAACAGGAGTTACCTGATAACCTTTCTTTTCTAAAAATACGATATGAGGTTTAAGTAAATCTATTTCATCATCTATCCATAATATCTTTTCTGACATAATTTATTTTTTACATGGTTATTGTATCAAAATGTTGACCAAATCCTTTTAAAATCTCACAAATTCGAAAGATTAAAAGTTAAATATAAGTTAAATGAAAATAGCGTAGAATAATTCACATTTTCACTTCACTTAATCAGTCGTTTTTATATATTCCAAAGCCTTTTCCAATACTTCGTCTTTTCCGTTTTTTATCCCTTCTACACTTGGTTTTATGAAGATGTCAGGAATAATTCCGATTCTTTGGGTTTCTCTGCCATCCGGGTAATAAGCACCCAAACCTGTAAACCGTGTATCAAGGTTGGCAATTTTAAACATAATCACATCTCCGTTGGCTCCCGAAGTATTACTTCCGATAATTTTCGCTTTCGGATGCTGTTTGAACATCATGGTTGTAGTTTCTGCCTGGCTTTGCGTATTCTCATCTACTAAAACGATTACATTTCCTTTATAGTATTCAGGATTCTTTCTGCCGGTGACATTTTTTCTGCTGTAAAATTTCCCGGGATAGGTGGTGTCAGGAAAAGTAAATTGATAATAGATTGAGGGGCTGGGAAGAAGAAGGTAACTTAAGGGAATGATCGTTTGTTTTGGATAATTCCTGAGATCAAAGATAATGGATTTTGCGGATTTTAAACTACTGTACATTTCGTCAATATCTTCCTTTTCTATAATTCCCATATTCACATACCCGATTTTCTTTTCATCATCCATAAATTTCCATTTTTTTGAGACAGGTATTTTTTCGTGAATAATATCCTTAATGAGATACGTTCGGGTTTTTATTTCTATGTTTTGTCCATTCCTTTCAATCTTTATGGAAATAGAATCATTCTTGCTGAAGAGAAGTTTATCTTTTATTTTACTAACCTTTCCCCATGAGTTGGAAGCGGGTGTGTATTTGGCTAAACTGTTGATCACTTGCGGGATGGTTTTTCCTTCAATATCATAAATGACATCTCCCGGATGCAGAGTACTTTTATGTCTGGATCGTGTGTCGTTAACTTTTGTAATCACTAGTTTTCCTTCAGCATAAGTATATTCTACCGGAACTTTTCTTTGACCATACAAACTAAGTTGAATTTCTTTTGACGAAATATAAGCGTGTGAGTCATCCGTTTTAGCCACCAGTTCTGCTAATGCCAGGTGAAAATTCTCGTCATTATCAATCATTAGGAATTTGGGAATCATTTCTGTAAGGACATCATTCCAGTTCTGATCAGTTTCATATTTATAAGGAAAGAAATATTCTACATAATTCCAATATCTGAATAGCTCCAGTAAACCATTTCTTTTGGAAGTAAATTGAGAACCATAGGATTTTTCATTCCTGAAATATATTTTTCTTCCTCCTTTTCCAAAATAATGATTGTCTCCAAGATTTCTGTTTTTTTCAATGTAACGAAGTTTTTGAGATACATCATCGGAGAAAATTTGCGAATTGTCAATCCAGCGTAGGTCAAAGTTTTTGAGAAAATAAACTTTCTGATCTTGTACTGCACATTCATTACATTGTGGAATTTCTCCGAGACTTTCAATCCATTGAGAATAAAGAATATTGAGAGATTCCTTATCATTAATATTTTCAAGCTCATTGATTTTTTGAAAAAGCTGCTTGTCCCAGTTCAGATTTCCTTTTGCAACGTTAGGATGGTAATATTTTAAGAATCCCCAAACCCTGCAAAGAGATTCCAGCTTTTGGGTCTCGGTGATTATTTGTGCGGAAAAGTTTAAACTTAAAAATAAAAATAGGAAAAGCGAGAAGCGTCTCATTAAAGGTTGTCGTGTTTTCTCTCAAAGATAATCCTTTAATATAACAGGCGCAAAAGGTTTTCAAAAAATCTTGAATTGATAAAAAATAGATGCCAAGGAATTTCTAAAGTTGATATGATGATGTTTTTGATGAAAAATATTCGGTAGGTCATCGTCTTATTCCAATATCTTAATAGTAATTTAATAAGAGGCTAAATTTTAAAATGCCTAACTTTGTTTACTAATACTGAAGTTTCAATGCAGAATAAGCTAAAATCATCAACGATCCTGTTCACGGGTTTATCAAAATTCCACACGAAATTTTATTTGATATCATTGAGCATCCTTATTTTCAGAGATTAAGAAGAATCGGGCAGACCGGACTTTTGAATCTGATATTCCCGGGTGCTACCCATACAAGGTTTCACCATGCTCTTGGAGCAATGCATTTGATGTTTACAGCGTTAGAAACATTGAAGCAGAAAGGAGTGAAAATTTCTGAGGAAGAAGAAAAAGGAGCGATGCTGGCCATTTTGATGCATGATATCGGTCATGGTCCGTTTTCACACGCATTGGAAAGTATGCTGATGGATGACTGGCATCATGAGAATCTTTCTTTGCTGCTCATGAATAAGCTTAATGAGAAATTCCAGGGCCAACTATCCATGGCTATTGAAATGTTTCAGGGGAAGTATCACAGAAAGTTTTTTAACCAGCTGATCTCTTCCCAACTGGATGTTGACCGTTTGGACTACCTAAAAAGGGACAGTTTTTTTACAGGAGTTTCAGAAGGAAATATTAATACCCAGAGAATCATCTCTATGATGAATGTCTGTGAAGAAGGCGAACTGGTGATTGATGCAAAAGGGATTTATTCCATTGAAAATTTCCTGACAGCCAGGATGTTCATGTACTGGCAGGTGTACTATCATAAAACTTCAGCTTTGGCAGAGTTTCTTTTAGTTAAAATCCTTGAAAGAGCAAAGTATCTGATTTCACAGGGAGCAGAACTTCCTGCAACAGATAATTTGAAATATTTCTTATACCGTGAAAAAAGTGCTGCAACGGATGAAGATGTAGAAAGATTTACTCAGCTTGATGATAATGACGTAATTCAGGCCATGAAAGAATGGCAGAATTCAGAAGATTTTGTATTGTCATACTGGTGTAAATGTGTAATTCAGAGAAATTTGCCTAAAACAATTATTTCATCACATCCTTTTGGCCAGGAAATAATTGAGGAAAAAATAAAAAAGAGTAATGAACTTTTCGGAATCAATAATGGTAATGAATTGGTTCATGAAATTAAAAGAAAATTATTGCCATATCATGCAGAGAAACAACCTATTTATTTACTACATAAAAATGGGAGAAGAACAAGGCTGCATGAGTCGGAAGATCAGCTTTTATCGGGATTAATTGTGAATAAGACGACCCGCTATATCCTTATGTTTCCAAGAGATATATCCAAACTGGACTCTTAAAGAATATTAAAATTTACGATCTGAAACTAAAACATGTTTGCAAATTATAGAATTTCTTATCTTTGCAGAATATGGAATTTACAGCTTCGCAAATTGCAAGTTTTATTGACGGAAAAATAATAGGTGACGAGAATGCACTTATTACAGGAGTTTCACCAATTGAAAATGGGGAATCAGGACATCTTTCTTTTATAGCACAAGATCGATTTTCTCATTTTTTGGATAGCTCAAAATGCTCTGTTATCATCGTTTCGGAAAAACTTCTGGAGAAAAATCATTATAACCCTACCTTAATCGTTGTAAAAGATGCCTATCTTTCTTTTCAGATTCTGATGAATTTATATCAGGAAATGCAGGGAAGAAAAGAAGGTATTGAAAACGGTTCGTCTATTCATGATACTGCTGTCATAGGAGATAAAGCGTATATCGGAGCATTTACCTATGTTTCCGAGAAAGCTAAGATCGGGGAAGGATCACAAATCTATCCACATGTATATATAGGAAAAGGTGTAAAAATTGGTAAAAACTGTAAAATAGACAGTGGTGCCAGAATTTATGACTACTGTATTATTGGAGATAACTGCGTGATTCATTCCAATACGGTAATCGGAGGTGACGGTTTTGGTTTCCAGCCAACAGCTGACGGCTTCAAAAAAATACCACAGCTTGGAAATGTGATTATTGAAGACGATGTAGAAATTGGTTCAAACTGTAGTATCGACAGAGCTACAATAGGCTCTACAATAATAGGAAAAGGAACTAAGATTGATAACCTGATTCAGATTGCCCACAACGTGAAAATTGGTCAGAACAACGTAATTGCTGCACAGGCAGGAATTGCAGGTTCCACTACTATCGGAGACTGGAATCAGATTGGTGGCCAGGTAGGTGTCGTAGGACATATCAAAATAGGAAACCAGGTGAAGATTCAGGCTCAGAGTGGAGTGAATTCCAGTGTTAATGACAGAGAAACTTTGTACGGTTCACCAGCAATCAGTTACAATGACTATTTAAGGAGTTATGTTCATTTCAGGAACTTGCCTGGAATAGTAAATAGAATAAATAATCTTGAGAATAACTCAAAAGATAATACTAATGAGTGATATGCAAAAAACACTTCAGCAAGAGGTAACTCTTTCTGGAATTGGCCTTCATACTGGTAAAGAAGTAAAACTTACCATTAAACCTGCTAAAGAAAATACAGGTTTTGTATTTGTAAGAACAGACTTGGAGGGACATCCTCAGGTAGAAGCTGATGTAAATTATGTTGTAGCAACTGAAAGAGGAACTACATTAGAAAAGTTAGGGGTAAAAATTACCACTTGCGAACATCTTTTAGCAGCCCTTGTTGGTTGTGATATTGATAACGCAATTTTAGAAATGGACGCTTCAGAACCTCCTATTTTGGATGGGTCTTCAAAATATTTTGTGGAAGCCATCGAAAGTGTAGGAGTCGCAGAACAAACGGTTGCAAGAGAATATCTTGTGGTAAAAGAAGTTCTTACGTACAGTGACCCGGCTACAGGTTCGGAAATCACCATCATTCCATCAGATACTTACGAAGTAACTACTATGGTAGATTTTGGGACTAAAGTATTAGGTACTCAGAATGCTACTCTTAAAAATATTTCAGAATTTAAAGACGAAATCTCATCAGCAAGAACATTCAGCTTCCTGCATGAATTGGAAATGCTTTTAGATCATGGTTTGATCAAAGGTGGAGATATTTCCAATGCTATTGTATATGTAGATAAAGATCTTACTCCTGATACCACAGAAAAATTAAAGAAAGCCTTTGGAAAAGATAATGTATCGATCAGACCAAACGGTATTCTGGACAATCTTAATTTAAACTATCCTAACGAAGCAGCGAGACACAAATTACTGGATGTAATCGGTGACCTTGCTTTGGCAGGTGTAAAAATAAAAGGTAAAGTTATTGCTAACAAACCGGGACACTTTGTGAATACCCAGTTTGCGAAAAAACTAAACCGCCAGTGGAAATTGCAGAAAAAGAAAAACGTTCCGGATTTTGACCTGACAAAAGAACCGGTATTCGATATCAACGGAATTATGAAGCTTATGCCTCACAGACCTCCGTTCTTATTAATTGATAAAGTTCTTGAACTTTCAGACTCTCATGTAGTAGGGTTGAAAAATGTAACAATGAACGAACCTTTCTTCGTTGGACACTTCCCTAAAGAGCCTGTAATGCCTGGAGTTCTTCAGGTAGAAGCATTGGCACAGACAGGAGGAATTCTTGTATTAGCCAGCGTTCCGGATCCTGAAAACTATTCTACATATTTCATTAAAATTGATAAGGTGAAATTCAAAAGAAAAGTAATTCCGGGAGATACGCTTATATTCAAAATTGAATTGATAGAGCCTATCAGAAGAGGAATTGTTCATATGCAGGGGTATGGATATGTAGGAGACACTGTAGCAGTAGAAGCAGAGCTTATGGCTCAAGTTGCAAAAAATAAAGTTGATTAAATGATTCATCAATTAGCAGCCGTAGATAAACGTGCGAAAATCAGCAAAAATGTAATCGTAGAACCTTTCACTACAATTGCAGGGGACGTAGAAATCGGAGAAGGAACATGGATTGGTCCCAATGTAACCATCATGGATGGAGCAAGAATAGGGAAGAACTGTAGGATTTTCCCTGGGACTGTAATCTCTGCAATTCCCCAGGATCTGAAATTTGATGGTGAAGATACCCAGGTAATTATCGGTGACGAAACGACAATCAGAGAGTGTGTTACTGTAAACAGAGGGACAAAGGCTTTAGGATATACTAAAATAGGTGCTCACTGTCTTATTATGGCTACTTCACACATTGCACATGATTGTGTTATCGGAGATCACGTTATCATCGTAAACGGTTGTGGTATTGCAGGGCACGTCGAGATTGGTGATTATACAGTAATGGGAGGTTTATCAGCGGTTCACCAATTCGGTAAAATCGGAAAACATGTAATGATTTCCGGAGGTACTTTGGTAAGAAAAGATATTCCACCTTACGTAAAAGTAGCAAGAGAACCTATGTCTTATGCTGGTATTAATTCTGTTGGTTTAAGAAGAAGAGGATTTACGAATGAAAAGATCTTTGAAATTCAGAAGATCTACAGAGCAATCTTCCAAATGAAGATGAACGTTTCCCAGGCTATTTCCCATATTGAAAAAGAAATGCTTCCAACGGCTGAAAGAGATGAAATCTTACAATTTATTCAAAATTCACCAAGAGGTATCGTAAAAGGATACGGAACCGGTAAAGAGAGTAATTAAGAGAAATGCTAAAAAGCAAATTTGCAAATCTGCCTGTTTGCTTGCCAGCCAATACAATTTAAGTAAAAAAGATAATATATATTAATGGCAACAAGTAACGATATCAGAAAAGGGCTATGCATCGAATATAGCAATGATATTTATAAAGTAATTGAATTCCTTCACGTAAAACCGGGAAAAGGACCTGCTTTCGTAAGAACAAAATTAAAGTCAGTGACGAACGGTAAAGTAATTGATAATACTTTCTCTGCAGGACACAAAATTGATGAAGTAAAAGTAATCACCAGAAAATTCCAGTATCTGTATGATGATGAGAACGGATTTCATTTCATGAACAATGATGATTTCTCTCAGTTATACATCAACAAAGAAATGATTGAGAACTCTCAGTTTATGAAAGCGGGTGAAGAAGTGACTATCATTTTGAAAGAAGCTGATGAAACTCCACTTTCTGCTGAACTTCCACAATCAGTATACCTTGATGTTATCGAAGCTGATCCGGGTGTAAAAGGAAACACAGCAACCAATGCTCTTAAAAACGCAATCGTTGAAACAGGAGCAAGAGTAATGGTTCCTTTGTTCATTGAACCGGGAGACAGAATTAAAGTAAGCACTGAAGACGGAAGCTACTTAGAAAGAGTAAAAGAATAAATAAAATTTACATACATTCGGTTTGCATCAGCATTCCGAATTTTGTTTTATAAGAAAATCTATTGTTATGAGATTCCATTCTCCGCAAAAGCTTAAAACGATTGCAGATTTAATAGGCTCAGCATTTGTAGGGCCGGAAGATTTTGAAGTATTGGGAACTAACGAAATTCACATGGTAAAACCAGGTGACATTGTTTTTGTGAATCACCCTAAATATTATGACAAAGCATTAAACTCTGCAGCCACTATTATTTTAATTGATAAAGAAGTAGATTGCCCGGAAGGTAAAGCACTTTTGGTTTCTGATGATCCTTTCAGAGACTTTAATAAAATCAATACCCATTTTACCAGAATCTATAATTTCACGGAAGAACTTCACGATGTTGAAATAGGAGAGGGAACAAAAATCCATTCTTCGGCAGTAATCGGGAACAACGTGAAAATCGGGAAAAATACCTTAATCTTTCCTAATGTTGTCATTGGTGACCGTACGGAAATCGGAGATAACGTAATTATTCAGTCCAACACCGTTTTAGGAGGTGATGCGTTTTATTACAGAAAATTAAATGGAAACTTTGACCGTTTGATCTCTGTTGGAAATGTTGTTATTGAAAACAATGTGGAGATCGGAAACGGATGTACCATTGACAGAGGAGTTACAGACTCTACCATTATTGGAGAAGGTTCCGTTTTGGATAACCAGATTCAGATCGGACATGATACCGTTATCGGAAAAAAATGTCTGATCGCCTCTCAGGTAGGAATTGCCGGATGCTGTATCATCGGAGATGAGGTGACATTATGGGGACAGGTTGGAATTGCTTCCGGTAACAAAATTGAGTCGGGATCTGTACTTTTGGGAAAAACCGGCGTCAACAGAGATCTTGAAAAAGGAACCTATATCGGGATGTTTGCAGAAGATTTTAAAACTTATCTTAAAAAAGAAGTAAAACTGAGAAATCTCAAATAAACAATTCCAAAGGTTTTATCCAAAATCAAAGAAATTTGAGTAAATTTGTGAGCATTAATAAAATAATAAATAAATTAAAACAACAATAAAATGTCAATTTTAGTAAACAAAGATTCTAAAGTAATTGTACAAGGATTTACAGGGAACGAAGGAACTTTCCACGCTGGTCAGATGATTGAATACGGAACAAACGTAGTAGGTGGTGTTACTCCAGGAAAAGGAGGTAGCGAGCATTTAGGAAAGCCGGTATTTAACACTGTAGCTGATGCTGTTGAAAAAGCAGGAGCAAACGTAAGTATCATTTTCGTACCACCGGCATTCGCAGCAGACGCTATCATGGAAGCTGCTGAAGCAGGAATCAAAGTAATTGTATGTATTACTGAAGGTATTCCTGTAGCTGATATGGTAAAAGTAAAATCTTACATCGCTGACAGAGACTGCAGATTAATCGGACCAAACTGCCCTGGAATCATTACTTCTGAAGAAGCTAAAATTGGTATTATGCCAGGTTTCGTTTTCAAAAAAGGAAAAGTAGGTATCGTTTCAAAATCAGGAACTCTTACTTACGAAGCTGCTGACCAGGTAGTAAGAGCAGGTTACGGTATCTCTACTGCAATCGGTATCGGTGGTGATCCAATCATCGGAACAACTACAAGAGAAGCTTTAGAACTTTTCATCAACGATCCTGAAACTGAAGCTGTTGTAATGATCGGTGAAATCGGTGGAGGTCTTGAAGCTGAAGCTGCAAGATGGTACAAAGCTAGTGGATCTACTAAGCCAGTTGTAGGTTTCATCGCTGGACAGACTGCTCCAAAAGGAAGAACAATGGGACACGCAGGTGCTATCGTAGGTGGTGCTGAAGATACAGCTCAGGCTAAAATGGAAATCATGAGAGAAAACGGTATCAACGTTGTTGATTCTCCTGCTGATATTGGTGCTACTGTAGCTAAGATTCTAGGATAATATAAAACCCAACATATGAAAAAACTTTTATTAGCCTCAGCTTTAACTCTTTCGGCTTTTTCCTTTGCACAGGTGCAATGGAAAAATACAAGATTTGGAGTAACAGGAGGTTTAAACTACTCCAGAGTATCTAACGCCCACAACCCTTCAGGCCCAAGATATACTTTCCAAGCTGGAGCTTTGGCATTGATTCCCGTAGGAAAGGCAAACCAATTCTTTATTCAACCTGAAGTACTGTACTATGGTGCAGGAGAAACAGGAAAAGATAAAGATGCTAAAGGAGTAAGCGGTTATGACGCTGTATATGCTAATAACTACCTGAGTGTGCCTCTTTATTTCAAAGGATATTTTTCTGAAGCAGAATCAGAATTCTTTGGATTAATAGGCCCTAGATTTAATTTCTTGCTGAACCAGAACGTAAAAGATGCTCCTGTAAGCAGACCTTATTATGACCCGGATGTTACCGATCCTAACCAGCCGGCAGGCGTAAATGGTAAGGCGAAGAGCTTTAACTGGGGACTTGGACTGGGAGTAGGATATAGCTACAAAAGACAACTTGAAGTAGCATTAAAATACGACTTAGGTCTAAGTGATACCTATCCTGGTCTCGCTAAAGAAACTAAGGGTACTGATAAGAAAAAATCAGAACAGGTAATTGCTCTTACTTTAAGCTATATATTCAAATAGAATATTTCAGAATATAAAAAATCCCGGAAACTCAGTTTCCGGGATTTTTTTATTGATAGGCTTTTACTTCTTACCCTCTTATCCATTTCCAAAGCTCTTTTAATGTAGCTTTATTTCCGTACATCAAAATACCTACACGGTAGATTTTTCCGGCTAGGAAAATCATAAAAATAGTAGTTACCAGCAATAATGTAATAGACAATGCAATCTGCCATGCAGGAACTCCAAAAGGAATTCTGGCAATCATTGCAACTGGTGAAGTAAACGGGATGATGGATAGCCAGAAACCTAAAGGACCTTCCGGATTATTCATCAATGTGAAACTCCCATACATTCCTAATGTTAATGGTAAAATAGCAAATAAAGTAAATTGCTGTGTTTCTGTTTCGTTATCCACTGCTGAACCAATGGCTGCATAAATAGAACTATAGAAGATATATCCTAAAAGGAAAAATACGATGAATACAAAGATGATTAACGGAAAATTCAGCTCCAGTAGACTATGTGAAATCTGAGTAGCAAGCTGCCCCATATCCAGTTTGCTTGTAATCTCTTCATTACCTCCCGGAATATTTTTCTGAAGAGGAGAAAAGCCTGTATTGAGTACCAGTGCACCAATAACAGACATGGTAATCCAGATCAGAAACTGGGTCAGTGCAACCATGGTTACTCCCAGAATTTTACCCATCATCAGTTCAAAAGGTTTTACAGAAGAAATAATGATCTCTACAACACGATTATTTTTCTCTTCAAGAACACTTCTCATTACTCTTACCCCATAAATAATAATGAACATAAAAGTAACATACATCAGTACCATACTTAATCCGGATTTCACCCCAAAAGCAAGATCAGAATCCTCTTTATTATTATCCGTAACGTTGATGGTCTTTAAGGTAAAATTTTTATCAAGATTATTTAATTGTATTTCCTGAATACCCAGTTGCTTTATTTTTTCTTTTCGAACAACATTGCTGATATCAGATACAATTTGTTGTTTGGTATCAAATCCTATTTTACTGTTGATAATCAGTCTGGTTTCCTTTTCAAGTTCATCAAAATTCTGGTTTTTCAGCTGTGGAAGAATCAGGATGCCATCGAGAGATTCATTCCCTTTTAGATTGTTAATCTTGGACTTCTCATCAGCCGCAGAAACAAAAACGTAATTTAATTTATCATTAGATCGAAGCTGATTGGTAAACAATCCGCTCTTATCAACAACTTCTATAATACTATGTGACTCATTCGCTTTAAACATTAATCCTACAATTGCTCCGAAAGCAATAATCATAACAGGGGCAAGCAGCGTCAATATGATGAAAGACTTTTTCTTAACCTGGGTAAGAAACTCTCTCTTGGTAATTAAAAAAATATTATTCATAAAATTAAGAATGGTTACTTACAGCATTAATAAACACTTCATTCATACTTGGTATTCTTTCGTCGAATGATCTCACTTTACCTACCAGTACAAGATCAAGAAGAACATTATTCTGGCTCTCCTCATTTTTCAGGTCAAAAGAAACAAGATTGTTTTCATTGGATAAATTGAAGATCTCATATTTGTTTCTGAAATTTTCAAACTGATCATTGCTTACTTCAGAAAGCGTAATCCCAAAAATATTTTTCTTGAATCTTTCCCTTACGTCAAAAACCCTTCCGTCAATAATCTTCTTTGAATTGTTGATCAACGCAACATAATCACACATTTCTTCCACACTTTCCATTCTGTGGGTAGAAAGAATGATGGTCGTTCCGTTATTTTTAAGATCAATGATCTGATCTTTGATTAAATTGGCATTCACAGGATCGAAACCTGAAAAAGGTTCATCAAGAATCAATAAATGGGGCCTGTGAAGAACAGTAACTACAAACTGGATTTTTTGTGCCATACCTTTAGAAAGTTCAGAAAGCTTCTTCTTCCACCATTGGTCGATGTTCAGCTTTTCAAACCATTTTTTGGCTTCATTCAAGGCATCACTTTTTTTCATTCCTTTCAGTTCCCCAAAATAGAGAATCTGGTCACCCACAGTCATATTTTTGTACAGTCCTCTTTCTTCAGGCATATAGCCAATATCTTTAATATGACTTGGATTAAGCTTTTGGCCATTGATATGGATTTCTCCAGAATCTGCCTGAGTAATTTGGTTAATGATACGGATAAAAGAAGTTTTTCCGGCTCCGTTAGGACCTAAAAGGCCATAAATACTGCCTTTTGGAACATGGATGCTGAAATCATCCAGGGCGACCTTTTTTCCTGCATTATAGGTCTTTTTAATATGTTCAGCTTTTAGCATTAAGTTGTTCTTTTTACTATTAGTATGAAAAAGTCCCGAAAGTTACGGAAATATTAAAACAGAATTAATGTAAAAAGAAAAAATCCTGATGATTATCAGGATTTTAATTTATTGTTTCACGATTTGAGTAACTTTCTGTGTGTTGTCACTTAAAATATACCGGATCATATATTTTCCGGGCTTTAATTTTTCAATATTAATCTCTCCGGAATTCATATTTACGGTATAACTAGCAACCTGCATACCCAAAATAGAATAAAAAGTCACACTTTTGATTCTTAAAGAAGAATCTTTTGCCTTAATGATAAGGAAATCCTTTGCAGGATTTGGATAGGCAAGCAATACACCATCATCTGCTTTTTGAGTGATGGAACCCGGCTCTCTAAGCTGAGCTTTGAAATTGTTGGAAAATCCAACAAAAGTGCCTACAAATAGAAATAAAAGTAAAAGTTTTTTCATCAAATTTATAATTTCTCGAATATATATAACAAATGTAATACATTCTGCAATCTCGTACAATAGTTTTTTACAGAACTTATATTAAATTTGTAGAAACTTATTCAAAAAGTATTCCAAAATGATACATTCAAGAAATAGAAGACTTAGAGTTAATGAATCTATCAGAAGTCTGGTAAGAGAAAATGTGCTTACAACTGATGATTTTGTAATGCCGATCTTCGTAATGGAGGGCGAAAACAAGCAGGAGGCAATCCCGTCTATGCCGGGAATTTTCAGGCGCAGTATAGATTTAACGGTGAAGGAATGTAAGGAATTATTTTCTTTGGGGGTAAAAGCTGTCAATTTGTATATGAAAGTGTCAGAACATCTGAAAGACAATACAGGAAAAGAAGCCTGGAACAAAGACGGATTGATGCAGAATACGATCAAAGCCATTAAAGATGCCGTTCCTGGAATGATTGTAATGCCGGATGTAGCCTTAGATCCTTATTCAATCTATGGACACGACGGGATCATTGAAAATGGAAAAGTTGTAAATGACGCTACCAATGATGCACTCGCAAGAATGTCAGTATCTCACGCAGAAGCAGGAGCCGATCTTGTGGCGCCAAGTGATATGATGGATGGCAGAGTAATGGTCATTCGTGAAGCTTTGGAAGAAAGCGGATTTACAGATGTAGGAATTGTAAGCTATGCTGCGAAATATGCAAGTTCTTTCTATGGCCCTTTCAGAAGTGCTTTAGACAGTGCTCCGAAAGATGATATGGAAATTCCGAAAGATAAAAAAACATATCAGATGGATTTCCACAACTCACGCGAAGCCTTGAATGAAGTATTTAAAGATATAGATGAAGGAGCAGATGTAATTATGATTAAACCGGGACTTCCTTACCTGGATATCGTTTCCAAAGTACGTGAAGCCATTGATCTTCCGATTGCAGTATACAATGTAAGTGGAGAATATGCCATGGTAAAAGCAGCTGCTCAAAACGGCTGGCTGGATAACGACAAAACGATCATTGAAAGTTTGACTTGTTTTAAAAGAGCAGGAGCAGATATGATCTTTACTTATTTTGCAAAAGAAGCAGCTATTCTTTTAAATAAATAATGATTAAATTCATTCAGATAAAAAAGAGACTACTCAATCGGTAGTCTCTTTTTATTTCTAACGAAGTAATAATAATTTTACAACCATCCTTTTTTCCCATACACATACGTATCATCGAATTGTTTATCGCTCATAAAAAGATATAAAATACCTTCGATAAAAGGAATAACAGAGGCAGCACCAAAAGTAACGACATTCAGAACCAACTGAATAATTCCCTCCTTTGTATATCCAAGATAAAATTTATTTAAAGCCAGCCATCCCACAAGAATTCCCAATATAGCTGCAGGGATTTTCTTTTCTGAACGGTAGGGAACATTGCTTTGCTGGTTTTGTACATTTTCTGTTTTTGTATAACCGTAATTTTCCATTTCTTACTATTTATAATTGATTGATGTTTTACGATAAGTAGATTAAAGTAGTGAAAAGTTACAATGGGTTGTAAATGAACAAGTTTGCATTTAACGTAAACAAGTTGATATTAACCTATAAGTGAAGTTTATATTTTTGATATATTTGCCCTATGATTTTACGAGGAGAAAACTTAATCAAGGAATACGGTCCTAAAAAAGTTGTAAAAGGCGTTTCTGTACAGGTTCAACAGGGAGAAATTGTTGGTTTGCTGGGTCCGAATGGAGCAGGGAAAACCACATCGTTTTATATGATTGTAGGGTTGGTTAAGCCCACTTCAGGAAAAATTTTTCTGGATAAGCAGGAGATTACCACCGATGCTATGTACCGAAGAGCCCAGAAGGGAATCGGGTATCTTGCTCAGGAAGCCTCGGTTTTTAGAAAACTATCTGTAGAGGAAAATATCATGGGCGTATTACAGCTGACGAAGCTTTCAAAACGTGAACAGCAGATCAAATGTGATGAACTGATTGAAGAGTTTTCTTTACAGCACGTTCGTAAAAACAGAGGAGACCTTCTTTCCGGGGGAGAAAGACGTAGAACCGAGATTGCACGCTGTCTTGCCACAAGCCCGAACTTCATTCTTCTGGATGAGCCTTTCGCAGGGGTAGACCCGATTGCCGTAGAAGATATTCAGAAAATCGTAAGAAGTCTTGTGGATAAAAATATCGGAATTCTGATTACCGACCACAACGTGCAGCAAACCCTGGCGATTACAAACAAAACCTATATTATGTTTGAAGGAAAGATCCTGAAAGAAGGACTTCCGGAAGATCTTGCCAATGATCCGCAGGTAAGAGAAGCCTATCTGGGTGAAAACTTCGTTTATCAGAGTATTTTAGATAAACCTAAAAAGAAGAAATATGCTTACAATATCTGGGCAGGTAACTTTGATTCCAAAGCACAGCTGCAGGGATTTGTCAATGAAAATTTCAGTCAGTTTGATGATCTTAGATTGTTACATGGCTTTGAAGAAGTCAGCTTTGCTACCTTAGCAAATTCTGAAATTGAACATATTTTTAATGATGTAGTGGATAAAAATGCCAACAACTCATTTGTTTTGCAGAAAAAGGAAATCAATTCCCAATATTCTCTGGAACAGGCAGAAGCAGAGTCTAAAGAAGCCAGCAGAAAAGAGCTGCACTACCTTACAACTTATGTATTTGAAGGATAAAATATAAGCATTCACTTGCTGAACATGATAATAAAACGTACCTTTTTCTTTTGAAAGCGGTACGTTTTTCATTTAAAATGATTTCTATGGCTAAACCTTTTAACAGAACCGTTACCTTATTCGGAATCTATAAACAACTTGTTCCATTCATCAGACCTTATCGTCCCATGATTTACGGAACACTGTTTCTTACTTTTCTGGGAGCTCTTGCAGCACAGGTGAACCCGATTGTTTTGAAATATACCGTAGATGAGGTGACTAAACTTACACATCTTCCACATCCGATGTCGGAGGGAATTCATATTCTCATTATTATTTCCATTATTTTACTGGGAAAAGAACTGTTAAACATCTTTATCAACTTCGGCCAGAAATTTTATGGCGAAAAAATCAGGATTAATGTGAGCTCCGTGCTGGCACAATCAGCCATTGATAAGATTTTAACCTACAGAGTCGCTTATTTTAATGATGAAAACCATGAATCCGGAAAATTACAGATCAGAATAGACCGCGGAATAGAAAGTCTTACCAGATTGGTTCAGAACTTTTTTATTGATATCCTTCCTCTTTTTTCCAATGCCATTATTGCCCTGATCATTATGTATATGCAGAATGTGTATGTGGGACTGGTTTCTACGATTATTGTTCCGATCTATTTCTACATCAGCTCCCTGCAGGCCAAAAAACTGGGCGGAGTGAGACGCCAGCTTAGGAATCAGAGAGAAAAAAAGACCTCCGGACTTTTGAACCTGATCAATTCTATTATGGTTATTAAAAGCTTTGTCCGTGAAAAATTTGAAGGGAAAAAACAATATGACCTTCAGATGGAGCTGATGGAAAGCCAGATGATCACAAGGAGAACCAATTTTATTTATGATGGTTTAAAAACTTTTATTGAGCAGTTCGGCGTTGTTTTGATTATCCTTTTAACCGTTTATCTTGTACTTGACCAGCAAATGACCATTGGAGCAATTATGCTTCATATTATGCTTTTCAACAATGTTTCGGCACCGATCCGGCAGCTTCACAGGATTTATGATGATATGAACGATGCCATGATCTATGCTGAAGGGTATTTCGATATTTTAAATGCAGATCATGAAACAGAATCCAACGGAAGCTTTGTAGAAAAAGAAATCAAAGGAACTTTTGAATTGAAAAATGTGGATTTCACCTATCCCAATGGTACGAAAGCTTTACATAATGTTTCCATGAAAATTGAAAACGGAAAGACGACAGCTTTGGTAGGATTGAGCGGTGCAGGAAAATCAACGGTGATCAATCTTTTGTGTAAATTCTATCTTCCTGATTCCGGGGAGATTCTTTTGGATGGAGTCAACCTTAATGAATATGAAAATACTTTCCTGAGAAGTGATCTGGGGCTAGTACTTCAGAAAAATCATATCTTTCAGGGAAGCATAGAAGATAATATCCGTTACGGCGATATGAATGCCGGTTTTGAAAAAATTCAGGAGGCTGCAAAAAAAGCTTATCTGCACGATCAGATCATGGATCTTCCTGAAAAATACCAGCATGATGCCACTCAGCTTTCAGGAGGACAGCAGCAGAGAATTGCCATTGCCAGACTGTTCCTTAAAAATCCACCGATTATTTTTCTGGATGAACCAACAGCCAGTCTGGATGCCATTGCTACAGAACAGATCAAAAATTCTCTGGATGCTATTAAAGAAGGAAGAACGGTGATCATTATTTCCCATTCTCTTTCACAGATTCTGGATTCCGATACCATTTATGTGATGAAAAAAGGCAGAGTGGTTGAAAATGGAACTCATGATGAATTGTACAATAAAGAAGGAACATACCGTGAGATTTTTGATGCCTCTGCCCGTAGTCTTAATCTCGATAAACTGGTGAATACTTTTAAAGAAAATTAAAGTCAAAAAGCCCTCTCATTTATAAGTAATACCTCAAAAAAGAATTTTAGCTTTGTTCCATCATGAACGATCACTATTTAAAAAAGCTCGATAGGGTAACAGCTATCCTTACCCAGTTGCAGTCGAAACCTGTTGTACGCGCTCAGGATCTGGCTGAAAAGTTTGATGTAAGTATCAGAACTATTTACCGTGATGTAAAAACCCTGGAAAATGCCGGTATTCCTATTGTGGGAGAAGCTGGAAACGGCTATTCTTTAATGGAAGGCTATAAGCTTCCTCCGATTATGTTCACCAAAGAAGAAGTGTTAAGTTTCATTACCGCTGAAAAGCTGATGCAGAAATTTTCCCATCAAAGTCTGGGGAATCATTATCAGGCTGCGATGGAAAAAGTACGTTCTGTACTGAAATATTCTGATAAAAATCTGATTAAGAATATTGAAAAGCAAATAGATGTTTTCAGTTTTCATACAGATTCCGGAGATTCACTGAAAAACGTAATTCCTATTATCCTGGAAAGTATTGCGGAGAAAACCCAGCTCAATATCAGATATAAGACGGTAGATGGAAGAGTGAATAACAGAACCATTGAAACAGTCGGGATGTTTTTTGAATTTAATATCTGGTACATCATGGCATACTGTACCCTGAGGAAAGATTTCAGACAGTTTCGTATCGACAGAATTCTGGAAATCTCAAAAACACAGAATCCTTTCCTGCAGGAATACGGACAGGTAAATGATTACCGTAAAAAGTCAAATGGAAATAAAGTTAAAGCCAAACTTCTGGTTGACAAAAAGATCATGAATCATTTGGTAAATTCTAAAAAATACTATGGATTGATAGAAGAAGTAGAAACCGAACGGGGGATGGAACTCACTTTTGAAACAGAATGGATCAGTGATGGATTTCCCCGCTGGCTCATTACTTTTGCAGATTATGCTACCGTTCTGGAGCCGGAAAGTCTTCGCATCCGTTTGAATGAACTGCTTGTAAAAATGGTTGAAAGACATCAATAATAAAACCCCAACAAGACTGTTGAGGTTTAAAGACTTAATTGAGGCAAATAAATGAAATGGTTTAAGGAAAAGGCAGAACTGCAAAAAAGTCAATTTGTTGTGTCGCAAAAAAAGATATAAGTTTTGGTTACCCTTTCTGCAATTTTACCTTCTCAGTGCATTAAAATCTCTCCCAGAAGAAAGGGGGTTCAATTCCTAAAGCTCTCAGATAAACGTATCCTTGTCCACGGTGATGAACTTCATTATCTACAAAATAAAGAATGTTCTGATATACCGGAAATTCATATTGTCCGAATAAATTGAAAGTCTCCTGAAAACGTTCTTCAGAAATCTGATTGAAATAATGGTTGATCACTTCCGTTTCTTCATCCCATTTTTTCAAAATTTCTTCCTTGGTTTTCGGATTAAAAGCTTCTTCACTATAAGCTTCCATATTTCCTTCCACAATTCCTTTTAAAGCAGGCCCGCCAATGCTGATCAGTTCTACTGCCAGTTTTGCAAATGGTCTCATTCCGCCTACAGAAAATTCAAATAGCTCTTTTTCAGGAAAAGATTCAATCACTCTTCTTGTAAGATTTCTGTGTCCTTGCCAATCTTCTAATAGCTGTTCAGATGTCATGAATTGTTTCGTAGCTGTTGCTGTAGTTGTCATAATGTATTTGGTTTGTTTGTTGTTGATACAAAGGTAAGAGAGAGTTATGACAACAGTTTGTCAGTAGGATTTCGTATAATAAAAAAATATTTTTTTTTCTTAAAATATTGATCCCTACTTTTGCGTTAGAAGAAAAGTATATTAATAAAAAACCGCCATTATTAGAATTATGAAGAAGTATATTTTGCCTGTTATTACTGCTTTTTTATTAGTATCATGCAATAAGATAGAGGAAAAAATAGATCAGACCGTTCAGAAAACAACTGAAACTGTACAGCAAAAAACACAACAGGTGGTGGAAGAAACCGTAAAGAAGACGGTCAATGAATCTATCAATTCTTTAACCAACTCTGAGGATGTTAAGTTTAATACTGTTTTCCCAAGTACTGGAGCATCTATTGTTTCTGAAGAAAAAGGAAAGAAAATCAAAATTCCCGGAAGGCCTGAAGGATATATTTTTAAATATAAAGCAGATATTACAGTTTTACTTCCGTTTTTAGAAAGCCAGCCTACTTCTGATGAAAATAAATCTGATAAAACTGCCCGTAAGATCGATGGCCAGAATATCATTGATAAAATAAGTTTTATATCGAAATTTCTTCCTGACAATACTTTTGATACCCGTATTCTGGAAGATATTAAATCTGATAAAAACATTCAGTATTATAAACTGAAAAGATTTCCGAACAGTAGTACTATTATCTACAACCCAAAAAATCAGACCATCATACAATACGTAGAGGTAAATAAATAATTTGGATATGGCCGGTTTCTCCCGGCCATTTTTTATTTTCATTCATTTTTCAGTCATTGAGAGCTATAGCGAACCCATCTCAACCCATTGAAAATTACGTTTCAGAACGAATAAAATCATGTTTATTTCTGATGTTAGCTAATTAATTTTTTTATGCAAATGTGACATTAATGATTTATTTTTTTTCATGTTATTAATAAATCAATTTACGTTTCGTGTATTAATTTATGATTTAATGAAATGGCATAGTTTTCGTAAATATTAAATAAGATTGTTATTAAATTTTTTATTTTTGTGTTTAATGTTGATTTTTTCACTAGTTTTATTGAATAATTAACAATTAACATGAAGGAAAATTTATTTAATAGAAAAATCTATGTCTTAGTATTAAGCGGAGCTGGTGTTATGGGATATGCTCAGGACAGCATAAAACAAAATAAAATAGATGAAGTGGTGGTTACTACGGGTAGAACAAAGCCCAGAACCATCATTACCTCAGCAATTCCTATTGATAATATTTCCGCCGTACAATTAAAATCCACAGGTCAGGTTACTTTTGACAAAGCTTTAACCTATGCTGTTCCCTCTTTTAATTCATCACAACAAACTGTTTCTGATGCGACAGCTCACTTTGATCCGGCAGATTTAAGAGGATTAGGACCTTCCAGAACCTTGGTTTTGGTGAATGGTAAAAGAAAAAATCAAAGTGCTTTAATTTATGTAAACGATACGCCGGGAAAAGGTGAAGTAGGTACAGATCTGAAAAGTATTCCTTCAGCAGCCTTACAAAACGTAGAGGTCCTGAGGGATGGAGCGTCTGCACAATACGGATCTGATGCTATTGCAGGGGTCATTAATATTATTCTTAAGAACAGTGTAGGGAAAAGCACTGTCAATGTTTTTTCAGGTATTACTTCAAAGGGAGACGGTTTTAATATCGGAGCAGATTTTAATACGGGAATCAAAGTAGCAAAAACAGGAAGTCTGAATCTTACATTCGGATTTTCCTCTCAAAATAAAACAAACCGCGCAGGTTCTGTTACAAAAGATGAACTTTTTGGCGTGGATAATGCCTGGACCCAGGCCAATCCCGGTTTAGGAATGATTATAGGGCAGCCGGAGACCAAAGTGGGCAATATGTTTGTGAATTTTGAATTGCCAACAGGTGAAACAGGCAAATTTTATGCTTTTGGGGGTACGACTTACAGAAATGGGACCAGTTTTGCTTTGTATAGAACACCTTATTGGGTAACTTCAGATTTTGGTTTATTAACTCCAAAAGGGCAACCTTACAACGGATTTCAACCGGAATTTAAAACAGATGTTTATGATTATAATTTAACTTCCGGATGGAAAGGTATGTTTGGAAAATGGAGTTTTGATGGAAGTGCAACCTTTGGTTCTAATGCCGTAGATTATGCTGTAGCAAATACCATTAATACTTCTTTAGGAGCAAATTCACCAACTTATTTTAAAGCAGGTGGGCACCAGTTCAGTAACATTATAGGAAACGTAGATATCAGCCGGGATTTTGGTGCGCTTGTTTTAGGAGCCGGAGCTGAAGTACGTAATGAAAATTATCAGGCAAAAGCAGGAGAAGAAGCATCTTATATAGGAAGTGGTGCAGAATCTTTTCCAGGACTGCAGCCTCAAAATGAAGTCAATAAAAACCGTCAGAATATCGGAGCTTATTTGAATGCGGAATGGGATGTTACGAAAAACTTATTAGTTGGAGGAACGGTGAGGTATGAAAATTTCAGTGATTTCGGAAATAATGTTTCATGGAAAGGAAATGCAAGGTATAAATTACTAGATGATAAATTGGTTTTCCGTGGATCTGTTTCTACTGGATTCCGTGCTCCTTCATTACACCAGATTTATTATTCTAATGTTCAAACCAAAATTACAGGGAATACGGTTGCTAATCAGGGTACTTTTAATAACGACTCTCAAATTATAAGATCTGACCTTGGGGTACCTAAATTAAATGCTGAAAAAGCCTTTAACATTACAGGAGGATTGGCCGTAAAACCTTTTAAAAACCTTACTATTACAGCAGATTATTATAGAATAAAAATTAAAGACAGGGTACTTTTCTCTGGAGATATTGGATACAAAACCGGTGCTCCGGGAAGTCCGGACCTAACAAACCCTGTAGAAGTAATATTAAACAATAATAAAATAACCTCTCTGAAGTTTTTCACCAATGCTGTGAATACGGTAACTGAAGGGGTAGATTTTGTAGCTAATTATTATACTTCTGCTATTGGCAAAGGAAAACTGGGAATTATTGCTGCTTTCAATTATAACGAAACTAAAATAGTAGATAATATTGCCGTTCCACCGATTTTGGCTCAAAATGGTTACTCAGAAAACTTTTTTGATAGAAAAGAACAATCCAGAATCATCTCTGCAAGACCAAAAACAAAAACGATTCTGAGTCTTTCGTATGACATTACCAAGTTTAATTTTAACCTTAATAATACATATTTTGGTTCGGTTACATGGCAGCATGCCACGGATCCTGCCAAAGATCAGACATTCTCTGGTAAAGTAGTTACAGACATCGTTTTAACCTATAAAATCACGAATGATCTTAAAGTTTCCGGAGTGGTAAATAATTTATTTAATATTTACCCGGACGTCATAGACAGCAAAGGAGATGTAGTGACAGATCTTGGAGGAAGATTCAAATATCCGTGGGAGGTCAACCAGTTTGGATTTAACGGAACCACTTTTCAGCTTAATGTTAATTACACTTTTTAATATATAAATAAATAATTAGTGCTTTAATATAGGCAAAGTAACCCCAAAAGATATAAAAGCCATCTACGCAAATACTAACTGACATTAATTTCTAATGTCAGTTTTATTTTTTAAGATAGAACAGGAAGTTATTACTACATTTTACTTTTTACATTGTATAAAAAAAGGTATTTTAGTACTATGAAAATTTATACAAAGACAGGAGATAAAGGTCAGACTGCATTGTATGGCGGAACAAGAGTTTCCAAAGCCAGTGCAAGAGTAGACAGTTATGGAAATATAGATGAGCTGAATTCATTCATCGGAATTGCAAAAAGCCATATCGAAGATGAAGAAGTGTTGAGACAGCTGAAGAAAATCCAGTTTGATTTATTCACTGTAGGTTCAGAGGCTGCAACCCCTGTGGATAAGCTGATGCTTGCCAACGGGAAATCACGTCTTCCGATTATTATTTCAGAAACAGAAATTGAAGAGCTGGAACAATGGATGGATGCTTTTGATGAAAAGCTGGAACCGCTTCAGTATTTTATCCTGCCAGGTGGAGGAAAACCGGCAACTTTTTTACACGCAGCAAGAACCATCTGCAGAAGAGCAGAACGTTCACTGGTATTTCTGAATGAATCAGAAGAAGTGCGTCCCGAATTGATTAAATATTTAAACAGGCTTTCAGATTATCTTTTTGTATTGGCCAGATATATTTCAAAACTGAACAATGAACCGGAAGAATACTGGAATCCGAATGAGAGATAAGGCATTACTTTTCATCAACGGTGATATTCCAAAATCATTACCCGATCCGGAAAATTATGGTTTGATTGCCTGTACAGACGGGGCTTTCCATTATTTAAAAAGAATGAGCTTTCCTTTGGATAAGCTGGATTTTATTTCCGGTGATTTTGATTCTCATTCCGGATCAGATGAAGATATGTATGAAGGGAAATTTATCCTTACGTTAGATCAGGAAAAAACAGATTTTCATAAAGCGTTGGAAATCATTCAGGAAAGAGGTTTTTCAGAAGTTGATGTTTTTGGAGGAAGTGGAGGCGAACAGGATCATTTTCTGGGAAATCTTACTGTTGCCTATGGATTCAAAGAGCAGATAAAAATAAAATTTTACGATGAATTTTCAGAGTATTATTTTATTCCCCATTATTTCACACTAAAAGGAGTTAAAAACAGAATGATCTCTCTTTATCCGTTTCCATCAGTGAATAATATCACAACAAAAGGTCTCAATTGGCCTTTGACCAATGAAAGTCTAAGCATCACTTCAAGAATAGGAACCCGGAATTTCGCTGTTGAAGATGAGGTTTCTATAGAGTATGAATCAGGGGATGTCTTGTTTTTTGTAGGGATCAAGGAGATTGAATATCCGGCAATTTATTAGAGTGATTATAATCAATAGAAATGGGCTTTACCCATTGTAAAAAAAGACTGTCATTAAACACAAATTACACCAATGTTTTTCACAAATGGCACTAATATCATATCCATAGGAACGGGCTTCAGCCCGTTTAATAAAAATACAAGAATCCATTGGCTTCAGCCAAAACTTATTAAAAACCATTGAATAAACTAATCAAAATATCAGTTTTTACCATTTCATTATGCTGTATTTTCTCATGCAGAACACAGCATTTTGAAACACCCGAATATGGAAAAAATGAAACTGAAAAAGTAATTCATATCAAGAAAGTAATTAATTTCCGTACGGTAGGAAATATCAAAAATGCAGATGGAAGAACTTTAAAAGAAGGAAAATTTTACCGGAGTGCCCATCTTCATAAGCTTAAAAAGAAATCTTTTGACGATTTTGAAAAACTCGGGATCAAAGAAATTATTGATCTTAGAAACTCAAAGGAAATTGCTGAAAAACCGGATCAGCTACCTTCAGAAACGGATTACAAAAAATATTCAGCGTTTGAAGATGAAGGAGATCAACTGGCTCAGGCCAAGAAGCTCGTTCTTAAAGGCAAAGTAAACGCTTCCGACGCAGATAAAAGAATGATTGATTTCTATCGTGAGTATGTGACAGAAAACCCGGAAACGATAAAAAAGATTATTACAGAAATTCTGGAGTCCAAAGATCCGATTCTTTACCACTGTACCGCAGGAAAAGACAGAACCGGAATTACCACCGCATTAATTCTTACCATTCTGAAATTTGATAAAGAGACTATTTACAACGAATATCTTTTATCCAATAATTACAGAAAAAATCTTGTTCAAAAAAGATTACGCCTTGCCAATACCTTACATTTCCTCTATCCTAAAATGGATTTACAGGTGCTGGAAAAATTGAGTTGGGTAGAAAAAAGATATCTTGATGCAGCTTTTGAGGAGATCAATAAAAAGTATGGTTCTACAGATGGCTATATTCAGCAGGTATTAGGGATTTCAGATGCCAAAAGGAATGAATATATTCAAAAGTTTACGTATTGATTATCAGAGATAAATTTCTACAAGATTCAATATTGGGTGTTTATTTAAAATTATAATAATTTTAACACCTAAAAATGAAAGTTTTTTAGCAATTTTGCATTTCTTAATTCACTTGTTTAGAAATGAAAATAAAGTACTCGGAACTTATTGATCAGACATTATATTTTCCTACGGAGGAATTTAATGTTTCTGAGAACAATTTGTTGTTTCACGACGTTCCACTCATGGACGTAGTTGAACAATTTGGCACTCCGCTAAAGATTAGCTATCTGCCGAGAATTTCTCAAAATATTCAGAAAGCAAAAAGCTGGTTTAAAGAAGCTTTTGAAAAAACCGAATATAGAAAGAATTATACCTACTGCTACTGCACAAAATCCAGTCATTTTAATTTTGTATTGGAAGAAGCATTGAAAAATGATATTTCAATAGAAACTTCTTCTGCTTATGATATGGATATTGTAAAGTCTCTTTATGAAAAAGAGAAAGTAGATAAAAATATTGAAGTTATCTGTAATGGTTTCAAAACTGATGATTATTTGGCAAAGATTTCAGATATGATCAACAGCGGTTTTGAAAATATTACTCCGATTCTTGATAATTACAGAGAATTGGATAAACTTACGGAAAGCATCGATTCTACCTTTAATATCGGAATCAGAATTGCATCAGAGGAAGAACCGAAGTTCGAATTCTATACCTCAAGACTAGGAATCGGATATAAAGATATCATTCCTTACTATAGTCAGAAGATCGCAGAACATCCGAATGCAAGATTGAAAATGCTTCACTTCTTCATCAATACCGGGATTAAAGATACTTCTTACTACTGGAATGAATTGTACAAATGTCTTCGTGTATATGCACGTTTGAAGAAAATCGCTCCTGAAGTAGATTCATTGAACATCGGAGGTGGTTTCCCAATCAAAACTTCTTTGAACTTTGATTATGACTATCAGTATATGGTAGAAGAAATCGTTTCTCAGATCAAAAAATTCTGTGAAGAAGAAGGGGTGGAAGAACCTAATATCTATACTGAGTTCGGAAGCTTTACCGTAGGGGAAAGTGGAGCAAATCTTTATAAAATTATTTCTCAGAAACGTCAGAACGACAGAGAAAAATGGAATATGATTGACTCTTCTTTCATGACCACTCTTCCTGATACATGGGCAATTTCAAGACACTTTATTATGCTTCCGCTTAACCGTTGGGAAGATACGTATGAAAGAGTATTCCTTGGAGGACTGACTTGTGACTCGGATGATTATTATAACTCAGAACAGCATACCAACGCAATTTATTTACCGGTCTTCAGTGATACAAAACCTCTGTATATCGGATTTTTCCACACTGGAGCGTATCAGGAAACCATCGGAGGATATGGTGGAGTACACCACTGTCTGATGCCTCAGCCAAGACACGTCCTGATTCAGAAAGATGAAAACGGTGAATTGCAATACGAAATTTTCCGTGAAAAACAGGAACCTGAAGATGTATTGAAACTTCTTGGTTATAAATAATTTTACAATCATAGAAAAGTCAATTGGCTTTAACCAAAACTTATAGAAAACAAAAGCTCTCAGATTCTGAGAGCTTTTTTATCTAAAAATATTTTGAAATTTTGTCCAGTTCCAGATCTTCATAATCAGAAACTACTGTATCTGCTAACGTGTAATCCTGATTTTTAGAATGTGGACTTCTGTATGCGGCACAGAAAATTTTTGCTCTGTGAGCTGCCAGAATTCCGTTGGTAGAATCCTCAATCACCATACAGTTTTCAACAGGTTCTCCGGCCATTTCTGCCGCCAGTAAGAAAACTTCAGGATGAGGTTTTGATTCTTTTAAATCGGCGCCGCTAATCTTTCCACTGAAATATTGCTCCAGTCCGAATTTTTCAAAAACCATATTGATGGTTACCATCGTTGCAGAAGAAGCCAGAATCAGCTTGACTCCATTTTCGTGATAATGCTCGATCAGTTTTCTTACTCCCGGAATTAAGTCAAACTCATCATCATTATCAAAATAATCTTTGAAATGAGATCTTTTGATTCCTGCAATGGCTTCATAAGTCTGATCTAAATTAAATTCATTAATCAATGTCTCAGAGACTCTTTTGGTGGAAGCACCAGTAAAAGAGGTGTAAAGCTCCTCGGAAACTACAATTTCCAGTTCGTCAAAAGTTTTGAAATAAGCTTTTCTATGTAATGGTTCCGTATCTACAATGACTCCATCCATATCGAAAAGTACAGCTTTTAAAGGCATATAATGAGTTTTATACAAAAATAGCTATTTGAGTCGAGAGTGGAAAGGGAAGAGGTAACAGATGATAGGTTTTAGGTAGAAGATAATATACTATGAGTGGTAAATTCTGATCCTCATAAACTCTCCTACACTCTTACTCTCCAACTCATAAACTCTTTGTATCTTTGTGGTCAATATTTCAATTTTAAAACATTAAAATTTTTAAATAAAGCATGAGAACATACGCAGGAATTCCCGAGGAAAACGCAACGTTAGAGAATTCGAAAGTAATGTTGGTAACTGTTCCTTATGATGGAACTTCAACATGGGGGAAAGGAGCTGATAAAGGTCCGGAATTATTCTTAAACGCTTCCGAAAACATGGAGCTTTACGATATTGAAACTCAAACAGAACCTTACTTACAGGGAGTTTACTTGGCAGGAGAAGTTTCTGAAAATTCTTCACCGGAAGCAATGACGGAAGCGGTTTATCAGAAAACAAAAGAACTTTTGAACAATGATGGTAAATTATTTACTCTTTTTGGAGGAGAGCACTCTGTTTCTATCGGTTCTATCCGTGCGATAGGAGAGAAGTTTGAAAACCTTACTGTTCTTCAGTTGGATGCTCACACAGATTTACGTCCTGAGTTCCACGGTTCTACTTCCAACCATGCTTGTGCAGTTTTTGAAGCGAATCAGAAGCATAATTTGGTACAGGTGGGAATCCGTTCTATGGATATTGAAGAAGCGCAATATTTACCTGAAGGAAGAGTATTCTTTGCTCACGAAATTGCCAACAACGAAAACTGGATCAATGATGTATTGGAGAAAGTATCAGGAAATGTTTATATCACAATAGATTTAGATGCTTTTGATCCTTCTATTGCTCCATCTACAGGAACTCCTGAGCCAGGTGGATTACAATGGTACCCAACTCTGGAATTATTAAGAAAAGTATTTGAAAAATGTAACGTAGTAGCATTTGACATTGTAGAATTGATGGATTCTCCAATGGCTAAGCCAACGGCTTTCCTTTCTGCGAAGTTATATTACAAAATGCTTGCTTACTACGATATTTATAACAACAACTAATATTCCGCAAGAATCGGATTTTTTCTGCCGTATATTCTTTGGAAATTTGTGAGGTAAAAACAATAATATGATGTCCACACAAAGTCAGATAGATTATAACAGAATTGCCAAGGCGATAGAATATATCCAGAGCAATTTCAGGCTTCAGCCAAGTTTGGAGGAAGTAGCAGAGAATATTCACTTGAGCCCGGCTCATTTTCAGAAGATCTTTACAGATTGGGCAGGAACAAGTCCGAAAAAATTTTTACAGTTCATCAGTCTTGAACATGCTAAAAATTTATTGAAGGAAGAAAAAGCAAGTTTGTTTGATACCGCTTATGAGACGGGCCTTTCCAGTACCAGCAGGCTTCATGACCTGTTTGTAAAGATTGAAGGAATGTCTCCGGCAGAATATAAAAACGGAGGAAAAAGCCTCAGTATTCATTACAGTTTTTCCGAAAGTCCTTTCGGGAATTTATTAGTAGCTTCTACAGAAAAAGGAATCTGCTATATGGCTTTTGAAGACGATAAAGAAAAAGCATTCGGGGAACTGAAGCAAAAGTTTCCCAATGCTTCTTTTATTGAAAAACAGGATACTCTTCAAAAGAATGCACTGTCCATATTCGATAAAGACTGGACAAAACTCAACACAATAAAACTACACTTAAAAGGTACCGATTTTCAGTTGAAAGTATGGGAAAGTCTATTGACCATTCCGATGGGAAAGCTGTCTACGTATGGCAGCCTGGCAGAAAAAATTGGGAATCCTAAAGCTTCCAGAGCTGTTGGAACGGCTATCGGAAGTAATCCGGTTGCATTTCTTATTCCATGTCACCGCGTGATTCAGTCTACAGGGCATCTGGGAGGTTACAGATGGGGAAGTGATAGGAAGCAGCTTATTGTAGGTTGGGAAGGATCCCATATTTACTCTTAAAATATTTTATCACAAAAGGCACAAAAGGAATCTACATTATTAAGTTTTGGCTAAAGCCAATGGATTAGATTATTTTTTTTAATGGGCTTAAGTTCTTTCCGATTGATATAAAATTCGTGTCATTTGTGAATAACATTGGTGCCATTTGTGTTTAATGAAAGAATCTTTTGTGACTTTTGCGGTTGAAAAATATTAAATTTAAATTTCGACTAAAGTCTGTTTCTATTGATATAAAATTCGTGTCATTTCTGAAAAAACATTGGTGTAATTTGTGTTTAATAATAAAAACATTTAATTAGAAAACTATGATGAGTCTCTTCGAAGAAATATCAGATTATCCACTGAATATCCTTCCCCATGATGGAACTGTTCATTATTACGGTAAGGTTTTCTCCAAAGAACAATCAGATTTTTACTATGATTATCTGCTCAGCCAGATTCCGTGGGAAAATGATGAAGCACTGATTTTTGGAAAATTAATTTTAACTAAAAGGAAAGTAGCCTGGTTTGGAGAAAAAGCTTTTGAATATACCTATTCGAAACGAACAAAATATGCCCAATTCTGGACTCCCCAATTACTGGAACTGAAGAAAAAATGTGAAGAAGTTTCGGGCGAAACCTACAATTCATGTCTGCTCAATTTATATCATGACGGAAGCGAAGGTATGGCTTACCACAGCGATGGGGAAACAGATCTGAAGAAACATGGAGCTATTGCCTCTTTAACCTTTGGAGCGGAAAGAAAATTTTTATTCAAACATAAAGCAACCAAAGAAAAGGCAGAAATATTCCTCGAAAACGGAAGTTTATTAATTATGAAAGGAACCACTCAGGACCACTGGCTTCATAGACTTCCACCCACTACAAAAGTGAAAACTCCAAGAGTCAACCTGACTTTCAGAACTATTGAAGAATAGTTTTTAAGAGAATATTTATCCACAATTTTTGTTTATTACCTTTATCAATAGAAGTGGGCTTTAGCCCACTTAAACAAAAAGAACAAAATCATCGGGCTTTAGCCAAAACCTAAAAACAAAAACTTCAACTCCTCAAAAATAAAAGAGCTGTTCAAACGAACAGCTCTTTCAATTTATTTTAAAACATCAGCTTCAATAGAGCTGTCGTTATATACTTTGATAAATGCCTTGGTGTAATCTTCTTTATTGGCAAAATTCGGGTTATCCATAAACTTTTGTGGATTGATGGCGAAAAGTGGGAACCACGTACTGCTGATCTGAATCTGGATTTTGTGTCCTTTTTTGAAGGTATGAACCACATCCTGAAGTCTGAAGTTTACAGCCGTCTTCTGGTTAGGAACCAAAGCTTCTCCCTTTTCTTTGGTATTTCTGAATCTTGCAGGCATGATCTCACTTCTTACCATCTGGTGATAGTTCCCATAGATAACACCTTCTTTCTTTTCTGCCGGCTTGAAATCTTCAGGATAAACATCAATTAATTTTACGGCAAAATCAGCATCTGTAGAAGTGGAAGCAATATTCAGTTTAGCCATAATCTCTCCGGCAAATGTAATATCATCAGTCAGTACATCGGTAGTAAAAGTTAATACATCTGGTCTTCCTACAGCAAATCTCTGATCTTCTGACATATAATTTTTTGGAGTGAATCCATTAAAATCTTTTAAGTGATCTGAACTCAATACAGGATTATTAGGATCACTGTAATATTCAGAATAGCCTTGTCCTGATGATTTTTTCAGGGTTTTATCAGCCAGATAAAAATTCACTTTCTGAGCATTTTTCGGTGGGTAAGAAGCAAATTCTTTCCATTCTTTAGCACCGGTATCATACATCAGCGCTTCAGGAAGTCCTGCATCTTCTTTGGTATTGCCTTTCAGGTAATGATTGAAAAATTTTGTTTCAATATTTTTTGGTAGTAAGTAGCAATACTATCTCCAAAATACGTTTCACTGTGGAAATGTTTTCCCTGCTCCTGAGACCAGCCGCCATGGGAAAAAGGTCCCATAACGATGGTGTTTTTAGCTTTAGGGCTTGTCTTTTCAATAGTTTTATAAATATTCAGAGGACCAGAAAGATCTTCTGCATCAAACCATCCTCCGACAGTCATTACAGCGTGGTTAATATTCTTCAGGTGAGGAAGAAGACCTCTTTTCTGCCAGAATTCATCGTAGTTGGTATGATTCATAATTTCTGTCATGAAGAAATTATTCTTGTAATATTTTTCATATCCATCTTTCAGCGTACCCATATCTCTGTAGAATTTCAAACCGTCTTCAGAAGTCTGTTTGATGAAAGAATCCATATACCATGCCTGCTTTTCCGGTTGTGTTTTCTGAACGCCAAAAACAGGAAATGTTCTGAAATAGCCTAGCATAAATCTTCCGTTGTGAAGGAAGTCGTCATTCCAGAAATCGGAAATCGGTGCCTGTGGCGAAGAGGCTACCAAAGCCGGATGCTGTGACAATGTTCCTACAGCAGTATAGAATCCCGGGTATGATGTTCCAAACTGGCCTACTTTACCATTGTTATCTTTCACATTTTTCAAAAGCCATTCGATGGTATCATACGTATCCGTACTTTCATCAACATCTTTTTTGGTTTTGCGCTCCACCTGTGGAGTCATATTGGTAAAAGTACCTTCACTCATATATCTTCCGCGCACATCCTGATACACGAAAATATACTTGTCTTTCATAAGGTAAGTGTTGGGCCCTACTTTTGTTTTATATTCACTCTCTCCGTACGGTGCAATGCTGTAACAGGTTCTCTGCATCAGGAACGGATATTTGTTTTTGTTCGATATATCTTTAGGGATATATACCGCTGTGAAAAGTTTCACACCATCACGCATTGGAATATAAAATTCTTTCTTGGTGAAATTGTCTTTAACGAAGGTATCTTTCTGTTCCGTTTTCTGAGCTTTTCCAAGAATGAAAAAAAGAATACATAATACTGAAATATGGATTTTCATAAAAAAAATTTACCGCTAATTTAAAAATAAAAACATGTTTATTAATAATCTTGTTTAAAAGGTTGTTGTAAAAACCACCCCGTCAAAAATTCTTTGAATTTTCGCCACCCCTCCGTAGGAGGGGAATATTATATCTTCAGTTGTAACGGAGCTCAGGATTATATTTCAGGTTGCCCCATAGAAATAGCCGGAAAGATCCGGCCATTATCAAAATATATACAGAAGTATGATGTTGCTTTACTTCGTCTTTTTACCTGCAAATTTATTCAGTTTCATGCTGATGGAGAACATGATGTATCTTTTCAGGATGAGATCTTCACGGTCTTCAAAATAAGAATCGGTAATGGTTCTTCTCACGCTTTGATTTTGATTTAAAACGTCATACACCTTTACTTTTGCTGTAAACTGTTTTTTATAGAATGAATATCCAAGGCTGGTATTCCAGAAGTAGAAATCTTTTTTAAAGCCCGGAGCAATATTGGAATTGGTATTGTATTCAAAATCGTTTCCAAATACGAGATTGCCTTTCAGCATATAATTGGTCAGTTCAAGTTTTAATGACTGATTCGCTGTATTTACATTGGTTACATTATAATTGGTATAATTGGAGAAACTATATCCAAGTCTGTAAGAGGGCTTGATCGTCATTTTATCTTTAATTTCATAAGTAAGATTAAGACCTGGGTTTAGATTATAAGAATTGCTGGTGAAAGATTGTCCATCAATAAAACCGTTATTGTAAGCATAATTCATGGTGAATCTAGGATTGATAATAAGTTTATTATTCTTCCATTTCAATACTTTACTGAAACCTCCGCCGGCATTGATGCTTTTATTTCCGCTTACGTTGTCATAAGTGATCACCTGTTTTCCTGCATTATCATAGGTGGAAAAATTGATGATATCATTATTTCTGTACGTAAAACCAATATTGAAATAGTAGCTGAACTCTTTCACTTTATTATAATTATTGAAATATAAATAAAGATTGTTAGTCCAGGTATTTTTTAAGTCAGGGTTTCCCTGATAGGTAATCAAAGGATTGGATTCATCTTTATAAGGAGTCAGTTGTTCTGCTGTCGGAATGGTGAAGTTGGAATAGTTGTAAAAGCTTAAGGTTTTTCCTTCAGTCAGCTGATAGTAAAGGTTCACATTATATTGGGGCAGTACAAAATTTTTCTGAAGGTCATATTGCTGGCCGTTATAAATAGAATTTACCTTCATATCCGAAATATCAAGATTCATGGAAGCCCAGAAATTCAGTTTCTTTTTGCTAATCTGGTAAGTCAACTCAGGAGATATCTGATTGATTCTTTGCTTCATATTGTTGGATAAAAGCTGATTGTATTTAGTATAATCTCCTGTTGTATTATCAAAATCATTTACATTTCTCAAATCTCTGGAAGATCGGGTTTCATATTTCAATTCAAAACTTACACTTGAAGAATCGGAAACAGGTTCTGTATATCCGGCAGTAAAATTGAAACTGCTGTTCTGATTTTTATTTTTGGCTAACTGATCCCTGTTGTCTTTTGTGGTTGCATTAGTTTGATAGAACGTATTTTGAGATTGGTTCAGGTTATCTCTTTTAGATTCAGAAATGGAACTGTTCATATTAGCGGAAACCGAACGGCCTTTTTTCTTGAATTTTTTAGAAAAATAGAGGTATGGATTGAATGAATTGCTTTCCGAGTCATTAGTTGAATAAGTATTACTTTCATTTACAAGTTTACCATTATTTAAAGTAGATGAACGTGAATTATTAAAATTGAAACTGCTGTTTTTCGTAAATCTTGGAGAAAGATAGATACTCGTCATAGAATCCAGCTTGATTTTAGCCGAAGTATCAAAGCTGTATTGTTTGGACTCATTTTCACCATTGCTTTCAGAATTGGTTTGAAGCGTGTAAGTAGGGAGAAGGGTAGATCTTGAAACTTTAGATCTTGTTTCCGTATTGGAATCGGAATGCATCAGGCTGAAGGAATCCAGATCGGCATCTTTTCCCAGCTTGTCACTGTAGTTTAACCCAATTGTTGTAGACCTTTGAATTCCTTTCGTACCGCCTCCCTGGTTATAGTAAGTCATATTTCCTACCGTTGAGACAGATCCTCCTTGCATCATCCAGGCATTCCGGCCATTTCCCATACTGTCAAAAACCTCATCTCTGGAGAATCCCTGAGAGTTGATATTATTGGAAGAAGCCAATAGGCTTATTTTGGTATCCCCTTTAAAATAACTCACCAGTCCACTTGCTTCATACCGTTTATCTGATCCATAGCCAACCGTAAGTCTTGTCAGTAAACCTTTATTTTTCTTTTCATCAATATTAAAATTGATGGTGGTATTCTGAGATTTGGCTGCTTTTCCGCTGAGTTCTTCCTCCTTGGTTTTAGTGGTGGTGAACTGAATATTCTTAATAATATCTGCGGGTAAATTCTGAAGAGCAATTTTACCGTCTTTATCAAAGAAAGGCTTTCCATTGATCATGATCTGGTCTACTTCTTTGCCATTCACGGTAATCTTTCCTTCATTGCTGATTTCTACACCGGGGATTTGCTTCAGAAGCTCTTCAATTTTACTGTCTGGGCGTACTTTGATAGCAGCTGCATTAAATTCAATAGTGTCTTTTTTAATTTTTACGGGTGAAACGGTGATTTTTACTTCATCAATTTTATTTACAATACCTTGCTTCTCCAGCTGAATATCTCCCAGAGATAACGACTGATCTATTTTTTCGAATTTTTTTGAATAGGAAGATAATTTATCAGCATCAATTTTGAGAATGGAAGGTTCTTTCATATCATCAATCTTCAGCGAGAATTTCCCTTCCCTATTGGTTGCCGTATAATTGATAATGGATGAATCTTTTTGTTTCAAAAGATAGACGGTGGCATTTTCTATCGCTTTCTTTTCGGAATCGGATATTTTTCCGTCAATGTGTAACTTTTGGGCGTGCAGAATAATGACAGTGAACATCAAAGTCAATAGCAACAGAGTTTTCTTCATTAGTTTTTTTTTCAGAGCCGTAAAAATATAAAAACATCCCAAAGTTGGGATGTTTCTATGCTTTTTTTGTGAAAATTTATTATTTTTTAATAAAAATTATGCTCTTAAATATCTTGAGTAAGCATATCCTTCCTGGCCGTCAGCATTTTTTACTTTCCACCAGTCATCAGAAGTTTGCTCAATAAGAGTTACAGAAGAACCTTTTGCAGCTTTACCTACAACGGCAGCTTCAGTAGAAGGTTCCTGTCTGATGTTAAGATTAGATTCTTCAGTAGCCACTGTTAAAGAAGCACCTGAAGCCAAACCTGCAACCTGTACATCAATATTGATATCTGAAGCAGAATAAGTAGAATCAATAGCTCCCAGAGCATTCCATACAGCATCTTTAGCTGCAGTATTGGAAGCATTTCCGGAAACATAAAGAATTCCGTCCTGCTCCTGAACCTGAAGATTGGAGATCCCTGCAGACTGTGCCGCTGAAACTACACTTGAATATTTATCTTGTAATTGGCTCATCTTAAATTATTTTACGATTAGGTTGTTGTTATACTTTCCGATTTTCAAAGCATCTACAGATTCCTTGATTTTTCTGGCCTGTAAAGCAGAAACATTTCCTGTAAGAGTAAGCTGTCCGTTGACAACTTCCACTTTTACAGAAGGGAAATCCTTCACTGCATCCTGAACTTTTTTCTGAACAGCAGGATCTACAGCAGATGCCGTTTCAACTGGTGCTGCAGGTGCAGGAGCTGCTACGGTAGACATATCCATTACGTCTTTTACTCCGCTGATGGCTTTTAATTTAGCAATCATTGCGTCTTTAGACTGTTGATCTGCGAAAGTACCGCTTAAGTGAGCTACACCTTCTTTTACTTCAACAGAAGCATTGGGATTAGAAGTTACTATAGTTGTAGCCTGAGTCTGAAGGTCGGCATCAGAAACTTTCTTTTTACAAGAAATAGCACCGAAAGATACAGCTACAGCTAATGCAGCCATTGCAATAGTTTTTTTCATATTGTATATTTATTAATGTTGTTATACACTCAAATGTAATAATAAAATTTGTACCAAAAGAATAAAAAGTCAATAAATGTTTCTTAATTTTTTTACAATATTTTCTAAACCAGGGTTTTAATTTTTGGGGATTAAAAACTTAATGTAAAATTCAACTCTATAGAAGAAAATCGTCTGCCAATTGAAAAACCATTATATTTGCGCAAATTGAACTATATATATGAAAGGACAGAATAAACTTTTTATAGCAATTATCATTGCCCTTCTTCTGGGAGTAGGAATCGGAGGTATTGTACACGTGAGCTATCCAGATAGTGCAGAACCCTTTTCTAAAAACATAAAACTGTTGGGAACGGTTTTTATCAGATTGGTACAGATGATTATTGCTCCATTGGTTTTTACGACATTAGTAGTAGGGATTGCCAAAATGAGTGATATCAAAATGATTGGAAGAGTAGGTACAAAAGCCATGCTTTGGTTTATTTCAGCTTCTCTGATTTCCCTTTTTATCGGGTTGATCCTTGTTAACTGGCTGGAGCCGGGACATGTTACCAAATTACCAATTCAGGATGTCGCTTCTGCTGACGAACTTCTTAAAAGCAGCAAAAGTTTTTCCATGGAAGATTTCGTAAAACACATGATTCCTAAAAGTTTATTTGAAGCCTTCGCTACCAACGAAGTACTGCAGATTGTTGTATTTGCGGTGATGTTTGGAGTTGCTTTGGCTAATCTGGGAGAAGAATATGCTAAACCAGTTGTGAAACTATTTGATATTATTGCTCACGCCATTCTTAAAATGGTAGGGTATATCATGTGGTTTGCTCCGCTTGGAGTATTGGGAGCTATTGCAGCGGTAGTGGCCACCAATGGTTTTGAAATTTTTAAAGTATATGCTATTTATTTAAGAGACTTCTTCTTTGCTATAGGGGTTCTTTGGCTGGTCCTTTTACTGGTAGGATATTTCATCCTAGGAAACCGTCTTTTTGACCTTTTAAAAAGAATTAAAGAACCTTTGCTAATTGCTTTCTCTACAACAAGTTCAGAAGCAGTATTCCCGAAATTGGTGGAAGAACTGGAGAAATTCGGGTGTAACAGCAGAGTAGTTTCTTTTATTTTACCATTAGGATATTCATTCAATCTGGATGGAAGTATGATGTACATGACATTTGCTTCAATCTTTATTGCTCAGATCTACGGAATCGAAATGACCCTTGGACAGCAGATCACTATGCTTTTGGTACTAATGCTTACGTCAAAAGGGATTGCAGGAGTTCCAAGAGCTTCTCTGGTAATTATTGTGGCAACATGTTCAATGTTTGGTATCCCGCCGGAAGGTATTGCTTTGATTTTACCAATTGACCATTTCTGTGATATGGGTAGAAGTATGACCAACGTACTTGGAAATACGCTGGCAACCACAGCAGTTTCAAAATGGGAAGGGCAGTTAACTGAACCATTAGACAAAATTTAAATATCAATGAGTTTAAACAACTTAGAAAATCATAAAAGCCATATTGAAAAATATGGCTTTGCTGTTATCAATGATGTGTTTTCGCAGAAAGAACTGGAAGACATCAACCTTGTTCTGCAAAATATAGACACTTCAAAAGAAAATTTTAGAAAGTCTGAAGACCTTTTTGCTATCAGGCAGTTCTTAAAAGAAGTTCCGGAAATCAAAGATCTTGTGTTTAATGAAAACATCCGGAAAGTGGTGAAAGAAATCTTCGGTGAAAAATATTTTGTGGTTAAAAGTATCTATTTTGATAAGCCTGAAACCTCCAACTGGTATGTAGCCTATCATCAGGATCTTACTATTTCTGTGGATAAGAAGTTGGAACTCGCTAATTTCGGACCTTGGACCACCAAACAAAATCAGTTTGCGGTACACCCTCCACTCAACGTTTTGGAAAATATCTATACCATCAGAATCCATCTGGATGATACCGATGAAAACAACGGAGCGCTGAAAGTGGTTCCAAAGTCTCATGCAAAAGGCATTTACAGACCCGAGACTATTGATTGGACTGTAGAAACAGAAGAAATCTGCAACGTAGAAAAAGGGGGAATTATGCTGATGAAACCTTTAACGCTTCATGGTTCCAACCGAACCACCAACGGAAAGAAAAGAAGAGTCATCCACATCGAATTTTCTGATATGGAACTTCCGGAAGTCCTGCAATGGTCGGAAAGAATGAATTGAAAAATAAACCCTTCTTCAAAATTCTGAAGAAGGGTTTATTTTAGTATTAATCACAGGAGATGATTTCACCATACGGCTTGTCTATATTTTCTTTATGATAGGAGAGAAATAGCAGGCCTTCTTTAGGGTTGGGATCCCAGAAAGATGTTGGTGTGGAGACTTTCATCTTTGTTTTCAGTATATTTTCAATCATACTATCCTTACTTCCAAAAGTTGTAACAGGAGTAATTTCCTGAATTTTTGATGTATCATCTATTTTTACTTTATAGATAGCAAAAGACTGCTTAGGCTTGAATCCACTGATCTTTGATAAATCAGATCTATATTCGGTTCGAGTTTCATCATAGCAACGGGTAAACTGTAAGCCTATAAACCTGAATGTATTATTATTTAAATAAGTAAAGGCTTTTTCCAGATTTTTAAGCCACGATTTTTCATCTTTTGTTGGTTTATTTTCCAGTTTTGATTTTGGAGTACAGGATGAAATGGAATAGGTGTTATTGTATTGGTTTAAAAAGATCAGATATCTTTCATTGGGCAGGACATCAATTTCACAAGCTCCGGAATAGGAATTTCCAATGAGTCCTCTCACATTCATTGTTTTGAATGTTTTAGCTCCCTTATATACTTTTTCAATTTCAATATCTGCTTTATAGGATCTTTGCTCAGTATTTTCGTCATATACTTTCAAAATTCTGATAATACCTACAAATTCAGAATTTTGATAATTGTGTGCTAAGGTTTCATATACACATTTACAAGCTGAAACTTTTATAATACTTAAAAGTAAAAAGAGTAGTAATGATAATTTTTTCATAGGTGTTGTTTTTGTTTTTTTACTTCACAGCAATCTCATCAATAAAGATATAAGCATCACCGCCTGCTCCCTGATGCCATTCCGGAAGTTTTCCGAAATAGTAAGCTTTTACTTTAATATATCGGGCTTCGGTAGGAAGAATTTCTGTTGAAAAGTCTTTGATCTGTACTTTTTCATCCTTAGGATCAATAGTATTGTCAACCGTTTTCAGAAGGACAAAATCTTTTCCGTTCATGGAGGCGTAATATTCTACTTTTTTAGGCATTATAATCCATGCTTTGCTGTCCTGAAGGTAAGTGGAAGATAATGATTTTATGTTCTTAGGGGACTTAAAATCAATGACTGCCTCAAAATTTTGTCCCTGATATCCGTGCCATTCCCCTTTTCTCCAGTTAACATCCCCTCTGATCCCGTCAATAAGAGCAAGGTTTCCGGTAGCGCTGTATTGAGGAGTTACTTTTGACAGGATATTAATATCCCAGTAATTAGGTCTTCTGTTGAAGTGAGCAGTGGTTACAGAACTTTTTTCCCCGTTTCTTTCAGCATAAGCCATTACCTGAGTGGTTTTGGTGATGGAGAATTGTCCTTTATAAGTAGAGAACGTCTTTCTTTTATTGCTGTCACTTTCATCTATCGTCATGTAGTACACTTTGTCATTGGCATTAAGTGGAGTGATTTCTACCTTGGTAGAAAAATCAAAAATTCTGTCTGCAGCAATTACTGGTGAAGCGGTTTGTTCAGCATATTTAAAATCTTTAGCCGATTTCACATTTTCGAATCCCAGTTTTTTAAGTTCAGCTCTGCCGGTAGTTTTGGTAATTGTTCTGGTAGTACCGTCTTCAAGATGAATTTTAATTTCGTCAAAATAAGGCGTTGTGGTTTCCCATTCCGGTAATCCCGGAGTGACAGAATAAATTCCCATTGAGCTTAAAACATACCATGCACTCATCTGGCCACAGTCTTCATTTCCGATAAGGCCGTCAGGTGTATTTTTATAAAAATTATCAAGGATGTATTTGATTTTTGCATCTGTCTTTTCTGGCTTATCAACGAAATTATATAAATAAGCAATGTGATGGCTTGGTTCATTTCCCTGGGCGTATTGTCCTATCAATCCTGTGATATCCACTTGTTCTCTTCCCGTTGTTTTATCAGGTGCTGTAAAAATAGCATCAATGAACTGTTCAAATTTTTCTTTTCCGCCATGCGCTGCAATAAGCCCCGGAATATCCTGCTGTACAGAATATGAATAATGCCACGAGTTTCCTTCCGTATAATTGTTGTTAACTTCTCTCGGATCAAAAGGCTCATACCAGTTCCCGTTTTTTCTTGGCTGCATAAAACCTGTTTTTGGATTGTAAAGGTTTTTCCAGTTCTGAGAACGTTTCATGAAATACTGATAGTCTTCTTTCTTGCCTAAAATTTTCGCCATTTGAGCAATACACCAATCGTCATAGGCATATTCTACTGTTTTGGAAACACTTTCATGCTCGTCATCTATGCTGATATAATGATTCTGTTTGTAAGCATTCAAACCAAAAATATCCTGCATGGCAGAACCTTTTGCAGCCTGAAATGCCTTTTCATAATCAAACCCCTGAATTCCCTTAGCCATAGCATCTGCAATGACGGAAACAGAGTGATAGCCAATCATACATTCTGTTTCGTTGGAAGCCAGTTCCCATACCGGAAGTTTTCCTCCCTGTTCGTATTGTTTAATGAAGGTATTGATAAAATCAGCAGTTCTTTTTCTGTCAATTAAAGTCATCAGCGGATGAGCGCCTCTGAAGGTATCCCAAAGTGAGAATACGGTGTAATAATCAAAACCATTGGCGGTATAAAGCTTGTTATCTCTGCCTCGGTATTTTCCGTCAACATCCATATTGATGTTCGGTTGTGTGAAAACATGGTAGAGTGCAGTATAAAAAACAGCTAATTTGTTTTTATCATCAGATTTCACCTCAATTTTGGAAAGTTCTTTATCCCAATTCGTTTCTGCCTGTTTTTTTACTGCTTCAAAATCATTAGATGTTCCTTCTGCCAGCATATTTTTTACTGCTCCTTCATAGCCTGTAGGCGAAACAGAGACTTTTACATTGATCTTTTCTCCTTTTTTAACATTAGCTGAAAATGCCAGAGCAAGTTTTGTCCCCGTAAAAAGATTGTCTTCTTCTTTTCCATTGGTGTCTTTTTTTGAAATTTTCATAGGCTTTGAAAACTCAATTCTGGCATAGATGTACTGATTGGTAGCCCATGCTTCACTTCTTCTGAAAACTTCAATGGTTGTATCATCAATAATCTTTACTTCACCTTCCAGAAGCTTATCTCTGTGGTTGAGGTCTAAAATGATATTGGCATTTCCGGCATTGTTGAAAGTGTATTCATGATACCCGACTCTTTTTGTCGTTGTAAGGCGAACATCAATATTATTTTTATCTAATTTTACAGCATAGAATCCTGCTGTTGCTTTTTCATTTTTATGCGAAAATTTCGAAGAATAGTCTTTGCTGTTCAGGCTTGGATTTCCCATAGTAGGCATCAGCATAATGTCTCCATAATCAGAAACTCCTGTACCATTTAAATGCGTATGAGAAAAACCATAGATAACAGAATCCGAATAATGGTATCCGCTGCATCCGTCCCAGCTTCCGTCAATTCTGGTATCGGGAGAAAGCTGTACCATTCCAAAAGGAACAATCGCCCCTGGAAAAGTGTGGCCATGGCCTCCGGTTCCTATCATGGGATTGACATATTGGGAATAATTCTGTGCGGAAATAATTTGAGTAATACATATGGAAAATGCAATAAGCCCTTTTTTCATGTTTTGATTTTAAAGAACGAAGATATTGAAAAACAGTAAAAGAGATGTAATAAAAGGCATTTACGATTTGTCTTATTAAAAACAATATAATTCATGAAGAAGATAGTACTAGCTGTAATCATGCTGTTGCCCGCTATTGCTTTAGCTCAAAGTATAAAAGGAAAGATCTCTCAGGCTGGAAATGCTGTTCCCTACATTGAGGTGATTGCCGTAAAAGATCAGAAAAAACACACCTCCATTTCAGACGAAAAAGGAAATTACTCTTTGAAACTTTCAGAAAATGGAAACTATAGTATCAGACTTATACAGGATGGTATTGAAATATCCCATAAAGATATTGCTATTAACGGAGAAGTGAAACAGGACTTTTTTATTGAAAAAAAGAATGAAAAACAAATCGAAGGGGTTACGCTTACTGCCAGAAAAAAACTGATTGAGAGAAAAGCAGACAGATTGGTTTTCAATGTATCCAATTCTGTTGCCTCACAAGGAATGGATGCTGTGGATGCTCTTGCGACAACTCCTCTGGTTAAAGTAGATGATAACACCGGAGTTTCCATCGTTGGGAAAAGTGGGGTGGCAGTAATGATTAACGACAGAATTCTGAATTTGTCAGATGCTGAACTGGTTACCTATCTCAAAAGTCTCAGATCTGAAAATATAGAAAAAATTGAAGTCATCACAGCACCTCCTGCCAAATATGAAGCACAGGGAAACAGCGGATTGATCAATATTGTTTTAAAGAAAAATCAAAATCTGGGATGGAGTGGAAGTTTGACCTCCAGTCTTCAACAGCAGACTTATACCGGGAATTCAAACAGTGTAACCGTAAATTATCAGAACGAAAAACTGCGTTCTTCCTTAAAGTTGAGACAGAATAAAAATGAAAAGCATTCCTATGAAAACTATTGGATAGAAGGTACAGATGGTCTTAAAAGCAATGATGACAGAAGAGATTTCGGGGATGGACTGGGGGCCAATTTAAGTTTGGATTATCAGTTAAGTAAAAAGTCCAATGTCGGATCTATTTATGATTTCGGATTCGGACATTCCAATATGGATATCAGAAATACTTCAAACTATTTCCAGAATGGGATTTATACCAATACACTACTGACTGATGCACAGCACAGAGCTACAGGAAGACAACATACGGCCAGCGCGTATTATGATCTGAAATTCGGGAAACAGGATAATAAACTGAGTATCACAGGGAATTATTTTTCCAATACTCCGGAAACAATTATTGATTTTACTACAACAGAGAGTTCGGGAGGCAGATTTGTGGTAAAATCGCCTTCTATGGTAGATTATAAAATTTATTCCGGGCAGGCGGATCTTACATTGCCTTATCAGTTTGCAAAGACAGAAACTGGAGTGAAATTCACCAATTTTGATAATAACTCCAGTATATTTTATCAGAACTTAACGAACGGACAATATATTACAGATCCTTTGAAAAGCAATGAATTTGAATATAACGAAAAAAATTATGCAGCTTATATAAGTTTTGAAAAGTCATTCAACGAAAAATGGTCGGCAAAAGCAGGTTTACGTTACGAATATTCGGTGGTCAACGGAAATTCTTTAACTTCCGGACAGCAGACTGAAAATTCGTATGGGAAATTTTTTCCAACGGCCTATATCAGCTATAAAAGCAATGAAAACCATACTTTCAACCTGAATTATTCCAAAAGAATCAATAGACCGGGATTCCGAGCGATCAATCCCTACCGCTGGTACATCAATATCAATTCTTATTTTACCGGAAATCCTTTCCTGAAGCCCTCTATCAATCATAATTTTGAACTTTCCTACGTGTACAAAGGAAAATTATCGGCATCAGCTTATTTTCAGAGAACCGTGGAAGCATTTAGTCAGCTTGCCACCCTGAAAGGAGAAAACAGGGTGAGTACTTTTGAAAATTATTACAACCAGAACAGCATGGGAGTTTCCCTTAACTATTCAGATACTTTTTTCAAAAAATGGGAAGCGAATTACTCGGCCAATTATTCTTATATGAATACGGATGTTTTTGCAACCGATGCTCTTGCCAGAAAAGGGAATAGTTATGATTTCGATTTTCAGAATAATATATCACTCAATCAAAGTAAAACAATACAGCTGATTCTGAATTACTGGTTCCGTCTGCCTTCCAATTCCGGAAATTCCTATATGAAGTTTGCTGGAAATCTTACTTCAGGGGTGAAACTGAATCTTATGGAAAAGAGCCTTCAGCTGAATATATTTGTTTCAGATATATTAAAGCAAGGCAAAAGTCTGGGAGAAATTTATTATACAACAGGAACACATTCTTACAATAATTACTACGACGCCAGAAGACTTACTTTATCAGCAACCTATACTTTTGGAAATAAAAAAGTAAAAGGAATGGATCGCAATGTAAGGTTTGATGAAAAGAACAGAGCCAATTAATACTCTGACTTTAAATTGTTTTTGATGCATGCCATTCTGAATGAAACGGAGTGGAATGAAGAATCTTTTATTTTATGAGGTTCTTCATTCGTCAGAAATCGAAGATTCGATATAGTCAATGACAAAACAGAAAATTTCTACACTTCTCCCTCAAAGAAATCATTGAGATAGTCCTCTTTGTCTTTTTCTTCCCGTCCGGAACCCAGATATTTTTTCCAGGACTGAGATTCATAATATACAATGCCCATTTCCCAGACACAGTAAGTTGGAAGATGGGTTTTGTTTCTTTCCCATACTTCAAATTTTCCGGAACCATCATAATATACGCTTTCCCACAATTCATTTTCACTGCGCCATGTGCAGACTAACAGGAGATAATTTTCTCCACAGCGATGCATGATGACGAATCCCAGATCATCGATGTTTTTAAAATTTTCTTCAGCATTTTCAATACACAATTGTGCATTATCAATGTCCTGCCGGGAAACTTCCGAAGGATCACTTGCGAGGTCATACCATTTGAATTTCGTCTTTCCAATGGTAAATATTCCTTTTGGCTGTGCGTATTTGGAAGGATAGGTATTGGTTCTCATATCAATTGCTTTCTGAGGTTGGGTGTAATGTCAGGATAAAAATCACAAATAAGAAATTTTTAACGATCTGATTTATCACCTGATATTATAGATTTTATTGATTCTAAATTACCGAAAAAATCCGTAAATTTGTAAACAATTTATATTTATATGTTGACGAAAGAAAAGGTTCAGGAATTCCTTAAAGAAATAGAAGTAGACGATTTGGTGAATAATCTTCAGATTATGGGTAACGATGTTTATATTGACATGACTGCTCATTCACCTGCAATGCACGAAAAGAAAAAACTGGAGGCTGCCATGAAACAGGCTTTTGCCAGTGAGTTTGGAGAAGACATTCATTTAAAACTTAAAATCGTTTCTCCGGAGCCTAGTGAAATTCAGCAAAGTCAGATCAAAGGAAAACAAATTCCGGGAATTCAAAATATTATCGCTATTGCTTCCGGTAAAGGAGGAGTAGGGAAGTCTACCGTTTCTGCAAATATGGCAGTAACGTTAGCCAAAATGGGCTTTAAAGTAGGATTATTGGATGCAGATATCTACGGTCCTTCAGTTCCTACCATGTTCGATACAGAGGGACAGAAACCAATTTCTGTAGAAGTGAATGGTAAAAATCTGATGAAGCCTATCGAAAATTATGGAGTTAAAATGCTTTCAATAGGATATTTCTCCGGCGCTAATCAGGCTGTAGTGTGGAGAGGTCCTATGGCTTCAAAAGCTTTGAACCAGATGATCAGAGATGCTGCATGGGGAGAGCTGGATTTCTTATTAATTGACCTTCCTCCAGGAACAGGGGATATTCACTTGTCAATTATCCAGGAAGTGCCTGTAACAGGAGCGGTCATCGTAAGTACACCTCAGCATGTTGCATTAGCAGATGTAAGAAAAGGAATTGCGATGTTCCAGATGGAAAGCATTAACATTCCGGTTCTTGGATTGATCGAAAATATGGCATATTTTACACCGGAAGAACTTCCTGACAATAAATATTATATCTTTGGAAACCAGGGAGCACAATATTTAGCGGAAGATCTTGGAATTCCGGTGTTAGGAGAGATTCCATTGATCCAAAGCATCAGAGAAGCAGGAGACGTTGGAAGACCAGCTGCGCTTCAGGAAGGATCTAAAATTGCAGATATCTACACAGAAACTGCCAGAAAAATGGTAGAAAGTTTAGTGGAAAGAAATAAAAATCTTCCTCCTACTGAAGCTGTGAAGATTTCTACGATGGCAGGATGCTCGCCAAAAGCAAAATAATAATAATTTCAATAAAATTTGAAAAAACCGAATTGAACTGAAAAAATATGGAAACAAACATAACGCACGAAGATACCGTAACAAGAGTAATGGAAGCTCTGGAAAGCATCAGACCATTTTTGAATAAAGACGGAGGTGATATTGAGCTTATTGATGTGAAAGATAATCAGGTGTTTGTGAAACTTTTAGGTAACTGTTCCGGGTGTTCATTGAATTTTTCAACCTTAAAACTGGGTGTTGAAAATACAATTAAACAACATGCTCCGGAAATCGAAAAGGTAATCAACGTAGAGTAAAATATATCTGAGATATTTTTAAAAAGACAGGCTTTTTTAAGGCCTGTCTTTTTATTTGCATATTGAGTCCACTAAGCCTACCAAACCCGTCAGGTTTATGATGAAATTTTTCAGACTCAAAAAAAATGTTTTTATTGTTTTACAACTTTGTTTCCTACCCCTTCTATAGAAACATCCGGCTTTCCTGATTTTGTTCCGGAAGTCCGGTAGTAGACCATATTGCCGCCACCTTCCATGGAGATTTTATCCACTTTATCGATGTATACTTTATTACCTGTTCCTGAAACCGTAATTTTTTTAGCACTTCCTTTGACTGTTAATGTGTTGTCGCCACCTTCTACCTCAACAACGCCTCCATTGAGAGCGTAATTCAGCTTGTGGCCCACACCTTCTACATGTACCACCTTATCGCTTTCTGTTTTTTCTACTCCTTTTGTAGATTCTACTTTTCTTGATTGCGAAAATGCAGTAGCTGTTCCCAGCAGCAGGAAACAAAGAATTCCTGCAGTTTTAATATTTTTCATTGTGAATTGGTTTTTGTTGAGGATAAATATAGATATAAAATGCTTTTTTCAAGAATTTTAAAAGTTAAATCATCATAAATAATCAGGTTGCTTCAGGAGACGGTTTTTGTAATAATTTCTTTAACTACCTTTAATACTTCAGTAGATTTTTCCCGGATGATTAATGCATTCTTTTTATTTTTGATCAGCTCAGTGAAGTTATTGTCTTCCATATTAATGTCTACGATAAAAGCTCCATACTTGAGTGCGGTTTCGGCAATGGCAATAGGAAGGCTCGTTGCTCCGGAAGTACCAACAATAAAAAGAACACCACTGTTTTTGGCAATTTTAAGTGCACTGAATTTTTTGTTCGTTTTTTCATCATAATATTCATCAAACCATAAAATATTCGGGCGCATCCAATGCCCGCAATGAGCACAGGTTAAAAGTTCTTTATCTTTCGCGGTAAGATCTTCATCCAGATCTTTGCTTTGTATGTCCACAGGCAGATCCATAATTTCTTTACATCCGTTTGAGCATTTAATCTCCCGGTTATTCCCATGGATTTCATAGATTCTTTGGCTTCCGGAACGGCGGTGAAGGTTGTCAATATTTTGGGTAAGCAGATGAAATCTGTCCTGAAGTTGAGTTTCAATATCTGCCAATGCAAAATGACTTTCGTTGGGAGAAGCATTTTCAAACATTTTTTTTCTGAAAAGAGAATACTGCAGAACTTCTTCCGGATGCTGTCTGAAATAACGTAACGTTCCAAATTCTTCAGGCTTGTGAAACTGAGTTCCTTTTACCCAAATTCCATCTATTCCACGATAAGTAGGAATACCACTGTCTGATGAAATTCCTGCACCGGTAAGAAATGTAAAGAGATTTCGTTTTTCTTTATGCCAGACTTGTTGAATAATATTCTCTAATTGATTTTCCATTGTGTTATTAAAAGTTTAAAACTAATGAATTTTCCAGTAACAAAAAAGCCCCGGAATCTCCGAAGCTTTTTCAATCAACTAAATATTATATTTTATCTTACAATGACTCTTTTGATCTGTCCTTCCAAAGTTTTTACAAGATAAACTCCCGTAGAAAGGTTAGCAGTGCTTATGGTTAAAGCATTCTTTTCTTTCCCGATCAATTTTCCGGACATATCGTACAATTCATAATCCTGTTTTCTGTTAAAATAAAGAGTATTTCCTTTGTTGACAGGATTTGGGAATATAGTAAAGGTGGCCTGTTCGGTTTTTATTTCACCTGTTCCTAGTGTTGCAGGCGTGGCCACTTCATATATGGATAAAGTTCCGCTGATTTCGTTGGCGATAATCACATAACCTTTATTGGTTGTAGTGTTTTCAGGAGCGATGTAGATAATTCCTTCAGGACCATTATCACCTCCGTATGCTGAAGTAGAACGGGAATTTTTGTAGTCTGTAAACGTAGGGGTATTAGGATCTGTAATATTATAAACCATAACACCACCAGTTCTTTCTAAAGTAATGAAAGCATACGTCTGGTCATTGATTTTTCCTAATGCTACTCCTTCCGGTTCCGGACCTTTGGCGCGGCTTCTGTTTTTAGTAGCGTTAGACTCATTATCCGCATTGAAAATCAAAGGATGATAAGCTGAAATATATCGTTCAAACTGATCTCCGCTGTCATATACAATCTGTTTAGTATCAGCATTGAAAATAGAGAATGAACGGGCCCCTAAAGCTGCCATTTCTTCAAACTCTGCATCTCCATCCATATTTCCTGTAGCAGATGAAATCCTGAATCTGCCGAGGTTATAGGAAGCTTTTAAAACATTGGCATTCGGAAACAATACAGGATCTAAAATATAAGTGCTTGCTCCCACAGTCGTTCTTTCGCTAAATCCTGAAAGATCCTTTTCATCACCTTCATTAGCGGTTACAATATAGTTGGTGTTTCCTACTTTGTAATTTTGTACTGCATCCGGTACATAATACGCTTTTACCGGCCAGTTGGCGATTAGAACCTCACCATTATTGTCTGAAGCATCAAATCCGTTACCCGGAAGACTCATGTCTTTTTTGCCCAATCCCCAGATACCTGTGATCGTTTTGGTAGCCAGATTAATTTCAGCAATGGCATTATTTTCCTGAAGGGTTACCCAGGCTTTCTGACTGTCGGCACTGATGGTTACATATTCAGGTTCCAGATCCTGAGAAAGGGTATTATTTGTTCTTACTTTTCTTAAACCGGTAGCGGTTAATGCTGCTACCTGATTATCAAAACTATTAAAATTAAGTGTCGTTACATTACTTTGGGTAAGATTTCCAACACCTCCGGAAATGTCAATGATACTAATAGTTCCTTCAGGATCTACAGTATAAGCGTCATTAGGCTCTCCTTCGTTGGCAGTAACTACTTTTGTTCCGTCAGGGGAGAATGTTATCATATCCGGTAAAGCTCCTACAGTTACCTGCTTAAGGAAATTTCCATTGATGTCAAAAAATACCACAGATCCATTTTGCTGAGGATCAGTATTGGGAGAGGCGGCTGCAATAATTCCGTTTTTCACAGCGATACTTGTGATCCCACCGTAAGGAGCCATATTCACTGTTTTTATGACTGAGGGTATTGAAGGATTACTGAAATCAATAATATCAAAAACATCCGTAATGGAGCTGATCGTAAATAAACGTTGTGTTGACGGATCATGAACTACAATTTCCGTAGAGCTGCTATTATTTCCTGAAGGATCAAAACTTAGAAGATAATTCAGTTGGATCTGATGGGAAGGAACCGGAGCCGCTTTATCATTATCTACAATATAAACCGTTGCAGAATTGTCTCCTGAAATAGTAGCTCCAACAGGATTTTCAAGGCTTACCACAAAATATTCAGCCTGCTGTTCTGCCACTGTGTCATCAATAATCGGAATATTGACGGTATAACTCGTTGTAGATGGAGTGATATTAATAGTTTGATTAGTTAAAGTAAAATCATTACCGTCAGCTGTACTGAACGGTGCTGGCTTTACAACCAGATTCACTGTAGAGGTAGAAGGATTGGTAATATTGATTTTAAATGCAAGATTTCCTGAATTTTCATTAACTTTGATGAAATTCTTTTCTAAAGAAATTGCTGTTCCGGCAGTGGTAAAAGTACTGGAAGTAACGGCAGTAAGCCCATTATCATTGAAATCTTCTACCATATTGGGCTTGAGAGCCAGATAATAAGTCTGCCCTGGCACTAGTCCGGAAGTTGGGATTACAGTGATGGTATTGTTGCTGAAAGTTGTAGTGAACGGAACTTGTGTACCTGTAGCATTTCCAAGACGGAATTCAATAAGATTTTGTGCATTGGAATTGTTGAGTGCAGAATTATCAGTTAATCTTACATTTTCATTGAAAGATAGGGTTGGATTTACAGTCGTTGAAGCGTTATTGATATTATGGGCAGGCAGGTAAGTGACTGTTGGTGGAGTAGTATCAACATTTCCTGCAGGAGTGGCGTCCACCGTAAAGTTGTCAAAACGATTGTTTCCTCCTGTTCCGCCTCCCGTTGCGGAAAATTCTACCTTTAATTTAAAGTTAGGGTTGTTGTTGGCTCCCTGTATAGTGGAAAAATCCAATGTAACCAATTGTGGATCGGCATCCTGAGGATTCACCGTCTGAAACTGCATAAAAGTGGTTCCGTCGGTGGAATAAGACCATGTCTGTGTTCCTGCTCCCTGACCGGATCTTCTGGTGGTGAACTTAACAACGATGTTATTATAGCCCGTTGTAGGAAGATTAAACTGTAAAGCCCCTCCAATCGGATTATTGAATCTTAAATGGGTTCCGGAAACATCACCGTTTCTTGCATTTAAATTTTGCAGACTAAAATTTTGTCCGGTACCTCCGACAAAATCGATGACACTTGTTCCTCCTGCTATAGGTGCAAGAGAACCGTTCACCATCGTAGAAGCAGGGGTAGTAACTGTAGCTGCAGAAGTATTATCGTTAAAATTCCAGTAATGAATCAGTGTCTGTCCGAAAAGACCGCTCTGAAAGAAGAATGCGGCAATCACAGACCCTTTTAATAGGTAGTTGTTGATCATTTTTTATTTCAATTAGATAAATACAAAAATGAACTTTATACCTTGCAATTATTTTAATGGAACTTTAAGAAATGTTTAAAAAATAGGTTTATTTCCAATAAAAAATAAAAATTATGTGAATAAGAAACTTTATAGTGAAATTATTTTCCTGATTTTCCCGAAAATTTAAAATCGTTCTTGATTTATTTCCTTCCAAAGGATGTTTCTGCATATAAAAATATCCTGAAACAGCAGTCACAAGCAAGAGTACAAAAATAACCAGAACAATTCTTTTTAACATGTCTCTCATAGCGCTAAATTTTTAATATCTCTAATTTCTAAAGTAGATGTAGGGTATCCTTTTTGTGTCACATTGATCATTGCTCTACCCACTTCGTGTAAAGTTAATGATTTTGACTGAAAAAAAATAGGAAAAATCCAAATAAAAGGTTTAAAAAACCACTTTACATTGGTTTGACCCTCAACAGGTTTCATGAATCCGGGACGGAAATTATAAGCTCCTCTGAAACCCATTCTTTTCAAATCATTTTCTGTTCTGCCTTTTACCCGTGCCCACATCAGTTTTCCACTCTCCGTACTGTCTGTACTTGCCCCGGATACGTAGTTGAACACCATTTCAGGATTTTGGTTCAAAACAGCTTTGGCAAAGTGAAGCGTTGTATCGTAAGTGATTTTGGTATATTCTTCTTCCTTCATGCCAACGCTGCTGATTCCGGCACAGAAAAAACAGGCATCATAACCTTTCAGTTTTTCATCATGAAGATCTATTGAAAGGAAGTCAGAGACAAGGTATTCTTTCAGCTTGGGATGTGTTTTCCCGGAGGGTTTTCGGCTTATACTCAGGATTTCAGAAACATTTGGATTTTCAAGACATTCCATTAAAACACCTTCGCCTACCATTCCTGTTGCTCCTGTAAGAAGTATTTTGATTGGGTTCATTGCTTTGCTATTGATATGGGTATGACGGATGAGGATGAGGTTTTACTTTAATTTTTTTGATAAAAGATAAAAGATAAAAGATAAAAGATAAAAGATAAAAGATAAAAGATAAAAGATAAAAGATAAAAGATGTTGTCTTAAATGTCCGGATTCAATAATTCAATAGGGGTGGGCTTTAGCCCGCCTTAAAAAATGAGCCACCTTCTCTTGGCTTTATCCAAAACTTAATAATAGAAATTGCTTCGTCACATTGTTCCTCGCAATGACATGGAAATGTTTTTAAAATAGAAAACCAGCTCAAAAATGGCTGGCTTTCAATCGTATTGTTTGTTGTTACTTTTTATGTTGCAGCTGACTGTAAATATTATGGATCAATCCGTCTGCTACGGAAATTTTTGGAACAAAAATTTTGTTGATATCAGACCACGACATCACATTGTTGAAGACGCCCAGGGCGTGTACCAGTACATCAGCACGGTCTTCTCTCAGGTTGTAGTTGGTCATTCTTTCTTCTACGGAAAGCTCATTGAATTCTTTGTAAACCTTTTTCAGATGAGACAAAGACATCGGTTTTCCGTCTTTGGTTTTACTCATAGAGAATACTTTGTTGATATTTCCTCCGGAACCGATAGCAACAATTGGCTTTTTGCTGACAATATTTTTTTTGATCTCATCCTTCATTTCTTTCCAGTTGTCCATAGTCACAAGATTATTGAGAAGACGGATCGTTCCGATGTTGAAAGATTTTTCATAGACCATTTTACCATTTTCATAGAAGGTAAGCTCTGTAGAACCTCCACCAACGTCAATATATAGATAGGCAAATTCTTTATCAAGACCTTCTGCAACATGATTTTCATAAATCAGGGTAGCTTCCTCATCACCGGAAATAATTTCAATATTGATTCCTGATGTATCTTTTACCAGATTGATGATATCATTACCGTTGGCAGCATCACGCATGGCACTGGTAGCACAGGCTCTGTAATGATCTACTTTGTATATTTTCATCAGGTCACTAAAGATCTTCATGGAATCAATGACCATTTTCTCTCTCTCCGGACCAATTTTTCCGATGGTAAAAACATCCATTCCCAGTCTCAGAGGAATTCTGAGAAGGTTGAGCTTGATGAATTCAGGCTTTCTGTTGTTGATCTTTACTTCATTGATAAGAAGGCGGGCTGCATTACTCCCTATGTCTATCGCTGCTATCTTCATTTCTTGCTTGTTTTAGCTTTTAAATATTTATAGGTTTCTATTTGTGATCGGCATTCGTGTTTATCATTTCTTACGTATTCATTGCTCAGTTTTTTGTCTAAAATCCTTGCCTTTACGTTATCTTTAAGTTGGATGTCCAGAATGTCTTTTAATTCCTTCTTAAGGTTTTTATCAGTGATTTTAGCGGCTGCTTCAATTCTGTAATCCAGGTTTCTTGTCATCCAGTCTGCGGAAGAAATGTACATATCCTCGGCCCCTTTATTGTAAAAATACATGACTCTGGCATGTTCAAGATATTCGTCTACAATACTGATGGCTTTTATTTTTTCTCTGAATTCCTTTTGATTGACGGCACAATAGATCCCTCTTACGATCATTCTGGTCACCACTCCGGCTTTGGCAGCTTCATATATTTTTTCAATCAGAGCACGATCACTCATTGAGTTGACTTTAACGATGATTTCTGCTTTTCTTCCTGCCTTGGCCTCTTCGATTTCTTTATCAATATGGTGAACAATCTTTTCACGCATAAACTGAGGGCAAACTAATAAATTTTTACAAGTTTTCAAAATAGGAATAAAGTCATCTTTCGGTTTTTTCAATACATTGAATACTTTATTGATATCCGCCATGATGCCGCGGTCAGCGGTCAACAGCAGGTGATCACCATATATTCTGGCTGTTTTTTCGTTGAAATTTCCGGTACTTACAAAGCCATACTGAATGGTTTTATTGTGGGCTCTCTTTTTGATGACACAAAGTTTGGCGTGTACTTTTTTATTAGGAATTCCTACAAGAACAGTAATTCCTTCAGGCTCCAGCATGTCTTTCCATTCCAGGTTGGATTCTTCATCAAATCTTGCCTGAAGCTCCAGCATCACAGTCACTTCTTTACCATTTCTGGCAGCGTAAATCAGAGCATTGATAATTTTTGAACTGCTTGCCAGACGGTACGCTGTAATTTGTATGGATTTTACATCCGGATCCATAGCGGCTTCACGGAGAAGATCAATCACCGGATTGTACTTGTGATAAGGGAAGGTAAGGAGTACATCTTCTTTTAAAATTACGTCAGTCACCCTTCCCCCATGTTCAAATGCCTGATGCGTAAAAGAAGTTCTTTCTACAGGTCTTTCATACTTTTCAAAAACATCAGGGAAATCCATGAAATGTTTGAAATTATGAATTTTTCCTCCAGGGATGATGCTGTCTTTCTTCGTTAAGTTCAGTTTCCTGATCAAAAGTTCCAGCAAAGCTTTATCCATATCTTTATCAAAAACAAAACGGGTGGGCTTCCCTTTTCTTCTGTTTTTAAGACCTTTTTCTATTTTTTCTGCAAAGTTGGTTCTGATATCATTATCCAGATCCAGTTCTGCATCTTTTGTTACTTTGAATGCATTGGCTGCAAATTCATCATATCCGAAATAAGAGAAAATATGCGGAAGGTTAAAGGTAATCACATCTTCCAGTAACATGACATTTTTTTCTTCCGGATCTTCCGTTGGCAGCAATACGAATCTTCCCACAAAGCGGGATGGAATTTCAATAATGGCATAATTGCTGGAATACTGCCAGTCTTTTTTTCTCATAGCCACTCCCAGATAAAGACTTTTGTCTCTCAGATAAGGCATAGGAGTATTTTCGTGAAGGAGAATCGGGATCACATTGGATTCTACCACTTCATCGAAATATTGTCTCACAAATTCTTTTTGGTTGGCTGTCAGGTTTTTGGCATTCTTAATAAAAACTTTATGATCAGCCATTTCGGTCTGGATTTTTTTCCAGGTTTTATCGAAATTCAGCTGTTGTCTCATCACAACTTCATTGATTCTTTGAAGGATCTTGGATGGCGGCTGATAAAAAGATTCGGCAATCACTTTTTCCTTAAAATCCATGGCGCGCTTTAATCCGGCAACACGCACTCTGAAAAATTCATCTAAATTGTTGGAGAAAATTCCGAGGAAACGTATTCTTAAATGTAAGGGAACTTTTTCATCCATAGCTTCCTGCAAAACTCTTTCATTAAAGGCAAGCCAAGTAATATCTCGGGGATTAAAGTGTATTGACATTCTAAATGTGTATATTTTATCAAAAATAATCATTCGTACAGATTCTTCCTCTATTTCTTAGGTTAAACTTTGATTAATTTTTAAAGGTTTGGTGAGTTATTCTTTGTGATTTTCGATTTTCCTTATAAAGTAATTGGTTTTCAGTGGTTTTTGATATATTTATATCACGAACTATTTGCCATTAATCAGGATATATATTCATTGGAGAAAATGCTTTAAAGAATTATAAAAATTTGTAACCATGAAAAAAATTACGATTATACTTCTGCTACAGTTATTTGGTTGGGGATACAGTCAATATGTAGAGGTCTTGGAAAAAGGAAATTTGGAAAACCTGTCTCCTCAGAAATTTATGATTCCTTTACAGAATCAGGAAAACTATAAATCTGCTTTTTTAGGACGATATAAAGCTTATTATCCCGGTACCTACCTCGGACATTTGTTTACAGCTATTAGCGATGAAGCAAAGAATGCAGGGGCCAATGCCTATTATATTGTGAGTTTCAAAGAAGGAGATAAACAAAATGAGTCTGAACTGATATTGGATACTTATCATATCCGGGATTCTGATATCAAAGATCAAAGTCTGCTGATTGAAAAAAATAGAATTTATATTATTGGGGAACCCGTTTTAAATAGTGAAAATACGTCAAAGTTTAAAGTAAACGGAGCCAGAAAAGAAGTAAAAGACAATACATTTGCAACTGTAGTAATAAAGGAAAATGAAGAGGTTAAAATAGTAAAAGGAGGAATTACTGGAATGGCAGTATGGGTAAAATGGAAGCCGGAGCAGTTTAATAAATTCTACAGCTTTTCAGGCATTGGAATAGACGGTGCAGGTTTTGGAGCTAATGGAATGGGAGTTGGCATTAATACTGGAAGGATATATTCCGTAGATCCTGACCTTGGGTATTTTTTAATCCGGGTTTTAAAAGAAAGTAAATAGTATCTTTCACCTCATAGAGGAGAAGTTGACATATCTTCATACATAAAAAATGATTTTTTTTCCTGAATATAATTTCAAAACCTCGATTTTATCGGGGCTTTTATTTTTATTGTGTCATTTTGTCATAATTTTTTGAATGGTACAGATATTGAGAAATTGAGAGTGTAAATTAAATTAAAAATAGAAAAAATATAAAATATTATGAGTAAAATAATTGGAATTGACTTAGGAACAACCAACTCTTGTGTTGCTGTAATGGAGGGTAAAGACCCTGTTGTTATTCCTAACGCAGAAGGTAAGAGAACTACTCCTTCTATCGTAGCTTTTACGGAAGACGGAGAGAGAAAAGTAGGTGATCCTGCAAAAAGACAGGCTGTAACGAATCCAACAAAAACTGTTTACTCTATCAAAAGATTTATCGGAACCCACTTTAAAGATGATGCTTCTGAAATCACAAGAGTACCTTATAAAGTAGTTGCCGGACCAAACGATACAGTAAAAGTAAAAATCGACGATAGAGAATATACTCCACAGGAAATTTCTGCAATGACTCTTCAGAAAATGAAGAAGACTGCTGAAGATTATCTTGGACAGGAAGTAACAAGAGCGGTAATTACTGTTCCTGCATACTTCAACGATGCACAAAGACAAGCTACTAAAGAAGCAGGTGAAATTGCAGGTCTTAAAGTAGAAAGAATTATCAACGAGCCTACAGCTGCAGCGTTAGCGTATGGACTTGATAAAAACCATAAAGATCAGAAAATCGCAGTATATGACCTTGGGGGTGGTACTTTCGATATCTCTATCCTTGATTTGGGAGACGGTGTATTCGAAGTATTATCTACAAACGGTGATACCCACTTGGGAGGTGATGACTTTGATGATGTGATTATCAACTGGATGGCTGATGAGTTCAAATCTGAAGAAGGTGTAGATTTAAAAGCTGATGCCATTGCTCTTCAAAGATTGAAGGAAGCTGCTGAAAAAGCGAAAATTGAATTATCTTCTTCTCCTCAGACTGAAATCAACTTACCATATATCACAGCTACTGCTACAGGTCCTAAACACTTAGTGAAGACTTTAACAAAAGCTAAATTCGAGCAATTATCTGCTGATCTTGTAAGAAGATCTATGGAGCCTGTGGCTAAAGCATTAAAAGATGCTGGTTTATCCACTTCTGATATCGACGAAGTGATCCTGGTAGGTGGTTCTACAAGAATCCCAATCATCCAGGAAGAAGTAGAAAAATTCTTCGGTAAAAAACCATCTAAAGGAGTAAACCCGGATGAAGTTGTAGCTATTGGTGCAGCAATCCAGGGAGGTGTATTGACAGGTGATGTAAAAGATGTATTATTACTTGACGTTACTCCACTTTCTTTAGGTATCGAAACAATGGGTTCTGTATTCACAAAATTAATTGAAGCTAATACTACGATCCCAACTAAAAAATCTGAAGTATTCTCTACAGCTTCTGATAACCAGCCGGCTGTAAGCATCAGAGTAGGACAGGGGGAAAGACCAATGTTCAACGATAACAAAGAAATCGGTAGATTTGATCTTCAGGATATCCCACCAGCACCAAGAGGAGTTCCTCAAATTGAAGTAACATTCGATATTGATGCTAACGGTATTCTAAGTGTATCTGCTAAAGATAAAGGAACTGGTAAAGAGCAGTCTATCAAAATCCAGGCTTCTTCAGGTCTTTCTGACGAAGAAATCGAAAGAATGAAGAAAGAAGCTCAGGAAAACTCTGCAGCGGATGCTAAGAGAAAAGAAGAAGTTGAAATCTTCAACAAGGCTGATGGATTGATTTTCCAGACTGAAAAACAATTGAAAGAATTCGGTGAGAAACTTTCTGCTGACAAAAAAGCAGCAATCGAAGCAGCTCATGCAGAATTAAAAACAGCTTTTGAAGCTAAAAATGCTGATGACGTAAAAGCTAAAACTGAAGCGTTAGATGCAGCTTGGATGGCCGCTTCTGAAGAATTATATGCAGCAGGTCAACAGCCAGGTGCTGATGCAGCAGGTGCTCAGAATGCAGGTGGAAACGCCGGAGCTGAGGATGTACAGGATGCTGACTTCGAAGAAGTAAAATAATTATTGATTTAATAAATAATAAATAATAAATAATTTAAACCCGCTTTAAACTTTAAAGCGGGTTTTTTATGCATCTATTTTTCCATTCATCTTTTTGTACCCTTTCTAATATTTATATTATTTATAACTCTTCAGAAGATTTCTTAGTTTGAATTAGATTATTATTTTACCGAATAGCAATTAAAAAGATGTAGATAAAAAGCAATATGGTTTAAGAAAAATATATGATATATAAAATATGTTTCCTATTTAATTAATTTAATGCTATTTTCTAAAAATATTTTTATTTTAGCATGTAATGAAATACTTTCAACACATATTTCAATTTTTATTTACAGTTGGGTTTCTTTTCTCATCTGGACTCCTGTTTTCCCAAGATCTTAAATATAAAGAGTATGACTCAATTCTTTTGAATACGCCTAAAGAAATGGGGAAAAAAAATATTCCCAGAGAAAAAATTATTCTTTGGAATAAGGAGATGTTAGAAAAAATGAAAAAAGAAAACTATGTGAGAGGAATAATTTGGGCTCATATCAATATTGCCAATCAATGCTGGAATTTAGGAAATGGAGAAGAAAGTATAAAAAATCTGAATGCAGCAGAGAGCATATTACATAAAAACGAAAGCGAGATTGATTTTTTTACAATTGCTAAGCTCTATCAGGAATATTCGCAGGCCTATTATGTCATGAAGCTGTATGATACAGGTCTGAAGTATAATTCTAAAGGGGGATATTACGGAAATAAAATTGAAGATAAGGATAGAAGGGGTAAATTTTTATCTTACGTGTATACTACAAGAGCAAATTTTCTTTATGAAAAAAAGATCTGGATTCTGCGCTCTATTATTTAAAACAATCCTCTCTATTGTATGAAAGCTTAAGCACGACCTCTCAAATTGCTAATCATTATATTGAATATCAACCCAGCCAAAATTCTGCTAAAGCCTATCTTGGTCAGGGAATGGATATAATAAGCAAAAAAAAACATGACCCTAATGATTATCAGATATCTGTCTTTTATTACTATTATGCACAATATTTTTTTAAAGAAAAAAATTATGAAAAAGCAATCGTATTTTTAGATAAAGCTCTTGAATACAATAAAAAATTAAAAACGATTGAGCATACTAAAAATATATACAAGCTTTTAATATCATGTTATAAAAATTCGGGTAATTTAGAAAAGGAGAAAGAATATCTGGAATATTATATAAAATTAAAAGACAGCCTGGAAAACTCACAAGCCAAAGGTGTAGAGTTATCTATAAAAACAATAGAAAAAGAAAAAACAGAAGAAAATAAAACACTCAAAAAAAAGATATTTATTTATAGCAGCATTATAATTTTTTTAATTTTGTTAGTATTGGCTTATTTATATTATCAGAATCATAAAAAAAAGAAAGTAATCTTAGAAAGCAAAGAAATAATTTCCAGAAAAGAAGATGAAACCAAAGTATTGGAGAGAAGAATTTCAGGAGTACATGAAGATTTAATTCAATTGGCTAAAAATAATGATATTAGTTTTTTGGAAAAGTTTCATGAAGTTTATCCTAATGTTTCTCAAAAGCTATTGGCGATCAATCCGGATTTAACTAAGGATAATCTGGCATTCTGTGCTTTAATCTGGTTAGGATTCTCTTCCAAAGACATTGCTGAGTTTACTTTTATGCAACACAGATCTGTACAGATAAAGAAAAGCAGATTGAGAAAAAAACTCAACCTCGGATCAGATGTGAATCTTTATCAATTCCTTAAGTCTCTGGTAGATAATTAACGAAATTTTATATCTGTTTTACATATTTTGTAATCAGTAATTCTTAAATCATCTCAATAAAAAAACTTTGTTAATCATTAATCTCGGGTATTAATTAAAAGGATTAGTTAATAAAGTTAAAATCTGATATTTATTTTATTGATTCAGGAAAATAAAAAAGGCCTCTTGAAGTTTCCTCCAAAAGACCTTTATAGTAATTATTAAATCTTTTTTTTGTATTAATTATCTTTAACAAAAGCTGTCGCAGATATTGAGCCTACACCCCAGTTGAAGTTTTGTCCTGAAGCTGCCCACATATTAAACCTAACTGGATGATTTGTACTTTCAACATATCCATTTAAAGTATAAGTTATTATAACAGGAGAAGCGCTGGTATTGTTATAGGTTTCAGAATATTTTCCAACGGTAGAAACCATTTGAGAACCATTACTGCCTTCAGGAATAGTATATTTTCTTGAGCCTGCTGGCTCTTCTCCGCCGTTTCTGATAAAGCGTACACCATAATAGCCTAATTCATTTGAAGCTGTATTTGTGGTGCCGACCGGAACATTATAATCCACAACAATTTTAGCTGTGCTATTGGCAGGAACTGTAACGGAAACAGACAATCCCAGATCAAGATCATTTATAATAACACCATTTCCCGTTGCTAGCTGATCTACCGGAAAGGTTGCTGTATCAGTAAAAACCCCTAAAAGCTGATAGTCAGTTGTCTGAGGAGCTAATTTACTCCAGCTAGGAGCTGTAGAAGTTCCAGAATTATAATAAACCCCCTCTCCATAAGGAGCTAATCCTGTGTTGGAATTATAAACCATAAGCGCTTTTGCAGGAGAAGCAATTGTAGATCCATCCGTCATAGATGTTAATGATACCCTGGGCAGTAAAAAACCTCTATTGGTTGCATTGAGCTCAAGTAATGCTGAATTATCAGGAGCACTGGTGCCTACACCAACATTTCCACCCATTGGATTGAGTACTAAAGGAAGACCTGCAGCTGAACTTTTATTCTGGCTTGAAATATATGATCCATAAGGAGAGTTTGCATAGGTTCCGAAATCCAAAGCATGGTTTGTGCTCCCGTCAACCCGAAACGTGGCATTGGTAGTTGCTGTACCCAGTGCAGAAGGCTGGGCATTGCTCCCAGCTACCACCATTTTATTAGTGGGAGTTATTGTTCCGACTCCGACATTTCCAGCTGGAGTGATTGTCATTTTTTGGGTATTGTTGGTAGTAAATCTCAGATCATTAGCTGTAGTGGTTCCTACAGATACTACACCTCCTCCGATATAGGATTTAAAATTAACGCTACCATTAGTGTGATTCAACCCGAAGCTATTATCAGGAGTACTGATGGTAAGTTTGGTATCAGGAGTAGTGGTACCTACTCCTACACGGCCATTGGCTGCATCCACAGATAAGGTATTTCCATCTACGGAAAATGCATTGGTTTGCGTCCCTGTGAATGCCAAGGTATTGGCTCCCTGTGTTACCGTTCTATTTCCCGTAAGGGTGCCATCAGTGTTATAAATATTGACAGAAGAACCTCCTCCGGAACTACCATCAATAGACTTCCAGGATGAATTGCTGAAAATAAATTCCTGTGCTTTACCATTAGGAACAGTAACGCCATTCAAAATAGCCCCAAATCCACCTGTGGTATTATTGTAGACAATAAGGCGCTGACCTGCATTAGGAGCAACAGGCGCTGTAACAGCTACGTTTGTAGTAGCTGCTCCTGTAAGCTGTACCAAACTTACATTAGCTGGGATTGTAACGGCATTACCTGTGACAGCCAATGGCGTTTCACGGTTGGTAATTGCTCCGTTCACATCCAATGTGGTGCCGGGATTGATAACACCCAGCCCCAGATTACCATTGGAAGTTGTCACCAGGTCATCTTTAGCCTGAGCAGCAGTAGGTGTCCCGGTTGTTGGATTATTTTTTAATCCATCAATATTAAATACTCCCTGAGGATTGGTTGTATTAATTCCGACCTGTGATTTAACCACCATAGAGAAGGTGGTGAGCAAGCCTGCTAGTAATATTTTTTTTTTCATAAGTATAAGAATTAAGATTAGAACAAATTAATATCTCCTTGTTTAAAACTCTATCATATCTAAAATGTATCCATACTGATTAACATCTGGCTGTCAGATCCATTTTTTTACTTCTCTGTTTTTATTTCGATGGTTAAAACAAAATAAAATCATGCTTTATGGTATTGCTTTTTCTTTGGGTTTAAACTTGTTTCATAATATTCATAAATTATTATTTGTAGCAAAATAAATCTTATTTGAGCTATTTGTGTGTTTTTGATATACACCATATATACATCATGCATGCATTATTTGAGTGTAATACTTGTATTTTGTACTTTTAATTGTCATTATTATGTGAAATAATTAACCTTTTATACATTTTCTCTTTTTGATTTAAACTTTGGAATTGTTGCTGCATATTAACATTCTTTAGTCCTTTTTAAAGGTTTTTATGTTTCGGTTTAAAAAATATTTGTGATTGTAAAGGGATAAAAATTCTAAAAAGTCTGAATGTGATTACTGCACATTGTAATTGTAAAAATACAAACCAGGATGAGTAAGTCTCAGAATACTAATAATTATCCCGGCTTAATAATATTATTGACATATCTCTTTTATTAACACCAGAGATTAATATGTAATAAAGGTTTTCTTATTAATAGCCTCCGACAGGCTCAGGGTGGCAACCAAAATTTTTAAGCGTTATCAGGCTGAGCCCGTCGAAGCTATTATTAAAGTTGTTTAAACTTTACAAAACTACAAAAGTCACAAAATGTTTCATTTAAAAATACCTTTGAGACTGTGGGAAAGCTCACATAAGGTGATATTTAGGCTTCGCTCAATAGGCAAAGATTTTCACCAAGCTTAAATGGACTTATTATACATAAAGTTTGAATCTAAAAAAATTGAGAGTCTAAACTTTTGTGTCTTTTGTAGTTAAAAATAATAATATAAGAGTTTAAACGGCTTCATTACTAAAAGGGACAGGTCGATAAATCAAATACTCTTCAAAATATTTTTTGAAGAGTATTTGATTCCGGATATGTTCCGGATGATTTCATTATTGTTCCGGCTATGGAACCGGTGAAGCTGTTGCTGCTCCGACGCTGCTGCCTCCAAGGTTATAACCGCCATCACTCAAAATAGTCATTTGTTCGTTGGAAATGATCAACAACCTGACTCCCCAAACAAATGAACTTCCTGATGTACTACTTGCATTAGGAACATCTGCATAAATTCTCCATGTTCCGTTCTGCTGAAAGGTATATATATCTGGTACCTGAAAATCAAAACTGGTAGATCCATTACCTTTAAAGCCAGCAGTGGTGCTGCCGTGATTGTTGGTGTCAAACCCCACCACAATAGCAGTATATGAAGAAACAGGTATTTTTGTATCAAAATTAGAGATGAAATCTCCATTCGGGTTTGTAAAGGTATAATATTTAAAATACATTTTTGAAACAGGGCCTATTTTACCCCAGTTTGGTGCTGCGCTTGTTCCTCCGTTATAGTAAATTCCTTCTCCCTGAGACGACATGGCTGCATTGTTGTTATATACCATAAGTCCTTTTGCGGGTGCGGGAACAGTACTGGCATCTGATGTGGATGAAAGGGATACTCTTGGAAGTAAAAGCCCTTTATTGGCAGCATTAAGATCCAGCAAAGCCGAATTATCAGGAGTATTAACTCCTACCCCGACATTTCCTGCAGGAGTAATGGTCATTTTTGTATTGTTATTGGACATCAGGTTCAGATTATTTGAAGTGGTGGTCCCCAGATAACCTGCTCCTCCTCCGATATATGTTTTTAAGTTCACTGTCCCATTGGTATGATTTAATCCAAAGCTGTTATCTCCTGTACTGATGGTAAGTTTAGTGTCGGGTGTGACGGTACCTATACCTACATCTCCTGCTGGAGTAATAGTCATTTTTTGAGTGTTATTCGTTGTGAATCTCAGATCATTAGCAGTAGTGGTTCCCACGGAGGCTACTCCTGCTCCGATATATGTTTTTAAGTTCACTGTCCCATTGGTATGATTTAATCCAAAGCTATTATCAGGCGTACTGATGGTAAGTTTGGTATCAGGTGTTATGGTACCAAGACCTACACGATCATTGGCAGCATCTATAGATAGGGTACTTCCATCTACAGAAAATGCATTCGTCTGTGTTCCTGTAAATGCTAAGGTATTGGCTCCCTGTGTAACGGTACGGTTTGCTGTAAGGGTACCATCCGTATTGTAAAGATTAGCAGCAGTTGAATTTGTTGGGTTATGTAGCTTTGTCCATATGGTACCATTATAATAATAATAGCCAACGGTATCAATATTTAAAGCAGTACCCGTAGCAGTACCTGTAGCAATACTGTTTACATAGATAAGGGTTGATACCGGAACTCCGGTCATGCTCTGAGCTTTTTGTCTGTCTACCCTGGGAATAAGCAGTCCTTCTACTGTTGTACCAGTACCTGTGCTGTTTTTAGCTGTCACATCAAGGGTTGCGGTGGGAGTTGTGGTATTAATCCCCACCTGTGATTTTACCAATGAAAAAGTAGCAAGCATCCCCACTACGAATAAATTTTTTTTCATAATATATGTTAATTAATTATCTCTTATATCAACAATTATAATAGCAACGAAGATATTACTGAACTATCTACATGTTTTACTTATTATTGATTTTGCAAAGGTAATGTTTGGTGAAGTTTGTAAAGCGTATTATATACTTACCATAGATACAACATGGGTATATCATAGGTACATCATTTGCGTGTTTTTATTGAAAAAAATAAGTGATAAGAGGAAAAATTATTAATAAATTAAACCTCTACGTAGTGAATTAAAAAGGAGGATGCTATCTTTACTTTTTGTCTTGGTTGCTTTTTATCAGCTTACTAAAAGAGGTTGAAAATGAAGATTGGTTTATCATTATAATTTCAAATCACGGTTTATGGTGGAGAAATGAATGTGTTATTGATTTAAATTAATAAAGAGACAGATAAATATGTTGATTCTGTACGGAATTTTTTTGCTGCCAGGTGGAAATAGGTGCTTTTATAGCAGATGTCGTGAAGTTGTATCATGTGTTGTGAGTCTTTATTAATGAGTATTTAGATGTATGATGTATGTGTGATGTATGTTGTTTTTATGTATTTTTTATTACTTTTTTTAACCTTGTGAAAAATAAAATAGATACGTGTATAAGAAAAGTTACCCACTGATCTCCTCGTGAGATTTTGAATTTTGCATAAAAATTAATATCATCCGGAAAAGGGTGAATTTTATAATAACTGTATTACATGGAACGGAAAATTGTGATGGATAGGGAAGTATTGCCATGTTTTTTTCTGTAATAATTATGCCTTAATCAGTAGTTTTTTATCTTCAATTAACTATTTATTATTATGTTCTTTTTAAAAAAAATCAATAAAATAATTTTGCTTTCCTTACTACTGTGCTGTTCGGAATTATTGTCCCAACACTATACAGAAAGTAATATTGATACTTTACTGATAAAAACAAACGAAGTACTTCGGACAAGAATATCCGATGATGATCTTATTCGTTGGAATAAACGCATCATAAAAGAAGCAATCCGGATTGGCTACCGTGAAGGAGAGGCAATAGGGTATACCAATATTGCCAACCGGTTGATATTTGGAGGTGATGTAAAGAAGGGGCTGGAATATTTAAAGAAGGCTGAAGATATATCCAGGAAAAGCAATAATAATTTTCTTTTTGGTAAAATTAATCAGGAGTATGCCCAGGTTTATAGTAAAATGGATGTGAGCAGGTTGGCTTTGGAATATAATTCAAAAGCGATGAATTATGGTTTGAAGCTGCGAAAAGATAACCGGGACTGCCGCCTGTTTTTACGCTATGTCTATTCAACCAGATCTGTATACATGTATAAGATAAAACACCCTGATTCTGCCATTATTTATCTTCATAAATCTATGAAAATAGATGCAAATCCTCTCGATATAGCTAATATTGCACAACACTATACTTTATTTGAATCGAAGCCTGATTCTGCTTGGTATTACTTTCAAAAAGCTTTTACGATTTTAGAAACCAAGAACTTCAAACATAACAAATACCAGAGAGCTGTTGTTTTACAGAACTATGGGGTATTTCTGCACAGTCAGGGAAAAATCAGCGAGGCTATCGATTCAATTAAGAAATCGATCGGGCTTGCAAAACAGGTCAATAGACCCAAGCTTATTCTTGACAATTATAAGGAATTGTCTACACTTTATAAAAAAGAAGGTAATTCTGATAAAGAAAATGAATATCTGAACAAATCGATCTTATTGCAAGACAGCTTGGATGCCAACCAAAACCAAGCCATAGATCTTTCCATTAACATATTGAATAAAGAAAGGGAAAATGAAAAGGCTCAACTTAAAAATGAAAATAATACCGCTTTGTGGTATAGTGGTATCTCCATGTTTTTAGTTATTTTAATTGCTGTTTATTTTTATTTGCGTATAAGAAAAAAGAAAAAGAAGCTTGCGGAAAGCGAAAAAATAATTATTGAAATAGGAAAGGAAACAAAAGACTTAAAAAGAAAACTCAGTGAAAATTATGAGCATATTATTCAACTTGCCAAAGAAAAAAAGGTTGATTTTTTTCCAAAATTTCAGGAAACCTATCCGGAGCTATATAAGGAATTGTTAAAAATAAATTCTAATCTTTCCAAGTCGGATTTAGCTTTTTGTGCTTTGATATGGCTAGGCTTTTCTTCAAAGGAAATTGCACATTGTATCTCTATGGAGCACAGATCTGTACAGACAAAAAAATACAGGATACGGAAAAAACTGAATCTGGAAAGCGAGACAGATCTGTATCTTTTTTTCAGATCTATAACGGAGCCATAAATTTTGAATAGCATAATGAAACATTCAGCCTTGTATTATATAGATTTTCATTTTATATCTATTAATTTAATTAATGCCAACTTTAAGAAAATGTTTTTTTATTATGTTATAAATAATCTATTATTTGATTAAGGGGATAATAGGATAGAATTTTTTTTCAGGTACTTGAGATTCTGTCATTACATTATTTTCTCTTCTGAGTTATCGTCAAGGAATTTAATACTTTTTCTTATCATATTGGAATTTTGAGTTTTTAATAAATTTATCATAAAAAGAATGTAGCTGCTGAGCTTTCCGGTTAGCTTTTTCATACCGATTAATAAGCAGCTTAAGGATAATTCTCTCAATTAATCAAAATGTTTCTTTTTTGAATGGTAATAGATGTCCAATATCATTTCGGAACTTTACTGTCTACTTTTACTTCAGGCATATTAACCAGTTAATTTGATCATTTATTATTTGGGAGCAATACTCCTTATTTCTATGATTGAAAAAAAATAAATAACTGTTTGTTATATTATTAACTCTGAATACAGACGTTTTCAATTTGCTTTTTGTTAAGTATAAACAAGTAATTTATTGTAATTTTTATAAAAAGATAGCAGGTATATTAAATATATTGTTTTTGTGAATTAGTAATGCTTTTATATGAGTTTTATAGTATTTGAGATGTGATGTACTATTGATGTATGCGAAATGCATGTGTGTTGTATGGTTCTATTTTGAGCTTCATTTTAAGTGTTCTAATATTGTTGATGTTATTTATAACATTATTCACACACAAATGATTTTTTTAATATTAACTAATTTTTTAAAATTAATTCACAAATGATGAAAAAAAATTTATTACTAACAAGTATGTTTGTTATCTTTTCCCTGTTGGCCAAGTCACAAGTGGGGATTAATACAGCGAATCCTCAGGGAATACTTAGCGTTGATGGGCTAAAAAATAACCCACCCACAGGAGTACCTACCGCAGCTCAGGCTAAAGATGATTTGATGATGTCCCCCAATGGTAATCTGGGGATTGGTACAATTACTCCCGGTACAACATTGGATGTGAACGGAGCGATTACCAATCGTGAAACAACATTGGATGTTACAGGTAATTCTGTTACTATTCCAGCTAATGTAAGTCAGGTACAACTTACGGGGTCAGCTACCGCTGACATAGCTGTTGTAGCCCCTGCAGCTCCTAATGCTGGTCAGCGCCTTATTGTCTACAATAATACCACAGGTGGGTTTGGGGCTACTTTGAATGGCGTTACTGTTCCCAATGGTAAAGCTTTAGAATATATATACAGTAACTCTGGATGGAGATCTATTAATGGTGGTTCAGGGGGTGCTTCTTCTGTCAATATTTATAATGCGGATGGTACTATTACTGGTCACAGAAGAGTAATACAGGGAGGAAATACCTTAGCATTTACAGGTACAAAGACCAATGCATTTTCTGTGGATGGAAGTACCTTTTCTGTGGATGCGGCTAATGACCGTGTAGGTCTCGGCACCACAACACCCGATACCAAACTTACTATCAGTACACCAGATAATAGCTTTGGATTGAATCATACCAATGGTACAGTTAATTTTAAATCCTATATCGGAGGAGGTGTAGTTTCTGTGGGGACCACTACTGCTAATGATCTGAGATTTACTACCAATAATACTCAGAAAGTGAGTATTACCTCAGACGGAAATGTTGGAGTAGGGACTGTGACCCCCACTAATAAACTGGTGGTAGCTGGGAGCAATGCCCAGCCTTCTGCACTGGGTACAGCAACTACCAATGCCACACTTCGGGTTGATGGAAACAGTAATCATGCTCTTGATTTCGGAACCTATGCAAACTCTCCTTATGGATCTTATATTTCAAGCCAGAACAAAACAGCTACTACAGGACTTCCTCTGGTGTTAAATCCAGCGGGGGGGAATGTAGGTGTTAACACAACCCCGGGTACAGCAATGGATGTGAATGGAGCGATTACCAATCGTGAAACTGTACTAACTGTTTCTGGTAATAATGTTACCGTTCCGCCTAACGTAAGCCAGGTACAGCTTACTGGTGCTGCTACAGCAAATGTGGCTATTTCGGCTCCAGCAGCTCCAAATGCGGGCCAGAGACTGATCGTTTATAATAATACCACAGGAGGATTTGGAGCTACACTGGATGGCGTTACCGTTCCCAATGGTAAAGCACTGGAATATGTTTTCAGTAATTCTTACTGGAGATCTACCGATGGGGGTACTGTTGGAGTAAGCTCAGCTAATATTGGAGATATTAAGGCAAGTTTTTCAGTTTCTGATCATAACGGATGGGTAAAACTAGATGGAAGACCAACAGGTGGTCTGACTACTACTCAAAGAGCTGCGGCAAATTCTTTAGGTTTTGCATCATATATTCCTAATGCCAGTAACTCTTACTTAGTACAGGATGGTACAAGATTGGGAAGTATTAACAGTAACAACTCCCGTATAATAGCAAGGAATCAATTGCCTGATTTTCAGTTATCCGGTACAACCAGTTCTGCTGAGCCTACTATAAAGTATGATATTATCAATAACAATGGTAGACCAGCAACTGATACTTATTCATATACCTTCTTAGCTGGAAAAATTGGTACAGGTACGAGAAATCTTGATCATGTTAATACTAATGTATTATACCAGAATCCGCACTCCCATTCATTTAACACAAATAGTGTAAACGGTGGTGTAGCGCAGCAGTCCATCAATATACAGCCTCAAAGCTTAAGTGTGAATATGTTTGTTTATTTAGGGAAATAAGTAGCATATCTTATCAATAAAATATAGAAATGTAAGATCTGTAATTTAGTAAATAGAAAGATAAGGATTTCTTATTTGTTGAAAATCTGCAATATAGGTTTTTGATATGAGACCATTTTCAAGATATAAAAATAAGCTATGCTTTTTGGTATAGCTTATTTTCATTACGAATATAATCTGCAATGGATCATAGCCTAATTTTAAGGTAATTGAAATTAGGAATGAATAATTTAAAGATTATATGAAATATTATTAAGATAAAAATAAAAAATACTTCAATTAATTTATGTTTAATTACAATACAAGTTCTATAGATAATCATCAAAATATGCAGCATCCTATGTTACGAAAATTAGGTCTTATCGGAGGTCTTTCCTGGCATTCAACGCTGGAATATTACATGTACCTGAATCAAACCATCAATGATCATTTCGGTAATAATACAAATCCTCCTCTTGTATTAGTAAATCTTGATCAGTATTGTATGCATCAGTTACAAAAGTCGGATCAATGGGATGCAATAGCAAGAATGCTGATTGAGGCTTGTGATCAGTTGTATAAAGCCGGAGCATCTGCCGCAATGTTTTGTGCCAATACACCTCATAAAGTGTATCATGATGTGCAACGACATAGCATGATTCCCATACTGCACATTGGAGATGCAATAGGCGCTGCAGTCCGGAAAAAAGGGCTCTGTAAGGTTGGGCTTATTGGAACAATATTTACCATGGAGGAGCCATTTATTGCAAAAATCCTAAAAGATAAATATGATATTGATATAATGGTACCCGACCAAGAGAAAGACCGAGAAAAGCTTCATACCATTATACAAAAAGAACTGTCTCTTGGTATTTTAAAGCCTGAAACAAAAAAATACATATTGGATCAGATTGCAATTCTGGAATCAAAGGGTGCGGAGGGTATTATATTAGGATGTACTGAATTTCCCCTTATTATAGGGCAAAATGATCTGAATATACCGATATTCAATACCACATTGCTACATGCTCAAATGGGAGTAGATTTTATCCTGAGATCTGAGTTTTAATATTTGTTTAAAGAGTTTTTAATTGTTTAATTTAATTATATATATTATGGAGAAAAAGATTTCGTTATCTGCTATTGCGACATTTATTTTACTTGTCATGGTAAGTTTGTCCGCAAATTTGACAGCGCAAAAGGTAAGTCCGACTATTGATTTTTCAGCATATAAAAGACTCAAGGTGAAACCCAGTGAAGCTGACCCTTCAGTAAAGAATTGGGACAGTGCGCATCGTGTAATTTATGACAAGGCCATTAAAAACAATAAAGTGTTGTTATGGCTTACGGGAACCGGAGGATCAACTGATCATGTTCCTCAGAGCTTTTTTAAAACTGTATTGGACCAGGGATACAGAATTATTGCACTCTCTTTTATGAGTGCACCTGGAGTTTCGCAGGTCTGTAAAGGTGATTATTTGAGTCAAAATGTTGACTGTGCTGCTGAGTTTCGTAGGAAACGTATTTATGGTGATAATACTTTTCTGCCTATTCCGGATCAGTATCAGGATGCCATTATCCCTCGCCTGACAAAACTTTTACAGTATTTGTCGAAAAATGATAAAGAGGGTGTCTGGTCTCAATATCTGGATCAGAACACAGGTAAACCTCTTTGGAGCAAAATTGCCATCGCTGGTCAATCCCAGGGGGAGGAATGGCAGAATTTATTGCCCAGCATGAGTCTGTAGCAAGAATTATCAGCTTTTCTGGTGGCTGGGATTACAGTGATTCTAAAACAAAAAAAATTGCAGGCTGGTACTCTCAAAAACTGGTGACATCACCCCAAAATGTTTTTGCAACCTACCATGTGAAAGAAGGTGCTGCAACAGAGCTAGCGAAAATTTGTAAAGAACTTCATATTCCTGCAGAGAATGTTTTTGCTTTAGATCAGCCTATTAGTCAGCAATCCAATAAGCCTGTTCATGGTAATCCCTATCATACGGAAGGTATTAAAAATCCGGAGTATAAACCGATCTGGATAAAAATGCTTGGTTCGGGGCTATGATTTCTAAAAGATCACATTATGGTTCCGAGTTATAAGTTTAGATATGATAAAAACTCTTCCTGACGGAAGAGTTTTTTTATTAAAGGATAGTGAGTATTAACCGTTTCACTTTCGGACAATTCGAGGGAAAATTACATACTTGAACGTTGGAAATATTATTCTAATTAATAGTGGATTAAGTATTTAATTATTACTGTTTTATGAAAATTGATTCATGAATTATGAGAAGTGGTTTTAATTTGTATATTTGATTTTTATTTAGAATAAATAAAAATATAATTTAAGAAAATCATTAATGAATACAATTTTGTCCATCTAATCCAAATTCTCATTAAAAACTATGGAATCACAAAACAAAAGAATCCTTACTCTGGATATAATAAAGGGTATAAGTGTCATCGGAATGATCATTATACATACTTTATTGGTGTATGCCAATGTAAAATCACAATATGAAACAGCTGTCGGCAGTTTTATTGTTTTTCTTGGAAGGGGAACTTCCATTTTTCTGATCTGTATGGGAATTACTTTCATGACTTCCAGCCATCAAAGTCTTAAAAGTGCATTAAAACGAGGCGTTTTACTGGTATTTGCAGGCCTCTTGATGAATTTTATGAAGTTTATGATTCCTGTCATTTTTAATTTTGCTCCCGATAATTTTATTCAGAAATACGGATGGCATGCACCTATCGAGCAACAGTATGTATATCTGGTACAGTTGGGTGATATTTTACAGCTGGCGGGGATGTCTTTATTATTTGCCGGCTTTATCAGGGCGTATGTGAAAAATAAATATATCATTCTGGCATTAGGTTTATTCGTTGCGTTGATATCCAGAGAGGTAAGCGGACTTACTCTTGATTATCCTGTGATCAATTATATCCTGGATCTTCTTTTCAATACCGATTATCCTGCCTACGTGTATTTTCCTGTTTTTCCATGGATGGCTTTTATCATCATCGGAATGTTTTTCGGGAAATGGTTTCAGGAACTGAACTACGATATCAAACAAATATTTAGAAAAATGCTGTATGTAGGATTATTGTTCATTGCTATAGGAGCACCGCTGGTTTTTCTGTATGGAGATTATAATTACAACGGTTTTTATCATATGGGTCCTGGAGGTGTTATTTATTTTGCAGGCTGGACTTTACTATTTTTATGGTTAATCAATACCATGACTACCAAAGTTAAAGAAAATGGTTTTATACGTGTCTTAAAATACTGCAGTAAAAATTTAACCTCAATGTATATGATCCAATGGATACTGATCTCATGGGGAAAAGGAATTTTCGGATACAGACAACATGAAATTGGATATGTATCAGTACTTATTCTATTCTATATCATGCTCACATTTTCAGTACAGACTTTGGTAGATATTATAAGAAAGAAAAAAACATTAATAGATTTCAATTCACTATCACCGGACAAAACAGCTTTGAAATAATAAATCCAACCCTATTTTTTTGAATTATAATAAACCACAGTAAAAAAGTTTTACTGTGGTTTTATCTGGCTATCAGCCTAAAGAATTTCCACTTCTTCCGGTATAATAAAAAGAATGATACAGCCCTGCTCTGACTTCACGGCATGTTTAAAATTTGGAGGAGTGTATAAATAATCACCACTTTCAAGCCGGGCTCCTGCAATAATTGCATCACCTTCCATGATAAACAATTCTTCTCCTGCAGGATGATTGTGATAAGGATAGCTGGCTCCTGGTTCAAATTTTAAAAGAATACTGGTAGAACGTTTTTTTTCAGGATCAAATTTCAAAGATTTTACAAAAATCCCTTCATAATGAATCCCTTTCTCAATTAAAGGCTGCCATTCTTTCTGTTCTGTTTTTACGATGTAATCGTGGATGTTGGTGTTCATAATATGTAAATTTTAATTGTTATTGATGTAAAAGTTGGTCTAAACTCCATACGTAACGGGGAAAAGTACGCAGAAGAAACGCTCCGGCACTGAATGCGAAGACTGAATAGTCCAGAGGCTCTTTAATTCCAAAAGAAATGCTCATGGCTATTGCGAAAAATAAAGTGAGAATAGAGGCGTACGTTGCCGTTCTTTTTATCTGAAAACCTAAAAGAAGCAGGATTCCGATTGACAGTTCAGCAATGGTAGATAATATTGCAATAATGGCTGCCCAAGATTGTGGTAAAAATGAATTGGTTTCCGCGGTATAATGAACAAAATTTTTCCAGCCGGAAGATTGTGCTCCCCAAAGATTCATTCTGCTTGCCACAGCAGATAAAAATCCGACAGCCAGAGCAATTCTTAATAAAAAAACGGCGGCATCCTGTTGCGTTTTCATACGTATAATTTTTAGGTTTTAATTACAGTACAAAGTTCAGCGAAAGCCGTTGCCTAAAGAATAGACAATTCTGGAAAAAGCATATAATATCTGAGGGAAGAGGGAAGTTAATAAGAGGCTGTTAATTTTTTTTCTTCAGACTGAAACTCCTTTTTTTACATTTCCTTTACCGCTTTCTGATACTCTTTTGGAGAACGTGAGGTATGTTTTTTAAAGAAGTTTGAAAAATAGAAAGGATCATTAAAGCCTAGCTGGTAGGCGATTTCTTTTACGGTAAGTTTTTCGTAGAGTAAAAGTCTTTTGGCTTCGGAGATGGTAAGACTGTAGATCACATTCTGAGCCGTTTTGTTGGTATGAAGTTTTGAAATCTCATTCAGTTTGGCTTCAGTAGTTCCAAGAAGATTTGCAAAATGAGAGACCTGATAATTGTCTTGGAAATGATCTCTTACACTTTCAAGGAATTTTAAAAATAAAGCATCCGGTTTCCAGATTTCATCACCATTGGCAATTTTACTGCGGTTTATTTCCACCAATAGCAATTCAACCATAGAATGCGTAGAGATCAGATACTGGTAAGGCTGTTCCTGAATTTCTTTTTCAATAACATTCAGCGTTTCAGTAAAAAATGAAGGGTTTTGTATAGCAATCATTTCATTCATTCCAAAATGACAGAAGAGACCATTGTGGAAAATAAGCTCAATATCATTGTCGCTTTTACAGAAATAATCCAGCGTGAATTCCAGAGCAATCACTTCTCCTTTCACCGATTTTAACTGATGAAACTGCCCTGAGGTAATCGTTACAACTTGCCCGGCTGCCATGATGAAAATATTTTCATCAATCAGAATTTCTGCATTTCCGGACTGGCACCAGAATAAGGTGTATCTGATGACCCGTCGCGGTTCAGGATATCCTGCCTGGTTGGAGTATTTTCTTATTTCAATCATTTCAGATCTGTTAAAAGGTGAATATCAAATTGATGTAACTGGATGGAACAAAACGGATATTGTAAAAATCCTTTTGATGAAGCTACAACTGTAATTACAGGTACACAGCTCACTCATAATGCTAGCTATAATGATGTATAGAAATAATGAGTGAAAAATAAAACACCTGTAAATTCAGGTGTTTTATTTTTTTATTCTAAAGAATTGTTATATTTCCTTTTATTGTCCTCAATCATTTTTCTATACTCAGGGTTATTAATTTTACCTTGATAGGGGTCATTCATATATTCTTTTCTCTTTGTTATAAATTGATCTTTGGATACAATTAACCCTTTTTTTTGCTCAATGGGTAAACTCGTTTTATTTATTGATATAAGTTCAAAACCTATATAATTATTCACCTCATTGATCTTTAATATTAATCCAGGAAGTCCTCTAAATTTGTATGGACCATCACTTATCGGAATATCATAAGTAAACCAAGCTATAAAATTTTTTCCTCCTGCACTTACAACTGCTTTATTACATTTATAGCCGCCAATAGTAGAAGTGCTTTTATTATCAATTTGCCAGTCAAGTTTATCAGGACTCTCATAGGTGTAATAATTTCTTCCTAAATAATTTGATATATAGGTTTTGTTTTCATCCTTATATACATTATGCTTTACCTTAGATTTTGGAAGAGAGCCGGGATCAACAATATTTCCGGTCTTCATTGCATCTTCCAGTTTTTTCCCAAAACCATCCACTGCAGCCTTATAATTTTCACTATAATATATAGATTTTTTCCCATTAGTGAGTAATACCATAGGCTCATTAATTGTAGATAATTTATCCAAAGTATCTTGTACAAAAGTATATTTATACTTTACTTCGATTTCCGAATAATCTTTTTTTTCTTGACCTCTCACATAGTTAAAACAAAGAAATAACAAAAAAATTCTAAAAAGTGGTTTCATAGGTACTCAAAATATTATAATTAAATAGGCTGTTAAAAGACAGCCCATTATTTTTTTCATTACGTCATTGGATTTTCATAACTGGAATGTCCACAATCTTGATTGTTATACATTTCCCATTCGTTGTAAAGGCAATCACTTGAATCAAATTCAGAATCAAAAACTGTTTGATAAGTAGTTCCACAAATAGTTTTGATAGTCACCAAATACCTTGTAAAGGCTGCAATTTGCTGTTTTTCCTTTTTTGACTCTAATTTGTTAGAAGTGCTTTCTTTAGCACAAACAAGTCCAGCAACCATAAATGCTGAAAGTAATAATACTTTTTTCATAATTATATTTTTTAAATATTTAACAATTTAAATATAAAATTATTTTTCTAATCACCAAATGTGGAAAACCGTAAGGATATTAAAAAGATTTTAAGTCTTGTTTAAAGCTCCTTTAAATACTCTTTAAAATAAAACTATTATCCAACGAAAATTCGGCGGGTATAGTAATATTTTTTATACTTTTGGTTTTGCCGATTATATTGAGCAGATAAATTTTAGTTTGATTTTTTATTATCAATTTTTTCTAACTGCTTTTTAACTGCATTGATATTTTCTTCCGTAAGTTTCCCATAACCCAGCTCTTTGATTTGGTCTAATTGTAATTTTGATATTTCATCTTGCTTATCTTTATTTTTTAATAACTGATCCTGCAGCGAAATATAATACTGGGTAGAGTATACTTCATCTTTTAAAAATTCTGAAATATTTTTATTTTTTCCAACACAGCCTTGAGTATATTTCATAATCAAAGGATTGGCGGAATAAAATGTATAGATATCTAAAAATCTTTTATCATTTCTTTTAAATAGTTCCTGACCAGCATAAACCCTTAAAGAATTGCTTCCATTCATTGCGAAATAATAGAGTTCATCGTTACTGGCTATTTTGGCAACTTTTTTAAATTGATTATAAATTTTGCTTTTTTCACCTCTAACTCCAATATTAGGAGACTCTGCATATGAGACATTGTCTAAAGGCTGTGCCAGTTTTTTTACTGCTTCAGAGACCTGAGCATTAGATATTGTAAGACTAAACGTGAATAGAAAACAGTAGAAATATTTATAGCTCATTATTTATAATAATAATTAAAGTTAAATAAAATAACTGAACGATTAAATACCTAAATTCGTTTAAATTTTAAATAAAAATTCAGAATGAAATACTCTAAAATTATTATCGTTGCAACCTTGTTACTGTTCCAGTTGGGAGCAGCACAGGAAAATGCAGATGTTGTATTAAATAAAGCTTTCACAGAAGCTAAAGCAGGAAAGAAAAATGTTTTACTGGTGTTCCATGCTTCATGGTGCAAGTGGTGCAAAATGATGGAAAAGAATATGGATCTCCCTGAAACCAAACCTATTTTTGATAAAAGATTTGTCACCGCATATGTAGACGTGCAGGAAAGAGGTGATAAGAAGAGCCTTGAAAATCCAGGCGGGCAGGAACTTATGAATAAATATAAAGGCGGAAACGCGGGGCTTCCTTTCTGGCTGATTCTAAATCCAAAAGGAGAAGTATTGGCAGATTCTTTTGATGCTAAAGGAGAAAATCTGGGATCACCTGCGACACCGGAAGAAGTAACCACTTTCATTGCCAAGCTGGGGAAAGCCTCAAAACTAAGTAATGAAGAGTCACAGATTATAGAGAAAGTCTTTGTAAAGAAATAAAAATAAAATCCCGGGAATATTACCTGGGATTTATTTTTATAATGAAGGTACATGAAGTTTATTATCTTTCCATATTTCTTTGATGGAATCATTGGTTTCTATTCTTTCTGGAATAAATTTTTTGTCGATTTCATCAAATGCTTTTACATACGATTTAAAATCACCCACATTGAATTTTTCATAATATTCAATGTCTTCACTAGAAAATAGAAGTTCCCAATTTTTTTGTGTTTTCATATGCTTATACAGTTCATAATATTTAATTTTATTCATAATCTTTCCCCGTATACTGCTTAATGCCATATCCTGAGCCGTGACCACGCATCCCATTTTCTGATAATAGATTAAGGTAAACTTAGAATAATAACGGTATAAATCTACAATCCTTTTGTCATTTCTATCTATAAGAGAAGATATTGCATTGATTCTTATAAATGTACTTCCGTTAACCGCCAAATAAAACAGTTCATCATTGGTTGCTGTTTTATCAATTCCATTATACATTTCGGATAATTTGGAATACTTGTCTGTATCATAATCCTCTTTAATCGTTAAGTCAAAATATTCTTTATCTATAGGGTCGATAAGTTGTTTTAGCTGGTCGGAAATCTGGGCATTGAATAAGTATAATGAAAACAGAAAGAATAGTGAAAATTTTATTTTCATGGTATGGTTTATCAATAAACGATCTTTGACATATATTATTATAGAAGGTTTATCAATGAAAACTTCCTGGATCTTAATAAGACAGGAAGTTTTTTTAGTTTAATAATTAAGAAATGAGGGGTAACTACAATTATTTATAAGAATATTCAATATTGCTCCATAAAACCTGATCTCCTGTTTTGATCATTTCAGAAGGAGTAGAAAATATATTGACAAAAATATTTTCGTATTGGGTGGTCCCAAAATGAGCGCTTTTAGTAATCAATAGGGCGTCATGATCATCTCGGGGGACTTTTTTAACATATCTGTACGTTCTTTTTAAAGTGAACGAAGAAGTGTCTTTATGGAAATCACCAATGTAAGTTGGCTTATTATTGTTATTCTCTTTGATCATTACAGAATCATTCACCATGGTAAAACTGTAAGTAAAATCTGTAGTTGAGGTTTCTGACAGCAACTTGATAGTCTTGTTTTTAAGATCAAGGCTTATTTTTTCCCAGGCGGGTTCCTGATACAGACTCCAATACTTGTTGAGATAAGATTCATCCGGAGTAGATTTTTCTCCTTTTGCCCCCTGGTACAACACGGTATTTTTTACAACATAGCTTTTAAATTGAAACTGGTAAACATTTTTATCAACAGGTCTCGGATCATCAATCGTATTGTCATTATTCTCACATGAGATCATCGATAACGACAGCATCGCAATGTAAAATGGGTATTTCATCGGTACTTTTTGCAAAAATAGGCCTTTTACACGGACTTGTGAAATAGAATAGGATGAAAATTCCCTGTAATAGGCACCAAAAGTAAAAAGACGAAAGAGCAAATGTATGGATTCGCCTTTTCGTCTTTTAATTTCATTTATTTTCCAAGATACATCTGATCCTGCTTCTGTTGTTCATTATAAATGATCTGAAAGCTTACAGGCATATATTGGTAAAGAAGTTTCCAATGTTGGATCTTTGCATGTTTTTTAAAACTTTCGAAAGATCTTACAAAAAGGTTTTCAATCATGGTTCTTACATAAGAATTCCCGTTTCTGTAGATCCAGTCCATCAACTTAATGTGATGGGCAATGATATTGATCTTCGATTCCTGCAGCAGGTGCTTCAGATAATTCACGGTAGCCTGCATGATCCCGGCGAAATTGTCCTGTACAGACAGCTGGGTGATTTCATTGCGAAGTGGCGGATAGAAAAATTTTAAGTATTCAACAGCTATTTTTTGATTAATAGTTTGCATTTGTACTTTCATCATAATTAAGAATTTTTCAAACACTTTATATTGCAGCGAAATGTATACCAAAATTTAAAGACAGGCAGCAAAAATAAATACTCCGACGATCACAGCGATGTGAGTGAGTAATATTTCTGCATTGTGCCTGTTAGTAGTGGTTTTCCAGGTTTTCCAGTCTGAAATTCTTCTGATTTTATTTTTCATAATCTATTGATTGTGAGTTATTTTTATTTTTGTTTAATTTAAACACTTTGTAATGAAACGGATAAAAAATGTAACAAAACGGTTATATGCCGTGAGTGTAAATTTGTCTTGAATATACTTTCTGAAGGTTGGCAGAAATGTGACTAAAAATCACTTTTCTGTATTCCTCAGTGCAGAAAGCGGTACAATTGTCCAGAGAATAAATAAAAGTAGTTTCAATAGCATTCTTCAGTACCGTGTCTCCGTCAGTATAAATTTTGTCCATTTTTTGTAAACTTCTGAACAGCAGATTTCTGTCATTCTGGCGGATCATATTTTTAATACGTTCCGTAAACGTCCGGATAATGCTGTATGAGTTTTGAATTTTAATTTCTTTTACTTCGTTTTCAAAATCGGGAACCACATCAGTGATTTCCTTTACGGCTTGTAAATAGTTCATCGTATTATATTTTAATGGTGATAGTGTTCGAGCATTTTGATGAAGGCTCCAAAAATGAAAATGGTTAAAAAAGCAAAAAAAAGCATATGATAGGGCTTAAGCCATTTTGGAGTTGCAGGTCCTTTGCTTTTTAACCTTCTGAGCTTGTCGATTCTGTTTAAAGTCTTTAAGTCCATTTTTCTATGTTTTCAAATCATGATGCCAATGGTATTCCGATGAAAATAGAATGTAATTAATATGTTGGTAATTAATAAATTATGATTTTATAGTTGAGTTTTTTAAACAAAAAAGCCTGTCAAAATGATAAGGGTTTTATCAATTTGGAAAAAATAAAAAGACAAAAATTGCTGCTATCACACCTTCTTATTAATCTGAGGATTGATAATTCCCATCCTTTGGAGGGGGGGCGAAAATTCAAAGAATTTTTGACGGGGTGGTTAAAAGAGAGTAGTATAAAATGACATTTTTTAAGTTTCGCAGTAAGGATAAGAATGAATATCTTTGCAGTCCAAATATTCAGAAAATGTTTTCAAAAATAATAGTACACAGAGTCGGGAATAAGATCAACGGAGATTCGCTGACACTTTCCCAGGAGGAATTGAAGCTGGAAGAAGGAATGGCAGAAATGCTTGAAGACTACTTTTTAGGTTCTTTTAAATCGGAAGAAACCTTCCATTTTTACAGTGACACTTATCTGGTGAATAATCCGGTGTACAGTGCAGTATCTGAAATTTTTGATGATAAATCCAAGTTTATCTGGGAATCTGAGAATATTGCCAAACATCTTTTCGAGGCTGCTGAGAACCCGAGAGTTCAGAGTGGAGAGCTTTTCATCGTACTTTTCGAAGATGAAAGCGACCGTCCGGACAGAGTGGATAAAATCGGGATTTTTAAAACGGAGAAGAGAGAATCTTTCCTGAAAATCAATCCTTCTGAAGAGACATTTGATATTGAAAAAGATCAGGGTATTGGTTTATCCAAAATTGATAAAGCAGCTTTGATCTACAACAACAATAAAGAAACAGGATATGTACTTTCTGTAGTTGATAACAACAAAAACGGGGATATGTACTACTGGTTCGAAGATTTCCTGAAAGTAAAACAGCGTGATGACGAATATTTCCACACGCAGGAAGCCCTGATGGTGTATAAAGATTATATCACCAAACAACTTCCTCAGGAATTTGAAGTTTCCAAAGCAGACCAGGCAGATTTCCTGAATAAGTCTATCAATTTCTTCAAGGAAAAAGAAGAATTTAAGCTGGATGAATTTGCCAATGAAGTACTGGGTGATGAGCATGTAATTGAAAGTTTTGTGAACTTTAAAACAGATTACGAACAGGATATGCAGGTGAATATTGCCGAGGAATTTCCAATCAGTGAAGCTGCGGTGAAAAAGACACAGAGACACTTTAAAAGTATTATTAAATTAGATAAAAACTTCCATATCTACATCCACGGAGACCGACAAAAAATCGAGATGGGTGAGGATGATAAAGGAAAATATTACAGACTTTATTTCGAAAAAGAGGTATAAAAAGAAATCTCCGGTTCCATAATAATATCATAACTTTATTGCTGATTACAAAATAACAGCTATGAAATTGATGATCATTTTCTGGGGAATTTTTCTCTTTTTTTTCTGCGTTCCTTTTCCGATTTTCATTTATATGATGAGTGAAGAGCTGGCAACAGAACCGAGAAATTCATTAGCGGTGAGCTATGGGTATCTCGGCTTTTCTTTGTTAATATGGGGATATGTGATTATTTTCTTTATCAATAAGCTTTTCATTACAACTTTTAAAGAGAAAAATACGATAAAGTCTATTCTTAGAAACGGAATTCCAAGAGAAGCCAAAATCATTGATTATAAACTCCTCAAATACATTGCTAAGAAAAAGATGAACCTCATTCAGGTTACGCTTTCATTTCCTAATCTCAGCAATACGGTGATAGAACATAAAACGATGTTTCATGATTCTAAACCATACGAAAAAAGATTTGACGCAGGAAACAAAGTAAAAGTACTGCTGAATCCTCAGGCATCAAAGGAACCTTACTTTATTTTAAGCGATCAGAAAGTGGGATTCAATACATCAGGAATGATTTTAAGAATTGCGTTTCTTGTATTATTGATTGCTTATGTTATTGGCTTATACTCTTATTTCTATTGGAGAGAATCCTTTGATTTCGGCTGGAGGTTTCTGACATTCATGCACCCAATTATTTTCAGCGGGGTGATGACCATTATTTATGTCCTGGTTTTTCAGCTTATTTTCGGGAAGTTTTTAAAAAATACAAAAGAAGAACGTATTCTTTTTTCAGGAAGAAATGCTGAAGCCAATATCATCAGTGTAAGTGAGACAGGTCTTCTTGTTAATAATCAGCCACAAATCATGTTTCAGGTAAGTTTTAAAGATTTCAGAGGAACTGAACATATTGCGGTATATAAGAAAATTGTCAGCTTTCTAAAGCTCTCTTCCATTCCTAAACAGGGAACTATTGAGATTATGTATGATGAGGATGATCCGAAGAAGATTATGATTCCCAGAGGAGTTTAGGGAGTAAAAAGGCGAAATAGCAAAAAGGCAAAACCACTAAATCTGATAATATGACATCAGAAAAATTACATATTTTCAGACTTTAGATGTAAAGTCTCTGTTTGACATTGACTATTTAACATATAAAAAAATATCCAAATGAATTTTTTTTAATGAATGCATTTTGTTTAAGTAACAGGATAAAAATCAATTTAATTTTATACGGAAATTTTTAAGTAAAAAATATGTTTGTATCAGATAAACAATTACTTAACATAATGAAAAATATCCTTCATATGTGAATTAGTTGTATATATTTGATACTTACTAAAAACATATTTATGAAAAAATTTAAAAAAATGACTCGCGAAGATCTTAAAACTGTAAAAGGAGGTGAGGTTTGGATTGCAATTACCAAATGTGGTTTTACAGCAACGACTACTCAAGAATGGACCGCTGAACAGGCAAATACTTGGGTGGATGAAATTGAAAAAAATTACTGTAAAACTCCTACTTATTCTGGGTCTGATGCTCAACATTTAGCATAAAATAAATTGAGCACTCATAGTGGAGTCATTCTGCTATATGTGTATTTATAGATTAATCATACCTCTCATGAATTATCATAAAAAAATATTTCAGGTTTTAATATTCTTATACAGTGTCTTATATTATACCCAATCATACAAAGAAGATAGCTTAAGAGGTGAGTTCACGTATCGATTAAGAGCTAAGTTCGATAAACGAACTGACAATCAATATGAAGAACTTTTCACATTACAAGTGGGAAATAAACGCGCATTTTTTGCAAGTACTATATCATTGAAAGGAGATTCGGTAATGGAAAATTCAAGGGTTACAACAAAAAATTATGATGGAAGCATAACTCTCAGCTATAAGAAGGAAGCAGTTATTCCAAAAACAAATTTCAACTTTACAATTATACAATCAACTGAAGATATCCAGTATTTTGATTCTGCTTTCATGTCATTACTTATGTATAAAGAACCTGTAATAAAGAATTGGAAACTTATGAATGAGACCAAAGCAATTAATACAATTATTTGTCAGAAGGCAGAAGTTAAGTTTAAAGGTCGGAACTGGATAGCATGGTATTCTCCTGAAATTCCTTTGTCTTACGGTCCGATGAAATTTAATGGGTTGCCAGGGTTAATTATTAAAATAACAGATGATAGAGGTGATTATGATTTTGAACTTGTAAAATCTTCGCCTACTTCTATATTGAAAGGTAAATTAGTTAATATAAAGAAAAGTAGATATATTGGAGCTACAGAAACTACACAAGCGAAGTTGAAACAGGCGCAAAGAAATATTCAAGCTAATGTCACTGGTGTACTTGCAAGTTATGGAACAACTATTATACAGGGAGAGGAAATGCTAAAACAAAGACAGAAAGAAAGGGAAGAAAACAAAAAATACGAAAACCCACTAGAATTAGAAAAAGATTAGTAATGGCTGATCTTTTTTCATTTGCTAATATCTATTCGTTTTTTTGCCTTATTCATTATCTTTGTCTTCTTAGCTAAATCATATGAAAACAACACTTGTCGATCTGACAAAACCTATCCAATACAATGCAGGAGATCCGTGGTTCATGCGGGTGAAAATTAAACATAAAGCCCATAGAAAATCACATTGGCTGATTCGTCTGGCATTGAGGCTTCCATCAAGGCTTTTTCCTAAAAACTGGATAGGCTGGGCAGATGACACTATCAAAAATATGGGACTTCATGCGACAACACATATTGATGCTCCTTGGCATTATGGCCCTGTAGTGGAAGGGAAGCCTGCCAAAACCATAGACCAGATTCCGTTGGAATGGTGCTATGGAGAAGGAATTGTAATTGATTGTACGCATAAAGAAGATTTTGTTGCTATCACTGTTGAGGATTTGAAAAAAGATCTCTATAAAAACGGAATTACCATTCAGGAAGGAAATATTGTTCTGATCAGAACGGATCGTGACAAAATGATGGGAACTTCGGATTTTGTGGAAAAAGGCACCGGAATGAGTAAAGAAGCTACAGAATGGCTGATTGATCAGGGCGTAAAAGTAATGGGAATCGACCAATGGGGCTGGGATCTTCCTTTGAAATATATGGCTCAGAAAGCCAAAGAACTCAATGATCCTGAATTCTTCTGGGAAGGCCACCGCGTAGGCATCGAAAAAGAATATTTACACATCGAACAGCTTACAAATCTGGGCGCACTACCTCCATCCGGATTTAAAATCTGTGTATTTCCCCTTAAAATTGTTGGCGGTTCTGCTGCTCCCGCCAGAGTAGTGGCGATGATAGAATAAGAAATAAAAGGACGAATTTGAATTTACAAATTCGTCCTTTACTTATGATCATCTTTGCTTTCTCAGATTAATTTTTCTTTCTGAAAAACAAAGCTCTGTTGTATTCAAAATTCATTCTGGCAATATTCAGGACAGAAATTCCTTGTGGACATTCTACTTCACAGGCTTCCGTATTGGAGCAGTGCCCGAATAATTCCGTATCCATTTGAGTCACCATATCCAGCACTCTCTTGCTACGTTCTTCTTTTCCCTGAGGAAGGAGTGCCATGTGAGTGATTTTTGCAGAGGTAAATAAAGCTGCACTTCCATTTTTACAAGTGGCAACACAGGCTCCACATCCGATACACGCAGCAGAATCAAAAGCTTCCTCAGCCGTCTGGTGAGTCACCGGAATGGTTGTAGCATCAGGAGCCTGGCCTGTATTTACAGATACAAAACCTCCTGAAGATATAATTCTGTCAAAAGCAGAACGGTCTACTTTTAAATCTTTCTTCACCGGAAATGCTTCAGCACGGAATGGCTCTATCAGAATCGTTTCCCCATCTTTAAAGGACCTTAAGTGAAGCTGGCAGGTGGTTGTATTTTTCAAAGGACCATGGGCAATACCATTAATCATCATCCCGCATTGTCCGCAGATCCCTTCACGACAGTCATGATCAAACTCAACAGGTTCATCACCCTCAATAATCAGTTTTTCATTTAAAGTGTCCAGCATTTCTAAGAAAGACATGTGAGAATTCAATCCTTTCAGGTCGTAACCTACCAGTTTTCCTTCACTTTTTCTGTCTTTCTGTCTCCATATCTTAAGATGTAAATCCATAATTTTCTGTTTTTATTTGTAACTTCTTACCGTTGGCTGAATTTCTTCAAAGATTAAAGGTTCCTTAATAATTTCAGGTTCACCATTTTCACCTTTCCATGCCCATGCAGAAATAAATTGGTATTCTGCATCATTTCTCATAGCTTCTCCGTCCGGAGTCTGATATTCTTCTCTGAAATGAGCTCCACAGGATTCGTTACGGGTTAAGGCATCGTAGCACATCAGTTCTCCGATTTCGAAATAATCGGCTACACGACCTGCTTTTTCCAGTTCGGTATTCATTTTATCTCCCTGTCCGGAAACTCTTACGTCTTTGTAGAATTCCTGTTTCAATTTTCGGATTTCCTGAATGGCATATTTCAACCCTTCTTCATTTCTGGCCAGTCCGCAATAATCATAGAGGAGCTTTCCTAAAGTTTTGTGGAAGTAATCAACGGTTTTGGTTCCTTTAATATTGATAAAATCGTTGATCTGATCTTTAACGGCCTTTTCAGCCTGTTCAAATTCAGGAGTATCCGGTGAAATTTTTCCGGTGTGAATTTCATCTGCCAGATAATTGGCAATCGTGTAAGGCGCAATGAAATATCCGTCTACAGACGCCTGTAAAAGAGAGTTGGCTCCTAATCTGTTGGCTCCGTGATCGGCAAAATTAGCTTCACCTAAAGCAAACAGTCCGGGAACAGTAGTCATCAGTTCATAATCTACCCAAAGACCACCCATTGAAAAGTGGGCAGAAGGAGAGATCATCATAGGTTCTTTATACGCATCATAACCTGTTATTTTAAGATACATATCGAATAAGTTTCCATATTTTTCTTTAATCTTATCTTTTCCCTGTTCCTGTATTGCTTTGGAAAAATCAAGATATACTGCATTTTTCAAAGGCCCGATCCCGAACCCGGCATCAATTCTTTCCTTGGCGGCACGGGAAGAAATATCCCTTGGAGCAAGGTTTCCGAAAGCCGGATATCTTCTTTCAAGATAATAATCCCTTTCATTTTCCGGAATGTCATTGGGTTGTCTTGTTTCCCCTTCTTTTAATGGAACCCAGATTCGGCCGTCATTACGTAATGATTCAGACATTAAAGTCAGTTTGGACTGATAATCTCCGGATTGCGGAAGGGAAGTAGGGTGTACCTGAATCCAGCTTGGGGAAGCCATTAAAGCTCCTTTTTTATGGGCTCTCCAGATGGCAGAACCGTTACATCCCATGGCAAGGGTTGACAGATAATAAATTTTTCCGTAACCTCCGGTTGCCAATATTACAGCGTGGGCGGCATGTCTTTCAATATCTCCTGTGTCTAAATTCCTTACGATAATTCCTCTGGCTTTCCCATCAACAGTAACCAGATCCAGCATTTCATGTCTTGAAAATAATTGCACGGAACCTTTTCCAACCTGTCGCATTAAAGCCTGATAAGCTCCCAGAAGAAGCTGCTGCCCCGTTTGTCCTCGCGCATAGAAAGTACGGCTTACCTGAACTCCTCCGAAGGATCGGTTGTTCAGATATCCGCCATATTCCCGCCCGAAAGGTACACCTTGTGCAACAGCCTGGTCGATGAGGTTCAAAGAACATTCTGCCATTCTGTAGACATTGGCTTCACGGGCTCTGAAGTCTCCTCCTTTTAAGGTATCTACAAACATTCTGTAGACACTATCACCATCATTTTTATAGTTTTTGGCGGCATTCACACCTCCCTGTGCTGCCACAGAGTGTGCTCTTCTCGGGCTGTCCTGAAAACAGAATGATTTTACATTATATCCCATTTCCCCTAAAGAAGCTGCGATTGAACTTCCCGCCAATCCTGTTCCTACAACAATCACATCCAGTTTTTTACGGTTGGCAGGGTTTACGAGTTTTGCTTTCTTTTTATAATTTTCCCATTTATGTTCCAATGGGCCTTGTGGTATTTTTGAATCTAAAATCATAATCGTTCCTTTTAATGATAAGTGAAGAATACATACACAGGCATCAATGCAAAACCTACGCAGATAATGATTGAATACGTAATCCCGATAGTTTTGAACCATTGTACAAACTTAGGATGATATAATCCCAGAGTTCTTACAGCACTATGGATCCCATGAATCAGGTGATAGCATAAAGCGATCATTGATACAACATAAATGATAACGTACCACCATTCTTTAAAGACATTCACTACCAGAATGTAGAGGTCTTTATTTCCGTTTTCATCCAAAGGAGGATTTCCGAATTTATAGATATACCAGAAGTTCTGGAAATGGATCACCAGGAAAATCAGAATTAATGTTCCCAGGATTCCCATATTTCTGGAAGCCCATTTGCTAGCTCTTCCACGTCTGTCCGTTTGATAACCGCCTCCTGATTTTTTATTTTTTAAAGTAATCATCAGTCCGTCTACTGCATGCAGAATAATACTGGCATATAAAACGTAAGAGACTATTTTGATAATGATATTTCCTGATAAAAAATGCGAATAAGCATTAAACTGCAGGTGCGCTTGTTCTTGTGGAAGAAAAAGCTGAAGATTTCCAAGGAAATGAATCAACAGGAAGAATCCCAAAAAGAGTCCTGTAAGGCACATCAGCATTTTTCTTGACAGTGTTGATAACATATTTTTGATTTATTGGTTAATAATATCCTAAGACTTTCATCCACAATCCTCCTACAACCATATAAATGATCAATAGAACGATTCCAATTTCAAGACCTCTGAGCCACCAGACTTTCAGGTCAACATATCCGCTTCCGAAGAATACCGGAGCCGGACCGTGGCCGTAATGAGTAAGTACCCCGTAAATTGAACCCATGAAACCAAGCATCATTGCCAGTAACATTGGTGGGATTCCTAAAGAAACACCGACACCCAGCAAGGCAGCATACATGGCCGCTACGTGAGCAGTAGCACTGGCAAAAATATAATGACTGAAGAAATATACTACAATAATAACCGGGAAAGCTACCTGCCAGCTCAAACCTCCAATCTGTACTTTGATAAGGTTACTGAACCATCCAATGAAACCTAATTCATTTAAAGAACTTGCCATCATCACCAGTACAGCGAACCAAACGATCGTATCCCAAGCTCCTTTTTCACCTTTTACATCTTCCCAGGTTAATACTGAGGTTAGTAGTAATAATGTTAATCCGATAAAGGCTGTAGTAGTAGCATCAATAGAGAGTGCTCCTCCAAATATCCAAAGGGCTAACAGAATGAAGAATGCCAGCAGCATCAGCCATTCATTTCTTGAGATAGGCCCCATTTCTTTTAATTTCTGAGCTGCCATTTTAGGAGCATCACCCGTTTTTTTCAATTCAGGCGGATATAATTTATACAATACCAAAGGAACGATAAAGAATGCTACTGCACCCGGAATAAAACCTGCTGCTGCCCATGACATCCAGGTAATATCAATACCAAGGTTGGCTGCAAACTTCTGACACATCGGGTTACTGGCTGTCCCGGTAAGGAACATGGAAGAAGCGATCAGGTTCATGTAATAACTGTTCAAAGTCAGGAATGACCCTAGCTTTCTATGGGTTTCCGGCTTTTCAGGAACAGAATCAAAGCTTATGGCCATAGACTTCATGATCGGGTAGATAATTCCACCTCCTCTTGCTGTGTTACTAGGAATAGCAGGAGCAAGACAAACATCGGCAAGTCCTAATCCGTAAGCCAATCCCAGTGAACTTTTCCCAAAAACTCGGATGAATAAAAAGGCGATACGATTTCCCAATCCTGTTTTGATAAATCCTCTGGCAATAAAGAATGAAATCCCGATCAGCCAGATTACTTTATCTCCAAAACCGGAAAGCGCTTTGGTAATAGATTTCCCCGCATCTCCCGGAGCAACTACCTGCGTAAGGGCTGTAAATCCAATGGCCATCATACACATTGTTCCCATTGGAGCAGCTTTTAGAATAATTCCTAAAATAGTTGCCGCAAAGATGGCAAACAGATGCCAGGCATTCTCTGCAACACCTTCCGGAGCAGGAATGAACCATATGATCAACGCAACAACAAATGTGATCGCTACGTTTTTAATATTAATTTCTTTCATGATACTAACTATTTAATCGTTTAAAACCTACTCTGTACCTGTACAATGAATAGATTATTGTTGTATTGTGATGTGTTTTCCACCTGATGTTTGTAGCGGTCAAACTGTACTCCCAGCTGAATTCTTGCTCCATAATTTTTCAGGAATTCCAATCCGAACATCGGGGTAATCGTTTGTCTTGGGTTGGAAGCCATTCTGAAATTCGTATCAAGGTATTCGTAGCGGCAGGATAATTCGAAGGCGCTGAGATTTTTGTGGTTGATCTCATATCTTAGATTCGGAAGAAAATAAGCACCGCGGATAAGATATTGGTCAGGATTATCAGGACGTAATTCAGGTGCAATGGAGTTGTATAGAACGTGATTGGTTGCCTGTTTGGCTTCCAGCTGCATATCAAGGCTCCATTTTGGATCAAACTGGATCAGTGAACTTAGATCTACGCCCAGCGCATATACTTTTTTGCTGAAAACTTCTCCGGTACCTCCATTCAGACCTACATTGAAGTGGTATTTTTTTGATAATCCGAAAACCAGACGGGTAGAATACTGTTTTCCGTTGTCATTATCATTGATCTGGTTTTTTCCATTTCCATTCACTACTGAAACAGCATATTGGAAAGGAATTTCTCCCAGTTGAAGTTGCCCTGTAGCAGACATCCCGATCTGGAAGCTTGTCCAGCCCAGTTTTCCGAATTCTGTGTATTGATTGGACCAGTCTAAAGACTTAATAATGTCAATAGGATAGGTCTCCTCGATACCGAACCAAGGTCTGAACTGTCCTACAGTAATTGCTAATTTGGGATTGAAAGTATACTTCAGGTAAGCATTTTCAAGAACTCTGCTTTTGGGATCATTTTTAAAATCGGCAAGGTTGGCCAAAACAACAACTTCCGTACGTTTACTGATCTGTGCCCGAACCTGAACCCTCATGTATTTGAGCATGAAATTATTATCAGTTCCGGAACCGTCGGTGTGATGAAGTCCGTTAACATCTACATCTTTACTCATTCCTACAAGGTAACGTGCCTGAAAAAGGCCTTTGATCTGCAGTTGCGGATATTTTACATTGTCTTCTGCCTGTGGAGGAGGTGTGGTCTTCAGAGAATCCTGATTTTGTGCATAAGCTGATAACCCACAGGCCAGCATACACAGGATCAGGCTTTTCTTTTTAATCGAAAAAAAGGCCATATCTATTTTTGTTTTTTTATTGTGAACTCTATTTTACCACAACTGCTTACTTATCCCCTCAAATTTTTGATTTTTAGTATTTCGTCTAATCATAATGGGGCATACTTAGTTCAATATCTACTAAGCACGAGTATTTTTTGTGGTTAAAATCTATTTTAATCCTAAGAACGTGAACGGTGCAGACTCTTTAAATTCTGCATTGGATTTTCCGTTATAAGTGCGGTTATTGCTGAGGTCAAGTTTCATCACTTTTCCTTTAGGGCTTAAATCAAAATCTTTAAGATCTACCCAAAAAGTGTTGGGAGTGAAAACCGTTTCAAAATAATACACCAGGTTTTTCTGATCCGAAACAGAACGCCATCTTGTTGACGAAATATTAGGTTCTGTTGCAGAAGTGATTCCATAAGGAACAGAACAGTTTCTGATCACACTGAAAACACTGGCTACTGCTGTGCGGGTATCTGCAGTCTGAGGAATCGCATTGATATAATAAGAAGCTCTTACAAAGCGGTCTGCAGCACGGTTTGTTCCCGGAAGCATAACCGTTCCCGGAATGCCCTTCCAGTAGTTGTTAAGAGCAAGCTGCTCTTCAAAAACCGGAGAGTTGGTCATTACCGTATAAGATGGATCATGATGAATAACCAATTTTCCATCAATATATTCAAAAACAGCATTGTCTCCTGAAGCGTCGGAAATGGAAAGATGAACCGTTGTAAATCTTTCTGTTCCAGGAATATAATCACTTACAATAACGAAAGGTTCTTTTCGGGAGAATTCTACGGCCTCTTTTACTGTAGCAAAATTATCAAGATAATATTGTGCCCATAATGAAATGGCAATTCCCTTTTTACTTCCTTTTCCATCGAATTTTGGGTATTGGGATTCTCCTAGCCAGAGCAGGTTAGCTACCAGTCCCTTTTCATTCATTCCGTCTGCTGAAGCAATATCCCATGAAGAGCTGATGAGGCTGCCGTATTTGGCGGTCCATTTTACAGATTTTGGGCCTACGAGTCCGTTGCGGTCTATTCCTTTCGGGAGAACCCATAAGTTAGCGGGGATTTCGTCACGCCAGTCCATAGAACGAGCTGTAATAACAGTATTCTGGGGGCCTTTGTAAACTACCCTTGTACAGGCTTCTGAAGGATTCCATAATCCTATAGAGAGGATCAGAGAAAATAAAATTAATGGGAACTTTTTCATAATAGTATTATTTAAATTTTATATTGAATTCATTGAGAATAATTCAATGGATTTTTATCATATTCATTATTTGGTGATATAAATTTAGCAAAATTTGTTTAAATAAAACAATTATTAAGGTTAATAATATGTAATCCATGTTATGAATCATGATTAAAGAGTGCATAACCTGATTATTGGATTTTTTTTCGTATATTTTAGATATTTGACATGAAAAAGGGGGAAAAATGAAGAATGTTTGAATGTATTTTTGATTCTTTTTTTGCTGTAAATTTCTCATAAATACTTGGTGGAGCAGACTTTAAATTTAGATACCACAAAGAAGAAAGCTGTTTGAAAAAAACAGTATATTTGATATATAGACTGAAAAGATATATGAATTTTATAGAGTGCCATGAAGAACCTATCCATATTCCGGGTTCTATTCAGAGTTTTGGTTATTTGATTGGCATTGATGCAGAATCCCATACCATTACTTTTTTTAGTAGGAATATTGCGGATTTATTTAAAGTCGGAAGTTCAAAAGAACTGTTCGGAAGAAAAATTACTGACTTTCCTGAAAGTTTTCAGAGCATTATTGATTCAGAAATCTATATGTCACTGGACAAGTTTACCAGACGTAAAAATGAAACCTATTTCGATAAAATTTTTATCAATGATAAAGAGTATCATTTTTCTGTTTTCAGAAGTGAACTTTATATCTTTCTGGAGTTTGAAGAAGTAATCATTAATCCCAATAAACGGATCTCCAATAAATATGATAACTTTTACATCATTGATAATGAAAAGGAACTCTGGAATCATCTTCTGGAAACGCTTTCGAAGGTGATCAACTATGATCGGATGATGGTCTATAAATTCATGATGGACGGTTCCGGAAAAGTAATTGCCGAAAAGAAGAATGAAAACATGGAAAGTTTCCTTGGGCTTCATTACCCGGAGTCTGATATTCCAAAGCAGGCAAGGGATCTTTATCTTAAAAAAAGAAAAAGAATCTTCAGCAATGTGTATGCGGATACCGTTCCTATTTTAAGCAAAAGCGCAGAGAGCATTGATCTCACTTTTTCAGCATCAAGAGGGATGTCACCAGTCCACGGGCAGTATCTTAAAAATTCGGGAGCAGCTTCAAGCTTCAGTGTTTCCATTATTATCGATGACCATCTTTGGGGATTGGTTACCTGCCAGAATGTGGAACCCAAACATATTGATCTTGAAGACAGGGTGCAGGCCGGAATTTTTACAACACTTGCTGCCAATGCTTATTCATCTTTTAAATCAAAAAGCGAACTGAATTACCGTTTGGAGCTGAATGAGAAAATATCTCAGCTGAAAACGGAATTTTTGAAACATAATCATCTCTTTGATTCTCTTATTGAATGTAAAAAAGAGATCAAAAATTTACCTGAAGCAGACGGACTTGCTATTATTTCGGATGAAAATATAATTACAGACGGCAACACACCTGATGTTGAAACATTAGGAAGAATTGCAGAATGGGCTCTTGGGAATACTGATGAGCGTATCTACGTGAGCAGAAGCTTTCTTAAAGATCACGGTAAAGAACTTGAATTGACGGATAATGCGGCAGGAATTGCCATCTATTTTATTGAAAGAGATAAGAATGAAATGCTGATCTGGTTCAGAAAAGAGTTTGATGAACATATCAACTGGGCAGGAAATCCGGAGAAAAAAATAGAAGTGTTTTCTCAGAATGGAGAGGAAAAACATATGATATCACCAAGAACTTCATTCCGGATTTTCACAGAAAATATCAAAGGGTATTCTAAAAGATGGAATTCCAGAAATGTAAGTGCTGTACAGGCTGTAAGGGATTTGATTTTAGAAACTTCCCATAAAAATTACAACGCCATCAAAAGGCTTAATGATGAGCTTAAAAAAGTAAATGAAGAACTTGACAGTTTTTCTTACACCATCTCACATGACCTTGGTACTCCTCTGACCGTAATGAAACTAAATGCACAGATGCTGTTGGGAAATCTTGCTGCTGATGCTGAAAAAAGTAAAACCAAGATCAATTCAATTATTGAGGAAATCGACAATATGGCGGAAATGATGCATGATGTGTTGCAGCTCAGCCGAGCCAAACACAGCGAAATACAGCTTGAAAGCCTGAAAACAGCTCATACAATTGAGAAAATTTCCGAAAATGCCAAGATGACCTATGGCAGCCCGAACAGTGAAATTATCATTAAAGAATGTCCTGATGTACTGGCTGATAAAACCATGCTTCATCAGGTATTTCTGAATATCATCAACAATGCTGTAAAATATTCTTCCCATAAAGAGCTTCCGAAAGTGGAAATTGAAGGGGCAGAGGACGGGCAGACCATTATTTACAGAATCTCAGACAACGGTATCGGTATCCCTGTGGAGGAGAAGCATAAAATGTTTAAAATCTTCAACCGGATGGATAATGCCAAAAAGTTTAAAGGAAACGGAGTAGGGCTGTCTATAGTACACCGCATCATGAAAAGATTGGGAGGAGATGTAGATTTTGAAAGCAATAGTGAAGGGACTTCCTTTATTTTAACGTTCAAAAAGCCTTATATTTGAGAAACTTTTAAAACGTATTTATGGTATCAGAATATCTAAAACAGAATACAGCAGAGTATCACGATGCAGCAGAAAAACTTTTTAATTCTGAAAAGATTTTCAACAAAACTTTCACTTTAGAAGACTATAAAAAAATCATTCATACCAATTACCTGATGCTTCTTCACAGCGAAGATAAAATATTCAGAAGCCTTTCTGATAAGTATGCAGAAAGACTTCAGCTTGATGCGAGAAAGAAGCTTTCACTTATTGAAAAAGACCTGCAAAGTCTTTCTCTGAAAAATCAGGAAGTTTCTCATCCCCTAGAGTTCAATAACGAACATGAAGCACTTGGAGCGATGTATGTGATTGAAGGTTCTACGCTTGGTGGAAATGTAATTGCAAAGCAACTTTCCAAAACGGAGGGTTTTGATGAGGTAACTTTCAACTTTTTCGGATGCTATCAGGAAAATACGGGGCCAATGTGGAAAAACTTCAAGGAAGTTCTGGATACAGAAATCGCGGAAGAAAACTATAGTGAAGTGCTTTCCGGGGCGAAAAAACTATATATGTTTTTACTGAACGTTAACTAATTTATTTTAATTCTAATTAAATTCCTGAAAAATTGCTCAATTTTTCAGGAATTGTTAAATTTGGGGAGTTTCAAATTTAAACTTAACTAACAAAAAATAATTTTTAAAAAGTAACAATATGAAAGTAACTGTAGTAGGTGCAGGCGCTGTAGGAGCAAGCTGTGCAGAATACATCGCAATGAAGAACTTCTGTTCAGAAGTAGTTTTGGTAGACATTAAAGAAGGGTTTGCTGAAGGGAAAGCAATGGATTTGATGCAGACCGCATCTCTTAACGGATTTGATACGAAAATTACGGGTACAACAGGAGATTATAGCAAAACTGCAGGTTCTCATGTAGCAGTAATCACTTCAGGGATTCCAAGAAAACCTGGAATGACAAGAGAAGAATTGATCGGTATCAATGCTGGTATCGTGAAAGAAGTTACTGAAAACTTAGTAAAACATTCTCCGGAAGTAATCATCATCGTGGTTTCTAACCCGATGGATACTATGGCTTACCTTGTTCACAAAACTTCAGGTCTTCCTAAGCACAAAATCATCGGAATGGGTGGTGCTTTAGACTCTGCAAGATTCAAATACAGATTAGCTGAAGCATTAGAAGCTCCAATTTCTGATGTTGACGGAATGGTAATCGCTGCTCACAGTGATACAGGTATGCTTCCATTATTGAGCAAAGCGACAAGAAACGGTGTTCCTGTAACTGAATTCTTAAGTGATGAACAACAGAAATATGTCATCGAAGAAACTAAAGTAGGAGGAGCTACGCTTACGAAATTATTAGGAACTTCAGCTTGGTATGCTCCAGGTGCAGCAGTTTCTGTAATGGTTCAGGCGATTGCATGTGACCAGAAGAAAATGATCCCTTGTTCTTTAATGCTTGAAGGAGAATACGGACAAAACGATATCTGTCTTGGTGTTCCTGCTATTATCGGAGCAAACGGAGTAGAATCAATTGTAAACGTAACTTTGACTGCTGAAGAGCAATTGAAATTCGCTGAAGCTGCTAATGCAGTAAGAGAAGTGAATGGAGATCTTAAATTTTAATAAGTACCTGCTTTAAGCACGAATTAAAATAATAAACCCCGGCTGTTTCAAAGAAACAGCCGGGGTTGTCTTTTGAGCAATATTGAATCATAACTTTTGAACCATTCAAGAACGGAGAATTAAGGTTGATAAAGAAAAATCATTGATTTTTTAAGCTTGATGGTTTAATGGTTTCTCTCATTAGCTTCAGTTTCAATATATCCGATAATTTTATTCCAATCTTGGCTTAAGAAAAACATTCCGTAATATTCTTTTCCAAGTACACTTATAAATCTTAGTTTATTCCCAGAATAATTTTTCAGATTGGAAACCAAGGTTTCCACCTGTTGTGATAATTCATAGTTTCCATTTTTATGAGCACTATATTTTCTGATGGTGTACACGCCAATCATATTTTCTCTCTCAAAATTATTGCTGTTGCTTATCTTAATTTTATATTCTGTAATATCATCAAGAAATTTTCTTTCTTTTTTAATTAAAGTAAATGCTTCTTCAATAGTTAACATGTCAATGTTTTTATTTCATAGATCCCGGAAGAATTCTAACTTCATAGGGAATATTCTGTTTTCCCCAGCTGCAGAGCTGGTGCATCACTTTTGTCAATTCTGATCCGCTGGGTGTAATATGATATTCAACTTTTAAAGGAACTTCATTGAATATTTTCTTGGTAATCAGATTTGATTTAACCAATTCATTGAGTACAGAAGATAATACATTATCTGAAATTCCAACCAACGCTTCTTTCAGTTGGGAGAATCGGGAGACATCACAAGTGATTAATAATAAGACCTCTGCTACCCATCGTTTACCAATAATTTTTAGTACTTTATTCAGGGTACATCTGTCGTCCAGATAATGTTCATTTATTGAATTGGTAGAACTCAGCTTCTTTTTACTCATACTCATTTATTTATTAGTAGCTCACAATGGGCTACAAGTGATTTCCGGTGATTTTTTCAACATACATTTGTCTTATAAAATTACGGTTTTTAGTCTATAGTTTAATAATTTAAAAATCAGTAAAATGAAAGCATATCAGGTAAGCAAAGAGTACAGTATATCTTCTCTTGAGCTGGTGGATAAATCCTATCCAAAGCTTTTACCCAACGAAGTATTGGTGAAAATGAAAGCCAATTCTCTTAATTACAGAGATCTTATGGTCGTAACAGGCTTTTCTTCGTGGCAGCCTCCCGTAGGAAGAATACCGGTTTCTGATGGAGTAGGTATTATTGTTGAAAAAGGAAGTGAAGTAACAACCTTGGCTTTAAATGATCGTGTTGCCGGATTATTTTTACCTAAATGGATCGATGGAAAACTGACAGATGAAAAAATAGGCGGTTCTCTTGGCGGTGCAAAAACAGATGGTCTGCTGCAGGAATATGCCATATTTGATCAGAATGAAGTCATTAAAGTTCCCGATTTTTTAAGTGATGAAGAGGCTGCAACGTTACCTTGCGCAGGACTGACGGTCTGGCATGGCGTGATTGAAAAAGGAGATATTAAACCAGGGAGTACAGTTCTCATCCAGGGTACAGGAGGTGTTTCTCTGTTTTCTGCTCAATTTGCTTTAATGGCAGGTGCAGAAGTGATTTTGTTGTCAAGTAGTGATGAAAAATTGACTTTAGCTGAAAAAATGGGGATTAATCACCTTATTAATTACCGCCAAATTCCCGAGTGGGAAAAGAATATCATGGATATTACCAGTGGAAGAGGAGTAGACCATATTGTAGAAGTGGTAGGAGGCCGTAATATCATCAGATCAATGAATGTAATTGCCCTTGATGGAACCATTGCTGTTATTGGTCTGATGGGTGGATTAAGTGCTGAGCTGGATACAGCGAAAATTATGTCCAGACAAATCAGGCTGCAAGGAATTGAAGTGGGTTCTAAAGAAATGTTTAGTCATATGAATGAAGCTTTGGCAGCACATGGGATACATCCTGTTATTGATAACGTATATTCTTTTGATGATGCTAAATCTGCTTTTTATCATCTGGAAAAAGGTGCAACAGGAAAAATTGTGATAAAGTATTAGGTTTTACTTCGAAAAAGACTTGTTGATATCAACAAAAAAATCACTGGAAAAACAGTGATTTTTTATTTTTATTTAGGAATATGAGTTGGACTCGTTTCAGCTTTTCAAAGTTCTGCTATCTTTTCAAACAGTTTAGGATAAACTGTTACTAATCCAGTTTCATCGATTGAAATCTCTGCTTTAAAATCATTTTCTAAATTTTCATATAGGTATTTATTAACAGATGTCCGGGTATATTGCTGCTGTACAGGTCTGATATGATGGTTTAATACATCAATATAGAGGACATCAATTTTCTGAGAACTGTTTTCTGAAAGCTTTAAATTGTTGACGGGTAAAGTGTTGGTAAAGGGGGTCAGAGAAATATCTATGAATTTAAAATTATTGAATTCCGGATTTATAACATTGTTAATTTCCCATTGGTCCTGAATTCTTTTTCCGGCAAGTGTCCTTTTTACCTTATTGATCTCCGATTCGATCAGGAAGTCCTGAACGATCCAGGCTTTATCAATGTGAATTTTATACTCTATACTATATATTTTATCTTCAAGACAGCCGATGATCTTTGATTCTACAGTGTAATTTTTATCATTGGATAATAGATTGAAATATTCAAGGGACTGATAATAGATTCCTTTCCAGATCAATGTTTTCATATTATATGATTTGACGTATTATTAAGAGATGCAAGTTAATGAATGCTATGGCTGGTTGCAAAAAAGAGCGGTAAAAACCGCCCTGAACAAAATTTTATCTAACAAATATTTTTTACATATAAACACATCCGCATCCTGTTTCCCATTCCTGGCACAGGCGCATAGGTTCAGTACAGCCAGGGTCACCGCCGCCGCCCTCAGAAACTCTGTAGCATGTACCACCACTGCAATAGTATGAACCTATAGTTGGCGGACAATTGCCATCCATATCACACAATGCATAAGGAGTGTCTCCACCACTAATCAACACAAGCTGATTTCTCTTTAATTTTTTTAAATTTTTCATAGTAATCATTTTTAATTTGTTGATTACTAATGTAAAAAAAATTAACACACCAGCAAGTGTTTTAATGAATGTGGTAAAATTACTCTATATCTAAAGTCATGAAAAGTGCAATTTCCTCTGGATTTTCATACAATCTTGTATTCAGTCCGGTAATATTGAATCCCATTTTTCTATAAAATTGTATTGCAGGATAATTGGTATTCTGTGTTTCCAGTTCAATCACTCTGGAGTTCAATTTTCTGGCTTCTTTAATGGCGCTTTTAATCAATTTAATTCCGATTCCCTGTCGTCTGTATTTTTCGTTGACCAGGATATTTTCAATATAAAAACTATTGTTCCATGTTCTTTGTTCACAGATAATCCAGCCTGCCAATTCTTCATTAACAAAAGCACCGAAAGAATTTCCCTGTTCAATGATGGTATTCAATTCTTCAAGATCTTCAGAAGTCGTTTCCCATATTTTGTGGTAAGGCAAAGACTTCTCTTTTAAAATAAACTCAAAAGAACCTCCAAACTCAATAGAGGAAACCACATATCTTACATCCGTTGTATACCCGTTATGTCCCCAATCCATACTTGGATTAGAGGTTAGTTTTTGTAATTTTTTTATTTCCACCCTTCCATATTTTTATTTTAGTGAATTTCAGTACAGATTTCTATTAGATAATTGTTGGGATCTTTAATATAAGCTGTTTTTTGTCCCCATGGTTTTAAAGCAATATCTTCATAAAGAACAGCGCCGTTTTGTATTGCCTTTTCTACCAAAGCCTCTACATTATCTGTCGTAAACCCAAGTTCCATTCCGAAAGGTTGGTCTTCAGTTTTTGCCGTTATAAATCCTTTTTTAATATTGGACTGAGCCAGGCTCACAGAAGCGAATGAGAGACTTGTTTCTCCGCTCAGGAGCTCACCATAATCTTTTTCGGGAGTGATGAATTTTATTTCAAAGCCAAAGGTGTTTTTATAAAAGCTCATAGACATTTCTACATCTTCTACATAGAGAATGACATACTTGAATTTGATCATATGATTGAATTTAAATGTTTTTATTTCTTGTTGATAATATATTCTTCATCTATCATCAGTTTTATATGAGGCCCATGTAAAGGATACTCTTTAAAACTTCCAAAATGACCGAAATGAAGAGGGTATTTCTGGCTAAGCTGCCGCACTTTACGTCCAAATGAATTGATGTCAACCTTTTGAATGGTTTCTTTTTTCTGTCTGCCATTGGTGAAAAAGAGCATCAGATTACAATGATCTTTAAAATCAAAATCATTATAATAAAATACATGAAGGTTTTCTTCCGTGGATATCTGCGACAAATCATTAATAAGATCTTGCTTATACTGCAAAGGCAGATTACAATCAATTCTGGCAGCATAATTTTCTGCATTGCTTTTTTTGAAGTCGGAACCCACCATCTGAATGAAACGGTGCTCTATATTTTTGAATTCCTCTCTTTCCGGAGGATAGTTTTTGCTGGATTGAATGGTAAAAGGAAGACTTGCATCCAATAATACTGCATTTTCACGGATCAATAATTCTTCAACCTCTTCAGCAAACTGAAAATGAAAATCAAAAAGCATATGGTCTCCAATATTGATGATGATTTGATTTCCATCGATATTCAGGTGTAAATATGTTTTCTTGAAATCTGATTTTAGTGCTTCCAGTTTAGGAATAAAATCATCTGTATTTTTAACCTGGATTCTTGCTGCCAGTTCAGCAGGAGTATCGGCATGTCCTCCAAGTCCAGGAAAGAATTTGAAAAACTGAAAGTCATATAAATGGTCTGGGAATTTGAAATACCAGTATACGCCTACTATCATTGGTTATTAAATAATTTAGAAATTAAAAAACTGTATAAATTTTGATAATCTGGATTTGAATTCAATTTTTTCATAATCTTTATCAGGATTATATATTTTAATGTCAACCTTATTTCTATCTTTGATTACAAGCCCGGAATGATTTTCAAGGTTTGAATTAATTTGTTCCAATAGTCCCAATTGGAGCATCACATCTAATATTCTCTCTCCATCCGCAAAATCTTCATAAATATTAACGGGAAGAGGATGATAGTCAGGCGTAGACTTAATATAACGAGAAAAAAAATAAGGATCAAGATCCCCAAATTCCATCCCAAAAATAAAAGGAACTTCAATCTGCTGTTTTGTAGTTACATTTTGAAAATGACAATGAAAACCATGAAGGAAATATCTCCATTTACCTACTTTTCCACTCTGAGTTCTTCTACTTCGACCTTTGAAATAATTAAAAGCAAGAAAAGGGAAATCTTTGTTTAGTTTTACTTTCTTCTTTTCAAAAAATAAACAGACCAGTTTTTCTCCAAGTTTTCTGTAGTCTTTTGCACACTGTACAAAAAATAATTGGTTGGCAATTATCTCTTCTTTTGTAATGAGTTTCTTTACTTCAATTTTAGGCTCCATCGAATGGATATCTATTTGAAAATGAGGAAGATTTTTCGTTAATTGTTCACCATAATCCTCTCTGATATGATTGATTGGATGATCAAAAACTATTCTGATTATTTTTTGTCGAGGAATATTTCTGAGGTAATCAATACAAGGAAGCTCTTGTATCGATTTAGCAGTTATTACATGAGTAGTTCTTTCCAAAACATTAAATCAATGATTAGTTCAAATTTAAATAAAATTTCACACTCCAAAACTTTCAAAACCCTTAAATTTGTTGTCAATAAAAATTTACTTGGATGCTTAGGAACATTTCAATTGCGGCAGCTACTTTATTGTCCGTAGTTACAATCAATGCACAGAAGAACAGAAATACTCAACTGGAAAGACCCAAATTAGTTGTTGGTCTGGTAGTAGACCAGATGCGTTGGGACTATTTGTACCGTTTCTACGGTAAGTATGGGAATGATGGTTTTAAAAGACTTTTGAATACAGGATATTCTTTGAATAATGTACATATTCCTTATGTTCCTACCATTACGGCTTTGGGGCATACATGTATCTATACAGGATCTGTACCGGCTATTCATGGTATTGCCGGAAACGACTGGACGGATAAAGAAACAGGTAAAGGAGTTTATTGTACCGCGGATGAGAGCGTTCAGCCGGTAGGAACTACCAATACAAAAACAGGAAGCCACTCTCCGAAAAATCTTTGGTCTACCACAGTCACAGACGAATTAAGACTGGCAACGAACTTTCAGGGAAAAGTTGTTGGTGTCTCTTTGAAAGACCGTGCTTCCATTCTTCCTGCAGGCCATACTCCAAACGGAGCTTTCTGGTTTGATGACAGTACAGGAAATTTCATTACCAGTACATGGTATATGAATGATCTTCCACAGTGGGTAAAATCATTCAACTCTCAGAATCTTCCTGAGAAATTAGTAGCGAATGGCTGGAATACTTTACTTCCAATCAACGAATATACAGAAAGCGCACCGGACAATTCTCCTTGGGAAGGTTTGTTGGGAAGTGCAAAAACACCTACTTTCCCTTACAGTAATCTAGCAAAAGACTACCAGACTAAAAAAGACAATATCCGTTATACACCTTTCGGAAATACTCTGACTTTAAAATTGGCTGAAGCTTCTGTAGAAGGTGAAAAACTAGGTGGAGATAATATCACAGACTTTTTAGCCATCAACCTCGCATCTACAGATTATGCAGGACATAAATTCGGACCGAATTCTATTGAAGTAGAAGATGTTTATATCAGACTAGATCAGGATTTGGCAGAATTCTTCAAATATCTTGATTCAAAGGTAGGAAAAGGAGAGTACACCGTTTTCCTTTCTGCTGACCATGGTGGAGCACATTCTGTAGGATTCCTTAAAGAACATAAAATCCCGACAGGTTTCTTTGGAGAAGATGCGGAAAAGAATCTGAACCAGAAACTGAAAGAGAAATTCGGAGCCGATAAACTGGTCAACGCCATTGATAACTATCAGGTTTATTTCGACAGAAAAGTATTGGCAGACAAAAAGCTTGAATTGGATGATGTTAGAAACTTTGCTGTAAAAGAAATTGAGAAGGATCCTACCGTTTTATATGCTGTTTCTGTAGACAAAGTTCAGGAGTCAAGCATTCCGGAGCCTATCAAACAAAGAATTATTAATGGAATCAACAGACAGAGAAGTGGGGATATCCAGTTAATTTCTCATGATTCTATGCTTCCACCATATTCTAAAACAGGAACTACACACAGTGTATGGAATTCTTACGATTCTCACATTCCATTAATCTTTATGGGTTGGGGAGTGAAGCAGGGAGAAAGCAACAAAGAATATCACATGACAGATATTGCTCCTACGGTATCTTCCTTATTGAAAATCCAGTTTCCAAGTGGAAATGTAGGAAATCCGATTACCGAAGTTATTGGTAAATAAATTGAAAATTTCAGATCATAAAAAAACATCCCAATTTGGGATGTTTTTTGCTTTCATAGCTTACGATGTTCTTATCATTTGCTGTATCTGTTTATGAAACTTCTTATTCTGTTTTCTGATTTTTATAATAGAATATAGAAGCAAAACGATCAAAATGCATCCCAGAAGAACTGAAGCCATTTTAATATAACGATAATGAGATTTCAGTTTCTCACTTTTCAAAGCTGTTTCCTTGTTGTGGTTGTCGATCACCTGATTAATAGATTTCAGTTCATTCTGCTTTCTTTTAAATCTCATTTCCATGTGTTTTTTGTTAAACTGCTGATAGAGATTCTGTTGTCCCATAGCAAGATAATTCTCAGCCAATTCTTTATAAAGTCCTTCGTTCAGGATAATATCTCCGGTATTTTTAGAAAGATCCTCAGCTTTTAGTAAAAGGCTTATCGCTGTTTGATTTTCATGTCTTTGTTTGTGTATTTCAGCAATTCCTTTCAAAGCGAATGCTTCCAGACTTTTACCATAATTCTTCCGGGCATAGCTGACAGACTGTAAAAATGACTCTTGTGCCTTGTCAATCTCATTAAGGTTCAGATAACAGTACCCAATATTGTAGTATACCACACTCATATTGGAGTAAGTGGTTTTCTTTATGGGAACCTTTTCATAATTTCGTATAGAAATCAGGAATTTTTCCAGAGCAATTTCTGAATTAGACTGACTTTTATATACCATTCCTCTTATTGCGTAGCTTGCAGCCGTTTCAATATATTTCTCCGGATTTTTTTCAGGAATTTTTGCAATATACTGTTCTGCCTCATTCAGTGTTTCTAAGCATTTGTTGAAAAGTTCCATTTGCTGATATTGGATCGCCACTGAGATGAGAACACCTGCCTGGCTTCTGGCATCATTGGTTTTCTGAGACAGTTCTTTTGCTTTTAAAATATATTGTAAAGACTCTTCAAAATTTCTTTTAGCAATATTGGCTGTTGAAAGCAGCATATAAAGATTAATGGAAGTTTTGATATCATGAGATTTTTTTAATAATTGTTCTCCGATTGTGATGGTATTATCGGGGTTGTCGTAAATTTCAAGTTTGGCCTTTCTTAGTAAGATACTATCAGGTGTCTTTTGTGCCTTCATACCATTACAAAAGGCAACTAGCAACACTATTATTTTAAAAATTAATTTCATAAGGCTTTTGTTTTACTGATTTCCTGAATATAGGCATTGGGAGACATTCCGGTAACAGATTTGAAAACAGTAGTGAATGCACTGTGTGATGAGAATCCTGAATATTCTGCCAGATAACTTACTTTATAATTAAGAAAAGTAGAATCAGTTCTTAATAACTGTACAATATGATTGATTCTAAGCTTGTTAATATATCCGTTGAAGTTTTTTTCCTTATTATTAATAATTTCTGAAAGGTATTTTGTATTGATTTCCATTTGAGAGGAAAGCAGAGACAGAGACATGTTTTTATTCAGAAACCGGTCGGATTTTTCAAATTCTTCCAGCTTTTGGAGAATTTCATCTTCTTTTTCCCTGGATATTTTTGTTGTGCCAGGATCTTTTGTCGCTGGAGTTGTTTTGTGTAAAATGATGGGTTGAGATTTTTGACTGATCTGTTTTTCAAAGAAATCAAACTGTTTTTTTAAGTCTTTATTTTTACTTTTTATGAGTAAAAAATAAGTAAGCAAAACCAGAATGATCAAAGATAAAATCAGGATTAGAAACCAGAAAGATCTTAGAAGCAGATGTTTCTGAAATTCAATATTTTTATTTTGATTGGTTTCCACAAGCTTCACAAGGTATCGTATTCCTTCTTTTGAGCTGGAATCTGTTTTTGTTTTTACATCATTGTAAAGTTTATTGTACTGATGGTATTTTGCATCATTATGTAGTGCGTAGTAATTACGGGAAAGTGATTCGTAGATTTTAATTTTTAAATTATTAAAAGGAAGATTTTCAATCAATTGAAGACCTGCTTCCAGTTTTTCAATAGCTGTTGCATAATCTTGTCTCAGAAAATAATATTGGGAGAGGTTTTCATAGGCCAGAGCTAAAAGAAAAGGTTGGTTTTTCTGATGTTCAAGATCTGTAATAATACTGTCTATAAGGGTTTTATATTCAGGTAGTTTATTTAGTTTCAGCAGATAGGAAGATCTGAAAATTCTGTTTTCAATTGTTAAAATTCTATTCTCTTCATTATAATCGCCAAGGTATTGATTACTCTGATCTAGAATTTTTAAGGCTTCAGGATAGTTTCTGTTGATTCCCGAGTTCAATGCCTGAAGCTGATATAATTTTGAAGTGGTAATTCTTAATGCCGGACTATTGCTTTTAAGAAGCTTCTGATCAGACAAGAGATGAGAAATAATTCTTTTCGATTGATTGTACAAACCCAGATTCTGATACTGATCGGCAAGGTTATAATCACTGAAGACCTGCATACAATAAGAAAGATCGTTTTTCTGATCAGGCTCTTCTTTTTGAGCGAAAATATTGACAGATTGTACATATTCCCCCTTCATGGCAAAAGCTTGTGAAATAATATTTTGAAGTACAATTTTGTGTTCCGCGTTTTGATCACTCACAAGAATTCCCTGGGTATAACTTATGCATTCGTCAGGATTCTGATATAATTTCAGAAATGCTTTATCTGCTAACATATTGAAGTCCGGACCGGACTGCCCTTTGGTGGTAAGGGAGCAGAAAATAAAAATAAACAGTAAAGTTTGAAATAATTTTTGTCTCGTTAATTTGCTTTTTGTGTTTTTTTGAATAATTCTGGTAAAATCCATATTCAAAATATTGTTTTGTATCTATTTAGTTATCAGTCTTGTAAATAATAAGTTCTTTTAAAATTCACGAATTATGAAAGCCAATTTCTTTTGGCAAGGTGAATATTGTATTAATATTGTTTTCACCAATTCGAAACGCTAAATATAATAAAATATGAAAAATTTTTACAAAGTATCAATGAAAATGTTGACAGCTTGTCTTTTTCTGAAATTTGGTTTTGCAGAAGCTCAGCTTACGGTAATAGGTTTGGGAAATTATAATGTAGGGGCAGTCTCTGACAATGGAGTGGTAAGCATGCATACAAGCGCAGGAGGAATATATAAATGGAATGCAGCAGGAGGACTTGTACAGATAGGTTCTATATCAAACGGTTATCCGGCAGCGGGTAGAACTGTTGTTTCGAATGACGGAACCAAAATTTCGTCCTCTATAACAAATGCAGCAACGGGATTTAATGAAATATCAACCTATGATGTAGCTACTTCGACCTGGGTAAACAGAGGCGGGCTTGTTCCTACAGGATGGGACGGTAGTGTAAGTTCAACCTGGGGGATGACTACCAATGGAAGCACGATTGTAGGTTTAGGTTTTCTTACTGCTGCAAACGCACATGCTGTGAAATGGGATGAAGTAAACGGAATGGTAGATCTGGGAAGTATCGTTGCAGGACGCAGCTCCAGAGCAAACGCAATCAATGCGGCAGGAACAGTAATTGTAGGTTGGCAGGATGAGCCAAACGGAACAAGAAGTGGGGCTAAATGGCAGGATGGAGTAGAAACTTTTATTACTGATAATAATGGAAATAATGTAGGGGAAGCAGGAGGAATTTCTGCAGATGGAAATACAATCATAGGCTCAGCAAATCCTAATCCCTATGTCTGGAATGCTGCAAGCGGACTTACTTACATAACGCATCCTAATGCTTCTTTCAGCTTCAAAGGAGGAGCAACAGGAATTTCTGCGGATGGAAAAAAAGTAATTGGGTATTATAGAGCATTTGGAGCACCTCCTATGTCAGGGGAAGGTTTTATCTGGACTTCTGCTACCGGAAGGATCAATCTGAATGATTATGCAGCCTCTTTGGGAATTGCAACGAATGGAGTAACCATGGGGCTTCCCTTGGCCATTTCACAGGACGGAAAGAAAATTGCCGGATCAGGGACGAATGCTTCAGGGCAGATGATCGCTTTTTATCTGGATACTTCTCAATTTTTATCGGTGAATGATGCAGTGAAAGAGAAAAATAATATGGGTGTCTATCCTAATCCTGTGACTGATATTCTATATTTTAAAGGAACAGGAAAAATAGAGAAAGCCGAAATTTATAATATGGTGGGACAAAAGGTAAAATCATTTGATTCGGTAGAAGGGCAGATTGATGTTTCATCCCTGTCAAAAGGAGATTATATTTTGCAATACTCTATGAAGGGAGGAAAACAAGAGACTTATAAATTCATTAAAAAATAACATATATAAATAGTAAAGTAGTGGGATGAATGGCTGTTTTCAATATTGAAAGCGGCCGTTCTTTTTTGTGTATATAGCAAAAGGATAGCATGTTTTGTATAGAAAAGTCTGGTTTTTGGTGAATACATATAAAAAACTATCTTTGCAAAAATTTTGGTTTCCAGTATTTTGGAATGAAAAGGGAATCGGGTGTAACTCCCGGACTGTCCCCGCAACTGTAAATCGCAACTCAAGTTTCTGCAAAAAACCACTGTTTAATAACGGGAAGGTGCAGAATGCGAAAGTCAGGAGACCTGCCGGAATTATAATTAAAAAACATATTGCTTTCGGAGGAAAAGTAAAAAAGTATGGATATAAAAAGATCTTTAGTACTGCTTTTTTCATCTTATGGCTGTTTTCTTTTTGCACAAGAGAAAGCCATCGATACTGTTTATGTCTTCGACAATCAGATGAATAGGGTGAAACTTTTTCATCCCGTAAAAATAATTTCGGCAGAAGATGCTGAGAAAAACTCCAGTAATCTTTCTGAACTTCTGAGATTTCAGTCACAGGTTTTTATCAAAGAAAATGGCCGTGGTGCCGTTTCTTCACCTTCTTTCAGGGGAACTACCGCTCAGCAGACTGCTTTTGTGTGGAATGGAATTAATATCAATTCTAATTTTCTGGGACAGGGAGATATTAATAATATTGCTTTGTTCGGCTATGATCAGATTGGTATAAAAGCTGGTGGTGGAAGTGTAGTATATGGGAGTGGTGCCATCGGGGGAAGTATTCACCTGAATAATACCCTGGATTTTAATAAAGGCTTCCATGGTTCTTTATTTTCTGAAGTGGCTTCTTTTAATACCTATAATAACTTTATAAAAGGTTCTTACAGCAATGATAAGTTCAGTTTTAAGGCTTCTGGAAATTATTCTGTAAGTGAAAATGATTATAAGGTAAGTGACCTGAACTATATCAACAGAAACGGAAGTTATTACAATACAACGTTCAATGTAGGAGCATCCTATAAAATCACAAACGATCATAAAATTTCGTGGCAGAGCCAGTTTTTTGATTCTTCACAACGCTTTCCTGTATATGAAGAAACGGGAACAAAAACGAAATATAAAACTCAAAGTGTAAGAAGCCTTCTTTCCTGGGACTGGAACAAAACAAAGTTCAGTAATTCCCTTAAAGCAGCTTATACGGAAGAGAATTTTCAATTTTTTGGTTCGTTAAATCAGCCTAAATCAAGTAGTGGAACCGGGAAAAATTATATCTTTAAAAATGACTTTAATTATTTCCTGAATTCAAAGTGGAATTTTAATATCATAGGAGAGTTTCAGGTTAATAAAGGAGAAGGATACCAAAACGGAATATCCAGCGTCAGCAGAAATATTGGTTCTGTTTCAGGATTGTTAAGATATTTTGCAACAAAAGATCTGCGTTTTGAGGGTGGATTCAAGAAAGATTTTGTGGAAGATGTGAAGTCACCGTTGATGTATTCGTTCTCCGGAAAATGGAGTGCAGCAAAATGGTATGATGTAAGCCTTAATGTATCAAAAAACTTCAGATTTCCATCCTTTAATGATATTTATTATGAACCGGGAGGAAATAAAGACCTGAGACCGGAAACCTCTACCCAGCTCGATATGACGAATGTGTTCAAAGCAGGAGATTTCAGACTTACTTTGTCTCCATACTATATGAACATCACAGATCTTATTGCATGGCTTCCAACGGCTAAAGGATACTGGCAGGCATTCAATGTCAATAAAGTTGAATCCTATGGATTAGAATCCCAACTGTCCTTTAGCAAACAATGGGGTAATCATAAAATCCGGGCCAATGCTGGATACTATTATGCAAAGTCTATTGATAAAGAAACGAAAATGCAGAGACCTTACGTTCCTATGCACAGAGGAAATGCCAATATAGATTATGAATATGGTTTCTTTAAACTTTTCGCACAGGGGCAGCTGAATGGCGTTACGTATACTACAAGTGACGAAAAAAGGTCAGATGCCATAGATCCTTATTTTCTTTTAAATATGGGAATCTCTGCAACTTTAGCCAAAAAATATACCTTAGGGTTCAAAGTGAATAATCTAACCAATACATACTACAAAACGGTTTCTTTCTATCCTTTACCCAAAAGAAATTATAGTGTGTATGCAGCAATAAATTTTTAAAAATTAAAATTGATTAAATATGAAAATAACTAAACTTTTAACTGTATTATTTGCAGTAGTGTTATTGTTTAACATTTCTTCATGTTCAAGTAGTTCTGACGAGATTGAAGTTTCTCCAATCACTTATCAGAACGGATATTTTATCTCTAATGAAGGAAACTATAACAGTCAGGGAGCTAAGGTAACATTTGTGACAAGAAATTTAAGCCTGAAGCAAGACGATGTATATGGTTATAACAACAACAAAGAGATTCTTGGTGATGTTCTTCAGACGATTGGTCTTAACGAAAACAAAGCTTATCTTGTATTGAATAACTCTAATAAAATTGTAGTAGTAGACCGTTATACATTCAAAAAGTTAGGAGTAATTACAGATCAGCTTGATAACCCAAGAGGAATTACTTTTGCTAACAACTTCATCTATGTTGCTAATACCAACTTTACTGCACATACTCAAAGTATAACGAAATATAAAGCTTCTGACTATTCATTTGTAAGTAAAATCAATATGACTGAAGTTTCTGATAAAACAGTAGAGGCAGGAGGAAATGTTTTTGTACAGAATGCTTCATCAGGGTACGGAAATAAGATTACTTATATCAATACTTCTAACGATGCTAAAACTGAAATTACCGTTCCAAATGGTCAGATTGGAAATACAGTATCATACAAATCTAATGTTTATACAATTTCTTCAACAGCTACAGATTCTTATATCTATAAAATTTCAAGTACCGGAGCGCTTACACCGGTAATTACGTTGACAGGAATTCCTAATGCTACGAACCTTCAGATTGATAACGATAAAATCTACTTCAGCTCTGCCAATAAAGTATATACAACGAGTTTGGCTATACCTGTAATTCCTGCAACTCCATTATTAACAGCTGCAGATGGCGGTCCTTACTTTACACTGTATGGATTTAATGTTATTGATGGAAGGATTTTTGCATCAGACGTTAAGCAGTTCACACAGGATAGTGAAATGGTAGTATATTCAGCAGTTACAGGTGCTCAGATCAGTTCTTTTAAAACAGGAGGTATCGGTGCTAGTGGAACATACCTGAATCCATAATGTGTGATAACATATAAAGAAATAATTTTTTATTTTTTCATCATTTGTGTTTTTTTCCGGCCGGTTTCGAAGAAACCGGCCGGCTTTGTTTCCCTAGGGAAACAAAAAAAACTGCGGGATGGAACATCCCGCAGGTTTTATATTTTATATCAGTTGAATTATAGGGTTAACCCGAGTTTTTCAGCCTCAGCAATCACAAATTTTGTTGCTTCTTCTTTTTCATTAGGAATTTCACCCTCAAGAATAGCCTCTTTTACCTTCTCTTTTAGAATTCCGATTTCACGGCCTGGCTTAAGGTGAAACATTTCCATAATCTCTTCACCGGTAATAGGAGGTTGAAAGTTTCTTACCTGATCTTTTTCCTCTACTTCTTTGATCTTTACGGCTACATATTCAAAGTTTCTTTTGAATTTCTCCTGCTTTTTAGAGTTTTTAGTGGTAATGTCTGCCTTGCAAAGCGTGAAAAGATCTTCAAGATTTTCTCCGGCATCAAATAAAAGTCTTCTCAATGCAGAATCTGAAGCATCATCCGTGATCAGTGCGATAGGTCTTGACGAAAGTTTCACCATCTTCTGAACATATTTCATGTCACTTCCCAAAGGTAATTTCAATCTCTGAAAAAGTGTTTTTACCATTTTTGAACCCAAAAATTCATGTCCGTGAAACGTCCATCCTGTTCCTTCTAAAAACTTTTTCGTCGGAGCTTTTCCAATGTCATGAAGAAGGGCAGACCAGCGAAGCCAAAGATTATCGGTATTCACCGAAATATTATCCACTACTTCCAGCGTATGATAAAAATTATCTTTGTGAGTTTGTCCTTCTACTTCTTCCACGCCTTTCAATTCTATCAGTTCAGGAATAACCAGCTTCATAAGACCGGTTTGTTCCATTAGTCTTAATCCGATAGACGGTTTTTCAGACAACATTATTTTGTTGAACTCTACCATGATTCTTTCCATAGAAACGATCTTGATTCTTTCTGCTTCCTGCTGGATCGCTTTCAAAGAGTTTTCCTCAATTTTAAAATTTAAAGTTGAAGCAAAACGTACTGCCCTCATCATTCTTAATGGGTCATCAGAATAAGTTTGAGCAGGTTCTAACGGTGTTCTTAAAATTCCTTTTTCAAGATCTTCGATTCCATTGAACGGATCAATCAGTTCTCCGAAGTTTTCTTTATTTAAAGAAATAGCCATCGCATTGATGGTAAAATCTCTTCTTTTCTGGTCATCTTCCAGGCTTCCGCCCTCCACTTCCGGCTTTCGGCTGTTTTCTGTATAGCTTTCCTTTCTTGCTCCCACAAATTCAAGTTCAAGTTCTTTGTACTTGATCATCGCGGTTCCATACGTTTTGAATACAGAAACCTTTAATTTAGGATCTATATCCTGAGCTACATTCTGAGCAAGCTCAATACCGCTTTGTTCCGTTACAAAGTCTATATCTGTAGAAGCTTTTCTGTTCATCAGAAGGTCTCGTACATAACCGCCCACTATGTATACAGACTGGTTATTCCTTTCTGCTGCTTCAGAAATGATTTTAAATAGTTTTAAATTCTTATTTTGATTAAGATTAATTTTCATCGTTAATAATAGTGACAATTTCTACGTATGTTATCCATTAGTCATAATGAGCATACATTCTACTAATTTTTTCCTCTTCATTAAAAAACATAACTTCAACAGCATGTTTATCCATAATCGACTTATAAAATAATGCTACAGAATCTACTCCCGCTGTGGAATGTTTCAGATCAAAATGAAGGTCCGGAAATTTATCCAATGCCTTTCTCCAATATTCACGAACAGCTTCTTTTCCTTTTAAAGAACTTTCTTTACCGCCCGTAGCCAGTGCAATCATAGGAGTTGTAATCTCAATATCATCTGAATAGTGGGAAAGTATATCCTCCAGATCATGAGAATTCCACGCATTGATCCACATTTGAGCAAATTCGTGATGATTCATAGCAAATAGTTTATGAGTTGAGTTTGCAAAGATAGAATTAAAAAAAGAAATCCTGCCGATATGAACTGACAAGACTCTAAAAAGTAAACATAAAAGTTCAGAATTCTTATTCTCTAAGAACTTTTATTCTGTTGTCATTCCATATTTTGATCACCGAAGAACCTGAGTATTTTGAAACTTTTTCTCTGTTTTCTTCCACTGCATAATCTACAAGGCTGATCATCTCCTCAGAAATATCAGAGAATTTTAACGGACTTTTTTCACCACTGAAGTTGGCAGAGGTAGATACCAGAGGTCTGTTCAGCTTTGTTATCAGTTTTTTACAGAAATCATTTTTTACAAGACGAATTCCGATGCTTCCGTCTTCTGCAAGAAGTTCTTTAGGCAAACCTCTTGGGTTTTCATAAACAATTGTTACCGGTTTTTCGCTAAGATCAATAATTTCCCACGCCATTTCAGGAACATCCACAAGATCCTGAAGCCTTTTCTCAGATTCCACAAGAATGATCATGGATTTATTTTTTTCGCGCTTTTTAATGTCAAAAATTTTATTGACCGCTTCTATATTGGTGGCATCACAACCAATTCCCCAGATAGTATCGGTAGGATAAAGAATTGTTCCGCCGGATTTTAATATTTCGATAATATGTTCCATAATTGTATGTGAGTTCAAAGAGTGGATAAAGGTAAAAAATCTGTAAATTTTGGACAAAAAAATGGGGTTTAAATATGATCTTGTTGATCGGTTTTGGCTAAAGCCAATGGAATTTATATAATTTGAAAACGGGCTAAAGCCCATTCCTATTAATGATTGTAGTATGTTTAGAGTTAAATAGGATTATTGATTTAATTAAAAAAAAAATACGATGAATTTTAGAGATCCAATTCAATAGAAATGGGCTAAAGCCCATTTAAATAAAAGAAATAAATCCTCCGGCTTTAGCCAAAACCTACTTAGTTTTTTAAATTATATCTTTCAATAAATTCCTTATATTCCTCTCCAAAGCTTTTTTTCTGATGATGCTTTTCCTGATTTTTAATATAATTTCTTACGCTTTCTATCATAGACTCAGAAACTGATACAGCAAAATATTCATCTTGCCATGAGAATTTTCCTAAAGTAAGTTTATTTTTATTGATCCAATGTGAAGATTCACCTTTTAATAATTGTACAATTTTTTCTATATTCTGATCAGATCCCAGAGAAATAAGACAATGACAATGGTCAGAATATCCATTAATCATATCTAAGAATATACCTTTTTCTGTAGCATATTCTTTAATATGTTTCCAGACTTTGAGACGTATGTCGAATGTATTGAGAAAAGAATCTCTGTTTTTTGTAGAGAAGACAAGGTGAATGTAGATTTTGATAAAAGCCATTTGTGTTGTTTTATCAAAAATAATATTTTTTAGGTTTCGGCTAAAGCCAAAGGAATGGTATATAATATCAAAACGGGCTAAAGCCCGTTCCTATTGATGCTTATAGCGTTATTAAAGATAATGTGATGAATTTAGGGATATTATTCAATAGAAATGAGCTTTAGCCCATTTAATCCTGAGATGAAAATCATATGGCTTTAGCCAAAACCTAATTCAAAAGTATTTTTTAATTTCTTTCTACTACATCCATCCTAATTTTGATAAATACCTTTCCTCAATAATATTCAGGTGGTGGTAATTGTGCCCTACAATTAGTTTTCCGATGGTTTCTACAGTAATTTCATGACCATTGGCGGTACCTGTATTCTGTAAAGCTGAAGGGTGAAGTGTTTCTAATAGAATCTGGGAAGACTTCCTTACCAGTTTGTATTCTTCCAAAAGGGATTCAAGTGTTCTTTCGTTTGCAAAAGATTGGTCTGCATATCCGTTTTCATCAAATCCGGGAAGGTTGTTTTTCTCTCCTCTGGCGAAAGCCAATATTCTGTATTGGAAAACTCTTTCGGTATCAGATAAGTGGAGTAGAAGACCTTTCAAAGTCCATTTTCCTTCGGCATAAGCAAAATTTGATTGTTCTTCAGTAAGATTGGAATAAATTCCGATGGTTTTGTCTGCGGATATCTGCAGTTCGTTAATCCAGTTTCCTGATGGAATCTGATCTAAATATCTTTGAATGTATTTTTGAAAATCGGTCATATTATTTTTTGTTTGGGTTTCGGGATTCGGGATTCGGGATTTGAGATAGTGAGTGTAATGTATTAATTACTCAGTACCCATTGCTCATTGCTCATGATTAGTCCACTCGTAGAAATTCACGGAGTCATACAGCTTAAAGCCACAGGCAGGATAGAGTTGATTTCCGATGTCATTGCTTTTTCCTGTTTCTAAGAGGATACCACATGCTTTTGAGAAACGGCAGTGTTCTTTGGATTCTTCAATTAATTCTTTAGAAAAGCCTTTTCCTCTATGGTTGTCATTAACATACAGATCATTTAGCAGCCAGTAGCGCTGCATTCTTGTTGATGAAAATATGGGGTATAATTGTACGAAGCCTGTCAGTTTTCCATTTTCTTCCGCAACAAAAATTTCAGAATCTTGATTTTCAATCCTTTCAGAAAGAAAATTTGTTGCTGCAGGAATATCTGATGCTTTATGGTAAAATATCCTGTACTGATCAAACAATTCCGCCAATTGCGGTAAGTCGGAAAGAACTGCTTTTCTTGTATTTTTCATAGTATTAGTGGTGTTATAATAAAATGAGAAAGATTAGATAATCCTTCTCATTTTATGCTTATTAAAATTAAGAAAAAGCTTTCTCTAAATCTGTAATAAGATCTTCAGCATCCTCAATACCTACACTTAAACGAACAAGATCGTCAGTGATTCCCAATTCAGCACGTTTTTCTGCAGGAATTGAAGCGTGTGTCATCAAAGCAGGGTGGTTAGCCAAAGATTCTACTCCTCCTAAAGATTCTGCGAGCGTGAAAACTCTTACTTTTTCTAAGAATTTGATAGCATCTTCTTTCTTTCCGGATTTAAAGGTGAATGAAACCATTCCTCCCGATTCCTTCATCTGAGATTTTGCCAGTGCATATTGAGGGTGAGATTCCAATCCTGGATAAATTACTTTATCTACCGCCGGATGAGTTTCCAAATATTTTGCTACTGCAAGACCGTTATCAGAGTGTCTCTGCATTCTTAATGCCAATGTTTTGATTCCTCTCAATACCAGGTAAGAATCGTGTGGTCCTAAAATACCACCACTCGCAAACTGAATGAAGTGAAGCTTATCTCCTAACTCAGCATCTTTAGCAATAAGCGCTCCGGCAATCACATCAGAGTGTCCTCCTAAATATTTTGTAGCAGAGTGCATTACAATATCAGCTCCCAAATCAATGGGTCTCTGGATATAAGGTGTTGCAAAAGTATTGTCTACCGCCACTAGAATATCTTTCCCTTTAGCAATGTCTACAACAGCTTTGATATCAACTAACTTCATCAATGGGTTAGTTGGAGTTTCTACCCAGATCAGTTTTGTTTTATCCGTAATAACATCAGCAATTTTAGAAGCATCATCAAAATTCACGAAAGTAAACTTCAGTTGATATTTTTCGAAAAGTCTTGTAAACATTCTGTAAGTACCTCCGTAAAGATCATCTACAGCAATTACTTCATCACCTGGGTTTAATAATTTTAAAACACAGTCGATGGCAGCAAGACCAGAACCGAAAGCTAAACCTCTCGCTCCGTTTTCAATACTTGCCAAAGAATCCTCTAATGCCTGTCTTGTAGGGTTAGCGGCTCTTGAATATTCATATCCGGAATGTACTCCCGGGCTTTTCTGTGCAAATGTAGAGGTTAAAAATACAGGTACATTTACAGAACCTGTTGCAGACTCGTGGTGCTGCCCTCCGTGAATTACTTTTGTATTAAAATTCATAATTTTTTGCTTTAAGCTGGAACATTAAGCATATGAGTTTAATGTTCATTGTTTTTTATTAAAAGTTGCTCTAGCTGAGTACAAAAAGCTTACCGCTTACTGCCTTCAGCTTATTGCAATTGTATTTTTTTACTTAATGGCAGATTTTACCGCAAATTCTTCTGCAATTTCTTCCATCCACTGCGCTACATCCTCTTCACCTGTCGCTCTCTGGTATGTACTTCCTAAAGATATTAAAATCTGGTGGATAAACATCTTCATCTGGTCTACAGGCATTTCTTTGGTCCAAAGATCAATTCTTAACGCTTCTCTTGTCTTATCATCCCATACAGAAATCATGGTTGCTTTTGTATCTTGTTTGTCAATACCTCCATCCTGAGCGTTCCATGTAATATTTTCCGGTACGTGATTTTCATCAAGCTCTACATCTATCGTAATCTGAGTCTTTCTCATAACTTTCTTTTGTTTCTAATTTTGTGCAAAGTTAATACTTCTTCAGCTTATCTAAGGCTTCTACAAAATTATCTTCATCAGGAAATGGACTATTAAAGTTAAAAATTTTACCTTCAGGATCTATAATGATAAATCTTGGAATAGATTGTATTTTGTACTTATTCATAAACTGCTCTGCATTTTCAAGCCAGTATTGTGGAATATTGGATGGTTTTGTCTTGAGATAATTCAGCCATTTTGATTTTTCCTGATCTAAGCTGATTGAAATAAACTGGATATTTTTATCATTTCTATATTGATAACTTCTTGTTTCAAATACAGGACGAATTTGCTTGCATGGACCACACCAACTTGCCCAAAAATCTATTACAATATATTTTCCTTTGTATTTTGAAAGATTTTGAGAACTTCCATTATCCTGCAGAAGTTTCAGCTCTGGGAAAGGTGATCCTTTCTGTGAAATATTGATCTGTTCAAGCTTTGAATAGAGCATTTTTTTATAATCAGTACCGTTTACTTTGCTAATCTCAGCTGCAAAAAGCTTGTTTCTGAATGCACTGTCTGTTTGTATTTCAATACTTTTTAATAGATGCTTTGATAATAGCTGATCTTTAGTTTTTCCTTGAGGAAGCAAATTGATTTTAGCAAATAAAATACTGTCCGTATTAGAACGTTGATCATCATCTGTAAGCATCTGATCCAGTTTATATTGCAGATAATCATCATTTTTACTTAAAAGCGGAGTGGGTTTCAAAATATTTTCATTGAGTTCATTCAGAAATAGTTTTGGAGGAGCAAATTTAGGATCAGACCATGAGGTCATTCTTCTGTAATTATTGATTTCATTAAGGTACTGAACTGCCATCAGCTGTTTTCTATATGCCTTATAATCTTCTGAAAGACCATTGTTTTCTGCATTTGCATAATGATCTAATTTTTTTTTATTGTCATCCCAGTCAGATAGAGCTAATTCATAAAATTTTTCAGGGTTATTATTTAAATTCTGATTTTCCAGTGCGAGCCAAAAGTCTATTCCGAAAGAACTCTCAGTTTTATTATAAACCTGATCAGATTTTCTGTTAGATTTTAAGTTAAATGTTATTTTGGTGTTATTTAATTTAATGTCAAAATCAAACCAGTCACCATTTCCCATCACAACCTCAAGTTTTTTATTGCCAATTTCAAGAATGTACTCATCTAAAGGAAGATTTTGAGAGGTAGACCAGTTGAAAGTATTATTTTTAACAGCAACCGCTCCAATTTTTTTATGAAATTCCTTTGAAACAATTTTCACAGAATCAATTTTAAGATCCGTTTCCAGTGTTCCTGAAATAGAAGTTTCTGATCCAACGCTTGTATAAGGTTTTGGTTTTTGTATAAAATAGAGTAGACCTGTTCCTGCAATTAACAGAACCGTTGAAATGACAATTTGTTTTTTATTTTTAAGAAAAGCATTTTTAAACCCTTTTTTACTGTACCAGAAATATCCGATAACCAGGAAAACAGCCATCCAGAAAAAGCTTATATACTCTGAGTGAGAAATAAAATAATTCAGATCCCTTATTTCAGGAGCATTCCAGAATGTATATAACGAACTGTATGGATTAAAGAAAAAACTCTTTTTTTCCACTATTGAATATATATTGGAGCCCAATCCTAATATACCAATAAGAAATGACCATATAAACCCCTGGAAAACTACAGAGAAGCATAACTGTAATGCCGCAATTCCCAGGATAGCAGCGAAAATTCTTATCCAGGTCTTAAGCATCCATAATACATCAAAGGTCAATAACTTTGCAGGATTTGGATGAATATAATATTCTGCGAGTGATAAAATTATATTAAAACTAAAATAGGAGAAAATACAAATGAAGCTCAGGGATAGTAAAATAATATATTTCGAAATATAAAGCTGAAATTTATTGACAGGCTGTGTCTCCATCAGTTGCCATCCGTTATTTTTATGATCCGTTTGAGCAATTCTGTTTGCTGCAATGATCAGAAATAAAAGCAGAATGAAAAATGTAAAATATTTCAAAGGGCTTCCACTTATGGATTCTTCAAAAATGGAATATTTAAGTGATTCTTTAGCGATGGGATCCGGACTTAACAAAGACGGAATAAAATTGATGAAAGGTATTAAAGCTCCTAAGATAATAGCCGTATAAATTAGCCCTAAACCTTTTATTTTTAGCCATTCTATATTGATAGCTGTGATTAATTTTTTCATTTGTGTAATTTAATTTTTTGTAATTTCCATAAACCATTCTTCCAAACCTGCGCTGCTTTTGATTTCAAAAATCTCGGCATGGTTTAAAACCAGTTTTTTCACAAGGTCAATAATATCCTCCTTTGATTTGGACGTAATTTCTATCGTATTCTCATCAATTAATTTGGGGGAATAATTCTTCGGAATTTCATTCATATGCTTATGGGCATGATTCAATCCGATTTTGATGTGATTGTATCGGTACAACTCATTCAATTCTTTTATGCTTCCTATAAATTTTATTTCTCCATGCGAAATAATAGCAAGATGAGTAATCATTTTTTCAATTTCCTGCAATAAATGGCTTGAGATCAATATCGTTACACCTTCTTCTTGGTTAAGCTTTATCAATAATTCACGGATTTCCAACATTCCATTAGGGTCCAGGCCATTTACCGGTTCATCCAGAATCAGAAGTTCTGGTTTCCCCAAAAGAGTCATTGCAATGGAAAGTCGTTGTTTCATTCCTAAAGAATATTTCTTCATTTTCAGATTTCTGTTTTCCCATAAATCAACCAGATGCAATACCCTTTCACATTCTGTTTTCGGAAGATTTCTTAATTTTGAAATGATGATCAGATTTTCCCAGCCGGACAAATGGTCATAAAATGCTGCACTGTCAATAAGACTTCCGATTTTACCAAACCCATTCGGATAAAACCCGGAAAGGTTTTTACCAAAAATCTGTATACTGTTTGTTTCATCGGGTATCCCTCCAATAAGTAACTTCATTGTTGTGGATTTTCCTGCTCCGTTGGCACCCAGGAAACCAAAGATGCTACCCTTGGGTATAGAAATGCTGAGATTTTTCAGAATTTTCTTATCCTTTGAAAATCCATAGTTTAAGTTTCGAATTTCAATAATGTTTTTCATATGTGATTGTATTTGAAACAAAAGTATGCAATAAAATAGTAGTATGCAATACAAAGTAGTATTGATGTTTAAATTCTACTTAAAAAAATCCTTTAGTGTAAGCTAAAGGATTTAAATATTTAATTTTATAGAATTATTTTAACTTTGGTTTATATCCTGATTGATTAAAAATCGTGGTAGCATCCATTTTCAGGAACTCCGTTAATTTTGTTTCAGGTTTTTCCTTAAGATATGCCTTGCAGATCTGCCATCCCGTAAAAATTCCGATTTGTGGGGAAGATTCATTGTCTATTTCTGTATAAAACTTTGAGAATGGTCCTGGTGAAATAAAACGTTCTCCCAATCTTGGATCATCTCCAAAGATCAGATTACTTTCTACAAAATAATTCCAGATATTGGCTTCATTACTTGTTGCCCATTCATACTGCTTTTGGGTATAATTCATTTTCAGATAATCGGGCGTATCCGGAAGAAAAGCATCCTGAAGAATCATTACTTTTCCGTTAAGAATAATCTGATCAATAAATTTCTGGTGATCAGGAGATTCGGTGACAATATTTTCTGCAAAAAGCTGTGATACTTTCGGAACAATATTCTGTGGGTTCATCGACTTTTGGAAATATAATTCCAATCCTTTATAGTTAGCATTTCCGTCTCCCATAAAACCGGTAACATCTATGAATAAAAGATTACCCTTTTCATCATAAAATATGGGGTCCTGAACCATCTGTAAGGCAGATGAGAATAAATATACTTTGGGATTTTTAAACTGCGGAAAGTAATATTTAATATGCGAAAATAGGCTTTGTAGCTCTTTTTGCAGCTTTGCCTGATCTATTTTTCCAATAGCTTCCTTGTAGATTTTGATCTCTTCGGCATCAGCTCTTCTTTTTCCGAAATCGGCATCAGAAACACTTCCCTGAAACCATGGAAATTGAGTTTTAAACTGATCCAATGGAATATTCGGATTGTAGAATTCTTTGGAAATATCTGTGATGTCAACTTTTTCGGCAGTTTGTTTAACTTCTACCTTCCATTGATTTTCAGGTTCTTTTTTGCAGGAAATAATTCCGGCAGCCAGAAGAGAAGAAAGTGCAATATATCTAAAAATCTTCATTATTTTTACATGGAATTTAAGTTGACAAAAATAAGGATTAAATACACAATTCATGATGAAAATTAAAATATTTACAGTTATCTTTATTATTTTGGGACTTTCTCTTCTCTTCGGACAAAAGTTTGAGTTTAATGACAAAAACTTTGAAAAAGCAGTACTGGAAAATTTTGATCTGAATAAAAACGGAATACTTGAATCTCAGGAAGCCGTAATGGTCACCAATCTGTTCCTTGTTCAGAAAGGAATTACTTCCACGGAAGATCTGCGCCTTTTTAAAAATGTAAAAATGATTATTTTGGATGATAATACGATTTCTAATATTGTCATAAATGATCTAGATCAGCTAGAATTGTTTTCGTGTACAGGATGCAAAATCTCTTCATTCAAAGCAGAGAATCTTAAGAATTTAACGGCGTTATATCTGGATAATAATCTACTGCAAAACATTTCGCTGGCCGGAATTCCAAAAATTGACCAATTAACATTATCTTTAAATCAATTAAAAGAAATAAACCTGCTTCAGTTGAAAACAGTAAGAAAACTGAATCTGGAACATAACAAGCTTCAAAAAATTGATATTTCCGGTAACCTGGCCTTACAAACCCTTAATATAATGGGAAATAAGATAAGAGAAACAGATATAAAGAAGGGTGCTAAAACTAACGTAACCATTTTTGGAGCTGAAGAATAAACTAATAATTATGATGATAGAAACAGAACGACTGGTTTTAAGAAAACTTGAAGAAACAGATTTTGAACGTATGTTTCTGATGGATTCCGACCCTGAAGTAATGAAATATCTGGGTGAACCTGTGGCAACAATGGAAGAATCAAAAGAAGTAATTAAGATGATTCAGAAGCAGTATGAAGAAAATGGAGTTGGAAGGCTTGCTGTTATTGAAAAAGAAAGTGGCTTGCTGATAGGATGGTGTGGCTTAAAATTAATGACAAAACCTATCAATGGCTACATTAATACCCTTGATCTTGGATACCGTTTTATTCCCGAGTTCTGGGGAAAAGGATATGCCACTGAAGCAGCTAAAAGAATGCTGGAATATGGTTTTAATGAACTCAATGCCAATGTGATTTATGCTTATGCTGATTTCGGAAATACAGGCTCAAAGTATATTCTTGAAAAGCTCGGTTTTGAAAATACGGGAAAGTTTGAAGAAGATGGAATATTGTGCTCCTGGTACGAACTGAAGCGTGAAAAATACAGTAAAAAATGATAACAATACGGCAGGAAGAAAAAAAAGACCATCAACAGGTTTTTCAGCTTACGGAAGAGGCTTTCAGAGAAATGGAACACAGTGATCATCAGGAACAGTTTCTGGTAGAAAAACTAAGACGTTCAGAAGCTTTCATCCCGGAATTATCTTTGGTGGCAGAAGATGAAAAGGGTACAATTGCCGGACATATTCTGTTTACTAAAATTAAAATTGTCAACGAAGAAAAATCGTTTGCTTCTCTTGCCTTGGCACCTGTTTCAGTAAAACCGGAGTTTCAGAATCAGGGAATCGGAGCGAAACTGATTCTTGAGGGACATCGTATTGCGGAAGAATTGGGATATGAATCGGTGATATTGATTGGGCACGAAAAATATTATCCTCGCTTTGGTTACAAAAAAACAAGTAATTTTGGAATTTCTTTTCCATTTGATATTCCGGAAGAAAACGGAATGGCTGTAGAATTGGTAAAAGACGGATTAAAAGATAGAAAAGGAGTGGTAAAATACCCTCATGAATTTGGAATAGACTAAAAAATATAAACAATGCAGACACAAAAAGTAATAGATCACATTGTAAGCTGGTTAAAGGATTATGCTACAAATGCTAAAGTAAACGGATATGTAATTGGAGTTTCCGGAGGAGTAGATTCCGGAGTAGTTTCTACTTTAGCAGCAATGACAGGCATGAAAACACTACTGATCGGAATGCCGATCCGCCAGAAAGCTGATCAGGTAGATCGTGCACAGGATCATATGAATGACCTTAAATCCAGATTTCCCAATGTAGAAACAATATCCGTCAATCTTACGCCGGCTTTTGAAGAGATCTATAAAACCTTCCATGTAAACGATGAGGTATATCCCAATGAGAATTTGACTTTTGCCAACACAAGAGCACGTCTTAGAATGCTTACACTTTATTATTACGGACAGCTGAACGGGCTTCTTGTTTGTGGAACAGGAAATAAAGTAGAAGATTTCGGAATTGGATTTTATACGAAATATGGAGATGGCGGGGTAGATGTTTCACCTATTGCAGATCTTTATAAAACTGAAGTATACGAACTTGCTAAAGGATTGAATCTTATCAAAAGCATTCAGGAGGCTATTCCTACCGATGGCCTTTGGGATACGGAAAGAACAGATGAACAGCAGATTGGTGCTACGTATCCGGAACTGGAAAAAATCCAGAAAGAATATGGAACGAAAACAGCTGACGATTACGAAGGCAGAGATAAGGAAGTTTTCCAGATCTTCGACAGAATGCATAAGGCTGCGAAACATAAAATGGATCCTATTCCGGTTTGCGATATTCCTGAAGAATGGAGAGCATAGAATAGCATTACAATAAATAACAGGTATGAACGGTAAAATAAGATCTGTATTTTTTATATGTCTGGGGCTTCTTTTCGGAATGTCTGTGATGTACGTCTACAGGAACTTTATTGAAGATAAAAAAGAACAGTCAGGTTCTGCAAAAAAGGAAACGGTGAGTTATGGCAGTACTTCTTCGGATGGTAATTCCTCTGTCCAGGTTTCTATAGACCAGCTTACAGAAGAGAAAACGGTAATCAGCTATGTAAAGCAAAATCATAAGCTTCCGGATTATTATATCACTAAAAAGGAAGCAAGAAAAAAGGGTTGGAATCCTTCTCAAGGAAATCTTTGTGATGTACTTCCTGGAAAAGCTATTGGCGGAGATCATTTCGGAAACAGAGAAGGACGTTTGCCGGATGGAGAACGATACTTTGAAGCAGATGTAAACTATCATTGTGGTGGAAGAAATGCTGACCGTATCATCTACACTCAAAATGGTGACGTATATCTTACCAAAAACCATTATAAAAGTTTTGAAAAGCAATGACCAATGTATAATTTACATTGTAATTATTATAAATCTTAATTTTGAAAAATTATAGACTTTTTTACTTTATTATTCTTTTGATTCTGACCTACTCATGTTCAGAAAAGAAAAATATGATAGCGGAAAAAGCAGCAAAACCAGCTGTAACAATACTCATACAGCCATTTAAAGATATTAAACCGGAAACTGTAGCAAAAGTAGCTGAAGGAATAAGAAATGTATACCCGAATATTAAAGTTCTGGATGCGATAGAATTTCCTGAAAATACTTATTATAAAGAGAGAAACCGATATAGAGCCGATTCAATCATTAAGTTTTTGAATAAAGAAACAAAAGAAGGTTTTGTCACAATTGGTCTGACAGCGAAGGATATCAGTGCTACCAGAGGAAAGATCAGAGACTTTGGAATCATGGGGTTGGGGTATAGACCAGGAAAAGCTTGCGTGGCTTCAAGTTTCAGACTGAGTAAAGAAAACCGGGATGAGCAGTTTTACAAAATAGCCATTCATGAGCTGGGCCATACACAAGGGCTGCCACATTGCCCGGAAAAAATGTGTTTTATGAGAGATGCAGAAGGTAAGAATCCTACCAATGAAGAAACGGATTTTTGCAAAAAATGCAAAACTTTTTTAATCAATAAAAATTGGAAATTTAATTCAATATGAAGACAGTATATATAGATTTTACGGACATAGGTGACTATGAAGATTTTTACGCCCAGCTAAAGGAGAAAATTCAGCTTCCTGAGCAGTTTGGTGATAATCTTGATGCACTTTTTGATACGATCACCGGAGATATGGAAATGCCACTCCATTTAGAATTCGTCAACATGACTGTAGATCAGCTTGAGATTTTTGAAGACTTGCTGACTACCTTGGAAGATGCTGAAGAAGAAGTGGAAGATTTTAGTTTCAGCTATTATCTGGAGCAGTACGAAGACGAAGATGACGATGTAGAATCTGAAGAATAAAAAAAAAAAGGCTGTTCCAATACAGGAGACAGTCTTTTTTTATGCTGATTCTTGGCTTCTATAGTATTCAATTCTTTATTCTTTACCGTACAAACCTAACAGGTTTTGGAAACCTGTTAGGCTTATTATATCCTTTAACTGTAACCCTCATTTACGACTAATCAATGCGAAGTGTCAATGATTCAAACCTTGGCAAGGAGCTAAAAATCAGGTTTCACTTGGTTACAAAAACGTAGAATCAAAATAGAAAGGAAGAAGATCCTTCACTGCATGCACTTTTACAACCTCTTCATTCATACTCGAAAAATAAAGGTCGATATTTTCATTCTGCTTGGTCTCATATTCAATCAGACTCTGACGGCATGCTCCACAAGGGGGAATTGGAGGGTTTTTCTCATGGAATTCTTTCGGTCCGCCCACAACGAAAATCTTTTTTATTTTCACATCCGGAAAATTGGCTGCTACCCAAAAAAGAGTAGTCCTTTCGGCACAGAGTCCGGATGGGTAGGCTGCGTTCTCCTGATTGTTTCCGGAATAGATCTCTCCGTTTTCCAGTAATACGGAACATCCTACCAAAAATTGAGAATACGGTGCATATGCATTCTCACGAGCCGCTTTGGCCCTTTCAAATAATGTATTTTCTATATCGCTCAGCTCACTGCTATTTTTAAAATATTCGTAACTGATCTGTATGTCTTTTTTCATATATTGTCAACTAAAAAAGGGGGGTAAAATTAGTTCTTTTTAATGAAGTGGGCAATATTTTATTCTCCTGGGGAAAAGTTCAATTTTTTTAAGACTAAAAATGTTATACACACCAATAAAATTTAGGAATATAGAGTTAAAAAACAGATGGGTAATGTCACCTATGTGTATGTACTCATGTGAAAACGGAGAAGCTAACGATTTCCATTTTGTACACTACGGAAGCAGATCGCAGGGCGGTACAGGTCTTTTGATGGTAGAAGCTACAGGAGTAGAACCCAAAGGAAGAATTACCAATCACTGCATGGGAATCTGGAATGATGAACAGTCGGACAAATTACAGAGAATTGTTGATTTTGTACACAAAAATTCAGAAAGTAAAATAGGAATTCAGCTGGCTCATGCCGGACGAAAAGGGTCAACATGGAATAATATACAGATTCCTGTGGAAGAAGGTTGGGAAACGGTGGCACCAAGCCCTATTCCTTATCACCCTACAGAAAGAATTCCGCATGTATTGAGTACGGATGAGGTGAAGGATATCATTCAAAATTTTAAGAAAGCAGCCCGAAGAGCTGTGAAAGCAGGTTTTGATATTATCGAAATTCATGGAGCTCACGGATATCTGATCCACCAGTTCTTATCACCGCTTTCCAATATCAGAACAGATGAATATGGGGGAAGCTTTGAAAACAGAATCAGGTTTCTGATCGAAATTGTAGATGCTGTTAACGAAGAGCTGGATGAAAATACAGCCCTTTTTGTAAGAATTTCAGGAACGGAATATGCTGAAAATGGCTGGGATATTCATAGCAGTGTAGAACTGGCGAAAATTCTAAAAGAACATTCCGTAGACCTTGTAGATGTATCCAGTGGTGGAAATATTCATGGAGCGAAAATTTCAGTTTTCGAAGGGTATCAGGTTCCTTTTTCTTCGCAGGTGAGAAATGAGGCTGAAGTGAAGACAGGAGCTGTAGGACTGATTACCAAGGTAGAACAAGCCGAAGAAATTCTTCAGAAAGGGGATGCCGATCTTATTTTCGTAGCAAGAGAGATTCTGAGAAATCCTTATATTGCTGTTCAGGGATCTTTTGAAATGAAAGAAGACTGCTTTTTCCCACACCAGTATACCAGAGCCAAAATCTCTACTTAAAGATCGTAATAGTCTGTAAAAACAACAGAAATGGATATCAATGATTTTATGCTTACCTGTCCCAGTAAGAAGTTTTTAGGGGTAGAATGTCTCGGTTGTGGTGCGCAGAGAGCAATCGTATTGGTATTTGAAGGAAAATTTTCAGAAGCTTTTCAAATGTATCCGGCGGTATACACCTTATTGTTATTCTTTTTGATCCTTGGCGTGAGTTTCATCGATAAAAAAAGAAAATATGGTAATATTTTAATGATTTTAGTGATCATCAATCTTATTATTATGGTAGTTGGGTATATATATAAACATTATTAACATGAAAAGATAAGAGTTTAAGTGTTTGGTTGTGAGTGTTTTTTTTGTTTTGATCCTTCTGCCTTGTATTGATTAATGGGAGTTTGTGTAGAAAAATTTTAACATAAAGCATAATTTAATAGATTAAAATTCCTGTATTATTTTGTTGGATAGAATTTTAAAATGTCGTAGAACTACTACAATTTCTGAAACAGTGGCCTAAAAACTTTTTAAATTAGAACATGAACTCTATCTTTGTTATATAAATCCTATATCAGGGAAGAGTCGTTAATGATTAAAATTTAAGAATATGGCAGGAAATTCAAGAGGAATCTTAAAATTCAATGGAGGTGAAGGTCAGAAGTTGTTAAAGCTTAACTATAGCGTGTCAAGATCTACAGATGTTTCAGGACGTGTAGCATCTGATCCGTCAAACGCATTGATCAAAGTAACAATTGAAGCAACAGAAAAATCTGATGTGTTAGAAAGCTTATTAAACAGTAAATATAAACCCACAAGCGGAGAAATCAACTTTAATAAATCTCACGAAGAAGGAACATTGATCTCTTTGAAGTGGGAAAACGGATATGTAATCCAGCATGAAGTAGACTTTGATGCCATTGATAGTAATAATATGCTGATCAGCTTCGTAGTAAGTGCTGAAAGCATTACCTATGGAAATTCATCTTATGACGGACTTTGGCCAATGAGCTAAGTCTTTCATGAGCAAGAAATAAAAGACTGTCCTTATAAGACGGTCTTTTTTTACCTAAGACTATATTCTGCAGGATCTTTTGTTTTTATTTTTAAATTCTCTTTCTGTTGAATAATCGTTTAGAAAACTAATCAAATCACTAAAAATATGTCAAATACACCTGGAAACTCACAAGCGACGTCTTTTCGTCCGACGCAGAATGCAGATGGTATTTCCGAAAACCATCACACAGGTATCAACCGTCTGGTAAAACTTTCTCTTGTCATAGAAGGGAAAATTATCAAGTACTACAAGCATTTCAAGCTTAAGCAAAGTACCAGACGTCATCACGAATTTACGCTGACTTTGGCACACGATACTCTGGGAGACAGACAGACCCATTCATTGGAAGAAGCCAATAAATTCCTTGGAAAGCGACTTACAGCCGTTATTTCCTATAAAGATATTGACAACAGTCCGGAAAGAACCTTTGTAGGAGTAATTACCGGAGTGGGATTCAGTCAGGAACATATGAGTTTAGGAAATATTGTGCTTACAGGTTACAGCCCTACCATCCTTCTTGATGGTGCACCGCATATTCAGAGTTTTGGAGGAAACCAGCCTGTGAATGTAGGAATCATTGCTGAAGAGGTAATCAAGCAGGGAATTGATAAAAGCAGATTTGATGTCAGAGTAGATGCCAATAACTTCTCTCAGATTATCTATAGCAGCCAGTATGATGAAACCCATTATAACTATCTGGCAAGGATGGCAGAAGCTTATGGTGAACAGTTTTACTATGATGGTGAAGTTTTACATTTCGGAAAACTGCCTGCTCAGAATAAACCCATTACGCTTACCTATGGAAGCAGTGCCAATGAAATAAAAGTTGAGCTGAAAGCAGTACATACAAAGCCTCAATTTTACGGTTACAACAGTAATAAAAATGAAAAGCTGACGTCCGGTTCCACACCCATCAAACATGTAAGTGATCTTGCAAAAACAGCATACAGTCATAACGAAACTATTTATAAGACTCCGGCTCTGCAGATAGCTCCCATCAAAGCAACTACACACTTAGACGTGGAGTATTCTCAGAAAAGTGCAGCTGGAAGCGAAGCGGTAAATGTTTTTTCTGTTTCAGGAAATACAACAGTTCCTTTCCTTCATCCGGGTTGCGTAGCAGATGTCCAGATGCGTAAACAGGATTCTAATGAAACCTCTTATTTCACAAGGATAATGATTACGGAATCAGAACATGAGATTGACACAATAGGTCATTACAAAGGAAGCTTCGTAGGAATAGCAGCAGATACAGGATTTCTTCCAAAACCTGAGTACACCATTCCGAAAGCTGAGCCACAAACTGCCACTGTAATTTCCAATACGGATCCCGAAGGACAGGGAAGAATACAGGTAAGATTTGACTGGCAGACCAATGATACCACTCATTTTATCCGTATGATGAGCCCAGATGCCGGAGGAACCGATCAAATTACCCAAAACCGTGGGTATGTAGCGATTCCGGAAGTGGGGGATCAGGTGATGGTCAACTTTGTGCACAGCCATCCGGACAGACCTTTCGTAATGGGAGGAATGTTCCATGGAGGCGTAGCGTTGGGAGGTGGCGTTAACAATCATCTTAAGTCTATACAGACCAGAAGTGGAATCAGGATTCTCATGAATGACGAAGAAGGAAGTGTAACCATTCTTGATCCGAGTGGTAATACCTATTACATGGACGGACAGGGTAATATCAGCATGAAAGCACCTAAAAACTTTACTTTAAATGCAGGCGACAATATCAATATCACTGCAGGAAAAGAAATTTCAATAGGAGCAGGAGCAAGTATTACCAGTACAGCAAACGATAATATTGTTTCCATCGCAGGAAAAGATATGAAATTAACCGCTTCGGGAGATATTACGGAAACCTCCGACACCAGAACGGAAATGATTGAAAAAGAATTCAAGAGACAATCTGAAACATCCAATGAAATAGCAGGGGAAATTTCCATGTTCAGCGAACTGGAAAATATGACCATGCAGAGCGGAAAGATTGTAGAGTTCAACAGTGCTGAAAAATCAAAACTTTTCTGATATGGCGATCATCAAAACAGCAACCAACCTGCGCATAACAGTTAAGGATTCTTACCATCTGAGTGTAGGAAAAAAGGTTGAGAAAATAGCAAAGAAAATCAATGTGGAAGCACACAGAGATAACCTGGTTTTAGCAAGTAACAAGAAGATTATGTCCCATGGCCATAAGTAAGTACAACCTGCTGATTCTTTTTATATGGTGTTTTTCATTAACGAATTGTCAGAATAAAAAAATGGAAGAAAAATACAGTTGGCTGGGAACCGTTTCTGCACCGCAGGAATACCCGATGGAAGTGTATGAAGGAGCTATTGTTGCCGATGATTTTACTTACGGCTTTGATGCCATCTGGGGAACACAGAATACAGGATGGGGAAAAGAAGGAGGGACCATGAACGTCAATACTGAAAGAATGGATGCACCTCATGAACTGGAATTCACATGGTATTCTCTGGTAGAAAATAAATTCTACACCGGAAAATGGAATCTGGATAAAGAAAAGATTAAAAGCCTTTTTAATGAAGGATTTGTAGATCAGGATACGAAAAAGAAAGCTACCTACAACTCCTTTGTGGTAGGATTAGCTCCACAAGGAAGAGTTGTGCTTTGGATGAAAGGCCCGGGAAACCAGAAAGAAGTAGGTGCTTTTCAGGCTCATGATACCATTATCACCAAAGAAAAAGCATACGATAATGCTCAGTATATGTTGAAGGAAGGCTTTGCAGAAAGAATGTTGAAAGATCCGTCTTATAAGACATTCAAGCCGGAAGTTCGTGAGAAAATTGAAAAAGAAGGCTATCCTGCAGCAGATATTTATAACGTATACAGAGAGAAATACAACTGGAAACCTGTTGTGATTCTTCCTGAAGGAGCCACATGGATCGATTTTGGTTTTACCAATTATAATGGAGAGCAGGAAAATCTTTTTGACCAAAGTTTAAAAGAGAATACTTACAAAAGCAGAGCTATACCAAAATTCTGTGGTTTTTACTGGAAAGATAAAAATAACAACAGGTATGCGGTATGGATAGACGCTTTTGATGACAAAGAAATATTTGATCTGTTTCAGAAATCAGGAAAAGACAAAAACATTGATCTGACCATTAAAGTCAACGAAGATAATACCAAAGTTTTAGTGTCTTTAGAATCTGAAAAAGAAAAGCTGGCCGTTACCAAAGCAAAAATCAGGGTATCCCGAAAGATAGAATAATAGCATTCAATCAGTCAATTTAAAAACAAGAACGATGCACAACAATCAATTTGGAAGTTATACACCATCTGTATCCAAAGAGGAAGTACTGGATATTACCATTGGGATTTTTTTTGACGGAACCCTGAATAATAAAACCAATACAGACGAAAGAAAAAAGGGAACAGATGCCCATAAAAAACATGGAGGAGGAGCTAAAGACAATACCAGTTATAACAATGACTGGAGTAATGTAGCCCGCATGTGGGATAACTATGATAAAAACTTTGGTATTTATATAGAAGGAATTGGTACAGAAGATAAGAAAGGAGATGCTACCTTGGGATATGCTTTCGGAACAGGGGAAACCGGAATCAGATCAAAAGTGAGAAAAGGCTGCGAAGAAATTGTAAAAAAGGTGAAAACCCTTAAAGCTGAAAAGAAAGCTGATAAAATTGCGGTACTTACTTTCGATGTATTCGGATTCAGCCGTGGAGCTGCTGCCGCACGTAATTTTGTATACGAAATAGGAAAGGCAAAATATAAAGCCAGTTCACGCACCGTCGCAAACGAAGCTGTTTCAGTGACCACCTATTCAGATGATGACGGGAAAAGTGTTGATTCTGAAGAACTTCCAAAATGGGGACACCTTGGTCTCAAGCTCGAAGAAGCAGGATTAAAGGTAGATGTCTTAAAAGTAAGATTTCTGGGAATTTACGATACTGTTTCTTCCTATTCAAAATATCTGTCACCGGTACCCAATTTCAGCAATGACGTAGAAGAATTAAGCCTGAATGAAATTGGAAAAGCCCAGACTGTAGTTCACTTCATTGCAGCCGATGAACACAGAGAAAACTTTGACCTGACAAGAGTACATATCGGAACTGAAAAAACATTCCCTGGTGTACACTGTGACGTAGGCGGAGCTTATGAAAACGGAAATGAAACATGGGAAGAAGTTGAAACATCATGGACTACCAGCAGCAAATTAGAAGCACTAAAGACAGAGCTTGAAAATGAAGGATGGTATCATAAAGGTGAGCTCACCATTACCCCCGGATTCTATTTGTCGTTAAGAGGTTCACGTGATCTTGTAAAGACTTTTAGTTATATCCCTTTGCATTTTATGGCAGAATACGGCATTGATAAAAATCTTCCTATCACCTTAAAAAAGATGACGGATGATAAATATTCCATTTTGAATGATCAGTTTTTAATAGGAATAAAAGACCGTCTTAGAACTTACGTCATGGGAGACGGTAAACCTTATTCTTTCAGACATTACAAAGAGCTTAGGGATGCCTATGGAGGAAATGAAATCCCGGAACACCGTCAGGCAGCGTATCAGAAAGAAGTAAAGGAACAGGACGATTTAAGAAAGCTTCGTCATGAGTACCTTCATTGGTCTGCAAGAAGAGAAAAAATAGGAATGGATCCGAGACCCAACAGAACAAGGGTTATCCATTAAACATTTAAATAAGAGTATTATACCAAAAAAGAATTTGAAGCAGGAACATTTTTATGCAGAAATATAATATACATACCGTTCAGAAAGATGAAACTTTAAAAAGTATAGCCTCACTGTACGGGCTTGATAAAGATGCATTAAAACTCTTCCATAATAACCACTGCGCCGTTAAGGATATGATCCTGATTAACCTTAACGGGCAGAAAGAGCTTTTTGTTCCGAGAACTGCTGTTGCAGATAAAAACATTTTAGTCAAATTCGGAAGAGGAAACAGCCTTACTCTTCAGCCGGAAACTTCAGTGCGAAGATATAGCGTAGTTATTACCATTGAAAAAGGAGAACATAAAAGCGAATTAAAATATGAAGTATCCGTTCGGTGGCTGAAAACAGATAAAGGGCATCATTTTTTTGAGATAGACAGAACATCAAAGCTTTATCTCAATGAAGAAGAAGTGAATGAAATTGCAGATCTGCTGGCTTACAGAACTTCTAAAGTTTTATACCCTTTACACATCAGTACAGATGAACATGGTCAATTTGAAGGAGTAGAAAATGCTGAGGCTTTTTCAAAAAGATGGCCAGCTATAAAAGAAGAGCTCTATAAAGAATTTGAAGGCAAAACGGTAAGCGACTACTGTGAAAAGATTGAAAAAGTAATCAGTCAGCCTGAGGCGATCAGTCTTTACCTGAAAAATGATTACTTCGTCCGTGCTTTATTTTTTGGAATATATCAAAGTTTTGGAAAGGAATTTAAAACAGAGATGACAACAACCTTTCCTTTAGTAGACAATGCAATTGAACCCAGCTACAAATTGACACTGGAAACAGATCCGGTGAAAGGAGAAACAGGCCTGATTACCATAGAAGGGTCAGGAAAATTATATGAAGAAAGAAATATTGATGATTTTATAAGAAGATCACCTTTTTCATTGATTATAGAAGACGACCCTGTGATGAATGAAGAAGGACATTTCAGACTCATAAGCTATCTGAAAGGAGAAACTTCACTTCCGGAATCTCTTTACCTCGAATGCAGTATCATGCTGCAGGAAGAGAAAAAGATTTCAGTATCAGTTTCAGGAATTGATGAAAACTAAATTACCACTTCACTAAAGATAAAATTAATATGGCAGAAAAACATATTGTAGTACAGGGCGCCCTATGCAAATGCCAGTTCGGGCAGGTTCCGGACAAGCTGAAAGTACTTACACATCAAAAAGAATATGCCAATGATAAAAGCGCTTCCAAAAAACTGATCGTCACCACGAAAGAAATTGGAGCCGCCACATTTGAAAAAAATACATTCGGAAACTGTACCAAAATGGGAGTGCCGCCGCCGCCGTGCAAAATTATGGTTACAGAATGGCAGAAATTTTATGATAAAGTACAACTCAGCAATGGCGGATATATCATTGTGGAAGACAGCAAAGCCGTATGTGCTGTTGCAGGAACGCCATGCATCGAGATTATAGACCATGGGCAAAGAGCGGAAGCCAGCCAGCAGAACTTTAAAAATGCCGACAAAGATGTTCAGCAGCAGATCAATCCGTTGGTAGATTCTGAAGAAATGTATAACGAACAGCCTTCAGGAGGAGGGCAGGATGGTGCAATCTAAATGATAAGAAAATGGCAAAAGGCGTAAAAAAAATAAAAGTTGTAAGCGGATTGTATTACCCAAAAATGTCTGTATTAGGGCAAAGAATTACCATAAAACCGGATCAGTGGGTGCAGTTCGGTGTGGACGAATGGCTGCCGGGCACTACAGATGCAGACAAAAAGAAACCGCTGACCTGGATGAGACAGAACAGCAGCAAAAAAATTATCATCAATCAGATCACCTCTGCTACCGGATATAAATTTTTAATTGGTAAGCAGTACTGCGGAAGCTATCAGTTTTATATTGAAGCCAGTCTTTCAGGAGTAAGAGATCCCAAAAATGATACAGGAATATATGTAAAAGGCTGGTGTGAACCTAAAATTGTAAGCAGCAAATGGTCTACGCAGAAAAACAGCAAAAGCATCAAAAACAATAAAAAAGTTGATTACATTTCCTATGGACATATTGTTCACCTGAACCTCGTGACAGAAGGGCTTAATGGAAATACAGTCAGTATCGAACTCTGGAATCAGCAGACAGCCAAGGCAGATAAACTGGTACATACCTACAACAATGTACAGGTAATAGATGGTGAAGTCAATCTGAAAATAGAAAACACTTTTGCCTGGATGGCCTTTGTAGACAATATCCAGAATGTAGAGGAATTCTATGTTAAAGTGAAAGATGTTGCTTCCAAACAATATATCAAAGATAAATTGGGTGATGATCTTCATGCCATCTATCTGAATGTTAAAAATAAAGTAGTCACTACCAATACCAACGGTGCTCAGAACCAGACACCAACCAAAGTATATAAGCCGGATGTAAACTCTGTCAGACTTGAGCCCTGCAAATTTGAAGTGATCAAGATTACTGAAAATGAAACTAAGGACGGAAAAGCCAGCAATACAACTGTTAAAGTTTTTGACAATGGGAATGGTGTTAAACTGATAAAATCTGCTGCATTACAGGAACATATTCAGAGAACAATCTATTATAAATTTGATTCCACAGTCATTGATAAAGATGGGGTTGCTATTCTTAATAATGTACTCAAATTCCTTTTGGAACATAAAGATGCCACCATGAATCTCAGCGGCTATGCCTGTGTGATAGGAAAAGAAAATTATAATAAAGGACTTTCCCAAAGAAGAGCAGACGTTGTCAAAAAATTCTTTGCCGATGGTGGATTAGATCCCAGAAGAATAATATCCGTAGGAAAAGGAGAAGTAGATCCTACCGATGATAAAATGGGAAGAGACAATATCAAATACAAAAATGAGAAAGACTACGAAAATAACCGCAGAGTAGATATCTCATTTGTTTTTAATGCCCATGATGCACAAACTATTCATTATGAAGTAACAGCACCAGATGTCTCTACAAAGAAAAACCTCATCATTGATGTCACAGGTTTTCAAACCAATGAGTGTTTCAGGGATAGTAAAGGAAAACATAAAAAACAGATTCAGGTTGTAGATGTAGGACAGGCAATCGATAAAGGAGATACGGTAAAAACATTTACCACACCTACCTTTACTTATGGAGTATATTCAGATTTATCTCAATTTAATGCTCTTCCTATACAATATATCTGGCCTGCAGGGACAAATCCGAATCAGTTTCATCTGCATGTTCATACCTGCAGATATTATAGCAATGAGAAAAGGACGACAGTATTGATAAAAGCCTATCCGGATATCAACTGGACATTGAGCTTTACTTTGAACCTTACCAATGATCTCAGTGTAAAGTGGATGAATATGGATCCCCATGAGCATAAAGAACTGCAGAAAAGAGCAGGTAAAATGGGAGCAGAAAAAAGATGGAAGCAAAAGGATGCCTCACTTGCATTCAGTTTAAAGGCAAAATGGAACAATGATAAGCAGGAAAAAGAATTAAAATATCAGTACGAAACCAAGTTTAAAAAAATATATGATACATTTGCTGCCATAGGAGCATTGTCAGATGGAGTTCTTAATCAGGCCAAAGGAAAAGTACGCTCCATTTCTCCTAAAGGGATTCCGGTAAGCTTTGCTGTGAAACCTCCTAATATGGAATTGTCAGGTAACTGGCTTTTAAAGCATCCTAAGGATAATAATGCCATTATTGGTACAGATGTAGCTATAGGTTTGAAAGCAAATCCGCTGATTGGTCTGGAAATGACAGTTGATCTTCTGGGAGCCCTGGTATTTGGTATTTCCGGAGCGGTAAGCGGAGGAACAGCTGCGCCGGGAGTCACAAGGCTGTATCAGGAAATTCAGGGAAAACTGAAATCCGGAATAGATGTAGGGAATGATAATGCAGGCTTCAAGGCATCTGTTGATATCTTTATGGATCTTATTATTTCCAGTACGATAGAAGTGGAATCCGAATTTAAATTTAATACGGCAGGAAAACTCAAAGATTCCGAATTTAAAGTCTCAAGTAAGAGTAAACTTAAATTGGAATTGAAAGTAGGAGTGAAAATTCAGGGAGAAGTTTCACTGGCTGTTATAAAAGCAGAAGCTTATTTTGAAGCATCAGCATCCGGAAGTGCTTCCATAACCTATGGACATGGTATCAACTATGATGAAAAAGGACTTTATTACCGTCCTGTTCTCGGATTTGACGGCCTTGATGCCCAATATGTAGTTACAATAAGTGTGGGTCTTGCTATTAAAATTGCAAAAAATAAACATAAAGTGGAGGAAAGCAGAAATGGAAAATATGAAATTGCCAAAGGGGATTTTAAAAATGTAATTCCTCCTTTTGATGTGATAAAAGAATTAGAGTCCTTATTTGGAATGAGTGCAAATATTCCGTTGATTAAAAATGATTAATATTCATACAATGAAAAATCTTATCTTATTATTTAGCTTTTTGGCTATTGTGTCCTGCAACGGACAAACCGATCTGGAATCTTTAAAATTTGATGAAAAAGTATCAGATAATATTACGAAGGGAGAAAAAGAAACAGAAGCCAATTACGGATTATTATCATATAAACAGGCCGATGTTAAAAACTATAAGCTGGGAACTGTATCATTTTCTGAATATACCGTACCCAAAGGATATGATTATTCCAACAACAACCTTGCGCTTTTTGTAAACTCTTACCAGAATAATCAATACCTCGGATTTATACTGAACCTTGCTAAAGAAGACGAAGGGAAAAAGCTGATTGATTATTTGACTAAAATCTATGGTAACCCGGAAAAAAGATCCACTGATAAAACAGGAGCTGCTTACTTCTGGGATGCATCAGCTAAAAATAAATGGATATTTTTAACCCAAACTCAGGAACTGACACAGGACAATACAAAATATACCAATACCAAACTGATTGTAGTAAAGAAAGGAACCAGAGTGGAGAATTCTTCAGATGCCGGCACTTTCTCCATCTTAGACAGTTTTACCCTTGCTTATCCTAAAAAATAAAAAATGAAACCTTATTACGAAATAGATTTTAGTGCGGTAATGTGTTCATTTCAGATCAAAATTAATGATGTGGAATTAATTTCATTGAGTATTGAGGGACAGACCAGATCAGATTTTCCCATCAATCATCTTATTCTGGAAGGAGGTAAACAAACGATTGAAGTGAAAGGTCTTCCCATGGACGGGCATCAGGAGTTACACGAAGATTCTTACATAAGATACAGAGTGAATCTCTATGATATGGCTTCCGGAGAATATGCTTTTGTAAAACAGTTTGATGAATATTTTACCAAAAAGCCCGATAAAAACATACCTTTTATAGGACACGCAAGTACATTTGAAGCAGATGTACCTTATAAATTGGAGGCATGGCAGAACGGAATGAACCTTAAAGACGCTAAGTTCGACGTTAAAGAAAAACTAATCAGAAAGTATAACGAAATTATAAAGCTGATTAATGGCGGCAATTACAGTTCGTTCATAGCACAATATCAAAAAAGAGAAAATAATAACGCTGTAGCCATGTATCTTAGCAAAAGCCAGGCAGAAGGCAGGATGCAGAGTATCATTTCAGATATGCAGAATGGATACAAAGCGCAGAGCCTTCCGGATGATATTCAGGTAGAATATTCAGCATTTGGAAAGTTGGCCGCGTTAAAATGTACAGATATGATGTCTGCATTACGCCTTGAAAATCCGGAAAGTGAGGAGGAATTAGTTCTGCCCATAACATTTTATATCCCAGAAGGGAAGGATGAGTTTGAGATTATATAGCAATATTTAAAAGAAAGAAATACTGAAGCAAAATTCAGATATTTCCACCAGATTTTAGAACAAAATAGATGGAAGTAAAAAAAGGAAAACCATACATTGCATATAGTATTTTAGGAATAATAGCTGCAGGCTTTATTTACTTTATTCTGTGGATTATTTTCAAAGATAGAATGCCGCTGCATGAATATGCTTCTGAAATTTCCAATAACTATGACAGTTACGCAGAGAAAGCAATCGTTTTTTTTCCTTTACTTTTTTTTGTTTTCATCTTTATTGTTTTAATGAAGCCTACTGCTTCAAAACGTTTTTTACGCCTGCAATCCTCACTACCTACCTCTAAGATCCATTCTGTAGCAAAAGGACTGGCAGAGATTGAAGGAACTTTAATGATGATGAATCCTTTATTTTCACCAGTAAATAATGAAGCCTGCATCGGATATTATTATACCATTGAAGATATTGACAGAGATTCAGACGGAAAAGAAAGTTACAGAACCATTCACAGGGAAACGAAATGCAATATCTTCCGGGTTAAAGATGACACAGGAATCATAGAAGTAGAACCGGAAGGAATAGAGCTGGTTTTATTAGAAGAAACCAATGTAAGCAGCTACGGCGGTAAAAGGTACAAAGAAACTCTTTTAAAAGATGGTCAGAAGATGCTGCTGGTAGGCTATGCCGATTCTAAAAACGGAGTACCTTTCATCAGAAAAGACGATTATTATAAAATACTCGGTATTACTTCTTCCTCAGGAATCACAGTCTGGAACAAATACCAGCCCTTGCTGAGGTCATTTATGTTTACCTGTTCCATCATCCTTTTAATAATTATTTATATACTTACACAATAATGAATCAGACGGTCGCTATCATATTACTTATCCTGCTTGGGGTAGTTGTTATAAGTTTTCTGATCAATCTGTACAACAAATTGGTCATGCTCAAATTTAACGTTGACAAAGCATACGGCAATATTGATGTGGTGCTGAAACAACGTGCGGATGAAATTCCCAATTTGGTCACCGTTGCCAAACACTTTATGAACTATGAAGAAAAGCTGCTTACCCGCCTTACAGAGCTCAGAACTTTTTACAATAACAGTACTGATGCCAATAAGAGAACCGAGATTGCCAATGAAACCTCAAAAGCGCTTTCTTCATTCTTTGCGGTTTCAGAAAACTATCCGGAACTGAAATCTAATAATAATTTTCTTGAACTGCAGAAAAGAATTTCCGATCTGGAGAACAAAATAGCAGACAGAAGAGAATTTTTCAATGACAGTGTAAACCTTTATAATATTGGAATTCATGAATTTCCCAATGTGATGCTGGCAAAAATGTTAGGCTATAAAGACAAAACGTTACTGGAAATTACAAACGAAGAAAAACAGTATGACGGGGTTCAGTTTTAATACTTTTTTCGGATTAGAAGGCAAAATAGCTGCTTACCCGGAAGCAACCATTTTCGGAGCGATGTTAGTACCCATTTTGCTGCTCATTCCGATAGCAGTGATAGGATGGATCTTTAGAAAACTGAAATTCAATATGTACATCATTCATGTATTGATGTATACTTTGCTTTTTACATTTATAATAGGAACACTGACCATATTTATCCTTTTCTTTATTACCGATAAAAATGGAGTGAAACTGGCCTATTGCTGGCTTACGATACTTACGGGAATGTTTGTTTTCAGTTTAATCAATGCCAATACTATTACCAAAATGTTTAGTGATTGGTCTAAAATAATTAAGGAAAGACAAAATCAGTAATTTTAGAAAAATATAGCATGATGAAAAAAGCAAGAGTGCTGGTATTGATTTTTGTAGTATTGATCAATATCTGTTGTGGAAATCAATCATTTGACCTGTCATCAGTTTCATTAGGGGAGGATGCAAAGAAGTATGATTTTGAAAACAAAGACTTATTTCTGAAAGATGGAGCAAAAGCTGATATCATTCAATATTATGCTGATGAAAACAAAGGAATAACCTACGGAAATATACCATTAGATAATAGCATGGGTACAAGGATTACAGTATACAAAGGAAAAGTAGGAGCTCTCGACACCAATGCTGCCGAAAAATCTTCTCTGGAATTTGTAGAAAAAATAGTAAAAAAGAATGGAAATCCTACTGCTTCTATTACAGATAAAGCCACGGTAGATCCCAAACTGGTAAAACCTATTTTTGAAAAGCTTAAAAAACTTTCTCCGGAAAAAGTGTCATGGAATCAAAATGAAAAAAATTCCTTTACATTTCCTACTTCTTTCTTCTGGGATGACGGGAAAAATTATTCCATATTAAGTATCTCCATTGAAGATGATGGGAAAATAAGAAATAAGTACATTTCTGTGACAAAAGAAGCTTACCGTAATAACGCAGTTTTTGGATTGAAATATCCAACACCTCCTGCGTCCCCATGGTATAAGTATATGAACTAAATATAGGGCTTAAAAATAGAAAGCAATAAATAAAAAGCATCTCCGGATACTTCAATTACTTTTTTTCTGTTCTATTATTGATAACTGCATACTAACACTAACATTATGAAAAGATTGAAATATATAGTAATACCAATAGTCTGTTTGGCAATTGCTTCATGCGGACATCAGAAAAATAAAGAGACTGAGTCTTTTGTTGAAACACAGGGAAGTACTCAGACAGAGCCCTTCAATCTTGCTAAAATTGCTGTAGGACAAAATATCAATGAAATTTTAAAATCTGCCGGAGCAACGGCTAAGGATGCTGTACGTACCACTGACGTTACGCTGATCGGAAATGAAAAGCTGGCTTTTTCATCAAAAGAATTATTACATTTCAACGGGATAGATTTAGAAGGAAAAAATAATAAAAATACCAATAAAGTCCTTCTGCATTTTGGAAAAGTAGATCAGGAAATCGGCCCGCTTGCTAATGAAAAAGAAGATGAATTGGGAATGTATCAGCTTGATATCTATACAGAACACGAAAAAACAGCACTTCTGGATAATCTGAATAAAACACTTCAGAAACCTAGCTTTGATACCATCCGCGAAGGTTTTGAATCTGAGGTTAAAGACAATGAAATCATTCAGACTCATAATAAATTCAGACAGGAAGTTGCCATCTGGAGAAACAGAGATATGCTCTATTACTACTGTGAAACCAAAATAGATAATAAACCGGACGAATACCGTTGTAATCTCTTCGTATTCAAAAATAAAGAATGGAAAGACCTTCTGAAAGGGTCAGGATATCCGGACCTGGATAAAATCTCCCCGAACTAAAAGAATATAGCAAAGAAATTAAACCATTTGCTTAGCCAGATCAGCTTGCTGATTCCTCTTTGTCCTCTAAAATAAAACATTAGAAAAATAAAATCTCTGCGTTACAAAGATCTGCTCAATCAGTAAAATCTGCGAGAGTTTAAAAAAATAAATGCCGGTCCAAAAAGAACCGGCATTTTTATATCAAATCAGTATTTGAATTATTTTACTAAGAACTGCATCGTTACCTGATCCAGCTTCAAAATATAAACTCCCTGACCAAGATTTCTTGTTTTAATAGAGTTTCCATTTCTGAAAGGCTGATCAATCGTCTGAAGAGTTTTCCCCTGAAGGTTATAAATCTCCGCTTTTCTTACCTTCTGAAGATCTCCTTTTACAAAGATTTCCTGATTGGTGATAGGGTTAGGAGAGATTTTAAAACTGTTAGAAGTAGTTTCAGTAGCTGTACTTTGAGCCATTCTTGCACTTGATCCGGAATAACATGTCCATGCAAGATCATCAATAGCCACTCTGTTGCTTGATGAAGTATTAACCAGACTTACCACTACATTTCCTGAAATGTTGATATTGTTAATGGTCGTCGTTGTAACTGAAGTACTGTAAGGAATAGTTCCTACGGTAGTTCCGTTTACTTTTACATCAAAAGTACCGTTGGTTCCTGAGAATTTAAGCTGCGTAGTTACCGTTAAAGATCCAATACCGTTTGCAGAGCTTCCGGAAGTTAAAGAACCGTTTCTTACCGTAATCGCTTTATTGTTAATAGTTTGGTCTGTTCTTGCATCCGTTGCTGTCCAGGAAGTACCTCCGTTGCTCCACGTTCTCGTTGTATAGGTAGAGCTGGCTGCAGGAATGGTTTCAAAATTTTCATTGGCACAGCTGGTACCCGGAGTAGTACCGCCAGAATTAGTAGTGCCGGAAATTGTTGAGCTGTTTGATGATGAATTTCCTGCGGCATCCTTCGCTACTACATAAAAACTGTAAGTTGTAGAAGGAGTGAGCCCTGAAATGGTTGTTGAAGTCGAACTTGTCGTAGTTTGCAGACTTCCGTTCATGTAAACATTATAAGCTGTTACGCCTACGTTATCGGTAGAAGCATTCCATGCAAGAGAAATACTGCTGGAAGTTGTTCCTGAAACATTCAGACCTGTTGCCGCAGTAGGTGCCTGAGTGTCACCTGAGGGCTGTTGAGAACCCCAGATAAGGTTAACATAATTTGGATTGTCGATAAACGGGTTTCTGTTTCCCTGGAAAGTATATGAAGCATTATTTCTTTTGATCTCAGCCTGAGAAACAGGATCCTGATTATGCCATGCCAGTAGAACATTAAGTTCCCAGGTCTGTAGTCCCGGAAAAGTAGAGCTTCCTAACATATTTCCTGATGAAAATGTTGAAAGTTTGCTTTGGTAACGGGTTACAAAATAGAAAATCATACGGGCCACATCTCCTTTAAACTCATCAATCGGTTCAAATACAGTTCCTGAATATCCTGAAGAAGCAGAAGTTCCAAGCTTCGAGCCATTCAGTGAAGTAAATGAAGCACTTCCCACCTTTCCGAAAGGATAATTACTTCTCATTCCATTTACTTTCCCGTCTGTAGCTCTGATAAAGTGAATATCCGCAACCATTGGCGAAGCTTGATTGAATAGGCTTTGAGGAACAATATGCTCTCTGTTATAACAATTTCCTTCAGTAGAATACGTTCCACACTGATCAGATCCCGGAGTATAAGTATAAGGATCACTACCTGCTGGTCTTTCAGAATAAATATCAAGGATGGTTCCGTCATTTTCATAGTCCTTATCGATATCAGTGGTTTTATAAGCTGTCCAAAGCCCACTGTACCCTTTATCCATATGTCCGTTGGTGATAATGCTGCTTAATTCAGTTTTCAGTGCTGCACCACTCAGTCCGTTGGCAGAATTGTAGTATCCTGCAGGAGCCTGGGCGTGGGCAAGTCCCGCAAATACAGAAAATAAAATGATTTTTTTCATAATTAATATTTAGTATAAAGTTTCAGCAAGAATACCACAATTTTTGTGAATAAAAAATTACAAAATTGTTAATTTTAAATGCACTGTATGCGATACATAATGAGTGATGAATGATGAATGATGTTGTGGTTAAATATCTGTATCTGTATTCAATAGAGGAGGGCTTTAGCCCGCCTTATACATTGTAATTCCATTTATCGGGCTTTAGCCAAAACTTAAAACTTAATAATTTTATCCATAAAAAAAGCCGATACAAAACGTACCGGCTATATAATGGATGACATTAATGTTATTTTCTTTGTGGCGGATAATTTTTCATAATCTCAGCCATAATCTCCGGGATTTGTCTCTGTTTCGCTTTTGGAGAATCTACAGAAATTCCGCTTCCGATACCCTGCCAAACCAATTTGTTGCTTTTTGCATCAATAAGGTCAACAATCAGTGCACCTTCATTATAATTGGTTGTCCATGTTCTGCTCATGCCGACACCCCATCCGAATGGTCCGCCCCATCCCCACATTCCGTAAGGAGAAGAGGAATTGATATCCGTGATTTTTTTATGATTTGCTTTTACGTTGATAATCAGATCAGGGTTTTCTCCGGACTGAAGTCCTTTGCTCTGAAGCTGTCTGGACAGTTCATTCAGTACTCTGTCTTTATCAATATCATTCAGTTTCAGATCATCAATTCTTATTTTATATGTTTTATAAGAATTGAAATTGGCGGTTTCAGCATAATCTGAACGTACCTGAAAAGGGCTACAAGAAGTTAAGCCTAATGTAGCAGATGCCAACAAAATAAAAATATATTTTTTCATTTTATTTATTTTTTTTATCACTTTTAATGAATGTATCAGTCTTTTTATCGTACCCGTAAGGACAGTGTCTGCAGCCGCTTTTACAGCAGTATCCTCTTTTCAGATGGAATTTTTCTGTAAAAACCTTGTACCCCTGTTCATTATAGTAGAAGTCTTCACCTTCTTTGATGTCATAATGGGCCATAAGTTAAATGCTAGTCAAAAAACTTTTTATATTTGTTACTATGATAATTGTATGCCAAAAGCCTTTAAAAAAATTAAAAATTAATGGCATCGCTCTCTTTCCCTTTATCTTCATTAGGAAACCCGAAGATAAGGAAAATAATGTATTGATCAATCACGAAAAAATTCATTTACGCCAGCAACTGGAAATGCTCATCATTTTCTTCTATATTTTCTATGGTATTGAATACTATTACTGGTTTTTTAAACTCAAAGACGGATATCTGGCCTACAGAAGGATCTCCTTTGAAAGAGAAGCCTATGCTAATGAAAACAACCTGAATTATCTCAAAAAAAGAAAATTCTGGAACTTTAGAAAATATCTTTAGAATAAGGGCATGATGCATTGGAGTTCCGGGTTACGAGATTCGGGTTCAGGATTCTGGCTTCCGATTTATTCTTTGTAATGACAGAAGTATTAAGATCTTTCACATCAAGATAACCTGAATATTTTGGCATTGCAGTACTGTATAATTCAATAGGAATGGGCTTTAGCCCTTTTATCAAAAAATCAAAATTTATCCGGCTTTAGCCAAAACTTAAAAAAGTATCAAACAACCATCTGTAGAAATCCGTTTTTCTGTGGTAAAAAAACAATAAAAACAACAAATTGTCACAACACTAAATCTTTTCCTACTTTTGTAAAGAATAAACTCTGATTCGTAAAACTGAAATGCTATTAAAACTTCCCACAAAACCTGTTTCCATCAAGGAAATTCCAATTCATAAAAACGTAAAGCTTTTCATTAAAAGGGAAGATCAGATTCATCCGTTAATTTCAGGGAATAAATACTGGAAACTCTTTCACAATGTTAATCATTATCTGGGAAGAAATCCAGATAATCCTTATATCATCACTTTTGGAGGTGCTTTTTCCAATCACATTGCAGCGGTTTCCGCAGTAGGCAGTATGGCTGGCATTCCAACACTAGGAATCATCAGAGGAGAAGAACTGCAGCATAAATGGCGGGACAATCCAACTTTACTTTTTGCCAAAAGAAATGGAATGAACCTGAAATTTGTCACCCGCGAAGAATATCGTCACAAAGAAAAACTCACGGAATTCCTTCAGCAGGAGTTTCCTGAGGCATTGATAGTTCCTGAAGGAGGTACCAATAAAGAGGCTGTGGAAGGGGTAAAAATGATGCTCAACGAACAAACAAAAGATTTTGACTATCTTTGCACCGCAGTTGGAACCGGAGGTACCATTGCAGGAATTTCAAAATTTTGTGAAGAGAATCAGAAAGTTATAGGATTTAAAGCTGTTGATGATGCTTCTCTGGAAAATAAAATTTTTGAATTAACTTTGAGACAGAATTTTAATCTAATAAATTCATATTTTGGAGGTTATGGTAAAATAAGTGATGGAAACGTCCGTTTTATCAATGATTTCAAGGAGAGATACGGTATTCCTCTGGAACCGATTTATACAGGGAAAATGATGGAGAAGATTTTTGAACTGATAGAAGAAGAATATTTTCCTGAAAACAGTAAGATTTTGTGCTTTCACACTGGTGGATTACAGGGAATTGAAGGAGCTAATCTGCTGTTGGAAAAACAGAATAGAAATTTAATTATATAAGTAAAATTGAAAAACATGAAACATTTAGTGTTCCATCTTTCATTTTAAAACAATAAAAAATATAAGATGAAAAGACTTTTTCTATCCATAAGCCTTTTAGTTTTATCAAAATTTTCAGCCCAGACTTGGGCAACCGAAGATCAGTATATTCAGAAGTTTGCTAAATATGCAGTAGAAGAAATGGAAAAATACAAAATTCCGGCTTCTATCACTCTTGCCCAGGGATTACTGGAAACCGGAGGCGGGCAGAGCAGACTGGCACAGGAAGGTAAAAACCACTTCGGTATAAAATGTAAAGAAGACTGGACCGGTAGAACGATGAAACATACCGATGATGCACCTAACGAATGCTTCCGTGTGTACGACGATCCAAGACAGTCTTATGAAGACCATTCTATATTTTTATCCACAAGAAAATATTACGCTAACCTTTTCAAATTGGATATGAAAGATTACAGAGCGTGGGCAACCGGCTTAAAAAAAGCAGGATATGCTACCAACCCGCGCTATGCTTCCATTCTTATCTCCAAAATTGAAAAGTATAAATTATATGAATACGACAATACCAATTCTAATGAAGTATTGTACGCTGTTCTTAAAATGTATCCGGATCTGAAAGACGACAGAACTTTCATGGCACAGCTGGAACCTTCAAAAGCAACCAGAAAAGTGAAAGAACCGGTTACCGTTGAAGTTCCTTACAAACAGACTTCTTATGCACAACAGCAAAAAAGAGTAGAAAGAATTAAAACGAAAGCTGAAATTCTTAATTCTATTCTGATCAAAAGTCATCCGAATGACGGGTTGAAATATATTATCATTCCTGAAGATACCGATGTGAAATTCATTGCCAACAAATTCAAAGTAAGCGAAAGCAGACTAATGAAATGGAATGAGCTTGAAAACGAAACGTTGAAGAAAAATGACATCGTTTTCCTTGAGTCTAAAAATTCAACCGGAAATACAGCCACCTATAAAGCTGAATACGGAGAAGATATGCATGATATCGCACAAAAATTCGGAATCAAGTTAAATAAATTATATGCTAAAAACAGGATGGATGAAGGACAGCAGCCATCTGCTGGACAGCTTATTTATTTAATAGACAAAAAACCACGAAACTAATTTAATTTTTTTGTTGAGAGTCTACCGTTGACAGCTAAATGCCAACCAGCAACTGTCAACAGCAACTAAGTATATATGAAATATCAAAGAAGTTCGGCTTTATTTGATGAAGCCTACAAATACATTCCGGGAGGAGTAAACTCTCCGGTAAGAGCATTCAAATCCGTAGGAGGAGTGCCTGTTTTCATGAAATCGGCAAAAGGAGCTTACCTTACCGATGCAGATGATAATACTTATATCGATTATATCAACTCATGGGGGCCAGCCATTTTAGGACATACGCATCCTGAAGTATTGGAAGAACTGAAGATACAGGCAGAGAAAGGATTCTCTTTCGGTGCACCTACAGAGCTGGAAACAGAAATTGCAAAATTCATCATTGAAAATGTTCCTAATATTGACCAGATCAGAATGGTTTCTTCAGGAACAGAAGCATGTATGAGCGCCATAAGACTGGCAAGAGGATATACAGGAAGAGATAAGATTGTAAAATTTGAAGGCTGCTACCATGGGCATTCGGATTCATTCCTGATCAAGGCAGGAAGTGGTGCTGCTACATTTGGAAACCCAAATTCTCCGGGAGTAACTGCCGGAACTGCAAAAGATACTTTGCTAGCCCGTTATAATGATTTCGAACAGGTTGAGGATTTATTCCGTCACAATCAGGGAGAAATTGCAGCGGTAATTATAGAGCCGGTTGCAGGAAATATGGGCTGTGTATTGCCAGAAAATGATTTCTTACAGAATCTGAGAAAAATCTGTGACGAAAACGGAACTTTATTAATTTTTGATGAAGTAATGACAGGTTTCAGATTAGCTTTCGGAGGAGCGCAGGAACTTTTCAATGTAAAAGCAGACCTGGTGACTTACGGTAAAGTAATCGGAGGAGGGCTTCCGGTAGGAGCTTTCGCTGGCAGAAATGAAATCATGGATCATCTTGCACCAAAAGGTGGTGTTTATCAGGCGGGAACATTAAGTGGAAATCCTTTAGCAATGAGAGCCGGATTAAAAACCCTTCAGCTTATTAAAAATGACCCTGAATTTTTCAGCAGATTGGAGAAAACAACAGAAACATTGGATTTTGAAATAGGGAAAATTCTGAATGAAAAAGGAATCGCTCACAGAATCAACCGAAAAGGTTCTATGATGTCGGTATTTTTCCACATCAGCAGTGTTTCCAACTTTGATGAAGCGCAGGAAGCTAATCATTCATTGTTCAATAATTTCTTCCACCAGATGCTTCAGAATGGAGTATACCTTCCGCCAAGCGGTTACGAAACATATTTCATCAGTGATGCCATCAAGGATAAAGAGATTGATATGACACTGGAAGCTGTGAGAAAATTTGAATATTCAAATAAATAAAAATAAATGAAACCGGATTTTAGATCCGGTTTTTTTATGGAAAAGAAAATTGATTTGATGAGTTTAGATTGAAAAAAAATCAACGCAATCTCTGTCACTGCGGTAGAAGTCTTAACAGAGTAAAAACAGCATTATCTGGATTCCTATGGAATGACAAGCGTTGTGGGATACTCTTAGTTATAGTGTAGAAAGATAAACTGAGTATTTCAGCAGGGAATTACCACAAAGTATAAATCATACAGATTTTGTAATAAACCATACACTTCGTTCAGGGTACTTCTTTTTAATTTTGTCTTAAATAGATTGGAAATGAAGACCTCAGACAATAATATCTCCCGTAAAGATTTCATCCGAAACTCAGCGTTGGCTGTAGCGGGACTCACCTTAATACCCAATATCATGACTGCATCGCCTTTCGATGAGAAAAATCTTTCAATAAAAGGAAAAATGAGCCTTAAGAATGTTCGTCTGGAAACAGGATTTGAATACCAGGATGGGGAAGTGTCTTCTACCAAAACGGATCTATTTTATATTGAAGTTGAGAACGGAAAAATTATAAAGATTTCACCCAATCAACCTAGTGCTAAAGCGGTAGATGCAAAAGGACTGTTGATGCTTCCTGCATTTAAGGATATGCACATCCATTTGGATAAAACCTTTTATGGTGATCAATGGCAGGCTGTGAGAAAGAGAACCGGAGGGATAAAAGGAATGATAGAACTGGAGCAGAAAATGCTTCCTGAGATGCTGAAGAATTCAACTTTCAAAGCCGAAAAACTGATTGAGTTATTACAGTCTAAGGGAACTTCCTTTGCAAGAAGTCACGTGAATATTGAACCCACTTCAAAACTTCAGTCATTAAAAAATCTTCAGAAAGCTTTAGAAAACAAAAAGAAAGGCTTTGGAGCTGAGCTGGTGGCTTTTCCACAGCACGGTGTGTTCTATACGGATTCCGTACCTTATCTGAAAGAAGCGGCGAAGATGGATATTGATTTTATCGGTGGAGTAGATCCGTTCAACATCGACGGAGATATCGAAAAAGTGATCGATTTCACGGTTCAGCTTGCTTTAGACAATAAAAAAGGAATAGATATTCACTTACACGAAACCGGAGACTCGGGATTGAAAACGGTAGAATATCTGATTAAAAAAGTGACTGAAAACCCTGCTCTGAAAGGGAAAACTTATTTAAGCCACTGTTTTGTTCTTGGAAAATTAGAAGCCGCAAAACAGGAAGAAATTGCTGAGAAATTGGGCGACGCACAGATCGGAATTGTCTCTACAATACCTTTCGGAAGGTTGATTATGCCTATTCCAACGCTTTACAAACATAACGTAACTGTCCTTACCGGGAATGACAGCATTGTAGACCACTGGAATACCTTCGGAACCGGAAGTGTCCTTCAGAAAGCCAATTTAATGGCTCAATTGTATGGATATTCAACAGAGTTTTTATTGTCAAGAAGTTTAAAACTGGCAACAGGAAATATTCTTCCGCTTGATGATAAAGGAACTCAGCAATGGCCAAAGTCAGGTGATAAAGCAAATTTTGTATTGATCAACGCAAGCTGTTCTGCAGAAGCAGTATCAAGAATTTCAGAGGTAGAGTCTTTAGTTCACGATGGAAACGTTGTTTTTTAATTTAGAATAAAAGGATTAAATAAATTAATATATAATCTAGTTGTGTTTTTTCAACCATAAAGGGGATGCAAGTTTACGAAAGTCACGAACGAAGATGAAAAATGAAGATAGCGTGATACAATAAAGCTTTTGTTCCTTTTGTGGTTGTTTTAGTTTTTTCTCTCGTAAATTTTAGTAATTTTAGGAGAAAATCAGGCAGAGTGGCTTACCATACAGATCATTTTCCTATTTTGGGAATTCAGGAATTTAGTGATAATCAGTTGAAAAGCTGTAATCTGCTGTTCAATGAACTTTCCGGAGCGCGCTCCATTGATGATCCGCACAAACATGATTTTTTTATCATCAATCTTTTTGAGAAGGGAGTAGGTTCGCATACCATAGATTTTACAGAATATCAGGTTAAAGACCATCAGATTCATCTTGTTTTTCCCGATCAGGTACACCAATGGGTGATTGAAAAAGAAACCATCGGGTATCAGCTGATGATCAGCAGAGATTGGTTTGAAAGTTTTCTGCCCTCATTACGGTTTTCTGCCTCGTATTATCAGAATCATCCGGTGATCAATCTTTCCAAAGAAGTTTTTGAAACTTTTCTGTATGAATTTCAGGCTATCCAGAAAGAATTGAGTGCGGAAAAAGTCTTTTGGGAATTAATTCAAAAAAGAAGTGAATTGATTGGTTTGCTGGTGAGCCAATCTGTGGAGGGTGCTTTCAAAGATTTTGAAATTTACAATTCTAATCCTATTATTTCAAAGTTTCTCCATCTTATTGATGAATATTTCAAAACAGAAAGATCCGTTTCTTTTTATGCAGATAAACTGAATATTTCCGCCAATTATCTGAATATTGTCTGCAAGAAAAACCTCAATGCTTCAGCTTCATCCCTTATTCAGGACCGTATTTTACTGGAAGCCAAAAGACTGTTGAAAGTTTCCGAAATGTCAGTGAAAGACATTGTCTATGATCTCGGGTTCTATGATCATGCCAGCTTTTCCAAATTCTTTAAAGCCCAAACGGGAATGACACCTTCCCAGTTTAAAGAATAATCTGTACAAAACAAGACATAATTGATACACCGGTTTTAGCTTGAACATGGGTTAATTTTGTATTGTTAAAATTTAAATCATGCAATTTCCCTATCAATTAACTGCAAAAGGAAACTATTCCCTTAAAAATGTCCGCCTGGAGACTGGCTTTGAATACGAAAATGAAGAGGTTATCGGAACAAAAACAGGCCTTTTCAGTATTGAAATTGAAGACGGAAAAATAAAAACAGTAAAAGCTAATGATCCTGCTTCCAAAGCAATTGATGCAAAAGGTTATCTGATGCTTCCTGCTTTCAGAGACATGCATATTCATCTCGATAAAACCCTGTATGGTCTTCCATGGCAGGCACTTTCTCCGAAAAGAAGAACCGTGAAGGATATGATTGCCTATGAACAGGAAATCATTCCTGAATTGCTGAAAACTTCGGTAAGCAGAGCAGAACAGCTGATCAGTTTGCAGCAGCATTACGGAACTCATTTTGCGAGAACCCATTTTAATATTGATCCTACCTCTGGATTGAAATCCCTGGAACATCTTGAGCAGGCTCTTGAAAATAAAAGAGATTCTTTCAAAGCCGAGCTGGTTGCTTTTCCACAGCATGGAGTGTATTATACGGAATCTGCTCCGTTGATGAAAGAAGCAGCACAGTTGAAAAGTGTAGAATTCATTGGTGGGCTGGATCCTTTAAGTATTGATGGAAGTATTGAGAAAGTAATGGATTTTACCGTTCAGCTGGCTTTAGATCACAACAAAGGAATTGATATTCACCTGCACGAAGCAGGAGAGTCTGGAATGAAAACCATCAGTTATCTGATTGATAAAGCGATGGAAAACCCTGCACTTCAGGGAAAAACGTTTGTAAGCCATGCATTTGCTTTAGCCCATCTTTCACCCAAAGAAACAGAGCAGATTGCAGAAAGACTGGCTGCCGGAAAAGTGGGAATTGCTTCTTCCGTACCTTTTAAAGGAAAAATAATGCCTATTCCAACGCTGAAAAAATATGGGGTTAATGTATTGATCGGAAATGATAATGTGCAGGACTACTGGAGTACCTTCGGATCCGGAAATATGCTGCAGAAAGCGAATCTTATTGCAGAGCTGTATGGTTATGCTACGGAATATGCCTTATCAAGAGCCTTGCAGTTTGCTACTCAAAGCACTCTTCCTCTGGATGAAAAAGGAAAGCAGCAATGGCCAAAAGCCGGTGATGAAGCAGCAATTGTTCTGACAGATGCTTCATGCTCTGCAGAAGCTGTTTCCAGAATGTCTGAAATAAAAGCCCTAATGAATGACGGGAATTTATTTTGGAGAAATTAATGTGAAGTATATATATTTTTATACACTTGTTTTTTGTAACTGCCATCGGAAGTTTTTCTGGTGGCTTTTTTTGAATGGGGTGCGGGTTTCGGGTTTCGGGTTTTGAGATTTGTGATTCGAGTTTTGAGTTTTGAGTTTGGGGATTTTGATTGTGAACTTAGAACTTTTTGTATTCAATAGGAACGGGCTTTAGCCCGTTTGAATGGAAAAAAATATACCTCAGGCTTTAGCCAAAAATATGAAAGAATATCTGTATTCAAACCCAAAATAACTGTTCATATTCCCTTTTTATATTTTACAATGTGAACATCTATTCATATTCAAAATTCCTAATATTTGTAATATCCCGTAATAATGATAAAAAAAGCCCCCGGAAATTACTTCCGGAGGCCTCTATTTGAAATTAAATCTAGGTACTTATATGATGATGTTATAAGTTAAAGTTAGTCCATCCTGCATACCAAGTATCAGTGGCATCTTTTACAGCACCTCTGTAAGTAACCTGTGTAAACCAGGTTGCTAATTTAGGGTTTGTAAACGCTCCACCTGTTAACAATGGAGAACCTGCATTAGGAGTAAAGTTTGGTGTAGTTCCTGCAGGAGCCCATGCACCAGCAAGTTTTACATCAGCTGTAGAAGCAAGAATTGTATTTCCTTTAGCATTAAACCAAGTCGTAAGATCGTTTAATGTATATGTTGTCGGAGTAGATGTAGATGGTCCGAATTTTAAAGGAGTTGTATTTCCTGCTAAAACGTTGTTTTCAAAGAATAATTTGTTACCTACGATGTTGTTATCCGTTGGAGATCCTTTAGTAGCATCAATGAATAAACCAACCGGGAATCCTGTAAATACAGAGTTGAATACAGAGATAGAAGAGTTTCTTCTGATCTGTAACGCATTCTGGAATAACGCATTGATTGATCCCGGAGCAGCAGAGTTGATTGGCCCGATAATCGTCATGTTAGAGAATGTAGCTGAAGTCTGAGGCGTTAAAGTAGAACCGTTGGCATCATTATCAGATTCAAATGCGTTAGAACCGGAAACGTCAGCTACCTGAGAATCTCTTACTGCGATACCAAACTGTACATTTCCTGAATACCCGTTGTCAGTATCGAAATCGTCATCAAGACCTTTATAAGAAATAAGGTGAGAACAGTTTACTGTTCCTCCGAACCACTCAAAACTGTCATCGTTAGCATAAGCAACTTCTACATAATCCACTGTAGTTCCGCTACCTACACCACCGAATGTAAGTCCGTTGATCTCTTTATCTGGTAAGAATGCATATCCTGCATATTCTATTCTTACATATTTTAATACTCCACTGTTGTCAGCAGCATTATTTCCTCCATAAAGTCCAAGACCTTCAGAGTTGTTAATACCTCCTTCAATTTCTCCAACGCCGTTTGTTCCTCCGAAAGATGCATTAGTAGGAGCATTTCCTAAAATTACTACACCTGCCCAGTCTCCTCTTTTAGGACTTGCTTTCTCTGAAGTGAAGATAATAGGATTGGCAGCAGTTCCTTCTGCCATTATTTTGCTTCCTCTTGTAATGATTAAAGCTCCGTTTTTATCAGCTTCACCTACAATCTTTGTACCTGGCTCGATCGTTAAAGTAGCTCCGTTAGTTACATATACCAGTCCTCTCAGCTTATAGATTTTATTGGCTTTAAGTGTAGTATTGGAAGTGATTTTTCCTGAAAGAATAAGGTTTTCAGTGTCTCCGTTTCCATTACCTCCATTTTGAATAATGGTAGGTCCATCTTCTTCTATATTTCTACATGCGGTAGTTGATACTAGAGCGCCAAGCATTAAAGAATATAAAACGAACTTTTTCATGTTATAAAGAATTAAATTATTTATTAGATTATTTGTTGAGTGAATTAAAAATTGTATCCCAATGTTAAACTGATATTGGTTCCTGTAAGTCTTTCAATAGCAAGAGCATCTTTGCTGTCATACTTGCCATTGTCATTCAGGTCATGGTAGAATTTAGCACGACGGTTCAGGATATCTGAAACATTCAGCTTGATCTCTCCCTTGTTGCTCCATAGTTTTTTAGCAAGCTGGAAATCCAGAAGAGGTCTAGGTGCTTCCCAGATTGGTGGAACCTGATCGTTTCCTACGTAAAGGATTCTTCTTCCGATCATGTTGAATAATAGCGTTGAAGACCATCCTGATTTTTCAGTGTCATACTGAAGACTTAGGTTGACAGTATATGGAGATTGTCCCTGCATTGGTCTGTCAATATTCGTAGCTTCGTCTGTTACTCTGTTTTTGATTAATGCTACGTTTCCACCAAGGGTAAAGTTTTTAAGAGCACTTACAAAATCCAGTTTTTTTCTGGCTTCAACTTCCAATCCATAAGCATCCGCTTTATCTACGTTAAGGTAGTTGAAAGTGTTACTTGTTCCTACTCCTGATTGGTTGAAGTATAGTTCGATCGGTTTTTTGAAGTTTTTATAGAAACCTGCCACGGATATAATTTCCCCGTTTCTTGGGTAGAATTCCCAACGAAGATCGGCACTCGTTATTTTAGTTCTTTCGATAGATTTGTTACCGATTACAGTTGCTCCAAGGTCAAAATCATAATATGCCAAAGGAGAAACCTCTCTGAATTCCGGTCTTACAACAGTTTGTGAACCCGCAAGACGGATATTCATTTTAGGATTTACCTTGAATGTCAAGTTAACAGCAGGTAAGAAATCTGTAACACGAGTGTTTACAAAACGGTCATCACTCTTTTTTGTGCTACCTACCAACTGATCAAAGTTCTCCACTCTTAATCCCCAGACAGCTCTTAACCATGGTGTGAAGTTATTGTCAAACTGTAAATACCCTGCGTTAAGAATCGTGTTAGCAATATATCTGTACTGGTTTCCAGCAATTTCATCAAATGTAAATCCTCCGTTGGTTCCGAAGTTACCAGGATTGAAGATGGTTTCGAAAGGCTGGGAAAGTAATCCCTGATTGAAGTTTTCAAGTCTTACAGAGAATGGTCTTGAGTTGTATATTCTGTCTTTTACCTGGAATAAATACCCTCCTTTGATCGTTTGTTTTTGTCCGAACATCGTAAACGTCTTGGATACGTCACCTCCTGCATTATACAGATAGTCGCTCAGAGTAGAGTAGAATACACTTCCTGATTTTTGGGAAAGACCGTTGGAAATCAAAGCTAAATAAGGACTTCCCGGCATGTTTGTATATTGGTTATACTGTAAACGCTGCAGCAAAGGAATATACTGATCAAGGATTCCGAAGCTTCCGTACCAGTTTACGGTAAGACCGCCAAGAACATCAATTTTATGATTACCGGAAAGGGTAGAGTTATAGAAAGTTGTTTCTTTAAATCCAATTTCCCTTGCCATGATATTGGTACCGTTAATCGGATCAAATTCAAAGTCCTTTCCTGTTCTGAAGGACATGTGGTTTACTGTATTATTAGTAATGATATTCTTCAGGGAAATTTTGTTGTTGTTGTTCAGCTTTAAAGAAAGGTTCAACATCCCTCCTAAAATAATATCATTGCTGTATTTTTCTGTAAAATAATCGAAGTTGGTATCAGCAAGCTGGTTGTTGATGGTAAAGAAACGGTTGGTAGACTCTGTTCTTCTTTTGTTGTTACTATAGTTTAAAACAGCAATTACTCCTAAATCTTTTCCGAATAATTTCGTATTGAAACCTCCGTCAAGTTGTAAACTTAAGTTTTCAGGATAACCGATACTGTTGTATCCAAGATTCTTTGTATATCCTTTACCAATCTCTGTTTTCTGTGCTTCAGTCAGAATACTGAAAGCATTTTTTGCAGGCATATTGGTAGGAAGTTTTCTGTAACCGTCATCGATTCCTAAAAAGTCCCACTTTCCTCCTTTCTGCATATGGAATTCCTGTCCCATAGTAGCGGTGTTTCCACCTACACCTACCTGTACATTGAAGAAATTTTTATTAGGAATGTCTTTCGTATTTACCTGAATCAATGCACCGCCCCATTCACCTGTATATTCAGGAATGAACGTTTTGTTGATAACAAGGGTTTCGATAACATTCGCAGGGAAAAGGTCAAAAGAGAAAGTCTTTCTGTCAGGCTCCGTGCTGGATAACTGAATACCATTCAGCATCGCCTGGTTATAACGGTCTGATAAACCTCTTACTACAATATATTTTCCGTCAAATAAACTTACTCCGGAAACTCTTTTCAGAACTTCACCTGTGTTCCTGTCCGGACTTCTTTTGATTGCTTCAACACCAATAACCTGAGAAACTACACCTGCGTTCTTTTGTAAACCGATGGTAGAGGCTATGGTTTCTTTTCTTGCATTTGATTTTATGACAACTCCCTCAATTTCTTTTTCTTTGGTAGATGGCTTATCCAGAACGATATCAAGATGAGTATTACCTTCATTCTTTATAATAACCTCACTGATCTCTTTTCTGTTATATCCGTTGGAACTTACCGTTACGATGTAATTGGCTCCGGGAGAAAGGTTGATAGAGTAGTATCCGGAAATGTCAGTAGTTACTTCCTGGCCATTTACTTTTACTTTTACCCCTTCTATAGGAGAATTGTCTTTCTCGTCCAATACCCTACCTTCCAAAATCTGACTTTGTGCAAAAGCATAGCCAGCAGAAAACAAGGCAAGTAGCATGATGCTCTTGTGGAGTTGTTTTTTCATTATTACTTCTTTTACTTCTTTTTCAAGGGCAAAATAAAGGCTAAGTTTTTAAGAAAACTTTAGGAGAATCTTAATTAATTATGAAGTTTGTATTAACAGGAGCGTGACTTTTATACTTATCGATGTTTAATTTATATAATTACAATTTTTGTTTTAATGTTAATTATTATTCCTTATATTTGATTTGTGTATAATTATTTGTTAGTTTTTTATTGATTTTGTAATTAGTGTTTAAAATGTTGTTTTTTAATAATTAGTTAACATTTGGCAGATAGATGAAATCAATTGAAATAATTAATTTTGTGGGAATTCTTAAACTAGAAGATGAGCAAAAAATTCTTTTAATAGACGATGAACTGGACATTTTAGAGATTCTGTCTTACAATTTGGAAAAGGAAGGGTATGATATCTATACCGCTACCAATGGTAACGAAGGTATAGAAAAAGCGAAGGAAATTGTTCCGGATCTTATCTTATTAGATGTCATGATGCCTGAAAAAGATGGTATAGAAACCTGTCAGGAACTTCGTAAAGTGAAAGAACTGCAAAAAACACTTATTGTGTTCCTTTCTGCAAGAAGCGAAGAGTTTTCTCAATTAGCAGGTTTTCAGGCAGGAGCCAATGATTACATTGTAAAACTGATCAAGCCGAAAATCCTTATTTCTAAAGTGAATGCATTATTACAGCTAACCTCTCAGGTGTCTGACAATGCAAAACTTATTGAAATCGGTGACCTTGTTATCGATAAAGATAACTTCAGAGTTTCCAAAAGCGGACAGCAATTTCTTCTTCCCAAAAAAGAATTTGATTTGCTTTACCTTTTGGCTTCCAATACTGAAAAAGTTTTCAAAAGAGAAGAGATTCTGGAGAAAGTTTGGGGTAATGATGTGATTGTAGGGGAAAGAACTATTGATGTTCACATCAGAAGACTAAGAGAAAAACTGGGAATCAATACGATTCAGACATTAAAAGGGATTGGATATAAACTGATCGTTTAATTATTTAAAAATCTTAACTTTACGTTCAATCATTAAAACGTTGTAAAATTGAAATTTTACAGACTTACCCTTGTTGCCTCGTGTCTGCTGACACTGGTAATGCTCCTTTTAGGTGTCGTATTCGATTCGCTGAAAGATATCTATTATGAGACCCCTTTGTTCAAAACGGGTCTTTTCATCTGTATTATTCTGATCTTCCTGATCAACTGTGTAGTACTGGAACTCCTTTTCAATTACTACAGCAGAAAACAGGTTAAAGGCCTTTCCGGATTTCTGCCACAGGAAATAGTGCAGAATCACGACGAAAATATCACCATCAAAGAATTAGGCGAAAGATTCTCAGATCTGAATCAACAGCAGGTATCAGAAATTGATATGATGAAAGAGATGGAAAGTTACCGTAAAGAATACATCGGAAATGTTTCTCATGAGCTTAAAACTCCATTATTTTCTATTCAGGGATATGTAGAGACTTTAAGAGATGGCGGAGTGGATAATCTTACCATCCGCGACAAATATCTCGAAAGAATTGATAAATCGGTAGAAAGACTGATCGCTATTGTGACAGATCTTGATATGATTAACAGGCTGGAAGCCGGTGAAATCAATCTTACCGTTTCAAAATTTGATGTCAACCTTCTGATCAAGGAAATCTTCGACTTACTTGATCTTGAAGCCGAAAAAAGAAATACAACATTACAGATTCAGACTCTTCATCCACAGATCTTTGTAGAAGCCGATAAACAGAAAATTTCTCAGGTTTTTATTAATCTGATCTCTAATGCCATTCATTATGCCAACAGACAGGAAGCGAAAGTGATCGTAAAAACCAGCATTCTGAAAAATAAGGTGCTGATAGAGGTGATAGATAACGGAATGGGAATCAAATCTGAAATTCTTCCAAGAATCTTCGAAAGATTTTATCGTGTGGAAACCAGCAGAAGCAGAAGAGAAGGCGGTTCAGGACTTGGATTGGCCATTGTAAAACACATCCTTGAAGCACACAATGAAAACATTACCGTAGAAAGTGTCTACCTTGAAGGGACGAAGTTCAGTTTTATGCTTGAAAAAAGTAAATAATTCTGGCAAAATGTAAGAAAAAAAAATATTTTAAAAAATCCTGAAATATTTTTTTGTCACATGTCATTTATTATATATTTGCAACAGAGATTTATCATAATTATAAAGGCAAAAAAGTAATTTAAGAAACTGATATGGTTTACAAAATCCGCGTAATATTAGATGCGAAAGAGGATATTTTCCGTGATGTCGAAGTTAAGGGAAAACAAACGTTATGGAACTTACATTTAGGAGTTAAAAGTGCATTCAGTCTGCAGGGAGATGAGCTTTCTACTTTTAATCTGTTAGAAGATGACGGAACAATCGTAAAAAGTGTCCCATTGGAAGATATGAGTGATGATGGTGATGGTGAGATCATGTCAGATGTTTATATAGATGAAGCTTTTGAAAACGTAGGCGACAAAGCACAGTTCCAGTATGGGCTTCTTGATCTTTGGGAGTTCTTCTGCGAGCTTGTAGAAGTTATTGAAGAAACAAAAGGAGTTAATTATCCTATTACCGTATACAGATTCGGAAACGTTCCTTTAAAGGCTCCTAGCAAAAACGGAGGTGCCGGAGGTGGCAAAAAGAAATCAGCAATGCCGTTGGTAGATGATGAGTTTGGTTTTGATGACGATTTCGTAGCGGGTGGAAACTTTTCGGATGAAGATGATGACAGCTTTGATGATGAGGAAGAAGAAGATTACAATGACGATGTCTTTGATGATGAGGATGACAATGATGATGAAAGATAATCATACAATATACTGGCCCTGGATTTAGATCCGGGGCTTTTTTATGCTAAATAAAGCAAATTACCATTCTGCTTTTAACGATTTTGCCTTTTTACCCTTTTACCCCAAAAACAATCCTTATTTTTGTTAAAAATAGTTTAATGAAAAAATTAATTTTGTTAGCTGTAATTGGTCTGGGAATTGTTTCCTGTACCACTCAAAAAATATCAGGAAGATGACAGAACTGCCAAAAGATTGGAAACATACTACAAATATCTACGAAGTAAACATACGACAATATACTCAGGAAGGAACTTTCAAAGCATTTGCAAAAGAAATGCCCCGCCTGAAATCTATGGGAATAAAAACCCTTTGGTTTATGCCGATCACACCAATTGCCCAACAGAATAAAAAAGGAAGTATGGGCAGTCCTTATGCAGCTTCAGATTATACTTCCATTAATCCTGAATTCGGAACGCTGCAGGATTTTAAAGATATGGTGAATGAGGCACACAGACTGGGATTCAAAGTAATCATTGACTGGGTAGCCAATCATACTGGCTGGGATCATGTTTGGACCAAAACACACCCTGAATTTTATCTTAAAGACCCCGACGGAAAATTCCATATTGCTTCCGGAATGGATGATATTATTGAATTGGATTATAAAAATCAGGAAATGCGTCTGGCCATGATAGATGCCATGAAATACTGGGTACGGGAAACCAATATTGATGGTTTCAGATGTGATCTTGCTTCATGGGTAGAAGTCGATTTCTGGGAACAGGCACGTCCTGAAGTGGAAAAAATAAAACCTCTTTTCTGGCTGGGAGAGTTCGATGAACTGGAAAGCCCGGAATATGGTAAAGTTTTCGACGCAAGTTATTCCTGGAAATGGATGCATAAATCTGCCGATTATTATAAAAAGAATGAACCTCTTCAGGAATTAAAAGATCTTTTGAGACAGTATTCTAATATCGGAGATACATCGATGAGAGCCTGGTTTACCACAAATCATGATGAAAACTCGTGGAACGGAACCGAATATGAAAAATATGGAGTGATTACAAAGCCTATGGCAGTATTCTCTGCGACATGGAATGGTGTGCCATTATTATATTCCGGACAGGAACTTCCGAACATGAAGAGACTGGAGTTTTTCGAGAAAGATGTAATTAAGTGGACCAATGCGTATCAGGTTGCTGATTTCTATAAAACACTATTGGATTTAAAAGCTGTCAGCCCTGCTTTAAGAGGTGGAGATCCTAATGTAACTACCTATCTGCTGAATACCACAGCCAACGATAAAATTCTCGCTTATGTAAGGAAAAATGGAAAAGATGAAGTACTGGTAGTTTTGAATATGTCAAAAGAACCTGTTAGCTTTTCTGTTGAAGACGAACACTTATCAGGAATATTCAGAAATGTTTTTGATAAAACGAAAAGAGATTTCAGTAATGGAAAAGACTTTAGTTTCAAAGTTTCTGATTATGCCGTATTTGAAAAGTAAGCAATAAAAACCTCTGAACTTTCGGTTGAAGCACTAATTATTAACAATTAGTCTTTTAGCGTACTCATTTCCCCTCCTCTGGAGGGGTGTCAAAATCACAGATTTTGACGGGGTGGTTTATCTGCCCTACAATAAAAATCCACCATTACAATGAACAAACAGGAAATAATCAATATCATCAAAGCAAAAGCTGCTGACAAAATCCAATACTTTGAAAACCTTATTGCAGATACACGGGCTTCCAATAACGATACGAAAAGCTCAATGGGAGACAAATATGAAACTGGAAGAGAAATGCTTCAGCAGGAAATCAATAATTTGCAGAGACAGCTCAATGAAGTGCTGAATCAGCAGGCTGTTTTGCAGAAAATAACTTCTGATCCTTCGGAAAAAGTTCAGAACGGAGCTTTGGTAAAAACCGATAAAGGACTATTTTACGTAGCAGTTTCTATGGGAGAAATTGTTTTTGAAAATCAGAAAATCATGACGGTTTCTGCAGAATCTCCTTTGGTGAAAATCATGTATAATAAAAAAGCAGGAGAAAATTTCATTGTCAACACCATTTATCAGACTATTGAAAATATATGGTAAAATTACGATCTGTTAGATTGCAGATATACAGTTGTTTAATAGAAAATAATCATTATCTCTATAAAAAGCATTCATAAAAGTGGGTGCTTTTTTTATTGGTTTTTACTAAATTTGGAACTTAAAATCTCATTCAAAATGCAAAACTACCTGGATCTTTTACAGCATATTTTAGACAACGGAACGGATAAAACTGATAGAACCGGCACTGGAACAAGAAGTGTTTTCGGTTATCAGCTGAGATATGATCTGTCAAAAGGATTTCCTTTGGTAACCACAAAAAAAGTGCATTTGAAATCCATTATCTATGAGTTACTTTGGTTTCTGAAAGGAGATACCAATATTAAATATCTTAAAGATAACGGAGTAAGTATCTGGGATGAATGGGCCAATGAAAATGGAGATCTTGGACCTGTTTACGGGGCGCAGTGGAGAAGCTGGAGTGGTGCAGACGGGAAAGTGGTAGATCAGATTACAGAAGTAATTGACCAGATTAAAAAAAATCCGGATTCCAGAAGACTTATCGTATCAGCATGGAATGTTGCAGAAATTCCTAACATGGCTTTGGCTCCTTGTCATGCCTTGTTCCAGTTCTACGTAGCTGATGGTAAATTATCGCTGCAGCTTTATCAGAGAAGTGCCGATGTTTTCCTTGGTGTACCGTTCAATATTGCAAGTTATGCATTGCTGCTGATGATGGTAGCGCAGGTATGTGATCTTGAAGTAGGGGATTATGTTCACAGCTTTGGAGATGTTCATATTTATAACAATCATTTTGAACAGGTAAACAGACAACTTGGAAGAGAGCCAAAAGCACTTCCGACTATGAAATTGAATCCTGACGTTAAAAATATCTTTGATTTCGATTTCGAAGACTTTATTTTAGAAAATTATGATCCGCATCCGGGGATCAAAGCTCCTGTAGCCATTTAATATTCTTACATCACTTTATCTTTTTTATTTACGTCTATTATTTTAACATGAGTAGACGGCATTATCTGTATCCATAAGTTGGAAATCAGAATATAAATACTTTAGCACACTTTCTTTTGGTAATTGTTTCTTACATTTGAAAGAACAACTCCGCTTCTTTGAATTCCTTTTTGTAGGGCCATTCACTGGCTGGTAGTAAATCATAAATTTGAAATGCTTAAGAATAAATTATGAAGTATTTAAAAATTAATATTGAAGAAAATGCAGATATTGAAGCACTGAAGAATGCAGTACTTCAGCTGAAAGGTGTGGCATCCGCAGAAATAGTGGATGACGAAAATCCTGAAAGTGAACTCAAAAAAGCTTTTGCAAAAACGAAGGAACAGCTTAAAACGGGTGACTATGAAACCCTAGTTAATGACATTTTCGATATAATCATAAAAAAATAATAAAGCAGACCGATGAGAAAGGCCATTTTATCAATCGCTATACTTGGAATTTTATGTTCCGCCAATGTATCAGCACAAACCGAAACTTCAGGAAGAGAAAAAGTATACAGAGCTACCCACACGAAAGTAACGGAGCTTAAGCACACAAAACTGAAAGTGAATTTTGATTATCAGAAAGAACAGATGAATGGGGAAGAATGGCTTACCGCTTCACCTTACTTCTATGCCACCAATGAGCTTACCCTTGATGCAAAAGGAATGCTGATTCATGAAGTGGCTCTTGATAACAACGGCAAAAAGTCTCCTTTAAAATACGAATATAAAGACGATATTCTAAAAATTACACTGGATAAAACCTATCAGAGAAATCAGGATTATACAGTTTACATCAAATATACCTCCCGCCCGAATGAAGTAAAACAACAGGGGAGCATGGCAATCAATGATGAGAAAGGGCTGTATTTCATAAACGCTCAGGGAAAAGATCCCAACACACCAACACAAATCTGGACACAGGGAGAAACAGAATCTTCTTCAGCATGGTTTCCTACTATTGATAAACCCAACCAAAAGACAACACAGGAAATCTATATGACAGTTCCTGATAAATATGTAACGCTTTCAAACGGTCTTATGAAAGATTCTAAAAAAGAATCCAATGGACTTAGAACCGATCATTGGGTGATGGACAAGAGACATTCTACTTATCTTTTCTTTATGGGCGTAGGAGAATATGCTGTTGTAAAAGACAAATGGAAAAACATTCCTGTTGATTATTATATTGAAAAGGAATACGAGCCTTATGCTAAACAGATCTACGGAAATACTCCGGAAATGATCGACTTTTTCTCCAAAAAACTGAATTATGACTATCCATGGGCGAAATATGCCCAGATTTCCGGAAGAGATTATGTAAGTGGTGCAATGGAAAATACCACAGCCACTCTTCATGGAAGTGATATCCTGCAGAAACCGGGGCAGCTTATCGATGAAAATACATGGGAAGATACCATTGCCCATGAACTGTTCCATCATTGGTTTGGAGATCTTGTTACAGCAGAAAGCTGGAGTAATCTTACCGTCAATGAATCCTTTGCTAACTATTCCGAATACCTTTGGAATGAATACAAATACGGAAAAGATCAGGCAGATTATCACCTGATGACAGATGTGAATAATTATCTTCACAACCCAACCGACTTTAATAAGAATCTGGTTAGGTTCAATTATGAATCCCGTGAAGACGTTTTTGACCTGGTAACCTATCAGAAGGGAGGAGGTATTTTAAATATGCTGAGAAACTATCTTGGAGATGATGCCTTCTTTGCCGGAATGAATGATTATCTGAAAACCAACGAATATCAGAATGCAGAAGCTCATCAATTAAGGCTTTCTTTTGAAAAAGTATCCGGTAAAGACCTGAACTGGTTCTTTAATCAATGGTATTTCGGAAACGGAAATCCGAAGATCAATTACACCTCCACATTTGAGCCCGTGAAAAAGCAGGTTGCTGTTACAATTAATCAAACACAGGAAAAGCCATTTGAATTTCCTCTGGCGATTGATGTATATGACAACGGAAAACCTAAAAGATATAATGTTTGGGTAAATGCGGAATCAAAAAATACATTTAGTTTTGATGTTTCTAAAGCTCCTGATCTGGTAAATATTAATGCAGATGGTGTTTTATTAGCCGAAATCACCGATACTAAAACTCCGGAACAAAATCTGATGCAGTTTACCAATTCTAAAGAGTTCAAAAGCAGATATCTTGCTTTAAACGGAATTAAAGATCAGGCTGGGAAAAGTCCTGCTGTTGTAAAATTACTGGTTGCTGCATTAAAAGATCCTTTCTTCAGAGTAAGAATAAAAGCATTAAACTTAATAGACCTTACTAATCCTGAACAAATGAAAGCATTGGGTGCTGAAGTTGAAAAACTGGCTTCCAATGATCCGAAAACATTGACTCAAGCTGCAGCTATTACGGCTTTAGGAAAAACAAAAGATAAAAAATACCTTCCTTTATTTGAAAAAGGAGTGAATGCTGTTTCCAATGCAGTAAAAGGAAGTTCTTTGAGTGCGCTTCTTTCTATTGACCCGTCAAAAGCCGGCAATCTGGCTGATAAAATTGATATGAAAGGAGCATCAGACGAACTCAGAGCACAATTACTTCCGATTATTGTTAAAAACAAAATTACCTCTCAGATAGAAAATATTGCGCCTCTGGCTACTTTTTACCCCTTCATTAAATTCCAGAATCCGGAATTGGGAAAAGCGGCGGAAGACGGTTTCAACTGGATCATGACTTCCGATAACCTGAAAGCAACGGAAAGCATTACGAAAATAGCAGGATATGCCAAAAATCAGATGGCAGATAATCCACAAGCTAAAATGATGATGGTTCAGATGCTGAAAGATGGTTTGAGCAAAAAAATGGAACTGCTGAAACAGAATCCACAAAATGCAGCAAGTATCAACAAACAGATCGATGTCATCAATAAAGCCATCGAAAATTATAAATAAAAAGAAAGCCGGCAGATTTGCCGGCTTTCTTTTTATCGTTACGTGTACCTACATTGTCGGATTTTATTTTTAAATACATTGGTTTTTAACGATGTTGTAAAAATTAGCATTTTTTACGACTGTTTTTTGCATTATCTTTCATAAATTCGTTTAAAATTTGGACAATTATGAGTTTTGGAATTGAAGCAGCGGGTTATTATGTGCCTGGTTTATATTTGGAAATTAAGGATTTAGCAGAAAAAAGAGGAATAGAACCAGCAAAATTGGAAAAAGGCTTAGGTCTTCATAAAATGGGACTTTCTGATGTTCACGAAGATGCTGCCACCTTTGCAGCAGAAGCATTACTAAAGCTTATAAAAGACTATCAAATCAATCCTAAAGAAATAGCAAGAGTATACCTTGGAACAGAAAGCGCAGTGGACGCTGCAAAGCCTACAGCTTCCTATGCTGTACAAATGGTAGAAAAAGTATTGGAAGAAGAATTTGGAACAAGATGTTTCAGAAACTGTGACGTACTTGATATGACTTTTGCTTGTGTAGGAGGAGTAGATGCATTGCATAACGCGCTAGACTTTGTAAGAATAAACCCTGACAAAAAAGCAGTGGTGATTGCCAGTGATTATGCAAAATATGAATTGGCTTCATCAGGGGAATATACACAAGGAGGTGGTGCTGTTGCTCTTTTGATTTCCTCAAAACCAGATCTTCTTGTAATAGAAAATAATTGGGGAGTTGCTTCAGAAAGTGTCTTTGATTTTTTCAAACCGAGAAGATCATATAATAAAGAAGACTTGAGCGGAGCTCCGGAAGCCTATCCCGAAAAGATTGAAATTTTCACGGATGAACCTGTTTTTGACGGACAATATTCTAACCAGTGCTATCAGGATAGAATAAAAGAAGCTTATTATCACTATAAAGAGCTAACAGGGCAGGATAAACCATATGAAAACTGGAAGTACATTATCTTTCATCTTCCTTATGCCTTCCATGGAAAAAGAGTTTTCACAGAAATATATAGTCTGGAGAATGGTATTTCTTATGAAACTGCGGACGAACAGAAAGCAATTGCTAAGTCAGAAAATTATCTGAAACTAATTAATGATAAGATAGAAAAGACCCAGAGAGCTTCTTCTGAGATCGGAAATATGTACACGGCTTCTATTTTTATGGCATTTCTTTCCGCATTACAAACATCTTTTAATGAAAATGAAGAACTTACAGGAAAAGAAATTGGTTTTGTAGGTTATGGAAGTGGTTCAAAATCAAAGGTTTTTGCAGGAAAAGTGTCTGAAGGCTGGAGAAAAGTAGTAGAGAAATGGAATTTATTCGAAAAACTAAACCAAAGAGCTTCTGTTGATTTTGATACCTATGAGAAACTTCACAGAAAACAATTGAAGGAATCTGTAAATAATCAATATAAAGGTTTTGGACTTGTTTCTATTGAGGCTGAAAATCCGGTTTTAATTGGAGCTAGGTATTATAGTTATCAGAAGTAAGATTATCTTCTATTAAATCATATAAAAGCATCTCATATTTTGAGATGCTTTTCTTTTTTATCAATGGAAAAAAGCCTGTTGGTTTTCATGATTTTTATGCTTGGATTATTTTTAATTTTATGAGTGAAATGGTTAAAAAAATACAGGTAACATGTAGGTATACTTCTTATGTATTAACTAAATTCTGTAAATATTAAATTAACAGTTTTTAAATTTTAATCTCAGCGACCCTCTTTTAAAACAGGGTTCTGCGGATATAAAGGGGTGTTTTTTATATAAAATTTAAGAAAATAAGCCGTTTTTTCTCTATTTTACTAAAAATTTAAAACTGATTTAATTCAAATTTTTAATCAAAAATTACTTTTAAGTTTATTTTTTTAATCTAATGTTTGTTTTTTTAGTAAATTGATTTTAATTTTCAAATTTATTAAAATTCCGTTAATATATAAATTGACTTATTTTTGTTAATTTTTAAATGTAATTAAAATAATTCTCCATCATTTTTTAAGTATGAGTGTGAATCTCTCCTTTCTGGAAGCCTGTTTTCAGTGTTTAATGAATTGATGGTATAGATATTTATCTACATATTTGTCCCTTGAATATATTAAAATCTGTTAATATGAATGTGAAGTTACATGTATTAAGTGCAGGAGCTTTGTTTTTTTTAGGACAAGCTGCTTTTGCGCAAAAATCTAAGAATGATTCTGTTCTGAAGGAGAATAAGATCGATGAGGTAATCGTTACTGGATACCAGAAGAAAAAAGCAGATGAAATTACCCAGGCTCAGGCTGTTGTTGGGGGTGACGAAATCAGAAGAAACTCTCCTACAACATCTATTGGTAACTCTTTACAGGGTAGAGCATCAGGGGTATTTGTACAAAGTACTACCGGACAGCCAGGTGCTGCTGCTACCATTCAGGTAAGAGGTATTGCCGGTGTTGGTGGTTCTTCAGAGCCTACTTATGTAGTAAATGGTATGTATATGACTGCAAGACAGTTCAGTGCAATCAACCCTGCAGACGTAGAATCTATTTCAATTCTTAAAGATGCTGCTGCTACAGCACAGTATGGTGCGAGAGGTGCAAATGGGGTGGTTGTAGTAACTACTAAAGCCGGAAAAGCTGGGAAAACTCACTATTCATTCGAGACTAAGTTTGGTTTCAGTGAAAAGTTGAGAGACAAGAACTATACCATGATGAATTCCAGGGAGTTGATGGATTTCCAGAATCAATTAGGGTACCTTGGATTTAAACCAAGGACTCAACAAGAAATGGATGCACTTGCTGCCTATGATCACAACTGGCAAAAAGATCTGTTAAAGCCTTCAAGCATTCAATCCTACTTATTCAGTGCCCAGGGAGGATCTAGAGAAAGTACTTTCTATTACTCTTTAGGGTATGATTCTGATAACGGGATTATCAGAGATATCGACGGACTTAAGAGATATACAGGTAACTTTGGATTTACCAATAAACTGAGTGAAAAACTAAACGTAGGGATTAACCTAGGTGTTCAGTATCAGGAAACTCAGAATTTCAGAGACAGAAACAATACGCAGAACCCATTTGGAGCAATGTATAAATATGCTCCATATGAGCCGGTTTATAACGCCGATGGAAGTTATAATCAGACAATGAGAGCTGGTTCTAACGTTGTTGAGCAGATCCGTAACTATAGATTAGATGATCAGAGACTGAGAATTCCGGTTACTTTATTCGCAGAATATAAAATTATCGATGGTCTGAAGTTTAAAACAAACTTTAACGGACTTTTTGATTGGTACATGGGAACTCAGTGGTTGAAAAAAGGTTCAAACCTGGATATTACAGTGAACAAAGTTCCAACAGGTTCATTGAACAAAAATTCATTCTATACATTTAACTACACTTGGAATAACTCCATTAACTATAAAAAATCATATGGAGGCCACAACTTTGATTTCTTAGGATTTATCGAATATAACGATAACTACAACGAAACAATGAATGGCGGGGCTTACGGATTGAAATCTCCGGTAATCAATGTTCCATCTATTACAACACCTTCTGATAGAAATACATTTACCGGAGTTAAGGTAAGAAATACTTTATTCAGTTTAGCAGGTTTACTAAACTATGATTATGAAGGAAGATATTTGGTAACAGGGTCATTGAGAAGAGATGCTTCATCAAGATTTGGTGCCAATAACCAAAGTGGTATTTTCTGGTCTGCAAGTGCTGCCTGGAATATCGCGAAGGAAGACTTCATGAAAGGTGGGTTTATTAATGATTTAAAGCTTAGAGGATCTTACGGTACAACAGGTAACGATGGTACTTTGCCTGATTACTATAATGTCAATAATATCAGCTACGGTTTATATGGTACTAACGGTACTTCATATCCTAGTACGCTTTCACAAGGTAATTTTATTATTGGGAACAGCAATCTTAAATGGGAATCTAATGCGATTACCAACTTAGGGGTTGATTTCACAATGTGGAACAGAAGAGTTCGTGGATCCGTAGAAGTATATCAGAACAAGAGAAAAGATTTCGTACAGCTTGTGCCTTTGGATAAACAGGAAGGTGGATACTACCAGTATATCAATGCAGGAGATATGTCTCAGAAAGGTCTTGAAGTTGAACTTAGTGTAGATGTAATCAAGCAGAAAGATTTCCAATGGAATCTACATGCTAATATTTCTTTCCAGAAGTCTGTTCTTGACAAGTTAGCAGATGGCCAGTCGGAAAGAAATTTAGGAGATACTTATCTTAAAGTGGGAGAAACTCCATATGTATTCTATAATGTTAGATTTGCCGGAGTAGATCCAAGCAATGGAAAAGCATTATATTATGATAAAGCAGGAAATGTTACTGATGTTTACAGTGCTTCCAATGCAGTTCCTCTTACCGATAAATCTCCATTCCCAAAAAGTTTTGGTGGATTCGGAACTACAGTTCAATATAAAGGACTTGATTTCAGTGCTGATTTCGCATTTAAGCTAGGTGGATATACTTATAACAACATGTATGCTGCTGCTGTGGATCCAACGTTGGCTGTTGCAGGTAGAAATATGGCTCAGGCTGCTGCTCAGGTTTGGCAAAACCCTGGAGATACAGGAGTATTCCAGAAAGTTGACTCAAACGGTATGCGTGATTCTGATCAGTGGATTGAAAAATCAGATTACTTAAGATTAAGATCACTTACATTAGGATATACATTTGATAAAGCATTCCTTGGAGAAGGATCACCAATCAATAAGCTTAGAGCTTATGTACAGGGACAAAACTTATTTACAGTGACTAAATTCCACGGAGAACCTGAGGTTTCAGTAGGATCTGGTGAATCTACAGCATTGTTTGTTCCAGGAGCATATAACCTTTATACTTACCCTGCTGTAAGAACAATCTTGGTAGGACTGCAATTAGAATTTTAATATTGAATAGCTTTATGAAAAAGAATATAATAAAAATAAGTTTAGCTGCGTTAACCATGTTTGTTACGTTAACGTCTTGCGACAGAAATCTAGATCAAATCTCGTCAATCAATGAAGATCAGGAGCAGGCAATGACCAGACCTGAGACCTTCAGACAGGCTATGGATGGAGCCTATGCAGCTCTTAAAGGAGCTGGATATTATACCAGCGATACAGGAAACCAGCTTATCATGGGTGATCTTACCACTGATAATCTTGTTCGTACCACTACAGGAAGAAATACCAACTTTGCAGCATCAAACTTCGAATTCTCATCAGATAATTCACAGACAACAGGGTTGTATACTGCTGCTTATCTTGTGATCAGCAGAGCTAACTTTGTTTTGAAATACATCAATAACGGAGTATTATCTGGAACACAGAAAACAAATTTGGAAGCTGAAGCAAGAGCATTAAGAGCAATAGCTCATTTTGATATTGTAAGAGCATATTCTCAAATCCCAACTCAATCTGCAGGTGCTAAGAATACAATTGGAATTTATTATTCAGAAACCTATTCTCCTCTAAATAATACATCATCAAGAAATCTTACTGTTGATCAGGTATATGATAAAGTGATAGCAGATTTATTATTTGCGGCTGATAATATTACCCAAAATGATTTGGATAAAGGAAGATTGAGCAAAGCTGCCATCTACGGATTATTATCAAGAGTAAACCTTTACAGAGGAGACTATGCTAACACCATTAAATATGGTGAATTGGCATTAGGAATTTCTTCAAGTATTACTCTAAAATCTAATTTCTATAAGATTTGGAAAGAAAAAGAAGGAGATGTTAATGATGGAGTTTTATTCCAGGTATCAAATTCTGCAGCTGAGCAAAACACAGTAGGTGTTGCTTACAATCAAGCTGTTCCAGCTTTAAGATCAGAGTTTGTTGTAGATTATGACTTATATACTGCATATACAAATAATGATGTAAGAAAATCTGCTTATTTTACTACTGATGTATATAGTAAACAAAAGTATAATCATGTTACAAAATATGCAGGTATTACTGGTTTACCATCTAATATCGTTCCTGTAAGATATTTAAGAGGAGCAGAAGTGTTGCTAAACGTTGCAGAAGCATATTACAGAACAGGTAATGGAGCACAGGCTTTAGTTCTTTTAAATAAATTAAGAGCTGAAAGATATACTGTATTTACTCCTGGTACAGAAACAGGACAGGCTCTTTTAGATGCGATCCTGAAAGAAAGAAGATTGGAGCTTGCATTTGAAAATGACAGATGGTATACATTGAAGAGATTAAACCTTCCTGTTCAGAGATCAGGTAAAGGAGACCTTTTTGACGGTACAGGTACTCCTGCTGTTGCACAAACTCTTGCAGCTGGAAGCTTCAAGTGGCAGTGGCCAATTCCTATTTCTGCTATTCAGGCAAACCCGAACATTAAGCAGAATGATCAGTATTAAAATTTAATTTTTAATAATATAGACGAAGAGCCCTATTCAATAGGGCTCTTTTTTATTGATATTTTATAAATAAGTTATCTCATGACCATACGATCCTGGTAACTTTTCGGAGTGACTCCTTCCAGTTGCTTAAATACCCTTGTAAAATAATTGGTATCAGAAAAACCTGTCTGAAAAGCGGTTTCCTTGATACTGGTCTGGCTGGCTAATAATTCCTTTGCTCTGGTAATTCTCTCCTGCAGAATAAAATCATTAGGAGAAGTACCCAGTTCGTCTTTGAACATTTTAAAGAAATTAGACTTGCTTACATAAGCCAGTTTGGCAATACTGTCAATAGACAATTTCTGGTGCAGATTTCTTTTAATATAATCTACCACAAATCCAATTCTCGATTTATTTTTAACAATATTCTTTTCCACCATGCCTCTTGCCTGAGTCTGCATCAATCTTATCAGAAGTTCTTTCAGTGCAAAATCTGCCATGATATCCTTTTGTGAGTTATCATCCATGGCAATTCTCATGATATTGTTGGTAGCAGAAGCCAGCGATTTATTATTAAACAGAAAATACTCATCCAGCTGAATATTCCATTGCGAAGTTTCATCCACCTTTGGAAGATGATAATTGAGATAATTAAGAGAATCCTCAATAAAATCGGGATTAAGGCTTAAAGAAATACATTGTGTAGGCGTTTCATCCGCTTCCGGAAAATCAATGACCATCGTTTCTCCCGGTGCTACCAGAATACTTTCCCCCGGATAGTAATCAAAATAATTGGTCTTCTTATCCAGTTTCATATGTTTTTTACCTCTCAGCATCGCTGTAAATGCAATATTTTCAAAATGAAGTTTTACATTAAAAGCAGCCTTATGAGTCTCATAAATACTAAACTCACAATTATTTAGATTGAATTTCGTCTGGTTTTCAACAAGACTCAATAGTTGGTTTTCCTTACGTAATTCAGGAGTATTTAATAAAATCTTACTATTGTTATTCATTTCTAAATTTTTTTGAATCGGAGGTAACTCAAATATAGAAAATTTGAGAGTATGTTGCTGTTAATAAAATACTAAAATTGAACTCCTTGCACTATTTTCCACTTTTTTTATAGGATTGTGCTATACTCTTTTTGGCTTCTCAGTGTAATTTGGCGTTATCGAAAAAATAAAAACAATACTAATATGAGCACTATTACAGAACCAAGATCAACCACACTTTTACAGCGTCCGGAATTTAAAAACAGATACGATAACTATATTGATGGAAAATTCACTCCACCTGTTAAAGGACAATATTTTGACGTAGTTTCTCCGGTTGATGGGAAAAAATTTACTCAGGTAGCCCATTCGTCCAAAGAAGATTTGGAGCTAGCGGTAGATGCCGCTGAAAAAGCATTTCAGACATGGAAGAATACTTCCTCCACAGAAAGAAGCATCATTCTGAATAAAATTGCAGACAGAATAGAACAAAACTTAGAATATCTGGCTACAGTAGAAACAATAGATAACGGAAAAGCAGTAAGGGAAACATTGGCAGCGGATTTACCTTTAGCCATTGATCATTTCAGATACTTTGCTTCAGTAATCCGTGCTGATGAAGGATCGCATAACGAGCTGGACAAAGACACTGTTTCCTTAATTGTTCACGAACCTCTTGGAGTGATTGCTCAGATCATTCCATGGAACTTCCCGATACTGATGGCAGTATGGAAACTGGCTCCCGCATTGGCTGCAGGAAACTGCGTCGTGTTGAAACCGGCAGAAAGTACACCTGTTTCCATTATGGTTTTAATGGAATTGATCGGTGACCTTTTACCGGCAGGAGTTATTAATATTGTTAACGGATTCGGAGCAGAACTTGGAAGAGCTCTCGTTACTAATCCGAAAGTAGCAAAAGCAGCATTTACCGGTTCTACCGCTACAGGAAGACTTGTAATGCAATATGCTACAGAAAATATTATTCCGGTAACGTTGGAATTGGGAGGAAAATCCCCTAACGTTTTTTTTAATTCAGTAATGGATGCAGATGATGAATTTTTAGATAAAGCCATAGAAGGAGCCGTTCTTTTTGCCCTGAATCAGGGAGAGATCTGTACATGTCCTTCAAGACTTCTTGTTCAGGAAGGAATTGCAGATGCTTTTATCGAAAGAGTAATCGAAAGAGTAAAAGCCATCAAAGTAGGAAACCCACTGGATAAAACCGTGATGATGGGAGCACAGGCTTCACAGATTCAGAAAGATAAAATCCTCTCTTACATTCAATTGGGAATAGAAGAAGGAGCAGAAGTGCTTGTAGGAGGAGCTGTAAACAACCTGGGTGAAGATCTTGAAGGCGGATACTACATCCAGCCTACGATTTTCAAAGGAAACAACAAAATGAGAATCTTCCAGGAAGAAATTTTCGGCCCGGTGCTGGCATTTACCACTTTCAAAGATGAAGAAGAAGCTGTAAAAATTGCCAATGATACCATCTACGGTCTTGGAGCCGGAGTCTGGACGAGAGATGCTCACCAGTTGTACAATATTCCACGCCAGATTGAAGCAGGAAGAGTATGGGTAAACCAATATCACTCTTATCCGGCCGGAGCACCTTTCGGGGGTTATAAACAATCAGGAATTGGAAGAGAAAACCATAAAATGATGCTTGATCACTACCGTCAAACCAAAAACATGCTGATTTCTTATAACAAGAATAAGCTAGGTTTCTTTTAATATTATTTAGGACGTGCCCGATTGCCTTGGCTTTTTCCAGGGCAACACGGTCGGGCTATCCAGGGCTGCACTTCGTTTCGGTGCTCCATTGCATTTCGCACCGGCTCGTTCCTCGCCGCCCTTCCTATCCCTCACGCAGGGAAATTACAGAAGTGGAGATAAAAACAAATAACCCCAAATAACTCAATCCAAAAAATAAGATATGATTCCAAAAACAATGAAAGCGGCAGTAGTTCAGGGCTACGGCCAACCTTTGAAAATAGAAGAAGTACCTGTAAGAGAACCCGGAAGATATGAAGTCCTTGTCAAAGTAATTGCCTGTGGAGTTTGTCATACAGACTTACACGCTGTGGATGGCGACTGGCCTGCGAAACCTAAAATGCCTCTTATTCCGGGACATGAAGGAGTTGGTATCGTAGTAGCCTGCGGACCGGAAGCTTTTGTGAAAGAAGGAGATGCTGTAGGTGTTCCATGGCTGTACAGTGCTTGCGGATGCTGTGATTATTGTATTACAGGGTGGGAAACCCTTTGTGAAGCACAGAAAAATGGCGGTTACAGTGTCGATGGTGGATTTGCAGAATACGTCATTGCAGACTCAAGATATGTGGGACATTTGAAATCTGATGTTAACTTTTTGGAAATTGCCCCTATTTTATGTGCCGGAGTCACAGTTTACAAAGGATTGAAAGAAACAGAAACAAAACCCGGAGAATGGGTAGCCATTTCAGGAATCGGAGGACTGGGGCATGTAGCCGTTCAGTATGCCAAAGCAATGGGAATGCACGTAGCCGCTATTGATGTAGCAGACGATAAGCTTGAGCTTGCAAAAAAATTAGGAGCAGACCTTGTAGTCAATGCAAAAAACACAGATCCCGGAGAATACTTGCATAAAGAAGTCGGTGGAATGCACGGTGCCTTAATTACTGCAGTTTCACCTATTGCTTTCAAGCAGGGAATCGATGTGTTGAGAAGAAAAGGAACAATTGCTCTCAATGGCCTTCCTCCCGGTTCTTTTGAACTTCCGATTTTCGAAACGGTTTTAAAAAGAATTACCGTTAGAGGTTCTATTGTAGGAACCAGAAAAGACCTGCAGGAAGCACTGGATTTCGCCAATGAAGGATTGGTAAAAGCTACAGTCACTTCTGCAAAATTAGAAGATATCAATGATGTTTTTGATAAAATGAAAAAAGGACAGATTGACGGCAGAATCGTTTTAGATATTGCCGGCTCAAATTAATTTGATGATGTGTTGCTGATCCCGGTTAGAATGTATTTTACCGGGATCTTTTATCAATATAAGGTTTGGATTAAACCAAAATAAAAACAATGGAAACAAAAATATCAAGACTTTCCGCAACAGAACAAGCGCTTGAAGTAATTGACAAGCTGGAAGAGCAATATGGCCCTCTGATGTTTTATCAGGCAGGCGGATGCTGTGAAGGAACCCAGCCACAATGCTTCGAAAAAGGAGGCTTTTTTCCCAGAATGAATGATGCTATGATTGGTACTATTAACGGGCATGAGTTCTGGATAGACCGTGACCTTTTTGAATACTGGAAATATTCACATTTTACCCTTGATGTTACAGACGGTTTCGGACCTGGCGGCTTCTCCCTGGAAACTCCTTTGGGAAAAACTTTTAAGGTTCATTACAGGCTATTTACCCCGGAAGAATATGAAAACCTCGAACCGGTAAAACGTAGTGAATAGTGTGATTTAACAAAAATAAGTCAGACCTTGACAAACCGGTTGACAAACATGGCAGCTACAATATCTCCTACAGCGTTCAGAACAGTAGCCAACGGATCCACTAAAGTTCCGATGATCATTACGGCAGGAATCGCTTCCTGAGGCAGTTTATAAACAGAAATCATCAGCATCTCACCAATGTACCCGCCGTTAGGAATTCCACCCGCTACAATACTCACAAAAACAGTAATCCCCAAAGCTAAAAGCAGATTGGCAGGATCAAAAAAATCCTTTCCAATAATTAAAAAGGCTACATAAATCTTGATAATAGATGACATGGAAGATCCGTTTTTATGCAGTGTAGTCCCGATAGGAATCACCAGATTGGCAATAGAATTCGGAATCCCGATTTTGGAAGCCGCCTGTAAATTAGCAGGCATTGTTGCAAAACTGCTGCATGTGCTTATGGCGGTCAAAGTAGGGTAGATCGCATTTGTCCAAAAGCTTTTCACTCCTTTTTGCCCATTCGCCATGAATGCATAGATAGAAAAGAACACAAGGAAATAAATAACTCCTGCAATATAATATAACCCTAAAGGTTTAGCATAAAATCCAAAAAGTTGTGGCCCTAAAGTAGCGACCTGATAAGCAAAATAAGCGCCCAGACCAATAGGAGCAAGCTTCATCACCAGCAGAAGAAGTTCTTTCATCACTTCATATCCAGAAGCGATAAACACTCTGAAAGGCTGTCCTTTTTCTCCTGTCTTTCTTGCTGCAAACCCTGTCAGAAAAGCAAATACCAGAAGAGCCAGCATATTTCTTCTTGAGAAAAGCTCTGTAAATTCCCCTACTGTAAAGAAACTTACAATTCTGTTGCCCCATGTATCCTCATTGGCTGCTTCAGAAATAATCTCAGAACTTCCAGAGACCCCTGAAACCGGAAAAAGATAGACCGCGCAAATTGTGAAAACAGCTGCTGTGAGAATAAAAAATAAGAAAGTAAGGGCCATTACAAGGATGATTCTTCCAAATTTAGATTGCTGCTCCAGAGAGGCAATAGAATTGGATACCGCAAAAAATACCAGAGGAACCACACTCACAAAAAGAAGATTCAGAAAAATATCTCCCAAAGGTTTAATGTATTCCACAAAACCGGGAGCAACAATTCCTATGATGCTTCCAACAATGATTCCTAAAAGTAAAAATATGATTCCGGAGTAGTTTTTCAATACATCTTTCATGTATAGCTTTTTATCAAAGATAGGTTTATTTTTAACATTCTGTTATACAATTTTCAGACCTAAAATTCATAAATTTGGGTAAACCACATTTCTATGGCTTATATAGATTACTATAAAATTTTAGGCGTAGATAAAAACGCAACACAGGATGATATCAAAAAAGCCTACCGAAAACAGGCTAGAAAACATCATCCCGATCTCAACCCCGGAGACAAAGAAGCAGAAAAGAAATTCAAAGAACTGAATGAAGCGAATGAAGTGCTGAGTAATCCGGAAAACAGATCAAAATATGACAAGTACGGAGAACACTGGAAGCACGGCGAAGAATACGAAAAAGCCCAGCAGCAACAGCAAAGACAGTATCAACAGCAAAGTTATAACGGAGGATATTCCGGTGCAGATTTTGGTGGAGGTGAAGATTTCTCAGATTTCTTCCAGGATATGTTTGGCGGTGCAGGCGGTGGATTTGGCAGAAGTTCAAGAGGAAGAGCCTCCGGTAAATTCAAAGGACAGGATATCACTGCCGAATTGAATCTCAATTTAAGAGACGCCGCAACCACGCATCCGCAAACTTTTGAAATCAATGGAAAGAAAGTAAGAATCACCATTCCTGCAGGAGTGTATGACGGACAGCAGATTAAATTAAAAGGACATGGAAATCCCGGAGTAAACGGTGGGCCAAACGGAGATTTATATATCACCTTCAATATCCCTGCTGATCCGGATTTTGAAAGAATAGGTGATGACCTGAAAACCAAAGTAACCATTGATCTGTACACAGCCGTTTTAGGTGGCGAAGTAAAAGTACATACGCTGAATGGAAGTGTAAACCTTAAAGTAAAACCGGAAACCCAAACCGGAATGACAGTAAGGCTTAAAGGAAAAGGTTTCCCTGTCTATAAAAAAGAAGGAGAACACGGAGATCTTTTTGTAACCTATGAAGTGAAACTGCCAACCAACCTTACCGAAAAGCAGAAAGAACTTTTTGAACAACTAAAAAATTCCTAAGCTATGAGTGAAAGAATATCACGGGAAGAACTCGTAAAAATCTATAATATAGAAATCACTTTTTTTGATGATCTTGTAGACTATGGGCTGCTGAATATTCAGATTGAGAATAATATTCATTATCTGATGTATGAAGATCTGCCCGATCTGGAAAAATTTGCGAACTGGCATTATGATCTCGAAATTAACCTGCCCGGCCTTGAAGTGATTCATAATATGCTGAAAAAACTGGATGCCCTGAACCGCAGAAACAGAGAACTCATGAATAAACTTTCTGCTATAAGTGATCAATATGAAGATATTTAGTTTAGTTTTGTAGCTTTTTAAAGCAAACTCTATAATTATGAATGAAGAAAAGGTGATTACACTAAAGCCGGACAGGAAGATTTTTGAAGATATTTATTTTAGCGGTAATCAGGGAAGTCTGCTTTTTTCACCTACTACAAAAAGTAAAACTATCGTTACCATAGCTGCTGCAGTGATTGTTTTCATCGTTTTTCTATTAAAAGACTTTATGAGTAAAGAAAATGCAGGCGTTTTATACTTCCTGAGTTTTATATTTTTGCTTTGTGCTGTTTTTTTATCAGTCAGCGTTAATAAAGTTTCAAGATGGAAAAAACAGGTGAATCATTATCTGAGCACGCTTGAAAGATGTAAAGTATACGAAATAAGATTTGATAATAACTTTTTCACAGTCAATATTGATGGCGAAAAAGAGACCAGCGAATGGAAAGATTTTGAATACTTTGACAGCACTCATGAATTTATTTCTGTTGAAGGAAAATACAGTTATATGTTTCCCAGAAAATCAATGAATGAGAAAGAATACAGTTTTCTCAAGAATACATTGAAAGAGAAAATTAAAATCGATTAATAAAAACAAAAACGGAGCAAAATAATTTTGCTCCGTTTTTTATTATATACAAGTTAGCTTATTTGTTCTCTTCCAACCAGCCCATTTCCTTCATCCACTCGTCATTGTAGATTTTTCCTACATATCTTGAGCCATGGTCATGAAGTAAAACAACAATGACATCATCTTTTGTGAACTGATCTTTCATCTGAATCAATGATGCAATAGCACTTCCGGCAGAATATCCACAGAAAATACCTTCCTCTTTCGCCAGTTTTCTGGCATAGATAGCACCGTCTTTATCCGTTACTTTTTCAAAATGATCAATTACAGACATATCATAGTTTTCAGGAATGATATCTTCCCCGATTCCTTCTGTGATATAAGTGTAAGCGTGATCATAATGAAGCTCACCTGTTTCGTGGAATTCTTTCAGAATAGAGCCATAAGTATCCACTCCGATTACTTTGATGTCCGGATTTTTTTCTTTGAAAAATGTTGCGCACCCGGTGATTGTACCTCCTGTTCCGGCTCCTACCACAAAATGAGTCAGTTTTCCTTCTGTCTGTTCCCAGATCTCCGGAGCCGTGGATTCATAATGAGCGGCTCTGTTGGACAGGTTATCATATTGGTTGACATACCATCCGTTTTCCGTCTCTTTTGCCAGTCTTTTGGAAACTGAATAATAAGAACGTGGATCGGTAGGTTTTACGTCAGTAGGGCAAACAATTACTTCGGCTCCTACAGCACGAAGAATATCACATTTTTCTTTTGACTGTTTTGAATTGGTTACAAAGATACATTTGTACCCTTTGATGATGGCTGCCAAAGCCAGTCCCATTCCTGTATTTCCGGAAGTTCCTTCAATAATGGTTCCTCCAGGTTTTAATCTGCCGTCTTTTTCGGCATCCTCTATCATTTTAAGAGCCATTCTGTCCTTCACTGAGTTTCCGGGATTGAAGGTCTCTACTTTTGCTAATACCAATGCCGGAAAATCTTCACCTAATACTTTGTTAAGCTTTACCAGCGGTGTGTTACCTATCGTTTCAAGGATATTTTTTGCGTATTTCATAAATGTTTTATAAGCGGCACAAAGATAAGGCTTTTAAAATTATCTGCGCTGTGGATAACGTGTGGATAAGTTGTGGATAACACTGAAATCAACTGATACACAATCAATAACTTTCAATTATCAATTATCAATTATCAATTATCAGGTTAGTTGTACTTAATCGCTTTCACCGGAGAAATCTTACTGATCAGGTAGCTCGGAATAATCAAGGCCAGCCCTGAGATAATAAGAATTCCTACTGAGATAGAAATAATGGCAATTGGGTTAAGATCAACCGGAACAGTACTTACGTAGTAATTTTCAGGATTAAGTTTGATGATTCCAAAGAATTTCTGGATTAAAATCAGTCCTAATCCGATAGCATTTCCGTACAAAAGCCCCGGGATCATAATAATCAGGGTATAATTGATGAAAGTAGCTCTTATCTGTGAATTGCTTGCTCCTAATGTTTTCAGAAGGCCAATAGAATTGGTTCGTTCGATAATAAGAATCAGAAGAACCATAATGATATTGATCACCACTACAATCAGCATGATGATAATGATTAAAGCAATATTGGTATCAAAAATACTGATCCAGTCAGTGATCTGCGGGAATTTTTCTGTCGCTTTTTCAGCATAGTTCTTATATCCGATCAGTTTTTCGATGTCAGGAAAATCTTTGTCGATATCATTCACATTCTTCAGGAAAATATCTATTCCGCCAATTTCATCTGGTTTCATATCCTGAATCTTTCTTGCATGATTGATTCCTCCGATAACAAATTGTTCGTCAATTAGTTTAATGTCAGTTCTGTAAATTCCGATAACTCTGAATTTACGGTAAAGCGGTTTTTGATCTGCTTTTAAAAATATAGTAACAATGCTGTCATTTACTTTAAGATGAAGATCATTGGCCACTTTCTGTGAAATCGCAACATCACTATTGAATCCTTTTTCTGTTACCTTCGGAGTTGTTCCGGCTATAAGGAATTTTTTAAATCTTAGACTGTCAAAATCCTTACCGATTCCCTTAAATATAATGCCTGCGAAATTGTGCTCATTACGCATAATTCCGGTAACCGTTACATATTTTTGGGTACTTTCCACATCGGGAAGTTCTTTTATCTTGGCAATATTCAGTCCCTGATTGTCCAGTACAGAAGTATTGTATGAAGAATTGGATCGTGTAGACCTTACGGTAATATGTCCGCTGAAATCAGCCAGCCTTTCTTTAATAGCTTTTTTTGAACCAAAACCAGTGGCTACGGTAATGAGGGAAACGATAATTCCCAATGCTACGGAAAGCCTGCCAATGAAGATGATAACCCTTGAAAGGTTATTTTTGTTATCTTTGGAAAATGCTATTTTTCTAGAGAAATATAAAGGAAATTTCAAGCTTATGAATTTAGATTTCAAAATTAAAAATTTACTTCTGATTTGCCTAATTTTTTTAGGAGTATTCAACCAATATTATTCTCAGACTCAAGTTCAACCGGATTTTAAAACGGGTGCCGACCAGCCTGAAATTTACCTGCCACTGTTAAAAAATAAAACGATCGGGGTGGTGACCAATCAGACAGGTTTAATGAGTGACAAAACCCATCTGGTTGATTTTCTTGTAAAAAACGGAATTAAAATCAAATCTATTTTCGCACCTGAACATGGCTTCAGAGGTGATGCTGATGCAGGGGCAAAAGTGAAAAACGGAGTAGATGTAAAGACCGGAATTCCCATTGTTTCTCTATATGGAAATAATAAAAAGCCAAAGCCGGAGCAACTTTCAGGAATTGACATCGTTGTTTTTGATATTCAGGATGTAGGAGTAAGGTTTTACACCTATATTTCCACTTTGTCTTATCTGATGGAAGCCGGAGCTGAGAATAATGTGGAGATCATGGTTTTGGATCGTCCCAATCCACATGACGGATACACTGACGGACCTGTCCTGAGAAAAAAATGGTCAAGTTTTGTTGGACTTCACGAAGTTCCCGTAGTATATGGGCTGACAATAGGAGAGTATGGAAAAATGGTGAACGGAGAGAAATGGCTGAAGAATCAAGTTCAGGCTAAATATACGCTTGTTCCGATGAAGAATTATCATAAAAAGCAGCGTTATCCGATGCTTGATAAACCTTCTCCTAATTTACCCAATGATAAAGCAATTAATTTATATCCAAGCCTTTGCTTTTTTGAAGGTACTCAGGTTTCTGTAGGAAGAGGAACAGATCTTCCTTTCCAGATTTATGGTTCTCCATGGACGGAAAATCTGCCTTATCAGTTTACGCCCAAACCAAGTTATGGTGCTAAAGATCCTTTCCTGAACGGGAAGCTGTGTTATGGTGAAAACCTTTCCGGTTATCCTAAAGATTTAAGAGAACTGAATCTTGAATGGGTAATCAAAGCCTATCAAAACTATAAAAATCCACAGCAGGATTTCTTCCTGAAAAATCTTTGGTTTGATACTTTATCCGGAACTGATGAATTGAGAAAACAGATTATCGCAGGAAAATCAATCCCGGAAATTAAGGCTTCGTGGAAAAAAGATCTGGAAAGTTTCGAAAAGATCAGAACCAGATATGTGGTGTACGAAGATTAATTAATCAAAATTTTGGGGCGGATTTTTATCATTTCTGCCCTTATTTAATATAAACAGTCCCACAGTCAGTCCAACAACTCCTGCAAAAGCTGTCATTAAGGCTCTCTGTAATTTATCAGGTAAATCATTCCCGATATAGTTCATTAAAAAAAGTATCACAAAAGTGATAACTGAAATGATAATATGATTTCTTCCGAATGGTTTCATTGTATTATTTTAATTTATAAGAAATCATGACACCTCCTCTGTATGGGATGATTTCACCACTTTTGTTAAACTTTTCTGCAGAATCATAACGTTTTCCTGTAGATTTGTCATAGCCTTTATAAAATCCTTGTGATGTTCCGATTGTTCCATAAATGTCCAGATTCCAACGCTCAGATAATTGAAATTGATATCCTGCTGTAACACCCAGCATCACAGAAAATCCTTTCTGGTACAGGTTGGAGTTTTTAAGGATTTCTCCATTCCAGTTTTCAAAAGTGCTGTCATTCCAATAACTCCATTTTGTGGCATTGTAAGCAGCTACGGATACGTTAGCACCTACATACCAATGTTTGAAAGCCTCAGTAAAGTAATATCTTCCTTCTGCAGAAATAGAGTAAAACTGTAGTTTATGCCCTCCGAAAGATTTCCACGGCGAAATGAAAACATCTCCCTGAAGGGTATATTTTGGACTGATTTGTTTTTCTATTCCAAGGTTTAAAATCCCTATTGGAGCAAATAAAGCATTACCTTTTATGTATAAACTTTTATCCTGTCCCCCTTGTTCCTGAGCGCTCAAAGTAGTTGCTGACAGGAAAGCTAAAATGCCTGCTGCTAATAATTTATATTTCATCCGGTTTATAATGTTTATTTTATCTGCTTTAATAGTTCATCTGCCAGTTGAGAATCCTTATTGCCCTGAACTGCTAAATTTTTAGACATTTCAGCATAGTTTTTTGCCATCTCTTTATTTCCCGTAAGGTGATAAAGTTTGGCAAGAATATAAGTGTTTTCCGAAGTCTCGCTTCTCATAACAGATTTTTCTGCCCATTCTGTAGCTTTCTTTAATGAAGAAGGAGTTTTCACATGATCTGCAAATATCCATGCTGCTCTCAGGAGTTCATTCGGATCAAAAGCATCAGAATTTTTATAATAATCTAAAGCCGCTTTCTCATATTCAGAAAAATTACTGTTCTGTTCATAATAGCTGAGTTTAGTCTGATTCAGCTTTTTAACAGCAGCTTCTTTCCCTACCAATGGTTCGGCAGCTTTCATGAAGTAGTCATCATTGATTTTTTTATTTTTATCATCAATAGACTGTTCTACTATTTTTCCCAGTTTCAGCTGGGCATCAAATTCATTGTACGTTTCTTCAGGAAGGAATTTAATAATCTCTGCTTTTCTGGATGCAAAAACAGGATAGTTGGTATCTTCCGATGATTTTACGAAGTAAAGAAGAAATCCGATTTCATCCTTTGTAAGCTCTTCAGTTTTCTTTTTATTCTGGAAATATCTTTCGGAAGCTTTTTTGGCAAATTCATAATCTGAGTTAGCGTTAAGCTTCATAATGTTGATCAGGAATTCCGGGTCTTTTTCACCGCCGGCAAAACGGTCTTTAAGAGAGCCTTTTTTATTTCCGGGTGAATTAATGTCCTGTGCCATTGCCACAAACAGACTTTCTTCCATATAACCGGTATTTCTGGAAACAAGTTCTCCTTCACCGTTCAGGAAAAGATAAGTAGGATAGGAACGTACTCCGAATTTTGAAGCGATATCTCTGCCTTCTCCCTTCTCCATGTCAAATCTTGCATTAATGAAGTTGGTGTTGTAGTAGTCACTTACTGCTTTCTGTGTGAATACATTTTTTTCCATCATTTTGCATGGGCCACACCAGGAAGCATAGGCATCAATAAAAACCAATTTCTTTTCTTTCTTGGCTTTTGCAATAATATCTTTGAATGGCAGCTCCTGAAACTGTATGGCTTCCTGAGCAGAGATCGCGATGGCACAAAAAATAGATAACCCGGAGATGATCTTCTTCATTTTCAAATAAGATTTGTAGGCGAAGATAATTAATTTTAAAAATATAGCATGCTGAATTGGTGGTATCAATGACGATATTAACGAACTTTAAGACTTCAGCTTATCTGGATTTTTGTTTTTTACTTTAAAATATGAAATCTAAATTTAATTCACTTTATGGTCCTGAAATCTTTGTTATATCTTTGCAAACGAATAATTTATATGTAGAGGAATCCATAATTTAGAGAATTTGATTATTAATTTTAAGCACGCCTTATCCAAAAAATCCATTTATATTACTGCTTTATCTGCCTGCCTGATCGCAGTGGCAGCATTTGCTGTTTTGAGTCTACTGATCACAGAAGACAGCCGTAAGAATACCGATGATTTTGCAAAGAAAACATTCTTCCGAAAGTATGAATCGATAGAACATGAGTTCAGGAATATTGAGGATTATCAGTATTTGCTTCGTGCTCTGATTCAGAAAGACGGACTGAAGAATTACAAGGATTATTCTTCGGTTTTAAATGATTTAAATAAAAAAAGAAATCTGCTGCCCTATAGCTGGTATTATTATGAAAACACCACTTCAGGAAAAACAGATAGTAATAATCCTTTATCCGGTATTTTCAGGAAGACAGATCGTAAAGAAAATTCTATTGTGATAAAGAATAACGGACCGGGACATTTTAAAGACCTTTTGCTTACCAAAAAGGACAGCATGTATTGGATTAGTTACGATTCTTTGATACTACCTGATAAAAACAAATTGTACTATGGCTCTACCGTAAGCCTGGATGATCTTCATCAATATTTTATTAATGTCGATAAAAGTTCCAATACCTACGCTTATGTCTTTACCAAAGAAGGAATCTGTATTACCCATCCTGAGAAGAAGTATATCGGAAAGAATATTTTTGACTTTACAGATATTAAAGCTAATGATACACTGACCAGCAAAACTGAAGCAGGATATACTAAAGGAACAGCCGTTTCAGAATATCTGGGAGTGGAGGTAACACGCTTTATAAAACCATTGAAGACTGATAATTTTGATGGATACACGGTAGTGAATCATGTGAATTTTATTATTGACGAAAATATCAGCAAGATAAAAACCTATACTGTTTATATTTTTCTGGCAGCGTTGTTTCTCATTGTAACGGTATTCATATTGTTTCAGAGAGCAACTAGCCTGGCTTATCAGGAAAAAGAAAAAATACAGTCTGAGAAGAATTTATTGTTGGTAGAAAACGAAAAGATGCACAAAGCAGAAGTGATCAATCAGCTTCAGCAGCTTAAAAATAATATCAATCCCCATTTTCTTTTCAACTCATTGAATTCCCTTTATATGCTGATCGGGATTAATAAAGAAAATGCACAGAAGTTTACCATGAATCTTTCCAGGATTTACAGGTATCTTATAGTACCTCCAAAAGATAATATTGTTCCGGTTTCGCAGGAAATTAAATTTATACAGCAGTATATGGAACTTCTGAAAAGCAGGTTTGATGAAGAACTGAAGTTTGAATTGATTATTAATGCTCCTGAAAGTCTTGAAAAAAGAATTCCGTATTTATCCCTTCAGATAGTCACGGAAAATGCGACCAAACATAATATTGCAACGATGGATCAGCCTTTGGAAATTATCATTATCGTTGATGAGGACGGGATCACGGTAAAGAATACCTTGCAGCCTAAGACGGAAACGGTACAGGGAGAGAAATTCGGAATTGAATATTTGAATCAGGTTTATGGATATTTTAAGAATAATCTTCTTCATATTTCTGTAGATAGTGAATATTTCGTATGTTTTTTGCCTTTAATGAAGTAAAATAAAAATCCATTCACTCCCGAATTAGCACCATTCACTCCCTAATATTATATATATGATTCATGATACCTATAGCTTTGCTGGCTGAAACTAAGATATTTACTATTTGGAATGAATCGGACTATTTTAATGAAGAATTACAGACTTGCACTGTATCTCGGTCTTGCTATGGCCTCACCAATGGCAATAGCACAGAAAAAAGATAAAGATACGGTAAAGGTTAACAAAGAAAAAACAGATAAGACAGAGGCCTCTTCCTCAAAGAAAACAAAAAAAATTGAAGACCTGATCAAAAAGGGAACCTATAAAAAAGGACTCTTTAATACCATTCAGGTAAAGACGGATATTTATTTTGAAATACCTGACAGTTTGATGGGGCGTCAGTTTTTGGTGGTCAACAAGCTTTCTCAGGTACCCATGCAGGTCAATGAGGCAGGTTTAAACAAAGGAATGAACTATGAGAATAAGGTCATCTCTTTTTACCGTGATCCTGTAGCTAAAAAAGTATGGGTAAAAACGGTGGTTCCTAAAGTGTCATCCCCTAAAAATGACGCCATTACAAAATCTGTGAAAGATAACTTTTCAGAATCTGTGATTGAAGTCTTTGATATTGAAGCACAAAACAACGACTCTACGGCTGTAGCCATTAAAGTGAATAAAGTTTTTGACGGAAATCAGAAAAGTTTTAATGATGTGCTGGCCAATGTAGGATTGGGTGGATCTGTGAAATCAAGTCTTTCTTACATAGAAGGTGTGAAGACTTTTCCTAAAAACCTTGTGGTGAAGTCCCAATTGTCCACTTCTGTCAATGAAGGCGGGGTAGATCTTCCGGTAACTTTAGGCGTTACAACCAATCTGGTTCTGCTTTCTAAAATACCGATGAAACCAAGAGTAGCTGATTCAAGAGTTGGATTTTTCTCCGAAAAACACTGGTCGTTTAATGACAACCAGCAAAAAATGGATGAGAAATTCTTTATTACCAAATGGAATCTTGAACCGAAGGACGAGGACAAAGAAAAATATTTAAAAGGTGAGCTGGTAGAGCCTAAGAAACCGATTGTTTATTATATCGATCCGGCAACACCGAAACAATGGCGTGAGAAAATCATTGCCGGAGTACATGACTGGCAGGCGGCGTTTGAGCAGGCAGGATTCAAAAATGCAGTGATTGCGAAAATGCCGGATGAGAAAGATGAAGATTTTGATATTGATGATGTAAGATATTCTGTAATTACTTACGCCGCGTCGCCAAAGTCAAATGCAATGGGGCCATCAGTAGTAGACCCGAGAAGTGGGGAAATTATCGAAGCAGATATCATCTGGTGGCATAATGTAATGACTTCTCTTCACGACTGGATGAGAATTCAAACAGGACCTATTGATCCTAAAGCAAGAGGAAATAAATTCAGTGATGAACATATGGGAGAAGCGATCCGTTTTGTTTCATCTCATGAAGTGGGGCACACTTTCGGACTGAAGCACAATATGGGAGCATCCTTTGCATTCCCGGTAGAGTCGCTTCGTTCCAAAGAATTTACAGACAAAATGGGTGGTACGGCACCTTCCATCATGGATTACGCACGTTACAATTATGTAGCTCAGCCGGAAGATGGCGTTACAGCAATCACTCCGAAAATCGGTCTTTACGATAAATATGCCATCGAGTGGGGTTACCGTTGGTATCCTGATGAATTCGTAGAGAAAAAAGCACTGAAAGACTTAATTGAAAAACATGAAGATGACCCGATGTACTTCTATGGAGAGCAGCAGAGCTATCTGGAAACCATTGATCCGCGTTCGCAGTCTGAAGATTTAGGTGATGATGCGATGAAAGCCAGCGAGTACGGAATCAAAAACCTGAAAGTGGTAATTAACAACCTCCTGAAATGGACGTATGAAGATGGTAAAGAATACACAGATGCCGGAAAACTTTATCTGGGAGTAATCGGGCAGTGGGATTTGTATACAGGTCATGTGATGGCAAATGTAGGAGGAATTTACCTGAACAATACTGTTTTTGGTAACAAGAAGAAAGCCTATGAAGCTGTTCCTGCAGAAATTCAGAGAAGAGCAGTTGATTATCTTGTTAAAAATGCCATCAACCTTCCGGAATGGTTATTCTTTAATCCGATTACAGAAAAAACGTATCCGGTTAAGGATTCACCAATGGGACCATTCGAGCAGACACCATATACCATGGCAAGAGGAATGCAGTATGCAAATATCTATTCTTTGTTTATGGATGACAGATTGTTGAGGTTACTTGAAAATGAGCTGAAACATCAGGTGTCTGGCTCTAAAGAAGAAATTTATACGGTTGAAAATTTATTTGATCAGGTTAGAACTGCCATTTTCAGTAAAAAAGGAAGCCTTACGATGCTTGAGAAAATGACTCAGAAAAATTATGTGGATGCTTTGATTGTCTCTGTGAACAAATTATTTGAAAAAACAGCAGTGAAAGGATTGAAAGTAGATGATACTTTGAATATGCCTACCATCTGTAATTTTCATGAAGATGATCATGGTTTGAGGAATATCAATTATTCATCCATGAAAAGAGTATCTGAAGTGACAACTTACAAGAGAGCAGAACTTCAGAAAGTTCTGGATTTACTGAACAGAACAAGGTACAGAGGTGATGATGCTTCCAGAGCACATTACACAGATTTAATCATTCGTATACAAGAGGCTTTAAACAAATAAACGGCAATGAAAAAAACTCTAATACTTTTACCTCTTTTGGCTGCTAATATAGCAATGGCCCAGCAAAAGAAAACCATCACCGGGAAAATAGAAGACGGAAATACGTCTCAGGTTATCACCGGTGCATCTATAAAAATCGAGACCCAATCGGTCTCTACAAAAACAGAGTTGGAAGGAATTATCGAAAGTGTATCAGTGGGTACAGTAACCGATAAAGACGGAAAATTTATATTGGAAATCCCTGCTGATACAAAAACGGTATTGGTAAGTTATCCGGGTTATGAGTCCAGAGTCATTCAGCTGAATGAAGGACAGACCAACTATACCATCAGACTGACTTCTGAGATTTCGGATAAAAATAAAATCCAGGAAGTTATTATCACAGGGTATCAGAAAATTGAAAAGCGTAAGCAGACCTCAGCGGTTTCTACCGTGAAAATGGACAACATCAGCCAGGCTGGTGTTGCCAGTGTAGACCAGATGCTGGCAGGGCAGATTGCCGGTGTGGCAGTAACTCCTGAAACGGGAGCTCCGGGAAGTCCGGCGAAGATCAGAATCAGAGGGACAGCTTCCCTTTCCGGTCCCCAGGATCCGCTATGGGTCATTGACGGTCTTCCGTTAGAAGGAAATGATGTTCCGAATTTTACGGATAAAGACAATATTGATCAGCTCCAGAACTTCTCTATCGCAGGCTTAAACCCTAACGATATTGAAGATATTACCATCCTTAAAGATGCAGCGGCAACAGCTATTTATGGAGCAAGAGCAGCCAACGGAGTTATCTCTATCACCACCAAAAAAGGAAAGAAAGGAAGTCTGAAACTGAACTTCTCAGCAGACACTTTCGTTACCTCTCGTCCTGATTTTGATAAATTAAATCTTTTAAATGCTTCCGAAAAAGTAGACCTCGAACTGATGCTTGCCAAGCGCGCAGATCTTACGTACCGTGCCGATAAAGGAGAAGTAATGAGAATCCTGACTCAGAATAACCAGCTTGATGCTTTCAGAAACGGAGGGTTTGATGCTTTGAACTCATTCACACGCCAACAAATTAACGGTTTAAGAAATAACAATACAGACTGGGGCAAACTGTTATACAGAAATGCCATCAACAAACAATACGGATTAAGTGTTTCAGGAGGAAGTGATCGCGCAGATTACTATTTCTCCCTGGGATATTATGATGAAGAAGGAACAACTATCGGTACAGGTTTTAAGCGTTATAACCTTACTTTAAAAAACAATTATAAACTAAGCGATAAGTTAAATGCAGGAATCTCTATTTTCGGAACGCAGAGCGAACGTACATCTTTTGTAACAGATGCTGATGCTTCAATCAACCCCGTGAATTATTCAAGAAATGCCAATCCTTACATGAAGCCATTCAATGCGGATGGAAGCTACAATTATGATAGAGATATGGATGGTTTTGAAGATCGTTATATTCCTTTCAACTTCCTTGAAGAAAGAGAGAATACCAACTATTCACTGAAAAATAACTCTTTGAAAGCAATTTTAGATTTAGAATATAAAGCTTCAAAAAGTTTAAGATTTACTTCTCAGTTGGGACTTCAGTATGATGCTAATAAAACAGAGAAATTTGCAGCGGAGAATACCTATTTTACCAGAAAAATGAAAGAAAATACCCGTTACTACAAAGACGGTAAATACAATTACTTTCTGCCGGCTGGTGCGGTAAAACAAAACTGGGATAATGATTTCTTCCAGTACAACTGGAAATTACAGGCGACATATAGCACGAAGATCAATAAGCATGAAATTGATTTGATGGCAGGAACAGAAATCCGTAAAACAGAGGATAATACAACCATCACGAGAGCTTTCGGGTACGATCCTGCGACAAGAAGAGCCACAGCAATCGTTTTCCCGAATTCAAGTTTTGCAGCTGATAAAAGATATGAAACCTACCGTGAAGCAGCTCCTATAGAGAATGCCTATGCATCTATGTTTGCTACAGCTTCTTATACGTATGATCAGAAATATACATTCTTTGGAAGTGTGAGATATGACGGTACTAACTTGTTTGGAGTTAACAAAAAGTATAAATACCTTCCGATATGGGCCGTTTCAGGATCATGGCTGGTAACGAAGGAAGACTTTATGAAAAATATTTCTGCTGTATCTAACCTTAGATTGAGAGCATCTTACGGTCTTCAGGGAAATATCGACAGAAACACCTCACCATTCTTTATCGGTGAATATAATGATGCCACCATTCTTCCTGGAGGAAAAGAATCCATTATCAATGTTCTCAGCCCTCCGAACGATAAACTGAGATGGGAAAAAACAACCAATACCAACTTAGGTCTTGATTTGGGATTGTTCAATAATCGTGTAAGCCTTACCGCTGATGTCTACAGCAGAAAAGGTACGGATATGATCAGTATGAAAGAAACTCCTTTGGAAACAGGATTCGAATATACGATGATGAACTGGGGAAGCCTCACAAACAAAGGTTTTGAACTGGCGATATCTACCAGAAATATCAATCATGATAATTTCAAATGGACGACTACCATTAACTTTGCACACAACAAGAGCAGAGTATTGAGTGAGCAGCCGCGTGATAATGCATTGCTTCCATCAAGAGAAGGACTTCCGGTAAATGCTGTCTTTGCTTTGAAAACTGCAGGAATGGATGAACAGGGAAACCCATTATTCTGGAAAGGAGATCAGAAGATTTCAGCAGCAGAATTCTTTAAGTTATATGATGTGTATGCAGATTTCCTGCCAGGGCAGCTTGTTGATACCAAACTTTCAAATGCTGAGCTGAGAAGCCTGTTTACTTATGTAGGAGACAGAGATCCGAAATTTACCGGAGGGATTATCAACACCTTTAAAGTAAGTAATTTTGACCTTACCATCTCTGCAACATTCAACCTGAAGCAGACAGTAATGAGAACGCCTTCTTACCGGGGTATGGAGTTAGACAGAGGAAGAAACTACACAAGAGATATTTATGAAGCTGGAGGTTCGCTTCCGGGAATTACAAGTCCTGATATGGAAGCTAATCCGGACGGATGGATGGCCAATAAATGGTTTACAGGAAACCGTTCCAATGCCTACAGCTTACTGGATGTATGGGCAAAAGAGATCAGCTATATCAGAATCAGCAGCATCCGTTTAGGGTATACACTTCCTAAAGAATTTACAAATCCGATGGGGATCACAAGTTTGAGACTGAGTGTTGAAGGGCGTAACCTGTTTGTATTCAGCAACGGATACAAAGGATATTTCGATCCGGAAACGTATGGTAATATTTATGCACAGCCTATCACCAAGTCGGTGACCGTAGGATTTAATGTTTCTTTTTAAAACTTGAGAAAAATGAGAAAAATTACAGCAATCATAGCTCTTGCAGCAATCAGCTTTATCAATATCGGATGTGACAGGTTTCTGGATATTCAGCCTGAGGGAAAAGTTATTCCTACCACAGTTGAAGATTACAGAAAAGTACTTACATCTGCCTATTCAAAATATCCTGTTCATAAATCTCTGGTAGCCCTTCGTACCGATGAGGTGAATATTGATGATAATTCAACGGATTTTATTTCCTATCGTGAAATTGCGATGTGGAAAGACGCTAATAATGATCAGGCATCTACAGAATTTCCATGGGTAAGCTTTTATTCCGTGAACTTTTATCTGAATCAGATTATCAATGAAGGAAGTAAAACCATGCAGGATTCTCCTGAAAAGAATCAGATTTTAGCAGAGGCGTATGCTCTTCGTGCTTACCTGTATTTTGATATGGTGAATTTATATGGAAAACCGTACAATAGTGCTACAGCTTCTACCGACAGAGGTGTTCCGATCAGTCTTGAAATCGATCTTGAGCAGGTATTAAAACCATCTTCAGTACAGGAGGTGTACAATCAGGTTCATGCAGATCTTAAAAAAGCAGAAGATCTGATGGTAGAACAGAAACAAGCAACAGGGTTGAACTACAGATTTTCAAAAGTTGCATTGCTGGCTTTTGAAGCAAGGGCAGCCCTATATGAAAGAGACTGGAATAAGGCTTTAAACTATGTAGATCAGGTATTGGCAGTAAAAGGAGATCTGAGCAATTTAAATACGGTAAACACACCACCTAACCATTATGCTTCCCCGGAATCGATCATGGCTTTGGATAATACATGGGATAATTCTATAAAAAACTTGTCTTTTGCATCTCCGGAATTGATTTCTTCATACAATACTACGGCAGATAAAAGGTTTGGCATGTATTTTGAAAAAAATGGTAGTAAGTATAAAGTCACCAAAGGAGGAAGTTTAGAATTCAAAGTGTCTTTCAGAACAGCAGAGCAGTATTTTATAAAATCTGAAGCATTGTTAAAATTGAACAAGCTTGCAGAGGCTAAAGAAACACTTCTGAAAGTAATGAAAAACAGATATACTCCGGATGGATATACTTCAGTACAAAATGCGGTGAACTCAATGGATTCTACAGCATTTATGAACTTTATCCTGGATGAGAGATTCAGAGAATTTGCTCTGGAAGGCCAAAGATGGTTCGACTTAAGAAGAGCAAATCAGAAAAAAATAAGCCACACCATTAGTGGTAACGAGTATATTCTTCAGCAGAATGATCCGCGATATACCATTGAATATCCAATGAGTGCGAAGAAGAATAACCCTAATTTATAGAACTTCATATCAAATTCAATACAGAGGAAACCGCTTGAACTTAATTGTTTCAGCGGTTTTTTTGTACTTTTGCATCGTTATGAAAATTGCCATTATAGAAGATGAACTGCTGGCTGTGAATTATCTGAAAAATCTTTTGGATACACAGAGCATAGTCCCTGTTACAGAGACGGTTATTCTTCGTTCCAAAAAACAGGCAATTGAGTTCTTTGAGAAAGATTCTGCTGATCTTATTTTTATGGATATTCATCTTGGAGATGGAATGAGCCTTGAAATTTTTGAACAGATAGAGCTTTTTAGCCCAATTATTTTCATTACCGCATTTGACGAATATGCCATGAGGGTTTTCAGGCATTTCACCATTGATTACCTTCTGAAGCCTTTCGAGGAAGAAGATTTGCATAAAGCTTTACAGAAATTTATTTCCATAAGAAATAATTTTGATCCTGAACCGGTTCTTAAATCTATGTCCTCACTACGACAGGCAGAAGATGAGGTGATGAAACGTTTCATGGTAAGAGAAGGAAATAAACTCAAATCAATAGACGAGCATAACACTGCCTACTTTTTTGCCTCCGGGAAGTACCTTTTCCTGACTACTAAAGACCATCAGACCTATATTTATGATGATACCATTAAAGATATTATTCAGAAGCTGAACCCTGAAATTTTCTTTAAGATCAACAGGAAATTTATCATTAATAAAGATGCGGTTTCCGAAATTATCAAGCATTCCAGCCAGAAAGTAGAGCTTAGACTTTCACCGGAACCGGAAGTGAATACTGAAATTTTTATCAGTAAAATGCAAATCGCTGAATGTTTAAGCTGGTTGAATAAGTAATTTTATTTTTCAGTTACAGAAATAATCTATCATTTTATTAAAGATTTTATCTTGAAGCCAAAAATTCCTCGAAAGATTCTTTTTTCATCATTTAATCTTTTTCTGAGCAATCATTTTCAAATGTGAAAATTATTAACCAAAATAATAAAAAAATCTACTACACCGATACTACATGATTTGTTTTTGTTTTCAATATGTTGTTATTCAGTAATTTGTATAACATGTATTAATTGAATATAATACACTTATTAATGAATTAATAATGATTTTGTAGTAAAATTTTTATTTGCAGCTTCCGCTCTTGTTTTTAAAATTTCACCCACTGTGAACAACCCATAACTTTAAATTAAACCTTATCACATCTTATTATTTTACAAAATTCTGTGATTTTCTAGTCATAAAGAATTGGAACAAATTCATTGTTATCATCATACTTATTTATTTTCATAATATTAAGTGATTGTAAATCAATTGTATATTGTTGTAGTGTATCTTTGTAGTACCTGTTCTTTTTGTTTTTTATTGAAAATATATAAGTTTTGTATAAGGTTTCATCTTATGAATTTGTAGTAATTTTTGTATGAAACTTAAAGTTTGCTTAGAAAATCCCCGAATGTAGATTATAATTTTCAAGATACTTATCCAAAATTTATTAAAGAAAATGAATACAAATCACCACCATCCTACACTTATCATTTTAGCAGCCGGAATGGGCAGCAGATATGGAGGTCTTAAACAGTTAGATATATTTACTCCACAGGGAGATACCATTATAGATTTTTCTTTATATGATGCATTGCAGGCTGGTTTTAAGAAGTTTGTTTTCATTATTCGTGAAAGTTTTGAAAATGAGTTTAAGTCATTAATAGAAAAAAAAATAAAAGGAAAAGCCGAAATAGAGTACGTGTATCAGGAGATTGATCGTGTCCCTCAGGAATATCTAAATGCAGAACGTACCAAACCCTGGGGAACAGGACATGCCTTACTGCTTACCAAAGATGTGGTACACGAAAACTTCGCCATTATTAATGCTGATGATTTTTATGGGAGAGATGCCTTTATGGTGATGTATGATTTTCTAAAAAAAACAGATATCAACTCTTATCATTTTAGTATGATAGGCTATTTACTGAAGAATACGGTTTCGGACCATGGCTATGTTTCCCGGGGTGTATGTGAGGTAGATTGTAATGGAAACTTATTAAATGTAACAGAAAGAACATATATAGAGAAAAGTGAAAACGGGCTAAGGTACAAAGAAGAAGATGAGAGTTTTACAACAATTGAAGAGGAGGTAACAGTATCTATGAATTTTTGGGGTTTCACACCCAGGTGTTTTGAATTTGGCAATGATTCTTTTAAGCGTTTTTTAGAGAAAAACAAAGGGAATTTGAAAGCAGAATACTATTTACCCACTTTGGTTGCCGACAGTATAGCATCCGGAAAAGTTAACGTAAAATTACTGAAATCTAATGACAGGTGGTTTGGAGTTACCTATTCTGAAGATAAAGAAATTGTACAAAAAAGGATTTCAGAACTAAGAATGAAGAAGCTGTATCCTGAGAATTTATGGGAATAAGCTGGCATTACAATTTTAATGTAAGCATTCAACAGCAGATTCTCACAGGTTTCAACAATTAGGTATAAATTTAATTTAGCACTTCCCAAAAACCAAATTAATATGTTAAAAAGCACAATAGATTCCTCTACAGGATTCGAAAAAAGATTTGAAAAGATAGAAACAGTTATTTTCACGGATTCGCTTTCAGCTTCAAAATCTGTAGCAAAAGAAATTTCTGATCTTATACGCGTCAAGCAGTCCCAGAAACAACCTTGTATTTTAGGGCTGGCTACAGGGTCTTCTCCCAAGAGCTTATACGCAGAATTGGTACGAATGCACAGAGAAGAAGGTCTGAGCTTCAAAAACGTAATTACTTTCAACCTTGACGAATATTATCCTATGGAACCAGATTCCGTACATAGTTATGTTCGTTTTATGAAAGAGTTATTGTTTGATAAAGTAGATATTCTTTCTGAAAATTATCACATTCCTGACGGAACATTATCCAAAGAAGAAATAGCAGATTATTGTACAGAATACGAACTTAAAATAGAAGCCTTAGGCGGGATAGATTTGCAGGTTCTGGGTATTGGTGGTAATGGTCATATCGGATTTAATGAATCGGGTTCCCTGCAAAATTCCAAAACCCGTCTTGTAGCTTTAGATCATATCACAAGAGTAGCAGCAAGCAATGAGTTTTTAGGACTGTCGAATACTCCCAGAACAGCTATTACATTGGGAGTGAAGAAAATAATGGAAGCGAAAAGAGTAATACTCCTGGCGTGGGGGAATCTAAATCAAATATTATAAAAGAGTCTGTAGAAGGCCCTGTTACCAATCTAGTACCAGCCTCTTATCTGCAGGAACACAAAAATGCCACTTTTGTGTTAGATCAGGCAGCTGCTCATAAGCTTACCCGAATTAATACTCCATGGCTGGTAGAAAAAATAGAATGGACTGATGCATTAATCCGAAAAGCAGTTTTGGGGTTAGCCCAAAAAATAAAAAAACCAATATTGATGCTTACCGATTCGGATTATATAGAAAACGGAATGAGCGATCTGTTGGCAGATAAAGGGCCAGCCTACAATATCAATATTCAAATTTTCAATAAATTACAACACACCATAACGGGATGGCCGGGAGGTAAACCAGGAGCAGATGATAGTAATAGACCAGAAAGGAAAACTCCGGCCAAGAAAAGAGTTCTTATATTCAGTCCGCATCCGGATGATGATATTATTAGTATGGGCGGAACTTTCATAAGGCTACACCAGCAGGGGCATGAGGTTCACGTTGCTTATCAAACTTCCGGAAATATAGCCGTAGCAGATTCTGAAGCATTGCGGTTTGCCAATTTTGTTTGTGACTACAACGAAATGTTTGGTATAGAAAATAATGCGGCACAAAAGATTTTTGACAAAGCAACCAAATTTTTACAAAATAAAAAAATAGTGATATAGACATTCCTGAGGTAAGGCATATCAAGGGCTTAATAAGGAAAGGAGAAGCAAAATCCACTTGCTATTATGTGGGAATACCAGACAGTCAGATTCATTTTTTAGAAATGCCTTTCTATGAGACAGGCAGAATAGAAAAAAAACCATTAAGTACAGAAGATACAAAAATTGTAACAGATATAATAGACAAAGTAAAACCACATCAGATATACGCAGCTGGTGACTTAGCAGATCCTCATGGAACACACAAAGTATGTTTAGATGCTGTTTTTGAATCTGTTAAGAATTTAAAATCGAAGGAATACATGAAAGATTGTTGGCTATGGCTATACAGAGGAGCATGGAAAGAATGGTCTATAGAAGAAATAGAAATGGCAGTTCCCCTAAGCCCGGACCAGATTTTGGAGAAACGCTATGGAATTTTCAAGCATCAATCTCAAAAAGATGGAGTCGTATTCCAGGGAACGGATATGAGAGAATTCTGGCAAAGAGCAGAAGAAAGAAACAGAGAAACAGCTGAAACCTATCATAAAATGGGGCTTGCTACTTATGCTGCCATGGAAGCTTTTGTAAGGTGGAGATTCTAAAAAATTAAAATTCAATAAACAGGGTAAACAAAAATACAAGCTCTGGTAAAGGCCGTAAATGATGTAGAACAAATTTTAAAGGTTAATTAAAGGGCATTATGCCTATATTTTAAGAATATATTGCAGAAATTTTAAAGATTTTGCAAAGTATTTGGGTAGTTGTACTCGAAATTCTTTGCACTTTATTCCATGCTTTGATAAGAAGTAATTCTTCACTAATGCAAAATCTTATTAATCTAATTTAGGTACACCTTATTGTACATCTTTTTGTACATCTTTTTGAATTAATTAATGATGGTTTGGGAAGCCTTTCTAAACTTATTCACAATTCTTTTTCTTTCAATGCAAAAAAAGTTGTAAAGCCAAAGATGTTGAAGGTATCTTTCAATATTTTTTGGCTTATTATTCATTATTAAAAAAACACAAAACAGAAGCGGGTAAAACATACTTTTTGCGTGAAAAATGTTGCTATGGAACGGTAAAAAGGTTACCTGAAACATTTTGAAAATGAACTCTAAACTTGCTTACTGAAGATTTTTTTAACCTTTAAAAAACTAACCTTAATATTTAATTGTTGATCCATTGGAATAAAGTTAAAGCGCTGATATATTAAATGTTATCGTCTTATTAAAAGTAAGAATTAAGTCTGTCAACCATCATCAATTTACAGTAGGCATTTTAATAAGGCATATTCTAATCTTTTTCAAACTGGTGGTAAAGGGATAAAAACTGGTGGTTACCAGTATGCAGGTGTGAAGTAAAAATATACATTTGATTAACAAATAGTTAATGTTTTAGTAATAGCCAGTTCCCTCTCAGGCAAAGGAAAAAATAAGAAAAAGAGATTAGTAAGAAAGCAACTACTCTTAGGTAAAATAATATCCAATAAATAAAATTAATAAAAGCATGAAGAAAAAAAAGATTATTTTGAGTGCAGTTCTAATGTCCTCTATACCATTTGTGTATGCACAGGAAACTAAAAACAAACCTTCGGACACCCTCATGAAGAAAGTAAAAAATGTGGAAGAAATTGTTTTAGTAGGATACGGAAAACAGAAAAAAGGAACTGTTTCCGGATCTATAGCTTCTGTTGACAAAAGGATACTACAGGATCGCCCAACAACAAGTTTAACAGCCAGTATACAAGGTGCTTTACCCGGAGTTACAATTAAATCTTCTTTAGGAGATGTAGGTTCTGTTCCAAACTTAAATGTAAGGGGAAGGAGTGTTGCTGGTAATTCCCCACTTTATATAATAGATGGAATTCTCTCAAGTGCTGCAGACTTTTCCAGACTAAGTCCCGCTGATGTAGAAAATATAAGCATATTAAAAGATGCTTCAGCAGCTATCTATGGTACAAGAGCTGGCTACGGGGTAGTTCTTGTCGAGACCAAAAAAGGGGGTGGAGGTAAGATGAATATAAGTTATAATATGTATAATGCCTACCAGACTCCCACTTATTTACCTAAATATGCAGATGCTGTTGGATATATGAAACTAAAAAATGAAGCCTATTACAATGCTAATAATAATGTTGGTCATTTTTCTCAGTACAAGCAAGAGCAAATAGATCTTACTGCTGCAGGTACAGATCCAGACAGATACCCTAACACAGATTGGTATAAAGAAACTTACAGAAAAATGGCCAATGTGCTTAATAATGAGATTAATGTATCGGGTGGAGATAAAACTCGTTATTTTGCAAGCTTAGGATATTTGAAACAGGAGTCTCTATCTCCTACAAAAGGAATGGATAGATATTCTTTCAGAACAAACACCTCGTCTAAATTAAGTGATAAACTTACAGTAAACTCTAATATATCATTTATCAAACAAATGATCAATGATAAGGGAGATGATATTAATACTACAGAATTGGCAAGAATAACTCCTACTATGGCAGTAAGACAGTCCAATGGATGGTGGGGATCTATCAATGCTGGTAAAGTCGATAATACATTTGCAAATACCAACCCCGTGAGAAATAACATAGAAGGCGGAGATTCTAAGTCAAATGATCAAAAATTTATGGGGGCATTATCTGCAAACTATGTTCCTCTAAAGGGATTAAATATAGATGCCCAAGTCAGTTACTCAAACTGGAACTATCGTTTAGGGGAATTTACAAATACACTAAACCCTGTATACAATTTTTTAACTCAAGCTCCTATTAGTGCAACTGCGAGAGCAGTTAATAACTATAAAGAAAAATGGGAATCTGATGAATTACTCAATACTCAGGTCCTGGTAAGTTATGAAAAAAATATATCATCACATTATTTTAAAGTGTTGGGAGGGGCTTCTTATGAGGATTATACCTATAGAAAAATAGAAGGTAAAAAATCCAATATACCAAAAGATGGATTACATTCTTTAAGTGCTCTTAGTACCCTTGATGGAACCTTAGATGAATTGAAATCTAATACTCAGCAATATGCTTTCCAGTCTGCTTTCGCCCGTATCAATTATAATTATCAGGAAAAATATTTTTTAGAGGGTATTATAAGGGCAGATGCATCTTCACGTTTTGCTAAAGAAAACAGATGGGGCTATTTTCCGGCAGTTATGGCTTCCTGGAGGTTAGATAAAGAAAATTTTATTAAAAACCTGAATTTTATTAATATCCTGAAATTGAGAGGTTCTTATGGCAGCGCCGGATCTATCAATACTATTGGCTATTATGACAGCCAGACCTATATGAACAATGGTTCTTCAGTTCTGGGAAATGCTATAGTAGGGATAGTGGTACCAGGTAGACTTGGTTTTTCTGATATAGGTTGGGAAAAAATTGTTACCAAAAATATAGGTCTGGATGGATCTTTATTCAGCAATACTTTCACTTTCTCAGTAGATTTTTATAACCGTCTTACAAAAGGCGCATTAATGAGCAATCAGTTACAATATGAGACAGGTGTAGCAGGAAACGAAGCGCCTCCAATTAATGCGGGTGACGTCCAGAATAAAGGGATAGAAGTTACTTTGGGTTACAATAAAAATTTTGAAAATGGGGACTTTTACATCAATGCTAATTTTGCTAAAAATCAGAATAATATTCTCTCACTTGTCAATAGCAAACCTCTATACAATGATTATTGGATAACACAAGTAGGAGGCTCAATTGGTGATTTCTACGGATATAAAACTGCAGGTCTCTTAACCCAGGAAGATATTAATAATAATTATCCCAGATTATACAGTTCCTCTCAGCCTGGCGATATCAAGTATGTAGATATCAATGGAGATGGAGTTGTTAATGAAAATGATAGAACGGTAATAGGAAATGATGTTCCCAGTTTCACGTATGGTTTAAGTATAGGAGGCAGATATAAAAATTTTGATCTCAGCGTAGTAGGGCAAGGGGTAGCGAATGTTCAGGTATATCTGGATAAAGAATCCTCTCAGGCATTTTTCAATGGTGCAGGGGTAAAGCAATATGTTTTAGATAACAGATGGACTCCTGAAAATCCAGATCCTAATGCTTTGTACCATAGAGTATTGCCGGCTGGGGGTGGAACTCAGAATATAGGTGTCACTTCAGATTTTTGGCTTTTTGATGCAAGTTACTTCAGAATCAAGTCTGTTACTTTAGGATATTCCCTTCCTCAGGAAGTAGTTAGCCGCATAGGATTGAAAAAATTCAGAATATATGCAAACTTAGAAAATTACTTTACGCTGAGAGGAGACAAAAGGGTGAAAGATTTTGATCCTGAAATGGCTAGTGCTCGTGCCACATATCCGAATTTAAAAACCGTATCGTTTGGTATCAATGCAACCTTTTAACTTAAAATGAAAAAAATAAAAATGAAAAAAATAAAAATTATACTGCTATCAATTACTCTGACTATAGCTACTGGTTCTTGTAATTTGGATAGGTTTCCGGAAGACAAAATATCACAAGAAACCTTTTGGAAAACTGAAAAAGATGCTACCATGGCACTCAACGGTATTTATGCATACATGTCTTCCGCGGCTTATAGCAGTTTGTATAATGATAGTTATACCGATAACTCATATGCTCAATATCCTTGGGAAACAACTGCAGTAGATGCTTCTGCAGGAGACATACTCCCTTCTACAGATTTCGGGTATGATTTTACAACAATCAGAAGAGTAAATACATTTTTAGAAAATATTGATAAAATCCCAATGGACAAAGATCTTGCTAAAAGATATATTGCAGAAGCAAGATTTATAAAAGCTTTTAATTATTTTGATTTATCTCAGCGCTTCGGAGCACTTCCATTAGTGCAGAAATCAGGCGAATTAGATGGCGCCTCTCTTACACCTGTTTCTGAAGCTGAAATTGATGATTTTGTAACCAGTGAATTAAATGCTATTGAAAATGATTTACCAGCTATCTATACCTCCAGTCAAGATAAGGGTAGAATAACAAAAGGAGCCGTATTAGCATTTAAGGCAAGGGTCTATTTATACACAGGAAAATATAAAGAAGCCTATGAAGCTGCTCAACTGGTAATGAATTCCGGAATTTACGGGCTTTTCAATACATCTTCAGTAGACACAAGTACAGACTACGATAGCTTTGTTACTTTTACTTCTACTACGGATAAAGATAATTTTTACAAAGGTTTAAGTAATTATCAGGCATTATTCTGGGCTAAAAATGAAGGCAGTATAGAATCAATTTTAGAAGCTCAATATGTACCAGATTCAAAAGGAACATATAGCAACTACATGACCCTTCTTCTACTGCCCAATGAAGAGAGTGGATGGAGCTCTATCACCCCAACAATTGATTTAGTGAATGCATATTGGAAAAAAGATGGAACAGCATTTACACCTCCTTCTAATGATACAAGAGCATTAAACTATAACAATGGAAATCCAAATGGCTCCTACCTGGACGAATTCAAAAACAGAGACACCCGTTTATATGCAAGTATTATGCACCCAAATGGTCCTTGGTCCTATCTAAAAGGCTTTGGAACGAACCATCTGTTCACATGGGGTAAAGGAGGAAACAATACATCAAAAATTGGTTATAACTATAAAAAAATGGCAGACTATAACTCATTAGATGAAAACTTGAATGCAAGTAATAATTTTATGCTGATTCGCTATGCAGAGGTATTGCTTACTTATGCTGAAGCAAAAAATGAATTTTATGGGCCAGATGCCTCCATTTATGATGCATTAGATAAAATCAGAAGTAGAGTAGGCATGACAGGAGTTAGCAGAACTCAGACAAAGGAGACCTTGAGGAATATTATTAGAAATGAAAGAAGAATAGAGCTCGCTAATGAAGGACAAAGATTCTATGATATCAGGAGATGGAAAATTGCTCCCAATGTAATGAAAACAGTCTACGATATCACAAATACACAGGTTGCAACAAGAGTCTGGAATGATAAATTTTACAGATTCCCTTATCCTCAGACTGCAGTGGATTTAAATCCAAAATTAAAAGAAGCCCAGGCAGCAAAAGGGTACTGATTTTTGAAAGTTTTAATATTACAAAAGATTATAGTTATTTTATCTGAAATATTTATCATATTTTCTTAGGGTAGTATAAAATGTAAATTAATAGATAAAGTCAACATACATGAATACAGTTTTAAATCCAAAAATTCAAAAGATTTTACTCCTGAGTTCTTTTCTTTTCTTCTCCATTGGAAAAACCAAGGCTCAAAATATTGAGAATGTTTCTAAGAAAGGAGAAACTTCTGTAGAAGTTTTGCTTTCCGGCAACAAAAAAATGGTAATAGATTTTTATGGAGAAAATATTTTCAGATTATTTTTAGATCCCAAAGGTGGAGAAATAAGAAATCCGGAAGCGGTGCCTCCTGCTCAGATTTTGGCAGATCAGCCCAGAAAAAAAATAAAAGGAATTGCTATTAATAATCTATCACAGACTGTTTCTGTCTCCACCAATAAAATTAAAATAGAAATTGAAAAGGCTACTTCTCTATTTAAAGTATTTGACTTGAACCTTCACAAAGAGATCTTTTCTTTTATAGCTCCTATTGAATTTAACTCTAAAGAAGTAGTACTGACTTTATCTCAGGGAAAAGATGAATATTTCTATGGAGGCGGTGTGCAGAATGGGAGATTCTCCCATAAAGGAAATACTATTTTTATTGTAAATCAAAATAACTGGACTGACGGTGGCGTAGCATCTCCCAATCCTTATTACTGGTCCACAAATGGATATGGTTTTATGTGGCATACCTTCAAAAAAGGATATTATGATTTTGGTAAACAAAATAAAAATGAAGTGAAACTGGCTCATGAGACTAATTATCTGGACGTTTTCTTTATGGTAGATGATCAGCCTAAATCTTTGTTGAATGATTTTTACCAGCTTACAGGAAACCCTGTACTTTTGCCTAAGTTCGGTTTTTATGAAGGACATCTTAATGCCTACAACAGAGATTATTGGAAGGAAGACGATAAAGGAATACCATTTGAAGACAGAAAAAGATATAAAGAGAGCCAAAAAGACAATGGAGGAGTTAAAGAATCGTTAAATGGTGAAAAAAACAATTATCAGTTTTCAGCCAGAGCAGTTATAGACCGTTATAAAAATGCAGATATGCCATTAGGATGGATATTGCCCAATGATGGGTATGGAGCTGGATATGGACAAACAGAAACTTTGGAAGGCAACGTCGCCAATTTAAAATCATTTGGAGCATATGCCAGAAAAAATGGCGTAGAAATAGGATTGTGGACACAGTCAGATTTGCATCCAAAAGAAGGAGTAGCTGCTCTTTTGCAGAGAGATATTATAAAAGAAGTGGGGGATGCAGGCGTAAGAGTTTTAAAAACGGATGTCGCCTGGGTAGGTCCTGGCTACTCATTCGGGCTGAATGGTATTTCAGATGTAGCTCAAATAATGCCGCGCTATGGTAATGGAAGTCGCCCTTTTATTATTTCGCTGGACGGATGGGCGGGTTCACAACGATATGCAGGTATCTGGACTGGCGACCAAACTGGCGGAGAGTGGGAATACATCAGATTTCATATTCCTACGTACATAGGTTCAGGCTTGTCTGGCCAGCCTAATATTACTTCGGATATGGATGGTATTTTTGGTGGGCAAAATCCGGTTATCAATACCAGAGATTTCCAATGGAAAACCTTCACTCCCATGCAGCTTAATATGGATGGCTGGGGAGCCAATGAAAAGTATCCTCACGCCTTGGGTGAACCAGTTACTTCTATCAACAGAAATTATTTAAAATTAAAGTCGAGCTTACTTCCTTATACTTATAGTGTGGCTAAGGAAGCTGTAGATGGATTGCCAATCATCAGAGCAATGTTTTTACAACAGGCTAATGATTATACCCTCGGAAAATCTACTCAGTACCAGTATCTGTATGGTCCCTATTTTTTAGTGGCTCCCATATATCAAGCTACAAAAATGGATAAAGAAGGGAATGATATCAGAAATAATATTTACCTCCCAAAAGGAAATTGGATTGATTACTTCACAGGACAAACGTATGAAGGAGGAATTATTTTAAATCATTTCGATGCACCCATTTGGAAGCTTCCTCTATTTGTGAAGCCAGGTGCTATTATTCCGATGGTAAATGCTAATAATAATGTTAGTCAAATCAATAAAAAATTAAGAATTTATGAAGTGTATCCCTCAGAAAAATCCAGTTTTACAGAATATGATGATGATGGCGTAACCGAAAATTATAAGAAAAACGAATCTGTAAGCACTCTTATAGAAAGTAATGTAGTTAAAAATACTGCGACAATAAGCATTTCTCCTGCTCAAGGTAATTTTAATGGTTTTGAAAAAGAAAAAATAACAGAATTTAGAATTAATGTTACTAAAAAACCGTCCGGTGTAAAACTTTCTATTGGAGGAAAAAATATAAAACTGAAAACAGTAAATACGTTAGATGAATTCAATAGTTCGACAAATGTATATTTTTACAATAGTCAACCGGAATTCAATAATTTCTCTACAAAAGATTCTGAATTTTCAAAGTTTTCAATTACCAGAAATCCACAACTTTGGGTAAAATCAGAAATCACCGATATCAGCAAAAACAAAGTAGAGCTTGTCATTAAAGATTACCAATTTACCAATTCCAATCAATTGAAAAATAATTCCGGGGCATTGGCAGAAACTTTAAAACCAGTCACTTCCGAAAATACAAACACTGCCTATTCAATACTGCCATCGTGGAATAAAATACCTAATGCTGATTATTACGAAATACTATATAATAATATGGTATACAGTAATATAAAAGATAGTTCTTTCTTGTTTGAAGGATTAGCTCCTGAAACAAAATATGATTTCAAAGTAAGAGCTGTAAATAAAACCAATACTTCTGCTTGGGTTTCTTTTTCATCCCAAACCAATAAAAATCCTTACGAATTTGCGATTAAAGGGATAAAAGCAACTGCTACAATTCCAAGTCAGGAAGGAGAAGGGATAGAAAATCTTTTTGATCAGGATGTGAGTACAGGCTGGCATTCAGATTATGAAAAGAGCAAGGTTCCTTTTGAAATGATTTTAGATTTAGGATCTGTGAATACAATAAGTAAATTGGAATACATCCCTAGGAGCAGCGGTTACAACGGAATATGGATGAAAGGTAAAATTTCACATAGTGCTAATAAAAAAGATTGGACAGAACTTGGCTCTTTTATCTGGGATAGAAATAACAAAACCAAATCTTTAGATTTTGCCACACATCCTACTACACGATTCATTAAAATTGAAGTCAGCAATGCCTTCAGAAACTTTAGTTCTGGAAATGAGCTATACGTTTTTAAAGTACCAGGTTCTGTAAGTTTGCTTCCTGGTGATATCAATAATGATCAGAAAATTGATAGGAATGACTTTACTTCATATATGAATTATACAGGTTTGAGAAAAGGAGATTCTGACTTTGAGGGATATATCAGTAATGGTGATATTAATAAGAACGGTTTCATTGATGCATTTGATATTTCTAACGTCGCTACAAAAATTGATGGAGGGACAAATGATGAAGAGTTGAAACCACTGCAAGGTAACATTACAGTCTCTGTCTCAAAACAGCAATATGCTAAGAATGATATTGTAGAAGTAGTGGTAAAAGGTAATAATCTGCAATCTGTAAATGCACTGAGTTTTGCCATTCCATATAACCAGCAGGAACTTGAATATATAGGTATTACACCATTACATATTAAACAAATGGAAAACCTCACTTATGATCGATTGCATACCAATAAAGAGAAAGTATTATATCCTACACTCATTAATACAGGGCAAAAACAACCTTTAGAAGGCACAACAGATTTATTCATTCTTAAATTTAAAGCCAAGCGAAACGGATCATTTAATATAAAAGCTGTTAACGGATTACTGGTGGATAAAACACTGAATTCTATTGACTTTTAATGACGAAGTTTAAAGCTAAAATAAAGGCTCGGATTTTATAATCTGAGCCTTTGTTCAAAATAATTATAGAGAATTTCTTATGATTAAATTAGAAGCATTTTCAATTCTTCCTTCTTTGGAATTAAGAACCATTTCCGCCAAAATCTTTCCCATTTGCCAAAAATCCGTAGAAATTGTAGTAATGCCATTTTCTACAATACCTTTAAGAGGCGTTTCGTTGTAGGAGATAATTCCAAAATCCTTTCTGATCTTTAGCCTCTGCTTTTTAGATTGCTTAATGACGTTGACCAAATGCTTATCATCTACAATAATAAATACATCTCCATTCAGGATTTCTCTATCAGTAAAATTACAGATAATCTCATGCTTCATTTTATACTGCTCACAAAAACTGGTAAATCCTTTTACCATACCTACAGGCTCTTTTTGCCCGGGAAAAATAAGAATTAATCTTTGATAGGCTTCAAGCTTAGTTTTTGCTTTTAATAACCCATTGTGCATATCTTTTGCAAAATTCTGATGTACTGATGAATATTCCCTTAAAAATATATTAGTTTGATCCAATATATATACGTCTTTCTTAGGAAGCATCTTAATAACGGGAGCTGTATCATTCATATTCCCGGGCATAATGATATATTTTGTGTAGCTTCCATTGTTTTCTTCTATTAATTTCTTGAAGACATCAATATTGAAATAATGGAAAAATACATGTACATTCGCTCTTTGCTGTATCTCTTCCAAAAAGGAATAATAAAGATTTTCCTTAAAAGCATTCAGTTCATCAAACAGTAAAAAAATGCGCTCTTCAAAATTCCAATCAGTACTTTTTATATAGTATCCTTTGCCCAAAATAGCATTTACTATTCCTTTCTTTTTCAGTATCTCGTAGGCATAAAGAACAGTGTCTCTGGAAATACCGAATTCCATACACACTTTATTGATGGAAGGTAATTTGTCATTTTTTTTTAGTAGTTGTTGGGCAAGAGCTTGTTCAATGGAATTTATAATCTGTTGGTATTTAGGAATAACTGAATCGGGGATTATTTTAATAAGCTTCATAACATTGCCAATTTTTTAAACTAGTAGTAAATATACAAAAACCGGTAGGAACAAGTATGGTTGTGCTTTTCAAATTTATACATTTGATAATAGAAGGTTTTCTTTTGTGTGATTTTAGTGTGAAAGATTCAGAATTATTCTAAATGATCTATTAAGAGTGCTAAACTATTAAATACTTTATAGTACTTGAAAGTGCTGGAAAGTATAGAAATCTATGATAAACTTACTATAAAAATTTTTAAGCGTGGGAAAACTATCGACACTTGATTTTGTTATATTTCTAATGTATTTTTTTGTTGTAACAGTATATGGCCTATGGATATACAATCGGAAAAAATCAAAAACTACAGGAAGTAAAGATTATTTCCTTGCAGAGGGCTCATTGACATGGTGGGCAATTGGAGCGAGTTTGATTGCATCTAATATTTCAGCAGAACAATTTATTGGGATGAGTGGAGAAGGTTTTTTCACGGGAGTAGCTGTTGCTGCTTATGAATGGCTGGCTGCCATTGCACTGATAATTATTGCAGTATGGTTTATTCCTATTTACCTCAAAAATAAGATTTATACAATGCCTCAGTTTTTGGAAACACGATATAATAAGGCTGTTTCTCTTATTATGGCTGTTTTTTGGCTATTTTTATATGTAATTGTTAATCTTACTTCCATTCTTTATTTAGGAGCTGTAGCTATTGATTCATTGCTCGGTGGAGGGCATCTGCATATCATTATGGTTGCACTTTTACTAATGGCTTTGGTTATTGGATTGGGTGGAATGAAAGTCATTGGCTACACGGATGTTATTCAGGTGGCTGTTCTTATTATTGGTGGCTTTGCTACAGTTTATATGGCATTACAGGTTGTGGATCAAAGAATTAATGGTGCTGCTGTTGGAAATGCTTTAATGGGTTTAAATACCCTTTTGAAAGAAGCTCCGGGACATTTCAAACTCATTCTTGATAAACCACAAATTACCGCCACTACTTTATCAATGTCAGAAAATTTAGCGGTACGGAAATATATAGTTTTGCCGGGTTTAGCAATGTATCTTGCTGGACAATGGATTGTACAACTTAATTATTGGGGATGTAACCAATACATTACCCAAAGAGCATTAGGAGCAGATCTAAAAACAGCAAGAACGGGAATTTTATTTGCAGGATTTTTGAAACTTTTTATGCCTCTAATTGTTGTGCTTCCTGGTATTGCAGCTTATGTACTTTATACAAAAGGTCATTTGTCCAATTTTAATGGGGTGAAAGACAGTGCTTATTCTGCAATCCTGGGGCTGCTTCCATCCGGACTTAAAGGTCTTGCAGTGGCTGCTTTAACAGCTGCAATAGTAGCATCACTTGCCGGAAAAGTAAACAGTATATCCACCATTTTTACTTTAGATATTTATAAAAAATATTTAAAAACCAATACATCTGAATCGCAAATGGTAAGAACAGGACGTTTGACAATTATAGTGGCGATGCTTATTGCTTTGGTATTTACATGGACGGATATTTTGGGAATCGGTGGTGAAGGTGGTTTTACATTTATACAAAAATATACCGGTTTTATTAGTCCGGGTGTATTTGCTATGTTTATTTTAGGAATGTTTTGGAAAAGAACTACTGGAACTGCTGCTATAGTTGGAGTTATGCTCGGTTTTTTATTATCTATATTCTTTAACAGTTTTGCAGTTGAACTATTTGGAAAAGAAACATGGATGTATACAGCATTCACTTATGAAAAGTTGGAAAATGGCATGGTAAAATCCATTACAGAGATTCCTTTCCTGATCAATATGGGTTGGTCATTTTTCATTACTGTAGTGGTAATGGTACTCTTAAGTGTCTTTGGCCCAAAAATAAATCCAAAAGCTTTTGTTACAGACAAAAATATGTTCAATGTGGACAATAGAACATTATTCCTGATCGTCATTATTGTATTAATTCTCACTGCTATTTATGTTCGTTTTTGGTAACAGGAATAATTTTGAGTTTTGCATTTGAAGAATTTTAACAAGTTTCATAATATTTAAATATTTTTTCAACTGGTGGTAAAGCTGCAAAAACCGGTGGTAACCAGTATGGCAGCATCAGGTAAATTTATAAATTTGTTTTAATACATAATTAACTTTAATCGCTAATACAACATATACAATGAAGTTTATTAAAAACATAATTTTAGCCTTTTGTTTAGTGGGAGCAACTGTAATAAATGCCCAGCAAAAACCTCTTAAATATGAATCTTTCAAAATTGAAGATGGAGAATTTAAATTGAACGGACAGGCAATTAAATTGCATTCTGGTGAGATTCATTACGCCAGAATTCCCCAGGCTTATTGGAGACATCGGTTGCAAATGGTTAAAGCTATGGGTTTAAATACGATAGCTACTTATGTTTTTTGGAATTATCATGAAATAGCTCCTGGAAAATGGGATTTTCAAACCGGAAATCGAAACTTAGCTGAATTTTTAAAAATAGCAAAAGAAGAAGGTTTAATGGTAATCCTTCGCCCAGGTCCTTATGTATGTGCAGAATGGGAATTCGGTGGTTATCCCTGGTTTTTACAAAACGACAAGGATATGAAAATCAGAGAATATAATACTCCATTTTTAAATTCAACAAAAGCTTATTTTACAGAGCTTTATAAGGTGGTGAAACCTTATTTGATTGTTAATGGAGGTCCTATTGTTATGGTGCAGGGAGAAAATGAATTCGGATCTTTTGTTAGTCAACGGGAGGACATTAAGTTGGAAGATCATAAAAAATACAGTTCTTCAGTATTTGATCAATTAAAAGAAGTTGGTTTCAAAGGAATGGAGTTTTTTACCTCAGACGGAGACTGGTTATTTGAAGGAGGTGCTTTGCCTGGCGCTTTACCAACGGCAAATGGAGATGAAGACCCGGAAAATATTAAGAAAGAGGTGAAAAAATACCATAATGGGAAAGGCCCTTTTATGGTAGCGGAATACTATCCGGGCTGGTTAGACCATTGGGCAGAACCTTTTCCCCGTAAAGCAGCAGAAAGAGTAAAAGGTCACATTGAAAAATTCATGAATAATGATATTTCTTTTAATATTTATATGGTACATGGAGGAACTAACTTCGGATTTACCTCTGGAGCTAATTACGATAAAGATCATGCTATACAGCCAAGTATGACCAGTTATGATTATGATGCACCTATTACTGAGGCAGGTTGGGAAACCGAAAAGTATATGAAATTAAGAGAATTATTAAAAAATTCCTCTACCCCTCCTGTTCCTTCTAGAATTCCAGTTATTAAGATTGCGGGTATTCAACTATCTCAGGCAATTGATTTAGAAGATTTAAAAAAGAATATAAAATCAGTAATTAATGATAATCCTTTGACTTTTGAGCAGTTAAATCAAGGGCATGGCTATGTTTGGTATAGCAAAAATTTTAATCAGCCCATTAAAGGAACTTTAAAACTAGATGGATTAAGAGATTATGCGATTGTATATGTGAATGGGGAAAAAGTAGGAGAGCTTAACCGTTATTATAAAAAATATGAATGTAATGTTAATATACCCTTCAATGGAAAATTAGACATTATAGTAGAAAACATGGGGAGAATTAATTACGGGTCTGAGATTAATAAGAATACAAAAGGAATTATTTCCCCTGTATTTATTAATGACCGAAAAATAACAGGAGATTGGGAAATGTACGGACTTCCTTTTGAAAAGGCTCCGGTAATTGATGCAAAACAAAAATCCGATGTGAAAGAGAACAGACCAGTTATCTATAAAGGGAATTTTAATGTATCGCAGGTGGGAGACACTTTTTTAGATATGCGGCCTTTCGGAAAAGGGATTGTATTTGTCAATGGAATTAATCTGGGAAGATATTGGTCGGTAGGACCACAACAGACTCTGTATTTACCGGGATGTTACTTAAAAAAGGGGAATAATGAGATTGTTATTTTTGAACAGAAAAATAATAAACTTCAAAAAGAATTAAACACATTATCCGAACCTATTTTGGACAAATTAAACCCTGAAAACGGGTCAAACTGATATAAATAATAAACTCAGTATGAGTAATTCATTTAATAGCAAAAATCATCCACATAGAAGATATAATCCTTTATTGGATGAATGGGTTTTGGTATCACCTCAAAGGGCTAAACGCCCATGGCAGGGACAAGAGGAAAAGCCCTTAACAAGCATTCAAAATCAATATGATCCAAAATGTTATTTATGTCCCGGAAATTCAAGAGCTAATGAGACCCAAAACCCCCATTATGAAGGTGTATATGTATTCGATAATGATTTTGGAGCTTTATTGAAAGAAGAAGTAACCACAGATAAAGCGGATGATGAAGAGGATGAGTTATTTAAAATGAAACCTGAAAGAGGAATTAACCGGGTCATCTGCTTTTCACATGACCATTCATTGACTCTTCCTGAAATGTCTGTAGAAGCAATTACAAAGGTGGTGTCCGTCTGGAAAGAAGAATATCAGAGTCTGGGGAAACTGGATTATATTAATTATGTTCAGATTTTTGAAAACAAAGGGGCAGTGATGGGTTGTAGTAATCCTCATCCTCATGGTCAGATTTGGGCACAGGCATCCATTCCTTCTCAAGTGGTCAGAACACAGCAAAATTTGAAAAGCTATTATGATAAACATGGAACAACTCTTTTGTATGATTATCTTCAAAAAGAAATTGAAAGTAAGGAGCGAATTATTTTAGAAAATAAAGGTTTTGTGGCTCTGGTTCCATTTTGGGCAACCTGGCCCTATGAAACAATGATCATTAGTAAGATACCTTTAAATAGTCTATCGGATTTTTCACATGAGGACCAGGCTTTATTTGCTCAGATATTGAAAGATCTGACCACGAAATACGATAATATTTTCTCAATTTCTTTCCCTTATTCTGCAGGAATACATCAGGCACCTACAGACTTGGAATCACATGAAGAATGGCATTTTCATATGCATTTTTATCCTCCTTTGCTTCGTTCAGCTAGTGTGAAAAAATTCATGGTAGGATACGAAATGTTAGCAGAAGCCCAAAGAGATATTACTCCCGAACAAAGTGCTGAGATTCTTAAAAAAAGCTCAACAATACATTATAAAAATAAATAGAATAGCTCTTCATAACAATAGACTGTTTTATAAATCAGATACCAATACATGTCAAATAATAAATATATTGATTCTTTAATTAGTGAAGGTGATATTCCTCAATTTAGAGAGTTGTACGGACAAAACTCAGAATTATTACATCAGCAGGCAATCCGGTATACCAAAACATTATCTCGTTTTAAAGAAATTTTTGGAGAAAAAGAGGTTTCTGTTTTTAGTTCACCGGGGCGAACCGAAATTGGAGGTAACCACACAGATCATAATCATGGTCGCGTATTAGCGAGTGCCATAAACTTAGATAATATAGCCGTTGCTGCTAAAAATAACTCCAATGTGATCCGGATTGAATCTTCAGGTTATCAGTCATTTGAAGTAGATTTGAACCACCTTATTCCCAATCAGAACGAATTTTTAACCTCTAATGCCCTTGTTCGTGGAATTAATGCCCGATTAAATGAATTGGGATATAAAATAGGAGGATTTGATGCTGTAATTGATGGATGCGTTCCTAAAGGTTCCGGATTAAGTTCATCAGCATCATTTGAGGTTTTAATTGGCGCAATTGTAAGTCATTTATTTAATGATGGTAACATAGATCCTATACTAAATGCCCGTATTGGACAATATGCAGAAAATGTTTTCTTTGGAAAACCTTGTGGATTAATGGATCAGGTAGCTTGTTCAGTGGGAGGATTGGTAATCATCGACTTTGCAGACGTAACCAATCCTGTTGTTAAAAAAGTAAATTTTGATTTTGAATCTACTGGTTTTTCTTTAGTGATCACAGATACTCAGGGCGATCACACTAATTTGAATGATGAATACGCTGTTTTACCTAAAGAAATGAAAGACGTTGCCGCCCATTTAGGATGTAGTGTGCTGAGAGAAACCACTCTGGAAAAAGTGATGGATATCGCCCCTTCTATCCGTAAGAAAGTAGGAGACCGGGCTATTTTAAGAGCCATTCATTTTGAATGTGAAAATGACCGGGTAGTAGACGAAGTGACTGCATTAGAGAATAATGATTTTAAAAAATTTTTACAATTGGTCATAGACTCGGGGCATAGTTCGTATATGTACAATCAAAATGTTTATGTAGCAAATAATATACGTGAACAAGCCGTGTCATTGGGATTAGCTTACAGCGAATTGGTACTAAAAGGTGCCGGAGCCTGGCGTGTGCATGGTGGAGGGTTTGCAGGAACAATACAGGCCTTTGTCCCTGAAAATTTGCTTGATAAATATACCACAACTTTAAATCATTTATTTGGAGCAGGTTCCTGTCATCCCTTATTCATCAGGCAAAAAGGAGTTGTTAAATTAGACTTTTAAAAATGGGTGTCATCAATGAAGTGACTTTTAATACAGTTCACAACCAACAAAAAGTCCGGTTATTTACTCTTAACAATCAAAATGGAATGATTGTACAGGTGACAAATTATGGGGCAATTATAGTGAGCATTAATGTGAAAGATAAAGACGGAAAACAGGCAGATGTGGTACAGGGATATGAAACAGCACAAGAATACATAGACAATAATGAATTTTATCAAGGTGCCATTTGTGGGAGATGCGCTAATCGTATCAGGAAAGGAAAATTCATGTTAAACAGAAAAGAATACTCATTAACAGTTAATAATGAAGATAATCATTTACATGGTGGTATGAAGGGTTTTGATAAAAAATTATGGGATGTTAAAGAATCTTCTGCCTCGGAAGTGACTTTTCAATACACTTCTCCTGACGGGGAAGAGGGCTACCCTGGTACACTATCTGTAACGGTAACTTATTCCATTAATGAAAATAATGAATTAAGGTTAGATTATTCAGGGACAACAGACCAGGAAACCATACTCAATCTGGTAAACCATTCTTATTTTAATTTAGCAGGAGAGGGTAGTGGGACAATAAATAACCATCAATTGCAGATTGAGGCTGATTTTTACACTCCTCTTACAAAAAATCTTGAACCTACAGGCGAGATTTTAACAGTAAAAAATACTCCGTTTGATTTTACCTTCTTAACAGGTATTGGGGACAGAATTAATACGGATCATGATCAACTTAAGATTGGAAATGGATATGATCATAATTTTGTTTTAAAGCACCCTATTCATCGTTTAGATTTAGCAGCTACTGTTATAGAGCCACGGTCCGGTAGAAAAATGGAAGTCTTTACCACTATGCCGGGTTTGCAGTTATATACTGCCAATTGGATAAAAAATGTAAAAGGAAAAGAAGATCACATCTACCAGGAAAGAGAAGCTTTTTGTTTAGAAACGCAAAATTTTCCCGACGCTATTAATCAATCTCATTTTCCATCACCTATACTAACTCCTAAAAATGTATATAAACATTCAACTATATACAAATTTTCAGTTTATTAATATCCAATTAGACTTAACAATTGATTAATTTTTTGATGTGGCTCAACTTTAGAGACCGCTGAAAAGAAGTTCCATATAAAAAACAAAAAACCTCTAAAATAAATTAGAGGTTTTGAAGTGGTTTCTCCAGGAATCGAACCAGGGACACATGGATTTTCAATCCATTGCTCTACCAACTGAGCTAAGAAACCATTTATGTTTTCGTTTATTACTTCGTTGTTTTAAAGTGATGCAAAAGTATAACATTTTATAATACCGCACAAGTTTTTCGGTTAATTTTTTTGAATAAATATGCTGGTATAACTGGATTATAGCTTTAATGTATTGTTCATCAGTCTTTTGGTATGTTTTATTTTTTTTCTGTTTTTTGAATATAATTCTCAAAGAGCCTTATTAAAAGATTTTCAGACCTGATATCTAGCGATTTTTTCCAAAAATATTGTACTTACAAATGATGGAGGAGAAGATTTTTTCTGCTGGACTATTTTTGGAGTTAAATTGTTGCTTCTTCAAACAATGTTAAACAGGCCATAAAATAATCCGATTTTTAATTGTGAAAAACAGCAAACACTTGATTTATAATACTTAATTCACCTAACAAGTGTTAGTCGTACTATTACTACATTTTTTTAAATTTAATAATAAACACTATTTGCTTTTTATAAATACATCTATATTTGGTGATATAGAAAGCAAACAATCACAATACATTAACCATTAAAATTTATAATCATGGCAGAAAGAAACTCAAGAGGAATTTTAAAATTCAACAACGGAGAAGGACAAAAGCTATTAAAACTTAATTATAGCGTATCAAGAGCTACAGATGTATCAGGACGTGTAGCATCAGATCCTTCCAATGCTCTTATCAAAATTACGGTGGAAGCTACGGATAAATCAGACATCCTGGAAAGTTTACTGAACGGAAAGTATAAGCCTACAGTAGGAGAGATTACTTTCAACAAATCTCACGAAGAAGGAACACTAACAACATTAAAGTGGAACAATGGTTATGTAATTCAGCATGAAGTAGATTTCGACGCTGTGGATGACAACAGTATGTATATTAGTTTTGTGGTAAGTGCAGAGCAGATAGATCTGGGGAATTCTTCGTACTTCGGAGCATGGCCTTCTTAAGCATATTCAGAATTTAAATATCAGGCAGAATAGTACACCCGTTTCAAGGGACACTGTTCTGCCTTTTTTAACCTTATAGAACGACTGTTTATTCCAAATAAAGTTCTGAAAAAACACCTAATCACTATGAATAAAAATGCCTCAAATTCCGATAAGATTTCTGAGAATCATATTCCCGGAATCAACCGTGTGGTAAAACTGGATATTGTGATTGAAGGCAAAATAATCAAACACTTCAAGCATTTCCGCCTACAGCAGAGTGCGAGACGCCATCACAATTTTGAACTTATTCTGGCCCATGATTCTCTTGGGAAAGCTCAATTGCAAGAACAGCCGAAGCTTACGGAGAACAGTTTTACTATGATGGTGAAGTACTTCATTTTGGCAAACTTCCGACTTCTGAAAACCGATCTCTCTTGTCTATGGAAGTAATGCGACAGATGTTCAGGTAGAACTGAATGCTGTTCATGCCAATCCTAAGTTTTTGTGGTATAACAGCAGCAGTCATACTAAAATGGAAGGCTCAGTATGACAAAAGATTTGTTTAAGGATACGGAGAAAACTCTAAAATTGATGGGGAGGTTACGTTTCTTTTAGATCAGGAGGAAGTAAATATTTTACAGAAAAATAATTATTTTAACCTTCCTAAATTTAAAGAATAGTGGGACAATGCAGACCACGATGAATATGTTGTTGAAGAATGTGAGTATAACGCTACCTGCGGTCCAGATAACCAACCTATGAATATTACAGAATGGAGAAAACAGCATCCTAAAAAATAATATATAAAGCACATTTAAATCTAACTGTGCTTTTATTTTAAAAAATGGTAGCTTATCTTGCAAATACTTATGATTTCTTGTTCAAAAAAATGATAGGAATAGGGTGGCTGGGAATCTAGATAGAATATTTTAGGAGCGTATTTTGAAGATGATTCAAAAAGTAAGGTTAAATGGCCTAAGTTGAAAGAAGAAATGCAGAAAAACAATTAGTATGGGCTGCCTGATTTAAAAGCTAGTTTGGTACGAGTTCAGGGAATTATGGAACATAAATCGGAATAAATAGAAAACAAAAAAACCTCTGACTAATCAGAGGTTTTAAAGTGGTTTCTCCAGGAATCGAACCAGGGACACATGGATTTTCAATCCATTGCTCTACCAACTGAGCTAAGAAACCATTATATTTTTGTTTGACTTACTTCGTTGTTTTAAAGTGATGCAAAAGTAGTAAGTTTTAGTATACAAAGCAAGTATTCATCGTACTTTTTTTGAATAAAGTTAAAAACTTACTGATTATCAGCTGGATTATTTTCCTGCTCCTTTCTGATTTGCTCGCTCATCTCCTCCAATACCGGTTTGATCGTGTTTTCCGGAAGATCACTGATTCGGATGTACATCAATCCGTCAATGGCATCATTGAAGTTAGGGTCAACGTTGAAAGCAATTACTTTAGCATTTTGTTTGATGTATTTTTTGATCAGAACAGGAAGTCTCAATTCAGGTTCAAGATCATCAATAATCTTGTCCAGCTTATTCAAATCAGACTCCATTTCCTCAAAGAAAATGTTTTTATCTCTGTCACGAAGCTTTACTTTATATTCATTCCTTGGAGTGATATACTGAGCTACTGCGGAATCAAAATAATTGGAACGCATAAACTCAATCATCAGCGATTTTGAGAACTCAGAGAACTTGTTCGAAATACTCACGCCACCCATAAGGAATTTATGATCAGGATTTCTCAGACATACATGCACAATCCCTCTCCATAAAAGGAAGAGTGGAAGAGGTTTCTGCTGATATTCCTGACAGATGTAAGCACGACCCATTTCAATCACTTTTTTGAAGAAAGGATGAATGTCCTGTTCAAACTCAAATAAAGAGCTTGTATAGAAGCCTTTGATGCCGTATTTCTTCATTACCTCTCTACCCAATGCCATTCTGTAAGCACCAGCCAGTTTTTTCTCACCGTTATCCCATAGGAAAAGATGGTGGTAATGTTTGTCATACTCATCAAGGTCAAATGGAAGATTACTTCCCTCACCTACTGCACGGAAAGTAAGCTCTCTCTGACGTCCGATTTCCCTCATAATAGAAGGGATTTCTTCGTAAGTCGTAAAGTAGATCTCATAATTTCCGTTACTGAAAAGCATTTTATCAGTTCCTCTCAGTTTATCAACATCTTTAATAATGTCTTCCAGAGGAGTTTCATCAATGATATTCTGAACAATGTTTTCTTCCTTCAATAAAGGAAACTTTACCGATAAATTCTGAAGATTGATGCTTTGAGCAAGAGATTTTCTCTTTTCATAGTAAGATTTCATCATATACACCTTACGTTTCAGAAACTCTCCCAATTCCTCAATCGTTTCCATATCATCCATTGCCTTTACGGTAATAGGACGTCCGATTCTGATTCTGATAGGTTTTTCCCTGTCATTCATCATTTCTGCTGGAAGCATCAGTGTCTGTAAATTCGGGTGAAGCTTAGCCACCTGATAAAAAAGTCGGCTGTTCTTAGCATGGAAATACATAGGAACTACCGGCACTTTAGCCATTCTGATCAGCTTAAGTGCCGTTTTTTCCCATTCCTTATCTAAAATTTCTCCATAAGGATTGTTTTTATTAGAAACTTCTCCTGCCGGGAATATACCTACACAGCCTCCGTTTTGCAAATGCTTGAGGGTTTCTCGCATTCCTGAAGAGCTGCTGTACGCTTCTTTTCTGTTTTCAAAAGGATTTACAGCGATTACATACGGTTCCATAGGTTTGATCTTTTCCAAAAGGAAATTCCCCATTACTTTGAAATCCGGACGAACCTCTGTCAGGACCTTGCACATCAGAATACCGTCAATAGCACCCAGCGGGTGATTGGAAACGAGAATAAACGGTCCCGTTTTCGGAATCTTTGCCAGATCCTCTTCAAAAGCTACATAGCTTAGGTTTCTTTCTCTCACAAATGAGTCGAAAAAGTCTTTGCCTTCCTTGTCTTTTAATTTATCGTATAATTTATTTACTTCATTTATTTTAGCAATGCTCATCACAGCAGATGCTACCGGGTTCTTGAGAAACCCAATTTTATTTAAGCCGGAAGCTTTGATCAGATCGTTTTTCGAAATTAAACTCATGTGTGTTTAGTCGCAATTAATATTATTGTGTTACCATTTGAAGAGTATTCTTGGAGATTTGTTCCAATAATACATTTTTTTCATGGTAAAATTTATCAATGTGATCCTTCTTCGCATTTCTTACTGTGAATAAAGATACATTTTTAATTGCTTCGGTTTTAAAAATTTTTTGAAGCTCTTCGTTGAGCTCATCAATATGATTAAATTTATCCTCAAGGCACAGTGCCAGAGAGATTGCAGAATTCTGCATCAGGGAAACTTTAATTTTGTACTTAGACAAGTATCCAAAAATCAGGCTCATATGATCTTCTGCAATAAAAGAGAAGTCTCTGGTAGAGATTTTCAAAAGATCCTGGTTTTCTTTCAGAATATAAGATTCTTCCTGTTGGTTTTTGTCGGAAGCACCTACTTTTGTTCCTTCTTTGGTAGGGTCTAAGAAAGATTTTACATAAAAAGGAATGTTTTTTTGCTGTAGCGGCTGTAATGTTTTTGGGTGAATAACACTTGCTCCATAATAAGCCATTTCAATTGCTTCTTCATAAGAAATGTTGGAAAGAAGAGTTACATCGTTGAATTTTCTCGGATCTCCGGTCATTACTCCCGGTACATCTTTCCAGATCGTCATTGCTTCTGCATTTAAGCAGTATGCAAAAATAGCAGCAGAGTAGTCAGAACCCTCTCTTCCTAACGTTACGGTAAAATTATTGTCGTCAGATCCAATAAATCCTTGTGTTACATAGCAGATTTCAGGATTTAGATGGGAAATAAACTCTTCTGTTCTTGCCCAGTCTACCGTGCCTTCTCTGTAAGAATTATCCGTTTTTACATAATCTCTGGCATCCAGCCATTGATTCGTAAATTGAATTTCATTCAGATACTCACTCACAATTTTAGTAGAGATCATTTCTCCGCAACTTACCACCTGATCGTATACGAAGTTGTAGTTAGGAGATTTATTTCTTCTTAAAAAAGAATCAATATCATCAAAGAAGAGATTAATTTCAGCAAAAACCGCATGATTTTCAGGAAAAAGTCCTTCCGCAATCTCCATGTGTTTTCGTTTTATCTTTTCGATCTCAGTTTGATAGTTATCTTTTTTGAAATACAGTTCTACAACTTTTTCCAACTCATTTGTAGTCTTGCCCATTGCTGAAATTACCAGCAAGCATTTGGCAAATCCCTGGCTTTTTAGAACCATGGACACATTTTTTACACTGTCAGCATCTTTTACGGATGCTCCACCAAACTTGAAAATTTTCATTAAATTGTTAAAAATAAAATTGTTAGATAAAAATTACATGAGTTTTTTACGGACGTCAAAATTATAAATTTACAACGAGATATGAAATAGCCTGGCGCAGAGATAGAATTAAGATTTCCTTAAAATCAACAAATAATGAAATAATTTATTTTTTTGTGGGTCTTAGCAAACAAATTTGGAGGTGTAATTTTTAATAATGACCAGGTGTTATGTTATGTTTTATTTGTATTGTACTGAAATACAGTACTTAATCTCTTTTTTAATTAAATTTTCTTAATGTAATAAATTTTCCGAAATTTGGGCAAAACGTAAAAAGAAAAATATGTCAAATCAACCATTACAGACTTTAGGAGAATTTCTTATAGATAAACAGGACGATTTTCAGTATTCTACAGGTGAATTCTCTCGTCTTCTAAGTGCAATAAGATTGGCTTCGAAAGTGGTAAACAGAGAAGTAAATAAAGCCGGAATTGTAGATATTACAGGGGCTGCAGGAAACCAAAACGTACAGGGAGAAGAGCAGCAGAAATTAGACGTTATCGCTAACGAAATTTTTATTACGGCTTTGTCTCAGAGGGAGGTTGTTTGTGGTATTGCTTCTGAAGAAAATGATGACTTTATTGATATTAAATGTGGTGAAAACGGACATTTGAGTAAATATGTTGTATTAATTGATCCTTTGGACGGATCTTCCAATATTGACGTAAATGTTTCCGTAGGAACTATTTTCTCGATTTACAGGAGAGTTACAGAACCTGGAACACCGGTACAGTTGGAAGACTTTTTACAGAAAGGAATCAACCAGATTGCTGCAGGATATGTTATTTACGGTTCATCTACCATGATTGTTTACACAACAGGAAATGGAGTAAACGGATTTACATTAGATCCATCTTTAGGAACATATTATCTTTCTCATCCTAACATGACTTTCCCAAAAACGGGTAAAATCTATTCTATTAACGAAGGTAACTATATCAAATTTCCTCAGGGTGTAAAAAACTACCTTAAATACTGCCAGATGGAAGAAGGAGACCGCCCATATACTTCAAGATATATCGGTTCTTTGGTAGCAGACTTCCACAGAAACATGCTGAAAGGAGGTATTTATATTTATCCTTCTTATTCACAAGCTCCGAATGGTAAATTAAGACTTTTATACGAATGTAATCCAATGGCCTTTCTGGCAGAGCAGGCAGGAGCAAAAGCAACTGATGGATTCAGAAGAATTCTTGAAATAGAGCCTACAGAACTTCACCAAAGAATTCCTTTCTTCTGCGGAAGTATTGAAATGGTAGAAAAAGCTGAAGAATTTATGCGTATCGACAGCGTGAAATAAATGGAAGCAACATACTTACAATATTTATTACAATTTAAACGCCCGAGTGGAACATCTCGCGGCGTTTTGCTTGATAAAGAGACTTTTATTCTGACCATTTCCGAAGATGGAAGAAAAGGAGTAGGGGAATGCGCTATCTTCAGAGGACTGAGTTTTGATGACAGACCCGATTATGAAGAAAAACTGAAGTGGCTTTGTGAGAATATCAATCAGGATACCGACTTTTTGAAAGGAGAACTGAAAGAATTTCCTTCCATCTGGTTTGGATATGAGCAGGCCATTCAGAATTTAAGATATGGAGGCAGCCTATATTTTCCAAGTGAATTTACCGAAGGAAAGTCTGCCATTACCATCAACGGTCTGATATGGATGGGCGACGCAGCGTATATGGAAGAACAGATTCAGGAAAAACTGGAAAAAGGCTTTCACTGTATCAAATTAAAAATTGGTGTCGACTGGAAATCTGAGCATGTTATTCTTCAGAAATTAAGAGAAAAGTTCTCCAAAGAACAACTGGAACTTCGTGTGGATGCCAATGGGGGATTCAGTAAAGAGGAAGCGGTTACTGTTTTACAACAACTTGCTGATCTTCATATTCATTCCATTGAACAGCCTATCAAGGCTGGAAATTGGGATGATATGGCTGAGCTATGTGCAAAAACACCTACTCCGATTGCATTGGATGAAGAACTGATCGGAATTATTGATCCTGAAAAAAAGAAACAACTTTTAGAAAGGATAAATCCTCAATATATCATTCTGAAACCTGCTTTAGTAGGAGGATTTTCTGGTTCAGATGAATGGATTTCTCTGGCAGAAAATCAGAATATAGGTTGGTGGATTACTTCAGCTTTGGAAAGTAATATCGGCTTGAACGCCATTGCTCAGTATACATTTACCAAAAAAAATCCAATGCCTCAAGGTTTAGGCACTGGAGCTTTATTTGTCAATAATTTTGAATCCGATTTAGAACTCAGAAATGAGCTGCTGTGGTTCAAAATATAACTGTTAAAAATTAATTAGCATAATGGTGGAGGTGAATCCGGACAGGTAGTTTGTCCACAATAGTCAGGAGCCCATGATCTGCAGCACATGGCAACCGGATTCCAACTGTTGCATCCAAGAGGTGGTCTTCCTCCTTTGATTTTTTTTAATTCTCCTCTTTTGATTTTCTTTAGATTTTTCATGTTATTGATTTTATTTGATTGGTAAGTAAATGTCGATAACTATTTTGAATTATACAACATGTGGGGAATTATTTAATATTATTTAACAATTTCCCTGAAATATTTAGATAGTGTTGAATATGAATTTGGTTGGTTTCAGTTTGCACCTGCAATCCCTTCCTGTTCAGAATATTTGAATTTTTTTTTAATCCGGTCTGTAGGAGGACCTGGCAGTTATAGATCGAATATTTTGTTGATTTTAGAGGTTGTTACTCAATTAAATCACATCTTTTACGAAAATGGCTTTCTTTATATAGTTTAATATATCAGAAAACCTTTTTTTAATCTGTCCCATAATTAAAAATTGTAATTCCCTAACAAATGAATTAGCAATCATTGTGCCATACTGATATTTCTTAGCAGATTTTTAACTTATAATTCATTTTTTGGAGATTATTTTAATTATTTGTTAAGAAAAAATTGTGAAAATGTTTTCACTATCTTTAGATCTGTTGGAAATAAGATTTCTGTCAATTCCATATAAATTTTGGAAAATATCATGCTGTACCTGCGAGCTTGAAAGATATCCCCAATGATTTCCTACTTCATATTTAAGACTATTGAGAAGATCATCTTTTACAAAGGTACAGTCGATGACAGACACAATATCTTTATATTGATCAATACCGCTCGGACCATTTTTACCCAGCCTTGGAGTGAGAATATTTTTCGTGAACTGAGAAGCCGCCAGAATAATATCCTGTCTGTTTAAGTAAATAGAAATCCTGTTAGCCAGTAAGGGCAGCTTATTAAATGAATCCTCAGCATCTTCAAATACTTTATAGCTCACGTCAGCATTTAACAGGATGACCTGGTCGATAACACGAAGGATATTTTCCCTTTTAAGGCTGTATAACATACTTTGAAGCACTCTGTTTCCCATAGAGTGAGCCACAAGATGTATTCTTTGATTGCAGGGAGCAAGATCCCGGTTGGAAAAAATATCTTTTAAAAACTGAGTATAGAAATAGAACAATCTCATCAAAGATGTTCCCGAATTGATGCTGGAAGCTTTATCATCAAAATAACTCAATGGGATTATACTGCCGGAGGCGGGCCAGCTTACAAATAAAATATGCTCCACAGGAGAGGCTGGATTATCAATAAATATTTTTTTCAGATCAAGTATGGCTTTTAACTCATCATCAAAATCATATAAATAACCATGGATGAATATCATGACATCGCTTCTGTCTTTTGTAGAAGACATGTTTTTGTACAATTCATAAAACATTCTTTGGGTGCCACCAAGATTATTGGCTGTAAGAGGGGAGTTTTTAATCCCTTTTTCGCTCAACAGAACGTCTAAAACCTCTTCATACCCCTGTTTTTCAGGCTCAGAAAAAAGTTTGTAATCTAAAATGTTTCTGTTGGTATAGTCTTTTTTCTTTTTGGCCTGTGCAGTAGGTTCCTTATAATTGTCAAAATTGCATTTGGCGATCCTGAAATTGGGAATCGAGTATTCTTCATTGGAAAAAGAGTCTACTCTTTCACCTTTATGCCGGATAATTTTCCGGTTGCTTAAGATATAAACAGCCATAACGGTTAATGGTTAAAATGGTATTAGCTTTCCTAAATTAGTGAAAAATATTGAAATACAACAGGTAAGGCATTTAAATTACCACTTTTACAAAAGCTTATTTTTCCGTAACTTTGTGAAACTTTTTTTGCAAAAAAATAAAAGCTACTTTAATGGAAGAAGAAAAAAAATCACTCAATTTTATTGAGCAAATTATAGAAGATGATCTGGCAAACGGTTTAAGAAGAGATCAGATCCGTTTCCGTTTTCCACCTGAACCCAATGGTTATCTGCATGTAGGGCATACAAAAGCCATCTGCATCAACTTTGGGCTTGGTGAAAAATACAATGCTCCGGTAAACCTTCGTTTCGACGATACGAACCCTGAGAAAGAAGAACAGGAATTCGTAGATTCTATTATGAAAGATGTAGAATGGTTAGGTTTCAAATGGGATAAAGTTTTGTATGCATCCGATTACTTCCAGCAGCTTTATGATTGGGCAGTTCGGTTAATTAAAGAAGGAAAAGCTTACGTAGATGAGCAGCCGTCTGAAGTGATTACTGAGCAAAGAAAAAATCCTGCAGAGCCGGGAATTGAATCCCCATACAGAAATCGTCCTGTTGAAGAGTCTTTAGATTTATTCGAAAGGATGAAAAACGGAGAATTTGAAAGTGGTTCAATGTCTCTTCGTGCAAAAATTGACATGGTTTCACCTAACATGAATATGCGTGACCCTGTGATGTACAGAATTTTGAATAAACCTCACCACAGAACCGGTACAGCTTGGAAAATTTATCCTATGTACGACTGGGCTCATGGTGAATCCGATTATATAGAACAGGTTTCACATTCCCTTTGTTCTTTGGAGTTTGAAAATCACAGACCTTTGTATAACTGGTATTTAGATCAGGTTTATGAAGAAGGAAATGTTAAAAATAAGCAGAGAGAATTTGCAAGGATGAATGTTTCCTATATGATTACTTCCAAAAGAAAGCTGCAAAGATTGGTAGCTGAAGGAGTAGTAACCGGATGGGATGATCCTAGAATGCCTACTATCTCTGGGATGAGAAGAAAAGGATTTACTCCTACTTCTATCAGAAACTTTATTGAAAAAGTAGGGGTAGCGAAAAGAGAAAACCTTATCGAAATTCAGTTACTGGATTTCTGCGTGCGTGAAGACCTGAATAAGGTTGCCAAGCGTGTAATGGCAGTAGTAGATCCAGTGAAATTAGTGATCGAAAACTATCCGGAAGATAAGGAAGAATGGTTAGAAACTGAGAATAATCCTGAACAGGAAAATGCAGGAACAAGAGAAGTTCCATTCTCAAGAGAAATCTATATTGAACGTGAAGATTTCAAAGAAGAAGCTAACAATAAATTCTTCAGACTCAAATTAGGAGGAGAAGTTCGTTTGAAGTCTGCTTACATCATCAAAGCCGAAAGGGTGGAGAAGGATGAAAATGGTGAGATTACAACGATCTACGCTACGTATGATGAGAAGAGTAAGTCAGGAAGCGGAACAGAGGAAAGTTTAAGAAAAGTAAAGGGAACTTTACATTGGGTATCTGCAAAACATGCTATTCCTGTAGAAGTAAGAATCTACAACCAACTGTTTACAGTGGAACAGCCTGATGCGGAAAAAGATGTAGATTTCTTAAACTTCATCAATCCTGAGTCTGTAACTACAGTGAAAGGATTTGCTGAACCGAGCCTGAAAGAAGTTGCTGTGGGAGAACCATTACAGTTCCAGAGAATCGGATATTTTACGAAAGATCAGGATTCTACAGATGATACATTGGTATTTAACAGAACAGTAACATTGAAAGATTCTTATAAACCTGAATAATTTTCAGGAATAGATCATAAAAACAAAAAGCAGGACTTCATACAAGTCCTGCTTTTATTATTTAATAGCTTAAAATCTTGAAGTGTAGGATTCTACTTCAGAAAATCCTTGTCCTGATAGGCGGGATTCGGATATTTATAAAATCCCTCCCCGGTCAATACTCCCAGTTTTCCTTTATCAATATATTCTTTTTTTAATTTTTCTACAGCTTTTATCTTTAATGGATCCTGAGTTTCTTCAGCTTCCATCTTATTGATATTATAAGCCGTCGTAATTCCTACAATATCCAGAATACCAAATGGCCCTGCAGGTGCTCCTGTAGCTACCATCCATGTCTTATCAATGGTTTCTATATCTGATACTTCATCAACCCAGAGATTGACTGCAGCGCCAAGCAGCGGAACCAATAATGAATTGACAATATACCCGGGTTGTTCCTTCTGGATAGGCAGTGCTACCATTCCAATCGCTTTCGCAAATCTGATTACAGAATCAAATACCTCCTGAGAAGTTCCCGGATGCCGCATTACCTCTCCGGTATTGTGCTTCCAGATTTCATTGGCAAAATGGAGGGCTACAAATTTCTCCGGTCTTCCTGTATCTTCAGCAAACTGACTTGGAAGAAGAGTAGAAGAATTCGTTGCAAATACTGTTTTTTCCGGGGCAACCTTAGCCAGCTTATGGTAGAATTCTGTTTTAATTGCTGGATCTTCTGGAACTGCTTCTATCAGAAGATCGGCATCTTTTACTGCTACAGCAAGGTCTGATGAATAATTGATATTTTTAAATGTGGCATCAAGTTGTTCCTTCGTTGCGCCCAGATCTTTTTTGTAAGCTTCACTTAAAGCGGTGAATTTACCTTTGGCTTTTTCCAATACTTCATCATTGATATCATATACGGTAACGTTGAAACCGTGATAGGCCGTCTGGAAAGCGATCTGATATCCTAATACGCCGCTTCCCGCTATCGTTATATTTTTAAAATCCATGAGATTTATTTTTAGTCTTTTACTCCTTTTACCCATTCCTGAAATCTGGTTAAGAAAGATTCATGTTCTTCTTTTTCTTCCGGACGGTTTACCAGAATATGTTCAAAATAAGTTCCTTTTAATATTTTTCTTAAAATCCCTTCTCCTAAGAAAGGTTTATAGTCATTCAAAGCCTGGGTAGCTTTTAATAAATGTCGGATGTCATATTGTAACGGATTGATATCCGGCACTTGTTTGTTAAGATTAAGAAGGCTGTAAACAGCTATTCTCGCAGTTCTCACAGAGCTTTCCATAGTGAAGACAACATCGTTATTGGTTTCTACAAACTGTCCTACAAGACCTAAGTTGGTACATCCTTCAGGAACCACTCTCGGACGGTCTCCCATCGCTCTAGGCATAAACATAGACGTGATATAAGGCATGAATGCGGTACGTACAATGGTATTTTCTGTGACATTATCCAGCTGATCTGTTATTCCAAGGTGGTAGCAAAGCTCGGACAGAATCTCGTTCCCGGTACACTGAGGCATTGTTTTTTTGATATAATTACCTTCTTTATCCATCAGTAAAGCATATACCCAAACTACAAGGATGTCATCCGGCTGAGTAGGGAAGTGCGGTTGCCTGTTGCAGGTAAAGCTCATTACCCAATTAGAATCTGTAATGGTAATAATACCTCCTGTGGCTGTTCTTCCTGAATAAGGATCATTTACACACAGTTCTTTCAGTTTCTCTGTGAAAGCAGAAGGACGGCAGGTTAAGGTAGCAGACTCCCATGAAGATTTTTCAATGTGGCTACAGAATTTTTCAGGTTTCCCGAATACTTCAGATTTTGCAGCAAGATTTTTCCAAAGCTTCCATCCTGCACTTTGTCCTGCACTGCTGTTGTCTATCGTAACCTCAGGAACGGTATTGTTGTCACCGTAGAACGTACTTTCTGTCATAGATCCGGTAGTTACAATAACGTAGTCGTCTTTACCAACCGGTATTCTTACTTCTTCGCCATTTTGTTCAGTGATAATTCCTTCTACAGTTTTTCCTTCCGTATTAATATGAATATCAAGATCTTTTACCAAAGTATTAAACTGGATCTGCACCCCTTTTTCCACCAGGAAGTTTTTTAATGGAGTTACATACGTGTCGTACTGGTTATATTTGGGGAATACAAGACATGAGAAGTCTTTCATTCCGTCAATGGCGTGAAGGAATCTGTGCATATACAGTTTCAGTTCCAGTAAGCTGTGCCAGTTTTCGAAGGCAAACATAGAACGCCAGAAGAACCAGAAATTACTGTTGAGGAAAGATTGAGAAAAATAATCTTCAATCGTAAGATCATCCAGTTCTTCTTTTTTCTTAAGCAGGAGTTTTACAATCGCCAGCTGATCTTTTTTCTCAAGTCCGAATTTGCTGAAATCTTTAATCTGTCCTTGGTTGTGGATCAATCTTGCTTTAGAGTAATTCGGGTCGTTGTCATTAACAAGACGGTATTCATCCAATACACTATAAGGAGCAGGCAGCTCCAAAGCAGGAATATCCTGGAACATATCCCATAGATTTTCATAAGTCATATCCATTTCTCTTCCTCCACGGATGATGTAACCGTCTTTTGCGTTACCGGCTCCATCCAAAGATCCGCCTTCTACATTTAGCTGATCAAGAAAAACAATATTTTTACCGGGAACACGGCCGTCACGGATAAAATAATACGCTGCCGACATTCCGGCAATTCCGCTTCCGACAATATAGATTTTACTGTTTTCGTAAGATTGCAGAGGAATACCTTTATTACGTTGATAATTTCCGATCTGATCGGAGAAAGGCATCGTTTTTTCAGGAGTGTTAATCTGAACTTCTTTACTTGAATCCGGTTCGTGGTTTACATTTCCAAACTGCTCAGAGGCATTTAAAACTTTATCGAATTTTGAATTGATCGTACTCATCTTTTATTGTTTTTAATTAACAGTATAAAGGTACCTCTATTCAGAAAGCGATATATATCCCCAAGTTCAGAATTATTATCCCCAAATTCTCATGACTGAATATTTTCTTTAGTTCTGTACTCCGAAGGGGAAAGTGCCGTATGTTTTTTAAAGAAACGGCCGAAAGCTGATGCTGAGTTAAACTGAAGCTCAAAGGCGATCTCCGATATGGTGATCTCAGGATTTCCAAGCATGACATACGCTTCCTTCAGTAATGCTTCATCAATCACTTCATGAGGTGTTTTTCCGCTTGATTTCTTAATGATTTCGATGAGGTATTTATTGGAAACATGAAGTTGATCCGCATAAAACTGAACCGTTCTTTCCCGGGTGATGTTTTCACGGATCAGTTTACTGAATTTGAGATAAAGGTCTTTTTTTCCTTCTTCCTTTTCCGGATTTGCAGCATTTTCCTGTTCCATAATCTCAGCAGTCTCCAGCAGAAGATTGAAAATAATGGTACGGATAATCTCCTCTGTAAATTTTCCCTGCTTTTTCGATTTTTTATCGAGGTAATCCAGAAGATTTTGCAGAAGTGAAGAATTGGTTGCCGTAGTTTTTACAATACTGTATGAGCCTTTGGAGAAAAGATTCATTTTCTCAATGATAAAAGGATTGGAAATATTTTTAATCAGAAAGTTCTTGTCGAAGAACAGCAGTTTCATCGTAAAATCATCACTGGTTTTTCCAAATTTCACAATGGTAGAAGGTGCTGCAATAAGAAAGCTGTCAGCATCTACTTTGTATTTCTGACGGTCTATTTCAATATTGATTTCTCCGGCAGTACATATACATAGTGCATAATAATCCATTCTGAAAGGAGCTTTTGGAAATTCAAAAATGGGTTTTCCGGAAGAAATGTAATAGGATTGGCAGCAGTCAATACTGTAAAAAGATAGCGTATCATGTAAATTTTCGTAGGTTATCATTCTTCAGTATTGGTTAAAATTTTATTATGTTTCTAAGTGAATTCAGTATAAAAGCATCTGTTTTTACTGCAATTTACGATTTTTATAAAAGTTTATTGTTTTTATATAGCAGATAAAACTGTTTTTTCAGATTAAAGGTGATTGTCTGTTGAAGGTTATTGATAAAAATAGGGTTTAAACAAAGACTTTTGGGTTATTTTTATCTAATTTTGCACTGTCAAATTTCCCCAAAATATTATTGTGAGATTAATTAACGTATATACGAGTTCTTTCAAAGGACTCTCGCAGGAGAGTTGGATGCTGGCGTTGGTAATGCTCATCAACAGGGCCGGTTCTATGGTACTTCCGTTTCTGGGAGTTTATATGACGAATCATTTGCATTTCAGTATTGAAAATTCCGGAATTGTACTGAGCTTTTTTGGAATAGGTTCGGTTATCGGATCATGGCTTGGAGGTATGATTACGGATAAAATAGGAGAGTACAGGGTGCAGAGTCTGAGTTTGCTGCTCAGCGTTCCTTTATTCTGCTTGATTCCGCTTTTTACAACAGAAGCCGGATTGGCAGGAATTATTTTAGCCCAAAGTATTGTAAGTGAAACGTTCCGTCCCGCAAACTCGGTGGCGATTACCAAATATGCAAAACCTGAAAATATTACCCGTGCTTTCTCGCTCAATCGTATGGCCGTTAATCTTGGGTTTTCTATTGGTCCTGCACTGGGTGGTATTTTGTCGGCTATTTCTTATGAATTTCTGTTTTTCAGCAATGCATTGGCTGCTTTGCTGGCAGGATTGATGTATATCTGGTTCTTTAAAAACCGGGCACGATTAGCTAAACTGAAAGCAAAAAAGGTAAAAGAAGCTATTATTATTAAAAAAGAAAGTTCACCCTACCGCGACAGTAAATTCCTTATTTATTGTATATTCTGTATGCTGTTTTCCATATGTTTCTTCCAGTTGTTCAGTACCCTGACGATATTTTATAAGGATACAGCTCATCTAAGTCAGCAGAATATCGGATATATTCTGGGATACAGTGGTTTTCTGATAGTTCTGCTTGAAATGGGGCTGGTACAGATTGCTGAGAAGTATTTTACTTTAGCCTTTACAATGCTGTTCGGGACTTTCCTGTGTGGGATTTCCTATGCCATGCTGGCTTTCGATTACAGTCTGATTACCCTTGTGCTGTCTATGACATTACTTTGTGTGGGAGAAATATGGACACTTCCATTTATGTCTACCATTACAGCATTACGTTCGGGAGAAAACAATAAAGGGGCTTATATGGGACTGAACGGGATGTCATTTTCTATCGCATTTATCATTACACCTTATATAGGAACACTGATTGCAGAAAAATTAGGATTCAATGTATTATGGATCGGAACCGGGCTGCTTGCAGTATTTATTGCGATTGGTTTTTACTTTATCATTCCATGGATGCTTAAGGATAAAAATAAGGTAGAAAAAGAGATGATATAGCGCTTTTGATTAAATAAAAAGTTTTCGGGCAATTTCGTAGAAATTGCCCGAAAACTTTTACTATATATTAGTCGTTTACGATTAAGATTTTGAAAGAATCGAATTAATAATCATATTGGCATGAATCCTTGAATTTTCAATGAACCAAAGGTGAGTATCTTTTCCTCCGCATACCACACCTGCAAGATAGAGATTAGAAATATTGGTTTCCATGGTTTCAGGATTGTAAAATGGATTCAGGCAGTCCCCGTTAAGTTCTATTCCTGAATTTTTCAGAAAATCAAAATCAGGAAGATAGCCTGTCATGGCCAGTACAAAATCATTGTCAATTTCATGAATAGCTCCGTTCTCATCTCTAAAAACAACAGAATTTTCTTTAATCTCGATCATTTCTGCATTAAAATGAGCTTTAATGCTGCCCTCTGCAATTCTGTTTTCAATATCGGGTTTTACCCAGTATTTTACACTTTTTGAAATCTCAGAATGACGGACAATCATCGTCACTTCAGCTCCTTTTCTGTAGGTTTCCAGGGCTGCATCTACAGCAGAGTTACTTGATCCTACAACAACAATTTTCTGTCTTGCGTAAGGATAGGGTTCTGTATAATAATGTTTGACTTTCGGAAGATTTTCTCCTGAAATATTCATAAGATTGGGAATATCATAGAATCCCGTAGCAATAACTACATTTTAGCCCGATAGATTGCTTTGGTAGTTTTGATTTCAAATATTTCATCCTTTTTCAAGACATTCAAAACCTTTTCATAAAGATTGATATTCAGATCTTTTTGTCTTGCAATGCCCTGATAGTATTCCAGAGCTTCCTGTCTCCCCGGCTTTGGAGCAGTAGAAATAAATGGCACTTCGTCAATTTCCAGTTTTTCTGCAGTAGAGAAGAAACGCATATATAAAGGATAATTGTACAATGAATTGACAATAGTTCCTTTTTCTATGATTATATGACTAAGATTGTTTTTTTGAGCTTCAAGGGCGCAGTTTAAACCGATTGGTCCGGCTCCGATAATCAGAATATCCAACATTTCCATCTAACAAATGTACGATGTAATTTTTAAAATGAGAAGCCCAAACCCATCAACTCTCATAGTCTTTATCTCTTTACATCATTTACCACTTGGCATCAGTTTTGGTGTTTTTTACCAATTTCAAAATCTAAAATATGAAAAAATTATTGATTGCGGTTTTCGCTCTGGGTATGATTGTAGCCTGCAAAAAAGAAGCCGGAAAACCTGTTCCCAGTGAAATAGATTCTATTGCACAAAATAAAACAGACAGTGCAGGTATTGTTCAGACTCATGCTGATAAAGAAGCCGCTTTAAAGCAGACTAATGATGAGGTTTTGAAAGCACTAAAGACAAAAGATTATACTACTTTTACCTCTTTGATTCATCCCGAAAAAGGAGTTCGTTTTTCGATGTACGCTTTTGTTAATCTGAAGGAAGATAAACATTTTTCTAAAGCAGATTTTGAAAAATATCAGCCTACCAAAACCTTGTTTACCTGGGGAGCACAGGATGGCTCGGGTGATCCTTATAAAGCAACTATCAATGATTATCTAGGAAAATGGGTGTTTTCTAAAGATTTTACAACATCACAATATTCGCTGAATAAATTTATCGGTGGAGGTAATTCCCTGAATAATTTAAAGGAAATTTATCCAAAAGCTGATTTTACAGAAAACTATATCAAAGGAACTGAAAAATCCGGTGAAATGGATTGGAAAACTGTTCGTTTTGTATTTGAAGAATTTCAGGGTAAATATTACCTGATTGCTGTTGTGAATGACCAGTGGACAATATAGAAGTTAGAAGTTAGAAGTTAGAAGTTAGAAGTTAGCGACTGGAATAAACTTCCAGCCTCTAACTTCCTTTCTTTTTTATTTCAAAACTTCAGTCAGTTGCTGAGTAAGATTTTTTCTTGAAAATTGTTCAATATGCTGGGTGTTTTCAATAAGGCTGTCATTTTTCCACAGTTCATATTTTTCAAGAATAAACTTTTTAATGTTTTCTGTATCCTGATAACTGAAATGCTTTCCTGCCTGCGTTTCTTCCAGAATTTTTGCGACATCTGCTTTGTCCGGACCGAAAGATAGAATCTGCTTTCCTGAAGCCAGATATTCAAATATTTTTCCCGGAATAATCCCTCTTGAAGACTCATTCGGAAAGTTGGTAATAAGAAGGAGATTGGAATTCTGCATCTCTTCTACGGCTTTTCCATGAGAAAGATATCCAAGGTTTAGAATATGATTTTTCAGACTTGAATTTTCGATGGATTGTAGGATTTTATCATCTATTCTCCCTACAAATTTTAATTTAAAATCAGCAGCAAATTCAGCGTTTTCTTTGATAAGTTCATCAAGAGCTTTCCAAAGATTTTCGGGATTTCTGAGCTGTTCAAGAACCCCAATATAACTTAGATTAAATGCTTGTCCATTTTGCAAATTTTGCCCTTTCGCTTTTTTACCAGAATCACTTTCATCATATCCATTCGTAATACAAACGGCATTGGCTCCTGCTTTTCTGAAGTTTTCCGCATCAGTGTAACTTGTAGCCAAAGTGATGTCTGCATTCTTAAATACAGCATTTTCCAGCTGGCGGTGTTTTTTATCCGAACTTTTAGTTAATTTCAGATGTTTGTAGTAAGAAATCTCTGTCCATGGATCACGGAAATCAGCAACCCATTTCAGATCCGGCATTTTATTTTTTAGCCCTAAACCAATCAAATGCAGAGAGTGTGGCGGACCGGAAGTAACGATGGTGTCTATTTTATTTTCTTTCAGGTATTTTTCCAGAAATGTAACGGATGGTTTTACCCAAAAAACTCTGGCATCAGGAATGAAAAAATTACCTCTTACCCAAATTGAAAGTTTAGATTTCCAACTTTGGTTTTTGCCTACATCAAATTGTCCGGCTTTGAATTTTTTATTGCTCTTATTCAGTTTTTCAGCAAGCTGATAAGGTTCCCAGATTTTGGTTCTTACCATCTCGATATTTTCCGGAACATCTTTCATCAGTGTTTCGTCCAGCAATGGATAGCTTGGATTTTCCGGAGTATAGATGATAGGTTTCCAACCAAAATCAGGTAGATATTTTGCAAACTTCAGCCATCTTTGAACACCAGGACCTCCCGCAGGAGGCCAGTAATAGGTGATAATCAATATTTTCTTCTGTTCCATTTTTTACTTAATGGTCTTTGTCATTCTGAACCAAGCGTAGCGCAGTGAAGAATCTCATTGCGCAACACTATTTATATTGTTTAAGCATTCTGTTCAGCTACAATCTCTTTTTTCTTGTTCTTATTCATCCAGAAAAGTCCAAATGCAGCCAACAGGATAAATAATCCGAACGAAAGAAGAGAAAGCCATTTTCCTTTTTCAATCACTTCAGGTTCAAAAACCATTCTGATATGGTGGTTTCCTGCCGGAACATGTACGGCACGAAGCAAATAATTTGCTTTGATATAAGGAACTTCTTTCTCGTCTACTAACACTTTCCATCCATGAGGATAATAAACTTCAGAGAATACAGCCAATTGAGGTGTTTTCGACTGAGATTTAAATTCAAGTTCGTTAGGCTGATATTTCGTAAGAGTGATAAATGCTGTAGAATCTGCCTGAACAGGTTTGTTATCAAAATAGGATTTGTCAGATGAAGCAATGACAGCTGTTTTCTTGTTGTCAATAGTCCCGATCGCTTTTATTTCCTGATTAGGAGTATCTACAAATTTTAAATCGCTTACAAACCATGCATTGCCATTAGCTTTAGGATTAGGAACAACCTGTGGCTGCTCAGGACCTCCGAAAACCATGTATTTAGCATTCAGTAAATTTAATACATTAGGTGTTTTTACACTGTCAATACTATTGATGTATTCATTCAGTACATCGTCATATCTTCTTAATTTTACAGCGTGATAACCGCCGATGGAAGCCTTAAAATAAGAGGTATTGGTTTCGCTGGTAACTCCTAATGTCTGGTTGTAAATTCTGTAGTGTGTTTTGTCTTTCTCAGCAATAGTTTCCAATGTTTTGTTGATGTTAACATTGGATAAAATAGATTCCAGGTTTGGATTTCCCTGTACTTTTTCAGCCAACAGGTCTGAACTTTCTGTCTGGAAAGGATTTTCAGCAAAGATTTTATCTACATAGTTTTCATCGTTTAAGTAACGCTTGTTTACCGTCCAAAGGTCAAATAAACTTACAAGCCCAATCACTACCAAAGCAATATTCTGATTAAGCTTTTTCTTTAAAGTTAAGAATAGAGCTGCCGCAGTAATCGCTACATAAATGAATGCTTTTATGGCATCTATTCTGAATAGTTTATATCTTTCATCTACAAGATAATCAAGCAGGAAAGGAGGGAAGTAGGTTTTCTCGTTTTCTGTAGCAAAACCTAACAATGATTTTCCAAAGATTAAAAGAATCAATAAAAATCCTAACGTTCCACCTCCTACATACATCAGAATTTTCTGCTTATATTCTTCAGTCAACTTTTCATCTGTAAAGAATCTGTATAATCCCAAAATGGCAATTAATGGGAATAATAACTCTACTACCACTAAGATTGAAGAAGGAGCTCTGAATTTATTATAGAACGGTACATAATCGATAAAGAAATCCGATAATGGCATAAAGTTACTTCCCCAGGCCAGTAAAATGGTCAGGATGGAAGCTCCCAAAATCCAGTAACGGTATTTTTTTGAAGCAAAAAAGAATCCTAATAAGGCAAGGAAACATACGATAGCTCCCTGATAAGCAGGTCCTGATGTTCCCGGCTGGTCTCCCCAGTAAGTTACTCCGCTGAAACCTTTGGAAATTCTATCCATTTCAGCCTGTGAACCTACATTTTCCTGAACCAGTTCCTGAACTCTGTTCATGATTTCTTTTCCTTCAGGTTCCTGGCTTCCTCCACCCATTAATCTTGGAATGAAAAGGTTTAAAGTTTCCAGCTGCCCATAGCTCCACATCAGCATACTCTCTTTGTCCATTCCGGATTTTCCTGAAGTATGGCTCTCGTTATTTAAAATCTGCTTTCCACGAACTGTTTCTTTTACATATTCAGAATTGGCCATGATTCTTTGTGAATTCATTCCAACCCCGATAACACATGACGCTGCAATAATTCCTGATGAAATAAGGAAGTGCTTCATCGGTGTCTTTTTCTGGATGGCTCTGATCAATTCAGAAAGGAATAAGAATCCTAACGCAATGAACAGATAATAGGTCATTTGTGGGTGGTTTGCAGCAATTTGAAGACCCATAAAAAGGGTAGTGACAATGAACCCCCAGATGTATTGTTTCCTGATATACACCAGTAAAATTCCGGCTAGCAACGGGGCAAAATACTCAATGGTATTGACTTTACCATTATGTCCGGCTGCAATAATAATATAAAAATAGGTTGAAAGCCCGAAGAAAGTGGCTCCTAAAAGAGCATATTTCCAATTTCTGACCACTACCATTCCCAAAAGGAAAAAACCTGCAAATAGCAGGAAGAGATAATTAACCGGCCTTGGCAGGAAATTCAGATTGCTGTCTATTTTTTTGATGACATCACCTTTGAACTGGCTTCCCATCTGATAAGTCGGCATTCCCCCAAACATGGAGTCACTCCAATAGGTTTCATTTCCGGTATTGGCTCTATAGTCGAGCAGTTCTTTTGCTCCTCCTCTGTACTGTACGATATCATGCTGGAAAAGCTGTTTTCCTGAAAATACAGGAGTGGAATATAAAAATGCTAAAACTATAAATACTACTAATGAAATTGCAATATAAATTAAGTTTTTATTTTTTGCCATGCTGGTTATTATCTTTTATTTCTTGGAATTTTTACCTTTTGTCATTACTCTCTTTTACCTCTTCGTAGTCTACCGTTTCTGCATCCCACTTAAGGTTCTTTTTGTTATTCTTATTCGAGTTGTTGATGTCCTGCTGCCCGTTGTTTTGATTATTGTTATTAAAACGGTAACTATAGAATGTCTTAAAGAAAATTCTTTTCAGAATATTCCAGACAAAGAAAATAATAATGGCAGAGAGTACTAACTCAAGAATGTACTTCATAATTTTTTTGTTTAAAGTTCAGGGTTTAACATGCAAACTTTAAACCCTGAATGTTTATTCAAGTTATTTAGCAGATGGGTTGACCATTACCGAAGAATTGGAAACGCTCTTCATAGACTGAGACTGTTTTCCATCTGAAATGGTTTCTATCTGAGTTGTTTTTACGTTGATATTCTGGTTGGTTATCCAGCCTGTGCTTTCGTCAAACTTAATGGTTCCGTTCTGAACAAGCTCACTGCTCAGGCTGTGTGTGATAGGTCCCTGAGTTTTCTTTTCTGTTTTCTTGGGAATACCTCCGGTTACTGCAATTTCTGCAGCTCCGTTTCCTAAGCTTTTCATTACATAATTGGAGGTTACTTTAACAGCTCCGCTGGCGTCAGCATTTTCAGAAGTTGACCATTTTTCTCCGATTTTAACTCCTTTTTTAGGAATAATCATCAGGTTTTTATGGAACTGATCTTTCAGTACTTTTTCGTTGAATGACTGCTTAAGACTTGCTACGACGCTTGCTTTTTCATTGGCATCTTTGATAAGTGTACCAACTGCGTTACCTACTTTTGTGTAAACAGCATCAAATCCTGTAATAGAAATTACATTCCCTTTTTTATCCATCTTCATCTGAAGTTTGTTTCCGGTAAGCGCTTTGTTGACGTTCCAGATCATTTTTAGATCATCTTCTTTTGGAAGTGGAAGTTTGGTGTCTACTACTACCGTTTTTCCCTGTGCAGATTGAGAGCTTCTCTTTGCTACAAGATTAAGAGTCATCTCATATACATTTCCTTTGATATCATCCACTACAAAATTCATTTCATCTGTAGATTCGCTTGTTGCAGTGATAGATTTCCCTTGAGGATCTGTCATTGTTTTTACATCTCTCTGATAAGTGGTAAGAGGATATGTTTTACCTTTTTCAAGCTTAAAAGTTTGGGTGATAACTCCCGCAGAATCTTTGATAGCCGGGTTTTCTGCAACTTTCGCTACAGAATCAGCAGGAACTTCTACAGTTACTGTCTTTCCGGTTTTAGGATCTACTTTTGTTATTTTTGCCGTTTCTTTTTTACAAGACACAAGGGCTATTGATGATATAAGCGCAAGCGCTGCAATATTCTTCATTTGATTTTTTAACTTTATTTTTTACTACTATTTCTTAATATACTATCTGCAATGTCGTGCAGTTTCCCCTGAGACTCTCCATCAGATTCATTGGAAAGCACTACCACTCCCATGTTTTTTGAAGGATAAATCTGAAGTACGCTTGAAAATCCAAATGTACCTCCTGTATGATAAACGGTTTGAGTTCCATCTTCATATGTATGTAATCTCCAGTACAGTCCAATGGCATCTCCTTCACCTTTTACAAAAGGTGTATGAGATGTTTTCACATATTTATTGTTCTTATCCAGATGATACTGCATGTATTTCACAAGATCTCCTGTAGTAGAAATGATTCCTCCTGCGGGAGCAAAAATGGTTGTGAAATTTCTGGGCATTATCTTTCCTTTTTCGTTATAACGAGTCAATAGCTGTGCAGAATTCGTACCAATAATAGTATGATTCATTTTCAGAGGCTTTGTAATATACTCTGAAAGCAGGTTTTCATAGCTTGTATGATATACTTTTTCAAGGATATCCCCGGCAATCTGTGTTCCTACATTGGAATATTTATATTCTGTTCCGGGTACAAAATCCACTTTAGCCTGATGAAGATCCTTATAAAAATTCTTTTTTGAATAGTTTTTATAAAAATCCGACAATGCCAGGGCAACAGAGTCCATCGGTTTTTTGAACGTTTCAGACTGATCCGGTAAAAACTGAGGCAATCCTGATGAATGATTGGTTAGATTACCGATCGTTATCGGGTGCTTTTCAAATTCAAGATTAGGATAATTTCCTATATATTTCCGGATATCATCATCCATTTTGATTTTACCATCTACTAAAGCATGAGCCAGAAGTGTTCCGGTAAAGGTCTTTGTGATGGATGCAATCTCATATGGACTTTGCGAGGTTGGAAGCTCTGATTTCCCTATTTCCGTTGTTCCATAATTATAGAAATAACTTTTACCATCTTTAAAAATGCCTATTGAAATTCCTACACGTGCAGGATCCTGCATATAAGCAACAGCTTCTTTCTGAACCATCTTATCAAGATCAGTGGCAAGACGGTTGTCTGTTGCTGTTTTTTTTGTCTGGGCATTAAAAGCCAACGGGACAAAAAATAAAGGTAAAAGTGATTGTATTTTCATGGTTATGGATTAGGTATCACGGACATTTTCTGTCTTACCGCTTCATACAAAATCGCTCCACATGCTACAGAAACATTCAGGGACTGAGTTTTTCCTTCAATAGGAAGTTTTATTTTTTCATCAGCATGATGCAGTACTTCTTTAGAAATTCCGGTTTCCTCATTTCCCATCACGATAGCACATGGCTCTGTCATATTAACATCATAGATAAGTTTCTGAGCTTTTTCACTGGCTGCATATACAGAAATTCCGCTTTGCTGAAGGAAGTCTACCGTGTGGGCAAGATTGTTTTCCTTACATATTTTGATATTATAGATAGCTCCGGCAGAAGTTTTTATCGCATCGGAATTGATAGGAGCAGCTCCTTTTTCAGGAATAATAACTGCATCTATTCCTACGCATTCCGCTGTTCTGCAGATGGCTCCAAAGTTTCTTACATCGGTAAGTCTGTCCAGAATTAAAAGGAAAGGTGTTTTTCCCTGTTCGAATAATTGTGGAACAATATCCTCCACTTTATGAAACGGTACATCCGAAATAAAAGCTACCACACCCTGGTGGTTTTTTCTTGTAAAACGGTTCAGTTTTTCAACCGGAACATAATTGGGACGGATTTTATTTTTCGCTAAAATGGCTTTTAATTCAGCATAAATAGGACCCTGAAGTGCATTCTGCACAAAGATCTTGTCAATCGTTTTTCCCGCTTCAATTGCTTCAATCACGGGACGTAGCCCGAAAATAAAATCGTCTTTCATTGAAAATGTATTATATAGTTATAGAGTGAATGGTCAATCTTGAATTTTACTTTGTAAGTCAATTGGTTGGATGCCTATTCACTTCTGACCATTGACTTGCGTAGCAAGATTCACTATCTCCCTTTCTCTCCTAAAATTGCTCTTTTCTGTGCCATCACATACCCGTAATGAAGGCTTTCATGCATATTGTTGAAGATAATTGCATCCTGAATGCTTTTCAGATCCATGCCGAAACTTGTGGTGTAGGGAGTGTAATCTGAGAAGAAATCACTGTCATAATCCTTCATTAAAATCTTTGAAGTTTCAGTAAGTAAAAATTCTAAATCTTCCACTTCTGATTTCTGAACATTTAAGTTGGGTAAAGTTCCTTTTTTGTAGGTTTCAATCCAATACTTGTCAATACGGAAAGGATTTCCGCTCAGGTAATAGTGCAGTAGCTGTTGTGTAGCAACAGTATGTGCAATATTCCAGTAAATATTGTTGTTGAAACCATCCGGAATCAGGATCAGATCTTCATGAGATGTGTTCTGAAGGATATCTAAAAGGTTCTTTCTTACCTGTCTGTGTGCTTGAAAATGATAATTCATTTTGCAAAATTTTTAATCACCAAAAATAGTTTAATAAACTGGAAATGACAATTTTTTTGACTAGAGGATTAAAGTTAAAATTTTTTAACTATTTTGAAAAAGAGTGAAGTAAGGTTCATCTTTTGATTAGTTTTTATTGATATCAGAATGTTTTTTACAGTTAATTTTACATGATGATCAATAGAAAAACCCTCTTGAGTGGAGTTTCAGAGAGGGTTTTGTTATTTTGTTTTTAAAAGATGTGTTAAAGTTACTTTTTTATGATTTTGTGTTTAAAGGCAGTTCCGTCTTTTAAAACAATATGTAAAAAATAAACTCCTGTGCTGTATAAGGAAAGATCTATTCTGTTCTCTGTATAAGTTTCGGAAAGTTTTCTTCCTTCCATATTGAAAAGGCTTAGTGAGCTGACCTCTACTTTTGATTTTACATTCACAAAGTCAGCAGTAGGGTTGGGGTAAATATTCACATCTACTGTTTTGATCTCTTTTACATTCAAAGCTGTATTGCTTTTTCCCTGCATATAAACGGATAGCATGACATATCCCTGCTGTTGGTTGAAAACTGCAGTTGGAATTGTGTGTTTCAAAGTATGATTACCTGCAGTTAAGTTGGGTAATGTAAATTCTCTGATGGGAACAGAATTTCCGGGACACCAGTTATTCCATGAAGTCCAGTCAGCAAAAGTTTTAGGAGTAGAACCATAGATTCCGTTTCCTTGAGTATTGTATACACGGTACGGTTCACATGAAATACCTCCGGGAGTATAGGTGAGTACTTGTACGTCATCTATATAGGTGTAATTTTGTCTTCTGATATATTCTTCACCACCACTGTTAGCGCCATGAGGAGTTGATATTACGAAGAAGCGGGCATTGGTAACAGGGGCTGGAAGATTAAAAGTGACAATTCTAACGGTTTCCCCGGTAACATCAGTGTTGTTATAGTTGTTAAGGGTGTTATAACTTAATATAGGTACAATGCTGTTGGTGTCTGTAGGGGTTGCTCCTGTATCTGTTGAGAAAAAGGTAAGAGTTCCTGAAAAAACATCAATTCTGTTTGCACAGCCTGAAACCTGCGTTTGTGCTGCATAGGGAACCCCGAAAACATCCAGTTCCATATAGAGATCATACATGCTGCGCAATGTTGTGTCATGGAATATGCTGTATAAATTGCTGACATCATAAGTGTAAGGAACTTCAGAAGGAGTCCTGTTTTTATTCATGAAAGGAGTAATATATCTGCCTATTTCAATTCTTTTGACATTAGTGTCATTGATTGTATAAGTAGCTTGATTTTTAGGAACCATTGCTAAGAAGACTTCTCCAAGACGGTCATAATTGTCACATAAAGGAGCAATGGTTACACGCATGGCAATTTTAGCTTTAAAAGCATCTAGTTCTACATCAGTAAGTTTTCTGGTATACCTGGCATTCGTCAGTCTTGTCAAACCGGCAGGTATAGGGTTGGATACCATAGTAGCATAGCCATCGTAGTATACTGCATCTGAAATTATATTGGTCATTGTCGTTTGGGCGAAAACGAGGTGGGTAATCAAAAAACTGGAAAAGAATAGCTTTTTATACATGTTATTGATGTTTAGTGTAAATATATGAAATATGTATTGAAATTACTTTTAATTTATTTTATTTTTATGTCTTGTTATTGTTTTGTTATTGAATGTGTATTGTTTTTAATATCGGATGTGTTTTTGTTTAAATTTTTTTTTTGCGTTGAATTATATAATGAAATATTTTTTTTATTGCTATAATCATAGTATTTATTATTAAATTAGCATGGTATACCAGATTAATGTTATTAATAATGAAAAGATTTTTACTTTTAGCTTTGTTTTTTGTAGTGGTGGTAATTAACGCCCAAATCAATATCAATATTGGGAGTCCAAATGTTGGTGTTGCTCCTGTAAGCAGTTTTTTTTCCTATTCTTATGTACAGCAGATATATCCTAAGCAGGAAATTAACGCCAATGCTGCAGGCAATATTACAGGGCTTACATTTTATGTGGATCCTTCCTCTACAATTACTGAATCTTCAAACTGGACGGTATATCTCGGACATACGTCAAAAACTGCCTTTGCTTCCGGTACAGACTGGATTCCTGCAGCACAGTTGACTCAGGTGTTCACAGGAGCCGTAAGCAAGAATAATAATAAAGTTGAAGTTGTTTTTACAACACCATTTACTTATAATAATGTTGATAACCTGGTTGTTGCAGCAAAAGAGAATTCTCCGAATATCGATATCAATAATTTTGATGAAGCTTTTCATGTTTATCCTCATATCCCTTACTCAACGCTGTATTATAAAGGAGATCGTGCAGTAGTGGATATTGCATCTCCTCCCGGAGGAATCAGGGCGGATTATAAATCGTCAGTTACCATTTCAGGCCTTATACCAAGTGCCGGACCGGCATGTCCTTTTGTCGTTTATCCGGTAAATAATAGTCAGAATATTTCTTTAACTCCCAATTTCAGCTGGCTTCCGGCTTCAGGGGCTACATCCTACAAAGTTTCGTTAGGAACGAGTTCAGGAAGCTCTGATATTATTAATCAGCAACCAGTTTCAGGAAGTAGCTTTACCCCTTCCACAGCGCTTACAGCCGGAACAACTTATTATTTAAAAGTAACATCAGTGTCAGGGAGTACAGAATCCTCAGGATGTTCTGAACTTGTTTTTAAGACTGTTCCTCCAATACCTGTAAACGATGCATGTACTGGAGCATTGCAGGCATTGGTGTTTCCTTATTCTTATACTCAGAATGATGCTGTATCGACCACTAATAATGCCGGAAATATAAGCGTATGTACAAGTAATGGAGACACAGGAATGAACGATGGGACATGGTTTAAACTGACTGGTGATGGCAGTCAGTATACTATTAAAGTGACTATGCCTTCAGGCAGCAGCTATGATCCGCAGATAGGTGTATATAGTGGCAGCTGTAGTAATTTGTCATGTACAGGAACTGTAGACAATGGTGGCGGAGGTGCTGCGGAAACCCTTACGATTACCACAGTATCAGGAACAGAATATTTTGTAAATGTCGGAGCGTATGAAGATACTACTGATGCTCCTGAAAATATATTCACCATTACAATAAACAAGCTTTAAAACTAAATAATCAAGTTTCTGATTAAAAATAAAAATGTTGCAAAAGTGATTTTGTGACATTTTTTTATGGATAATGAGAAGAAAAAACGGGATGATTTTATGAAGGGAATTTGAATTTCTGGATTTATTTATAGATAAGAAATTCAACATTATAGCATTAAATATCTCGTCAATGCCGGAATTTTTAACAAACTTTAACTCAAAAATGGCATTTATTATGTTGATTAATGCAAGTATTTATCAGAAATTTACCACTTATTTTAAATCAAGCTATGTCAGAGATATATCAAGCTGAAGATATCCGCCAATTGACGGAAAAAGTAAAAGAAAAAAACTACTTATTTTCTCTTCTGAGACAGGAAATCAACAAAGTTATTATTGGACAGGAATACATGGTAGACCGTCTTTTGGTAGGGCTTTTGGGAAATGGACACGTTCTTCTTGAAGGAGTTCCCGGTCTGGCTAAAACCTTAGCGATAAAAACACTGGCTGATGCTGTTCATGGAGATTTCTCAAGGATTCAGTTTACTCCGGATTTACTTCCTGCAGATGTAGTGGGAACCATGATTTATAATATCAAAGACAATGATTTCTCTATAAAAAAAGGACCTGTATTTGCGAACTTTGTTTTGGCAGATGAGATCAACCGTGCGCCGGCAAAAGTACAGTCAGCGCTTCTGGAAGTTATGCAGGAAAAACAGGTGACAATTGGTGACGAAACCATGAAGCTTCCAAAACCATTCCTGGTATTGGCAACACAAAACCCGATTGATCAGGAAGGAACTTACCTGCTTCCTGAAGCACAAAGCGACCGTTTTATGTTGAAGTGTACCATAGATTATCCTGCTTTTGAGGATGAAAGACAGGTGATGAGAATGGTTTCAACTTCACACCAGCCAACGGTAAAACCTGTAATCTCCCTTCAGGATATTGTAGATGCAAAAGAACTGATCAATCAGATTTATCTCGACGAGAAAATTGAAAAATATATCCTTGATATGGTGTTCGCAACACGTTATCCGGAGAATTATGGGCTTTCCGAACTTAAAAATTATATCAGCTTTGGAGCTTCTCCAAGAGCATCCATTAATCTTGCTATCGCCTCAAGAGCCTACGCTTTCTTAAAAGGAAGAGCATTTGTCATTCCGGAAGATGTAAAAGCATTGGCAAAAGATGTATTGAGACACAGAATGGGATTGACCTTTGAAGCAGAAGCAGAAGAAATCACAACTGAGGAAATTATCAATAGAATTTTAGCAAAAATCCAGGCACCATAATGAGTGATGTAGTTATAAGAAAAGCTGCTCTGGAAGACTGTTCTTCCATGCTTGATTTAATTAAAGAACTAGCGGAATATGAAAAAGCACTGCATGAAGTAACAGTGACTTTGGATGATTTTATTCAGGATGGTTTCGGAACTTCTCCTGTATGGGGAGCTTTCGTGGCAGAATATGAAGGAGAAATAGTTGGAATATCCCTGTATTATGACAGGTATTCAACCTGGAAAGGAAGAAGGCTGTATCTTGAAGATCTTGTAGTAACTGAAAAGCTAAGAGGAAAGCAGATTGGAAAAAATTATTTGATGCAACACTGGAATATGGTCAAACCAATAATTACAATGGAATGGTATTTCAGGTATTGAACTGGAATGAACCAGCCATCAATTTTTATAAAAAGTATAATACAAAGTTTGACAATGAGTGGTCGAACGTATCCATTGAGTTTATAGACTAACCCAAAACCCGGATCCCGACACCAACATTAAACTTTGAATGTTAAACCTTGAATTTTGAATTCGTCTATGCAGATAAAAGATATTGTAAAAAAAGTAAAGCAGATTGAAATCCGTACCCGAAAAAAGACGGAGGCTGCTTTAATGGGGCAATATCACAGCGCCTTTAAAGGGCAGGGGATGACTTTCTCGGAAGTTCGACCGTATCAGTTTGGAGATGAAATCAGAAGAATCGACTGGAATAAAACCGCACGTTTCCGTGAGCCATTTGTAAAAGTAATGGAAGAAGAAAGGGAATTGACAATGATGATTCTCGTAGACATTTCCGCTTCTATGGATTATGGAACAAAGGTTCAACTGAAAAGAGAATATGTAGCCGAAATTGCAGCCAGCTTAGGATTTTCAGCCGCTGGCAATAATGATAAAGTAGGGTTGATTCTGTTTGCAGATAAAGTATATAAAGTCATTCCTCCTCAAAAAGGAAGAAAACACATTCTTTCCATTATCAGTAATATTCTCACTGCAGATTATGTTCCGGCAGAATCTAAAATAGATAAGGCAATGGAATATATGATGGGGATTTTCAAAAGGAAATCTCTGGTATTTTTGTTTTCAGATTTTGAAGATGCCTATGATTCCAAAATGCTGAGAGTGGCCTCAAAGAAACATCAGTTGCTGGGAATGAGGATTTATGATGAAAAAGATAATGAGATTCCTGATGTAGGCTATGCCCGTTTACTTGATGTGGAAACCGGAAAAGAAATATGGGCCAATACTTCCAGTGCAAGATGGCGATATACCTTTGCGGAAGCTCAAAAACAAAAGCTGAGAGCTCTGGAAGAAGATTTTGCCAACAGCTCTGCCAGTCTTATGAATATCAGTACCGGCTCAGATTATTCAAAATTATTGTATAATTACTTTCAGAAAAAATAACATCGGGCTTAGCTCGTAACTAAAAAACAGAAGGCATTTTGCCTTTATTATTTTAACATTGAGAAAAATACTTTTAATATTATCTTTTCTGATCTGTGCAAATGCTTTTTCACAGATATTATCCTCTAACGTAGAAAAGAAAACCCTTGCTCTGGGAGAAATCAATCATCTTACCATAAAGATTGACAATCTTAATGAGCAACAGGTTACTTCAGCAGCTAAGAATGAGCTGTTGCCTTTTCATTTTGAAGAAACCAAAGACAGTATCGGGCAAACGGCTAACACCTATGAAAGAAAGATCGAATTTGCTGTTTTTGAAGAAGGAAAATTTACCATTCCTGAACTGGAATTCAAAGTAGGAGATAAAATACTTAAAACAATCCCTTACGAAATAGATGTCATTAATACGGCTCAAAAAGCAGATCAGATCAATGACATCATGAATAATAAGCAGGTGAAACTTGAACCCAAAGATTATTGGGAGCTTTATAAGTTTTATATTCTTGCAGCATTGGCTGGTATTGCACTGGTTATTGCCATTATTATGTTTGTAAAATGGGGAAGAAAATCAAAGAGCTCTCCTGTAGTGGCTACCAATCAGACCTTAAAAGAGCTTGATTCTCTTAAAAAGAAAAAATATATTGAAGGAGGAAACTTCCGTTCGTTTTATGTAGAACTGATTGATATTTCCAGAACCTTCATTACAAAACAATATCGCCTTCCGGCAGATGTACTTCTTACTGATGATCTTATAGATGTCATGAAAAAAAATAATACAATCTCGCAGGACAACGAAAAAATAATAGAAGATGTTTTCCTTAGGGGAGACCTGGTGAAATTTGCCAAAACCTTCCCGGACCAGGAAACAATGGAAAGAGATTTTGTCAATATCAGAGATTTTGTGAAAAGATCATCCAAAGATTTAGAATTCGAAAACTTAAGAAAGGATGTTTAATTTTGAGTTTTACAGCCCATGGTTTTTGCTGCTTTTTCTGCTGTTTATTCCACTTTTAATTAAAGATATTGGAAGAAGTAAAAGAAAAGGTATAAAAGTTCCTACCATAAAGAATATGGATCACAGCGGGAGTATCCAGGGTGTACTTTTTTTGCTGAAAATATCAAAATATATCATTCTTTCTGCGTTGATTATTGCGATGGCAAGGCCGAGAACGTTTACCATTTCTCAGGACAGAGATGATACAAAGGGAGTGGATATTATGTTATCTATTGATGTTTCTCTAAGTATGCTGGCGAAGGATTTGACCCCGGACCGAATTACTGCCCTAAAAGATATTGCCGTAAAATTTGTTCAGAAGCGTCCGAATGACAGGATAGGGGTGGTAGCATATGCTGCAGAAGCTTTTACTAAAGTTCCGGTAACCTCAGATCATCAGGTGGTTATTGATGAAATTAAAAATCTGAATTCTGCAGGTCTTGAACCTGGAACAGCCATTGGGGAAGGCCTTTCTGTAGCAGTGAATCATTTGATTAAAAGCAAGGCCAAAAGTAAAGTGGTCATCCTGATGACGGATGGAGTAAGCAATATTCAGAATGCGATTCCTCCACAGCTTGCCGCTGAACTTGCAAAGAATAATAATATAAAAGTATATTCAATCGGAATCGGGACCAATGGTTATGCGCTGATGCCTACATCGCAGGACATTTTTGGAGAGCTTATCTTTACCGAAACAGAGGTTACTATTGATGAAAATACCTTGAGAGAAATAGCACAGACTACGGGAGGTAAATATTTCAGAGCTACCTCAAACAGTAGTCTGGAAGAAGTATACAATGAAATCAACCAACTGGAAAAATCTGATGTGAAGGTTTCCAAGCTGTACAATTATGAAGAATATTTCAAAATATTCCTTTGGATTGCACTGGCTATGTTGGTGTTGGATGCATTGTTAAGATGGGTGTTTTATAAAATTTTAAGCTGATGAGTTGGTCTTTAGGAAATTATTGGTATTTATTTTTACTGTTGCTTCTGCCGCTGTTAGCTACGTTTTTGATCCGTTTTCTACAGTGGAGAAATAAAAAGAGAGAAATTTTTGCTGCGAGCCAGTTTCATGAGAATTTATTTGAAAAAAGATCAGGATTTACAAAGTTTTTTCCTGCATTATATTTATTGGGAACATTATTTCTGATATTCTCTATCATTGACCTTTTGAACGGTTCAGAAGAAGTGAAAAGTACCCAGAAGCTGAACAATGTAATCTTTATGCTGGATGTATCCAATTCTATGAATGCTGAGGATATAGAACCAAGCCGTCTGACGGAAGCCAAAAATCTGATGCTGGCTACCATGAAGAAAATGAATAATGATAAGGTAGGTATTGTGATTTTTGCAGGGAATGGAATGTCTATTATGCCCCTGACAACTGATTATAATTCTGCGGAAACTTATATCAGCGGTATTGAAACCAGTTCTATGCAGATTCAGGGAACGGATTTTCTGAAAGGAATGCAGGCTGCTGCTGAAAAATTTAAAAACGTAAGCAAAGGATCCAGAAAAGTGATTCTGCTGAGTGATGGTGAAGATAATGAAGGAAATGATAACGCTGCCATCAGATTAGCTAATAAAGAAGGAATAAGCATTACTTCCGTAGGAGTGGGTACAGATGAAGGTGCTCCGGTTCCGGAATATGTGTTCGGACAATTAATGGGATATAAAACCGATGCCAACGGTAGTACGGTGATTTCAAAAAGACAGACCGAAGCATTAAAGAAAATGGCTGAATCTACAGACGGAACTTATATTGATGGAAATAATATCAATGAAGCTCCGGACAGAATTGTAGATGCAGTTAATAAAAAATCGGCAGGTGCAGAGACAATGGTGAAATCGCAGAATGCCAATCATTATTATCAATATTTTCTTGCGGTATCTCTTCTGTTTTTCTTTTTAATTTATATTTTTAATCCTAAAAAAGATTTTAATGTGTAGAATTCCTTTATTTATAGAAGAAATTCTACAAGTACTTTAACCGAATTTTAACAAATAAAACTCTGTTTCTTAACATATAAAGGAATAATTTTGCAAGTGATGAATACTAAAATCATATTTTTATCGTTTATTGTTGCCATTTCATTCTCAGGCTTCATGTTTGGGCAGGAAAGCTATAGGAATTTAGTATATGAAGGCAATCAGAAATTTGACGGTAAAGATTATGATGGAGCCTCCTCCAAATATATGGAAGCGATAAAATCCAATGATAAAGATTTTACCGCTCACTACAATATGGGGAATGCGTTGTATAAAAGTAAAAAATACGAAGAGGCAAAAGCAGAGTTTGAAAAAGCAGAAAAACTTTCACAAACTCTTCCCGATAAAACGGCTGCTCTTCATAATTTAGGGAATGCTTACATGCAGATGAATCAGCCTGAAAAAGCTGCTGAATATTATAAGAAAGCTTTGAAGCAGGATCCCCACAGCGAGGTAACTCGAAAAAATTATGAGATTGCCAAACTGAAAGAGAAAGAAAAACAACAGCAAAAAAACGAACAGAATAATTCAGGAAAAGGTGGCGGCGGAAATGATCAGAACAAAGGGGATGATCAGAAAGGCGACAAAGACAAAAAACAGGATCAGGGTAACGGCCCGCAAAACGAAGGCAAAAGTGACCAGGGTGACAATCCTAAGCAGAATCAAAATAATGAAGGCAGAATGCCCAAGAATCTTGAAAATGCGATCTTAGATAAAATAAACGAAAAAGAAAAAGAAACCGCCAGAAGAATTTTAAACAAAAATTCTTATTCGATGCCTGAAAGCAACGAGAAAGATTGGTGATGCAGCACAAATTGATTTACATATTGCTTACTCTTGCATCCGTAATTACTTACGGACAGGTAAATCTATCTATGGATGCAGATAAAACAGAGTATGCAGGTAAGGATATTATCAATCTGACCATTGTTCTTGAACTTAACGGAAGTGATCTTGTACAGCAGACAGGTTTTCAGCTTCCGGATCTTTCAAAATTTAATATCATAGGAAGTGGATCTGTAACCAATACCGTGATTGATCCTGCTACCAATACTTTAATTACCCAGAAAGTTTCCAGAATAGCCCTTGAGCCTAAGAAAAAAGGGAAAATAAAAATCGGTTCCGTTCTTGTTACCGTAAACAACAGAATCTATAAAACCGAACCTTTTGATGTCAATATCCGTGATATTGTCGACAGAAGATCATTGGCAGCGAATACCTCCAATGATGTTTATCTGAATATGGAAATTGATGATCGGGATGTCTATCAGGATCAGCCTACGGTAGCCGTTCTGAGAGTGTATTCAAGAAATATGGATAATCTGAGAAAGGTGAAAAATATTCATCTTCCGAAACAGGATAATATCAACGTACATCCTATCAATTTTGATAAGTCTGAGATAGATCCTTCCGGATACGGCAACATGCCTTCACAGGTTCTGGCTATGTTTATGGTTTTTCCGAATGAAGCAGGGTATGTGGAAGTTCCCGGAGTATCTGCTTCAGTAAGTACCTATTCAAATAAAACAAAAATTGTTTCCAATAAAGTTAAAATCAACGTAAGAAAGCTTCCTGAAGGAGCTCCTGAATGTTTTAAAAATGCTGTTGGAAACTTTAATGTGAACGTATATAATGCTTCCAAGGAAAAACCGGAAGCGAAAAAACCTCTGAATGTGGTAGTAAAAGTTTCAGGTGAAGGTAATTTACCGGATATGGAACTTCCTAAAATTGCCGCCTCTCCGGATTATGAAGTTTTTGCCCCGAAAATTACCTCTAAAGTAGCTCCTGGAACTTCAGGAATGAAAGGAGAGATCCTGGCTAATTATGTGATTATTCCTAAAAAATCGGGTGTCATTTCAATTAAAACAGAACAATTCGCTTTCTTTGATCCTGCAAGTAAAGAATATGTAGATCTTGGACAGAAAACACTGGATCTGAATGCATTTTCTCACGATCAGATTCTGGAGGCACGCTCTACTGTAGAAAAAGTAAACGAATACACCAATAATCTTCTGGAGACGGTAAATACTCCCGTATTAAAAACCACTTCATTCAAAGTAAAAGAAAAAAACAAATTCCACTGGAATATTCTTTTGACCAATATAGCTATTCTGATAAGCTTATTTGTTGGATATCTGTTATTTAAAAATTGGCAAAAAAAACGTACATTAGTTAGGGAAACTATACCGTCAAAACCTTTAGGTTCAGTGGCCGAAACAGAAAAAGAGATCAGAGAATTGATGAAAACTGATATCAATGATTATTTCGGATATCTGGAAAATCTTAAAGATAACGGAGAGTATGAAAAGTTCTTTGCAACTCTTGAAGAATTGGATGAAGAAGTAAGAGGACAGTATTTTCAGGCGTCTATCCCGGAGTTTAAGGATTTTCTTGAAAAGCACAAAGGTTCTTCGGTTGCAGAAGAATACAGTAAACTGCAGCAGAAAGTTCAGATGGAAAAATACAATCCTGTGAAATCTGCTGAAGCTTTGGAAGAACTTTTGAAAACTATTGTTAATTTATATTCACAAATTAGCAAATAATCAGTTTATTTTCATATTTTTGCGAAATTTTTAATTACAAAGAGATGGAAATTTTTGATGGTTTTTCTTTTAAAGAGATTGTTACCAGCTTTATGGTTCTTTTTGCCGTGATCGATATCATTGGCTCAGTTCCTATTATCGTAAGCCTTCAGCAGAAGTTCGGACAGATTGAAGCTGGAAAGGCAGCCATTACTGCCGGAGCTATTATGATTGTTTTCCTGTTCGTAGGAAATAAGATTCTTAAGCTTATCGGAGTGGATGTAAATTCTTTTGCTATTGCCGGAGCTTTTGTGATTTTTGTCATAGCGCTGGAAATGATTTTAGGAATTGAAATTAATAAAACCACTGAGGCAAAGGCTGCATCCATTGTACCCATCGCATTTCCATTGGTTGCCGGAGCTGGAACATTAACAACTGCACTATCTCTTAGAGCTGAATTTCATGATATTAATATTATCTGCGGAATTATTCTTAATACAATTTTCGTATATTTGGTGCTGAAATCAGCGAAATGGCTGGAGAAGAAAATTGGGGATGCTACTTTGATGATCCTTCAGAAAGTTTTCGGAATTATCCTTTTGGCAATTTCAATTAAATTATTCACCGCAAATTTTGCCCAGTTGGTGCAGAATTATATTAATTTTTAAGAGTCATGAAGAAGTTTTATAAAGTATTTTTAGTACTGTTCATTGTATTCATCACCATTAATCTTTATGCTATTAACTGGCAGGCGACAGATATCTTAGGAGATGAAGATAACGTTAGATTTGCATTCTCAGCTGGAGCTGCTGCAATAGGTCTTATCCTGCTTTTCGTAATGGATACATGGAGTAGAATCGGTTTAAAGAAATAAATTGAATATTTCAATATAGATATAGCCTCTTTCTTTTTGAAGGAGGTTTTTTAATGGGGTTATAGATTGCAGCTTTCAGATAAAAGGTAGCATGGGATTAGGTTTAGTATAAATATCCATATCTGCTTTTCCTATTCAATAGGGACGGGCTTTAGCCTGTTCAGGAAAAAGGATAAAGAGACCAATTGGTTTTAGCCTAAACCTATATAAGGCAAAGTCCGCAGAAGGACGATAAATCGTTCTCAAAGGCGTTTACTTAGCATAATACAGGTTTCTGTAGAATCTGTGGGCAAATCTAAAAATATTAGGAAACAATCAGGTTTTTCAATATCGCCTCAGACTTCAGTTCTGTTTCTCTCCATTCTTTTTCCGGATCACTTTGAGCTGTTATTCCGCCTCCTACAAAAACATGTATGGAGTCTTTATAAAGTCTTGCACAACGCAGATTGACAAAATACAGGATACTCTCATCCGTTTCAACCTTGATATAACCTGCATAAAATTCACGGGGGAATTTTTCATATTTACGGATATTCTCATTGCAAAAATCTTTTGGAATACCACAGACTGCAGGAGTAGGGTGCAGATCCTGAATAATTTTATCAAGATCTTCAGGTTGTATACTGGTTTTAAAATCTGTTCGTAAATGTTTGATATTACCGGAAATATGGTCATAGGTTTCTGACTGATCTATATTGTCAGAATAATTTGCCAGAATATTCTGAATATAATTGGTAACCGGCTTTTGTTCTTCAATTTCTTTTTCGGACCACTCCTCAGATACCGGAAGAGTTCCGGCAAGGGCCATGGTTTCAAATTCGTACGTAGTTTTATTAAACTTCCCTAATACTTCCGAGAAAGCTCCCATCCATGCATTTTTTCCATCATTAAAAAGATATCTGAAAGCATTGGGATATGATTTACATAAGTTTTTAAAACTCTCTGTATAATTGACTGTATGAAAATTTGTAAATATTTTCCTTCTTGAATAAACAAGTTTTGGCAAATTGTTTTCTTTGATGACTTTAATTACTTGCTGTAAAGTGTGGCAGTATTCTTCTTTGGTTTCAGCGTAATAATTTGTGGTATCATCATTCAAAACTTCATTGGTAATCAATTTTTGATCAACTTCATTGGGGGGTATTTCAGAAATATCTCCGCTGAAGCTAATCTGATCTAAGCCATTATAAGAAAAAAAGTTAACTGCATTTTTAGTGCTTTTTTCATCTGCAGACAATAATCTTTCGTCGAAGGGAAGTTTGAAATAAATCATGAGCTATGAAGGAATTTTGGAAACCAACAGCCGGAAATAATATAGGAAATTCCCAGCGTAACTTTTCTTTTTGCAAAGGTATTACTAGTCTAAAAGATGTCAAAATAAAAAGAGCTTAAATTTAGTTTAAGCTCCTTATTTTTTATGTTGCAGTAAGTATTACCTGTGAATAATATTATTCGTCATTGTGGTATGATTAATTAAAACTCCTTTTTCATCACGAATTTCAATTTCTGATACGTGCATGGTCTTACCTTTTCTGATAAAGCGTGCTGTAGCAGTTACAATACCATCTTTTTTGCTTCTTAAATGGTTAGAATTGATGTTGGTTCCTACTCCGTAATATTTTTCGCCATCGATAAAAATATTAGACAGGCTTGACCCTAAGGTTTCAGCTAAAACACAGCTTGCTCCTCCGTGCATGATTCCAAAGGGTTGGTGAGTTCTTGGCAGAACAGGCATGGTTGCAGTAAGGGTTTCATTTTCGAGATCAATATCAATGAATTTGATTTCAAGTGTTTTGGCAAGAGTTACATCTCCCCAGTTATTGATGAATGCTAATATTTCTTCTTTTGTCTGACCTTTCATTTTAATAATTGATAAATGGTAATTAATTTTGCTTCTAGCTTCTAGCTTCTAGCTTCTGACTCAGTTCCCATAATATTAGGATTCCAGTTTTCCGGTACTTTAGGAACAATATCATTTTTTACATAATAGTCCTGAATTTCCTGCATGATTTCTGAAAAAGATACGGATGCTATTCTTTCATAAGGTATAGTGTAGCCCAGGTAAACAATTTTTCTTTTAAAATCACCTGCTGCCAGCACAATAGGAACTTTAGCTGCCAAAGCCATGTGATAGAATCCTTTTCTCCATTTCGGTACCCAGCTTCTGGTTCCTTCCGGAGTAATCACAAGACTGAAATCTTCTTTGGAAAACTGGTTGGCTACGAAATTTACAAGATCGTTTTTCTGGCTTCTGTCGATACCAATACCTCCAAGTCCTTTTACAATACTTCCATACCATGCTTTGGTGTGTGCATCTTTAATGATAATTTTTAAAGGTTTTTCCAAAGACCAATAGGCGAAATTTCCTAAAATGTACTCCATATTATGGGTATGTGGTGCTACCACTAGGATACACCTGTTCAGATTGTTGACATCGCCCTGAAGAACGACTTTCCAACCTAATACTTTTAACATTGCTTTGCCTAACAGCTTTTTCATAGATTTCTTGGATTAAAAACAAAAAAGTATAACCAAACTTTGGTTATACTTTACAAATATATTGAAATATTATTGCTCTTAAAACAAACCGCTAATTAAATCTACGATTTTCATTACGAATTCCATTGCAAATTGTATCATGATAAGGCTGTGTTTTTGATTGGTTGGTTATTAAATTTTAGCTTTACGAAATTAAAACTTTTTTTTCACATAAGAAACTAAATATGGTTTTATTTTTACTTTTCTGAGAGAAGAAGGGTGTGAATTTCAAACGGTTGCCATCCACCCACACCTTCTACCACTCTCTGAAGTTAATTATTTAGTTTGTATGGAAATTTCGTTTTTTCCGTCTTTGATTTTGATGTCCATATCTTTATTTGATTTTTTGATAGTAGACACTGCAGAATCAATAACTTTCTTTGCCTGGTTGTTAGGAACTTTTTTACCGTTTACAATGATGCTGTCTTTGTCATCAGAGTTGTATTCGATACTGGAACCGTTTACCGTTATTTTATTTTTTTCAATTCGGACATTGTTATGGTCTTCATCTCTGTCCTGGTCTTCGTCATTGATACCGTCTCCGTCTAAATCTCCGTCCATGTGGATACGATTTTTATTCATGGATAAAACAACTGCTTTTTGCGGAACCACAAGTTCGTAATCAAGGCTGTAATCTCTGAATCTGTGTTCGTACGGATATTTGATGTAGTTAGGAAGTAATACTTTGTTGTTTACAATTTCTACAGGAACCGTCATCTGGATTGGGAAGTTATATCCCTTTCCTTCTTTTTTAATGATCAGATAAGGTGTTTTAATATCTGGTTTTCTGGTTACATCTACAGAAATATAATCTTCTTCATACACTGTTCTTTTATCAGAATAAATATCATTGTTATACCCTTTGAAATTCTGAGGAATGTTGATCTGTTTTACGTCTACATACACTGTATCTGAAGTGGTGTTGATGGCAACATTTTCTACATCTTCCTTGCTTCCTCTATAGATCATGTCTTTTTTAGCCATACTGATTCCGAAGTAAGTTCCAAGTCCGATCAAAAGAAGGAATAAACCACCTACAACCCATCCGATATTTCTCAGTTTTGTTTTCGGAGAGAAGATCTTGATGCTCAATAAGCTGAAAAGGATTGCCGGGATTAAACTTCCGATCACCATCATCGCAGCCAGTACTTTATCAAGTCCCTGATCGTCCATGTAGAATCTGATTTCATTAGCTCCGGGGAAGTCTGTATCCATTGCGAAAAGGGCAAATAATACAAATACTCCGATAATGCTGCTTACAGCCATTAGTACAAAGAAACCACCTACAATATACTTGAACACATTCCAAACTCCGCTGCTTGCATTGTTGATATAAGGTTTGTTTTCGTTGTAGATTTCTCCGACCCTCTGAGTAGATTCATTGGCAAATTGTACCAATTTATTAGACTCATTCTTAAGATTGTCGAAGTTCATAGGCTTTCCCTGCATTTTCAGGAAATCTGCTGCTGTTTCAGCTTTTGGAAGTACGATCCAAAGGATTACATATAAAAGGCCTATTAAAGAAGAGGAAATGGCTGCTGTAAAAATTCCTAGTATGAAGATTCCCAGCCAGATTGCTCTCATGGTAGTAATATCCATTCCTACATATTGAGCTAAACCTGCACAAACCCCTGCTACTTTTTGTTTTTCCGGATCACGGAACAGTTGTTTTTTATCGGTATAATTGGATCCGGAATATTCTTTTCTGGCAGATGTTTTTTCAGAAAAATAAGCTTCTTCCTGTTCTTCGATTTTTTCAGGGCTTCCGATTTGTGCGATTACCTTTTCTACATCGGTATCGTTAATCACTTCACGTTTTCCTAAAGAATCTTTGAAAATCTCCACCATTCTTATTTCTATGTCATGCATTACTTCATCAGCCTCAGAAGCATCCAGAGAGCTTCTCAGTGCATTCAGGTAATCGCTGAGCTTTATATATGCGTGTTCTTCTATGGTAAAAGAAAAACCTGCGAGTCCTATTGAGAGTGTCTTGTTCATAGCTTTGTTTTTTAATTTTGTTGGGTGATTTGGTTTACTGAGGCTGTCAGTTCATTCCATGTATTGAGTAGTTCATCCAGGAAAAGTTTTCCTTTTTCTGTGATCTGATAATATTTTCTGGGTGGTCCTCCTGTAGATTCTTCCCATCTGTAAGAGAGAAACTCTCCGTTTTTAAGTCTTGTAAGAAGAGGGTAGAGGGTCCCTTCCACTACATCCAGTTTTCCTTTTTTCAGTTCGTCAATAAGATCAGAAACATACATTTCACGGTTATTGATGAGACTTAGAATACAGAATTCCAGAATTCCTTTTCGCATTTGCGCTTTGGTATTTTCGGTATTCATCTTTGATAAGTTTTGTTAATTAGTTATATTTTTAGAAAAATGCCCCTAGCTAGTTGAGCCTATTCTAATTTTACATTACAAAGATATGTAAATAAAATGGTATTATGCAATACAAAGTAGTGAAATTTTTAAAATAAATTATTTAAAATATTGAAAATCAATTAAATAAATTTTGCCTTGAATTTTGCGTAAAATGAATTTTAACAGAAAATAGCTCAGAAATCTTTAATTTTTAAATAAAATTGATAGAAAAAATGATCTTTTATTAATTATTACCCATTACTCATTACAGATTACTCATGTCATAGCCCCGATAGCAGCGGTTACCCCACAGCAGCTATGGCTTTAGGCAGGAGCGAGGAGTATGAGCGGATAGCGGGAAACAGCTTCTTATCTATGAATACACTTTTATTGAAAGGGTAATTCTGACAGATAATGAGACCGGGATTTTGAGATCGCTATTATGATTCGTATTTTTGTTAGCAATAAAAACACCTAAATCATTTACTATTACCATGAATATTTTGAATAAGTACTGGCACTTATCGGCATTTCTTTTATTAGGTCCCTTATGTTTCGGGCAATATCAGTTTGAGGTTAAAAATGTATCAAAAAGTTATGATGCTGTCATCCATGTAGAAAATTGTTATGATGACAGATGCGGAGGAAAGGGAACGGTGGAATTGTTTGATCATAAAAACAGCAAAGTACAGACTTTTGTTTCAGAGGATCTGGTTTTGTATACAGAACAAGGTCAAAAACCGATCCAGGGGAAATTGATCCCCCTTTTAAAAGATCAGCGTGCCGTAATTATAGATGACTTTAATTTCGATGGAACGGAAGATGTTGCCATAAGGAACGGAAATATGGGAAATTATAGCGGGGCATCTTATGATGTATATGTCTTCAACAAGACAAGATTAGGGTTTGTAAAAAGTGATGAACTTACAGAGCTGGGTTCAAACGGTCTGGATATTTTTGATGTTGATGCCAAGCGTAAACGTCTAATTTCTTATGGAAAGTCCGGCTGCTGTGATATTTTTACATCAGAATATGTTGTAATTCCGAATAAAGGACTTGATAAAGTCTTTGAAAAAGAAGAGGATATGAGCATTGAAGGTAGTGTAAAAGTGACCACTAAAGAAAAGATAAATAATAAATGGATTACCAAAACAAAGGTATATCCGTCTGATCAATATAACAGAAATAAGAAGTAAGATGAAAATTCAGAAAGAGATCGATTTTATTCTGGCAGTAGATGCACTTAAAAATGTACAGCGAAGAAATTATAATGCAGACGATTCCCGGAGAGAGAATACAGCGGAACACTCATGGCAGATTATTATTCTGGCTCAGATCCTTTATCCGTATGCTAAAAACCGTGCAGATATTGATTTGTTAAGAGTGATAAGAATGCTTTCCATTCATGATCTTGTGGAGATTGAAGCCGGAGACACTTTTATTTTTGATGAAAAGGCAATGGTAGGAAAGTTCGAAAGAGAGAAAGCTTCTGCTCAGAAAATCTTTGGAATTCTGGATGAACCTTTACGTACAGAATTCTTTAATTTATGGCTTGAGTTTGAAGATGAGAAAACTCCGGATGCTATCTTTGCATGTGGAATTGACAGAATCATGCCGTTTATCTTAAATTCTCATACTTCCGGAAAAAGCTGGACTGAAGCTGGAGTGACAGAAAGACAAATTCGAAATATGCTTGAAAATGCAATCAGCAGAGCATCTGATGAAATGGGAGAGGCTTTTGAGCTTTTGCTGAACAGAAGTCTGGAAACAGAAAAAGTACTGAAATAATTGAAAAAAGAAGACCCTGCCCGCTTATTGGGCAGGGTCTTCTTATAGATCATCTGAAATGTTTTAAGAGGCTAGTAATAAGTAATTGTCGGGATTTAATAAAATTCCCTTCTTTGAATAAAATCCAGCCATACTGTTATGTACATAAAATCCCAGTACAAAATTTTTATAAGAAGTATCCAGGCTGAATTTCACTTCTTTCCCGTCTTTAGACCAGACCGGATTTTTAACGATAATGATGGTATTGCGGGTTTCTTTTCCATCAATGTATTCATATAATTTGAGCTGAAGAGTCTTTGTTTTTTTCATAGGCTGTGTGAATTGTACCACGATATTATTGAGATCAGTTTTCTCAAAGTCTTTATTATTGGAATTGACAACGGAAGGCTGGGAAATTTTGTTTCCTGTTTTCTTCGTCCACTTTAATAATGGAATATATAATTTTTCCAGATTCTTTTCCTTTTTATAAAGCTCTATAAGCTTCTCCGAGAATAAATTCTGAGCAATAAAACCGCGTCGGATATTCACTTTATGATAAATCGCTGAAAGACTGTCTGTTTTTTCTTCTGGAAATTTTTCGTTGATGAACAAATCGTAAACTGCCCATGTCATATATTCATTGAATGAATTTATTCCCGGGTATCCTGATTTTTTATCCCAATTCGTAAGGTTGAAGCTTTCCGTTATCTCCTTTGAGTACTGATCTGAAATAGGATTTACATACCCATGATCGATTTCTGAAAATACGGTGTGATTATCAAGAATCCTTCTTGCGAGGTTACCTTTTAAATTTCCAAGGATAAGATCTTCTCCGATATTTGGAAAGTCTACAGTTAAGGAGCTATTGATATCCCTGTGGCAATTCTGTCCGCCTACCAAAGGAGATATGGCAATAATGTATTTCTTATCTGTTTCATTGGCTGGTCTTTTTGCTATTTTATCCAAAAAAGTATAAGTATCATTGATGTAATAATACTCTTTGTAATTGGCAATTAAAGTATTGTAAAACGACTGATGATTTTTATAAAAGGTTCTGTAATTTGATTTCTTTACAAAGTCATTGATGAGCTCCAGATTTTCATCTACTTCTTTAGGACCAAAGGAATTGAAAGGAAAATCTCTTTTAAGTAAGCCTTTTTCATCAAAAGAAAATGCATAGAAATCAGTTCGGAAGCCTAAGAATTTTTTCCAATCTTTTCTTGAATAATTTACTTTTTTTAGTAAAGGATGATCTTTTACAGGCTCAAAATACGTGATGATTTCATCATAATACGGTGGGATTTTCTGTACGTCATAAGGATCTGTTCTGCCATATTCAGTGAGGGCCAGAATAATATTTCCTAATTCGTAACTTTCTGAAAGTTCAATTTTAACGTCTTTTTGTGCTCTTAATGTAATGGATAGGATAAGGGTAATGATTACAATAATCTTTTTCATGAAATATCGGTTCTTCTATAGTTTTTAGTGACAGCAATGTAAAAATAATTTTTTTGCCATGCTAAAAGTAAATAAAAAAACAAATGAAGTCCAATCATTCTTTGGTTGAGATATACTATGTTGTGTTGAATGGAAAAGTTTCGGGCGGCCTCTGGCCGCCCGAAACTTTATTGTTTATAGTATTTGGATTGGTTTCTTGAATTCGTCAATCGCTACAAAAGTAAAATCACCAATAATTGCTTTTTCTCTTTCATAGGAATACATCTGCTCGGTGTAAATTTCAACGTTTACTTTCATACTGGTTTTTCCCACGTATGAAACTTTCCCGATCAGCTCAACGATGGTTCCGGCAGGAATAGGTTTTTTAAAATCGATCTTGTCACTGCTTACCGTTACCACTCTTTTTCTGGCAAAACGGGTTGCTGTGATAAAAGCTACCTCATCCATCAGCTGCATCGCCGTACCTCCAAAAAGGGTATCATAGTGATTGGTTGTGTTAGGGAAAACCGCTTTAAAGATTCTGGTTTCGGATGCTTCAATTCTTTCTTCTGTAGTCATATATCATTATTAATTAAAGCGATAGGAAATGATTGGAAACAACAGAATAATAACAGGAACTTATAGAATTCCTGAAACAATCCATCAGATCAATACAACTTCAAATCGCGAAAGTTACATGTTTAAGAAAAAGGCAGGTCTCCTGACTTGTAACATCATTTATCTCCTTCCCATGCCTCGCACAGTGGATCTTTGATAAAGACTTCAGTTACTTACAGTTGCGCGACAGTCCGTGATTTTCACACGGTTCCCTTTTAATCTGCAGTGATGCAGAACCAATTTCTGTGATGAATAAGCGTAAAAACTTTTCGAATGCAAAAATAATGAATTTATTCCGGATTATGGTAAATAATCTGGCTGATTACTCTTCCTTTCTTAATCGTCCAGAGAGTAGTGTATCTGTTTTCTCCTGAACCGTTTATCATATAAAGAAAAATATTATCGTTGTCAAGTGAGGTTACTCCAACGTTTTCAAAATCCATGGTAGGCTGGAACATATTTTTGATGGCTTCTCTTACAAAAACAGATCCTCTTCCGGGTTGCTGTACTCTGATGGATTTGATTTCGGTCATACCTTCCGGAAGGTCATTTCCAATTCCCCATGGTTTTACTTTATCAATCGTAAGAATTTTTCCTTCGGCATCTTTTTCCTTTTTACGGTATCCTGCATTGGAAGGATAAATATCAATCACCACTTTGCTTCTTTGGGCAGTAGGAATCTTAGGATCAGAATTGTCAGTAAAAATAAGAGATCTTCCGTTTTTAGATTTAGATGGAGTGTAGGCAGGAAGCTGGTCTACATAAGCAATACGCCCTTTATTTACCATTCCTTCTTTATCCAGAGTTTCATACCGTACAAAAGGTTTGTCGTCATCCTGTTTCTCCGGATATTTGATCCAGATCCATTCTGTTTCTCCGGGAGCAGGTTTTACATAAACAAATACATCTCCTTTACGCATACGGATCTTGTCTACAATTTTTCGGTAATCGTCTTTATGTACACGTACGTTGGCATATCCTTCTTCAGCTTTTACAACTCCAAAAGGAACTTTAGTCTGCCCTTTTACAAAAGCAATAGATAAAATACTGAAAGCGGATAAATAGAATGCTTTGTTTATGAAAGTCATCATGAAAATTTTTTGATCCCTCAAATATATAAATTAAATGCTTTTCGGAAGATAATTATACCGCTGCAGTTCTTTTAAATCTTGTATTTGTTTTAGATAACCTTCACGCAGAAGAAATATTTGGTGTGAAATATCAAGAACTTCCTGATAATTATGATCAGAAATAATGAATCCCTTATACGCAGACTGTTCAATGATGGCAGCTTTCAATGCTACAGAAATTTTCGGAGAAAGACTATGGAAGGGTTCGTCCAGTAAAACAAAATCAGCTTCAGAATAAATTATCATTAAAGCTTCAATGACTCTCTGCTCACCTCTGGAAAGATCTTTAGGTTTTTCCGACAAAAAAGGACGGATCAGATCTGAAGTCAATAACAGATCTGTATTTTTTTTATTGCAAAAAAGAGGAATTAAGGTTTTAATGGTATTGTACTTCGGTAAGAAAATATCCTGTGGCAGATAAGCAATTCTGTTTTTTCTATCGGAAAGGCTTTTCAGAATTTTGTCATTGTATCTTATGAACTGGGTATCACTACTGACAGTTCCAAAAATAATTTTTAATAATGTTGATTTGCCAACACCATTTCTGCCCAGAATTCCAATAATCTGCCCGGTTTCACATCCTAAATAAATATCCCGAAGGATATTATTATCTTTAAAAGACTTGGTTATGCTGTCAATATGAAGCTTGCTCATAAAATTCCTGTTATTATTTTGACAATCACACAGACAGCTACCGTGAATCCCCAAAGGAAACCTCTGGAAAACCCTAAATTGGCATAAAAGTAATATTCATTTTTAAACCGGAGTTCATATATAAAATAATGAAGAACAGGAGATATTAAAAGAAAACTCAATCCAAAGTTCTCAATATTGAAAGAGGATAAACAAGAAGCTAATAAAGAAAATATCAAGGTGGGAATTATTATTTTTTTATAAAAAATCCAGAGAGTAGAAATACTTTTGAACATATATTAAAGCATAGAGTTTCTGTGTGTTTTACACTTTATTGTCAAAAATATTAAAAAATACAATGCTATATGGAGAAAGTATAAGCTATATTTGAAAAAATACCCTATTTTTCAAAGAAATTTTAAAACTGATAAACATGACCAAAAAACTACTTTTTGTATTCTCTTTTATATTGGGAATTTCAAGCCTTCAGGCAACCCACAAAATAGAAGAAGAACCTCAATCTTTATTGTACTGTGATACCAATGCTCCAACAGGAGTTCAGATGTCGAATATAACACTTACTTCTGGAACAGTTACCTGGACTGCAGATCCTAATAGTCCGGATAATATGATAAGATATAGAATACCAGGAACAACTTTCTGGATGACGGGTACACCCGTATCGGGTCAAAACTCTTTCACAATTACAGGTTTGCAACCTTGTACATCGTATGAAGTACAGGTAGTGAAAGTGTGTACAACACAGGGATTATGGTCTGATCCTATATTTTTTACCACTACCATTAATTATTGTGCAAGTGCTTCTACAGATACCACGATGATGCATATTTCCAATGTGACCGTAAATTCTACAGGAGTTACCTCTCCAATGGTAAGCGATTCCGGACCTTCCAATTATATAGATTACAGAAGTGACTTAAGCCGTAGAGTTAAGTTTTTTATTGGAACTACAGGAAATAAGCTTTCAGTAACCAATACCTGGACGGGAACTCCAGGCACAACAACAGTAACGGCGTGGATAGATCTTAATGCCAACGGAATTTTTGAATCCAACGAAAGAGTGATGGTGGCCAATAATGTTACTCAGGCTGCTCCGGCTGTATCTGTATTTACGATTCCAAGTTTGGCAGCAGTGAAACTATGCGGCGTTACCATGAGAGTTATCTCCAGTCAAACAATACCTTTAGATGCCTGCAGTACATTTACCTATGGGGAAGTTGAAGATTATGGAGTAGATTTAATCAATCTCACCCTTGGATTGGAAGAATCAGGAAAGTCTGTAAAACCTGAAATTTATCCTAACCCTGCCTCTGATGTCTTAAATATTTCAGGGATTTCAGAAGCCGCCGATTATGAAATTTATAATATTGCAGGACAGAAAATTGACGAAGGAAAAGTTTCAAATCACCATGTAAACCTTAACCATTTATCAAAAGGAGTTTATTTTATCCAGTTGAAAGATAAAGAAAAAGTAACCCGATTAAAATTCATTAAGAAGTAAAAATAGAAAAGAGTATTTGAAAAAATACTCTTTTTTTAATCTAGGAATTGTGTAGTAAAATATTGTATTTTGAATATTCAAAATTGATTTTTTATTCAATTAGAATGTTATTATAGGAACATCCTTATCCGGATAGTTATTAAACTGATTGATTATTTTCTGTAAATATTCATTTGTTGCCTCATAATTTTTATCTTTAATCCCCTTAAACTCATAATTAAAACTATCTCCCAAATCATTTTTGAAGTTAATGTGATGAGCGGCAGGGTCATTCATAAAATCATTGATGTCCTTTACTAGCTTTTCTTTTCTTATATTTTCTTTGTTGTTTGTTATTTCTGACTGCTCATTCAACTTTTTAATTTCAATCAGTTCAAAACAATAATCCTTATCTAATGATTCAGCTTTAATGACTAAACCTGGTAGTCCTGAAAAAACATAAGGTCCATCGTTGATTGGAATATCATGAGTGTATAAAAGTTTCCATTCTCTCTTTCCAAAATTAGCAAAAGCTTCATAAGATATGTAATCATTGTACTTTCCAAACTTCTTGATATTGTAATACTTGATATTGTTTTCCTTATACCAGTAATTAAACTGGTTAAAATTACCTCCTATGATGTAATGATTTTTTGATAAATCTTTAAAAATTTTAAACCTCAGAAATGAACTAGTAACGAATGCCACATCTTTAAAATTATTTTCTTTAACAAGGGAATCTATTTTTTCTTTATTCAGATTATAAAAAATACTTTGTCCATTAATTATTTTTAAGGCCATATACTCTTTTGCAAATGAATCACTTTGTTTTAAAGGTTTAAACCTGACTTCGTAAATAATTTGATAATTTTGTCCAAAATAAATAGAGAAAGATCCCAAAAGGAATATAATACTAACGACTTTGGATAAAATACTTTTATTAATCATTAAATTTTTCACTTAATATTTTTTGATAAAATTCTTTTTCAGAACTATTTATATAGTCCAAATAGCGAAACTTGTTAAGGAAATAAAATTTTTGACAACTTTTGGATAAATACTGATTAGTATTGTCATCTTTTGTAGTTTCAATGATAGTATAGGTTGGAAGCTCTATTCGTAATACATCTTTATTTTTTGCTAAGATCTCTATAATTTTATAATGATAATAATCATTACAACTGAATTTTAAAATATCAGTTTTTATATATTTTTTATAATAATAGTCAATGGCCTCCTGAGAAAAATTCTTATTTTCTGTGCTGTTGACAGCCGAAAAAATGGTGTTAAGCCAATTGTATTTGATATAATTTTTCATTTTCTTTACAGAATTGTTCTCAGTATCCGCCGATATAATACTTTCTTGCTTGATATTATTCATAATGTTAAGCAAGATAAGTTCTGAAGATCTTTTTAATTCTCCAAGATTTTTTTTCTTAATGGCATTTAGGTAAATATTTATTTTTCCAAATGTTTCAATATTCAGTTTCTCATTAATGTATTCATGGATATTGGCCTTATCACCATTGTAAATAATATTATTATCATTTGTAATAATAATATTAAGCTTTTCTTTGGGTTCAAGAAATACATTAATAAATTTATCAAGTCTATTATTATTTTTGACTGAGATTCCCTCTGTAATATCAGGAAGCTCTTTTTTTTCATGATCATTGATAACAATTTCTTTTTGGTTATTATTTATGACGATGATTTCTCCTGTATTATTTGTTATGGATACTTTTTGGGAGGCAAAAGTGGAGAAATAAAATAAGAGGATATATGATATCCTCTTACTTAAATATGATTTTTCCATATTCAGATTGATGTTAACGAATGCATGTTGGCTCATTTCTATAGCATCTACAAATATTAAAGCAAGCTTCTGCATTATCTGCAATAGTGTCTATTGGAGGTAATCCAGATCCTGACGGACTACAATGACAATTAGGTTCTAAACCTCCTTTTAGAGTTCTTAGTTCAATTCTTGATAGTTTTTTAAGATTTTTCATGGTAAGTTTATTTTTTGTAAATGTAGCAATTAGTTTTTATAATTTTCCATAAAATGTCACAAAAAATCCTTTAAACGTGAAATATTTTTTTATATTTACTATATATGAATACAGTTTATCATTCCAAAGCTCCCCATTTATATTCAAATGTAGGGAAAGCCTTAAGCATAGCAATAGAAAAATGAAGCATAATATAAAAAAGAGAGTACCTTCTGGTGCTCTCTCTTTATATTTGCGTTAATTTAATTTCTTATTCATTAAATTCTTTCAAGTTCATCCGCATCAATCGTGGTCTTGAAAGTTCCGTAATTGACGATCACTTTATTTCTGGAAATTTTTTCAATGGTTCCTACACTGGTGCTTCCGGTAATACGAACACGCTGTCCGATTTTCATCCACACAGCACGGTCGGTTTTGCGTTTCTCTTCCAGTTTTTCATTGGTCTCAGCAATTTTTTCAATAACCTCTTCCTTTTTCAGCTGTTGAGTGATTTTTCTCTTAACAACCTGCAGGCGTTTGGTTTCATCCTTATCACTGCCCAGTTTTCTGAATTTCTCCTGTTCAAGAAGTTTTACAAAATCTTTTACCACATCCTTTCTGGATTTTCCTTTGGTATAGCTGTCAATGAATGTTTCAATCTTATTCCCGAACTGTAGTTTTCGGTGTTCCTCTTCATAAAGTTTCTGGAAATTGAACAGTTTCTGCTGAAGCTGCTCATTTAGTTTCTGAAGATTATCACGTTTATCTTCTACAGATTCTTTTCTTTCTGCAAGATCAGATTTCAGTTTTTCTACCTCAAATTTTTCCTGTTGCAGTTTTACAATCGTCTTATCAAGGTTCACAATATCATGCTCTACCTTTTTCTTGGCCGAATGGATGATAAATCTTGGAATCTTATTCTTTTCCGCAACTTCAAAAGTAAATGAACTTCCTGCCTGTCCCACTTCCAGCTTATACATCGGTTCCAATGTTTCTTCATTGAAAAGCATGGCTGCATTCTGGGCATTGGGAAGCTGTTCTATTACCAGTTTAATATTGGTATAGTGCGTCGTAATGATGGCGAAACTCTTTTTGTCATAGAAAAACTCCATGAAACTTTCTGCAAGCGCACCTCCAAGCTCCGGATCAGAACCTGTACCGAACTCATCAATAAGCAGAAGCGTATTGGCATCAGCCTCACGAATGATCCCGGACATTTTCTTCAACCTCGATGAATAGGTGGATAAATGGTTTTCAATGGACTGGTTGTCCCCAATATCAGTCATGATTTTCTCAAAGAAAAACATTTCAGACTTAGGATGAACCGGAACCAGGATACCACTCTGAATCATCAGCTGCAATAATCCGACTGTTTTCAGGGTAATTGATTTTCCACCGGCATTAGGACCGGAAATACAGATGATCCTGTTATGTTCTGTTAAGGTAAGTGTTTGAGGGTGAATGGTTTTGTTTTCAACTCTGTTTCTTAACCATAAAAGAGGATGGTAAGCATCTTTTAATCTCAGCGTTTTATGATGGTTGATTTTCGGAAGAACTCCGTTGATCACTTCACCAAACTTCGCTTTAGCTCTCGTAAGGTCAAGGTCAAAAATATACACCTGATATCTCCATAGCTGAGGTTGAAATTCGGCCAGTTCTGCAGTAAGTTTACGGAGAACTTTATCAATTTCTTTTTTCTCTTCCTCTTCATTTTCACGCAGTTTGAAATAGTGCTTTACCACACTGTCCGGCTGAATATACGTGATGGAACCTGTTTTGGAAATTCCTAATGTTCTTCCGGCAACCCTTTTTTTGAATCCTGATTTTACGGCCAGAACCCTTTGGTCGTCAATAATCGTTTCCCGGATATCATCCAGAAAGTCACTCTGTCCATACGTGGTAAGCGCACGGTTGAAGTTTTCCTGAATCGCCTTTTTAGCCAGCTGAATTTCAGTTCTTATCCCTTTCAGAGCTGGAGAAGCTTCATTTTTTACTTCACCAAAACGGTTAAAAACCTTATCTACCTTCTCAATAATCTCTTTTTTGAATTCCAGTACAGAAACCTCTTCTAACAAAGTAGGAAACGTTTCCGGCATGGTAGGGAAGAATTTCTGAAGTCTTCCGATTTGTTCCGTGATGGTTTTTATTTTGATGAAAGCAGCATTTTCCAGACGGTAGTTCTCAATCAGCATCAATTTCAGCTCACTTTCAATATCTTCATATTCATCAAACGGAATCGCGTTTGAACTTTCAAAACTCGACAGATATTCTGAGGTTTTTTTTAATGAAAGTTCCGCCTCGTCAATTTCCATCGGACGAAGTTGAAGAATTTTTTCTCTTGTTTTTGGAGAATACGCAAATGGGGAGATTTCCGCGAGCAATTGCGGAAACTCTAATTCGTCTAAATCTTCTTTATCTATATACACAATGCAAATTTAGTGAGAATTTTGATTATTACGTATATCTGAGAGATTTACAGAATAAATTAACGGCGAGTTTAATGGTTATAGGGGTGCTTTTTTCTCGAAAATTTTAAAACTTCAAAAAAGATCAATTTTTTACACGCAAAGTTTTTTATTACTAAACCTTATCTCTTTAAGGATGCAAAGAGTGAAATCAATACATTGGTTCTTTCTAAGCGATTCGCCCATTCTGCCACTTCATCAGCGATTTAGTCGTATTTCTTTGCTTACTTAAAATGAGTAATAGAATGCAATAACCTTTGCATTAAATTGATGCTATTCTTTTTATTACATTTGAGATGTGAAACTAGAAACATCAAGATTGATTTTAAAAGGAATCAATGAAAATAATACAGAAGACATTTTAAAAATCCGAGGCAATCCGGAAGTCAATAAATTTGTGAAAAGAGTTTCACCAAAGACCAACTATGACGCGCTTCAGTTTATTTTAACAATTAAGCAAAGAACTCAAAATAATCAAACGGTCTATTGGGGAATTTCTTTAAAAGATCATTCCCATCTTATCGGAACCATTTGTCTTTGGAATTTTTCTGAAGACCGGAAGACAGCAGAAGTCGGCTATGAACTGTTGCCAGAGTACCACAGAAAAGGAATTATGTCTGAAGCTTTAAATGCGGTTGTAGAGTATGGATTTAACGAGCTCCATTTACAGGAAATTTTGGCCATTACCAGTACATTCAATGAAAATTCAAAAGGACTTCTTTTAAAACATCATTTTATTTTGCAGGAAGGAAAAAAAGATGAAGGTTTTCCGGATAATATTATTTTTAGTTTGAAAAGGCTATCGGGTGATCGTCTGTAAGAAATCTAACAGGTTTTTCTCTATCTTTATCACCGATTGAAATTACATATGAAAAATGAAATAAAATCTTTAACGGGACTTAGAGGGATTGTTGCATTATGGGTAGCGTTTTTTCATTTTAGTTTTTTTAGGAATGAATTCATTCAGGATATAGTAGGAAAAGGGTATGTAGCGGTTGATATCTTTTTTGTGCTGAGTGCTTTCTTACTGACAGTTTCTTACTCCGATAAATTTAAAAATCTGAACTATAAAGCAATAGAGGTTTTTTATAAAAAGAGAGTTAACAGAATTTATCCTGTCTATATTATATCAGTTGTTTTTATTGCCTTGTTTTTAATGAAAACTTCTATAGCAGGATTTCTGATTAATGCAAGCTTATTACAATGTTTTTTTAATCCTGATTATCTGCTGAATGTGGTCTATTGGTCACTCAGTACAGAATGGGTTTGTTATTTGATATTTCCTTTTATGCTATGGCTTGTTCTGCATTATAAAATACGCAGCGAAATTTTAATTATTGCCAGTCTGGTTTTGAGATTTGCACTTCCATATATTCCCGATCATTTATATATAGGTTCTGAACATCCAATGCAAGTAGGGGAATCACCAAGATATCTTGATCTTCCTTACGGACTGGTTTCTCTGCTAAGAACGGTTTCTTCCTATTTTCTTGGAATTGGAATTGCCCTTCTGCCACCATTTAAAACGAAGAAGGAAAACCTGTTTCTTTATATCATTCTCCTATTGTTTGGGTTTATGCTTTTTGTGGAAAAAGGGCTCTTGTTTATCCCTTTATTATCAGCATTGATGATCAAATATCTGTATGAAGGAAATTCAAATTATCTGAAAGCATTTTTAGAAACTAAAGCGGTGTATTTTTTAGGAAATATTTCCTATTCGTTATACATTATCCATTACATGGTGAAGAAACAGAATTTCATTATTGTAAATTCTTATCATCTTAATAATCTGTTATTAATCTCCTTTTCATTATTGCTGTCCTATTTTTCGTATATGCTGATTGAAAGAAAAGTGAAGATATTTAAAGTATAATGGAGGCTCTTATTTTATTTTAATATTATTATTTTTGCACTATGACCTGGACAGAAATTTTAGCCCCGATAAAAAGTACGGAATACTTTACCACCCTTTGGGAGAAAGTGAAGAATGAATATGCAACAACCAAAGTTTTTCCACCCAAAAATCAGATTTTCAGAGCATTGGAACTTACAGCTTTTGATGATGTGGAAGTAGTGATTATTGGCCAGGATCCTTATCATAACGATTATCAGGCGAATGGATTGTGTTTCTCTGTTTCTGAGCAGGTTGCAGCACCGCCATCCCTGAAAAATATTTTTATAGAGCTAAAAGATGATCTGGGAGTGGTAAGAACTTCTAAAGAACTTGATGATTGGGGAAGACAAGGCGTTTTACTGTTGAATGCTACCTTAACGGTTCGTGCGCATTCACCCAATTCTCATAAAGATTTAGGCTGGGAAAAATTTACCAACTTTATCATTAAAGAAATTTCAGATAAAAAGGAGAATGTGGTTTTTGTTTTATGGGGCGCTTTTGCACAAAAAAAAGCCGAACTCATAGATCCGGCTAAACATTTTATTATTAAATCGGCACATCCTTCACCTTTTTCTGTGTACAGAGGTTTTTTTGGAAGCAAGCCTTTCTCAAAAATTAATGAATATCTTGTTTCCAAAGGGAAGAAGCCTATTTCCTGGTAGAATCAGCAGATTGATCTGCTTTTTTTATTGTAATTCCGATTTTATATTTTCCGGCTAATGCTTTTGTCCCATCCTGCGATTTTGGATGAGGAGCAATGTCCTGTAATGTGATAGTATATCCGTTGAATTCTGTCGACTGATGATAATTTCTTGCCGGGTAATCTGCGCTTGCAAGGTTCAGGGTCATCGGTCGGGTAGAAGTTCCCATTACTTCCACCTGAGCAAGAGCAACACCAGCCCATATACATTGAGCTCCTTCAGGACAACGGCTGTCTTCAGAAACTCCTTTGAATGTCACATTCATCTGATATTCTCGTAAAAACTTATTTTCTCCTTCAGTCAGATAAATAACACCGTCTTTCTGATGATCAGAACTTGTTGTTTTTGTACCTGTGGACATTTCAGTAGCTTTTGTATTAATTCTGGATTTCTTTTGGGCATCGCATCCTGTTAATGCAAATACTCCCAGACTGAGTATGACAATTTTATGGAACATAGTTTCTTATATTTAATTAAATGACGTTAAACATATTAAGTAATACTACCAAAAACATTGCCACTCCTACCACAAAACTGAATCCGGTTCCATAAATGAATCCAATCAGCGCTCCTTTGGTTGATCGTAAGGCTTTATTCATATCCTTACTGTCGTGAAGTAACTCACCAATAAATACCCCTGCAAACATTCCTATCAGAAATCCCAACGGAATAGGAATAAATATCCCAACAATAGTTCCAATCACAGAGCCAATGCTTCCCCAGCGGGTACCGCCATATTTTCTGTTGGTCTTTGCCGGAATTACATAACTTAACACTACAGAAGCAAGTGTAAGAATTCCGAATGCCCAGATATAAATCATAGAAAGATCAGCATCCGTCCCGAATTTATAGATCAAAAGTCCACAGATACTGAGCAAAAGACCAGGTAATACCGGAAGAAAAGTTCCCAATATTCCTATAAATAACAGAATAAGGCAGAAAATATTAATAATCGTTGTATCCATTCTTTTAAAAAATATACATGCAATATAAAAAAAGTGGCCTTATAAAAAGCCACTTTGAGAACTGAGTTATAAAATTTTATTACAAATTTAAGATTACATATTCCAGAATCGGTCCTGCTTTGCCGATATTTCCACTTGCATGATTATGGAATGTGGTATAATAAATATTTCCACTGCTTGTCGTTCCTGAACATGATCCCATATAATCGCCATGCGCCTGATGAGCATTCCATGCATTCTGATTAATGGTAATGGTAACTGTGTTGCCGTTTGCCGTATGATGGCAGATCGTCATGTGATTATTGTTTAAAGACGTTCCCACAGTGGTTTTAGGAGCCGTTTTATCCACGTACTTATTGGTTCTTATCATCAGTGGTTCGTTATCTTTCTGTACCAATACTTCCCAGAATAAAGGATCATAATACTGGATTTTTTGCCACAGAGACATATCATACTGGATATCTAATGTACTAAACCCTAATGCTGAAGCCATAGCAGTATTGGAAACAGTACAGTTGTTATACATACTGGCATTTCCATTGATATTAAAACAGATCTTCGTAAAATCCAGAAAGCCTCCGGCTATACCACAGGATTGCGCATTTTGATTTCCGCCTACCAGATACGCAGCAGCCCAGTCTGAGCTGTAAATGCTTCCGCCGTTTGTGATAAAAGTAGAGAGATTACTGAAAACGGAAAGGTCGTTACCAGGTGAGCTGGTTCCCGTCTGTGCAAGATTACGTGAACCGCAGTTCAGGAAAATAATATCATACTGAGAAATGGTGTTGAAGTTTTTTAAATCCTGATAGCTGATTTCTGTTGCGGTGTACCCAAGATTTGTAATAATAGCCTCTATTTCGTCATAACTGCCTTCTACATAAGCTATTTTTGCAATCTGGTTCAGTTTGGAATCTTTGCTGGGAACACTAGTTATTTCATTTTTGTTAATGGTAACAGGAATCTCAGTTCTGAAATTAAGGCCATTACCGGTCTGAATGTGAAGAGTTGTTTTTCCTTCAGGTGCAGTCAGACTGAAGGAACCATCCGCATTGGAGTAAGTGTGATAAACCTGATTTTTGCTGTCAATGGTAAACACCGTGGCACCACCAATGGGTTTTGTTCCGTTTTTAGCAAATACTTTACCTTCTATAGTTCCAGTGGGTAAAGTTTTGGAATCTTCCGGATTCACTGAGTCATCACCTCCTTTACAGTTTACTAAGAGCACAAGGCAGCATAGTACGATGAACAAGTAATTTTGTCTCATATTTAATTGATTTTGATGGGTTTAGTTTTAACCAAATTTAATGAATTTTTAATATTAAAACGCGAAAACTGTTTTTTATGTTTGTTTTTTTCTTGTATTTATAATAGTAAACCGAGAATTGTACGATTTTATTTGTAAAAAGAAAATACAATTTTTTATTATACTATTTGTATTTCATATAGAATATGTATATTTGGATAAACCAAAAAATATATGTTATGAAAAATTTTTTATTAAGTTTATTGACTATCTTTATGACATCTTCATTTATTTTTGCTAATCATTTGGATAATGATAGGGGTGGGAATAAGCGTAAGAAAGCAGTTAAAACAGCGAAGATAGTAAAGAACAATTCTAAAAAAGAGGAGAAAGTTGATAGCTTTAAAATAGTAAGCGAAACTAGTGGAGAAGAAGCGGGACGGCAATTTTGTAGAATAACAGTTAACTACTATTTTCAAGGACAATTTGTGTCTCAACAAACATATACTGGATATACATGTCCTATTTTTGGGGAATTTAATTGTAGACAATGGAGAGAGAATACAATGGAGACAATTAATTACTGGATAGACCATTATGGAACAGGAGTTCCCGCAGGGACTGATATGACTTGCTAGACATAATCAAATTTAAATAAAATAAAAAGACTATTTTCATCAATGAAAATAGTCTTTTTATTTTATTTAAATCCTTTGATAATTTCATAAATTTGCTGTAATGAATGATCAATTACAAGAAACCAAAAATGTTATACAAGAGCTGAGTGAGCAGCTTTACATCTATATTACTCGGATTTCACCAGCTGGGCTGGATTGGGTTTTTCATATTATTGTAAAGCTGGGTTTACTCACTATTATATTCTTATTATTTGATTTCATTTTCAAGTTTATTATTAATTCAGTTTTTCGTTTATTTCATAATGAAAAGCAATTCCCAATTTTAAAATCTATTTATCAATCTAGGATTACAAATTCAGTAGCTCACCTTATTGCTCTTTTAATTATAGGAAGTATTCACGAATCTATTTTCTCTGGTGCTCTTAGAAATACTACAGAATTTATTAAAAGATCAATTAATTTAGGACTTGTTTTGACGTTAGCAGGGATGTTGTACAGATCGCTGACAGCTTTCAGAAACTATTTTAGTATCAAACAGGACTTTTATAAAATCATGGCACTCAATGCCATCTCGGAAACCGTAAAAATCTTAGGACTTTTTATATTTACCGTAGTAGGAATCTGTGTGATTTTCGGAATCAAAGGAACAACAATTGTAGGAAGTCTGGGAGCTATTACAGCTGTTCTGGTATTGGTTTTCAGAGATACTATCCTGGGGTTTGTAACAGGTCTTCACGTGGCAACCTCCAAAAATCTGAAAGTAGGGGATTGGGTAAGTATTCCCAAATACAGCATCGAAGGTAATATTACAGAGATCAACCTTTTAACCACCAAAATTACCAATTTTGATAAAACAGTTTCAACGATTCCCACTTATGATCTGATGACCACCGAGATCAAGAATATGCAGGTGATGTCTGAGTCAAACACCCGAAGAATAAAAAAATCAATTTACTTTAACATTAATTCTTTCAAGTTTCTTACTGATGAAGATGTGGAGCGTTTAAAGGAAATTAACCTGATTTCGGATTATCTGGAAGAAAGAACTTCAGAGATCAAAAAAGAAAAGGAAAGCTTGGAGCATAAAGATAAAATTGTGAATGGAAGACAGCTTACCAATATTGGTGTTTTCAGATATTATGCACAGAAATATATTGAAAATGATCCAGATATAGATAAAAACGGAACCAGAATGGTTCGTCAGCTGGAGATTACCCCACAAGGATTACCTCTTGAAGTATATTGTTTTGCCAATGATTCCAAATGGGAACGTTTTGAGCAGATACAGGCAGATATTTTTGACCATTTATTAGTGGCTTCAAAAGAATTTGAACTTCAGGTAATGCAGGTAAGCGTGAAAGTGTAACAGCTGGAAAACAGAGAAGGGAAACTGTAAGTTTCAGCCTTTTCAAAAAAACTTTAAATTAAACTTTTAAAATGATCATGAATGTGGAAGCACCAATAGAAGTACAATGCCTGGATTTACCTCCAGCCCCAAGCCTCTGGCTTCTCACATCTCATATCTAACATCTAAAATAAAAATGACAAAACTAAGCGTAAACATTAATAAAATTGCGACGTTAAGAAATGCAAGAGGAGGTGAGACCCCAAGTGTTACAGAAGCTGCTGTAAAAATTCAGGAATTTGGCGGGCAGGGAATTACCATCCATCCAAGACCTGATGAAAGGCATATCACAAGAAAAGATGTCTATGATCTGAAGCCGTTGGTTACGACTGAGTTTAATATTGAAGGAAATCCTCATCAGGATTTTATTGATATGGTATTGGAAGTAAAACCTGAGCAGGTAACGCTGGTGCCGGATGCTGATGATGCCATTACCTCCAATGCAGGCTGGGATACAAAAAAACATCTTGATTACCTTACAGAGATTATTGCAGAATTTAAAAAAGCTGGAATCCGTACTTCTGTTTTCCTGGATCCTTTACCGGAACTTGTAGAATATGCAGCAAAAACAGGAGCAGATAGAATTGAGCTGTACACAGAAGCTTACGCAAAAAATTATCTTATTAATAAAGAACAAGCCATAAAACCTTATTATGATACTGCGGTTGAAGCTACCAATTTCGGATTGGGAATTAATGCAGGTCATGATTTGAGCTTAGAAAATCTGAAATATTTTGCAGATACCATTCCGAATCTGTTGGAAGTATCTATCGGACATGCTTTGGTTTCAGAAGCTCTTTATATGGGATTGGAAAATACAGTTCAGGCTTATCTGAAGAGACTTGCAAAATGGTAAATATAAGAAACCAGAAGTTAGAAATTAGAAGTTAGTACAACTTTCTTTTGATTTCTAACTTCTGATTTCTCACATCTAACTTCTAAAATATGGAAATTTTAAACTCAAAAATATTCGGCGAAAATGTGACCAATACGCCGCTTCTTGTATTTCACGGATTATTCGGAATGCTTGACAACTGGGGAAGCTTCGGAAAGGATCTGGGAGAATATCTTCCGGTACACCTGATCGATCTTAGAAACCATGGGAGAAGCTTTCATTCAGACAGCATGTCTCATGATGACCTTGCAGATGATATTGCCCGTTATATGGATCATTATGGAATTCAAAAAGCTCATGTTTTAGGGCATTCTCTGGGAGGAAAAGCGGTGATGCAGTTTGCCATAAAATACCCTGAACGTGTTGAAAAACTGATTGTTGTAGATATTTCACCTAAAGCATATCCACCGCATCATCAGGGAATTATCAAAGCACTGGAAACCGTTGATTTCAATACGGTAACTTCAAGAAATGAAGTGGAAGCTGTCCTGAATCAATATATTCCGGAAAGATCTACTGTACAGTTTCTGACGAAAAACCTGTATTGGGATGATAATAAAAAACTGGGCTGGAGATTCAATCTTAAGACATTATCTGAAAAATATACTGAATTTGTTTCCAATGCAATTAAATTTGGGGTTTTTGAAGGAGAAACTTTGTTTATAGCAGGGGCAAAATCCAATTATATCCTGCCACAGGACGAATTTGGAATCAAGCAGCAATTCCCTAAAGCTAAAATAGTGACGGTGAAGAATGCAGGACATTGGGTACAAGCGGAAAATCCTGTTGATTTTGCAAATGTTGTTAAGGAGTTTCTTGGTTTAAATTAATTTTATACTTTGATTTTCAATATTGTGTTAAAATTTTATTAAAAACATATATTATTTCTCCATGAGTTGAAATTTTTGTACTTTGGATTTTCAAAAAACAATAAAAATATTAACTTATGGAAAACAAAAATTCAAAAAAGAAGCCATTTTTTGCGTCATTCTTAGAAAAACAGGTTAAAGACCCTGAAACAGTAAAAGGAGGAGGTATTACTTCTGTACTTGCTGATCAGATTACATCAGTAATCAAAGATCATATCACGACTACAGCACTTGAAGACAGTGTTACAAAGCCTGACAATGACAATGTAACAATGAAATATCCTTCTGACGGTGATGAGGATGTTTTAGAAGCATAAGAAATATACTAAAGCTTAAGCTCAATTATATATCAAACCAAAACTAAAACATTATGAAAAGCAACAACTCAAAGAAGAAGCCGTTTTTCGCATCATTCTTGGAAAAACAGGTAAAAGATCCGGAAACGGTAAAAGGAGGAAGTGATATCACCCTTGCTGAAAGAGATTTGATCACAAAGCCAGCAATAGATACTGTAACTTCTCCAAAAGACGATATGATGCACACGCTGAAATATCCTTCCGACGGTGATGATGATACAATCACTCTTCCACTGTAAGATCAGAAAGAATATTAAATAAAATAGTAGGGGAAACTTAAATAATAAGTTTCCCTTTTTAATAAAACCGGCAAATGATTCTCTGCATCACCCATTCACAGGATTTTTATAATATTGATCTCTTTTTCGAATACCTGGCTTCCCAAAATATCCCTTATTTCAGACTGAATTCTGACCGCCTGAACCATCTTCAGAAAATCAGTATTCATGAAGATTCATTTGAATTGACTGACGAATCAGGAAATACCATCCATTCTGACACTATAAAAGGCGTATGGCACAGAAAAGCCTGGAGAATCAGCGCTCCCGAAGAGCTTGATCAGGATTATGAAAAAATCTTTCTCAACGAATATGGCAGCCTTAGGTATAACCTGATGACTGCTTTAGAACATATTCCCTGGATCAACCCTTATGAAAATGAAAAGAAAATAGATGGAAATAAGATATTGCAGCTGAAAATAGCACAAAGAAATAACTTAACCATTCCCAAAACCATTTTTTCCAATGATGAAGAAAAAATAACGGCATTTTTCTATCAATACTGCCAGGGAAAAGCCATAGCGAAGCTTCACGGAGTTACCGCAAAAACAATGTCAGGGGAAAATATGATTTCCACTACCATTATTGAGGAAGAGTCTCTGGAACACCTTTCAGATATTTCATACTGTCCGATGATTTTTCAACCCTATATTGATAAAGAATATGAATTACGAATCGTCTATGTAGACGGTGAGTTTTTCATAGGAAAAATCAATAACAGTGAAAATGCAGACTGGAGAGTTGCCCGTGAAGGATATTTCTGGGAAGAATACGAATTACCTGATACCATTAAAGCCAATCTCACTTCCATGATGAAAGAAATGGGACTTTATATAGGCGCGATTGATATGATCAAAGGAAGAGACGGTGCGTATTACTTCCTTGAAGTCAATCCTCAGGGAGAATGGGGAATGCTTCAGAAAGAGCTGGGATTTCCCATCGCAGAAAGAATTGCCGACAACCTTATCAAAAGAATTAATTTCTATGAATAAAATTTTAATAATTACCCATACCGCAGATAACTTTTCCATTGAAAAAGTAACAGAATACATTGAAAAAAATAATTGTGAAGTCATTCGCTTTGATGTGGACGTTTATCCATTACAAAACAAACTGTCCACTATTTTTCAGGATGGAGAATGGGTAAGCTATCTGGAAACGCCTGAAGCAAAACATCGTTTGGACGATATTTCAGCCATCTGGTACAGAAGAGCCTACAATATCGGAAAAGGATTAAAGGAAGAAATGGACTCAAAATTTTACGGTGCAGCTATGGGAGAAATCAGAAATACTCTTTTTGGTTTCTTTGAATCTGTGGATGCTTATTCTTTAGGAAAACCAAGTGTTTACAGAAGATTAGACAGCAAGGAAGAACAATTGAAAATTGCAGATAAATTAGGGCTGACCATTCCTGCAACATGTCTTACCAACAATCCTGATGAGGCAAGGAAATTTATTATAAAGCATCAAAATGTGGTGGCTAAAATGCAAACCGGTTTTGCCATTTATGAAGATGGAGTAGAAAATGTAGTGTTTACGAACGTTGTGGGCGAAGATAAACTGGAAGAGCTGGATTCATTATTGTATTGCCCGATGCAGTTTCAGCAGATGATTCAGAAGAAAAAAGAACTTCGTATTACCATTGTGGGAAGAGATGTGTATGCATTCGAAATAGATTCCCAGCAGTCTGAAGATGCCAAAATAGACTGGAGAAAAGACGGAGTTAATCTGATTGATAAATGGAACAGAACAGAACTTCCGACAGATGTGGAAGCAAAACTGCTTGAACTGCTGGATATTTACAATGTAGATTACGGAGCAATAGACATGATTGTTTCTCCTGAAGACGATTATTATTTCATCGAAATTAATGCTGCGGGAGAATTCTTCTGGCTGGATAATCTTACAGAAGGAAATCTTATTTCCAAGAGTATTGCAGATGTTCTCTGCGACAAAGCTCCAAGAAGAAATAATGAAGTAATGGCGTAAGCAATAAAATATTTTAAATATAAAAAGTCCTGAAAGTTGTCAATTCTTTCAGGACTTTTCACTTGGATACCCTTTTGTGATTTAAATTTTCAGGTTTGTGGTATTCGGAATGATAATATTGGTTAAATTAAGTTGAATTATGCTTTAAAAATCGCAAATTTGCAAAAACGGTTTTTCCAAATAATTTTTACCGATCCGGAAGCATTGCCGGATAGAAAATATTGTTATATTTTAGTCAGCAATCAAGTAAAATAATTAATGATTTTTGTAACGGGTGCTACCGGAATTCTGGGAAGAATAATTGTACTGGAACTTCTTAAAAGAGGGAAAAGTGTACGTGCTTCCAAAAGGCCGGGCAGCAATTTAAACGAAGTAAAGCATTCATACAGCTTTTATACGGAGAATCCTGACGATTTTTTCAATAAAATTGAATGGGTAAACGTAGATTTTGATGATCTCGATTCTTTAAAAACTGCACTGCAAGGCGTAGATGAGGTGTATCACTGTGCTGCCAAAGTAAGTTTTCATCCGAAAGATGAAAAAGAAATGTACCATACCAATATCAAGGGTACAGAAAATCTATTGTTTGCCTGTGAAGGATCGGAGGTTAAAAAATTTCTCCACGTAAGTTCTGTTGCCGTTCTTGATAACTTTAATGAAAAAGGAGAACTGGATGAAGATTCTGACTTTAATCCAAAACTGGAACATTCTGCCTACGCCATCTCTAAGCATTTATCCGAAATGGAGGTATGGAGAGCATCAGCAGAAGGACTGAATGTGGTGATCATTAATCCCGGCATGATCGTAGGAAGCGGAAACTGGAACCAAAGCAGCGGTGAGCTTTTCTCAACCTTTGAAGACAATAGCTTTACCTTTTCAGGAGGCTCTGCCTACGTTGACGTAAGAGACGTTGCCAATACGGCTATCGGATTAATGGAAAATAACCTTTTCGGAGAACGTTTTATTATTGTCGCTGAAAACAACAGATATGCTGAACTTGCCAAACAGGTAAGATCACGTCTGGGGCTTAAAGAAGCAAAAATTCTTACCCAAACCCAGCTGAATATAGGAAGAATAGCCAACACCCTTTTCGGATGGCTGATTCCCAAACTAAGGATGGTGACAAAATCAAATATTGAGGCCATCTCTTCATTCAACACCATTTCCAATCACAAAGTCAAAGAAAAACTGAACTATCAGTTTATTCCTGTAAAAGAAAGTATAGACTTTCACCTGAATAATTATATTAACGACAAAAAGCTGAAGAAATGAATCTTGCAGAGGCAATTATCCTTAAAAATGTAGAAAAACATCCTATAAAAGCGGCCATCGGATTTAAAAAGAAAGATGCCTGGAAAGAGCTGAGCTGGAAAAAATTCAGTGAAATTATTTTTAAAACAGCCAATGCTTTAAAAGAATCTGGTGTTCAGGAGAATGACAGAGTGGCGATTTATTCAGACAATTCATCAGAATGGATGATTATGGATTTGGCTTCTCTGGCGATTGGTGCTGTTACAGTACCTGTTTATTCCACGAATAATGCTGAACAGGCAGAACATATCATCAACGATTCCGGTGCTAAAGCCGTTTTGGTAGGAAACCAGATGCAGTACGATGCCTGCCTTGAGTTTTTACATAAAAAAGAAAACAATCTTGAAACCATTATTGTTTCTAAAAAAGCAGTATGGATCAAGAAAGAGTTCAATAGTTTTTATCTTGAAGATTTTATCGCAAAAGCCTCGCCGGAGCTGGAGATCTGTAAGAAAGAAAATGACGATACGGCCACATTGATCTATACTTCCGGAACTACCGGAATCCCGAAAGGAGTAATGCTTACCCATGGAAATTTTATCAAGGCATTCGATTCTCATTTTGAATTTTTTAAGTTTAAAAACTTTGAAGAAGAACTTTCACTGGCATTCTTACCCTTAAGCCATGTTTTTGAGAGAAGCTGGAGCTTACTTTGTTTATACGGTGGTGCCCGTGTGTATTTCCTTGAAGATCCGAAAAATGTTGCCAAAGCACTGGAAGAAGTAAAACCTACCGCCATGTGTGCAGTACCAAGATTTTTCCAGAAAGTATATGCCGGAGTTCTTGAAAAAGCGGAAGAAGGTTCAGCTCTGAAAAAGAAAATCTTTGACTGGGCGCTTAAAACCGGATGGGAGACCGCAGAATTAAGAAGAAATGAAAGACCGGTTCCTTTTGGATTAAAATTCAAAGAATCTGTAGCTGATATGCTGGTTTTCAGTAAAATTAAAAATAAAATGGGTGGCAGACTTTGGTTTTTACCTTGCGGTGGAGCTTCATTATCACCCGAAGTTACCCGTTTCTTTGAATCGGTGGGCATTCACGTAACTGTTGGATACGGATTAACGGAAACTACTGCAACATTGACCCTTTTCCCTTTAACTCACTTTGAGCATGGAACCAGTGGAAAGCCTCTTCCTGGAGTAGAAATGCGTATCGGTGAAAATGATGAGATCCAGGCCAGAGGAAACGGAATCATGAAAGGATACTACAAGAAACCTGAAGAAACTCAGAAAGTATTCACAGAAGACGGATGGTTCAAAACTGGTGATGCCGGAAAGTTTGATGAGAAAGGAAACCTGATCATCACAGACAGAATTAAAGACCTGATGAAAACTTCCAACGGAAAATACATCGCTCCGCAACAGATAGAAAACCTTCTGACCAACAATAATTTTATCCAGCAGATCATGCTGATTGCGGAAGGAAGACAGTTTGTTTCAGCACTGATTGTTCCTAATTTCGAATTCTTACAGGATTATATTAAGAAAAATAATATTCCTTTTACCAAATGGGAAGATGCTGTAAAAAATGAGAAAGTAATCGATCTTTACAAAGAAAAAATCAAAGAATTACAGAGCCACCTGGCAGATTATGAAAAAGTGAAGAAATTTACGCTAATGCCGGCTGAATTTGACATCAACACAGGAGAAATTACTCCCACTCTGAAAGTCAAAAGAAATGTGGTGATCAAAAAATATGCGGATATTATAGAGAAGATGTATTAAAAATTTTAATCTCCTTTTTCACATCAATTACAACTGAAGACGTGAAAATTTCCCTCTTTTGGAGGGGTGGCAAAAATTCAAAGAATTTTTGTTGGGGTGATTCAAAATAACGACTTAAAGTAAACTATGACAACACAGGATTTTATAGGAAAAGAAAATTTCACCATTCATACCCAAACGGCTTCAGAAAGCTGCCCGTCTAATATTGCCCTGATTAAATACTGGGGAAAATATGCTGATCAGATTCCTGCTAACCCAAGCATCAGCTACACATTAAATCATTGTAAGACCAATACTTCAATGGAATTTACTGCGAATGAGCCTTTTTCAGTACAAACTTTTCTGGCTGGAAATGAAGAAGTGAAGTTTGCCGAAAAAATTGAAAAATATTTCAGAAATATAGAACAGTATCTTCCATGGATTCTGAAAGGAAAATATATCATCAGAACAGAGAATACATTCCCGCATAGTTCCGGGATTGCAAGTTCTGCTTCAGGATTTGGAGCGATTGCAAAATGTCTGATGGCATTGGATGTTTCATTTACAGGAAAAACTTCTGAAGAAGAATCTTTGAGAAAAGCTTCATTTTTAGCAAGACTAGGAAGTGGAAGTGCATGCCGAAGTCTATACAACGGACTTGTCGTGTGGGGTGAAACCGATGAGGTAAAAGGAAGTTCAGATTTGTTCGGAGTACAGTATCCCGATGCTGAAATTCATGAAGTATTCAAAAATTTTAATGATTGGGTTCTGTTAATCCATGAAGGGCAGAAAAGTGTTTCTTCAACAGTAGGTCACGGCCTGATGAAGACGAATCCTTATGCAGAAAGAAGATTTCAGGAAGCAAGGGAAAATTTTATTCCCATGAAAGACATCCTGAAAAAAGGAGATATGGAAAGCTTTATCAAATTGGTAGAACATGAAGCACTTACCCTGCATGCCATGATGATGATGAGTGATCCTGCTTTTATCCTGATGAAAACAGGTACTTTGGAAGTCATCAACAAAATCTGGGATTTCAGAAAAGAAACAGGACTTCCATTATTCTTTACACTGGATGCCGGAGCGAATGTTCACCTTCTGTTCCCTAGTAACGGATCTGAAGAACAGATTAAAACCTTCATTGAAGCTGAATTATTACAACATACTCAAAAGAATGGAGTAGTGAAAGATGTGATGAAATTTTAAATTAAAAAAATCAATAGGAGTGGGCTAAAACCCACTTTTTTTATTAATCTTCAGTAACAACAGCTTCGCGTTCTCCATCTTCTTTCTTTCCTTCCTCTATCATGATTTCAGCCTCAGCTTTCTCTTCAGCAGTTGCAGTTTCTATCAGTTCTTCCTGTTCATCATTGTGATGATCTATGAAAAACTCACAGTATACCGGAAGGTGGTCTGAACCAAAATTTTCCAAGGTCTTCAGCTGTTGGATAAAAATATCTTCACTGTGAAACATCAGATCAATAGGGAATCTTAAAAGACGGTATTTCGCATGGAAAGTAGAAACGAAAGAATGCCCGATTCTGGGGTCTATCAGGTGGCTTGTTTTTCTGAACAAGACAGATGATCTCGACCAGGCTACATTATTGAAGTCTCCCACGACAATAACAGGCTTTTTAATATCTTTTACACGCTTGGCAGTACTTAAAAGATCACCATCCCTTTCCTTTGATGTTTCTTCTTCCGTAGGACTTGGCGGCGGCGGGTGAACCCCAAAGAAAACAAAAGAAAAGCCATCAGCGGTTTTCATATGGATCTCAATGCTCGGGATGTCATCAGCAACGAAATAATGGGTTTTCGCTTCCTTAATCTCAACTTTTGAATAAAAATGCATCCCATAGGTATTTTCAAGAGTCACTTTATGCTGGTAGGAATATTCTTTTTCCAGAGGTCTCATTGCTTTCTCCCAGTCACTGTTGCTTTCCATGGTCATGAAAAAATCAGGGTTATGTTTTTTAACAAGCCCTATGAATTTCTCATACTCTTTATTAAACTGATATACATTGGCAGAAATAAAATGTAGTTTATCAGAAGATCTGTGACGCTGTCTGTGTTTTTTTACAGGATAGAAATGGGTGTATCTGATCAGTGTTTGGCCGTGATGAATAAACATAACCAGCAGAAGCCCCTGATAATACCAGAAATATTCTGTAGAGTCTGTGAAAAAGCCTAATAAAAAAGTAAAGAATATAAGGTAGGTAACCTGTATTTTGGCAAATTCAGGAACCCTAAATATCCAGTGAGAATGCTGTATTTTTGGCAGTATTGTCATGACCAGAAGAACTATGGCCAGAGTCAGGTAAATAATCCACATATAAAAAGCTCTGAAATAATTTTGACCACAATTTAAGGAAAATGAATTTTAAAATTTATTAATCAATTTAAATTTTATTTTATCTATTTTTAATTATCTAAATCTATACTATGAATAAAATAATGGCATTTCTTGTTCTGATCAGTATTTCATGCTTAGGCCAGCAGAATACAGATATTGAAAAACCTATCCGAAACCTGTTTCTTGGTATGAAAAATGCAGATCCTGAGTTGGTAAAATCCGCTTTTGCAGAGAGTGCAGTACTTCAAACAATCACCAAGGACGGTACTGTGAAAAGTGATAGTATTTCGGATTTCATTGCTTCGGTTTCCAAATTTACAAAAGGAGATCTGGATGAAAGAATTATAGTGGAAGCTATTCATACAGATGGCAATCTGGCAACTGTTTTTACCCCTTATTCTTTTTATTTAAAAGGAAAATTATCACACTGCGGGGCTAACAGTTTTCAGCTGGTAAAACAGAATAATGAATGGAAGATCCAGTATATTATTGATACGAGAAGAAAGGATAACTGTAAAGAAATACAATAATAAAGTTCAATTGAAAATCAGGTTAAAATAAAAATGAAGATTCACCATATTGCCATCATCTGTTCAGATTATGCCGTTTCAAAGAAGTTTTATACGGAAATTTTAGATCTGAATATCATCCGTGAAGTATACCGCGAAGAAAGACAGTCTTATAAACTTGATCTTGCCATAGGAGATCATTATGTGATCGAACTTTTTTCCTTTCCCGATCCTCCCCAACGTCCGTCACGTCCCGAAGCATGTGGTTTAAGGCATCTCGCTTTCTCGGTAGAAAATGTTATGGAAAAGAGGAATGAACTGATCAGAAAAGGATTAAACTGTGAAGAAATTCGCATAGACGAATTCACAGGAAAAGAATTTTTCTTTACCCAGGATCCCGACCAGCTGCCGTTAGAGTTTTATGAAATGTAAAAAATTAGTGCGCGTAACCTGCAAAGAAACTCACCGCCATAATGGCTAAAACAATAGAAGAAATGACTACATATACGTAGTCTTTTTCTTTTAAATAACCTATTAAAGCAAAAACGATTCTCATCAGAGGAGTGAAGATCAGCAAAAGAATACCCAGCTGAATAATAGCTGTACCTTCTCCTTTACATAGAGAGTCCCAGAAATGTCCCCAGACCTTTTCAGAAGAAGTACCTACCACAAGGCTGGTATATTTTTCGGGCATTTTAAAGCCTTCAAAAAATAACTTGATAAAACCGATCAATGATGTAGCCACAGACAGAATAACACCCAGTCTCAGAAGATTTCCTACCGAACGGTTCAGATCTACATCTGTAAAATTCTTTTTCATTATCTGAAGCTTTTGTTGATACCGTTATACATCATATAAATGGAAAGAATGGTAATCACAATGGCAAAAAATACTTTTAATTTTTTGGTCTTCGATACCATCAGCGTTTTTGAACCGATAAAACTTCCGATCACAACTCCGATCAGTACAGGAGCTACAATCACAGGAATAATTTCACCTCTCTGGAAATAGATCAGGGCACTGGCTACTGCCGTTACTCCGATCATGAAATTACTGGTAGTGGTAGATACTTTGAAAGGAAGCTTCATCATATTGTCCATCGCCAATACTTTTAAAGCACCGGAACCAATTCCTAAAAGCCCGGACATGGCCCCTGCAAACATCATCATCAAAAATCCGGGAACTGTATTTCTCGCAGAATAGCTTTTCAATACTCCTTTATCGGGAAATGTTCCGTACAGTTTCAGCTTTTCCTCCAGACTTCCTTTTACCAAAGGTTCCTGGTGATCAGGTTTCCCTTTAAGATTTAAAATAACGGTTAAAAGAAGGATACTTGCGAAAATAATTCCGATTGTATTTGGGTTAAGCATTCCTGAAACAAGGGCTCCAATAATAGCGCCTGCGGTGGTTGCTATTTCGAGAAACATCCCGATTCTCATATTGGTAAAACCTTCTTTTACGAAAGCTACAGCCGCACCGGAAGAGGTTCCGATCACAGAGATGAGTGAAGCACCGATAGCATAATGCATTGGAACGCCAAAACCCAGCGTTAATAAAGGAATGATGATAACTCCCCCTCCTAAACCCGTAAGTGAACCTAAAAGACCCGCGGAAATTGCGCCAAGGAAGAGTATGATGATTTCTGACATACTACAAATAATGTTACAAATATAAAATTATTGTAGTAGTCTGCCAAACATTTGAAAAAGATAAATTTAACGTATTTTTGTATGCATGAAAAATGAATTGAAATTATTTTATGTCATCCTCGGGGCAACACCCAAAGGCAGAAATATAGAGCAGCACGATGTTTTCTTCGGAATTGCGGAGAATCTGAAAGATCTGATTCCTGATATGAAAGAATTTTGGAAGGAAGCAGAAGGAAAAATTCACCTGGATTGTTACCAGGAAGTGAAATTTGCAGACGGTTACAAGGTGAAAATTGTAGAAAAGGGAGAGAAGACATCAGAAAACCAGTTGTTTTTTCTGAATCTGGGAGGTTATAAGCCAGGTTTCTTTGAAGAATTTCATGAGCAGCACTTAATGGTAGGACAGTCTATGGGAGAGATTGTGAAAAGAGCAAAAGCTACCGAATTCTATCAGACCATGGGATTTGAAGGTGCAGTAAGCCATATTGATGATAAGCATGGAGTGGATATTGATGATATTTTCAATGTGAGCGATATTCTTCCTGCGTATATGAAAGAAAAATATGCTATCATTCTTCAAAAGTCTGATGAAGAAAATCAGGAGAACCCAATGGGGTTAGGCTATTTAAAAATTGATAAAATTCAATAAGAGTAAATCTAATAAAAATAAAAAATGAAAATAGGAATTCTGGGAGGCGGACAGCTGGGAAGAATGTTGATACAAAGTGCACTGAAGTATGATGATGAGTTTTATACTCTGGATCCGGCCTCTGATGCACCATGTCATAATATCTCGTATTTTACACAGGGAAATTTCAATGACTATGAAACAGTTTTGAATTTCGGAAAAGATAAAGATGTTGTAACCATTGAAATAGAACACGTAAATGCTGATGCACTGGCAGAACTTGAAAAGCAGGGAATAAAAGTGGTTCCTAATGCCAATATCATCAAAACAATTCAGCAAAAAATCCTTCAGAAAGAATTTTATAAAGCTCATGATATTCCAAGCCCGGAATTTCAGGTGGTATGGAACAGTGATGAGAAAATCATCATGCCATTGCCGTTTGTTCAGAAGATGAATACCGGAGGCTATGATGGAAAAGGAGTACAGGTGATCAAAACGGAAGAAGACTATCAGCAACTATGGACTGAACCTTCTGTCATTGAAAGTCTTGTTGATATTGAAAAAGAACTTTCTGTCATTGTAGCAAGAAACGAAAAAGGAGAAACCAATATTTTCCCGGTAACGGAAATGGTTGCCGATCCAAAACTGAATCTATTGGATTTCAATGTATGTCCGGTTCTACTGACGGAAGATGTTCAGAACCAGATTGATTCCATTACTGAAAAATTTCTGGCTGCAGTGAACTCTCCGGGGTTGTTTGCCATCGAATTATTCCTTGATAAAGAAGGAAAAGTATGGGTAAATGAAACTGCTCCAAGGCTTCACAATTCAGGCCATCAGAGTCAGGAAGGAAATACTAATTCCCAATTTGAGCAAATGTACCGCGTGGTTAAAAATTTACCATTAGCGGATACTGACGCCATCACTTACAGCGGAATGCTGAATCTTGTAGGAGCAGAAGGATATTCCGGAAAAGTAGTCTATGAAGGAATGGAAGATGTTCTTAAGCTTCCCGAAACATACATCCACTTATACGGAAAAACTGAAACCAAGCCGGGAAGAAAAATGGGACATATCAACGTTCTTGCAGATTCCAGAGAAGAGCTTATGGAAAAGCTTGTACAGGTAAAAGGAATGGTAAGAGTAATTGCTGAGTAATATCATTTAAGATAAATAAAAGGGAGCTGTTTTAACTTTAAAAACAGCTCCCTTTTATTTATAAAATTATTCAATAGAAACGGGCTTTAGCCCGTTTAAAAATAATTATCATCTCAATTGGCTTTAGCCGAAGCTTAATTTTAGGTTTCGGCTAAAGCCAATTTTATTTTGATTGTTCACATCGGGCTAAAGCTCGGAAGCTATTGAAGATTTAATTGTTTAATCATAAAGAAAAATTAATTATTCGCAGAGAAGAAACTTCCCGCACCCTTCTTCCTTCTTCCAGCCTTTTTATTTAAATATCTTCTGAATCACATTTCCAATCTCCACAAAATCCCCGTGATTTCCTACAGAACGTATTTCAGGGCTGTTTTTGTCATACTCCGAGAAAGGGAAAATCAGAAGGTAATTATTGTCTTTCAGATTTCTGTTCAGAAGTTCAGGGATCAGTCTCATTCTTGGAATATATGACTTCATGCCGCGTTTTGCCATCAGAATAATTAATGCTTCATCATCTTTCAGCTGTGCTGCGGTTCTTTCTCCGTCCTGCCATGTGCTCATGATAATGAATTCAGCTTCTATATTGGCTTTTTTAATGATTTTCTGAAGAATGTCAATAATGTTTTCAGGAGCATAAAAAACAATTGTAGCACCGGAATTTCGGGCAATATTCCAGACTCTCAGCAGTGCATGGAAGAATCCTGCTTCCTGATGAGCATTTTCAGGAATCATAACCGCATATTTCTTAATGGTGGAAAGCGGTTGTGCAGCATGGTAAACCAGTACATTCACGTCATCATTCTGAAGATAACCGTTATAGAGATTATATACAAAAGAAGGAGAGAATCCTTTTTCGTCCTCCAATCCGATGATAAGATCCGTTATTTTCTGTTCTTTAATCACATTATTGACCCCGTTGATGACATCATTGTCATATCTTTTTAAAGCCTGTAATTTCACATCTGCAGCTGCGGCTGCATCTGCTGCCTGGTGAAGAAGTTTCTCCGCATTCTTTACCGAAGATTCATTTTTATCTTCATTGATAACATTTAAAGCAAAGAGATCTTCTGTATTGGAATGTGCTTTGATCAGAATTCCTAAGTTGACCATTCTCTCAACAGTTGCCTCATGGTTGATGGCTAAGAGAATATTTTCTTCTTCATGGGTGTTTCCGGAAACGGTATCTTCATTATCACTCTCCGCAATTTTCTGAGCGCTCGCCATGGAAATAAAAGAAGAAATGGTACAGGAAATCAGGATAAGGAGAATACTTCCGTTCAGTACGTGTTCGTTTAATAATCTTACAGGTTCTCCGGTTTCGGTTTCAGAAAGGATGATGTTATATCCTACCATTACGGAAGCCAGTGTTGCTGCTGCCGAAGCAGAGCTTAATCCGAAGATCAGTTTTCCTTCCTCTTTGGTTAGTCTGAATGTTTTCTGAGTGGCGACCGCGGAAAGGTATTTCCCTCCGATAGAGGCAACCAGCATAATTCCGGCAACTTCAAGTGTTTCCCAGCTTTTAAAGAAAACTTTAAAATCAATCAGCATTCCTACACTGATCAAAAAGAACGGGATAAATATGGCATTTCCTACAAACTCAACCCTGTTCATCAAAGAAGAAGTGTGAGGGATAAGTCTGTTTAACGCCAGTCCGGCAAAGAATGCTCCGATGATAGCTTCTACACCAGCCAGTTCAGCCAGCATAGCAGCCAGATAAATCATAACCAGTACAAAAATATACTGCGAAATTTTATCATCCACTCTTTTGAAAAACCAACGGCCTATAATAGGGAATACAATAAGTACAATGAGGGCAAAAACGACAAAAGAGACCGATAATTTAACCCAGAATTCTGTTCCCACGTCGCCCTGAGACATTCCCACAATCACTGCAAGTACCAATAAGGCAAGAATATCTGTGATCATGGTACCTCCAACGGTGATATTAACTGCTTTATTTTTCGCAATTCCCAACTTACTCACCAATGGATAAGCGATAAGCGTGTGAGATGAAAAAAGACTGGCAAACAGAATGGAAGTCAGCATTGAAAAGTGAAGAAGGTAATATCCACCCAGATATCCTAATACAAAAGGAACTGTAAAGGTATAGATACCAAAGGTGAGACTTTTCCATTTGTTCTTTTTAAAGTCGCCCATATCAATCTCAAGCCCGGCCAGAAACATAATGTAAAGAAGTCCGGTGGTTCCGGTTACTACAATACTGCTGTCTCTGGACAATACATTGAATCCGTTCGGGCCAATAATCGCTCCGGCAATAATAAGTCCCAAAAGGTGGGGAACTTTAATTTTATTAAGCAGCAATGGTGCTGCAAGGATGATGACCAGTACCAACAGGAATTTCAGTACCGGATCTTCTATGGGAAGACTCAGGTTGTGTATACTCAGTAAAATCATATGTGTTTATTTTGTGGAACGTACTAATTCAACAGAGAACTTGGCGGTACAGCCATCAGAAGTAATGGTTCTGGTTCCTTTGATCTTGTTGTCTGAAATATCATTAAGAAGAACGCTCATTTCTACATTCTTTTTGGCTGTAGAATCGGTTTTGAAAGACAGTCTGATTTCATTGTTTTCAAACTTGCCTGTATACAGCCTTACCAGATTATTGTTATTGATGATTTTGGTAATGGGCTGGGTAGAATCATTATCGAATTCCCAGATGTCAGTACGCTGGTCGCCTACAGCATATTCGCTGCAGTTGGATTCTGTACAGATTACTTTACCATTCCAAGGGCCGGAAATTTCTGTAGGCCATACAGCAGCAATTACTACAGAATCTTTTTTGGAAAAAATACTGTCTCTCATTTTCAGAAGTGACTGATATTCGGATTCTTTCTTCGCGAATAATTTCTCTTTGTCTAAAAGTTGTTTTTCCCTGTCTGTCAGGTTCTTTTCCTTCTCTTTGTAATCACAGCTTACCAATAGAAAAGAGGCAGCCAGCAATAAAAAAATGTGTTTTTCAGCATATTGTATCGGTTGGAGTATACAATATAAGAAAAAATGAAGGAAATAGAAAATCCCCATATAACGGATCTGCTTTTAATTCTATTTAATACATTAAAAAACAGCGGGATCTAGGGTTGAAATAATGAATATTATTTTCTGATTTACGACTCGATTCTTTGTTTTTTAAACATGGCCGGATTGTAATTGATCACAAAGACCCCAACAATAATAAGTATGGCAGCGATGATGAATTTGGCAGAAATTTTTTCATCAAGAATCAGCCAGCTTAAAAAAATGGAAATTACCGTATTAATATAGGCCAGGATGGATACCTGAACCGGAGAAACTTTGGTCAATGCATAATGAAAAGCAAAAAATGCCGCTACAGAGCCAAAACAGGATAAATAAAGCATCGCAGAAATACTTTTCAGACTCCAGTTTCCGAAGTTGTAGTTTTCTGAAAAAAGGAAGGCAAAAATTATCTGGATAATTCCTGCAAAGGCAAACTGATAAAATAGATTAAGTGAGATATTTCCGCTTTGAATGTTCAGTTTTTTGGTGAAAATAGTTCCTGAAGCCCATCCCGCAATGGCAATGAATAAAAATAATATTCCCAGTGCATAATCCGGGTTTTTCAGATCATTAATGCCATCCCAGAAAATAAAAAGAATGCCGCTGAAACACAGAACAACTCCGGTAAAAGCCCGCCAGCTGAATTTCTGCAGGCCTAAAGCCATACTTCCGAAAAATACCAGGATAGGAGAGCAGGCACTTATCAGTGAAGTAAGGCTGCTGGTAACTTTCTCTTCCGCTACTGTAGTCATTCCGTTTGCAATCACAAGCATTAATAAAGAGAAGATCAACTGGTATTTCAGGCTTGTCCAGCCTATCCATTTGAATTCTTTTCTATAGGTAAGAATAAGGAACATGATAATCGCTGCAAGAAATTGACGTATTCCTGCGACAAACCAGGCAGGAATAGTTTCTACCGCAACCCTTATTGATAAAAACGTAGTACCCCATACAATAGCAACGGTACATACAGCCAGTGTAAGTTTATAATCTTTCAATTTTAATTTGGTGTAACAGCAAATATATCTATTTCTCCAGCGATTTTTATGGATACAGATCCTGTAATTTATAGGAGTACAGATGAAAAATTTGAGCCAAAAATAACTTTATTAATTCTTTACATTTTAAATGGAAGATCTATTGAAAGATTAAATTATTTTAGGAATTATAATCATAAATCGTGTCCCGGATTTTTTGTACTCTTTCCTCTTTACATTTTTATTTTTTATCTTTGAACATCTAATAAAATTGAAGATGGTAGGAATTATTATGGGCAGTCAGAGTGATCTGCCGATTATGGAACAGGCTGCAAATTTTCTTAAAAGCCTTGATATCCCTTATGAATTGACAGTAGTTTCAGCGCACAGAACTCCGGAAAGAATGTTCGATTATGCAAAAACTGCTAAGGAAAGAGGGCTGAAGGTCATTGTAGCCGGAGCAGGTGGAGCAGCACATCTTCCGGGGATGGTGGCGAGTTGTACTACACTTCCGGTAATCGGGGTTCCTATTTTGTCCAGTAATTCTATAGACGGATGGGACTCTGTTTTATCTATCCTTCAGATGCCCGGTGGGATTCCGGTAGCTACCGTAGCTTTGAACGGAGCTTTGAATGCCGGGATTTTAGCTGCAAAAATTTTAGGAAGCGGTAATGAAGAAGTCGCTGCAAAACTTCAGAAATATCAGGATTCTTTAAAAGATAAAGTACTGGGAACGGTAGATGATATCAAAGCCCAGCATCCTAATTATTTTGACCAATAGATTATTTTTCAACTCAAAATAAAAGCCTCACTTTTCAGCGAGGCTTTTTACTTTATTTTTTAATGAATTTTGAAGAGATGGTCTGATCTTTCAAAATGAGCTGTAAAATATAATTTCCTTTCGGTAATGATCCTACATTGATCATTTCTTTATTAGGATTTCCTTCTAGTACAAGCCTTCCACTTGCATCAAAAATTCTGTACTTTTTAATGTCACTTAGTCCTTCAATATGAATATCATCCACAGCGGGATTGGGATATAGTGAAAGTTTTTTATTCAGCCTGACTTCTGATGAGGACAGTAAACAGTTTCCTACCGTATCACCCGACATCGTCCATCCTTTGCTGATGAGAATATTTCTTTTATCTGCGGCATTGGAAGCATAAGTCAAAGGGGTTACAATATCTAAATCAACATTATTGGCAGTATCAGGATTATCTGCCCATGCTGCAAGTGTTTTACTGAAATTTTCACAATCTATTCCTGTCTGCATCAAAGCCTGGGCTGCGTTATTAACGCTGGCAAGATTCCAGCTTGCAAGGGAATGATTAAAATTGGGCGTTTCCTTAAGAATCTGGTCTATTCTGGTAACCTTGGTCATATCCCAGTTTTCCAGGGAATGACTATAGGCCGTGCAGCCATGAATAGCATGGGCCATATTGGTAATTTTAGACGTATTCCAATTATTTAAGGATTGATTGAAACTGGAATCAAAATGGAACATAAAACGGATGTCTTCAAGGCTTGAGGTATCCCAGTTATCCATAGGCTGATTATAGTTTGGACAAAGAGCAAACATCCATTTCATATCAGTGACATTAGAAACGTTCCAGTTGTTTAAGGTCTGATTAAAGATCCCTCTTCCTCCAAACATAAAACTGAGATCAGTTGCTGACGACATATTCCAGCTATTAAAATAAGGAGGGTTGAACTGATCAGGAAGTGAGTTATTGATACTGTCAAAGATAATCGCAAACATAAATCTGAAATTCTTAATCTTAGAAGTATTCCAGTTTTGCATGGAGCTTGCACCTGTAAAGGTTTTTGCGCCATAAAACATATAAGAAGCATCTTCAACATTACTAAGATTTGGGATATCTGTAGCGGTAAGCTGAACAAGTTTACATTGGCTGAAAGCACTGTTCATCGTTGTCCATGCAATATTTCCCCATTGTTCTATTTCCAGTATCTTATCTGCACTTCCGTTGATCTGCCACACCGGGAAAATCTGATCCTGAAGCTGAACCTCTTGTACATCTCCAAATTTTATGTGTTGAAAAACTCCATTCCCGTTACTCACTTTTACCCTATATTTTGCATCATTCTTTTCTGCGATTGATGTACCAAAATCAATAAGAACCTGTTTTGTAGAGGTTATATTGGTAAGAGAACCGTTGTGCTGGGGATAATCTACCTCTTCCCAATAAATATCATAGTTTTCACCAATTCCGGGAAACCATATTTGCTGAGAACTTGCCTGGTAGGGAGCACTTACAGTGACAGGCTGTATTACCGTAGAAGCAGGCTTCCAGATCGTGATAAACTCATTCTGGGCTTTTACTATACACAACAGGAAAATAAAAAGTCCTGTCGAAAATTTTTTCAATACCATATTGAGGTTTTATAGTTATTTCTTAATGAATTTTGAAGAAATTGTTTTTTCTTTCATGATCAGTTGTATCATATAATTCCCTTTAGGTAAGGAACTTACATTGATGATATCATTATTGGGATTTCCTTCCTTTACCAGTCTTCCGCTCGCATCATAAATCTTGTAATTTTTTATATCACTTAATCCTTCAATATGAATATCATCTACAGCAGGATTAGGGTAAAGCAGAGTTTTTTTATTTAGCTTTATATCCGATGAAGATAGTAAACAGCTTCCCACCACATCACCTACTATTGACCAGCCTTTATTGACGAGAATATCCCTTTTGTCTGATACGTTGGACGCATATTTTAATCCTTGTACAGAACCTAATGAAACATTGTTGGCTGTATTGGGATTGTCTGCCCATCCCATAAGGGTTTTGCTGTAATTTTCACAGTTAAGACCAGACATTGTTAAAGCAGCATTACCATTGTTAAGAGAAACTAAGTTCCAGTTTCCTAATGACTGATTGAAACCTGAAGCAAAATTAAGGATCTGGTCTATTCTGGTCACTTTTGTCATATCCCAATGGTCTAAAGGCTGATTAAAGGTTGTACAGCCATGAAATATATGCGCCATATTGGTCACTTTGGAAGTATTCCAGTTTAATGGCTGATTGAAAACAGGAATCATATGAAACATAAAATGCATGTCCTCAAGGCTTGAAGTATCCCAGTTATCCAGTCGCTGATTGAAACTTAAGCACTGGCCAAACATCCAGCTCATATCGGTCACCTTTGAGACATCCCAGCTATTGAGAGTCTGGTTAAAAACTGTTCTGTTTCCAAACATATAGCTGAGGTTGGTGGCTGAAGACATATTCCAGCTGTCCAGATAAGGTGAGTTGAACTGTTCTATTAATGTAGCAGAAGGGTTCACATCAAATAAAAGAGAAAGCATAAAACTAAAATTCTTAATTTTGGAAGTATCCCAGTTTTGCATAGAGCTGGCGCCCATAAAGCTGGTTGTGCCATAAAACATGAAAGAAGCATCCTCTACATTATTAAGGTTGGGAGTATCTGTTGCTGTAAGCTGCATAAGCCTGCACAGACTGAAGGCACTCTCCATGGTGGTCCAAGAAATATTACCCCACTGTTCTATTTCTAATATTTTATCTGAACTTCCATTGATCTGCCAGATAGGAAAAACTTGCTCAGGACCAGGAAATAGTTGAGGCGTTCCGAATTTTATCTGCCTGAAAGTTCCATTTCCATTTGTAACTTTTACCCTGTATTTGGCATCATTTTTTTCTGCGATTGACGTCCCGAAGTCTATAAGGACCTGTTTTGTGGAAGTTACATCGAGAAGAGAACCATTGTGTTGCGGATAGCCTACTTCCTCCCAGTAAATATCATAATTATCACCAATTCCGGGAAACCATATTTGCTGTGTAGTTGCCTGATAAGGAGCATCTACATTTACAGCTGGTAATACTGTAGAGGCCGGCTTCCAGATAGTGATAAATTCATTTTGTGCCTTTGCCAGAAATAGTAACAAAAGAAAAATGAGTGTTGGAATTTTCTTTAGAATCATGGTTATCGTTTTATGATTAGTTTATTGTTTGATGAACGGAAGTGAATGAATTGTATCCTTTGTCAAAATTTGTAGAATATAACTTCCCGGAGTCAAAAGTCCGATAGCAATCTTTTCATGTTCAAGATTGTCTTTGGCGACAGTTCTTCCGCTCATATCGGTGATGATAAAGCTTACCGGATGCTGAATATTTTTAAGATAAATCACATCCTTTGCAGGATTTGGGTAAATAGCAGGTTTATTACTGATCTCCTTTTCAGACGTTGAAAGTGTCTGGTTGCAGAGTCCGTTGTAAGCATCACCTGATATAATCCAGCCTTTAGAATTAATTAAATAATTTCTGGCAGTTACGGCATCGGCATGAGAATAGATTAATGGCGAAGCACTGGATAAGTTAATATTACTGGGGGTTGATGAACTCTGGCTCCATCCAAAAAGCGTTTTATCATAATTCACACAGCTCATGGCAGAATTGAGAAACATTCCGGTGGCTGTTGTTAATGAACTTAAATTCCATCTTCCGATATTTTGATTAAAAGCAGTGCCAGAGAACATTTCACTCATATCAGTAACATTGGAGGTATTCCAGTTTTGAAGGTCCTGGTTAAAATTTCCAGAATCATGAAACATATGTCTCATGGTGGTCACCTTCGCTGTGTTCCACTTACTCAAAGATTGGTTGAATCCGGTATAGTCAAACATATATGACATATCCGTAACATTCGAAGTATCCCAGTTTCCCAGTGGCTGGTTGAAGAGATAATTGTCACCAAACATATAATACATATCTGTGATGGTAGAGGTGTTCCAGGTATCAAAAGAAGGATTGCCGATGAGTGACATACACAAATAAAACATCTGACGCATACTGGTGGCCATGCTGAGGTCCGGTGCATCAGTAGCTGTAACATCCATGTTGTCGCAGTATACAAAAGCATTGTCAAAACTTTTCCATTTTATATTTCCCCACTGGGCAATCTGGGTTATTTTTGAGCGGTCTGGAGCATTGTAAGTGGGAGTTAATGTATTGTCGAAGAATCTTACCTGATCAAAACTTCCAGTGCCGTCACTGATTTTAATTCTGTAACTTGCTTGAGATGATACAGGATTAAAAGGTACACCCAAGTTGATTATGAATTCGGTCGTGGAAGTTACATTACTCATTGTGCCATTATGCTGAGGATATCCTACTTCTTCCCAATATACTTTGAAATTGGTTCCTCTGCCGGGAAATTTAATGAGTTGTGAGTTTTGCGTTTTCCAGATCGTTATAAACTCATTTTGTGCTTTTGAAAGTTGAAATGCTGCTATAAACAGAGCAGAAATTATTAGTTTTTTGTACATGTCATTAGTTTGTGAAATAAGCACAGCTAAAATAGCAAAAAACTTAATATATTTTTAACTTAAATGTAAAGTTTGTAGTAATTTATAAATTTCAATGAAATTATTTAAATAAAAAACTCTCCGTTTTGGAGAGTTTACTTTATTCCTGAAGCATATTATCACGGGTGTTTTTCTGAACTGCAATAGCTCCGAAGAGTGCCAGTAGAAAGGCAAAGGCATAAAAACCTTTTTCACTTGGAAGGATGGTGGCATTCCAAAGTCCGATGGCCAGTAATACAATGGATGATAATGTAGCAAACCAGCAGATTCCATAATAAATATCTGTTACCTGAATGTTTTCTAATCTGTCACGTACTGCTTTCTGTAAAGAAACCACAGCGAATAAACCATAAAGAAGGATGGTGAAATAATATCCCTTCTCATTCAGCAGCATTTCTGCTCTTGCAAGACCGACAATAAAGCCAATCATTCCTGCTCCCAATGCTACCCACGACGCAGCTACAAATGCATTCGATACTCTTTGTTTTTTCATAGTTTAATGTTTTGTTTAAGAGGGCTAAGATATTCATTTTTTATAAATAGAGCTCTGACAAAGGGAAAATATGGGAAAAATACTGGATGGAATGATGAAGTAGGTGTATGTTTCAGGCTCCCTTCGTCTAAACTCAGGATATAACCCGTTACCATTGAATAATATAAATCTATTCATCATTCATCACTCATCATTTATCAATTATAATTCATCATCTTCTCCTAGCCCCGATAGCAGCGTTTACCCCGGAGCATGAGAGGGAGAGTTGGTGGGTAATAGGCCGGGGTAGGTTGGGGCGAGGAGTATGAGTGGATAGCGGGAATCAGCTCATAAAAAAACTCTCCAAAATGGAGAGCCTTGTTTTACTGAGTGATATATTCGTAAGTATATTTTGCATAATCATTATTATCCAGTTTTACCATGACCTGAGTTGGCAGTTGATTACTATTATATTCTATCTGATAGGTAAAATTCATAATTTGACTCCAGTTTCCAGTGCCATCTTTGCCACTTATTTTTACTGTGGTGTAATTATTTTGACTTAAAAACTCTGCTCCTCCCATAATCATTCTAAAATATTTGCCCATCAAAGAATAGGGATTTACCTTATTATCATATGAAAATTCTTTTTTATTAGTATGTGGACCGCCGATACCATCACTAACCGAAATTTCTTCCGAAACATTATCACCACTATAAGTATATGACATGGTAGACGGAATGGGACAACTGGAAGACTCACAAGTAGAAGTTCCAGTAACTTTACCATTGGTATACGTCATTGTTGTATTATAGTGAGTATCTGGATCTATTTTCTTAATCATCGTAAGCTGATCACCATTATAAGTAAACGTTTTATAATAAGCTACGGTACCATCTGCTTTATGGTAAGTAATTTTTGAAGGTTTTCCGGCACCGTCATATTCCAGAACGGAGGTTGTAGTTTCTGATGTAATTTTAAGTAATTGTTTCTGACTGTTATAATCTAATTTTGTAATACTGGTGTGCGGTCCGGAGGGACTTGTATAATAAACTGTAGTGACTTTACTTAATAATATTTGAGAATCAGAAGGATTGGGTTCATTATTTTCGTCATTATTGCTACTGCAGTTGAGGAATAAAAATGAGCTCATCAACCCGATAAATAATTGGTTTTTCATGTATTTAAAAGTTTTATTAAATAAGGATTAAATATATTCATTATTTATAAAAACAGGCTTAATTGATGACGAATATATCAGATAAAAAAACTCTCCAAATTTTGAAGAGTTAAAGCCTTATTATTGAGTGATATATTCGTAAGTATACTTCGCTGAAAGATTTCCGTTGGCTTCTTTTGAAATCACCTCAGTAGGATAACCAGCGCTGTTGTATTGAATGGTGGAAGTTCGGGTTTGATTTTGTGTCCAGACTCCATTACTTTTATAGCTGATTTTTTCCGTCAGATAATTATTTTGACTTACAGCGTAGGCTCTTCCCATCATAATTTTTAAATATTTGTTGATATTGATGTATGGGTTCTGTTTATCATCATATGAGTAAACAATTTTTGTGCTGTAGCTGGATCCTCCACCTTCTGAAATTTCTGTTGAAATATTGTTTCCATCATAAGTATAAGTATCCACGATGGGGTTGGAACAGGCTGGTGACTGGCAAAGAGATGAAGAAATTACCTGTCCGTTGGTATTATAATTATAAGTAATGGTTCTGTTATAATCCGGATTAGTAGTATAAATGGCTTTAACCGTCGTAAGCAGATCTCCATTGTAACTATATGCTGAGTAATAGTCTACCGTACCATCTGGTTTATAATATGTGGTTTTAGTTGGTTTTCCATTACTATATTCGAACTTGGAAGTTCCTAAAGCTGATGTTGTTTTGATAAGCTCACCCTGATTATTGTATTCCAGAGTTTGTATGCTTGTCTGCGGCTGCGATGGGTTGTCATAATAAACTATTGTGACTTTGCTTAACAATACTTTAGAAGAGGTATTGTTTCCCTCATTATCATCATTACTGTTGCAGCTGTTAAAGAATACCACAGAACTCATGAGTCCCAGAAATAAGAATTTTTTCATGTTATTTTTTTAGGGGACAAAAATAACGAATGGATTATTTCTCTCCATAAAAAAATCCCACTATCTTAGAAATAGTGGGATCATATCATGTTTTGTTAAGATCTAGTATCTGTAGTACTCAGGCTTGAATGGCCCTTTTACGTCTACACCGATATACTCAGCCTGCTCAGGAGAAAGAGTTTCAAGCTCCACGCTTAATTTCTTAAGGTGTAAAGCAGCCACTTTTTCATCCAGGTGCTTAGGAAGCATGTATACTTCGTTTTTGTAAGCTGCAGAGTTATTCCATAGTTCGATCTGAGCTAACGTCTGGTTAGAGAAAGAGTTAGACATAACGAAGCTTGGGTGGCCTGTAGCACATCCTAAGTTAACCAATCTACCTTCTGCAAGGATGATTACTTCTTTTCCTTCGATTGTATAGATATCCACCTGAGGCTTCACTTCAGATTTAGTATGACCATAGTTTTTGTTCAACCATGCCATATCGATTTCATTATCGAAGTGACCGATATTACAAACGATCGCTTTATCTTTCATTTTAAGGAAGTGCTCTCCTCTTACGATATTGAAGTTACCTGTTGTAGTGATGATGATATCAGCATTGTCTACCACAGTATCTAATCTTTTTACTTCGTAACCGTCCATAGCAGCCTGAAGTGCACAGATCGGGTCGATTTCCGTAACAGTAACGATAGAACCAGCTCCTCTGAATGAAGCTGCAGTACCTTTACCTACGTCCCCGTATCCGCAAACTACCACTCTTTTTCCAGCAAGCATTACGTCTGTAGCTCTTCTTACTGCATCTACAGCAGATTCTTTACATCCGTATTTGTTGTCGAATTTAGATTTAGTAACCGAATCATTTACGTTGATGGCAGGCATTACTAAAGTTCCGTTCTTCATTCTTTCGTAAAGTCTGTGAACACCTGTAGTGGTTTCTTCAGAAAGACCTTTGATATCCTTTGTGAACTCAGGGTATTTATCAAAAACCATGTTTGTTAAATCTCCGCCATCATCCAAAATCATGTTTAATGGCTTTCTGTCTTCACCGAAGAATAAAGTCTGCTCAATACACCAGTCAAATTCCTCTTCATTTAATCCTTTCCATGCATACACCGGAATTCCAGCAGCAGCAATAGCAGCAGCAGCGTGATCCTGTGTAGAGAAAATATTACAAGATGACCATGTAACTTCAGCTCCTAAAGCTACAAGAGTCTCGATAAGCACAGCCGTTTGGATGGTCATGTGAAGACATCCTGCGATTCTTGCTCCTTTCAGCGGCTGAGATGGTCCGTATTCTTCACGGATAGCCATCAAACCTGGCATTTCTGCTTCTGCAAGGGTAATTTCTTTTCTACCCCATTCTGCAAGGGAGATATCCTTAACTTTATAAGGAACGTATTGTGTTGTAGTACTCATATGTAATGAATAGTTTTAAAATTCAATTGATAACGAAAGGCAAAATTACGATTTATAATTAAGATATAAAAACGGCAAACCAAGTTCAGTTTTATGAGATTAAACATAGCTTAATATTATTTAGTCTTAATATAAATAATTAATTTAGCTGATAAACAAATATATTATGAACCAAACCCATACAGAAAAGAAAATAAAACCTGTTGCTCCCAAAGTACAGGAACTGATCAATGCTTCAAAAAGTGTAATTCTTGCTACTGTTGATGCTGAAGGAAATCCTAATTCAAGCTATGCACCTTTTGTACAGGTTGATCAGACATTCTATATTCTGGTATCTTTCATGGCAAAACATACTAAAAACCTTGCAGACGGAAGAAAAACATCCATTATGTTTATTGAAGATGAATCTGCCACCAAACAGATCTATGCCCGCGAACGTCTGACCATTGAAGCAGCCACTTCTCAGATTGAAAGAGATTCTGAAGTATGGAATGCTGTTGTTGGGAAACTTAGAGAAACTCACGGCAAAGTTGTAGAGGTAATTTCCGAAATGGGAGATTTTATTTTAATTGCATTGCAGCCTGTAAAAGGCTCTTATGTAAATGGTTTCGGAAGTGCTTATTTTGTAAATTCAAAACTTGAAATTATAGAGCACAGAAATGATGTGAATCATCAGTCTAAATAATTAGCTGGAAGATGGAAGAATGATGCTGGAAGTTATAAAGATTAAGGAAACAAAGAGTTTGTTTTTTCCTCAACGGAAAATTATTTTTACGATGAATAGTAACTTCCATCTTCCGGCATCCCTCTTCCATTCCTTTCAACTTCCGCATCTTTTCACTATTTTTGTCCAATAAAAAAAGAATGCCCCTCTACAGAGATTTTTCAGATGATAATGCCACCATTCTGGTTTGGAAGTACGATGAAAGTGAAGAACTTGATATCAACCAACTTCTGGAGCCTGAAAATGCTGAGAAGGTAAAAGATTATCATCCTAAAAAATTGCTGGAAGTCCTGATGGTTCGCAAGCTCCTGAAAGGATTAAAGCCTAATTCTAAAATTTTATATAAAGAAAGAGAGCCTTTTCTTTCTCCCTACGATGCGGAAATATCTATTACGCATTCTTTTCCTTTTGCAGCGATTGCTGTTTCTAAAAATAAAATAGGAATTGATATTGAGAAATTCAATCCTAAGATTTTAAGAGTGATTGATAAATTTACCTATGAGAATGAGCGTGGATTTATTCCGGAAGACAAAGCGGATACTTTCTATACCATTATATGGAGTGTAAAAGAAAGTATGTACAAAATTCATCACTCAAAATATTGGTCTTTAAAAAAGAATTATGAAGTAAAGCCTTTTGAGCTGAAGCACCTTCATAAAATCAGTTGCCGTGTTTACGATGATCAGTTTTCAGATGAATTCAAAGCCAGGGTGGAATTCTTTGACGATTACTGCTTTACGATTGTGGAGGAGTAGGCTCAGTTTCGTTTTTATATTTTTCGATCACTTTTCTCTGCTCTTTTGCGACATCATAGATCAGCTCAAGAATATCGTGGATATTTTTAAGCTCGGTTAAATGTGAAATTTTATCAGGATCTCTTCGGTCAACAATTTCATTTTCTTCAATCTCTGTTTTTCTTTTCAGGAGCATATCTTCAATGGAGGAATCTTCCGGCTCAAGGCGGCTTTCCATTTTCAGGGTTTCGTTAATATCATTTCCGTTGAGAAGGGTAGAGGTTTGCTGCATTTCGGCCTCAATCTTTCTGCTCCAGCTTTCAGCATCTATTTCAGGATACTGCTCATTACTTTTTGCATATTGGGATAGGGAAGCGGTATAGGCGGTAATCAGGTGAGATGTTGCCACAAACTGGTGAACCACTTCCAGTTTTTTCTGCTGATTTTTAGGATCAGAAATCATTCTCTGGAAATTATCGGAAAGGTTAGCCAAAGAAATAATGGCATTTTTTCGCTTTACCTTATAATCTTCGAGATCGAAATTTCCCTGTAGGAATTTGGAAATCACGCTCTGGAAGTAGATAAGGTTGTCCGCGGCAGACTTCTTCATTAGATCCAGGTTTTGCGTATGTTCCCAAACCGGCAGTACAATATATGACACGGCAAAGGCAATGATCCCGGCAATAGCAGTATCCAGGATTCTGTCTTTAAAAATAATATTAACCTTCCCCGGATTTAAAAAATTAAAGCTGAGGAAAACATAAATCGTCATGAATAATACCGCCCAGAAATACCGTCCTTTCAAAAAGCTGAAACACATGATCATACTAATGAGCAGAATAGCAAATAAAACGCCGTTAATATGTACAAAATACAGAATGGCATAAGCAATACTTGCTCCGGCAATGGTTCCATAGAGACGGAGAAGGTTTCTCTGTTTAGTGATGGAATATGCGGGTTTTAAGATCGCTGTAATGGTAATTAATATCCAATACGTGTGTCCCAGTCCCAGAAAATCGAACATAGAGAAAACGTATCCCAATAGCAGAGCTGTTGTAATTCTTATAGCATGGCGGAAATGGGAAGATGATAAGGAAATATTATTTCTCAGAACCTTAGCATTCAGTTTAGGTTCATTGGGCATAAATTTCTTAAGATCCAACCCTGTAGATAAACTTTTCGCCAGCTTGATATCCTGTGAAAATACTTTATATATTTCGTTGATTTCTTTCGTGATTTCATAGATACGCATCAGGATCTGGCGCAGGATCATGAAATTTTCCAGATTGTCGGGAGAAAGCTGTTTATTTCTGAGTTCGAAATAATTATAATTTAAGTTTTTTAATTCCTCTTCCAGATTAAACATCGGCTTGGCTCTGGTACCACTTTGCAGGGCGATTCCGATATTGGTGATCTCTTCCGCCAGAAGGTTAAGATAATCATGGATATTCACCAGGATCATACTGTCTTCAAAGCTCTGCTGTAACTTTTGATAGTCACTTTCCGAGGTCATCAGTTTTTCATGAAGGTCCATCGAATTAAGAAACATCAGCATTAATAAGCGGCTGGTGGTCGTAGATTCATTGACAATAGTTCTGGTTTTGAAAACGGTTTCTCTGGTATCTTCCTGAAGGTTTTTTATTTCAATCTGCTTGGCAATAACCTGAGTGGTCAGCTTATTAAAATCCGGATTTTTCTGATAATAATTGGCTTTGATCTTTAAAAACTCTGCCAGCTGAAGATAATTTTCGCCAATCATCTGGCTTGCCAGTTTATAAGGACGAATGGTAGTTACAATAAGGAATATCAACAGAAACCAGATACAGCCTGAAGCAAATATCAGCAGACTTTTAAAGATATTGCTTCCTGTAAGATGCCCGTCAATAAAGATGGCCAGTACTACCAAAGATAATGAGCCTACTGCAGCCAATCTCTGGCCATAAACGCCAATCAGGGAGAAAAACATCCCGAAAACAATGACTTCCAGAATGACCAGTACTTTAATATTCATCACAAGACTGGCAATAAGTGCTACAAAGACAAAACAGCAGATCGCAAAAGTAAGGGCATTTCTTCTTCGGATAAAAGGACCGGGCTGGTCGGTAAGAGCTACAAAGCTGGTTCCGAGAGGGAAAAGGAAGTATTCTTTCAAAATCCCGAAGTGGGCGAGGACTAAACAAGGCAGAACAGTAGCTAATGTAATTCTGATCGCAGAATATACATACTGACTGGTTACAAATTTTTTTAGTTCCGCCGAATAGTTCATATTACAAAAATAGCTATTGAATTTAAGAAAATCGCCATAAATAAGAGACTTTTATTAACTTAAATATTATATTTTTTTTAATTAAGATGTAGTATTATTTAAAATAAATTGACAGATGAAACATATGGATGATTCGCCACTTACAATTCGTCATTTTTTAACACAACAGCTAACAAATCCTGTTCCACGAATTCCTATCTTAGCTTATCTCAAGCGTAAATTATCATTTTATGAATTTCATCAATAAAAATATATTGGTCATTTTGTTTTCTTTGATCATGTTAAGCTGTAGTACACAGAGCAAAAACAGTTTTAAAGCAAAGAAAATATATGAATCAAAAACCCTGATCATTACTCAGATTTCAGAGAATTGTTTTATTCATACCTCCTTTAAACAGACCAATGATTTCGGGAATGTACCCTGTAATGGATTGGTTGTAAAAGATCGTAACGAAACTATTGTTTTTGATACACCTACCAATGATAAAAGTTCGGAAGAGCTGATACAATGGATTAATGAAAATCTTGATTCGAAAATTAAGGCCATTATTCCAACCCATTTTCATGATGACAGTTTGGGAGGATTGATGACTTTTCATAAGCACAATATTTCATCCTATTCCTATGTGAAAACAATTGAGCTGGCCAGAGAAAATAATTTTGTTATTCCTGAAAACAGTTTTAATGATTCTGTTATTTTAAAAGTCGGGGATAAAGATGTCATAGCAAAATTTTTCGGCGAAGGGCATACAAAAGACAATGCTGTGGGATATTTTCCAAGCGAGAATGTTTTATTTGGAGGCTGTTTGTTGAAAGAGTTGGAGGCAGGTAAAGGATATTTGGGTGATGCCAATGTTTTTGCCTGGTCCAATACCGTTGAAAAAGTAAAAAAAGAATATCCGGATGTGAAAATTGTAGTTCCCGGCCATGGCGACTACGGTGATGGAAAACTTCTTGACTATACGATTACATTATTTAAAGGTCAATAGTAAATTTTTGCTTCGCAAAGTGAATGGTGAATGCTTGCAGCATAAAAAAATTGACAAGCGGAGCGGATTGACGATTGACTATTCACGAATCAAAATTGAACTTTTACTTTGCACAGTGAATGGTGAATGGTTGCAGCATAAAAAAATTGACAAGCGGAGCGGATTGACAATTGACTATTCACGAATCAAAATTGAACTTTTACTTTGCAAAGGGAATGGTGAATGGTTGCAGTAGAAAAAAAATTGACAAGCGAAGCGGATTGACAATTGACTATTCACGAATCAAAATTGAACTTTTACTTTGCAAAGGGAATGGTGAATGGTTGCAGTAGAAAAAAAATTGACAAGCGAAGCGAATTTACCATTGACGATTGACATAAAAAAAGCCTCCATACAAAAATGTATGAGGCTTTTTTTATAGAGCTGTTGCTTTTATTAACGATCGTTGTTGGATGTTTCTTCTCCGATGTTCCAGGTTAGACCGAAACGAAGCGTGTTATCCAATGCACTGTTGATCTTAGACATATTGATCAGGTAAGAAAGATCAAGTCCGAAAGAACGGTATCTTAACCCAACCCCTGCAGTTGCAAACTGTCTTGCTCCCTGCTCTTCACTTTCATGGAAGTAACCTCCTCTAACAGAAAATGCATTGTCATAAGAATATTCCAGAGCACCACTATACATGATACTGTTTTTATTTTTGAAAGATTTTCCGATACCAGCCATTGGTCCTACATTCGGGATCTGGTAGATAGGCTGTCTTGTATTCGGGTCTATTCCTGCATACTCAGATCCAGGAACTAATAGTTTTGAACCTTCCACAGAGATTCCAACTCTGTTCATATCATCCAGGTACATATCGTATCCAACCCCTAATCTTGCCATAGTAGGCAGATAAGATCTTGATTCTTCATTTCCTGTATAATCCAGTTTCGGACCTAAGTTCTGAATAGCTAAACCTGCATTGATTTTACCATCATATCCGCCAATACTGGAGAATCTTGGAGAGGTATAGTATCCTGAAACGTCTACTGCAAAACTGTTCGCAGCCTTAAGTGTTGTATCTGTGTTGAATCCTCCGGCTAAGTCTGAACGGATAAATCTACCGGTAACAGCTCCGGAGAATGAATCAGAAAGTTTCAAAGCGTAGGCAACGTCAATGGAGAATTCGTTTGGTTTTGATGTACCCATAGAAGCAATTTCTGTACCCACCAATTGAGTCAGGTCTACCTGTCCCATATTGAAATAATAGATACTCGCGGAGATTGTAGATCTTTCTTCCTGTCCTAAAAACTTATGGAACGAAGCATATAATAAGAATACATCATTGGTAAGTTTTCCCATGTAAGGCGTATAGTTAAGACCTACGGAAGAACTTGTCCTGCTGAAAGGGTATTTAGCCGCATTCCAGAATTGTGAAAATGCATCCGGAGAGGTTACCACCCCCTGATCTCCCATACCTCCCGATCTTGCATCAGGTGCAATTCTTAAGAAAGGAGCTCCGGTAAGAACTGGGTTTACTTTACCTAAATCTTGCGAATAGCCTAAAAAACCAGCACTCAAACCAAATCCTAATAGCAGTTTAGTAGTTAAATTCATATGTTGTCTTTTATATATTATCAGTTTTTTATTAATATTATTATCTATTGTTCTGTTTAATTATTTCAAAAGTACCATTTTTTCTACAGCTGTAGCACTTCCTTTGCATTTTTCTTGATTTTGACTTTTTGCAAATATCTTAAAAATATACGTACCTTTTGCTACTGTAGCTCCAAAATCATCTCTTCCGTCCCATTCTATGGCCTGGCGAGGGGTTCTAAAGCCCTGTAGGAACGGTTCTGCAACCACTGGCTGCGATAAAGTTCTTACCAATCTTCCGGTTATTGTATAAATTTGCACGTTCACATCCAGAATATCATCACAGTTGTGTTCAAACTGAATATACGTTTTATTGGTAAATGGATTTGGCCAGTTCAACGGACGGTTGATTGTCAGGTGTTGATCGGACTCATCTTTAACTTCAAAATTTAACGTAGCAGTTGTAGAATTATTGTTTATATCCCAAACTTTAAATGTTAATTGATGCTGTCCTATTGCAAGATTTCTGAAAGGGTAGGTTACATTTCCTTTCTGGTATTCAGCAAGACTAGGATTTAAACATCCGTTTCCTTCTCCCGGAGCATAAAAATCATTTAAAACAACAGTATTGATAATCTGTCCGTCAAGATATACTGTTATATCATGTCCCACACCGGATCCTGTTGAGTTGATTCCTGTATCGTCGGTAAGACAGGCAAGAAGCATAGGATTCTGATTGGTAATTCCACCATCTGCAAAGTTGGTGTTGTTCATATACAGTTTTACTTTTGGAGGTTGATTATCATTGATTCCATTAGGATTGATATCACCTACCTGTACAGCCTGGTTGTTGAAAACATCTGTTGCTTTGTTGTCAGCATAAGCTAGTATTCTTCCTTGTCCTACAGCATAGTTAATATCTTTAGGAACATAGAATTCGGCAGTGAATACTCCGTTTACTGCAGTTCCGGCAGATTTTACAATCGCACTTCCTTCTTCAGTATACTCTAACACCGGAGTTAAAATTCCACTGTTATTGAGTGTTTTTTTGTTTAATCTCTTATCAAAAATATTGATGCTGACTTTTCCGTTGAAGGTATTGTTCAGTGTTCCGTTCGGATTATTGATGTGTCCTTTAATTTTCACAAAATCCAAACCTCTGATCAATCCTGGAACCGGAGTTTCAATATTATCAATAACCAAAATTCTTTGAGGTCTGCTTAATTTCATAGCCGGATCACCCAGGAAGTTTACTTTTAAATGGTTGCTATTTGGCCCTTTTTGCTTTTTAGCAATTAAGTGAGCGTTCCCTAATGAATTAAAATCGTCATTGGTTAATTTAAAAATATTCTGAGTGAATGTATTGGTAAAATCACGTCCATAATCTACCCCAATAGCACGGCTGGAAGTAATCATGGTAGAAACGCCTCCCTGCTTCATTTTAATAAACTGTTCCCCTACAGAGTTGGTGGAAGGTTCATCCCATAATGTGAATTCACAAGTAATGGTAGATACAAAAGGGAATCTGCTGTATACATTGGAAAAATTGTTGGCATTTTGAACTTCTGTGCTGGTCAGCACTCTTTCTTGTGCCCAACCATTGATACCTCCATGTCCGAAATAGAACAGGTACAAACTGTTTCCTATAGCGTTGGAAATGGCCTGATTTACCTGCGGATATCTTCGCCCTCCGGATGTACTCTGAGCGGTAAAAGCATCCATGTATAATTTTTTAACATTATATTCTTTAAGATCCAGCTGGCCTGGCTGTTCAAAAATATTCACCAGTGAATTGTTCATTACATTATGAAAAGGACCTCCTCCTTCCTCATTATCATCCACTACAAAGTCAAGTCGCATACGCCAGTCTCCGAAAGGAGATGACTGCCCTTGAAGGGAATTGTTATATGCCAGTGTCTTATTGATCATATCCCCTGCTTCACTTACATTGGCTGCTGGAATTCTACCTACAGGCACATCCGGCAAATTGTTTTCAATTAATAATGTGGTTTGTGGCTTGGTCATTACGATATAATCATCCGTCACAAATGATGATACGTAATCTGAAGATTGTTCACTCTGGTAGCTGGCAACAACGTTTGAATTATTCGGAACCCTGTTTTATAATCATATGAAGCATCCCCAAGAATAAATACATATTGAAGTCTCCCCAGAGGAGTGTTGAGTTTGCTTACGAAATCTCTTATCGCGGTAAGGTCTTTACTTCCGCTGCCATATTCCTCGTAGATTTTGTTGATGTCAACAATTTCTACTTTATAGTTATTCTTGGTTTGATGGTAGCTGGCAATTCTCTGTGCCTGCCCCATCATTTCGGGTACGGTAAGGATAAGATAATCTACATTTTGTATTGCAGATAGATTCTGATTGGAAATTCTTCCTACAAATTGTGGAGTGTAAGCAGCATCCGCACGGAAAGCTACAAATTCATTATTGAAATTCTGATCAGCAGCAGTGTAGGCAAAGTTGAAAGAACCGCCTCCTGCTTTATTCACTCTTCTGTTAGCGTTGGTAATATCCGTTACATCCCATACCTGTTCTACATTAGCTGCATTCGTGATGCTGAAACCGTAGTCTGTATTGCTTCCACTTACAATTGAATAATCCCTGAAGTTCATTTGTGAACCATTGAATGTAAGGTTTTCCTTATACTGAACTTCCAGATAATCAAAATAGAATGTTCCATTTGGGTTTTTGGAAATATCAGGATTATAAACCAGTGTAAACTGGTTTCCGGTAAGATTAGTCAATGTACCGGTATACGTTACAGGATAGAAAGTATACTGATAGGTTGGCGTATCTGTAGGAATAGTTTGCAGCGGATGAGGATGTAAATTGTTGATTTTAAAATCAACCGTATTCTGTTGGGAGTTATATGCCACCACCTGAGTCCTGTATCGTACTACATCATTCGCCTGTATAGGTGAATTAGTAGTCAATGTTATGGTCTTTTCATTGGAGAAAGGAGTATCCTCTACCCATGTTCTTCCTACTTTTAAAAGATTTTTCTGATCCTTGTTAATGACCTGGTAACTGTCATATCTTGTGATCAGCTGGGCTGGAAGGTTTCCGTCTACAGTCGCAACCCTTTTTCCCGCACCTTTATCAAAGTTGATATAATAATAGGAGAAATCCTCATAAATGTTTTTGACATTATTACTTCTTTCACTGAATCGGGTATCGTGTCTTTTAAAACCATTTCCATTGCCCGTGTCATAGAGGTTATACCCATCAGGTCCCTGCGCATAGAAAAGCGCATAGTCATTATCATTCCATACTCCATCATCTTCACCTACTACCTGAATGGAATTTTCCTGTAAAGCTCCGTATCTTGGATCCTGATTGTATTCGGGAAGCATGATTCCCCCGTTTCCATAAATTCTGAAATTTTTAGGATTTACAGAACTCGGATTGATTCCGTTGTCTTTTAGAAACTGGGAAGTGATTTTGAATATTCCGGACTTGTCTACTTTTATCTTGTAAAAATTTCCACTTGATAAAGGATTACCGGTGGTTCCTATTTTATTAACAGTTCCTGTCGTATTGATAAAAGAAGAAGCTTCTGAAACATTAAATGAAGATAATCTCTGAACGCGTCCTTTTACATTTTTAAATAAAGCAATACTAATGCTGGCATAGCTTTCACCCTCTAAAGTATAATAGGAAACATCTGCTACATCATAATCCGGAAGTCTGCCTTTATCCAGTTCAAACAATTCCTGGTTAGAAACGTTTTCCCAAACAAGGTCTGAGATTTTTAATTGCTTTTCTCCAATTTTTTGCTTGCTTACGATAAAAACATTATTTTGGCTGTAAGAAAAACCTTCATTTTTAAAATTGGGAAGATTTAATTTTGTGTCACCAAAATCCTGAATTTTAGAACCATTCCATTCAATGGTGTTTCTTTGAGCGTAAAGTGTTGATGCAAAAGCGATTAAAGATAAAATCGTAATTTTTCGTTTCATGTTTACTATTGAAATTGCTAAATTACAAAATAAATGAAAATTTTAGAATTAAATTGTGATACAATAAAATTAATTTGTTAACGTTTTTCAAAAAAATCAAATGTTTACTTGATTTATTGAATAATTTATTTTTTCTTTGTACTTTGAAAATATTTATATCGACTATGAAAAAACTAAAGTTGTTTTCATTAATAGCATTAAGTTCTACACTTGCATTAACCAGCTGTGGCGGATCAGGAACCAGCAAAGGTGGCGGTACCAAAAAATTTGTCAGCAAAACAGGTTGGAAACCAAACGAAAAACAGGGTTGGTTTTTTGCAGGAAAGCAACAGAAGCAGAAGGGTTGGCCTGGGATGGTATATGTAGAAGGTGGAACTTTTACAATGGGATTAGTGAAAGATGATGTTATGCACGATTGGAATAACACACCTCGCAGAATGCAGGTAAGTTCATTCTTTATCGGTGAAACTGAAATTACTAACTACGAATACCGCGAATACCTTACATGGTTGAAGTATGTATTCCCACCAAGTGACCCGAGTTTTAAGGAGATCTATAACGGTGCTTTACCGGATACCTTATTATGGGACAACAAATTAGCAAGAAACGATTATAACGAAACGTATTTACGTTCTCCGGAATTTGATTACTATCCGGTAGTAGGAGTTTCCTGGACTCAGGCAAACAGATACTGTGAATGGCTGTCAGACAGAGCGAACGAAAAAGCTTTAATGCAGGCTGGTATTATTGCTAAAGATTTGTATATCAACGAATCCAATAACCAGGGAGGTACTGCTTTCAACATGGATAAATTCAAAGCGAATGATCCTGAAATGCAAGGATACATCAATGAGAAAAGAATGCAGCAAAAAACTGGTATGAAAACAACCAACCAGAGATTGCTGGCTGCTAACAGAGCTCCAAATTCTGCAATGGTACAGAAGTTCAGACTTCCTACTGAAGTAGAATGGGAATATGCTGCTCTTGGTATGGCTAAAAACAGAGAATATAACCAATATCTTGGTAAAAAACCTGAAATCGAAAGATTAAGAGGTACTAAAGGAAGAAATAGAGGAATGTTCCTTGAAAACTTCAAAATGGGTAAAGGGGACTATTCTGGTATTGCTGGATGGAAGAATGACGGATCTGCTCAGACTTCTGACGTAAGACAATATCCATCTAACGATTTAGGAATCTATGGAATGTACGGAAACGTTTCTGAATGGACGGCTGACGTTTACAGACCTATTATCGATGAAGATTACAACGATTTCAACTACTATAGAGGAAATATGCCTCAGGCGATTGTAAGAAACGGTGACGGTACTTACAAAATGATCGACGAAGGTACTATCAAATACGATACTTTAGCTGACGGAAGATTAGTTTACAGAGGGCTTCCCGGACAATTTGAAAGACAAACTATCGCTGACTACAGAAACTACAGAGATGGTGACAGACAGTCTTCTTTAGAATATTACAGAGCTTCTGATTCTGCTGCAGGATTCGATATGTACAATGCTCCTAAGAAAAGCTTTGTAGTAGATGCAACGGGTAGAGTGAAGTTACAGAAAGATACTAAAGAAAGAACTTCCGGAATTTCTAACGAGGTCAGAGTGGTAAAAGGTGGTTCTTGGCAGGATACAGCTTACTGGCTGGATCCGGGACAAAGAAGATATAAAAATCAAAACAGAGCTTATGGTTGGGTAGGATTCCGTGTTGCACAGGATGCTAAAGCCAGCGATAAGAGTAGAACTAGAAGATAATATTTATCAAAAAATACTTATAAAAAACCTTCCGAACTCTCGGAAGGTTTTTTTATTTTTGACTCGTGAAATCGCTTGGACTAAAAAGCTTAAAACGCTTATATAGATTTGGCGATTGCATGCTATTTAAAAAAAGATATATATTTTCCACATGAATATAGAACAGTTTTATCCTTTATTTTTGCAGGCGGCAAAAGTAACCATTGACAGCAGAAAAATAGCAGAGAATGATATTTTCTTTGCCTTTTCCGGTGAGAATTTCAATGCAGCTACGCTGGCGGAAAAAGCCATTGATGACGGAGCTTTGGCAGTGATTGTTGAACTTCCGGAATTTGAAAACAGAGATAAAAATATTTTCTATGTTCCATCTACTCTTGAGTTTTTACAACAGCTGGCAATCTATCATAGAAGTAAGCTTGCTATTCCTTTTATAGGACTTACGGGAAGTAATGGAAAGACCACTACCAAAGAGTTGATTCACGCTGTTCTATCTGAAAAATTTAATGTTCAGTATACTGCTGGAAATCTGAATAACCATATCGGAGTTCCGCTGACTATCCTTTCCATTAAACCGGAACATGAAATGGCCGTAATTGAAATGGGGGCCAATCATCAGAAAGAAATTGAATTTCTGTGTACTATTTCACAACCTGATTTCGGATATATTACCAATTTTGGAAAAGCTCATCTGGAAGGATTCGGAGGCTTTGAGGGAGTAATCAAAGGAAAGTCTGAGCTCTATGATTATCTTAAAAACAATAACAGAACTATTGTTGTTAATGAAAACGATCCTATTCAGGTAGAGAAAACTGAAAACTATTCTCCTAAAATTACTTTTGGAGCAGAAACCTCTAATTATCATTTTGAATCTTTTTCAGAAGAGCATTTTGTAGGATTGATCTATCAGGGAGTAAAAGCGGTTTCAAAACTGACAGGAGAGTACAATTTTACCAATCTTTGTGCTGCTGCCAGTTTAGGACTTCACTTTGGAATCAGCTTTGAAAAAATAAAACATGCGTTGGAACTCTACACTCCAACGAATATGAGATCTCAGGTGGTGAAAAAAGAGGGGAGGACTTTGGTTCTGGATACGTATAATGCCAATCCAAGTTCTATGACCGCTTCTTTGAATAATTTCATCAGTTTTGAAGGCAGTAAAACCATTATTATCGGTGATATGCTGGAATTGGGTGATGAAAGTGAGAAAGAGCATCAGAACATTTTAAAATTAGCTCAGGACCTTCATTTCAATGAGATTATTACTGTTGGAAAACATTTTAAAGCAGTGAATGCTTCAGGCCTTGCTTTTGAAAATACAGCGGAATTAACAGACTATTTAAAACAGAATATAATTCAGTCGGAAAACATATTGTTGAAAGGATCCAGAGGAATTGCGCTGGAGAAAGTGATCGACTTTATTTAATGTAAGGAAGCTGGGCGCTGGGAGAGGAGAATGCATGAAGGAAATTGAAGACCGTTCTCTTATTTCTTCAGCTTTATAAAATTTCATTGATCAATAAACACTTAAAGAGGTAATTGGCCGGATAGTAACTTCCGGCTTCATTCTTCCAGCTTCCGGCTTTTAAGATTTCTTCAAATTCCAGAATTCTTTTACGATCAGTTTGATATTTTTAAAAGTACTTGGGAATACTTCATTTTCAATTTCTGAGGTCGTTTTCCAGGCAACTTCGGTGATACCTTCTTCTATTTGCGGTTTGGAAGTATCTTCGCCGTCAAAGTTCATTTCAAACCAATGCGTACATTTTAAGATTTTCTCCCCATTTCTTTCTACATAGATATGGTAAGTAGTATTGATGAATTGTACAAGTTCAACATCACTCAAACCTGTTTCTTCTTCTATTTCCCTTACTGCAGACTCTTCTCTGGATTCTCCTTTTTCCATCTTACCCTTAGGAAGGTCCCATTTGCCGAGTCTTTTGATAAAAAGAATTTTACCTTCAGGATTATTAACAAGCCCTCCTGCAGCTTCTATAATTCTGAAAAGCTTCTGAAACTCCTGCCAGATTTCTTCCAAATTCTCTCCATACACATTCAGTTCCTGCACAGAAGTATTCTCCAGAAGATCCAAAGCGATTTCTAAAGTGGTATAATTTTCATACCCAAGCTTTTTTTCAAGTTCTTCAGGATGCTTAGATAGTAATAATTTTTTTTCGTTGACAAAAACTTTATACATTTGTAATAGTTAAGAATTTAATACAAAAATAAAAAATGAATTTAGAAGGACGAAAGATTATTGTCAATAAATCATCTAAAGAACTTACCGAGTTGTTGAAATCACCTGAAAATTATAAAGATTTTATGCCGGACGGTCTTCAGAAATTTGAAACAAGAGATAACGGATTTAAATTTGGATTACAGGGAATGCCTGAAATCGCTTTAAAAATAGATGAAGTGGATGATCAGAAAGCTGTTTTAAGATCTGCAAGTTCAAGTCTGGACTTCTCATTAACCGCTACACTGAACCCAATCAGTGAAAACCAGACTGAAGTTCAGATGTTATTTGAAGGAAAATTCAATCCGTTCATCAAAATGATGGTAGAAAAACCTTTACAGAACTTTATCAATACGCTTACGGATAAAATCGAAGCTTATAAATAATTAAAACCTTCATTTCTGAAGGTTTTTTTATTTTTACAGGAAAGTTGGCGAAAATAAAACAGGCAACCAATAAATACCTGTTTTTTAAATTATTAACCTATCTCTGTCAATAATAACGGCTTCGACAGGCTCAGCCAGACAACGCTTAAAAATTACGGATGGTTTGCGACCTGTCACCCTGAGCCTGTCGAAGGGTTCCCAATAAGAACACCGTTATTAATCACTAATCTTGAGTATTAATTAAAAGGATTAGTCAATTATTTATTTATAATTTTCTTTGTCAATGTCATTTAATAATGGAAAATAACCTTTTGAAACATGCTTGAGCATTACTCTTCCTCATCCCTACATATTTCAACATTTCCGTTTTTCATAATAAATCTGTATCCGAAAGGTATTGCCAGATATTGTAAAATATCAGGTCGGGCAAAAGCAACATGATAAAAGTGAACCATCTTCAATGATTTAATATCATCATTATAGTCGTCTGTAATAAGGTACCAACCACTTTCGTCCTGAGGCGAATCATATCTGATTCCTTCAATATCCTTTCCTTCGTAAACTCCATCTGAAATAACCACTGATTGATTGAAGTTTGGAAAAAGAGGAATAAGATTTTGTTGCCAACATACTTCACTTTGTTCTCTAACAACCGAAATTGCTGTATCACAACCTTTATTAAAATCACTGCCGTCAATATTTGCTTCATATATATCATAGCAGTTATCTTCATCCAGCCTGAATTGTAAAAGCCATGAATAATAGCCAATATTTTGGTTTTCAAAAATAATTGGCTTACTATCTACAATATAATCTATAATGTACTTAATAACCTCTATATAGTTTTCAGGTTGATTAGTACCAATGGCAACTCTAATTTCTTTAGATATATAAGAATCTAATTCTTTTGTTTCCACATAAAGATTATCTACCACATTTATTTGAATTCCTTTGTATTTTATCATCTATTCTCTATTTCCCATATTTCAATTTCTTTTTTAAGATAAGCCACATAATTTGTGGCTTATCTTTTAAACTTAGAATATTTAATTAGGTGCCTTATGGCATTGCTCGACCTTAAAATCCTATTGAACCGTATTATTTAAGTTTATGATTATCCATAGTTTTTCAGCTCATCGCTTAAATCCTTAGAAAATTCTGTCAAATCAACAACGAATCCGGTTTTATCAAAAGCTGGAAAGACATTAAATAAATAGCCATTATCAGCGACAAAATCAATAATTTCATCTTCCAGATCATCCAAGTCTAGCTTTTTGACTTCACAATTTTCCCACCCATTAACCTTACAAAGTTCTGCATATTCCTGCGCGCTCCATAATGGGAATAGTTCTTCGTCGTCAATTTTTGACACTACGTAATCTCCATTAGTATCAATGAGAGTATAAAAGATCTCAGAATCAGCTACTTGCTTTATAAAGTATTTATATCTTTCTGTCGGCTCTAAAGCAATAACACTTTCAATCTCTTTTTGATTCATTTTAATTCTTTTATTTAATTACTTCTTATTTTCCATGAGTAAAACTGATTACCTTTTTGGCTTTTACATTTACTTCCGCATAAGCTACGCCTCCCAGTTTGTTTTTAGGTAGAGTTCCTTGAACACTCCAAATACTGTCATTTTTTTTTTCTGCAACAAATGGCTTTTGTTCATTTACTGATTTGCCATAAATCTTAAGCCACTTTTCTTCTGCAAGAGAAATTGCAATATTAGAATCCGTGCTCTCTTCTGTATTTTTTTTGAACTCTCCATTTTTACAACAAACAACGAGGATTGTGAATATTATTAAAAAATAATGTTTCATAATTAATTAATTTTTTTATTTGATCTATCTATAACTGTATTTGCTTTTCTATCCTCCAGTGATTTTAATCCTCCATCTAATTTAAGTTTTGATCTTTCCATTGAGGGGTCTAACTCTGGAAATATCTTAATAGGCTTAGGCTTATAATCTCCAGTTGAAGGATTTGGGTTTTCTATTGGCGGTTTTTTGTTTTGTCTTGTTGGATCAGACGGATCGCTTGGTAATTTAGTCGTAATCGTTTTTTCTGTATCTGAACTAACATCATAATATTTGAGTGAACCATTTGGTGTAGCAACAAAAATATCTAAATTATAATATTCTGCATAACCTTTATCTCCATTCGAACCAGAAAAATTGTTATTATTATAATTAACCTCATAACCTCCATGTGAATGTATAATGGCAGCGGCTTTAGTTCCACTTGGTACCTTGTGGTTGGGTGTAGCTCCTGCATTACCTCCTCTTGTTGGTTGATTATATGCATAATAAATTTTTCCGTCAGATTTTTTTACAGAATAAATAATCGCAGCATATTCTCTATATTGTTTAATTGATTTGCCATTATATTGCTGTCCAAAATTTATAGCTGCATTTTCTCTAGTATTAAATAACACATGTGGCTCTAAACCTTCCAATTCTCTTGCATCAACTACTCTGTTTCCACTGAAAGCGTAGGTCGACCAAGTATTGTATTTTTCACTTAGCGGGTCAACATTGAAGAACCTGCCCATCGCAGCATCATAGTTCCTCCATCGGTAAGAACTCCATTTGGTATCAATCTGGTTTTCCTGTCCTTGAGTAGAGTATCTATAGCTTGGAGATATTGTATTGTTAATATTCAGATCTCCGCCAAACTCCAATCCAAACGGATAATAGTTCGTTGTTCTGTCTATTTTCAGATTTCCGGAAGCATCTTTATAATACGCCAGTCTGATGTTCCCTACCTGATAAAGAAATTTCGTTTTAAAATTTAGGGTATTAAAAAATAATACCCTAAATAATCAACATATTTATAAATTATCTCCTATTGAGTTTTACAAACTTCAGAAGCAAAAACTTCCCCCTCAAATTGAGTTTCAATAATAGCACATTTTCCTTCTATCTTTTTGATTGTACAAAGATACCCACCATTAGAGTTAATATATTTATCAGTTTCGTCATATTGGTTTTTAGCAAGATCTAATAGTAATATAAATTGGCAGTCACTCTTCCACAATATTTTATAGTATCTATCCTTCTGTATCTTTTTATTTATAGTTAGATCAAAAACCTGTTCTTTTTGAAGATCTTTGGATTTTTCTATAAGATACCTTTTATTCGTCTTCTTATTTATTAGTACAAACTTTCCATTTTTAAAATCTTTGCAAGATAGTTCTTTGGAAACAATTTCTTCAGGATTAGCTAGCAATGACAGAACAATGGGAAATAATATTAAAAACTTCATCACTTTTTTGAACTGTTATTAAGAAGTAAGAATTTCAATCATTTCATCATCTCCAATTTGCTTTGCAAAGTCTAAAGGAGATTTATTATTGTTATTTTTTGAATTTGGATCTGCACCAAAATCTTTTAATAACTTCACAATATCATAATAACCTCTTGCATTAAATACTGCAACCCAAAGAGGATTATTACCATATTTATCATTCTTATTGATTTCGATAAGCTCATTGCCTAATAGTAATTTAGTTGATTCAAAATCATTATGAGCAGTACTGAAATGTAATGGAGTTTTTCCTTCTTTATCACAGTGATTAATATCTATTTGACAGCTTAATAAAAATTTTACAATATCAATTGCTTCAGATGCAATTGCTTCATGTAGAAGATTTTCGTCAAAATCATTAATAAAATCATTAACATTAAAAGAGTTAACTTCACTTTTAACACTATCCAATTCGTTAAGTCTTACAAATTGAAAAACGGTATCTATTTTATTTTTTTTCATACTTATGACTTCTATTTGCTGATTTTGATTCGAGTTGATAATTTTTCGGATTCCTATATTCCTCTAAGAACTTTTCTTTTGAAATTTTACCATCCATATAATCTTTATGTAATTTTCTATATTCATGTCCAGGCTTATGTCCCATATCCCATGATCTGGGTTTTATTGATTTATCCCATGTTAACTCTTCACCAGTATTCGGATCATAAACTTTGTTATCTTTTTGTTTGCCACTTTCCCAAACTTGCTCCACTTGATCTTTTCCATAACCTGGACGACTCTTACTATATGGCTTTTTTGCTACTTTTGCTTCTGCCTTTGCTGCTGCTTTCGCTTCTGCCTTCGCTTCCGCCTTTAATACCATTGAGGCTGCCTTTACCTCTACTTTTGCTTGCGGAACTAGATTTAAAGCTAATAATTTTGCAGCATCTGTTCTATTAGCAGGGTAACCATCAAGATCACGACCAGTAGCAATTGTGTAAAGTTCCTCAACAGGTGTCACTGTTTTAATAACGACCATAAAGGCTGCACTATTGGCTTCCTGATCTTCCCTCTCTGCTCTCGACTGGATACCACCTTTTTGCTTCATTGCCATCCTGAAACGGAAATCTTCACCTTCTAAACCCTCAAGCTCAACATTATCAACAACCCTATTTTCAGAGAAATTATAATGCGACTGATAAGCATATTTTTCACTTAAGGGGTCAACATTAAAGAACCTCGCCATCCCGGCATCATAGTTCCTCCATCGGTAAGAACTCCATTTGGTATCAATCTGGTTTTCCTGTCCCTGAGAAGAGTATCTATAGGCTGGAGATACTGTACCATTAATATTTAGATCTCCGCCAAACTCCAATCCAAAGGGATAGTAATGGTTGGTTCTATCTATTTTCAGGCTTCCGGAAGCATCTTTATAATACGCCAGTCTGATGTTTCCTACCTGATCGGTATAATTGTAAATGTTGGTTTTTCAAAAAAGAATAAAGCAGACAGCCAATGAGACTGTCTGTTTTAATCACTATTTTTAAATAGTATTGCTATTTTTACTTATAAGAAAACAATGTGAAACATGGTCACTTTTCATGTAATGATAAAGGGATAAACTTCATGAAATATAACTTAGTCAATTATCAATAATATGTTCTTGGTGTATTAGACAAAGTTAAATTGAGACTATCACTCTTTTTTTTAATATAAAGATACTTATGATTCTCAATATCTTTTTTTTCCAAAATAATTTTTTGAAGTCCTATGTTAATTTGTAATTTTTCACAAGTTGATTTCTGCGAATAGTAATCTGCTAAATTTATAGTATTATCAGTTGTTATATTTTTACTAAAGATCTCTTTAGAATCACATTTCATAGAAACCTTTTCGTTATCAAAATAATCTTCAAAAAAAATATTAAGAAAATTTCCTTTTATGTCCAGTTTTTTTTGCAATTCTGTCAAGTGGGCGTTTATATTTTCTTGATTTACTGTGTAATTATATCTTTGTTGACATTGGCAAAAAAAGGATATAATTAAAAACAAAATAATTTTTTTCATAGGTATTATGGATTAAAAGGTGATACAAATTGATTATTTTCTACTTCCACTTTAGTCGTTATAGGAACATACTTTTTAATTTCGCTTAGTTGTTCCTTTGTTACAGTTTCACCGCTTGTTTCAGAATTCATTAGATTATCAAATTTCATACTTTGCTTTACTGTTGAAGGATTTGATGGATCTGTCTCATGTTTTAACCCAACGGTATGACCTAACTCATGACTAGTAACTTCTCCTGAGCTACTTCCTAAGATAGATTTAATTTGAATCCTGTTTGATTGAGAATTACCCATAGTATTCACTTTTCCTACAACAAAAGGACTACTTGCACCTTCTATTTTGTCAACAAAATCTATATAATAATCGCCTTTTTCAACTTTGTCAACAAAACTAATACTATTTACTTTTGTATTTGTATATATACCTTCATTATCAGTCCCTGAATATACTTTTTCAACTGTTTTAACAATTTCTGATGTTCTTATTTTTACATCTTCTGCAGTCATAATTTTACTGCTATTAAGAACCTTAAAGTCTACACTATATTGTATTTGTTGACTTCCATCTAAATTTTTATAATGTACTCCAGCCCATTCAAGTCCTTCTAATTCCTTACCATCAACAACTCTATTCTCAGAGAAATTATAATGCGACTGATAAGCATATTTTTCACTTAATGGGCCTACATTAAAGAACCTCGCCATTCCTGCGTCATAATTTCTCCATCTATAAGAACTCCATTTGGTGTCAATCCGGTTTTCGTGTCCCTGAGAAGAATATCTATAGCTTGGAGATATTGTATTATTAATATTCAGATCTCCGCCAAACTCAAGCCCGAAAGGATAGTAATGGTTGGTTCTATCTATTTTCAGGTTACCGGAAGCATCTTTATAATACGCCAATCTGATGTTTCCTACCTGATCGGTCGGATACTTTATTAAGATTTAGGGCCAGTAACGATTTATCTATAGATTCCAATCTTGTCTTAAGATTGCCCCGAAAGCAAAACAAATAATTAAAAAAATAAATAATAAACTATTAAAAAGATAGTTTTTCCTTTTGTTATTATATTTGTAGATCAGATAAAAATTAAATGCCAGTAGGAGTATAATTACTGGAGTGAATTCTAAAAAGTAGTCATACTGAAAATATAATAATAGGGTTGCATAAACTATGGAAATAATTAGAATAATTTGTGTAAGTTTCTTCATTATGGGTTATTTTTAGTTTTACTTATTTCCTTTTTAACAATTTCTGTTACTCTTTTACTTAAGTCATTGTCAATGCTTTTATGGTTTGATTTAGGAGCATGGATATTGGAAATTTTTGTTGTTTTATTACCACTTGTAGGTTTTACTTTTTCTCCACCGTAAAAGTCTTTTGTTTGATAGTAGTTAATTGCCTTTGATATATTCGATGGTATTTTCGTATCGGAATACCAATCCATAATATCTAAAGTAACCATCAAGTCTACTTTTAACTCTTTATTTTCATTTACTTTCTCGACAAGGTTGTCGCCTCCTAAACTATGTCCAACAGCAGCAACGATACCATCAGGATGATTTTTATTAAAACTAGAGATTGTAGAATTTATATCATCTTTTGTGTTTTCATTTTGAGAAGAATCAAAAATCACTACTCTAGTATCTTTACTACTTAACTGATTTAAAGCTCCAAGTCCTTTTGTGTCAACAGAACCGTCTCCTCGATTTTGAGCTTGTGTATAACCTTTTTTAGTGTCTCCGGTATATCCTTGCACTACAACTACTAAATTTTTAAATCCATCATTTTTTCTAAAATCTACAGGCTCTAACCCTTCCAATTCTCTTGCATCAACTACTCTGTTTCCACTGAAAGCATATGTTGACCAGGTGTTATATTTTTCACTTAATGGGTCAATATTAAAGAACCTTCCCATCGCAGCGTCATAGTTCCTCCATCGGTAAGAACTCCATCCTGTTTCTGATTGTTTCTCCTGTCCTTGTGTGGAATATGTATAGTTGGGAGTTATTGAATTAACAATATTTAATTCTCCTCCAAACTCTAATCCAAAAGGATAGTAATTGGTGGTTCTATCCACTTTCAGGTTTCCTGAAGCATCCTTATAATACGCCAGTCTGATGTTTCCTAAATGATCCGTGTAATTGTAAATATACTTATTTTGAACGAAATCATAATACCCTTCTGAGGTAGGCACAAAACTTAATACATCATTGGTATACTGAAATCCATCCAGATAATCGATCTTGTCGATGGTTTCCAAATTAGTTCTTCCTGAGCCATAGGTATGGATTTTTCTCAGTTTAATACCATTCGCATTATACAGGTACTTCGTATTAACATAAAAAGTATTCAGCCAATCATGAGATACATACTCTTTGTCAAATTTAATATAGTTGGGTAGATTGAGGTAATTGTAGTCAATCTGTAACATGCCTTTATCCACATGGCTTGACATATTACCGTTAGTGTCGTATGTAAAAGGATTTCCGGAAGTACTTGGATAACCTCCATAATTTCCGGAATTATCTGTCACCATATTGAGTCTATTACCTGCATAAGTATATGCCAGATCATCCATCACTACAGCTCCTACATTTGATAAAAGCCTGTTCCTTTTTAGAGTCTGGATATTCCCGTTCACATCATAGGTAAGGGTTTCATTGTAGTAATTATTCTGTGGAACGGTGGCATTGGGTTCAGAATAGATCCCGCTTTTTAACCTGTTTAATCCATCGTACTGATAATTATACCTGCTAAACGGTCTGCCATCAGCTGCCTGCCAGTCTATTTCTGCAATATTCCCATTGTATTTTCCCGTAGAAACTGTAGAGTACACAGGATTATGGTATTTAATCTCATAGGCAAAAAGCTTCCCGTTTAGGTTGGCAGGATCATTCACTTTGGTAAGCCACCCTCTGATATTGTAGCTCTGGTCTATTGACTGCAAAGGGGTACCGGTGGTATTCCCAGTCTTTTTATTCACAAGCTGTCCAAGATCATTGTAGCTGTTTTCTGCCAGCAGTTCTTCTGGTTGACTGTTCACCTTATGATAATGTTTCAGCAGTCTTTTCTGATCGTCATAAACAAACCTTTCTTTGATCACTACTTCTGCATCTGCACTTCCTTTCTTATGATAGGTATAGCTTTCATCTACAGCACTGGTGAAATCAAGCTTGAATTCCTTTTTGGTATAACCTCCTAAATGATTCCAGCTTTTCTCCGCAATTTTTCCGCCTTTGGTGTTGTAATAGAAATAGGTTTTGGTCCAGTTGTCATCCTCAATGTTTTTTACATAAGATGCTGTGGGAAGACCTTTTGTAGAAACGCCGCCGTTAATAGCTCTGTCCTCATTGATAACGTACTGCTCAAGGATCTTCGCAGGGGGAAATTCCTTAGTATCCCTTGGATAAGAGTCGTAGTAATTAACCGTTAGCACCGTAGTAAAAGCTGACAGGAAATTGTTGGTATAATATACCATAATTCCATTTTTACTGAATCCTGTATCGGAAGGTGTTTCACTTACCACCTGTGTGGCAAGCTGGGATTGCATTGAGGCTCTGTCTCCACCTGAAACAAGTCCCGTATAAGCAATACGGCCAAAGGCATCATATTTGGTCAGCAGCCATTGTCCTTTATTTTTCAGGTTCACATCCTGGGTAAGGACCGGGCGGTCTGCTGCATCATACACTACCGATTCCCAATCGTCCCTTCCCGGCAGTCTTTTTTCCACCTGCCTGTCTAAACCATCGTAACGGTACTGGTAACAAAGGCTATTGACAATATCCGTTGTAACCACATTGTTATTCTGTTCAATTTTCTTTACCGCCAGTGCAGGAATCACAAATGCTTTTTGCCCGTATTCATTGTAGACATAATAAGTATCGATATTCTGTGTCCCATCCGTCCTTCGTACCAGCACTGTCTCACCGCGTCCGTTCTGGAACTGGATAACCGGAGTTCCATCCTCATCGGTTACCGTATTTTTGTATAATGTTCCTGCCCCATAAAATTCACTGCCTGGGACTATGGATACAGAAGAAACCGTTTGGTTATCTGTTCCTGTTGTACTGGTAGTTGTATTGGTGATAAATTTCTTTACTTCTGAGCCCTGGTTTACTTCATATTTAAACTTTTGGGTATGTCCGGCTGCCATTTTCCATGGTTCACCCGGCTGGGCCACTTGTTTTACCCTGTCCAATGGAGAATTTTCAATGTCTCTTTCTGTATACGCATTGGTGACACCGTAATAAGAATTAGCCGCTGTTTCATTCACAATTCCGGTATGAATGGCTGAATTGAGGTTATTAGCCGGGACAGGAAGGATATCCTTATCCTTTCTTCCAAACCCATCATAGGTAATGGGCGTCACCAGATCTTTTCCGGTAGTGGTGGCTTTTACGCTAATGATCTGTTTGGGTCTTCCTAATCCGTCAAAATAAGTAACTGTTTCTGTTTTCTTGCTGCAGTCACCATTTAAACAGGTTTTGGAGTGTATATAGTTTTCTGTTGTACTTTGTGCAAAGGCCGTCATCGCTGTAAACAGCAGACCTAAAAGTTGTATTTTTTTCATGGTGTGTTTACTGTTTATAATTATACTTGAATTCTTTCACCACCTTATAGCTATAGGTTCCTGCGTTGTCTCTTTCCCTTACCTGAACCTGTTTCAATCGGTTAGCTGTGTCATAGATATAAAGTTCTCTAACTCCTGAAGGTGGAGTAATAGTGGTTACCCCTATTAAAGGGTCGTAAGTATATTTGGTGGTCATTCCAACAGGCTGAAAAGCATCAAGAGCCAGTAAGAGTTCAGCTTCTTTCGTGGGATCAGCTGCATCATCATTGGATTTGGTTATGATAGTACCGATCATCCCTTCGATTTGACTATAGGTAGAGCCTACAACTTTGGCAATCGGCCTTGTCTTGTTGTATCCCCAGACAATACTAACAGGTGTACCGTCTTTCTCCCTGTATTGAAGAATATTTCCTTTGTCATCATATTTTTCATAGGTGACATCCTTAGAGGAAACGTTAGGACTCAGAGTATCATAAGAGTATTCAGATAATGGAAGTACTAAGTTTCCGGTAACCGAATGAGGCAGAGCCATTGGATAAATCGTTTCATCACGGGAGGTCACTTTGGTAATACTATTTACTGTTTGCTGGGTCTTTGTTTCTAGTGGAATTCCCACCATGTTCTTACTGATGAGTAGCGGGTTATTTTTCTCATCAGCATACTGATAGCTTTTCTCTACCGTAGATAGATCCGGGAAAACGGTTTTTTCACTGGTCAGCTGATGGTGTTTGGGGTTGTTATAGAAATACTGGATTTCTGTTTTCATGGCATTACCATTCAGATAATCTGTTGTTTTCTGAGATTTCAGGTACTCGAAATGAGAAATATTTTTGTATTGTACAATATCAAGATTATCCAGCTTATCTTCATAGGTAATCAAGCCTACAGGTTTACCAAAACAAACATCATTATACGTTTGAGTCACATTTTGAGCCCCTGATGCCTGACAGTTTTTATATCCATCTACAGCATTGTATTTATGAGAATGGCTGGCAGTACAGTAACTATACGAAATGGTTTTTACCACATCTTCTGCTGTGCAGAGTTTGGTCTCATTTTTAGTGACAGGATTGTCATAATTTTTTCTGATCGAAAAACCATCCACCTGATATTTTCTGCTGTTATCCTCTTCATAATTCATCTCTACAGTGCGTACCAGATTACCTCCGGCATCCAGATATTGAGTCAAAAGTTCGCGCCCATTATTCCACCCAAAGTTTGTCCAGACGGAGTTTCGGATATTATCTCCGTGAATTACTTTACCAAAATCATCTGAACTAATAGAGTAATTATGGATAATATTTGATTTTCCTTCTACAATTTCCTGCACGGTTTTATAAAATACATTGGGATGGGTAGCAAATAGCTGATTAATATTGGAAGATGTTACCATTGTATAGGGAAACCTTTCTACTCCTGTAGGAACTGATCCACTTGGCAGATTGGGATTATTTGTACTACAAGTTCTGGTATAAAGAAGCTGCTCCTGAAATGCCGGAGTTCTTAATACCACGGCTTCCGTATATTGATCATTCAAATCCCGGTAAACAAACTTTCTAGTTGATGCCACTCCATTTTCTGAGGTATCTACAATTTTAGCAATTCTTAAACCTCCAATAGGCACTTCTCTGTCTCCATAAACGGCCTCTTTACTGGTATAGCTTGCGGATGCTGTGGAACGGGTACAAACAAATAGTGTCCAAAGCTTAAGGGTTAAAGGTTCATCTTTCTGGACATGGGCAAAAATACCTCCTCCATTATTGGTAGGAAATGTAACTGAATTACCTGCATTGGTAACAACTCCTGTTGAAGTTTTATAATACAATGGCACGGCCTGTCCACCGGGTTTCAAGAGACTAACAATAGCTCTGTGCTTTCCGGTGATTTGTTCAGCCGGATCACACGTATTGTTAAACTGGGCACTCCCTCCCAAGCTTATTTCTTCTGTTTTTAGTGGAGTAAAAACCACTGTATTTTCAACATGAGCATTATTATCATCCGCAGTTGCCTTGATTTGAACCCCCGTTCTTTCTGATGGGCTCAACATCACATTTTTCTCAATCGCAGTATTATTTTCATAAAAAAATTCAGTAGAGCCTTTAGTAGGGTAAATAACCTTCTGAAGTATCCCTATAGGTGTATGTTGTGGGCTGACTGGCTGCGAAGCTCCGTTATATGAGCTCCACAAAGCTACCTCATATATGGAAGGGACAAGATTGGTGTTGCCGGTTACACCATTATAATATCCCCAACTATCTCTACTGAAGGAGAGTCTTTGAGGAAATACATCCGGTAAATTATATTCAAACCCATAGGTAGTGTTTAAAATACTGTCTACGATGGAAGTGAGAAATAACCTGTTGTTGGCTGTAAGGTTGTAATTAAGGGTAACATCATTAATAATACTGCCATTAACTTTTTTAGTAACCTTTTGCAATCGTTTATAATCACTGCTGCCTCCTGATTGTAGGTAATCAAATATAATCTCTCCATAAGAAGGATTGTTACTGTATATTCTCTTGATCTGTTTTCCGGCAACGGTCTGGTTATGGCTGATCAGCTCACTGACCTGTGGGTATCGGATAAATGCAGGATTTCCACAACTTGATGTCATTGGACCCGCGTTAGGTGATGTGTAAGATAAGGTCTGTGACTGGCTCATCGTGTTGGTATAACCACCATCTACATTCTCAATAAATACTGTTTCTCCGCTGGTAATATCCTCAATTTTTGTAAGATACCAGGCTGTGGTAGAAATGGATATAAGAGAATGTCCTGCACCAGCGGTGCGGTTAGATGTCGTCTCTTTATCTGTAAAATAGTATTTGGTTCCATTATCTACCGTTATAGTAAAAGAATTTCCACCGCTTGTTCCTTCAATGACAACATCTTTTTGGGAATAAATCACTGGTATTCCTTTTTTATCAAAGACAAATTTGATCTGCATGCCTCCAAAGCTCGCCATATATAAATCCTGCTCTGTATCTATATCATCGAAGGAAGCATCCTGGAAAAATTGCATAGCCGCTGTAGTATTAGCTCCTAAATCTCCAATATTAGTTGGAATATTTATATTAGATTGGTTGTCCTCATCAGGGAGATCTCTTATAACTCGTGTAATTACACCTCCTGAAACAAGGTTCCAGCCTAAACCAGTAGAGCCGTTCATATCATCTACTTTTATTCCATTGGAAAAATAATTAAGTCTGATGGGTATAGTAATATTTCCGGCCGAAAAGGACGTCACAGGGATATCTACATTGGCATTTCCTGTAAACAAACTTATCGGAAGGTTTCCAAAGGAGCCCAGTTTGTAAGACTCTGCAGATGGAGGAATAATATTTGGAAGGGTGGACGGTTTGCTGCCTGTAGTTTGTGCTAATGCTGTTCCAAAGGACAGGCAAAAAAACAAACTGGTTATATTTTTCTTCATTGTGTTTTTATTTCTTAATTAATTTGGAATTCGCAGTTTTATTGGTATCTGTTTTTATTGTCACCAGATAAGCTCCCTGCACCAAAGCCTGGGTATTAATCTTAGTCACTCTGTTTTTGGTTTTTATACTTTGAAGCTGTCTTCCGCTCATGTCATACAACAGAATATCAGCATCCTTAAAATCAAAACCGATTTCTACGTAAGCATAATCCGAAACAGGGTTTGGATAGATCTTGATATCGTATTTTTCAATCAGCTGATCAACTTGTTTGTCGCCCAGCTTTACAATTTTCCAGTTTTCTTTACCCAATTCTTCTGCACTGGTTCCAGCGAGAATAATGGAACCGTCTCTGTTGAGTTTTAAATCAGAAAGTCTTTCTTCTTTTTGTCTGGATTCTCCTTTTATGTGTTTTCGCCACTGCTCATTACCATTCTGGTCCAGATAAAGCATCCAGAAGGTTTCATCATCAGCTTGGATTCTTCCTTCAGCCTGGGTGTAACCTCCCAAGAGAATACCTTTAGAAGATTTATCATCTGCAGAATGAAGAACACTCATACTCATCAAAATATCTCTGTTTTTGAAATTGTAGGATTTCTGCCATTGTTCATCACCTCTTTCATTTAAAGCAATTAACCAAAGGTCAGTTCCTTCTTCAATGCCTACGGTTTTATTTCCTGATCTTTCTGATCTGGATTCTCCGCCAATGATAAAGCCAGTGGAAGTTAAAGCCAGAGTTCTCAAATGGTCATCTCCTTTGCCTCCAAAGTTCTTTTCCCATTCTACTTTCCCGTTTTTGTCCAACTTGACAATCCAGTAATCGCCCTCACCAAAGTTTTCAGTTTGTTTCGAGTTTCGGGATACGGGGGGAGTGTTTTGAACGTTTGATGCAGAATCTGCACTTTGCATTTCAGAACCTGCAACACGAACCTCGGAACTCCTTGAATAAATCCCCAGCAACGCTCCTCCATCTCTCGTTGGAATCATCTTCTCTACTTCGTCTAACCCTTTTCCACCTAAGATCAATTGGGAGAGTTCTTTTCCGTCTTTATCAATTCTGGTAATCCATACGTCTTTTGAACCATAGCCTTTGGATGAATTTTGCACATTTCCGGCTACAAAAAATCCTAAATCAGTAGTTTGGATAACAGCTCTTGCTTCTTCATCGGCAGACGACCCAATAGTTTTCTGCCATAGTTCATCTCCAAATTCATTGATTCTGATCAGCCAGATATCAGAGCCTCCTTTGGAATCGTCTTTTTTGTCTAATCCTTTTCCGGAATAAGATGTTCCGGCCAAAAGAAATCCTCCATCCTGAGTGGTAACGGTAGCAGAAAGATAATCATGATTTTGTCCAGAAAAATATTTCTCCCAGACTTCTTCTCCCTGCTGATTGAGTTTTACCAAATGAAAATCATAACCGTTGTTTTGCTTACTGCCTGAAGCCTGTTGCTTATTGCTTTGAATAGAGCTTCCTGTGATCAAATACTGCTGATCTATGGTTGTGGTGACCTGGCTTAGAAAATCCTGGGTAGAGGATTTTATATCCTTCTGCCACACTACTTCCTAAGCAGATATTCCCAGGATTGTGCATAGAATGAATGCACTGAGAGAGATTTTTTTCATTCCCGTGTTTATTTAAGTTGACATTGTTATTATGATAGATCATGGTTAGATCCAGTTTTTTATCCTTATCCGTTTCTGAGAATCAGATGCCTTTATAGGGCAAAAAACATTTCAAATATAATATTCTTTTGGTACAAAAAATAGTGTATTTCTTATGCATCAAAACTGATCTGAATTTGTACATATGAAATTGATTTTTAAATATTTAAAAAGGAGTTGAAGAATATACAGCGAATGGATATAATTGAATAAAAATTTCATAGTTATTGTTTTTTAGCTATAATCGCTTGTTTATAGAAATCTTGTGAATTTAACATTTTTTAACATGTTTTAGCGAGTATTAATTTGATTTAATACAAAAATATTCTCTTGAAACGACAGAACATGTCGTGATATTTTTATATATTAATTATATTCAGGGCATTCTGTGAAAAGAAAAAACTTTCACAAACAGATCTTGCTATGATAATAGGGAGGAATAGACAGTATCTCTATAAAATTGAAAAAGGAAAGGTACTTCCAGTATTTTCACTATTTCTGTTATAGCCTATGCATTAGATATTTCATTGGCTGAGCCTGATCGGTAACATACAAGTATGAAAATATCTAAGCAATAACTCCCGAACAATGATCCGCTGTACTTCCAGTCGCAGAAGACAACACATTGATCTCGTTATTCATTTTTAAAACACCCATAAAGGAAAAAATCAGGGCTTCTTTATAATTGATGATCTCTTTTTCAGGGATGATGACTTCGGCTTTTGTTTTCGCTCTTATTTTTTCAATTAAAAACGTGTTGTAGGCGCCTCCTCCGGTGATAAGAATATCTTTTATACTATATTGATTGATGACATTGGTAATCTGCTGGGCAGCATGTTCCGTAAAAGTAGCCAGTGCATCCAGTGTTTCAATATTTTCAAGAAGTGGAAATATATGTTGATGGCACCATTCTATTCCCAAAGATTTTGGATGTGAAGTTTGATAGAAATCCAGGGCGTTAAGTTGATTCAGTAGGGTTTCATCTATTTTTCCCTTTGCTGCCAATGCTCCGTTTTCATCAAAATTTTTATGCAGCTGCTGGGCCAGATGGTTCAAAACAATATTTACCGGGGCGATATCAAAGGCAATTCTTTTTCCTTCCGAACGTAAAGAAATATTGGAGAATCCGCCCAGGTTCAGGCAAGCACTGTATGCAGAGAAAAGCAATTCATCACCTATAGGAACCAAAGGTGCTCCATTTCCTTTCATAAGCACGTCCTGACTTCTGAAATCATAGATAACAGGAAGTCCGGTTTCCAGTTTTATAGCTCTGCCGTCGCCGATTTGTAATGTGAATTTTTTTTGAGGCTGATGAAAAACAGTATGGCCATGAGAGGCAATCAGGTCAATATTTTCAAGCTGATGTTGATGAATAAACTTTTTAACCTGTTGTCCAAGATAAAAACCATAGTCTGAATGCAGTTCCAATAAATCTTCAGAAGAAAGATGAATAGAGTTTCTAAGTTGAGTTTCCCAATCCTCAGAATAGGAGAGTGTCTCAGCTTTAAGGATTTGAAAGGTCCATGTGTTCTGCTTTTCAAATTCAGCGAGACAGATATCCAAACCATCCAGACTTGTCCCGGACATCAACCCAATAGCCAGCGCTTTCATTATTTTTTGGATTTATTTTTTATTTTCAGAAATTCTTTTGGAACTGAAATCTCCGGAGTTGTTATAGAATGTGTATTCGGAAAAGTCATCCTTGGCGGTCATTCCGTTGGCACCTACCAGTGTAGAACCGTCTTCCATGGTAACATAAACCGTATCTTTGGTATAGATTCTGTTTTTTTTCTGATCCCAATAAATACTCTGCATGGCAAATCTCTGTCCTTCATTGGTTTTTATCCTTACATCACCTTTAGCTTCATAGAATTTTTTGTATTCAAAAATACGGGCATATTTAGCGGTAATTCTTCCTGGAACTTTAGGTTTCTTTTTATCAAAAAACTCAATGTCAATTCCTTTTCTGGCTACTACATATGGACTGTCAATCAGTTCGTATTTTTCAATGATGGGTGCTTTGGCTTTTAACGTAATAAAGCCGGAATCACGCTGTATAATATTAGCGTTGTTGATGATCTGTGAAGGAAAGTTTTTGCTTTGACTGCCATTTCTTTTGGTAAGATCTTCCTCACAGGATGTCAATATAAAAAATATAGCACAACTAAAAAGGCATGCTATATTTTTATATGATATTTTTTTTGAAAAGTTCATTTTAGTTATAAAGAGTCTTTCTGAACCACTTATCAGCAAAATTAAAGCCGATTCTCAGGTTGATGAAATTCTGGTTGATCAGGTTGTTCTTAAGAGTTCCTCTCTTACCAACTTCTAATCCGATTTCAAGACCACTCATTCTGGTGATACTACTGTTTTTGAATGGTAACATTACTCCGGCAGAAATACCGAATTTGTTAATACTGTTCCCTTCCAGATTCAGATTTCCTCTTTCATAAAATGCTCCATATCTGTAGATTACTCTTGAGAAGTAGCTTCTGAAGTTGTTATAATTGGGAAGGTACCATCCCCCTGCAGAAATTCTGTACGTATCCTGGAAACTGAAATCTTTACCAAAGTAAGAGATATCTTCTCCTTTTTTATAATCTACCTGTCCTGATACAAACCAATGGTTCTCACTTCCGTATCCAACCCCTAAGGATGCCTGTAATGGAAGAAGATTTTTAGACTTCGTTTCTTTTTGTTCGATGATTGTTTCTGATCCGCTAACTTTAGTCGTTTCCTGAGCATCAGAATATCTGTACGTACTATTGGTGTATTGAGTAGTCATATTACTTGTATTACCAAAAGTAGCGGTAGCTCCTACCGTGAACTTTTTATCAGTACGTGTATTTAAAGTCTGGTAACTTGTTCCCAGTGTAAAATTAAAGTTTCTGATTCTGTTTTTAGTCTCATATCCATTAACGTATTCACCTGCATACGTACCAAGGTTGCTGTTGTAAGCTCGGAATTCATTTAGGTCATTAAGATCTCCAAAATAAAGGTTTGCTTTTGCTCCTACTGATAATTCCTGATTGATTTTATAAGAAACTGCAAGCTGTGCTGTGTTCAAAGTTCCACTTCCTTTGAAATTATTTCTGTAAAGAGGAGTCGTGTTATCACTGGCAAGCTGTTCTGTTACGATGTCGTAGCTTTTAGAACTGTAAGGCTGATAAGAGATCCCCATTTTCACTTTTGAAGATAATGGAAATGCAATCGAAATATTGGAAAGATACGTAGAATGCTTTGTAGATTTCATATCGTTATAGTTCGATTTGAAATAATTGTTTTCGTTGGTAGCTTCCAGTCTGATACTCGTAAGTTCAAAATTGGCGTTGTTTGCCGGGTTGGCAAAATTGAAACTACTGGTAAAATCACTAATAAAAGCAGTAGATATACCTCCCATAGAAGTAGTTTCGATCGTATTATCATATTTCACATCTCCAATTCCATAAGTTGCATAAGGAGAGTTGCTTAGACTCTGCGCATTCAGAAAATATCCAACTGATATGAATGATACTACAAAGATTTTTTTCATTCTTTATTTTTAAAACAATGCGCAAATATCTTAAATATTAATGAATTGTAAAAATTATATGTGGTTAAAGTTTGTTAAGGGCTTGTCTTTAAAAGAAAAATGCAATTTTTCCGCCATAAAAATATCAATTCTGTTTTGCAAAAAAAGACTGTTCTATGATGAACAGTCCCGGTTTATATGAATAAGCATTTATACTATTATTTTACCTGGAGAACAGAACGGCTGTGGCTGAAACATTCAAAACTGAATTTTCCGTGATATTTTCCCATTCCCGAAGTTCCTACACCTCCAAAAGGTAAGTAATGTGACCCCACGTGGATAATAGCGCTGTTAATCTCAGCATCTCCACTTGTGGTGTGGTCTAAAACATAATCGGCAAATTCCTGATCCTCTGTGAAAACATATAATGCCAATGGTTTAGGGCGGCTATTGATTTCCTCCAACGCTTCCTCAATATCATTATAGATCATAATAGGAAGAATAGGGCCGAAAATCTCTTGCTGCATCACCTGATCATCCCAGTTCACATTATCCATTAAAGTGGCTTCAAAGTGACGGGTCTCAAGATCATAATGTCCTCCATAAATTACTTTTTCCGGCGTTGCTTCAAGGTAACCTGCAAGATGTTTAATTTGGTTCTGGCTTACAATCTTCCCGATTTTTCCCAAAGAATTCCCTTCATAAGCAGCATTTAAATGAGCTTTAAATTTTTCAATAAATGCATCTTTTACAGATTTATGGATATAAATATAGTCAGGAGCCACACAGGTTTGTCCGCAATTAATCCATTTTCCGTAAGATATTCTGGCTACAGCTTTATCAAGATCAGCATCTTTGTGAACGATGATAGGAGATTTTCCTCCAAGTTCCAAGGTAACCGGAATTAATTGTTCTGCAGCGGCTTTCATCACAATTTTCCCGACATTCGGGCTTCCTGTAAAGAAAATATAATCAAAAGGTAAGCTGAGTAAAAGAGTATTTTCCTCAATAGCTCCCTGAATAACGGCTACGTAAGATTCATCAAAAGATGCTTTCACAATATCTTCAAGTACCTGAGCAACATGTGGTGTGTTTTCAGATGGTTTTATGATTGCTGTATTTCCGGAGATCAAGGCTCCGATAAGCGGACTGAACGTCAATTGAACTGGATAGTTGAAAGGTCCGATAATATAGGTAACCCCATAAGGCTGATAGGTTATTTTGCTCTCAACTTCAGCGCCTGAAGGATGTGGTTTTGAGGGGACGGAAGTAGGTTTTGCCCATTCATTAATATTTTCAAGCAAATAATCAAGTTCGCTGATCACTATTTGAATCTCCACATATTCCGCTTCTTTTCTGCTTTTTCCCAAATCTGTATTCAAAGCCTCACAAAGTGCATCGGTATGCTGAAGAAAAACATCCCGGAATTTTTTTAGTTGTGCTTTTCTGAATTCAATATTTTTTGTCTGATTGGTTTTGAAAAAGGCTTTCTGCTGTTGAAATATGCCTTTGATTTTTTGTTCCAGGTTAGTATCCATTGGTTTACAATTTTAATATTTGAAATTGGTGTGAAATGGTAATAAATTTACGAATAATTTCACTGAACAAATGTATTGCTTAAAATTAAATTGCGTAAAATTTAATTTTATATTTTATTCTAATCCTGTTATTGATATTACCTATAATGTATTTCTTTATAAACTTTTATTTTGAGTTATTGAGATTGTATGAAGATATTAAGATAAGCTTCGCTTAAGTTTAAAATCAGAATAATTCATCTTAATAATTCTTTATTTCTTCAATCCTTCTTAATGGTTTGACTGCATCCTTCATTTTTATAGATTTAAAGAAACTCAAAATGTAGGATCTGCATTTTTATCCATTTTAAGCTGACTTAATTTTATGAAATGAAATAAGATTTTTTATCTTTGAAACATGAATTGGGAGAACATCGCCGGACAGACGAATCTGAAAAAACTTCTTAGAGAAAGCATTGCTGAAAACAGAGTGAGCCATGCCCAACTTTTTGTAGGAAAAGAGGGATACGGAACACTGCCTATGGTACTGGCCTATGCAAGGGAAATTTTCAGTCAGGAAAACGAACATGCTGCTGCGAAGGTTGAGCATCTCAATCATCTGGATCTGCATTTCAGCTTTCCGGTTTTTACAGACAATAAAAACTCATTAAGCAAGAATAAATTTGATGAATTCAGAGAAATGATCCTGGCTTCACCCTATGCAAGTTATGATGACTGGACCGCTTTTTTAGAATCAGAAAATAAACAGTTATTTATTTCTGCGGATGAAGTGGATGACCAGAATCAGAAGTTCTCTTTAAAAAGTTATGAAGGAGGAACCAAAATTCTTATTGTGTGGAGAGCAGATAAAATGAATGTCGCCGCTTCTAATAAGTTTTTGAAATTTTTGGAAGAACCACCAGCAAAAACGGTCATTCTTCTTACAGCTGAAAGTACAAACGATATTCTTCCAACTATTCTTTCCAGAACACAGATTGTAGAAATTCCGAGAATTAATGATGAAGATATAGAAAGTTATCTTAAAAAGAATTTCTCTGTTTCAGAAGAAAAAGTGAGAGAGATTGTTCATGAAGCTCAGGGAGATCTCAATGAGGCTATAAAATTGTTGAATTCCGGAGATAAAAGCAACGAGTTTGAAAAGCTTTTTGTACAATGGGTGAGAGATGCATTTATGGTAAAGAAGAAACCGGAATATCTCAGAAGCATTATTGTCTGGGCAAGAGAAATTGCAGGATGGAACAGGGAAAAACAGAAAAATTTTCTTAATTACTGTTCTGAGATTTTCAGACTGGCATTGCTTCAGAATTATCAATCTGAAAATCTGGTCTACAAAAAGATCAATGCGAACGGTTTCAATTGGGCCGGCTTTTCAAAATTTATCAGTGGGGCTAATATTGAGAGTATTTTGGAAGAAATTAATACAGCCGATCTTCACCTTACTAGAAACGGAAACCCCAAAATTGTCTGGACCGATCTGGGAATTAAACTATCAAGATATATTCATAAAAGTACATAAATAAAAACTCTGGTTAACGCCGGAGTTTTTATTTTATTCTGGAGATTATCATTTTAGCTTTACTTTCCTGTCTTTTTTATGTATACTTTAATTGAATATAGGCTGGAAATAATTAAAATTATCATTGAAATATTTCCCATATATGAATTAAAAATGAGCTCTCTTTTTATTGTTTTCCATTAAAAACTGCCTCTGTTGCGTATTCAGCATATATTATAGAAAACGTCTTTTCTTTGCAATAAATTAAATCTATATTAAAAAATCAATCAATCGTTTGATTTGTGTTAAAACTTGTGTACATTTGCGCCCTGAAAAATGAACACTAACATGATTTCAAAAGAAGAAAATATATTATTCGCAGCTGAGAAGCTCTTTGCAGAAAAGGGATTCGAAGGAACTTCCACCAGGGAAATTGCAAAGGATGCGAATGTTAATATTTCTATGATCTCGTATTATTTTGGCTCTAAAGAAAAACTTTATGAGAAATTAGTAGAATACAGAATGAATGAAGGTCAGTTTTTTTCTAAAGATCTTTTGGGAAGAACAGACATCAACGAATGGCAGAAGATTGAAAGAGTAATAGATCAGTTTTCTCACAAGATCCGGACTCAAAAGTGCTTCTACAGGATTATGCAGAGAGAGCAGCTGCATACTAAAAATCCTCAGATTGTAGAATTTTTGAAGCAAACCAAAATGGGATTCCTTTCCATGTATTCACAAATATTGGAAAGTGGTCTTAAAAATGGAATTTTCACCAAAAATCCACCTATTTATCTCCTGCATTCTACCGTAAGCGGAACTTTGTTTTATGCATTTAATGCGAAAGAAATGTATAAAGAGTTCCTGAATGAAACAGAAGATGAAGAAGCTTTTGACGAAAGATACTACACAGAACTTAATAAACATATTAAATATTTACTAAAAGACCTTTTAGGTTATGAAGAGAATAAATAACTCAGTGATTGCATTATCACTATTCGTAGGAATAGCAAATGCGAATGCTCAGGAGAAAAGAACACTTACTCTTGACGAGGCCGTGCAGCTGGGAATCCAGAACAGCAAGAATCTCAAGATCGATGCAGCCAAGATCGAAGAGGCTACAGCTGATCTTTTGGAGGCTAAAAACAGACAGCTACCGGAATTAAAAGTGTCAGGTAGCTATATGTACCTTCCGATAAAACCCAATGTTGATATCAAACTTCCTGGTCTTGCAGGCGGAGCTGGCGGGCCTGAAATACATCAGGTAGTTTACGGTTCTGCAAACCTTAGCGTTCCCATTTACAGCGGCGGAAGAATCAAATATGGGATTCAGTCCGCTAAATATCTTGTAGAGGCGTCTAAACTAAGCACTGAGAATGATAAAATTGCCATTGCTTACAACGTTGCCCAGGCTTATAACAATTTGTTTAAAGCTAACCAGTCTATCAAAGTTTTTGAAGAAAATCTTGCCGCTTCTCAAAAAAGGGATGAAACCTTCCTTAAAATGGAAAATAATGGTTTGATCGCAAGAAATGATAGATTAAAGGCGAACCTTCAGACTTCAAATATTGAACTTCAACTATTGGAAGCTAAGAATAACTATAATATTGCGAACATCAATATGGATCTTTTATTGGGGCTTCCTGAAACTACAGAACTTACAGTAGATGAAAATTATATTGAAGAAGGATCAGACGTAAAACCTGTTGATTATTATGTTACCGAAGCCAGAGAAAACCGTAAGGATTTACAGGCTCTGGCACAGCAGAGAAAAGCAGCGGAATTAGGTTCGAAGGCAGCAAAAGCAGAAAATCTTCCTTCCATCGCATTTACAGGAGGTTATGTAGCAGCTGATATCCCTAAGTTTCTTACCGTATACAATGCCATCAATGTAGGAATCGGGGTTTCTTATAACCTGTCTAATCTTTGGAAAGAAAATTCTTCATTGAAACAATCACAGGCGAGAGAAAAACAGCTTGCGGCAACTGATGAATTACTGAATGATAACATCAAGCTTGATGTCAACAGAGAATATCAAAACACAGATTATTCAAAAAAGAGAATTGCTGTTTTTGAAAAATCGGCGGAACAGGCTAATGAAAATTACAGAATTACCAAAAATAAATACGACAACGGGTTGGCAACCATGACTGAATTGCTGGACGCAGACGCAGCTCAGATTGCTGCCAATGTTGGCGTGATCAATGCCAAGGCAGATGCTGCACTGGCATACAGAAAACTATTACAGACAACAGGAACTTTAACAATTAAATAATCAGATCGAAACCAAAATGGAAAATAATAATACACAGGCAGCTGAACCTAAAAAGAAAAAAAGTTTAGTTTTTCCTATCATTTTAGCGGCAGTAGTAATCGGAGGAGGAATCTACGGTTACAGAGCCTTTACTTACGGACAGTATCACGAAGAGACTGATGATGCTCAGATTGCTTCCAATATGGCCCCGGTAATTTCTAAAATCTCGGGATATGTAGCTCAGGTAAAAGTAAAAGACAACCAGTTTGTAAAGAAAGGAGATACTTTGGTGATTTTGGATAACAGAGATCAGAAAATGGCTCTTGATCAGGCTCAGGCAGCATTATCTACAGCTAAAAGTAATATCTCCAATGCAGAAGCTACTACCACAGCGACTTCAAAAAATATCGGTTCTTCTGAAGCAGCGGTAGTTACTGCTAATGCTCAGATAGAAGCAGCAAAAGTAAATGTCTGGAAAACTTCTCAGGATTTGAAAAGATATGCTAATCTTGTAAAAGACCATTCTATTACAGAACAACAATATGAGCAGGCTTTGGCTGCAAAACAATCTGCAGACAGACAGTTGCAGGTTTTAGTGGATCAGAGAAACCAAATTGCTCAGCAAACTCACATCGCTTCTTCTCAGACGGCTGCAAGCTCACAACAAATCAGTGTGGCAGGATCTGTTGCTAAACAAAGAGAAGTAGATGTAGAAAATGCAAAATTGAATCTATCCTATACTGTAATCCTTGCTCCTGAAGATGGATACGTAGGAAAAGTACCTACACAGGCAGGTCAGTATCTGCAGGCTGGGGCACAGTTGTTTGCTTTGGTTAAAAATGACCAGAAATGGGTGGTAGCTAACTTTAAGGAAACGCAGGTAGATAAAATGGTAGAAGGGCAGAAAGTGAAAATTGAGATTGATGCCTTCCCTGATAAAGAATTTGAAGGAGTAGTAAGCTCATTCTCTCCTGCTACTGGAGCTACTTTCTCTATTCTTCCTCCGGATAATGCGAGTGGTAACTTCGTAAAAGTAGTTCAGAGACTTCCTGTAAAAATTGATTTTGTAAATCTTGACAAGAATATTGCCAAAAGATTAAGAACAGGAATGAACGTAAAGGCAGAAGTTGCTTTGAAATAACATTTAAAATTGTTAAAAATCAATGAACTTCGTTGTCATGAGTGAATCAGCTTTGCTGTCAATTAAAACGGCAGGCTTTACAATTCACCATTCACCTGCGAAGCAAAATTCGCCATTGATTTTTCACATCGAAAAAAACTTATGCAAGATTCATTAGTAGAATATGGAGCGCGGAGAGTAATTATTACGATTACGGCTATCCTTTGTGCCCTTCTTGAAATTGTAGACTCCACGATTGTCAATGTTGCCTTGAATGAAATGAAGGGGAATCTTGGAGCTACGCTTTCAGAAGTAGGGTGGGTGATTACAGCGTATGCCATCGGGAATGTTATCATTGTTCCGATGACGAGCTGGCTTTCACAGCAGTTTGGGCGTAGAAATTACTTTGCGGCATCCATCATTATATTCACCGTATTTTCATTCTTATGTGGAAATGCGACCAATATCTGGGAACTCGTGTTTTTCAGATTGATGCAGGGAATCGGGGGTGGAGCCTTATTGGTAACCTCACAAACGATTATTACGGAATCTTATCCGATTGAAAAAAGAAGTATGGCTCAGGCTATTTACGGCCTTGGGGTAATTATCGGTCCTACACTAGGTCCGCCTCTTGGAGGATACATCGTTGATAACTTCAGCTGGCCCTATATTTTCTATATTAATATTCCGATTGGGATTGCAGCAACGCTGATGACTCTTCAGTTTGTAAGAAGCCCGAAATATGCAGAAAAACGTAAAGCTTCAGATGTTGACTGGCTTGGAATTGCTCTGCTGGCAGTAACAGTAGGTTCATTACAGTTTATTCTGGAAAGAGGACATGAAGAAGACTGGTTTGAAAGCGGAATGATCGTAGCCTTCACTGTAGCAGCAATTTTAGGATTTATACTATTCCTTTGGCGGGAACTTACCTTTAAGTACCCGATTGTTGAGCTCAGAGTGCTTAAAAACAGTAACCTGAGAATCGGGACTATGATGTCATTCGTTCTTGGATTCGGATTGTATGGTTCTACATTCATCGTTCCTTTGTACACCCAGAGTATTTTGGGATGGACAGCACTTCAGTCAGGAGCTTTGATGATTCCGGCTGCATTAACGACAGCCTTTATGATGCCTATCATTGGGAGACTACTGGCAAAAGGAGCAAAACAGCAGATCCTGGTTTCATTAGGACTATTTATCTTCTTTGTGTACAGTTTCTGGGGATACAAAATTCTGACACCGGATACCAGTAAAGATGCCTTCTTCTGGATGCTTATTGTAAGAGGTGCGGGGCTGGGATTATTATTTATTCCGATTACCTCTTTGTCATTAAGTACACTAAAAGGGCAGGAGATTGGTCAGGGAGCAGCGTTTACAGGGATGATGAGACAGCTGGGAGGATCTTTCGGGATTGCGGCGATCACGACCTTTATTGCCAATGCAGGACAGAAGTACAGAAACAACTTAATTTCCCATCTGGACGAAAACAGTTTTGATGTTCAGCAAAGACTGGCAGCATTGAAAGCCAATTTTATAGCAAAAGGGATGACTCCTGATGCAGCAATGAATGCCGCCTATAAAATGCTCGATTTATCTGTAACAAAACAGGCCACTGTTTTATCTTATATGGATGTATTTCTTTACCTCGGAATCGTATTCCTGATATGTATTCCGTTTATCTTACTCGTAAAAGAAAGAAAGAGCAAAGAAAAAATAGATTTGAGTGAAGCCATGCACTAGATTTAAAAAAGACCTTCGAAATTTCGAAGGTCTTTTTTTGTTGTATCTGCCTTAACATGATAAGAGACAATACTTTCTGTTTTCATTTTGTTAAATAAAAAATAATATCACTTATTGGAGAGTTTATTTATTTTTTCTAGCTTTACATCACCAAATGAAAAAAATATGAATAAATTCCCTCACCTTGTAATAATCCATTCAAAAAGGATTTGCCGGAATGCTGCCTCATACTTTATCTGATTTCCGGTTATTGAACTGAAAGACCTGGCTGTTCTTCACTTGCTTTTTATAGTTCATAAAGACAATTTCCCAATATCCGAAAACGGTATGAAGTATTGTATTCCGTTTTATTATTTAGCTAAATCATGATTTCAAGCCACTAATAACTTATTATATATGAATCAAATTCAACTGCCGGAAACTTATGCGGCATTATCAGATTTCAGAAAAAATGACGTCTATCTTCCTGAAATGAATCAGGCTCAGCTTATTGCAGATTTCTTTCCCGGAACTTTTACAGAGCTTACCCAGCGCCTCTCTGATATTACAGGGGCTTTTTATGGAGGCATGCTCAAACAGATTGGAAAACTTTACGGAGCTGAAGCTATTGAACAGCTTTCCAGTACTTTTATGTACGATCTGGGATCAAGAATGACACTGAGGAATCTTGAAGCAAAACCCAATCTGCAGCCTGGAATTCCGGCCGTTGCAAAAATATTGATGGGAGCAGTTTTTACATCCAGTCCTGAATATAATTTTGAATTTAAAGAATTAAATGACTACAAATGCGAATTGCTCATTAAAGGAGTAGACCGTTACCACAAAATCACCCATAGCCTGCAAATTGCAGGTCTGCTGAAATGGCCAGTCATAAAACCTTTTATACAGGGCATTTGCGACACTATGGGACTGGATGTTTTATTGGATATAAAAGTACTCAAACTTGATCCGGATAGCTCATGCAGTTATCATGTTTTTATTTCAGAAAAGTAACATCAGATATGAATAAAAGCGGACTAAAGTCCGCTTTTTTGTGTAAATGAATATCCAATGGTTTTACCCGAAATGTATAAAGCATCTCGCAGATTTTGTTGATTCTGCAGATTTTAATTTTACAAAATTATAGTCATAGAGGAAAAATTAATTAGGGATGGGCTATCATCAAGAGCGTAGACGAAGAAAGCCCATTTACAAAAAAATATCTTCCAACGGCTTTAGCCAAATCATAAAACGTTATAATAATAAACTCCAATCCCTGAACCCCGAACCTCGTATCGCGAATCCCAAACCCCAAACCTTATTCAATCTTCTCTACCCACTCAATACCACTTACATCAATCAGTTTCAAAGTGTGGATATCATTTTTTTGAAAAATATCATCAATATTCAGGGTAACATCAGCCTTGGCTCCCAACGGAATCACAAGACTGTGTTTTCCGGGTTTCACTTTGGCAACATAATGATTCTTTATATTTTCTTTTGAAATTCCGGAGAGTTCTTTATGATCAAGTTCCTTTAAAATCTTTCCGTTTTTGTCGAGAACATGAATACCTATCAGAAAAGAACCGTACACATCAGCACCTTCTGTTCTGTAGACTTCAAATGTCAGCTTCGAATTGTTATGAGAAATATTTGAAATCTCAAGTTTAGGTTTTACAGACTTATTATGCAGTGTTCCCCATACACCTCCATGAAAATATTGATTGGTAAAAAGAGTCAGTCCGAATATAATCACTGAGCCTGCCAGTACAAGAACTTTTGGGTTTGAAATAGGAAAACTCCCTGAACCCAACCATTGAAACCATCTTTTCTGGGTGAAATTTTTGTTGTTTTTTATGAAAAAATAGTCCAGAGAATAAGATCCGCTTCCTGTAAGAAACAGTACAAATCCGCCTGCAATACCTAAAACACCAATCTGCCATTCATCAAGACAAGTTGTTCCCAGCCATCCGGAACCTAGTAAAATTCCTAGAGCAAGACTGAAAATTCCTATACTCATTAAGCGGGTCAATAATCCGAGGATGATGAATAAACCCACAATGGCTTCGATAATGGTAAAAATCATCATAGAGCGTTGCAAAGCATCAGGATGAGTTACCAGGTATTCAATAATTGGTTTTATTCCCAGGGCATTGGGTAAGAAGTGATTGAATTTTTCCCCAATATATCCCTTTTCATCAGGAATAAGCTTGTTTTCGAGGATCAATCTGCGCCAAAACGCTGAAAAGTAAGTCCATCCGATAACCATACGGAGGGATAAAGTGTATAATCCGGCCAGTTCCGAAGACTGACGGTTTAAGATATGTTTCATTGAAATTACTATTGTATTGTAAAAAACTGATTTTTAATTCGATTTAAAAAAAGTTTAAACCAGATTAAGCTTCAGTCTTTTAAATAAAATATATTTCGGTGGGCTGTTACCTGTAGAATGCCCTGAGTAGTTATTGAAAGAAATCCTTTTTTCGACAGAATTTCCGGTTGTTGAAGAAAAACCAGGAAAAGAATTTTTGTATTGGCTCTGAGTTTTGTTTTTTGAAACCGAAATTCCGGAAGTAGCAGATGCCACATCACAGCTAAAGGAAATTGAAGAGGTTGTTTTAATCTTATTCAGTCCGCTTATGAACTGAATGTCAAAAATATCAAGAACATTTCTTTTTACAGAACAAGGAGATAATGAAAACACCAAAATAAGCATCGTAATGATTGCTTTATAGGTTTTCATATGGACTCCTGAATTGTGCATGATTACAAAACTACACTTTATTTCAATGTGAGCTTAATAAATTCTAAAAAATCGTTTTGCTGATCAACAAATAAGTAATGGGAACAGTTATCAATGAGTCTGAAATTTGTCTTTCCAACTATATTTTTGAGATCATTCATCTGTTTTTCTGAAAATATGCCGTCATTCTTACCATACACTGCAAAAACGGGAATTCCTTTTTTTCGAATATCTTTTAAAACCGAGGTATTATCCAGATTATTCTGAGGCTCATTTTGATAGAATTTAATAGGAGACTCAGCATTTCTTATATTGTTTTTGTAAAATTCGCCTGTTTTGTATTCCGTTCTCAGCATTTCACTTTCAGGAGTAGGATGAGGCATATCAAAGAAGCCAAGTTTCCCGGCCATATCATAGCATCTTTTTCTGTAAGCAGCAGAATTTTTGTCCAGACTTTCTATTTGTGAAATCTCCTGAAGCTGAGCAACATCATTTTTAAAATGTTCTTTAGCCTGTTTTAAAATATGATCATAGGTTTCCTGTTGGGTAAATAAAGCTCCTGCCAATGTAAGTGTTTTTACTTTTTGAGGAAACTGATCTGTAAATAAAGTCCCGATGATCCCACCAAAACTATGGGCAAGTATATTTGCATTTTGGAGGTGATAAGTGGTGTAAATATCTTTTAAATCCTCAAAACTTTCTTTGAATGTCATGGTAGCATTCTCATCCTTTGAGCGCCCCTCACCGCGTCTGTCATAAACGATCACATAAAATCCTTTATTGGCAAGCATGTGAGCGGTAGTTCCTTCAAACAAAGTAGCATTTCCGCTTGGTCCGCCATGGATAAAAATAACAGGTGGGTTTTGGGGATTTCCATACGCTTTTGAATATAAATTCTGTGCTTTGAAGAAGATCGAACATATAATAAAAAGAAAGAAAAACACAGATTTCATGATGTCGTTTTTAAGTTCTCAAAACTACTAAATATTCTGGGCAAAAGAAGATCAAATGAAGGGAATTATGATTACATTTAAAAATTGAAATCACTACTGACGGACAGTTGTCACAACTCTGGTTTATTTTTACCTTTCGAAAGTCTTTACTTAAAAACAGAGAAATATGGACACCAATAATTTTGATACCATCGTCAAACGTTCTTTAGACATCAGAGAGAAGTATCATCAGCTGGAAATAAAAAGCAACGGAAAAGAATGGTCATTGGAAGAAGATGCACTTGCATATCTTACCGATGCCGGATTGGTAGGGAGGAATGTAATGTCCCATCAGAAAACATGGCTGAAGAAAGATTCAGCAGAAGAACTGGAGCATAAATTAGCCGAAAATATCTGGTGGCTGATTGTTCTGGCAGACCGTACAGGAATTAATATTAACGAAGCCGTGGACAAATTTTTAACGAAAACAGAAAATATATTGTAATGAGTTATTGTTTAGCAATAGAAGGAATGCAGCCCGAAAGCAGAAAAGAACTGCACAAAAATTACCATGACCATTATTATGGGTTTCCTATTCATGATGATAATGAATTGTTTGGAAGACTGATTCTTGAAATCAATCAGGCAGGATTAAGCTGGGAAACGGTTCTGAAAAAAGAAGAGAGTTTCAGAAAAGCATATGACCAATTTGATATTCAGAAAATAGCAGATTATACAGAAGAAGACCGTGAAAGATTATTGAGCGATCCGGGAATTATAAGGAATAAGCTAAAAGTAAATGCTGCCATTGAAAATGCTAAAACAATCATTGCATTACAAAAGGAATTTGGTTCTTTTGAAAAATGGCTGGAGCATCATCATCCACTGACTTTGCAGGAATGGATGAAGCTTTTCAAAAAAACATTCAAATTCACTGGTGGAGAAATTGTAAACGAATTTCTTATGAGCACCGGATATCTAAAAGGCGCTCATCATGAAAGCTGCCCGATTCACGCAAAAGTATTAGCTCAAAAGCCTTTGTGGAAGAAAAAACAGTGAAATAATATATAGGGATTACTACGGAGTGACAGATAGAAGTATTTAACATTATGCATACACTCAGTCATTCCGTAGGAATCTCATTTTTCAATTATCTTTTGATGCTTGTTTCATCAGTTCCTTATGCTCATTTCCCCATTTTTCAAATTCGAGAATGATAGGCTTCAACTTATAGCCAATTTCTGTAAGTTCATATTCTACTCTTGGCGGAACTTCTGCATATACGGTTCTTGTAATAATTTTGTCTTCTTCCAGTCTGCGGAGCTGAAGTGTAAGCATACGTTCAGTAATATTCTGAAGCTTTTTTCTAAGTTCTCCGAATCTCATTTTCCCGTTGATCAGATAACAACAGATGGCCAATGCCCATTGCCCTCCGATAGTGTTGGAGGCATAGATTTCCGGACATTCATCAGCAAGGGCTTTCTTATTGGCAAAATTGGTAGAGGTTTCCTTTATTTTAGTCATTACTTACATTTTTTATAGTACCATACAATAGGTTGCTAATGTACAAAATGTAAGTTACATGTTGTAATTTTGTAACAGAAATTTAAACAGAATGAAGACTTTAGTAATTGTTACCCATCCTGATATTGAAAAATCAGTGATTAATAAAAAATGGATTGACGAGTTAAAAAAATATCCTGAAAAATACACGGTTCATCAACTGTACGAAGCTTATCCTGATGGAAAAATCAATGTGGTAGAAGAGCAGAAGATGATGGAAGCGTATGACAAGATTGTATTTCAGTTTCCTTTTTACTGGTTTAGCAGCCCGCCGCTTTTAAAACAATGGCTGGATGAAGTCGTTTTATACGGCTGGGCGTATGGAAGCAACAGCGGTTTCAAACTGGCCGGAAAGAAAATGACACTGGCTGTTACCGCAGGAATAGATGAAGATGGATATTCTGAAACAGGGGAATATAAATACACGATGAATGAACTTTTCCGACCTTATGAACTGACTTTCGATTATATAAAAGCCGATTATAAAAAACCATTCGTGTATTATGGAATTGAAAGAGATTCTTCCGATGAATGGATCAACAGAAGTGTTCCGATGTATCTGGAGTTTCTGGACAATTTATAACTGAATGAGAGTAAAATTGAACTTGAATTAAAACGGGTTCAACTTACTTTTGTATGTATTCAAAAGGTTCCACATTCCAGTCCTGTACATATTTCTTTATGGTATTACTGTCAATATTAAAGGGAACATCCTGATATTTCCAGCCTTTTGAAGGAACTTTTACATCTATAAGGTAGTTTTCAATAGAATAGATGTCAAGTATCGCTGAATTATTGGGTTTTATAGAATCAAAAATGATCAGAAATTTATCTCCTTTCTTATAAGAGAAATTGGCCGTTTTAGAATAGATAATACCATTAACATCATATTTGTAATCTATTCCTACACCATTATTGTTTTTGTGATGCCAGTCTGATATAGCTTCTCCAATGGTATATTTAGGGTTTTTAAGGATGCCATTAGTTCCTAAATTGGCACTAATTAAACAGAATATGATACATCCTAAAGTGAGTATCAAAAGAATAATATGAAATTTTTCTGAGATCAATTTTTTCATGCTCCAGTTCTATGTTTCTCGTTGAACTTCTGCAGATCTATTGCCTGTTCCTGGAAGTATTCTTTAAATGTATCTGAAAGATTTATATCTTTAAATTTCACAAGGGTATATCCGCTGTCAAAAGCAATAATTTCTAAAATGCTTTCCTGAATTAAAAAATGATCAGGTTTCCAAACACTTGTATCTTCAACAGATAAGATAGAAAAGGCTGAAGTATCGGGTTCAATAGTATTTGGAACGGCTGAAATGATCCCCCAAATGATCTGAGTATTACTTTGATAGAGCTGTTCAAATTCCGGATGATCCAACACAAAATAATCTTCATCAAAATTAATGGGAAGAGTCTGATCAGATATAAAATCTAAATCCGTCAAAATCCATTTATAAATGGCAAGATCATTCCATATAAGTTTCAAAACCTCTTGAAGATTGGTATGGAATTTAACCTTTTTGTACTTCTGATAATCCAGTTCATTTATTCTTTATTTAAAACCCTATTTATTCTTTTCTCTGCTTCTTCTTTTGTAATGCCATTATAAAAGTCGTATACAAACGGATGCTCATAGCTTTGGTGAGGATAAACAAATGGACGCCCGATAGAATTATTGACTACCACGGTTGTAGGAACACTTTCCTCAAACTCATAATCCGGAAGATAGGTGGAAAGCCATCCGAAATATTCAGCTTGAAATTCCTTGTTATCATAGTTTTCAACATATTCATTAAAGTTTTTTTCACTCAGTGAAACCCAGATTCCATAATCCAAATCTCTGCAGTCATCCGTAACTTCCTGTACCAGAACAGTACGGATAAATCTATGGGTATCTTCAGGATCTTCAACGACACATACATCTGAGGTAAGTTCAGTATTTTTTAACTCCTCTTCCGATAAGCAGTAATAGAAATAAGGGGCATTATAGGCTATCGCAGGCCAGTCTTCTTTCTCTTCACCGCAGCATTGGCAGATGTATTTCGTCATCGTGTTTTATTTGTAATGTTGGTAAAATTTAAAAACTAAAATCCTTATCCCACCGTAGGAGTATCCTCTTCTTTGAGTATTTTTTTCTCCTTCATCGTAAGCATCATTCTTTCATATTTGTACTTTTCCCAATCAAATGTGTTGAGAAAATCAAGGGCAGCCTGAAAACCTCTGTTGAAGAGTTCTTCCTTTTCTTCTCTTTTCATGAAGAAATTCAGCCAGCTGCTAGTCCCACAGTTAACGGTCTGTATGCTGTATAGCTTATAAAAAGTATGTTTGGTAAGGAATGTTTTATCATTAAACCCTTTCAGAGTGCTGATGATATTTCCAGCATAGCTGAACGGTGTTTTAAGAATTTCTTCACTGGTTTTCCCTTTTTCAGAAAGAATGGCAGAATCACTGGTTAGCTGTACCCCAAAAAGAGGCATTCTCGGATAAAAAACTTCATCAGCGTGAAAAAGGTCAATAGGGAAGTTGGAGATACTGCCGCCATCAATGAAAACTCCTGCTGGATTTATATTTTCCGGTTGGGTATTCATCCAATACCTCCAGGCATATTTTACAGAATCATCATCTTTATTGATTTGTTTCTGGAAAGGTTCAAAGAAAAAAGGAACTGCCATAGAAGCCCTTACAAATTCAGCAGGGCTGATGTGCTTCAGTTCCTCTTCAGACCAGTAGAGATTAGCCATCGTAGGAAGTTCTACTTTAATTTTAGCATTGATATCTGTGGTAATAATTACATATTCAGACTTCAGAAGGTAGAAGGGATTGTTTTTATAATAATCATTGTTGACGGCGCTTTCGTAGAAAATTCTGTATCGGGTTTGGTCGATATGTTCCTGATTTTTGACTTTAATTTTTTCAATGCTTTGCAAAGCCATAAGATAATATTCCTGCCCGTTCCCATAGCGGTAGCTGAGATTAAGGTCTTTTTCTTTCTGAATGAATTTTTCGTTAAGATGGGCAACTGTTTTTATTCCAAATTGATCCAGCGCATTTTGCATGGTATTTTGAAAAATATTTCCGGGATTCAGTCCGCTGTTTTCTTTCCTGAAATTATTATACAGTTTTTGGATGCAGAAAAAGAGGATGACAGCCGGAATCAAGGGAATCAGAAACATCAGTTTGGCATTCTGGATCGTAGTTGAAGGTGCCAGAAAAGGAATGCTGATCAGAATTATAAAAAGGATAACGGCAATAACAGCATTGATCTTAAAGAAATCTTTATTGTTCAGCATAGCATGGAGCGTCGTTTTTACATACGTTTTTCCATCCATAAAATCTGCAAAATTCCAGCTGAAAAGAATATCCTTGATCAGCTCACTTTTAGCTTCTTCTTTGGTTTTGCAGGCTGCAATAAGCATGGTGTTAATAGCTCCGGCACTTGTTCCTGCTACTTTCAGAAAACGGATTCCAAATATTTCCAGTCCATAAAGATAGCCTACCAATGCACTTCCCCAGACACCGCCACCTTCCTGTACAAATTCTATATACTGATTACCGGACTGATCCAGAAGATCAGAGAATTCTTTGGCAGCTATATTCCCGTGTAAAGCAAGCAATTTATCTTTGGATGTCTGTGAAAGAGAAGGATCTTCCAGAATTTTGTTGAGGTTTTCGGTAGTCATGGTATTTTGTTTTGAGGATGTGCCGGTAAAAGATAAAGATGATCAATTGGGTGATCAAAATCTTTGTGCCTATGTATTGATATAAAAACGAATCACCACTGTTTTCGCCTTACATAAATAAATGTACTGATCACAACAGTAGCCATCGCTCCCAATGTTATAAAATAGCCATACTTATGATGAAGCTCAGGCATATTATCGAAATTCATCCCATAAACCCCGGCAATGAAAGTGATGGGTAAAAAGTAAACAGAATAAATGGCCAACACCTTCATCACCTGGTTGGCTTTTTGGTCCGAAAGTGCCAGGAACATGGAAATAAGGTTGGTAATCTGAATGTTTAAATGATCAAAATCGGCAACTACATCCTTATGCTTATCTTTCAAATCGACAATTTCTGAGTCCTGTAAATTCAGCAGTTTAAATTTATCAATAGCATCTGTAGAAATTACCAGTACACGGGAGTTTAATCCAGATTTTCGTTTCAGCTTGTAAAGACGGCGGATCTGGCTGGTATGATTGGTATTTTTAAGGAAAATCTCATTCTCAATATTGTCCATCGTTTCGAACAGGCTTAAAGATTCATCATCAAAACTTTTCATGATCAATATAGCAATCATCAGCATGATTTGCTGAGGTTTAAGATCTTCCTGAATCAAAGACACTTTTTTCTTGGTCTCGGAAATACTTCTGGTTTTCATCCTGTGGATAGTAATAATGGTATTTTCCACAAGAAAGATTCCGATTTTGGTGCTGATATCACTGATGGTATTCAAATTCTTTCTTTCCAGTTCGGTACTTTCTCGGAGTAAAAAGAATTTTACATTCCCGTCTTCTTCATATTTCGGAAGGTGATTAGGGTCCATCGTATCTTCCAGAAGAAGGTTGTTGATTTCATATCTTTCATGAAGAAATTTCAGGTCTTCTAAAGTAGGAGCCTCTACATCTACCCATTCGCACTGGGAGGTTCTGTATATCGTATCAATTGGCATAAAGTAAAAATACTAATATTTTGAAAAACTATGTGTTAAATAAGTTTTATCTTTGCCAAAATTAAAAAACTATATGATTAAAAGTACAATAAAAGGTGTGGGATTTTATGTTCCAGATAACGTTGTTACAAATGATGATTTAGCAAAACTAATGACTACCAATGACGAGTGGATTACGGAAAGAACAGGTATCAAGGAAAGAAGACACAGAAAAAACAGATATGACTCTCAGGAAACCAGCGCTTATCTAGGTTTTAAAGCTGCAGAAAAAGCCATCCGTAATGCTGGTCTTACCTCAAAAGATATTGATTACATTGTTTTTGCAACACTTTCACCGGATTATTATTTTCCGGGATGTGGTGTCCTGCTTCAGGATATGCTGGGATGTGATACGATCGGAGCATTGGATGTAAGAAATCAGTGTTCAGGATTTGTGTATTCTATGAGTGTGGCCAATGCATTCATCAAATCAGGTACCTATAAAAATATTCTTGTGGTAGGAGCAGAGGTTCACTCCTTCGGACTGGATTTTTCTGACGAAGGTAGAGGAGTGTCGGTTATTTTTGGTGATGGGGCAGGAGCAATCGTTCTTTCTGCATCAGAAGATGAAAATGCAGGAGATATTTTAGCGATGAATATGCATTCTGAAGGAAAATATGCTGACGATCTTTGTACCCAGTTCCCGGGTTCAAAATTCGGATGGAGTGACAGAATGAGAAAAGATCCTGAAAATGTAACGAACAAAGAAGTATATCCGATCATGAACGGAAACTTCGTATTCAAGCATGCGGTAACAAGATTCCCTGAAACCATGATGGAAGCTTTGAACAAAGCAGGAAAGACGGTTGAAGATCTTGATATGTTTATTCCGCACCAGGCGAACCTGAGAATTGCCCAGTTTGTACAGGAAAAATTCGGATTACCGAATGAGAAAGTCTTCAACAATATCCAGAAATATGGAAATACAACAGCAGCTTCTATTCCCATTGCTTTAAGCGAAGCAATTGAGCAGGGAAAAATAAAAAGAGGTGATCTTGTACTTCTTTCAGCATTTGGAAGTGGATTTACATGGGGTAGTGTTCTTTTTGAATATTAATTTTGAATTATAAAAAGTGAGCCGGATATTGAGTCCGGCTCACTTTTTTAATAGCTTATAATTCACTTTATTATGAGTTTGATTTTTATTTCTTTTTTTGTTTACGGTGTCAATATTTTATTTAAATTTATGTTGCACATTTGACATGATTTATAAGATATATTAACTTTAAATTTAACAAGATGAAAAAGAATTTATTACTTGGAACTTTTCTAGTTCCATTATCCTTGTTTTCACAAATTGGAATACAAACGACAACTCCCCAAAAAACTTTACATGTTAATGGTTCACTACAAGTAGTGAATGAAATAAATGTTGGAGGCAATGCCACAACAGCTGGCTCAGCAGGAACCTCCGGCCAGATTTTGACTTCTCAGGGAGCAGGGGCTGCCCCTTCATGGCAGACTCTGAATACGATAAGCGGAAGTGTTAGTAAAGCAGTCTATGTTCAGGGAACTACAGAAGCGACTGCAGCACAGGGCGCTACTATTGATGTGCCGGGAATTACCTATACCATTACAGTTCCCGCAGGAAGAACACAGACACTTTTGTTTACTATTTTGGGATATGCTACGAATTATCCTTCTGGAGGAAATAGTTCACAAGGGGTCTTCAGTTTGTTACAGGATGGCGTTAAAATATCGTCAGGTTATACAACTAAGATCGGAGTTGGTGGAGGAGGGCTAAATGATCTTCCCGTTCCGGTAACTTTTTTAAAATCGGTAACACTTCCTGCGGGTACATATACTTTTAAAGTACAGTATTCTGCCTGGTACGGGCTTGCGAAAGTGAATGTAAATCCGACTACATATTCAGGATATGATCTGGATACAGAATGTATGCTTACCAAAATGCAGATTTTAATATATAATAACTAGGATAAAAAATAAGTCAAAAAACCATAAACTATTGTTTATGGTTTTTTGCTATATAAAGCTTTTAACTTTTTTATGTTAACTGTAATAATTGGTTTGGGTATTTGAATATGAAAAAGATCATTAAACTTTTTATTCGTTTTAAATTATAGAAATTATAATGTAATTTATTATTTTTGATTGAAAATAGTTATTATATTATAATTTTTTCAATTGTTTTTTGTTGTAATTTTATTCTGTTAAAAATTCTAAAAACAAAAAAATGAAAAACTATTTATTACTTGGAACTTTTTTAGTTCCCTTATTCTTCTGTGCACAGGTGGGGATACAGACCTCTACTCCTCAGAAAACTTTGCACGTTAACGGTGCATTACAGGTAGTGAATGAATTAAATGTAGGAGGAAATGCCACAACTGCAGGTTCAGCAGGAACCACCGGTCAGATTTTAGCTTCTAATGGTGCAGCGGCAGCTCCTTCATGGCAAACCCTGAATACGATAAGCGGAACCATTAACAGTGCCTATTATGTGCAGGGAACTACCGAAGCAACCGCGGCTCAGGGTACAACAATTGACGTACCTGGAGCAACAATTACCTTAACGGTGCCAACAGGACGTACCCAAACTTTTCTGTTTACCATTCTTGGATATGCCACTAATTTCCCTAGTGGTGGCGTTTCCAGTCAGGGGGTTTTTATTCTGGCCCAGAATAATGTTAAAATATCGTCAGCGTATACCACCAAAATAGGAAATGGAGGAGGATTAGTAGACCTTCCCGTTCCGGTAACCTTTCTAAAATCGGTGACGCTTCCTGCGGGTACATATACTTTTAAAGTACAGTATGCTGCTTGGTCAGGTACTGCAAAAGTAAATGTAAATCCTACTACTTACGGTGGATATAATGGGGATACAGAGTCTATGCTTACCAAGATGCAGATTTTAGTCTATAATAATTAAGATCAAAATAAAAACCATAGGCTTTAGTTTAGGGTTTTTTGCTATATAAAGCTTTTAACTTTTTATTAGTTTTAAATTATAGAGATTGTAATATAATTTATTGTTTTTGATTGAAAATATTTATTATACTATAATTTTTTCGATTATTTTTTATTGTATTTTTATTCTGTTAAAAATTCTAAAAACAAAGAAATGAAAAACTATTTATTACTTGGAACTTTTTTAGTTCCCTTATCCTTCTGTGCGCAGGTGGGGATACAAACCTCTACTCCTCAGAAAACTTTGCACGTTAACGGTGCATTACAGGTAGTGAATGAATTAAATGTAGGAGGAAATGCCACAACTGCAGGTTCAGCAGGAACCACCGGTCAGATTTTAACTTCTAATGGTGCAGCGGCAGCTCCTTCATGGCAAACCCTGAATACGATAAGCGGAACCATTAACAGTGCTTATTATGTGCAGGGAACTACCGAAGCAACCGCAGCTCAGGGAACAACAATTGACGTACCTGGAGTAACAATTACCTTAACAGTGCCAACAGGACGTACCCAAACTTTTCTGTTTACCATTCTTGGATATGCCACTAATTTCCCTAGTGGTGGCGTTTCCAGTCAGGGGGTTTTTATTTTAGCACAGAATAATGTTAAAATATCATCAGCCTATACCACTAAAATAGGAGCTGGAGGAGGTTTGAATGATCTTCCTACACCGGTAACTTTTCTAAAATCGGTGACGCTTCCTGCGGGTACATATACTTTTAAAGTTCAGTATGCCGCCTGGTCAGGTCTTGCAAAAGTAAATGTAAATCCTACTACTTACTCTGGATATAATGGTGACGTAGAATCAATGCTTACCAAGATGCAGGTTTTAGTCTATAATAATTAAGTATTAATAAAATAAACAAAAACCGCAGGACCTCAGTTCTGCGGTTTTTTGTATTATAAACAGAGCCCTATTAAAGGCTTTTTAATAATTTTTCTGTGTCGGAAGAATCTTGTCCTGTGCTTTTTGCCAGTTCAATAGACTTTTCGGCCCACATTTTTGCATTTTTCTTATCACCAACCTTATTGTAAAGATTAGCTAAAGTATCTGTATTGGCAAAGTTTTGGTCTTTCTTTACAGATTCCTGCGCCCATGCAATGGCCTTTTCCAGAGAAGCTTTATTGCTCACATTTTCAAAAAAGTTCCAGGCAAGAGAATTCAGTTCTTCAGAGCCAACTGCAGAATAATCTTTGTAAAGTTCAAGAATTAGTTTTTCGTATTCAGGAATATCTTTATTCTTCAAAGCTCTGTTGGCTTTCATTCTTTTTAAGATCTTGTCAGCTTCCTCTTTGCTTAGAAATTTTTGGGTTTCAGCCATGAAATAGTTATCATCCCATTTCTTTGTATCCGGATTATAGGCTTTTTTAGAAACAGTATTCAGTTTAATATTTTTATCAAACTTTTCATATTTATCTTCCGGGAAGAATTTAACGATATCAGCTTTCTTATCCTGGAAAATTTTATACAAAGGACTATCTGTAGTTTGTACTCCTGAAAGAAGCATTTGGATATCTTCCTGGTCTAAACTTGTTTTCTGCTGAAAGTAACGGTTAAGAACTTTCCCGGCAAACTCAGCATCGTTATACATGGTAAGGCCCGCAAGATTCTTTAAAAACTCAGGATCTTTTTCTCCTTTTTCAAACTGTTGCTTCAGAGAAGTCAGTCTTTTGTTGGGATCTTCCGCGTCTTTTGCAAACTGGATAAAGTCTTTTTCTTCCACATATCCTAAAGTTCTGTGTACAGCTTCACCATTTCCATCAATAAACAGGTAAGTAGGGAATGCCTTTACATTATATTTTTTGGCCAGCTCAATTCCTTCTCCTTTTTCCATATCAATTTTAGCATTGATAAAGTGAGAATTGTAATAATCTCCTACAGACTGAAGTGGAAAAATATTTTTAACCATCAGTTTACAAGGTCCACACCATGAGGCATATGCGTCAATAAAGACCAGTTTTTTTTCTTTTTTTGCTTTGGCCAGAATAGAGGCAAAATTGCCTTCTTCAAATTTAATTCCCTGTGCCCACGCAAGGACCCCTATAAAGATTGAGGAAAGTATTGCTATTTTTTTCATAAAAACTTTTTATTCCATGCAAATGTAATAAATATGATGACACATGAGCCGTTCATATTGAAAATAATTATACAGGAACTTTGGTTTTAAAACAGGCATCAGATTATATTAAAGATAATCATCTATTATTTTAGTCTTATTATTAAAATTAATGTAAATTGCTATTCTGGGTTAAATGATTAAATTTCAATATAATATTTTAATAAAAAATAAAATATCACTAGTTTTGTAAAAAACAAAAAGACACTCCGTGAAATCAATGATGAATTATTATAAAATCAAAATAATAATTTATTTTTCTATGCCTAAAAGTCTTTTGCAATTTTTATTTCTGCTGGCAACAACAGTTCCCATATTCGCTCAGAAAAAAAATAACTTTGATCTTATCTGTGAGAAGACCTCTTCTGTTACAGCGTATAAAGATTTACCCAAAGCAATCAAAACTGCAGATTCGCTCTATATGAAGGCGCAAAAACCTTCAGAGAAAATAAAATGCCTGGTACTTTCTTCAGAATTATACCATCATGCAGGTGAACTTAAAAAAGCAATCTGTTACAGTGAAAATGCCCACTCGGTAATCAATCAGATCAATGACCCGGAATGGATGGCTGTGGTGACCAGATTACTTGCGCGGCAATATAGACAGGTAGGGTTATACGAAAGATCAAAAAAATATATTGTAAAAGGACTTCAGGCTTCAGGTCAGATTGTTGATTTTCAGAAAAGGAGTGAAGCTGCAGGATTGCTGAATCAGGAAATGGCCTTCTATGAAATGGAAATGGGAAATTTTCCCAATGCAATACGTAATATTGAGTCTTCTCTGAAATATTTTGGAAAAATAAACAGCCAGAACGGAAACAGAACAGCCGCAGCTTCTTATCAGCTGCTGGGAGATGTCTATTTCAAGCTTAATGATTATACTGTTTCCGAAGACTATTATCGAAAAGCAGAAAGCCTGCTGAACAATGGAAGCTGTACACTGGGGTTGGTGTATAATGGATTAGGAGGTATTCGCCTGAAGCAGAAAAACTGGAAAGATGCTGAGCTATATCTTAAAAAAGCAGAAAAAATTGCAGATACATCCAGGAGCCTTAAGCTTAAAAAAGCTGTTTATTCCAATATTAATGATTATTACGAAGGAATTGGAGACAATTTTAAAGCTTCATTATATGCGGTGAAATATATACGTGCTTATGATAGTATTGCAGCCCGTAACCAGAGTTTTGTCATAAAAGATTTTGAAAATCCAAAAGGAAGGGTTAACAAAAAAAATGCGCAGATGAATGGAGTAAAGAATGCCGCTATTGTCATTCTGTCCATTTCATTGGTTGGTCTGTTTATTTTTATTAGAAGGAAACAGAAGAAACAGCGGTCAAAGCTTAGAAATATCATCAGAACTCAGTTTAACATGATCGGTAACAGGACACACTATCCTTTAAAACAATCTGGTGATTTTGAGTTTTCCAATATTTTTGTGGAAGAAATAGATGAGAAAGATTCAGAGACAGACAGAAGAAGAAATGATTCTCTGATGACCCCTGAAACAGAATCAAAACTGCTGGAACTGCTTGAGGATTTTGAAAAAGGTGATCTTTATAACAATAAAGGCATGTCCCTTTCTTTTCTTGCAGGTGAACTGAATACCAATACAAAATATCTTTCGTATGTAATCAATCAGCATAAAAATGCGGATTTCAAAACCTATGTCAACCGTTTAAGAATCAATTATATTGTAGACAAACTGATCAATGATGAGAAGTACAGACAGTATAAAATAAGTATCCTTGCTGATGAATGCGGATTTTCTTCCCACAGTAAATTTGCAGCAGTCTTTAAGGCGGTCACAGACTATTCTCCATCAGCTTACATTAAATATCTGGATAATGAACCCGGATCATATAAAAGTAGTCATTTTCCCGAAAATGATTAAAAACGGGCATTTTATTCAATTCTATATTGCTATTTTCATGAAAATGAACAACCTATTATTTTAAAGGAAACCCTTGCTATCATATCTTTGCGCCAGTTTCGCAGTGCACAAAACAATTCTGTTACAGCTTATCGCTTTTATTTCATTTCTGAACTAAGATCATTATAAGAGAAACTGCATTCCCATTTTTAAATTTTTAAAGGAAATATTCTGATCAGAATATCTGCCATATGCTATAATCGGGGTTGATTGCCCGGTTTTTTTTCAGTCAAGTTTTTTTAAGTGCAAATCCACAGAACTTCTGTGGATTTGTGATTTTATTTAACTTTTATACTGTCGGTTTTTATTTTTGAAGTATCGGAGGTTGCGGGTGAAGGTATGGAGTTCGCTACGGCAGAATCACCCATTCTGTTTCTTAAAGAATCTTTATCGTGAGCATCTTTATATTCCTCTCTTTTTTCTTTGTTTTGAGCACAGCTTCCAAGGAAAAGAAGTCCAAGAACTGTTCCTATCCATAATTTTCTCATAATAGTTAATTTTTATTGTTGATGTTAATCAAATATAAGGATTTAATTAAAAGATAAAAGATAAAAGATAAAAGATAAAAGATGTTTTAATAAGATTCAAATAGGGCTTGGCTTAACCTGGCTAACCGTAAATAATCTATCCATTTGTTTTAGGAAAACTTAAAAAAATAAGCATCTTTCAAAACAAAACTTAATTATCACTTCACATTTTAATTTCTGATCTTTAATAAAAAAAAATCTGCAGAGCTTTCATCTGCAGATTTCCATGTTAGATTGAATGTTATAATTACTATTTTACAGGAGACGTTGCCATAGAATCCCTTTTTATCTTCATTGTATCAGGATTCGTCATTTTTGTAGTCATTGTATCAGTAGTGGAAGGTGTCATACTTTTCTGCGTATTACCTACTGCCGCTGAATCCCGGCTACTCGTTGACATTGTCGATTCTTTGGTTCCACAGCTCACTGCAAATATTCCTATTCCAACGGCTGTTAGCAATAACTTTTTCATATTCTTCTATTTTGTGGTGTTGTACTAATGAAAAATCAACAATTATTCCTAACAGGGTCTGAAGAATCGTAAAATATAGGTAAAGTTTGTTAAAAGATGTTAGGTAACAGGTAACAGAGATTAGATATTAGGAGTTTAAAGTTTAAAGTGATAATCCGGAATACTTTATTGCCACCATACTCTCCACTCTCAAACTCCCAAACGCTACAAAAAAGCCCCGAAACCGAAATTCCGAGGCTGTATTCAAAGAACTGACAACAATTACTCATTGCCTATTACTCATTATTTATTAATTACCCAAGGTATGGATATTTGTAGTTTTTTGGAGAAACAAAAGTCTCTTTTACGCTTCTTACAGACGTCCATCTTAGAAGATTCATCTTTGAACCTGCTTTATCATTAGTTCCTGAAGCTCTACCACCACCGAAAGGCTGCTGTCCTACTACGGCACCCGTTGGTTTATCATTGATGTAGAAGTTACCGGATGCGTTCTCTAAAGCCTTGTAAGCTTCGTTAATTGCGTAACGGTCTTGTGAGAATACAGAACCTGTCAATGAATATGGAGAAGAAGAATCTACTAACTTAAGGGTCTCTTTCCAGTCTTGATCTTCATATACAAATACAGAAAGGATTGGGCCGAAGATCTCTTCTACCATACTTTCGTATTGAGGATTTGTAGTTTCAATTACTGTTGGGTGTACAAACCATCCTTTAGAATCATCTACTTTACCACCGATAGCTACAGTAGCTTCACCTGAAGCATTAGCTCTGTCGATATATCCTTTACATTTCTCGAAAGAATTCTTGTCGATGACAGCGTTTACGAAGTTTGAAGGATCTTCCGGAGAACCTATTTTGATGGTGCTCATCTGAGCTTCCATCACTTTTTTCACATCAGCCCAAAGAGACTTAGGAATATAAGCTCTTGAAGCAGCAGAACATTTCTGTCCCTGATATTCGAAAGCACCTCTTACCAATGCAGTTGCTACAGCTTCTACGTTAGCAGAAGGGTGAGCAATCACAAAGTCTTTACCCCCTGTTTCTCCAACGATTCTTGGATATGTTCTGTAGTTGTGGATATTATCACCGATCATTTTCCACATTCCCTGGAATACTTTTGTAGACCCTGTGAAGTGAAGACCAGCGAAATCTCTGTGCGCTAATACTTTTTCAGCAGTTTCCTTTCCATCAGTAAAGATCATGTTGATAACTCCTGCAGGAAGACCCGCTTCAATTAATACATCCATGATGACTTTTGCAGAATATACCTGTTTGTCAGACGGCTTCCAAACCACTACGTTTCCTAGCATGGCCATACAAGTCGGAAGGTTTCCTGAAATCGCAGTAAAGTTGAAAGGAGTTACTGCAAAGCAGAATCCTTCTAATGGTCTGTATTCAACACGGTTCCAGATTCCGTTGTCAGAAACCGGCTGCTCAGCATACATTTCTGTCATGAACTCTACATTGAATCTTAAGAAGTCGATAAACTCACAAGCAGAATCAATTTCAGCCTGGTGAACATTTTTAGACTGTCCGATCATTGTCGCTGCATTAATTACATCTCTGTAAGGACCAGCCAAAAGATCAGCTGCCTTTAAGAAAATTGCTGCACGCTGTTCCCAGCCTAGTTCATTCCATTCCTGTTTAGCTGCCAATGCCGCGTTGATAGCGTCATCCACATGCTGCATACCACCCTGATAGTAGAATCCGAAATCATGCGTATGATCCTGTGGAGACTGAAGCTGTACTTTTGTTTCAGTTTTTACTTCTTTTCCGTTGATGATCATTGGGATTTCTACCTTTTCAGCCCACATTTTTTTATACGTGTCGATAAGGCTTTTAACTTCCGGAGATCCCGGTTCATATGAGTTTACAGGCTCGTTTACCGCTAATGGTACTTGCGAAATTGCTTTTGACATATTACGTTTTATTATTTTATTAAATTAAATAAGATGTGTATACAAATTTACAATAATTATAAAGAAAGAAAAAATGACATCTGTTTTTGTCAAATAAAATATAAAATGAATTTTCTGATGATATTTAAGCTTTTTTTGATGATAGATTTTATTAAATCCTGGGATGTTTTGATGATTTTTTAGCTTTTAGAAAAAAATGCGTCATTTTATTGTAATTATAGGAATTAGGACAATAAAATATTTGTCATAGTTTAAAAATAGCTATTAATGGCTGTAAATAAGGGATTTATAATGGAATGTTAAAATTATATAAATTCACTTTTGTTGCGATTTTGAACATTTTAAATAATTTTTTTGATACCCGGAGGGATAAGATTGTTCTAATTTTACACCATTATTATCAGGTATGAAAAAAAGAGTTTTATTTTTCTCTTTTGTGATATTTTTCTCAACGTTGTGTGCAGGTCTTTTTGCACACAAGGGGAAAACTCAGCCATATTCTGATATCCTTTCAAAAATTCATCTTTTACAACAGAAATCTGATCAGCAGACCCAGCCTGAAATCTATAGTTTTTCAGATGCGCAGGATGTACAGGATTCCAATGACTGGGAGAAAGTAAAATTTGATTATTCAATACTTGCACAGCAGTGGTTCCACTATTTCTTTGCAGATTATACTTACAACACACGGGTTGCGCCCGTTCAAAACCGTATTTACATTACGGCACCAAGGTACATTCTGTATCATTCCCTGCAGATAGCGGGCTGCTAATTCTTTTTAATTTTTAATGATCCGCTATGGTTTGTATTCCCATGAGTACAGACTCGTAAAAATCATTCCCGATTTACATTTTTGAACATGTCTGTTTGCCTTTACGGAGAGGTGAATAGGACATTGTTTGTCCAATTTTAAATAAAAAATATTATGCACTTAACACCGAGAGAAACGGAGAAGCTTATGCTATTTCTGGCAGGCGAACTCGCTCTGAAAAGAAAGGCAAGAGGCCTTAAATTAAACTACCCGGAATCAATAGCTCTGATCAGCCACTTTCTGCTTGAAGGAGCGAGAGATGGGAAAAAAGTAGCTGAACTGATGCAGGAAGGAGCCAACCTTCTGACCAAAGAAGATGTGATGCCAGGCGTTTCAGAAATGATCCACGATGTTCAGATTGAAGCAACCTTCCCGGATGGGACAAAGTTGGTCACCGTACACAATCCAATCCGCTAATACTACTGATTATGATACCAGGAGAAATTTTTGTAAAAGAAGGAATAATTATCTGCAATGAAGGCAGAGAAACTGTGAAAATAAAAGTAACCAATACAGGTGACAGACCTATTCAGGTAGGTTCACACTTCCATTTTTTTGAAGTTAATAAAGCGATGAGCTTTGACCGGGAAAAAGCTTTCGGAAAGAGACTGAATATTGTAGCAAGTACTGCAGTACGTTTCGAACCGGGAGAAGAAAAAGAAGTGGAATTGGTAGAAATAGGAGGAACCAAAAAAGCAATGGGCTTCAATAATCTTGTCGATGGGCAGGTAGATTCTGAAGAACAGAAAAAAGTAAGCCTTGCAAAAGTTGAAGAGTTAAACTTTAAAAATCATTAAGATGAGCTTACACGTAGACAGAAAACAATACGCCAATATATTAGGTCCTACAGCCGGAGATAAAATCAGACTGGGCGATACTGAAATTATTATTGAAATCGAAAAAGATTTCACCCATTACGGAGACGAAGCCGTTTTCGGCGGAGGAAAAACCGTTCGTGACGGGATGGGACAGAATGTCACGGCCAAAAGAGACGAAGGCGTTCTGGATCTTTGCATCACAGGAGCGGTAATTATTGACCATTGGGGAATTGTAAAAGGAGATATCGGAATCAAAGACGGAAAGATCGTAGGAATCGGAAAAGCCGGAAACCCTGATACGATGGACGGTGTAACACCTAATATGATCATCGGCGCCTCAACGGAAGTTCACGGAGGGAAAGGATATATTGTAACTGCCGGAGGAATTGACACTCACATTCACTACATCTGCCCTCAACAGATTGAAACATCTCTTTACAGCGGAATCACCACAATGATTGGCGGTGGTACAGGCCCCAATGACGGAACCAATGCTACAACAGTTACTCCCGGAAGATTCAATATGCAGAAAATGCTGGAAGCAGCAGAAGAATATCCTATGAATCTTGGTTTCTTCGGAAAAGGAAACTGTTCCGCTGAAGAACCCATTGAAGAGCAGGTGGAAGCAGGTGCTTTGGGAGTGAAAATCCATGAAGATTGGGGAGCAACTCCTGCAACCATTGATGCAGCATTGAAAGTAGCCGATAAATATGACGTTCAGGTAGCCATCCACACAGATACTCTGAATGAAGGAGGGTTTCTGGAAGATACCATGAGAGCCATCAACGGAAGGGTAATCCATACTTTCCACACAGAAGGAGCAGGCGGAGGCCACGCGCCGGACATTATTAAAGCAGCGATGTATCCGAATGTGTTGCCGGCTTCTACAAATCCTACGCGTCCTTACACCGTAAATACAATCGATGAACACCTGGACATGCTGATGGTTTGCCATCATTTGAGTAAAAACATTCCTGAGGATGTAGCGTTTGCAGATTCACGTATCCGCCCCGAAACCATTGCAGCAGAAGATATTCTTCATGATATGGGCGTTTTCAGTATCATGAGTTCAGACTCTCAGGCGATGGGAAGACCAGGAGAAGTGATTACCAGAACATGGCAGACAGCGAGCAAAATGAAAGAGCAGAGAGGTGATCTGGCTGAAGATAAAGATAACGGAAATGACAATTACCGTGCAAAAAGATATGTGGCTAAATATACCATTAACCCAGCTATTGCTCATGGTATTTCAGAATATGTAGGATCTATTGAAGAAGGAAAATTAGCGGATTTGGTGATCTGGAAACCAGCCTTATTTGGAGTAAAACCGGAAATGATTGTAAAAGGAGGATTTGTTATTGCTGCTAAAATGGGAGATCCTAATGCTTCTATTCCAACACCTCAGCCTATTATTTACAGAAATATGTTTGGAGCCCATGGAAAAGCTAAGTTTGGTACTTGTGCGAACTTTGTTTCTCAGATCTCAATTGACAACGGAACCATTGCTTCTTACAAACTGGAAAAAATGATTCTTCCGGTGAAAAACTGTAGAAATATTGGAAAAAAAGACCTTATCCATAATGATAAGACTCCTTTAATTGAAGTGAATCCTGAAAACTATAAAGTAACGGTAGACGGAGAATACATCACTTGTGAACCGGCAGAAACACTTCCTTTAACACAGTTGTATTACTTGTTCTAAGATAAATTTTACAAATAAACCTAACAGGTTTCAAAAACCTGTTAGGTTTATTTAACAACAAAAAAAGATTTATCAGACCCTATTTTAAAACAATTATAGAACTAAGTGTAAAATGAAATATTTAAATAAAACAGTTGTTTCTCTTGCGATAGCTGGTGTATGTATACTTTCAGGAAATCTGAATGCCCAGTTTTTGGGCGGACACAGGCTTAAAAGTGATGAAGACGGACCAAAAGGGCAGTTTATGGTGTACGGTTCATTAGACTATTCAAAACTTACAACACCATCAAGCAGCAGCAGTACCGTTTCCAGTGCACCGCTTGGAGTAGGGTACTTCATCAATAATAATGACCTTGTCGGAGTTAATTATGCTTACTCGCAGAATACAGTGGACCACAATGTAGTTTACAAACAAAATGAAGCGGGAATCTGGTATAGTCCTTCAGTAATGCTTGGAAAATATTTTATGTTGATTGGTCAGGTGGATGCCCACTATGTTTGGGGACAGCAACTTTCAACAGCAGCGGATGCTATGCAGAATTTTAACGGATTCCGTCTTCGTGCCTATCCTTTGATCGGAATAGTATTAGGAGGAGGCTGGGCCCTGAAATTCAAATTTGCAGAACTTTCAATGCTTCAGACCAAAACAAAAGAAGAAGGCTGGACGAAAAGGTACGTAGCAGGAATCAGCGGTTCAACATTCGGGGTGGGAATCTCCAAAAACTTAGACTTCAGAAAAAAAAACAAAAATGATCATTAATCAAATCATAGGCAATCTTGCTGAAAATCCTACGGAGAAAACCATAGACTATCTTGATCTGGAATGGTTTGAAACCACCAAAAGAATCCAGCGTAAAAAAACCAGACAGGGAACTGATGTTGCCATCAAGTTTCTCAGAGAAGGGCAACGCTTACGGGAAGGAGATATTCTTTTTGAGGATGCCGAAAAAATAATTGCAATCAACATTCTGGAAACGGAAGCTATTGTGATGTCACCAGTTTCACTGCTGGAAATGGGAACTGTATGTTATGAGATCGGGAACAAGCATATTCCGCTTTTTATTCAGAATGACAAAGTTTTGCTCCCTTTTGAAATGCCGATGTTCAGATGGCTGGAAGCAAGTGGTTTCAAACCGGAGAAACAATCTGTGAAACTGCTTAATCTTCTTAAATCTAATGTAGAGCCTCATGGACATGGAAGTATCGGCTCCACAATCTTTACAAAAATCTTAAAAATGGCGGCTCCGAAAGATGAATAATATAAATTTCCTGTCAGGATTGCTTCACCTTGCAGATCCTACACTTCCCATCGGAGGATATACCCATTCCAACGGACTTGAAACGTATGTGCAGGAAAGAATTGTACATGATCTGGCAACCGCGAAAGAATTTGTACAGAACATGCTTCAGTACAACCTTAAATTCAATGACGGTGCTTTTGTAAAACTGGCTTATGATGCAGCACAAAAGGGAGATTTGCAGCAGCTTTTAGAACTGGATAATGAATGTAATGCTATAAAATGTCCAAAGGAAATCCGCCAGGCGAGCCAGAAACTGGGTCTCAGACTGATTAAAATCTTCAAAAGAAGAGAAAATTCTCCTTTTATGGAAGCTTTTGAAAAAGCAGTTCAGCATAAAGAAGCCAATTCTCATTACTGTATTGTGTTTGGAGTATATGCGTATCTGATGAAAATTCCTTTGTACGAAGCACTTTTAGGATTCTATTACACTTCGGTTGCCGGGATGATTACCAATGCAGTAAAATTAGTTCCTCTTGGACAGCTGGATGGACAGGATATTCTATTTTCACTCTATCCCGTCATGGAAAAAACAGCTTTAGAAACTATAGATCTGGACAGAGATATGGTGGGACTTTGTAATACGGCCTTTGATATCAGGTGTATGCAGCATGAGAGGCTTTATTCAAGACTTTATATGTCGTAGAAGGTAAAAGGTAAAAGAGCAAATTGACGAATTGCCCATTGAGTGAAACGTCCTTGCGATCGAAAAATATTCACAAAAAAAAACTTAGCGCATATAGCGTTAAAAAGTAAAATTTAAATAAAATGGAAAACAGAAAATATATAAAAGTAGGAGTAGCAGGACCTGTAGGTTCAGGAAAAACTGCATTATTGGAACGTTTAAGCAGAAAATTATTCGGGACTTATGATCTTGGAGTCATCACGAATGATATTTATACCAAAGAAGATGCTGAATTTATGGCGAAAAATAGTCTTCTTCCTCATGACAGAATTATCGGAGTAGAAACAGGAGGCTGTCCTCATACCGCCATCCGTGAAGATGCAAGTATGAACCTTGAAGCGGTAGACGAACTGGCAGCACGTTTTCCGGAAATCGAACTGGTTTTGATTGAAAGTGGAGGTGATAACCTTTCAGCGACATTCAGCCCGGACCTTGCAGATGTTACCATCTTTATCATCGACGTAGCAGAAGGAGAAAAAATCCCTAGAAAAGGAGGTCCTGGTATTACAAGATCAGATTTACTGATCATCAATAAAATTGATCTTGCCCCTTACGTAGGTGCCAGCCTTGAAGTGATGGAAAATGATGCCCGAAGAATGAGAAAAGGAAATCCTTTCGTGTTCACCAACCTCAAAACAGATGAAGGACTGGATAAAGTAATTGGTTGGATTAAAAAATATGCCCTTTTAGAAGAAATTGAAGAACCGAATTTGGTAAGATAAATGGATAGTCATTTAAAAATTATTGCAGGATTTAAGGGAGGAGAATCCTATGTGAAAGACCTTTATGTCTCGCTTCCTTTCAGAGTAGTTTCTGTTGGGCAGCGAAAAAGTGACAAAAAGCTCTATCAGATGGTGATGAGCTCCTCTCCGGGAATTCTGGATGGAGATCACTATCATTTGGATGTTGCACTTGAAAAAGGAGCTGCGCTTCAGTTGCAGTCACAATCCTACCAAAGGCTTTTCAACATGCAGAACAAAGCGCTTCAGGAACTCAATGTTTCTATGGAGGATGAAACTTCTTTCGCTTATGTTCCTCATCCGATTGTTCCTCACGAGGATTCCAACTTTAAAAGTAAAGCCAATATTCATGTCGGTAAAAACAGTCAGATCATCATCAGCGAGATTATTACCTGTGGGAGAAAACATTATGGAGAAGTTTTTAAACTGAAACGTTTTCAGAATATCATGGAAATCTATCATAACAACAAGCTTGTGGTGAAAGATAACGTTCTGATTCAACCTGACATGATCCCGATCAGCAGCATCGGAAATCTGGAACAGTATACGCACCAGGGAACTCTGATCTTCTATAGTACAAAGGAAAATGTAGACAAAAATGGATTGATTGAAGAGATTGTTGAAGCCGCCGCACAGCACCATGAGCAAATGGAAGTAGGGGTTTCTGCAATGGATGAAAATGGTTTTGTAGTAAGAGCTTTGGGACATGGAGGAGAGTTGATGTACAACTTTTTCCTGCATATTCAGGAGATTCTCTGGTCGTTGGAGTAAAAAGAGGTCCTTGTCAAGGTTCAACCTCATGATGATTCGTCTACAAAATTTGAAAGAAGCATATTCAATAGAAGCGGGCTTTAGACCGCTTAACAAAAAGAAATCTTCCATTGGCTTCAGTCAAAACTTAATAAAGAATCTGAAATAACAGAATTAATAAAAAATGGATAGTACAGTTTGGGCACTTCTTGTAAGCGCCGTTTCAATAAGTTTTATACACACCGCTTCAGGACCGGATCATTACCTGCCTTTCATAGTGATCTCAAAATCTAAGAAGTGGAGCGGCATGAAAACAGCCATATTAACGGTTGTCTGCGGTTTCGGACACGTATTCAGTTCTCTGATTTTAGGTTTTATCGGCGTTTTCCTCGGATGGCAGCTGAATAAAATCTCCTGGTTTCAGGATATGAGAGGGAATTTCTCAGGATGGGCACTGCTGATCTTTGGCGGTGTTTACCTTGTGTACGGCCTCATTCAGGCGATCAGAAACAAACCGCATAAGCATTTTGATGTAATGGGTGATGATGTGTACGTATACGAACATAACCACAGCGAAATCGTAATGCCTCAAAAAGAATAAAAGTAACACCGCTTGTCCTGTTCATGATTTTCGTGATGGGACCAAGTGAACCTTTGATCCCCCTATTATTTTATTCAGGAGTAAAACATTCCATGTCTGAAATTGTTGTCCTGGTAACTTCTTTCACAGCAACTACAGTATTAACCATGCTTGGGATGGTTCTTTTGGGGCGTTATGGTTACTCAACATTATTCAATACCGAAAAACTTGAAAGATATATGGGAGTAGTAAGTGGAGCAGTAGTAACTGTGTGCGGAGTTGGAATGGTCTTTCTTGGATGGTAAACGGGTTTCGGGGTTTGGGGTTTCGGGATTCGAGCGGGAGAGTTTGAGAGTTTTAAGGTTGAAGAAAAAATTAAAGCTGAAAAAGAAGAACTGTCAATCTCATATCTTTTATCTTAATCTAATCCCCGCAACCCACAACCCACAACTCGTAACTCGCAACCCGCATCTAGCAACGAAAAACAACCCACAACCCCATTATTAATAAATTAAAAAAACTATGGACGAATTTTTCAAAAAACTGCCTTTTTTAGACAATATTTTAAAAGGAATCGGGCAGATTATGCTCCAGGAAAACAGATGGACAGGACTTCTGTTTTTAATAGGAATTTTTATGGGAAGCTGGCAGTGCGGAGTGGCGGTATTGCTTTCAACAGCAGCCGGAACTTTTATCGCAATGAAGCTTAATTATGACAAATCTGAAATCAATGCGGGACTTTATGGTTTCAGTGCAGCTCTTGTCGGGGTAGCATTGGCATTTCTGTTTCAGACAACAATACTGATCTGGATTTTAATAGTTTTGGGCGGTGCATTGGCGGCTGTTATTCAGCATTTCTTTATCCAAAAGAAAATACCGGTGTTTACTTTTCCTTTTATCATTATTACATGGATATTGGTATTTGTACTCCATCATTTTACCAATATTCCACCTTCTGAAATGCTAAGCAGTGAAGTGGTTCCTTCAGAATATGATGACTTTCTTACCTGTACCAATGGCTTTGGGGAAGTGATATTTCAGGGAGGAGTGCTTTCCGGGATTATTTTCTTTCTGGCTGTTTTTATTAGCTCTCCGATAGCTGCTTTATATGGATTGGCAGCGTCTATTTTGGGTGCAGGATTATCACAGTTGAATGGCGAACCTATCAAAGAAATCCACATGGGATTATTTGGTTTTAATGCAGTGCTTTCCGCAATTGTTTTTTCCGGAGTCAAAAAAACGGATGGTTTATGGGTATTGATCGCCGTTCTCATTACCATTGCCATTGATGATCTTTTAATAGACAATCACTGCCTGGATATGGTGGGTGGAGTATTTACTTTCCCATTTGTAGCCGGAACATGGATTACACTTTTGATTCAAAAAATATTTCTTAAAACAAAAAAATAAAAAGCTGGAGAGTCTTAGAGTTTAAGAGTGAGACAGTTCAATGTTTAAGGTTTTTCATAATGATTGACAATTCACTTGCGAAGCAAAATTCACCATTGATATTCCTCTAACTTCTAACCTCTGGTTTCTAAAATCAAAATATAATTAAACTAAAAAATGAAAGTAACAAAAATAGCAGCCGTATTTCTGGCTATGGCATTCAGTGGAAAAGTAATGGCGCAGGAAGCAGAAAAACAGTTGCTGATTAAAGATGCAGATGACAAATTTCCCATTGCCGATGCTTTGGTAAAATATGACCACGGAAACAGCCATACCCACACAGGAACAGACGGAACATTTGCCGTTTCTGTAAAATCCCTTCCTGATACCCTTGTGATCAGCCGTCAGGGATACGATGAGGTAAAATGGGTGGTGACCAATGATGATGATAAAAATAAAGTTATTTTTTTACAGCATAAGCCCTTTCAGATTTCTGAAGTAGCCATCAATCACAGTTCATTTCTGTCTGCTATTACAAAAGTTGATCTGAATAAATTTCCGGTCAATTCAGCGCAGGATCTGTTGAGAAAAGTTCCCGGATTATTTATTGCACAGCATGCCGGAGGAGGAAAAGCAGAACAGCTTTTTCTAAGAGGATTTGATGCGGATCATGGTACCGATGTAAGCGTCAATGTAGACGGAATGCCTGTGAACATTGTTTCTCACGCCCACGGTCAGGGATATTCTGATTTACATTTTGTGATTCCTGAAACAGTAAACAATATCGATTTTGGAAAAGGAGCCTATTACATGGACCGTGGGGACTTTAATACCGCTGGTTATGTTGATTTTCAGACCTACAATGGCTTGAAAAACAGTATGATTAAACTGGAAGGAGGTTCTTTCAACTCCAAAAGAGTATTGGGAATGTTCAATATTCTGCATGATGATCTTGGTAGAAAGAATGCGTATGTGGCAGCGGAATACAACTATACCGACGGACCTTTTGATGTAAAACAGAATTTTAACAGGGTTAATATCTTCGGTAAATACAATCAATGGCTGACTGACAAAGATTACTTCAATATCCAGTTCTCAACATTCAATTCTTCATGGAATGCTTCCGGACAGATTCCGGAACGTGCTGTAGACGAAGGAATCATTGGCCGATGGGGAAGTATAGATCCTACTGAAGGTGGGAAAACTTCCAGAACAAACCTCCAGATGAATTTTAAGCATATTATTTCTCCTTCCGAGCAGATTGATGCGATGGCTTTTTATTCAAAATACAATTTCAACCTGTATTCCGATTTTACCTTTAATTTAAAGGATAAAGATCATGGAGACGAAATTCAGCAGACGGACGGAAGAAATATTTACGGTGCTGAAGTAAAGTATACAAAGACTTTTTCTTTTGCCAACAGCTCTTTAAACTGGACTTCAGGAATCGGACTAAGGAATGATGATATTAATACCTTACAGCTTAATCACGTTTATCACAGAGACCTTCTGCTGGACAGACTATCCGATGTGACAGGAACGGAAACCAATCTTCATGCCTATTCAGGATTGATATGGAAGACAGGAAAATGGACCATCAATCCAGCTTTGAGAGTGGATCATTTTATATTTAATATGCACAATCTGCTGGATGTGGAGCAATTACCTTCCGGACAGTCGAAAGAAGCAACAAGACTGAGTCCCAAACTGAATTTTTCCTATGCTCAGAATGACAATGTCATGTGGTTCCTGAAAACAGGAATGGGTTTCCACTCCAATGACCTGAGGGTTGTAGTTCCCAATAAGAACGAAAACACCCTTCCGTACTCCATCGGAGCGGATTTTGGGGTAAGATTACACCCGTTCAAATCCTTGATCATTACTCCGGCATTATGGTATATGGATCTTCAGCAGGAATTTGTGTATGTAGGAGATGATGCAGTAGTAGAACCTTCGGGCAAATCAAGACGTTTTGGGGCTGATCTTGGTGTTCGTTTCCAGCCGTTGGAAAATTTTTACCTGAATGCAGATATCAATTATTCCCACGCCAGATTTACCGAAGAAGAAAAAGGTCAGGACTACGTTCCACTGGCTCCGGTAGTTACCAGTACCGGATCTGTCAACTGGGACTTCCTGAATGGTTTTTCTCTGGGACTTCAGTACAGATATCTGGGAGCAAGACCCGCTGTTGAGGATAACAGCATCAGAACAAAAGCCTATTTTGTGAATGATTTGATGCTTTCCTATAACCGTCAGAAATGGGGAGCGAATATTCAGATGAACAACCTTTTCAATGTAAAATGGAATGAAGCTCAGTTTGCCACAGAAACGCAGTTAAAAGGAGAAGCAGAACCCATTACAGATCTTACTTATACACCAGGAAGTCCTTTTGGAGTGAGAGTAGGAGTGTATTATAAGTTCTAAACATGAGAGTGGGAGAGTAGTAGAGTGAGAGGGTGAGAGAGTTTGAGAGTAGAAGGGTTGAAGAGAGTAAATTATGGGTTTCGGGATACGTGTTTCGGGGTCTTTACTCTTTCCACTTTAGCTTTTTCACTCTTTTACTTACCTCCTTTGCTTTAAAATATTTTGTATAACTTTAAATAATCATAACAAGGATATGGAAGTACTATCCAATTTTCAATATAAAAAGCTCTTTCTTCCGAATATTACGGATAAGATATTGGCTAATAATGCTGATATACAACTGTATCGGATAGAAAATTATCTTAAAGGTATTCTGATGCCGGTGATTCCGTATCGTACAACGTTCAATTTTATTATTTTCGTTACCAATGGCCATATCCGACAGTATCTTGAAAATAAAGAATATCATGCGGAAAAAGGAGGCGTGATCTTTATTAAGCAAGGAACAATTACCGCAACTGTTGAATTATCAGACGATATTGAAGGCTTCTTCCTTGCTTATGAAAATAATATTCTGTCTGAACAGGAACTGCCAAAACATAAAAGCAGTATCTTTTTCATGACCCCTTTCCTTAATCTGGATAGCCTGACCTACGGAACCATCACACAGCTTCTTCCGATAATGGAACAGGAATTATGGTTGAATAATCTCAATGTGAATGATGTCGTTGTGACAATGCTTCATTTGATTCTCATCAAAATGCTGAGCACAGATTCTGATACTCATCACAAATCTGCAACCCGTCCCATGGAACTGTCTCTTCAGTTCCGTGATCTTTTGTTTAAATATCATGTTGGGGAAAAGAGAGTAGCTTTTTATGCTGATAAACTGTCCGTTACGGAAAGTTATCTGAATAAGTGTGTCAAAGGGGTTACTCAAAAATCTCCAAAACAGTGGATCAATGAGATTGATATCAATTACAGCAAAGCATTACTTCACTCCAGTAAAGATATTGCAGAGATTGCCTACGAACTGAATTTCCATACCGCATCCCATTTTACCCAGCTTTTCAAAAAAATTGCAGGAATTACGCCAAAGGAATACAGGGTTCAGTTTTTGAATAATAGCAGGATTTCAGTCTGATATAAAGAATCGAATTTGCGTAATGTCAATGGTCAATTTTTGCTGCGTAAGTGAATAGTCAATGATGCTGAAGTACAGAATAAAAAATTCACTGCGAAGCAAATTCACCATTCACTATTGATTGGTCTCCCTTACATCTTTTCATTTTCCAGAATCTTCAGCACCAGTCTTTCTTCTTTTGTAAGATCGGCTTTTCCGTCATTTTCTTCTATCACTTCCAGTTCATCAAGATATTTTTTGATACTATTATTCTCATAAAGGTTAATGACTAAAGGATGAACATAATACTTTTTGCAGACAGCCGATGTATTTCCCAGGTTTTCTGCCACGATATCCAGGGCTTCTTTTACCTTCTTTTTATATTCAGTGTCATTTTCCGCATATCCGATTTCTTTAAAAGCGATCAGAGCACTTACGGTTCCGGACCATGTTCTGAAATCCTTTGCTGTAAAATCTTCACCACTGATATCTTTGATATAGTCGTTCACCATCCCTGAATCTACAGAATGACGGTTTCCTTCATCATCAAAATATTGAAAAAGTTCTTTCCCGGGAATATCCTTGCATTTCTGAATAAGCCTTGCCAGCCTTGGACTCCTGAGGTCGATTTGATGCATGACACCTTTCTTCCCTTTAAAAGAAAAAGAAATTTTTTGTCCTTTTACCTTTACATGTTTATCCTTTAATGTGGTCAGGCCAAAAGAACCGTATAATTTTTCATATACATTATTTCCAATACGGATATTGGTTCTTTGCATAAGGCTTACAATTAAGGCAAGGATTTTTCGTTTCTCAAAATTTCTCAGGGCAAGATCCTGTTCTATATGCAGACGGATGTCCGGTAATGCATACCCGAACTGAAGCATTCTGTAAAATTTTGTATGATTTCTTAAAGCACTCCACAGAGGGTGGTAGCGGTACTGTTTTCTTTTTTTTACATCAAAACCTGTTGCCTGAAGATGGCCGTTATCAAGAGCACATATCCATACATTTTCCCACGCAGGCGGAATTACCAGTTTATTGATCCTGGTAATTTCTTCTTTATCCTTTATTTTTTCTCCGTCCTTATAATAGGAATATTTCTTTCCGGTTTTCTTACGGGTAATTCCGGCGGTTTCCGCATCGGTGGTATATACGAGATGTACCGCCTTTGCAGAAGCTTCCGGATCCTTCATTATTTTAACAATTTTTGAAGGCTTAAGGTGAGAAATCATCTCCAAGTCTGTATTCTTCTCCATAAAAACATGGTTAAGAGTTTTTACCCTTCGAAAAAATCAGTAAAAGAATTCCTACTATCACACAGACTAAGATTATTCCCCACCACATTCCTGCCTTAAAAATCGTTTCTACGGCTTCACAACTTGTGAGTGTCAACAACATTAATATTGTAATACTGTAAAAGCTCCATTTTTTCATAGGTGTCAATTTTTGTGGGTGTACTAGATTCGGAGCCGGTCAGCTCTCCATTTTTTGATAGACCTTTTAATTTCATCTCCTGAGATGTTTTCATGCAGTGCTCTGTATAAAAGCTCTTTGAATTCATCATCATAGGTAAATCTCAGGGCAGCAATCTGATCGAATTTCAGTTTCTCAGCAGTTTCATCAGACCTTTTATTGAAGATCTCAAAATAACGCTGTTTAAATTCCAGAACTACCATGCGGTTTTGAAGTCCCAGTGCATAATGCTGCCTTGTCATAAATGCCAGATAAAAAAGCAAAAAAATCACGACAGAAAACAATATCCAGATCAGTTGATTTCCGGGGTCGTCCCAGATTTTATAAATTCCTAAAATCTCCAATATAATGAGCAATGGAAGATAAATAAAATGATGTGGCGGATAAAATTTCCTGTGGTTATTATAGTTTTGCTGTTTCATGAAGTAGAATGCAGCAATAATCCTTCCAAAAATTTATTATTTTAATAATGTGGTAGTTTTTTTTTCTTAAAAATGATTTATTTTATTAAATATGTTTAGTGGTTTGATTTTTTTAGACCTCCTTAACAATAAAGAATTATTAAGCAAAATAGCAGGTAGATTTACTTTCCTACATCAAATTTTTTGTAACTTTCGGTGGTTAAAAATAAAAAGAATGACTTCAAAGGAAAAAGTTGCTGCGCTTCGTGAAGAAATGCAGAAAAATAATGTTGATGCATTTATAGTATATTCTGCAGATCCGCATATGAGCGAATACCTTCCTGAAGAATGGCAGGAGAGAGCCTGGCTGTCAGGTTTCTTAGGTTCTGCCGGTTTCGTGGTGATTACCAAAGATAAAGGTGGACTTTGGACAGACGGAAGATACTTTACACAAGCTGCTATTGAACTGGAAGGTTCCGGAATTGATCTTTTCAAAGATGGAATGGAAGGAACTCCTAATTATATCGACTGGATTATTTCAGAAATTCCAGCTGGTGGTAAAGTGGCGGTAAATGCTGTTGCAGCTTCTCATGCTAACTGGGAACTGCTTTCTCAAAAATTCAATTCCAAAAATATTACACTTGCTGATGCTCCGCTTTTAAAAGAAGTATGGAAAGACAGAGGAACTCCATCTGCTAATCCTATTTTTGTTCATCCGGTAGAAAGAGCTGGTAAATCAGTATCCGATAAAATTGCTGCAATCCGTCAGAAAATGGAAGAGCAGGAAGCTACCGTACACATTATCTCTAGTCTGGATGATGTGGCATGGACACTGAATTTGAGAGGAAGTGATGTAGAAAGCAATCCGGTATTCTTAGGATACATTGTGATTACTAAAAATGATGCTGTTCTGTTCACAGGATTAGAAAAGATGGAAGTGGCTGCAAGAAAACAAATGGATGATTCCTTTGTAAAAATGATGCCTTACGAAGAATTCTATAATTATCTGAAAACTTTCAAAAACGAAAAAGTTTTGGTTTCTCCGAACAGCAACCAACAGATTTTTGAAACATTAAAATCAGACAATCAGTTTATCAAAGCTCCGGTTCCCGGCAACCTGATGAAAGCTCAGAAAAACGAAGCTGAGCTGAATGGTTTCAGAACAGTAATGGTAAGAGACGGAGTAGCAATGGTGAAATTCCTTTACTGGCTAACGCACAATGCAGGAAAAGAAGCCATGAATGAATATTCTATCGGGCAGAAACTGAGAGGATTCCGTGCAGAAGGTGAAAACTTTGTCGGAGAAAGCTTTGGTTCTATCGTTGGATATAAAGATAACGGTGCTATCATGCACTATTCTGCTAAAAAGGAAGGAAGCAAAGAAGTAACGAACGCGGACACAATCCTGGTAGATTCAGGAGGCCAGTACCTTGAAGGAACTACAGATATTACGAGAACTTTTGCCTTAGGAACCCCTTCGGAAGAGTTTAAAAGAAATTCAACATTGGTGCTACAGGGATTGATCCGTTTATCTATGGTGAAATTCCCGAAAGGTACAAAAGGAGTACATCTTGATGCTATTGCAAGACTTCCGCTATGGATGGAAGGTAAAGATTTCAACCACGGAACAGGACATGGAGTAGGAAGCTTTATGAATGTACACGAAGGACCGCAAAACATCAGAAAAGATCTGAATCCTCAGGAACTTCTTCCGGGAATGGTTTGTTCAAATGAACCCGGATACTATCTTGAAGGACACTATGGAATTCGTCATGAAAACCTGATTGCAGTAAAAGAAGCAGAGAAAACAATTCACGGAACATTCTATGAATTTGAAACATTAACATTCTGCCCGTTCTTCAAAGATACCGTGGTGAAAGAGATGCTTTCAGAAAGTGAAATCGCATGGCTGAATGGTTACCATAAAACTTGTGAAGAAAAGCTTGCTCCACACCTGGATGGAGAAGTTAAAGAATGGTTCCTGCAACTGGTAAGCCCTCTTTAATAAACATTCAAAGGTGAAATCAGGTGTCAATCATCACTTTAAACCTTGAATGATAAACATTAAACTGGATATTGTTAGATAATCCAAAAGTCCTGTAAGGTATTTCCTTCAGGGCTTTTCTTTTTATACAACCGTATTTTTACGGATATAATTTTAGGGATTCCACTGATGCATAAAAAATAAGGTTCACCTATCTTTGTTACAACAAAACATCATTCATATCTTCATAAATAACTCAAGTAAATTCAAAACGGTAGATCATCTCGTCCTGAGATGATTTTTTTTGTTTTCAATTGAAATTTGTATGACTATTCCTTCTTTTAAAAAGAGGCTATCCCAAGTCTAAAAGTATCATTCTGAACACAGACTGAAAGTCTGCGAACGCAGTTCAGGAATGTAGTGAAGAATCTCACGATTCTGATTATTAATGAGATTTTTCCTTCGTCAGAAGTCGAAGATTCGACATAGTCAATGACAAAAGCCAAATTATTTCACTTTTGAGATAGTCTCCGTCTTTGCTTTCTTAAAATAGAATTTTATAAAAATGAAAATGCTGCGTTTACAAAGAAGTATTTTATTTATTTTCGCTGAAACTTATTTGATATCATGGAACGTGACTATTTTCGAAGCTTTAATCTGTTTTCAGAAGATGAAATTGAAGAATTTCTGAAGTTTTCTGAGTTCAGACTTATCAATAAAAATGATTATTTCATACAGGAAGGAGAGCTTTGTAAGGAAGTAGGCTTGGTGAAGTCTGGTATTTTCCGTTCTTTTTATACTTCTGACGAGGGAAAAGATATGACATATTGCTTCAGGTTTCCCAATCATATGATCGCCGCCTATTCGTCATTTGTTTCCGGTTGTCCCAGCAAAGAAAGTATGCAGGCTATTACCAATGCTGAGGTGATTATCTTTAAAAAAGAAGCGGTAGATGAACTGGTAAAAAATAGTGTAAGCTGGACGAAATTTTTAAAGATTATCGCAGAGCAGGAATATCTTGAACTTGAAACACGGTTTTTCCAGCTCCAGAGAGACAGTGCCGGCCAGCGGTATGAAACATTATTAAAGAATCATCCTGATTATATTCAAAACATTCCATTGCAGTATCTGGCTTCCTACCTTGGCATTACCCAACGTCATCTGAGCCGTATCAGAAAGGAAATTTCTTTTTAGACATTTGTCCTGCTTATTGAAACAGCAGCGCTCTACTTTTGTCAAAAAAAGTTATGGAGCAAAATATTCTTATAATTGGAGGAAATGGATTGGTAGGTAAAACAATTTCCCGTATTCTGAAATCAAGAAATCCTCATCTTACTGTTTTCATCGGAGGAAGAAAAGGGGGGAAACAGACAAAGACCTGAAAATCGATGTCACAGATCCTTCCTCTTTTAAAGTGATCATTGAGAAAAAAATACAACTCATCATTCTTTCTGTGAATGATAAAGAAGATCATGTACTTCGTTTTGCCATTGATCATCAAATAGATTATCTGGATATTACCAAGCCTACTCCGGCTTTGGTGAAAGCTTATGATATTGCCAGAAAATCAGACATCAACAGCAGAATTGTCTTCAGCTCAGGATGGATGGGCGGGATTGTCCCGGGGTTGGCTAATATTCTTTCAGACTCAGGAGATATTAATGAAGTAAAACTCTTTGTCTATTATTCCGTAAAGGATCTTGCAGGTGAAAGTTCAGCTCACTTTATGGCAGAAAATGTAGCCGTTCCTTTTGTTCATTATAAGAACGACAAACCCGTTTCAATACGGCATTTTCTTGATACGGAAACCTTCAATTTCTCTTTTGGAATTGGGTATAGAAGTGCCTATAATTTTGATGTGCCGGATCTGTATATTTTCAACAAAGTAGAAAGAATTTCCGATGTGACTGTGAAGATGACCTACAATTCAAAATTCATTACCTGGCTGCTGGGAGCATTTCAATATCTCAGAATCTACAATATTTTGTCTTTAAAAGAAAGAAAAATGATTTTTGGGTCCAGTGGAAACGGAGATCAGTCGGTCTTTGAAATTGTAGTTGATGATCATTCAGGACAAAAGAAACTGAGTTTGCAGAGTGAAAAAGGACAAGCAGAATTAACCGCTTTATCTGCTGTTCTGCACACCGAAGAACTGCTGAGAAATCCTCATGAAAACAAGGTGTATTTCAGCCATCAGCTGCATGAGCCTTTATCATTAATGGCACAGCTTAATGCTTACGATTCTATCAATATTAATGTGAAATCATGAAAAAATAGCCATTATCAATGGGCATCCCAATAAAGATTCCTTCAATTTTGGGGTAACAGAAGCTTACAGGTTGGGAGCTTCAGAAGCAGGAGCAGAAGTGAGGGAAATCGTTATACGGGATCTCAACTTTAATCCCAATTTACAGTTTGGATATCAGAAAAGAATGGAGCTTGAGCCGGATTTACTGAAAGCCTGGGAAATTATTCAGTGGGCAGATCATCTCGTTTGGGTACATCCGGTTTGGTGGGGAGGATTTCCTGCCATAATGAAAGGATTTATAGACCGGCTTTTTTTATCGGGAATGGCTTATAAATACCGTGAAAATTCGGTATGGTGGGACAAGCTTTTAAAAGGTAAAACAGCACATATCATAACAACATTGGACCAACCGGGATGGTATTACCGTCTGTTTTTTGGCAGACCAAGCGTAAATCAGCTTAGAAAATCTATCCTTGAATACTGTGGGGTAAAACCGGTGAAGGTGACTTACGTAGGTATTATAAGAAATTCTAAAGATGAACAGAGGACTCAATGGCTTAGGAAAGTGAAGGAATTAGGAAAGAAGCATAAATAGTTTGCACCTTATTTTTTTGGTTACGGAAAATGATAACTTTATCTGGTAATAGGATCTTTTATTATCAGATAAAGTTTCATTATTAAAGTGAAGAAGCGTTTGTTTCTCCATTTTTATAGTCCTTTTTTGCCCTCAATCCAATACGCCTGTGATTTGATACATTTTGGAGATACGCCTCTGGCTTTAAGAAATTTTCTGATTAATGACATTCTTTCTCCGTTTCCTGTGAGATAAAAAATAACCTCATCATCAGAGATGGATTCTTTTTCTTCCCGCAGAAAATCATTCAAAGCTTCAATCATTCTCATGGTATTGTTTTTAGGACAGTGATAGCCATATAAATTAAGCTTTTCAAGAGCAGAACAATCATCAAGCTCATGAAGACAAATGAACAAAGAACCGGATTCCTCCACAGCTTCCTTGATCGAAAGAGAACTTCCCAATGATGTTTCATCTCCCAGAGAAAAATGAATCCGGGCACCTTGAGTAAAGAATTGTTTTCCTCTGGGCATTAAAAGCTTTATGGAATCTCCTTCTCTCAGTCGGGTTACAAAATGACTTCCTGCAGCAGACATGTCATGCAAATGAAACAAAACATCGAAAGTTCCTGCTTCTTTGTTAAAATTAAAAGGAGAATAATTCCTGAAATCCCTGTCGTTGATTCTTATTCCGATGGCATAGGCAGGTTCATAAGGAACATTCTCTAATTCTGTTTCAAAGCGTATCAGTCGAAGATCATTGGTGATCTGTTCTATATGGTTAACGGTGCATTCTTTGAATTTTGAGGACCAGACATTTTCTACGGTGTCATTGATCCATTTTGGTAGGCTTGGCATACGTGATTTTTTATTGCAAAGGACGTTGCAAAATCAGAAAATACCCATAGCGGTTTCGGGGAATTAATTGGACTATTCGTGGTCGAGTATTTATTGGTGCTGATTCCGGAATTCTGATGGAGACCGGTCTTCCAGTTTTGAAAACAAACGGCTGAAATAGGTGTGATCACTGTATCCCAGTTCATAAGCTACCTCTTTTATACTCAGATTGGTAAAGACCAGTAATCTTTTGGCTTCAATCAGAATTTCCTGGTGAATCCAGTGTTGTACAGGCTTTCCTGTGACTTCACGAACCGTTTCCGTTAAATATCCTCTTGTAATGTTTAAAGCTGCAGCATATTCAGATGGACTTTTCATGGTTTTAAAATCTTTCCGAACCAAAATTCTGAATGCTCTTGACAGCTGTAAAGCACGGTTTTCATCTGAAGCCGGAGAAATATTCTTCCGGGAATACATCAGAGCAAACATTCCGAGAAAAGCATTAAGCAGCGATTGAACGATGAGAAATCCTTCTTTAGTGGAAAGCATTTCGTTTGTATATGAGGCATGAAGTAGGCCGGCTGTCGTATTAAGGTTTTTGACAAGGTTCTTATCCACAGACAGAGGCTGTATTTCACCCAAAGATTCATCAAAAAAAGAACGTACCGTGTCAGGAACAAGTTCTGCTTTTACTGCCACAAACCATCCGCAGACATTTTTCATTAAAAGTCCCTGATGTACCTGTCCCGGCAATACGCAGAAAATAGTAGATTCTCTTGCTTCAACTGTTTTAAAATCGACCATCATTCTTACATGCCCGCTTTCCATGCAGGTGAAAATATAATGACTGTCCCGATGGATTCCTTTATCCAGAAGAATATCCCCAGAATCATAAGGCTGTTTATCCATCCTTTTGATATGGAACTGATGATGGGTAATACCATTTAAATCATAGGTGGGAATGGTCTGTTTCATCTTTAAACCTTTTGTGATGAGGATAATACGGAACAGCAAAATTACGTATTTTCACGGTTTTACATCCCGGATTTTAATCTCAAATTCGCGGTGCATAACCATGATGCTTCTTCAAGTCAGATTTTATATGAATATACACCGGAATTCGGAACAGAAAGAGAACCTGTTCCGGATTTTATTTTGCTTTTGAAAATGCCATTTTTATAGCTAAATACGTTAATACGCTGGCCATAAACCATTTCTGGACCTTTATCCACACCGGATTATTGGAAAAGAATACAGCAACTTTTGCAGCTGTTAATACAATGATAAAGTTGATGCTGAAGCTGATCAGAACCTGAATGATCCCTAGTTCCAGACTTTGGGTAAATATTGAGCCATACTCGGGTTTGATGAACTGAGGAAAGAAAGACAGGTAAAACACAGCCACTTTCGGATTCAGTACATTCGTTAAAAAACCAATGGTGAAAAGCTTTTTGGGACTATCATGAGCAACATTTTTGTCAACATCAAAAATATTTTTGCTTTTGGGTTTAATAGCCTGATAAGCAAGATATAAAAGATAGATAGTTCCCAGTGTTTTAAGAACGGTATACGCGAGTGGAACAGCTAGCAAAACAGCTGTAAGACCAAATGAAACCATGATGATATGGAATAAAAATCCACATACGACTCCGGCTAATGAGATAAATCCGGATTTTTTTCCCTGCGTTATAGATTTTGAAATCAGATAAATCATATTAGGACCGGGGCTGATGACTAAAATAAGTGCGGCTAGAATAAAAAATATAAGCTCGTGAAATGGAATCATGTTAGTACATATTTAAAGGGATTTCCGGTACAAAGATAAGTGGTGTTTCCGGTTTAATTTTATCAGAGATAGAAGAAAAAGTATTTTTTCTCAAATTATATTTTATTTTCCACCTGAATGTGATTTAAAAAATAGATCAGTCTGTTTTTTTTGTAAATTTCAACTCATAAAATAATTATCATTCACAAATAAATATTATCATGACTACTGAAAACATCTTTGAAGCTATCAGAAAATGGAAACATCTTATTGATTCCTACAAAAACGGAATTGATACCAATGGAGCAGAAATTTTGAATTATTTGAATCAGGGAACTCACTTCAGCGTTTCAGGTGAAGACATTGCACTGTGGGAAAAAAATTTTGGAACTGATGACTTCAAAATGATTCATGCTTATGTAGGAATTCATGAAGGTCGGCTGAAATTTTTCCTGATTGATTCTAAAAGTGATAAAGATGCTCATTTCAATACCATTCTTGTTAAAGATTTCTTAGTAGAATTCAGTGAATCAAAAATAGAAAGCAGCAATGATATTGTGATAGATGTTCCTCCCATTACTGCTGAATCAGCCATTAACCGTAACTTCAGATGGAACATGTTTGGGACTTCCTGGCTGCAGGCTCAGAAAACAGAAGATATCTTTCAATTGATTTCCATTCCGTTTTCAGATTATAAAAATATTGGAATTACCGCAGGACAGACCTGTACCAGTTTCTTTGGACTTACAAATGATCTGGAAAAAAAAGATCCCAACTTCCCTTATCATATCGAAATCATTACAGTGAAAAGTCTGGCCATTAATCATATGAGCGAGACTGCTGAAAATTATTCCACCCCAAGGCCTCCTTTTACGATTATTGATACTCTTAATGATTATCAACTTCTGAAGCAAAGTACCAGTGTTTTCGTATAACAGCCTATCCCTGTACTTACAAATTATGATTAATCTGGTCTTATGTATCGGGCTGATTGTATTGATAAAGGAAGGGATCAAGACAAAACTTCCTGTGATTATACTGCTCACAGGAGAATTGATGCTGGAGCTGACGGACTTAACGGACCGGCTGATGAAATTAAATACACTCAATATCTACAATTATACATTAAGTCAGTTTTTTGGTTTGATGACTCTTACCGTGATTTATAATCATTATTATATCCAGCTTTCCCTTAAATTAAGATGGATGATCTATTGTTATGCTATATTGGCATTGATTACTAATCTGTTATATGTGCAAGACAATACACGGATTACTTTTTATTCCAATATTATCACCAGTATTATTATTTGTAGCTATGCCGCCTCTTATTTTATGAAAATCATCAGGCAGGGCAGGGCAGACAGGAATATGTTTATTGTGAACATTCTTGTTTTCCTGTTTTTTTCTATAGAATGTATCATATCCACTACCTTTAATTTTTTAATCAGCAATCACCTGAGCTGGGTAGCACCTATCTGGCTTTTTAGAGGGATCTTATTATTGTCTTTTTATATAGCATTTATTAATCTGGGATGTGGCGTTGGGAAAATCAGGATCAGATAGTTCTATGGATATGGATCGGTATTGGGCTGTTTTTTTTAACAACGCTATTCGTTACGTTATTGGTGATTAATTATTTGAAAAGTATAAAGAAAAACAAACAAAAGGTTTCAAAGCTGGTCCGAAATACCCAAAAAGAATATCGGGATAATATGCTGCTTTGGCAGGAACAGGACAGGGAACGCCTGGCAGAAGAACTTCATGATAATATTATTTCACAATTGAATCTTATCCGTTTGAATATCAATGATAAAAGACCGGAAGATCTTAATCATGATTTAAAAAAATCAATGCAGCTGATCCGGGAGTTATCTCATAATCTTACGCCACCTGATCTCGATGAGATAGAACTGGAAGATTTAATTGCAGACTATCTTGATCAGATCAATAAAAATGTAGAGGTTATTTTCCGTCATATGACAATAAGGACGGCCATCAGTAATCCTGTAAAACTTAATCTTTTCAGAATTGTTCAGGAACTGATCGCCAATATTTTAAAACATGCTGAAGCTACCAGAGTAGATGTTTCCCTAAGAATCTCTCTGAATTATCTGATACTAACCATAGAAGATAACGGCTGCGGATTTATCATAGAAAAACATTCAGGAGGGATCGGGCTGAGGAATATTCAGTCCAGAGCTCAAAAAATTAAAGCAATTTATAAACTTAAGACACAGCCTCAAAAAGGTACAAAATTCATTGCCTGTCTGGCATTACAATAAAAATAAACATGGAACACTCAAAAATTAAAATCGGAATTGTAGATGATGACCTGCTGTTTGTACAGCTTTTGAAAAATTATATTGAAAATAATGGAGACTTTCAGGTGTTGCTTACCTCAACAGGCGGATATCATTTTCTTAAAGAACAGGATTCTGCATCTTTAGATATCCTGATTCTGGATCTTCGGATGACCAATGGAGATGGCCTTGAAGTCATGGCTGAACTTGCCAAAAAAGAAACCGAAACAAAAATCATTGTTCTTTCCAGTTTCTACCGTCGTTCATTCATGGGGCAGATGCTGAAAATGGGTGCTCATGCTTTTTTACCCAAAGAAATTGAACTCGAAGAATTATTATCCGTAATCAAGACAGTTCATCATACCGGACATTATTTTTCCAATGACCAGATTAATGTTATGAGAACCCAGCTTTCCAATAAGCTTCCGGAATTTCATGCTTTTTCCAGAAATGAACTCACAGAAAGAGAAATAGATGTTTTAAGACTGGTCTGCCAGCAGTTGAGCACCAAAGAAATTGCAGATTCTCTGTTTATTTCACCCAAAACGGTAGAAACTCACAAGACCAATCTCATGATCAAAACCGGAGTGAAAAATATGGCAGGACTTGTTATTTATGCCGTACAGAATAAGGTGATAGATCCGGATGAGATTGTATTATTTGATAAATAGTTTGATCCAAAAAGAATCAGGGAGCACATTAATGTACTCCCTGATAACAAGAAATCTAAAAACACTATAATTTAGGATGTAAAATTTTAGCAATAGACACTGCATCTGCCACAGTATCCAGGCTGTAGATCTGGATAACACCCTGTGTAGTGGCTGCCTGACCTAAGATGTTCTGCTGGTTTTGTGCATTCACTGCATTTTCAAACATAATTCCTGTAGAATGGGCAGCAGATTGATATACGTTGGCAAGAGCCATTGCTGGAGATTCTCCTACTACTTTTACGTTGGATTGCGTTACCGCGTCTGTGATTTGTTCGTTTACTGGCATAATGATTATTGTTTATTTGGGTTAAAAACAACCGGAATTTCCGGTTGTTACGGTAATGGTATTTAAGCTATTCGCAAAAACCAATTAAGGATTAAGGATTTTAGCGATTGAAACTGCATCTGCCACAGTATCCAGGCTGTAGATCTGAGCAATACCTTGTGTCGTTGCTGCTTGCGTAACAATGTTTTGCTGATTTTGAGTATTCACTGCATTTTCAAACAGGATTCCTGTAGAATGGGCCGCTGATTGATATACGTTGGCCATCGCCATTGCAGGAGATTCTGCTACTACTTTTACGTTGGATTGCGTTACCGCGTCTGTGATTTGTTCGTTTACTGGCATAATGATTATTGTTTATTTTGGTTTAAAAAACAACCGGAGTTTCCGGCTGTTCGGATAATTGATTATAATAGTTTCGTAAAAAGTGATTACGGAGTAAGGATTTTAGCAATAGAAACCGCATCGGCTATCGTATCCAGACTGTAAATTTGAGTTACTCCCTGTGTAGTCGCTGCCTGGGTAACAATATTCTGCTGGTTTTGAGTGTTGATTGCATTTTCAAACATGATTCCTGTGGAATGTGCTGCAGATTGATACACGTTGCTTAGAGCCATTGCAGGAGATTCTGCTACTACTTTTACGTTGGATTGCGTTACTGCGTCTGTGATTTTTTCGTTTACTGGCATAATGATTATTGTTTATTTGGGTTAAAATTACCGGGTTTTCCGGCGGGTTAATGTATTCTGCGGTCTGCAGAATTGGTTTAAGGTTTAAGAATTTTAGCAATAGAAAGAGCATCAGCGATGGTGTCTTTGCTGTAGATTTGAGTCACACCCTGAGTAGTGGCTGCCTGGGTAACAATATTATGTTGATTTTGAGCGTTTGTTGCATTTTCAAACATAATTCCTGTAGAATGTGCAGCAGATTGATACACATTACTTAACGCCATTGCGGGAGATTCTGCTACTACTTTTACGTTAGACTGCGTTACCGCGTCTGTGATTTGTTCATTAACTGGCATAATGAGTAAGGTTTATTAGGTTAAAAACAACCGGGCTTTCCGGTTGAGGTTATTACTTCGATCAAATAGCTTAAAAATTAAGGCTTAAGGATCTTCGCAATAGAAACTGCGTCAGCTACAGTATCCAGGCTATAGATCTGCAGGATTCCCTGAGTGGTCGCTGCCTGGCCTAAAATATTCTGCTGATTTTGCGTATTTACCGCATTTTCAAACATGATTCCTGTAGAATGGGCTGCAGATTGATACACGTTGGCTAGTGCCATTGCAGGAGATTCTCCTACTACTTTTACGTTCGATTGTGTTACTGCGTCTGTGATTTGTTCATTAACTGGCATAATGGTAATTGTTTTTTTTGAGATCGGATCTCGGTTAATAAATTATTGAGGTAAACTAGTTTTATGTTGGAGTTTTAAACTCACCACAGATCCTGCAGATGAATATATTTCAAAAGCATTGGTATTAACAGGTTATGAATAAACTGGATCTGAAGGGTGGCTCTGAATACAATGGTTGAAACCCTATCTGTAAAACCTGTGCGAGTTTAAAGCATATTTTTTTTGTAAAAGGATGCGGTCTTTATTTTTAATATCTGTCTCAAAAATAAATTCCTGCTGCGGGTATACTGGCAATGCCGGATTCCTTTGGGCTAAAGACGGATTCTGAATGATTGCTTTTGTACATTGACAGCATCTGAAAGGCGGTGCAAAAATAAATGTTGACCTGATTGTATATATGCTGAGGGCACCGGATTTCATCTTTGCAGAGAAATAAACCGCATCCGTAGTTGTGTGGAATAGGAATTAGAAACGCTGTTTTCTAAATGACTCCAATTCCTTTATTTTTATATTTTTGGGACTCATTTTTTTTAATCCCATCACATAATGGCTGATCCCGGTCATAGCATTCCGTTGCTGGTTCAATGCAGAATTGATTTGCATCTGTCCGGTGGAATGTGCGCTTACCTGTGCAGAAATAGCCTGAGGTACTGCGGTATACATTCCGGTTACGATTGTATCAATTTCGTTCATATTAATTCGTTTTGTTGGTTCTAAGGTTTGATATTACCCAATCTTGTATTCAGCTTATTCATTCGCTCCATTATTTTAAGTTCTTTCTCCTTTATTTTTGCTGTTGAGGCTTCCTGCAGTTTTTTCAGCTGTTCTTCATAATTCATTACAGGAGTATCAGGCGGTGGTGGACTGGCCACAGGAACAGGAGCTGCTTCATGCTGTTTTACGGCTTCCTCCAGTTTTTCAAGAAGAGGAGCCAGGGACTTCATGGTCTCTTTGATGGCTTTCTCCCTGATATAAGTAATGATTTCGTCTTCATGTCTTAAAACAAAAGGCATGATTTCTTTTTCTACCATTTCAGGTTCTGTCACAGGCACCGGTGGTCTGGGAGCAGGAGATTTCTTACTGATTTTTCTGCGCATACGTTATATTTTTATGAGATTAGAACATCTGTTTTTTACAGCAGATAATTAATAAATGCAGCAGCAGATCTCCAGTCCCGGTTGATTTCTTTCACTACATTATATCCGGTAATCTCCAGAGCGATACATGCTGAGATGGCACTGGCCGACAACATTTCTTTAAGCTGGTTGGAAGGAAGAGTCAGGACATAATCATCCGGAATCACGGGTGGTGTACCGTTATTTGGAGTTGTTTCGTTTACTATAATACTCAGGATTTCCTGAAAATAGTGGGCAATCAATTTGGAAGCCTGGAATTCCAGTTCTCTTTTTAATTCTATGATTTCATTCTGGCTTACCAGTTCCGAAATAGCTGACACATCCACATCATGTACCGCATACTGTGCTTCCCCTGTATTAGACGGTGTAATCGTAATATCGGTTTTGAGTATACATTTTGATTTTTCAAGATTGATGGTAAGAAGCTTTGAGTCAATTTCCGGAGAAGCTACTTCACTTAAAGTGCTGAGAGGTAAAATTCTCACATTACAGTAAAAGGCTTTTGGATCATCCAGTTTGACCATGATCAAGGCTATTCCCGTTGATTGATCTTTAGGTTCTACTACAAAACACTGAAAATGATTGTACCTTTTCCCTAATCTGTTGATACAGCTGACGAGTCTTATGGAAGGCTGAATATTAATGTCCGAGGTCTGAAGATTAAATACAAAACGTTCCGAATGATCGCTCTTTTTTATATCTGTACTTTTGGGATTCAGATAAAGAATATCATTGCTTCTGGTCAGATAAAGTCTTTCATTCAAATCATTTAAACTTTCCAGGTTTAAAATTTTGGCAGGTTTGGTTGCTGAGGAGTAATTCATCTCTTATTTATTTTAATTTTTTCAATGAGTTGGGCTATTATTGTTTTTTTCCTGGGATTAACTTCCGTTTCTATAGAAGAAATTACCGCTTCTTTAATCTCTGGTTTTACGAGTGGCTGTGTCAGTTTAACTGACTTTAATACTAATTTTCCCCTATGATCAGCCGTAATAGAGCTTTTTCTCATACTCTCTTTTTCTGATGAGACTTCTTCCGGAACCGGATCTACTCGTTTTTTTTTTCAGGATCTTCAGCCTCAGAGGAAACTTCCGTGTAAGATGGGGGAGAAGGAAGGGCTTCTGAGACAGGAAGCGCATTGACATTGTAAATAGTATTGGAAATTTTTGCCTTTACTTCAGCATAATCACTTACCATTTTGAATAAGTCTTTCATCATTTCATTGCCTTTTCCTGCATCCTGGCCTTGAATATTTTCAGCCATCTGAACAGAGGTCTCTTTATTGCCCGGAGCCGGCCCGAAAGTCGTTCCGTAGGTCAGGAGATTATTGGCCAATCTGCTCAAAGCAATTAAACCTACCTGTTCAAATCCTTTTAAGAATGACTGTAAATCCTGAACCATCATTCCTGTAGACTGTTCTATCATTACTTTGGTTACTCCGGTCATTGGAGAAGCTTTAGGCGGAGCCAATACCTCACTGTTCACAAATACTACAGCTTTCTCCGCCGGAGTGGTAGCATTGGCTGCCTGGGATTGTTGGGTTTCACTGTTGTTTTCACTCATGATGGTAAGGTTTTAAATTATCCTTTTAAAATTTTAATGGCATCTGCAACAATCGCAGGGTTGAGCTGGTTCAAGTTCTGCTGGTTTGTCACAGAATTCTGAATGGAAATTCCACTGGCATGCGTGGCCATCTGGTAAAGCATACTCATAGCCTGTGCGGGAGACTCACCAAGTACCGTAACATTAGTCTGCGTTACTGCATCTGTAGTCTGGGTGTTTACTGTTTCTGCCATATTCTGGTTTTAATGGGTTACTATTTTTTTTGATTTAAATATTGACTATGAGATTGTTGATCTCTTTTGTCTGATACAAATTTCATTAAATAAAATAAATCTTCATTAAGGGAAAAAACGGAATTTTAAAGAATAAGGGAATTCTCCTATGAGTGAAATTTTAATCATGACTCTTTATGATATCTAAGAACTTAATGAATGAAATAAACAAATACATTACCTGTAAATAAGGGTAAACCCTGAATTTCTAAAAATGGGTTTTCCCCCTTTAACGAGTCAGAATGTTTCCGCAGAAATTTGTGTTATTAATATGGATAAAAACTCTGGAAGTCAGAATAGAGAAAAATTTCAGAAATCAAATAAATAACCTTAAATAAAACGATTATGAGCATTATAGGAAAATACAACAATTTGTTTTTCAGTGCAAAAGGAACAAATAACAAAGCTAAGATAGGAATCAGGCTGAAAAACGGAAAGATAAAAGCAATGACTGTGCAGGAGGTCTTCAATACCTACTTTATAAACAGCAGGGAAAACGAAAGAAAGATGCTGGAAACCCTGGAGCTGATGGGAGGAGATATAAAAGATATCATTCAGGTACTTGACATTTATAACGCAGACTATCTATCTGAAGGAGACTATAAATTCAACCATGATCAGTGGGAAAGTGACAAGTATGAAAATGAAAGAAAAGAAAAGTATGGGGATGTCAGCGAAAAGGAAAGGCATGAAGTTAATATCATTATGAATACCCAGGTTGTTACATCTTCTGTATATCGGGATCTGCAGCAATTGTTTTTTATCAAAAAATTTCATGAAAGAAGATGGGATAGCGGAAGTAAAAGTAAAGAATTTATGAGGCAAAGACTTGGTTTATTGAGAAACGGAACAGAAGGCAGTCCTGATCTCCATACGATGACATTCTACAGAACAATGGGAGAAACAGAGTTTAAAGGAATAAGTGAATGGGCTGAAAAATATAGGACAGAAGGTGGAAATATTAAAACTGATCTTACTTTCCATCATGAAATAATGAATACAAAGGTATTTGCCAACGATAATATCCCGAATGAGATACCCGTTCGTCATCATTTGGGCGGATACAGCCAGGCCAGATGGTATGCGAGACCTGATAAGCATCAGTTTAAATTTCTCGTGCAGTTTGTATTGAATAAGAATGCTAAAGGATTCTTTGGAGAGCCGGAGCAGTTAGTTTTACAAAGAACATCCAAAAATAGTAATTCTGCGGTAGCAAAAATTAAATCATGGTTTGAAGATAACGAAATACCGTTTGAAGAAATAAGTAACAGTGAAGGCCAAAAAGCAGGTAGAATTGGCCTTAAAAATGAAGATAAGGAAGGAGAGGGATTAAGTATTTCGTTAGGAGAGAGCAGAGATACCCAGGAAATATTTCAAGATCTGCTCAGCAGAATACGGCTTATTGAAGTAATTGCTCCGGAATAGATTTTTCAAAATTAATAATATATGAAAAAGACAGCCCTTTCAATAAAAGGCTGTCTTTTTAATCAGGAGGTTGCTGAAAGTGGATGATCATGCTCCAGTTCTTTCCTCTTCCTCCAGAAGAAATAAGCCACAACAGCTGTTGCAATAGGCAGCGCAATACCAAACTCATCAATATAATAATTCGTATTTCCCGTATCTGCAGTTAGAGGAGTAAAAATAGACTGTATAAAAAGATTATGACTGGCATGTAAAATAACACCTGTCCATAAACTCCCGGATTTTAATCTTAACCATGTAAAGATGAAACAAGCTGCAAATATCATAACCGTAAAACATAGAAGAGCCAGCCATTTAGGTCCGCCTGTATTATAATTGGAAAAAAGCAGGAGAGGATAATGGTAGATCGACCAGATTACACCCATCCAAAGAGAAGTAGCAGTATAAGAATTCATTTTGGCCAGCTGAGGAGTTAAAAGACCACGCCAGCCTATTTCTTCACCTAATGCAGAGCCTACTGAACGTACCATGCCAAAACTACTCATCAGAATAACATACAGAATGATCGTGAGACCATCTGGAAGATTCCAGCCCATTCCTTTGCCAATTTCCGCGACAAATTCACGATTGTAAAAACCGCCAGCTCCACTGATCCAGATGATGAGGTAAGGAACCAAGCTGTAAAGAAGGGGGATGCAGTACGCCATGATCTGGTATTTTGTAAGTCCCCATTTCCATCCCAGAGAAGAAATGGGGATATTCCGGATACGACAGGTAAGAAATGCAGCAATAGCAGGACACCACATGACAATTGTTGCATAAGAGATTATTCCGCCGCCAAGTTTTCCGGTGCGGATACACATATAATAGACAGGAAGACAGAAAAGCAGGGTAAGAATGAGATAGGTAGCAATATTCTTCCTGACTTCGGATTTGGATAGTGTATTTTCCATAAACTGATGTGGTGTTAGTGTTTGTAAATAACTGAAAAATAGAAAGTTATTTTTAAATAAAAATACACTTATTTTTATATGATTAATAATTTAAATATCAGCAGAAGTAAGAAAAAATTTTAATAAGGAAAACTGTAAATTAGCCAAAACATTTTTTTCAGAATATCCCCAACGATGTCCAAGCTAAAAGCCATAAGAGAACAAAAAAATCTGACCCAGGAAGAGCTGTCAGAACAATCCAAGATTTCCGTAAGAACCATTCAAAGGATAGAATCCGGAACAGAGCCGAAGGGACATACGTTAAGATCACTGGCTCAGGCTCTGGAAATAGAAGAGATTGAATTGCAGCAGGATCAGCCGGCCGCAATTTCAGAAACACATGAGGTTGAAATAGAAGCAAAAGAAGAGGAAGCTCCAATCAATTATTCATACATTAAAATCATTAATCTTTCCTCACTCATCTTTACCCTTTTACCACCACTGAACATTTTCGTTCCGCTTATTCTCATGCATAGTATGAAGCAGAGAAACAGCCTGGCCAGACAGATTATTTCAGTTCAGATGATTTGGACAGTGATGGCGCCTATTACCTTCATGCTTGGCATCTTTTTAAAGTTCGGAAAACAGTTTACCCTGATCCTGATGATCCTGATTGTGCTTTCTAATGTATTTATCATCCTTAGAAATGCAGCCGAAATAGATAAGAATAAAAAACTCTATTTCAGACTGAAATTCAGTATGATATAAAGCCTGTTATGACTTTGTCGGGTTTTTGTCGGGTTCGTTTTTAGCAGAAAAACAAAAGGAAATTGAATCTTTGTCAAAAAAATAACAATGACAAAGTTTTCAAGGTTCACCCTTCCTTTTTTAATGCTGTTCATGAGTGTCATGCAGGCACAGATAGAAAAAACAGATCCTCTTTATAAAACCATTATGTCGAAAGACAGCCTGTTTTTTTCTATAGGCTACAATACCTGCAACATCAAGCAGATGGAAAATCTGTTGAGCGATAGTTTTGAATTTTACCACGACAAAGGAGGTTTCGAAGACAGGAAAAATTTTATCAATGATTTTAAAAACGGATTGTGCAAATCCCCGGAAACTTATCAGCTCAAAAGAGTACTGGTTGATAAAAGCACAGAAGTTTATCCTATGTATAAAGACGGGAAGATCTATGCTGCCATTCAGAATGGAGATCATCTGTTTTATGAAAAGATGGGGAGCCAGGCGGAGAAACTAGTAGGGGAAGCAAAATTTACCCATTTATGGATACTGGAAAATGATGAGTGGAAGCTTAAAAATTCATTGAGCTTTAATCACCATCCGAAGCTGACTACCGATAGTGAAACCATGTTTGATAACGATCAGTCCATGCAAAGCTGGCTGAAAGAAAACAATATTCCAACGCTGGGATTAGGAATTATCGAAGATGGAAAATTACAGCAGGTAAAAGTTTTTGGCGGGATCAGGAAAGGGATTCCAGCAAGTCATAAAGCCTTATTTAATGTAGCATCACTCACCAAACCTGTTACAGCTATGGTAGCCTTACGCCTGATAAGTTCAGGCAAGTGGAAAATGGACGAACCTCTTGATACTTACTGGATAGATCCCGATATTTCGCATGATCCAAGGCATACAAAATTAACGACCAGAATGATCCTGAGCCACCAAACAGGTTTCCCGAACTGGAGATGGATGAATGCAGATAAAAAGCTGAATTTTCAGTTTGATCCCGGCACAAGATACCAATACTCAGGAGAAGGTTTTGAATACCTTCGGAAAGCACTGGAAAAGAAATTTGGGAAAACGTTGGAGAAGTTAGCACAGGAACTCATCTTCCAGCCTCTCAAAATGAAGGATACCAGTTACATTTGGGGTAAAAATACTGACGAAGCAAGATTTGTAACAGGATATAATGAAAAAGGGGAAGCTTACCCCATCGAAAAAAGTACTACAGCCAATGCTGCCGATGATCTCCATACAACGGTAGAAGATTACGGAAATTTTATGGTCAGCATTATGAAAGGGAAAAATCTGAAACCGGATGTTTTTCAGGAAATGATCAAAAAGCAGGTAAAGGTTAAAGAAAATAAATATTTCGGATTAGGTTTTGAGGTTTATGATCTTGGAAATGGTGAATATGCATTATCTCATGGCGGAGCAGATCAGGGAACAAGATGTATCGCCATTATATTGCCCGATTCAGGAAAAGGAATTGTAATTTTTACCAATGTGGATGATGGTTATAAGGTGTATGAAAAGCTTGTACTTCATTACTTAGGAGAGCAGGGACGAAAAATTATTAAGATAGAAACTAAATGATTATATCAGTGATAAAGATATTATCGCAATAATCATTGTGTATCTTTGAAAGATTAGAAATACTGATATATAAATAATTTCTATAGTATGCTTTTAGAAAAATTACTTGAAGAGTTTGATGTAGACCCCAATACCTTTAGTTCGGAAGAATCTAAGTTATTTGATCAATATTTTGAACAGATCTCAGTCAGGAAAAATACATTTCTGATTAAAGAAGGGGAAACAGAAAAGTACAGTTATTTTGTTTTTGAAGGCTTATTGCGTTGCTGGATAATTAATCACAAAGGAGATGAACAAACGTTTTGGTTTTGTAAGAAAGGAACTTTTTCATTGTCAAATATATCCTTTACATTACAGGAAAAATCCGCTTTTAATGTACAGACCATCGTAGACAGCGTTATCTACAGGATAGACAAGAAGAAGGCCGCCGAATTATATTCTGCTATTCCCAGATTAAAGACAGTTTTTGATGACTTAACAGCTATATTACTTAATAAAATACTGAATAGAAATATTGACCTGATTAAGTATTCCCCCGAGCAGTATTACCTCCGGATGATTGATGAATATGGTGTCACTTTAAATTATATCCCCCTAAAAGACATAGCCTCTTATCTGGGGATCACACCACAAGCGCTGAGCAGAATTCGTAAACGCATTTTTTAACCTGGGTTCAGTATTTTAGATCAGTAAGTTCTGACCTTTGTGATCTAAATTTACAATTATGATCAGAGAAATTACGGTAACAGATTATCCACGTTTGATTGAGATCTGGGAGAGCGCAGTGAGGAATACCCATGATTTTCTTAAAGAAGAAGACTTTGCATATTATAAAAAACAGCTTCCTGGCTATTTCCCGCATGTCACCCTTTCAGGGTTTGAACAAGAAGGTATTTTAGTTGGGTTTGCAGGTGTTGCGGAAGGAAACCTTGAAATGTTGTTTGTAGACAATAACTACCGAAGTACCGGAATAGGAAAAAAATTAATTGAATATGCAATATCTCATTTACAGGTAACCAAAGTGGATGTAAATGAGCAAAATAGCCAGGCTGTTGGTTTTTACAGACATATGGGGTTCAATATACTGAATAGATCCGAACAGGATGGAGAAGGTAAAGAATATCCCGTCCTGCATATGCAATTATAGCCTATAAATAAACAGAAAATCCCTGCGTTCAAAAGAGCAGGGATTATTTTTATATAAATCTGAATTTATTTTACCTTTTCAAGGAGATATAATTTTGCTCCGGAAAAACCTAATTTAGGCATGAGATTGCCTTCCAGAACCATAGTTTTATTAGTCACATCAATCACAGATATATAATTGTTGGAATTATACTCTATATAATTCTCCTTTTCTTTCGTTGAAGGATTTTTTCCGAATTCCATAGAATATTTTACCCAATCTTCATCCTGTGTACTGCAGTGTACGGGCTTGAATTTAGACTTTTTAGCCTTGAAAACAATCTGATCAAAACCTTCCGTACATTCCGAAGTAAATGTTCCGTCCGGATTCTGATCTTTTGAAAAATCTTCAAAAGAACCACGGTAAACACCTACTACTTTCCAGGTACCATCCAGACGGTCTTCATCTATCTTTCCCTTAGCCTTGCTTACGGCCCAGCTAATCCCGTTTACTGTACCTTTTACCGCTTTATAACTTAAGCTTACTGCACCTGATACTACTTTTGTAGCCGTTCTTACCACACATGATTGGAGAACCAATACAACCGAAGCCAGCAATAGTATTTTTTTCATTTTGTCAATTTTTTCAGATACGAAGATAGGGTTTTTAAAAAAACTGATGGATTTCAAAGACTATTGATCAAAATAATGGGTAAGATCAGATATATTTTTGATATGAAGATCTTCAGCCTGCTTTCTTCGCATCATCAGAGCATAAGCATTATTAAATCCTAACGGTTTCAGCCATTGAATCCCATATTGTTTTTCAAACTCGGTATTCACATATTCATAGGTTGTCTCAGGACTTTTGGACACATTGCTGATGGTCTCTGTGGAAGGTTTTAAAAGCACCAGAAGCCCTGTTCCGGTATATTCAGGATAAAAATCTATGGCATCATTCATTAACGCATCAAAACATATTTTTGTTCCCCCTAAACCCGTTTTCGTTTCCACTTTATAATCTGTATACCCTTCAATAAGCATCGTATACATTTCTGCGAGAATATATTGCTCACCAAAGATTTTTGAACCAATTCTGACTGTTCCGGAATTTCTTTTTCCAGGACTTTTATACAGATTATTTCTGATGAGAAATTCCTTTGCAATCTTTTCCGGGGTTTCATGGAGATGATCAGCTCTGTAATTCAGGTCTGTCATGATGGAATCTGTGAACTTTCCTGCCAATAGATTTAAGGTTCTTTCCAGCTCCGGAAATTTTTTCAGCGTTTTGGTCTTGATAATGGGAGCCGCATAATAAGGAGGAAATATTTTTTTATCATCATCCAGTACATAAAGATCATACGCTTTGATTCTGCCGTCTGTAGAATATCCGCTGATCAGATCCAGTTCATTCTCATAAGCAGCCTTATACATAATCGCATCACTTACCACAAGAGGATTTACATTGAGTCCATAGACTGAGCGAAGCCCGATATCACCATCCTGTCTCCCCATAAATTCCGGTGTAAAACCCGCTTTAATCGTACGGTGTGACCCAAAAATCAGAACATATCCTATTCCCAGAATAATAAGGATAACAGGAAGAATATATTTTAGTTTTTGAAAGAACCGATAACCCGATTTCTGGATCATGGCAATAATCTGATCCAGAAAAACTGCTAATAATGCCGCCGGAATGGCTCCAGCCAGAATCATATTCGTATTGTTGAGCGAAATTCCCCCGAAGATAAACTCTCCCAAACCTCCTGCTGCCACAAAAGAGGCCAGAGTAGCCACTCCAACATTAATAACAGCAGCGGTCCTGATACCTGCTATAATAACCGGCATGGCCAAGGGAAGCTTTACTTTAAAAAGAAGCTGGTTTCTGTTCATTCCCATGGCCTTAGCTGCCTCAATCACAGCTGGATCTACACCTGTAATTCCGGTATAGGTATTCCGGATAATGGGCAGAAGAGCATAGATCAATAAAGCAGCAATGGCGGGCTTCGGACCAATGCCTAAAACAGGAATCATAAATCCCAGCAAGGCAATACTCGGAATGGTCTGTAAAATGCCGGCGATGCCCAGCACCGGACTGGAAAGCTTCTTTTTTCTGGAAATCAGTATTCCTAATGGCACTCCCACAATGATAGCCAAAAGCAGAGACAAAAAGGTAAGCCCAAGATGCTGAATGATCTGGGTGGTTAATTTTTCGTGCTGTTCCGCAATAAATTGCCAAAGACTCTGCTGCTGCGTCATACCATCTGTGATTTTCTATACTGATTAAACGCTCTGACCACTTCTTCATACACTTCAGCGTTTTGGTGATCCGAACTCAATTGCTGTAAAATATCCCATACACTTTTACTACCCGTACCGTTGGGTCTGTAGTATACATTTTCTGGTGTAAGAAACGGGCTGATGTGATGTAACGATGTTACTTTATACTCTAATAAAAGACGGTTTTTGGTGAAAAAATCACGCACAAAGTCATTTTCAGGGTGGTAAAGCATTTCTCTGGGAGTACCGGTCTGTACAATTTTTCCCTGATCCATCAGACATATCCGGTGACCCAGCTCAAAGGCTTCCTGTACATCATGAGTAACCAGTATGATGGTTTTACTTTTAAGTTCTTCCAGCGATTTAAATTCCGAATGAATATCAGCCTTGGTAATCGTATCAAGCGCTCCGAAAGGTTCGTCCATCAGCAAAACAGGATTATCTGCAATCAAAGCTCTTGCAATACCTACCCGCTGCTGTTGTCCTCCGCTCAACTCGTGGGGAAACCGGGAAAGTACCTCTTCAGAAAGATGGAGTTTGGCCAAAAGCTCATCCGTTTTCCTTTTCGTCTTCTTTTTGTCCCATTTCAAAAGCTCAGGAACTACTGCAATATTCTGCTGAATCGTATAATGGGGAAATAACCCCGAATGCTGCATGACAAAACCAATTCCCATTCTCAGTTCCTCAGCCTTCTGATCACGGATATTTTTGCCATCTATGAAAATATTTCCGGAATCTGCTTCTATGAGACGGTTGATCATCTTAAGCGTGGTTGTTTTCCCGCATCCGCTGGTTCCTAAAAGAACAAGAATCTCCTGATCAAATGCCTGAAAAGAAATTTGATCTACTGCCTTTTTTCCGTTAAAACTTTTTGAAATTGATTCTACTGTAATCATCGGCAAAAAATTACTGGGCAAGTCTGATTCCTGTGAACTGCCATTTTAAATTAGGCTGAAAAAAATTGCGGTATGTATTTCTGCTGTGTCCCGGAGGAGTAGCTTCCGAAGCTCCTCTTAAGACCATTTGATTGATCATGAATTTTCCGTTATATTCCCCTACAGCTCCTGCTTCTTTCTTAAAATGAGGGTAGGGCAGATAAGCAGAATTCGTCCATTCCCAGCGTGTTCCCCAGTCAAAATAAACGGAAGCCGTTTCCCATTCTTCTTCAGTAGGCAGACGCATTCCTTTCCAGGAGGCAAAAGCAGACGCTTCATAGAAATTGATATGGCACAATGGGGCGTCAGGGTCTATTTCCTGTAAGCCATTGAGGGTATAATACATCCATTTATTTTCGATATAATGCCAGTACAGCGGGGATTTTGCAGCATTCTGTTTCACCCAGTCCCATCCTTCAGCATGCCAGTGTCTGAAATCTTCATATCCGCCTGCTTTCATAAATTCTAAATATTCACTATTGGTGACAAGCCGGCTGGCAATTTTAAAATCTGTAAGATATACTTTATGCCTTCCTAATTCATTATCAAAGCAAAATCCATCTCCTTTATATCCAATTTCATAGACTCCTTCAGAAAATTTGAGCATTTCCAGATCTTCGGAGCTGTTTTTTCCGGATTTTTCTTCTTTTGTATACGCCGGGAAAAGCGGATTGTGCCCTAAAATATATTTAATGTCAGTCACTAATAATTCCTGGTGTTGCTGCTCATGGTTAAGCCCCAGTTCCAACAGCGGTTCAAGAGCTTCTGTCAGAAATGAGCTTTCAAGAAAAGCTTCCATATGCTCATCTACATATTTTCTGTATTGATACACCTCTGAAACAGAAGGACGGCTGAGGTTTCCGCGGTCGGTCCGGATCACCCTTGCTCCGATAGTTTCATAGTAGCTGTTGAAAACAAAATTATACTGTGGATCAAAAACCTTGTAATCCGGAAAATGCGGGGTAAGGATGAAAGTCTCAAAAAACCAGGTGGTATGACCAAGATGCCACTTCGGAGGGCTTACATCTACAATCGGCTGCACTACATAATCCTCGATTTCCAGCGGAGCACAGATTTCTTCAGAACGTCTGCGGATGTTCCGATACTTTTTGGTAATATCTTTTGCGATGATCTCTGGTGTCATGTCTTTTAGTTTTTAATGATTACAATTCTATGAAATAAGGATGTTTTATTTTTTCACTTTTGCAGATTGGCTGTGTGTATCATCTCTTTTTATTTTACCTGCCAGATGCTGTCTAAAAACCATTTTTTAGCATCTTTGATCTCTCCTGTGATGGTAAAACCTGATTTCTCGCCCAATTCCCTGATGTTTTCAGGAGAAAATTTCTGTGAAATTTCCATATCGATAAGTTCGTTTTCTTCAAAAGAAATCTTTGTATTGTCAATCATAACATCCTGGCTGATAAGGCTGATCAGAAAACTTCTGCAGGCTCCGGTAACAGGATCATAAGTCTGGTAATGCTGAAATTGTTTCACATCGAAATTACCACCCAGTTCATTGTTGATACGGGTCAGAAGATTAAGGTTAAAAGAAGCGGTAATTCCTTCTTTGTCATTATAAGCCTCCAGAATAATGTGCGGATTTTTCTTGAGGTCAAATCCTACCAATACACGATCTTTTGTGGATAGATTGCTATTCAAATGCAGACAGAAGTCTTCAGCCTCTTCAGGAGTCATATTCCCGATATTGCTTCCTAAAAATAAAACAACTTTTCTCCGGTCCGATAATGAAGCGGCTTTTTGAAGCATTTCAAAATAATCCCCTTCCAGACAGACTATTTTCATTTCCGGAAGCTGATTGCTTAGTTTTTTGTGAAGTATCGAAAGGATATTTCCTGAGATATCAATCGGCATGTAAGTAAAGTCAATCCCTTTCCTGATCAGCTGTTCAAGTAAGTAGGTGGATTTTATGGCGTCTCCCGCTCCTAATTCAATCAGGTCGAAAGGTTCATTTCCGGGAATAAGCAGATCAATAAGTTCATCTGTTTTATTTTTGAAGATATCCAGTTCACACCGGGTCAGATAATAGGAAGGCATGGCCATGATTTCCTGAAAAAGATGATCACCTATCTTATCGTAAAAATACTTTGAAGATAATTTTTTAGGAGCATTTTGAAGTCCGTTCAAAACATCTGAACGGAAATGATCAACAGCATTCTTTTCAGTCTTAGATTGTGGGTCTAACTGTATATTCATAAGTCTTATTTTGTGTGATTTTGTAGAGTATTGCAATTATCCTGCCTTTTACAACATGAAATTTTTTTTGCATATATCTAATTAAATATAAACAATTTTACTTTTAATAGAATGATTATCATGATGTTTTTACAAGATGTGGTACTTTTTTATACCCCGGAAATTCTTTCTTTTAAAATTAAAACAATGAAGAAGAGTAGGGAAGCTGTCTTGTTTACCGCCCGAAAATCAGTATTCAACGTTTAATATGACCTGTTCAAAGTATTTGTTCTTATTCCGATCTCTGCTTTGCCATAATTTTACCAGCACAAAACATCACTATTATGAATACTACATTGAACTTCAGTAAAAGAATACAATCCATTTTATCCCTGTTTATTTTGACGGGAATGGGATTTTTGTCTTTAAAAGCACAGACGTATACCAAGCGAGAAAAAGACCTGGAAACATCCGTTACCTCCGCGTTTCAGAATACAAAGAACATCAGAGCCGGACTGCTGAACGTTGGATATGCAGAAGTCGGCCCGGCTAATGGAAAACCTGTTATTCTTCTTCATGGATGGCCTTATGATATCCATAGTTTTGAAGAATCCTCCGCTATACTTGCTGAAAAAGGATACCGTGTCTTAGTTCCTTATTTGAGAGGATATGGTACAACGACCTTTGTTTCTCCCAATACAAAACGAAACGGTCAGCAGAGTGCTGTTGCATTGGATATCATTGCTTTTATGGATGCCCTGAAAATAGATAAGGCCATCATTGGCGGTTTCGACTGGGGTGCAAGAACCGCAGATATCATGGCTGCACTGTGGCCTGAACGATGCACCGGACTGGTAGCGGTAAGCGGCTATTTGATTGGAAGTCCAAAGGCCAATGAAAAACCCTTGCCTCCGAATGCCGAGTTGTTATGGTGGTATCAGTATTATTTTTCAACAGAAAGAGGGTATAAGGGGTATAAAGCCAATACTTTAGCCTTTAATAAACTGATATGGAAAACGGCTTCTCCAAAATGGACTTTTGATGACCAGATCTACGAGCGTTCTGCCAAAGCATTCGATAACCCTGATCATGTAGATATTGTGATCCACAATTACCGCTGGCGTCTGGGATTAGCAAAAGGAGAAAAACAATACGATGCGCTTGAAGCCAGGCTGGCAAAATCTCCGTCCATTTCGGTCCCAACAGTTACCCTGGAAGGCGATGCCAACGGAGCAGCATTTCCTGCACCGGAAAGTTATGCTTCAAAATATACAGGTCAATATGCACATCATACTTTAACGGGCGGAATTGGTCACAATTTGCCACAGGAAGCTCCAAAAGCATTTGCAGAGGCAATCATAGAAGTAGATTCCATGTCAAAATCCAAATAAAAATCTGAAAGAATACAACAAAACCACTGCTCAAGAACAGTGGTTTTTTATCTTTATAGTATCCTAAACTAGTTTTTATACTCTTCTTCAACCTTCAGTTTATTCACCAAAGGATTGGCATACATTGCTAAGAAATACTCTCTGGAAACAGGATCTGAAGGATCTATGCGCATTTCAAGTCTGCGGACAAATAACTGTTTTTCCTGTTCCGTATATTCGGAAGCATATGTATTCGTGTTATGAAGCAGATCGTAAGCGATATACTTGGTTGGCCAAAGCTTATAATTACTGATGATAGAACGGTCAATTACCTGTGCAATGGCCTGCAGTTGTTTGTTTTTATTATCAATGCTGGCTGCAATTTCATCCAGTTCTTTATCCAGAACATCACCGGCATGAAGGTGGATGCGTTTCTTTTGGCCCAGAATTCCGCTGATAATGTTGGTGAAATCTTCATTTTTCCCTTTAATGTATTCCTCATCTCTGTGTTGTGCCAGTAGCTGAGGCATTTTTAAGGAATCTGTAGGATCATACTCATAGGAGATAGAGATAGGAACAATCTTTAATGTTTTAAAATAATCTGTCAATGACTGGTCTCCGGCTGCCATGGCAAGCATTTTCAAAACACCCTGCTGGGTAGAATCGTTACCATTTTTGGTACGGCCTTCACGCTGGGCAATCCATACAGAGCGGTTTTCCTGAAGGAGCAGCTCTTTAATATACTCAGACATCGTCTGTGAACTTGTCAACTGTTCACGAAGCGGCAGTCCTCTTTGTACCAAAAAATTCCGGTTTAGTTTTGCCAGTACGTTTAAGAACTTCTTACGCACAAGATTATCTCCGATGGCAGAAGCCGTCATTACATAACCCCCTTCCAGCAATACCAGATTAAGCAGTGAAGTATCCAGAACGATATCTCTGTGGTTCGAGATGAAAAGGTAAGAAGTGTTTTTATCCAGCTTATCAAATCCTGAAGTCGTTAAACCGTCAGAACTTTTTGCAAGGATCTGGCGAACGGCAAAGGCAACAAACTGATGCTGAAAATCACTTATGGAATGAACATTCTTAAACTGTTCCAGCCAAAGCTGCTCATCCGTATCAGGAAAAGTAAAATTCATAAAGGCTTTCATCATGGGATCACGGGCTATGCTCTGTAATCTCTCATTCACTTCCTGATCATAGAAATACCGGATTTCATCAAACTTAGACATGCGGTTAGGTAAAAATTAAAACTTTTTGCAAAAGAACGAAAATTTATCGGGGGAGAGGCTATAAAGGGTGTTAAAGTATTATGAAGGGCGTAGGAGTTTGGGCTCGGCAGTACTCTTCTATCTTAGTTTGTAGCAGAAATTCAATAGAAATGGGCTTTAGCCTAAACTTAGACGTGTTATATTGAGATTCCTGCGGAATGACAAACGGTGTGGATAGTCTAAGTGAGCAGTTTGTATTATGCGTGGAGCAAATAAGAGATTATGCACACACAAATAAGCGCCCACTTTGTCATTCCGCAGGAATCTAAACTCTTATATTGTCATCACTTATCATCATAAAGCTTTCTAGGCCTGGATTCCTACGGAATGACAAACGTTGTGGATAGTCTAAGCGAGCAGTTTGTATTATGTCTGAAGCAAGTAACTATGCACATGTACACACACCAATAAGTACCCACTTTGTCATTCTGCAGGAATCTAAGCTCTTATTTTACCCTCGGAATTAAAACATTCTCTATGAACTTTCTACATTATTAATCTGACGATATCCAATTTTGTAATTCATATAAAATATCCGTATCAAATCCAGTTTTCAAACAGGTAATTCAAAAATTCTAAATTAGGATTTGTGTTCCTTATCAGTTCAAGTTTCTTAATTCTTGACCAGTCTTTAATTTCCTTTTCTCTTTGAATGGCATGATGAATCCAATTATATTTTTCATAATAAATCAGATATTCAAGATTATATCTTGCTGTGAAACTGCGCGGATTGAGCTTCGTTTTGTGTTGATACAATCTCCTGTGCAGGTTTCCTGTAACACCGGTATAAAGAACTCTTCTATTTTTATTGGTAAGAATATAGATATAGTAGGTATATCTTCCTTTTGAAAATGCAGTCATTTGTGTATTTGTTTTACAAAAGGTACAAAAAATATAGAACCACTTTTTTTCAATTGGATTTAATTGTTTTTATTCCACCTTTTGTCATAGAAATCGGAATGACCAACGGTGTGGATAGTCTAAGTGAATGGTTTATATGTATAGAGTAAACAAGAGACTATGCACGCACACAGAAGCACACACCTTGTCATTCCGTAGGAATCTCGACTCTAATTTTATCCTCATTTATCATCAGAATGCTTTTATGGCTGGATTCCTATGGAATGACAAACGTTGCGGATAGACTAAGCGAATAGGTTGTAGTATGTCTGAAGCAAGTAACTACTCACTTACACACACCAATAAGCGCCCACTTTGTCATTGTGCAGGAATCTAAGCAGTAGTTTATCCTCATTTATCATCAGAAAGATTTCTATGCCCTGGATTCCTACGGAATGACAAACGTTGTGGATAGGCTAAGCGAATAGGTTGTGGTATGTTGAAGCAAGTAACTATGCACACTTACACACACCAATAAGCGCTAAGCTAGTCATACCGTAGGAATCTCGACTCTTACATTGTCATCACCTATTGTCAGAGACTATACACGCGCAAATAAGCACCGACCGTGTCATTCCAGGAATCTAAATATTATAGACACATTATTTTAAACCTTCATTGCCACAAAGCATCCTTACTAGCTTACAGGCAAATTTATTCCCAGTTTAAAAATTTTATGATAAGCAGTGATTTGATTATCAGTATTATCAAACTGTCTTTTTATGTTTTCAATTGAAAAGTTATGCAGTAATGAGGGAGGATTATTAGAATTCTCACTATCAGGCTGTTGAAGATGAGGGTAAATAATCAGGCAATCCAATATCTGATCTTCTTTCCAGTCCTTATTTTTACTTTTCATTTCGTTGATAACCTTCTTTAAACGGGAGTACCCTGAAACCTGGCGAATGTCTTTGTGGATATGACTTTTAGTATATTTTAATTTATACTTAGTATCAATGACCATTTCATAGCCCGGTTTACTAATCAGAAAATCCAGATGATTTCCGTAGGTTTTGAATTGATAATGAATATGATGAGCGTCTTCAGGATTAGCTTTGATCAATTGATAATAAAAATAAAGTTCAAACAGTCTGGGCATATCAATCCAGAAGGGAGGCGTTTTTATTTTTTTCTGCGTCGTTTTCGTAATCGTATACGAGAACCGTTTCAGAATAAATTTCCCTATTCGTAAAGCCTCTCCATATTCATTGAAGAACGGATTTTTTTTGCCGTGTTTTAATTGATGTTCATCAACATCGGTACTGATATGTTCAAATGCCGGCCTGCAATAATTTAAAATATGTTGAACAGATTCTATATTGGAAGAAAATAGTGAAGGATTGTTCTCGATATAGCTGGTTGCAAACACCAATACTTTTTTTAGAAACCTGTTTTCAAAATAATCTTCACCAAAAACCTGAAATTCACAAAAAGCAGAGGTGGTTTTATTTTTTAAAACATTCTTCTTTATATGTGGACCTATTAATAATTTACCCTTCACTCTACTATTAAGATTTTCCTGGGCTTTATAATATGCTTTTTTTAATCCTTTTCTTACAATTATTTTCAAATGCTGCAAAAACTGTATAATAAGAAAAGGGGTCAAACGATCATCTTTTTGATCTATTTCGATATATTTTGCATCCCAGTCTATTTGGATAATATCTTTTGAATAGTGTGCAGTTTGTGGCAAAGCCATGACATCCAAAAGAATTTTAAGATAATTGACTTCTTTAGTCTCTGTCTTTTCCTTGCTATCATATTTTTCAGGGAGGGGAACAGAATTTTCTTCTTCATTGAGGCAGTTCCGGAAGTACTGCGACAAACCTGCATTGATCTTGGGTTCTACATAAATGGTTCTGCCGGTATTTCCCAGCCAGTCAATACCTACAAAATAATCTGCCTTAATTTCACAATGATTTTCTCTTTTTACCACCGAAAAAGAATAAGACTGATGGTTGAACTTTTTACTTTCCAAAGCCGCAAACAGCTGAAAAGAGTCGTCATCAAGATGCAGCAGTTCATCTGCTATATTGGTAAAAGACTCTTTAGCAGCAACCCGTTTGATCAGAAAACTTTTATGTTCCGAAAGTAAAATTCCCATTAATTATTTGTTTTCAGATCATTGATATATTCTTTAATATCTTTTCCGTCATGGCTTCCAATAAGAATACCATCTTTCACATACTCAAGAAGAATAGGAACTACTTCATAATTCATTTTCATTCTGAAAATTTCCTCTTTTGTCTGCCCATCCTGTATATCTTCATTTTTGGCAATAAAATAACTGTGTCCCAACTGAACATCCTTAGCTTCAAATTCGCCACTTATATTTCCGTTCAAGAACAATTGTGAAACTTTTTCAAAACCTTCAGTATTAAAATGAATACTGGTATCATGCTCAAGAGATTCCGGCAATACATCAATAAAAGCAAAACGTCTTCTGATCGCATAATCAATGTGTCCTACACTACGGTCTGCGGTATTCATAGTACCTATGATGTACAGGTTGTTAGGAAGAATGAGATCCCTTTTACCATCCACTTCGTATACGCTTTCTACTGCTTGGCCTCTGTATTCAAGAGCGTAAATTAATTCTCCTAGTACAGATGACAGGTTAGCACGATTGATTTCATCGACTACTAGAACATAATTCTCTGAATGAGATTGCGATTTATTATCAACAGGTGCAGATTTACCTTCCAAAAAATGTCTGAATTTATCTACCATTGGAAAATAATATGATGTTCTGTGATACACTGTTTTTGCAAGATCATCAAATCCTATTGTTTCTTCTTTTCTTGTGATATTATATTTATATAATTTTTTAATCTCACTAAACTTTAATCGATCTCCTTTCCATCCTTCACTGGAAATGTGAAAAGAATTCTCTCCGATATCGGTTAGAAAAAGTTTATTGGTAAGTTGTATTTTATGATCGTTGGCAATCAACTCTTCCTCTATGGAAGTTTTAAAATGTTCAAACATTTCATCAAGCCATTCTGCATGTGGGAATTCGTTGATATGTTGAGAATGTTCACACGCTCTTTTGATGAAATCACCTAAAACTTTGTTTTCAGCCTCATAGATAATTCCATTTCCTTCCTCGTCAGGTTTTGCTACAATTCCTCTTACAAAATCTTCATAACTATAGCTAGGATGAAACTGGATAAGTTTAAACTGGGGGTGATTTTTTAATTCTTTAGTATTATTCAATCCTAATAATTCAACAGCCAGTTCCTTTGCTTGTCTGGTTTTTCCGGTTCCCGGAGGGCCTTGCAGGATGATTTGTTTTTTATATTCTAAGATTTGGATCTGCTGTTCCAGTTTATTTTTGTTCATATTATTTTGTTCTTCGGAAGATGGGGTATTTTGTTCCTGAAAATAATCGTAAACCTGCCATGGAAGGGTTACAATTTCAAAGCCGTCTTTATTGAGTTTTTCTTTGAATATCTGAAGCAAATGATGGCTGTCTTCAAACCAGTCATAGGTAAGTTCCATTTTGAAATCCTCAACATGGGTATTCAACAGGTACACCAGCTGTCCCAATTTGTCCTGATTGACAATGGTGCACAACAGCTGAGGCTGCAAACCGGCGATCAGTCTGTTGGTAGCGGCTTTTTTATTATTGCCTGTATACATTCGGATCAGTTCTTTGATCTGATGATAAGTCTCAAATAAAGGTTGCTCCTGGCTTAAGGCAATTTTCTGTAACAATGCGGAAAGCTCAGGCCAGTTACGTTTGATAAGGTCTTTTTCTGCATGGGTAAAATATCCCTGTCTCAGAGACGAAACACATTGGTCTGCAGAACGCATAAAAAACTCATAAAAAGTTCGTTGTCCCAATCTTCCCAATTTTTCCCTGTGCTTGCCTCTGCTACAAACTGAGGAACAAAACGGTTATATTCTTCCTTCCAAGGCTCCCAGATCTCTATTTCGTCAATTAATTCTGTAAAAGTCATTTTTGGCTATAGTTTTTCATATTCTGACAAACAGCTTAGGCTGTATTATCCAATTAAGATCGCAATAATAATAAAAATCTCCAGCTTCTGCTTACGGGAAAGCGTAAATTTTCTTAAAAGTCACTATAAATATTGCTCAGAAGTACCCATAGACCCTTCGGAAGTCCCTCTAGCCCCTTCACCAATCCCCTGGAGGGACTTCATGAACGGTCTCTACCCCCTTCATGAAGGGGCTATACCCCTTGGGTAAGGGGGTAGACGGACTTGGATAAGGGGCTCCACCTGCTTATATAAGAGGGTAGAGACCGTTGTCCAAAGGGGCGGAGACGGTTATTATACAACCTGGAGGAGGTTAGGGAAGGAGGTAAGAGGAGTAAAATACTATTGTAAGAATCATGAGCACTATTCATCTGGCTTCATCAGTGGTACAGCCACCATCCTTTGCTTCCTCCAATCATCAATTCGAACCAATAAAACCTTTGCATTTTAAAATATTCTGTTTCTTCAGATGCAATGGCTTATTATTTTGTTTTAAACGCAGGGTCGCAAAGTTTTCAATATTGATATGTTTTGTAAGGCGCAGGAAAATCAAAGATTTTCAGCAGGTAAGTATATTGGGTTATAGCAATTTTATCGGAGATAAAATCTTTGCGCCTTAAACAGCGGCCCTATAATAAGAACTTGCGTCTTTGCGATTTCCAACCAAAAATAAGCAGATGGATCATCACAAAAAAAGCACGTTTTTCACGTGCTCATGTTGAGAGAGGATGTATTGAATGTAACACTATTTTACTTAGAAGATGTATCAGGATCTGCTGAGGACGGAGGAACCTGAGTTTGCTGAGGAGTTTGTGCCGTCACAAAAAACTGCTTCATATCATCATAAATAACATTGGTCCCCGGTACATTCTCCTCGGAAAGGTATCTAATACTTCGGTAGAAACTGATGGCGTTATGATAGTTATCGTGATCCAGCAATACCTTGGTGTCTGAAAGCTGTTCTGTTAAAGAATCCAGCTGTTGCAGCCTTTGTTCGATCTGTTCTCTGGCGATATAATCTTTATCGAATTCTGCTTTATCCAGGAAGTTAGGAACATATTGGGCATATTGTTCCATATAGATTTTGGCTTTATTCACGAAGAGCTTGTTTTGTTCTGCAATTCTTCCGTATTGCTGTCTCTGATCCGGAGTAAGGTTGATGGTTTTTCCCAACAGTACAGACTGAATGTCCTGAATTGCTTTATCAATCGTTTCCAGATCACTTTTTGAAAAGCTTACACTGATTAAATTGTCTAGTGCCATAATATTGTGTTTTTTTGGTTTGTAGGATCAAATATAGGGAGCGCAAAGCATAGAAAAACAGGGTGTTGTAAGATTTTCAGAGCGTGTTCATCAGAAAATGAAAATCAGATAACAGGTTTTATTTTTTCTGACTTTTTGATGAAAAAAAGAGGGCATAAAAACGGAAATGGCGAAATAGGAGAGAAGGACCGTTTCACACTATCAGCATGAAGAACAGAGATTGTAATTAAGCTGTTTTTTAAGGCGAGTTTTTATAAATATTTTTCTATATTTAAACCTCATAAATGTTGAATTATCATGGAACATACAATACATCAGGGACGCAATGTAAAACGATTCAGAGAAATGCTGGGCATCAAGCAGGAGGCATTGGCTCTTGACCTTGGGGACGACTGGAACCAGAAGAAAATTTCTATGCTGGAACAGAAAGAAATTATTGAAGACCCTTTACTGAAAAGAATTTCTGAAGTATTGAAAATTCCGGTGGAAGCATTTCAAAATTTTGATGAGGAGCAGGCGGTGAATATTATTTCTAATACGTTTGGAGAACATGCATTTAGCAACTCATTTAATTATGGTACAATTAATTTTCATCCTATTGAAAAAATAGTTCAATTGCATGATGAAAAGATTGCTCTTTATGAAAGAATGCTGAAGGAGAAGGATGAGATGATGGTGAGGCTGGAGAGGTTGATTGAGAAGGGATAACTTAAGATACAAAAGGGTTCAGCGCGAGCTGAACCTTTTTTACTTTTTCAATACTTTCACAAAAATACCTAGAGTTTTAAAATCAATCGTTTCCTCATCTCTAAGAATGATAGGCTCAAAATTAGAATCGTAGGATTGAGGTAGCAATACTATTTCTTCATGATGCCACCCTTCTTCATCAGTAATTTTTTTGCTGGAATACTCTTTAATAGTGTAATTACTTCCAAATTCTAAGTCAGTAATGTTTCTTCCTTCAACTAGAGTGATTAAGCCGTTACGAGAACCTCCGCTATATTTTTTGAACAAACAAATACTCCCATTAGGAATGATTTTGTTCATAGATTCACCTATAACAGTGCATGCAAAATAATCATCTCTATTTTCTAGACTATCCAGTTCTATATATTTTACATTCTCTAATTCCTGCAGTTCAGAAAAAGAGCCTGCCGCAATATTTAGATCGTAGAAAGGAATTGAGCTTTCTGTAGGAGTATTTGAAATTTGTATTAATTTTTCCTCATTGGAAGAAGGGGCATAAGGTGGAATAAATTGTTGGAGAAAGCGTCTCAAATTTTCATTACATGCATAAATGTAAGTGCCTTCTATCCCTCTCAGCAATATGGTCTTATAAATATTGATAATAAAATCTAATAATTCTTCTTCATTTTTAATCGAGTTTTTACCATTCTTATCTTTATACCTTTGCTTATCAACAGTAAGTTTTCCGGATGTAAAATCATAGTCCAATTCAGGACCTATAATGACTCCTGTATAATTCAAATCGTAACCTTGTGTGGTATGGATGCACCCTACCTCATCTATAGAATTAGGTGAATTTACCCAATCTACAGAAATACTATTCCATTTTAACTGATTTTCACCAATAACAATATCATAAGCCTCAGTATTTTTATTTGAAACCCATTCCCAGGCATATCCTGCTACTATTCTTGATAAACCATGAAGTTCGTTTTTCTCTTTTATTCTGTTAATCATTTGAGAAAGATTATCAAAAAGATATAATTCGTAGTCATCTGTTTTATATTGCTGTAAAGAAAGGGTAGAAGGTGCATCAAAAATTTTATGAATTAACTTTATATACTTATTTCCGCCACGTACCCGAAGCTGAGTTTTTAATTTTTCAACACGGGTTGAAGGAGCCAATTCTAATTTCTTAAAACTTTCTTTAGAGGTATCGGAAGGCTTTATAGATTGATATTGATCATAAAAATAATAGATTTATTACTTTGCAGAATAACCCAATCTAATTCCGATGCGGTAAATTTATTTAAACCTAGCTTTTCACAGTTACGATCGAACGTTCCAAAGTATGAACCTAAATTTACTCTTCTTCTTAAGCGATGCCCTTCGTCAACGATGATAAGGTCATATTTATTTTGTGCTAAATCTGAAGGTCCTATTACCATCTTTTGTGATAATCCGTTTACATTCTTAAAAACATTAGAAATCGTTTTTCTGAATGATGCCATTGGAATAACCAATGCCATATTCAAATCTGTGTATTTCTCTTTTACTCTTTTTAATAAGAGAAAAAGCTCGTCATCATCTTCATCAAAATCAGCGTAATTAAAATCTTCTAAATTAGTTTTTAATAATTTAAATAAAAAAATAGCTAAAATGGATTTTCCCGTTCCCGCTCCTCCATGAATAAGACTAACCTTAGCATTTTCATCCAACAAACAGTTTAGAATCATTTTCAATCCCTTGATTTGTTCTTTGGAAAGAGATTTATAAGGAGAATATTTGAAAAGATCTGAGTTATTGATAAAATCCAGAGAGTGTCGGGATATGCCTAGCTGTCTTAGTTCATCCCAGATATCTTTGAATAAATTCCAATACACTTTCTTTTCATGATATTGATGATTGGAAATACCAAGATTACCGTTTTGTAATGTGTACTGTCCGTCAGCAGAAATGTATTTTATAAGATTTGATTCTAAATCTAAAGTTGCGGATTTGTGAAATAAATTGCTTAAGATGAGATTTACTGATGAAAGATGTTTCTTTTCATCTGACTTTAAATGGGTATTTATTCTGGTTAATACATCTGTAGTTTCTCCTATATAAGCTGCTTTAGTTTTTTTATCTTTCAAAAAATAAACTATTGGCCAGGATAAGTAGTCTTTGTGATTGTTATTTATTTTTGTTTCTATGAGGTGATCAAAATCGTATTCCTCTGTAATTGTAAAATTCTTCATTTCTTGTACTACAAATCATCGTACTTATTTGATTTTCCTTTTGCTTTTTCTACAGGATATTTTTCGTTATTTCTCTGTAATTTCTTTAAAATAATGCTATTGATATCTATATTATTTTTATTTGCAAGGAGTAAACCATACATAAATACATCTGCTAATTCTTCTTCTAATTTATCTTGATCAAAATCTTCGTTTTCCTTCCATAAGAATATTTCTAACAGCTCAGAAGCTTCAATAGATAAAGCGACTGCTAAATCTTTTGAATTATGAAACTGTTCCCAGTCTCTGTCATCACGAAATTTTATAAGCTTTTCTATTGTACTTTTATCTATCATGGTATTATTTACTAAAGCGAATTTAATTCAACTTTAAAAATAGTAAAAACTTTGGCATAATTATGTTGAAAATATCAGTTTATTATGGAAATTTGGAATATAAATGTTGAAAATATTTTTTAAAACATGTATATGAAAATAAACTATGAATTTAAATCCAAAGCAATAGTCTTGGGCTATCTCCTTAATCTTCATATCACAAAAATAAAAGGAATTACATCATCATTCTTTAAACCAATATTCTGTCAACCTCTGTTCTCCGGATTTTAATAAAATACCCTGTTCCACAGCCCATTTCAGGTCTCTGCTTGCAGTGGGAGCGGAAATACTCCTGAAGTTCTGCATATAGTCTTTCCTGCTGAATGTATTTTGTTTTACTTTCTCCTTAAATAAGAAAATTCTGTCTTTCGTATACAATGTTTTATTTTGAGATTGTAAAAGTTCCTGTAGAGATTCGAGAATAATACCGAGCATATATTCTATAAAAGGGGTAGAATTTCCTTTTTTATCAGATTCTGATAAGGTATTGTAATATTCAGTCTGTTTTTGCTTGATGAGGGCTTCTACAGGCAGATATTCAAATACAGGATATTGCTGCATCAGAATTAAGGTCTGCCAGAGTCTGCCCATTCTTCCATTACCGTCTGTAAAAGGATGTATAAATTCAAACTCATAGTGGAAGACACAGCTTTTAATTAAAATAAGGTCTTTGTCTTTTTTCAGATAAGCAAAGAGGTCTTTCATCAATCCTTTTACCATGGCGCCTCCCGGTGCTATATGTTCTACTTTTGAACCTTTAATGATGCCTACATTAGTGGTTCTTAATTGACCAGGATGAGCAACCAGACCTTTCATCAGAATGGAATGCGCTTTTTCTAAGTCTTTCAGGTGATAAGGATTGAGTTGATTGATTTCTTCATAAACTTTTATCGCATTCTGAACCTCGAGAATATCTTTTTGGGGTGCAATGACTCTTTTATTTTCCAATAAAGCAGTTATCTGCTCTTCAGTAATGGTATTCCCTTCAATTTCCAATGAAGCCTGAATGGTTTTGATTCTGTTTTTCTTTCTTAATTCAGTGACAGGTTTATACAGATGGGAAGCATTGATTTCTCCTATTTTTTCAGAAATAGAAGCCACTAAGAATAAAATGGTGTCTGTAATGGAGTAGGGAGGTTTCATCTCTTTGATAATATCATATGATACTATCAAAGATAGAAAATTATATAAAAAGGGATTGATATTTTGAAACTATTTTCTTACTCAATAGATACTTTAGGCATATTTCTTAATAACGCAGGGGCGTAATGAGTTATATTTCATTGCTTTAATTCCCAAACTTCTTCACCCTAATCACCCTCTCCCTTACTTTAATCACAAAAGGCTCCAGTTGTACTATTTTCCCGGCTTCCACTTTGAAGGTATCAGTAGAGCGTTCGCAATAGGTGTTGGAAGGCAGAGAGTTTTTGTTCAGCTCAATCCTGTAGTTTCCGGAAGGTAGGAAGGAGGCAAATTCCCCGTTGTCATCGGTGATGATATGATGTACTAACTGTTCGTTGCGGTAAATATTGAAGAGAACACCACCGACTTTGGGCGTGAAATCTACTGCGGTTTTGGTGTCAAAATCATAGGTTATTTTTCCCTGGGTCGTTCCGTTTTGATGAAGAGGGATCTCAAAAGAGTAGTGGTGCTTGTCTACGGTAAATTCGGTTTCATCATAATACCAGCCTTGCTGGATCACCTGTTTCAGGACATACTTTCCATAAGGGATAGAACGGTAGCTGATAGAACCTGACGGATCGGTTTTAAATGAAATATTGTTGAGCATAATGAGATAGCCTGCTGCTTCTTTGTCGCCTTCATCATAGATATTGTTTTCGTTCAGGTCATAATAAACAAATGCTTTGATATCACCTTTTTTACCCGGATCAAGGGTGCTGTTTCTAAGGTTGACGGTCACACCGGCTTCCACGGTCAATAGATTATTGGTGAAACTTCCTGCAGTATAACTGAAGTAGGATGAGTTCAGGTACAGAGCATATTTTTCCCTTGAATACTTCAGGTTCATAAAGCCGGAAGGCGATTTTCCGTACAGAACATCATCCGTATAAGAAACCCCTGAGGTGACATTCAGCTGACGGTTGAAGAAATTTTTATTCACAAAAGCAGAAAGGGAAAGCTTTTCGTAGGGAGTGCTCCGGTTCATCATTTTTGAAAAAGCATATTCGGAAAGGAAATAACTTCCATGCTGATAGATCCCGTTCACGGTAAGCCATTTGTAGCTGTAGGTTCCGCTTACTTTCATCTGGAACTGCTGTTTATCGTTGTCCGGATATTGTGCCAATCCTGTTTCCATGCTTAAGATGGAGGAGTGTTGCTTATCAGGGCTCAGCCAGGTAAGGTATTCCGTAAAACGCTGGGCTTTCAGCTGTTTGGTATTCTCATAAGGTTGGGCATTGAAGAAATTATTATAAGAATTGGAGTTTTCTTCCTGGTACTGATAGCCAAGTCCCATCCCGAAATTCCCTTTTTTAGGGAAGTTGATTCCTGTATCCAGTCTTAGATTGCTCGAATTCAGGGTGTTGTCGTAAAAGTAGAACTTGGGTGAAAAATGGGAAGCCGTAATGTTGGCATACACATTATGGTCTTTGAAAATCATGGTAGAGAAATTCTGCTGAATCTGCAAAATTCCCCTTCTGTTTCCGGGATAATAATCTGTGCTGTAGAAATAATTTCCGTTCAGATTCACCTTTTTGATCATTCCGGAATATTGTGATTCCAAAGCTAAAGAAGGCTTGGAGGGCTGGTTATTTTCGTAGAAACTCAGTCCGCCATACACCTTGGTGTTGGTTCTCCAGTCTTTGCCGAAAGCATACTGAAGATCTGTTCCCGCTACATGATGTCTGGCTTTTTCATAAGGATCGTCCCTGAAAATATAGGTTCCTGAGATATTGCGGGAAGCGTTTTGCGCACCAAGAGTTCCCCGGGTATAAAATCCATAACCATATTTCAGAAAAGAATTTCTTTCGATCAGGCTGTAGGTCTGGTCTACGAAACCTGCTTCAATTTTTTTGTCTTTATCCGGAGAAGTGTAGGAATATTCCAGCCCTCTTCCAAACATGGAAAGTTCCAGTAATTTATTGATGTTTCCGATGGTGAATTCACTGTTTTCCCTGTGATAGGTCAGATAGGTATTGTTGACAATAGGATCATTCTGATTTTTCATGGTATAGATATTCCCCCGGATGAAAATATAGCCTGAAGGAAGGTTGAAACCTCCCGAACCTACCAATTGATACATGTCCAGGTTTTCTCCGGCATGCCTGTAACTTGCCGTGATGGTATTCCTGGTAAAGTTGGAAAAAGCGGTGGATTCCATATCCTCATAACGCTGTACCGAAGAAACATTTTGCACAGATACCGTAGTGTTGCCGAATATCTCTCTGTCCGGCTCTCTGAAACCTGCAATATTGACGGAAATCTGAGTGCTTCGGGATCTGATTCTGGAAGGCAGAAAACGGAACACAAAGACTGAATCTTTCTGCACCCCTATACTTCCTGTTTTCTCTATAAAAGCATTTCCCTGCTCAGCTTCAGGAATTTTAAAGACAACCGTTACATGCTGCTTTCTGTTCCCAAGATTAGAAACCCTTGCCCTCACTTCTACCGAATCGGTAGCCTTATTCACATAAATCAGAGGAGTTTCTGCCGTGATGCGCATGGCATTGTTTTCAGTAACGGTGTAAGGTATTTCTTTTTCCGCCATTGTTTTATTCTGCTGGTCAGAAAGACGAAAACCCAGACGGGATTCTCCCGAAACGGCATTATTACTGACTACAATTTTTACCGGAATGAAAAGATGTTCACCGGATTTCATTTCGACCTGAAGACTGTTGCCCGAAATATTTCTGAAACCTTGAGGAATGGTAATGTTTATTTTTCCTTTGAAATCATTTGTGCTTTGATTGTCAAGGACAATGATCAGATCCAGAATGCCTGTTTTATCTGTTCTGGATTCATTACGGATATCAAGACTTATCCCGGAACTGCTTTGCGCCGGAATCCATATCTGAAACGAAATCAAAAAAATGAAAAAGATTTTTTTGAACAGGTCTTGAAGCATGGTTATTGGGGGATAATCTCGTATTGAAGAGTGGTGGAATATTCTTCCGATTTGGCATTAATCAGTCTTTCATCATTGGCTTTGGTGGAATATCTGATATCGTAATATAAGCTTGAATTTCCGGTGGAGCCTCCAGTCGCAATAAGCTGGGGAGAAGCACTTAGCAGGATAGGATATACATTCCCATTGTTTCCTGAAACGGGGATGAGATTCATTTTTACGGTTCCTAAAGCAATGTAGTTTCCGGCTGGAGAGCTGAACTGCCCCTGAAGAGAACGTAATTTGATCTGGTAATTGGTATTGCTTTTTACAATCAGTCCATTGGAATAGGTGACACTTACTCCGTTGATATAATCCGGCATACTTTTGAATTCCAGTGATCCGTTGACTGCTTTTGCGGAAAATTGAAGCGACATTTCGGGTACATCGGTCGGAGTTCCGCTGAGCGTTCCGATGTGAATCTGGAAATTATGATCAGCCCTGCCGATAATATTGTTGTACTGGTCATACGCTGTAAACTGAACCGGAACATTAAATCGGGTCCAGGAAGGGTAGCTTCCAAGATAGGATCCTCCCATAACGGTCAGGCTGTATTTTACCTGCAGGTTATAATAGCCGTTGGGCTGTGGCGGCTGATTGTACAGTGCTGCATTGGACTGTGGAATTAAAAAGACTTCCTGGTTGGCCTGAAGAAAAGTATTTAACGGCATTCCGATCTGAGGAATGGTGGGCACAGGTCCCGGATAAGCCTGTCCTGAAGTGGAAACGGGCTGAAATGATATTTTGTTGGCAGGCATCGTATAATTTCCGTCCGTAGAAATGATAGGCTGCTTCAGTTTCATGGATATTTTCCAGTAAGGAATATTAAATGCGCCGTTACCGGCCAGCGTAAAGGTATAGGCATCAGGATTGGTATTTCCGCTGTAGGAATTAATCTGTAAGTAGCTGTTTATCCAGGAATTGTAATTCACCTGTGAGAAGCAGCTCAGGGAAATCAGCAGAAAGAAACAGAAGAGTTTTTTACTATTCATAGCTGAAACTTAATTCTCCCAATTCCAGATTGTTGTTGTCTCCATAATCAATCATTACAGAAGCGGTGTACTTTCCTTTTTCAAGGCTTGCCGGAAGAGGGATATTCATCTCTCTTTTGTTTCCGGGCATGGAATAAAAGATAACCGGATCCAGTGATACTTTTTTTCCGGTTTGGGTATTCACAAAGTCAGTGTAAATTTTTCCGTCGCCCCATATATCGCCCTGATTTTCAAAAAAGAGGTTGACTGTATTGGTTGTTTTTCCGTATACCAGATTCTGGATTTCAAGTTTTTTCGTTTTGGCGGCAGGCAGCTTGTGGAATAATTTGATTCCTGAGCGGATGCTTACCTTGATATTGGCGCCTTTATGATCCACATCATCTACCGGATTCATCTGGCTTACATATAAAACGGCCGTATGGGCAGCCAGTTGGTCTGAAAGTGCATTAGGAACCGTAATGGTAACCTCAATATCTTTTTTTTCTCCCGGAGCCAGCGTAAAGTAATTATCTTCTTTTTTGACCGAAACCCAACTTGCGCAGGACGTGGGAAGGGTATTGGCAGGATACGTTACATTCTCACCTTTGCCGTCATATTCCCAATCTCCTAAACTTACAGCCAGGTCCAGAGAATTTTTGGCACTTACATTTGTTACCGTTATTGTCTGGGTATTGCTGTTTCCGTTTCCCGACTCAAAGTACAGTCTTGGCGGTGAAACCGAAACTCCTGTTTGTGCATATCCGTGAAAAGATAATAGGAAAAGAAGACTGAAAAGGAGAAGAGAGAGTCTGCTCATGACGGAGATTAGTTTTTAAATGTTGATAAAGTGCTGTGGTAGGTACAACACTTTATCATTACAAAATGATATCTATTATTGAGAAATAATGGTATACGTAAGTTCAGTAGTATATACTGTTGGACCTTGTCCCGCGATATAGTTATCCAGGTAAGTATTATTTCCTGCACCTTTATATTCAATATTGATTTTTTTGTCTACACCTCCTGTAGAAGAAGTTAACAAAGTAGTTTCGCTAGATGATAAATGTACATTCTGAGCATATTGGGCACCGTTTACAGCGTCCGAGCCTGCGCTTGCAATAATCTGGATCGTGTTAGCCTGGATGTTTTTACCTCCCTGCTGTAGTACATCGTTACCACCTTTTACTTTTACCTGGAATCCTCCTGTGCTGTAAATGCTTAAGTGATCTGCGTTAAGAGAAGATACCCCGTTGGCATAGTCATCTTTGGTTTCGTAGTCTAGGTTAACGATTTTTTGAGCGTTGTTAACAACAAGAGTCTGAATAGGTTTAAGTCTCACGTTAAGGGTTACATTCTGTTGTGCTTGTAATGTTGTGAACCCCAGGATAGCAAAAGAAGCTAAGATCAAATTTTTCATAAGGTTAAGGATGTTTTTTGTATTATTTGTTTTTAAAATTGCGGATGCAAAGGTAAATACAAAGAACATCAGGACCTTTGTGAAAAGATACTTATTATTTGTGAATTTTTACGAAGAAACAGGCGCGCACTGATCAGTACTTTTTATGAATAATTACATAAAAAGTATCATTTAAATGCTGATAAAATCACCATAAAGTAAAAAGAATGCTTTATTAATCTTAAACATTAATTTTACTTAATATATAGGGAATGAATAAATTGCAAGATTGTTATTCAGTGCATAGTTATTTTTTCAGGCCTTGCTTTATTTTTTACTGAGAAATTAGAGTTAATATTAAAAAATTTTCGTCGTCACTTTTGTTAACGCTTAAATTTTCCATAGCATTTTCAATCTCATGTTGGATAGGATATTGCTCCTGAACCACTCCTTTAGAATGGTTAATAAGAGGATATTCTTCAAACTTTTCTCTGTTGCTTTCGGAATTACCGATTGTACTTCGATATTCATCATACTTTGCATTCAGCTGAAACCCTGTCGGACTTGAGATGGTTACAGACTGAACCTCCCGGAAGGAAGACCCGTTTCCATCGTCCGAAAATCCTGAGCCTATAGCAAGCATCTGTACCGGATAAAGCCTTACGTTAAGCCTTAAACCGTCTGCTGCCTGGGCAAATGATTTTGTAATAGCAAAATAGAACAAAATGAATATTATGTACTTTGCAAGCATATAACCTGTATTTTTCCCCAAAAGGTTACTTATGTAAATATACAAATTATTTCATTTCTGAGGGATTTTTTCCGGTATGTTTTTTAATAAAATTGGTAAAATTTCCTTCATTGCTGAAACCCAGATCATAAGATATTTCAGAGATCGTGGAATTTGAAAAATTCAGGGCTTTTCTGCATTCAGTAATGAGTTTTTCAATAATGATATGTTTGGCTGTTTTACCCAGTACATACTCTGTCATCTCAGTCAGTTTCCTTGAAGAGATATTAAGTTCTTCCGCATAATAAGCCACTTTCTTTGCCTTTTTGTAATCTCTTTGCAGCAGAATTTTGAACCGGTTGACATAGTACATATAGTCAAATTTGATGTCCTTTTTGATTTCTTCGGTGGGAATATGTAAAAGGGCATCCAGCATCAGTCTTTCTATGGCATTATGGGCAGCAGCTATATATAAGCTTTCGTCCTTTTTCCGGAAACTTTCCATACGTTCCAGGAATATCACCCTCATCTGTTCCACATTGAAGAATGGAGCGATGAATATTTCAGAATTATAATTATAAAAAAGCTGCGAATTGATAAAAAGGCTGTCTTTGGTTGATCTTTCATAAAAACTGGATGAAAAAGCAATGGAATAAACATCCGATCTTTTGGTTTCCCCAAAAACGATTTTCTTTTGGGGGCCAACAAAGGCAATATTTCCCCCTTTTAGCGGGTAGGGAACATTGTCTATCGTTAACTGGATATCTTCCAGAATGATATAAATACAAAAATATTCTAAGGTGTTGAATTCTCTTTTGTTGTTATTTCTGTTGATAAGATAATCTAAACGATTGATACTGAATCCTATATTCTTTAACTGATCCGTTATTCTGTACATACATTGTTAGTCATTCTGTCCAAGAAAAATTCTTGCAAATTTTTCATATAAATATAAAAATTTACCAAATATCTGGTTTTAAAGAAAAAAATTAAGTCAGTCTGTACGTAAAAATACCCGGTGACCTTATGATCATCCGGGTATCGTTATCCTTTTTTTTATTTTAATTAAATGATATACAGTGGTATAGCTGTTTTTGTCCGAAAATCAAGGGTTTGTCTCTGCAGATACTGATGTCACTTTGCACATCCATCTTCTCAACCTCCAAACCGGCAGATATACAAAAATCACTGACAGAATTCCTGCCAATGTTCCCACCACGACTGCCATTGCTGTTGCATCCAGTTTATAATCTTTTGAGAAATTATACTGTCCTATAAAGAGTAAGGATAATACCAATAGTCCTGTAATCAAACCATGTACAATGCTAAGCCTGGTCATAAGTTTTTTAATATTCAACTGTTCATCTACCGTAAACTCTATGGCTTCCTGGCTGGCGGCATCCGTTACTCTTTTGATGATATCAATGGTAAGCACCACCGGAAGAAAAATGGCCATTGGCAGGGTAAGACGGGCCAGGTTTTGGGTCCCGGAGAAAAAATGCGTGTAGCCTAATTCCTTGAAACTGGCATAGGCAATAATGAAATTAAAAAATACATTCGGAAGGACATAGTAAATTGTACGCTTAATGAGAAAGCGTTTGAGGGTGGTTTTCTTTATTGGTTTGGGCTTCGGAGGCTTTATTTTAAATTTCATAGAGAGGTGGTCAAAAGCTCAATGGCTTTATCTTTTATCAGATGAGCTTCCTCTTTGGGAAGAAAATTTTCATTGGACATGAAAGTGAAGTCCATCTGTTGGTTGTATGTACTGGTGACTAACGTATTAGAATTCAGCCATGGGAAAGCCACGGTAGGACTAAAAACTGTTTCCAGATTGAAATTTTTATAATCATTCGGGATATTGATCTTTCCCATATTGGATAAGGTTATATCATGCCCGCCTTCGCTGGACTTCAGCATGTTGATCATACGTTCCACAACAGGATGCATATGTTCACCCATCCAAAGGAGTTCACGGGCTTCCAGCTTGTTGATTTTCTCAATAAGATCCTTTTTGATCTCTTTGGCATTACTCAGAACATCCTGGCTGCCTTTTTTAAGGAAAGTTCTACCGTTGGGGCAAAAGCAAACAAATGATCATCTTTAATTTCCGGGATAAAATGACGTACATCTACAGGACTGATTACCTTACCTTTGGCGCGTTCTCCCTGAACATCACGAAACGCCTGCATCACCGAAGAACAAAGTAAAGCATGCACAGAAATTCCGTTGGCTTTACATTTTTCAGTGATCATTTTGGTGTCCTTTGGAGTCATTTTCCAATGAATGGCGTAGTTTTTTCCCTGATTTCTCTTTTTACTTTTCTTCTGTATGGAAAAGAATATTTTAGCAAACAGAAGGTAAAGACCGGCTTTATATTTTTTTATTCCGATGTTAAAGTCCGAAGGCAGGAAGTCATCAACAGATTCAAAAGCAACATAAGGAATTAACGGACCATAAGGATTGTCCAGTAAGCTTAGAAGTTCACGTAGTAAAGTGACACCGGTGGTCCCATCGGATATACAGTGAGGCATAATCCAAAGGATTTCGGAAGTACTCTGTCCTTTTACCCATACTACTTCGGCAAGTGGTTTTTTGGGAGTTTCAAAAAGTTTAAACCATCCTTTTTCAGATTCTTTAAACCAATCTTCGTCTGTTTTACGCTCCACAATACAAAGGGGAATAGGTTCAATATCTCTTTGTCCCATAAAAAAAGGATAGCGCCCTTTGTTATGATCAATATTGGTTCTCAGAATAGGATGCTTCTGCTGGATTCTTATTAAAGCCGTTTTAAAATTTTCTTCAGGAATTTCTCCCTTGATTCTTGCTGTATAAATACAATTTAAAGGTGTTTCCGGATCTACATACATGATCCTTTCCACCATCATTAAAGGTCTTTTGATCATGATACTGCAGTTTGTTTTATTTGTGATTGAATTGTTCTGATAACTTCATCACGGATGGCTACTACTTCAGTATGAGGTATATAACCTTCGCTTCCCATGATTGAAAAATCCATCCTTCCACGGTAAGTAGAAACCACCAGAGTTGTGGTGTTTCCGAGCGGACCAATGACTGACGGACTGAAGATGGTCTCTACTGTAAACTCTTTATACTCATGAGGAATCTGAAGTGGTCCCAGATTAGAAAACATACAGTCGTTGGAAGATTTTCCGTTCTTTAAAAGCCTTGTGAAACTTTTCAGTGCATCATGTCCGGACTCCATCACCATCATGGTGATATAAGGATCCAGTTTTGAGGCTTTTTGTTCTACAGATTTCTGCATGGTACGGAGATTCTCTGTGAAGCTTAGCTTTTCATCCAAGGAGATCACAATCATCAGCCCGAAAGCGAAGATATGATCTGCTTTAATCTGTTTGGCAAAACGTCGGATGTCTACCGGGCAGGAAACTTTATTGAAAGATTTTTTACCTCTTACTTTTTTAAATGAATGTAACAATGCAACACTCAAAAATGTATTGACAGTAACTTCCTGCGATTTGCAATAAGCGATCACTTGCTGACTTGTTTCCTCATCCAGTTTTCCATGGATCAGATAGTCATTCTGTCTTTCAACAGGTTTTTTGTTTACCGGAAGCCATTTGATGGCAGTAGCAGCCAGTCTTCCGATAAATCTGGCTTTCAGTTTCTGTCTTCTGCTGTTCAGAATAGGGGAAGGAACCACATCCTGAATTCCCATTATGGGATTTTCTATCCCGATATCGGCAGACGGATTGTCCAGAACGATAAGAAATTCTTTTAAAAAGGCCATTGCGGAACCACCATCGCAAAGACAATGGTGGAACGCAAACAGCATGTCAGAAACGTCTTCCCCTTTGATCCAGATAAACCGGATCAGGGGAAATTTTTCGTAATTAAAAGTGGTGTTCCATTCTCTCCTGGATTCCTCCTGCCATTGATCTTCACTCTGTCTGGTGACGATTCTTACAGGAATAGAAACAGGTTTTTCAGGAACATTAAACCATGGAATATTTTTTTCATCATGGCTGATCAATGCTCTCAGCCATGGGTGTTTATTTTGGATTCGTGCCAGAGCCTGCTGGATATCTTTTAAAGTAAAGGTACCTCTCAGTCTGAACGGAATAACTGCGTTAAAGGGTTCTGAACCGTCTCCCAATAACATACGTTCTCCAAATAGCAATCTTCTTTTAATAGGTTGATTCATAGGCTACACTGAAGCTAATATTGAATGTTCGTGTACGAAATTTTCTAATAGTTCTACGGCTTTATCATTTCCTCCGGCAAGCGTGAATGTATTGCGGACTTCCTGAGCAGCGGTTCTGTATTTTGGATTTTCCAATAATTCAAAAACAGTTTCACGAAGGGCATCTACACGAAGTCTTTTGTATCGGATGCTGATTCCGCAGCCTGCCTGCTCAATCAGTTTGGCAATATGGAAGTGGTCATATGCAATGGGAGTGATCAACATCGGTAAACCGTTACGGAAAGTATCGTTTACGGTATTGAAACCACCGTGGCAGATCACCATATCCATTTGCTGCATCACTGCAGATTGAGGGACGAAGCTGTTCACAATAAAGTTGTCCGGCCATTCTTCAAAAATTTCCGGTGGAGTAGCGGCAATTACCGTTACCGGCTGGTCTTTGAATGCAGCAATGATTTTTTCGAAGAAAGCTTTTCTGATATCTACCAACAGTGTTCCCAATGACACAAATATCTTTGGAGTGGTGGATGCATTCAGTTTATCCCAGTCAAACGGAGCATCGTTCGGACGTCCTTTTACCGGGCCTACAAATTTCATATGAGGCGGAACGGTTTCAAAACCAGCGAAAGCCTGAGAGGTAAATACCATATTCAGTTTATGAGAATGGATATAAATTCCCTCCTCATGAATTCCTACTTCTTTTTGAAGGTCTTTGATCAGTTTTTGCTGCCATTCCCAGATTTTAGGGGCACTTTTTTCCGTGTCTCCCATCACATCCGGAGGAACAGGTGTTGTCGTTACACAAGGAATATGATGTTTATGAGCGAAAAGAGCCCCTCCGAAAGTGATACAGTCGTTCACGATCACATCCGGCATCCAGCTTTCTGTCAGTCTCGTTAATCCCGGCATCATCATTTTAGCGAAAGGAACATAGGTTTCTTCCAGTGCCAGTTTCATTACTTCAGGTCCGGAGCATGCAGGTCCGTCATCCTGCCTTTTCAAGATACGGGCGATTTCCTCCTGATACGGAACAAGATCTTCTTCAGGGTAGAAATAAGAACCTCCTTCAGGAATATGTTTACTGTCTAAAGGGGTTATCCCGAACCATTTTACTTCATGTCCGCGCGCAATCAGACTTGCTCCTACACTCAGAGTCGGGCTCACATGTCCGAAAAACGGAGGAACTACAAATAAAAATTTAGACGGTTTTTCAGGTTTTGAAGCCTTTGATATCGCTTGTTCCAATAAGTTAGCTGCTGTAGCTGCTCCTCCTGCTTCCACAAAAGAGTGACCTACTTTCTGAGCTGCTTCACGGTAGCTTGGAGTATTTAAAATCTGTTGTACCGCTTCTCTCAGGTGATTGGCTTTAAATCGGTTAAAATTCAGGCGCTCACCCGCTTCTGTACGCACCACACGTCCTGCAACATGCGACTGATCATACGCAATCGGAATCACGACCAAAGGAATACCGTTGGATAATGTTTCAGAAACGGTATTATGGCCGCCATGGCAAACTACGCCGTCAAGATGAGGCAGCAGATCCAGTTGCGGAACTTGTTGATACACCATAAAGTTATCCGGCCACTGCTCAAAAAGCTGTGGATCAGAAACGACTACAACGGTTAAATCTTCATCTTTAAAAGCATCAATTACCTTTTGGAAAAATGCCTTTTTATGATCGTGATCGAAGGTAGTTCCGATACTTACCAAGATCTTTTTATTGTCTTTGCTTTTTAATCTCTCCCAGTCGAATTCACATGAAACACGTCTTTCCGTAAGAACCGGACCTGTGAACTGGTATTGAGACGGCAGATCCTCCATTTCCCCAAAGAAATAACCGGAAGTCAAAACCAGGGTCAGAAGGTTTGAAGTTGCCAGAGAGCGTTCTTCCCGGAAACCGAGTTCTTTCTGGAGATCAATGATTTGATTCACTTCCCATTCGTGTACTTTTGGAAGCTCATTCATAATTTTGATGGCTGCCGGAGCGGTAACAGAAGTGGCATAAGGAATACCAAGAGTTTTGGCTGCAACCGGAGCTGCAAATAACTGATGATCCCCGATAATCAAATCGGGCTGCTCTATTTTTAATAAAGCAACAATACCATTATAGCAATGTCTGTTCAGCGGGATAAGAACCTCTTCATACAGGAACTTAACGCTGTCTATACCATACACTACTTTTTTGGAGATAATATCTAGATATTGTTCACTTTCTTTTTTTTCTTCGTCGGTCTGATCGTACTGGATCAGTAATAATTTTCCTCCTTCGGGAAGTTTGGCCTCTAAAGTAGGGTCAAGGCTGATCCAGGCTACTTCATGTCCTCTTTCCAGAAGCGTAGCACCGATGCTTAAGGTAGGGTTGACATGTCCTGTCAATGGTGGAACTATAAATGCAAATTTAGCCATGGTTTTGTGTTAGGATTTTAGATAAAAATTGAGCAATCGTTTCAGCGATAAGCTGAGGTTCCTGGATAGGAATATTGTGATCACCCGGGATTAATTCAAGTTCAGACTGGCTGATTTGAGACTGAAGCCACTCACCGGTAGGCCTGCAGTTGGAATCAGCGCCGTAAAGCAATAGCGCAGGAGCTGTTAATTCATTAAAACGGGCTTCACCAAGGAAATGTTTTTCCTTAATCATATCTGCTTTAATGCTGGTCTGATTAAACAAAAATTCATACATACGGTGGTTCTTCTCCATTTGTCTTTTGCCCATCTGTACTTTGGTGGTGTCTGTAAAGTTGGCCACGTAATGCTCAAGAAACTCTTTGCTGTATTCATCAATGATGTTACGGGCTTTTTCGTCCTGAGGATCCGGTGCTTCCATTACTACAAGCTGATTCACGCGGTCCGGGTATTCTAAAGCTGTTTTTAAAGCGATAAGGCCTCCGAAACTATAGCCGACAAGGTGTACTTTTTCCAGTTGAAGGTGATCTATTAAACCTATTAAATCGGATGACATATTGTCAAGGTCGTACCCATCCAGAAAGCGTTCACTCATACCGTGGCTTTTCAGATCGTACATCACCACATGGAAATGTTTTGCCAGAATTGGGGCAATATTAAAATAATAAATGGACAGGTTACTGAACATACCGTGGATGAGTACCACGGTTTGTTCGGCTCCTTTGTTGAGTTCCTGTATATGAACTTGTCTGTTATTGACAGTGATTATTGGCATTCGTAGATATAATTGATGATCATACTAAGGTCAAGATTAATAAGCTGGTCAAGATCCATAGATGATAACCAACCTGTAAAGTCGATCTGATCGCCAAAATGCGCCTTGATCTTTTCAGAGAAAGAGACAATCTCGATGCTGTCCATCTCAAGATCTCTGGTGAATGAACTTTCAGGAGTAATGTCCATCTCTTCTACAAATTCAGCACCTATCACTTCAGTAATAAAACCTTTTAATAAAGTAAAAAGTTCTTCGTGGTTCATTTTTAATGTTGCGTTTACAGTGTCCATCCGATAATATAATTTTTATGTTTAATAGTTTTGATTTCAATGTTGTTGATCCACAAGTGATCATCTTTTATTTCTTCGACTTCGAAGGCTTTAGGATTCCCTTTCAGTCCTGTTCCCAGAAACTTTCCGTAAGCTTCCTTGGCGACCCAGAAACGGGTGGTCCACTCCGCCTGATCTCGGTCTTTTAATAAGGTTAATTCTTTGTCGGTAAATACCATGTCATAGAATCCTGAACTGCGTTCTTCCATCAGTTCCATATCAATTCCTACAGATTTTCCATATCTCGCGATCCCAACAGCTTCTTTTCCTTTATGAGCCAGAGAAATATGGATGTTATCTGTAAAATCACTGATAAGGTAAGGTTTCCCCACTTCATCGGAACGGATTTCAAACGTAATCGGGAAGCAGGCATGATTTTTTTCTTTGCGAAGAAGATTTCTTACGGCATCTTTCACCGCTACACGGCTTACCATCCAGTTTTTCTTTTTGTTAGGTAATAGCTGCTGGTGATACTGTTTTTCCGTTTGGTTGAAATATCTTTTCAGGATAAAATCCCATGAAGCGACTCTGGTATAGGCCTGATGGAAGAAAAATACTTCAGGAGCAATCTCTTCTGAAAGTCTGTTGTGCAGTGGTGACATGGAAACATTCCATAAAGCGGCATCAATTTCCAGTCTTCTGTTTTGCCAGCCGGTAATGGCGCACCATACTTTTCCGTCTCTTTTCAGGATGATATCGGCGATGGCAAATTCATCATTAAGCTCGGTTAGCATACAGGTGCATTCAAAAATACCTTCCTGATCATGCATATCTCCGAAGAATTCAATATCTCTGATTTTTACAGGGAATGCAATACGGTCTTTCACCAAAGTAAGCTGCAGCCAAAGTCCGAACAGCTGTCCTGCATTGTCAAGCAATGAGCCTTTACCTCCGTTTCCTTTTATCTTCCCGATGATTCCTTTATCTCCTACGGCAGAAACTTCTGTAATTCCCTGATATTGGTCTCCATGGAACATGTGCATGTCGTAGATTTCTTCAGGGGTTCTTTCGATAGGTAAAAGATTACCGATGGAAAGATTGAAGTCAGGTGTTGGAACAGGAGCAGATTTTAAGACTACTTCTGCGTTGGCAAAGTTTTCAATGTCAAGATAGGCATGATTCGGTGAACGCCATTCTCCTTTTACGGTTTTTTCGAAAGGTTTGGCCACGTTCATCCATTGGAATACACTTACATTCATGATTTTATGAACCAATGTTCCCGGGATTTCTGCTTCTGCAATTTCTGCAAGCTGTTCAAAGATCATCGTCATCGGGATTACCGGTTCCATATCTGCTACATGAGCCCATCCTTTAGGCTGTCTCAATAAGCTGTGATCGATCAGGTAAGGATGACTTTCCAGCGTTACATATAAATCTTTTGTAAAATTTGTACTTCTTACGGGTTTTGGAGCAGCCTGAACTACAGGTGCAGGTCTTTGGATGGTGATTTCCGGACGGTTCTGGAATAAAGTCAATACTTCTTCCTGCATTCGGATCATATCCGCAACGTTGTCCTGAAATGCCTGTACCAGCGGGTGACCGCTTTTTGTGGCAATAGCCGAAGCTGTTGCTGTATATTGTTTTGGCGTGTCAAAAGACTGAGCCAACGCTTTCACTTCTTTAAAATTACGGATAATAGGAGAACCTAATTCCAGCTTAATGCCTTTTCCTGAAGCTTTTTTCGAATGATTCTGAATCTCCAGAAAGTCAAGAGCAATCGTTTTTCCTTCTACAAATAAAGAAGCCACTACACGCTGTAACTGAGCTAATGCAGAACGGGTTGGAACGCTGGAAGCAATGGTACTGAAAGCTTTTCCCTTCAAAGTATCATCAATAAATCCAATCAGACCGCCAGTTCCGACCTGAATGAAGACTCTTGCGCCTTCTTCGTATAATTTATCGGTCAGCTCACGAAAACGGACAGGCTGAACCAAATGTTCTGCACTCAGTTTTCTGATCGCTGCCTGATCTGCAGGATAAGGTTCTAAAGTGGTGGCAGACCACAATGGGATTTTCGTCTGCTGGAACTGTGCTTTTTCCATTCCCGCAAGGATCACATCCAATTTATCAGCGATAAAAGGAGAGTGGAATCCAGACTGGAACGGCAATACCTGATGGAAGATCTGTTTTGCTTTTAACAAGGGAACCAACTCATCCAGAGCAGTATTGCTTCCGCAAAGAATCACCTGATTTGGGCAGTTGTCATTGGAAACATAGAGGTTTGAAATTTCTGAAATAAAAGGTTTTATCACCTCAATTCCGGCTCCTATGGCAATGAACTTGGAATCTTTTAGTTCAAAAGTTTCAGGATTCAGTACATCAATTAAGGCTTTTACAGAATTGGCTTCTGCTAATTCCGAAGAGTAACCGGCCAGCCATTCTCCTAAGCTGTGTCCTGCATTCATATCCGGAATAATTCCCAGTTTTTTAAGTGAATTATCAAGGATACTGCAGTTGTTGAAAATGTTTAAAGCATCGGTTAGAAGCCCTTCACCTTCTGTTTCGATAGGTGCTGATAATCCGAAATAACGGCTTACCGTTTCTACCTCACCTTTTGCCAGACCATCTAATCCAGGGAATACAAAGGCTACTTTACCGCCATCTTTTAATAATGGGGTAGAAGTGTACCAGATATCCTGTTTGTTTTTCCAGATGATATTTTTGGAAACAATTTTTATGGCTTTTTCTATTCTGGCAGGAGTTGGATCGAATATCGCAACTCTGAAATCTCCTTCGCCGATAGTTGTTTCATTATTTTGTAATGCAGATAGCAGTTCTTCATGAGTCGGTCTGGCCAAGATCAATACCTGATCTTTTTTAGGCATATCATACCCTTCCAAAACAACGTGTGCATTGATTCCTCCGAATCCGAAAGCATTCACCGCAGCTACTTTTGGTAGTCCTGTTTTTGACCAGTTTCTGGCTTCCTGTACCGGTTCAAACCTTGTATTCTGCATCTCCGAAGTCGGATTTTCGCAATATAGGGTTGGTGGTAAAGTATCGTGATGTAAGGCAAGACAGGTTTTAATTAATCCAGCAATTCCGGCAGCTGGCATGGCATGTCCGATATTGGATTTCACAGATCCGATACCCGCGGCTGGAGCTGATTCTTCTTTTCCGAAGAATTGGGCTAAGGTCTGAAGTTCTGTTTTATCTCCAAGCGGTGTTCCTGTGCCGTGAGCCTCAAGATATCCCACTTTATTTTTATCTAAATCAGCATTGATCCATGCCTGTTCCAACGCCTTCAGCTGACCTTTTACGGACGGGCTCATTACGCTGGTTCCGGTACCATCACTGCTTACGCCAACGCCTTTAATAACCGCATAGATCTTATCCTGATCGCGAACGGCATCTTCCAGTCTTTTTAACACTACGAAACCACAACCTTCTCCGATTAATAGACCATCAGCATCCATACTGAAAGGTTTGATCTGCTGCTGACGTGACATCGCTCCCAGCTGGGCAAAAATACTCCAGAAGGCAGCATTCTGTCCTGTGTGTACACCTCCTGCGATCATGATATCGGAACGGCCTCTCTGAAGTTCCTGCACTGCATGGTCTACAGCAATTAAAGCAGAGGCACAAGCGGCATCTACAGTGAATGCAGCGCCTCCCAGATTGAAACGGTTGGCGACAAGTGAAGCAACAAGATTGGGAATTAATCCCATCGCAGTATCTGCTGCAAAACGGCCCTTGCGTTCCTGAAAAGCATGTTTTACTTTTTCAATATCAGAGGAAGAAACGTGAGGTAAGAGCTCTTGTAATAATGAAGAAATCTGTTCTCCGGTTCTTACAATTTCGATAGCTCGGGTCGCACCTGGGCCTGTGTAGTTTCCTTTACCAATGATGATTCCCGTTTTTTCAAGGGAAATGTTTTTCTGAAATATACCTGCATCTTCCAGTGCTTTCTGTACCAGATCAAGGGTAAGCAGATGATCAGGTTCCGTTCCTTCAACGGCTAATGGCAAAATACCAAATGCGGTAGGATCGAAAGTATAATCAGGGATAAACCCTCCACGCTGACAGTAAAAACGGTCAACGGGACTTGTGGCATCACTGAAATGAACCGGATCTATCCGATCCGCCGGAGCGAGTTCGGTAGAATCAACTTTATTGACAATATTCTGCCAGAAAGTGTTGGCATCCTGAGCCCCGGGAAAGACACAGGATAAACCAATTACAGCAACATCTGTTTTTTTCATACTTTGTTTATACAGTGTTTTACCAATTATTTCCTGACATGATCAGCACCTGGCTTTCTGTTCCGTATTTAATTTCGTTAAGGAAAATTTCTTTTCCTTCATCCAATGGGATCATGGAAATACCTCTGCGCTCGTACTCAGATTCCAGGGTGGAAGAGACCATTCCGGCACCTTTCCATGGTCCCCAGTTGATAGAGATTACTTTTCCTTTTAACCTTTTGTTTAAAGCATTAGCGTAATCATCCAGTACACTGTTGGCTGCGGCATAATCTGTCTGACCTTTGTTACCGTATACGGAAGCAATACTTGAGAATAATACTACAAACTGACAGTCTGAACGAAGCTGTTCTGCCAATACACGAAGTGGTTTTACTTTGGTATCAAATACACGTCCGAAAGAGCTTGTGGTCTTTTGTTTGAATAATTTATCTTCTAAAAGACCTGCTCCGTGGATGACTCCATCCAGACGGTTGTATTTCTCATAAATACTGCTGATCAGATTGCTTAAACCTTCTTCGTCACAAAGATCCAGTGATTGGTAAATGATGGTATTTCCAAGGTTTTCCATGTCACGGATAGTACGCAGGATCTGATTATTTTTGAAAATCTTCGTCGTTTCTTTTTCTATTTCTGCAGGAGAAGTGAATTGACCAGACTTGATCAGGAAACTTCTGATTTCTTCTTTGGTTTTCATCCCCTCAAAGTCTTTAGCCGAAAGCTCATTTCTCGGGTCTGCCGATCTTCCTACCAGAATATAGGTGCAAGGATAAGCCTGAGACATATGTTTTACCAATTCAGCAGTGATTCCCTGTGCGCCTCCCAATACCAATACCACAGATTTTTGATCTAGCTGGATATGGGCCTCATGTAAACTCGTGGATAATGGAGAAGGAATGATGTCTACCTGGTGTCTCTGATCATTTTTATAAATCACTTCAGCAGGTTTATCGTTGGTAAGGATCTCTTTCAATGTAATTTCAGCAATCTGATCTACTTCCTGAGGGGTGCTCAGGCTGATGAGTCTACATGTTGTATTATCAAATTCTCTGGCTAAACTTTTGAAAAGTCCCGGATATCCCTGATGATGACGTAATATACTTGCATCTGTAATTTCCTGAATATGTGCAGGAATATCAGAAATAAGATATACCCATTTTGCTTTATCAAAATCCAGTTTCTTGATCAGATCTACATGATCGATAATACTTGGTTTATCAACGGCAGAGAATAGGTCTAGCATAATTAATCCGTCGATATTTGAAAGATCTTTATCCGTATCTACTATTTCTACGATAGCTCCATGTTTTTCCAGAGTTTCTTTGATCGCAGAAGTTTGTTTGCTGTCATCCTGTGTAATGGCAAAACGTTTTCCCTGCAATACTTCAGTATTTTGTACTTTAGAAGCATCAGTAGGAGTGATGTCAAAACGAAGACGTGACAATACATTTTGAGTTGGCTCTGTAGTATTTTCTTCTTTCGCTTCCGGAGCTGCTTCGTTGGTTTCCCCATTCATTTCGCTGATCCAGCTTGCCAGACCGCGAAGGGTTTTAATGGCCGCCAGTTTTTCCATCACATCATCAGCCTGTTCAAGGTTTTGACCAAATCCGATCTTAGTTTTAAGATCACCGATGATTTCCATACGTTTGATGGAATCTATGCTTAAATCTGCTTCCAGATCAAGATCAAGCCCCAGCATTTCTTTTGGATATCCTGTTTTTTCGCTCACGATATTCAAAATAGCATTTTGAAGGTCCTCCAGTGAGAATGCCGGCTGAGCCTGTGGTTTTGAAGGCGCTGATTCGGCCGCAGATCCATTTTTTTCTGTCGCAGCAGTTGTTTCAGCACCTGAGAATTCAGTAAGCCATGAAACTAATCCGCTTAATGTTTTTATGCCTGCCAGCTGTTCCATAACGGTGTCTTCGCTGGTGTTTCCGTTGCCCAGAGTTCCCAATTCGTTACGAAGTGTTCCGATGATCTCAACTCTTTTGATAGAGTCGATACTTAAATCCGCTTCCAGGTCCATTTCCATACCCAGCATTTCCTGAGGGTATCCTGTTTTGTCACTTACTACCTGTAGTAATAGGGATTTAATATCTCTTGACGGAGCTTGTTTTACAGGAGCTACAGCTACAGGTTGCTGATGAACTGGCTGAACCGGAATCGTAGATATAGGTTGGTGTGCAGCAGCCGGTGCTGGTGAATGGTATACAGGAGCAGGGAACGCCTGAGGATTCTGTCCCATAAAGGAAAGCATCACATCGCGTTGTGCCTGTATCATTAATTTCATGCTGTTCAAATATTCCTGCAACATGCGTTCAGCAGTAGACTGGGCTTCCGTTGCGGGTGCCTGTGGATTATTAGTAAAATTGTTCATGGGAATTGGGTTTATAAGTGGTAATGCACCATTAGATGGCAGATTACCGGTGGTTGGGTGGGCAGTTTGCCCGTTAACACGCCAGATAGCAGGGCTTTTTTTGTAAAGCTCAGGTTGGTTAAGATCAATAATCGTAACACTTCTGCCGTCAAAAAGTTTATCAATGTTAAAGCTTCTGCCTGTTCCTAAATATTGTGCCAGCATGCAAAGCAGATGGCTGAATTTATTACGGCTGTTGTCTTCAACATATAGGGTGAGCTGATCTTTTTCAAGACAGGATTTGGTTAATCCGGTAAGTACTTTTCCCGGTCCTACTTCGATGAATATTCTTGCACCGTCATTGTACATGGCCTGAAGCTGTTCTACAAATCTTACAGGCTGTACCAGATGATCAGTAAGTCTTTCTTTTATTTCTGATGGATTCGTTGGATATACTTCTGCAGTGGTATTAGACCAAACAGGAATCTGCATTTCCTGGAAAGGGACATCTTTTAAGACTTCAGCGTATAAACCTTTGGATTTCGCTAGTAATGGACTGTGGAATGCACAGGCAACTTCCAGTTTTTTAGCAGAAATACCTTCCTGTTTAAGCACTTCAAGTAATTTATTGATAGCTTCCGTACTTCCAGCAATCACACATTGAGTCGGAGCGTTGAAATTCACAGGATAGCATCCTTCAACTTTAGCAATAATAGGTTGTAAACGTTCTGCAGTAGCACTTGCTGCCAACATTGAACCCGGATCTCCACCTTCTACTGAATCTAAGATAGATTGAGCTCTCTTAACACTTAGGTCCACCAGTTTATCCTCTCCAAATACTCCAGCAAAGCATAAAGCCGGAATTTCACCATAGCTGTGGCCTGCCAGCATATCAGGGATAATGCCTAATGATTCTAGGAATTTTGCCAATGCAAGGTCTACAATTCCTAAAAGCGGTTGTGCTAAACGGGTATCTTTAATGGTTTCTTTCTGTTGTTTTAAATCAGCTTCGTTAAAGGTTTTAGAGGGGAAAACTACTTTTTCAAGTTCAGGATATTCATCAATAATTTTACGCATAGCCGGGAAAACTACAAATAAGTCACGAGCCATATTGATTCTCTGGCTGCCCTGTCCCGGGAAGGTGAATGCTACTTTACCTTCTTTTTTATTCACGGTGAAAGTATCTTTTGTCTCAATCCCTAGCAGTACTAACTCAAGCTTCATCATCAGGTCTTCAGCGGTGTCTGCGACAATACTGAACTGGATTGGTTTTTCTGAGCTGATGCTTAAACTGTAAGCAATATCTTTTAATGGAATACCATCATTAATTTCTAATAATACTTTAACCTGGCTTGACTGTCCTTTCGCTTCTTCATAGGTATCTCCGCGGAAGACAAACAATTCTGAAGGCCACGACTGCATGGCAATTGAATTGTCCTGTTTAGGATGGTTCGCAATAACGGTATGGAAATTCGTTCCCCCAAATCCGAAAGCACTGATTCCTGCATAACGGTTTTTCTCTGCCCATAATCCACTTTCAGCATGGAAGGCAAACGGACTGGTTTCTGCGTTATAATAAGCATTTGGCTGCTGAAGATGAAGGGTAGGTGGCTTTACACCATGATAAACTGCAAGGGAAGCCTTGATCAATCCTGCTAATCCTGCCGCACATTTTGTATGGCCGATCTGTGTTTTCACGGAACCTAAATGCGTCTGTCCTGGTAAAGCTCCTGAGCGACTGAATAAATTAGTCAGTGCACTTAATTCAGTTTTGTCACCTACTACCGTTCCTGTACCATGCGCTTCTACAAGGCCTACAGAAGCAGGACTGATCCCAGCCTGGGAATAAGCACGTTCCAGAGCTCTTACCTGACCTATTTTTCTAGGAGCAGTCAATCCAAGGGCTTTTCCGTCGCTGGATCCTCCAACTCCTTTGATTACTGAATAAATTCTGTCACCATCACGTACAGCATCTTCGTATCTTTTTAAAACAAGGATGGCGATACCTTCTCCAAGAGCAATACCGTCTGCGTCATCATCAAATGTAGCACATCTTCCTTTTCTGGATAGGGCATGCGTGCTCGAGAACATCAGGTAATCGTTAATTCCATTGTGTAAATCTGCTCCTCCGGCAAGAACCATATCAGATTTTCCTAATACAAGTTCCTGACATGCCAGATCAATGGCTGCCAAAGAAGAAGCACATGCGGCATCTACCGTAAAGTTTCTTCCACCAAGGTCTAATCTGTTCGTAATCCTACCTGCGATTACATTTGCCAGAATACCCGGAAAAGAATCTTCAGTCGTATGTGGGAAGGCTTCTTTTACTTCTTCATGAAGTTCTCCGAAAACCTGCTTATAATATCCTCTGAAACTATAGCTGTTGGCAAGGTCATTACCTCCTTCAGCACCTATAATGACAGAAATGTTTTCTCTGTTGATGTGTTTTTCTCCATATCCAGCATCTTCCATGGCACGCTTGGCAACCAATAAGGTTAACAACTGTGTAGGTTCAATAGCAGCAAGGGATTGTGGCGGAATTCCAAATGCCAATGGATCGAAATCGATTTTAGGAATAAATCCTCCCCATTTGGAATGGGATACATCCGGTTGGTTGGAATCCGGCTTATAATAAAGTTCTTTATTCCATCTTTCATCCGGTACTTCGGTAACACTGTCTTTTCCTAAAATGATATTTCTCCAGTATTCATCAAGGTTTTTAGCTCCCGGGAAAATACATTCCATTCCTACGATAGCGATGTCCAGCGGTTTTTCCGTAGAAACGGGTTCTTCCGGTAATGCCGCCTCCTGAATATGTTTGTAATTATCTACAACACTTTGATGAAGTGCTGCCAGCGAGATCACACGATTCTGCATGGTGGCTACCTGTCCGATCATATACATTCCTAAGTCCAGTTGGTCATCTTTAGGAATGTTGACCAATTTATCACCCTGACGTTCTATACCTTTAGCCGCAATACGTAAACGGCCTACATTCAATTTTTCAAGTTGTTCCCATACCTGCTTTTTATCCATTCCGGCAGCAAGAAGTTTTGCCTTTTCGGTATTGAAATGGTGGGCAAAAGCTGTATTTAAACAACGGGTTTCATGTCCGGGAGCTGTTTCCAGTAAAACGGTATCCTTCGCCTGCATTGCCTGAGATTGGAATTCTTCCTGAATAGCTCCGGTTTGTACAGCTTCGTGGGTATACAGATACGCTGTGCCCATCAATACCCCGATTTTTACTCCTCTTGCAGCCAATGGTGCAGCCATGATGGAAACAAATGCCGTTGAAAAAGCGTTATGAATTCCTCCCGCAAAAAAGACACTGATGTTTTCAGGATGATCTTCTTTTAAAATACGTTCAATTTGTTTTTCCCAAAGAACTGTACTGGACAGGGGGCCTACGTGACCTCCACACTCTCGTCCTTCAAAAATGAAGTTTTTAGCTCCTTCTTTCAGGAAAATATCCAGAAGGGCAGGGGAAGGAACGTGTAAAAATGATTTAATTCCTGCTTTTTCAAATACTTTAGCCTGTGCAGGTCTTCCTCCGGCTATCAAAACTACAGGAGGTTTTGCTTCTAATATATAGGATGTCTGTTCATCTCTTAATTCCTGTGGAGCAAATCCTAAAATTCCCACCCCCCATGTTTTTTCACCAGCCAGTTTTTTGGTATCCATTACCAAAGATTTTGCAGACTCTCCTTTCAATAAGGATAAAGCAACAAAAGGTAAGGCTCCTGCATCTGCTACTGCATTGGCAAAGGAAGGAACATCACTCACACGGGTCATTGGGCCTTGGGCGATAGGATAACTCAAGTCCAGTTCCTGTGCTAAAGAGTTGTGTTTATCAATTACTTTAAGTGCTTTGGCTTGTTTCAGGTGTCCATACATGGCTTCTTTGAAACCGAAAATAAGTTTTTTCAGTGTTTTGAAGTCTTCATACAGATCCGTTGCTAATGAAATATCTTGTCCCATAGGGATATAGCATGTACTAAGGTCGAAACCTGTAAAGTGTTGTTTCAGATCTTCAGCGGTTGCATTTTCAGGTAAAGCAGGTGAGTTAGGTCTTACCAATACACGATGGTTAGCAATCACCTTAGTTTCTGTACCATTCAGTTTTGAGCATACTTCTTTCAGATCCTTAGGAACTGAACTTTCCGGGAACAACGCCAATTGGCTGTCCAGAACAATTCCTGTTGCTCCTAAAGCTTTTGATGCGGCGGCAGTATGGAGACCAATTCCTCCCTGTATCCACACCGGAATCCTCTGGATTTCTTTGATCACACGCTGGAATAATACAAACGTGGATTCATAGCCTACTAATCCACCGGCTTCATTTCCTTTGATAATGATTCCTTGTGCCCCTGATTCTTCAGCTTGTCTGGCCTCTTCCAAACTGGTTACCTGATAAATAGCAGGTACATTGAATGGTGTGGACATTCCGAACGGTAGGATCGCAAATCTTACTTTTTCCGGAATCTGCAGAGTGGTGAAATTGTCGTTAGAAAAATAAATACCATACGATGGTACGTCTATCTCGTCAAGTTGATGTAACGCTTCCTGGGCTTTCGTTAGCTCATTTCCTAAACTTAGTACGGGGAACGCACCCGCCTGGTGCAATCGGGATATAAGGTTAACGTCCGGCTTTTCAAAAGGCGTCAGTCCAATAATGGTTAATTTTTTCATGGCGTGTTAATTGAATTATTGAATGATAGCAAGAGTTTCATAACAGAATGCAAGGTCTTTCGCTAAGACCATTACTTTTTGCTATGATATAGTAAAAATTGTTTTTGTTAAATCGTTAACAATATGTATTGTTTTATGGTAATTATTTAATAATCTATCGTTTGTTGATAGATTTTGGATTGTAGTAATTATATCCGGCTTTTCAAAGGGCATCAGCCTGATTTTGGTCAAGTTTTTCATAGCATTTACGGTATAGAAATAGTTAATGATATCTCATAGCAAAACACTAATGTTATTCATATAAATAACAATTTTCTGTTATGAGGAAATAAAAATAATAAAACAATCGTATATCTTCAATTATAAACGCTATTTGATAATGATTTTTTAATATGAAAATATCAATTGTTCAAATGCTATTAAAGTATATTTATTGTTTCCTTATTCTTAGAAACATGGCCGGTACAATCTTATAAATTTTAACTATAAATGGTTATAGTTAAAAAAATGTTAAGCAAATATAGGAATAAAAAATAAAATATTTCAAAAACAAGAGATTTGTTTTTAGGTATATTACAAAAAGATAATATACAATGAATACGGTTCTGAAATGTTAGAATTACCTTTATCAATCTGATAAAATGACAAAGCGAATTTAAATAAAATTAATCAATATATTGTGATTTAATTTGAATTATTTATGAACTTTTTCTATCTTTTTGATAAATAAAGAGATAGGTATTTTTAAGAATAATTTAAATATCTTTCCGAAATTCATAAAAAAAAGTAAATACATAAGGTTGGTATTTTTTTTATTTTTAAGGTAAAATACCTGTTTATTAATGTGTTATATCTATAGGTGGTCTTTCTGGGATTTAAAAAAAACAATTGCTTTTATTGTATTTTATGATTAGTATATAAAACTTTTGTATTTTTGTACTCCTAAAAACTCAATCATAATTTGATTTGATGAAATTATGATTTATACATGCCTGTGTTTGTAATAGTAAGCTCGTTTTCTCTTGTTTTTGCAATTATGATGATTTAACGGGTTTCTAATCTTATCCATACTCAATTCGTATTGACTTCCTTTTCAGAAATTGTCCAATTTCCGGTCGATCTTGAATAACTGTAGTCAGATTCAAGAGGTCTGACTTTTGGGGTGCGTCATACAGAAATTTGTTTTTGGATTTAAAAAATACAACAAAAGAAAACAGGTATATATGAAACAGACAACAACTTTCAGATCAGGTACTCACAAAGAAAGGGTGATGGAGCAATATGATGCTGCATTAGCAAATTTTAAAGGAAATATCCGTCAACAAGCAGTCCCAACAAGCTTTGGAGAAACCCATGTTATCAGTTATGGAAATGAAGATCATCCTAAACTTATATTGCTTCATGGAGCTAATTCTAACGCTGCATCCTGGATGAAGGATCTTGCTTTTTACAGCAAAGAATACAAAGTATATGCTATTGATATTATCGGGGAACCAGGTAAAAGTGAACAAAACAGACTTCCTTATAAAGGCAATTATTACAGTGATTGGCTGTTTGAGGTTTTCCAACAACTGAAAATAACAAAAGCTTCTTTGTTGGGATTGTCTCAAGGCGGATGGCTTGCGATAAAGTTTGCAGCCAGATATCCGGAAAAAATCAGTCAGCTTGTCCTTCTTTCTCCGGGAGGAATTGTAAAAACACAGCGTAGCTTTGTGTTAAAAGCGATATTCTTTTCTCTACTTGGAAATGCCGGGAAGAGAAAAATCAATGAACTGATAACGGGTTCACAAAAAATAGATCAGTCTGTTCTGGACTTTATGAGCCTCATGCAGTCCTCTGTGAATGCAAGGATAGATAAGGAGTATATTTTTTCTGATGAAGAATTGAAAAATATGACCATGCCTGTCTTTTTTATAGGTGGAGCAGGTGATGTGGTCAGGGATTCTCAACAAATAAAAGAAAGACTTGAAGGGTTACTTCCTGATTTTGAATCCTATGTTGATCCTGACAAGGGACATGTGCTGGTTGGTCTGGCAGATAAAATAAATGCATTTTTATTAAAGAGAAGGAATGATTAATCCTTTATGCAAAGGCTCCAAAACAAAATGTTTTGGAGCCTTTGTGATATTTTATGTACTTGAATCTTTAAAAGATACTTAATCCATACTGTTTTGCCAGATCTAAAATCATATGATATCCGGCCAGAGAATTTCCATGTTGATCTAAAGCAGGACTGAAAACTCCGATTCCTATTTTTCCCGGAACACTTACCGTAATACCTCCTCCTACACCGGATTTGCTTGGTAAACCAACAGTTCTGGAGTATTCCCCACTGAATTCATACATTCCGGCAGTCAGCATCTGTGATTCTACTAATTTTGCCATATCTGCATTTTTATAAGTGGCATCACCGTCAAATCTTACACACTGGTTGGCAAAGAAGTATCCTATTTTTGCGAGATCTTCAGCAGTAAGTTCAATAGAGCATTGTTTGAAATAGTTGTCCAGCTGGTCTTCATTTCCTGAAATCAGTCCGCTGTTTTTCATGATGTAAAACATTCCACGGTTACGGTGTCCTGTTGATTTTTCCGATTCGTAAACAGACTTATTATATTCTATGGATGGGTTTTTGGTAATATACCTTACCATATCCAGGATTTTAAGGAATGGTTTTTCTCCGTCTCCTGAGATCAATGAAGTGGTAAGGATTGCTCCGGCATTCATCATTGGATTAAGCGGCTTTCCTGTGGTTTCAAGATTGGAAAAATGGTTGAAAGGCTTGTCTGATCCGAAATATCCCATTTTATCAAAAATATGAGTTTCTCCTTTTTCATTGACGGCTACCATTAAGGATATGATTTTGGAAATGCTTTGCATGGTAAATTTCTTACTTACATCACCGGTGTTGAATACTTTTCCATTTTTATCAACCACTGAAAAGGCAATTGCTTTAGCATCCATTTTCCCTAGTTCAGGAATGTAATCTGCCACTTTTCCCTGAGTATAATAAGCTCTGTTTTTTTCCAGAATGGTATTTAATGTTTTTTCTGAAAGGGTTGAGAGATCTGCTGTCTTCTGTGCATAAAAGATTGTGTTTAAGGAAAGAAAAGCTGCAGTACAGATTCCTTTGGCGGAAAATAAAAAATTTTTGTTTCTCATATAGGAGTTGTTGAATATAATGTTTATGATAAGCCTTGAAAAACAAAGATAAATTATTTTAATCTTGTCGGCAATTCTAATGATTGTCCTTACGGATATTGATATGAATAGGAAATGCTTAATGAAGATTAAGTTGTCGAAATACATATAGTTTTTTAAGAATTAAGGAATGGGTAAAACTTATTATTCTATCTGTTTTGAATGTGATTAATTTTAATACAAATTGATATTATTTAGTAAAAAATAAATTAAATTTAATTTTACTTGTTGATTTTGGGATTTATTGGTAGAAAAAATAGGATTTTATTTGATTGAAAATGGCTTGGAGACCCTGAAATTAAAAAAAAGATGATTTTTTTTATATAACTAATGAGTTGGTGAAATAGCATATAAGTATGAATTTATCTATATTGTTGAAATTCAACTGTGAAATAATGTTATTTTTTCACGATTAAATGAGTTTTATATTATTATTTTTACTAATTTGACAAAAAATTAATAACACTTTTTTAATAACTATGAAAAACAACACCTATTTTGGTAGGCAGCACATCTTCAGATGGCTCCTGCTATGTTGGCTTCTGGTACCCTGGGTACTACAAGCTCAAGCTCGAATTACATGGACCGCTCAGGTCGGATGCCAGGAATTCCGTGGCGAAAAAGATGGTCAGATCCCTGACAACGGAATCGCTTATTCCTACATCAATTCATCCCAATGTCTCCGGGTCTGTGAGCAATCAACCGTAAAATACGAGATTCAGGGACCGAATGTTTCCAATGTCCAATGGACGGTTTCAGGAGGTACAGCAGCTATTTCAGGACCTGCGAATACCGTAGCGAATGTAAGCTGGGGAGCAGCGGGGAACGGATCTTTACAGGCGGTTATCACCTACAATGACGGAACTGTGGAAACCCAGACCATTTGTATCGAAAAGATTAACAGGCCGATTGCTAAATTTGAAATGTTAAACCTGACTGATACTGTATGTAGGAATACAACGATCTATTTTGATAATCTTTCTGAACAGAACGGTGGATCGGATATCATTAACTACTTCTGGGACTTTGGAGATGGTACAACTTCTACCGCTTTTGAGCCGTCTCATTTGTATGCTAATCCCGGAAACTATACAATTACTCTGACGGTTACCAACAAGTGTGGCTGCCAGGATAAAATTAAAAAACAAATCAAGGTATTAAAAGCTGATCCTGTACAGATCAACTGTGCTTCCGTAGTATGTGAAGGCAGTACTGAAAAATACAATGTACAGGATGGATGCAACAAAGGACAATGGAAAGTTATCGGAGGATCAATTGTCAACATTAACGGTAATGAAATTGAAGTGGTTTGGGATCAGGTAGATCCGCTTGAAGGCTTTGGATATGTAATGTACATGTCAGAATGTGCATGTCCTGAGTGGACGACAATTAAAATTCCTGTAGTTTTAAAAAATGCAAAAATTAAAGGACAGGGAGTGATATGTACTGGCAGACAGTATACTTATTCAATTCCTCAGTGGCCAACAACCAAAGTTAACTGGAATGTGACAGGTCCTGCGGGAGGTCTGCTGACGAATACTCAACAGAGAAACGAAATTGTTTTCTCCGCAAATCAGCCAGGGACTTATCATCTTACAGCAAATTATTTTAATACTTTATTGGGATGTGAAGGACAGGCTTCTATAGATATCGTAGTAGAAGCACCAGTATTGGTAAGTGGTGGTGTGGATGAAATCTGTGCCGGAACAAGCCAAGGATTTACAGCTGTCCCTAATGTACCGGTGATCTGGAAAGTAACAACAGGAGCATCTACGTATACTTCTCCACCCATGACAGGAATATTCAACTATAACTTTGCTACGGCAGGAACATATACTGTGACGGCTACCAAGCAAGGTGGAGGTTGTGAAAGTAATGGAAGAATTATTAAGGTATTACCAATTCCACAGGCACCTAACGGAACCATTTCCGGAGAAACAAAAGTATGTCCTGGAAAACCTTATGTTTATACCATCAGTTCAGTGGATCCCGGAATGGTACCGGTTTGGACTGTTACCAACGGAACTATTCAAGGAAGTAATGCAGGACAATCTGTTACGGTGATATTTAATGCCGGCGCTACGTCATATACAGTGTCTGCACAGAACAAATCTATCAGCAGTGCAGCATGTCTTTCAGCTCCGAAAACGTTTAACGTAACTAAAATAGACCTTAGTACTATTGTTATTAATCCAAAACCAGGACCTTTCTGCCCAAGCAGTACTCAAACTTTCAGTGCTAACCTGAATGGTATTGTTCCTGACTTTATGGAATGGTCGTTTGCCAGTTCCAACTTCGGAAGTGTAGTAGGCGGACAGGGTACAGCTAATATTACCGTAAACTTCAACGAGATTTCTTCAACGAGTACTACTGATCTTATTCTGAAAGTAGTAAAATGTGGAGTAACACAGATTATTACTATGCCGGTATCTTTAATTACGCTTCCGGTAGTAAGCTTTACCAATGTTGGCGGAATTTGTTTAGGATCAAATCTTACTTTTACAGTAAATCAGGGAACTATTACTTCAGCCACAAGTGTTACTTTCACTTTTGCTGGCGGAACGTTTACGACAGCCTTTAATCCGTCTGGGGTTTACAGCTTCCCGAATAACGGATATATCCAGAATAATTCAGGAAATAATGTTTCCCACACAGTTACTGTAACTTATGCAGGTACTAACGGATGTAATTATAAACCTACTGCAAGTGCTAATTTTATTGTATATCCTGAAACCATTATTACTGTTTCTCCGGTATATAATATTGCAGTTTGTGATCCTATCACAATGACACCGTATACTATTACGGCTAACAGCTCTACAGGACTTACCAATATCATATCCTGGCAATGGTATAAAAATAATGGTATTATATCTGGTGCAACTACCAACTCGTATACCATCTCAGGAGCAGGTGCTTTTGGAACGTATAGAGTGCAGGCTGTAGATATTAACGGTTGTGTGGTTTCTTCACAGAATATTAATGTAACACAATCATGCCCGAGCAGTGGAAGTTGTACAGCAAATCCTCAGATCAACTTCGTGCCGGCATGGACTGCTTGTAATAACATTACGGTTTCTGGTTTAACGTACAATGGAACTCCGGATGAAATCCAATGGTTGTCTGATACTTTCCTTACTTTAGTTTCAGGTCAGGGAACAGCTTCACCGGTATATCAGACTAATCTTGCAGGAGCACATCTTGTTTTTGTACGCCTGAGATACGGTTCATGCTGGTACAGCAAAGGGGTAGAAGTGAGAAAGAACTATGAACCTAAATTCAATATCAGTACAGTATGTAGTGGAAATGGTTATAGTGTAACACTTTTTAATACTTCTACAATATTTGAAATCAATCCGGCGTCTATTACCTACACGTTCACTTCGCCGGGACAGCCTACCCAAACAGGACAGTCGGCTACTTATAATCTTGCGCCAGGTACTTATACCTTTACAATGACGGTTTCTGCACCAGGGAAGCCAACATGTACTACTACGCAGACTATTACATTAGCTCCTATCCCTGATACATCTTTCTTGGTTCCAGCCTGGTTGTGTGCCCGTTCGCCTATAACATTCAGTCCAATAAATTATGTTCCCGGAAATACCTACACATGGATTTTTGATGGTACATCTTATATTACGACAGGATCAGGTGCTACAATAACGTATAATACCGCAGGAACAAAAACCATTCAGCTGAAAATTAAAACACCTATGGGATGTGAATATACTTCTACTGTCATTGGTGTGAATGTAAAAGAAGCTACTCTGGATGGTACTATAGCACCTCCTTCTCTTGTGGCTTGTATAGGAAGTGCTCCTAATATTGTATTTACCAGTACACTTGGATCTCCTAGTCAGTATATCTGGATGAATGGCTCTCAGCCTGTTGCAGGTGCACCAAACTCTCCGGTATTCACACCTACGCAATCTGGTAATTACTGGCCGGTGCTGGTATCATCAGATGGATGTACAACAAGTATTATGAGTACCAAAGCAATCCCGGTAACGCTTAAAAATCCTCCATATGTAAATATATCAGGAACAGCGAATATCTGTGAAGGATCCTCAACGGTACTTACCGGTATTGTAACGGATAACACCTTAGAATATCAGTGGAAAAAAGGAAATTCTGTGATTGTACCATGGACTTCTTCTCCTTATCCTATTGCTATAAGTACAGGACCATTATCTGCTGGTACTTATGTGTATACGCTGGAAGTAAGAACTCCGGGTACATCAGGATGTACAAGCAGCAAAAGCTTTACAGTTACTGTAAATAGTCCGCCGGCACCGATTTCTGTAACCTATAGTATGGTAGGTTGTCAGCCTTATCAGGTGATGTTAACAGCATCAGGGCCGTCTGCAGGAGTTTATAACTGGAGCAACGGAATGACAGGTCAGTCTATTACAGTAAATGAAGGTGGTGCTTATCAGGTTATTTACACGGCACCAAGTGGATGTAAGGTTGTAGGTAATGTACAGGTTCCATTAAGCCTTGAAAGTCTTATGTGGGTATTCCCAACAGGATGCTATGATGAATGCCTTAGAAAGAACTATGTTTTAGGACCAAAAGGAGTCTTCGATCATCATGATTGGCTGTTGTTTGGAAACAGCATCCAGAGTGGAAACAATGATTATATTTATCCGCTATATATTGGTGCTGCAGGAACTTATCAGTTGCAGATTGACCATCTGGGATGTCAATTTACTTCCGGAACCATGAATTACTATCCGGGTAAAGAATGCGGATACGAAACAGAATGTAAGCTGGAAGCGAGCATTAAAGACATGAAGTGGGTAGGAGATCACTATAATGTGTATGGTGTGATCTACAACGGCGGAAGCCAGCCGATAAGTCTTACCGTTTCAAGTCTTAATGGATTTGGAATTTATCTTCCATCTATTATTACAATTCCTGCTGGTGGAGTGTATGATATGAACGCTAATCCATTGGCATTCTATCCAAACTCAAACTTCCAGGGTGCTGATGAGATTTTATTCTCCAATGAAACATGTAGGTTTATTACCAAAGCGGTAGATCCTAACTGGATGGGTATGAAAAATGCAGGAAGAAGTGTGGCGGCAACGTCAGTTTCTTCTCTGAAAATGACACCAAATCCTGCGAAGGAAAAAGTGAAAATCTCGTATAATACGGGCAATGAAAAATTACTGGCAAAACAGGTTACAGTTTTTGACGCCATGGGCAATGTCAAATTCCGTAAGGAACTGAAAACGGCTTCCGGAGAGGTAGACGTGGAGGTTACCAGCTGGCTGCAGGGTGTTTATATTGTTATCGTACAAACGGGAGACACCTCATTACAAGGAAAACTAATTAAAAATTAGTAGCTTATAAAGCAGTGTTCTCTTCGGAGAGCACTGTTTTTTTATAGTATGTGATAATTAAATGAAATTTTATGATACGATTAAAAAACAAACTTTGGGGATTACTTCTGATAGTACCAGGATTATCTTTTAGTCAGGCTTATCAGTGGCAATGGGGAAAACAGGCAGGAGGATTAACAGGTTCAGCTGATCCGGGTTTTCATTATGTCTTTGATGAATCCATAAGGGATATTGTAGTAGACAACAACAATAATACCTATTTTCTTGCCACCATGCGTGAACAGGAACAAAACCTGAATGGCGCTTCTGTAACCAATTACGGTCTTAGTGATCTTTTTCTGTTCTCTGCTGATTGCGCAGGAAATATACGATGGTCCAGGCCAATAGGCGGTTCAGGAGATGGAGAAAATGCATGGCATATTAAAGTAGATAATAATGGTGGATTATATGTGTTGGCAACCCTTTATAACAATTCATATGCAGGAGATCCTAATGCTGTTCCTATGCACTTTGATGATACTCATACACAACCGCTGTATACTTATTATGATCAAACGATAGAACCGGCCCATAAAGCGGCTTTTCTGTTAAAATACAATACTTCGGACGGTACACTGGCATGGAGCAAATCTTTACAGGGAGATGTTAATTATTTTTCCCGCATGTGCGATGTTCAGATGATGTATATGGATTCTTCCAAAAATATTCATGCTGTAATGGGATTCAGAGCAGGAACACATCTGAATGGATTAATTACAGTGCCTTCAACCTTCACATCAACCTATCAGTATTATGCGGTCAAGTTCAATTATGATAACGGAAATATGACCCCCGCAACTCCTTTGTTACTTCCTATTACAGGAGATGCAATAAATATTGTAGGTAGAGAGGGAAAAGTGAATGTAGTATACGATGAAAGTTTGAATCGTTATTATATTGCTGGTAAAAGAATGGATCCTGGATTCAGTAATCTGGTTGATCTTTCCTATAATAATGTTCCCTTTACAAAAGCGGCTTATGTGTTTGCTTTTGATGGTACTACCGGAGCTGAGGTATGGAGAAAAGAACTTAATAACGGTACAACGAGTACTGATGATGAAATTCATTCTATTATCAAAGATCCCGTAACTTCAGATATTTATATTTCAGGACGGTATTTTAACGGAATAACAGTGCCTGCAACTTTCGGAACTTATACATTTCCTCTGAGAAGTTATGTGGAAGCCGTTCCGTTTGTTATGAAAATGAATGCTGCGGGTGCAGTACAGTGGGCAAAAACTCCGGAAGCAATGTCTGGTCTTCAGTTTGGTTATCGTTTTACCAAAGGAACAATTGCCATTAATGGAAATGAAATAGCCTTTGCCAAAGGAAGCTGGTCTGATGTCTGGGGAAGCTATGCAATGATACGTCCTGATGGAGACAGATCCGATCCTTTATTGGTGAGACTTAATAAAGATACCGGAGAGGTCTTGGGAACAGGAGAAATCCGTAGTAACTATTATGTTATAGATGAATTTACAGCAGTTGCTGCAGATAACGATGGCAATTACGTAGTGGGCGGTTTTTTTCACGATCAGCTATTTACGGATGCCAATGATAACGTCAACACAATGGCGGTTAATGTAGCAGGAGGGAAATCTCAGTCTTTTTTTACAAAATTTGCTAAATCAACGTGCAGCCAGATGTCAGTAGAAGAAACCGCTGCTCAGGCAGGAATGCAATTATACCCTAATCCGGTTCAGGATGTATTGACGATCAAAAGTAAAGAGCCTTTGGTTTCTTATGAGATCTTTGGAGCAGCAGGACAACTGGTCAAGCAGGGAACTTTGAATATGATGCAGGAACAGATCGTATTATCTTCTCTTCAGACAGGAGTATATTACATTAAACTACATACAAAATCTTCAACAGTAACAGAAAAGATATTGAAGAAGTAAAAAACAAAACTGAAAATTAATAACCTTATATATAAAACGGTGTTTTCCAGGGGAGGACACCGTTTTTTTATTGAAAAATATCGGTTTGTTCGCAATTTTACAATTTTTGGGTTTGAGGAATGTTTTGCTTTGTATAAAAATTTTACAATGAAAAAAATACTTATTCTAAGCTTATTATTACTCCTTACTTCATGGTCTGATGCCCAAAACAAAGATCTTAAGCCGGTAAGGAAGATTATAGAAGCCAGTAATGCAATCTACGCGGAACTTGCCAATAAAAATGACGGTTCTATTCTTAGCAGATATACCGATGATGCATGTCTTTTTCCACCCAATACCGCCCCATTATGTGGAAAAGAGCAAATACTTGATTTCTTTAAAAACGGCCCGAAAGTACATGTTAAGTTTATGATTCAAAATCTGTATGGAGATGGCAGAACCTCAGTAACCGAAGAAAGTTATTATGAGATGACAGATTTAAAGGGCAACAAACTGGACGATGGAAAAGTGATCGTTATCTGGAAGAATACAAAAGATGGCTGGAAGATGCACCGGGACATGTTCAGCAGTAATCATCCTGCAAAATCAAACTAAAAACCAATATTAACAGCCTGTTGGAGATCAGCGTCGTTTTTGATCAGCGAATGTCTGGATGCAGAAGGGTTAATGCCAGTGAATTTTTTAAACTCTTTGATAAAATGAGCCTGATCATAATATCCGCAGTGGTAAGCTATCGTTGTGAGTGATTCCGGGGTGTTGAGAACCATTGGCAGACTTTTGTTAAATCTTGTTACTGAAGCAAAAGAAGAAGGGCTTATGCCCGTATTCGTAAGGTAAAGTTTTTGAATATATCTTTCCGATAGCCCTGAGCTTTGTGCTATAACAGGCAAATTCAATACATTCTGATTCATGAAAAGCTGTTGATTAAGCACGTGGAGGATGGCCACTTTTTTAAGATGAGATTCATTTTTTTTCAGCTTTTGAAGAAAATACTTTTCTAAAACATTTATTTTTGAACAAAGATCCCCTGTATCCATAATGCGGTCATACAAATTTCTGTTTTCATTCCCCGTTACATCATACATATCGGTGGCATAGTTCGTGAATTCTGAAAGAGGGTCAGAAAAAAATAAAGTGGCGGCATGCGGAAATATCCTCGCAATAAGCACCGAAGTCCCTTTCGCTGCACTAAGCCGGGTGGGAAGTGTGAGATGTCCCAATAATTCTATATCGGGAGTGTTTTTGTGTTGGCCATTGATAACAGTAGCGGCAAAACCACCGGAAATATTGATAATGAGATCTATATATCCACTCGGATAAAATACTTCATCTCTGAGATCCTTATCAATGGTAACAACGGTGTAACTTTTTATATAAGGTGCAAGGCTGGCGGATGGTGAAATCTGCATAACGGTTAATCAGATTAATTCGTTGACGATTAGCTTGTTCTAAGTTAGGAATAAATACGATATGAAGAGAAAAGATCAACCTGGAAATTAAATTTCCATAATAAAACTTATCGTAATTTTTGTAACGGAGGTTTTGAAAAACCTATTCCGTATTTTTGTACGGAATTAAGCGGCTAAACTGTTTATTCCAATATATGAGCAATAGGTTTTCTGATCATCATCAGGTAGGTGTGGTTTCTTCTTTTTCTGAACTTGTAAATACCTGTTTTCAGGGCGTTATGAATGCCATTTGCTGGTACAGGAATTTAGTGGGTGACTTTAAAGAAATTGTCACAAAGCTTCTGCTGAAAGATAATATTACGGAAGTTTCCAGTGAAGATCTTTTAGCATTGGAATTGTCAGAAGAAGGGAGTATGGCGAGAGAAATTATTTTGAATGACCTGCAATTACTGACAGATTTTGGGGCATCTCCCGTCCTTAATTTGCTTAAATGTTATGAACGCGATGAGGAGCTCGGTTTTATTTCAACAGATGTGTACTCCTATCATGTCGACCGTTCACCTGTCGGGACGGATACTTTTCTTTGTACTTATCACGGGACGGCAAGTGATATCATCGCTAATGATCAGGTGGAACAGAAAATTTTAATTCCTGAAATCCGGGAACAGCTCAGAAAATTACATGACGGTACTGAATACGAATTTGAAGACTTCCTGAAAGAGTATTTCTTTGATCTTCATTATCAGCCTAAGCCTCATGCAGAACCTGTCAATTTAGGGGTTGGTCATCTTTGGCGCATTGCAGTAGATCATCCTGATCAGGAAGCATTACCTTGTGTTCACAGAGCACCTGTCGAAAATGATGGAGAGTATAGACTGCTGTTGATCTGTTAACTGATCTGTTATATCTTCAACGATACAAAAATCCAATATCAGAAAGATGTTGGATTTTTTTTATGATTAATCATAAAGTCGTGCTTTTAATTGTTTTAAATATTAAAAATAACAGGCAGTAAATCAGTTGATTGAATTTATTTTTTTTAATCCCAAGCAAGGATATGGAAATTCTGTATTTATATAGATGAGTACTCAATACAATATTTTTAATCAAAATAATAAATTCAAAATCAAAATGAAAAAATTCAATCATGTAAAATTGATATCAATGCTTGTGGTCTTACTGGCTATTCCTTTTGTTCTGGCAAGCTGCAGTAATGATGATGATACTCCAAAACCTAACCCTGTGACGATCAGTTTTGATGATCTTAACGGTGAATACACTGGAAAAGCTGGGATATCCCAGGGAACTGTGAACGGAGAAACGGCGGTTGCTTTTTCGGCCAAGAAAAACCTGATTTCCTATTCTGAATTTCCTATGAAAGAGGTTATTTACTCAGTAATTTCTGATCCTGCGAAAGCCAATCAGGCCTTAACAGCCATCGGAAAAATAAAATATGACCTGGATTATACTGCGGTTCTATATCAGTATAAAAAGGAGATAGAACTTAATCTTCTTCCTAAAGAATTAACAGTTCAGGTTCCTGTGGATGGAGTAAGCAAGAAAGTGGTCATAACATTTACGGCTTCCAAAAAAGGGTTGTTTATTAAGCAGAACACACAAAATATGAATTTTGAACTGCTTGCAAGTAAAATAACCGTTGAAGGAACGGCTGTCAATCCTTTCAATCCTATAAAATATAATTTTCAAATGCTGAAGAAATAGATGCAGTGAGAATATTGTACAGATGCACTTAGACAAGTGCATCTGTTTTTATTTTACCTTCTTGATTACCATTTGATTTTTATTTTGGGAACTACTTTTTTTATTTCTTTGGCTACATTAGTTCCCGCTTTTCCCAGTTCGTTGCTTATGTTTCTGACCACTTTTACCGCTTCATGATTTTTCCCGGGGCCATATTGTAAATCATGCACGGTAGTATTCCATGTTTTGACGATATCGTTATTAGGGCCAAACTGACCTTTTAAAGCGTCTCCAATTTGATTTAGTCCTTTAACGATCGTATTATTTTTTCCGAAACATCCATTATCACCGCCAACTCCGTTTGTTAGACATTTATTTAATTCACGATAGGTTAACTGGCCGCCCGCACATCCTGCAAATGCATACGGCTGTCCTCCGGTGCTTACCGCGCACTCAACGGCTATCTGGGCTTCTGTATTCAGATTAAGTTTACTTGCTCCATAACACACGGCAGTTCCCATAAAAGATATTTCGCCACTGTTGGCCTGATCTTTAAAGCAGGAAACTAATTGCTTGAGTTCAGGATCATTGACTTTATCAGCAAAACAAAGGGGATACATTTCATAATTGCCGCCATATTCTTTATAGCACTTCAACATATCCTGAGTAATCTGCTTTTCTTTTGAACCGCCTAAAATACTCAGCATACAAAGACTCTGTTCCTCCATGGTTGCCGAGTTTTTGGCACATTTATAAATTTCAAGCTCTTTCTGACCAGCCATATTCGTTACCATACAATCCCCGAATTTCATCTGATTTAATGATCCGTCAAAATTCAAAGAATTCTTATAACAGTCTACGGCATTCTGCTCACTGGTCATCATGACATCCCCATAAGGTTTTTGCTCGTCAATAATCTGGGTAGGTAGCGGTCTTAGTCCTTCAGCGGTTTCAATTCCTATTTGATTATCATACGTAGGTTTTGGCAGATACATAACTGGCGGAGGAGGAACAGGAATATTGGAATAACCCACGACGCGGTATCCATATCTGTAATCCAGCTCTATAATGTTTTTATTGAAATCCAGGAAAAAAGCCTTTTGATAGGGAACAGCAGACGGTAAGCGCAGATAATTAATTCCGGTCTGATCATATACGGCCTGGCCTGCATTTCCCGGATTGCCATCCTGAACAATTACGCCCGTATTATACATCGTAAAAGACTGACCATAAGTAGTCAAAAACATCTGTCCGATTGGATAAACCTGTGCAAACAGGAAGGAACAGAAACTCATCAGTGAAATCAGCACACTCAAAATTGATAGTTTTTTAATAATTGCGTCCATGATACTTATTTTTGATAAAGTTACCGTGTAGACCATTACCAGGGAATTACCCTTTTTCGCTATTTTTGAAGTCTGTTATGCAAAGTCTCCTGATTTTGGAGATCGGACGTTTCAGGAAAGCAACAGGTGGGCTGAGTTTGGATGCTGATATAAAGATTGCTTTCCCCAATCCTTGCTCAGATTAATTTTTAATACTCAATCTTATGAATACAATTTTACAAATAATACTTCTTATCATTATATTTTCAAATTCAATATTTTTAATGTTGGAAAAAAATATATCGTCCTTTAAAATATTTAAATTAAGTTGGATTATCGCATTAATAGATATTTTAGTAATCTTATTCTTTTTTGAACTAAAGCAATCTATTATCCTTTATATTACCTTTACATCAATTATAGTTGTATTTACTTTAGGGCTAAGAAGTTTTGTAAATAGTTATAGTACTAATACGTTGCAAAATCATTATAATAAAAAACGACTTGTCAATTTCTTCGCCTATTTTTTACTCTTCTTTTTAGTGATGCTTACAATTGGCGTTATGAAAAATCTTTTATTTGATACACCTTTAGAATAAATAATTTAAAATTATAAAATATTTGTTTTGCAAAACAAAGTCAGTAGACTTCGGAAAGCGTGAGTTATGTGTGGATAGACTTAAATAAATTTAAAAAACAGCCTTGAAAGGGCTGTTTTTATGTTTTTGGATTTGAATTTTTTGATTGTGATAGAGGAAATTGGATCTACTTTCGATAACGGAAATAGTATTACAAGAATAACAAAAAGAAAAAATTAGTCTTTACTTTAATGTTGGTAGTATCAACGCTTTATTTTTGCACAAGAAACGGGAAAAGACAAAAAATGTGATTTACCAGCAAACTGTCTAGAACCTACGCCAGATAAGAAAATCCAATCTTTTTTGAAAAAAAGTCGATGCAACTATTGAAGACCTTAGAAAACATGTTGCACTAGATAATGACTGCAACGAAAGTGATGTTTTTTATACATTTCAGAACAGAAAGCAAATGGGATTTACGATTTATGTACAAATGGTAAGCTTATGAAGTATAAAAGGATGGGATCTGTGTTTATGAAAAATAACCAAACCCCTTTTGATGTACCAAAATGATGTTACATATACCACAATTAAAATTTAAACCGTACGGCATTTGGGATGATGTCTCATTTGTTTCGATACTGTTCGCGTATTTCATTTTGTATATCGGTTGCGCATATTACCTCATGAGATCTTTAAAACTCACCATAAATGCAGTCCAAAAGTATTTCAAAAAAGGGAAATGCTAAATAGCTCAAAACCTTTTTTTAATACGACATGTTTTGAAGTTGATGCAAAATATATTTGTAACAGTTAAGACGAGAAAATTTGCTTCAATAAATCTTTTTAATGTGAAAAATTTGTCTCGAATAGTTTAATTTTTAAATTTGCAAAAAAACAAAAATGATGAAACTCTTAAATTTAAGAGCAGATAATTTCGAGCTTGGTAATTATCTGCTAAAAAAGCATACAGGCTACAAATTGTAATAATATCATTAACAATAAAAATCTATTTGTCGTTGTATGTAAAGTACAAATGAGATAAAATTATTTTGAACAAATGAAAAATTTAAATCTATTTAAAATAGCTATTTTCAGCCTATTAGCTTTTACAACCTCCTGTCGTGAAGAACTTACCGACACATCATCTGATAAAACTAATATAATTGATCAAGCGGCTGTAAAAAATGGAAGATTATATTTTCCAAACAAAGAATCATTATCCGCTACTTACAAAAACCTAAAAAAAGAGAACCTTGAATCAGTTCAAAATTTTATTGACGAGAAAGGAATTGAGTCTTTAGTTCCAGTCATTACTCAAAAAAATGAAAATAAAGTTATTTCTGAATTAAAATCTAGAAAGATAGAATATTTAGAAAAAAAATCATCTCGTGCAATGAAGACAGTTTCGGTTTCTGACGAAGACATTTATGATGATATAGATGATCTTGAAGAAATTGTAGGTGATGAAGTATACTCTACTATGCTAAATGGAAAGGCTGAAATACAAGTTGCAGATAAAATATACAAATATACTGATGTTGGATTATTTGTTACAACAGAAGAAAATTATTCCAGGCTCGAAAATTATCTTGAAGTTAGAAAAATATCTTCTAATCTTTTAGTTCCAACTGAAACATCTACAAGAGATAGTTTCATCTCTGATAAAGCAAATGATGAATTGATCACTTTGCCAAATACTGATAATAAAATTAGCTATTTTAGATCATCTGTACCTAGAAGAAGTGGAGGCACTGGTGGTTTTACTGGTGGCGGCAGCACAAGTGGTAATAATGGTGGTTTTAGACCTCCCACTGTTCCTCAAGAGCCTTCAATAGCTTCAATAGTTGAAAAACTGCCAATTGGTGAAGTTAAAAAGCCATGGTTAGGAAATATTTTTGGAAAAACATGGACAACATATGATAAGTATGAAAGCAGAAGAAGAGTTAAAGTTAAATTCTATTCACAGAATTTATATCTTGTTTATGCGATAGGTTGCAAGGTTAAACATCAATATAAAGGATGGACTGGACTATGGAGAAAAGAAAATGCAGACCAACTGGGTATAGGTGTTAATTCAATCAAATGGACTTTTAACCACTCAATGAATATGAGTGCTCCTGCGGGAGTCCCTAAGCAAGCATACTGGTTTGGTAGCAATATGTACACCACATCGGATGGTATTTCCTTTACTTTTTCAAAAAACCAAAACATTCCGTCGTTACCATTTGCCTCTAAATTAGATGGGCTTATTCAGTTTACTGTTGATTTTACAGGTCTTACAGAAGAAAAATTGGATAAGTTGTTTTGGGAAACTGCATGGAAACAGGCAAATAATTTTATTGAAGGACAAAACAAAAAGCTGAATAGAGTTCTTTTTGTTGTAGATTCATATAGTGCATCATACGTACGCTATTACGATTTCAGCCAGATAGAAAACAACCAAGATGTTATCGAAAGAGTTTTCGATTTTGGGATTGCTTCTCCTCAGGTTACTTACACTTTTGGAGGAGGAACGGGGAATGGACTTGATGTAACAAGCTATAAGTGGAATTTTTCAAAACCTGATGCTGTAGCAGTTAGTATGTATGGAATAGCCAAGAAAAATGGAGCTTGGCATGGAGTAAAACTTAACGCTAATTAAAATTATGAAATATTTTTTTCTTGTATTTTTCCTTGCAATTACCTCTTGTATTTCAGATGAGAATTTAAGGTTACAATCGAACTCTAAATATCAAGGGAATTACATCGGAAACTTTAAGGGAGATTTATCTGGCGAAATAAAATTTAACGTATCTGATACAGGTAACATGGAAGGAACGATATATTATACTACTTCCAATATTTCTGAAAGTATATCAGGATATGTAATGATTAGTGGTAAATTTGATGCAACTACAAAAGCTGGATTAAGTTTTTCAGGATATTTAAATGATAAATCAATGAATGGTAAATGGACAAAAGGTAATCTCACTGGGAATTATGAATTTTATAAAAAATAATATGATGAAAAAAATATTTCTAATTTTATTAGTATTTACTGTAACCCTAATGTATTCGCAAGAAAAATCATCAATAAAAAATCATTCTTTGGAGTTCAAGCTGGACTTTTTGGTGCAAATGTCTATAATGAAGTCAATCTTTCTGAACAATTTACACTTAGAAGTGAGATCGATTTGAATGCGGGGATTTGGGGAGGAGATTTGTACTCTAAAACAGGTTTTGCATTAGCACCTGCTTTGTCCGTAACTCCCAAATGGTACTACAATATTAATCAAAGGCATAATAAAAGCAAGAATACTAAGTATAATTCCGCAAACTATCTTTCTGCAAAACTTGGATTCGTTCCTGATTGGTTTGTTATTTCAAATGTTGATGGAATAGAAGTAAATCCAATGATTTCATTGATTCCTACATGGGGATTAAGAAGAAATTTTGCAAAAAATTTCAATTATGAACTTCAATTAGGATTAGGAGTGGGTAAAATTTTAAAATCTGACTATTCACTTCAGGTAGTTCCTAATTTAAGTTTTAGGATTGGGTATGATTTTTAAAATCAATATAAAAAGACAGGCTTTAATTAGTCTGTCTTTTTTATAGAAATTAATCCTTTAAAGTTTTAAATACAACTAGGTTGCAAGTCATAATATTGAATATATTATTTAATTCAAATAAATATGCCACTCTATCTCTCTATTTGGATCCCATTTCATCTATTATGTTGAGATTTGAGATATACACCGCTCCGCAAAGTCTCCTGACTTTGAGTCAGTAATAAAGCTCCAAACTTCGGAAATTTCAAACGAAGGACTTCAATAAACAAAAAAAAACAGCCTAAAAAAGGCTGTTTTATATTTTGAATTTAAAATTCTTAAAATATGATAAAGAAGGTTGGATCTACTTCCCGATACAAAAAATAATTAATACTGTAAATCAGTTAGTTGTAATTAATAGGTACAAATAAGGTACAAAACTACTCAAAAAGTCAAAAAAATAACAAAGTAAAGATGAGGTTTTCGGGAATATCTAAAGTAAATATTCTCAAACATTTCGATCTTCAAAATTAAGTGCCTGTAAAATAATCAATCTATTTTTAAAACACTTCTATCTTCATTCATTTTGCTCATACAAAACTATTTCGCATTTTCTTTTAGAACTATAAACAACTAAAGATAGCCTCAACTTTAGCAACGTAATTCTCTGCTGTACTCTTATCAATAATGTCACTAGTACAAACACTATCACTATACGTATGTCCAGCACAGTTTCTCAAATCTAATATGTTACGATAAGTATTAAATAATCCTTCTGCTATATCATAATCCCTCCAAATACTTTTTAGATAATTTGAAAATGCTACCATTAAAGGAACAGAATTATAATTGTAAGCAACATTTGTTGTTGGAGATGTGTAGTAAAGCAATTCAAAAACCTGAGTTAATCCTCCAAATTTCCATTTATCAGGGTCAACATTCATGTAATTTTTCAGATTTAATATGTTCACTTTTTTACCTGTACTTATTTCATAGTTAGTATTATTATCAATAAGAGTCAGCCCTAAATCAGTAAATAACTGTCTAATTTTATTAATATAGTTTGTGTTATCACACCAGCGATTTAGATTAGTAAGACTGATTGTATTTTTAAAATCATTCATCCATTTTAACATTTCAAATTCAACTGCTCGACCATATTGTATTATAACAGGAGCAAAATCAGCATCTTCATCTAAATTGCTTAGCAGAAATTTACCTGTGGATAGATACTGAAGTGTTTTCGAATTGTCAATTTTATTTCTATCTACAATCGTCTCAATTTCTGTTAAATATTTTGAATAGTCGGTTTTAGCCGTATATTCATCAATTTTCTCTTCTTGCCTTTTTATGAGTTCTTGAAATTCTAATTCTTTATCCTTTTTCTCTTTTTTAATTTTATTAAATTGTTTTTTCAATTTATCTTTTCCCGAAGTTGTAGTTGCTAATTTTTCAGTGATTTCTTCCATTTTAGCATCATAATCTTCAATCGTTTTACTAGATTCTTTCAATTCTTTTCTTATTGTTTCATAATCTTCAATAAAACGATTTCGTTGAATATTTAATAAACTTAATTTCAAGTTAGTCTGTTCATCGAAAAAACCTTTTCCAAAATATTTGTCATAATCAATACTTCCATCTTCACCTATTTTTACATAACTGATATATTTATCTTTCAATCCTTGCCTAACATCATTGGGATGATTGAAATAATACATATTAACATTCTTTGAAGAAACTATTTTTGACCTATATATTCTTGGAACTTATAAATTAGATACTCGCTATGAGTTTCTATTAGGAATTGAATATTGAACCTAGAGGCAGCATCTATAAATAATTCAGCCATTTTTGCTTGTAAAGAAGGATGTAAATTGGCTTCAGGTTCTTCGATTAATAATGTTGAAGAATTAAAATAGATTGTTTGTCTATGAGAACCATCTTGATAATCAAAATCATATTCATAAGGTAATTGATGTTTATGAGCAATAATAGCTATCTTCATAATAATCGGTAGTAATTGAGATATTCCATACCCTAAGTCAACTAGAGGAGTTTTTGTTCCATCAAAATTGACTAAAAAAATCTTGGTCAAACCTATTGTTTCATCTCTAAAGACAGAAAGTTCTTTTCCTATTTTGAAGCCTTTTTGTACCTGTTTTCCTTCTTTATCCAATTTATCAATCTCTCCATTTCCAATCCAAAAGTTTACAAAATTTTCAATTTGGGGATAGTTTTTTAAATATATGGCAGAGAAGTCTCTTATAATCTGAATATCTTCACTATTCTGCTCATCTATAAACCACTCTCTGTTTCTGCCTCTTGTAGTTGGTAAAAAATAGATTTTGTTTAAACTATCAATTTTCTTCTGAACAATATCTGAAAAATCTTCCTCTATTGCTCTCAATAGATTTATGAAAAGTTGGCTGTTAGGGGTTGTTTCATAGGGGTTTTTAAAGAGATTTCGCAAATTCTTTTCTTCACTATTTTCCTGTATCTCTTCAGACTCCTTTTCTTTTAGTTCTGCATTTGCAATATATCTTTCCATGCCATCACCCATAAAACCAATAATATTATTTGTTTTGAAGCAATCTAAAATTTTGTATTGACTATTATCACGCCCTTGAAGAAGGTCGGTCATAATTTTTTGTTCAATTGTTGATAATTTTGACTTCTCATCTTCTGTTACTTCAGAATAATCAGAGAATAAACTTTTTCCTTTTTCAAGTTTTTCTGTAAAACCTTCGTAACCATCTTTTTTATTTTTGGAAAAAGGAAAGTCAAAAAAGATATCTTTATACTTTTCAATCCTACTAAATAAATCAATTGTAAAATAATCTTCAGTATTTTCATCAGGTTTAATTCCCTGCTTTATTTCTATAAAAGGTGTGTCTATGATAAGTTGAATGATTTTTTTCAAATCTATACTTGTCGAAATCTCCCAAGTAGGAGCGTCCTCATAATTATTCATAAGCCCGATAACATTCGACCAATGTAGGTATTCTCCATTCTTTACAATGGCAATATTTTTAATATTATGAGAAATTACTAAGTCTTTTTTAGTTCCATTTTTAGGTATAAATTGTGTTAACTCATACCTAACCTCCATATTAGCATTTATTTCTCGATTGTTTCCAAATTTTATTGGAAAAAAAAACACTAAATCTTCATCTTGCTCAAAAATGGGAAGTTCGATTAACTGGTCGTCATTTTTTTTATCAATATCCCAAAGTCTCGAATACATACTTTGACTATTTGGAATTTTTGAGTTCTTAAAAACTTCCATTGTAACTCGGTTAAAGACACGTTCAAGATTTCCAAGTTCATGTTTCATAGACTTAAAATCTAAGGTTTCTGAAACAATTCCATCTTTAAAATTATCAACCAAAAATTGTATTGCTTTGAAAACTGAACTTTTTCCTGCATTATTTGTACCTGTGATTAATGTAATGGGCGCAAATTCAAGGTTTTCTTTCTTAGTGAAAGTCCTAAAATTTTGTAAACCTAATCCCTCTAAGTTTGGCATTTTGTAGATTATTATTTTAGTTTAATATTTTTTATTGGCTTGTTTTCTTTGTGTCATCTTGAAATTATAACCCTTAGCCACAACATTTTGGATAATTAAATAAGAAAATCCGAGTTCACTAGTCATATTTAATATCCGAATTTCCCTTCTTTATTAATAAGAAAATCATTTATTTCTATCTCTTCAATTACATTATTTTTATAAACAGCACTTACATAGAAAACAGTTTTAGCGATTTCTGTTTTGTTTTTAATTGTATTCTCAAAGTAACCGTAATCGTAATATTCAAAATTAATTTTAGTATCTGCCCACCCAGTAAAATTTATTATAAAATCTCCATTTACCATTTCATAAATAAAAATATCTTCAAAATCATTAAAGTTTACACTAATTGTTTTAAAAGTATCTGCACTATCTAATTCTGTTCTCCATTCGAACCAGTTTTTTACATAACGAGGACTACTTTGGTCTATTTTTTCTCTTGCTATATCTGAAAGTAAACTTATATCAATATTTTCAGACAACCAATCAATATCAAATTCATCTATTTTCTTAGAGTGTTTTTCAGTAAATTCTTTAATGCTTTTGAAATAATTTACTTTTATATTAAGTTCATCACAATCTTTCTGCAAATCTGGATGTAAAATAGGGTTCTGTTTATTGTCTCCGAAATCAGTTGGATTATTACTAATAAATACTATCTGCTTTTCATGTGATTTCTCAGTATATTTAAGTAACGTAAGCCATATTATGCAATCTCTAAATCCTCTATCTTCATCTTTAAATGGCTTTCTTTTTTGTATTGCTCTTTTTATTATTTTCGGCAAAAAATCGTTATCATATTTAACTATTTTACTATTTGTAAGACCTAGTTTTCTTATTAACATCTTTATATATCTGTCAGACTCTTGCTCAATATTTACCTGCAATTCCTCAAAAAGAGTTCTATTTAACAAGTAATTTAAGTTCTCAGATGTCTTGGAAAGTGAATTTATTTCTTCTTCCAAATTTCTTTTATATAATCCCGTTATTTCTTCTAAAATGATTTGTGGTAAAACAAAACTTGAATCTGTTTTACTAAGGTAATCCCTAAGAATTGTAAAATCATTTGACTTTAAATACCAATCCCCTCTATAAATATTTGAATCTAAAACAATATCCATTTTTTAAATTATAATTTAACATTTATCCTTTTGGAAATATAAGTCTGTTACTACTATTTCCGTATTTACTTGGATCGACACTTTTCAATTTCACAACAACTAATCTACATTTTCCTTCTTTTAAGCTGTGTGTTAATTTTATTTAAGTATTTTTTATTTAACAGGAATAATTTTACTTTTAGTTTGTTTAATTTCAATAGGATTTTCAATTTTTACTCTATTGATATTTTCTTTCTGTTTTATGAATAGTATTAAAAAGCAGATTACTACAATAATAATTCCTGTTATATAATTAGCTATTTTGAAAGCTTTGTACGCGTGTAATAAATTTGAGCCTTTTACATTATTTATGTGAACAGTTTTATTTATTGAATACAAATAGTCTCTAACTAATTCCGAATTAAATTCTTCAATCGACTTATCTTTTAAATCAATAACGTTGGAAGGATTTGCGTAAGGGTATTTAAAATTTTTAATATTAAAGTTTTTTAATGCATTACTAATTGACAATAAGTACATAAAAAAACCACCAATTAATAACAATATCAATATTACTCTAACAGGAAAATACATATCATCAAATCGGTCAATTACAATAGGAATTATTAGCCCGACTAATGAAAAAACAATACTTGTTTGCGAAATTATTTGAGTCGTTTTATTTTCAACATAATTTAATCTGTTATTTTCTTCTTGTAGGGCTGAAATCAAAAATTCTTTATGTGCTTGTATTTTTTCCTTTTGATTACTACCTATTAAATCATAATCTTCGCAATTATAATCAAAAGGTTGTGGATGTTCTTCTATAGTAATTAAACCAAGACTTTCAAGAAACTCTTTTAATTTTTCATTCATAATAGTTCATCAATTAAGGCTTCGGAAATTTTCAAACCTGTTTCGTTTTCAATCCAAACCCATTGTCCGTTTGGATTAATTTCTAAAAAAACAAAATTTCCTTTTTTATCTTTTATAATATCTATAGCTCCAAATTTTAAATCAAGTTTTTTAACTAACTTAATACACATCCTCATAATATTTGCTGGAATTTCCGTTTCATAAAATTTTAACTTGCCTTTTCTCCAATCAATTTTAGCTACCTCATCTGTCTGAGAGTTAACCCCAGCTACAAATATTTTTTCACCTACAACTGTTATTCTTAATTCAAAATCTTTTTCGACATACTCTTGAAAAATACATGGTGTTAAATCAAAATTACTAAGGTTCTCAATATGGGTTTTATCAATTAAATTAGTGAAAATGTGTTCTAAAGAATTATTTTCGTTATGAATTATAGATTGCGATAAAGGCTTTACGATTATTTGACATGAATTTTGATTATAAAAATCTTTTATTTCACTATGTGAATTGGTTACAATAGTATTCGGGACGTTAAACCCTATTTCCTTTGCTAATTTTAATTGATATAACTTATTTTCTGCTTTATAAATTTGGTATGGTTCACTAATCCATTTTGCATCAATTAAAGCGAATAAATTTTTTAAAAGACTATCAAATTCATTAAGCAAATAATTTCTTTCGTGAAAGGGAATTGCAGATAAATCGGGAAGCCTTGTTCGCCTAAACCAAACCGATTTAAAATTTGACTTCTCATGTATTTTAGGTAACAAATCATTGCTAACAAGGAACTTACTTTTAAAAACATCTTCACAGTTTAACCTGTAATAGTCTATTTTTCTATCATTCAAAATATTAACAATATAATCAACCGTATAATCTTCTTTGTGAGTAATAATTAATATCATCTTACATCATCATCTGAAACTTCTTGAGAAACCAAAGTAATAGTCTTTGTTTCCATCATTACTTTTATAGTATTATAGTTGGCATCATCGTCCATACCTTCCTGTTGATATTGAGTTCTCGTCATTGTTGCCATCATTAAACCAATAAAATCATTATCAGAATCAGAAGTTTCGTTGTAAACTTTTGTAAGTGTGCTGGTTGATGAATTTAAAAATGATATTGCAGGACGTCCCGTTTGAATATCTACGGAAAGGTTTAATTTACCACAATATTTTATTTTTGAAAAATTAACATCTGTTTCTTTTGGGCTTTCTCTGAAAGATAGTATAAATGGATTCATATCAATATTTTTTTTGAATTTCAAGGTTTATAGTTTAATGCTAAAATACTAAAATTTGCGAACGGATTCTTTTATTAGCTCTAAATAAAATCATCATGATTTTAATATTAATTTACCATTTACTCTTTCAGCAGAAATCCACGGAATTTCATCTATTGAACGATTGATAGAGGATTTTGTAAAGTCTTCTAAACTTACATAGGTTTGAAGCTTTAAATCCGATACATATAGAGGGTAAGAATTTGAACTATTTTCAAAATTATAATTTATGTACAATGCTAAAACTCCGCTTTCGAAGATATTATTTGCGGTTTCAACAATAGGCTTTTTAATATTTCCTTCAAGATAGGCACATAAATAAACTCTTGCTGAATTTTTATCATAAAACTCAAAAGTTGAATCATGTAATAAAGCCATTATACAGAGAAGTAAATCATTTGAATTATCATTTATATCTTCAATATAGGACAAATCAATATCAAACAATTTTAGCACATTTTCAAATACTGTATTAAATTCATTATTCAAAGACTTTGCTTCAAAAACAGAATCGTAAAAAATAACACCTCGAATTACTCTTTGTAATCTATCAACAGTTTTTTTTATTTTTTCAGTTAATTCTAATCCTTGCTTTATTGAGTTTTCAAACTCTCTTTTATTTGTATTTTTCTTATTCGGTAAAAGCATAAGATTAATAATAGCTCTTTCTGTCTGTAAAGCTTTCAAATAATAGTAGCCATTAGTTTTAGAATAATTATCATCTAAATATTTTTTTGCTTGTGTTTTATTAAAACCTGTATATTTTATCAGATGGTCTTCGTGTATATCTTCCAATCCGTCACGATATAAAATATCAAAAAGCTTAGTTTCAACTTTATCAATTCCGACACCATCGAGCATAAAATCACTCAATTCATCTTCTGTTTTTATTTTAGATTGAAGTTCTTGAAATTCATTATTTTTAATACGTTCTTCAATGAGCTTCATTTTTGTGTATCTGTTATTTACTTTTCTGTGGAAAATACCTTGACTTCTCTTTGTATGAGCAACAAAATGAGCTAACTCTTTAATAAGACCTTCATATTTAAGGGATTCTCTTGCTGTTATTAATAGCGTTCTAATAGTCTCTTCATCAAAGCTTTGTTCTTTTATTTTATTTAAACTTTTTATTAAAGATTGTTTTATTTTTATTGACATTTAATTAAATTCTATGTTTTGTTATTATGCATCCAGGCTTCCCATTCATTTTCAATCGGGTATCCTAAATTTTGAAGTTTTTCATTAATGTTTATATAAAAATCATAATTACTGAAAGTCTCCGAACCAAGCCAAGCATTTAGTTCTTCATTAAAAGTATTAAAAAGCTCTTCATCATATCCTATAAGTAATTCAGAATATTCCGACGACTGATTTTTAATTTGTTGATAATATTCTTCCATTTCAATTTGTTTTAAAATTAATACTAATTGAAAAAAAGTAGTTATAACATCAATAGATGGTTTACTATTAAGTTCCTTGTTAATCTTAAACATCACCCCAAGTGTAATAAAATTTGGTATCAATGTTTCTCTAATCAACTTATCCCCGTAGTTAAGGTAAAATTCATTGATATTATAGCCTAACTTAAGAAAAAATGGAAACATCTTTAAATGAGCCAGTAAATTCTGAATATCAGATATACATTCAGTTTTAAATCTTGTATTATTTGATTTAAATATATCAATAATTGTGAATGTATCCACAAAGCCGTTAACATTACAATATATATGAAGTAATTCATGTGCTAATGACGACGGAGAAGGATCAGCATTATTTGCAACTATTTTAAACTTGTAGACTGGCTGAACTGCCCAACTATTAAAATTTGTATCAATAATGGAATCAAATTGCACTCCAGCAATCTTTAAATTATTGTAAAGCTCCGTGTTTTTTTCGTCTAAGGAATTTTCAATCATTATAATTAGTAAAAATTTATTTGAAATATGGGTATTTATACACTTTTTGATTACCATCCTCCAACTGCAAAGTTATATCAGGATATACATCTCTGCCTTTAATGTGATGTTCAAAATTTTCAATATCAACGGCTAAATAATTACTACAAAACATATAGAAAGTTGGTGTATTTATTAGGAACATACCTATCACTTTGTAAGAAGTAAAATCAATATCCTTATCATTATAAATTTTAATGAAATGTTGATTAACAACAGAAATATTACTGGTAACCCAATTTATCTTTTTTTGTAGTTGAGGTTCGTATTTGTTTACAAAATTTGTAAAATCCTGTCTATATCCAACCGCTTCATATCTTGCTTTATTATATTTTGAATCTGCTACAACAATTTCTTTTCTAACTTCATCAATAAATATAAAATCTATTTCACCACAATTAGCATTATCAATATTTATATTATTATTTGTTGAAGTTTTAAAACTCTTGATATTTCTTGCAAACAAAATTTTATTAGAATTAAAATAGTTTTCAATCCTATCTTCTAATAATTTATCGTGTTCGTTACCTTTTTTATTCATATAGCTTTGAAGACACTTTTTTTTCTCCCATTCCGGATTTAATGTATTCCATTGAATGGCATTTGTCACAAAAGCATAAACGGATTCTGAAAATTTATCTTCTGAGGTTAATAGCCGTTGTTCATTATTAATAGTATAAATTAAAAAAGGTCTATAAAGGAAACGCTCTGTAGAATAAGGCTTTAAAATTGTATCTATTAAAGACAAATTATTATCTCTTGATATAGATAAGCCTTTATAGATATTTTCAGCATCGTCCTTTGTTAAACTACTAAATATTCCCTTCAAATTTATAGGCAAAATGTATGGTTCAATAGTTTGGCAAGGGTTTTCAGAAAAATGCTTTTTTAAGAAAAAAGGAATTCCAAATATTTTATCGTAATCTATTCCATAACACTCTTCTATTTTTTGTCTCAATTCTGTAAAGCCACCTTCATCGACAACTCCTGTTTCATAAGCTTTTGAAAAGTAAGACATAAGATGGTTTTTAAGAATACCATAATTATTTTTCCAATTAATTATAATATCATTTTCTTCGAAACTAATAAAATATGCCCCATTAAGCATTCTATGATAGGAAATATTATCTGAGATATTATAAAGCCACATCCCAATGTAAAATAATCTTTGAATATTTTCATTGAATTGACTTGCTAAAGTAGCATCAAACATTCCCCATTGCATATCTACTTTACAACCCTGCTCAAGTATTATTTTTAAAATTCGTCTATATATAGCAAAATGAGATTCTTCAATTGATTCAAAAAGTTCTAATTCGCCACTTCTTTCCTTTAGCATTAATTTTAAGGAATCTTCATGTAATCTAAAAACATAACAGTAGAATTTGAAATTGTCAATATTGAAAACGATTTCTTCAAATTTTTTTATGAAATATAAAAAGCATTCGTTTAAACATTCATCTACTTTATCGAAATCTGTAATAGTAACAATTCCATATTTTGAAATCATTATTTGACTTAATTCATTCCAATAAATTTCTTTGTAGGGATTATATTCGTAAGTAAAGACAGCTTGACCTGCAATGTTAATTTTCGCCATAGGTTGGTTTAGTTTTGAATCAAAGTTAATTATTTTGCACAAAAAAGTCGGCTTAAAAACCGACTTTTATATTTTGCGACTACCAATCATTTTGTTTTGCAGTCTGATTCTGATTATAAATATAATCATACAAACTTTGATTCAAAGAATTAATATATCTTGCGATTTTTGGCATTGTATCTTTGTACTGGTCACGAACTTCTCCATTACTTTTAAAATTCATCCAACCTTTTTTAAATGTAATTTCGCTCCAACCTATAATATTTCCATATTTACTTGTCTCTGCACTTTCCAATTTCACAACATCAAACTTATATTTTCCATCCTTTACAGAAATTTCAATTTCATATCGTATATCTTCACAAATCACAACCATTGGTTTTCTGCAATATCCTTTTGATTCTAACCCCTGAAAACGGATATAATCATTTTCCACTTGCGCTTTTATCACTTCGTTCGGTTTGTTATAGGTCTTATTAATCCATTCAACTATTTTTTTATAAAGTTCTTCTCTTGCTTTTCCTTCACAGGGAATCACAATAAAATCAGTCAATTGTTGTTCGGTATTAACTATAAATTCTGTTGGTGGGGGTGTTTCTTTTGGATTTGCTTCCTGCGAAAATACATTGTTGGAAAATGCTAAAAATAATAGTGTGTAAAAAGCATAGTCTTTTCGTTTCATAATTTTTGTCTTTATATTATTGTTAAGTTTGAATTATTTTGTAAAAAGCAAATAAAGTATTTTGCACAAAACATCCCTATGGAAAACCATAATTGACAAAGGAATAATGTAAAATACTTTCATCGTTTTAAAAAGTTATTCTACCAGTTCCGAAAAGTAGAGGTTATCACAAAGCAAAGGGTACGGAACTAAAGCCAGTCTGCTACTGAGGTACTGCGAAGAACCCAAAAGACAAGAAAGACTTAGCCCGTACCCAGTAAGTAGGCACGGGCGTAAGTCTATCGAGTTTTGTCTTTTTGAAGATTCGCAGTTTTCAGTAGCCAAAACGATAGCTTACGCTTGTGTAATCGTTAAAATTAATTCTTCAAATTTAGTGTTTTTTTTAAGATTCTATGATGTTATAAAAGATAGTAGTATAATTCTCTTCTCAAGTATTTACTATTCCGATAATATTTGACCGTACTATAAAAGTAATATAAATACCATATTCGATTTTCAATCATGGCTCAAAATGCAGTTTGAACCATGTTCGATTTCGTGTCATGGCTCAAATTGTATTTAAAGTTCCAACTATTGTAATAATAGTTTTATTCATGAATAATTGTTTAAACAAAAAGCATAAGAATATTAGTTTTTATTTCGTGTATACGACTTAGTGACTTTTTTCGGCTGATGCAGTGAAGGTAAATTCGAATAAAGTCTTTATTTATAAGGCTTACAATTGTTTTTTATCGCCCGAAATGATTTGTAAAAAACATTTGGCTTTCTCCTCTTTATTATTTTTATAATTGGGTAATCTAAAAATGCGTTTTACGAAAAGAATATAACATTTATGTCTAGTTATTAAAGCTAGTAATTTTTTAAAATGCTTCAAAATTGAAACAAATCGTTTAAATCACTATAATTATGATACTTACAAGTATTTTTTTAAGCAAAAAACGCCTATACACTAATTGCTGTTTTTTGAGCTAATCTTCCTTTCATTAGCGAGATTTTTCGGACGTATTAAGGGCTTTTCTTTTAAAAACAAATATTTTTTTCTAAGGAGGGGTAATATGAAAATGTGCAGATTATCCGTTTATCTCTTTTAAGATAGTTTTTTCAAAACTTAAATTTCCTTTATTAATAGGATTTCCCTGTGGGAAATATGCACATTCTAACAAATCAATTAGCTTATCAATCATTTGCCCTTTTATTTTAGTATGTAGATTGCTTTTCCCTCTCAAAAGTTTATAGTATTTTTCTTTGTTTTCTCCAAATGTATTGCGGTGCTTTTCCGTTATTAATTGATACCAAAAATCCTTTTCATTCGCCTTTTGAATAAATTGCACCTCAGCAGTTGTTAAGCTGCTTAAATCAGATTTCTTATTGATTAACAATATATGTTCCCATTCAGTTATAATTTCCTGCCCTAATTTTTGGTAGGTTTCGGGTTTAAATAAGTCTATTGCGGTATTTATTCCGTATTTTTTAATATTTGCACTCTTTTTACTTTTCACCTCGAAACGAAAGGTATTTGCATCAATTTCGGGAGCATTTAAAACTTCATTGCAGTGCAGACCTTTGGCGTATGCCTTTATTTGTTTGTATTTCGTTGCATCGGTAATTTTAAAATAGGGGATTTCAGAATTGGGAACTATAAATGAGGTTTTCTTACTATATAAAATACAATTGATGAGGTTTTTAATATCTATTTCGGGAATAATATTTAAACCAAATTCGATATTTACTATTTTCAATAAGTCGTACTCATAGGGTTCTATCCCTAAATAGGTTAGAATATCGAATATGGTTTTAATACAGTTTTCAGGCGTGAAATCGTTTCCATTGTGTTGGTAATTATTAAAATGATAGTGAGGGCTTATCGAAATTTCCACATGATGAAAACCTATTAATTTGCCATTTTCAAACACCTTTCTAAAATCTAACCTCATCAATTTACCATATTTACAAAGTCCTATATAATTATTATTTCGGTGTTGGTAATGTTCAAAACTCTGCACATCTAAAAGTCGGCTTATTATCGTTTGGCTTTCGGTGGAAAATTTGATGTGATCCATCATTCTAATCATCTTTTTAAGGTCAATAGATTATCTATTGTCTTCAATCTTTTTTAGAATTTGATAAATACATTTCTGCTTCTGCATCAATTTCTACGGAAGATTTTCTTTTACCAGCTTTTAGATATTGTATAAGTTCGGTTCGGGAAAAATACAGACGTTTGCTTCTCTTCATTACAGGAAGTTCACCTTTTGAAACTTTACTATACATAGTAGGTACAGTAAGATTCAAAAGTTCTCCTGCTTCTTGAATATTTAAAAGTTTTTCGGGTTGTTGGATAGACTGTTGCTCACTTTTATTGATTAAAAGTTGTTTTAGTTCACTAACTTCTTTGGTTAGCTTTGTTACCGCTTCGGGCAACTGTTCAAATGTTAACTTTTCCATTGCTACATATTTTTTGTAAAGCTGTCGCAAAGGAATAAAGCAAAGAATACCCCCATCAATATCCTTTTAGTATATGGGGCATATTGGGGGTATTGTATTTTATGTTTTTTTGGCTTTATGTTTCTCTCTTTCTTTGAGAATAACTTTTAAAAGGTAAAATATCACAAACGCAAATTCTTTCTGATGGTTTTGGTTGACCTTTATCTTTTGTGAGAATATCCCAAACAGAATTTGGATTGAATTTTTCAACAGTTTTCGATACACCTTTCTTTTTTGTATAAATAAAGTTAGAACATATCCAGTTTTTTATTTCGGTTGATGAGCTTAAAATAAAACCGTTATACTTAACTCTTTTGAAAACTTCAACAAACTTATTCTGATTACTTGGAAATAATAATAACCTTTCAATTGGTTGTCCTTCCAAAACTTTTAGTAATTCATTTTCGTAATTTTCGAAATAGCCTTTCAATAAGGAATGTAGGACTTCTATTATTTCGTTATTTGAAAATCGTATTGATTTTTCTAGTATTTCAGGTAATTGCTTTTCAATTTTCGGAGCTGATGGAATATTAAATGAAAATAGATGCCTTAGTTTCATTAGCTTTTTTAAAAAGTAATCATTCGTACTCTTTATATTAATTAAAATTGGGTCTGCTAAATCAACCTCAATACTTGAAATTAAGCCATCAATTACCCATAAAACTTTCTCCCTGCCTCCTTCATCATCTATAATTTGTTGAAATGATTTCGTTAATTCTTCAATCATTAAGTCAAAATAAGTTGTCGCTGTGTAATTAGAAGGTATATCTGCAATCGACATGCTCACTCCTGCTAAACGCTTTTTATCGATTTCTAAAAGCCTTAAGAAAATTATATTTTCACTTATAGAGCTTTCATCTTTTTCATCCGAATTATTAAGTAAAATCATTGTACATTATTTTTTAATAAAAAATAAGAATATAATCATATTAGCTTGTTAGTATTCATCATTAAAATAAACTTAATTGATTTGACTTTGGTGAATAATCAGGGTTTGTTGTAAGATACCAAGCTTCAAAGCCTGTTACTTCACATTTCCTTTTTTCAATTTCCCAAAGCCTTCCAGCTTTTTCCAAATCTCTTTTATATCTACAAATATTTTTTTGAGGAACTCCTGTTGCTTCTGCAATCATTGAAGCCGTTGCAATATAATGTTGCAAATACTGAAATATAGTTTTCAATTGACTTTCAGTGGTTAAAAGCTTTTCAGGTTGTTGCTCATTTTTTTTTGTATTTAAAATGTTTGCAGTAACTTTTTTCGCAATACTATCAGTAAGTATTTTTAGTTCAATAGAACTTAATGTAACATTGTGCATAATCTTTAATTTTTAAATTATGCAGTAAAATTGAGTATGGATTTTGGTGAGGATTCTTAGGGATTTTTCCCTGTTATTCCTCGATTAAATTTTGCTTTTTCAAATACTGTTGTGTTTTTATCCAATTATTAGATAATTTTTCAACTGCATTAAGCCAATCTTTTGATATAGCTTGTAAATCTTTTATTTTGTTTAAATCAAACTTTAAAACACTTATTACTGCTCTATAAAATGTATCAGGACGCGAAAAACCTCTAAGTGAACCTATTCGTTTTAGTTCCATAGCATTATAACCTCCATCTATTACATTTATTGGTATTACTTCTCCTTTAGCATACAAATCAAAAATGTATGCTAAAGCATTTTCTTTTGCAATGTATTTTCGATCAGTTTTTATTACATATAAATTATTTTCTGTTTTGTTATTTTGTTTCGGCTGTTCAAATTTTAAGTTAGTGAGACTTTCATTTGCAATATCTCGTTGTCTGAATCCATCTAAAGTTTTTAAATGTACATCAATATCAATTAAAGATTTTTTATGGAATTCTCTCATTTCTTTGAATTTATTTTCAATAGACAAATTAACTATACCTTCAATTTCACAACCTTTATCTATTTCAGAATCTAATGCAACTGAAAAAATGCTTTTGATTTGATTAAACTGTCGCTCTAATAAATCATAATATGACATTTCTTTGGATTCATTTGTTGCTAAAAGCATTTTTGAAACTAAATCAGATACTCGTTTTTTACCATTTGCTAAATTTTCTTCATAATTACGGTAAATAGATTGGTTATGTATTTCACATTTTCTTTTTTGTGTCGCCCAATCATCATTAACATCAAAATTCTCAGGTATTGAAAAATAACCTATCGTTTCCTTAATTTGCTGAAATGGCAAAGATTTTACGTCTGAAAACAAAGTCTTTTCCTCTTTGTTTAAATCATTTGAACGCCTAAATATATCACTTTTGTTTTTTGCACTATTGTAAAGGTTTTCATATTCAAAATATAATTTGCTAATTGCAATTACAGGGTTTAATCCTCCATTATATTTGGTTTTATAATTTTCATTAGTAAATGATAACATTAGCTTATGCTTAAAATCTTTTACTGCACTTTCAGATAATTCTTTTACCTCATCAATTTCACTTTGAAAAGTGCTGTTTTCTAATTTTAATTTTCGTTGTTCTAATAATCTTTTTGCTTCGCTATGCCTTTCATCTATTTCCACATCATTAAATTTTGTTTTGAAGTAATTCAAAAATTCAGGGAAAGTTTCAAAGTGTAAGTTATTTGAATTGCTTGTTAATTTTGTTACTGCTTTTGATATTCCTTGCTCATCTAAACTTTCAACAGTTACAATATTTGTTTGAAGTTTACTAAATTCATTAAAATCTCCATCTTTAAAAAACTCATAAAATTCATTTAAAGTTCTGTCTAATTCAAAGAAAAAGAATTGCAAATAAAAATCAAAATTCGTTTCATTTCTAAAGTTTAGATATTTTTGTTTCGCTTCAAATATTGAGTGTAAATCATCTTCATTAAAATTTCTTTGAAGTTCAAATAAATCAGATTGTGCGGTCAAATTTATTATCGGTGTACTAATATCCGCAATATTCAATTCCTTTATTTTTCCTTTTAAAGGAAGTATTATTTCTGCATCAACAATATCAAACTGCTCTGCTATTTGTATTTGTAGCTTATCATACTCAATTTTAGACTTATAATTTTCGCTTGGTCTTATAGAACTTCGTTTTTCAAGCAATTCGTTTGTTTTATTAATCAAATTTTGTTTGCTCAATAAATAGTCAATTTTCGAATGCAGGAAGTCAATAAATTTGAATAAATTTCTAACGTTTTCTGTAAGCATTGTGTCTTAATGATTTTAAATTTTACAAATCTAATTTTATTTTATCTGCGGCATTTCGCTTCTTTTCATCAACTATTTTAGCATAAATCTGCGTTGTTTTCAAATTTTTATGTCCTAACATTTTGGAAACTGTGTAAATATCTGTTCCGTTATAAAGTTGTAAAGTTGCAAACGTATGGCGGAAATTATGAAACGATATTTTTTTTGTTATTCCAGCTTCTAAAATCCATTTTGCTAATTGTTTGTTGTGATAAGCTGAATAAGTTAGATTCTCAAAAACGTTTTTGTTTTGCTCCATCTCTTTGGGGTTTTCACTACCTTTCGTTAGATTGTATGCTTGTTCTGAAATTGGATAGACTTCAACACCTTTAGTTTTTTTATGATCGAAATTAATAAAGTAGCCTTGTCCATTTATATACTCCATCTCCCTCCAAACCATTTTTTTCACATCTGAAAATCGTAATCCTGTCAATGCAGAAAATAATACTGCCCGTTTATACAAATCATTTTTAAAAGGCGTTTTTACCAATTCGTTAAGTTCTTCAATAGTAAGATACTCTCTTCGGGTCTCTTCGGGTTTTATGGGGCTAATTTTAGCATTGAGGTCGGTTTGTAAAATCCCATCTTTAAAAGCCTGTTTTAGTGTTGCCTTGATTTTGTTAAAATATGAAACTGCTGAATTCCGAGAAAGAATTGCTTTATCACTTTTTTTGCTTTTGGTGGTTAGTAGAAAATCTTTGAAATCTTCTAAAACAGATTCGTTAAGGTCGACAAATTTTAAATTCCCATTAGTAAACGTTTCGAGATAATAAAGCGCAGAAATCCAGTTATCATAATTACTTGCTTTACGTTTATTTGCCAACTTTTGGAAATATTCAACAAAATTTATTTCTCCTTGTTCTTTAATTTTCAGTTGTTGCTTTTCATACTCGCTGTATATCTCAGGTTTATTCAAAAGGTTTTCTCGTTTTTGTCTTATGCTTTCAGCAATCTTTATCGTTTCAGAATTATGCTGCTTATCTATTACTGCTCTAGCTTTATCAATAACATAAAGCCCTAAAAATTCTCTACGAGTCGGCTTCCCAGTTTTTGGATGTGGTATTGCTGGATAAAAATCTAAATAAAGACTTTTACGCCCCTTAGAAATAAGCTTATCTCTTAGTGTAACTTTGGTTATCATTTTTTTATCTTTTGATTTACTTAAAAATATCATTAATAATTACCTTAGGAACATATACAAACTTTCCTTCTTTCATTTTTTGAATATTATTTCTTTTTATAATATTCTGCAATGCAGATTGAGAAACTTTAAATTTATCCTGTACTTCCGAAATTGTATAACATTCTGAAACTTCCAGCGGTTTTATAATTTCCTGCTCTTGTTTTGGTGTATTAAATAATTTATCAATTTCCGAACGTTTTATAATTGTCTTTTTTATTAAAATATTAGTTGCTTTTAACTTTCCTGTATTGATGAGTTTATAAATATTCTGTTTTGAGCAACCAATTAATTTTGAAACTTGCATAACGGTTAAAAATTCTCTCGTTCTTAAGTCCTCATGTCGCCTTTCTTTAATTTGTTGTGTTTCAGTAATAGAAACATTTATTTTCTCCGCACGTTTACGTGCTTTGTAGGCACGTTTAGCACAATTATCCGAACAACATTTTGTTACAGTAGTTCTTGCAGTAAATTCTTTACTACAATACTCGCAAATACGTTGTATTTTTATTCTGCTACTCATTTCACTTTGTTTTGCATCAAATTGTATTAAAGTTTTTAATATTGTGTAAAAGTGACAACCAAAAAACCTAAAAAAATCGAAATCCATGTAAAATTTCGTTTGAGGTACAACAAAGGTACAAATTTGTACCGATTATAACAAAACAACGCAAAAGAAACGTATATTTGCAAAAAAGAAAAAAGCCCTATAAATAAGGCTTTTCAGTGTTTTAATACAGGTTTTTCGATTGTATATTTTGCAATAGTTACTTTCCGATACAAAACTTAGAAAAAATATTCCCCAGCACCTCATCATTGGTCACCTCTCCGGAGATTTCACCAAGATGTTCCAGTGCATTTCTAAGCTCGTACGCCAGTAATTCTGTAGAGATCTGGAAAGAGATCGCTTCTTTCACTTTATGAACGGCATCCATCGATTTTCTCAAGGCTTCAAAGTGTCGTTGGTTAGTGATGACAACGTTATTTTCTTCAGTTTTTAAATGTTCCACATACGAAGAAAGTTCATTTTTCAGATCCTGAATATTTTGATTTTCAACTGCTGAGATTTTGATAAAATCAAATTCGTGAGAAATAGCACTTCTGAAAATATCTTCTACTGTTTCATATTTGGTAGGAATTACTTCATCAATTTTTGTCGCACAGATAATCAGTTTCAGATCTTCTCTCAAAAGAGACTGGATCATTTCAATATCCTCAGAAAAATCCTCGGTAGCAGCATCTGCCAGATACACTAAAATATTGGCGTTTTCTACTTTTTCTTTAGCTTTTTTTACTCCGATTGCTTCAATTTCATCAACTGTTTCACGCAGTCCTGCAGTATCAATTAATCGGAAAGCATGGCCCTTAATATGAAGAACTTCCTCAATGGTATCTCTCGTTGTTCCGGCAATATTACTCACAATCGCCCTTTCTTCCTTTAAAAGAGAGTTCAGCAGCGTAGACTTTCCAGCGTTCGGTTTTCCAATGATGGCAACCGCAGTTCCGTTTTTAATGGCATTTCCGTATTGGAAACTTTCAATCAACGAATTTAATTTGACTTCAATTTTATCCAGTAATCCGCTTAGGGCACTTCTGTCTGCAAATTCCACATCTTCTTCTGCAAAATCAAGTTCCAGTTCAATTAAGGAAACGAAATTTAAAAGGTCAGTCCTCAATACAGAGATTTCATTGGTGATTCCTCCTTTCAGCTGGTTGATGGCTACTTTTCTCGAAGCTTCATTTTCAGAGGCGATGACATCAGCAATCGCTTCTGCCTGAGAAAGATCAATTCTGCCATTGATAAAAGCACGAAGGGTAAATTCCCCTGCTTTAGCCATTCTCGCCCCGCTTTTGATCAGGGTTTCAAGAATACGTTTTCCGATATGCGGAGAGCCGTGAAAAGCAATCTCCACAGAATTCTCAGTGGTGAAACTTTTCGGAGCCAGGAAAATAGAAAGCATCACCTCATCAATAGCTTCCTCCTCATCCATAAAATAACCGTAATGAATGGTGTGAGATTTCTGTTTTTCCAGATTTTTGGCCGGAAAACTTTTCTGAACCACAGATAAAGCTTCATTTCCTGAAACACGGATGATGCCTAAAGCACCTATTCCATTGGCCGTAGCCAGTGCACATATCGTATCGTTATTCATGCTGCAAATTTACGGTTTTTAATGTGAATTTGAATGGACGTCTGTTATTCAGATTATCTATTGTTGTATTCAGTTAAAAACAGCTAAGGTTAAAAAAAGGCTATGTTTTGAGGATGTGTTTGTATGAAAGATGTATTTGCTATATCAATAAATGCCTAATTATTTCTATTAAACATGGAAAGAAAATACCATTTGAAAAATAAAATCCAGAAAATAATTCTGTTGAATATAGGGGCGATGTGAAGAGTGTAATTTGTTGTGGTGTAACAATTATAAGTGTTTTTTGATAGCCTTGGCAGTCATATATAGTGTTTAAATATCATATAAAAACGAAAAAATTAAACAGTTGTTTGGTATGTTAATTGTTGTTAGTGGGGTCGATAATGTTGAAAATTTAAATATTTTTTATTTAAACAATAATAATTTATTAAAGTATTATAAATGTGTATGAATAACCTATTTTTTTTAAACATTAATAAAAAATTATCTTTTTTATTAATGTTCGTCTTCAGTACAACGGCTTATGCCCAGTGTATTCCTTACACCGGACAGGCGCTCACAAGCGGAAATACCTATTGTCTTAACGGAACCCTCAGTGTGACTACCAATATCAGCATCCCGAACGGAGCAACCCTTATTATTCAATCCGGACAATTGCAATCCAATAGTATCCAGGTCGATGGAGTATTGGAAATTGGTGATGGTGCAAGTGTTAAATCCACAGGAACAGTGAAAGTAGGAACTTTCGGATCTCAGAAGAATTCAAAAATTACATTAGGAGCGAAATCTTTTCTATCCCTTGTAGGATCAGTGATTCAGGAAGATCCGTCATTTGGTGGTTTTTATCCCGGAACAACTTCAGTTATTGAAATGGGAACAAGCAGTGTGGTAGAGATTTGCGGAACATTTACCCAACAGTCTACCACCTATCCTTCTGTTGAATATGTAGGTATTCCTACCGGGAGAGCGTACTGTATTGCAAAAGCAGACGTAAGTGGCGGAGGAGGAGCTTCCATCATCAGTGATGACAGCCAGATCGTAGCTATTGTCATGGGATCCGTAATAGGACTAGGAATGGGGAATTCCAGTTTCTGTGGACCAAATGCAACAAAAGCAATGTGTCCCTCTCTTTGGCCTGAAGGATTGTCTGAAGCTAAAACAAGTTGTGGAAATGCACCCCTGATTATTGATGAGATCGATGGATTTTGTACAAAACCCGGCATTTCAGGAACCCCTGACGGATATACAAAATTCGGAATTACCGTACAGCAGAAAAGCGATTCGTGGCCTGAAAATATTCCTAATGGATTTCTGGCTATGGAATCAAAAAATAAAGGTTTTGTGATTACCAGAGTTCAGCATGTAAGCCAGACGCCACAGCCCGGAGATGCCATCGCAGAACCGAAAGAAGGAATGCTTCTGTATGATATTCAGGATAAATGTGTGAAGCTTTATAACGGAACTGAGTGGAACTGTGTACAAAGAAGCTGTAATGATTAATCTAACCGATAAATAGTATGAAAAATATAAGAAATATAGGTATAGCAGTTGCTTTAATCGTTTTCAATTCAGTTTTTGCGCAAGTAGCGATTGGTAAACAGATTGTAGATGGAAGCAGTACGATATTAGATTTTGATAATACATCAGGAAATACAAAAGGTTTAATTCTTCCCGCTACCTCAGGATTTCCTGCAGGATCTCTGGTGAACGGAACATTCATCTTTGATGTAACAGATAATAAAGTGAAGGTCTACGAAAATGATGCGTGGAAATCCTTGTCAGATACCGGAAGTTCAAGTGCAATTGCTGCTAATAACTCTGCTGAAATAGGGAAGGGAGTGATTATGGGTGAAGCTACAAGTTCTGCTGACGGCGTATTGGTGCTGGAATCTCAGAATAAAGCGATGATTCTTCCTCAGATAGCCACGCCGCATTTTAATGTAAAAAATCCATATCCGGGAATGATGTGCTATGATACAACCAGTAAAACACTGGCGGTATTTGACGGCTCAGTCTGGAATTACTGGAAATAAACAATAAGCTAATCCGGAATATTCCGTTGAAAAGAAAAAAGCAGCCATGTACAATACGCGGCTGCTTTTTAGCTTAAATAATCTGCACACTTTCCTTAATGCTGTTCATGACAAAAATGCTCTTCGTCTGGCCGATTCCTTCAATTTCTGATAATTTGTTCACGAAAAACTCATGAAATTCATCCATATTGGGAGCAAGGATCTTCAGCATAAAGTCAAAATCCCCGCTGATATTGTAAAATTCTACCACTTCCTTCAATCTGCCCACTTCCTCAATGAATTTTCCCGCAGTTTTCTTGTTGTGAACATTTAAAGCGATCATACAGATCACCATCATCCCTTTATTAACCTTTTTACGGTCAACCACAGCAGTATACTCTTTAATGATTCCCTGTTTTTCCATACGTTTGATACGCTCATGCGTAGGTGTAGGACTCAAATTGATCCTGGCCGAAATATCACGGATACTCATCTTCGCATCTTTCTGAAGAAGACGGAGGATAGATAAGTCTTTTTCATCAGGAATATAGTTTTCAGTTGCCATTTTGTTCTGTTTTTATAGGTTTTTTCTGGTAGATCAGGTGTTTTGTTCTTTTAAATATTTGGAATATTCAATATTGTTCCAAATTTAAGGTTAAATTTTCAAATACGTTCTGTTAATTTTAATTTTGCAGGAAATTTGAAACATGGGTACAAGGAAGAATTTAATATTAATTTTAGCATCGGTAGGAACATTTGTAGAGGCGTTGGATATTGCCATTATTAATTTGACCATTCCTTCTATTCAGCAGCAGTTTCAGATTGGAGCAGAGACGGTTCAGTGGCTGCAGACGCTTTATGTACTGTTCTTTGGAGGATTTCTGATTATTGGAGGAAAGCTTTCCGATCAGATTGGAAGAAAGAAAATGTTTCTCCTTGGAGCATTGATCTTTATGCTTACTTCACTAGGAGCAGGATTATCTCAAAACTTTGAAGTGCTGGCTATATTCCGTGCTTTGCAGGGATTGGGAGCAGCGTTAGTGATGCCGTCAGCATTATCCATTGTGACCAATACCTTCAGAGGGGAACAGGAGAGAAACCGTGCTATCGGAATTTTCAGTTCATTTGCTGCCATTGGTTCAGGTAGTGGTCTTTCAGTAGGAGGAATTATCAGTACTTACCTGAGCTGGCATTGGGTTTTCCTGATCAATGTTCCTATTCTTTTAATTACATTGGTGTTGTCGTACTATTATCTGCCGGCAGATGAGAAAAATGAAACCGCTCAGAAAACAGATATGGTTTCAGGAATATTGATGGTCCTTGGGCTTTTAAGTCTGACTTACGGAACGCATGAATTGATTCATATTAAAGAACAGCCTTTCCTGATAACTGGTTCTTTGGTTTTAGCATTAGTACTGCTTGTTATGGTGTACTACCGTTTAAAATCCGTTGCAGAGCCTTTGGTAGATTTAAAACTGTTTAAACATAGATCTTTAGTAGTTTCCAATGCGGTATTTTTTACTCTGGGAGCGTTTTTTATCGGGTTTTTATTCCTGATTTCACTGATGCTTCAGAAAGATATGGGCTACAGCGCTGCTTCTGCAGGGTTAATGCTTGTTCCCTTCAGTATTCTGTCTGCGTTAACGGCCAAATTCATTTTGCCGCACATATCAAAACGTCTGAGTTCCTCTCAAATGGGTGTTTTAGGATGGTCATTTATGCTGGCCGGAGGATTATTGCTGCTGATTTCTGTTTATGCAGGACATCCGCTAACCGTAGTTTTATTGGGAGCTGCATGTATCTCCGGAGTTGGAATGACGTTTTGTTTTACCGCACTTTCAGTGATGGGAATCCAGGATGTGGAACCTGCAAATTACGGATTGGCATCAAGTCTGAGCTCTACAAGTTACTTTCTGGGAGCAGGTATCGGATTGTCATTCATGACGTTAATGAGTCAGATCTTTCCGTCAGAATTATCAGTGGGAAGCTTAAATCTGATTATTTTGATCAGTTACGCTTTACTGGCTCTCGGAATGTTATTTTATTTTATATTGAAAAGCGTAAAAGTGAAGCAGGCAGAAGTAGCCGTTTCATAACAGGCGGCCTTAAAAATATACAAACTATATGAGGAAGGAATCGGTGCTTAGGTGCCGGTTCTTTTTTTTTGATTTTTGCTATTCTGTTTCCCTTTATTACCTTTGCTGTTTACTATATATCATGAAAATACAGGTCATCAGCGATCTTCATCGGGAATTTGGAAGTACGGAATTATGTTTTTGATCACGCAGATGTGGTGGTGCTGGCAGGTGATATCAATCTGGGGACCAAAGGATTTGAATGGATTAAAGAAGCAATACCCAATAAACCTGTAATCTATGTTTTGGGCAATCATGAATACTATAAAGGTTCTTACCCTAAAACACTCCATAAGATCAAAGAGGCGGCGTCGAACTCCAATGTTCATGTGCTTGAAAATTCACATGTTGATATTGAGGGAATTCGTTTTCACGGGGCAACGCTGTGGACTGATTTTTCCATCTTTGGAAATCCTGTTCAGTACGGAATGCTTTGTCAGCCCAAAATGAATGATTATAAGATGATCAAAAGAGATCCTTCTTATTCGAAAATGAGAACTTTGGATACCTTTAAAATTCATCAGCTTTCAAAACAATGGCTAAAAGAAAGTCTTGAAGACTCAAAAGAATTTAAAAATATTGTCGTTACCCATCATGCACCCAGTATACAATCTGTTCCTGAACATTACAAAGAAGATCCGTTAACAGCGGCTTACGCTTCAGATTTGGAAGATGTAATTAAAGAGTACCAACCCTTATACTGGATTCACGGGCACATTCATACTCCCGTAAGATATAAAATCGGAGAAACAGAAATTATCTGCAATCCTCATGGCTATATTGACGAAAAATATAATGGATATGATAAGGACCTGATGATTGTTGTTTAAAAAATAGAAGTAAAATTTCCACAGAATTCTTTTTTTGTCTTAAAAATGATAAAGTAAAATTGAGCCTGCTTCGTCTGTAATGCTAAAGCTGGTTTTTAATCCATTATCATTATGAAGACAAGTATACAAGAGGGGATTATTCTCATTCCGGATTTCAGCGGATTTACCGAATTTGTGTTCAATACAAAATTGTACACAGGCGAGTATATTGTGAGACAATTATTGTCTACACTGATTGATGTGAACGATCAGTATTTTGAAATTTCCGAAATTGAGGGAGATGCCATTTTATTTTACCGTTATGATGAAAATCCATCCTACCAGAGTATTTCAACCATGTTGTGGAAGATGAGAAGTGCGTTCAACAGGAAGATAGAGGAGTTGAGTAAGAGTTTGAGTACGAAAATTGATCTGGCTCTCAAGTTTATTGTTCATTACGGTTCCTTTTCACAGTACAATATTGGAAACTTCAGAAAATTATATGGAAAAACAATTGTGGAAGCCCATCAGCTTTTAAAAAACGGAGTGGCAGAACAGCCTTCTTATGCGCTTTTCAGTAATTCTTTTCTGGAAAGCAGTAAAAATAAAAAGTCAGATTTTAATCAAGACCCGCTTCGTTTGCCGGAAGTAGGCGTTATCCATTATTTTGAAAATGTAAACTAGCATATATTTTTTAATATTATTCCTTGTAAATTTGCTATTGCTAGCGGCCAGGGTGAGATCCTGGCTTTTTTTTATGGGGTTTCTTTTAAATAAAAACTGATTTTAGACATTGGTAGTAAAATATTCCTGTAATTATGGTGGATTTTAAAACATTTTTAAGTTAAATTGAAATTATGTTTAAAATACTTTTTTAAGAATATTATTATAAATGTGATTTATATTACTTGTTTTTATTGAATAATGTGTAGTGTTTTTGAATTTATGTTTAAATTCAGTATTGGTATCTTGTTGGTAATTAAGTGTTTATTTTAATTTTTTTCTTTTTTGATGTAACGAAATTATGGAGTTAGTGGTCTTATAGATAAAACTATAATTTCACATGAAAATACTATTATTTCCAATAGCACTATTAACAGGCTCATTAGCAATAGCTCAGCAAGCTCCAGCTCCGGCAGCCAACGATACTGTAAAGGGAAATGCAAAAGAAATCGAAGCTGTTACTCTGGTAGCCAGAAAACCAACAGTAGAATCGAAAATAGACAGAACTGTATTCAATGTAGCCAATAGTGCAATTCTGGCAGGAAACACAACATGGGATGTTCTTAGAATGACGCCTTTGGTAAGTATTGATAACAATGATGAGGTAAAAGCCGAAGGGCAAATGGTAACGGTATACATCAATGACAGGAAATCGGTTTTTACTGGGAAAGAATTGAAGGAATATCTTAAAACAATTCCAGCTGATAACCTGATGAAAATTGAGGTGATTACCAGCCCGTCTTCCCGTTATGAAACTTCAGGATCCGTGATCAATATTGTCCTTAAAAAAAGAGATGACGAAGGGATAAAAGGAAGCATCTCCCTCAACAACAGACAAAGTACGAAGAACTCACAATACACGAATTTCAACCTGAACTATCATAAGAAAAGGTTTACCCAAACCTTTATAGGAGGCTACAATAGCGGAAATTATGTACAAAAGACTCAAACATGGGATAACCGTTATGCAACAAATAAACTGACTCAGTTTAATTTGGAGAATGTGATGAGAAACGAAAGTCCGTCTATTTCTTCCACTTCAGAATTTGAACTGAATGATAAAAATAATATAGGATTTGTAGCAGAGTATTCACAGAGCAGAAATTTGTCTCTGTCTGAATCTAATGGAATGATCTTCAATAACGGAGAGCCTGGAGATTCTTTTCTTCAGACTCAGAATACATGGGGATTCAACCGTAACCTGGGAACCAATGCTTTCTATAAATATTATGATAAAGAAAAGAACAGAATTTTAGATATTAATTTAGGAACCAATTACTCCAGCAATGACAATGACAATTTAATTGATAAACAAATTCATAATCAAACCGGCAGCTCAAATCAGCAGCTGGGAGTTATCAGTTCAAATCAGATGCGTAATTATTATCTGAAAGTAGATTATACACAGCCTTTAGGGAAATCCGGCGGTACGATGGAAGTAGGAGGGAAAACGGAAATTAACAACCATGTTATTCCTAATAGTCTGTATGGATTCAGTATGAATAATAGTAACTCAGAATTTTACAATCTTGCGAGAAATGATACCTTTCATTATGAGGATAATCTGAGCTCTTTATATGTTAACTATAGTAAGACATTCTTCAAAAAACTGGAAACAAGAATCGGAGTACGTTATGAATACATTGATTATAAAGTAAGGCAGGATGTTGCAGGCACAGAGAGAAAAGATTCATACGGAACCTTTCTTCCCAATTTATTGCTGAAATATAATTTTTCAGAGAAATTTGACTTAAGTCTTACCTATAACCGAAGCATATGGAGACCTTGGTATTCTGAATTTAATCCTTTCCTCGTTCCTGAAATTAACGGAACCTATTCCAGAGGAAATCTTTATCTGAATCCCAATCCTAATGACCGGCTTTATCTGAAATTGGGAATCCTGAAAAAATACTTTATCTCTGCAAGATATATGCATACGAATCAGGATTACTGGACAACTTATGTTACGGAAAACGGAAGAACAGTTTCACTGCCAGGGAACTTCGATGGAAAGGTTGAAAAATATTACCTTTTTGCGAATACCAACCAGAATTTCCTGAAAAATAAACTGAATGTGAATGCCGGATTCGGATGGTATTACATTAATAATAAGGATTTCAACCAAAAGAATGATCTAAGAGGTAAAGACTATATCAGTTATTGGGGAGCTTCTGCCAATGTATCTTATACGAATCTTTTCAATAAAAATATTAATCTGAGTGCATGGGTAGAACTGGCCAACCAGAATAACGGAAACTCTTATGCGAATAATACCAATGTTTTCCATAATATTTCAGTGACCAAAATATTCCCGAAAACGCAGATGGAACTAAGCATGCAGCTGATGAATATCTTTAAAAGACCTTATGGTGATAACACAACTTATAGCCCGGACGGAACGTTCAGAGAGTACTCAAAATGGGACTGGTACGGTGTTTCCCTTACTTTTGTAAAACGTTTTGGAAACCAGAAAGTAAAAGAAAATACAAAAACCGACGTAGAGAAAAACGGTGGCGGTGGAAAATAATTCAGGAATTGTTAGATAAAAATGAAAGCAGGTTTCCAATTGGAATCTGCTTTTTATTTTTTGCTAGAAGCTAGAAGCTAGAAGTAGTAAGGTAAATTCTTGATTGTCTATAAAAATCTGTGAAATCTCTGTGATCTTTGGGTGAAAAATTAAAAAAAACAGACCCCAATCAGGGATCTGTTTGCATTCTATCAAATAATTATAAATAGAGTTTATACTCTTAAATCTCAGTTTTATTTAAGGGTAAACTTTACTTTGGTTTTAATAGCATCGGAAGAATTTCCAATCTGTGCTTCAAAGTCTCCCGGTTCAGCTACCCAATCGTGTTTTTGAGCATCAAAATAACTTAAAGCCGTTTTATCAATAGTGAAACTCACTTCTTTCTGTTCTCCCGGATTCAGATATATTTTTTCAAAACCTTTCAGCTCTTTTGCAGGGCGTGGAACAGAAGATTTTAAATCACTGATATAAAGCTGGGCCACTTCAGCTCCTGCTTTTTTACCTGTGTTTTTAACGGTTACTGTAAATGTAATTTTACCGTCCTGTGAAATAGTAGTCTGGTCTGCTTTTGCCTTTCCGAATTCAAAAGTCGTATAGCTCAATCCATGTCCGAAACTGAAAAGAGGTTTTATATTCTTCATGTCATGCCAACGATATCCTACAAAAATGCCTTCATTGTAAGTAATATTGATGGGATTTTTCTGGTCTTTTCCTTTTCCTGCAGCCAGCTCATCTTTCTGTCCCGGATATTCTCCCAGCTGATGGGCGGAATTGTCTTCAAGTTTTACAGGGAAGGTAAACGGCAGCTTTCCTGATGGGTTGGCATCTCCTGCTAAAATGGCTGCAATAGAATTTCCGGCTTCGGATCCAAGATACCAGGCTTGCACAACCGTCGGAACGTCTTTAATCCAAGGCATTGCCACAGCGTTTCCTGAAACTAAAACCACAGCAAGGTTTTTATTCGCTTTCGCAAGAGCAGAAATCACGTGATCCTGATTATATGGGAGTCCGTAACTTTTTCTGTCGTTTCCTTCACTGTCCTGGAAATCTGCTTTGTTCAGCCCCCCTACAAAAATGACATAATCTGATTTTTTAGCTAGTTCTACTGCTTCATTCAGTAATTCAGCTTCAGAACGGGTGTCTTTTAAGTCCTGTCCGGATTTTACTCCGTTATATTCTCCTCCGATATCGCCCACATACCCTCTTGCATACTGTACATCTACCTGTTTTCCGAATCTGGATTTGATTCCGTCTAAAGGAAGTGTTTCATATTTCACTTTTAAAGATGAAGAACCACCGCCAACAGTCATTATTTTGATGGCATTCTCTCCGATAACCGCTATTTTTTTAGCCTTATTAACATCAATCGGAAGAACATTTCCCTGATTTTTAATAGAACAATTCCTTCTTCTCCGATTTCTTTGGCAACCGCTTTATGCTCTTCGGAAGCAATATTTCCGAAAGGCTTGTTACGGTTCATTGTTGTTTTATAGGCAAGACGAAGTAATCTGGTTACTTTGTCATCCAATTCTTTAGTTCCTACTTTTCCTGCTTTAATCAAATCAAGATAAGGCTTTGCCAGATAATAATTGTCATAGGCATTTTTAGTTCCTGCAGAAAGTCCGTTGGTCCATGAACCGAATTCAAGATCAAGACCATTGTGGATAGCTTGTTCTGTATTGTTTACAGCACCCCAGTCGGATACCACTACGCCTTTATAATTCCATTCTTTCTTTAAAATATCGTTTAAAAGATATTGATTCTGGCTGGCATACTGGCCTTTATACATGTCGTAAGCTCCCATGATCGTCCACGAATCACCTTCTGTTACCGCTGCTTTAAAGGCAGGAAGGTAAATTTCATACAATGCTCTGTCATCCACATTCACATTGCTTGTATGACGGAACATTTCCTGATTGTTTAGGGCAAAATGTTTTACAGAAGTTGCTACGCCATTAGACTGCACACCTTTAATATAAGGAACTACCATTTTGGACGTCAGATAAGGATCTTCACCCATGTATTCAAAATTTCTTCCGTTCAGTGGAGTTCTGTAAATATTAACTCCAGGTCCCAGAAGAATATCTTTTTTTCTGTAGCGGGCTTCTTCACCCAACGCTTTCCCATAGTTCCATGACATTTTTTTGTTCCATGTTGCGGATAAAGCAGTCAGGGCAGGGTAGGCGATAATAGAATCGTTGGTCCATCCAGCCTGATCCCATTCGTCCCACATTACTTCAGGACGAACCCCGTGCGGGCCATCTGTAGTCCAGAATTCAGGAATTCCCAATCTCGGAACACCCGGTGAACTGAATTTCGACTGTGCGTGAAGCATAGCCACTTTTTCTTCCAGTGTCATTCTTGATAATGCATCCTGAATACGCTGTTCTACAGGTTTGGATTCATCTAAATAAACGGGGATGGTAGTATTGGTCTGAGCCATATAAGAAGCAGAAATAAAGGTGAGTAAACTTATAATGACGGTTTTCTTTAACATAATGCCTTTCTATTTGATTAAAAACAAAAATAGACAAAAATTTTATTATCTCAAATTGAGAAAATAAAAAATTCACAAATAAAAAAACTGCCCACCCATTTGCAGACAGCTTATTATTAAATATTGCAGGTGTAAATGCGAAAAAACTGAAGAGAAGTTATCAGGTGAAAAAGAAAAACCCGAATCCACTCTCACAACTCTAATATCCTCAAACCCTCTCACTCATCAATCCCATCCTTTTACCGCACCTCCTTTGAAAATTTCTTTGGCTTTCTTTTCCACTTCGGGAGACTGATAGGCCTTTACAAAGTTTTTTACTTTCTGGCTGTTTTTATTATCTGGTCTCGCAACGACTACATTCACATAAGGTGAGTCTTTATCTTCCACAAGAATACCTTGTTTTTCCTGATCCAGCCCTGCCTGAGCTGCGAAATTATTATTAATTACCCCTACAACAACATCTCTGTCATCCAAAACTCTTGGAATCTGAGCACCTTCGATCTCCATGATCTTCAGTTGTTTCGGGTTTTCTGTAATATCTGTTACTTTGGGAAGAAGTCCCACACCATCTTTCAATTTCAGCAAGCCACTTTTTTGCAGAAGCAGTAAAGAACGTCCTCCGTTGGTAGGATCATTGGGAATAACAATCGTATTACCTGCCTGTAATTCACCAACGTTTTTAATTTTTTTTGAATAGGCTACAATAGGATAAACAAATGTATTGCCTACAGGTACAAGGTTATATCCTCTCTGCTTGGACTGTTCCGTTAAATAAGGAATATGCTGAAAGGCATTGGCATCAATATCTCCGTTAGTCAAAGCTTCATTGGGAACTACATAATCGTTGAAAGGGATCAGTTCCACTTCAAGATTGTACTTATCTTTAGCCACTTTTTTAGCTACTTCAGCAATTTCCTGCTCCGGGCCATAAGTGATCCCGACACGGATAAAGTTCGGATCATCCTTTCTTCCCGAACAGGCACTGAACAGCAATATTCCGGCAGCCACTAAACCAAAAATCTTTATTTTTTTCATTCTATTTTTTTATTTAAATACTATTGAAGCAAAAGAGTAAAAAATGATCTCATTCATCCCCATATCCCGAAACTCGCACCCCGGATCTCAAACACACCCACTCTCAAACTCTCTCACCCAAAAACTACCTGTGATCAAATCTTTTTGACAATCTGTCGCCCATAAACTGAATGATGAAAACCAAAAGAACAAGCAGAATCAAAACGGTATTCATAATAACAATATCATATCCGATATATCCGTACTGGTAACCCACCTGTCCAAGTCCGCCAGCTCCTACAGCACCACCCATTGCAGAGTAACCTACTAAGGTGATCAAAGTGATGGTTGCATTATTGATTAATGAAGGAAGTGCTTCAGGAAGCAAAACTTTTCTGATAATCTGTAATGGAGAAGCACCCAGAGCTCTTGCTGTTTCTATAAGACCATGAGGAACCTCAATAAGGCTGTTCTCTACAAGTCTTGCAATAAAAGGGGCAGCTCCCACACTTAGAGGAACCAAAGCGGCATTTACTCCAATAGAAGTTCCTGCAAGAATTCTTGTGAAAGGAATCATCCATACAATCAGAATAATGAAGGGAATAGCACGGAAAATATTAACCAGAATAGATAATCCTCTATGGTAGGCGGTATTTTCCAGCAGTTGTCCTTTTCTGGTTAAAAATAACATGATTCCTACCGGAAGTCCAAGTACAAATCCAAAGAATCCGGATAAAAATGTCATGTAAACCGTTTCCCAGGTTCCTTTTGCCAAAAGGGCAATTACCGTATCACTAAGCATATCCTTTTACTGTATTTTGAATTTTATTTTGGTTGAAATAATAGATCGCCTGCTGGTTTTCTTCCGCTTCACCCTGAAGCTGTAAAAGTAGTTTACCGAAATTGGAATTTCCAAAATATTCTACATCTGCCTTTAACAATTTATAAGGGATTTTATATTGGCTGTATAGTGTTGAAAGAATCTGTTCAACACTGATGTTTTCGTTAAGTTCTATTTCGACCAGCGGAAATAAACCTTCTTTTGGTTCTTTTTGCAGTCTGCTGCTGAGTTCCTGTGGCAGGGTCATGATGTCTGAATTGATGAACTGGCGGATGATCGGGTGTTCTTTATCCGAAATAATCTCGCTTAAAGTTCCTTTTGTTAATAATTTTCCTTTGTCGATCACAGCAACGTGGTTGCAGACCGATTTGATGACTTCCATTTCGTGGGTAATTAAAAGGATGGTAATTCCCAGTCTCTGATTGATATCTCTTAAAAGCTGCAGAATAGACTGCGTGGTAGCCGGATCCAGTGCGCTGGTTGCTTCATCACAAAGCAGAAGGTGAGGATCATTGGCCAGAGCCCTTGCAATCGCGACTCTTTGTTTCTGTCCTCCGGAAAGGCTTTTTGGATAATCATTGGCTTTATCTTCAAGGCCTACGATCTTCAGGAGTTCGTTTACTTTTCTGTTGATTTCGTCATTGCTGGTATGATCCAGTTCCAGAGGAAGCGCTACATTATCAAAAACAGTTCTTGAAGAAAGAAGATTGAAATGCTGGAAGATCATCCCGATTTTTTTACGCTCCTCAGCCAGTTGTTGGGAACTGAGCTTTGTAAAATCCTTTCCATTAATAATAATTTGTCCTTCATCCGGTCTTTCCAATAGATTTACGGTACGGATCAGCGTACTTTTTCCTGCACCTGAAAAACCGATAATTCCTACGATATCTCCTTTATCTATAGTAAGACTTACCTTATCCAGTGCTTTGAAAGACTGTTTTTTCTGATGAAATGTTTTTGATATGTTTCTGATTTCTATCATTCTGATTTTATATACTTTTTAAATAGGCTGATATCTTCTGCCCGTTCTGTTTAAAAATCTCCTTACTCTTCTGATTTTGACCTTGGCCCGTTTTGAAAGTCTGAAATACTTGGTGACATTGGTTAGAAGTACTCCCAGCAATATGATGAATAAACCATACAGCTGACCTCCATTGATGCTTTGGTGGGCAACAATCCAGCCTGCAATCACGGTTACAATAGGATTGATGTAGGTATGGGTGCTTACCAAAGCAGCGGGTTTTACGGACAGAAGCCAAATGTACGACAAATAAGCGACTATCGATCCAAAGAAGATCAAAAATAGAACCCCAAACCATGCCGATAATGGAACCGCAGAAACTGAAAAATCAGTCCATTCACTTCTGAAAAAGGCGATAATAAAAGAGGCTAATCCCGCTACGATAAGCTGTTGGGCAATATTCATAAACGTAGATTGGGAAGCCGGATTTTTCTTTGAATATAATGAACCCAATACCCAGGCAATGGAGCTTAGTCCTAATACCACAAACGCAGTAATACGCAGGTTTCCATCTGCCAATGCATGGGTATTAGAATTTACACTGCCCTTTAAAAACATAATCAGCCCTACGAAACCGATAATCAATCCTATCGGAATGAATTTATCCGAAAAATAATATTTCCAGTTTTTCTTATCGATAGCAATGAACCAAAATGGTCCTGTTGCAATAGAAATGGCCGCCTCGGAAGCCGTTACATACTGTTCTCCCCAGGCAACAAGCCCGGTTCCTCCGGTAAGAATAAGAATACCGGTTATGGCATTTTTCTTCCAGTTGATCAGAGAATTTGCTTTTTCCCCTTTAGACAGAAGATAACCTATCATCAGAATTCCGGCAACCAGAAATCTTAACCCCGAAAGAATGAATGGCGGAAATCCTTTTAAGCCAAATGAAATAGCTAAAAACGTAATTCCCCATATCACATAGATGTTTGTAAACGCCAATGGAATTAACCATTTGTTTTTAGAATTGCTCATTTTTATGTTTTTAATGTTGTTGTGTTCAATGAAAAAAGGCTCTACCACGTGGTAAAGCCTTTGAAAATATATCTAAATAAAAGTAAGGTCAACCACAGTATTCTTGATGTATAGGCATACACATATCCTTCATCATATTTTTGATGTTATGTTTCTTAATTGAATTATATTTTAATTCTGCCTTCATTTTGTCTTATTTCCTGAATACGTTTGCAAATATATAATATAATTTTTATTAGTCCACTAAAAAGTAGGCTTTTTAAATATTAAATTATTGTTAATGGATTAACTGTATTTAATTCAGTGTTTTATGTGTTTTTATTTTTTGATTATTTTAAAGTGTTTATCGATTTTTTATGCTTTTTAATTCAAATACTATAGAAATTGACCGGTAATTGGGGTTGTGGAAAACATAAAATAAACTGAATTTTTTGAGAATTGTGTAAAGGTTGGTTGTTGGATGTTTAAAAAATAATTTAAATGTGTTTCCAAAAAGAGAGTTTTGCATTTATTAAACTAGTTAAATGCACAGGATTTCTGTTCACTGTAATTTAGCATCAAAATTAAAAGACATGGACAATAGAATTTTAGGTCTGCATCATATTACTGCTATTGCAGACAACGCCAAAAGAAATTTAGATTTTTATACCAAAGTTTTAGGCGTAAGACTGGTAAAGAAAACCGTAAACTTTGATGATCCGGGAACGTATCATTTTTATTTCGGAAATGAAAACGGAACTCCGGGAACCATTCTTACATTCTTTCCGTGGGAAGGAATAGGAAAAGGAACCAATGGAAGCGGAATGGCTACTCATATCGGGTATTCTGTACCCAAAGGAAGTCTTGACTTTTGGAAAAACCATTTACAAAACCTTAATGTAACCACGGAAGAAGGCGAAATATTCGGAGAAAAGATGATTTCTTTTAAAGATCCGGACGGACTTCAGTTACAGTTGATAGAACCATTAGTTGAAGACAACAGAAAAGTATGGACCACGGATGATATCAAAGATGAAAATGCATTAAAAGGTTTTCACAATGTCACTCTAACCTTAAAAAAAGCAGATCCTACCATTAAAGTTCTGACCGATATTTTAGGATATGATTTGCAGAAACAGGAGGGAGAAAGATACAGATTAGCAACTGATGCTATTGATACCGCTAATATTGTTGATATTATTGAAAATGATACCATTCCGGCAGGTAGAAATGCAGCTGGAACCAATCACCATATTGCATTCAGAGTAAAAGATGATAATGTTTTGATGGAATATCGTGAGAAAGCCTTATCCGCAGGACTAAGCATCACACCAAAAATCAACAGAGATTATTTCTACTCACTGTATTTCCGTGAGCCGGGTGGTGTTTTGTTTGAAATAGCAACCGATAATCCTGGATTCACTGTAGATGAGCCTTTGGAAGAGTTGGGAACCAACCTTAAACTTCCTGTTCAATACGAAGGAATGCGTGAGAAAATAGAAGGAGTATTGCCGAACTTATCATAGGTCATCGGTCAGAACTTATAAAGATGCTAATTTTGAATTAACAATTAAAAACAAGAAAAATGGAAAGAACAGAAATAGTTTTAGAAGGAAGAAAAGGAGAGATTCAGCTTTTCTCAGACGATCATAAAGCAGGTAAAATGGACATATCAGTGATTGGAAAAAAACTAACCGTTTACCATACCGAAGTAAATCCGGAATATGAAGGAAAAGGCTTTGCCAAAATTTTACTGGAAAGACTGGTTTCCTACGCAAGAGAAAACGATTTAAAGATTCTGCCGCTATGTCCCTATGTTCACGCACAGTTTAAGCGTCATCCGGAAGAATATAATGATGTATGGTTGAAGGAAGAACTGTAGGGAGTTTGAGAGTCGGGATGCGGGTTTTCGAGATTCGGGTTTTTGAGATTCGAGTTTGAGAGTCTGAGGGGAAGAGGGTTTGAGAATCTTGAGCTAAAAACAGAAGATGAATAAAGTTATTCTCGAACTTATCAACTCGAATCCCGAACCCCGAAATCTCGCCTCCATTATAATAACCAATTAACAATTTTATCACAATGAAACTTATCACAGGATTGCATCACGTTACGGCAATTACGGGCAATGCACAGGAAAATATAGACTTTTATACAGGAGTTTTAGGACTTCGTTTAGTCAAAAAAACGGTTAATTTTGATTATTCGGATGTTTATCATTTTTATTTCGGCGACGAATACGGAACACCGGGAACGATTATGACTACTTTTCCCTATGGTAAAGATCTGATTAATGGCAGACATGGCAAAGGAATGCTTAATACCACTGCTTTTTCAGTTTCTATAGACGCCCTGGATTATTGGATGAACCGTCTGGAGCAGTTTAATATTCCCTTCAAACAGCCGCAGCAAAGATTTTCTGATGAAGTTTTCATTTACCTGGAAGATTTTGACGGACTGGGACTGGAATTGGTTTTTAATGATAAAGACGAAAGAAAAGGATATTACAATGGTTATATTCCAAAAGATTATGCCATCAAAGGAATTCATCATGTGGAAATCTGGCAGGATGCCTATGAAAGAACAGCAGCACTTCTGACGACCCAGATGGATCATAAAGTAATCAAAGAAAGCCCTGACCGATTGAGATTGGGAACCGACAACATGCCGGGAAAATATGTAGATCTGCTTTCTACCCCAAATGCCTTAAAAGGTTTAGCAGGAAGAGGTACCGTTCATCATGTGGCTTTTGCTACTCCCGACGCAGAGTCCCAGCTGGAAATGGTAAAGAGACTCAACGCATACGGATTGGAGCATACCGAAGTGAAAGACAGAAAATATTTTACTTCCGTATATTTTAAAGAACCGGGAGGCGTTTTGTTTGAAATAGCAACTTCAGGCCCAGGGTTCGACGTGGATGAAGAAGCCGCATTTTTAGGTGAAGATCTGCAATTGCCGCTACAGTTTGAAAAAAGAAGAGAACGTTTGAAAGAAGTTCTTCCCAAAATCGATTATCCAACAGAAAAATTCAGATAGAAATAATGAGTCATACTTTAAATATAAAAACAGCAGGAATACCCTTAAATCAGGCGGAAAAAGCTTTGATCATGATTCACGGACGCGGAGGAAGTGCTCAGGATATTCTGAGTTTATCCCAGCATTTGAATGTAAAAGACTATGCGCTGCTAGCCCCACAGGCTTTGAATCACACCTGGTATCCTTTTTCATTTATAGCTCCGGTGGAACAAAACGAGCCGTGGTTATCATCAGCTCTTGAAATGGTTGAAGAGACTGTAAAAGCAGCCGTCAATGCAGGAATAAAACCTGAAAATATATACTTTTTCGGATTTTCCCAGGGAGCCTGTCTTACCCTTGAATTTTTAGCCCGCAATGCTCAGAAGTTCGGTGGAGCGGCAGCTATTATTGGTGGCGTGATTGGAGATAAAATCAACCGTGAAAATTATAAAGGTGATTTTGCAGGGACTCCGGTTTTCCTGGGAACCAGCAATCCTGATTTTCATGTTCCGGTAGAAAGAGTATATGCTACAGCTAATATTTTAAGAGAAATGAATGCGGAGGTAACAGAAAAAGTATATGCCAATTTTGGACATTCTATTAACGAAGAAGAAATTGAATTGGCCAACTCGGTTATCTTTAAATAAGTACTTTTAACTTTGAATATATTCAATAACGGCGGGCTTTAGCCCGCCTTTAAAAAAATAAATTTACCACTGGCTTTAGCCCAAACATAAATGATCAGAACCTGAAATCTAACTTCAAAAAACATGCACGAACAATTACTTTTAATATTAGGCCTTTTATTACTCGTCATGCTGCTGGTGATGCTGGCACAACGGATCAAAATTGCCTATCCTATCTTTCTGGTACTTGCCGGGTTGGGGATCAGCCTTATTCCCGGAGTCCCTGTTTTAAAGCTGGATCCGGAAATTATATTTCTGATTTTCTTACCACCTCTTTTATACGAAGCAGCCTGGTACACTTCATGGAATGATTTCTGGAAATGGAAACGTCCCATCAGCTTGTTGGCATTTGGGTTGGTATTTCTTACATCTTTGGTTGTTGCTTACACTTCACAAATGCTGATTCCGGGATTTACGCTGGCTTTAGGTTTTTTATTGGGAGGAATTGTTTCACCGCCTGATGCTGTGGCGGCCACTACGGTTTTAAAAGGATTAAAAGTACCAAAACGTACCCTCGCTATACTGGAAGGAGAAAGTCTTATCAATGATGCTTCCTCACTGATCGTTTTCAGGTTTGCTCTGGCCGCTGTAATGACGGGTGCTTTCTCAATGCATGAAGCTACAGGACAGTTTTTTCTGGTAGCAGGAATGGGAATTGTCGTAGGAATTGCCGGAGCACATATTTTTTATGCCATTCACCGTTTTTTACCTACAACACCTGCTATTGATGCGGCACTTACCGTAATGACGCCATATATTTTATTTCTTTCTGCAGAACATTTCCATTTTTCGGGAGTGATGGCGGTAGTGAGCGGAGGATTGTTTATGTCATTCCGTGCTCATGAGATTTTCAAAACCGGAACTACCAGAATCAATATGACAGGAGTCTGGAACACGCTTATCTTTGTGATGAATGCTTTGGTTTTTGTATTAATAGGTCTTGAACTTCCTGATATCATCAATGGATTGGGTGAAATTTCAGTAATGGAAGGTATCAAATATGGTTTGGTTATAAGTTTGATTGTCATTGTGGTACGTCTTTTATGGATCTATCCCGTAGCTCACCTTCCAAGGTGGTTCAGTGAAAAAGCCCGCCGTGATCCGAGTCCGGGATGGAAAAACCCCCTGATTATAGGATGGGCAGGAATGAGAGGAGTGGTCTCACTGGCAACAGCACTGTCCATTCCGGTTATGATGAATTCGCAGGCTGAATTTCCTATGAGAAATCTGATCATTTTTATCACATTTGTCGTCATTTTTGTGACATTAGTGTTTCAGGGATTGACATTACCTCTGATTATTAAATTAACAAAAATAGGGGAGATCGATCATATCCTTCCTTCCCATGAACAGCAGGCCGGGATTCAGATGAGACTGGATAAACTTGCCGTTCAGAGGCTTGATAACGAATACAATGAGGTGTTGAACAGCAATAGTCTCCTTGAAAATCTTAAAAATACGCTGGAAAGTGATATCAAACTTCACCAGAATCATCTCAATTCTATCGAAATGTGTACCAACAGGCAAAACGATATGGCCGAATATCATAAAGTAATGATGGATATATTTGCCTTACAGCGAAAAGAACTCTTTAAAATGAAACGCGAAAAACTCTTCAGTGATTACGAGATCCGAAAAGCAGAATCACAACTGGATCTGAATGAATTAAAAATTACAGGAAATAAGCATTTATAGAGATATTACGAGATGGGGTTTCGGGCCTGAGAGTCATAGGGTTTGAGTGTTGTTAGGGTAGAGCAGGTTTCCAGATTCGGGTTATTGATTGGGTGCATTTGGGAGTAAAAGTGTTTAGATTTCTACGAATGGAAAAACTAAGCACTTTATCTATTCACACACTATGTCATTCCGCAGAAATCCAAATCGTCAATTTACCCTTTACATAAACAGTATAAACATTAAACTCTGAACCTTGAACCTTGAATTTTAAACTTTAAACCTTCAACAACATGAAAACATTACATTTTTTAGTCATAGGAAAGAACCAGGAAATTCTGGATACTTTAAAAAGAATTATAGAAAACAATGAAGGCTGGACAGCAGAAATACAAAGTGATGAAAATTTCTGTTATGAATATATAAAAGAAAATGTGGTAGATATTGTCCTTTTAAGCTCTGGATTGGAAGAAGATTTTGAGAAAGATATAAAAATATTCTGTGCCGGTTTGGATAAGGACGTTAAAGTAATCGATCATTACGGAGGAGGAAGTGGACTTTTAAAGAATGAAGTTTACAGTCTTTTTCCTAATTTGCAGGGATAAACCTGACGCCATGTTTGAAAATATCATCAAAAATATTACACGATTTATTTCAATCACTCCTGAAGAAGAAAAAACCTTTACAGATCTGCTTGTTTGCCAGTCGTTTCCAAAGAAAACGGTTTTGCTCAGAGAAGGAGAAATCTGCCAGTTTGAAGGGTATATTCATAAAGGATGTGTGAGAATGTATTGTTTGGATGATAATGGTTCCGAAGTAACGTTACTGTTTGCCATCGAAGATTGGTGGATTAGTGATATTGCATCATTTCATGAACAGAAGCCTTCTAAGGTTTTTATCGAAACACTGGAAGATTCTGAAATTTATATGTTGAATACTACAACAAAAGAAAAACTGCTGCAGGAAGTTCCCAAATTTGAAAGAGTTTTCAGAATGCTGGTTCAGAGGAACCTGGCAACCCTGCAAAGCCGACTGGTGAATACCATTTCCAAAACCGCATCAGACAGATATCTTGAGTTCATCAAAGTATACCCTTCCATCCCGCAAAGAGTAGCACAATACTACATTGCTTCTTACCTTGGGGTTTCAAAAGAATTTGTAAGCACCATTAGGAAGCGTCTTGCTTCAAAGGAGAAATAAATCTTAGTTTTTTATACTTGCAGATTGCAGAGATTTCAAAAAAAGCAATCCAATATACTTCATACTGCCAGATACAAAAGTATCCGGCATTTTTTTTTGCTGAAAAGTCATTTATTAAACTAGTTAAATGTGCAGGGTTTCCGGTCTCTCTAAATTTGTCTCATCAAACAAGAACAAATAACAATCTGATATGGACAGAAAAGATTTTTTAAAGAAAGGATTATTGGGAACAGGAATGTTTGTAGCATCAGCTTCTTTGGCAAGCGCTATGAAAAATGATATCGATGAGATCGAACCACTAGAACCGATCGGATACAATCATCTTCCCAATACAGAATCAAAAATAAAAGAAAACTCTGTGATCCACAGAGCTGATACAAGAGGGAAGGCAGATCACGGATGGCTGTTGAGCCAGCACACTTTCAGTTTTGCCAATTATTATAATCCTGAAAGAATGCACTTTGGAGTATTGAGAGTCCTGAATGATGATAAAGTGGAAGCAGGAAGAGGTTTCGGAACCCACCCTCACGACAATATGGAAATCATCAGTATTCCTTTGGAAGGTGACCTTGAACACAAAGACAGCATGGGAAATACAGCGGTGATCAGAAGCGGAGATATTCAGGTCATGAGTGCAGGAACAGGAATTATGCACAGCGAATTCAACAAAAACAGTGATCAGCTGGTAAAATTCCTTCAAATCTGGATTTATCCGAAAAAAAGAAATGTGACACCAAGATATGATCAGATTACATTAGATAAAACCAAAGGTCATAATCAATTTCAACAGATTCTTTCCCCCAATGCAGATGACGAAGGTGTATGGATCCATCAGGACGCATGGTTTCATCTGGGAACTTTTGAGGAGAATAAAGAAACACAGTATCAAATCAGAAAAAAAGGAAACGGAGTCTATGCTTTTATTTTGAAGGGAAGCGCAGAAATAGGCGGTGAGATTATAGAAGAACGAGATGGATTCGGAGTCTGGGATATTCAGGAAATTACGATCAAAACCCTTCAGGAAGGTACAGAAATCCTTTTAATGGACGTACCGATGACACTATAAAAATTAAACAAAAATAACAACTCTTAAATTTTAAATTATTATGAAAAAATTAATCCTATCATTTGCAGCTGGTTTATTATCATTAACTGCATCAGCTCAAAACCCTGGAAAATCATTATTAAATCCTACCAATCACGCAGTAGTACTCATCGACCACGAAGGTCAAATGGCTTTTGCAACCAAAAGCATCAGCATGGAAGAGTTAAGAAACAATGTGGCACTGGTAGCAGGTGGATCAAAAATATTCAATGTTCCTACAGTAGTAACAACGGTGGCAGAAAAGTCATTCAGCGGGCCTGTTTTTCCAGAAATTTCAGAAGTATATCCGCAAGCAACCAGTGGATATGTAGACAGAACTACCATGAATACATGGGAAGACGTTAATGCCCATAAAGCCATTACAGGAAAAAATAAAAAGAAACTGGTTTTCGCAGGATTATGGACAAGTGTATGTATCGTAGGACCTGTATTATCAGCGATTGACGAAGGTTACGATGTATATGTAGTAACAGATGCTTCTGGGGATATTTCTAAAGAAGCGCACGATCAGTCAATCACCCGTATGGTTCAGGCAGGAGCACATCCTATCACTTCTGTGCAGTATGTATTGGAACTACAGAGAGACTGGGCTAGAAAAGAAACATATAAACCTGTTAATGATCTGATGAAAAAACATGGTGGAGCTTACGGTATTGGAATTCAGTATGCTCAGGAAATGTTAAAACACTAATGGGACTGTTTCGGCAGGCTGAAAGCCTGCCGAAACCTTCAAACTTAAATATTGAAATTATGAAACTACTGAATATACTTACCCTTTCCACAGTTTTGGCAGCAGGAATTCTGAATGCTCAGAAAGCAGACATGATCATTACCAATGGTAAGATTACCACAATGGATGATAAAAATCCGGAAGTACAGGCTGTTGCCATCAAAGACCATAAAATCTTACAGGTAGGAACCAATGCCCAGATTTTAAAATTAAAAAACGGCAATACAAAAGTCATTGATGCTAAAGGAAACAGAGTCATTCCCGGATTATTTGACAGCCATTTACATGTAATCCGAGGAGGAAGATTTTACAATACCGAACTTCGTTGGGATGGTGTGAAATCTTTAAAAAGAGCTTTGGAAATGCTGAAAGAACAGGCTCAGAGAACACCGAAGGGACAATGGGTAAGAGTCATTGGAGGCTGGAATGAATATCAGTTTGAAGAAAAAAGACTTCCCACACTGGCTGAAATTAATGAAGCTACGGGAAATGTGCCTACTTTCATCATGTATCTCTATGGAAAAGCCTGGCTGAACAAAGCCGGATTAAAAGAACTGAATATCAATGGAGATACCCCAAACCCTGCTCAGGGTTTAATTGAAAAAGACAATAACGGAGATCCTACAGGATTATTGGTGGCAGAACCGAATGCATTTATACTTTATTCAACATTAGCGAAACTGCCGGAACTGAAAGAAGAAGAAAAAGTAAATTCTACCCTTCAATACATGACGGAACTGAACAGATTGGGAGTGACTGCAGTAATGGACGCAGGTGGAGGATTCCAGAATTTTCCGGATGACTACGGAACAACAGATCAGCTGAACAAACAAGGGAAAATTACCGTTCGTCTTCCTTACTATTTATTTGCCCAGAAAAAAGGATCTGAGCTTGCCGATTACACCAAATGGATTGGAATGGTAGAAATTGACGACCATGGTCATAATGATTTTAATGAAATCGATTATCATGTCAACGGTGGAGGGGAAAACCTGGTATCAGACGGAGCCGACTTTGAAAACTTTCTTTTCCCAAGACCCGAACTTCCGGCTACGATGGAGAAAAATATGAAAGAGGTGGTAAGTCTTCTGGTAAAAAACAAATGGCCTTTCAGAATTCATGCGACGTATAATGAAAGTATAACCAGATTTTTAAATGTCATTGAAGAAGTAAACAAAGAAACTCCTTTGAACGGATTAGTATGGTTTATCGACCACGCAGAAACCGTTACCGAAGATAATATGAAAAGAATCAAAGCGTTGGGCGGAGGAATTGCAGTACAGCACAGAATGGCGTATCAGGGAGAAAGCTTCATCCACAGATATGGTAAAAAACCAGCTTTGACATCTCCTCCGGTGAAAAAAATGCTGGAAATGGGAATTCCGGTTGGATTAGGAACAGATGGAACAAGAGTCGCAAGTTATAACCCATGGGTAGCTTTATACTGGATCACCACAGGAAAAACAATAGGAGGAACTCAGGTGATGGGTAAAGAAAATACGCTGGACAGAAAAACTGCTTTATCACTTTCTACTTACGGAGGATACGAACTCATTAAAGACTATCAGAAAGGAAAAATACAGAAAGGATACTTTGCAGATCTTACCATTCTGGATAAAGATTATTTCACAGTCAATGATGAAGACATCAAAAACATCACCTCAAAATTGACGATCGTAGACGGAAAAGTCGTGTACGGAGATGAAACCTACAAAACAGCAGCTCCGGCACCACTTCCAGTCATCCCCGACTGGTCACCTGTAAAATATTACGGAGGCTATCAGACAAAATAATTTTTTAGCCACAAAAGTTTTTAATTATTCAAATCAATCAACGTTCCAACTGAAGGGGTGAAAATTCCCCTCCTTTGGAGGGGTGTCAAAAATTCAAAGAATTTTTGACGGGGTGGTCAACCCAGCATTAATACAATCACGACAATCAATTTAATTCATAGCTAAAATTTATTCCAATCATGAAAAAGTTAATCCATATCATCACCAATACCAATCCTGGAAGAAAATTAACAGATGCTGCCCTTCTAGCTTTCAGAATCTTCCTTTCTGTAGAATTAATCGTAGCACACGGATTAAAAAAAATAGGAGTAGGCGTTTCAGAAGCAGAGCAGGTACCCAACCCGCTGCATCTTCCTGAAGCTTTCAACAATCTTTTTGCTGATGCAGCCAATCTGGTATTTCCGGTATTTGTGATCTTTGGTTTTTTCACAAGAATTGCAGTATTACCAATCCTGGCAGTGACCCTTACAGGATATTTTATACTTCATTGGAATGATGCTTTATTGGTGAAAGATACACCTTTTATGTACAGTTTATGTTATCTGTTTTTACTGTTTATGGGAGCTGGAAGATATTCGGTGGATCATTATTTAACAAAGAAATCATCATGAAAAAACTGATCGCCATTGTACTGTTGCTGCAGATTTTTATTCCCGTTCAAATTTCTGCTCAGTTTAAGCTGATGAGGTTTGATGAAGATTATGCTTCCTATAAAGACTCTGCAAAAACTTTTTACAACTCCATCAAATACATACCGATTGCAGAAAAAAGCAACAATTATCTTTCATTGGGAGGAGAAGCAAGACTGGAATTTGTAGACTTTAATAATGAAGATTGGGGAAGAATGGGAATTGGAAGCAATCCTTTTCTGATTCAAAGATACAGTGTACATGCAGATCTGCATCTGGGCTCAAGAGTAAGAATTTTCGGACAGGTGAGAAGTGCATGGGAAAATGGAAGAAAGAATGGTCCGAGACCTATTGACGAAGACCATTTGAATATTCAGAATCTTTTCATTGATGTTGATATTTTGAAAAATGATAAAGAAAAGTTGACCGTACGTGCCGGAAGACAGGAACTTGATTATGGAAGCGGAAGACTGATCTCAGTAAGAGAAGGTCCGAATTTAAGACTTTATTTTGATGGATTAAAATTCATGTACAAAAGAGGGAACTTCAGATCTGATGCCTTTATGATGGCTGCCAGTGAAATAAGCCCGGGAGCATTTGATAACAAATCTTCAAAATCAATCAACCTTTGGGGAAGTTACAACACATGGATTATTCCCAGAAGCGGAAATCTGGAGCTCTATTATCTGGGGATTCACAGAAAGGATGTACGTTTTGAAGATGGACTTTCCGATGAGAACAGACATACTTTTGGCGGAAGATTCTGGAAATATGGAGGAGGTTTTATTTACAATTTCGAAGCAGCCTATCAGTTTGGGAACTTTAATAAAGGAAATATCAGTGCATGGACGGCTTCTGCAGACATCGGATATATGTTTGAAAATGTAAAAGGAAAACCGACCATCAACCTTAGAAACGATTATATTTCAGGAGACAGTAATAAAGGAGATGGAACATTGGGAACATTCAATCCATTGTATCCGAAAGGTGGGTATTTTGGATTTAATCCTCAGATTGGTCCGGTGAATTTAATTGATATCCATCCCTATGCAACTATTGATTTAGGTAAAAAAATAACGGTGCAGGCAGACGTAGTTTTCAACTGGAGATATTCTATCCAGGACGGGATTTACAGACCCAGCGGAACACTAAACCTGGCGTCTTCCAACTCAAAAAAGAGATACATCGGAACCGCATTTTTAGGAAGTTTCAATTATAAGATCAATCCATTTTTAACCTTTAATACAGGAATACAGTATTTCAATACCGGAGCTTTCATTAACGATGTAATCGACAACCACAAAGACGGACTCTTCATCAATTCCAGAATTGTATTTAAATTTTAAACACACACAAGGAATTTGAAATTTGAAAATGAGATCATTTGAAAATAAATTGAACAATTATCCCACATCAATGCACCTCTCCATCACAGAAACTACCTTTGAAAAGAAATAAAATTAGCCGGAGCGAAGCGACTCGCGCCTTAACAACATAAACCTTAAAAAAACTTTGCGCCCTTGCGTTATTCCAACAAACAAAAATTAAAACCCGCAACAAAAATAACCCGCAACTCGCATCCCGAACCCCACAACAAACAACAAAAAATAAATCACATGAAAAATACACTAAAACAATCACTGGTAATTGCAGCTTTAGCATTATCTACCTTAAACTTTGCACAAACTACAGCCACAGCTCCTGCAAAAACAACAGCCATCGGAACTTCCAAAACCTGGGGAACCGTAGACGGAATCTCCATGATAGGATTGGTACAGGGCCCATCGTCTGCTGACGCCCAGCTTCAGGTAGCCTGTGTTTTCGAATATACAGAAGGTGACATCTTCAGTGCTCAGGCATTGCCGGCAAAACTGAACGGATTGGTTCACCTGGATGAGGCCTTAAAAGGAGAACTGACCAACCTTAGAAAAACAGGACAGTTTCAGGGACATTCCTTGGAGACGATTTTAATTACGCCTCCTGCAGGATCGATGTCTGCAAAGAAATTATTGCTGATCGGTTTAGGTGACCGTAATAAATTCACCCCTGATTTAATGACTTCCGTAGGCGAAGTGGCAGCCCGTGAAGCTATGAGATTAGGCGTTACCAATTTTGCATTCGCCAGCGATCTGAAAGATGCCGGAATAGATTCACCCACCGCTTTGGTAGCCGGAAATGTAGTAAGAGGAATCGTACATGCCAACCGTTCTGAAAATTACCTGAAAGAACACAAATTATCCACCACCAAAAAATTAGAAAAAGTATATCTTCTGGCTGGTCCTGCCTTCTTTGAAACCGCAGGCGGAGGAATTTCCGATGCCATTTCAGAAGTAAAAAAGAAATAATGAACTAGTTTCATTACATTGTTGATCCGGCCCTCTTTTTATAAGGGGGCTTTTTTATTGTGGAAACCCGTAATTTTTATGTATTGAATTTTATTATATTAGTTAATTAAACTAAAAAAATAATCAACTGAAAATTTATAAATATATGGAACATATAACTGATACTGAGCGAGAATCTGATTTGACTACATCTTTGGAAATTCATTTAAATGAAGAATATAAAGTAAAAATAGAAACTGGAAATCAATTTAAAAATTCTATTTTTAAAGACGTTTATAAAAATGCTCTTAAGAATGTAATCGAAATAATTAAACAATCTGAAAAAGAATCTCAGTATGATGATTTTAATAATATTATTGCATTTACGGGAGAACGAGGAAAAGGGAAATCTTCTTCAATGATTTCATTTAGAGAATCATTAATTGACAAATCAAAATCTGATCATACTGATTTTTTTAAAAAAGATGAAAATGATTCTAAAATTGATTATGATTTTATTCAAAATAAATCTTTTGCTGCAATTGATATTATTGATCCTTCGCTTTTTAGAGGGGGAGAAAGTCTCTTTGAAATTATTTTAGCTAAAATGTTTCAAAAATTTCAGGATGCATTAAAAATAAAAGTTTTGCTAGATGAAGATCGCCGTAATTTAATAAATCATTTTCAAGAAGTTTTCAAAAACTTACAAATTATCAATTCAGATAGACAAGATATCTATAAAAAAGAATCTATTGAAGCATTAAGCAAACTTGCTACAAGTAGTAATTTAAAGGATAAATTTAAAGATCTTGTTAAAAATTATCTAGAAAAATTTGAAAAAGGTAAAGAATACTTAGTCATAGCAATAGATGATTTTGATTTAAATACTGAAGGAGCTTATTTAATGCTGGAGGATATTAGGCAGTTTCTAATACAAAAAAATATAATTTTATTAATTGCTTGTAAAATCGAACAACTCAGGGATGCTATCGAAATTTATTATAAGGAAAAGAATAATGTTAACGAGATAGATAATAAAATAAATAAATATTTAGAAAAGTTATTACCTTTTAAACGAAGATTAATATTGCCCGATGTACAAAAGATAAAAAATTTAGATTTGAAAATATTAGATAATAGAAAAGAATTGTTTGATATAAAATCATCGGATTTATCTAATGTTTTATCTAGTGTTTTGTTTGAGAATTTTGAAGTTTATCTACCAATATCGTTTCATTATAACAATTTTTATCCACATACAATTAGAGAAAGTCAGAATTTTTTTAATGTTTTGCAAGAAGAAAAAAACTATAACTTACTAAAAAATTACTTGCTTTTAGAAGTCAATAATAAAAAAATTTATAATGAAGTTTTTCTTGAAATAGAGGATTCAGATAATGTTTATTTGAATTTATTAACTATTCGAATTTTAAATAAAACTTTTGGTGTGCAAGAACTCAAGGGTTACTCTTCAAGTAAACTTCCAGAAAAAATATCTATTGGGGATGTAATATTTGCTCTTCTAACATATGAAAAGAGGTTATTCTTTGATAATTACAAAGAAGTTGCTTTTCTAGATTATTTAAAGCTTTATTATTTTATAAGGATAAGGGATATGAAAGATAAGGCAGTGCAAAATAATATGTTGAAATATGGATTTGTGAATGTAGATTCTAAAATAATGTCAGAGGAAGAAGGTACAAAATCAAGAGATTTCGTTGAATTTAAGGGAACTATTGATTTAAAAAAAATGAATACTGAAGAAAAATTTATTTTAAGCCAATTTATGTTTATTTTAGGGGATAATAAAAAAACATATAGAAATGAGTTTGAAAAAGATCATTTAGTAAGTTCTTATAAAAAAGGTATTCTATCTCCTTTTTCAATATTTCATAATATGATTAATATTGATGTCTTACATCATATATTTAAGTTTGATAAAAGTGATAATTTTGTTAAATTAAACATCGAATGGTTTTTAAAGTCAAAATTTATAACCCAATTATTCAATCCCAACTTTACCATTGCTTTTTTGTTTGAGCTAAATAAATTTAGAAAATTAGAGGTTAAAGAAAAACTTCCTAATAATTATTTTGATACAATTTGTTTACTATTTGTTTATGGTTCTGTCAAAAGTCTAGAAAATATAAAATGTAATAAATCAATTATCAATGATTTTCTAGAATATCCTATAATTAAAACTTTGATACTAGCCTTTTTATCTAGAAATAAAATAAATTACAAAGTTGTTAACGATATAAATAATAATCATAGCTTATCAATTGATAAATTGGGTGAATTAAAAATTACGGATCATTTGATTGATATTATAAATAACCTTTATGACAGTTTTGAACCTGAAGAAATGGAAAACCAAGATTTAGATTTAATTAAAGAAAAACTAAAACTTTTACATTCGAGAATAAAGAAGAATCCAAACTATAAGATCATAACACTATCAACAATTATCAATGAAATAAAAGCTATTGATGAATTTCATGAAGTGGTTGATGAGTTATCATCATATCAAGATGGTATTAAAAGCGGAGAAGAAGATATTGTTAATAGAACTAAAAAAGAATTAATTGACTATCTAAAAAATAAAATAAATGGATAATCTTCGTAAATCAATCCGTTTATTATTTACAGATTATTGTTCAGATTTTATTTTATCAAAAAAGGATTCAGAAAAATATATTAATGTAAATAGTTTTATTGAAAAAGGCTTTAGAACTTTTTCAAACTATTCCGTAGATGAAATTCAAAATGTATATCAAAAACTTGATTCAGATTGGTTTCATGATGTCCATCAGGAAAAGAATAAGAACTATTTTCATATTTTAAATCATTTTACTTCTAAAGTTTTAATAGAGCAAGATTTAGAACCATTTGTAATATATGAACATCTGTTAAAGTGGAGAGATTTATCTTATTATATTGGAGAAGATATACTTACCACTTCTTTTTATGCTTGTTTAGATAATAGATCTAGAAGGCAGAGAGATTTTTTTGCTTGGCGACCTACTGCATTTTCGGATAATAAAAGACTACATCAACTTTTAAAAAAGGGATTGGCAGAAAATCACTTTCATCTAAAAGGCTCAGGACCTGTTTTTGATTTAAGTTGGATTAATATAATGAACCATCCAATCTCTTTTGAAAAGGCATTTGTAGATCTGAAGAAAGAAATAAGCCTATTAACAAAAACTTCCAATGCATCGGAAAGCTCAAAAAAGGAATTAAAAATACTTGTTTATAAAGCTGCTTATATAAGATATAAGTTGTTTAGGTTAGTAAATAAAATAGATGAAAGTAAAGAATTTACTATTGATATAGCTAAAGAGAGCAATTCATCAGCTTCTTTTGATCTGTTGATGAATATGCATGAGCTTTCAAAAAATATTGAAGTGTTAAGATATGATTTGGGGCATCAATTTGAATATAAGGGTAATGTAGAAATAATAGATTACACCATTCCTAAAAACATTCATATTCAAAATCTTGAGAAATCTTATGTGTTTTATGGAGAACGAAAACTATTATATAATTGCTTTAAGTTAATTTATTCTGGAGATAAAAAGTTTCAATCATCTATTTATCTATTCCATGCCTATTTGTTAATTAAAGCCCAGTTTAGAGCAGAGCTTATTCAGGTGAATGATAAAGTTGGTTTTGGTAATTTCTCGATGTATCAGGACAGAAAAGAATTTTTTTTACCTGATGATTCTATATATCATACAGCATTTATGAATTTGGCTGTGCATGATACTAAATCTCATAGTCAAATCAAATCTTTTGAATTAAGAGTTGCTCCAAAGGATAGCGTGTTAAAATTAAAATCAAGCTTAGAAGGTTATAATAAAGCTTTAGATAGGCAGGCAATATTATCAAAACAATTAAACCGTTCATTATCTGATGATAATACATTTGATTTAAAAAAGCATAATATATTTTATACAATACATTATATTAAAACAAGAGATAGTAGAAAATACTCTGATTTATCAGAAGAAGTATTGTGCAGACATCAAGATTTAAGGATAGAAATAAAGAAACAATCTATAGCCATAAGCCAGTTGAGAGAAGGCTATTCTGAAATTTCAGATTTGATCAGAGGAATTGATGCAGCATCTAGTGAATTCAATGCAAATCCAGAAGTTTTTGCACAAGGATTCCGCTATTTGAAGAATCATAAAATAAAAGGGTATTTTAACCATTTAAAAGATAAACTGGAAGAACCTAAAATATATGCAACTTATCATGCAGGAGAAGACTTTTATGATTTGGTAGATGGTTTGCGTGCCATAGATGAAAGTATCAGATTTCTAAATCTTACACAAGGAGATAGGATTGGGCATGCATTAGCATTAGGAATTGATGTTAAAGAATATTATGCTTTCAAGCAGTTTAAATTAATGCTTCCTAAACAGATGGTATTGGATAATATTGTTTGGTTATTAGCCAAAATTAGAAAATTTGGTATTGGAATTCATCGAAATGAAGTGAATCGGCTTGAGAAGCTGTATGAGAATTTATTTTATGAATTATACACAGCTAATTTTGATAAAGGAAGCTTGCTAGAACAAAAATATATTCATCATACTACCTATTTTGATGCCTGGAAACTTCGAGGTGATGATCCTTATTTATATTTATCAGATTTAAATGATGATATTTATATAAAACCTAATTTGACTTATTGGGAAAGATGCCGAATCAATGAAGAATATCCTAAAAATAAAAATATCCGAAACAATATAGATATAAAATGTCTTTATCAACAGTATCATTTTAATGTGAAAATTAAAAAAGCTGGCGCTCTGATTAAGCAATTTGAAATATCTCATGCTTATATGGAATTGGTAGAAGCTGTTCAGTTTAAAATGATGCATGAGTTGAAGAATAAGAATATTGCCATTGAAACTAATCCTACATCAAACTATCTTATTGGAACTTTTAGAAGATACGCAAAACATCCAATTACTAAATTTTTTAATTTGGGACTAGAGCTAGATCACGAAAAGATAAGGAATTGTCCGCAACTTTCAGTATCTATAAATACTGATGACCAAGGAATTTTTTCTACCTCTTTAGAAAATGAGTTTGCATTGATGGCAATTGCTTTAGAAAAAGAAAAAGATGAGAATGGAGATTTGAAATATAACTCTTCTATGATTTATGAATGGCTGGAAAGAGTGAGATTAATGGGTATAGGGCAGAGTTTCAATACTTAGAGCTAAATTAGCAAAAGTCAAAAAAAATCCCGATTTTTGCACTCCTTCAATAAACCCGAGTTCATGAAATTATGTATTGCCGAGAAACCCAGTGTTGCCAGAGATATCGCCAAAGTATTGGGCGCTACCACGCCTAAACAAGGCTATATGGAAGGAAACGGCTATTGCGTAACATGGACGTTCGGACACCTTTGTACTTTAAAAGAACCACACGACTACGGTCCACAGTTCAAATCCTGGAACCTTTTTTCACTGCCGATTATTCCCAGCAGCTTTGGAATCAAGCTGATCCCTAATAAAGGTGTTGAAAATCAGTTTAAAGTCATTGAAAAATTAGTTGAAGAATGTGATGAGGTCATTAACTGCGGGGATGCCGGGCAGGAAGGAGAACTGATTCAGCGTTGGGTATTGCAGAAAGCAAAATGCAACAAACCGGTTCAGCGTTTATGGATTTCTTCACTAACGGAAGATGCTATTAAAGAAGGATTTGCAAGTTTAAAACCTGCAGAGGATTATAAAAATCTGTATCTGGCCGGAAATGCCAGAGCCATAGGAGATTGGTTATTGGGAATCAATGCTACGAGACTTTTTACGAAAAAATTTGGGGGAAATAAAGCAGTTCTTTCCATTGGAAGAGTACAAACTCCTACATTGGCGATGCTTGTGCAGCGTCAGAAAGAAATTGATGCTTTTACCACAGAAGAATATTGGGAACTGAAAACCAAATACCGTGACGTTATTTTCAACGCAGCGATTGATCGTTTAAAAACGTTGGAACGTGCAGAAAAAGGGCTGGAATACCTTAAAGTAAATCCATTTGAAATCGTTTCTTTCGAAATTAAAGAAGGAAAAGAAAAAAATCCACGACTTTTCGATTTGACCGGACTTCAGGTAGAAGCCAATAAAAATATGGATATTCAGCAGAAAATACCTTGAATTATGTGCAAAGTCTTTACGAAAAAAAGCACGTAACTTATCCCCGTGTTGATACCACCTACTTATCAGACAGTTTATATCCGAAAATTGCAGGAATTCTTCAGAAAATGTATCCTTATCAGGATCTGATTGCTCCGTTGCTGGAAGCTCCGATTCCAAAATCAAAAGCGGTTTTCGACGATACCAAAGTAACCGATCACCATGCGATCATTCCTACGGAAATTCCGCCTTCTCAGAATTTGAGCAGAGAAGAAAAACTGATTTATGATCTGATTGCAAAACGTTTTATAGCAGTATTCTATCCGGAATGTAAAATTTCCAATACTTTGGTAGAAGGAAAAGTAGGAACCATTCCTTTCAAAACCAGTGGAAGACAGGTTCTTGAAGCAGGATGGAGAGCCGTTTACGCCAAAGAGCCTAAAGAAGAAACCACCGATAAGGAAAAAGAAAAAGAGGAAGAACAAACCATCCCTGAATTTACTGTAGGAGAAACCGGACCCCACGATCCGATGATTCACCAGGGAAAAACAACGCCTCCAAAACCTTATACCGAAGCAACACTGCTGAGAGCGATGGAAACTGCCGGAAAACAGGTTGAAGATGAAGAATTGCGTGAAATGCTGAAAAACAACGGGATCGGAAGACCATCTACCCGTGCCAACATCATCGAAACCCTTTTCAAAAGAAAATACATCGAGAAAAAAAGAAAAAATCTGATCGCTACCCAAACCGGAATCCAGCTGATCGATACCATCGAAGACGAACTGTTAAAAAGCCCGGAACTGACCGGAGAATGGGAATCCAAACTTCGTAAAATTGAAAAAGGAGAGTATGAAGCTAATCTTTTCAAAGAAGAACTGATTCAGATGGTGACAGAACTCACTGAAAAAGTGGTGTACGGAAAAGGAAAAGTAATTACCCTCCAGGAAGAAGAAAAAGAAGAAGTCAAGGAGAAGAAAAAAAGAGAACCTGCGCAGAAAAAAGAACTTCAGTCCTGGGAAGAAACGAAATGCCCGAAATGTAAAGAACATAATCTGATCAAAGGAAAAACCGCTGTAGGCTGCTCCGATTTCAAAAACTGCGGTTTTAAAATTACGTTCGAAATCTTCGGCAAGAAACTATCCGATAAACAACTTTTAGATTTGGTATTAAAAGGAAAAACTTCAAAATTAAAAGGCTTCTCTACTCACCCGGAAGCAATCACAGAAGGTGTTTTGACTTTAAGTGATGATTTCCAGGTGCAATTGAGCTAATCAATAGTATACTTGGTCCAAATTATCAACTACCATTTGGAAAAAATAAACTAAGTAGAATTATCAAGTGGAGAATACGGGATTCGAACCCGTGGCCTTTTGACTGCCAGTCAAACGCAATAGTTTTTTGTATACGCTATACATAATGGAATGAGATAAACATTCTCTCAAAGATAATAAAATAATTGCATGAACTTGGCTCAGATAGGTGATTCAGCTTTTGATGTTATCACATTTTATCGGAGATAAAATCCTTGTGTCTTACAATATAAAACTTAGGAGCAAAACTTGCGCCTTTGCGTTTTCCAACCCATCTATACATAGATTCTATGGAATGACAAAGTGTACGGATAAGCAAAACGTTGTATTTGTCATTCAGCGGAAGCCAACCATACACTTATCTTTAGAATTAGAATAGTTATCCTATTTACAAATACCCCAACTAAAGACGTAAAAATTCCCCTCCAGTGGAGGGGTGGCAAAAATTCAAAGAATTTTTGACGGGGTGGTTTTACAGTTTCTTAAATACCGTGTCATCATGAAACTTCAACATTCTCTCTTTTCTGTTTGATAAACTGAAAAACAGATCCAACAATAAAAAGCAGTAAAATAACAAGAAGAGTCTGCCCAATGATCGGATCTTTGATGTCTTTGGCCAAAGGATGTCCAATCGGAACCCGTGTGAATGTCTCATTAACAGTTGGGACAAGCGACAGAAAAAAGCTGAATGACAATAGAAAATTCTCAAAATACCGGACTTTCTTACTTCCTTTTTTATTGGCAAAAAGAAAATAGGCCGCAGCGATCAAAACGATGATAAATAATGAAAACACATGTCCTGCATTAAAACCTCCGTTTTTGGAGATACCCAATGCTGTAAGTGAAGTGATGGCCGTCGCATAAAAATAGACTTTTCCTGACGGCTTAGCCAGATTGATTTTACCATATCTGATAAATCCTATCACTGCGCCAACAAGAGCTGTTACGCCAATAATAGTGTGAAAAATTCCTAAACCTGATAGATTCATATTGATTGTATTTTAAAATTGATACTTATGAGCTGCAGGTATATTACTGTTCCCTGTAACTGACGGTACAAATTTGCGATAGAAATACAGAAATGATTTTGTGATTTAGTTCAAGAATTTGGGATTTTGGTTCAGAAAAGAACTCCTTATCAAAACAGGAAATACATTTATAATCTTTAAAAAGGTACGATTATCATCCTTTCCGTTCCTGGCGGTAATTGGAGGGCGTTATATGAAATTTATCGCTGAAGTTTTTGGTAAAAGTGGTCAGATCGTTGAATCCGCATTCGAACGCGATATCGGTAATGCGTTCATCGGATATTAAAAGTAATTCGGCGGCTTTTTCCAGTTTTTTGTTTCTTATATAATTGGCGGGGGTATCGTTGTAAAGTTTTGAAAATTCTCTTTTGAAAGATGATACACTTAAATTGCTTTGCTCAGCAAGCTGTTCGATTGTTAGCTGTGAAAATAAATTCGCTTCAATGATTTGCTTAAAAGAATAAGTGGTGGGAGAGAAAAGCTGTGACAGGATCAGCTGAACGGCCTTAGCATTCTGTGACTGAGCCAACAGCAAAATGATTTCCTTGAGTTTTAGAACCAATATATCTTCATTAACGAGGGAAGGGTTTTCAAAATAAAAAAGCAGCCCTTCTACATACTTCTGAATCAGAAAGTCATTGTTTATTTTCTCATTGGATTTATTCGAAACGATATCGGAAGGTTTTTGCAGTAATAAAGGCAATTCTCTGTCATAGATTTTTTTCAGGATGTCAGGATAGAACGTAACGATCACAATCTCACAATGATCTTCTGACACTGAGTTCTGAATATGTTTTCCGGAGCTGATACAGTTCAGAAAAAGAGAATAATTTGCAGAAACATCAAACTCCTGTTCCTCTGTTTTGTACTGAAACTCACCTTTAAGCACATACAGAAAGCAGGCTTGCTCCGAAACCGGAAAATCATACCTGAAGGACCCTGATATATCAATTTTCTGTATCAGGGTTTTCCCAAACAATTCGTGTTTTTTGTAATCATTCAGCATAATGGAGTACGTGAGTTTTTGAATTCAATAATAGGAAAGTTAAATAAATTTTTTTGTAAATGTAAAGCAATATTATATTTTATCGGAGATCAAATCTTAACGCCTCAAAAACAAATAGTTTGGCGACAATTGGCGACTTTGCGTTTTCCAACCTATCTAGCCAGAGATTCTTACGAAACGACATTATGTACGAATAAACTAAACGTCGTAAATTTCATTCCGAAAAAATCCGGCCTTACACTTTTTTTGACAGGTAGTTTTACCGGAATAACTTCTCATACCAGCCATCAACATCGCTTTTAATCTCCTCATGATGCTTACATAAAATCATAGCCAGCTCCAGTTCAAATCTCTCAGATTGATAAGGATTCTTTCTGAAGAATCCGATCTGGAAGCACTTTATCAATGTGTTGAAATATGCCGTGAAATGGGAAAAACAAAAGAGGAAGTGATAGATCATATCAAAAAATCATGTTCCACCTATCATCATATGACCGGAACCTGTAAAATGGGAGTCGACAGCCTTTCTGTAGTAGATCCGAGACTGAGAGTATATGGAATAAAAGGATTAAGGATAGCTGACGTATCGATCATGCCGGATGTGGTTTCCGGAAATACCAACGCACCTACCATTATGATTGGTGAAAAAGAAGCCGATATGATCAGAGAAGATCATCATCTGAAAGCGTCAGGTTTATCTGAAAAGTTATCGTTTGTTGTGTAAGCAGGGTTTAAAACCTTGGAAAGAAGCCGTTTCCTGTTCATGGAGCGGTTTTTTAATGAAAAATTGAAAGATCATTGAGATCAAAAACTTTATAGCGCTTACCTTTGTTTAAAATAAAATTCATGACACCAGAAAAAAAGAAACTCATTACAGACAGCTTCAGCCGCTCGGAAACCTTGAAATTCTATAAAGCAGAACTGCTGGAAGTAGAAACTGATTTTATATCGATGAAGATCCCTAAGATGGAAATGATGACCCGAAAAGCAGGCATGTTCAATGGCGCAATGATCGCCTCTCTGGTGGATGTTTCTTCAGGATATGCCGCTGTGAGCCATTATCCGGAAGACTGTTATGTAGTGACCGTTGAGCTGAAAGTGAACTACCTTCGTCCGGCAATGGGTGATGCTTTGATTTCAAAATCCTATGTTATCAAAGGGGGAGGGAAAATTGTTGTAGTGAGAACGGAAATCTATGTCCAGACCGAAGGTTCTGATTCTGAAAGTCATGTAGCCACCTCATTAGTAACCATGATGAAAATAAAATAAGAAATTAAGAGAAAATAAAAGACAAGATATTCCTTCAATAAAGGGTTTCAAAGCATTTTTTTTCCGGAATGGAATAGCTTTTGCTCAACAAACCCCATAAACATTAAAAAATATCACAATGAACTTAATTATCCGACTTTTTATTACAGCAATTGTTGCTTATCTTTTAACTAAAATTTTACCGGGAGTACAGTTTGAAGGATTTTCTTCAGCCATCATCTTTGCGATTGTGCTTGGGGTTCTTAACATATTTGTAAAGCCAATTTTAAGTCTGTTTGGCCTTCCGCTGACTATTCTTACCTTAGGATTCTTTGCGCTGGTAATTAATGCCGCAATTGTCCTTATTGCAGACTATTTCATAGACAGTATGGTTGTAGATGGCTTCTGGTGGGCATTTATCTTCAGTATATTATTATCAATTGTAACTTCTCTGGCGAATTCAATGTTCTCAGATGGAGATTAATTAAAATCATAAAGATCAAAATAGAAATCCGCTCAACGAGCGGATTTCTTTATTTTTTAATGAACTTCAGTAACACGAGGTCTCCTTTCGAATCTTTAAGCTTTAAAAAGTAATTTCCTGAGATAAGCTGACTAATTAAAATTTCTTTCATAAACTGATCTTTTAAAATCACCCTTCCATTCACATCTGTAATCTCATATTCGTTGAAGTTCCGGTCAGTATTTACTTTTAAAATATCTGAAACAGGGTTCGGATAAACTTTGATAAAAACGCTTTTATTTTTAGAGACTGATTCATTAGATATTAAAAATAAACATGAAGGCGGAGTGGTTATTACTCCATCTGTAAAATCATAATACAAAGTACTTCCCATCGGAATCAGATTGGTACTGATGGTAGCAGGAATATTCTCAAATAGAGTACAGTTATTAAAACGGACATTGGCACTTTCAAAATCTCTCGTAGTCTTATACCATGATTCACATCCGGCAGGTTGCATTACAACTCCGGGCCAGAATGTATCGATTGCAAATCCGTCTATAGAATTGGGACTGACCATATCAACCATTACACAGCTTCCTGATGCCCATGTGGAAGGTGCTTTAAAATAAATAGCAGCAGTAGGAATACTTCCTGTATAATACTTTTTACTGATTACAGGAGAAGAACTTCCTTGTCCGTTAACAAGAAATGCCTTGATCTCTTTATTCTGATCAATAGAAATCTGAACATTATTTACGGCAGAGGAAGAACTAATCGTCGGAGTGCTTCCGTCAGTGGTGTAATAAATAGTCCCGTTTCCATTAATTGTGACCTGATAAGGATTATAATAATGATTGGGAAAAGGGCTCATCGTAAGCTGTGAAAAAAAGAATGAAGATACACAAAGTGAAGAAAAAAGTATAAATTTTTTCATAGAAAAATGGGTATTAGTTTAGTCTTTTGTAAAACTAGTAAACTTTTGCCGTACATAAATCAATTATTTATCAACTTTAAAAACTTAATGTTAATTCTTTCGTCCGTTTTTATTTTAAATATTAACTTTGGCAATCTTTGAATTTAATAAAAGGATGTAGGAAATCAACTGATTTTGTACATCCGTTAAAAATGAATATCAACATATGAAACTTAAGTACAGCCTGCTGGCTTTGGCAGCTCCGCTTTTAATGAATGCACAACAAGTAATGACGCCTGAAATTCTTTGGACTTTGAAAAAAGTTGGGGTACAGGCAGTTTCACCAGATCAGGGTTCTCTTATCTATAAAGTAGGGCAGGTAGACCTGAAAACAGAGAAAACAAAAAATGAAAACTATTTTCTGAATGTTCTTAATAACCAGTCTTCCAAAATTGATTTCGGTAAAAAAGCACTTATTCAGTGGGATAAAAACGGAATTTATGCTCAGGAAGGAGATAAAATTTATCTTTCCAAAGATGCCGGAAAAACCTGGACAGAATTTTATACCATCGGGGAAGCTGATAATATTGTCATTTCTCCTGACGGGAAGAAGATTGCTTTCAGCAAGCAGGTATTGGTTGAAAAAGTAATGGGGAAAGATAAATTCAGTGATACTCCTAAAACAACGGCTCAGGTATACACAGACCTGAACCACAGACACTGGGATTATTTCAATGAAGGAAAATATAACCATGTATTTGTAGTGAATACAGCCGATAAAGTAGAAGGAGCGAAAGATCTTCTGGAAGGAAAAACCTGGGATTCTCCGCAAAGACCTTTCGGTGGTGCTGAAGATTTTATCTGGAGCCCGGATTCTGCACAGCTTTTATATGTTACAAAACCTAAAAGTGGTAAAGAATATACTACAAGTACCAATACCGATATCTTTGCTTATGATCTGGCATCAGGTACTACCAAAAACCTTACGGAATCCAACAAAGGATATGATGTAAACCCAAAATTCAGCCCGGACGGAAAATCTTTAATCTGGCAGAGTATGGCCAGAGACGGATATGAAGCTGATAAAAATGATGTGAAAATTTTAGACTGGAAGTCAGGGAAGACGACTAACCTTACTTCAGGTTGGGACGAAAGTGTTTCAGGAGATGTACTTTGGGGAGCAGATTCAAAAACAATCTACTTCACAGCGGCATTCAGAGGTACAAAACAGCTTTTCTCGCTGGATTCAAAATCAGCAAAAGTACAGCAGATCACCAAAGGAGATTTTGACGTTAACGAAATCTTTACAGATAATAAAACTTCACTTCTGGTAGGAAGAACAGACGTAAACCATGCCACAGAATTATTCTCTGTAAACGTTAAAAATGGAGAAATGAAGCAGGTTACTGAAGCCAACAAGGAAACTTATGCTAAGCTGGCTCAGGGGAAATCTGAACTTAAAATGGTGAAAACTTCAGACGGTAAAGAAATGGGAGTTTGGTTCCACTATCCACCGAACTTTGACCCGAACAAAAAATATCCTACTTTGGTATACTGCCAGGGTGGACCACAGTCTGCACTTACTCAATATTTCAGTGTAAGATGGAACTTTGCTCTTATGACAGCTAACGATTATATCGTAGTAGCTCCAAACAGAAGAGGAATGCCAGGCTGGGGAACAAAATGGAACGAAGAAATTTCAAAAGACTGGGGCGGACAGCCAATGAGAGATTATCTGGCGGCAACAGACTTTGCGAAAACTTTACCATACGTGGACGGTGACAGGGTAGCAGCTGTAGGAGCTAGTTACGGAGGATACAGTGTATTTATGCTGGCCGGAATCCATGAGAACAGATTCAAAACATTTATAGCTCATGATGGGTTATTTGATATGAAATCCTGGTATCTGACTACGGAAGAATTGTGGTTTGCAAATTGGGATCTTGGTTCTCCATGGGAAAAACCACTTCCAAAAGCATACACAGAATTCAATCCAAGCAACTTCGTAGAAAAGTGGAACAAGCCGATCATGATTGTTCAGGGAGGAATTGATTTCCGTGTTCCTTACGAGCAGGGTCAGGAAGCTTTCCAGGCTGCAAAATTAAGAGGATTAAAATCTAAACTGGTGTACTTCCCGAACGAAAACCACTGGGTACTTCATCCACAAAACGGATTGGTATGGCAGAGAGAATTCTTCGACTGGTTGAAGGAAACTTTGTAGACAAACAATATAAAATATCAATAGAAACGGGCTTTAGCCCGTTTTTTTTAATTAAAAAAATAATGACTTTAGCCAAAACCTCAATAACTTCTTTCTTCAGGCTCCCGGCTTCCAACCTAATTAAAATAAATTAAATCTTTATATTTGAATATGCAAAGCCGTATTTCTTCATTTCCACCCATTATTGATGCTCAGTCTGAAATTCTGATTTTAGGATCAATTCCCGGAGTGAAATCACTGGAAAAACAGCAGTATTATGCCCATCCGCAAAATAAATTCTGGAAAATCATTTTTGAATTGCTGAACGAAGAATTTACTGATGATTACACACAAAGAATTGAAACGATAAAGAAACATCATATTGCCCTGTGGGATGTTATTGATTCGTGCGAGAGAAAAGGAAGCCTGGATTCTGAAATCAGGAATGAAGAAGCCAATCAGATTGCTGAACTGTTGGAAAAACATCCGAATGTAAAAGCTATTTTCTGCAATGGCGGAAAGTCTTACAAAAACTTACAAAAGTTGTTGGGGAAAAATTATAAACTTCCCGTTTTTTTATTGCCTTCTACAAGTCCGCTTCATACCGTTTCCTTTGAAAAAAAGCTGGAAGAGTGGAGGAAAATACTGGATTTTTTGGTTTGAGTGTGGGAGAATTTGAGAGTTTTGGAATGACAGGGTTTGAGAGTGAGAAGATAAAGCTAGATTTCTGAGAAATGACGAACAGAGCGCTTTATTTATATGCACCCTTTGTCATTTTTTAGAAATCTATGGTCTTACAAAACTAACCCTCAAACTTTCCCACTCTGAAACCCATTAGCTTCCAGATATTCTCTCAATCCCTTCAACAGTTCCAGCTGGTTTTTTGTCCTGTCCAGATTATGTTCAGGATGCATGATAGAATAGTAGGTACTTCCGTTAAGGTAATCTGTTAAAAAGCGAAGTTCCTGAATATAAATAGCGACTTGTGCTGCATAATCAAGATTCTCATATTCTTCAGGCGTCAGCTTTTCCTTTAAATGAAATAAGAATCCCTCTTTTACTACCTTATACATTTCAGGGTTGAAATTGTTTTGGGCTGTCCCGTCATCTTCGTGTGTTGTATTGGTGTAGGACTGAATCATGGTTCCAAAATCATACAAAATAGTAGAAATCATCATGGTATCAAGATCAATCACAGCTAATGGATTACGGTTCTGATCAAAGAGAATATTACTGATTTTTACATCGGCATGAATAATCCTTTTAGGGATCTGGTTGTTTTTCTCCATTTCAATCCATCGGTCAGGTAAGGACAAAAGCTGGTTGGTGATTTCTATTTCAGTCTTAGCATTTTCTATAAAATAAGGCTCTGCATTTTTAAAGAGTCTTTATAATCTGCAACCCTCTTCTCAAAATTGAGGAAATTGGGAAGAGAATCTTCAATGGCAGGTAATTGTTCAGTATTTACCGTATTGAGAAAATAACTGAAGGTTTTAGCCGCATCAAAAGCCGTCTGTAAGGAGGGAGCAGTAAGGAATGTAGTGCTGTTTTCTACAAAACTTAACATACGCCATGGCTGACCATTTTTATCTTTTACCAGAATTTTACCGGTAAGAGAAGGAATAGGTTCTATAATTTCAAATTGATAATTATTTGACCTGAGCACTTCATTGATCATTAAATGGTTATTAACGACCACTTCCGGCTGTTTAAAAACATGATTGTTGATTTTCTGCAGAATAAACTTTTTTCCCTGATCTTTATTCTCCAAAAGATAAGTGGTATTGATCAATCCATCAGTAATAGAAGTGAGTTCGTAATTATTCGTAGTTATAAAAGCAGCAATAATATCATTTAGCTCCATAAATCTTCCGGGTATCTGTTATTTTTAATCTCTGAAGTCAGAAAATCTATAATTTCCTTTTTATCGTCAGCATAGGTAACTCCCATCCATCGGGATGGAGATGTTTTCACTTTTACTTTGACTCTGTTTTCGTTCATCATTTTTTGTACTGCGGAAGGAATGTAAAATTCCTGATTGGGCAGTGGATCAGATTCTATGAAATCATAGAAATAGGCTTCCAGATAACAAAAAATATGAGGATGGAAAATAAAAAAGTTCATGGATACCAATGTTTCGGGATCTAATTTTATATTTTCTCCGTTTTCAACATAAATGATTGAATGATTGATCTTTTGAATAGAAGTTTGTTCCTCTACTTTAATCAGATAATTTTCAGCATCCAACGTACATATTCCTCTTGCTACAGCACCGTTGCCACTCAATGTTGTACCCACAGGATAAGCAATCATCCCTAATTGTGTATCTGAAATATAATGATGGTTAATTTCATCAGCAGCCAGTCGATAGGCTTCTTTTCCGTAGAAATCATCTGCATTGATCATCACAAAAGGTTCCTGTATTGAATATTTGGCACAAAGTACAGCATGAGCAGTTCCCCATGGTTTCTCACGATCCGGATAATCAAAGCCTTCCAGTGAAATAGGAATGGTATCTATCTCCTGATATACCCAAAGCAATTCAAAATTTTTAGCTTTTGAAATGCCGTTGAGCCTTTCAATATAACTTTCAGGAATCAGTTTGTTGACAATAATAACTACTTTTTGGAAACCGGCTTCCAGAGCATCAAAGATAGAATACTCAAGAATCGGGGAACCGTTATCAAGTATTCCGTCTATTTGTTTAAGTCCTTTGTACCTACTGCCTAACCCGCCTGCTAATATGAGTAATGTCTTCTTAGAACTCATCAGTCATTCCAAATACAGGTTTACGGGTTTTCCATTTTCCATTGGTAAAATCAGGGATATCAACTACCTGACCACCTTTGGCAATAGACTCTTCACTCAATGGGGTTATAGAATACCATAGGGCAAGATCATATACATCCATCGGGAATTCTATATTTCGTTTGATACATTCAATAAAAGTATTCATTACAAAGAAATCCATCCCGCCATGTCCGGCGCCTGCAGCGGTAGTTTCAAACTTCTTCCACATTGGATGATCATATTCTTTCATCCATTTTTCAGTATTATCCCAACGGTGGGTATGGTTCATTGTTTTTTCAAAATAGATATGTCCCTGGTTGAAATCTCCCCATCCGAAATCCTGCCACAATCCCTCAGTTCCTTGAACTCTGAAGCCAAGATCATATGGTCTCTGCAAACTTGTATCATGAGTAAGAAGGATAGTCTCTCCATTGGCACAGGCAATCTGTGTGGTTACAATATCTCCCTGGTTGAATTTTACTTTGGCACTAGGATGGTTTTCTCCTCCTTTTGGATGTTCAACAATATATTTATGAAGGCCTACAGATTTTGATGAGAATGAAGAAAGCCTCGTTAAACGATTTCCTCTGTTGATATCCATCATCATCGCAACCGGACCTAATCCATGGGTAGGATAAAGCTCTCCATTACGCTTTACATAATGTTCGGTTCTCCATTTTGCTTCACTGAATCCTTTTTCTCCAAATTCAGCCCCGGAATTGTACGGATTAACTCCATCATTGAAAAGAACGCCTCTCAGATCATGCTGATAACCACCTCTTCCATGCACCAGCTCTCCGAACATTCCTTTACGGACCATATTCAGGATGGCCATAATATCTCTGCGGTAACACACGTTTTCCATCATGAAGATAGGAACTTTCGTTTCCTCATATACCTTTACAAATTCCCAGCAGTCCTGAAGCTTTATAGCCCCGGAAACTTCCATGCCCACAATTTTTTAGCACGCATAGCTTCTACGCCCTGGGTAAGATGCCATTCCCATGGAGTAGCAATCACAACAGCGTCTATAGTTTTTAATTTTAAAAGATTTCGATAGTCATATTCCCCGTTGGAAAACTCCTGAGCAGCCGGTTTATTGTTGTCTTTTAAGATTTTTGAGAAGCAGCAAGCATTCTTTTTTCCGGATCTGCAAACGCAACAATCTCTACATCATTACGTTTTGCCAGTAATTTTACATGCTCCTGGCCACGAAGGCCTACACCGATAAAACCGACGCGGACTTTTTTATCCGTTTTAAAATCATTGGAATAAGCAAATAAAGAATTGGGTAAAACCAATGCCCCAAAGCTTGCTAAAGCTGCGGTCTTAAGAAAGTTTCTGCGGGAGTTACTATTGTTCATCTATTTTTTTCTTAAATATATTAAAACTTTTGTAAATCCCGATAAAGTGATAGATAATAGGAGAATGAAGAAACAGAAGTAGTTGGTGAGAATTTGTAGCTTGTTGGATTTTAAAGTTGAATGATTTTGGAATTATTGACGTATGGATTATTAATTTTCGCTTTTTTCTCTATTTTGATCATTTATATTTTTTTACATATTTTGTTATATGTGTGAAAATTTATTGATTGATCCAGGCTTTTCTTAATGCAATCTGTTTTGAATCGGGGTTGGAAACAGGAGTTACCTTTCCGGTAGCTTCATCATAATTGAATCCTGCTTTTTCCAGATACTCTTTTAAAGGAATGGGTTGAGTGCCTTGTACGAAATCTCTAAAAAAAGTCTGTATTTCGGGATAAGTCATTTTGGTAATCTCATCAAAAAGTTCATCATCATTAAAATATTGACCTGCTCCATACTTTTTCATAAGCTTCTGCATCAGATCCTGAGTTCCCATTTTCCCGTTAGAAAGTTCTCTTAGTCTTATATCCAGACATAACCCGAGTAATGCTCCTTTCATATAAAAGTTCATATACTGATCCTGTCTTTCCATAGATTTTTTACTCATTTCCGTTAAAGATAGAGTGTTGTCAAATGCTTTCATGCCTTTGATCTTTTCTTCCAGACTTTTTTCAAAATCTTCCAGACTGATCATTTTTTGTTTAATAGGCATATGAACGGTAGCATACTCCGTCATTCCTTCGTATAGCCACAAATGTTTAGACATAACAGGATTCAGGAAATCATAATGCTGAATTTCCCCTGAATGAATGTTGAGTGGAGTAACAACATGGAAAAACTCATGGGAAGCCACTCTGTTCAGAGCATTTGGAAGAAACTTCATACTTCCGGAACGGTACAGGCAGACCGTAGAGTGGGAATGTTCAAGTCCGTCTCCTAAAAATCCATTCTCATTGGAAGATTCATAATAAATCAGAAAAGCATATTTGTTGACAGGTAATGTCCCGCCAAGATAAGCCTGCTGATTTTTCAGAATATTTTCTATTTCGTGAGCAATCGTTTTGGAGTAATGCCTTTCCTTTTTATTGTAGAATGAGACAAGTACTTTGGTATGACCTATTTTCAGCCAGGTGGTATCAGGAACTGAATATAAAACGGGAGAATCTACCAGTTCACGGTAATCCTTTGCCCAAACCATATCCGTATTCCTATTTTTCTGTTGATAATTTAAAGCAGAAGATGCGTAGAAATCCTTATTCTTTGTAATGGTAATCTTATAAGGAATATCTTTTAGTTCTTCAAAATATCCCACTAAAGAATTATAATTGATGACAAAAACACTGTCTTTTATAAACATGCTGCCGGCAGATCTGGCTTCGTTAGATTCTTTTTCCAGAGAGTCCCACCCGTCAGCTACCAGATAAGATATTTTCTTTACACGATTGAGATCATGTACCATCCAGCTGTTTTTATCCAGACGTTCGGTTACTACTTTTTTACCGTTTTTATCGGTGGCGGTGAAATCAGAAACATATTGTCCGAAATTCATAGCCTGATAAAACCCGGGTACCAGTTTGGGAATGATAAATTTGCCCTGTTTAAGATTATTCTTTGGAGGCAAAAAAGATACCCGGACTTCATCATTGGACATATGAAGAAGATCTATAGAATATTCGTAATTTTTCTTTGAAGTCTGGGCAATCATCAGGCTAGGTAGTATGATGACCACAAAAAATAGCTTTATAAGGGTATTCATGGGCTGCAAATCTTAATTATTACGAAAATTCTAAATCACTTCTAAGTTTTGTTGGTCTTATTTTTCCATATAGTATACCTCCTCATAAGGCTGAATCAGTACCCATCCATGTCCTGAAAATTTCATCTGAAACTCTTCGCCGCTTCCTCTGCCGATAAGACTTTTGAAAGAAACATTCGTTTTCAGTTCCGGGCTTAGGTTTCCGGACCATGCCACAGTAGCATTCGGATCTGTAAACACAGGAGTATCTGGAGTAACCAACAATGTAAGAGGATCTCCGTGAGTTGTAATGGCAATATGTCCCGTTCCTGAAAGTTTTGCCTGAAAAAGTCCTCCGGACATCATTCCTGCAATACTTTTCAGCATGGTGATATCGCTTTTGACGCTTTGTTCGTGGGCAAGGATATCATTTCCGTTTACACAAACAGATTCATTATTCAGATACAGAATACGGACTTTCTTCCCGGAATCTGCAACATATAGTTTTCCGGTTCCTTCTGCTTTCATCAGCCTGGCTCCTTCACCGCTGATAGCTTTCTTTAAAAGATTTCCAATTCCTCCGGACAGCATTCCCTGTCTTTCAAAATTGATATTTCCCACATAGCTTACCATGCTTCCTCTTTTCGTCCATACTGCCTGATTGTTAAGGTTGATTTCCAGAAGATGTTTCGTTTCCAGTTCAAAATAATCTCTTTGCTGCGGATTTTCTTTCGTTTCGTTGATAAATGCTTCAATTGAATATTTACTCATAATGATATTTTTTAATTGGCTGTTTTTATAGTGTTATTACTTTAGTTTGTCGAGTTTATACTCCCTTTTGTTACTTTTAGGATTCAGATCTACAAATTCATACGCTTCAAAATTGGCAAGTCTGGTTTTGAACATTTCAGTTGCTTTTTCTAATGACCATGTTTTAGGATAATGAAAACCTTCAAATTCAGTATTGAAAATTTCTGCTTTGAAATCATGCGAAAACTCATAATCGCCTGCGTAGGTCAGTGCTATTTTGCCCGTCCATGTAATATCATACCGGTTATTCTCTTTTTTTGAAAACCGGATCTGATGTCCTGCACAGCTATCATGTCCCAGCAGGTAGATGTTGAAAGCAAGATCATCATCATCAGAATGTTGTTCAGACGGAAGATCATTACTGAAAAGATCATTTTGAACAACAGCATCGAAATCTAATTTTTCATCAAGGTTATTAATTCTGATTCCTCTCTGTTCACCCCAATAGTTGGACGAGAGTGTACAGGCATGATAGTTTCTCCATACGATTTTGGAGTCCCAGTCGGACAGATCTTCGTCGTCTTCTTTCCCGTTTTCATCGTCATTGGCGTAATAATTTTCAGTTTTTAAATGAAAATCAAACCAGATAAATCCATATTCATCAATCTGCCCGCTCCAGCGAAAGGTTTCAATTTTGTGGCCATTAGGATACGGATTATCAATGAAGTATATTTTACTTACAGATTCCATGTTGAATTTTAATTTTTCCAAAAATACTCTTTTTATGCCTTGGAAATCCCCGTAAAATCACGGTTTTATATTTGATTGTAAATAATACTTGACAAAGGGGTGTTCAATGTCGTATATTTGCACTCCGAAAATTACACCTTGTAATTTCAGTAATTTTTAAACCGTAATTTAAAAAATGAAAACATCAGATTTTAATTTTGATCTTCCTGCGGAATTATTAGCAGAACACCCATCAGAGCACAGAGACGAAGCGAGATTAATGGTACTTGATAGAAAAACACAAACTATCGAGCACAAATTATTCAAGGATGTTGTGGATTATTTTGATGAAGAAGATTTGTTCATCTTCAACAATACAAAAGTTTTCCCTGCACGTCTTTACGGAAATAAAGAAAAAACAGGTGCTAAAATTGAGGTTTTCTTATTAAGAGAGCTTGATAAAGAAACCAGAGTTTGGGACGTTTTGGTAGATCCTGCAAGAAAAATCAGAATTGGTAACAAATTATTCTTCACTGAAGATGAGTCTTTGGTAGCTGAGGTTATTGATAACACAACTTCAAGAGGAAGAACATTAAGATTCTTATTCGACGGTTCTTACGACGAATTCAGAACGAAATTAAAAGAATTGGGAGAAACTCCACTTCCAAAATATATCAAAAGAGCAGTAGAGCCGGAAGATGCAGAAAGATATCAGACAATCTATGCAAAAGTAGAAGGAGCAGTGGCTGCCCCTACAGCAGGTCTTCACTTCTCTAAGCATTTGATGAAGAGATTGGAGATCAAAGGAATCAATTTTGCTGAAGTTACCCTTCACGTAGGATTGGGAACATTCAACCCGATTGAGGTAGAAGATCTTTCTAAGCACAAAATGGAGTCTGAAGAAATTATCATTGATGAGAAAAATGCTGCGATCATTAATAAAGCAGTTGAATCTCACAGAAGAGTATGCGCAGTAGGTACTACTACCATGAGAGCATTGGAAACTTCTGTTTCTTCAAACAAAAAAATCTCTGCTTTCAACGGATGGACAAACAAATTCATTTATCCTCCTCACGATTTTGGAGTAGCGAACTCAATGATCACGAACTTCCACACACCGAAGTCTACTCTGATCATGATGATTGCTGCATTTGCCGGAAGAGATTTCGTAATGCACGCTTATGAAGAAGCCGTAAAAGAAAAGTATAAATTCTATTCTTATGGTGACGCAATGTTAATTCTATAAAAAAAAGTAAAAAGAGCCAAGTTAAAGGTAATAGAAGTAGAGATGAGACAAAATGATTTACTTATAAGAACTTTTACATTTGGAGTTGATTGTCTTAAGTTTTTAAGAACGCTTCCCAATGATTCTGAAAGTAAATTAATACGATTTCAGCTCGGAAAATCAGCTACTTCAATAGGCGCTAATTATGAAGAATCCCAGGCAGGATCTTCTAAGGCAGATTTTAAAAATAAAGTAAAAATTGCTTTGAGAGAAGCCAGAGAAAGTCATTTTTGGCTTAGAGTTTTAGAAGAATTAGATGGTTATGATTCTGAGGAATTTAAAGCTTTATTGAATGAAAGTAACGAATTGAAAAACATTTTGGCTGCAATAGTTAACAATACTAAACTTTAAACCTTTTACTTTTAACTTGGCTCTTTAATATTATGAAAGATATCCGTACATTATCACTAGACCAGCTTAAAGAATACTTTGTGTCTTTAGGAGAAAAGCCGTTTCGTGCGAAACAGGTCTATGACTGGCTATGGAGTAAAAACCTCCATTCGATTGACGAAATGACGAATCTTTCAAAATCACTTCGTGAGAGAATTTCGGAAGAATATACCATTAATCCTGTTTCCGTAGACCTTCTTCAGAAAAGCTCTGACGGAACCATCAAAAACGGAGTGAAACTTCACGACGGGCTGATGGTGGAATCTGTTCTTATTCCTACAGAAACAAGAACTACAGCCTGTGTATCTTCACAGGTAGGATGCTCATTAAACTGCGAATTCTGTGCTACGGCAAGGCTGAAAAGGATGAGAAACCTTGAAGTTGCTGAAATTGTAGATCAGGTAGCTCTGATTGACAGCCAGAGTAGAATGTATTTCGACAGACCGCTTTCCAATATCGTATTTATGGGAATGGGAGAGCCAATGATGAATTACAAAAACGTAGTGGAAGCCATCAAAAAAATTACCCAGCCGGAAGGTTTGGGAATGTCTCCAAGAAGAATTACCGTTTCTACATCCGGTATTCCTAAGATGATCAAAATGCTTGCAGATGACGAACTGCGTGTGAAGCTAGCTTTATCCCTTCACTCTGCTATCGAATCCAAGCGTAATGAGATCATGCCTTTCTCTGATAAATTCCCGTTAACGGATATTATGGAGGCTCTTCAGTACTGGTATCAGAAGACCGGTTCTGTTATTACATTTGAATACTGTGTATGGAAAGGAATCAATGACGGTGATGAGGACATTAAAGCTTTAATCAAATACTGCAAACAGGTTCCTTCAAAAGTAAATCTGATTCAATACAATCCGATCGGGGACGGAAAATATGACCAGTGCAACAAACAGGCAGAAGAAAATTACATCCGTCAGCTTGAAAATGCAGGGATTACTGTAATGGTCAGAAGAAGCCGTGGAGGTGATATTGATGCCGCTTGCGGACAGTTAGCCAACAAAACAACAGATTAAAATTTCCTTAAAAAAAGCCTAAAACTTTCTTAAAAAATAGCTTAAAACCCTACCTTTGCACAAATTATTTTGTGATGATGGATTTTCTTATGAGCGAGGACGGGCTGGAAAATGTGTATGCATGGGCAATCCCATTGCATGCCACTGTTATTTTAGCTGAAATGATTTACAGCCACGTTTCAGAAGCTAAGTTATATAGTGGAAAAGATCTTGCCACCAATGTTTATCTTGCATTGATGAACTTTGGTCTTGACCTTATCATGAAGGCATTTGCCATGGGCGTAATGTTCTTCTTTTACCATCACAGGCTTTTCTCTTGGGACCTTAGCGTATGGTACTTGCTGGCATGTTTTATCATCACAGACTTTGCCTATTATGTGCTGCATTATGTGGACCACCGTTCCAGAGCATTCTGGGCAGTACATATTACGCATCACAGTTCAGAATATTTTAATCTGACAACAGGATTCAGAAGCCCTGTATTACAGCCGCTTTACAGATATTTGTATTTTTCACCGCTTGCATTTTTAGGATTCAATCCCTGGCACATCATGGTGGCATACGCCATCGGACAAGTGTATGGGACATGGGTGCATACGCAGACTGTGAAGAGTATGGGATTTCTGGAATATATTCTGGTAACGCCTTCTCATCACCGTGTACACCATGCTTGTAACGTAAAATACCTGGATAAAAATATGGGAATGTGTCTCATTATCTGGGATAAAATATTTGGAACCTTCCAAAAAGAAGATCCGAATGTACCCGTGAAATATGGAATCTATCCAAAAATGCCGGATAACAGACCGGATACGGTATTATTTTATGAATGGAGAAAAATCTGGAAAGATCTTAAGCAGCCAGGACTAAAATTTACAGATAGAATCAATTATATCTTTAATTCTCCGGGATGGAGACATGACGGAACAGGAAAAACCGTAAGGCAGTACCAGAAAGAGTATTTTGCAAGACAGGCACAAAAGAAAGAACAACAGCAAAATCAGAAAGAGCAGAAAACTGCTTAACTTTTGATTTAAAATCAATAGAAATCTAAGTGAAAAACGGGCTATTTTAGTCCGTTTTTCTATTTTTAGAATTGACATTTTTCAAAGGCTATACAGTATTTATATTCCGCAGGAATCCACACTCTCCTCTCAAACCCGCATCCCACATCCCGATACCCGTATCTCGCATCACATGCAAACCCTCCAACTCTCTAACTCACAATAAAACCTTATTTTTGTCTTATGAAAAAACTCCTTCTGATTGTTGCTCTTTTCGTTGGCCAATCTGCATTTTCCCAGCGGACTAATTTTCTGAAAATAAAAAAATACAGAATAAACTACCTGGATGATAAAATTCAGGAAACTTCAGGACTGAATATTTTAAACGGAAGATTGTATACATTCAATGACAGTGGAAATCCTGCCGAACTTTTTGAATTGGATAAAAAAAGTGGCGAAATTATCAGGATACTGAAAACCAACTTAATCAATACAGATTGGGAAGCGTTAGCCAATGACGGAGAAAATTTTTATATCGGGGATTTCGGAAACAATACCGGAACAAGAAAGGATCTGACGATTTACAAAGTTCCATACGAACGTCTCGATGAGTCTAATGCCATTAAAATTCCAGGTTCGGAAAGGGCCTTAGATGGAACGAAAATTTTGTTTTATTATCCTGAACAGACCGAATTTATTGCTAAAAACACAAAGAACGATTTCGATGCAGAAGCTATGATTTATCTGAATGGAAAATTGCACCTATTTACCAAAGGATGGACTTCAAAAGCAACCTCGCACTATATTGTAGATCCTGAACTCTCAGAACTGCAAAAAGCAAAAAAAATAGAAACCTATAAAACAGGTTTTGTAGTTACAGATGCCTCTTATTTTGATAAAAAGCTTTATTTGATAGGATATACAAAGAAAACAGAAGTCTTTTTAGATATTTTTACAGAAACAGAACCCGGAATATTTTTTAAAGAAAAACCAAAGCACTATTACCTCGGGACTGCGCTTTCATTAGCACAGATTGAGGGAATAAGTGCAGATGAAACGGGAATTTATATTTCAGGGGAAAAGTTCAGATCTCCGTTGGGAACTACAAAACCTTCATTTTATTTTATCCCGAAAGAACAACTCAAAGATTAATTTGTCTTAAAATTGAGCGAAAAAAATTATCTTTGTGAGAATTAATAATTATTCACCCAGCATCGCAGATTGTGGCAAACATTGTAGAAGAGATTAAACAACCGATCAATGATGAAATGAAACTTTTTGAACAGAAGTTTTATGAGTCAATGCAGAGTAAAGTAGCTTTATTGGATAAAGTAACCCGTTTTATTGTTACCACCAAAGGAAAGCAGATGCGTCCTATGTTTGTCTTTCTTTGTGCCAAACTGGTGGGTGAGGTGACGGAAAAAACGTACCGCGGTGCTTCTATGATCGAACTGATTCACACCGCTACTCTGGTACATGATGATGTGGTGGATGAAAGTTTTAAACGTCGTAATTTCTTTTCAATCAATGCATTGTGGAAAAATAAAATTGCGGTTTTGGTGGGGGATTACCTTTTATCAAAATCAGTTTTACTATCTACAGATCACAAAGATTATGATCTGCTTGGGGTTATTTCCAGAACCATCCGTGAAATGTCTGAAGGAGAACTTCTGCAACTGGAAAAAGCAAGAAAACTGGATATCACAGAAGAGGTTTATTATGAAATTATCCGGCAGAAAACAGCAACTCTGATTGCTGCATGCTGTGAAATAGGAGTTCTTTCCAATAATGCAAACGAAGCTCTTGCCAAGAAGATGATGGATTTCGGTACTTTTACCGGAATGGCATTTCAGATCAAAGATGATCTTTTCGATTATTTAAGTTCAAACGTCATCGGTAAGCCTGTAGGAATTGATATTAAAGAACAGAAAATGACCCTGCCTTTAATTCATACCTTGAAAATAGCGTCTGAAAAAGATAGAAAGTATTATTTCGATACCATAAAACGATATAATAACAATCCCAAACGTGTAAAGGAGCTTATAGAATTTGTTAAAAGTTCAGGTGGATTGGATTATGCCATTACAGTGATGAAAGAATTTCAGCAGAAAGCAAAAGATATCCTGAATGAATTTCCGGATTCTGAAGCAAGGAAATCGCTGCATATTATGCTTGATTATGTTATTGAGCGAAAATTCTGACATTAATATTTTATCCGTTCTGATTTTTTTATTCATTTATTTTCTTCCCGTATGGTACGTAAATTTTATTGAAATAAATAGAGCTATCTTTCAATAATTCAATCAGTTGTGATTATCTGTGTGTTTTTATGATATTAAATTGCTGTAAACTAGCATTTTGCATAATTCACATAAAGTGCTTGTTAACAATTCATTGATGTTCCATATAATTTTTGTTAATTTGTCGTAAGAAAAAACAACAAATAATGAAAAAAATTCAGACAATGATGATAGCGTGTGCTATCAGCTCAAGCTTTATCACGTACGCACAAGTGGGAATAGGTACTCAAAATCCCCAAACAACTTTTCATATTGACGGCTCTAAAGACAATCCTGCAACAGGAATTCCTTCTGTGGCTCAACAGGATAATGATTTCAGTGTAACGTCAGGTGCAAAAGTAGGGATTGGCACAGTTTCACCCACTGAAAAATTAGATGTGGCGTCCGGAAATGCCCGTATTCGTAATATTAATTCAAATATCGGGGTCGGAGGAACTGACAGGGTGGTTGTAGCTGATGCTACCGGAGTACTGAAGACTATAGACTTTACTGCTTATTCACTGTTTCATGCGCGTTTAGCAGCGAATCAGAACATCAGTTCTTCTACGATCACGACTTTATTATTCGCTGCACCAATAGCAACTTCTCCTTTCTATTCCTATAATACCGGAACAGGAGTGATGACTTTTAACCAGCCTGGAAATTATCTGGTAACGTTACAGGCAAGTTTTACCAATATGCCTGCAGATACTCAGTTGCTTATTGGTATCAGACCTGTACCGGATGCTAATTACCTGGGAAGAGGAAGCCATTATAATGCAGTTGCTGCTTCAGGAACTGTAGGTGAGCTGATGAATTATACGACTGTAGTGGTAGCTCCCACAGCCGGATACCAGATTCGTTTTACAGCAGCTCCGAATCAAAATGCTACGATCATTTCAACAGAAACAGGATCTACTGGAAGTGGTAATGTCACCAATGTAACTGTTCAGAAGATATAAATCTATCTTTTATATTCAGAATCTGATATGGATTCAGTGTAAAAAATGAGAAAGAGCTTTTTATTGAATTCTCAAATTTTTATATGATTGCCCTTATGTATTACTCTAAATTACGGTATTGAGCGAAATTTTTAAATTAAATAATTTTCAGAGTTACAATAATAACGGCTAGAACTATACAAAATAAAGCGATTAAAAATAAATAATCCGCAATGTTCTCAAACGTAGATTCCCGCTTTCTATTACGAGTTCTGATCGCCAGAAATGAAAAGAAACAGCTACAGGCAAAAAGAATACAGGCAAATCCCGCAAATTCGTCCAAATACGTATTCTGACTGATCTTAGAGATTTTCAGTGACGTAATAATGATTAATGAAAATCCTAAAAGATTGCTGGACGCATTCAAGATATGGGGTGATTTTTTTTCCATCTTTTACAATTTTTTTCAAAATAAAGCACAATTTTTTTTATTATCAAATTTTTAAAAAAGATTATTAAAAATTAAAATTAATTTAAAAAGTGTATATTAGCAAAATACTTGAAGATTAAAAAACTTTTTTACTTAGCTATGCAAACAACCTATATTGAAACACAGCAAATATCCTTTCAAGATTTTAAAAATCAGATACTTGGAGACTACAGGTTAGGAAGGATCTCTCGTGAAATGTCTTATCTCGGAAGGAGAGAAGTACTCACTGGAAAAGCTAAATTTGGAATTTTTGGGGATGGAAAAGAACTTCCTCAGCTTGCAATGGCGAAAGTTTTCAGAAATGGAGACTTCCGTTCAGGATATTACAGGGATCAGACTTTTGCATTGGCAATAGATGCCTTAACAGTAGAAAGTTTCTTTGCACAGATGTATGCAGATACCAGTGTGGAAAGAGAGCCTGCTTCAGCAGGAAGACAAATGAACGGGCATTTCGCAACAAGAAGTTTAAATGAAGACGGAAGCTGGAAAGATTTGACAGCTCAGAAAAATATTTCTTCCGATATTTCTCCTACAGCCGGACAAATGCCAAGATTATTGGGATTGGCTCAGGCTTCAACGATCTATAAAAGCGTAAAATTTGATGGTTCAGAAAAATTCTCAAGAGAAGGTAACGAAATTGCTTTTGGAACTATTGGGGATGCTTCTACAGCAGAAGGACACTTCTGGGAAACTCTGAATGCAGCATGTGCTCTTCAGGTTCCTATGATCGTTTCTATCTGGGATGACGGATATGGAATTTCAGTTCCTACGAAAAATCAGAGAGCAAAAGCTGATATCAGTGAAATGCTAAGTGGTTTCCAGAGAAAAGAAGGAGAAAACCAGGGATGTGAGATTATCCAGGTAAGAGCCTGGGATTATCCTGCATTATTAGATGCCTATGCTAAGGCAGAACATTTTGCAAGAACAGAAAGTGTACCGGTGGTAGTGCACGTGGTAGACGTTACTCAGCCTCAGGGACACTCTACATCAGGATCTCATGAAAGATATAAAAACGAAGAACGTCTGGCTTGGGAAGCAGAGTATGACGGACTGGCAAAATTCAAAGAGTGGATTCTGAACTATTCTATCGAAATTGATGGAAAAGAAGAAGTAATTGCTACTGCTGAAGAATTGGAGGCGATAGATGAAGAAGCGAAAAAAGCAGCAAAAACAGGACAAAAAGTAGCTTGGGAAAACTATCAGAAAGCTATTTCAGAACTTATTCAGTCTATTTTACCTTTAGTAGAAAATCTTAAAGGACAAAATGCTGAAGTGGAAACTTATATTGCTCATTTCAACAAATTAGTTTCAAAAGCTAAGAAAGATATTTTCCATTTGGTAAGACAGACTTTACTGGCGACAAGAGGAACAAATTCTGCGGAAAGAAATCAGCTGATGCAGAAATACAATGAAGTATCTGCTGTTGAAAAAGACAACTATTCTTCTCACTTATATTCTCAGTCTGAATGGAAGGCTGAAAACGTACAGGAAATCAAGCCTGTATATTCTGACAGCTCTGAGGATGTAGACGGAAGAGTGGTGATCAGAAACAATTTTGACAAAATTTTTGAAAAATATCCTGAAACTTTAATCTTTGGAGAAGATACCGGAAACATTGGTGACGTGAACCAGGGATTGGAAGGAATGCAGGAAAAATACGGTGCTCTACGTATCGCTGATACAGGAATCCGTGAAGCAACAATTCTTGGACAGGGAATTGGGATGGCGATGAGAGGTTTAAGACCAATCGCTGAAATCCAATACTTAGACTATGTTCTTTACTGTTTACAGGGAATGAGTGATGACCTGGCAACGGTACATTACAGAACAAAAGGAGGTCAGAAAGCTCCGTTGATTATCAGAACGAGAGGGCACAGATTAGAAGGAATCTGGCATTCAGGTTCTCCAATGGCTGGTATTCTGAACCTTTCAAAAGGTATTTTGGTATTGGTTCCTAGAAACCTTACGAAAGCAGCAGGATTCTACAACACAATGCTTCAGGCTGACGAACCTGCGATCATCGTAGAATGTCTGAACGGATACAGATTGAAAGAAAAGCAACCGGATAACTTAGGCGAATTCACTGTTCCTGTAGGGAAAATTGAAGTAACAAAAGAAGGAAAAGATGTTACTTTGGTCACTTATGGATCTACATGGAGGATTGTAACGGAAGCAGCTAATGAATTGGAAAAATTAGGAATTTCTGCTGAAGTAATTGATATCCAGTCGTTAATCCCTTTCGATTTATCTCACGAAATTGCTGAAAGTGTTAAGAAAACCAACAGATTAGTCGTGATTGACGAAGATGTGGAAGGGGGAACTACAGGATTCATCCTACAGCAGATCCTTGAAAAGCAGAAAGCATTCAGATATCTTGATTCAGATCCGTTGACGATCTCTGCCAATGATCACAGACCAGCATATGCAAGTGATGGTGATTATTTCAGTAAGCCGTCTGCAGACGATATGGTAGAAAAAATCTACGCAATGTTTAATGAAACAAATCCTCAGAAATATCCAGCGATATTCTAATCGGGATTTTAGATAAATTTTAAACCGCTTCCTTTTTGGGAGCGGTTTTTGTTTGCTAATCTTCTTCCGCCAAAACAATTCTCAATTTATTCAAAGTATTCATCAAAGTTATACTTGCGGTAAGCTCTACAATCTCTCGTTCTGAAAATTGGTCTATCAGCTTTGCTTTGGTGCTTTCCAAATTATCTTTGCTGTAAATGACAGCTTCTGCCCATTCTAAAACAAGCTTTTGTTGGTCATTAAAGACATTGGTGTGTTTCCAGCCCGAAAGTCTGTTGATGACATCTTGTTCAAAGCCAAAATCAGAGAGCTCTTTAGCATGATAACTACAGCAATAGGCACAGCCATTGATCTGAGATACCCGAAGCTCCACCAATGCAATCAGTTTTTCATCAATACCGGATTTTCTAATGCTGTTATGGGCTCTGTACAGATTTCCAACCGTTTCTTTTGCAATTTCTTTGTAATTCATAATGCAATTTTTTCTGCAAATTTGAATCAGAAATGGTTTTGAAACTATATACTTACATTTTGGTGATATACTTACCTTTTTGAAAGTGTTATCCAAGATAAAAGGCTATCACACATTGACAGCCTTTTTATTTTTTACATCTTCATTCAGAAAAGCACAATCTTTATCTTCATGCTGTCCTTTCACCTGATATTTTGCTTCCCACTCTTCCAGCAAATATAAAATCGGCAGCAGAGCCAATCCTTTTTCTGTAAGAGAATATTCCACTCTTGGAGGAAGTTCTTTAAACTCTTCACGAATAACCAATCCATCGGTTTCCATTTCTCTAAGCTGATCAGTCAGTACCTTTCTGGAAATAATATTAATACGTACTGCCAGTTCCCCGAAACGTAACTTCCGGTCCTTGATAACAAGAACTATAATGGGTTTCCATTTGCTTCCCAAAGCGGCCATTGCCTTACCCAGAGGGCAGCTGTATTGCATTAATTCATTCTTTTTCATAGAGAGATCTTTATTTTAATATCATATGAAACTGCAGTTTCATATGTTACTTTGATGTTACTAATGTAAGTTACTGCGAAGTTACCACTATTTTTATATAAAAGATACAAAAGTGAACTATTATTAGTTACTTTGTGTAACAATTATAAAATATAAATTTAAATATGAGCACATCATCATTATTTAAACCGTTTCAATACAAGAATTTACAGCTTAAAAATAGAATTGTAATGGCTCCAATGACCAGAGCACAGTCTGACAATGGAGTTCCTACACAGAACATCGCAGATTATTATGGAAGAAGAGCCGCTTCAGAAGTAGGATTGATTCTTTCTGAAGGAACTGTGATCAACAGACCGGGATCAAAAAATATGCAGAATATTCCTGATTTCTATGGTACAGAAGCTTTAAACGGCTGGAAAAATGTTATTGATACTGTACATCAGAATGGAGGTAAAATGGGACCTCAGATCTGGCACGTAGGAGATACGAGAATGTCTGAAGACTATCCGTTGGTTCCAATGGAAAAGGCTTCAACAATGACTATTGAAGATATTCAGGATACCATTGCGCAGTTTGCAGCATCTGCAAAATCAGCAAAAGACCTTGGTTTCGACTGTATTGAAATTCATGGTGCACACGGATACCTTATCGACCAGTTTTTCTGGGAAGTAACCAATACCAGAACCGATGAATATGGCGGTAAAACATTGAAAGAAAGAAGCAGATTTGCTGTAGAAGTAGTAAAAGCGATCAGAGCAGCAGTGGGAGAGGATTTTACCATTATTATCCGCCTTTCACAATGGAAACAACAAGATTATAAAACCAGACTGGCATTTACTCCTAATGAAATGGAAGAGTGGTTATTACCATTAAAAGAAGCTGGAGTAGATATTTTCCATTGTTCACAGCGTCGTTTCTGGGAACCGGAATTTGAAGGTTCTGACTTAAACTTTGCAGGATGGGCAAAAAAAATTACCGGGCAGCCAACTATTACCGTAGGTTCTGTAGGCTTGAACGGAGATTTCCTTAATGCTTTTGCAGGGCAGGGAACAGAAAAAAGAGATCTTACGGAACTAATCAGAAGACTTGACAATGAGGAATTTGATCTTGTTGCAGTAGGAAGAGCTATTTTGCAGGATCACCAGTGGGTACAGAAGATCAAAGACGGCAATACAGAAGCCCTTCTTGATTTTTCAGCAGAAAGTATGGGCGTTTTATTTTAATATCAATAATGAATTGTGAATTTGTTTCGCAGTGGTTTTTTAACAGCATAATTTATTCACTTGGGAAGAGGAATTGACGATTCAATATGGTCATAAATTAGCGTAATTCACTTTATTTTATATTTAATTTTCACCTATTTATTAAAGAACCCGATTTCAGAATTTCTGAAATCGGGTTTTTATTTGCTTCTTTTCTAAAAGCTTAAATTCATTTTATAAGAATCTGCATCCTGTTGCAGCGGGTTCACATGACCAATAGGCAGGAACACCATTTTCAGCTTTATGTCGGCATGCAACAGTATCGCCTTCGCATTGTGGAGCATTTCCTCCAATGATGTTCTTTAATGTCGATTTTGTTAATTTCTTTAGATTTTTCATGTTAATTAGTTTGTTGATTTATACAAATATAATATTTTTTGTAAATCAAACAATATTTTGCGCAAAAATGGGAATATATTCTTTCAAATAACATATTCTAAAAATAAACCCGCTTCCGGAATTTCCAGAAGCGGGTTTTAACAGATTTAAATATCTAAAACTACCTTTTAATTAAATGGCAGAAATGATTTCTTTATCTTATAAACCAATATTCTTAGTTGGTTTCAATTGCTTTAAGATGCTTTTGGGAATTGCATTTTTGTGAACAAGTATGGCTGTTGATTTATATTCAACATAAGGTCTTGTTACATACAGATATCCGGCAAAGTCATTGGTTACTCCCCATGAGTTTTTCACCATATAATATTCTTTACCCGTTTGATCTTTAGCCAAACCTACGATGTGCATCCCATGGTCATCCGTTGTAGAAAGGTTGTTAAGTGCTTTCTGACGCATGTCTTCAGTGATGGTTTTATCTTTTTTAGGCTCTGTAAACAAAGTCTGCTTGTTCTCTGCAGTAATTTGGTCAAGATCCATATCCGGAACGTATGCTACCCCGTTTTTGTAAGAGAAATAAGGCTCAGAAACATCCGTTGCCCAACCTACAGAATATCCTTTATTTACAGCGTTATCAATAATTGCAGTAAGATCTTTCATCGGAACATTCCAATCAGAATCGTGGCTCCAGTTATCAGGAATCGGAACTACAAATTTCTGAAAATATGGATAATCTTTATAAGAAGATAATTCCACATAATCTTCAGGGTTGATTCCTACTACTTCTTTAGCAAATGTTTTCGGAGTGTAGTTTTTCCCTTCATATGTAAAGTTAGAAGGTACTTTGCCTAAATATTCATCAAGAATAGCATCTACAGAATCCATCCAGTTATCTGTCAGTTTTCCTTTTGAAGAAGCCTGAACAAGGCTGTCAAGAACTGGTTTCAGTTTGCCCTGCATTTCCTTGAAGTTATTGGTAGTCTGTCCAGCTTTTAATCCTGTGTAAACATCCTGAGGAACTGCTCCGTATTTTTTGTACATATTGATTACGTCGTGAAGTTCTCCTCCGTCACCCCAGCTGATAGCGCCATTATTCAAAACATATAATTTTGCTTTATCGTGGTAAGAATTTCTTGCAGTAAAGATTTCAGCAAGATCTACAGGTTTTTTGCCCATTCTCTGCATTTCAGATTCAAGGAAAGAGTTTCCGGAGTAGCTCCAGCAAGTTCCTGATGAACCCTGGTTCTTTACAGAAGTTGCACCCACGTCTTTTAACGTTGTGAACTGAAAATTAGCATTTTGTGATTGGTTGTTTTTTAACTTGTTGATTAAGTCATCTTGGGCAAACATCATACTTCCTGCAGACAAAACAAAAAGTAATGATGCAATTTTGGCATTTTTCATTACTATAAAAAGATTATTTATATTAAAAGTCGTTGATAATAGAGATTTGTTACAGATGGAAAAGTTAAATTTGAAATTAAAAAAATTACAAAAAGGGTGAAATAATATAGGCATATCAGCTCATTTGCCCCTTTGCTTAAAAATGTTGATCATGTTTCCAACCCTCACAAATGTTTCTGCATCTATAATAGTATAACTCCTGACTATGGAACAAGAATTATTATTGGAATGCCAGCGTAACAACCGCAATGCCCAGCGGATAGTTTACGAGAAAATGGCGGGCAGGCTTTACTCAGTCTGCAAACGCTATTTGAAAAACGATGAAGATATCGAAGAAGTATTGGCCGATACATTCTACAAAATCTTCACGAAAATCACCCAGCTTCAGAATGCCGATACCTTTGAAGCATGGGCAAGAAAAATTGCGGTAAATGAATGCCTGCAGAAACTAAGATCCAGCAAAGGACTGTTTATTTCCCTGGAAGAAAATTTCACCGATCATTCTGAAGGAACAACGGAAAACCTTTCCCTGGAAAAAGATATTCTGAGCTTACTGAATTTTCTCCCGGAAGGCTGCAGAGCTATCTTTAATCTTTTTGCTATTGAAGGATATCCTCATAAGGAAATAGCCACCATGCTTTCCATCAGCGAAGGAACATCAAAATCCCAGCTCAATTTTGCACGAAAAAAGCTGCAGGAACTTCTAGTGAATCAAAACATTTAAACTTTTACAACAATGGAAAATAATCATATAGATCAACAATTCAATGAAGCTTCCAGACTTTCAGAAGAGCCAGCTGTTTTTCCTGGTTTTGAGAAGGTATGGGGTAAAGTTGAAGAGAAATTAGATACAAAAGAAGAGAAAAAGAGAATCATTCCTCTTTGGCTGCCCTATGGTATTGCAGCAAGTTTGATGATTGGTCTTGGGGCTTTTTACTTTATGAATAAAAAAGAGACTGCAGAACCTTTACAGCCTGTAATAGCAGTGAATACAAGCTCAGGTGGCCCGATTAATAAAACAGATATTGCAAAGATAGACAGGACCATCAAGGAGAATATCAGAAAAGAAGAATTGCCTGTAACAGTACCTCTTCCCACAGAATCTAAATCTTCATCATTTGCAGGAATAGATCCTTATAAATCTCATCCTATCTGTAATATACCGCCATTGGAAGCTTCTGAGAGAGTAACAGCATCTCTGCCTCAGATATACAGTGATACCTTAAAAACACAAGAAATTGATGAAGTTGTTGTCACGGCGTATGGGATTAAAAAGAGTTATAAATCTGTTACCGCTTCCTCAACGGTTATGATTGCTTCTACAGACAAAACTCCTGTGCATGCTCCGGCTGCCGTTTCTTCACTGGCTGGAAGAGTTGCCGGGTTAGAAGTGTCAACCGGAATTAAAAAGCATGATGCAATATTAATAAGGGGTTCAAGAAGTATAGATGGTCGCTCGACGGCTCCTTTATATATTGTTGATGGAGTTGTTTTAGGCAGAGAATCTGGATTTTTAAATACTCTGGATCCAAAAAAAATAAAAGAATTAAAAGTACTGAAAGGGCTTGAAGCTACTGCCCTGTATGGAAGCAAAGCTAATAACGGAGTTGTTATAATGACCACAAAAGGCTTATCTAACGATGAAATAGAAAAACTCAAAAAGTTATCTTCAGATAATGCTGAGAAAATACTAAAAGAAGCTGAAGAACCTGAAAAAGAACTTCCCAAAGCAGGCCAGCTCACAGCAGGAGAAGTTAACGATTTTTCTAAGTGGGATTATTGGAAAGATATTGCAGTTCCTACACTGGATCAGTATAAAAATACATGGAAATTCTTTCCTGATAAAAGGATTTCAGTTCAGTTGGTCAATAAAGACAGAAAACCGGTAATAGGGGAGAAAATAAAACTATTGGATGATAAGAAAAATATTATCTGGGAAGCCGTTTCAGATAATCTGGGCAATGTGGAATTATGGATATCACCGATGACTGATGAGAAACCTGACTCAGAGAAATATTATTTATCTGATGGTTCAGGGCAGATCATCAGTAGTAATCTCAGAACCTTTAAAAATGGACAAAACCTGATTATTCTTGATAAACACTGTCTGCAAAAGCGTGTATTGGATCTTGCTTTTGTAGTTGATGCTACAGGTTCTATGGGGGATGAAATTTCTTATCTCCAGTCTGAACTTTTGGATGTATTGAAAAAGATTGAAGGACAGCTTAAAAATACAACGGTAAGATATGGATCAGTTTTTTACAGAGATCAGGGAGATGAATATGTGACCCGAAAATTTGACTTTTCTGATAATGCAGAAGATCTTGTTGGGTTTATTAAAAAACAGAACGCTGGGGGTGGCGGAGATACACCGGAAGCGGTTGTTGAAGCATTGGAAGTTTCTGTTGATGAGCTGAAGTGGAGTGATGAAAATTCAACGAAAATTATGTTTTTAATTCTGGATGCTCCTCCACACCATTCGGAGCAGAATATAAAGGATTTATACAGAGCAATAAAGACTGCGACAAAGAAAGGGATTACCATTATACCATTGGCAGCCAGTGATACCGATAAACAAACAGAATATCTGATGCGTACATTTGCTTTACTCACCAATGGAACCTATACGTTCCTTTCAGATGACAGTGGAATAGGAAACAGCCATATTAAACCTACCATAGATTCTTATGAAGTTGAAAAACTGAATGATTTATTATTAAGATTAATCCTTCAGAGAGCTGTTTTGCCAGAATGCAGCGCAGGAATTTCAAATGATAACATCAACAAAAAAATGGAAAAAGAAATTGACAGTCAGATTGATATTAAAACTGTGCTATTTCCAAATCCTACAAAAGGTCAGCTGCAGATTAAAACAAGAAAACCAATTGAAGAACTGTTTGTGTATGATCTTGCCGGAAAGATTATTATGAGAAAAGAAAAACTTCCGGAAGGTAAAAATACAATTGATTTAACTTCTTATCCTCAAGGGATTTATCTTGTCCGTATTCATACTAATGATCAATGGGAAACATTTAAGGTCATTAAAAATTAATTATCTTAAAAAAAGAAATTTCCCCGGAAATTTCTTTTTTTATATTTTTAAGCATACTAATAACTGATGAAAAAGAATTATTTGCTGTTGCTGCCATTTACGATTACTTTGTTACAGGCACAAAATTCACAATTGTACTATTCTGGAAAATTTTTAACATCTAAGGATAAAGAACAGAATTTTTTAAAGGTTTATAATAAGAACAGCGGTATCTATGAACTGACTGATGAGAAAGGGTTTGCCATCATCGCTGCCAAGCCTTATGATACCCTTGTATGGAACCAAGGGAAAAATACCCATGTTATTTCTTCTTATGAACTCAGGGAATTAAAAACGATTCTGGAAAATCAGACAGGAAATAAAAGTGTAGATAATATTTACAGTAAAGCCTATGACAGTCTTGTTTCAAAGGAGATTAAAGACGATTTCAGTATTGAAAAAACTAAAACCCAACTCAGTAAAAGATCACATTCTTATTTTGATAAAATAAGAAAATTAAAGCAGAAGAATGATAGTGTTTATGTTTTAAAAAGGATCAATAAGACAACTTTGCTTTTTAACGGAAGCTTTACCATGTATTTTGATATTAAAAGCAGGAATGCTGTTCCGGAGACTCAAAATAACTATGTTCAGGGAAGATCTGAAAATGGAAATCTTGCTTGGAAAGGTCCTGAAACGTATGAAATGTTCAGTTTTGGACCAGATCTATCTACACTTGGGTTTAATGGATTGCCTTATGAGTACGATCAGAATGGAAAACTGATTCCATGGATTGATGGACTTCAGCGTGCAAAAAGATATAATAATAACCTTTTTAAAACCACAATAGGATATAATAACCAGTTGAATGTAAATGCTTTTATACAACAGGGTAACAATGAAAAACTCCGTCTTGCACTGAATCTGGGGCAGCAAAAGAATCAGATGTATTTTATTGACCAGTTTGATATTACCAATACCCTTAAAGCAAAACTGAATGCAGATTTGGGTAGGTATTACATTAATCTGGCTTTTAATTACGAAGAAGATAAAGCTACGAATACCAATAGAACAGGCCTGTTCAACAGAGCTTACCAAAACTCATTGTTAACACCGGTTTCTTTTTCAAATGAACAAAATACTTTGCTGAATAACGGTTTACAGAGAAGCTACAGCAAATATGCAGACAATCCTTCATTCCTTTTTGCACAGGATAGCAAATACCGCTATAAGAATCGGGACAGAAAGTTGAGTCTCAACGTAGCGAAAGACTGGGATCAATTTAAATGGAATATTACTCAGTCCTATGAAAGTATTACGATCTGGAATCAGGATCAATATAAACCTTCTACTTATGGTTTCATCAGCGGTGTATCGAATGAAAGGATTCAAAACAACAGCTCTTATCATTCCAATATACAGGGCTCTTATTCATTGGGAGACTATGACTTTAGAAATACTTTCAGCCTGAATTTTATTTTAAATGATAAAAAATCCGACATTTATAACAGCCTGACTTATCAAAAATATTTCTATCAGAGAACTTCACAGGATCATATTTTTAATTATAATATGAACATCCGCGATTATGATTTTGAAGCAGGTTTTAATCTTGGGAATTCATTTTATATTTCCAATACTTCACTTAAAAATAATTATTGGCTTCCAAAAGCTAACTTTTATTTGAAGTTCAATGGCATCTTCAATTGGTATAATTACAATTTTAAATTATTGGGAAGCTACACGCAATTAAGCTCTGAGCCGGAAATTACAAGATCCTATGCTTCGTATTCTACTACTTTGCTGAAAGCAGAGAATTACAATCAATACTTTCCGGTGCAGGAAGTAGAAAGCTTCCGGGGTTTATCTAATATTAATACACAGGAATGGAAAATTGGAGCCAGGCTGAATCTTGGGTATAAAATAAGTGTAGATGGAGAATATTTTAATAAAAAGAATACTGACGATATATTTCCTGTCTTTGAAAACAATCAGCTGAGGTTAAAGAATGCAGCAGATCATACCTACAGCGGATATGAATTCAATTTTGCTTACGAAAAGTTGCAGCTTGGATATGATTTGTATATCACCAATAAAGTTTCATTCTTTAAATACAAAGATATTGTAGACCGCACGGCTCCCGGATATCAGAACCTTGCCGTTTCGGGATTTAAAGACATTTATAAAACACTATCGGAAGGTCAGGCTTTGGGTGCTGTGATGGGCAGTTACTTTGAAAGAAATGCAGCCGGACAATTGGTCATTGATGAGTTTGGATTTCCTAAAAAAGCAGACGGAATGAAAATTATTGCAAATCCTACACCGGATTTTGTGATGAAATTCAACCACAGTTTTGCCTATAAAAACTGGTCTTTAGATATCAATTGGGAATGGAAAAAAGGAGGGCATCTTTGGAACGGAACCCAGGCTGTCCTTGATTATTACGGACGTTCTTATGGCTCGGGAGAAGAAAGGAATATCAAAAATTATATTTTTGAAGGCGTACAGGCCAATGGAACTGTCAACCAGATTCCTGTGGATTTCTATGATCCCAACAAGGATGTTATGGAAAACAGATGGTCGAGGTACGGTTATTTAGGGGTGGCTGAAAATTATGTTCAAAAAGCAGATTATATAAGAATCAATACTATATCCCTTTCCTCAGATTTCCCGATTAACCATAATAAACAGGCTCTCAGACTGACTTTTTATGTAAATAATATCATGCTTTGGCAGGCTAATAAAGGCGCAGATCCTAATCAGAACTTCTACGATATGAATAATGGAAGAGGACTGGATTTTTTTAATCTTCCCTCTTTTAAAACATTTGGCTGTATTGTTTCACTTAAATTTTAACTCATGAATCTCAAGTTTATATCCATCTATATCATCCTGCTGTGCTTATTGTTTTCAGCCTTTTCTGTGAAAGGACAGCAACCATTTCAGGATTTTGAAAAAGAAAAGACCTACATTCAGACCAATCATGTTTTTTATAAACCTGGGGAGCAAATGTATTTTAAAATATATGTTGTAAAAGGAAACAATAATTTACCGGTCGAAGAAAGCAGGGTCGTAAATTTCGAAATAACAGATCCTGCAGGAAGTGTTGTGAGAAAATTGAAATACGAAATTACCAATGGATATGCCTAGGGAGACTTCTATTTTGCTGAAGACATGAAGGGGGGATCTATAAAATCAGAGCTTTTACCAACTGGATGCAGAATGAAGAAGGAAAAAATACCTTCGAAAAAGAAATTACCCTCCAGAAAATTGTATCACCAAGAATTTTAATGAAGCTTGATTTTCCTAAAAAAGGATATGGCCCGGGAGATGAGGTAAGTGCAGATTTTTCAATGAGAAGTCTTAGCAATCTTCCGATTCCTTTTTATGAAGCTGATTATACCATAATGCACAACGGAGAAACTATTTCAGAAGGAAAACTCATTACCGATAAAGAAGGTAAAAAACTGTTGACCTTTAAGCTTCCTGAAGTTTTGAAATCCTCTGATGCTCTTTTGAATATCAAAGTGAATTTTGATGGATTTACAGAATCTATCTCCAGAAATATTCCTATTGTTCTGAATAATCTGGATGTGAAATTCTTACCGGAAGGCGGAACTTTTATCAATGGAATAGAACAGAATATCGCCTTTAAAATTCTGGATGAGTTTGAAAAGCCTGTAGATGCTGTCTTGGCTGTTTACAATCAGAATCATGAAAAAATAAAAGAAATTTCAGCCTATAATTTTGGAATGGGAAGCTTTCTTTTTACCCCGAAAAATGGAGAAAATTACTATGCAAAAGTGCTGAAACCGGAAAATATTACCCAGACTTTTGATCTCCCGGCAGCAAAAAATGAAGGACTGGTTTTAAATATTCGGAATGAAAATAAAAACCTGAATTTTACGATATTTTCTACCCAGGAAAAAACAATTACCCTGTTGGGAAGTTTCCGCGGAAAAGACGTTTACAGCAAAATCATTTCGCTGAAAAAAGGAATGAATTCTTTGGAAACTGCAGAAAAGAATTTCCCCACAGGAATCTGTAGGTTTACCATTCTGGAAAATAATATGCCGCTTGCAGAAAGGATTGTTTTTACCAATAAAGTAAACCATCTGAATATAAAAGTTACCCCTGTAAAGCAACATTATCTACCAAGAGAAAAGGTGGTTCTGGACATTGAAACCACGGATGAGAATAACAAACCTGTTCCTGCTAATCTTGGAGTAAGCGTAGTAGATGATAAACTATGGACCTATGCTGACGACAAACAGAATCATATTATTTCCTGGCTTTTGATGGATTCTGAGCTCAAAGGGAAAATTGAAAGGCCTCAGTTTTATTTCGATAAAAAAGAAGAAAAAGCAGATAAAAGCTTAGATCTTGTGATGCTGACAAACGGTTACCGATATTTTGAGCCTATTCCGGAAATTCTGAAGACCAATAAATACAAATACCTTCCTGAAAAGAAAAACACAATCTATGGCGTGGTAGAAGATGAAAACAAAAAACCGGTGAAAGCAGATGTTTTTCTTTTGGATATCTATAATAAAAAGATTCTCAAGCAGGCCGTTGCAGAAAATGGAAAGTTCTATTTTTCGGATTTAAATGCAAATAATTCTTATAAAATTATTGCAAAGTCCTTTCAGCCTAAACATCAGCTGAAAATCAAAATTCTGTCTTACAATCTGGATATTAATCCTTTAGTAAAACAGAAACTTACCAACATAGACGTAGAAGAAATTGTAAAGGAAGCTGAAAGAAAAGAAGAAATAAAAACAGAAAATAAAAACAATACCACTCAGTTAAATCAATCACGAAGATCAAAAACTGATACAATCAGAAAGAATACAAGTATTGAAGAAGTAGTTGTTGTGGGCTACAGTGTAAAGAATGATAAAGCAGCAGTGGCTTCTACAACAATAACATCTTCTATGGAGATGCAGAATGCCAGCGTAACTTCTTTGTTGAGTGGAAAAGTTGCGGGATTAATGGTAACAAGTGCCGGGCAGCCGGGAGCAGGAGAGCAGATCAATATCAGAGGAACGGCCTCCATTACCAATAAAAACCCTTTATTCATTGTGGATGGTATTCCTGTCGAAAATTTTAATACGACGATTAATCCAAATGATATCAACAGTATTACCGTTTTGAAAGATGCTGCTGCTACCGCTATTTACGGAAGCAGAGCTGTGAATGGAGTGGTGATCGTCAACTCAGCTAAAAATAGAAAATCAGAAATAAGTATTGATATTACCCCGAAATCTTACCTCGCCATACAAACTGTGCCCTATGGAAAGCTTATTTCATATGCCGGAGCAAGAGAATTTGTTTATCCCGAATATAAAACAACCAATACCTCTTACCGTTTTGACTATAGAGAAGCGCTTTACTGGAATCCGGTAGTAGAAACGGATAAAAATGGGAAGGCCAGAGTGGAGTTTTATAATTCGGATGCGAATTCCACTTTCAGAATTATAACAGAAGGAATTTCTGCATCAGGACTTTTGGGAAGAGATGAAACGACGTATGCTGCCCAGAGCCTGATTTCGATAGATACTAAAATTCCTCAGTACCTGACGAGAACAGATCAAATGACAATTCCTGTGGTAGTTAAAAATAATTCTCCAGAAACCCGCAAAATGACCATGGATGTCATTGTTCCCAACCATGTAAAACTCATCAGTTCTGATAGTCTGATTACCCTGAAACCCCTAGAATCAGGAAGATTATTGGTAAGAATACAGACTGATGAGATTGTGAATTCTGATATTCAGTTTTCGGTGAGATCAGGAGAGTTCAGAGAAACGATGATTCTTCCGTTTAAAGTAGAAGAAAAAGGATTTCTCCATCAGTTTTCCATCATTAATAGTAAAACAGAAGATCTCAAAATCAATATTCCGGAGTATATTAATGGAAGCCTGTATTCATCCTATTATGTATTTGAAAATACAGCTCTGAAGATGTTTGGAGACATAGAACAACTGAAAAAAGAACCTCATGGATGTTTTGAACAGCTTTCCTCAACAGTATATCCTAACATTTTTATTCTTGACTATTTAAAATCAAGTAAAAAAATAAACACCGCAACTGAAAATCTGGTGATAAAAAATCTGAAAAAAGGCTTCCAGAAGCTGCTGAGTTATAAAAATAAGGACGGAGGTTTCGGATATTTCAGCTCCGCAGAATCAGATGTCGCCCTTTCAGCATTTGCGTTATTGGAATTTATGGAATTAAAGAAGTACGTGAATCCGGATGCTAAGCTCATCCAGGAACTTTCCTCATTTATTTTGTCAAAAAAGAATGCAAACGGATTATTCGAAGTAAGAAAACCCTATGAATCCAAAAAAGACTTTTCTGAATTTTCCTGGTCGAGAAATATGTATGTTGTATATGCTCTGTCCAAACTTGGGTTTAAAAATGAAATTGAAGATTCCTTTCAGGTAATGCTGAAAAGAGCTTTGGCTACAAAAGATTCTTATCAATTGGCTTTACTTGCTAATGCAGCAGCATATCTTGGGAAACAAAAAGAATATGATGATATGATAAAAATTCTGGACAAACAATATGAAACAAAGAAGGTAAAATCTGAAGTTACTTTTACGGGTTCATGGGGAATGTCTGCGGATGCGGAGACACTTTCATTATATATTATGGCCCTTCAGAAAGATGAGAAACTCAACCAGTTGAAAATTGCTGAAGCAGCTGATCAGCTTATTGGTTTGAATGGTTATTTCGGATTCGGCTCTACACAGGCCACAACACTGGCAATCCAGGCATTATCTGATTTTTTCTCTAAAAATGAGAAATTGTATGGAACTGAAAAACCGGTTATTAAGATTAACAAAGCGAATACTTACCCTAATATAAGTCTGTCATCAGCATATAAAACAGGGGAAAATGATATCACTATTCATTATCCATCACAAAAAGGACTTCCTTATAAGCTGGAATATCAATATTACACGCTGCAAGCTCCGGAAAGCAAGGATATTCCACTTACCATGGAGACCAGATTAAAATCCGGAACGTCAAAAATAGGGGAGACCAAGAGAATGACCATTACCGTAAAAAACAAAATAAACGGTGAGCTGCCAATGACCATAGCAAAAATTGGTATCCCGGCAGGATTGACGCTGCAAAATGCCTTGCTGAAAGATATGGTGGACAAAAAACAGGTTTCTTACTATGAGATTTTTGACAACTATCTGGTTTTATACTGGGAACATTTCAATGCAGAGGAAACAAAGACTATTAATCTTGATCTCAAAGTGGAATTTGCAGGAACGTATACAGGAAAATCAAGTAATGTTTACCTCTATTATATGCCGGAAGCTAAGTATTGGAACCAAGGAATTACAACCAGTATTGAACCTTAATTTTTTATAAACAGAAACAGACATCCATTGATCCTTGTGATAAGTTTGGAACCTTGACAAGGATCATAGAAAATCTTTCTAAAATTAATTTTCAATAATTATTGAAAATTCAAAAAATATAATTACATTTGTTACAGAAATTAAAAAGGAAACAAAATGCAACTTTCAGAAGCAAAAGAAAAATACATTCAGACCTGGGGAACCTTTGCTACCAATTGGGGAATCAACCGTACGATGGCACAGGTGCATGCATTGCTTCTGGCGAGCGGAAAACCTCTTTCTACGGATGAAGTTATGGAACAGCTGGAGATTTCAAGAGGAAATGCCAATATGAACCTTCGTGCTCTGATAGACTGGGGAATCGTGAAGAAAGAATTTGTAAAAGGCGACCGTAAAGAATATTTTGTAGCAGAAAAAGATGTATGGTATTTGTTCAAGCAAATTACCAAAGAAAGAAGAAAAAGAGAAATAGAGCCTGTCATTTCCTTTCTTGAAGAGTTAAAAAATATTGAGGATAAAGATTCAGAAGAAGCTCAGGAATTTATCAAGCTGATGAATGATTTCAGTTCTGTCACCGGAAAAATCAATAACATCATGGATCTGGCGATAAAAAGTGATGACCACTGGCTGGTAGGAAAAATTACCAATCTGTTGAAATAAATTTTCAAGAAATGAGAGGCCTTTTATTACTATGTCTTTTAACTCTGATGATGAGCTGTCAGAAAAATGTAATGGCAAATTTCGATATTCATATAGAAAACTCTGATAAATATGATAATGGGCGTCACGATTTGTACAAAATTGAAATCTATAAGGATGGGAAGATTTTCAAAATTCTAGAACCTGAAGGGTCTGCTCTTTTCTTAAATTCCAATATAAAATTTGACAGTTTAAAAGAAGGAAAGTATTCATTTGTTTATGAAAATCTTTTTGGAGAAACCATAAAAAAAGAAATAAAAGTTGATGAATCTAAAACATACAGAGTTAGTATTAATCCTGATTATTTATTAAAAAAAAATAAAAAAGCTGTTTTTGAAAATCTAAAAGACTCGGAAGCAAAATTGGTATTTCAATCAAGAGGATGTTTTCATCAGGGTAAAGATTCAATAATCATCATTAATAAGGGAAAGAATTACTTAATAAGGGAAAGAATTACTTTCTCCGCCTGAAAAATGGTAGTTTGAAAATTTTGGATAAAGAAGCATGGGCGTATTTGGTAAAAACGGAAAATATAATAAGAGAAATTCCTGAAGATGGAGAGTGTACCACAAGAGATGAATATATTTTCTATCATAAAGGAAAATCGGATACCATTAATGACACTACATGTAGATTTTCTACTTGGTATACGCTGAAAGACTATTTAAAAAAGAATAAGCTACAATAAAATAAATCTGGATGAAAATCCTTTTTTATTTCAAATTAATTTTCAAAAATTACTGAAAATATAAAACTTATAATATAATGAAGAATTTTTTTAAACGTTATCTCTATTTAAGTCTCTTTCTGACTGTTGTTTTAATTGTTGCCGTATGGTTTTTTCTGGTTGCCAAAGGTGAATATGGAGTGACACTGTTCTTCACCATTCCGGTTTCTATTGGATTTATCATTGGCTATGTAAAGTATTTTAAAAACATTGGATTAATAAACGTTTTAAAGACAATCTTAAAAATAGTCTTGGGATTAGTCATTTTCTCTCTTATTTTAATAGGAGCTGGCGTTGAAGGAGCTATTTGTATTATTATGGCTATTCCATTTATTGGCTTTGCGATGTTCGTGGGCTTCAATATTGGATTTATTATTGGAGTATTTGACGAAAAACGACATACCGGAAGTGTTATAGTATTTATTCTTTTTATCAATCCCGCATCTTATATTTTCGATACCTATACAAAACCCATTGAGGAAACTATTACAACAGAAATGATTGTGAATTCTTCCAATGAAAAAGTTTGGAAACTTTTAAATACACAAATCAATTTCAATACTCCTGATTTTATCCTGTTTGAAAAAGGAGTCAGTTATCCAAAGAATATAAAACTTGTTAATGAAAACGGAAAATTGGGCTATAGCTGTCAGACCAATAATGATGATTTACATCTTAGCATCAATGAATTTATTGAAAATAAGAAAGTGAAATTCTCCTTGGAAAATCAGACTGTTCCAATGAAAGAAGTAACACCTTATAAAGATATTGATGCAAAACATTTACATGATTATTTTATTGTAAAATATGGTGAAATTACTTTAGAAAAGCTATCAGAAAATAGAACAAAGATAATTGCAAAAACAAAATACAGTTACAAAATTGCCCCTACCTGGTATTGGAAAAAATGGTCCGGCTATATCATTGATAAAATGCAAAGCCATGTATTACAATCTATAAAAAAACAATCTGAAAATGAATGATCTGCAAGAATATTTTGACAATCTGCAACCCAGATATTATATTAATGAAATTGCATCTTTAGGGTTTACCAGACTGTTTAGGAAAATGGCTGTTCAAAAGGTGAAAAGCTACGGGAATAAAAGAGTTTTGGACTTGATGAGCGGGCAGGGAGAAAATTTAGAATTTATACAGGAACACAATGATAATACAGAAATTGTAGCACTGGATTTCTCATCAGCAATGCATATGAAACTGGCTTCAACATTCAAAAATAAATTGTCAATACAACAGATCCGGAATGATTTTTTCGAAAGCCAAATTCCTGACCATTCTATGGATATTATCCTTTGCTCTTACGGGACAAAGACGATAGAAGAAGACCAGAAGCCAATTTTTGCGGATAAACTATCAAATATCATTAATGAGAAAGGTGAAATTATCATTGTAGAATTTGTTAAACCCAAAATAAAGTGGAGATTCAATTGTGTGAAATGGTATATAGAGGTTCTTGTGACAAAGGTTTTTGGGAATGAATTTGGAAAATTGTTCCATTATATCAATAAAAATGAAAGCCTGGAAGATCTTAAAAATCAGTTTATCAAAAACGGACTCTCCATCATATCGCACAAAAGATATCTGGATCTGGTTGAAATTCTTCATGTGAAAAGAAACTAGTTTTTATTTGAACATATGTTTCAAAAATTACTGAAAATTTTAAATGAATAATAATTATGAAAAATTTAATCATTCACTTATTCCTGATTATTTATTTCAGAAGAAAAGGATCACTTTAAAACCATTGCTGCCATGAAAACATTTGTAAAATATGATTATTACATTCAGTTATTCTTTATAATAATTGGGCCTCAGGCTTTTATATTTGATGGTTTGTCTGGATTTGTTCTGTTTTATTTTATAGTAGGAATTCCTCAATTGGTAAGTTTCCTGATCAAACTGTTTTTCAAAACAAAAAAGTCAGCATTGTATATCGCGTATGGAATTGTAATAGTACCGATCTGGATTATTGTAACCATCTTGTTTATAGAGAAACACATCAATGATTTTTTTGGATATGTTTTAATGGCCGCTCTTTTATATAGCCCTGTGATGGCAGCGGCGTATGTTTATGACTGTTACACTACTTATGAACCTTATAAATCACAATTATGAAAACGCTCAAAAACCACACATTAATCTACGACGATGAATGTCCTATGTGTAATCTCTACTCCAAAGGTTTTACTAAATGCGGAATGCTGGATGAAGATGGAAGAGAAGCCTTTACAGAAATCACATTGAGAAATAAAACCCTGATCGATTTCAACCGGGCAAAGAATGAGATTGCATTGATAGATCATAACAGAAACGAAGTTGTATATGGATTAGACAGTCTGCTTCTCATCATTGGAAACTCTTTTCCATTGTTAGAGAAAATAGCAAGAATGAAGCCTTTGTATTGGTTTTTCAAAAAGTTGTATTCCTTAATTTCTTATAACCGGAAACAGATCATTCCTTCTCAAAAAGACTATACAGAACAATCCTGTGCTCCGGATTTTAACCTGAAATACAGAGTTGCATACATCAGTCTTGTTGTTATTTTTTCGGCATATATCTTAAGTGTATTTTCCGGTAAACTGAACTTGAATTTAGAGCGAAATTTCGTGAGAGAATTTGCCGTTTGTCTTGGCCAGATCCTTTGGCAGACTATCTTTTTAAAAACTTATCTCAAAGATAAAATCTGGGATTATCTCGGAAATATGATGACTGTTTCTTTAATCGGAACTTTACTGTTAATTCCTGCGCTGATGACCAGTTTTACTCCTGTTTTTTATATGATCTATTTTGGAATTGTAGTATTGATCATGTTTGTGGAACATATCAGGAGATGCAGAATTCTAAAGCTGAATTATCATCCCACCATTTCATGGATATTGTTTAGAATAACAGCATTAGTATTAATTATTCTGTCAACTATATAAATTAAAATGTAATCGCTAAAACCTATTAAAAAATGTCAACCATCTATTTAAACACAGTCATCAAAGCAGATATTTACTATGTTTTTGATCTGGCAAGAAATATTGATCTCCATCAGAAATCCACTTCTAAGTCTCATGAAAAAGCCATTGCAGGGCGTACTTCAGGATTGATTGAAAAAAATGAAACTGTAACCTGGCGTGCAAAACATCTTGGAATTTATCAAAATCTTACCACAAAAATTATCAGCATGGAAAAACCGTTTCAGTTTATTGATGTCATGCAGAAAGGAGCATTCAAATCTATGCGTCACCGACATATTTTTAAATCTGTAAACGGAAATACGTTGATGACAGATATTTTCGAATTTGAATCTCCGCTGGGCATTATTGGAAAACTGTTTAATGCTGTTTTCCTCAGAACGTATCTCAAAAACTTTCTGATCCGAAGAAATGAAATGATTAAAACTATTGCAGAATCTTCTGTCCGTGACGGAATTGCGATTTTTTAACCTAAAAAAACAGAGTTATGAACTTTTTAAAAGCAGAATGGCGAAAACTGGCCATCATCAATTACGAGATCAATCCTGAAATTTTGCAGCCCTATCTTCCAAAAGGAACAGAACTCGATTTTTATAAAAGCAAATGTTATGTAAGCCTGGTAGGATTCATGTTTTTAAATACCAGACTACTGGGACTGCCAATTCCCTTTCACCGGAATTTTGAAGAAGTGAATCTAAGATTTTATGTAAAGAAAAAAGAAAACGGAATCTGGAAAAGAGGAGTGGTGTTTATTAAAGAAATTGTCCCCAAACCTGCATTAAGCATGGTCGCCAATTCTATTTACAAAGAAAATTATCATACCATGCCCATGAAAAATCAGATGGAAAAAGGAGAGGATGAACTGCTGATCCGCTATTCATGGAAGGATAAAAACTGGCACTCCATTCAGATTATGGCTGAAAATGTAGCAAAACCTATGGAAGAAAATTCAGAATTTGAATTCATCACAGAACATTATTTTGGCTTTACCAAAAAAGAAAACACAACTTCTGAATATGAAGTCTGTCATCCGAAATGGGAATGGTATACTGTAAAAGAATATCAGTTAGAAGTAGATTTTCAAAAGATCTATGGAAATGATTTTGAATGCCTGAATCATCAGAAACCTCTTTCTGTAATGCTTGCCGAAGGTTCAGAAATTCAGGTCAAAACCAAAAAATACATTCATTAAAAAGTACAAGAGTAAAGAACATCTTTCTCTCTCCAGGATCATCTGTGCCAATCAGTGAAATCTGTGGGCAAACCATAAACCTTAAACTTTGAACCCAAAACATTAAATCTCAAACCATGAAAATAATCATAGCCGGAGGCTCCGGATTTCTCGGCGAAAACTTAGAAAAATACTTTACAGAAAAAGCAAATCAGGTTTACATCCTTACCCGCAATCCTCAACGTAAAAACGAAATCTATTGGGATGCTCAAACACTAGGTGAATGGAAAACCAGCCTTGAAAGCGCAGATGTTCTCGTCAACCTTACAGGGAAATCTGTGGATTGCCGCTATCATGAGAAAAATAAACAGGAGATCTATTCTTCAAGAATCAACAGCACAGGAATATTACAGAAAGCGGTGGATGAATGTTCTGAAAAGCCAAAAATATGGCTGAATGCCAGTTCTGCAACCATTTACGTTCATTCTGAAAAGCACCTCAATACAGAAGAAAACGGAATTGTAGGAGATGATTTTTCCATGAATATATGCAAAAGCTGGGAGAACGAATTTTTTGCAGTTAAAAATGAAGAAATACGGAAAGTTGCTCTCCGAACTTCTATTGTTCTGGGAAATACTGGCGGTGCTTTTCCCAAACTGAAAATGATTACAAAACTGGGTTTAGGAGGAAAACAGGGAGGGGGAAATCAGATGGTAAGTTGGATTCATGTTGATGATTTCTGTAGAGCCGTAAACTGTATTATTCAGAATGTGAATCTTTCGGGAACAGTAAATATAACCGCTCCGAACCCTCTTTCCAATCAAAGCATGATGAGAAAACTGAGAAATAAAATAAGAATTCCTTTTGGACTTAATGCTCCTGTATGGCAGCTCGAAATAGCCTCCATATTCCTGAATACAGAAACGGAATTATTATTAAAAAGCAGAAACGTCTATCCGGAAAAACTTATAAAAAACGGATTTAAGTTTTCATATTCTACATTTGATGAAGCGATTCTTAATCTCCTGGAATCCTAATGTTTGTGGGTTTCCCAAAGGATAATTAAATTAGCGGAAAACTATTCCATATGCTGGTTATATCCAAAATAAAACCCTTTTTTCTTTCATCCTTTTTAATAAGTTCAATCGCTTTTTCACAAGCTCATAATGTATCAGAAGGTTATCAGAAGCCTACAGACCCGTTGGTTGTCCAGAATCTGGAGCAGTGGCAGGATATGAAATTCGGGCTGTTTATGCATTGGGGAACCTACAGCCAGTGGGGAATCGTTGAAAGTTGGAGCTTATGCCCGGAAGATGAATCATGGACACAGAGAAAACCTGAACACGGGAAATCTTACTACGAATATGTGAAGAATTATGAAAATCTTCAGACAACTTTTAATCCAACCCAGTTCAATCCTCAGAAATGGGCAGATGCAGTAAAAAAGGCCGGAATGAAATATGTGGTTTTTACCACCAAGCATCATGATGGTTTTGCCATGTTTGATACCCGTCAGTCAGATTATAAAATCACTTCTCCTAAAACCCCTTTTTCAAAAAATCCAAAATCTGATGTGACGAGAGAAATTTTCAATACCTTCAGAAAAGAAGGATTTAAAATAGGAGCTTATTTTTCAAAACCAGACTGGCATTCCGATGATTATTGGTGGTCCTATTTTCCACCCAAAGACAGAAATGTCAACTATGATCCAAAAAATATCCGGAAAGATGGGAGAGTTTTAAAAAATTCACCTTCAATCAGCTGAACGAAATTACTTCCAATTATGGGAAAGTTGATATTCTCTGGCTGGATGGAGGCTGGGTACGTCCTTTTCATACCATAGATCCAAAAGTAGAATGGCAGCGCACGATCAAAGTAGAGCAGGACATCAATATGGACAAAATAGGCACGATGGCTAGAAAAAATCAGCCGGGAATCATCATTGTAGACCGCACCGTTCCGGGAAAATGGGAAAACTATGTTACTCCTGAGCAGGCAGTTCCGGAACATGCTCTTTCCATTCCCTGGGAAAGCTGCATCACCATGGGAGATTCCTTTTCTTATGTTCCCAATGACAACTATAAGACCTCCCAGAAGATCATTGAAACATTGGTGAAAATCATTTCAAAAGGTGGAAATTACCTTATGAATATTGCACCAGGACCTAACGGAGATTACGATCCCATTGTATATGAAAGGTTACAGCAAATTTCAGGCTGGATGGATAAAAATCATTCTGCGGTTTTTGCAACAAGAAGCATTGCGCCTTATCACGACGAAAATTTTATTATACACAAAGCAAAGATGGAAAAACATTGAATATTTTTCACTTGGATGACAAAACAAATTATGAGTCTCCATCAACATTAAGGTTTACCATTCCTGATCATTTTAAACCGAAATCTTTGAAAGTTTTAGGCTTATCAAACAAAATTCAATGGAAAAAATCAGGGAATTCAATTGAAATTAACTTGCCGAAAGAAAGAACTCAATTAAAATATTCAACTGTAATTCAAATCGTTCAATAATGAGATGTATTTGTTTTAAACTTGCCGGAGCCGCATTATTGTTGAATGTTGTGATTACTTTTGCTCAAAAACCTTTGTATAAAGATCCCAAGCAGCCCATTGAAAACAGAATTCAGGATCTGTTGAAGAGAATGACCCCAGAAGAAAAATTCTGGCAGTGTTTTATGATTCCCGGAGATTTGGATAACGTCCCGAAAGGACAATATTCACATGGAATTTTTGGACTTCAGGTGAGCGCAGGAAATCAGGGGGCGGAGCAGCAGGACAACTGCTAAAATACAATGCCAGCGAAGATGCAGAGAAATTGGTGAGAAAGATCAATGCCATTCAAAAATATTTCGTTGAAGAATCAAGATTGGGAATTCCCATCATTCCTTTTGATGAAGCCTTACACGGATTGGTTCGGGAAGGTGCTACCGCTTTTCCGCAGGCAATAGGTCTGGCAGCTACTTTTAATCCGGAATTAATGACCAATGTTTCAACAGCCATTGCAAGAGAATCAAAATTGAGAGGAATCCGCCAGATTCTGACCCCTGTAGTAAACCTTGCCAGCGATGTGAGATGGGGAAGAACAGAAGAGACCTATGGTGAAGATCCATTTTTGACCTCCGTAATAGGAGCCAGCTTTGTCAATTCATTTGAGAATATGGGAATTATTACCACACCTAAACACTTTTTAGCGAATGTAGGAGAAGGAGGAAGAGATTCTTACCCTATTCATTGGAGCAAAAGATATCTGGAAGAAACCCATTTAATTCCTTTTCACAATACTTTTACAAAAGGAAAAAGCCGTTCTGTGATGACTTCTTATAATTTGCTTGATGGAAAACCTTCAACCGCCAATCATTGGTTATTGACTGAAAAACTAAAAAAAGACTGGAATTTCAAAGGATTTGTTATCAGTGATGCAAGTGCGGTAGGAGGAGCCAATGTTCTCCATTTTACAGCAAAAGATTATGATGATGCTTCTGCACAGGCTATCAATGCCGGGCTTGATGTGATTTTTCAGACGGAATATAAACATTATCAACTGTTTATTCCTCCTTTTTTGGATGGAAGAATCTCAAAAGAAAGAATTGATGATGCTGTTTCACGAGTATTAAGAGCGAAATTTGAACTTGGATTATTTGAAAACCCCTATGTTTCTGTTAAGGAAACTGAAGAATTAAAAAAACTCAATCACAAACCTTTGGCAGAAAAAGCAGCTGCAGAGTCTTTTGTTTTGCTTCAGAATAATAATCATACGCTTCCTATTCCTGGAAATGTTAAAAAAATTCTTGTAGTGGGAACAGATGCTGTGGATGCAAGATTAGGAGGGTATTCAGGGCCTGGAAACAAAAAAGTAAATATCCTGGATGGTCTTAAAAGTTATGTGAAAAATACAGACCTTGAAGTTATATATTCGAAGGGAATTGATTGGAATGTAAAAGACTTTACCTCTATTTCAAATGAATATTTATCCTCCGAAAACAAAAAAGGATTAAAAGGAAGCTATTTTTCCAATACGGATTTAAAAGGCAATCCGGTCTTTGAAAAGCAGGATGAACAGTTCAATTTTAAATGGACTTTGTATTCTCCTGATCCGGAAAAATTGCAGCCGGATAATTATAGTATCCGGTGGACCGGAAAACTGGAAGCTCCCAATTCCGGAAAATATCAGATAGGCTTACGTGGAAATGACGGCTTCAGATTATACCTGGATGGGAAATTGGTGATTGATCAATGGGAAAAGCTGAGCTATTCTACAAAAACAGTGGATGTAGATTTTATAAAAGGGAAAAAATATGATATTAAGATTGAATTTCATGAAAATCGTGGCGAAGCCAATTTAGAATTGATCTGGAACTATAGTTTATATGATTATCAGAAAGATTTTAAGGAAGCTTTAGATCTTGCCCAAAAAGCAGACTATATTCTTGTTACGGCTGGAATTCATGAAGGTGAATTTCAGGACCGATCATCATTAAGTTTGCCTGGAAATCAGGAAGCGTTTATTCATGAGGTTTCAAAACTGAAGAAACCTGTAACAGTTCTTCTGGTAGGCGGCTCTGCCATAAAAACAACAGCGTGGAAAGATAAAGTAGGAGCCATCTTAGACATTTGGTATCCGGGAGAAGAAGGCGGAAATGCGGTAGCAAAAACGCTTTTCGGAGCTGAAAATCCATCCGGAAAACTACCGGTCACTTTTCCGGTTCAGGAAGGGCAGTTACCTTTAACTTACAATCACCATCCAACAGGAAGAGGAAATGATTATTATGATCTGAGTGGAGAACCACTATATCCGTTTGGCTTCGGACTCAGTTATACCTCTTTTGAAATTTCTGACCTGCAATTGAGCAAAGCCCAATATTCAGAAAATGACACTGTGATTGCTAAAGTCAAAGTACAAAATACAGGTTCAAAAGCTGGGAGTGAAGTCGTTCAGCTATATGTAAGAGATGTATTGGCTTCAGTGTCAAGACCAATTATTGAGCTCAAAGGCTTTCAGAAAGTCGAATTACAACCGGGAGAATCAAAAACGGTCACTATAGAAGTTCCGGTAAAACAACTACAGTTTTTAAATGAAAACATGGACTGGACTGTAGAAAAGGGAACGTACAGAATTATGATCGGTAATTCATCGAAGAACCTTCCTTTAAAACAAAATATTGAAGTTTTATAACCATAAAAAAGAGCAGAAAAGTCTGCTCTTTTTACATATTATATTGAAGATATTTAATACTTTCTTGCCAGCAGCACGTTCAGTAGGAATGTTCCTGCCCAGTTACTGTTATTGGTCGTGGCACCATTTGTACCGATAAAGTCTACACGGGCAACAGATACAGTAAGCCTGGTTCTACCACCTGTACCATTATTGGCCAGACTTACAAAAGATGCTGTAAACACATCCGGGAAACTTGAGTTGTTTCCTGCAGTAAGAATAGGATACATATTGGTAACATTGAAAGGAGTTCCCTGATATTCATAAACAAGGGTCATTCTGCTGGCATTGGAGTAGGAAGCAGTTTGGGCTCTGTCCACAGATGTTTTACTCACGATCCACCATCTGTCTGTTGCAGTACCTGAATCGTAACCTGCATTAGCGTGATTGGTCCAGTCAGCAAGAGCCGCCGTTCCAAGGGCATGAGGAGGAATGAAAAGCTGTGTACCGTAAATCTCTACATTGCTTGGTTTAGGCAGAACTGTGAAAGACAGGTCCCATGTTCCTCCGGAAGTATTGCTGTTGTTTACTACCTCAGCATATGCTCCTGTAGGAATTACAAAAGATGCCACCGGTGTGTTGTCTATTCTTAAGGTATTTCCACTGGAAGCCTGCAGTGTAATAGCATTTGCTGAAATGTTCTTGATCTTATAAATTCTTCCTGTAAAACTGGTGGTCCCTGTTCCTATGACGGGAAGAGTAAACGTGGCATCCGCAGTTCCATTATAAGTAATATAATGATCAGTAGCCAGAATATTATACGTTGTAGCAGTAATCTGAGTGTAACCAGCCCTTAAAGAACCGTTTACGGCAAGCGTACTGTTAGGTGTTGTTGTATTAATACCTACTTGTGCGGTTAAGGGAACAGCAGCCAATAAAAAAATCGAAATGTATTTTTTCATATTGTATAATTTAATTAAGACAAAAATATAAAAAAAGTAGCTAAAAATCACTCAGAAATGAATATTTAAGATGATTTTAATAAAAATCACTCGTTGGTGATAGGAGTTATTCTTTGAAAATTAATTAAATCAATCTGCAAGGGACTTCCAAGTCTTCAGTAAGATAATAGCTGGAACACAGGCGATGATAACCATCCGCAATGATCAGCTCATTTTGCCCTCTGACAAGCAATATCGGGGAAAGTTTTTTGTTTTTCTCTACTTTTTTAAGGTTTTCTTTCACATGAATATTGGTTTCCGGTAACAAGGTAAGTTTACTGGCTCTTAAAATGTCTTTCGACTTCTTTATAATAGTAGGAGCAGCCTTTAATTTTTCAACCATTTTTTCAACTTCATCAGGTTGAAAAAGCAATTCCAGATAGTCCTGAGCTGCCGGAAAATCATGATCTTCCGGTTCTTTCAGCCAGATATTGTCTCTGGTAAGATGAGTTTTTTTGGGAAAACTCTTCATAAGTGCTTATTTAAAAGATGAATAAATGTATGAAAAATAGATCGTCCTTTAATAAATAACCATGAATACATTCCCCTTTTTATTTCTTATGAAAATCTTGGTATGATATATGCAAGATTTATCATGAACCGGAATGAATTTCATTAATAATATTGAATTAATTGAAATCATTCAAAAATATGAGCATTATGAAAAAGTTATTAATTTCAACAGTACTGTTATTAGGTTTATCCATGAGTGTTTCTGCACAGAAACATCCACCAGTTCCCCCACATCCTTCAAAAAGCGAGTTGGAGAATATTAAAATGCAGGAGCTTACTAAAAATACAATCTTGAGAAAAAGCTGATCCTTAATCATCCGCTTGCTACCAAACAGATGAAGAGAGACCAGATGAAAGCCTTAAATCAAAGATATGCGACTGAAAAGCGATTACTTAGACAGGCGAAATAATACAGAATTTTTACAGTTATTAAAATAAAAAAAGCTGTTTTTTATATTTTGGAATTTAAGAAGTTTTCAATGTAAAGGAAAATTTATTGAAAGAGAATGCGTTTTGTGTTCTCTTTCTTTATTTGGAATTGAATAAAAATGGCTTTATTGATGCATTTTAAGATCGGTCTGAAGAAACATGAAACATCCAATATTTTTCCTTAAATTCGCATAAAAATTTTTAAAGTAATGAATTACGATATTATTGTCATTGGAAGTGGTCCTGGTGGATATGTTACTGCGATCAGAGCAGCGCAATTAGGTTTCAAAACCGCAATTATCGAGAAAGAAAATTTAGGAGGAATTTGCCTTAACTGGGGATGTATTCCAACTAAAGCTTTATTGAAATCTGCTCAGGTTTTTCATTATATCAACCATGCTGAAGATTATGGTTTGAATAAAGTGGAGGCAAGCTTTGAATTCCCGAATGTAATTCAGAGAAGCCGTGGTGTTGCCAGCAAAATGAGCAAAGGAATCGAATTCTTGATGAAAAAGAATAAGATTGACGTAATTCTTGGTACTGCAAAAGTACAGAAAGGTAAAAAAGTTTCTGTTACAGATAAAGAAGGAAAAGTAACTGAATATACAGGTACTCACATTATTATCGCTACAGGAGCTCGTTCAAGAGAATTACCAAACTTACCGCAGGATGGTAAAAAAGTAATCGGATACAGACAGGCATTATCTCTTCCTGAGCAGCCGAAATCTATGATCGTTGTAGGTTCTGGAGCTATCGGGGTAGAATTTGCAGATTTCTATAACACAATGGGAACTAAAGTAACTGTTGTTGAATTCATGCCAAACATCGTCCCTGTAGAAGACGAAGAAATCTCTAAACACTTAGAGAAATCTCTTAAAAAGACAGGAATCGAGATCATGACAAACGCTTCTGTAGAAAGTGTTGATACAAGCGGAGAAGGAGTAAAAGCTACAGTGAAAACAGCTAACGGAAACATTACCCTTGAAGCTGATATTTTATTATCTGCTGTAGGTATTGCTGCTAATATCGAGAACATCGGATTAGAGGAAGTAGGAATCCAGACAGACAAAGGAAGAGTATTGGTAAACGAATGGTATGAAACTTCAGTACCTGGTTACTATGCGATCGGTGATATCATCCCAACTCAGGCATTGGCTCACGTGGCTTCTGCAGAAGGAATTACTTGTGTTGAGAAAATCAAAGGAATGCACGTTGAGAAAATCGACTATGGCAATATCCCTGGATGTACTTACTGCCACCCTGAAGTAGCATCTGTAGGTCTTACTGAAAAGCAGGCTAAAGAAAAAGGATACGAAATCAAAGTAGGTAAATTCCCTCTTTCTGCAAGTGGTAAAGCTACTGCAAACGGAAACACAGACGGATTTATCAAAGTGATTTTTGATGCTAAATATGGTGAGTGGTTAGGATGCCACATGATCGGTGAAGGAGTAACTGATATGGTTGCTGAAGCTGTTGTAGCCAGAAAACTAGAGACTACAGGTCACGAGATCATCAAGTCTATCCACCCGCATCCAACAGTTTCTGAAGCGATTATGGAAGCTGCTGCTGCTGCTTATGGTGAGGTAATTCACATTTAATATAGTATTGGCTGTCATCGATTGACATCAATTAAATAATAAGGAGACCGGAGAAACAATAGTTTTTCCGGTTTTTTAGTAATTATAATTATCCCTGCGCATGTATTGAGGTGGTTTTTTTATGGAAAATGTTTACTGTTTATTCCATATTCACGTCAGAAAATATAACAAATAACCCAGTAACGCTCCTCCAATAACTACAAAAGCACTATTTATTTTTTTTAATCCGAATACAACAGCTATACTTATACAGGCGATAAGGATTGTTTTCCAGTCGGTAATGCTGTCAATTCCCATCGTGATGCATACAGACAGAATGAGAGCTACAGAAGCCACATTTACACCGTTAAGAAAAGAAGAAAATGTTGCAGAATTTCTCATTTTATTTACGAAAGGACCAGATAAAGCAACAAATATAAAAGAAGGAAGGAATATGGCTAAAGTAGATACCAAAGCCCCCGAAAGTCCATTGATCTGATATCCGATAAATGTCACCGAAGAAAACACAGGCCCCGGAGTAAACTGGCCTACGGCGACTGCATCTATAAGTTCCTGACGGGTAATAATCCCTCTTGAAACAAGCTCTGTATCCAGAAAGGCGAATAAAACATATCCGCTTCCGTATAATATGGCTCCGATTTTCAGAAAGATCCAGAATAATTTTAAATTAAGCAGAGAAGAAGCATCGGATAGTAAAAACTGAAGTGGGCTAATAAAAATAAAATTGTTCAGTTTTTTATTTCTTTGATACTCTATTATCAATATTAAAAGTCCGGCTCCGAACATTAATACTATCTCATTGATTTTAAAAAAAGAACATAGGAGAACAATTCCTCCCACAGCTGCTAATGGGAAAGTTTTTACTGATTTTTTTGCCAATGGGAAGGCAGCACCTATTATAATCGCTATAATGGCAGGTTTTATTCCATAAATAAAAGGAGAAACTTCAGGAAGTTGGCCATATTCTTTGTATAGCCATGCAAAAATACCGGTAATAATAACCGCAGGAAATATAAAACAAAGCCCGGCAACTATAAGTCCTTTCCAGCCTGCTCTTTCACGTCCTACATGTATTGCCATTTCAGTACTGTTAGGACCAGGAATAAGATTGGTAGCTCCAATAAGATCCAGAAATTCCTGATCTGTCAGCCACTTCTTTTCAGCTACCACTTCTTTTTGCATCATTGCAATATGGGCTGCAGGGCCTCCAAATCCAATGATTCCCAGCTTCAGAAATAATTTGGCAAGGTCTTTTAAGTCATTATTATTGTTCACTTTAAATGATTTGTTTTACAAGGCTCATTCTTAAAAATTGATTTGATAAAAGTAAAAAACTACAGTATATATTTTAATATCTGAATGATCATTTTTACATTAATTTGAAAAGTATGGGTTTTAATAGCAGATAGAAGGACATGCTGCTTAAGGAGTTAGAATTATTTTGATTGAATTTTGATGTGATTATAATGATTTTTCTTAAAATAATTTTAAAATCAGCATATTTATAAAAATTAACTTAATTATTTCAGCCTGTTTTCTTACATTTATTCAATGAATTTTGAGAGAGTAGGACTTGTTTTATCAGGAGGCGGTACCAAAGGAATCGCTCATGCAGGAGTATTAAAATTCTTACAGGAAAAAAGAATTGAAGTCGATATCCTTTCCTGCTGTAGCGCAGGTTCTATTGTAGGATGTCTGCACGCTATAGGAAAAACTCCGGAAGAAATCCTGGAATTTTTCAATTCCGTCTATTTTTTCAACTGGAAGCACTTTACCTTCAATCAGCCGGGCTTGGTTTCTTCAGTGATCTTCAGAAACTATCTGAAACCTATTTTCCATGATATGAAATTGGGAGATCTTGATATCGAGGTGAAAATTGTAGCCACAGAGCTTGTCGCCGGAACTCAGAAGATTTTTGATAAAGACTTTGAGATTGTTGATGCCATTATTGCTTCATGCTCTATTCCGGGAATTACCACTCCTTATATCATCGGTGATGAAATGTATTGTGATGGAGGAGTACTGAATAACTTTCCGGCAGATATCATCAGAGAAGACTGTGATAAGCTGATCGGTGTATTTGTATCTCCACCCAATGAAGCAAAGATTAAGGATCTAAACTCTATTAAAGCTATTGTTTCCCGCTCTTACGACCTTCTGTCCTACAGGATCGAAAAAATAAAATTTGATTACTGCGACTGGTTCATTTCTTCCCAAAAATTATCTTCCTACGGAACTTTCGAACGGAGAAAAGACAGACTGGAAGAGATTTTCAATATCGGTTACAAAGCAGCAAAAGAAAGCTATGAAGAAAGTACTTTTTTCACAGAATTAAAACAATCCGGAACATAAAAAAATCCTGCATTAATCAATACAGGACTTTTATTTTATAAGAAAGGAAAACAATCTTGGGTTCTAAAAGAGAAGTTATAGGCAGACTATAACAACTTTTCAGCCTCATTCTTTCAGCTTCCCTCTTTTATAATTCTAATTTTTCACGACATATCCGTCCTGGCGAACGATTTCACGGTCATCCGCATCATTTACAACTAATGTATAAGGTGCTTTTTTCGGAGAATCTGTAAGATAATTTCTCCAGATCTGATAACTGTGCCCCTCATTATTGAAGTTGATATAATAGTTGCCTCCTGTACCATCAGGAATCAACTCTCCGTCACTGATGATCATGCTTGGTTTTGCCGTAATCTTTGCGTTGGCATTCCACGACTGGTAAAGGTACTTGCCATTCGGTTGTTTGTCGATTCTGATCTTGAACTTTTTGGTTTTAATAATAACAGTTTTCGGTACCTGCTGAAGGGCAGAAGAAGTTATAAAACCGTCTGTCTTCGGAGCGGGAACTTCTTTAGCATGAACAAAAGAAAACTGAGCTAAGCAGAAAGTCCCTAATAAAATATGCTTTATCATATTGAGTGGTTATTGGTTAACATTTCAGACTCTATCAAATATAGAGCCAATTTTCATTAAATAGGCCGGGTATCGTTCTGAAAAAGAAGTTCTTAGGACTTTTATTTATGGGTTCTTGAAAATAATATTGTTGATTTTCAGTTGATTACTATTTTGTTGGCGAAATAGTATCAAATTCTGAAACAACTGAATACTTTTCTTATGTACATTTGTATCATCAAAGGATCTCGTTCCTTTATTATCAAAATGAAACTAATTAACTTTAAGTTTTTTCTATTAAAAGTATCAGAAATCATCTTCACGATTTTTAATACATCTCCTCCTGTAATTTCTTAATTTTTTCGAAAGAATTATCACATAATTCGTACTCTGTTTTTTCGTATTCTGAAGAATCAGAGCGCAATCCCCGTTTTAAAATTTAACTAAAAAACAAAAACAAACTATGGAATTAGGTTTTCATGGCTGGATGATTCCGGCCGTAATGGCGCTTTTGTGCGTACTTTTTTACAAATTCATTTTAAGAATTTTCTTTGGATTGATTATTGTTCCCCAGGACAAAATCGGTTTGGTGACCAAAAAATTTGTGTTGGTAGGAAAACAGGAACTTCCGGAAGGCAGAATTATTGCCACCAACGGAGAAGCAGGTTTTCAGGCTCAAACATTGGCTCCGGGAGTATATTTTGGAAAATGGATCTGGCAGTATTCTATCGATTTTCAATCTTTTACAGTGATTCCGACGGGTAAAATAGGGTTACTGCTGGCAAAAGACGGTATAGAACTGGAAACGGGAAGGATCTTAGCCAGAAAAGTAGACTGCGATTCTTTTCAGGATGCTGAAGCCTTTTTAAAAAACGGAGGAAGAAAAGGCCGCCAGACTGCGATTATTGCACCGGGATCATACAGGATCAATACATTATTATTTGAAGTAGAATTAACGGAGATGACTCAAATTCCTGACAATGCGGTGGGAATTATCACAACAATGGAAGGAAGTCCTTTAGAAGAAGGTCAGATTGCCGGTAAAATTATCAATGATCATAATAAGTTCCAGGATGTAGACACTTTTTTAAGTAACGGAGGATATAAAGGCCTTCAGGAGCAGGTAATCCTGGCTGGTTCCTATTTTCTGAATCCCTGGTTTACAAAAGTTGAAATGGTAAAAATGACGGAAATTCCGATCGGTCATGTCGGAGTAATCATCAGCTATGTAGGTGAAGAAGGAAAAGACCTCAGCGGAGTCGATTTTAAACATGGAAATATCGTAGAGAAAGGCTATAAAGGTGTATGGGCAGAACCCATTGGTCCGGGAAAATATCCTATTAATCCTTATATTATGAAGGTTGAGCTTGTTCCTACCACCAACTTAGTTTTGAACTGGGCTTATGAAAGAAGCGAATCTCATCAACTTGATAAAAATCTTTCAACGATTACCGTTCGAAGTAAAGACGGTTTCCCTTTTAATCTTGATGTTTCCCAGATCATTCATATTCCAACTTATGAAGCTCCAAAAGTAATTGCCCGTTTCGGGAATATGATCAATCTTGTAAGTCAGGTTTTAGAGCCTACGATTGGGAATTATTTCAGAAACTCAGCGCAGGACAGTGATGTGATTGCATTTTTAGGGACACGAAAAGAAAGACAACAGTCGGCAAAAGACCACATCAGCAGTGTTTTGGAACAATATAACGTGAATGCTGTTGATACTTTGATTGGAGCTATTGTTCCACCGGAAAGTTTAATGAAAACTCTAACAGACAGAAAACTGGCGGAAGAGCAGAAAATAACTTATGAAACTGAAATGCTGGCTCAGGAAAGCCGTCAGGCGCTGGAAAAAGAAACGGCTGTTGCGGATATGCAGAAAGAAATTGTAAAAGCAGATCAGGGGGTTGTGATTGCAGAAAGGATTGCAGATGCATCGGTGAAAAAAGCAACCGGAGACGCCAATTCTGTAAGACTGCAGGCAAACGCGGAAGGAGACCGATTGAAACTGCTGGCAACCGGAGAAGCTGAGAAAACTAGACTTCTCGCAAAAGCCGAAGCAGAAAAAATAGAGTTGCTGGCCAAAGCAAGTGCTGAGCAGATTTCGTTGACCGGTAATGCTGAAGCAGAAAAAATTCTGGCTATCGGTAAATCTAATGCAGAATCTTACAAACTGTCTGTGGAAGCAATGGGCGGCAATAATTTTACCCAATTAAAAATCATGGAAAATATAGCGAATCAGAATGTAAGAATAATGCCTGAAGTGTTAATCGGAGGAAGCGGAGATTCTGCGAATGGAGGAATCAGCGGGCTTTTAGGACTTCAGCTGTTGGAACAGGTTCAGAAGAAAAATGGAGAGACTGTTTCTACTTCTGAAGAAAAGCCTGATAACAATTCTTAACTCAATTGATAAATAATTTAAACTTAACTCAAATTTTGAATTTTTAAAATGATTTATATCGTTCAGCTCATTATAACATTACTGATTATTAGTTTTTTTGTTTTCTCTATTATTGAAATCTATTGTGAAATTGTGAAAAAAAGTTCTTGGGCCTTTTTGGGTATGCTTATCAGCTTGATTTTATTTTTTTTAATGATTACAGTACGCAATCATATGGTTAAAAATGAACTTGTAAAAAATATAAATGCTTCAAAAATAGAACAGAAAAATTCACTTTTTTCAAAAAGAGAATTGTCGGATATTCATCTTGTAAGCGAGAAAATGAGAGTTGTTGATAAAGATATTTATGTTGTGCTTATGCCTCAAAAAGATACACTTTACATGAATCAGGATTTTAATAACAAGAATAAATTCTGGATCCACTATAAAAAGTATGAGATTTTAAAATTTACAGCACCTGTAGGATATATCATTAAAAACTAAAAAATCGCCCGAAAAACTTTCGGGCGATCTCATACTTTTATGCGGTATAACTTGCAAAAGCATCTTCCAGGCTTTCAAATTTACCTTTAAACTCATCAATAGGGCAGTCCTGAAGAATATTTCCTTTATGGATCAGAATGACTCTAGAGCAAAGCGCCTCCACTTCCTGCATGATGTGGGTAGAAAGTAAAACAGTCTTTTGCTGTCCGATTTCTTTTACCACATTACGGATTTCAATGATTTGGTTAGGATCAAGACCGTTGGTAGGCTCATCCAGAATCAGTAAATCCGGTTGATGAATAATGGCCTGTGCAAGCCCTACACGCTGTTTATATCCTTTAGATAACTGGCCGATCTTTTTAGATTTTTCGGGAGTAATTCCTACCAGTTCGATCACCTCATCTACCCTGGATTCAGAAATTTTGTGGATGTTGGCAACAAACTGAAGGTATTCTTTCACATACATCTCCAGATAAAGCGGATTATTTTCAGGAAGAAAACCGATTTTCTTTTTGCTTTCGATCTCATGGTCTGAGATATTCATTCCATTGAAAATAATTTCTCCCTGATCAATTTTCAGTGCACCGACAATAGATTTCATCAGGGTAGATTTTCCGGCACCGTTTGGGCCAAGAAGACCGATGATCTCATTTTTATCAATAGAAATGTTGATGTTGTCAAGGGCAGTCTGTTCACCAAATTTTTTGGTTAAATTGATTATCTGAAGCGGCATAAGTTTTACTATCTTTCTGCAAAAATAAAATAAAAAAACTCATCCGATAGAATGAGTTTCGCAATATTTATAAAATATAATTATTTTCTTGATTTTTTCTTGGCTCCGCCTGATGCCGGAGTTGCTGTAGAGGCTGTATTTGTGGTTCCCTTATTACCCGTTGGGTTTATCGTGGCCGGTTTGTCATACATCGCATACTTTCCATTGGTTCTTCCAAAAATTTTTTCCACCTGTTTTTGGGTTAAAAACTGTGATTTTCCAATGTACTTTCTGTTTTTGTTGATCACCTGGATAAACTGCATGGTTTGTTGACCATAGTTTTTTTCATAATGAAGTTCTATGATGTCATTGGGAAGTTCCAATACAACATTTTCTTCTGGAGTGGTAACAAAACCATCCATAATAAGCTTATATAATCCGGCCACATCACCATTAAGATTCTGGAATGAAAAAGAGCGGATTGTGTTCAGGTTGCTGGTGTTCAGATCCTGGTAGTTGACTGTAAATTTATCTTCCTTTTTATAGAGACCAACGGAATTATCTTTACCAATTTCCACCAAACTTTCATTTTTCAACACTTTGATCTGTGAGAAAACTGAAATACCGAACATACATGTAATAAGTAGAATTATTTTTCTCATGGAATGAATTTTAATGTTTTATAACTTGGTGCACATAAATTTACTCATAAAAAAGCTAAAAAACAATTTTATTCGTTAAAGCAAAAGTAACACTTTTTTTTAATATTGATACGTGATCATCTGCTGATGCTATGGATTTCATGGTTTATATAAAAGTTTGGTAACCATGAGATTAATTCTTTTTTATTAAAGTGCTGCGATGCTTGTTTGCGATAGGTTTTTGATCGTTGGAAGGATGTAATGTATTGAAAAACAGTTTGAAAAACCTTTACGTAAGATTTAATTACAAAATTAATTTAAAATAAATAGTAAAATTGAAATTTTGTGAAATAAAATTAGAGAAATTATAACAGTTTGTTTTTAGAAACAGTGTCTACAAAAGCATCAAACTCTTGTTTGTAGCTTCTCCCAACAGAGATCTGGTGTTTGTTGACAATCAGTTTATTATTGTTGAAAGCAGTATTTAATTTTATCGCAGATAAAATTAAATACTGTGTGTTTTAAAAGCCTTTGGTGGATATTTTTTAAAAGCTTTTTGTGGTTTACTTAGAAGTTATTGCCTTCAGAACAGCATTTTTTATTGCAGCTTCTTTGAAACTCCAGTATTCACGGTTTTCAGGCATCTGATTTTCAAGGATGATCAATGTTGTATCTGTGGAAGGAAAGTAGGTGTTAAGACAGGTGAAGCCATCGCCAAGACCAGTCACGGCAAAATAATCCAGACCTGATTCTTTGATGAACCTTATATTGTACCCGAATCCCATGCTTTCTTTTCCAAATACATCATGCTGAGAACGTGTGGAAGGGGTCATCATTAATTTCTGAAATCCCGGGGAGAGAAGTTTACCTTTAAATAATGCCTGATCCCATTTTGCCAGATCCTGTACGGTGGAAATGATTCCTGCGGCAGGAGCGATGTCATCATTCAGAAAAGACTCTTTTACTTTCTCAAACTGATTGTTTTCATTCATATAACCGGGAACGAGAGATTGATTATTCTTTGGGTTATAAACAAAAGTTTGATCCATTCTTAGTTTTTTAAAAAGAGAACCGGCAAGTTCTGTGAAACTTTTTCCTGTGGTATTTTTAAGAATTTCTCCAAGCATCATATAAGAGAGATTTCCATATTTAAACTGTGAACCGGCTTTGAAAGCTGAGGGTTTTTCCAGTTTGGTAATTCCGTGAGTATGGTTCAGGAGATGATGGATTGTTACTGTATCTGCCCAGGTTTGTGTAAGAGTGGGAAGATATTTTTTGATAGGAGTATGAAGATCCAGTTTTCCCTGTTCGGCAGCCTGTAGAACCAAAACAGCGGTCACCTGCTTGGAGTTTGACATGATTTCAAACTGATCATCTGTTTTCAAAGGAATTTTTTTTTCAAAATCCTTGTAACCGTTGGATTTCAGATATTGTATATTTCCTTTTTGAGTGACCAGAACAACGCCATTGAACTGTATTGGGCTGGAAGCTGTGATAATGCTGTCAATTTTATGGGCATAAATGTCTTTTCTCTGAGCTGTCGCGTTAATAGATAGCAGGGTAGAAATTGCACCTGTGAAGAGTAATTTTGTTATGGTCATCATTTATTTTTTGTTGTAATATTCATAGGCCGCTTTGGAGATATCAGCAATAATAGCTTCCGCATCACCGAATTTTTCATAAGTATCATGAATAAAAACAGCGATGTAGAACTTTTTCTTACCGGAAATTTCTATAATACCAAAATCATTAACAGCGCCCGTCATTCCTTCTTTATTTGTAAAGGAAGTTCCTGTTCTATGGGCTGTTTTTACATGTTGTGGCAAATTGCCCTTCAGCCTTTTTGTTCCTGTAGTGTTGTTAAGCATGGCGTTATAAAGCCACAATGTATGTTTTTTGTTGAGAATTTTTCCATTGTTGAATGCCTCAAGCAGTTTGGTAGTCTCATTGGGTGTTATTTTGTTTACAAATTGAGATTCCCAGTCTTTATGCATATCTTCTTCATTGTTCCTAATTATGAAATCTTTACTATTGATGAATTGTTGTACAGGCTCAGGCCCGCCAATTAACCTTAGCAAAATATCAGTTAAATTATTGTCACTGTAAGAAACCATCCATTTTATAGCTTCTTCCAAACTGATTTCTATATTACCATCAGGATATTCTTTCCTGAATGGGCTCCAGGTATCTTCCAATAATTCCTCTTTTTTAATGAGCAGTTTTTGCTGTAAAGAAAGTTCACCTTTTTCTATTTTGTTCAGAACCGTTAATGCAATTGGAAACTTTACGGTACTGAGCATTGGATAAAGCTTATTGCCATTAATCTGTATTCTTTCTTTGTGGTAAGGATCAATAATTGAAACTCCTACATCTGCCTTTTTATTGGAGAGAATGGATTCAATTGTTTTTTTTAGATCCGGAAGTTTAGAACCCTGAGAGAAAAGAGATAAGTGGAATAACAGAGCGAAGAATGTGAAAATAATTCCTTTTTTCATGTGAGTTTGGTCTTAATTTTTAGGTTTCCAAATATATTTTTTTTTGATTACACAATAAAATATTTTCGTCAATTATTATGAGTATAAGCATAAACCTGTCAGATAAATAGTATTATTTTTATCACAAGTTTTTGAATTATATAATTATTTACAGTGCCCTCTCTTATGGAAATTATGAAGCATAAAAATGAAGTCTCTTCTTTAAAAGAAGATAAAAAACATTCAATTAATTCTTCTGTAATGTACAGCCGATTTGTACTTATGGCTTTGATGATGTTCTGTTTTATGTACATCATTATGTACACGATGATAGACAACCCGAGAAATTTTATTTCAAATATTAATAATTTATACATGACTCTCATGATGGTTTCAGCCATGTTACTTATTGAATTATGGGTTATGCGAAAGAGGTATAGAAACAGAAAACTCAATTGTATCATTGTAAGTATTGGAGTGATGACAAGTCTTTTTTCCTGGTTTGGAATCAGAGAACAGGTGAATGTGGATGACAGGCAGTTTGTAAAAAGTATGATTCCTCATCATGCAGCTGCCCTTTTGATATCTGAAAAAGTACACCTCAGCGATCCACAACTGATTATTCTTCAGAGAAATATTTTTAAAACCCAATCTGCAGAAATTAAGCTGATGAAAAGAAAACTTAAGGAGTTGGAAAGAAGGTAGAGTAGGAGACAGAAAATAACAAGAATGGGATCTACTGTTATTTTATTCAGGATATTTTAATAATTTAGTTCGTATGAAAATTAAAATTATCTGCTTTTTTGTACTTCTTTTCTCCGTTATTTCCTGTAAAAAAGATAAAGAATACCCTAAATATGTTGAATTGGAATCGGGAAATGGAAGCTATTCACTTTATATAAGAGATGGAAATTTTGAGTTTTTAAAAACAGAACTTGTAAGCTATGATCAAATCTTAACAGCACCTTTTTCAGAAGGTAAATATAAGATATCAGGTGATGAACTGATTTTGAATAGTGATAAAGGGAAAAAATATATTTTCAAAATCGGGAATGACTCTGAACTGATCCCTGAAAAAGTGGATTTCCTGAAAGACCTGAAAGGATTGTATCCTGTTAAGATTCTTCATAACAACAAAATGCCGAAAGAAATGGGACGTCTGGATTCTTTAGGAAGAAAAAATGCGTTGTGGCTTTATTTTAATGAAAAGGGAAAAGTGGTTAACCAGAGATTGTATAAAAATGGTGAACTCGTAAAAGATCATTACAAGTCTGATATTATTATAAAATAAAGAATCTGCAAGAGACTTTGAAATAACAGTATTCAATTTTATCGCAGATAAAATTCTTGCGCCTTATAGCAGTCTTCTTAATAGAATTTTGCGTTTTTACGTTTTTCAATTATACCTTTCTTATTTGTGTTTTTGAAAACGCCAAGACGCAAAGCTTTTTAATTCTATGCATAATTTTAAGGCACGAAAAAATCAAAGATTTTTAGCAAGTGAAAGTCAAAAATATATCAGCAACTTACCTTAGTCAATAAAAAAGGCGCCACTTACAAGTAAATGGCGCCTCGTCACTGAATATATTTGAATGTAAAATTGTTTCTGTTTATCTACTCATTCTGTTTGATTTGTGGGTTATTATTAATCTCTTTATTAGGAATCTGGAATCTGAATTTATCAGGAGTCAGGTTGAATCTTCCAAAAGTATGATTCGTTCCGGTGTATACTCTTTCTAAAGGAGTATTAAGTCTTTTCATATCAAACCAGGCATAGCCTTCACCCCAAAGTTCTATTCTCTTTTGCAGGACAATTTCATTAATCAGCTCGCTGCCTGATTTCGTAGATAATGTGTAAGCCTGATCTCTTTTGGAGGTAATGTCAAATAATACCTGTCTTGCTTCTGCTTCTCTTCCTTGTCTGGCAAGAGCTTCCGCTTGTATATAATATAGTGAAGATGCTCTGATGTAAATATAATCTCCTTCAAAAAGCGTAGGATCTTTAAATTTCCAGCTTACATAAGGCGGATAATTCTTCGTTTTTCCGTTGAATGTATATGCAGCATTCTGGTTTCCATTGAATACTTTTTTACGGTAATCCGTTGCCGGAATGGCTTCATAAAGGCGCTTGTCTATAAGCTTACGGATTTGTGCGGCTCCGGCATATCCTTCATTCGTATTATCAAACATGGAGAAGAAAGAAGCATAATAATTTCCGATGCTCATTGTGGAGATCGTATTATGAAAACCCCATATTACCTCAGGATTATTGATATTGGAAAATCCGGTATTGGTATAATCATCCTCGGTCATCAGGGCAATTCCCTGTTTACTTTCCTGAGCATATTGGGCTGCCTTGATATAATCCCGTGTTTCCAGAAATACTTCTGCGGCAATAGCTTTAGCAGTTCTTTGGTCTATCTGGGCTCTGGAAGGTCTGGTGTAAGTATCCAAAAGCGTTACAGATTCTTCTATATCTTTTTTGATTTGCGTATATACCTCAGCAACTGTTGATCTCGGAAGTCCCTGACTTGGATTAGCTGCGGTAAGAACCAATGGAAGGCTGGGCTCAGACTGATGTCCGTTATAATCATTGGCATAAAAACGCACCAGATAAAAGTAGGAATAAGCTCTTAAAGCGAGCAGCTGTCCTGCAATGGCTCTGTTTTTTGCATTGGCATTTTTATCCAGACCATCCAGCAGCTTGTTGATTACGAATATTCTTGCATAAAAAGTAGTCCATACAATCTCAGAAGCAATATTACTGGCATTAGTGGCTTCATAATTATAAAACATTCCTAAATGCTGGTTGGTAGACTGGATCACATCATTAGACATCAGATCAGCACCTGCTTTAATTCCCATGATTCCGAAATCTGAGTGAACGGTGGTACCGCCTGCACCATTGCTTCGAAGATCAAGATAGATTCCACCCAGAATTTTTTCCGGACTGTTTGCATCGTTATTGAGCTGCTCTCCGGAAATATCCCCTTCCGGTAACGTATTGAGATCATTAGCACAGCTGGTAACCAAAAAACTTAGGGTTACAGCTGTTATAAAGTATTGTATTGTGTTCATTCCTGTTCTTTTAAAAGTTAAGTTTAAAGCCTAAAGAGACGCTTGACAACAGAGAATACCGGTACGAATCTGAAACTCCCGTCAGCGAAGCTCTCGGATCATAACCTTTTCTCTTGGACCATAGGTACAGGTTGTTTCCTGTCACATAGATTTTCAAACCTGATAAGCCTGCCTGTTGTGCAAAACCATCGGGAAGCTGATAGGAGAGGGTTACGTCCTGAAGGCTGATATAATCCGATTTGATCAGATACAGCGTTGAATTTCCGTTCTGGTTTGTAGCGGTAAGATCTACTCTCGGTAAGGCAGCCGTTGGATTTTCCGGAGTCCAGGTTTTATCCAGATCTGTTGAATAGTTGGAACCATAGCTGTCAGAATGGAATAAGCTTCTGTAAATATCATCATAGCCATAGCCTCCGAACTGGTAAGCGAAATTCACTGCAAGATTAAATCTTTTAAAGCTGAAATCTGTTCCGAATCCTCCATATACCTTTGGAATAGCAGACTTTCCGGTGTTATAGTCGGTGGCTTCCTTATAATTATTGGTCACTGTTCTTTCTTCCTTTTGGGTAGTTGGGTTGATGGTTGTGCGATACCATAAAGCATCACCGTTCTCAGGATTTACTCCGGCAAATTCTTTTAGGAAATAGGTGTAACGGTCTCCACCTTCTGTCAGGATAAATAAACCTGAAACAAGTCCTGTATTTCTTTGCTCAGCCGGTAATCTGGTAATCTTATTTTTATAGTGAGTGGCATTCGCATAAAAACTCCACTGGAACTCATCACCGCGAAGGATATCTACATTGACATTCGCCTGAACACCTCTGTTGGTCATATCTCCGATATTTCCATACTTCACATAGGAGCCTGCATTGGAGGGAGGAAGAGGAAGCGTGTAAATCATATCCGACACTTTCCTTTCAAAATAATCAGCATTCAGGTTGATTCTGTTTTTTAAAAGTGAAATTTCAAAACCGGCATTCAGGTTTTTGGAGGTTTCCCATTTTAAATCCTTATTTCCTTGTTTTTTAAGCGACAGAACAGGTTTGTCGTCCCCGAAGTTGTTGATTCCGTAGATATCCTGATACGCATAATAATCTCTGCTGGAACTTCCTAAAAGAATGTTGTCATTTCCCTGCTGGCCGTAAGAAGCTTTTAATTTTAAAGAATTAATCACACTGTTGTCCTTAAGGAAATTCTCTTTTGCGATATTCCATGCCAGTCCCAGTCCATAGAAATTTCCCCATCTGCTTTCCGGAGAAAATACAGAGGAACCGTCTCTACGGATATTGGCATTGAAGAAATATTTTCCGTCATAATTATAGAGTAACCTTGTGAAATAGCCTTCTACCGCATATTCATAACCGCTTCCTGATAAACCGGTAATTTTCACAGCATTATCAAAAGCTTGTGAGTCAGGTAATAAAAGCTGCTGTTTTGATCCTGAAAAGCCATCATCTTTTATTTTATTCAGTTCATGTCCTACAAGGAGGTTGAAGCTGTGATTTCCCAGTTTTTTCTGGTAGGTAAGCAACTGCTGATGGTTCAGTGTATATTTAAAGTTTGAACTCTGCGAAATAGTTCCTCCCACAGAAGATGAAGTTCCTCCTTCCGTATTTCCAAACTGAAGGTTTCTTGTATTTTCAAGATAGGCACCAAAATTATAAGTAAAATCCAGTCCTCTGATGATTTCATAATTTAACCCAAGATTAAGATTGGTCACATTACTTACGATTTGTGATTTATTCTTCTGAAGATTCCCTACAGGATTTTCAAACACCGCATAAGATCTTGTGGCTCCGTTGGGACCCTGGCCGTCTCCGTAATCATATAGAGCATTTCCATAACTATCATAAAGCCTCTGGTAATTGTTATCTCTCAGGAAAACAGGATAGAAAGGAGCAATATTTCTGGCAAACTGGAAAGGGTTGGAAAAACCTCCGGTCTCCCCGAAATCCTGCTTGCTGTAAGTGTAAGATAAAGCACTGGTCAGCTTCAGTTTAGAGGTGATAGAGTAGTCCACATTAGACCTGATCCCGAATCTTTCGAAACCTGAAGAAATCAGATATCCTTTATCATCCAGATAATTAAGAGAAGTATAAGATTTTATCTGATCCCCATTGGCATTGATTCCCACTGTTGCTTCTCTTCGCAAAGCAGGTCTGAAAAGCAGTTTCTTCCAATCGTCCTGATACAATAATTTTGCATCAGAATTAAAAGAACCATCCTTTGATATCAGCTGATTAAAAGGAACATTGTATACATTATATCCCAGTTTTGTCAGTGCTGAAAGTCCCACATCATGAGGAGAAGGGCCGGAAGGAACAGCTCCCGGCTGTTTCAGTCTTGCAATTTCACCAATTCTTGCTCTGTTGTAATAAGCTGTGTAATAATCCTGAGGAGAAGTATAAACCGAATAATCTTCAATAGACCTGAAGTTGACTCCTGTTTTTACATCGGCCTCAATACTTACACCTTTACTTTTTCCTCTTTTGGTGTTCACAATAATAACACCATTAGCCCCTCTGGAACCGTATAAAGCATTCGAAGAAGCATCTTCAAGAAAAGAGATACTTTCAATATCCGATGCGGCAATACTGTTCAGGTTTCCGCTGTATGGAATGCCATCGAGTACAATTAACGGATCACTGGACGCGTTGATAGAGCCTATTCCTCTCATTCTGATGGTCGGCTGGGAGCCCGGCTGTCCTGAGGAAATCACCTGTACTCCCGCTACTTTTCCTCCAATTCCCTGAAGAATATTTCCGTTTTGAAGATTAGAAAGATCTTTAGCCTTCAGCGACTGTACAGATCCCGTAATTTCTTCTTTTTTCTGCTTCCCAAAAGCTACCACCACCACTTCTTTGATGGAAGTTTCTTTGGAAAGACTGTCTTTGCTTTGTGCAAAACCATATTCCGCGAACAGGAGTAAGGCCAATACACCAAGCTTGCATTGTTTCTTTTTCATTATATTAATCTAGGTTTAAAACTGAATTGTGTATTACTGCTGATCTCCCGTTAAAAAATGTGACTTTCCGCCTCCTTTTTTCAGGGAGGTTATAAAACGAATAGTAAAATTACAGGAGAGGTACCCGGATGAAAGAAGCCTTGAACTCTTTGGCTTTAATTCCTACAGTAATGAATGTATCTCTTAAAAAGTTAGCACATCATCATCATGCACATCATATCAAAGCACATGTTTTGAGAAATGCAGTTGTGCTGTGAAAGGGCAGACATTCCACAACAATTTTGCTGTGCAGAAGCTGCCACCGTAATGGTGCATAGGTAAGAATTAAAGGTATTCTTATTCATGAGAATAAAGTTTATGATTTTTTTAACTGGGTCAAAATTATCTAATAAATGACGAACCCAGATAAAACAAGAGCATGAGATAAATCATATTAGTCTACTAAATTAGTAGGTTAATTGATTTGAATTAAATTTATGAATCGTAAATATTTGATTTTTAATTAATTAATTCCATGTTTGAAAATGTTAAAAAATGATAAAAAAGTTAATTTTTCAAGTGTGAATTAAATTTAAAATAAAAAGTCTATTTATTTTGTAGACTTTTTATTTATTTTATAGCTGTATTTTCATGAGAATAAGGATCAGGAGCTTCATCCTGCTATCCGCTCATACTCCTCGCACCTGGCTGAATCCACTTTCTGCTGCGGGGTAACCGCTGCTATCAGGGCTAAAGATGATTTGAATTATAAGTGATAAATGATCAATTATCAATCATAATATAAAATTATCCCAAACCTCTGTGTCAATCTGTGAGATCTGCGGTGATAACAAAAAAAGAAGTCCATCTTTCGATAGACTTCTTATGAAAACAAGATTAAAATATGGATTTATTCTTTCTTAATATCCGGAACTGCCAACGGAGCCTGATCCCAACCACCGCCAAGCGCTCTGTAAACAGCAACACTCGCTTTAAGTTGGTTCACTTTCTTCTCTACCAGCTCAAACCTGGATTCCAGGGCATCCCTTTGAGTCAGTAAAACTTCCATGTAATCAGCACGGGCATATTTGAACAGGTCGTTGGAAATATCTATAGACTTTGTTAAAGCATTTACTTCCTTCGTTTTGATATTCACACTGCTTTCCAGATTATGAATTTTAGCCAATTGATTGGCTACCTCAATATAAGCTCCCAAAACAGTCTGCTCATAATGATACACTGCCTGAATCTGTTTGGCGTTGGCATTATTGTAAGCGGCCTTAATCGCCCTTCTGTTGATCAGAGGTGCTGTAAGTTCTCCTGCAAGAGAAAACAGAAACGACTGAGGTTTGATGATATACAGTGGATTAAAAGCCTGTAACCCGACTCCTGCAGAAAGATCAAGAGAAGGGTAGAACCTTGCTTTGGCCACTTTAATGTCAAGCTTGGCAGCAGCCAGTTCATATTCAGCCTGTTTGATATCCGGACGGTTTTCCAATAGTTCGGAAGGCATTCCTCCATACACAGCTTGCGGAATAACAGAATCAAAAGAATCCTGACTTCTTTCCACGGGTTGTGGAAATCTTCCCACCAGATAATTAATCCTGTTCTCCGTTTCAACTATCTTCTGCTGAATGTCATACTGCATTCCCTGAGTTTTCAGAACCTGGGCTTCAAATCTCTGTACTGCCAGTTCATTGGATCGCGCATTCTTCTTTAATTCTTTGATAATATCCAGCGCATCATTCTGAATTTTGATATTCTGATTCAGGATTACCAGCTCATTATCCAATGCCAGGAGCTCATAATAAGAATCTGCAATCTCAGAAATAAGATGAGTGGTCATGAAGTTCTTTCCTTCAATGCTGGCAAGATATCGCTGTACCTGTGCTTTTGTCGCATTATGCAGCTTTCCCCAGATATCCGTTTCCCACTGTGCCTGAACACCTGCTCCAAAATCAAATAAAGGTTCCGGCATTTCTCTGCCGGGCTCTATTTCGGTATTGGCCTCCATAGCTCCGATATTGGTGTATCGGCTTACTTTGTCTACACCAGCTCCGGCTTTTAAACCTACAGAAGGAAGATATTCCCCTTTTCTGGCTTTGATTTCATTTTTAGACATTTCAATTTCCTGAAGGACAATATTCAGTTCCTGATTATTCTGAAGGGCCTGGGTAATCAGTTCCTGAAGATGCGGATCACTGAAATATTCATTCCACTTCATTTTTCCGGTATTGATAGTGTCGTTTTCTGCTGAACCGTATTTTTCAGGGACAGTTTTGTTCTCAGTACGTTGTGCTATTTCTATAGGTTTACAGGCAGTAAGGCTTAATAAGACGACTGCCAGACCTGCATATTGATATATTTTTCTTTTATTCATAATGGATCATGTCTTCGCTTAATGGAGATTCATCTTCGTCTTTGATCATTTTTTTACCATCAGACCACTTGGCAAATATGTAGTAAAGCCCCGGAATTACAATCACTCCGAACAGTGTTCCTATCAGCATTCCTCCCAGTGAAGATGCCCCAATGGTATGGTTTCCGATCGCTCCCGCACCTCTTGCAAAAACAAGCGGAACCAATCCTGCAATAAAGGCAAAAGAAGTCATCAGAATCGGTCTGAAACGGGCTTTGGAGCCTTCTACGGCAGCTTCGAGAATAGAATCTCCTGCCTGACGCCTTTTCACGGCAAATTCTACAATAAGTACTGCGTTTTTACCCAGTAATCCGATAATCATGATCAATCCTACCTGTGCATAGATGTCATTTTCAAGTCCCATTGCTTTTAATAATAAGAAAGACCCGAAAACTCCCACCGGTAAAGAGCAAAGTACCGCAAACGGAATCAGGAAACTTTCATACTGAGCCGCCAGAACCAGATACACGAATACCAAAACAACAAGGAAGACATAGATCGCTTCATTACCACGTTGTGCCTCATCATAAGACAATCCTTCCCACGCCACTTTATATCCGTGAGGAAGTGTTTTGGCCGCGGTTTCATTGATGGCCTGAATAGCATCTGCCGTTGTATATCCTGCAGCCGGAAGACCACGGATGGCAGCGGAATTGTACATGTTATAGCGGGTAATTTCATTAGGTCCCTGTGTCTTTTTCATCGTCATAAATGCTGAATAAGGAACCATTTCATCACGGTCATTTTTCACATACAGATTCATAATATCTGTCGGAAGTCTTCTGAATTCCGGAGAAGACTGTACATACACCTTGAAGAACTGCCCGAAACGGATAAAGCCCTGTTCATAGGTACTACCGATAAGAATGTTGAGGTTGTCCATCGCTTTTCCGATAGAAACTCCTTTCTGCATGGCTGCATTATTATCAAATACCAGCTCATACTGAGGATAATTAGCCGCAAAAAAGGTGAAGACTCCTGAAAGCTCCTTACGCTTTTTAAGCTGTGCGATGAAATCTTTATTGGCTTTATCAAATTCCTGATAATCTGTCGTTCTGTTCAGATCCAGAAGTCTCATAGAGAAACCTCCCGAAGATCCGAATCCCGGTACAGCTGGTGGTTCAAAGAACTCAATGGTAGCTCCAAGATCTTTTGATTTTTCTTCCAGTTCTTCCATGATCTCCTTCACAGAATGATCACGGTCGTTCCAGCTTTTAAGGTTAATCAGACAGGTTCCTGCATTCGAACCACGGCCTTCCGTCATGATTTCGTATCCTGCCAGAGATGATACAGATTCCACACCGTCTACACCCATACAGATTTTCTGCAATGTTCTGGAAACCTTATTCGTCTGTTCAAGGGTAGAACCCGGAGGAGTCTGGATAATAGCATAGATAGTTCCCTGGTCTTCATTCGGGATAAACCCGCCCGGAAGTACTTTATTGATCATCACAATTCCGGCACAGAAAGCAATCAGAATTCCCCATGTTACCACCTTTCGGCTTACGATTTTTCTAAGGAATGAAGCATATTTTCCTGTTATTTTATCAAACCCGCTGTTAAAAGAGTCTAAAGCTTTGGTGAAAATATTGACTTTCTTAGGTTTTCCATGATGGTTTTTCAATAGCATTGCAGCTAAAACCGGAGTCAGAGTAAGGGCTACTACCGCAGAAATCACAATAGAGCTTGCCATGGTAATAGAAAACTGACGATAGAAAGTTCCCACCGGACCTGTCATAAATGAAATAGGAATGAATACGGCTACCATCACGGCTGTAATGGCAATAATAGCTCCGGCAATTTCACCCATCACTTCTTTTACCGCTTTATAAGGCGAAATATTACTGTCTTCCATTTTGGCGTGAACGGCTTCTATCACTACAATCGCGTTATCAACCACAATACCGATGGCCAGTACCAAAGCAAAAAGAGTAACAAGGTTGATGGTTAACCCAAAGAATTGGATCACAAAGAATGTTCCGATCAAAGAAACCGGCACGGCAATAATAGGAATCAAAGTAGAACGCCAGTCACCAAGGAAAATGAAAACCACGATGGCCACAAGGATAAACGCATCTCTCAACGTATGCATTACCTGTTCGATAGAAGCATCAAGGAATTGGGAAACGTCATAACTGATTTTATAATCAACTCCCGGAGGAAAGTTCCCTTTCATTTCTGCTAGTTTTGCTTTCACATCTCTGATTACGTCATTGGCATTACTTCCGTAATTCTGTTTTAAAACGATAGATGCGGAAGGATGCCCGTCAAGATTGGAATAAATATCAAAGAATTCACTTCCCAATTCTACTTTGGCAATATCTTTTAGCTTTACATTTTCTCCTTCGGCATTGGAACGCACGATAATATTTTCATATTCTTCCGGTTTGTTGTATTGCCCTTTATAAGTCAGTACATATTCCAGTGACTGTGCTGCAATACCGGAACTTTGTCCGATTCTCCCCGGGCGTCCAATGATACTTTGTTCGCCGATAGCTTTCATCACCTCATCTACAGAGATGTCATAAGCACGCATACGGTCAGGGTTCAGCCAGATACGCATGGCATATCTTCGGCTTCCCAGGATCTGAGATTTTGCAATTCCGTGGATACGGTTAATTTCCGGGATGATATTCACCATAGAGTAGTTGTACAGGAATTTTTCATCCATACTTTTATTGGTGCTGTAAAGGTTCACGTACATCAGCATACTGGGCTGAATCGGGTTTACTACAACCCCTTCTTTCTGTACCAGTTCCGGTAATAAAGGCATTACCTGATCCACTCTGGTTTTTACCAGAACTACCGCTTCATTGGGATCGGTTCCGGGATCAAAGACAACGTTCACCGTAGCTTCCCCGGCACTGGTAGCATCGGTGGTGATATAACGCATTCCCTGAACTCCATTGATGGCATTTTCAATTGTAATCAAAGATGATTTTACCAATACATCTGCACTCGCTCCCGGATAAGCAATAGAAACAGCTACGGTGGTAGGGGCAATTTTTGGAAACTGTTCAGTAGGAAGCTGCTTCATAGCAATCCCTCCCATAAACAGGATCACAACCGATATCACAATGGCGAAAACCGGTCGGTGTATTACTTTTTTAAACATAATGCTGTTTTTGGGTTACTCGGCGTACAGATCCAGGTTCGACATTACTTTTTCAGGCTTTTGGTATTTTGAGCTGATCTTCTGGTTTTCCTGAACCATTCTAAGCCCTTCCAAAAGGATTCTGTCATCCTTTCCAAGCCCTGAAGCGACGACATAAATATGGGGTAATTCAGCAGCCACTTTTATTTCTCTCGCATGTACTTTACCATCTTTACCAATCACATAGACATATTTCTTTTCCAGCTCTTCGAAAGTCGCTTTCTGTGGAATCATCATTGCATTGGCATAAGGTGAGGTGATAACGATGTTTCCGGTTTCTCCGTATCTCAACAGTCCTTTCGGATTTGGGAAAGTAGCCCTGTAAGCGATATTTCCGGTTTCATTGTCAAAATCAGACTCTATGGTTTGTACAATACCATCTTGTGTAAACTCTTTGCCATTGGCCATTCTTAAACGTACATGCATTGGATTATTATCCTTTTTGGCATCCATCTGATTAAGATATTCAGCTTCCGGTACATTGAAATATACCCACATTTTGCTGTTGTCGGAAAGCTCGGTTACAAGCTCACCTTCATCTACAAGACTTCCTTTACGTACGTGTAATTTTCCTACAATTCCATTGAAAGGAGCACGGATTTCGGTAAATTTTAAATGGGTATTCATTGAAGCAAGTTCGGCCTGCGCTTTTTCATACCTTGCTTTAGCCATAGCCATTTCCTGAGGAGCAACGATGTTTTTGTCAGAAAGGTTTTTGGTATTCTGATATTCGATTTGCGCATATTTGGATTCCGCTTTGGCACGGTTTACATCAGATTCATAAAGATTAGGCATGATTTTGAACATCAGCTGCCCTTTCTGAACAAATTGCCCTTCATCTACATAAATAGACTGGATGTATCCTTTTTCCTGGGCACGAAGCTCAATATGATTGATAGAACGGATCTGTGCAACATAATCTTTGTTGACTAAAGTATCTTTTATAAGAGGGCTTGTTACGTTGAATGACGCTGCTTCTGTTTTTTCCTTTTTTTCAGATTGACAGCTTACAAACAAGAGAATAAGGCACAAGTTGATATACATGAGACTTTTCTTGACCATGATAAATATTGTTTTTATAATAATTTATAATTGAAAAAATAGAGTTACCGGCTCTCACAATAAAGCATGAAAGCAGATAAGATTTTCGAAAAAATTAGTATAAAATCACAGTCGGATGACCCTGTACTGAAGGTACAGATCATCATGTAAGGTCTTTAAATGTTCTGATTGAGCAAGTGAAACAGCAATTTGTTTGTTGTGAAATGTCGTAACAAAGCCTGAAATAAGATGCCAGAAGCCATCTTTGAAAAGAGCAATAAGTTCTGTAGAACCGGAGGACTCTACGTTGTCGTCATTTTCATTGTCGTTTTCAGAAAGATTAGCTCTGATTTTATTGTAGCGGGGATGGCTGACATTGTAGGCATCATTAGACTCATTTTTAAGAAATGCAAAAGATTCTTTGATGCTCTTTTTTTCATGAACAAGAAGATCCGTAGTAAAATGAAGGTCAGAAGAAATATCCGTTGAAATATACTGCTGAATTTGCCCATAGTACCATCCTAAAACGGTAAGCAACGCAAATAACAAACTGTACAAATATTGATAAAATCTTTTCCGCATTCCAGAGACAAAGGTAATTAAACTTAAAAATAAGTGCAACGGCTAAAGATTAAAAAAGTGTTAAAAATTTGATTGCTTCATTGAAAAAATACATCTGTTTATGATGTTTCCTTTTTGGCTAATAAGAAAATAGGTTTTAGTGAAGTCTTCTGATGAATATTTCGGAATTTTGTCTATGCAAAAAAATAACAGGTGCTTTAGGGAACCTCTTAAACCATTTACAAATGGATTATATTTTTTATATGAGCATGAACAAAAAAATTAAAGCATAATATTTCTAGCTGGAGGCTCAAAAAAATAATATTATCTTTGAATTAGCTTTACTTTGCACAATTTTTGCTATAACAAGCTACTTTTATTTTATCGGTTAAAACATAACTGACAGTACAAACCCCTCCAATATTTAGTATGATGAAAAAATACCTTATTTATATATCACTTTTTGCAGCACCCTTATTTTGGGGGCAAGGTAAAGTAACTGAAGAATCTGCATACCAGCAGAACCTGGCATTATCAGAGAAAGAAAATGCAGCAATGGCATTTGATGCCGATATAAAATTGTCCGATGCAGAAATGACTTTGGATAAAAAACTCTTCCAGATCCGTAAACAGTTTCTCAGTGATTCGGAAGCAAAGAAAATATCTTTATATAACAGCTCTTTTAATGAATTAAAACCATTAATGGAAAGCAGCAAACTGTTTGAAATCCTTCAGACCATGCCGAAAGGTGGTCTGTTGCATACCCACAGTGGGGGAATTACAGATGTGAAATGGATTATTTCGACTGCCAGAAAATATCAGGAATGCTATGTTTTTGATCAGAAAGATAATGATCAGTACATTTTCGGACAGCTGGCTTTTTTTGAAAAAGGAAAAGTTCCGGAAGGATTTGTAAGCCTTGATAAAAAGCTGGCCTCAACCACTGGTTTTGAAAAAGAACTGCAGGACCTTCTTACATTGAAACGAGACAATCTTTGCTCTTACACAGATTATTGGATTGAATTTGAAAAACGTTTTAAACGTATCAGTTTACTGCTTCCGTACCGTCCTTTCTTTAAGGCATATTATCTGAAAGGATTTCAGGATTTGATAAAAGACAAAGTACAGCACGTAGAAATCAGATATATCTTTGATGAACTTTATGATTTTCAACATGGAAAATATCCTATGAAGACGACGATTACAGATCTGCAGGATATTCTTAAAGAAGTACATCAGTCAGATCCGCAGTTCACCCTTAAACTGATCTATTCGAGTTTTAAATTCTTAGATAATGAAAGTATTGAGAAGCAGCTGGAAACGGCATTTGAAATGAAGAAAGAATTTCCGGATATGATCTCAGGCTTTGACCTTGTGGCAGATGAAGCAGCGGGACATCATATCAGTTTTTTTGAGAAAAGCTGGGCCACAATGAGCGGACTTCATAAAAAATACGGAGTAGAACTGCCTCTTTTCCTTCATGCCGGAGAAAGCAATTCTATCCTGAATAAAAATATTCTGGATGTAGCGCTGCTCAACAATAAAAGAATTGGTCACGGACTGAATCTGATCTATTTCCCCAAAACGATGGAACAGATCAGAAAACAGGATAGGCTGGTGGAAGTAAGCCCACTTAGTAATCAGATCTTAGGATATGTAAGTGACCTGAGAAATCATCCTGCAAGGGTTTTATTGAGCAACGGAGTACAATGTTCCATTAACAGTGATGATCCTTCAGTGTATGGATACACAGGTCTGAGCTATGATTTTTGGGTAACACAGATCTATTGGGAACTTAATGTGAAAGCATTGAAAAAACTGGTTTTTAATTCCATTAATTATTCTTCTATGAATGATGGTGAAAAAAAGAAAGCAATAACTTATTTGAACCAGCAATGGAATGATTTTGTCCAGAAAACAAATCAGAAATTAAATTAATAGGAGCTTCCTAAAAAATAAAATCGCATTATTGAAGTCAATAGTGCGATTTGTCTTTTTAATAGTTCTCCATTACTTTTTAAACTTTACTTTGGATAATTCTTTTTTGATAACAGTGGTCAATTTTGATGGACTTACTTGAGTCAGAGCCAAAGACTCACAACCATTGAAAATGGCAAAGCGTTTTAAGGTCTCTACGAAAGGCTTAAGCCATAAATCAAGATTAATAGTACTGTTTTCAATATGTAAATGAATAAGCTCCAGTTTTTTTTCTTTTCTGTGCGCTTTACAATCAACCCTTCCGATAAACTGATCTCCAAACAGGATAGGCAGACAGAAATAACCATACTGTCTTTTTTCTTTTGGAGTATAGCATTCCAGACGGAAATCAAAATCAAAAATCTGTTTGATTCTATCCCGATGAATAATGGAATTGTCAAACGGAGACAACAGCCATACACTGGAGCTTGCCTGATCAAATGTTTTTTCCAGTATTTCATTTTGAACAAAAACAGAAGATCCTCCTTCACTGGTCACTTTTGATATTGTATCTTCTTCAAGCATCATCTGTAAAACCTTATTGACATTCGTTTTTAAAGCATTTCCTTTTCTGAGGTGAGTGATTTGTTTTAATGTCGTAAATCCATAGGCTCTCAGATTGGTTTTTACCAGATATTCTGCAAACTCCAATGGAGTAGGTTCTGAGATATTCGTGGAAGATGGCAGAACCCTTTCGGCCAGATCATACGTTTTCTGCATTCCGGAACGTCCGCTGATCATCAGATCTCCCTGCATGAAAAGTCTCTCAAGAGCCAGCTTGGCAGGTTTCCAATTCCACCAGCTTCCTGCTTTATGGCTTTCATTCTCAAAATCTCTTGCTCTTTTAGGACCTTCATTGCGTATGGTATCTACTACATACTTCATCACTTTAGGATCAGCATTGTAATAACGGGATTCTCCTCTTTTAATCATCAGCATCTGAGGCAAAACATATCGGAAATCCTGCATCGGAAGATAAGAAGCAGCATGAAACCAATACTCAAATACTTTACGGTCCTCTACCAGTTCTTCCAGATTATCTGCCTTAAAATCCGGGATTCTTGTCCATAGCGTATGGTGATGAGCCCGTTCCACTATAGATAATGTATCAATCTGTATATATCCGAGATGTTCCAAAGCGTTCAAAACTGCAGTTTTTCCGGTTCCGAATGGTGTATTTTGTGTTAATCCCTGACTGTCTAATGTTAGCCGTTTTAAGTGTTCCGGTGTCAGCTTCTTTTCCATATTTTAATTTGAATAAAACACGTTTGATGATGTTCCTCCAAATATAATGATTTGGCAGAAAAACATTAAAGAGTATCTGACTTAAGTATATTGAGGATGAAGTGCAAAGATCAGTTGTTTTGACGGTTATTTCTTTTCAATTCTCTTTCTACTTCATTTATATAAGGAAGGGGAGTAAGGTAGCTTTCTTCAATATACTTTCTGATACTTTCGTCCGTTTTTTTGTTAACCTTTCTGATGAAAAGCTGATTACCAGATTTTAATGATTGAATATAATTGAATGTATTCTGTGTATTTTGAAAAAAGGAGGTCTCAAGTACTGCTCTTTTATCATCATTGACGATAATATCATTGAACGATGTATTCATAAGAACAGTCTGAAAAAATGAATCTGCAGGTAAAAAAGTATGAAGATAATAGTCTTCAAAATCCATTACCATTTTGTTGTTTGTTAAAAATAAGCAGGTTTCTCTTGTAAACATAAACCATTTACCACCTATATAAGGAATCACATCTTTCATAAAAGATCTTTTGTAGATGAAAGATGAAATAACATAAGCCAATTCTGTAAAGTGATTTTGTATTCTTTTCAGCGTGTCGGGTCTGTAAAACTTCTGATCATAATAAAAAAGATAATTCCTGCCTTTATTGGTCGTAAGAAATTTACGGATAATATTTTGTGATTTCAATGGATAATCTTCACCGCTCAGATTAATAAAATAATCCCATTCTTTGCTTACATTCAGGAGGAATTCCATAGCGTTCAATTCTGCCTGAACGATGTTGAAACCTCCCGAAACTATATTCATACTGTCCAGAATATAGACATTGGGAAAATGAACGATGTAAAGTTGTATTTCTTCAATGAACTCTTGTTTCGATTTTTTATCAATATGGATAAGATAAAACTGATCTCTTGTATAGATTTTCTCAAACATGCTTTTAAATACTTCAGGTTTATGATGTATCATAATGAAATAAGCAATTCTTACATGTGGGCCGGAATGGGATTCTGATATTCTGGGAGAAGGTTGGGGGATGGGTGAAAAAGCTTGCATATTCCGGAGTTTAAAATCATCCGCGTCAGCAAATAATTTGGTTAATTTGCAGAAGGTACGAATAAATTTTTGATAATCAGTTAATTAAATAATGTGGTGTTATTTTTTTTATTGTAGGTTTGCAGAACATTTATAAAAACAGGTCACTGCCTTTGCTATTCTGTCATAGTTTAAAATCACTTTTTTCTTTCAGTTTTGCTTTTTCAGCTACCAATTTATAGCCTTTGTTTTCATAGTGGAAATAAGAGATTATAAAGTTCTATTGTAGATAAGAGCGACACGTTATTGCCTGGCCATTCGTAATATAGATAAAAATATTATTGTAGCTGAAGCAAGAGAAAGATGAACAGAAAAGAATACTCTTTTTGTTTGTCATTATAATATACCGATTCAAATTCTGATCAACAGATTTGTGTTAAGATACCGGGAATGCCGGATTTATAATGAATTTTAAAAATTTAAATCTAATTAATCCTATTATCCGTGCAGTGACAGAAGCCGGATATTCCAGGCCTACTGAAATACAGTATTCTGCAATTCCGCATATTTTGGCAGGAAGAGATATTATAGTGTCTGCACAGGCAGGTGCTGGAAAAACAGCTGCATTTGCGATGCCTATTTTACAGCTGCTGAAAAGACAAACTCCGGATCATAAAGAAATAAGAACTTTAATACTTACACCCACTCAGGAACTGGCAATACAGATAGAAGAGAATTTTAAAATCTACAGTAAATATTTACCATTATCTCTGCTTTCTATTTATGAAGGGGTTTCCATTGGAAGCCAACTTGCTGCACTGAGAAAAAGAGTAGATGTTCTTGTGGCAACACCCGGAGGATTGCTTGATGTAGAAAATCAGAGACATATTGATCTTTCTAAAATTGAGCTGTTTGTTTTAGATGATGCCGATAAAATGCTTGATATGGGATTCGCTAATCATATAAAAAAAATATTAAATCTGGTTTCTCATAGAAGACAAAACCTGCTTTTTTCTGCTGCAATGCCGGGAAGTTTAAAATATTTCGCCAAAGCAATCCTGAACAAGCCTGTAGAGATTATTGCAGATCCTGCATCTTCAATACCACAGACGATGAAGCACCCGGATCTTAAAAATATTCAACCATTGATGGGAAGCACAATACCTCTCAGAATATCATAAATAAAATCTGTAGCGTTTACAGATCATAATACACAATTTTTTAATAACAATTACAATGCAAGAAGGCACCGTAAAATTTTTCAATGAAGCAAAAGGCTTCGGTTTTATTACTCCGGCAGACGGAAGTAAAGATATATTCGTACATTCTTCAGGATTAAACACAAGAATGATCCGTGAAAATGATAAAGTAGTTTTTGATATACAAAAAAGCGATAAAGGTTTAAATGCTGTTAACGTAACGTTGGCATAATAAAAGTCTTAATTGCAAATATGTTGAAATAATATACTTTGCCATATCAAGCCTCATATTTTATATTTTTTCTTATTCAAATCCATAAAACTTCTGGATCTGGATATATTGTCTGAAAGAACATTGATGTAATACGGATTACTTTTTATTTTTTATTTTCATGATGTTCATTAGCCTCTTACTTTTATGTAAGAGGTTTTCAGGGATTTAAGAAAATAAGGCAGCAATTGGTCTGAATATTGACAGACTAAGACCGGATGCCTGGAAAATAAATATGCAGACTTGATATACACTCGGCTACGATGATAATGATTGAGCTGTACATATTGTAATTCCTAAAAGGTTCAGAAAAAGATATGATTATTATTAATAATTTTAGTGAGTATAAGTCTCTTGAAGGGCAAATGCTGGGAGATTCTGCCTGGCATACGATAAGTCAGGATCAGATTAATAGATTTGCAGATGCCACCCTGGATCAGCAGTGGATTCATACGGATCAGAAAAAGGCAGAGAAAGAAGGCCCTTTTAAATCAACCATTGCTCATGGGTATTTAACATTGTCTTTGATTCCCTATCTCTGGAAACAGATTGCAGATGTGAGAAATGTAAAAATGGAAATCAATTACGGAATAGAAAATCTTAAGTTCGGAGAAGCTGTTCCCGTAAATAGTGAGGTAAAACTACAGGCAACCGTAAAATCTGTTACTAACCTTAGAGGAACTGTAAAAGCAATCGTGGAGGCCAAACTCCTGATTAAAGACCATGTGAAACCTGCCTATACTGGAGATGTGATTTTCCTTTATCATTTTAAAGATTGATTTTATTGTGAGTGTTCAAGTTGTTGATATTTTGCATTTTACAAATAACAAAACATCATTGAATACAATGATGTTTTCGATTTTGATGACCTTCTAATAAAATAATTACACTGTAAGTACAATCTTCCCCAATAATGGTCTGTCCCGTTTAGAATCCTCTATTCTTTGATGAGCTTTTTGAACCTCTTCAAGCGGATATGTACTGTCTATCACAGGTTTTACTTGTCCGTTCTCAATTAATTCAGTGATCTGATACAGCTCATCTCTGCTTTGTCGGGTAAAAACAAAATGATAGGTGGCATTTTTTTCCCAGGCATTGATAAGGTTTTGAGGTTGTGGAATATCTACCAGTGTTACAACAGAACCATAATCTGCTAAAGCAAGTGGGCTGTCTGAAAGTGTTGTTCCTCCTACAGTATCAATAATCACATTAACTCCTTTTCTGTTGGTATGTGCTTTTATTTCTTCAATCCAGTTTTCCTTATGGTGATCAATGACTACATCTGCTCCAAGCTTTTTTAATTCCTCATGCAGAACACTTTGTCCAGTTGTATACACAAAAGCACCCAGTGATTTCGCAACTTGTATAGCCAGTGTTCCTACGCCACCTGCACCACCAAGAATGAGAATGCTGTCTCCTTTTTTCAATTGAGCTCTTACCACAAGCATTTCCCAAACTGTTCCTCCAATAAGTGGAATGGCAGCAGCCTCTTCATAGCTGATGTTATCCGGCATTCTGGATAATGAGGACTCATCAGTAAGGTGATACTCCGCATAACCGCCTGAGCTGCCAAAGCGAGGAGAATAGTAGACTTTATCACCAGGCTTCCATTGTTTTACCGCTTCACCTACAGTCATAATATCACCAGCGATATCATGACCCGTTATAATAGGGAGCTCGAAAAATGATTCATAATCTCCCCGTCTTATCTGATAATCAAGAGGATTAATAGATGTTGCTCGTACTTTTACTAATACCTGAGAAGGATTTGTTATCATAGGAACAGGCATTTCCGCAAGTTGCAGAACTTCAGGTCCGCCAAAGTTTTTAATGACAATTGTCTTCATAATGAAATGTTTCGATTATTTCTTAATTGATTCAATAGCTTATAGCCACTATCGAGGTAATGTTCCCATGAATTCAAAGATTTCAGCACCTATTTCTTCCGCATTCGTTTCCAGGGCAAAATGTCCGGTGTCATAAAATTTTAATTTGGCTTCCGGCAGATCTTTTTTATAAGCTTCAGCTCCTGCAGGTAGGAAATAGGGATCTTTGTTCCCCCATACCAGTAATAATTTGGGCTGATGCTTTCTGAAATATTTATGGAATTTTGGATATAAAGCCACATTGGTTCTGTAATCTTTAACCAGATCCAGCTGGATTTCAATATTTCCAGGTCGGTCAAGGAATTTTTGATCAAGGGTATAGGCTTCCGGAGCAATCAAAGAAGGATCAGACACACCATGCTGGTACTGAAACAAAGTAACTTCTTTGGAAACAAAACCTTTTAATGCAAGACGGTTGGCTTCCGTTGTGTCATACCAGTATTTTTGGATCGGATTCCATTCACTGCTTAATCCTTCTTCATATGCATTTCCGTTTTGTGAAATGATCCCTGTAATTTTCTCAGGATTGTTCATCGCGAGACGTAAACCTACCGGAGCGCCGTAATCAAAGATGTAAATAGCAAAACGTTTCATATCCAGCTTTTCTACAAATGCCTGTACGGTTGCTGCAAGATTGTCGAAGGTATAAGAGAACTCCTTATGATCAGGAGCGTCAGAATAACCGAATCCCGGTAGATCCGGTGCTATGACATGGTATTTTTTGCTTAAAATCGGGATCAGATTTCTGAACATATGAGATGAGGTAGGATAGCCGTGTAAAAGAAGTATCGTAGGCGCATTGGCCGGACCTGCTTCTCTGTAAAACAGATTTAAATCATTTACTTTGATGTTGCGGTAGTGAACAGGTTGATTTTTCATAATGTGATTATTTACATATAATTTTGATTGTTTTATGCTATTGTCATAGTGCCAGTGAAAAGGACAACTGATACACCTGCAATGAATGGTCTTGAATTTATTTTCATTTATTTTTTTTGATAGTCCAAAATTAATACGGATATTTGATTATTAAAAACGATTAATTGTAATGAATTGAATCACTAATAATGATTGATTAAGATGAATATTAATGATTTAAAAATATTTGAAGCCGTAGCTGAAACGGGAAGTTTTACAAAGGCTGCTTCTGTGATGTTTACGGTTCAGTCAAACGTTACGGCAAGAATAAAAAATCTTGAGGATGAGTTTGATACAAAGCTTTTCTCCCGTACATCCAGAAGGGTAGAGCTTACTTCTGAAGGGATGATCCTGATGCAGTATTCAAAACAGATTCAACATTTGGTGGAAGAAGCAAAAAATAATATCCGGAGTGGTGATAATATCAGAGGATGTCTGAAAATAGGCTGTATAGAAACAACCATGGCGCTGAAAGTTCCGGAAATCCTCCATACTTTTGATGAAAAATTTCCTGATATTGAGCTTGAATTCAAATCAGATACCAGAGATTCAGTGTTGTCTGATGTTTTGAATTACAACCTGGATGCTGCCTTTGTTTCTGCTCCAGTGAATGCCAAAGGACTGGAAAAAATCTGCATTAAGGAAGAACAGCTTGTGATTCTGGCTTCCTCAAAAGGTCCGGATCTGCAGACGTTGATGGATAAAGAACCCTTAAAAATAGTGGTATTTGATGAAGGATGTATTTTCAGAGAAAGATTAGAATCCTGGTTAAGCCACAAAGGAATTCTTAACTACAAAAGTACAGTTCTGAATTCCATTGAAGGAGTCATCAACTTTGTGGAAGCAGGATTGGGAGTCAGCATATTGCCGGAAGAAGTGGTTACTAAATATTATGCCGGAAGAGGCATTAAGACCTATAAACTGAATAAGCAGCTGGGAACGATGAATACCATTCTTGTTTTCAGAAAAGACGGACCACAGTCAAGAGCATTACAATGTTTTATTGATATGCATTTAGAGGTATAAATTTTACCGGGAAAATAAAGGCTATGGCAAAAACTACCGAGACACTTGATGAGTTTTACAGGAATAAATAGGAAGCTTTATCAGGCGATTTTCCCAAAAATGACGGACAGTTTAATGTCTTCAGAACAGATACAATATTGGAAGGAACTTTCCTCATCCACAGATTTTAAAGAATAGCGCTACAGTCATTTTAATGATGTCATTTTTTACCAAATGGTAAATACACCCAAATGATAATGGCTAACTTTGTTGTTATGAAAGAGTTTATAGAATTTATTCTGCAGTTTGGTCATTTGAACCAGCAGCAAATAGACCTCATCACAAGCAAAGCAAAAGAGGTTGAGCTAAGCAAAGATGAGTATTTTGCAGAAGCAGGAAAAGTCCTCAGGCAGGTAGGTTTTATTCTTGACGGAATCATTCGTATCTGCTATTATAACAATAAAGGAGAAGAAATTACCAAGATCTTTATTGAAGAAAAACATTTGCTCTTCAATCTGAAAAATGTGCCTTCCACAGAATATATTCAGGCTGCTACGGATTGTAAACTTCTTGTGTTTTCTAATCAGGATTGGAAAGAAATTTCAGATACCATTATCGACTGGGAAAATATTATTCAAAAAGTGACCAATAAAGCCCTTGCCCAAAAGCTGGAAAGAGTAAGCCCGTTAGTCTCTCAGGATGCCACCACCCGCTATCTGGAATTTATGGAAAAATACCCCACATTGGTCAATCGTATTCCTTTGTCCTATATCGCTTCTTATCTTGGAATCACGCAGCAGTCATTAAGCAGAATCAGGAAAAATATCAGGTAAGATGCTTTTTACCAAATGGTAAACAGGTTCTTTTTTTATCGTTGCAACTTTGCAATATCAATCTAAAACAATAAAAAATGAACCCAACAATTTTCATTACCGGCGCTTCATCAGGACTGGGAAAAGCCACCTCCAAACTGTTTGCATCAAAAGGCTGGACGGTAATTGCAGCAATGCGATATCCTGAAAAAGAAACTGAACTTACAGAATGGTCTAACATTCATCTCCTGAAATTAGATATCAGCGATTCGAAACAGATTTCAGAAATTGCTTCAGAAGCAGAAAAAATAGGTCCGGTAGACGTAGTCCTTAATAATGCTGCTTACGGACTTATGGGACCTTTTGAAGGAATTGAGGATGAACAACTTGCCAGCCAGATCAATACCAATTTCTTAGGAACACTACTGGTGACAAAGTCATTTCTTCCTTATTTAAGAGCCAGAAAAAATGGAACAATTATTACGGTAACATCATCTACTGCCAATATTCCTTACCCGTTTGTTTCCGTATATGCTGCCACAAAATCTGCATTGGAAAAGTGGTCTGAAGGAATGAGCTATGAACTGAAAGAGTGGAATATTAAGATTAAAACAGTAGTTCCTGCTTATATGCAGACCAATTTCGGAAATAATGCACAAATGGTTTCGCATCCGGATTACCAGTCTATTTTTAATCAATATATAACAGCCATGAGAGCCGATTCATCCTCAAAACGTGATACTCCTGAAACCATAGCTGATATTGTGTATGAAGCCGCCACAGACAACAGAGAGCAGCTTCATTATATTGCTGGTGCACTGGCAACTTCTGAGTATGAATGGTTGAGAAAAGAAGGAATAGAAACGGTAATTAATGAGATGAATGAACATTTTTTTGGCTAATGAGTCAATAGTTAGTCATGTCTGTAAATAAACTCCTCAATTTCCGTTTGTCTGGCATTGGCAAACCCTTTATCGGTACCGATTTTTATAAAACCACATTTTTCCAAAACCTTTTGTGAACCCAGATTATCAAAGGCAACCCGTCCAAAAATTGGTCTTGTAGTTTCTATTGTGAGAAAATCTTTTAGAGCGGTTGTGGCAATACCTTTTCCCCAGAAATTTTTGTCAATCCAATAAGTGATTTCGACATCATCTTCCATGATAAACTTGGCTATACTTCCAACAATCACTGTACCGGCAATGATCGTTTGGTTGTTGATGGTGGGATCAGCCAGTAGTTTGGTGAACTTGGCGATATAGGCTTCTTTATTGGTAGAATCTTTTGATGTAAATGCTGCCAGATGATTGGCTTCATCATCAAGCTGAAACTGAAAAAGAGTTTCTAAATCTTCCACTACAGTCGGCCTGAGTTTGATGTCATGTTGAATATCTTTCATGGTGTGAGATAGGTGTTGATTGGTTTTCAAATATAGAATTTATTTAAGCTATTTACCTAGTGGTCTGATCTTTAAAAATTAAATTATAGAAGATTTATTTTTCCCACGGATGAAACAGATTTTCCCAGATGTTGATGTTTAAAATAATGAATTCTTTTTTATACGTACAAATGCCTATCGTCTACAGTACAAATACTTGGCTTCAAAATCGGAAACTTATACTCTGAAATTCGCTCTTTTTTCGCCGTTACTTTGGTATGTTCAAAAGAAGCTTCAAAACCCTGAACAACGGCAGCATCCGAAAAGCCAAGAAAAGAGTAGGAACCATATCAATATTATTATCATGAAAAATCCAGAAAATGTTGCTCCCTTTGTAGAAGCATCACAAATTATTACAGAACTGAAAGACAGAGCTAATGATATTCTTTCCAGTGTTTTAAGTACAAAACTGTCTGCGATCACCATTAACGGAAAAGGAAATTTTCCTTATTACTGGCAGGACCCTTCTAATCTGAAGTTTAATAAGAAAACTTACGACTGGATCTCTTCCAACCTTAGAGCCAATACTGAACCAGTGCAGCTGGATCAGGTGTTTACCAATTATTTTATTGATGCGTTCTCAAAAGTCAATTATTCTTTATCTGTACAAGATACTGCTGTCCTGAATGATGCCCATACAAGAGCTACAGATCAGCAAATGGCTTTACTCAATGCCTGGGTAGCGGCTTATAATACGCTTCCTCCTGCTACCGAGACCATGCAGCCTATTGATATCATTATGGATAAAATAGCTACGGAATGGGCGAATCCTTCCACTACTTTATACCAGATTCAGAAGAGTGATAACCTTGATGCGCTACTGAATAAGACCCCGGCAAGCGGTAAGCCTATTCTCCCTGTCTTAGCCAATTATCTGGATGCACTGGGCGCTACGATATCATTACAGAACAATGTAACGATGAATAATGGTTACCTTTCCAAAGCATTGAAGAATGTACAGAACCCTAAAAAAGAAAATGGCGGACTGCTATTGAATGACGATAGTATTTTACCGGCTTTTGAGGTGACCACTCCGCTTAACGAAATTTTAAACGGGCTTAAAAATACTTCTCAGACCGCTCAGATTGATATGCAAGTGACCCGTGAATCTGAAAGCCGTTTCAGTGTTTCCGTAGAAGGGAAGACTGGTTTTTCTATTCCTATCTTTGATTTCTTTACCTTAGGAATTGGGGGGAATGCCAATTATTTCAGTGAAGATATTGCAATCAGCAAAAACTCCATCCAGATCTCGATGATGTTTACGGGAGTTACGCTTGTGAACTTTGGACCCAAAGACTTTAATATTGCCAGCAATATGTACTGGGCGTGGTTTGACCCTATCCGTAAAGCGCAGATTAATAGCGCAGACAAAGAGAATATCTCAGGATATAAGTTTTCTCCCGATCCGGGGATGAAATTCGGACCGGAAGGACCTTTCGGGTTACTGAATGGAGTAGCGATTTCCAATTATCCTACTGTAGAGATCACGGTAACAGGTGAAGATTATAAAAGTATTCAGAAAACTTTTGAGCAATCTTCTTCAGCCACGCTTTCTTTCTTAGGAATTCCGTTGGCAAGCGTTAAAGAATCTACGTATTCTTCTTCCTACTCTGTAGACCATTCTAAATCTTCCATCAAGATTACACTCAGTCCTCCGCCAAGTCTGGTGGCTGGTAACAACAGAGATTCCATAGCATGGGTTCTGGGTGCGGTTGTAGATTATCCGGCTGAGGTAAGTGATGACGTTGAATTTCTTAATGATGAAGAGTTAGTTGCTAAAGGAGCTTATCCCAACTATCAGCTGTATAAAGATAACTTCGGAACTACCTATTGCTCTGTAAAAAAAGTGAAATCTCATGCCGTAGGTGCTACATGGGTAAGTGACTGTCTTGCTGCCCATCCTGGAACAAGCCCTGCAGGAAAACCATGGACAAGCCCTAAACAATCCGGGGTGATCTGGCCTTAAACAACAAAATACGTATAATAAAATAGACTGTCTCAACAAGGCAGTCTATTTTGCTATATTTTAATTCGAGTTTTTTTATTCTGTCAATTTTCAGACTTTTTTGGTTGGGACCTATTTGACCAGGAGATAGATTCCTACCCCAATGGCGGCATAAGCCGTAACGGTAAGAATATCAGCAATAGGCTGCGAAAATCGTTTTTCTGCAATTCTCTCACTATTGATCTGATTCTTATGGAATTTCAGACTTTTTTTAGCATTGCGAACAGGGTGTGCTACCAGACTGTCTCCTTCCCAACGGTCAACAATGACTTTATAGCTCTTGTTGTCTACTTCAATTCTGACATTTTTACCGGCAGCCAGTTTTTCCTGAACATTCACCGGTGCAGGGGCTGGTTGTGCATTCATGTTTGGAGCGGCAGTAGTTGTCCCCATCATTTGAGAAGAAGTATTATTCGCTATATCGGTATTCTTTTTAGGGCCTTGATTATTGTTAGCTGCCACAGCCGGATCCACTGGCTTTTTTACCTGATAGGTATAGCAGCTGGTAAGCGTAGATAATATAAAGATGAAATAAAGATTCTTTCGCATAAGCCAAATTTAAGAATTAAACGGAATATTTGGGATTTTCTTTTGAAAGATGATGTTTTTTTATTGTTTTTCACCGCATGTAAGACAGGTATCATCCATATCTATAACATTTCTCTGCTACCGCACGAATCCTTTCTTGCGGTAGCAGAGAGAGCTAAAGATGCTTTAAAAGCAGCCCATATTACAATTTTAAAGCATATTTTAAAAACAGAAACAAAAACAGAGCTAAGCCCGCCTGAAATAAAAAATCTTATTCATCAACTGGAGCAATAAATGGGTAGGACCTCCTTGCTAAGAGCCGCTTGTAATGAGATGTTTTTAATAATAAAGTAATAAAAAGGGACAAGCTAAATATAACTTGTCCCATATGTTTATTTTAAAACCTGCTGGTCATAAAGAATATTATCGTCTTCATCAAAGCTTATGATCAACACTTTAAATTGTTTGGCGCTGTCGTTATTGAAAAATTTAATTCTTGGCGGAACATAATCACTGTCAAATAAATTAGGATTCCAGTACAGTGTCTCACGCGTATCATTTTCAATTTTTTCAGGAGCATCATTATCTATCATTTCAATAGGGAATTCTGAAGGTTTATCATAACCCTTGATGATGGATGAGTTGTTCTTTTTTACTTCTTTTTCGTTGCTTTTAGCCTGCATATTGCCCTTCATTGTGTAGATGGCTACGGCATCACCTACCAATCCTGATCCTTTGATGATTTTTACCATCGCAATATTGTTGATGGGAAGAGTGGAGATCATGCTGGGATCGGTAGCTATTTCATCTAAAAAGAGCTTGGCTTGCTGTCCCCGGATATAAGGAACGTTGGCTCCTGAATTATTTCTCTGAAATGTCAGGCCGGCAGCTTTTCCCTGCAGCCAGTCTAAAATATTGGTGTATCCTGACGTATGCTGGTCTTCATTCACGAAATCAAATACAGTAGAATTGACAGAACTGAACATTCCGCTGGAAAGTTGTTTATCAAGATCTGCCTTCGCATCTTTCTTTTTTCCAACTAAAGCAACTTCCTGAATTTGTATATCATTACTCTCTTTCTTTTTTATATTTTTTTGCGTATTGATGGCTCTGGAAATAGTTGGAGGAAGAGTTTTATTTTTATCAGCTTTTACCAATGTATATTTTGTAGCCGGGAAATTGCCCTTAAATGGGGAAGGTGTGACTAACGGTTCTATGGTGACAAACAAATCCTGATTCCCTGATTCTTTATTTTCTGAATTGACAAAGGCTGAAACTTCCAGCGGTTCATCATTATTGAGGTTATTTAAATAGATATATCCGTTTTGATCTGTTTTGAATTGGCTGAATACAGGCTGGCTTTGACCAGATTTTGATAATAAATTGATACTCGTGTTGGGCAGCAGAGCATTATTTTTAATAGGTTTTACTCTGTAAGAAAGGTATTTTTGAGATTGGGTTTTAATGGCGGGTACAGTTCCGCTGAGTACAGCATTCCAGTCGAATCTTTTCCAGTTTTCTGAAATAAGAAGTGCATCCAAAGCTTCAGTGTTGGCATTCTTAGCGAAGTATTGTGCAGGGCTGTCTATTCTTGTGGTAAAATCTCCCGTTAGCCAGAGCCCGCTCAGAATATTGTCTTCTTCAGGAGTTGGGTTACCATTATCTTCGCTTACCACAACTGTATAATTTTTGAAATAAGATTCCGGAGAAAGATCAATACTGTTGAAAGCTCTTGGTGTTGGTTTTAAACTCTGACCTACTATTTCTGCTTTCTCAACCTTTAAATTACCAGGTTTTATAAAGCAAAGCCTCTGTGCCACCACATTGTCCTGTTCATCAAGAATAACCAATTGCAGGATACCGTTGGCACCACTACTGATTTTTGTAGGAATAAGGCTTGATGCCTCATTCGTCAGGTGGTTGATATTGGCTCTGTAAGCAAGATGGTTGTTGATCAGTCCAATAATTTTATAACCCTGAAGCTGTTGTTTGAGATTGACAACTTTTAAATTGTACTTTATCCCTTCTTTAGAGCTTGAAACCTCTATATTCAGGCCGCTGTCGGCAACTTGTGGTAGATCTATTGTATGACTTTTTCCTGCATTGTCCTGAATAATGGCCTGATATTTCTTTCCGGATGCCGGAGTTATCTTAAAAGAAGCGACATTTTTATCAAAAGATTTGAATGTAGTAACAGGAGTGTTGGGGTTTTGGCTGTCTATAATTTTTCCGGACCAGTTTTCCGGCAGAGAAGAATTGGAAGATAATCTTACAGCAAACTTTGTAGGCATACCGTTAATGAAAGTTCCGCCTTCCGGGAAGACCTTGGCAGACCAATCAGAACTTTTAGAGATTACCAATGATTCTGTAGAGTTTGGATTGTAAACCGGAATTGTTTTGACAATTTGGAAATCCTCATTAAAATTGGTCATGTAAGGGGTGTAAGCTCTTACAAAATAAACCTGTTCGGGAAGATCTTCTTTCAGTTGAAAATCTCCGCTGCCTTCACCATTCGTAAGAAGTACCGTTTTCCAGTCTATTAATTTTTTATCAGAATTATACAGCTCAACAAAAAGCGTAGTGGATAATTCAGAACGGTTATATCCGTCAAATACAAAACTTTTGAACCAGATTTTATCACCAGCTGCATATTGCGGTTTGTCCGTAAGTACATATACTTTTTCCTGCTCGTAATGATCCTCAAGATTGGTAATTGCTTTTTCTAATTTGGTTTGTGCCAGTACAGGCTGTACCATTGAAAGGAGCAATACACAGAACATATTTTTCATAGAAATCTCAGCACATTTTAATTCTTTGCTAATGTAATCATTTAAAGACTTCTGGAGTTGATATTTTATATGTTATTTCACAAGAGTGAAAAGAAATTGATGATGTTTTCAAGTCAAAAATCTTGAGATACAGTGCATGGTGAGGTATTGGAAAATACCAATAGAGAATTGTGAATTAAACAGGAACGTGCTGTAAATTAAAATTTTAGAGATGTGAATTTAATCAACATTTAGTGATAAAAAATATTTTGAATGAATATTTTTATTATTTTTATAAAATAAACTAAAACATGAAAATATATGAAATTTATTACCCTTCCCGAATTCAACCTGACATAGAACCTTAAAAAATCCTTTTAATTTAAAATTATCAATAGGCCTCATCTGATGAGAGGCCTGTAGTTCTATGTATATCAAAATAAAGCATAATTCAAAATCAATACAACCAAAATTAAGCTTACACACAATCCTTAAATCCAATTATTCCCATGGAAAAATCACACAATCACACGCAGGGCTGTACTCATTGCTCTTGCCACAATCCTGTTTTGGATGTTCTTAAAGAAGAACTTTTCAGTGCAGAAAATTTGACCAAAATAAATCCGGGTTCCGGAAAAGCCACCCACGAAAAACCACAAACTCTGATGGTATGCGGAGGAATCATCCGTCCTATGATTGGAGGATCAACAGCTACCGTTGAATCTGTTGGGATCGCTGATGGAAAAGTAGTGGTGACCGGTACAAAAGATCAGGTAGAAGAGTATATGAAGCAGCATTTTCAAGGGTTTCAAAGAAAAGAACTAGCCGGTACTCAAACTTTACTTCCGGGGCTGATAGAACCCCATGTTCATATGGTTCCAACAGCAATGATGCAGGGCTGGCTGGATCTGAGCCCTTTTGAAGGACAGAATTTAAAGGCTGTTTATGACCTGACCTCTGTAGGGACCATCATCAACAATCATGTTCCTAAAATTCCGGGGGCTGTTATTTTAGGGAGAGGTCTAGACCCTTCATTAATGCCTTTTAAGGAAAAAGATGGTAAAAAAGAGTTAATAACCATCGATAATATACTACTTGACAGTATTAATCATAGGACACCGATGATGTTGTTAAGTGCTTCTATGCATACACTTTATCTGAATACCAAGGCGCTGGAATATGTATTTAAACATAATTCCGATATCAGTACTGAGTATAAAACCGTTGAAAATTATATTGCTGAGACCAAAGGTCAGCTGCAGGAAGGCTTACAAATGACTCCTGCATTGAAGACGGTAAAGCTGCAGATCATTGCGATGAGCATAGAGATTAACAGATATCTTACCAATCTTTTCAATACAGCCAATTCAAGAGGGGTTACTTTTATGTATGATGCCGGACTGAATAAAGGTTCAGAAGTACTGTTAACCAAATACTTCGAGACTCACCCGGAACGCGTAAGAACAGGAGGCGCTTATCTGTGTTCCAGCCAGGAAGATGTTGATAAACTGGAACCTTATAAAGAACCGGAGCACTATAAACCTGTATATTACGGGCATATTAAAGTGGTTTCAGATGGTTCCAACCAGGGATTGACAGGTTATCAGAGCGCTCCTTATCTGTGTAATCCTGCGAACAACACAGGGGTATTTAATTTTCCGCAGACAGGTATTCCGGCCCATACGATTCCTCCGAACTATAATACATTAATCAACAGCGTGGTCGCTGTAAAAGGCTGGCCGCTGATGGTTCATGCTAATGGAGATCAGGCAGTAACATTTGCCATTAATGCTTATCAGCGTAGTTTGGCTCAATATAGAGGTCCGGAGCTTCGTAACCGTATTGAGCACTGTTCACTGCTGACATCAGAGCAAATTACCAATATGCTTCAAATGGGAGTATCTCCAAGTTTCCTGATCGGCCACGTAGGCTACTGGGGCTATGCTTTTAAAGAAGTAATATTCGGGGAAAAAGCACAAATGCTTGATCTTTGTGGTTCAACGCTTGCTGCCGGTATGAGAATTACCCTTCACAGCGACAATGAGGTGAGTCCATTAGGTCCTCTGAGAATGATGGAACAATCCATTACCAGAATCATGGAAAAAAATCCAAACGATATTGAGGTCTTAAACAGCGCGGAACGTATTACCCCGGAGCAGGCCTTAATTGCCGTTACTTATGATGCTGCCTGGCAGTGTTATGCAGATAAATGGGTAGGATCGTTAAATGAAGGATACTTTGCTGATTTCGTTATTTTGGAACAGGATCCTCTTTCATTGAATACACCTTCATTACAGTATATGAAAATGAGAGACATTCCGGTATTGGAAACCTGGGTAGGCGGTATACCTGTGTATGTGAATCATAAGACTGAAAAAACACTAACAGAGAAAGATGTTGTTTTTTCAGATAAATCATAAAAGGTTCTGAAAAGAGCTTAAATAGTTGCTAATTAAATACCTATCAGAGCAGATTATTTCTGCTCTGATTTTTTGTTTTTAATTAAGAGGTTTTCTGCCGGTAAAAATATTGATCAGAACAACAATAATGGCAACAACCAAGAGTGTGTGGATTAAGCTTCCTGTGTCCATACCGGGAATGATTCCGAGCATTCCCAGTAGCCAGACAGCGATGCAGATGACTGCAACAAGCCATAATAGATTTCTCATAATATTATTTTTTGTGGTTAGTGTTGTGGTGTAGTGGCGGCTTCACTTTATTGATGTCTTAAACCTTTATGGTGGTATTGTGTGCTTTTATGATCAGTTTTATAATTTGAATAAATGGTATCAGTGGTAGTACTGTAATTTTTATTGAAAGACTGATCATCCTCTAACTTGGGCACTGGATAATGAAACTCCTTGCCGTTCTTATAAAGCTTATTATCGTAAGTCCGGTAAATCTGGTTTTCTTTATAAGTGTTTCCGTCAGGGGCAAGATATACTTTGCTTTTCTTGCCTTTCTTTCGCAGGCCCATATAAAGCAAAGAACTTCCTGCTGCAAGAGCCAATGTAATTTTTACTATATTGTTCATACGATTGTGATTTGATTTTAATAATTACAATTTTTTTGCCATAAGATAGAAATGTGGTACTTTTTAGGCATATAAATGTTTGATGAAAAGAAAAAGCCTGGCAGAGCCAGACTTTATTTGTTTCAGAGCGTTTGTTCTGTATGTTTTCCTTCCCTGATCTCTTCTACCATTTTGGCATTAAAGGCAGGAAGATCTTTTGGTGTTCTGCTCGTCACGAGTCCGGCATCTACTACCACCTCGCTGTCTTCCCAGTGTGCACCGGCATTTTTTAGATCCTGGCTGACGGAGTTAACGGAAGTCAGATTCCTTCCTTCTACCACACCCGCGTTGATCAGTACCTGCGGTCCGTGGCAAATGGCTGCTACAGGTTTATGCTGGGCAAAAAAATCTTTTACAAAGGTGAGTGCTTTTTCATTGGTTCTCAGCTGATCGGGATTAATAACGCCTCCCGGTAATACCAGCGCATCATAATCTGAAGCAGCTGCATTGTCCAGCGTTTGATCTACAGGATATTCCTTACCCCAGTCTTTTTCTGCCCATGCTTTAATGCTTCCCGCTTCAGGACTTACGATGTGGGCGGTCCATCCCTGTTGTTCAAGATATTCTTTTGGTGAGCTTAATTCACTCTCTTCAAAGCCATGTGTGGCCAGTATTGCGATTTTCTTTGACATAGTACTGTTTTTTGTGTTAAGTATCGGAAGGTCTGTGACCTCCGATTACAACGTACGATTGTTGTGTGATGATTAAATAAAAAACTTACCTCATGAGAAAGAGGATATCTACTTTTTTAAATCTTCAAGAACTTCAAATTTATCATGAGAAGCCTTGAGCTGATGAAGCTGATCCAGTACCACTCTGGAACTTTCCGGGCAAAGATCACCGCTGTCTAAAGCATCCTGATAAGCATCTATAGCAGCATTTTCACCATATACAACATTTCCTAACGTAGAGCCGGCTGTATCTGTGGCAAAAGAATTTTTAACATCAATCCATGCTCTGTGGATAGCTCCCGCAGCTGATCCGGATTGATCCGGTGTGCCTCCTCTTTCTGTAATCAGATTGCTCAATTCGTTTTTCATCTTGTGAGACTGGGCTACCATGGTATCATAATCTGCTCTCAGCTGTGGATACTCATCCCATACTTTGTCTTCCACTTTTGAAAAGCCCTGAATTCTGTCGTTGGTAATGTTCAGTAAATCATTTAATACTGAAACTGTTTTCTCGTTGTTCATATTTTTATATTTTAAATTGGTACTATGAACTTTGCAAGCGCCGTGCCTCAAACACCATATCTGCAAAGATGTGGTATTTAAAAAAACTTAAAATTTTGAAAACAAATCTTAATTAAAAATACCTGATGAACTGCAAAAACGCCACAATTAAAAGTGGTACAGAGGTATAGAGAATTTGTGCTGCAAAGTTATGCTTCTCTGACAAGACATTTATCGGCCAGTATTTTTGCAAGCGATGTTTGATTGATCAGCAAACAGAATTGATAAAGGTTTCAGCTTTAGCTTCTTTAGATAGAGTAGAAGGGGTGCTTAATAAAAATATAATGTGGCATCCCGGAGTACAATGCCATAATTTTTTCTATATTTATAATAAGTAAGTATATGTTTTACTAATGGTTAGAAAAATGGCTTGTGTTTGTATTGTACACTCTAGAACATGCCTGTAAATAATATAAAAAAAGACAATGCCAATAAACCTAATACCTCCGGACGGAGGCCTGTTATATAAGGAAACAGATATGACTCAGTTTTTCCCTGAGCCCTTCAATGCAATAACAGCTCTATTATTTTTAGCCATCGCTATTTTCTGGACCTTTAAAATGAAAGGTAATTTTAAAAAACATCCTTTTTTAACCTACTGCCTGGTATTATTATATATTGGTGCCATAGGGGGAACGGTTTACCATTCTTTCAGGCAATGGCCGGTATTTATCATGATGGATTGGCTGCCTATTATGCTGCTCTGTTTGTCTGCCGGATTTTATTTTATAGCGCAGAGTACCCGATGGTACTATGCTGTTGTTCTGGTTCTGGTATATACAGCACTTATGGTGGGTTTGAGAAACTGGATTTTGGCAGATAACCCTTCTCTTTTTATCAACGTCAATTATGCCATCATGGCTTCATTGGTAGTTTTCTCGGTACTAAGGTATTTGATCTATACCCAATGGAAGGCTGGCAAATGGGTAGGCTTTGCGGTGTTGTCATTTGTTTTTGCACTGACCTTCCGTATTGCTGATAAGTGGGAATGGTTCAGTTTCGGGACCCACTTTTTGTGGCATACTTTCGGGGCGGTGGCGACGTTTTGTATGTTTAATTATATCAGTCTTACAGGGGATATAATTAGAAAAATATAATTGGTTTTTATTATGCTGTGCAAGGCTTTCTGGCTTTGGATTTATAAGTAAGATTATTTTTCTTTAAGCTTGCAATGAGACTTCGAGTAAGCGGAAAATAAATTGCTGACGATTAATTAATTTTTTATATGATTAGAAGGAATAAGAATTCCGAAATTGTAGGATTTCGGAATTCTGTGAAGTGATTTTATTAAACAATTTTAATTTTCGAGATTCTATATTAATATATTATAAAAATTAACTTGCTATTACTCTTAGGTTGATACCTCCTTCTTTTTTCAAATGATTTGAGGTAACACCTAATAGATTTAGAATTGATTGAGTTACAGTATCCCTAGAAAAGCCAGGTTGAACAATGCTAATGTTGAATTTTAATTCCTTATTCCATTTGGCTTCAAAAAGTAACTTTTCTAATAGTTCTATATCACCTTTTCTAATACGAGTTTGTCCATTTCTTTGCTTTTTATATTCTCTTTTGATCAGGTGATTGAAAAACTCCGCATTTTCTTTATATTTCCAAATTAAAGATTTCTGGGCTTGACCACAAACCTCATATAGATTTTTAATCTCGGTAGAAACCACCCCTCTAGTCGCAAATTTTAAATGATATAAATCTATAATAATTGCATCATCAGTATTTTTCACAGCAACGATATCAGCAATTTCCCCACGATTATCATCATTATAAATTAAATCATAATCTTCTTGTATTAATTTTTCAATACAAAATATTGAATTGATTCATTATTTAAATCAGTAAATCCTTCCGACTCATCGTTCAGATTTACACCTGTCCAATCCCAAACTTCTATATTCTCCGCAGGATAGTTAAGGATTTCTTCATTAAATTTCACATAATCATTTCCTTGTAAAAAAGATCCATCATGAAACCACAATTTTGGTGGAAACTCATTAAAGAACTCCACAACCGTATAATTTTTCGAACCCATTTTCACATTTGCATCAGTAGGGGAAGTTTTAACAATAGCAAAGCTGAAAATTCTACTTCCATTAACCAATGTTTCACTTAGATTTAGCTGAAATGTGATTTTGTCTGTTTCTGTGTCTAAAGAGAAAGATAACAAATTCTCATTCTCAGGATTATGAGTATTAAGTTCTATACATGATAAGTCAAACTCATTTCCATTAATACTGAAAACAACCTTATCTTCAATTGACTTGTATATTTCATGATTCCAATCTACAGAAATAGGATAGGCATTAGGTTTAACAGATAATTTATTTGGTTTTATAGCATTTCTAAATAGGATGTTATTTGGATCAATATTGTTGTCCACAAGCTTAGTCCCAATTTCATCACACCAATCTAAGAACTGGTTAATTGTTCCTCGGGAATAAGACCAGATTCTTCCTTTTCTTGAACAGCCTATTGAAGTCATATCACCATCTTCAAATCCTACTCCAAAAACATTATTATTAATCCCCGATTGTTCTTCCGCTAATGAAAGACCTTCTTGCACTCCTTTTCCGTAATAGGATTGGAATGTAATATCTTTACCTAATCCTTTTCTTAATCCCAAATTGAAAAGCTTAACTCTATCAATATTGTGAAATGTTCTGAAGACATTTTCATCTTTTATTAATAGAGCGCCCTCCCCAATAACTGCATTAGCTAATTCTTTGTATTGACTTCCCTTGTCAGAGGAATGTATAAACAATAAGTTATTTCTTTGCTCCCAATAAACAATATAAATATCCCACTCAATATTGTAAACATCCTTGAAGTTTCCCCAATCAACAGCTTTTTTATTGCCTAAAAAAACTAGTAAAGTTTTTCTTTCTCTGTTTAAGTCGTGGAATTTATAATCATAGTTTTCATATCCTTTTATCCCATTTTTAAAATTCATTGGATGCCAATCATTAGTTTGATTTTTGTAAACTACCGAACTGAACGCAGGACGAATATCTTGAAAAGGTATGATTGATTGATCTAAATGATTGAACCCAGATAAAAATTCTTGCAAGTCTATCTGCTCTTGAGTAGCTTGTAAACTTAAAGATGGTAATATCGAATTCCAATTTGACTCCTTAACGTACAACAAACTCAATTCGTCACTCAAACTTGGTTGATAAAGATTTGCGATAAAGCTAGCTTTACCTAAATTGTTATCTCGATTAGTACGTGTAAATCTACCGGCAAACTGTAAAGTAATCGGTAAACTTTTTCTTACGTCATGAAATGCTGCTACCTTTAATTCTGGCAAATCAAAACCCTCTCCCAGCATATCCACACAAACAATAATTCTATGTTGTTTATTTATAATTGATTGTTTAATCTCAGATTGTCCTTTTAAATTGGAATATATTTTTATTGGATTTAAGTCTGTATATCCTGAATAAAGTTCAAAAACCTCATCAGCACGAGCTTTATCTTCACATCTCGCCATTAAGATATGTTCATATCCATTTGCAATATCCTCTCTCAATTTATTTACGGCTACTTCGGATAATTTTAAATCCGCACTTTTTTGGTCATATTCTCTAATTGGAATAAAATCAATTTCTTTAAAATATCCTTGCTCTTGAGCTTCCTTTAGTGTAAAATTGTATATAATCTTTCCATCAAGTAATTGTCCATCATTTCTATATGGAGTTGCAGTATATAACACCACTTTCTTTTTGTCGAAAGATTTTATAAATTTATCCCAACTTTTCGCTTTTGAATGATGTGCTTCATCAACAAAGAGATGTGAACATTCTTCAGTTAATATATTTGTTTGCTGTATAGACATAGAAGTTAATAAATTCATTGTAGAGACGACAACATTACACTTATCAAGAAAGTTCTTTAATTCATCTTCGTTTTCAAACCCTGTATTTAATATTCCTACCTTGGGATATTTAGCATCAAAAGATACAATAGACTTTCCATTAACATCGGTTTTTTTTAGCCAACCTAAATCATAAAATTTACTAGCCAATTGCCCCCTTAGTGCATCTGAAGGTACAGTCACTAGCAGTTTATTACATCTATTAGCAATTAACACAGATAACATAGTTTCGGTTTTGCCAGTACCTGTTGGCAAAACAACTGTCGCAATTTCATTTGCATTTGTTAAATGTCCTAAAATTGAATGGATAGCACCTATTTGTGGTTTCCGTAGACCAATACTATTATTTTCTACATATTCTTCTTTAAAAGTAAATGTATCTTTCCAGGAATCAGTAATAGCACTTGGTAAATATTCTACATCATATGGATGCTTCAACCATTTATCAAATATAATATTTCCATTCTCTGCATCAGCTTTGAGAAAACTTTTTGAAAGTAAAACAAAATCATGATTTTCTGGGATATCATTTTTATTTGTTGTTACATAATATTCAATATCATCAGAATCTTTTATAATTGTTTTGCCTCTTTGAAATGAAACTAATTCAAAATCCTTTTCAATTTCTTCTAAAACTAAATGTATTATAATATTTTTTTTAGAGAATTTCCAATTTTTTCTTCTCTTTGTAATCTTGGTAATTTTAATATCATATTGTTGTTTTTTAATACTTGTATAATTGTCAGGACAAAATATATTGAGGTTATTTATTTCTAATATAATAATTCTGTGAATAAATACATTACGGCTTTCCGTAAACACCAAAAATAAAAACCCTCTTATAATTTTCTATCAGTATTTTCACGGAATTTCTTAAAGATTTCGAAAATTTAATCACAAAAAATCCCAACTTTCGTCAGGGATTTTCAATTCTATTTTGTTGACTTATTATCTTCTTCTCGGGGCACTTCTGGTATGTGGCCTTACATAAGTTCCATCTTTTCTTGTGTAGCCTTTTACATGCACTGTTCCTCCGCCGCTTGTACTAGGAGTGTAATTGTAGGAAGAAGTGGATGTATTGTAATGTCTAGTCGATGTATAAGCACTATAAGAAGTATAACTTGGATTATAAGCTAAGCCGTAATAATTTCCCCATTTTATTTTTTTGTAATTCTTTTTGTTTGCTTTATCTGATATATAGACTTGAGTGTCTTTGGGTATTGTGGTTATAAGATTTTCATTACTGCTGGTTGCATATACATTGGTATCTTCAGTTAGTAATACCGTATAGTAATTTGTACAAGAGGTCATTGATAATAGAATTATCAAAAAGAAAGCGATTTTTTTCATGGATTTATTATTTAGTAATTAAAATTTTTTGCTGTTTTATAGATACAAACTTATCCTATTATTTCTGTTGAATATTACGGTTTTCCATAAAACAAAAAATCCCAACTTTCGTCAGGATTTTCTCTTATTTTGGTTTTTAAATTCTTTTTGTAGCTGATCGATTTCACCTTCAATCTTCTTTAGCTCTTTTTCATTGAGTTTTGTAAATAAATGTAATAGATCAATCTCAAGAAAATTACAGAATGTGACAAGACTTTCAATGGTTGGATTCGTTTCAGCCCTTTCAATCCTACCAACATGATTACTTGATATATTGAGCTCATTTCCAAGCTGAAACTGTGAAATTCCCTTTTTAAGCCTATATAACTGAATAAGCTTTCCAATTTGAAATTTTAATTCTTCTATTTCCCATTTATACATTTAGTAAAGTTTGAGCTTTCTAAAATTTTTCATCAACACATATATGTGTTTTATTGTTTTTTTTCTTACATTTATAAAAAAATACAAACAATGAAAAAAAGCAGAACAAACTTTGATCCCTGGTTTCGGGCAGAAAAGAAGAACTCCGGCTTGCAGCTGATAGAAACTTTCTTTCAGTATAATGAGCTGGATGTTTCCAAAGAAAGGCTCAGCAACATTATGAATTATGCGGTAAAGAGAAATAGCTGGATTCATGAAGATCCGGCGGTGATCTTCCAGTTTCATCAGTCGATGAGGTCATTGATCCGGGCGGGCTATCTCATGATGCTGAAGGACAGAAAATGGACGGTCGATACACAATCGGAAAAGATTTCCCCTTGGGTTCTTGGTCTGCTTTCGGAGAAAGAATACCGGAATCCTCTGTTGGTTTTCAAAAAAGCATTCAGTGCCTACAGCATCAAGGAATTTGATTACTTTATGTCCGGAATCGTCTATTTTTCAATGGGTGTTTATGAAAATCTACCGGAAAGAAATATCGTGATGCCCTACATCCATACAGTGAAAATGCTGGATGCTGCACATCTTATTCTTCAGAGAAGAAGAGAAAAGAAGATAACTGAAACCCATTAAAAATAAAAAATGCCCCTTTTTCAGGGGCATTATATTATTGAGCTTTTACTTGCTCTATCTTTATGTAAATTTTAGAAAGGTTGGGTTGGGCACTCCCTGAGGTGGGGGCTCCTGCCATAATGGTTGCGGTATAAGCAGTTTTTGAAGAAGCGTTGCTGTCTATCCAGGTATATCTTCTATGCTCAGGTCCGCCACTGGAACCATCTATAATCCCTACGTTCCCCCAGTAAGCGCTTCCTACTGCTCCGGTGCCTTGAGGAAACCAGGTAGCTGTTGCATCTCCCATACCGCCCCATACTCCTGAAGTAATATTGTTGGTAGTTTGAGCTGCTCCAATATAACCGCCATATTCGGTATTGTAATTCCAATATAGATTTACGGTAGAACCTGTATTGTTAAATAATTGTACATTAGGAATTGCGGCGGTTGTACCACTTGTGGTATCAAATATTACTCTGATGGAATACTTACCATCCGGGGTAGCAAGAGGGAAGGTATAAGCTTGTTTCCCGTTGGAATCAGTTGTCAGAGTAGGATATCCCATTGCTGCAACAGGTGCAATGTCTGCACGGCTGCTATTTCCCACGGTAGCGGTACAGTTTTGCGCTGCTGTTAGGAAAGAAACCGTACTGTTGGTCATCGGAATAGTCATGTCATTAGCAGTGGTGGGAGTTCCGCTTACTGAGAATACCAGTTCGCCATCACCAAACTCTAAAGTTCCCGGTCTTAGCTGGAAAGTCAATCCGTTGATGGTAAAAGGAGTTCCTGAATTATATGCTCCGCCGTTTCCTCCGCTATAAGTGACTCTCAGGTTTCCGGTGTAAGGAGTACCGGGAGTATAAGTAGAAGGACTTAAGTAAGCTGTAGTACACTGTAATGTAGAAATTGCCGGAGCTACGGCATTGGTTGCCTGTGTCAGTCTTTGCCATACTGTTCCGTCAAAATAATAATAACCCATAGCAGTAACATTGATACGTTGTCCTGTGGCATCTCCGCCGGTGACGTCCGTAATATAAATTAATGCGCCGGTCTGATTGGTGCCATAGGTAGCGGTATTGGCTGTAAGCTCAGCTCTGGTAAGCCTTGGGGCCTGTAATCCGAATGTTTGTGTGTTATTCGTAATCACTCCTGAAGTGTCCCTTGTGGCAGATACATCCAATGTTGTTTTAGGTGAAGCTGTGTTGATCCCTACTTGGGCAAAAGAAATACCTGAAATAAGAATAGCAGTGAGATGTGTAAATTTTGTTTTCATATGAGGGTGTATTTTGTGTGAACCAAATATAATTCTTTTTTTTGTGAAAAATGAAAAAAAGAAGTTTGTGATTGATAAAAATTAACTAATTGGTAATATTGAGTATCATTATGATATGTTTTTTAAGATAAAAATTTAATTTTTTTTATCGGCTAATTTTCATTTTTTATGAGCAATAAAAGGCACAAGAGCTTTTTAAACACTTTAGTTATGTAAGCTAATCTGCTTTGTGTATAAGAAGTCCACTAAAGTTTTGTAGAAAATCGAAGATATTCATCTTATGTGAACTTCATTATGTAGTGTTTCCTTAGACTTTGTGAAGTGTACTAAAGTGTTTAAACAATAAAATTTTCTGCCTTTGCGGTTAATTTTAAAAAAAAATTCTGTAAAATTCACAGCCTGATTCTTTTAATGTTGAAAGAAAGAGGATTTACTTATATTTGCCGCAAAGCAAATTTAAATGTTCAAAAAAGTAAGCACTATATTTATCCTTGGCTTTTATACGGTATTTTGTTCGGCCCAGCAGGTCCGGCCTTCCCAATCATCTGAAATTTACCGTGAAATCAAAACGCTGAAACATCTTCCTAAAGTTTTATACCTTGCAGCTCATCCCGATGATGAGAATACGGGATTGCTCTCCTGGTTAATCAACGACCAAAATGTAGAAACGGGCTATCTGTCTTTAACCAGAGGTGATGGCGGGCAGAATTTATTAGGCACAGAACAAGGTGCTGCATTGGGTTTAATCAGAACGCATGAGCTTTTGGAAGCAAGAAAGTTAGATGGTGCCCAACAGTTTTTTACCCGTGCGATTGATTTCGGGTTTTCTAAAAATACGACCGACACTTTTAAACAATGGAATGCAGACAGTATTACAGCAGATGTAGTCTGGGTAATCCGTAAATTCCGTCCGGATATTATCATTTGTCGTTTTCCTCCTACTGCTGCGGCAGGGCACGGACAACATGCAGCTTCGGCTGTGGTAGCGGAAAAAGCCTTTAAGCTGGCAGGTGATAAAACGGCTTTCCCGGATCAACTGAAATATGTCAATGCATGGCAGCCAAAACGCGTATTGTGGAATACTTTCCGCTTTGGTGGAGTGAATACCACTGCTGAAAACCAACTGAAAGTGACCGTTGGGCAATATGACGCTCAACTGGGAATGGGTTACGGAGAATTGGCCGGATTAAGCAGAAGTTTGCATAAAAGCCAGGGAGCAGGAACACAGTCTGTAGCCGGGATCAGAATAGAATATTTTGCCCACGTTGCCGGTGAGCCTGCAGAAGCAACTCTTTTTGACGGAGTTACTAAAACCTGGACTTCACAAGGAAACGCTGATATTGATCAGTCATTAGATCAGATTATTTCTGCTTTCAATTTCAATCATCCAGACCTCAGCTTACCTGCTTTGCTTGCTTTGCGAAAAAAGGTCATGGCAATCAAAGATGGAGATTTTAAAAAGGATAAAATTAAATCTCTTGACCATATTATTTTAAGCTGTGCCGGATTTATGGGTGAGGTTGTTACCAATCAGGCTGAAGCGGTTGCCGGAGATCATTACACTTTCAGGTTAAATCTGATTTCAAGAGCTGCAGATCCTGTTATTTTAGAGGACGTACAATGGCTAAGTCAATCAGAAAATTTTAACCGAAAACTATCAAAAGATTCTTTAATTACCATTCAGCACGACATTCAGATTCCTGCTGATGCAGCACTCACAGAACCTTACTGGTTGGCAAAACCTCCCGTGAATGCAGCCACTTTCTCCGTTCCCAATGATACTTTAATCGGTTTACCGGAGGCAGAATCACCGCTGAATGTTTTACTTGGTTTAAAAATCGGTTCAGAAAAGTTTCAGGTTAAGCTTCCTTTATCTTTCAAGAAATTAGATCCGGTGCGTGGTGATGTGGTCGAAGCTTTGCGCATTGTTCCAGCATTGGAACTGAAATTTACACAATCACTTTATTGGGTCAAAGAAAATGAAGATTTACATTTGAGTTTACATTTTAAGATGAATTCCAACAAACCGTTCAATAAAGGTGTTTTGAACCTCATGTATAACGGAGAAAGATTAGGAAGTGCTGAAGTAAATTCTGTAAAAGAGAAAGATTTTACTTTCGATTATGTTATTCCAAAAGCTAAGCTTGCTTCCCTAAGCTCAAACCGTTTGCAACTGGACGCCAATTATGTTGCAGATGGAGCTATCTATAATAAAAAACAAATATTAATTCAGTATCCGCATTTGCCTTCCCTGCAATATTTTGCGCCTGCCACTGTGACAGTAATGAAAGGCGATATTCAGGCGAAAGTAAAAAAAGTAGGTTACATACAAGGTGCGGGTGATTTTATTCCCGAGTTTCTGCGCATTGCAGGTGTTCAGGTAGATATCCTGAAAGACGAAGATTTTTATGGAAACATAGATGAATCCGGCGGAAACGGCAATCAAAACAAACTATCACAATATGATGCCATTGTATTGGGTGTTCGTGCCAATAACACCGAAAAAAAGCTGGGCCGCTGGATGCCGTTTTTATGGTCCTATGCCAAAGCCGGAGGCAATCTGGTGATGCAGTATAATACCAACCAGGATACAACCGTTGACAAATTGGGAATGTACAATTTCACTATTGCCAATAAGCGTGTTACTGAAGAAAATGCTGCGGTTAGGTTTTTAAATCCCAATCATAAATTACTGAACTTTCCGAATAAAATAACTGCGGATGATTTTAAAGGCTGGGTACAGGAACGTGGTGCCTATTTCCCTGCTCAATGGGATGCCGCATATGAACCGCTTTTTGAAATGCATGATACGGATGAAGAGCCTCTTCAGGGATCAACTTTATATGCCAGATACGGAAAGGGTAATTTTATTTATACACCGTTAGCATTTTTCAGACAGTTGCCTGCGGGAAATGTAGGAGCTGCACGTTTATTTTTAAACTTTTTATCTGCACAGAAAAACTAATGAACAAACAACTTAAAAACTGGAATATCTGGTACATACTATTAGCCGTTGCATTAGCAGTACAGATCGTATTTTATTATGGGTTTACTAAATTCTGGGCATGAGTAATATAGATTGGACGGTTCTTATTGTTACACTTGTTGCAGTGGTGGTTTACGGCGTATTCATCGGTCGTGGCCAAAAAAGCAACGAATCCTACCTGAAAGCAGATAATAAAATGCCCTGGTATATTGTGCTCATCGGTATTATGGCCACCCAGGCAAGTGCCATTACATTTCTTTCAGCACCGGGCCAGGCTTATACAGACGGAATGCGCTTTGTGCAGTATTATTTTGGCTTGCCTTTGGCGATGATTGTGATCTGTATTACTTTCATCCCGATTTTTCAACGCTTAAATGTTTATACTGCCTATGAATATTTAGAAAACCGTTTTGATAAAAAAACAAGGGTGCTCACTTCACTGCTTTTTCTTTTTTCCAGAGGGTTATCAACCGGAATCAGTATTTACGCTCCGAGTATTATCTTATCAAGCGTTTTAAACTGGAATATTTATTTAACCAATGTTTTAACAGGTGGCATTCTGTTGATCTACACTTATATTGGAGGTGCAAAAGCGATCGCTCACACCCAGAAATTACAGTTTCTTATTATTCTCGGAACTATGGCTTTTGCAGGGTATCTCCTTATTCAGAATATGCCGGATGGAATCGGTTTTAATGATGCGCTGTATCTGGCGGGGAAATCCGGGAAGCTTAATGTCATCACCACGGAATTTGACTGGAAAGATAAATACAATATCTGGAGTGGAATAATTGGTGGTTTTTTTCTGGCGCTTTCTTATTTCGGGACAGACCAGAGCCAGGTCGGTAGGTATATCACTGCAAAAGATAATACTAATGCAAAAATGGGCTTGCTGCTGAACGGATTGGTTAAAATTCCGATGCAGTTTGCTATTCTCCTGATTGGTGCTTTGCTTTTCGCTTTCTTTTCTCTGAAACCTGCTCCGATTTATTTTAATGAACGTTCCTATCAGCATTTAAAGGAAGCAAATCCTGAACAGGCTGCGGCTTTTGAAAAAGAACATCAGGATTTACAGTTAAAATTTAATGCAGAATCGAAGGAAATTCTCAAGTTAAAAGAAACGCATTCTCCACAACTTCAAAAAACAATTCAGGATTTTAAAAATACACAGACAGAAGTCAAAGCATTACACAGCAGGGTAGAGGAAGCTATCAATCATTCCAACTATACTACGGAGAAAACAGATACGAATTACATTTTCCTGTATTTCGTAAAAAATACATTGCCTGTAGGGATGATCGGTTTACTGTTTGCCGTTATTTTTCTGGCCAGCTGGGGCTCCATTTCGGCCGCGCTTAATTCCCTTGCTGCCTGCTCATTAAAAGATGTTCATTTACTATTTAAAAAAGAACTTCCTGATGAGAAAACCGAATTGAAGTACAGCCGCCTGCACACTTTAGCATGGGGTATTTTCTCAATCGGTGTAGCCATGTTTGCCACGCAAATGGGTTCTCTCATTGAAGCGGTGAATGTATTAGGTTCTCTTTTCTACGGTCCGATCCTGGGAATTTTTCTGGTGGCATTTTACTATAAAAAAATTGACGGACCGAATGTATTTATTGCTGCAATTTTATCAGAAATTACGGTCATTGCCATTTATCAGTTTGATATTGTTTCCTTCCTTTGGCTTAATGTAATAGGGGCAGCAGCGGTGATTATATTTTCAGCAATCGGATTGCTGTTTTATAAGCAGAAAACAGTAAATTCGTAAGCAAATAATAATAAAAACAAACAAATAAAATATTATGAAAACAATGATTAAATCAGCTACTGTACTTTTTGCAGCAGTGACGCTTTCCGTAAACGCTTTTGCACAGGAAACTAAAAAACCTGCCAGCCCTCCGGCTACTGCTACAGGAAAAATTAAAGATGCAAACATTACAATTGCCTATAGCAGTCCTTCAGTAAAAGGACGTACAATCTGGGGTGGTTTGGAAGCTTATGATAAAGTTTGGCGTGCAGGTGCTAATGAAGCCACTACTTTCGAAACGGATAAAGATATTACCGTTCAGGGTAAAAAACTACCTGCAGGTAAATACAGCTTTTTCTTAATCCCTAAACAAAGCGGAACCTGGACTGCGATTTTTAACAAGGAGCCAAAACAATGGGGTGCTTATAAATACGAACAATCTAAAGATGCTTTACGTGTTGATGTAAAAACAAAGGCTTTGCCGGCTACACAGGAAACTTTAGTTTATAAAATAAACAATAATGGATTTACAATGGATTGGGATAAAATCTCAGTGCCTGTAGAGATCAAATAAATGTAAGTATAAGAAATGAAAATCCCGGATTAACCGGGATTTTTTGTTTATTATTTTGATATTGTATCCAAGATTACTGTCATTACATCGAAAAAAGTGTAATTTATTTTTGAGTAGTCAAAAGTTGATTGATTTTCAAAATCATTTCCTTCGCATTCTGATTGGTCGGATCAAGTTCCAATGATTTCTGATAGTCGCTTTTTGACAATGTATATTCTTTTTTGTTAAAATAAGCTTCACCACGACTGTCATATACATTTCCTGACGTTGGAAATTCATTGACATTTAAGTTAAAAATCTTAAGTGCTGCCTCTGATTGGTTGTCTCTTAGCAATTCATAGCCAAGCTCGTTGAGTTCGTTTTCATTGGAGAAGTTGTAGCCATTGGGATTATTCTTTTTTAGTTCCTGGTACAATGCAATTCCTTTGTCAATATTTTTTAAACATTCCTTTCTGATAGTTAAGGCAATGGATTCTTTTTGAGGCTCAATGGGATAATTTTTCCATTGGTTCAAACTGGCAATACTTAAAAGAATTTCATCGATGAGTTTGAAATTATTGCCGTTAGTCATTACAACCAGACCGTTTCCGTCTTCAACACTTCCAATATAGTAACACGCAAAACCTTCATTCCCACCACTGTGTCCGAAATATTTTGTGCCTTTGAAATCATTCAGAAACACGCCGTAATTATTTTCAATTCTCTTTACAGACATTTCCTTTGATAAAACTTTATTCGATTTGCCTGCAAATGACAATTGCGTTTCGATGATATATTTTGCCAGATCATTGGGGTTGGTCCATAAACCGGCTGCTGCTTTTTCAGGATAAATATGATATTTACCTTTTACTTCCTTTCCGTTAACATAAGCCGTTGCCAGTAATTTTTCTTTATGTGAAGAAGGCGGTTGATTATAAGAACTTTCATTCATCCCTAAAGGGGTCAAAACATTTTTCAACATATAATCTTCATACTTTTCTCCTGTAGTATTTTCAAGGATTAATTGTGAAATGGTTGTTCCCCCTCCTGAATATTGAAATTTAAGGTTGGGCTCAAACACACACCGCACCGCAGGAGAATTGGCAGGTTTTTGTCCATCGAGAATTTGTAGGAGAGTAGGTAATTCTTTCCCTCTTTGATAGCCTCCGAAACCATGAACGGATAAACCTGCTTTATGGCTTAACAGATTAGCAAGGGAAATTTTTTTGCCTTTTGAAACCGAGTCGTATGGAAATTTCCAGGTTTTTAAATACTTATTGATGTCATTGTCCAAGTTTAATTTTCCTTGTTCAACCAATTTTAAAAGACCGAGACTGTTGATAGACTTGCTGATAGATGCGGCCTGAAACAGCGTTTGCTGAGTTGCTTTTCTGTTTTCAGCAACATCTGCATAGCCATACGCTTTTATCCATTCTATCTTATAATCTTTTATGACCGCAATGCTTACTGCATTCATGTTGTAGAAAGCCATTCTTTCTTTTAGCGTCCACTTTTTTGTTTTCGATGTATCCCAGCTCAGCAGATTATCTTCGAATGATTTTATTTTATCCTTCACACTTTGGGCGAAAACATTCAACGATAAAGAAAGCAGTAGGATGAGGTGTATTTTTTTCATTTAGAAATATTGAATTGGTTATGTATGTAATAAGACAATTCAAAAGAAGATGTTGTTACATTTTGTACTTGTTTTACTTTTCCGTTTGCCTCTCCATTTTTTCTGTCATTTCTTCGTTCCCCCAAGACCTATTGCTTTTTTATAATAATCTAATGCTACATCATATTGCTGATTGGTATAGTACACTTCTCCCAGACTATCCAATAGACTATTTTGTCTTGCATAAAAAAAGGGGAATCATTTTCGATTCCCCTTTTATATTTTATATTAAGCCTCAATAAATTCCAAAAGATCTTTATTAATGGTTTCGTGCTCCGTAGTAGGCATTCCGTGAGGGAAACCCGGGTACGTAATCAGTTTTCCGTTTTTCAACAGTTTTGCAGATTTAATGGCAGAGTTTTCGATGGGAACAATTTGATCATCTTCTCCGTGAAGAACCAAAACAGGAATATCTACAGCTTTTAAATCTTCAGTAAAGTCAGTCTCGGAAAATGCTTTGATTCCGTCATAATGTGCCACGATTCCGCCCATCATTCCTTGTCTCCACCAGTTTCTCTGTACCCCGTCTTTTACATTAGCTCCTTCTCTGTTGTATCCGTAGAAAGGGAAAGTCAAATCAAAATAAAACTGGTTTCTGTTATTCAAAGTCTGTTCTCTGATTCCATCAAAAACTTCCATCGGAACACCGTCAGGGTTGTTTTCACTTTTTACCATTACTGGTGGAACGGCGCTGATTAAAACTGCTTTTTTGGCTCTTCCGTTAGAATATTTATGAACGTAACGGATCACTTCACCACCTCCTGTAGAGTGACCAATGTGAACGACATCTTTCAGATCAAGGAATTCAACCAATTCTGCAGCGTCAGAAGCATATTGCTCGATGGTGTGATTGTAAATATTCTGGCTGGAACGACCGTGGCCTCTTCTGTCGTGTGAAATTACTCTGTACCCTCTCTGAAGGAAGAAAATTACCTGTGCATCCCAATCGTCTGATGATAATGGCCATCCGTGGTGAAACATTAATACTGGCCCTTCTCCCTGGTCTTTATAAAAAATCTCTGTTCCGTCTTTTAATTGTAATGTGCTCATTGTTTTTAATTTTTAATGTTGGGTTAATTTATTTGATAAGTATTTGTTTTCTTATTTCTTTAGCAAATGTATGGTGGATAAAGCAGATAGAAATTAATCTAGTTTAATTTCGTGCATTTTGATAAAGTTTTTTATTCTGATAGTTATTTTTATCTTCCACTTGCCCCACTTATCATGCTGCTTTCAAAATCTGTATCTACTTTCTCTTCAAAACTAACACAGCCACCTAATTTTTTTAGGATTGTAAAAAACATGAAATTCTAGAAAGGATGATCGAAAACAATGGAGGTTGAAAAGGGAAAATACAACATGATGAAAGAGTTTGTCTGGGTTATGTCAAAGAAAATGAAGCAGATATTATTTTGCTGGGTTCAGGATTGTAAAAAAGTTTGAAAATGAGATTTAAAAAAAATGTAAAAATATAAACCGAAAATATGAAGATAATTGATCATTACGGCTGTGGCAGAGTGCTCCCGGAGATTGAAATTTACACACTTTTGCCTAATTTGCAGCTGTAAAATAAATTTATGTTTCAAAATATTATCAAAAACATCTCACGATTTGTTACTTTAACAGAAGAAGAGGAAAACATTTATGAAGGTTTGCTCACACTTCAGAAGTACCCGAAGAAAACACACCTTCTGCGTGAAGGAGAAATTTGTCAGTTTGAAGGTTTTATAAAGCAGGGCTGTACACGAACATATTATCTTGATGAAAACGGTTTTGAAGTGACCCTTCTGTTTGCTGTTGAAGATTGGTGGATTACGGATATTGATTCTTTTAATAATAAAACGCCTTCGAAGATTTTTATAGAAGCCCTGGAAGATACCGAAATTTATATTTTGAATCCGGAAACCAAAGAGGAATTACTGCAGAAGGTTCCGAAGTTTGAAAGAGCATTCCGGCTGATGATGCAGCGGTATGTGGTGACGCTTCAAAATCGCCTTATCAATACAATTTCTCAACCTGCCACTGACCGTTACCTGGAATTTATCAGAGTTTATCCTACCATCCCGCAGCGTGTAGCGCAGTATTATATTGCATCATACCTTGGCGTTTCTAAAGAGTTTGTGAGTACAATTCGAAAACGTTTAGCTAATAAAGAAAAACAGAAACAATAAGCAGAAAATTTTCCTTTCCCGAGGTGAAAACGAAAATTCTAAGAATTTTTAGGGTGGTTTATACAAAATGTGTAAATCACTTTTTTATTGAGAATACAAGAAAAAGTCATTTATTAAACCAGTTCAATTTCTGAGGTTTTTATCAGTTCTATATTTGCTTTATTAATTTAAACAATAAAAAAATGTTACAGGAAAACAACAAAATAGCAGAAGGCTTAGGAATGCCTTGGGAAGATATCTACGGATATGCACAGGCGGTAAAGAAAGGAAATACCGTTTGGATTTCAGGTCAGTTGGGTCACAACAAGAAAGGCGAATTGGCAGAAGGAATGGAAGCGCAAATGAAACAAACTTATGCAAACATCAAAGAATTATTATCAAGATATGATATGACGATGGAAAATGTGGTGGAAGAAGTGATCTACGCAATGGATATGACGACGGCTTTTGAGGCGAGAAAAAATTTCAAAACAGAATTTTATGATAACCCTAAAGCTGTTGCCAGTACAATGGTTGGAGTAAGCGGGCTTGCATTGCCTGAGCAGCTTGTCGAAATTAAAATTGTGGCAACTGTATGAGTTTCTGGTCTTGAAGAGAAAAGGAAGATGAAAACGGATGCGGATTGATAAAACTGATTTATTGTAATATTGATGAGGTTTTCAGATAAAAAATCAGAGCAGAAATAATCTGCTCTGATTGTATTTTTTACTTATTGATAAATGCCTTCTAAAAACAGCATATACCTTCCGGGTTGAAATTCTCCATATGAAAACAGATAGATCACATCATTCTTTTTCAGATAATGAACTTCTAATCCTTCTTCAGATACGTATTTTTCAATAAAAGTATTTTTTACATTAAATTGACTTTCCTTGACGATGGTTTCAAAGCTTTCATCATCTATTTCTTTTTTTAAATCTCTTAACGGACTGTTGTAAAAATCAATCAATTTGATTTTGTGATTTTCAATTTCAAAAATTTCTTTTAGGCATTCTTGTTCATCGCCATCAAATAATTTTTGCCTGGTTATATCGTTTTTTCTGATCATATTTTTTTAGTTTAGATTTAATATAATAATTTACTAAAGGATATGTTCTTTAAGCCTCAATTTAAAATTATTGTGCTTCTGAAATCAATTTTTCTATTAACTTCCAATCTACATTTTCATCAAAATGATCCCAATCTGAAATTTGGTTTGGTCTGTTTTCAGGGGGTAAAGGAGATACGTAAAATATACATCGGTAAGCAGTTTCCCTAATATTAACTTCAGTATTTTTATTTTCGAGAATTGAATAAAGTGTTTTCATAACTGATGCTTTATTCTGTTTACGATATGTGTTTGCCCAACTTATCAGGGCATCTGATCGTACGTCGTCATCTTTATCATAAGAAAACATTTCCCATGCTTTATCTCTAAATTCGTCCATTCCCCAATAAAAGCACAAAACTCTGATGGATGCACTGCGTGCTTGCTCGTTGGGATCGTCGCATATTTTTACAATAGTATTCTTTAACTGATTTTTTTCCTGAGGTGTCCAAGAATATTTTTTTCCGCAATCTATTAACAAATCATATAATTCGTTTCCGTCTGATTCATTTTCAAGTAATTGCTGCATTTCTTTTACATTCATGATATTTGTAATTAATTTTTTATTGTTTTATTTATTTCTTCTTTTAATTTACTTAAATCTTTTAGTAAATCTTCAAATTCCTGATAGTTTAATGGATTTTTAGACATTTGGCTTTTTAAAGCTTTCGTAGCATTTATAATACTGTTCATTGCTTGTTCATTTTCAGCCAGATGATCATAAGGAATTCCATTTGAATCTAAAATTTGCTCTCCTCTTTTCTCCTTAATTACAGCAGCTAAATCATCTGGTGTTAGATTTTTTTTAATACTGTTCCGAGCTTTTTCAAGCTTTCTCTTTAAATCCTGCAAATGATGAGAAAAATCCAAATCCCTCCATTTCTTTAAGAAATTATTTCTATAGTTCTGCCAATCAATTACTCTTTGCAGTTCTTCGGGAGTAAGCGGAGGTTTGTTTTTTCCTGTTGAAGTCAATTGGTCCTCTGGATATCCTGTGGTTTTTACTTTTTCAACCTGAACTACCTCTTCCTTGCTATTGATTGGTGTACTTTCTTCTCCTAAGTCTTTAATTCCTGATGTATGTTCACCTTCTGTAATAACTTTTGACTCAGCTAAAGTAGTGTTTTTTGATGTTTTAGCGATAGGTTTTATATATCCTTCTTTTATTAAATCATTGATAGATACCGGAAGTTCATATTGAATACCTCCGCCTTTTTCTCCAAACCAAGGAATGATTTCCCCTTCACTGACTAGAGGTATGTCTTTCAGAACTTTATACCTTGTATATGGTTTACTATCTGTCCCTTTAGATAAAGCTCTGTCTGTATAAGGAGTACCATCTTTTCCTGCAAAGGTTCCTTTATCCTGGAAAACTCCATTTTCATCGATCCATCCGCCGTATCTGTCAAAAATAGTTCCTTCTTTTAAGGTAACCTCTATGGTACTTGTTGCCCCACGGTTCGGAGGCCAGTTTTCATTGAGATTCTTATCCGTAAACAATTGTTCTAATTGTTTCCAGTTTTTATTTTTAAATAAATTATAAGCCTGTTTTGCGATTTCATCAGATGGGAAACCGGTTTCAACGGATTTCAGGAACTGATTAAAATCGGGTTGTTTATAAGTATTCTCCAGAGCGTGTACTGCCGGTCTATTGGTGGCTGTATTTTTAGGTGTTTTTCCGCCCGTTAAATTCTCAGGCGTATCAATAAACTCACTATGCTGCTCCGGATTGTAAGGTTTTTTTGAGGTTTGCCTTTTTACCTTTGGCAGTTTCTCTAATTCTCCTCCTTTTAAGTTTTTACTGCTTAGCATGACCAATCCTGCAGTTAATGTCAACTGTCCTAAAATTTTAACAATCGCATCTATTTTTTCTGCAGTAGTTAAGTTTTTATTATCATGGATATCTTGTATGCTTTCCAAGCCATCAACTGTAATCATCACTGCAGCAGTGCCATTAAGGGCAAAATCAGTTAAAATGATATACTGCATCCCTGTTGATGATATTTTTATAATAGAGGAAGCCTTAGCGATGCTGGACAATGAGCCTGCCATTCCTAAAAAGCTGGAAGCTATCATAATGACATCTAAAGTCAGGGTTTCATTGGTCAATGTTCCTTTTTGTACTTTATCAATAATGCTGGCAGTTCCTGAAGTGGCACCTGTGGCACCTGCAGCTATAAATAAGTAAGGAGCAATAGGTGCTGCCGGCGTAAATGAAGCAACCAATCCTGCTACTGCGAAACCTAAAGAAGCCCAACCCGCTCCCGTGGAAAGCGATTCCATGAACGATGCCCCATTAGTAGTGAAATTCCCTTTTAGAGTAGGATAACCTAATCTATTGGACGGAATTTCATAAGCCAGAATCCCATCCGGATAGGTGTTTCTGCTGTCAAATTCTTCAAATAAATCTTTTAAATTATTTCCTTCATAAGTACGCTGATGCTGTACACCTGGAGTAAGATCTGTTAATACATAATTGCCCGGATTCTTTTTGCTTTTTCCTATAAACAAATTGAGAGACAAGGTTTCTGTTGTTTCCTCATTGATGGCTACGGCATTAATAGCTAATGCTGTTTGGGGAGCAATGGTATTAAAGCTTTTGTCAATGTTTTTCTTATAGTCTCGTATGTTTTTTAGAGCCTGATAATCATCCTTGGGTAAGATAACCTGTCGGTAAGATGCTTCCTGTCCTGTCAGATTATTATTTTTGTCTAATACCAGACAATGAATGGTATAAACTCCTGTTAGTGAGTTTACAAAAGTAGCTGTTGTCTGAGCCGAATTCATATTCCAGCCATCACGGCCAAAGTATTCTCCTCTTTTATAACCGTAGACATCCGCATTTTTAGCATATTCTACTCCCATTTCTTTTGGAGTATTGATTTCAGCAAACCAGAAATAATGATGATCTTTAGGAATAGGCCGTCCTTTAATCGAATAATACAAACGTGGAATATGATTAGGAGAAACACTTCCAACTTCTTCAGGGTTTTTAGATTCGGATTTAATAAAGAAATTTGGATTGCTTTTCTGCTCTTCAGCTGCTCCTTTCGAAAGATTGAACTCAATAAAAGCTACCTGTTGTCTGAAATCTGAATAATTTTGAATTTTATTATTTTTCAAATCACCCGCTGCCGCCTCTTCAAGGGTCTTAACCTGATATTCTTTGGTATAAGCTCTGAATTCCTTTGTTAGGGTATTTTCTATGATGAAGACAAATGTAAAGTTCCCTGATTGATGGGTATTAATAGAAAACTGGCTGATTACCGTTCCATCCTGTCTGAATGTTTTAGTGTCCTTTCTAAAAGGATATTCAAACAGGTTGTATACTCTGCCGTTATTCCGGATCAATACTTTTCGGACAACTTCCGGAACTTTTGGTTTGTTTCCTTCAGCATACATAACAGGAGTTTCATATTGATAGGTACAATCAAACTCTATAGGTTGTCCTTCTATGGCATACTTTGTCTTAGGCTTAATCCATGATCCTTTACCTGTGACTACAACTTCCTGCAGCAGCTCACCTTCAGGATGTGCCGGCTCTGGCTCCAGCACTGGTTGTGGCTCTTCATAGTTTGCATATAATAACCGGATTGCTTTAAATAAGTCTTTGTTGCCTAATTCTTCATATAAATCCTGTACTAAACCTACTTTTCTTTTAGGTTTGTATGTTGCGTCATAATATTGAATAAGCTCGTATCTTTCTTCATAGGAAAGTTTTTCTAAAGCCATAAAAACTTTATCTTCATCAGTTCCTGCAAAAATCCCCATTGTTCTGTGCTCAAAGGCTTCGTACAGCATTTTTGCACGTTCAGAAACAGGAAGTCCAACTTCTTTCCGACTGTTTAAGAAATTCAATGCTTCATTCATTTTCAGCAAGGTTTCTCTATTAAGAGTACCGGAAGTATTAATATTATTTTTGCGTTGAAAGTTGATAATTCCAGTTTTGGTTTCGTTCCAGAAAAGATTCTTATTTTCAGGAGTTTGATGTCCTAATTTATTAAGGGCGTTATGAAGCGTTGAGATATGCTGCCCTTTGTCAAATAATTGAATAACAGAGGCATTTTTTTCTACTTTATTGAATGCTCTGTTTTTAAAAGGTTCATATGTTATTTGGGTACTTTCTGCTTTAGCGAGAGATATTTTGCTGTCCTGATCGGTGATTTGCTCATGCTTATCTTTATCCTCTTTACTATTGGTATTTTGCTTCCCGGACCTGCCAGCCCTGGGTGCAAATGTCTTTTTGTGTCTGCTCATGTTATTGGTTATTAGATGAGTTTTTTATTCTTGTTTTTGTACAAATGGGCTGAGACGGGATTGATTTTTTCCAAAAGCCTTTTCGTTTTCTATCATTAAATAGGTGCTTATTAATGAATAGGTAATGCAGGTTTCATTACGGTCATGCAATGCCATCGCTACATTTTTCATAATGTTTCGGATGTTAGCCCCCGTATAAGTGTATTCTTTGGTCAAATGTTGCAAAAGATCATTACTTTCAAAAGTTATGTTTTTAGGCAAATAATGCTCCCACAGGGCTTTTCTGGTTGTTTCTGTAGGGCGTATTACATTGACGGAAACATCTATACGGCGCTTGAAAGCGTCATCCATATTGTTTTCAAAATTGGAGGCCAGAATTGTTAGTCCGTCAAATTTTTCTATTCGCTGCAATAAATAGGAGACTTCCTGGTTGGCGTAGCGGTCATGGGCATCTTTTACATCAGAACGTTTCCCAAACAAAGCGTCAGCTTCGTCAAAAAATAGCATACAGTTTTTACCCTGCAGTCTGTTGAATAACACTTCAAGATTTTTCTCCGTTTCACCAATGTATTTGCTCACAACCTGTGAGAGATCTACATGGTACATATCAATACCATAAGTGTTGGCAAGAATTCCGGCAAGCATTGTTTTTCCCGTTCCCGGCGTACCGTAGAATAAAGCAATGAAGCCTGGTTTAAAGCTATGCTCATTGGTTTTGAAAAAGCCGTTTTCCAATGCTTTTATATAATGTCCGATGGGTTTTATCTGTTCACGGACATTATCTTCCAAAATAATATCTTCCATGGTAAGATCAGATTTGTAAAGCCTGCCGGGAAAGTAAGAACCATGATCCAGTTGTGGTTTCTGCCCTGATAAGAAATAATTCAGATAAGCGGTATCCAATTCAATTTTTCCATGAATAAATTCTGTTGAAGAACGATTGTAAATAATATCATTTTTCAAAAGTACACTGCCATTGACGAGTTCTGCACCATACTGAGACCACAGTGATAAATCTTTACCCGCCAGCAAAAAAAGAGCGGTTTGAAATGTTGGTTTAAAACTGCGGCTGATTCTATCATATTCACCACCTGCTTCAATAGCAAAAGCATTGCTGCTTTCTTCTATCTGTACAAATGTTTTCAGGACGGACGGATAATGAGCCGAAGCAATGCCCAGCGCTAAGATGATTCTGTCCAGAACAGTAAGCTGGTGTTTTTCTATTGTAACAGAATAGGGAGATTGGTCATCTGATTCCGGAGTTTCAGGTATTTCGTAGCCCATATTCAACTCGGTTTCATCTTCCAGAAACAATTCTTTGCATCGTTTTTCAATAAGCGATTGCAGCCATTTCATTTCTTCATTTAAAGAGTTATGATTGACAGGGTTGGCTTGAAATAAAGGATTGGTTATTTCTGTTTTTTCATTAATAGTGGTTTTTATTAATGGTGAATGTTCATGGTTATTAGGAGATTTCATAATCTTATTTTGAATTAATAGGGTTGCAGTGAGGGTATTGCTGATGTAAAATCAGCAACTTCAGAGTATTTGGAAAGCTTTAGAGTATTTAGAAAATGTAACCTGTTATTACCAGTTTACGAATATGAATTTTTTCTGCCAGGGAAGTTTTACGAGACCAATTCCCCAGGAAAGTTTTTCAAGAAGAATATCCTGTGTCTTTCGTTCTACAATAAGAGTATCATCTGAGTCCGTGATGACTAATTTTCCTGTACGCTGGAAGAACTCATTTTGTAGTAATGCAACAGATGATTTTTTCATGGGAGCCCAGTTGTGCTGTACACTTTCTATAACTTTTTTGGCCTGCGATTTATGCTTCCGTGAAAGTTTAATATGTCTGTTAATCGTTTGATGTATAGGAATATTGCACAGGAATTTTTCAAAAATCATGTCATATTCAGGAGCATTTGTTTTTCCTGTGGCAATATAATGCAATAGATGGGCACACAATTCCGGATCAATGAGCTGCTGGGTTTTGGCATCCAGGAGTTCACAATGTTCAAACAGAGGTCTGATGAATGGATGGATCAAAATAAGCCCCGCATTTTGAATATATTGTCCCTCGTTCTGATTTACATCTTCCTGAATGATTGCATTTTTTTCCTGAATGGTTTCTATTGAGGTTCCTGCATTTTCAGATTGACCCGCTGCATTCGTTCTGATGTTTTCAGAAATTTCATTTTCTGTAATAAAGGGGAATATCTTAACTATTGTTTTCCTGTTCTGATGATTGTTTGTTGTTGATAAACCAATCTGTTCTATTGTTGAAATTGCTTGTAAAAGATACTCCCGGGGCTGATTATCGGATGTATTCAGATACTCCGATATGACACTGAAGACCAAATTCCATATTGCATTTCTATCCACATGGCTCAGCTTCGATAAACGACGTATTGTACCAGGCTCCAGGTTGATGGTCAGTTTCTTATTTTTCAAAACTGCCAGACATAATTGTGCAATTTGTTCATTGGAAAACTGATTGATAAGTCGGTTTCGGACATTTTCTTTTGATAAAGCAGATATGATACTTTTTTGAAAGCCGGCGACCGAAATAAGGCGATCAAAAACGGCTGGTTCCAAAACAGACATCGCATTGCTCTCGGAACTCCACCAGGGCATCGTTCCTTTTTCTAAAAAATAGATCAATGCTTTGAGCATCTTTTCCTGATGATCTATCACATAGGATTTAGCATCACTTTCTGTTACCTGATGGGGAGTTTCAACGGGTTTGGTAATTTCCGACAATTCATCTTTAAAGAGTTCAGCTATTTGACCTTTTAACTCCGTATTTAATGCGCTGCTTGTTACTTCCACATTTAATTCTAAACGGGGAATCTGCAGGGTATGACCAGCCAGCTTATCTTCTAAAGCCTTAATATGTTTTTCTATTTCCGGGAAAACATCAATAGACAAAAAGCTGTTAATATCGTCTTTTATACGAAGAGCCTTTTCCTTGTTGTTGACGGTGATTTCAAGAAAAACTTTCTGAATGATATGATTTTGCTTCACATTAAATAGGTTTAAATGATACAATATTGAGAAACATCGGACAGTTCTACTTTTTGTCGAATTCTCCACCCCAGAAACCTGCAGGACAAAGACTGAATCTTGATCTCTGCTTGGCACTCAATCTGCATCCGCAGCCTCTTACAAATCCATCTTTTGGACCATCTATTACTTCCAGAGTCTCTGGATTAAGCCATTTCATTGCGTTGCAATTGTTACCGTTTTTTAGAGGACATGCATTACAAATTTCTTCCCTTAAAGAGAAAATAGCTTCTTCATTCTGATCTGCCATACCCAATTTGGAACGTAGTTCATTAAAATGACCGCCAATGATTTCATTGCGTTTACTGAAAAGATTTTTAATGTTCATATGATTAATGTTTTTAAAATTATTGGGTCAAAATTAGAAAGAAGAGATCCTATTTTTCGAATTATAAGGCCGCTCTATTCTGTCTTTGCAGTAAAAGACAAAATCATATTCTAAGGATGCGGATTTATACCTTTTGGAAATTACCGGATGCAGAAAAGCTGATCTTTCTCATCAGGAAAGCCTATATTTTTTGGTGAACTTATACTTTAGAAAATCAATCACCATATTCGAATACGTACCATTCAAAAAATGCGAAACCACTAAAACAACTATTTCATTAAGGCATAATCTTAGGTTGAAATACAATGGACTTTTTAAACAGAATAAAAGCTCAGTTGGCAGACTGAAATTGACCATCATTAAAGGATAAAAATCTTCAGGTTAGAATTTTATTTTTAAATGTCGTTTTTAACGCATTTATCTTCAGTGAATTAATGGTGTTGTTTTTAGTTTTCTTTGATAAGAATTAAAATCCTATTTACTGCAAAGACTGTATTGAGCGCCCAAAATATTTGTCTTTTGACGGGGGGTGATTGTATGTTTGCACCATAATAATTAAGAACAGAAATTATGATTAATAAAGTATTAACAGTTTTAAAAAATCAGCTAAATGCTCCGGATGGTTTATGGGATCCTAACGTTCCTGGTGAGATTGAAATTGCTATCGTTGATGACATCGCAAAACATGATGAAAACACTGAAGGACTTAGTAACAAAGTAGTAATTAGTCTGCTCAATATTGAGGAAGAATCAACATTGAAAAACAGATCAAGGTATCAGCCGGTTGTAGTGGAAAACAATCCGGTCCGATATGATAAGGAAAGTACTCCTGCCTACTTAAATCTATATGTAATGATTGCTGCCAACAGAAGTACGTACAGCAAATCTTTACTGAGTATTTCAAAAGTTATTGAGATATTTCAGGCTAAGAATGTTCTGGAGTATGTTGACCTTGAGCCTGAAAATAATTTCAGCTTCAGAATTGAACTGCATTCCATTCCCTTTGAACAGCTAAGTTACGTATGGGGCTTATTAGGCGGAAAAATAATGCCTTCCGCTTTATATAAAATCAGTGTGATAAAAATTGCAGCTAAGGAGGTAGTTCCTGTTAAATTAATTAATGACATTAATATACAGAGTATTAAAGTTGATTAATCATAAAAACAAAAACTAAAAAACTAAAAACTAAAAACTAATAACCCTTTAAACTTTTGAACATGTTAAATCCAGCAACACCAGGTGTTTCTGTTGAAGAAATTACGAAACTTCCATACTCAGTTGCCTACATAGAAACGGCTATGCCAGTATTTATCGGGTATACCGAATTACTCCCTGTTGGGTATAATGAGCCATTCATCATCCGTTCTCTTTTAGAATATGAGCAATATTTTGGAAAAGCAAAAGAAGAGAATATCCAGCTACAGGATGTAGAAGGCAAAGGAGCAACTATTGTAGCACCTCAGGTACAATTTTTAATGTATTATTCGCTGCAAATGTATTTTGCCAATGGCGGTGGACCATGTTATATCATTTCTGTAGGGGATTATACATCAGTACAAGTACAATTATCCTCATTGGAAGCGGGACTGTCTAAAATCGATCATAAAAAAATTAAAGAACCGATTCTTATTATTTTCCCTGATGCTATTTCGCTTACCAATGAATCTGAGTTTTATAGCATTTACAATCAGGCTATTGATAAAGCTAAAGATGAGACTAAAAACAGATTTGTTATACTGGATACCTATTACGGAAATTCTGTGATCCAATCAGACAATCTTACCACGATTGAATCTTTTAGAAATAAAGTAAACCCAACCAATCATGCAGCCGCTTACTTTCCTCACTTAAAAACCATTTTGAATTATACTTTTGATGAAACCAAAACACCTATAGTACATGCCGGTTTACAAAAAGCAGGACAAGGAAGTGCTCTTTTTTACGCTGGGGAGACTGCTGCTTTAGATGAATTAAAAAGTTTGGCGAGTGCCGAAATCTCAACCGGATCTGCGGATGCTTACGTCCTTGCCGATTTATTAGGGCAGGCTATTGCGATAGCAGAAGAAGTGAATGAAAATGCAGATGCAGGTGATAAAAAAAATGCTTTAACCGTAGCAATTTCTGAGGCACAGATTGTATTAGAAGCCATTTATGACGGAACAATAGATGATTTTATGATCCCTGATGGCTCAGATGAAAATGCACCTGGTTTCACCGGAGAGTTTACTGATTTAAAAACGGCAATTCTCGGGGTAAAAGACGAAAAAGGAGATGCAGACGGGATTACCCTTAAAAATCTGGAATCATCCAATTCGGCATTATATAATCAGGTGAAAAAAGAAATGCAGTCGTTAAAAGTTGTTTTACCGCCATCATCAGCAATAGCAGGAGTATATGGCAGAATAGACAGCACAAGAGGAGTGTGGAAAGCTCCGGCAAATATCAATATCAGCCATGTTATTACTCCGACAGAAAAAATTTCAGATCAGGAACAGGCTGCTTTAAATATAGATGCTTTCGGGAAATCCATCAATGCGATCAGAACATTTACAGGAAAAGGTACCTTAATCTGGGGAGCCAGAACGCTTGAAGGAAAAGATAAAAATGATGAAGGGAAAGATAACGAATGGAAGTATGTACATGTACGCCGCTATTATAATATGATCAGGCAATCGGTCAACGATGCCCTCAACAAGTTTATGAATGAGCCTAATATCCCTCACACATGGTTACGGGCAAAAACAATGCTGGAAAATTTTCTTAACCAGCAATGGATGGAAGGTGCATTGGCAGGAAGTACTCCGAAAGAAGCTTATGAAGTAACTGTGAAAGGAGTAGAAGGAACTACTATAATGAATGTAGACCTTAAAATAGCATTAGTGCGTCCTGCAGAGTTTATTGTACTCAACTTCTCGCACAAATTACAACAGTTCTAGAAAGATAAAATCAATAAATCAATCACGAATAAATACCCGAAGTTTTACTTCGAGGAATAATTAATATTAACGTAAAATTTTTTAAAATGAATTACAAAACCCCTGGAGTTTACGTGGAGGAACAAGGAAAATTTCCCCCTTCCGTAGCGCAAGTTGAAACGGCTATCCCTGCTTTTATTGGGTATACAGCGGATGGACCGAAAAATAAACCAACAAGAATTGCTTCGATGTTGGAGTATGAAGAAATTTTTGGAAAAGCAAACCCTGAAATCTTCGCTGTAGCTTTCAAAGATGGTGTTGCAACAGCAATTCCAACTAAGGTAAGCGACTTTAAAATGTATTATGCCATGCAGATGTATTTTGCCAATGGTGGAGGTCCTTGTTATATTGTTTCTGTAGGAGATTATAAAAGTCCAGAGGCTGTAGGTGCTCCTACACCGGCAGAAGCTTTTTTATCAGGTCTTGAATTACTAAAAAAAGAAGACGAACCTACCCTGATCGTTTTCCCGGATCTTCAAAGTTTAGCTCCTTCTGCTGCTGATGTTGCTGATGCTCAGTCTGTTGTTGCTAAAACGGTATATGCTAAAAATATTGCCTCTGCCGCTAAAAGTATTGCAGGTGTTGTTGCAGATGCTGTTGCAGGGGCTAATGTAGACGCTGCAGTTGCTGCTGCAGTTGCTAAGGCAGCTGAGTTTAATGTTGCTAATCCTAACGATTTACAGGTTGCTGGTGCTAAGGGTGGTCAGGCTGTTGTAGCCGCAGTTAAGGTAGCTGCTGCTGTTGCTAATGCTACGGTTGCTACGGTTAAGGCTGCTGCTCAGGCTGTTGCTACTGCTCTTGAAACAGATTTTACTACAGCTTCTACTATGGAGACTGATGCTCTTGCTGCCAGCAGTCTTGTTACTTCCAGAGCGGGTAATTCTGTTGCTATCGGCAAAATCTATGCTTTGTATAATAAGGCTTTAGATCAGGCAGAATTATTAAAAGACAGATTCGTTATTATGGATATTCTTCAAGACGCTGCCGCTTTTAGAGACAAAGTAACTTCTACAGGTCTGAAATATGGTGCGGCTTATTATCCAAAACTGAAGACTGTTTTAAGCTATGATTTCAAAGATGCTGATATTTCAGTTACCGGTGCATCTGGTATTACAACTTTAGCAGAATTGAAGATTGCTAATTCTGAAATGTATAATCAGGCTAAACAAGCAATTGAGTCTGCGTCAGTAGTACTGGCACCTTCATCTGCAATTGCCGGAGTTTATGCTAAAGTAGACAGTACTTCCGGAGTATGGAAATCACCGGCTAATTTAGGGCTTAGCCTGGTAGATGTACCCGCTGTAAAAATCTCCAACAAAGAACAGGAGCTGCTTAATGTAGATGCTACCTCAGGAAAATCAATCAACGCGATCAGAACTTTTGCAGGAAAAGGAACATTAGTCTGGGGGGCAAGAACATTAGACGGAAACAGCAATGAATGGAGATATGTATCTGTACGTAGATTTTTCAACATGGTAGAAGAGTCTGTGAAGAAAGCTACAGAACGTTTCGTCTTTGAACCGAATACTGCCAATACTTGGACTCGTGTACAGGCTATGATCGAGAATTTCCTTGATCAGCAGTGGAGAGATGGTGCATTAGCAGGAAGCAAGCCGGAAGAAGCTTATTACGTAAGTGTTGGTCTGCACAAAACAATGTCGGCTCAGGATATTTTAGAAGGAAGAATGAACATTGAAATCGGTATGGCTGCAGTTCGTCCTGCTGAATTTATCGTCCTCAATTTTTCACACAAATTACAGGAAGCATAAAATCAATTAAATAACAATTAAAATTAAAAATAAATTATGAGTACATATCCATTAGTAAAGTTTGCCTTTGAAGTAGATTGGGGCGGAACAAAAGTAGGTTTTCAGGAAGTCAGCGGTTTAAATGTTGAAGCAGCTTTAATTGAATACAGACATGGCGCAAGTCCTGACTTCAGTAAAATTAAGATGCCTGGAATGAAAACTTTCAGTAACATCACTTTAAAAAGAGGAACTTTTAAAACTGATAACGAATATTTCGATTGGTTCCAAAGTATTCAGCTAAGTACAGTAGAACGCAGATCCATCACGATTTCCCTTCTGGATGAAACAGGAGCTCCTGCAGTAACGTGGAAAGTGAAAAATGCATTCCCGCTTAAATTGCAATCAACAGACTTGAAAGCTGAAGGGAATGAGGTGGCTATTGAAACACTGGAAATTGCCCACGAAGGATTAACTATTGAAAATAACTAATATTAACTTTAAATTTTTAACAAATGAATTACAAAACACCTGGAGTTTACGTAGAAGAAATTGCGAAATTCCCACCCTCTGTAGCACAAGTAGAAACGGCTATCCCTGCTTTTATCGGACATACGGATAAAGGACCAAGAAATGAACCGACAAGAATCTCTTCTATGTTGGAATATGAAACCATTTTTGGAGGAGCAAAAAATGAAAAAACAGCGATCTCTATTTCGATTGAAGATACTGTGGTAACGGCAAAAGTAGACAACGCCAAACTAAGTCCTTATAAAATGCATTATGCGATGCAAATGTACTTTGCCAATGGTGGAGGTCCATGTTATGTCGTTTCAGTGGCAGATTATGATAAAACTCCTGCCTTAGGAACAGAAACACTTGCCGGCGGTTTATGGTTCGGATTAAAATCATTGGAAAAAGAAGACGAACCAACGCTTATTGTTTTCCCGGATGCTGAAGTTCTAGGAGCAGATGCTTATAAACTTTACAATAAAGCGTTGGATCAGGCAGAAGATTTGAAAGACAGATTCGTTATTATGGATGTTTTTGAAGATGCAGCTGCTTTTAGAGCCGGAGTAAACGCTACAGGATTAAAATATGGAGCTGCATATTATCCAAAATTAGAAACAGTATTAAGCTATAGCTTTGATGATAAAGACGTTAAAATCGATAGCTATAAAGAAATCAATGCTGCAGGAGCACTTGTAGACGTTACAATGCCTCAGAATGAAAACAATTTAGCATGGTTGAAATCAAAAAGTTCAGCATTATACAATCAGGCTCAGACAGTCATTGCCTCTAAAAGAGTGGTACTGACTCCATCTTCATCAATGGCTGGGATTTATGCTAAAGTAGACAGTACTTCCGGAGTATGGAAAGCACCTGCCAACTTAGCAATCAGCAATGTACTGGCACCTGTAGCGAAAATTTCTCATGAAGAGCAAGAAGGATTGAACGTAGATGCGGTAGCAGGAAAATCAATCAACGCGATCAGAACTTTTACCGGAAAAGGAACATTAGTCTGGGGAGCAAGAACGTTAGACGGAAACAGTAACGAATGGAAATATGTACCTGTACGTAGATTCTTCAACATGGTAGAAGAGTCTGTGAAGAAAGCTACAGAACGTTTCGTTTTTGAACCGAATACTGCCAATACATGGGTTCGTGTACAGGCTATGATTGAGAATTTCCTTGATCAGCAGTGGAGAGATGGAGCATTAGCAGGAAGCAAGCCGGAAGAAGCTTATTACGTAAGCGTTGGTCTGCACAAAACAATGTCGGCTCAGGATATTTTAGAAGGAAGAATGAACATCGAAATCGGTATGGCTGCAGTACGTCCTGCTGAATTTATTGTGTTACGTTTTTCACACAAATTACAGGAAGCATAAAATCAATTAAATAACAATTAAATATAAAAATATTATGAGTACATATCCATTAGTAAAGTTTGCCTTTGAAGTAGATTGGGGTGGAACAAAAGTAGGATTTCAGGAAGTCAGCGGTTTAAATGTTGAAGCAGCTTTAATTGAATACAGACATGGCGCAAGTCCTGATTTCAGTAAGATTAAAATGCCTGGAATGAAAACTTTCAGTAACATCACTTTAAAAAGAGGAACTTTCAAAGCTGATAACGAATATTTCGATTGGTTCCAAAGCATTCAGCTAAGTACAGTAGAGCGCAGATCTATCACGATCTCCCTTTTAGATGAAACAGGGGCTCCTGCAGTAACGTGGAAAGTGAAAAATGCATTCCCGCTTAAATTGCAATCAACAGACTTAAAAGCTGAAGGTAACGAGGTGGCTATTGAAACACTGGAAATTGCCCACGAAGGATTAACTATTGAAAATAACTAATCATGGCAGTTTTATATCCTCCAACCAGTTTCTCTTTTATTGTTAACGGGATTTCAACAACAGAGGGTATTGACTCCAGATTTCAATCTATATCTGGTTTATCAACAGAAATTGGAACTGAAGAATATGCCGAAGGAGGCGAAAACAGGTTTACACACCAGCTTCCTTTGAGACCCAAATATCCTAATTTAGTTCTTAAGCGTGGGTTAATCGTAAGTTCCGGATTGATAAGCTGGTGTAGAAATGCGATGGAAAACTTCCAGTTTGAACCCAGAGACCTGATCATTACTCTTTCAGGCGGGATTCAGTCTACAGCACCCCTAATGGTTTGGAATGTAGTGGGAGCATACCCCGTAAGATGGGAAGTATCCGAATTCAACGCAGAAGAAAGCAAACTTGCTATTGAAACAATAGAACTGAAATATAGATATTTCACAATACCCTCATCGTTAGCAAGCTTAGGCTTGTAATTTCTAAATCAAATCTAAGCACTTGAACGTGTGTTAGTTTAAAGATAAATTTTACCCAAATCTTTTTTCATAAAAAAACAACAGATTGGTCTATAACAGAGACTGAACACACCCTTCATGTGCTTGGATTTTTTTAAATAAACATGTTAAATCATTGGTTATTAGTGTTTTGAATATTAATGATCATTAAAAAACAAACGAAATGCCAATAGAAATAAAAGAGCTTCACATTAAAATAAATGTGGACGAAAAAGCAGAAGCAACTACAACTGCCACCTCGGTAGATGAAGCACAGCTCATGCGCGCCATCAGCGAAAGTGTAGAACAGGCAGCAAAGATAGAACACCGTAAAAAAGAAAGATAATGAGAGGAGCAATTCAAAAACTGACAATCGGAACCTACGAAAACTCTGATTATGATAAAAGAATTCAGAGCGGTGCTTTTAAAGCTTTTATCAATCCGACAGGTTTTTCCATGACCTATAAAACGAAATATAATAAAGACCAGGCAGATGGTAATTCTAAACCTAATTTAGGATATACCTCATCAGCTTCACCTGATTTGCAATTAGAATTTCTATTTGATGGGACAGGAGTTACGGAAGCAAATTCCGGTATTAAACTGATCAATAAAATTAAAGGAAAATCTTTTGCAAAAACAGCTGTAACAAAACAGATTGAAGATTTTTATAAGGCGACAGGTGAGCTCGAAGGCTCTATCCATAAACCCTATAATGTTATCCTTAACTGGGGGAGTTTTGAATTTAAAGGAGTGCTTTCTGAATTAACGTTAGAATATAAACTATTTGACAACGAAGGCCAGCCTTTACGAGCTATAGGAAAAGCAACCTTCAGTGAATCTACAAGTCCGAAACTTGCCGGTAAAATTGAAAATCTGCAATCTCCGGATCTTACTCATAAAAGAACAGTACAAGCCGGGGATACATTGCCCTTAATGACCGAAAGAATTTACGGAGATTCCAAATACTATCTGGAGGTAGCTAAAATAAACAATCTTGTCAATTTCAGACAGCTAAAACCAGGGCAGGAATTATTCTTTCCGCCGTTAGAAAAAGTTTCATAATATGAATAATAGCGGATACATACAAACAGCAAAAAATCCGGATTTAGTTACCTATAAGGTGATGTCTGGAGGCACAGAACTGCCGGGGAAGTACGGAGTGAAAAACATTATCGTGGAAAAAGAATTCAACAGAATTCCTTATGCCCGCATTGTTATTTTAGACGGAAGTGTACCGGAGCAGGATTTCAAGCTCAGTAATGAAGATCTGTTAATTCCCGGAAAAGAAATCGAGATCACCGCTGGATACCATTCTGAAGAAGAAACCATTTTTAAAGGAGTTGTCGTAAAGCACAATATCAAAATCAGAAACGGTTCTTCTTATCTGATTGTAGAATGCAGAGATAAGGCTGTAAAAATGACCTTAGGAAGAAAAAGCAAATATTTCTACGAAAGTACAGACAGTGATGTTATTGAAGAATTGGTTGGTAATAACGGACTTACTGCCGATGTTGAAACGACTTCGAATTCACATAAGGAATTGGTTCAGTACCAGGCTTCCGATTGGGATTTTATGCTCACCAGAGCACAGGTCAACGGTAAACTTTGCTCAGTTGAAGACGGAACCATCAAAATCGCTAAACCTGATTTTAGTGGTGAAGCCGTAGAAACAGTGGTTTACGGATCATCTGTACATGAATTTGACGGAGAAATTGATGCCAGAGACCAGTTCAATAAGATTACAGCCAAAACATGGAGCTATACCGATCAGGAACTGACTGAAGTGGAAGCTCAGGATCCTGCTGTCAACCTCAACGGAAATCTTTCATCAGGTGATTTAGCGGATGTTTTCGGAATCGAAGACCTGCAGCTTAAACATGGTGGAAACCTCACTCAGGGAGAACTGCAGGAATGGGGTGATGCCAAAGCAACCTTCCAGCAATTAGCCAAAACAAGAGGAAGAGTAAAATTCCAGGGAATTCCATCTGTGAAACCGGGAGTTACTTTGACACTGCAAGGCGTTGGAAACCGATTCAACGGAAAAATATACGTAACCGGTGTCCGCCATGAAATTGCTGAAGGAAACTGGCTGGTGGACGCTCAGTTCGGACTTTCTCCAACATGGTTCTCAGAAACCTATGATGTAAGTGAAATGCCAGGTTCAGGAATTATTCCTGCCATAAGCGGATTGCATGTAGGAGTAGTGTCTCAATTGGAATCAGATCCGGACGGAGAAGATAGAATTTTAGTACAGATTCCTATCATTAATAACGAAGAAGAAGGGATTTGGGCAAGAATAGCCACCCTTGATGCAGGAGAAAACAGAGGATCATTCTTCAGACCGGAAATCGGAGACGAAGTCATTATCGGATTTATTAATGATGATCCCAATGATGCTGTGGTACTTGGAATGCTGAACAGTAGTGCAAAACCTGCTCCCATTGTAGCTTCTGATGATAACCATGAAAAAGGATTTGTGACCCGAAGCAAAATGAAAATGATCTTTAATGATGACAAAATTTCATATACGCTCGAAACCCCAAAAGGCAAAAAAGTGATTGTAGATGAAGATGCAGATGTTATTAAAATAGAAGACGAACATTCTAATATTCTTACCCTTAACAAAGATGGTATTAGTATGGAAAGCGGGAAAGACATCAAGATCAAAGCAAAGGGTGATATCAATATGGAAGGAACGAATATCAATGTAAAAGCAAGCGCTCAGTTCAAAGCAGAAGGAAGTTCTGGTTCAGAGCTTAAATCAGGAGCAGTAACCGTAGTAAAAGGATCTCAAGTTAAAATTAATTAATAATCATGAAACCGGCAGCAAGAATTACAGATATGCATACCTGTCCTATGGTAACGGGAACAGTTCCCCATGTAGGAGGTCCTATCATTCCGGCAGGAGAACCCACGGTACTTATCGGCGGAATGCCTGCAGCAAGACAAGGAGATAAAGCAGTATGTACAGGGCCACCGGACACCATTGCGTCAGGATCTTCAAGCGTATTGATAGGTGGGAAACCTGCCGCCAGAATGGGAGATTCTACCGCTCATGGAGGGGTAATAACCGCAGGTGATGCTACTGTTTTAATAGGCGGATAATAGGGAAGACAGCTTTAATACCATCATAAGCTCCCATATACATAGAATCCGACTCAACATAAAAATGTAAAACATCAATAATAAAACGGTTAGAATAACCAAAAACTCTATGCACAGATGCAGGATGTGAACATTCAATATAACAAATAACGTATGAAAATAAATACAGATTTTTTAGGAACAGGCTGGAGTTTTCCGCCTGAGTTTAACGAGACTGAAGGAAAACTGGTCATGACCACAGATGTAGAAGACATCAATAACAGCCTTAAGATTTTATTGTCAACACGCCCTGGTGAACGTGTCATGTTCCCAAATTACGGGTGTGACTTGCAGGAAATGCTCTTTAAACCTCTGGACTTAACGCTGATTACCCAAATGAAAGGAATCGTTGAGCGTGCTATTTTATATCATGAGCCCAGAATCAATATTCTAAGTATTGAAATTGATACTCAGGAAGAACTTCAGGGTGAAGTTTTAATACAAGTTGACTACGAAGTAAGAAATACTAATACAAGAAGCAATATGGTTTTCCCTTTTTACAAAGGAGAAGCTACCGAAATATAATGAATTACGGGATGTCTGTAGCCATTTTGAATACTACCAAACACTACAATAAGTATTGCATCTGACCATAGAAAGATAAATATAAACAAATGAAAAAAACAGATACATTTTCACATTATCGTGAAGGAAAATCACAAATGCAGCGCTTTTTAGCAGAACTAGATCCTGGGAATCTTGAGTTACACGATTTCGATTTGTTTGACTGGCTATTATTCGCAAACAATTTTGCTCAACATGTAAACTATTTTGACAAAGATGATAATACAAAACCCAAAGGAAAGTGGGGAAACTTCTTTCTGGGTGCTGATGCCGACCCTATCCCGCGTAGAGAAAGCGTTGAGTATAAAAGTATGAAAAAACAGGTTACAGATCTTATGTCCCAGTTTGAACAGGATAGCAGCCTGACACCTCACCTGACTTTATTTGTTTGCTTTTTAAAATTATTGGATTTCTCAAAAAAAGCCTTCAATAATCTGACGAAAAGGCACCTGGATTTCTATTATAATGAAATTCTTCAAATTGAGAAAAATGATGCCAAATCAGACAAAGTTTATGTGATTTTTGAACTCGCCAAAAAAGCGATTCAGGAAAAAATTCCAGCCGGTACATTACTGGATGGGAATAAAGATGCTAATGGCAAAAAACGAATTTACAAAACAGGTGATGAACTTATAGCCAATCAGGCAAAAGTAGTTGAGATCAAAAGTTTTTTAAATGACGTGGAAAACAGAGAACTGAAAATGGCTCCCGTAGCCAACTCTGCTGACGGATTGGGTGATAAATTGCCGGAAAACAACAACTATTGGTGGCCGTTTGGATATAATTCTGATGAAACCGTTTCCAATAAATCTATTTATAAGGAACTTCCAAAAGCCAAACTGGGTTTTTCCATAGCATCCTCATTACTTGATTTAAAAGAAGGAGAGCGTACCATTACTCTTAAGATCGATTTTAATAAGAACTCAACCCAGAAATTACAAAGCCTTTCAAAAACAGAGATTAAAAATAATATCAAAGTGCTTTGCAGCGGAGAGAAAGAATGGTTATCAGGTGCTGATTTAACATGTATTAAAAACGAAGAAGAAAGATTAGAACTTTCTATTACATTACAAAAAGAGTTCCCGGCTGTTGTTAAATACAATAAAGAAGTGCTGGCAGAAACATTTCAAACCAGCTTTCCTGTAGTAAGATTGATGATTGAAGGAGAAAAATACTATGATGTGTATGAAGCTCTTTCAGAAAAATCAATAAAGAACATCGAAATAGCAGTTGATGTAAAGGGAGTAAAATCTATTCAGCTAGAAAATGACAATGGGGCGTTAAATTCAGAAAAGCCTTATTATCCTTTCACCGCACAACCTGTTAAAGGATCTAATTTCTATATCAAATGTCCTGAACTGTTTTCCAAAAAATGGCAAAATGCAGACATCACGATCAATTGGAAGAATGCTCCGGATTCTATAAAAGATTTATACAGCGGATATGTTATTCAGCCAAATCAAAATATCAGCTTGACTGATTTTGAGGCCTTAAAAAGCTCCTCAATCGTAGGTTCTGACGCTTATTTTAAAGCAGATATTGCCTTGCTGGATAAGGAAATCTGGTATGAAAAGGCTAATGATATTGATGTATTCACGAAAGTAAAAGACGCTTATAAAATCCAGTTTTCCGTAAATAATGCAAGTAATAAAGCCGGAACAAGTGAGACGATCAGAGTAACGCTGAACCAGTCGTCATTACAGGATGTATACCCTAAACTGTATACATTGGCATTATCAAGTAATCCGAGCTTTAAAAAACTTATTCCTAACGAGCCATATATTCCTTTTGCTGAAGATATAGAGCTGAATTACAGCGCGAAAGAAAATGTGTACTCGTATCTGGAAAAAGAATCTGCCGGAGAAGCTTCAAAAAATAAAGAAGTACAGCTGTATCACGAAGACGTGTTCGGTCAATACGAAAAGGAAGTCGAAACCAAAAGCATTGTACCGGTACACCAAAACGGAGGTGAATTGTACATCGGTCTGGAAGCAATGCCCCAGACTACCGTGTCTCTATTAATTCAAATGCTGGAAGGAAGTGAAAACCCTCTGGTGGATACTTTCCTTGAAAAAGAATTTATAGAATGGAATATCCTTTCAAACAATACATGGAAAAGTTTGTCGGATTATATGCTGCAAAACGAGCCCAGAAAGTTCCTGGAATCAGGGATTGTCAAGTTTAAGGTACCTAAAGATATCGATAAAAGCCATACAAGATTTACCAATGGATTAGTCTGGATCAGAGCCAGATCACAAAGAAGTTATGATGCCGTATGCAAAATCCAGGGGATCTACACTCAGGCTGTTTTAGCAACCTTCGAGAATCAGGATAATGACCTGTCTCATCTCAATAACGGACTGGAAGCGAAAACCATTACTAAGCTTATCACCAGAGTTCCTCAGGTAAAATCTGTCAGCCAGCCTTATAACTCATTTGATGGTAAATACAAGGAAACAGATACGGAGTTTTACAGACGGGTAAGTGAACGATTAAGACATAAGCACAGAGCCATTACCCAATGGGATTACGAACATTTGGTATTGCAGGAATTCCCGGAAGTCTTTAAAGTAAAATGTTTAAATCATACTTCCGAAGATTCATATATGGCGCCGGGCCATGTAACTCTGATGGTGGTTCCGAATATTAAAAATAAAAATGCTTTTGATGTCTATCAGCCGAGAGTAAGCCGTGCTTCATTGAATAAAATTCAAAATTATGTAAATGAATTAAATACAATGCACGTGAAAGCTCAGGTCATTAATCCCAATTATAAAGAAGCAAAAGTAGAAACAAAGGTCAGGTTCTTTGAGCAGTATGATGAAGCATTTTACATCAAACAGCTGGACGAAGATATTAAAAAATATATATCGCCATGGGCTTTTACAGACTCTGAAAATATTGATTTTAATGTAGAACTGAATATTAATCAGTTGGTTAATTATCTGGAGCAGTTGTATTATGTGGATTACATTGATGAGATTAAAATATTTGTGAATAATGTCCTGCAAAGACAATCTTTAATTGAAGTAGATCCGAAATCAATTCTGGTATCTGCCAAGCAGCACAATGTCACGATTACAGAACAGGTATGTATTTAATAATAAACAAGAAGAAACATAATCATGTCAGAAAATAAACATATTAGTATATCAAAAAATATAGAAACCGGGGATCAGACAGATTTTCATTTTCTACGCAAAACAGGAATTGAATACATAGAAAAGTTAGGAGGAAAACTCTGGACCGATTATAACTCTCATGATCCTGGTATCACCACTCTGGAAGTTTTAAGTTATGCCATAACGGATCTTGGGATGAGGATGAACCTGAACATGGAAGATATCTTAGCATCTGATGATGCAAATAAAGACATTCATACCCAGTTTTTAAAGGCTGCAGAAATTTTACCTTCAAGACCTTTAAACGAACTGGACTACAGAAAGTTGTTTATCGATATCAGCACGGCTGGAAGTCTTAAAAGACCAATCCGTAACTGTTGGCTGGTTCCTAAAAATGAAAAATTATATGTCGATTGTAAAACCGGGGATTTAGACTTTAAACCTATCGGAGAAAAGACAAAAAGTTTTAACATAAAAGGATTGTACGACCTTTATGTAGATTACGCTGAAGATATTGATGCGGATGGTATCGGATGTGAAAAATCCAATGTCAATATCAAAATATTAGACAGCTATCATGCTAATAGAGGGCTTTGTGAAGACCTGGCAGAAATTAAAGAAGTTGAAATACAGAAGGTTGCAGTGTGTGCCCGTATCGGACTTGTCAGCAAAGCAGATGAAGAACTGGTGCATGCTAAAGTCATCAGAACAATCAATAATTATCTGTCTCCGGAGGTTCATTTTTATTCGCTGAAACAAATGCTGGACAAAGGTCTGACTACAGATCAGATTTTTGAAGGTCCGCTTCTTGAGAATGGCTTTATCGATACGGAAGAGCTTAAAAACAGCCAGTTAAGAACAGAAGTTCGTCTTTCCGATATCATCAGTGAAATCATGAAAATTGATGGGGTTAAAGAAATTCATGACGTGTCTATTGCAGGTTGTGACAGTGTGATCAAACAAAATACTGATTGGCTGATCTGTATTGAAAAAGGCAGAAAACCGGAACTGTGTGAACTGAGTTCATTCAGTTACAGCAAAGGATCTCTTCCGTTAAATATCAATGACAAAAAAGTTCAGGATTACTTAGAAACCCTTAAAAGAGAAGAAGAAGTACTTAGAGAAGATGCAAGGCAGAATAAAGAATTGATATTGCCACAAGGAACTTCATATGATATTGCGAACTACGCTACTATTCTGAATGAATTCCCGGATACCTATGGAGTAGGAGAATCTGGAATTATTGGAAATCCATCCCCGGAGAGAGAAGCCCTGGCCAAACAAATGAAAGGGTATTTGTTATTTTTTGATCAGATCCTTGCCGGCTATTTCAAACACCTGGAAAAAGTAAAAGAAGTGTTAAGCATTAATGGTAAGTTAAAAAGAACCTTTTTTACCCAGGCTCTTAAGAATATTAAAGGCTTTGATGAACTGGTTTCTGACTATGATACTGAGAGTGATGATCAACTTACAGATTCGTTATATGAAGAGCTGGATAACAGCGTGGAACGCCGTAACGAAGTTTTGGATCATCTGATCTCCCGTTTTGCTGAAACATTCAGCGACTATACCTTCTTAATGAAATCATTGTATGGGAAATCCACCGATGAAATTGTCTTAAACAACAAAGAAAATTTCCTGAAAGAATATTCATCATTAAGTAAAGACAGAGGGTTGGGATATAATTATACCTTAATTGGAGATTCAGATCTTTGGAATACCAGTAATATTTCAGGTGTTCAGAAAAGAATTGCCCGCTTGCTGGGGATTAAAGATTATACTCAGAGAAACTTATCTCAAACACCGGTATCCATTATTGAAACAACAGATAATGCTGGTAAAAATACTTATACCTGGAAAATAAAAGATGCCGGCAGTAATATTATCTTATCATCTGTAAATAGCTATACGACTGAGCATATTGCTATAAAAAACCTAAATGATGCCATTTATCAAACCATTCAGATTGATGAGGAAGATCTTCAGAATGCATTAGACATCTTAGATGAGAAACATCCTGAAGTTACATTGGAAAAATTAAAAGCATGTGAAAAGGGATACTGTTTCATTGGAAATATAAAAATCCGTGTTTCATTGGGTGGTAACTATTATTTTGAAATTGTAGATGATACCGATGAACAAAATGTAATTGCTGTCCACAAAAAAACCAACCCTTATTCAGATTTGAAAGAATTGAAAGACGGAATTAAGGCAACGGTGAAGTATTTCAAGTATGAATTTACAGAAGAGGGTATTTTCCTTGTTGAGCACTTATTATTAAAGCCAACCACTAAGGATTATAAACTCATGGGAGGTATTGGCTGTATGTCTATCGGAGGTACTTTCAGAATAATGTATGATCTGGAGGAAGAAAACCCTGCAACAGATCCGATAGAATATTCGGAAGCCTTTATGTCTTCTTGTGAAGGTTGTGAAACAGATGTGGATGTGTTTGATCCTTATTCTTACAGGGTAAGTGTTGTCCTTCCGGGGTTTGCTTACCGTTTCCAGGATCCGGATTTCAGACGTTATGCGGAAACAGTGATCAGGCAGGAAATCCCTGCTCATGTTTTAGCAAAAATCTGCTGGGTGGGAGACCGTTTGAGTGAAAAACAAACTGCTCAGAACGATTTGGCCGAATTTGAAGCAGCATTTAAAAAATACCTCTCAGATAAATCGAGAAATAATATTACGAATCTTGGAAACAGCATTACGGATTTACTGAATGCTCTCAGCCATTTAAACAATATTTATCGACCAGGAAGACTTTTAGACTGTGATGCCAATGATAACGACACGCTGGACGGAAAGATCATATTAGGACAATCGAACTTATCAAAAAAAATGAAAAATAATGAACACTAAATTAGACAATGTAACAACCCAATATAGAAAGTTCAACGACAATCAGGCGTTAACAGAAGGGCAATTAAACGAATTTATAGACTATTTTGAAGATCAGGACAGATTATCAAGAACCCGACTGAGCGGCGTAGGAGTGGTATGCGGTTTTCAATCAAAATATGTGGAACTTGAAATCTTACCTACTTTAACAGAAAAAACATCCAGACCCGGAGATATGGATCTTGAGATTCCTCTTGATACTATTATGATTACACAGGGAGCCGGGGTTACTACTGATGGAGACTTGATAACACTGCGTCAGGCAGCAAGCAAAAAATCAGAGGCTGTTATAGACTTCGATGCTAAAAATTACAGATACTATAGAAATTATGTTGATGTTCTGGGGTATGAGCATTTTCGTATCGGAGGACAGCAAATTCCTCTTTTAGAATTGTTTACCACACAAGAGTATACACAGTTAGTGAACGAAGGAGCTAATGCTGCAGATTTTAAACAGGTAAGAGAGATTTACAGTTCATTAAATGATAAAATTGTAATTCTGTATCTGGAAAGTTATTCTAATGATGAAACCCCATGTCAGGATGCAGATTGTGACAACAATGGAGCAGAGCAGGTTGCTAACCTTAAAGTGCTTCTGGCAGATTCTGCATCTGTTTCAGAGCTTATCACGAAAGGTGACGCAAAAGATGCGATCTATAAGCAGCACAATACTTATGAAAAGCTTTTTGACAGTTTACCTCATATAGAGGCGAAAAGAGTTATTCTGGATCCTCTTGTAAAAACCGCGCCGCAGTTAAAAACAAAATTTCAAGGTGCTATCAGTACTGTTGCAGAATTAAGTGATGGTTTTACCTCTATTGCAGGAGCTTTTAACGTAAATATGAATCTGGGTGGGCAGACGCTTTTTGATAAACTGAACCCTTTGCTGACAAGCACTTCTCCAGGCTTAGAAGATTATCAATACCGATATGATTTATTAAAAGACTTAATTGACACCTACAACGAAATAAAAGGGCTGATCCTGCATCTGAATGCTGAATGCTGTCCGGATATTGCTTCATTTCCTAAGCACCTTATGTTAGGGCCAGTCGGAGCAAAGCAGGAATTAGGAAAATATATCCCTTTCCGTCACAGTTTTTATAATTCACCTATTACTACTAATGATGACGAGAATTATGAGAGAGTTGTAATGCTTGCCAATCGTTTTGTGCAGAAGGTTAATGGATTTCAAACCTATATCGGACGAATTAAAATTACACCTTCAAATATGAATGTGAGATTGGGTAATAAGGCAATACCATATTACTATAACGTAGACAAATCCTTGTTAGCCCAATGGAACTTTGAAAAAACAAAAACAGATAGAGCAGCTTACAATTTAAGCTATCATACAGCCAATTTAGCAGGAGAAGATTTTATCCAGAATCCACTGAATTATAACATTGACAATAATGATTTTTATAGAATTGAAGGTCACCTGGGAATGCCTTATAAAACAGCATTGCAAAACATCAATGATCTTAAAACACAATACGGATTAGCTTTTGATGTCATTGCATTGGTTTTGGAAAAAGGAGGAAAGCCTGGTAGCGAACCGCCAATCCGTGAAAAAACAGTATCTATTGATGAACTCAGAAAGCAGCTGATATCCATTTCCAGCGATGTCAGCAACAGAACACTTAATTCACAGAGTACTTTACTGAACATTTCTAAACTGGATGAACAGCTGAGATTGCTGAACCAGGCTGAATTCTCAAAAGAAGGATCTTCAGATGGCGTTACAGTAGTAAAACAGGATCCTAAAAAAGACGATGTGGTAAGTGAGCTTTTAAGCGAATTCTTAGAAAGGAAATCAGGCCTTGAACATAAGGCAGGAGTAGAGCCGGGCGGAACTTTCGCATTGATTTATTACTCAGAAGATGAAAATCAGGTTCTTGCGGACTTTTCACTGCCTTATCTGTGTTGTTCTAAAAAGGATCCTGCATTCCTGTCCTTACCGGCAAACAAACTATGTCAGAAAGATGCTCCGGTGTTGATGACCATTGTTCCGTTAGACGGACAAGTAAAAGCATTTGTGAATGGTGCTCCGATTCCTGCAGTTACACAATCCGGAGGTCAAAGCTTCTTCGATCCTGGTCTGGTTAACGCAGCTTATTTCGGACAGACGATTACGTTTACCGTTAATGATGATCCTGTTGAAGCACAGATGGTAGTGTACGCACAGCCAAACGTATCTGTTACTACCGGTACTGTGAGTTATGATGCTCCTACGATGGACGAAAATGCAAACAATCCGGATGCTACGGTTGAATTTGACGTTACAGGAGACTTTACAGGGGTTACATTTACCTGGAATTTTGATGATGGTACTCCAATCATCCATAATGAGGCACCTGCTAACAAAAAACTCCATGTATATAAACTTGTTGCAGGACAAGAAAAAACTTTCAATCCAACACTTACAGTAACCAATGCTAACGGCTGTAGTACGGTCTATAAATTAGCTCCGCTAAAATTAAAAGGTCAATCCACTATTGCATGTTTAAGTGGGATGAGAGTGGTTATTCAGTACAGAGATGATGTAGACCAAGGCCACGTTTGTAATGATGCTACTTTCAACTTAAAAGGAAATGATATTGTAATAGGAGGGGTCAATCCATACCCTGGCTTTATTGGAAATATCCATTTAAGTAATACAGGAGGTAATCAGGATAGAGGTAACCATAAACCAGGTACTCCTGCATTGAGCAGATATAATGAAATTATCATTACTCAGGCTGAAGCTAAGCAAATGGCATCACAATCATCAGATGGTTTTGTAGAGTTTTCACTGGAATGTGCTTTACCAGTTAATAACAGACCACCTACTGGTTGCCACCAGGATGTTGCTTATACGGAAATTTACTTAGCAAACGCTACAGTTCCTATTTATAAAGGATATCCAAACGGGAATTTCCTGAAAATAAACCCTTGTACAGGAGTGACAAAATAATAGTCAGATAATAACTTCATAGACAGTCTGAATTGTCTATGAAGTTTATTAAAAGACCTTAATAAATCATTAAAAATGAACAATAATGAAGAATCAATTAAGTAATATAGCAGTCCAATACCGTAAATTCAGTAAAGGGCAGTATATAGAAGATCCTGATCAGTTCAATGAGTTCCTGGATTTTTTCGAAGATCAGGACCGTTTGTCCAGAGTATTGCTGCAGGGAGTGGGTATTGTATGCGGTCTCAAACCGAAACTTATTTATAAAAACAGGCTGCTCAGCAGCATACAGCTTTCTCAGGGAGTAGCACTTACCACCGACGGAGATTTATTAACCCTGAACAATACGAGTAAGAAGAGTGAAGATCTGTACATGAGTGATCTGAAAACGGTTGATCTGGCAAATAAAGACTTCACCCATTTTAAAATATATGATAATTTTAAAATAAAATACCCGTCATTTTACGAGGGAAGCGAGCAGATTGAACTATGGGAATTGGCAACAGCTCAGGAAGCAATATCAGATTTTCAACCTATTAATAGTCTTACAAATTTAGAAGACAAATACCTGCTGCTGTATTTGGAAGACTATGAAAAAGAAATTAAACCTTGTAGAGGAGTTGATTGTGATAACCATGGAATACAACAAATTAGAAACCTTAAAGTATTAGTTACTACAGCAAGTGGGATCAATCATATTCTTGGAGAAGATGGTTTTACGCTACCTGACCCCATAACAGGTGAGGTTCAACTGAAAAGAAAAGATCGTCTTCAGCCTCATCCTTTGTTTATCGAAGATATCATGGAGCCGGTGAAACAAAACCGGGTTATTTTAGAACAGTTTGTTTCAGAAAAAAAGTTGAGCGCTTCTGATTTAAAGAATATATATATCAAAGCTCTGGATAAAACAGATTTTGGGAAGATGGTTTTTGATAGAATGGATGCAATCGGTAAAATAGTAGGGATTTCAACCGCCAACCATGATACATTTAAAGCATCATTTACCAGAATTTTTAATCAGGATTCAGGGTTTCAGTATGCTTATGATGTCGTAAAGGATTTAATGGATACCTATTCTGAAATTATAGAATTGCTTCCCAAAGCATTCACCAAATGTCTTCCGGATTTTGTTTCTTTTCCTAAACACATCATGCTTGGGAAATTACAATCAGATCTCCAATTGGATTTCTCAAGACACCAGTTTTATAACTCGCCTGCTTTGGATGATGATAAAGCAACCCAAAAAGTTAAAACCCTGATTAATCGCTTTAATCAGCAAGTAGGATATTTTAATCCTGATAATATTATTAGAAATAAGGAAAAGGTAAAAATTACTCCATCACAAAAATTAAATCCTCTGAGTAATAAAGCAATTCCTTTTTATTACACGGTTACAGAAGATTTCTTAAAAGCATGGAACTTTGATAAAACAAGCAATAGGTCTTCTGACAGCAATCTAACATTTGATACGGATTGGGTGTTAATAGGAAAATCCGAACAGGAAAATCCTTTACATCTCAACATAGATAACTATTCGTTTTATAATATAGAAGGTCATCAGGGAATGGATTATCAGGTTGCTTTTGAACAGATAAAAGAAATCAAGGATAAGCTGCAGCTGGGATTTGATATTATGCTCTTGTCTTTGGAAGAATTAAAAGGAAATAAAGACCTGTCAAAAGCATATTTCAATGAATACGTAGAAAAGAATTCGGGATTGGAACATAAGCGGGGAGTAAAAAGTGGAGGTACTTTTATCCTGGTTTATGATTCCATAAAAAATCCAAAAGTTATTGCAGACTTTTCACTTCCATACATCTGTTGTACTCCAAAAGCGATTGTCAAATTAAGTTTGCCAACTTCTGTTATCTGTGCTGAATCCAATCCTGTACCTTTTACAGTATCCCCAATGAATGGTGTTGTGAAAGCAAATATCAGTAATGGTGTGAAATTTATCAATGGACAATATGTCTTTGATCCGAAGGCTGTGGAAGAACAGTTCTATGATCAGCAAATTACCTTTACTGTCAATGGAAAACCTACTGATTGCAGCATTAAAGTGATTTCGGAACCGGATATAAAAGTAGAAGTTGTTCAACCTGTTATTTATCCTGGAGGAGATTCAACCGCAACAATAGTAAACTTTAAAGTTTCCGGAGCAAACTTTGCCGACTATGCATACAGCTGGGATTTCCTGGGGACTGATGTTTGGACCCCTGTCAATCCGGATAAAAATGGATATCTGAGTTATAAGTATTACAATCTGGATCCTTCAAGGATTCCAACAGTAAGAGTGAAGGTGATTGGTAATGGCTGTACCCAGGCGGTAGCTGTAAATTTACCACTGACCAAAGAGTGTCCTGTGATTTCAAATATTAAATATTCCGTTGTTGATAATGGTGATGGTACCCAGACATTCACATTTGATTGGGATTTACCTAAAGATCTGACTGGAGTAACAGGCTTGAATATTTATGATTCAAATGACCAGGAAAATGGATGGCATTATGAATCCGGATCATACAATCCGCGAAGATCAATCAAATTGCCTTTAGGTAAATACGATATTAGATTCGGATTGGTGGGTTCATGTAGAGAAGCGGGAGACACTGTGAATCTTCCGGGATTTGATGATATTGGAATTGAAAAAGATCAGAATAATCACCCACCTGCTGCATTGATCAGATGGAAGGATAATTCAGGAGTTGAGGACAGGTTATGCAGACAGTCGGTTTGTAGTTTTACTATAGACGTTTATGCAACGGATCAGGATGAAGATATTGCAACTATTCAGATTTTTAAAAGTACTGATAATGGAGCTTCATGGAGCTTGTTTATTGGTAATCTTACTGGAACTTCATTTACAGATACCATCAACAGAGCTGGTACACAATTGTATAAAGCAATTGTTACAGATAGAAAGAACAATACAACAACTTCAAATATTCTGTCTTATAAAAAAGAAAATAACCTACCTGTTGTGTCGATCAAATGGACTGATACAGACGGAATTGAAGACAGGGTATGTACACAGTCTGCTTGTAGTTACACAGTTAGTGTAAATGCAAGTGATCCTGATGGTGATATTACCAATATTCAGATTCATAAAAGCACCAATAACGGGGCTACATGGAATGTGTTTATTGGCAATCTTACGGGGACTACATTTACAGATTCTATAAGCGGGGTTGGTACAAATCTATATAAAGCGGTTGTAGTAGATGGAGAAAATAATTCAGTGACTTCAAACATTCTTTCCTATAAAAATGAATATCGTCCAACGGTTGTGATCAATAGCATTAGCTTTCCTAATAAAAATTGCTGTATTGTTGAGCTGCCCACTATTTTAGCCAGTGCCGGTGGTAATCAGAATATTCTTTTGTCTAATTTACGTTTTAGAGAATTGGGACTGAAAGGATGGGGTAGAGGAGCAGATGTGCTTCTGTATTTCTGGAGCAAATTAGAAGGTCCGGATGTAATCCTTGAAAATGTTAATGAACCGACTCTTACCATCAAAGATTTACAGGTTGGGAAATATAAATTCCAGCTTTTAGTCAAAGATGCTAATAGTGATGCATTTGAAGTTGATGTAGCAGAGATAAGAGTGGATTAAGGAACATATTCTTTGTGCTATATCTGATATAAAGGGGTGTTTTTTTATTTTTTGGAATAATTACAACATCCCTTACATACTAGAAAAATAAATAACAACAATAAACATAATATAATGGAAAAATGTGATGTTTCATTTAAAATACAATATCAATCTTCCGAGACAATAACAGAGGCTTCTGTGAAATACAATTATCCACCGGGATCCGCAAATGTAGAAACCGTTGATATAAGGAATGCAGTGCTTCAGGATAGTAATTCAATAAAACTGCCTGGTATTCAGGAGGTAGGTACGTACAATCTGGATGTTGAACTGGGAGTAAATGGAGTTGTGGCTAAAAGCAATGCTACATTGAGCGTTGGAGGGTGCAGCGCTTCCTGTGAAACTCCTAAGGTTCTTGATGTAAAAGTACTGGAGGATGGGCAGCTGGTAATGAACTATGTGGTTTTTAATACCAGCAATCTTGCGGCATTGGAATACCAGATAGCGAAAGATCCTGCTTTTAAAGATGAGGATATTATTTATTCAAAGGTAGGCTTTAGTGATGTAAATTATACCCAATTTGAAAATATTGACATGAGAAATGGAAATATTCCAGATAAAACTCCTTTATACATAAGAATAAGAAAATATTGCAGACCCAATGGAATTTCGGAATGGTCGGATTTCGCGAAATTTGACTCCGGAATATGGGGAGTAGAAGCTTACTGCTTGTCTGGGGTAGATGATCGGAACCGGGATTCTCTTTGTTTCGGAACATCTCCTGCCTGGAAAATGAAAGTAACTTTAAGTCCCTTTAGACCAGGTATAGGAAGCTTGATCTACCTGACTAATGGTATGCTCGCAATACCTGATAATATAAGAGAGTTTGAGCAAAATGCACCTGAGAATTTCAAAAAAAGCGGAATAAGATGGATACGATTTCTAAGGTCTGATTCAGAATTTAACCCAGGTTTAATTTATTGGGTAGATCCGCAATCAGCTGAAATACAGAGAATCGATGAAGAGCAGTGTTATTAGAATATCTTACACTATAATGATCTGAAATGCCCCAATAAAATCCTCAAGAAATTGAGGATTTTATTTCCCGGGCAGTTATCTTCTGTTGTTTTTACGTCTTGTACTTATAATATTGAAAAGTTTCGCAACATCCTTCAAATGGATCTCGAAATCTTCATAATACTCATTCAGAGAATGAAGGGTAATAATCCCTCTCTCCACATCATGGTTAATGATTCGCTTTACCAAAATCCCTTTCTCTTTGTGAACGATTACAAAATCCCACTTGTCATAATGGAGTTTACTCATCCAGTAATCCTGTCTGATGTTTCTGCATAAGATAATATCACCTTCCAGATAGCTTTCGTATGATCCGTTATCCATACTGTCTCCTTTTACTTCAAAACACATGTATTCACCTCGGTGCTCTACATCGTCTGTAAAAGGAATTGTGGGTAAGCTTTCTATATATTCCTCATCAGCAAAATTACTCAGATAGCCAGCTTGTGCGTATTGATTCGCCAATGGAACGTGCATGATTTTTAAATCTGAAAAAACAACCGGAGACGCACTGTCATCATTAAGTTCCTGTTGTTTTAACAGTAAATTGGTAACAAAGTAAGCCGTAGTTTCCGGTATTTTTCGTTCGCCTTTTTCCCAATATTGCACGGCTCTGGTGCCCACTCCTATAGATTTTGCTATATCAGCCTGCTTCATGTTTAGTTTCTTTCTGATTTCTTTGAATTCTAAATAGTTCATTTTGATATGTTTATAGTTATTTGTAAAAAAAAATGAATAATTTGTTCGTTTTTGTTTTGAAAAACGAACAATGTTCGTATATTTGTTTCGTCGTTAAGATGGAACAGTACAAATGTACAAAATTATATTTAAAATTTAATTTTTTTTAATATTTTAAAATATTGCTTTTTGTATTTAATTAAATGTAAATAAATAAGTTAAGTGTTTGTTTTTTATGTGTGGTATTTAAAATAAAGATATTTTATCTTTTTGTTTTATCTCGAGCTAGTAGGGATAGAGAAAATTTTAAATACTCTATAAGGTGCAAAAAGTGCGTTTTATTGTATGCTTTTATTCGTTTTTTGTTCGTTTTTAATTTGTTCCATTAATGATAAAAATGCGTTTATTTTTGATAGATATCTGAATAAAGCAATCATTTTGCTCTTTGTTTTTTCCTAAAAATAAAAAAACAAGCCCAACATGTAGAATAATACTCTGCTCAACATATAAAATATCGATTAATTATAGTTGTCAGTAAAGTTGCTAATACATTCTTAGAGGGCAAATGAAATTTAAAATAAAGAAGTCAGGGTAAGATTTTTATTGAGAAATACCTGGTACCGGCTTCTAAAAAAACAAAAATTAATTGAATTAGACATCTTTTTAGAAGGCGGAACGTTCGTCTTTAGGGATTCTTATGACTTATTGAAACGGTCAACAGGCAAGAGAAGAAAGCCTGTCTGATTAAAAAAAAACTTTTTAACCAAAAAAACTTTTAACCATAGAATATGAAACGTAGTAAAGAATTAGTCGAAAAAAGAAAAGATTTTGTCATTGATTATGTAAAACGTAATCAGGATAAACAGATGAAAGTGATTGTTAACGAGCTGATGGAAATGTTGTTCCTGTCTGAGAGAACAATATATAACATCATTCTTCAGCCATAGTATAAGGTCGCGGAAGAAAGCTCAGTCCTTACCATTTAATATTGTAATGTGAATATCAGTAAGATAATGTTTGTAGATAGTGTGTATTCATAATTCATTTCTTGAAATTATTCATTCTAAAAAGATAAAAAAGGATTCAAAGCTATTGCTAAATCCTCAACAGCCTCATCCATCAGATTAAAAGGCTGCTCTGATGTCTTTCTCAAATTTAAATTATAGGTAAAATATTAAGGTGAAAAACGGTTTTTGCTTTGTTGTTCTGTTTTTTTAATTGAAACATGAATTGTAAAAGTAAACCGTTTGGCCTTAGTGTATTGAAGGAGAAATCTATTTTAAAAAACTAAAAAAGCAATTATTCATTTAACAAAATTCTAGTAACCATGAAAAAAAGGAAAAGAAAAAAAAGAAAAAAGATAAGGAAAAACTGAAGAAACCAGGTAGAGATATCAATGATATTATTGACGAGTTAGCATATGCGGATGAGAGCGAAAATATCATGAAAATCAGAAAGTTTTTAGATGATATGTATATCCTTTCTCAGGAATAACTAAACATCTGAAAATGGTTTGAAAATTAAACATTTTAATAAATAATAGAGAAGAAAAGAATGAATCTGGATAGTATAAAAGCCCTTTTAATCGGAACTGCAATAGCATTTTCAGGAGGATTACTGAGGGTACTGGTCTCCATACAAAATAAAGAGAAAAAACAACCATGGGAACATTTTATCACATTGGTAATCGTAGTCATCGTAGGCTTTACAATGAGCTACTTAATGAACAGAGCTGAGCTGCATGACAAATGGTATTCAACAGGGATATTATTTGTGCTTGGCTACGGTTATGATAAATTCCTGAAAATGATCACTACAAACCTTCCCAACTGGATTGATAAAGCAGTGAATCTTTTTATTGAAAACCGATATGGAGTGAAAACCGACAGACAGTCTGACGAGGAACAAGAAAAGAAAGATGAGATGAAATAATAAAAGATTTTCAGACAGTCTTTACCGTAATAACAAAATCAATCACTCTGTAGGAGATATTATCCTGAAAAAGAGTGGATTTAAAACTTAAAAACCTGAAAATTTAAAAGCAAGAGAACAAACAAGGAAATGGTTCAGTGTTGCCTGTTTCTCAAAGTCAAATACCATTTCTATTTACTTACATTCTTAAAGAATCTACCGCACCCGGTATGATTTTTCCAACCCGGCAGGCACCCTATAAGGCACAATATTTTAGTTGTGCCTATAGGTCTTTTAAAATAATATGAAATTAAAAAACTAAGTCAATGAAAGCAGCAAAACCTGTAGAAAAAGACAATAAGGCCCATAAAAACCAGAGCAAAAAGCAAAAGCCGAAAAATCCGGTAGTTGTACCTCTGTCCGAGGTAGATGTGGTCAGTATTCAAACCCAGAAATCCGGAAATAAAGGCATTACTACCAGATCAGGAAACCCTAATGACAGCCTGCTCAACCTCAATGGTACTATTGCAGGGGTTCATGATTCACGAAATATTTATGGGCAGGGAGCAGAAAAAAATTATGGAAAACTCCAGGAGAGTCTGGCGAAAACCGGAGATATCAATCATCCTGACACCAGGAAAATTGAAAAAGGCTATATGTCTACTTTGAATGACAATCAAATACAAGATTATCATAAACTCAAATCGGGAACCTATCTGCCCAAAACAGTACAAGAACAAGCTGTAGTTTATCAGGAAAGCAAGAGCAATCAGGAAGCAAAAGCGGATACAAAGACGACAGGAAAAGCCGTTTCCAGGAAACCGGAAGTGGCTGTTGTAGAAAAACCTCAGTCTGTCATTGCAGATAAAACGTTGGAAGCTGATACTGAAACTAAGACTTCAGCAAATGCTACGGATAATCCCGGATTTATAGAATTGAGCGGACGGATCAGTGCTACAGCTCAGGTGCAGAAACGCCACGAACCTGCAAAAAAATCATCTGAAGATGCACAGGCAGCAGCACCATCACCAGCCAACGAACGTCAGAGTATGGCGCAAGCCAGCCAGGTGAACACCATGGATGAACAAAAACCAGGGCTGTTCAAGAAAGAAGATTTTAAAGCTTTACTGAGTGAAAAAATACATAACATCAGGCTTCCGAAAAATGAAGAGCAGGCAGATGAGTTTGAGAAACACAACAATATACAGGAAGTTAATCAAAAGGCAGTAGGCGATGTTAAAAAAGAGAAGAATCTGGCATCTAATGATATTGCTTCTGCAACAGCTGCACAACCTGATACCGCTGCACAGCCTGTTCGTGCCGTTGCAAAAATGCCAGCACAACATATAGGTAATGCTCCGGGAATACCCAATGTAGCGAAAGCGATGCCAGTGAAAAGAAATGCAGAAAGCGTAGAACAGCCTATTAAGGAGCAAACAGCAAGCATCGACAGTGAAATGAAAGCTAATGGAGTCACCGATACGATGTTGGCAAAATCTAATGAGCCTACGTTTACAGATGCTTTGGCACAAAAGAATAAAGCCAAAACCCAAAGTGCTGCAGCAACTCAACAGTTCAGAACCAACGAAAATAAAGAGCTGTCTAAAACCCGTAATGAAGCCCAAACACAGGCGGCACATCACATTAGTGGCATGCATGGTGCAAGAAAAGGCGGATTAGGTAATGTACAAGGTGAACAAAAGCAAACCTCAGGCAAAGACAGTCAAAAACGAAAAGAAATTGCCGATCACATTAATACTATTTATCATACTTCTAAAACCGATGTGGATGGTATTTTAAATAATCTGGATAAGTCGGTGGCCGAAAAATTTGATAATGGCAGCAGAGAAGCTAAAAAAGCATTTGAAGCCCATGTCGATAAAGAAATGAAGGCTTATAAAAAGAAGCGTTATGGAGATGCCTATGCAAAATACGGAGCTTTAGTTGCCGCTGGGAAATGGTTGTGGGACAAAGCTACAGGACTACCTAAAGAAGTCAATAAATTTTTTGACAGTGGTAAGGACCTGTACATTAAAGTCATGGATAAGTTTATTGACCAAATTGCAACCCATGTTACCACTCAGCTTAATGCAGCCAAAACCAGAATTGCTAAAGGCAAAAAAGAGGTACAGACTTATGTCAACAGCTTATCACCAAGTTTAAGAAAAATTGGAAAAGATGCTATTGCAGAGATCCAAAGCAAATTCAATGCATTGGAAGACAGTGTAAACAGTAAAAAGGATGCATTAATTGATGTATTGGCTAAAAAATACGCAGACAATATAACCAGTATTGATGCCAGAATTTCAGACTTAAAAACACAAAATAGTGGATGGGTTAATCAGGCTCTTGAGGTACTTAAAACCAGCGTGTTTGCTATTATTATTGAAATTAAAAATACGCTTACCAATTTATTATCCGGGGTTATCAGTGCTATTCAGGCGATCATCATGGATCCGATAGGGTTTTTCAAAAATCTTATTGCCGGAGTTTCACAAGGGTTTACCAATTTCGGGAACAATATCTGGACCCACCTTAAAACTGGCTTCTTTGGATGGTTAACCGGAGCGATGAAAGGTATTTCTATCACGATGCCGGAAGATGTATTCTCATTAAAAGGAATTTTCTCCATTACCACGCAGGTGCTTGGCCTAACATGGAGCGGCATTAGAGCCATCGGTTCTAAAGTGATAGGAGAACCTGTAATGAAAGTTCTTGAAACAAGCTTTGAAATGGTACAGATTGTTCGTAAAGAAGGTGTTGCCGGACTTTGGGAGCATTTGAAAGATCAGTTTGCAGACCTTAAAGCTACGGTAATGGATGCTATTATGGACATTATCCAGACACAGGTAATTCAAGCGGGTATTAAATGGGTGATGGGATTATTGACTCCTGTAGGAGCATTTATAAAAGCAGCAATGGCGATTATAGATGTTGTGAAATTCTTTATCCAGCGGGCTGCACAAATTATGGAACTGGTAAAAGCCTTTACCGATAGTATAAAAGCAATTGCCAGTGGAAATGTAGGTGCCGTAGCTAAATCGATAGAAAATGCATTAGGAAGAGCTGTTCCTGTACTGATTGGCTTTTTGGCTTCATTACTGGGAATTGGCGGTTTAGCAGATAAAGTTGTTGGAGTAATACGTAAAATACGTGAGCGTATTGTGAAAGCGATTACTAAGTTCTGGACTTTTGTGAAAATAAAAGGAGGTAAACTGTTAAACAAACTGGGCATTGGTAAGAAAGGAAAAGATGGCGAAAAGGATAAGAAAGGGATGACCAAAAATGATAAAAAACTTGAAGATAGTGAAGTTGGAGAAACCATTTATTTTTCTGCTGAGGGAGAGAATCATAGACTCTGGATTAGTACAAAAGGTAATAATGTTGAAGTAATGGTAGCGAGTACGCCTATGAGTGTAGGTGACAGACTAAAGAAATGGGAGGATGAGCTTCATAATTTACCAAAAGAAGAACAAGTAAAAGCTAAAACTCTATTGTCTCAGGCTAAAGGTCAATATCTTGAAACCCATAAAGGTGCAAAAGAAACAGATAAAGCATTGGATAAAGCTAAAATACAAGGCGCATCAAGCGATGAAATTAAAAGAGCAGAAAAATTAGATAATAATGTAGAGAATAAAGAAGAGCAACTTTCTAATACGCTACAGCAATTATTTAATATATTTGGAGAAGGCAATGCACTGAATTATAGCATACAAAAAGTTGCTTTTATCAAAAACGAAGAGTTCGTGAAAAATGAAGAGGCAAACTTAAAAGAAGGCAAATATCCGGAAAGAGTAAGAGAACAAATGCTAGAGTTTATTAAGCATATACCAGGGTTAAGAAAAGGTGGAAATACTAAATTAAGAAGAGAGATGGTATCTAGTGAGTCAACAGCAATTCGTAAATGGGAGATCGCACAAGGAGCAATATATTCTCCATTTGTAGAAGAATACCATGAGGCATTACAAGAGATGCGAAAAGAGCTAGATGGACAAGAATATATTATAACTACAGAAACAGGTGGGTCCTTTTTGGGAGATGCTGTAACTAAAGGTACATCTATCAAAAATGAAAAAATAGAAAAAATGCCAAGAGATAGAGTAACAGGTAAAACTCATAATACTCAGCAACCTGAAGATATAGTAAAGTATGTAAAAGAAGCGATGCAAGGAAGAGAAAATCAATCTGTTATATTTACTATTGTAGAACCAGTATTTTCCGGTAGTGCTTTAGGCTCATTAATAAGAAAAGCTACAGGGGAATTATTATCTACTTATCCTAATGTTTATTTTAAATTTGTAACCATGCAAGAAACTTTAGGATTTGATAAAGATGAGGCACATAAAAAGATAGAAGCAAGTAAAGGAAAAATGAGAAGGGCAGCTAAAATTACAGAAGCACAAGCTAATAGAGTACAAGTACATTATGCGCAAACTACTTACGTATTAGGAGAAGATGTACCTACACACACCGATTATAGAGCTAAAGATCCTGTAATCGTTTTTAATGCTACTGATAAAGTAATGACAGTATATCAAATAAAGCCATCTGATCACACTACTACTAGAGACATTGTAATTGCTATAGGGAATGGTGAATTTAAAGGCAAACTCAAAGATGTTTTATAAGAATATAGTATATTGAACTTAACAATTTTAACAATAAAAATAATAATATGGCAATAGGTATAATACAAGTAGATTTACATAATCCTAGATCAGGATCTTATTATGATGAAATACAAGAATTAGTTAATAAATATTTGTCGGGAGATCATTCTTTAGAAACAGTTAATGCATTGATCGTAGAACTTATAGACGATGAACTTATGTTTTTTGCAGAAGAAGAGTTTCCTTATGCAGAATTATCTAGATGTAAATATAGTGTAATTTCTCAAGATACTTTTATTAAGTTGCAACAAAACAAAATGTTACCTTCTAAGTTAGAATACTCTTCAGATATGTATGGGAATTTTAAATATGAAAATAATGAGTTTATACATCCAGAAGGAGAAAAGAATTATTTATATTTAAATATGCCATGTATGGTTTTTTTTCAAAATAACATAGTTACATTTTTTATTCTTTATGAATATGGAGATAAATTTGTTTCTTATTCTTTAAGTTATGATGATTTAAAATAAGAAAATCTTGATAAAAAAGGTATTTGAAATGGACAATATACCTAGTAAATAAAAGTATTAATATCAAAGACTTCGCATATATATCCTAGTTTTGCGGAGTCTTTTTAATTTAGCAAAGTTTATACTGTGATAAAAATCAATGCTTTATGATGGGAATTGTAATTATATGTGGAATGTAAAAGCTTATTTTTATTGTAGCTTTTTATAATTTTTCAGGGAAATTCAATTTCATTATATTTTTATCTAAGTGAATTGGAAAACTTGGTATCTTGTAAAAAAATATAAAAGCTTGGATTATATGTAATCCCAATTAATAATAAGGAATTAATAACCATTAAAATCTTCAAACCATGAAAAAATACTATTCTTTTGTTCCCTTCTCTTCGGTCTTTCTGTAGGTGCCCAAACTATAGAATCCGGAAGCCACAGCACCACTGGTTATATCAAAAGTGATGGGACCATAGAAAACAGCAGTCATTCCACTGTGGGATACATTAAAAATGATGGGACTATCGAAAATAAAAGTCGAAGCACTATTGGGTACATCAAAAGTGACGGAACTATTGAAAATAAGAGCCGTTCTACGGTAGGGTATGTAAAAAAGATGGTACTGTAGAAAACAGCAGTCATTCCACCATTGGCTACATCAAAGATGATGGAACGGTTGAAAACAGCAGCCATAGTACGATTGGTTATGCGAGAGGAGTTAAAAAAGAGTGGGCGGCGGTAGTATATTTCTTCTTTAAGCTGGATTAATCATCAACTCTGCGAAAAAAATTAACGTTAAGCATAGAAGCTAAAATGGCTCGGATTATAAGATCCGGGCCTTTTTTATTCCTGAAAAGTAGAGGGTACTGCAACTACAGAATAGCGGGGCCAAAAAACTTTCACAGGAACAAAAAAAGTATGAATTTTGGGCAATGAAACATAAGAAGTCATCATCCTGCTTCTTATAACAAAACGGTGCTGTAACTACAGCGTAACGAGACTAAAACCCTTTTCCAGGGATAAAAAAGGATGAGTTCAGAACTTTAAAACATAACATAAATTATCATTGAAACCAAAGTGTAATAATGCCCGGAAGCATAAATTATAAAGAAGTATTATGGAGGAAAATAAACTAACAACCAGAGACCAGTTAAAAAACTATTTTGAAACAGGAAAATATCCCACACAAAGCCAGTTTGAAAATCTGATAGATTCCTTAAGACTTAGAGAAGATGTTCTTACCAAAAGAGAACTGGCCATTTTTGCCAATAGTTTGGCAGCTATTGATAACTCATACGTTAATTTTTCAACAAATAATGTCGGAAATCTAAAATTTTCAATCGTGGTAAGCACCAATGATGAACCGGATCAGGTGATCTCATCTGCTGATTTCAAAAGCTTTTTAGACAAACGTTATTTTGTAGGGAGTGCACCTTATACGATAAAAGTAAAAGAAATCTTTGAAGGTGATTTGAAGGAAACGGAATATTATAGTTTGGCGTATCAATTAGATCAAACCTACACTGTTTACAGATTTTTCGGGAATAATCTGAAGACAATCCCCGTTGGATTTGACTTTGGAGAGCTGGAAGGTATTGGGTTACCTATACAACTTTCGAAAGGAGGTTTTGGAAGAAAAATAAACATTTTAAACACCAGTGTTAAGTTCGTTAATAAAACTGAAGTGCCTATCCAGTATAGAATAGAAAGCGCGGGATGGAATAATCGATATAGAGCTGAAGATACAGTTACGGATCATTATGACCTGGAAGATTCTTTGAGTTTCTATTATAGAGCAGACCTTACAAAAGCCAGTCAATCCATTAAATGTGAAATCTTTAATGCTGAAAATGACACCCTTTTGGCCACCGGTTATTTACCAGCAGGGCAAAACCAGGTTTCTTTGAATGGCGGTCAGGTTAATGGAGTCAGAAATGTAAGAATCGAATGCAGCTATTCTGAAAATGTAAAATAGTAAAAGCTAAAAGAGGAGTTCTGATTCATCCCGGTGATTTGGGGAAGGAGGCTATTGCATCCGAGATGTTCAACGCTCTGGGTCTTTAAAAAAAACACTTACTGCAACTACAGAACAGAACATTCAAAAAACTTTCCCGGAAAGAGAAAAAAGATGAACTTCGGTTTCGAAATTAAGTAATCCAGCATCCGATTATTAAAACCAAAGGATACAGCAGAATGGAGAAACTTTTAAATTTTTACAGGAATAACAAAAGGATGAATCCCGAATTTTAAAAACATAAAAAAATAATCATTGAATCCAAAGGCAATTAAATTGTAAAGAATAATAAAATATAATGGAAGAAAATAAATTAACCCCAAGAGAAGAATTAAAAACCTATTTCGAAACAGGTAAACATCCAACGCAAGGTCAATTTTCGGAATTGATAGATTCCTTAAGGCATAAGAATGATGTCCTGACAAAAAGAGAATTGGTAGCTTTTGTTAACCGTATGGCATATATTGATAATGCATTTGTTTACTATTCTGCAAACAACATCGGAGACTTAGAAGTACAGGTTGTAGTCACTTCACAGGATGAAGAAGATCAGGTGATCATTATTAGAGATTCCACCAAAGTAGGTACAATAAGACAATTCTTATTGGGCAGTGCACCTTATACTATTGCAATAGAAAAAACAACAGGAGGTGGTGATTTAAAAGGAACCGAATATTATAGTTTTGGCTATCAATTAGGTAATAACTATTACGTTCGTAGATTATTTGGGAACAATCTGCCTGCAATTCCTGATGGATTCGACTTTGGAGAACTGAAGAACTATAATGTCCCCATAGATATTCATAAAGAAGATATTCAACAAAAAGTAAATGTTGTCAATACAAACATTACGTTTATTAATAAAACTGAAATACCTATCCAATATAGAGCATATTCGCAATACTGGGGAGATAAATACAAAACTGAAGATTCTGTTACCGAACATTATGATATATGGGATTTCCTGTATCTCTATTATAATGCAGACCTTCAGGAAATCAATCAATCCATACAATGTAACGTGTATGATGTGGATGATGATAGACTTTTAACAACTGGAATCTTAAACGCCGGGCAAAGTCAGGAGAGTTGGTGGGGCGGTCAGGTAGAAAAAGTCAGAAATGTAAGAATCGAATGTAGTTATTCTATTAATGAAAAATAGTCTGGCTGGGATTGCTTGACAGCAATCAGTAGTACAAATTATTCATACTTCTGAAGTTACAGTACTGCTATAAACCATCATTTGATTTAAAAAAAAATTAAGAGTTACTGCAATTACAGTACAGATAGGGCAGAAAACTTTTATAAGAACAAAAAAGGGATTAATTTTGAACTGTACACAACAACATAGTAATTGCTATTATGTAATACAACAAGCCGCATCCTATCCCTATAAAATATATTAAGATCATAAGGCGGCAGAGAAGTAATCCATTACATTCTCATTACTAAAAATACCACCTCAATCGGAGAGACTTTCACTGGCACACCTTTTAGCATCTGAAGTTCCGGAATTTTTTAATGTATAAGCATTAGGCAGAATGGCAGGTCTTCGGATCTCTTCTTCTCTTTTAAATGCAGATTTATTCTTTAAAAAGAAGGGTTCCAATGAAGGAACTACTTTCCAAAAACAGCAGTGTGTCAACTGTAGAGAGATACTCGAATGTGAGCAACTTTCCGGTTGAGGTTTCTTGAAATCAACGACAGGATCAGTGGAAGCATCTTAAAAGTGAAATGGATGCAGACCACAGGATCTTAAAAAAGATAAAAACCAATGGAGTCAGAACAATTACAAAAATTATTTACTCATTTAGAAAAGATTATTACATGGCGTATCAATAATCCTTCAGAGGATTTTAATGTAGGAGCTCCTGAATTTAATACTAATAACCATGAAAATTTTCAATTAGGTGATTATATTTCAGAGAAAGAGCTTGCCCATCAGGAAGTTGTGATTCTTTTAATGGCTTTATTGCCACGATTGGATCCCGCATTTCTGAAACGCATTTATCTGGAGTTTCCGGGGAGTGCACTGTTTGACTTCTGTTCAACCAACGATAGCGGCAGGCTCTTTTATCCTACAATTCAGGCAGTCCAGTACGTTTTGGGAGGGGATAGTATTTCAGAAAGATTAAAATCACTGGATTATTTCGGCCCGGATTCAGTTTTGAATCAGGAAGAGATCATTGTTTTTTCAGGTTCAGCCCATGAACATGCATCAATGAGCAGTCAGATTAATATTCATGAAGAAGCTTTTAAAAAGATCATGTTTGGCTTGGAATTATTACCAAAAATGAGCAATGAGTTTCCTGCAGAACAAATACTCACCCATCGATCATGGACAGATTTGATTCTTCCTCAAACTACTTTACAGGAGCTTAAAAGTATTGAAGCCTGGTACAATAGCAGCCGGACTTTGATGGAAGATTGGAATATGCAGACCAAACTTAAACCAGGGTTCAGAGTGTTGTTTCATGGAGAACCGGGAACAGGAAAAACTCTTGCGGCCAGCCTTTTAGGGAAATATACTCAACGGCCTGTTTTCAGAGTGGATGTTTCTATGCTGGTCTCAAAATACATCGGAGAAACAGAAAAACAATTAGCTAAACTATTCAACAAAGCAGAAAATAAAAACTGGATTTTATTTTTTGATGAAGCAGATGCTATTTTCGGAAAACGAACCTCTGTAAAAGATGCCCATGACAAATATGCCAATCAGGAAGTTTCTTATTTGCTGCAACGCATAGAAACATTTTCAGGGCTTATTATTCTGGCCTCCAACTTTAAAAATAATATGGATAAAGCCTTTACGCGACGCTTTCATAGCTGCATACAATTTAATAATCCAAAGCATGAAGAGCGTCTGCGTATCTGGCAGCAAAATTTACCCGAACAATTACAACTTGAAGATATTGATCTGGAGCAAATTGCTCAACGATATGAGTTAACCGGTTCAAATATTATGAATATCATACAGGATGTGAGTTTAAAAACAATTGCGTTAAAAGAACCTGGTTTCAAAGTAAGCTTAGACATGTTGCTGGATAGCATCAAAAAAGAATACGTAAAAGAAGATAAAATCTTTATGTAAGAATTTGAATATCATTTGGATTTTCTGGGATTGAAGAATTCAAGATAAGCCTTTTCAATTTTTAAAACTAAAACTCATGAAAACAAAAATTCTGTTATTGCTCATATTGAGCAGTCTCATGTTGGGCTGCCGGAGTAAACACAAAATTACAGCCACTTATAAAGAAAATACAAAAAAAACAGAAGAAATAAAAGCTGATTCTTTAATCCTTCAAAGCTCACAGTCAGCTCACAGTATATCGGATGAGGTGTCGCTGAAGGAAGAGAGAAATGAAATATCCGGAGAGCTATTGATTAAAGGAAAATCGGATGCATCTAATCCCTTTGTTTTCCATAATGTAGTGGGACGTGATACGCTTCAACGTATTTCTATTGTGGGAAATGCAGAATATTCCATCAGCAGCTCTTACGCAAAGGGCAACCATGAAAAATCAGAGCTTAGAAAAGAAGAAACTACTCATGTTATCCAGGATTTAATCCAGAAAACAAGTTTAAAAGAAACAGTCAAAGAAGTGGCTGCAAAAGTCTCTGAAGAAACCAGGAAAATTCAAACAGATGGATTGGAGATCCTGGCCTGGATTTTCATTACGATTATTGGAATCACTTTAATACTCATCTTTTTCACCTACAAATATTTTAAAACATGAAAACATCACAAAAGGGAATCAATCTGATTGTATCATTTGAAGGTTTCAGTTCAAAGCCTTATCTGGATTCTGCAGGAATTCCGACAATTGGATATGGCAACACGTACTATCCCGGAGGGAAAAAAGTAACCATGAAAGATCCTGCCATCACTAAAGAGAAAGGAATAGAGCTATTTTCATCAGTTTTACCAACTTATGAAAAAATCGTCAACAGTAAAATTAGACTGAATCTTACTCAGAATCAATTTGATGCTCTTGTTTCACACACTTACAATACCGGTGGATCAGACGGACTATTTTCTTTGATTAATAAAAAAGCAGAAGAGCAGGCAATCAGAAATTGGTTTACCACAAAATACATTACGGCTGCCGGAAAAACATTAAACGGACTCATCCGCAGAAGAAAGGCTGAAGCTGATCTGTTCTTTTCTAAATAAACGATTTCTACCTAATACTGGGAACTCTAAACCCTCTGTTATCATTGGAAATAAATCTCCAAATTCATGTGCAGCCTACTTTGTTCCGCCTTCAAACTGCTCATACAGTTCAGGTTTCAGGCAAAGATGTTATAGTATCATTGTAATATTTTGAGATCGCAAAGTGGAATCCGCTTCATTGATTCTTTCTGAGTGAATGCAATGTGGTATAGCATCATCTGCAGATATATGGACTTCTTCGCTCGCTTAAAATATCACACGATAGAAATCATCTTTAAGCCTTTCCCAATTAACAATTTTATCAAAACTAATTATCAATTATCAAATGAGTACACCATTACATACAATTTTAAGTTGGTTTGAAACTGGAGATTTTCCAACAGAAACCCAGTTTAAAGACACGTTTTTATCTTTTTATCACAAAGATGACTTAATCCCTGTGACAGGTATTGAAGGATTTGAAGAAATCTTTCAATTATTTGCCAGTGCGGAAGCATTTCAGGAACACTTAAAAGACCCAAAAGCTCATTCGGAATATCTGGCTTTATTGAATGCCGGTAATCTGACCTCGGCTCATGTTGACAGCTGGAAAAGCAAACTTGGAATAAGCAATGTTGCTACCATTGACAGTTCTGATCAATTGGGGAATGTGTACACTAAAATACAGGTAAATAGCTTTGTTGATGCACTGAAAGATGCTGATAAAGACTTAGCCCTGAAGATAGAAAATATTAGAAAGATCCTATTGTCTAATGATCTGTCTTTAGATGAACTTCAGGAAATAGTAAACTTCATTAAAAAAAACCGTGATGATATTGAAGCTTTAAAAGCTCTTCCTATCGGAGAATCAAGTGAAGATAAAGTAAAGCTGGTATTGGACTACGATTGGCTAAGCAGCCCGAAAAATCAACAGGAATTTAATAAGCAGATCTATGATAAGGTTTTGCTGATCTCTCAGACAGCTGAAAGTGCAGTAGTGCAGATTACCGGAAGTGCAGTATTTCCCAATACCCTTGAAACGGAAAATGTAATCATTCAGGCCCGGGATAGTGTTACCGGAAAAAAAATAAATATTGACGATTATGCAACCAATCAAACCATCGAGATCAAGATGCTGGGCGACCTTGCTAATCCTATAAACATTCTCATTTTAAAAGTTAAACCATAAAAAATAAAAAACTATGAATAACAATGCAGTAATCAGTAACAACGCAAATCAGGATAATTTTTTCGGGGAACTACAACGTACCCGTTTTCAACAATTTACTTCGTTTCCCAGTACGGATGGTGTTCCTGCAGGCTGGGTAATTGATTATAACGGCCAGTTGCATCAATGGAACGGAACCGAATGGATTAATTTGGCCGAAAATTATGTACATCCGGATTATCCGCTGACTAATAATCCATTTCAGACCAATCAGACAAGCGGGCTTCTATTGCTAAGTCAGATACTGACCAATAGTTCAGGGCATGTTATTAAAGTAGCAGGCCGAAATCTTACCAATGCAGATATTGTTTCTATTGTTGTGAATGACGCTATTCAGTCAGGTACCTTTACATGGTCATCCTATAAGATTAAAACTTATGTTGAAAACTTCATAGGACAAAGCCTTACAGGAGCACTGATCTATCAGCCGGGAGGTTATATTCCTTCTACTGTTGAAGGTTCAATGACGATGCCATCACCTGCTACAGCAGCTGTAATTAAAACAGGAATGGTATGGGTAATTACAGCCAATGGATGGGTGGGCAATGAACCTGTATCTGTGGGTGACCATCTTATTGCCAATACCGATGATGCTTACAATATCCCTAAAAATTATCAGATTATAGAAAAAGGTATTCCTGATATTGTAGACGCTACAGATTCGGTAAAAGGTCTGATCCAGATCGCTACAGATGTTGAAGCTATTGAGGGAGTCAATATTACTAAAGCAATGACTCCAAAATCTACAAAAGCTGTTTTGGATGCAAAAATTAAATCCCAAACATGGCACATCGGAGACGGATCGTCCGTTACTTTCCCCATCACCCATGGCTGGAATACCATCAATGTTGACTATATCTGTTATCGTAATGCTGATAATAGAAAAATAAATGTAAGCTGTACGGTTATATCAGAAAATGACGTACAAATAGATGTTTTGGCACCTCTTACCCCGAATGAATATAGAATTACTTTAACTGCTAGATTAGACTAATGATTGCTCCTGAATATTTTAACAATCATATCGCTGTAGAAGGCGAAATAATTGTGAAAAGTGTTCCAAACGATGCAGGTTCTGTAATGGTTTGGAATTCTGTAACGAAAAAAATTAGCACACGAACCCATGCGGAAATAGTTTCTGATTTAAATTTAGTAACAACCAATACATACCAGGATATACCGGTAAGAAAATCCTTTTCAGGAGCTACAGGTAATGCTTATAATGCAGTTGCTTTAGAAGTAAGAGGTAATGGTGTGTCTGATACAATTTACCCTGCAATTTCTTTTCATCAGCCGGGGCTTTACGCTGCTACACTGCAGTATAGGCCAAATGGGTATCACTTTATGAATATCAATGGCAATGCTTTTGATTACGTGAGATCGGCCGGGTATTATAAAGATGGATCAGATAATGAAAAATTTCTGACGGGAGGCGGTGGAGATTATGATTCCCGAAGAAAAGAAGACTCCTGGTATCATTCGGGAAGAAACTTCCCACAGGGTACCTTAATTGAAACTGATGTAGATTATTCTGTAGACTATGGAGATCAGTTTCTTTTAGAGATTAAAGGTAATATGTATGGCAATGATCAGCCTTTAGATTGTAAGATCCAGGGCTATATCTATAACGGTACCATTATTTCTCATAGCGGCTATTCTACATTATATTACTGGAATGGAATTACGGCCTTAAACTTAAATGGTAAACTTTGTTTTTGGTTTACCCAATTATCTTACTGGCAGGGGTTTGATGTCAAAGTAACGGTTGGATATGGAGGTTTAGACCAGGGGAATAACAGAGTTACTTCAGTGTCGGATCACCCGGATCCGGGAGGTACAAAAAGGGTTCAGATAAATCTTAAACATTTGCTCACTAAAGAAGAGTTAGTTTCTGGTAATACATTTTGGGAGAAGAAAGATACAGGTAGCTATTGGGCATTAGATTCAGATAAACCTATAGCGGGTTTAAACGGTAATAATTCTCAAGTTATTTTATCTGGTGGTTTATTGGCCTCTTCTTCTTATACCGACTCCCAGTTTATTCCTCCTTATGGTATCCATTCAAGAGGTTTTGTGCAAACAGATGAAGGATTTCAAAACAGGTTCTACAAAACCGATGAAAGAAATAGAATCTGGTCATTTGCTAATGCAGATGCTTATGGACTTTCTTATTATCAGGGAAGTGCCAATAGCTTGAATGAAGGTATTGGTTTCCATTTTGGAGATCCGGATCATCCTACCCATTATCTGGGACGCTCAGGTCAGATTTATTCTAAACAAGGTATTTATTCTACTTCATTTACTACAGGTAATAACCAGGTGTTAAATTATAGCGGTTCCTCCACATTATACATAGGAAACCCAACGATTAATACTATTATAGAATCTAATAACAATGATATAATACACTCTAAAAACGGAGTAAATGGAGTGGTTTGGGATGCTCATAATTTAAACCCGTCAACTTTTGTTAATACATCAACTTTAAATAATTATGTTCCTTATACTGGCGCATCACAGGATGTTAATCTTGGTACAAAGGATTTAGAATTTGAAGATGGGGGATCTATTAATAAAAGCCAAAATAAAGTAAGAATATTTAATAAAGTTTATCAGGGCTATTATGATGTTGGAGGACATACGGGTATTTTAGCGATTAAAATGCCACAAGCTTCACCGGAGCATGCAATGTTTAGTATTGATATTAATATTTATGGATATGAAAGCCAGTACTTAGGTAAAGTGAATGTCGCTTTCTATAAATATGTATCAGGAACTCTGGTTACTAATGGTTCAAAAGCGATATGGGAAGTAACAGATAATTTTCCTACCACTACTGCAAGGATTGGGATTGGGACTGATGGATATGTAAGTATTTTATTAGGAGAATCAGAGACTTTTTGGAATGGGTATTTCTCATTTGAAGTGGCTAGAGTGGAAGTTAAATACGGAAACTATTATCAGGATTGGAATCTGGGATGGTCTCATGCATTAGAACCTAATCTTGACTTATATCCTACCCATATCATTACTTTACCGTCTGATGTAGTCGCTACAAGAAGTTGGTTAACTAATTTTGCAGACAGCAGCTATATTCCAAAAGCAGTTCAGTTTAATGATAACTTCAATAGTCTTGGAGGGTATTCCAGTTCCGGAGTTTACAGAGCAAACAATAACGCAGGCGGAGTTCAGCATCTATATAGTCCTATGTTGCACATGGGTGCTCAGGACACTACAGCACAGTTGCAGATAAAATATAATGATACTAATGCAGATGCAGGAGAACTGGTGTATAGAAGTGGGCATAATGGAAATTGGACACTATGGAGAAAAGCCTGGGATAATGTAAATTTCAAACCGAGCGATTACCAGACGAGAAATACGGATGAAATTATATCGGCAGCAAAATCCTATTATAACAGAATACCTTTCAAACTAAAAAACAGTTCATATAAATCCTGGTCAATTCAGAAACCTACCAATAACAATTTGATATTGGCGCCCTCTGTTACCAATAATGCAGAAGATTGGGATTTAAATAATGGTATAACATTTACTGATGCCGGTCAGGTTTCCTCAAGAGGTTTCAATAAAGTTGGGTATAATGATAACTATATCTTAACAGCGGGTGGTGGCCAGAGATTAGCCTCAGATTTTGTGTCATCTTCAGATTTAGGAAACTATCTCAGAAAAGATGGTGGTACTATGACAGGTGCTTTCAATATAGAAACTCCAGCTATGTTAGGGAGATGGAAAAGTACAGCACAAACAGGGAATTATCTGACCTGGCAAAAGTATGATGGATCTAAAGATATAGCCTATATTGGAGCTGATGGAAATTCTGCCGTATGGAGTGGAGCAGGAGATAGCTTTGCAATGAGAGCTGTAAATGGTGGTGACTTATTATTAAGTTCAGATAGTGGTGCAGTTAAAATTCAGGGAGGCATTCCGTGGACTACGAACAATTTAAATCCCGGAGAATATCTTGCGAAAAGAGGGAACCATCAGGATGCAACTGCAGTAAAAACTGATTATCCTTTAAGTGTTACAGATTGGGCGACAGGTAACGGATTTCCATCTACTTATGGTAACTCTTTACACATAGCAGGAAATAATACATGGTATCACAGGATAGATTTTCCTTTATTCAGCAATCACTTAGAATATTGGCAGGCGATAAATACAACAACGATGACGAAAAAAGGGAATATTCCTTTACTGTCAGATGGAGAATCGCTTTGGACTAATAATAATTTTAACCCTGATACTAAAGTTAATTCTGCCGAAAATGCTCAAACATTAGGATTCTCAAATGGTTTATCAGCAGGTGCGCCTTACATATACCACAGAACAGATGGTTATGTATTTTTAGCAACGCATAATTGGACAAACAACAAGTTTGTTAATGTCGATGGCCAGCAGGATATTACCGGACTTAAAACTATTAAAGGTAGAGCAAAAAATACAGGCACAGGCTGGGGCAATACCAGTACATCAGCCGAATACTCTTTCTTAGTAGAAACTGAAAGTGGTTCAAATCCTGATAATCAATATACAGCATCCATTGGATTTTATTCTAATAGCGGTACACAAGCCGGTATATATGTACGAAGTAATGACGGAAATGGTACATCTATGGCTTTTGCAACAACCAATTCGTTTGCAGCAGGGCCTCAGATAGCGATGACCATTGATAATTATGGTGCCATTAATCATCTAAGATCAAGACCAACTTTTCAGGGAAATGTAATTTGGGATGCTGGTAATCTTACCCCTGCTATGATCAGTAATTGGAATGATAAGTTTAAAGAACTAAAATATGTTGCTAATTTAAATTTAGTTTCTGAATCTGGAATTTATAGACAGGAAGCCCCATCTTCAGGGTTTAATTATACAACTACTTTAAATCTGAACTCGGCTGATGGCAGACAACAGCTAACTATTGACAGAACAGGAAATGGGATGAAATTCAGAGGAAGTTATTCAGGCTCTGGAGACATAGGATGGCAGCCTTGGAGAACTGTTTGGAGTGACGCAGATTTCTCTCAGGGTAATATCAATAGCTGGAATTATATGTCTAATAACGGTGTTATTGTAAACCAGCAATTTACTAGTCATACAGGTAATGGATTAATGGTTGCTGATGAATATAATGGCGGAGAATCTGGTATATATAATGAACAGGATGGGTTCTATTTAACTGTATTGGAAGGTGAGTATTATAAATATTCAAGTAAATATAAGGGTTGGGAAGGTATTAACTTCCATAGAAAGAGCCATAATATTGGTATAGGTGCACCGGCTAATGATTCGCATAAAGTTAATATTGCCGGTCCAGTATATGTTGAGGGCTCTGTAAAGGCTACTGAAAACTTTAAATCAAAAGATGAAAAGCCTAATACTTTATTTATTCCTGACGGAAGTCTTTCCTACCTTGATGATGAGATTATCAATGAGGACTCTAGAATGAGATTGTCTCATGGAATGATTGAGCAGCAGCCAGGAATTCAGTATTATGATTCTGATAATAGAATGCTGGTCATCAGATGTATGTATGGTGAGCAATTTACATTAGGAAAAGTTTTCCGAGGTCAGAGAATACTCGTATTAAATGCCAGTGATAGTTATGGGCAGGGATTTGATATAAAAAGCGCAGGGTATTCATACAAAATACCACCGTATAGCTCTATTCAATTATTTGTTTGGGATGAAAAGACAGTTTATAAATATGCAGAAAATAAGATGTATTAAAACTTGAAAATTCAAAATAAGGAATATATAACCCATATAAAATGGTGTCACTTTTTTTAAGTGGCGCCATTTATATTTTATTATTAAAATGGAATGTTTAAACAGTAATTTTATCAGGGAGAAGTTCCTTAAGCATTACAATACTGTTAACTTGATCAATTATTCTTACGATACCTATGCTGATTCCATGATTTTCGGCGAAAAATCTACATTCACTCACATTAGAGTGAAAAAGCTTTGGTGATGTCATATATTGTTATTAGATTTATAATGAATTCAGAATGATAATATTATTACACCTCACTAAAATTTATTAATCATGAAAAAGCAAATTTTTATCATTGCGCTGTCTTTGGGAGCAATCGCCTTAGGAACCAACCAGATTATGGCACAAAGTTCAGAGCAGGTGAGTACATCAGTAAATATTATTTTATCGGACGTTATTGCCATGGACATTGGCTCTGTTGCTTCAGAAGGTACTGTAGATTTTAATTATGGGAGCACAAAAGACTATAATTCATCAAAAAATGTGACTGTTCCCAACAGTTTAGTCATTATTTCCTCTAAAAATTTTGATGTAAAAGTAAAATCTGAAGGGGCACACTTTGTAAGTGGTGCAAATGTAATTCCTGTAGATATATTAAAGGTCAAGGCAATACCGGGCGGAAGTTTGATAGGAACCCTGAATGAGGTCACTTTATCTACAACTGATCAGGTGCTGGTGAGTAATGCAAGTTTAGGAACCAAACAGTCTTTAAATATTGCCTACTCCATTTCGGCGGAAAATGCATCTAAGGTCCTTCTGGGAAAACCACAGGGAACTTACACACAAAAAATAACTTATACCGCCACTGCATTGTAAGTAAATAACAATTCTAAATAGAAAAGCCCTCAATACTGTCAAAGTATTGAGGGCTTTTCTATTTAAGTCCAAATGATAAACCGTGTAGTGATTTTACTACACGAACTTCCTTTTTCCACTACAAGGAAACTTTTAGCACCACTATAAATTTGCAGTATACAAAAGATAACAATTAAGTAAAAAATAACAATTAAATAATACAGCCATGACAAAACAAATCGTAATCACAGCCTTAACTTTCGGAGCCATGATATTAGGAACTAATAATGTTCAGGCTCAAAATACAACCGCAACCACCACGGTAAACATTACCCTTAACGATGTGATCTCTATCGATGCAGGAAGTACTGCCATTGGTAATACGGTAGATTTTAACTATGTTACTGCAGCAGATTACAACTCTGATCAGACTATTACTAAAGCCAACTCTCTGAAAGTTACTTCCACAAAGAACTTTAATGTTAAAGTAAAAGCAGGAGGTGCTAATTTCATGAATGGAACGAACTTAATCCCTGTCAATGTTTTGACCATTAAAGCAGCTACAGCTGCCGGAACAATGGGCGGGACAAAAAATACTGTAGTTTTATCTGCAACAGATCAGAATTTAGTTACAAATGCTCCTCTTGGAAGTGCGTTAACGCTGAATCTGGATTACACTATTCCAGCAGCGAAATCATCATCTTCTGATATTTTAGGTAAACCAGCGGGAACTTATACTCAAACAGTAACTTATACTGCAACAGCTTTATAAGCTAATTTTTTCATATTAATATTTTGTGATTTGGTGTTTCGAAGGCTTCCTCAGGAGGCCTTTGATTTTTTATGTATTGTACCAATATAGATAAAATTCAAAATCCTTGCACTCTTATGAAAGTAGATTGCTGAATGCTTGGTGCATTATTGCCATTACAATAACAAATTAATTATATTAGTTATTTGCTTTATATTACCATAATACTCTTAAATAACAATCATAATAAAGTTACCAATCTATAAATATTTTTTTGTGAAAACCTAAAGAAAAATTATACACAAACGGTAATTTATATGACGACAGCTTTATAATAGAAATAACAGCAATTTATATAGGCCCTCAATATTAAGAAAATGTTGAGGGCTTTCCTATTTAAGTCCAAATGATAAACTGTGTAGTGATTTTACTACACGAACTTCCTTTTTCCACTACAAAGAAACTTTTAGCACCACTATAAATTTGCAGTATACAAAAGATAACAATTAAGTAAAAAATAACAATAAAATATTACCATCATGAAAAAACAAATCGTAATCACAGCCTTAACTTTTGGAGCTATCATATTTGGAACTAATAATGTTCAGGCTCAAAATACTACAGCAACCACTACTGTAAACATTACCCTGAACGATGTAATCTCCATCGACGCAGGAAGTACTGCCATTGGTAATACGGTAGATTTTAACTATGTTACTGCAGCAGACTACAACTCTGATCAGACCATTACTAAAGCCAACTCTCTGAAAGTTACTTCCACAAAGAACTTTAATGTTAAAGTAAAAGCAGGAGGCGCTAGTTTTATGAATGGAACAAACTTAATCCCTGTCAATGTTTTGACTATTAAAGCCGCAACAGCTGCCGGAACAATGGGTGGGACAAAAAATACTGTAGTTTTATCTGCAACAGATCAGAATTTAGTTACAAATGCTCCTCTTGGAAGTGCGTTAACACTGAATCTGGACTACACTATTCCAGCAGCAAAATCATCATCTTCTGATATTTTAGGTAAGCCAGCGGGAACTTATACGCAAACGGTAACTTATACGGCAACTGCTTTATAATAAAAAATACATCAATTTTATAATAAAAAAACACATCAATATACATGCCCTCAGTACCTGAAAAGTACTGAGGGTTTTTCTGTTTATTATGTGAATAAACTGTGTAGTGATTTTACTACATGTACTTCCGTTTTCCACTACAAAGAAACTTTTATGACCGCTGTAGATTTGTAATGTTCAAAAGAGAACAGGTAAACAAGATTAACAATTAAATAATATTATCATGACAAAACAAATTGCAATCACAGCCTTAACTTTTGGAGCGATCATATTAGGAACTAATAATGTACAGGCTCAAAATACTACTGCAACCACAGTTGTAAAAATTATCCTGAACGATGTCATCTCTATCGACGCAGGAAGTACCGCCATTGGTGGTATAGTTGCCTTTAACTATGCTACTGCAGCAGACTATAACTCTGATCAGACCATTACTAAAGCCAACTCTTTAAAAGTTACTTCCACGAAGAACTTTAATGTAAAGGTAAAAGCAGGGGGACCGAATTTCGTCAATGGTTCAAACTCGATCCCAGTGGATGTTTTGACAATCAAAGCTGCAGAAGCTCCCGGAAGTATGGGCGGAGCAAAAAACGAAGTGGTTTTATCCCCAGGAGAAAGAACCTTAGTATCCAATGCTCCTCTCGGAAGTGCATTAACACTGAATCTGGACTACACCATTCCAGCAGAGAAATCATCATCTTCGGATATTTTAGGTAAGCCAGCGGGAACTTATACGCAAACAGTAACTTATACGGCGACTGCTTTATAATAAAATTTTTAGTTTGTAAAGGCTTATTTTGCTACGTTTTCAGTAGTTTTGAGAATCTTTATTATTAAACTATTTACACCATGAACAAGTTTATTCACCTTTTCATTTTCTTTATTCTTACAGGATCTTCTTCACTTTTGGCACAAAGTATTTCTATGTCGCCTACAAGATTGTTTTTCACAGGTAATCCAGGAGAAAAAGTAACAAAGACAGTCACGCTTCAAAACAGCTCGGATAAAGATTATGTTTTTAATCTCAACTATAAAGATTGGGTTAGAGAAGAAGACGGAAATAAGGTTTATCTTGAAGCAGGCAGTTCAAAAACTTCCAATGCCTCCTGGGTGTCTACCTTAGAAAACACTGTAACAGTTCCTGCGAAAAGTACAAAGGAGATTGTAGTAACCATGCAAATTCCGGTAAACGCATCACAGTCTGTCGTTACAAACAGCATGCTGTTTTTCACACAGCTTCCTCAGCAGGCAGATAAGGCACGTATTCAGAATGGTATTGGTATTATCACCTTATTTGAGGTAGGACTTCACATCTTTTACACTCCACCGGGAAACCATGTGAAAAGTCTGGATATCACCAATATTTCAGAAGTGAAAAATGAGAATGCTGCGAATAGAAAAGTTGCTGTAAGCATCCATAATGATGGAAACACCATCAATGATGCCACCGTTGAGTTTGAACTCACCAATACAGACAGTGGTAAGGAAATAAAATTACCCGCAATTTCCATCTCTATGTTTCCGGATACCAATCAGGTTGTTCAGTTTTCTTTACCAGAGAACATTTCAGGGAACTTCCTTGGCGTGGTTATCGTCAAAATGGCCGAATCTAATGATTTACGTGTAGGAGAAAAAAACTTTAAATTTTAAAATTAAGCTTTGAAACCACAGAATGGAATATCAGTATCAGTACTAAGAAGAACAATCTTATTTTTTATATTTGTTCTTCTGAACTTTTCGTGGGCCTTTGCACAGGAAAAGAAGGATATACAAATCCATTTTGAAAATGACAGTGTAACTGTTGAAAAGGGTTCTACTTTTACTAATTTCCTGATCATTGAGAATAAAAGTTCTGAAGAGATGATGATTCAGAATATCAGCCCTCAGGAACAGTATCCGGGATTGCTTTTCTATCCCAAAACTGACTTTACCCTAGGCCCGGGTCAGTCTAAAAATCTTCCTGTGAAACTGATCGCCAACGTTGATTTTATGAAGCTGAGATCCAATAAGATCCAATTTCAGGTTTCGTATGCCACTTCAAAGGTCACCAGGGCTGAAAACGCCTCATTCTTCGTCTCTAAAGGTGAGAACAAAAACATCGCGATTTATACGGCTACCTACGAAAATTTTATTAACCCTGCTTTGCCCCAATCTTCAATTCTGCTGACAGTAGAAAATCAGGGGTATAGTAAACGTACCGTTAAGATTGATTTGCAGTCAATTCCGGATGGTCTGGAAATTTTGCCAAAACAGCAAACCTTATCTCTGGAAGGTTTAGAAAAACAAACGCTTGAAATTAAAATTGCCGTCAGAAAACAGAATACACTTTACCCAGAGTTTAATATTAATGCAATTGTCACAGATCTGCTTGATAATAAAATTGTGGGAAGCAACACGCTCTACTTGGTTATTTTATCGCACAACAGACAAATTGCCCGTGGAAACGAAGCGGCGAGTGGAAGTAACTTTGCGGAAATGAGCTATAATGAAAACAGTTCAGGGTTCAATTTTCTTCAATTGAGGGGAAACACAGCATTCCGTATGTCTGAGAATTTAAAATCACGCTTCAATATCGGTGCAGATTACTATTTTGAAGACGGCCTTTATAACGTGTATGATACCTGGCTGGAACTGGAGAGAAAAAATACGGTTTTACGCTTGGGAAATGTTAATAGCAGCGATTACGACTACCCGGTTTTCGGAAGGGGAGGAAAAGTTTCTACCAGATTTGGTAACAGTAATCAGGTTGAAGTTCTTGCGCTGGAAAGTAATTATAATCTGTATGGTACTTATTTCCAGCAAACAGAAGGATCTACCATGGTAGGTGCAAAATATGCTTTTGGAAATGCTAAATCTTTCAATGGAAAAGTATCCTATATATTCGACCATGATCCACGCTTTAACGTAGATACACAGGTAGCGAACGCGGTAACATCATTGTTAATTAACGAAAAACATATCATCCGCACGGAGGTGGGAGTGAGCAACGAAAAAGGCCTTTTGAATAAAGACGAAAACACAGGAGCTTCCATGGGAGCCAATTACGAAGGAAAAATAGGGAAATGGGATATACAATCTTTCAATTCCTTTGCCACCAAAAGTTATGCAGGGATTAAACGGGGATCTTTTTTCTCAAATCAACGGATCGGCCGCCAATTTTCTGCTGCTCAGCGTGCTTTTATACAATATCAGAATTCGCAGGTAGAACCCGAGTTCCTGAGTTTCCAGAGTGAACCTATCCAACCTGGGAATACCTCTAATTTGCGTTATTATTTCAACAGCACGGAAGCTTTGGGACTAGGGTATCAGTTTTCTTTAAAGAAGTGGAATTTCCTACTTTATCCAAAGGTTGAAAAACAAAAAACAGCTAATTTTTACACATCACAGGAACTTTTTTCTTACCGGTTGGAAGCCAATATCAGTACTACATTAGGTGCTCACGGATTGAACCTGACGGCGGAATATTCTTATTCAAAAGAGAATGATAATCCAGAATGGTTCAACAGTTTGAAAACGACTTTATCTTACAGATATAAATCATTCTCCCTCAATGGAACAGCCCAATGGAACGCGATCAGTGTCTTTGATTTAAATTCTTATTATGATGGAAACCGTAATTTCGCCAACTATAATGTGTATGCCTCCTATAATTTCCAGATGTTTAATCATAATCTGACCGGATCTTTTTCAGCCGGGACTTTCTATTCGGAACTTTATAAAAATTTAAACAGCAATATCACCGGTAATCTGGAGTATAAGATTTCGCCTTCCTGGTCTACCACAGGGTATTTTAATCTTTCCGGTTATAAATCTACAGCTGAATATGCAACCAGTGGAAGTTATTACCAGTTTAGAGTGGGGATTAAAAAATATTTTACCACAGCAACAACTCTCGGAAATCATAAAGTGGCTTTCCAGTTCTTTGAAGATAAAAATTTTAATGGACTGCTGGAATCCGGCGAATCGTTACTTGCTAATGAAATTGTAAAACTGGACAATTATGTAGCGATAACAGATAAGAATGGAAAAGTAGTTTTTCAGAATGTCCCAGAAGGAACTTATACACTGAAAATGAACGAAAGTGCAGGTGCCCGATTGATGATGGATCCAGTCATTATGGTGCATGCCAATATTAACCGTAAAGTAGGCTTGGTAAAAAACATCAGGGTAAGTGGAAAATTAACAGAGATCAGACAAGCTTACGATGTTCTGGAAACGGATGTAACCGGAATCGTGGTATATGCAAAAAGTGAAGAGGGTATGATCTATACTGCTGTGGTTAACCAAAAAAATGAGTTTGAATTTTTCCTGAAAGATGGAAAATACACGCTCTATATTGAAAATGACAAATACAGCTATACGCAACCCAGCCAAACTATTCAGGTGACAAAAGAAGGTTATTCAAAAACTGTGGTTTTTGAATATAAGAAGAAAGACACCACCATTAAGGTGAAAAAGTTTTAAATTTAAAAGTATGAAAAAGATGAGGTCTTTTCTAATAGGAATTTTTACCGTATTGTTCGGGGCTGCGGTTACGAAAGCTCAGGATGTATATCTGTCGGTTCCTGAAAATAATATTTTTAACAGGAGCGAATTTACTTCAGTACCTACAAGAGTAATGACGAACGCGAACAGAACCAACTGGGATTATGCCTTTTTGGGATTACTCCCAACAGCTCCTACATTTACCTCTGTTTCCGGGCCCAATTTTACTCACTCTTCTTCCTCACTTACTTTACCCGGTTCCGCGCTTCTGTGGCAGTTGGAAAGTATGGGAGGACAGATGCCATCTACTGGATTTTCAGGTTATTTACCAGGTTTTCAGTCTTTCAGTACAAGTGCTGTAAGATGGTTTGAACCACCATCCATCAGTCTGGGAGGAGGATTCAACCGGGGAAATATCAATTTTATCTTTAAAATTCCTGCCTCACAATTTAGTGCCAATGCCTTCCGGGCCGGGAATTACTCCATGGATATCACTCAGAATTATAATGACTTCACACCACGTAATTTTAAAACAATTTTAGTCATTCCTTCAGCTATAAAATGGGTTGCAAACTCTTTAACAAAATACATAGAAATATCTTCTTTGAATGACTACCGCAGTACAAGCACGCGAGTGTGGGATTTGGGGAATACAGAAATTGCAAATACGGTTGATTTTAATTTTTGGGCGAAAGCTGCTGCCACAAACATTCAGTTCACGTCCTCTAAAGGTGTTCCGGGAACCAGAAATATAGCCAACATTAAATTGGGTAGTAACGGATCTTCACTCACAACCAAAGCCTTATCTTCCGATTTTCAGAATTTTTCCGCGGCTAATTTCAGTGTAGTAGCAGGAAACAGAAACAACTTCATTCCACAGCTTTATGTGTCTGCGGAAGATTTTAAAAACTTCTTTTTTGAAGCCGGAACTTATACGTTTGATTTAAACTTCAATGCCAGCAGTACAGATAACTCCATTAACAGTTTGCAAAATACGGCTGTTCAGTTAAAGGTACTTCCTCTGTCGGAGATCACCATCCCCAGTTCTGGACGCAATGTAAACTTCAATTTTAATACCGCTGCACATTACACCGATGGCCAGACACAAATGATTCCCAACCAAATCATGTTGTCCAATAATGAAAATTTTGAGCTCTATGTAAAATCGGACGAAAATTATTTTAAGAAAGGTGGTTTACAGACCAACATCAATTCAAATATTTTACAAATCGGCATAGATGGGAGTTCTGTAAATGTTCCTTTATCCAAAACTCCTCAGAAAATACTCTTTAACGGAGCTCCGGTTTTAGACCGGGGATTGAACGTAAGATATACCATATCACCTACGAATGCCCAAAGTTTGGTAGGGAAGGAAAACACTACTTACTCTATCAATGTTTATTATAGCTTTACGGCAATTTAACAATACTTTTTGAAAATCAATCCTCTTATTTGCTGATGAAAAATTTCTCCATCAGTATAAATAAGGTGTATGTCTTCCAATAATTCGTTTTCTGAGTGCATTTTTTTACAGCATTTTATAGCTGTGGTTTCATCATGCAATTGGCAGAAAATACAAAACTGCTCAAAAATTTTCTGAAGTATCGCTATAGATACGTTTTCTTACTTTGATGATTTTTCTTTCATCAATCCGCTTCAATATCTGTAGATGTATTTTGGTAGTCCGGCTATCAATGATTGTCACTTCAGGATGCCATTTTTTATCTTGCATCATTCAGCTGTTTGTGATCAGTAATCTATGATACTGTTCTATATTTCACTTTTCTCTATTTTCGATAATACCGGTAAACAGTCTGCCAGAGTCAAAATTCTCCTGGAATCTGATACAGCCATTTTGTGAGATAAACAGAACCTGTATTATTTCAGGTAAATCCCATTTGATTTTTTTTTAACCAATATGATATTTTTTTTAACTTGCTACCTTCTGGAAGAAAGGTCTGAACTATATGTTTTTAGTTACATTGAAGCAATATAACTCTTTCTGCCTTCTTTCAAAAAAATAACTCAAACAGCTTCTAAAACCGTGATACTTAATTTATGAATGATTTAATCAACGAACTCCAATTAAAAATTGAAAGACTGGAAAACGAAATCAATTTCAAGAACGGATTGATCTCGATTTTGTCTCATGACTCAAAAGAACTGTTGGGAACCTTTCTGTGGCTTACAGAAGAGCTGGAGCAAAATACTATCAATGAGGAAGATTTTTTTAAGTTGTTGCCGCAGGTAAAACGAGATGCTCAGAAAAATCTGCAAACTATACAGGACACCATTGCCTGGCTAAAAACACAATACGGGGAATTTAAGATTAAACCCGTTAAAATCATGGTGATAGATCTTTTTCACTATTTGGAAGAAAAATATGCTGCTCGATTAAAAGAAAAAAAGATTAAGTTTTATTTTAAAGGAGATCACAATGCATTTCTTACAGGCGATCGCATGTTGCTCGAATATGTTTTAGACAAAATTTTCAACAACGCGGTAAAATATTCATTGCCAGGTCAAGATATTTATTTACAGGAGATTACAGAAGGTGATCAGGTTGAGCTTTCTATAATTGATTCCGGAACAGGAATCAATGAAAAGTATTTACCTGGGATCTATACTTATGGTAATCCTGTATTTCTGGGAACTGCGGGCGAGAAAGGAGTGGGATTAAGTTTGAAAATTGTAAAAAATTTTATATCCTTGCTTAATGGAAACATCCAAATCATTTCCACTGAAAATAAAGGCACCACAGTTTCCCTTTTTTTACGTAAATTTATAGAGTAATGGGTTTAAAAGTAAACATTCGCATTGTTGTAGCAGACGATCATGGTATCGTTCGGATGGGTTTGATACAGACAATTAAACGATTCAGACCCGATGCTATCATTTCAGAAGTAGAGGATTATAAATCGCTGTACAATTTAATTCTGAAAGAAGAATTTGATCTGGCCATTATGGACGTTAATATGCCTAATGGTACTGTTCAGGAAGCAATAGATTACATAAAAATTCACCAACCTGCATTAAAGACTTTGATATTTTCTTCCCAGGATGAAGAATTGTATGGAATGCGTTATCTGAAAATGGGTGCTGGTGGTTATCTAAGCAAGCTAAGCTCCACTGATGTAATTGAGACTGCTTTAACAGCGATGCTTAATAAAGGCCGATATGTCAGTGAGAATATAAAAGAAGCGATTTTTTTAGAATCACTAAACGGCTCTGTAAAAACTTCTCCCTTTGAAGCTCTATCAGACCGCGAATTGCAAATTGCCAATAAGCTTGCAGAAGGTCTTCCCCTCAAAGAAATTTCTAATCAGCTGAATCTCCATTCATCAACGATCAGTACATACAAAATCAGGTTGTTTGAGAAGCTTAAAATACGGTCCATACCCGAATTGGTAGAGATTCTCAGGTTGTATAATCAGTAAATATTCTATCACAAAAATCTGATTGTGATTCAATCTCTGCTCCTTTGTACAAAGTTATTTTCAGAAACTCAATAGTTCAGTGGAAAATACAATTGAACAAGATAGGTATAAATCTATTTAACAAAAAAGTAATGAATGAATTTATAATCCTAAAGTCAAGTTGGGGAATAGGTATCTTTTATGAGATAATAGAAATCATAAATCATAATCAAAATGATGAGAATGTATATGAAATAGCTCCTTCTGTTTTTATAAAGTTAAAGAGTGATTTATTGGATACTATTTCGTTAGAGTATTTAAAGAAAGGAATACAGAGTATAATACAATTTATCAAAGAATTTCCAGTCTGCTTTTGTATAGAAAAATTGGAATATAATATTTGTAATTATCAACCTGAGGGTATGTATTATATGTTCAGGAAATGGTTTTTTGAAAGTCATAATATGGAGATTCCTCCTATGAATATTTATTACGATAAGGAGACAAATAAATACGTTTTTCCTGATTTAATTGATATTGGAGAATTATCTTAATTCATACATGTTATATGGATTAATTATAACAGAAAATACCGAATTTACTTATTGGGATAATTTTGACTATCAAATAAATGATAGTATACTTGTTTCTAATAATGTTAAAAAGTATAGGTCTTCTGATGAGCTATTGAAAATATGTCGTCCTGTTTTACTATACATTATAAGAAAGGAATCCAATGTGGAAATAGTTTTACAAGCAAGGTTTTGCACGTATTTTAGAGGAAAAATTCTGATATCTGATTGATGTCGGAATTCTTATAATCAACATAAATATGATAATGAAATTCATTAAGTTTTTTCAAAATCCTAAGAAATTCATTCTTCTCAACTTTATCAAGCTTTCCGGATAAAATTTTTGAGATTAAGTTGACATTAGAAACAGATGCGTGGAAAATTTCTTCGCCTTTTTTAGTCAAATTTAATCGTTTGCTGCGCTTATCATCTTTATCATTTTTCTCCTCCAAAAATCCCGCTTCCAAAAGTCTTTTGATGATTTGAGTTCCGGTTTGTTTCTCGTGACCGTTTTTTTCGATCAATTGAATTTTCGTTAAAAAAGGTTCGTCTTTTAAGCGGTACAGGTAGGTAAATTCTTCATTCGCTAATTCAGGGAAATCTCCCAACCCTTTTCTGATCAGTAATTTAGAATATCGTCCTAATAAGAGAACCTGTTTGCAAATTTCATTTTCGGTAAATGAAACCTGATGATTCTCATTTTTAAAAAGCTTGGTAGGGCTTTCATCAGCATATTTTTTATCATTCATCCACACGCGGAAATCATCAACGGTGGAGTTGGATTTGCAGGCGTCAGAATGTTCAAATTCTTTCACGTGATGGAGCAGGTCTATGAAAAAGTCGGTTTGCATAATAATTTTGGTAAAGATATTAGTTTTTGGGAATGATTACAATTTGATGTTACTCATTCCTCCGTCAATCCCAATGATCTGTCCCGTGATCCACGCTGAATGATCAGATAGTAGAAACGCAACCATTCTTGCGATTTCGTCGGCTCTTCCGACTCTTTGCAATGGATGTCTTCTTCCTGAAGCTTCCCGTTTTTCAGGTGTTGAAAGAAGTGGTGAAGCTAAATTAGTATCCGTTAAAGAGGGAGCAATGGCATTCACTCTGATTTTCTGAGTAGAAAATTCTGCGGCCATACTTTTCGTCAAACCTTCAACAGCACTTTTACTTGCAGAAATTGAGGAGTGAAAAGGCGTTCCCAGCTTTGCCGCCACCGAACTGAACAACACAACAGAAGCCGTTTCCGACTTCTTCAAATTAGGCAACAGTTTCTGAATCGTTTTCACAGCACCCAAAACATTGATTTCAAAATCATTTCTGAAATCTTCAATCGAAAAACGGTTAAATGGTTTTAAATTAATACTTCCCGGCGCATAAACCAAACCGTCAATAACTTCAGGGAATATAATTTCATCCAGATTCCCCGAAAGAATATCTATTGGATGAAATTCAATATTTAAATTTTCAATTTCAGGATTTTCGGTTCTTGAAATACCAATAACGTAATGATTTTCTGATAATATTTTTGCAGCAGCAAATCCAATTCCCTGTCCGCAACCGATAATGACTATGTTTTTCATTTTATTCTGTTTTTATCGTTTCGAAATTTTATTATGACTTATTGTACGCTGTCTTTTACATTTAAACCTGTCAATTTCAGGATTTCTTTTCATCAGATGCTTCTGGCTTACTCCAGAATTCACTCTTTTTCTCCAAAGCCGAAAACTCGATGGTTTCAGTTCTCTTCTCATCAATTCAATCACTCCAGATTCTGAAATTCCAAACTGAAATGCTATCGCTTCAAACGGCGTTCTGTCTTCCCAGGCCATTTCAATGATGCGGTCTGTCTGTATTACATTAAATTCTTTCACCATTATTTTAAATTTTTAATCGTGTGCCTTGCGATTTTAAAGTATTCAGATTTTTTCTCATCCGTCATTTTATCCATAGTTCGCAACATCATTCCCAATCTCGGATTTGTTTTGAAAAATTCTTTGTTATCATTCACAAAATTCCAAAAGAGGGCATCCCATTTTTCCGTCCAGTCGTCATCAGAGTAATCGCTCATCTTTTTGATGTAATTGCTTCCGCTGATGTACGGTTTTGTACTCATTTTTCCTCCGTCAGAAAAGCTGCTCATCCCATAAACATTAGGAACCATTACCCAATCGTAGGAATCGATGAACATTTCCATAAACCATTGGTAAACGTCGTCTGGATTAAGTTTCAACAGATTCATAAAGTTGGCGAAAATCATCAATCGTTCGATGTGATGTGCATAACCAGTTTCCAGAACCTTCAAAATTGTGCTGTCAATCGGTTTAATTTCAGTCCTTCCTGTATAAAAAGATTCAGGAAGCGGATTTTGATGTTTCCAATAGTTTTTATTTCGCTGATAAGTTCCCTCATAAAGGTAAATCCCTCTCACAAATTCTCTCCAACCCAAAATCTGCCGCACAAATCCTTCAAGAGAATTGATGGGGATTTTATATTCGTTCGCATATTCAATGGCTTCTCTCAAAACGTTTTCTGCAGTTAAAAGTCCAATGTTTAACAATGGCGAAAGCACGCTGTGATGCAGAAAATGTTCACGCTCTACGATACTGTCTTCATAAACCCCAAAATCGGCAAACCGCAGTTCCAGAAACTGATTCAGCCAATTTTCAGCTTCCTCAAAAGTGACGGGATAGAGTTGATACGACGTTAAATTGCCATAATTTTCATTAAAATTTTTCCGGATATAAATTTTCGCTTCCTCAAAATATGTGTTGTTTTCCGGGAAGTGAATGGATGGAGCTTTTTTGTTCTTTGGATATTTTTTACGGTTTTCTGTATCGAAAGTCCATTTTCCACCGATGGGTTTTCCGGCTTTCATTAGAAGATTTCGGGAAATTCTCTGTTGCTTGTAAAAATCGGTTTGATGATACGATTTTTTATCTTCAAAATAGTCTTTCAAATCTTCCTTAGTATTGATAAACAAAGGACTTTCAATAATCTCTAATTCCAATGTAGTTTCCTTAATTCTCTTTTCAAGCCAATTGTCACAAACATCCGTGATGAGAATTTTGTCAAAATTTAGTTTTTCCAAATGCTTGATTAAATTTCGAACATCAGAAAGCGGGGAAGCACTTTCAATATATTCCACCTTGAATTTTTCTTTGGTCAAAAATTCCTCATAAAACTTCATACTCGCCCTATGAAAGGCAATTTTCTGTTTGTGAAATTTATATTGTTTAAAAAACAGAAACTCTTCCACCAGAAAAACAGGGTGATTTTTATCCAGATAATCCGTGTCTTTAAAAAGCTGATGCGGAAATATCAATTGCGCCGTTGAAGATGCTACTTTAGCCATAAATTTCTGAATTTTCGATCCGAATCATACTGTTCAGCCTGTTTTTCAGCATTGAAAGTTCTGCTTCTCGGGTCATTTCCAACGCCGGCGAGATACATCCAGTTTCCATAATTGCTGTGAACATCGTAATCGATGAGCATTTTCTCAAAATAAGCTGCACCCATTCTCCAATCCTGCTTCAGGATTTTGCAGAAATAGGAAGCTGCGTTTTGTCGTCCGCGGTTGCTCATCCAGCCCGTGTTTTTAATTTCCAGCATATTGGCGTTGATAAAATCAGAATCTGTCTCGCCATTGATCCATTGGTTAATTAAATTTTGATCATATTTCCATTCGTATTTTTGTTCTGAAATTCCATTTTGCTGAAATATTGTATCCCGAAACTGCATTGAAGTAAATTTGAAAAAGTCTCGCCAAAGCAATTCGAAAACAAGCCAATACGTCGATTCGTTACTTCCAAATTCTTTCTCATATTTCTTGATTTCGTGGAAAATAGACACTGCAGAAAGACTTCCGTTGGCAAGCCACGCAGAAAATTTGCTGCTGTAGTCTTTATCAATTAACCCATTTCTTGTTTCTTTATAACAACTTAGATTTTTAGTTTTAAAAAAGTAATGATTTAATCGTTGCAATCCTTCAGTTTCACCACCTGAAAATGGAAAAGCAGAAGATTGATGCATTTCAAAATCGTCAAAACCTAAAGTCTTTAATGTAATATCGTCGCTGTTTATTTTTAAATTTAAAATGGATTTATTGTAAACCAGATGTTCAGCATTAAATTCATTTCTGATTTTAAAATCTTCCTCTATTTTTTGTCTGAATGTAGTAAACAGTAAAGGAATTTTATCTAATCGTTCTTTTACGAAATCTGGTTCAAACAAAAGTTGAGAATAAGATTTTACCCATTGTACATCAGGAAAAATGGTTTTGATTTGATTTTCCAATTCAATTTCTTCCTTTGTCCACTCTCTCTGACAGAATATTTTTTCAACCTCAAAATCTTTAGATATCTGCTTAAAAACATCTTCGGTCTTACCCAATTTTTTAAGAAACGGAATCTTCTTTTCTTTTAAATTATTTTCCAAATCCGAAACAGTTTGCAACAAAAATTTAGTCCGAAATTTTCCAATTTTCTTAAAATTAAGTTGTGTCGAATGGAAAAAAGATTTGTCAAAAATATACACTGCAAGAAAAGGTAAATGTTCTTGCATCACGTTGTAAAGTGATTCATTGTCTCTGATTCTTAAATTGTTTCCGAACCAGAGGAGGTTGATTTTTTGTTTTTCCGGCATTTTTCGCTGCAATATTTTACTTCGTTCCAGTTTTTCTTCCACTTTTTCCGCCAGTTGAAGGGCAGTCCGCAGACTTCACAAATCTTTGAAGGTAAGTTGGCAGGCATTTATTCGTTAAAATTTTTGTACTGATTGATTACGACATTTTTGGCTTTCAAATCGTGCATCATATTATACAAACCAAAAAATGTACGGTTCAGATAAATAAAATGTTTCGAACCTCTGTTGGTATTCATTCCTTTCATATCGCTTATTTTAGCGTATTTCTGACCCAGATCTGCAATTTCCTGAAAAAACGATTCATCAGAAAAATCAAAAATTTCTGCGTTAAAAGGTCTTGTGAACAATTCCAGTAATTCGTAGAATAATTTGGTGAAAAATTCCTGTTCTTTAGCAGAATCATTAGAACTCAAAATCTCCAGATCGTATAATTTTTCTTTGTAAAATTCAGGATTATTCAGATTCTCAAGTTGAGCCAACTCAAAATAGGGTTTATAAAAGTCATTCGGGATTTCTTTGATACATCCGAAATCAATCACGAGCAGTTTTTTATCTTCTGAAACCAGGAAATTGCCTGGATGTGGGTCTGCATGAACTTGTTTTAGGACGTGCATTTGGTACATATAGAAATCCCAGAGTGTCTGTCCGATTTTATTCAAATCTTCCTGAGAATTTTTCAATTTTGTGAATTCCGAGAAATGTTTTCCGTTCATCCAATCCATTGTGATGATTCTTTCGCAAGATAATTCAGGATAATATTTGGGAAAATCCAAATTCGCAAGATGACTGCATTTTCTAGAAATTTCCTGACTTCTTTTCAGTTCAAGATCATAATCTGTTTCCTCAAACAATTTATTTTCTACTTCCTGAAAATAAGATTCTGAACCTTCTTTCTGGATATTAAACATTTTCATCGCAATAGGTTTTACCATTTTCAAATCACTTGAAATGCTTTCTCTCACACCGGGATACTGAATTTTTACAGCAAAATTTTGACCATCTTTTTTCGCTTTATGAACCTGTCCGATACTTGCCGCGTTAACGGATTCATCCGTGAATTCATCAAATAGATCCTCCGGATTTTTTCCGAAATATTTTCTAAAAGTTTTCTTTACCAAAGCTCCCGAAAGCGGCGGAACAGAAAATTGCGACAAAGAAAATTTTTCAACATAAGCCTGCGGAAGAATGTTTTTCTCCATACTTAACATTTGGGCAACTTTCAAGGCTGAGCCTTTCAGCTCTTTCAGAGAATCGTAAATGTCGGTTGCGTTGTTTTCATTCAAAGCTTTTTTCGCTTCGCCCTCATCTTTATTTTTTGTGATTTTATTTCCGTAATATTTAATGTAATTAACACCGACTTTTGCTCCTGCTTTCAGCAAACTGCTCGTTCGTTCCAGCTTTCCTGTTGGTATTTTATTGAGTGTTTTCATCTGCTATTTTTTAAATTTTTCTTTAAATAAAAACTTTCCGAGGTCAACTATTTTTCTCAAAGGTTCGTTTTCCATCAGTTCAAATCCTGCGTCAATTGTTTTTTCGATGAAAATATCCGTCTTTTCGAATGATGGAGATGTATCTTTTTTCCAAAATTCGATGGCGGAAACCAAATGAACCCACAACGCTTCTTCACGAGCTTTTTCGTGGAAATTTTTCAAATCATCTTTCGCTTTTTGAATCATTTCCCAATCATTAAAATCAAGAGTTTTGACGAATTGTCGATGCGTTTCCTTAAGTTGATTTGAAATTTTTGCCAAGTGTAATTTGTCATTCCCCAAGATCATCAGAACCAGAGAACGGTTCATCGTCATATTTTCAAAAAAGATAAAATAGACATTCAACAGTTTTTCTTTTGAAGTAATTTCATCAGAATTGTTAATTTCCGAAGCTAACTCTACAGATTTAACAAAAAGATTGACCAACATTGATTTTTCTATCTGTTCAAAGCTTGAGAAGTAATCGTAAAAGTCTTTTTCTTCGAATTCATTGTCTTTTGCGAAACGGTAAATGTTTTTTGGTCTTTCGCCGTGATTCAAAAGGTAGTCACCGTACAATTCAAATATTTTATCTTCCGTAATTATATTTTTTGGTTCCATTATTGATTTTATTTATCAACAAATTTAGTAATTAATTTTACTACTTAAATAAATTAAGTATAAATTTGTACTATAACAATAATTCAAAATATAACTAATGCTTACAATACAGGCTCAATCTAATGTACCGACCGATTTTGGAATGTTTACCGTCTATGCATTTTCTGAAAATGAAAATGACTGGTGTCCACATTTGGTTTGGGTGGCTGAAAAAACAGATTTTAATGAAGTTGTTAATGTTCGTTTCCATTCGGAGTGCATTACCGGAGAAGTTTTCCATTCGAGGAAATGTGAATGCGGACAACAACTGGATGCGGCAATGAAATTTATGTCGGAAAACGGAGGAATGATTATTTATCTCAGACAGGAAGGCAGAAATATTGGAATCATCAATAAATTAAAGGCTTATGCTCTTCAGGAACAAGGTTTTGATACGGTAGAAGCAAATTTGAGATTAGGTTTGCCGGCAGATGGTAGAAGTTTTGATGTTGCAATCGAGATGCTGAAAATGCTGGAAATTTCTAAAGTTAATTTATTGACCAATAATCCTGAAAAATTGAAAGCTTTCAACAACAGCGGGATTTTGCTCAATAAAAGAATTCCTTTGGAAATTGAATCTAATTCAGTCAATGCGTCGTATCTTACAACAAAGAAAGATTATTTTGGGCATCTCTTCGAAAAACTTTAAGTTACATTGAAAATTCAAAGAAAAATTCTTTAACTGATTCAAAATTAATTCTTATGAAAAAGATTTTATTAACGGGAGCAACAGGTTACATCGGTAAAAGGATGATGAGTGTGATTACAGAGCAAGGCTACAAAGTGGTGTGCTGCTGCCGAGATGTCTGCCGATTTTCCAGACCTGCCGGGATCAATGATGATTTGATCGAAGTTATCGAAGTTGATTTCCTGAGAGAGGAAACTTTGAAGAATATTCCGGAGGATATTTCAGGGGCATATTATCTGATGCATTCTATGAGTGCGAATGGTGATTACGAAGAATCGGAGAAAATCTGTGCTCAGAATTTTGTTTCAGCAATTGAAAAAACGGCGTGCAAACATATTATCTATCTGTCAGGATTAGTCAATCAGAAAGAATTATCAAAGCATTTGAATTCAAGATTTAATGTAGAAAAGATTTTAATTGAGTCTAAAATTCCAACAACGGTTTTACGAGCTGGGATCATCATCGGTTCTGGAAGTGCATCATTTGAGATCATTAGAGATTTGGTTGAAAAATTACCGGTCATGATTACGCCAAAATGGCTCAATACGAAATGTCAGCCCATAGGAATTGCAAATGTTTTGGATTTTCTAATTTTTACTTTATTCAAAAAAGAAACTTACCGTAAAAGTTTTGACATCGGTTGTGAAGATGTCTTGACTTACAAAGAAATATTGCTGGGTTTTGCGAAAATCAGAGGTTTGAAAAGAACTATTATCACATTGCCGGTAATGACTCCGAAACTGTCTTCGTATTGGTTATATTTCATCACTTCAACCACTTACAGTCTGGCAAGTTCGCTCGTCGGAAGTATGAAAATTGAGGTGGTTTGTAACAATGAAAGTTTATCAGAGATTAAAAAAATAACTGGAGTTCAACCATTTTCTTACGAGCAGGCTTTGGAGAGAACGATGGCAAAGATTCAGGCCAACGAAATACTTTCCAGTTGGAAAGACAGCTTTATAAGCAGCAGAAATGATTCTTCCCTGAAGGAATTTATTGAAGTTCCGCATTTTGGCTGTTTTAAAGACGTTCGAAGTGAAAAATATGACGACCGTGAAAAATGTCTCGACCGTGTTTTTGGTTTGGGCGGCAAAAATGGATGGTACGGACAAAACCTTTGGAAAATCCGGGGTTATATGGATGTATTGGTTGGCGGTCCGGGGCTCAGAAGAGGAAGAACGCACCCGGTAGAGCTTCACGAAGGAGATGCTCTGGATTTTTGGCGCGTACTTTATGCTGATAGGGAAGAAGGGAAATTGATTCTTATTGCTGAAATGAAACTGCCTGGAGAGGCGTGGCTGATGTTCAAATTATACAAAGGAAAGCTCTGGCAGAAAGCAGTTTTCCGACCAAAAGGATTGTGGGGAAGATTATATTGGTATTCTGTATTGCCTTTTCACGGATTTATTTTTAAAGGAATGGTGATAAAATTGTCTGCTGGCCATTAATGAGTTTAATTCATGAAAAATCTTTTGAACACAGGAAACGTAGCTTTTAGCAAAGTCCTATATGATAGTGTTATTGAAGGTAAATTAACATCCCGAATTAAATAAAGACTTTTAAGAATATCATCTAATTGGTGCAGAAAAGTGTATAGTTCCTATTCTTTAGTTATGATACACTTAAATGAAACGGATTTTATTTTTCTGACCTCATATTACTGCCATTTCTTATTTTCTTAAAATAGATTCACTAAAACAATAAAAATCCTAATCTGGCTTATTTTGGAATAAAAAAATGGCCCAATTTGGATTAAATTGAGCTATTTGGATATTTGGACCATGACGAGCGTATCTTCAAACACTTTTATCGATGATTTGGTTCGATTAAGTCAAATTAAAAGTGAATTATATCCCTCTAATTTATCTAATAAATCTTCTAACTTTTTTGTTTGATACAATTTAATTTTCAAAACTTGTAAAAATTAACATTGGAATAATGAGTGGTGAATTGGCTGTTCCAGCCTTGTACTCGTAACCGAAGAAATATCGAAACATTTGGTGCAAGATTTAGAAATTAATAAGCCTATCATGTGATAAAGATGAGTATATCTTAAAACATTTTTATCAATGAATTAGTTCGATTGTACCAAATTAAATAATACTTATTGAATCCATTTTTCTTCAGAAATATTCAGTATTTTAATTTGAAATTTGCTGTAAATTAGGATAAGCAAACCAATTCCTGATTTTATTAGTTTAAGTTTTCAAATTATTAAATTTGGGATTCAAATTTGAAATGCAGTAAAAGTGGAATCAACAGACAATTTCGAATCTCATTCTCTATTTCAGCTGTACAAAGCACTAAATCTTCCTGTAGATCTGTTCGATCTCACGGAGGGATTCACTATTTTCAATTTAAGAGATATTCCGTTCAAAATTCCTTATCAATCTGCGTCTTACCGACCCAATTTTTTCTCTTTCTTGTTCGTAAAGAACGGAAGTGGAAGATATACAATCGATGAGCAAAGCTTTGAAGTTGAACCACATTCAATCTATTTTACCAATCCAAGTAATTATCGAACATTCAGCTGGAAGGAAATCGAGGATATTTTGTTAATTACTTTTGACGAAACCTTTCTTAAAAAATACATTGGAAAAGATGTCTACAATGATTTTCCATTTCTCCTTACTGAAACTGTACGGCCAAGAGTGTTGGCAGATGATTTTTTCAAAGAAGTCGGGGCGATTAATGTTCAGATATTAAATGAATACAGAAAAAGTACAACTTCAAAATATAAAATCATCGGTCATCTGTTAGCGGTACTTCTTTTTAAGATTAAAGAACATATCTGGAATGATTATAATCCCATCTACGAAGGAAATCGCAGTTCCCAGATTGTTATTTCTTTTAAAAGGATTTTGGAACGGCATTATCGTGATCTGAGTTCGGGTAAAGCGGATCAGGCTTTCAGGGTACAGGATTATGCGAATGCCCTCAATCTGCATCCCAATTATCTGAGTAGTGTTATCAAAAGCAAAACTGGGAAAAATATTACTGGCTGGATTGCCGAGAAAACACTTACAGAGGCAAAGTCCTTATTGCAAAATGGAGATATACCTATCAAAGAAATCAGCTACAGACTGGGATTTTCCGAAACCTCGCATTTCAGCAACTTTTTTAAAAAATATGAGAGGACCTCACCTGTTTTATATAGAAAATCTCATCACTAATAAGATGTTCTTTATTTCTAAATAACTTTTAACGACTCATTTTGCCTACTCAACGAAAACTACCTCAAATATTAATATTCCGGCCGAAATTTACATCATAAATTAAACCAATATAATAGAATATGATGAAAACAAAAATCGGAATTATAGAAATAATACAGATACCGGCTGCATAGATTATAGACCCAGGGATTCCATAACTGGGCTAGTGAAATTCATAAAGAAATTGCTTAGACAATATGATTTACACTTTAGATAAAATCATTATAAAAAAAATATGAAAATTATGTTTAAACTGCTATTAGTTATATTGATCACTCTTTGTGCAAGTTCAACAGGAGTTGTTTTTGCACAAAAATTACCGATTAAAAATATTGTTCTTGTTCATGGAGCTTTTGTAGATGGTTCCGGATGGGAAGGCATATATAAAGAACTTACAAAAAAGGATATCATGTTTCTGTAACTCAACAGACTTTATTGTCTTATGAGGATGATGTAAAACAGGTAAACAGGATTATTGACCAGCAGGACGGTCCCTGTATTCTAGTAGGTCACAGCTATGGTGGAGCAATTATTACGACCGCCGGAAACAATCCAAAAGTTGCAGGACTTGTCTATCTTGCTGCACATGCTCCGGACGAAGGTGAATCTGAAGCAGACAACGCAAAAAAATATCCATCTGCCTATAAATCTTTAATCAAAGGTGATGATGGATTCGATTACATCAACCCTAACAACTTTCCTTCAGATTTTGCAGGTGGTGTGGCAAAGGAGAAAGCCGATTTTATGGCTGTTTCTCAAACTCCGACAAAAGATTCGGTTTTTCATGCTATAATCCATATTCCTGCTTGGAAATCGAAACCCGTTTGGTATATGGTTGCAAAGGCAGATAGAATTATAAATCCTGATCTGGAACGTTTATACGCCGAAAGAGCGAAAAGTAAAAAAATAGTAGAAGTTCAGGGAGCTAGTCATTGTGTCTTTATGACGCATCCGAAGGAAGCAGCTGAACTGATCGTTGAAGCCAGTAAAGGAAGTCAATAAATTTAATTTTATTCCTGTAAACAAACATCCAGAATTTCTGACAGTAAAGGATAGAACCAGATATCAAAGGTTATATGACACGCCTTATCATACAGATATGGTAATAGCTTTCGATTTTTTGCCCTTCTCTTTTGCTGGTCTCTGCATTGATCATAATTATTTACTGTTGGAAAACAAATAATCCATATTATACGTGCATAAAAGCTTTAGATGAAAGCAAAGTAACTTACAACGTTATTATTTTATATAAATTTCATAGCACATACCAATTGCTGTTCTGTAATATTTGCAACTTTTGATTTAATATTTGCAAGAGACAAAGGTGCCGGCCCCAGTACCTTTGAATAACAAATATTAGCTGAATTGAATCCTTTTAGAGATATCCGGAAATTAAAAAAAATGCATTAGAAATTTTTAGATAAAAGGAGATTCAAATCGAAACCAATTAAATTAAAAAATTACAAATATGGGACGAATATTCATTACAGGATCTTCCGATGGCCTAGGTATGATGGCCGCAAAATTAATGATCCAGCAGGGACATCAGGTAGTGCTTCATGCTAGAAATCAGGATAGAGCCGAAGAAGCGCTTCAAGCAAATCCAAAATCTGAGGCGGTGTTGACTGGTGATCTCGCCAGTATTTCAGAAACCATCGATCTCGCTAAAGAAGTAAATAAACTCGGAAGATTTGATGCCGTTATCCATAACGCGGCGGTTGGCTACCGGGAATCTAGGAAAATTATGACTATAGATGGTTTACCGCACGTCTTTGCCATAAATAGCCTTTCTCCGTACATCCTTACCGCGCTTATTGAGAAACCCAAAAGGCTTATTTATATGAGCAGCGGTCTTCACCGCGACGGAGATAGCAGTCTTAACGACCTTTTCTGGGAACAAAGAAACTGGAACGGTTTCCAGGCCTATGCAGATTCCAAATTACACAATGTTCTTCTTGCCTTCGCAATTGCCGGAAAATGGAAAGATGTCGCTTCAAATGCACTAGAGCCGGGCTGGGTGGCTACTAAAATGGGAGGGGCCGGTGCTCCGGACAGCCTTGCAGATGCCCCAGTGACGCAGGTCTGGTTAGCTTCTTCTATGGATAATGATGCACTTAAGTCGGGAGGATATTATTATCACAAAAAACCACAGACTGTGCATCCTGATGCCAGAAATACGGACATACAGGAGATGTTCATTAATAAATGCGCTGAGATATCAGGTATAGCACTTCCCGAATAACATACGCTTTCCTTAGGGCTGCAATTCTTTAAAATTTGCAACTCATCCTTTAATATTCGCAACAATACAGGGCATTGGTGATTATACCTTTGACCTAAGAAATTAAAATCTAACAACACAAAAAACGGAACTGCCATTGTAATCCTGAATATAAAAGGGACAGGTAAGTTTCATCAAACAAAAAATAAATAAAATGAAAAATTTAACAGAAAAAGTGGCAGTAGTAACCGGATCATCAAAAGGAATCGGTGCTGCTATTGCGCTAAAATTGGCACAGAAAGGTGCTAAAGTTATTGTGAATTACAGTGGCAACCAGGCCGCAGCAGATGAGACTGTATCACGTATCACTTCTACCGGAGGACAGGCTATTGCAGTCAAAGCTGACGTAAGCAGAAAAGAAGAAGTGGAACACCTTTTTGATAAAACCATTGAGCATTTTGGAAAAGTAGATATATGGGTAAACAATGCAGGAGTGATGTTGAATGCACTAATCAAAGATCTTTCAGAAGAACAGCTGGAAAAACAGCTGGATATTAATATAAAAGGTGTTTTTTACTCCCTGCAACAGGCGGCCATCAAACTTTCTGATAATGGAAGTATCATCAACCTTTCTTCAACGGTGACCCGGACTATTTTTCCGACTTATGGCGTATATGCTGCCACTAAAGCTGCTGTAGAACAGATGAGCCGCATTTTTGCCAAAGAAATTGGTTCAAGAGGAATCAATGTCAATTGTGTATTGCCCGGCCCTACAGGAACCGATTTGTTCCTTAACGGAAAATCTGAGGAACTGATCAAACAGCTTGCTTCTACGAATGCATTCGGTCGTTTGGGAACTCCTGAAGACATAGCGGAAGTGGTGGCATTTCTTGCATCCGACCAGGCAAAATGGATATCTGGGCAAAGCATAGGCGCCAATGGAGGGATGGCCTAAATAAATTTCTAAAATCAAAACTAAAATATTATACAATGAACACCTTAGTAAACAAAGTAGCCTTGATTACAGGCTCAGGAAGAGGTTTGGGAAAAGCCATTGCAGAGCGTTATGCCGCTTTAGGTGCAGATATCGTACTGAATTACTCAAAAGATAAATCTTCTACAGATCAGGTAGAAAGCAATATCAGGGCGATGGGCGTAAAAGTTATTTCTATCCAGGCCGATGTCAGTAAAGTAGAAGATATTAAACGACTTTTCGCAGAAGCAAAAAGGGTATTCGGTAAAATTGATATCGTGGTGGCCAATGCCGGTATAGAAATGGTGGAAACGCCTGTAACAGAATTTACAGAAGAGCAGTTTGACCGCCTGTTTTCAATCAACACCAAAGGAGCCTATTTCACGATGCAGCAGGCTGCACTAAATGTAGAGGATAACGGCCGTATTATTTATATTGCATCCAGTACTACGGCTTTTCCGGTTCCGGGTATGGCGGTGTACGGAGGAAGTAAAACCACACCACGATACCTGGTTGATGTATTGTCAAAAGAAATCGGGTACCGCGGGGTAACTGTCAATTCCATTATCCCTTTCGCGGTTGATCATTCCGGTATCTTCGCAGAGGAGGGAAGTTATCCTGAACTGAGAAAATCGCTGCTTGACAGTTGTCCGATGGGCCGTTTAGCAGAAGTGGAGGATGTGGCCAATGCAGCAGAATTTTTTGCGGGGAGTCTTTCTTCATTTGTTAACGGACAGCATTTATTGGTTAATGGTGGGGCCAACCAGTAAAATATCACGTAAAGAAGATGTATAGATTCTTATTGCCGATCCTGCTCATGATTAATTTATCTGCGTGTGGGCAAATGGATAATCATAACCATAAAGCGACAACAATAATGGAATACGAAAAAATAAGCAACGAAAATGTCCGTGCTGCTATTGAGGCGTGGCAAAAAGCTGCCTCCAAAGAGTGGCTTTCCTATTTCAGTAAGAATGCAACCCTTCTTGATGATGGTCATTCAAGAGATTTTATGAAATTCTCAACCGAAGCAATTGGTAAAGAACGTTTTACCTCCATCGATAAAGTTGAAAACAGCAGTATGGATATTTATGGAAAATTCCATAGTGATACCTGGGGTGATTTCAAAACATACTTCAAATTCAGAATAGGTAAAGACGGAAAGTTCGACCAGCTGCAGATCGGACAGGCCAACTATTAATTGGTGGTAATAATTTTTTGTAGCATATTTTTTTAACATAAATAATTAAAAATGAAAACATTAGAAAATAAAAGGATAATTGTTCTTGGCGGTAGTTCAGGACTTGGACTGGCAACAGCTCAGGCAGCAGCGGCGGATGGTGCAGAAGTGATCATTGTATCAAGCAATCAACAGCGAATTGATCAAGCGCTTGCAACCCTGCCGGAAAACAGTAAAGGTTTTGCCTTGAGCCTAGACAGGGAAGAAAATATAAAATCATTTTTCAGCAGTATAGGCAACTTCGATCACCTGGTTTATACTGCCGGCGAAAATATTTCAATGAGCATGGTTGATGATACCGACATAGAAAAAGGAAAGGATTTTTTCACCATTCGGTTTTGGGGTGCGTTTGCAGCGATTAAATATGGTAAACAATATATCAACGAAGGCGGAAGTATTAACTTAATGAGTGGCAATTTTGGGCAACGCCCTGCTGCCGGGTATAGTTTAGGTGCTACGATTTGTGGTGCTATGGACGCTTTTACAAAAGCGATGGCAGTAGAGCTGGCTCCAATACGGGTAAACAATATTGCCGCTGGTATCATAGACACAAACCTATGGGGTAACCTACGCCAAGAAGACAAAGAAAGCTTTTTCAGTCATTTGGAAAAAACACTTCTGCTAAAAAGAGTGGGACAGCCAATAGATGTTGCAGATACGTTTGTATTCCTTATGAAGCAGGAATATATAACCGGACAATCATTGATCATTGATGGAGGAGCAGTATTGGTTTAGCAAACAAAATTATGAATGCATTGATACTTAATTAATGATTTATGAGAAAAAACTGTAAGTTAGCCTTATTAGGCCTTTTTATAACGGGTTGGGCATCTGCGCAAATCGATACATCCGAACTCGGAGAACTTCGTCAGGGAAAGGAATATAATATTTCTCAGAAGCAGACCTTTCCTGATTTCACTTATCAGTCTTCTGACCATGAAGATCTAACAAAGATCCGAACAAAATACGGTCTTGATGCCATTGCAGGAAAAGGAAGTGATATTGAAAGAGCAAAAAGACTGTTGAAGTGGTTCCATGAAGAGGTCCCTCACAATGATGCCCCGAATATCGAATCCCTAAACGCTATAAGTATTATTGATAGCTACCGAACTAAAAAGCAGGCGCATGGATGCTATCCGCTTTCCATTGCGATGAATGAAGTGTTCCTAGCCATGGGATTCCAGTCCAGAACCGTGATCTGCTTTTCAGGGAGATATCCCAGCCCGGAAGGAGGACATGTCATCAATTCTGTTTATATCCCTTCCCTAAAGAAATGGATCTATATGGATCCACAGGATAATGCTTATATAATGGATGAAAAAGATAATCTGCTCAGTATTGCGGAAGTACGAGAACGCTTAATAAGCGGAGGAGTATTAAAACTTAACGCAGACGCAAACTATCATGGAAAGGCTGACGATCTTAACGATTACCTCTACACCTTTATGGCCAAAAATCTTTATAGGCTGATCTGTCCGCTGAAAAGTGAGTTTGGCTCGCAGACGCGTGCAAAAGGAAAAACAATACAATATGTAGAACTCCTGCCGGTAGCCAGTAAAGATCCGGTCGTTGATGGATTTGAAACAAATACAAATGCTAAAACAGGCGTCAACGTCATTAATTTTCACACTAATAATGACAGGCTTTTCTGGAAAAAACCATAATCCTCATTTTGGATTATCAATCCCTTAATCTGGTTTATTCGTTGGCCGATATGCAGTAGATATTTGCAGTATCAAAAGTGTTAAACAAATTAAATATCAAAAAAATGAACAAAACAGTATTGATCACTGGAACATCATCAGGCTTTGGAGCCGCAACTGCAAATTATTTCGCTGCTAAAGGCTGGAATGTTATCGCAACAATGAGAGATACCACTAAAGATGGAAATCTCGACAAGTCAGAAAATATCTTTGTTAATCAATTAGATGTTCAGGATAAGAATTCTATTGATAGAGCAATCGCTGAGGGAATAAACCACTTCGGAAATATTGATGCAGTGGTAAACAATGCGGGATATGGTCTTTTCGGAATTTTTGAAAGTGCATCCCGTGAAGCTATCCAAACCCAATTTGACGTGAATGTATTTGGGGCAATGGATGTAACAAGGGCCGTTTTACCTCATTTTCGTTTCCAAAAATCAGGTACTATTATCAATATCAGTTCAGGTGCCGGTGCCATCGGTTTTCCTATGGCTTCGATTTACAGTTCATCCAAATTTGCCTTGGAGGGATGGACTGAAGGATTAAGGTATGAATTGACGTCATTGGGTATTGCTGCAAAAATCATTGAACCGGGTGGAGCACCGCAGACCGGCTTTATGAACCGTATGGGTGATGAAGGTTTAGGCCTACAATTGATCGAAGATTATCTTCCTTTTTTAGAGCAGATTGGTAAAGTTTATGGTGGAATGGCGGGAGCTGCAGATGCTGATGCAGTAGAAAAAGTGGTACAAGCGATTTACGAAGCTGCAACTGATGGAACTGACCGCCTGCGATATTATCCTACTACCGACATCAAGCCTATTCTGGAAGCACGAAGAAATACTTCTGAAGTAGAATATCAGGCGTTTACAAACAATATTTTCCTATCCAAATAAGCAGATCAATGAAAACGATATTTATAACCGGGGCCTCTTCCGGATTGGGGAAGGCAACTGCAAAATTACTGGCATCAAAAGGATGGAATATAATTGCAACAATGAGGTATCCCGAGAAAGAAACTGAACTGAACCAAATCAAAAACATCCATATTCTTCCGTTGGATGTAACGGATCTTTCATCCATTGAACAGGCAGTTGCGGCGGCTGTTCAGATTGGCCCTGTAGATGTGGTGTTCAACAATGCAGGGTACGGCCTGACAGGTCCATTAGAAGGGTATAAAGATGAACAAATCACGCGACAGTTCAATACTAATGTTTTGGGAGTTGTCCGGGTAACAAAGGCTTTTCTTCCTCATTTAAGGGAAAAACGTAGTGGCTTAATTATCAGCACAACTTCTATAGGCGGATTGGTCGCATTCCCGTTTTCTTCCATTTATCATGCGACGAAATGGGCTGTTGAAGGGTGGAGCGAAAGCCTGTCTTTCGAGCTTGCTGCCCATGATATCCAGGTAAAGACCATCTCGCCTGGCGGAATTGCTACAGATTTTATGAGCAGGTCGCTGGATCTTGGCAAGCATGAAGCTTATTCAGAACAGTTTGACAAGTTCCTGGCAAGTTTTGAAAACAGTGAAAGTCCGCTTCAATTTTCAACTCCTGAATCTATTGCCTCTGTAGTTTACGAAGCCATAACGGACGGTAAAGACCAGCTCCGTTACCTGGCGGGCAATGATGCCATATCGACGTATCAGCACAGGTTAAACATCGGGGCTGAAGAATTCAGAAAACAGATTGCAAAAGGACTGGAGGGTTAAAATCTATTGTAGTTAAAAATGGCTAATTTTAAACGGTCAATTCATGTATAATAAAATTCTTAAAATTAAATCATGATCGATAAATCAGTTAAAAGAAAGGAACTACATTATTTTAAGTCAATTAGTGATTTATGTAGAGGGCTGGGGGTTGCCGGCCCTTTACATCCGCTTATCGTTTCCGTAAACCACATTGATATTTCTCGGGAATCAGAAGTGAAATATCTTGTTCACGACTTTTATATGGTATCCTATAAAAGTAACTTGAAGGGCAAATTGAAATATGGACAGGGGTACTATGACTTTGATGAAGGGGGATTAATATTTGTAGCTCCGGGACAGGCTCTTGCGGTCGCTGATGATGATAATTGTAGTGGATTGAGCCTTTTTATCCATCCGGATTTTTTTGCGGGGCATCCACTTGCTAGATTAATGACAAAATTCGGATTTTTCGGTTACAATATAAATGAAGCCCTTCATCTTTCAGAAAAAGAAAAGAACAAAGTATTGCACATTTTTGAAGATATCAAAGAAGAAATCGAAACAGTAATAGACGATACAAGCCAGGAACTGATCATTTCATACTTGGAAGTTTTGCTTAATTACAGTAACCGCTATTATAAACGGCAGTTTATCACGAGAAAGGCAATAAACAGCCCTTTGATAGAGCGGTTTGAAACACTGCTCAACAATTACTATGGAGATGAGGAATCAACACAGAAAGGTATTCCATCAGTTAGTTATTTTTCAGCAAAGTTGCATGTATCATATGGTTATTTGGGTGATCTACTAAGAAATATGACAGGAATGAATACACAGCAGCATATCCACGCTAAATTGATCGAAGTTGCTAAACAAAAGCTGTCGACATCGGAACTTACTGCTGCCGAAATTGCTTATGAGCTGGGATTTGAGTATCCGCAATCATTTAATAAACTTTTCAAAAACAAAACCGGACTGACCCCACTGCAATTTAGGGAACAGCTTAATTAACCTCCACATCAACCGTAAAAAACAACTTTACAAAGTTCAGGAAACAATATTTAATCAAATTTTTATTTCCTGCTTTTCAATAACTCTGTCCCCCAAAAAATAAAATAATAATAATGAACACCGTTAAAAATCTTAAGGTCATATTTCTGATTATCCTAGCAGCTTCAAATTCGTACGCACAAGATATACAGCAAAAATAAAAGACATTGTTGACTCCACTTACGCTGCCGATCCAAAAGCTGTAGGTTTTGCATTATATGTGGAAGCCCCGGATCAAAATCTTTCCTTCAGTTATGCTGTTGGATATTCAGAAAGGGAAACAAAGCAGAAATTAACAGCAGATCAGCCCGTACTGATTGCGAGTACAACCAAACCTTATGTTGCGGCCACCATCTTGCGATTGGCTGAAAAAGGAAGATTGGATATCAATCAACCGCTAAAAAAATATCTTACTTCAAAATCTGATCAGGTATTATCAAATGCTGGCTACAATACAAACAGCATCACCTTAAAACATCTTTTATCCCATACATCAGGTATAAGAGACTATGTGGATGAAGGATATTTTAAATTTATCGGAGAACATCCGCAACATGCGTGGACACGGGAGGAGCAGATCATAAGAGCAGCTGGACTAGGTAAACCACTGTCAAATCCTGGCGAAGGTTTTCACTATGCTGATATCAACTTTGTATTACTTACTGAAGTTATAGAGAGTGTGACACACCAGCCGTATTACAAAACGATGAGAAAACTGCTGGGCTACAAAAAGCAAGGTTTGAAAGTTACCCGGTTTGCAAAATTTGAAAATGCACTTGAAAATACAGCTCCACAGACTCATCAATATTGGGATCAATTTGGATGGGATACCTATAATCTTGATCCTTCTTGGGATTTGTATGGCGGAGGTGGAATCGTAACCAATGTGAAAGAAATGGCTATTTTTTTTCAACAACTTTTTGGTGGTAAGATTATAAAAAACAAAAATGTTCTCGCTCAGATGACAACCGATGTACCGCCAAATTTGGAAATCAACTATTGTCTTGGTATCCGCAAAGTTAAGTATGCAGGGTTTTTAGCGTACAATCACGGAGGCGGATTGGGAACAGATGCCGTTTATATTCCTCAGTTGAATGCTTCTATAGGAGTCGTGGCTCTGGAAGCAGGCCATCGTCCTGTAGCAGTTGAAATCAGCAAGAAAATAGCAGGTTTACTTAACGGCAATAAATAAAGCAATTATATACTTTAATGTATATAATTTTTAAATAAAAAAAGGCGCCAGCTGTCTTCAGTTGGCACCTTTTGGCTCTTGGTGACCTCGACAGGATTCAAACCTGTAACCTTCTGAGCCGTAATCAGATGCGCTATTCAGTTGCGCCACGAGGCCGTTTGTTATCTTGTTGTTTAACGGTTGCAAATATACCACTTTTTTCCGTTCTTTGAAACATGAAAAAGAAAATTTTACTTTTATTTACGGTATTTTCGCTAATTGCCTGTAAAAGAGAATCAAAAATTTCGTCCTCAGATTGGACAAATATCTCAAATCGTACCCAATACAAGGAACAGGACGGAAGCCTGGAGTTGAAATCGGGGAATTTTACTTATAATTTTAAGCAGAATCAAACTCCTTTCAAGAAAATAATCCTGCTGAATGCAAGTATGGCAGGGTATATTTCAGAGCTTGGAGCAGAAAATGTAATCATAGGAGTTTCCAGTCCGGAGTATATTTTTTCAGATAAAATTCAAAATCTGATTAAAGAAGGAAAAATCCAGAATGTAGGGAGCGAACAGAAATATGATGTGGAAAAGATCATCGCTATGAAACCGGATGCTATTTTTACCAATCATATCGCAAGTTTTGACAATGCGTATGAGCTTTTAAAGAATAACGGCATTCAGGTAATATTTCTGGATGAATACATGGAGCAGAAACCTTTGGAAAAAACGGCTTATATCAAACTTTTCGGAGAGCTTTTAGGAAAAGAAAAAGAGGCAGAAGCTAAATATCAGGAAGTGGAGAAAAACTATAGTGATCTGAAACAGCTTGCGTCAAAAGCAAAAGAAAAACCTGTGGTGCTTGCTAATGAAATGTATGGAGACGTTTGGTATCTTCCGGGAGGAAATACTTCTGTGGCTCATTATATTTCGGATGCCAATGCGAATTATATCATGAAGGATAATAAAGATGAAAAAGCTTTGACAATGAGCTTTGAGGAAGTATATGCGAAAGCAGGAGGCGTTCAGTACTGGGTAAATGCAGGAAGCCATACTTCGAAAAAAGAAATGCTGGGTATGAATCCTTTCTATGGAAAGCTGGATGTATTCAATAAAGGAAAGATCTATACCATTGCAGGAAAAGAAAAACTGAAAGCGAATGATTTCTTTGAAAGCGGTGTGGTGAGAGCAGATTTGATTCTTAAAGATTATATAAAGATCTTTCATCCTGAACTTTTACCTAATTATCACCTTACTTACATGAAAGAATTGCAGTAACTCATACTATTTGCTTATTTTTGCCTTTCCTTTTTATCAAGTTATGTGGAAAAAAATTAAACAGCTTATCTTCATCATTCTTATTTTGAATGTAGTTTTTATCATCTGGGGTAGATTCTTTAATCCACCCATTACTCTTACCCAGATAGGAGGACTTTTTGAATATGGAAAACTGCACAGGGATTATATTTCCTATGACGAAATGGGAAATAATGTGAAAAAAGCCGTAATTGCTTCTGAAGATCAGAAGTTCTTTGATCACGACGGCTTCGATTATACAGCAATCGAAAAAGCCATGAAATATAATGAGAAAGGCAAAAAAATAAGAGGAGGAAGTACTATTTCCCAGCAAACAGCGAAGAATGTGTTTCTTTGGCAGGGCAGAAGCTGGGTAAGAAAAGGACTGGAAGCGGTGTATACTTTCATCATCGAAAAAGTTTGGACAAAAGATATTATCCTTGAAAGATACCTGAATTCCATAGAAATGGGGCAAGGTGTATTTGGAGTAGAAGCCGCTGCTCAATATTATTTTGGAAAATCATCCAAAGACTTAAGTACCTCAGATGCAGCCTGGATTGCTGCTGTATTGCCTAATCCAAAAAAGTATGATCCTAAAAATCCATCACCCTATTTAAGGAAGAAACATAATTGGATCATGAGACAGATGAGGAATGTGACTTTGAAATAGTATCTTTGTACTAATGAAATTCTTTAATTCCAGCACAAATTTTGAGTCAGTTCTTAAAAAATATTTTTCTTTTAAGAACGAAACTCTTTCTTTAGAACCCTTTGCAGAGTTTTTAGAGACGATAAAAGAGGCCGACTTTACAGATGTGCTCAATTTTTTCAGAAGCAATCCTAATTTTGCTGAGAACTTTAAATATTATATCCACAATATTTTTAGAGGAAGACCTTTCAACCTTTCACTGACGGAAGCGAATATTCTTTCAGAAAATGCCTTCTTTCCGGAGCTTAAAAAAAGAATACTGAACAAGGTTCTGCCACCCGTTGAAAACGAAAATACGGTATGGTACATGATCGATAACGTCAGTATGAGGCCGAAAAAGGATTTAAAATATCTGCATAATCTTCCTGAAAACGAGATCAATGAATTTTTAAATATGATGGGAGCTGCGGATTTTATTATCCGCCCTAACGTTAAAAAAGAACTTATTTTCTCTATGAACATCCTTTCCTGGAGGGTAACAGGAATGGCGATGGAAGTGGAAGTGGTGAGAATGGCCCCTCAATACAGAAATCTGGATAATCCGTTTCTTGCCCTTCAGAATGAGCTGGAAACATTGGCCGATGATTTGGTTAAAGATCCTGAATTACAACTGCATTCAAAAGACAGCAGATATAAGCAGATCAAAATCTACGCAGAACAATGCCAGGAGTTTGTGAATATTGCTTTTAAAAATTCTGCCAAATATGGTATTTCCGGGAAGATTAATCAATCTCTGTTAAAAATCCGCCAACAAACTGAAAGAATATATGAAATCGTTCAGTTATTGGTTATTGATACAGATGAAGATGTTCAGATAAAATCCAAGCAGTTGATTTTTAATATTCTGAATTATAAATCTCACAAAAATAATATTTCAGATCTTATCAACGACAGCACGAGGTTGATCTCACACCTTATTACCAATCACACTGCAGAAACCGGCACGCATTATATAACTTCTACCCGGAAGGAATATATGACCATGTTCTACAAAGCGAGTGGTGGTGGTATTATCGTAGGAGCCCTTTGTGTTCTGAAAATGCTTTATGGATACATCCCGGGAAGTGATTTTTCACATGCATTTCTGTATTCCATGAACTATGCGATGGGATTTGTGATGATTTATCTGATGGGTTTTACACTTGCTACAAAACAGCCGGCTATGACTGCTGCAACGATGACAAAAGTATTATCTGAAGAAGGAAATGCCCAAAGAAATAATACGGAATTTGCCCATTTGGTATCCAAGTTGTTTAGAAGCCAGTTCATTGCCTTTGTAGGAAATGTATTGCTTGCTTTTCCGGTAGCGCTTGCCATTATTTACGGATTGGATGTGTTTTTCTCACAAAATCTTGCTGTAGAGCGCTCTGATAAACTGTTAAAAGACCTTGATCCTTTTAAATCAAAAGCTATTCTGCACGCCAGCATTGCCGGATTCTATCTTTTTATTTCCGGGATTATTTCTGGAAATATCGGGAACAATTCTGTGTTTTATCAGATACCGGAGAGAATTGCCAAAAACCTTTCCATCAGAAGCTTTTTTGGAAAGAAATTTGCGAAAGGACTTTCAAAATATTATGCTAAAAACTGGCCGGGAATCATTTCCAATTTCTGGTTTGGGGTTTTCCTTGGAGCAACTGCTCCGGTCGGAATGTTTTTCGGACTGGATCTGGATATCAGACACATTACTTTTGCAGCCGGAAACTTTGCTTTAGGGTTATATGGAAAAGATTTCTCTGTAGATTCCTATACATTCTGGATGTCTTTTGTAACGGTATTCCTGATTGGTTTCTTCAACTTTCTGGTAAGTTTCAGTTTATCGATGTTCCTGGCATTTAGATCAAGAAAAATGAATTTCGGACAGGTAAGTGAGATCTATAAAGAGATTTTCAGATACTTTACGAAACATCCGCTGAAATTCTTCCTGCCGCTTAGCTCTGGTCTGGACAAGAAAGCAGACGATTTGATGAGCAGTACCATTTCTAATAAATCAGAAGAACATTAATATCATAAAAAATGCTACCCTCGGGTAGCATTTTTCTATTGTTATAGCTATTAAAGACAAATAGGAAGTAATGGGCATTTTGTCGGCAATGTTGTCCAATAAGCACATTCGTTTTCGTTAGCGCAGCTTACAGCACAGCAGATCTGTCCAACGCCTCCTCCCTGTATTGTTTTTAAAGTTTTTCTTGTCAGTTTTTTTGATGCAATTGATTTTTTCATGGTAAAAATATTAATTAATGTGCATTAAAAATACATATAAAATTGCATAGAATAAAATAATTTTAACGTTGGTGAATTATTTAAATAAATTTGTATTCTACTCCTATAATATCTGAAGATCATTAAATTTCTCTGCCCCAAATTTATCCTGAAACTTTTTGAGATAAAAGCTTTTTCGCATTTTAAAATCATGTTTCAGCAAAGGAGAATCAATTTTGATTATGATACATTCGTTTTCAATATTCACACTTTTGATTTCATTGAAAAGACTTTCATCAAGATATTCTTCAAGGAAATCTTTAATGTCAAAAGCAACTAGTTTGTGTTCAAAACCATAAATTCTGGCAAAAGATTTTACCAGTTCAGAGGATTGATATTCACGTTTTTTCTTCTTCATAGTTGGGTTTCGGGTTTCGGGATGCGTGATTCGGGTTTTTGGGTTGCGTGGTTTTGGCTTGGGGATTTATTTTTTTGCTGTAGATTATTTTTATTCCAATTTTCTATGACCCATTTTTTATAAATGTTGATTTTTCCGCCTAATGTGTTGTATTCATTTCTTAATGTCTCAAATTCTAAGGAAAAATTAGGATATAATATCATGATTTTTTCCAGATGGTTGATTGTTTCATCATTACTCGCATGGCTGTAAATCAGGAAGCGAATGTAGTCATTCCTATAAGTTGATCTACCATAGCCTTCAACAATATTTGTAATGACTGAGTCTGAAGACCTTCTTTACTGACTGCCTAATTCAAACAGTTCATATTTAGGCAGAAGCAGGGAGGCTTTATGGGTTTTTAAAAATAAGTCGAAAGCTATTTTATAAATATCCAGATTTCTATAACTCATATCATTCATGTTTTAGGATCTTAAGTTAAGACAAAAAACGGTTTGATGATAAAGAATATTAGTCTTTTACTTCATATCTACATCCACACTTATTTACCTGCATTTAATACCTCATAACTCGCATCCCGAACCTCTTACTAAACTTCAAAAATAATACTTTCTTCATTTATTTTCTTTACCACACTTTCCGTACGCTCTCTATGCGTATCTGTGATAAAAATCTGTCCAAAATTTTCCTTGTTAACCAGTTCAATCAACTGAGAAACTCTGGTATCATCAAGCTTATCGAAAATATCATCAAGCAACAGGATAGGAGTCTTTTTGGTGAGTTCTTTTACAAGACTCATCTGAGCCAGTTTTAAAGAGATCAGGAACGATTTCTGCTGTCCCTGTGATCCGATTTTCTTGATTAATATATGATCCATTTCAAAAAGAAGATCATCCTTATGAATTCCTTTTGATGTATAAGTAAGCATTCGGTCCCTTTCAAGGCTTTCTTTTAAAAGTTTTTCAAAAGAATCTTCCAGCAAATGAGATTCATAAATTACTGATACGCTTTCTTTTCCACCAGAAATAATCTGATAGAAATTCTGAACAATAGGGTTGAGCTGCTCTACAAATTCTTTTCTTTTCTTAAAGATTTTAGTCCCGAATCTGCTAATAGGCTCATCATAAATTTCCAGAGAATCTTTGTCCCAGGTTCTGTTCTTGGCAAAATATTTCAGTAAAGCATTTCGCTGCTGAATTGTTTTCTGATATTGGATGAGATCAAAAAGATATTCTGAATCCGTCTGAGAGATCATCGCATCCAGAAACTTGCGTCTGCTTTCTCCTGAATCCGAAATAAGATTAGAATCATAAGGCGAGATCATAACACTTGGAAGATAGCCGATATGATCTGCAAGCCTGTCATAGCTTTTATCATTCTTCTTGATCACCTTTTTAGCTTCCTTAGGCTGGGTAATTCTGATGATATCTTCGCTGTCTTCATTCTGAATTTCCGCGTCAATGGTAAAAAAGTCTTCCTCTTGTTTAATATTGTTGAGGTCCGTATTTCCCAGAAAGCTTTTTCCTACGGATAAATAATGCAAAGCATCCAGAATATTGGTCTTTCCTACGCCATTATTTCCCACAAAACAGTTGATTTGCGGGGAAAATTCAAACTTTTTCTCAGAATGGTTTTTGAAATTGTAGAGGGAAAGCTTCTTGATAATCATTCGTCAAAAATACTCCATTATTACTAAAAATAAAAAAGGAAGTGCCGAACAAGTTTCCACTCCAAATGAGAAATAAGCGTCATCTCTTTTATTATCAGAGAAGTAGATGAGAATATAAGTTAGAATGCTGGCCATAAAAAAAGCAAGCGCATATTCCGAATCAAGATAAAAAGCAGAAATGATACTGCTGATGAAAACAAGTGCATAAGCAATGTACTTGGTATTTTGTACCCCAATCAGCATAGGAAAGGTTTTTACGGTATCGCTGTTCATATCGCGGATATCAAAAGGAAGCACAAGCGCGGTGATAAAGAAAAACTGATCAGAAAAATAGGTATGCTGAATTCAGGAAGGGTAAGCCAGCAGTTGACCAATGCCCAAACCAAACCTACATAAAATACTTTCAATAAAGGAATTTTCCGGATATAAACATCAAGAAAAAAGCTATTATAAAGCAACCCCAGCACGACAATGACAAACCATTTCAGAAGTCTTATTCCATTATGATTATGAATGATTAAAAAAGCACAGATGATTCCTGCAATGGCGTTGATGATCACTATTCTGAAAAAATACCTGGTATATTGATATTTAGTATACAGATAGCCACTGAAATAAGTGATGAAAATAAGTGCAAAAGTAGGGAAACGGAATGTGTTTTGCTCTTTCATGAAAAATACTGCAAAAAGAGTTCCCATAAGAGAGACATAAACCTGGCTGTCTATGACGGTTTTTTTCAGTATTTTTAAGATGTTCATTTATCAAAATTAATATATATGAAAAGATTTTCCAAGATTTTTCTGCTTTTGCTTGTAATGCTGAGCTTTTCAATGGTATCCGCACAGAAATATTACGATACCCAATGGAAAAAAGTAGCTGATAACAGTGTGAAAGGAGCTTATAAATCTAATCTTCCCATTATTTTAGACATACAAAAACAAGCCATGAAAGAAAATAATGCCTTCGAGCTGATCCGTTCTCTGAAAGCGGAATTCAGTATTGTAAACCAAACCGTTGACGATGATCAGAATGATGCTGCTTCTCAGTTTTTTAAAAGACTTAAAGAGGCAGAAGGAAAAATAAACGGAGAAGGTAAACTGGTGTACAAAGTTCTGCTGAATGGCTTTTTTATGGATTATTACAACCAGAACTCATGGAAAATAAACGGAAGAACCAATATCAACTCTCAGGATGTTTCGCAGATTGAAACCTGGAGTAAACTTGATTTTAAAAATTACCTGACTAAAAATTTTCAGGAGCTTGATCAGGAAAAACCTGAAATGAGAAAGATCTCGTTGGAAAAGTATAAGAATATCTTTTCAGAGACAGGAGACTTTGCCTATTTTCCGACATTGGCGGATTGGTATGCCGTTAAAAAAATAACGTTTCTATCTGAAAACAACATTTTTACCAAAAATGAGTTGACAGCCAACCGTACAGCAATCAATGCAATGTATGATGAACTGATCGAGCAGAATACGGGAAATCCAAAGTTGTATTTCATGAAAGAAAAGATAACGGAAAACTGTAATTTCAATCATTGCAAGGATAAACTTCAGCAGCTTCAGAATCTTTTGAAATCTAATATAGAGGGAGATTATAAAGTGTTGATTATGGGAGATGTCATGGATGAACTCACTAATCAGAAGAAACCTAAAGAAGCTCTTGCATTAGCGGCACAAGCTAAAAGTGAATACCCGAAATCTCTTTTTCTGGAGAATATCAAAAGCAAAGAAGCACAGATTGTCAATCCGTATCTGACTTTAAAATATGAATCCCAGCCCCAGAATAATCTGCCGGTTCATTTTGTTGCGCAGTATAAGAATGTATCAGAATTTACCCTGAATATTTATGAAGTAAAGGATGATTTTACATCACTCCTTCAATACATTCAGAATTCTTATTCCAATACTTTCGGAGATCTGAAAAAGAATCTGGTACGAAAAGAAACATTACAGCTTCCGGATCCTAAAGATTATCAGAATCATAAACTTCTTTGGAAGTGAAACCCCTTCCTTCAGGAGTGTATGTCGCAGAATTTACAGTTGCAGGAGCAGATATGAAAGATACAGACTCCAGACATAATTTATATTTTCTGGTTTCCGGAAACAAGATTATTTATCAATCCAAAACGGATAGAAGCCCTCTTTCCGACGAGTTGAAATTGGTGAATAGTGAGAACGGTAAGCCTTTGGCTAATGAAGGGCTTCGGTTTTATGAATTTGTTTCCAATAAGACTCTAACTAAAATTGAGGGAACAACCAATGCCAACGGAGTATTTAAGCTTCCTGCTACAGACAGCAAAGAATATTACAGAACATTCCTGATTCAACAACCTAAAACTAATGATTTCCAGATCATGCAGGTGTACGGAAACAGAGGATATGCCGATGATTATAATCCAAATAAACAAACGCGTTCAACGGCTCAGATTTTTATCGACAGAGGAATCTACCGTCCCGGACAGACTGTTTATTTTAAGGTAGTGAATACCAGAATGAATAAGGAAGTTGAAGCAGTTCTTTCAGGACTAAAACAAAAAATCACTTTATTAAATACCAATAGTGAAGAAGTTTCTTCACAAGATTTTACCACTAATGAATTCGGTTCTTATCACGGAAGTTTCATGCTTCCAAAAGGAAAACTGAATGGTAATTTTTACCTGAGAATAGAAGGGGAAAGTGCTGGATATAAAAATTTCAGGGTAGAAGAGTATAAAAGACCAAAATTTGAAATGACCTTTGATCCCGTTAAAGACGAGTACAAATATGGCCAGACGATAGAACTGAAAGGAAAAGCTGTTATGTTTTCCGGTGTTCCGCTGAGTAATACAACCGTAAACTATGAAATCAAAAAACAGAATATCCGATGGAGATATTTCAGCTGGTATCCGCAGAATGATGATAATGAAAACTCGATTCTGGGCGAAGCAAAAACCAATGAAAAAGGAGAGTTTACGATTCGTTTGGAACTTAAAAAGATGAAAAGCTGGAAGGAATACAGATTGATAATTATGCCATCAATGCTTCTGTTACAGACATCAACGGGGAAACGCAGACTGCCAATACTCAATTAAAAGTAGCTTCGGTTTCTCATTACATTCAGGCAGAAAATATCAGCAATACTTTTACAGACGAAAATGTAAAAGTAAAGGTGGAAACCAAAAATTATAACGATCAGAATCTAAAGAAACCTTATCAGGTTAAGTTATCGAAGCTGACTGCTCCGGACAGGATCTTCAGAGATAATTTTAAATCTGATCTTCAGAATCTTCCGAAATATTCAAAAGAAGAATTTATCAGCAAATTTCCACATGATCTTTTGATAAAATGATGAGATCAAAAACTGGAAAACCGAAAAAGTATTGATTGAAAAACAGCAGCAGCCATCCGCTGATAATTCTCAGGCAGCAGCCAGTCTTGATTTAGGAAAACTGGAAGCAGGGATTATGAACTTGAACTTTTCAATATTGAAGGAAAAGATACGATCAAAACTTCACAGTATTTCAGTGTTTGGGATAAAACCGCTTTAAAAACCCACTCAGAAAACATTCCTTACAGTTATCGCTCCCAAAGAAGAATTATCAAGAGGAGAAAAAGCAAAAGTGTATGTTTACTCAGCTGTTCCTGATGCTTTAATCAATGTTTTTGTACAGGACGGATCCGGAAAAACCGTTTCTGAAGTTCATCAGATGAAAAAGGGAATATTAGAATACACGGCTGATTCCTAAAGATAAAAGTGTTTCAGATCTGAACCTTCAGTTTCAGCTGGTAGCATTTAATGATGTGAATACAGAATCTGTTTCCTTAAAAATAAAAGACACAGAAAAACCTTTAAAAATTGAAACCGTAACCTTCAGAGATAAGCTTGAACCTAACGTTAAAGAAAAATGGACGGTAAAAGTAACCGGAAATGATAAAGAAAAGATGAATGCTGAAGTATTGGCCAATATGTATGACATGTCTCTGGATCAGTTTGCAGCAAACACATACAGCTGGAGAAAATTATATACTCCATTTGTAATAGTAACTTCTTATGGAATCAGAAATTATCTGGAACAGCAAAGCTATCAAAAAAGAGATTGAGATATTTCCAGGACAGATTAATAGTAGTTCCGCAGTTCAATTGGTTGGATGGAAA